>CAVUKI010000001.1:0-1224359 GCA_963741995.1 uncultured Acidimicrobiaceae bacterium
GTGTCGGGCAGGGGCGCGACACGAGCTCCATGGCCCGGAAGCCGAGCTCGGCCGGGCCGGCGGCATCGGGCCGCATGAGGTTGGCCATGATGCGCAGCAGCTGGGTCATGAGCAGCTCGGAGCGCATGCCGAGGCCGACGCACAGGCGCATGGCCTCGGGGTTCGAGATCAGGTGCACGAAGGCCCGCGCCACCTTGTAATACGGGCCGTAGGCCGCGGTGAGCTCGCGGTCGTAGTCGAGTCAGGGCGCGCTCGCCCTCGCCGGTCAGGGCGTGGCCGAGCGCGGCGGCGGCCAGCCGGCCCGTCTCGTAGCCGTAGGCGATCCCCTCGCCGTTGAACGGGTTGATGGCACCGCTGGCGTCGCCCGTGATGAGGACGTTCCCGCCGGCCCGCGGCCCGACCGAGAGCCCCATGGGGAGCTTCCCGCCGGTCGGGGGCCCGAGGCTCGTCTCGGGCCGGATCCCCCACGACGCCGGGGCGAAGTCGACGAAGGCATCCATGAGATGGCTCGTGTTGAGGCCCTTCCAGCGCTGGTCGGTCGACAGCAGGCCGACGCCGACGTTCACCCGGCCGTCGCCCATGGGGAAGATCCAGCCGTAGCCGGGGACGACGTTGCCCTCGGCGTCGCGGATGTCGAGGTGCGACTCAATGAAGGGGTCGTCGTGGCGGTCCGAGCGGTAGTAGCCGCGCAGGGCCATGCCCATCGGGAGGTCCCGCCGCCGCGTGGTGCCCAGCATGCGGCCGACCCGCGAGTTGGAGCCGTCGGCCACCACGACGTAGCGGGCCTTGATGGTCCGGGTGGTGCGCGAGCCCTTCTCCTTGACGGTCACGCCGGTCAGCGTCGGCAGCGGGCCGGACGGCGGTGGCGCCCCTCGTCGACGACGGGGGCCGTCACCTCGGTGCCCTGCAGCAGGGTCGCCCCGGCCGCCTCGGCGTGCCCGGCCACCAGGCCGTCGAGGTCGTGCCGGGTGATGGTGTAGCCGTAGTCGGGGAAGTTCGGGTGCTCGGGCCAGCGCATGTCGATGGAGCGGCCGAAGCCGAAGGCGCGCAGGCCGCCGTAGCGGTGGGAGCCGGCCAGGGCGCCCTCGAGGTCCATGTCGGCCAGCTGCCGGACGGCCCGCGGCGTGAGGCCGTCGCCGCAGGTCTTCTCCCGGGGGAACTCCTTCTTCTCCACGACGACCACGTCCCAGCCGGCCTCGGCCAGCCAGTAGGCGCACGAGGCGCCGGAGGGGCCGGCACCGACGACCACCACGTCGTGGACGTGTTCGGGGGTTCGGCGCGGCCGAGGCTGCGGCCGTGGCCGTGGCGGCCCGGCGCGGGCCGGGCTCGCCTTCTTGGCCGCGCCGGCTGGCGGCGGGGGTTGCCGCCTTCTTGGCGGCCGCCTTGGCCGGCGTCGCCTTCTTGGTCGCCGCCTGCTTCTTCGCCGGGGCCTTCGCCGTCCGCGCCGCCTTCTTGGGGGCGCCGGGCCCGGGGGTCTCGTCGGGAGCCGTCACGAAGGCATCGTAGGTCCCCTGCCGGGGCCTCTGACCAGCGGCGCGGATGTGCCTGGCCAAGGGGTCGCATGGTAGAAACGGAACACAGTGGTCCAGTACCTCCCGATCCTCATCCTGGGCGTGCTCGCCCTCGCTTTCACCGTCTTCTCGCTGGTGTCCTCAGCGATCCTGGCGCCGCGCAAGAAGCCGACCGCCGCCAAGCTCGCACCCTACGAGTGCGGCATCGTCCCCGACGTGGAGCCGCCGCAGCGCTTCCCGGTGCGCTTCTACCTGGTGTCGATGATCTTCATCATCTTCGACATCGAGATCGTGTTCCTCTACCCCTGGGCGGTGGTCTTCCACCAGATCGCGACGTTCGGGCTCATCGAGGTGATCGTCTTCGCTGCGGTGGTCTTCGTCTCGTTCCTCTACCTCATCTCCAACGGGGCCCTGACCTGGGGGCCGGCGAAGACGTTGCAGCCGGGCATGCCGAGCCGCACGTCGGAGTCGACCATCACCCGGATCAGTGCGTCGAAGACCCCGGGTGAGGCGGCCTGACCGATGGGGTTCGAGGACCTCCAGCACAATTTCCTGACCGGTCGCATCGAGGATCTGGTCAAGTGGGCCCGGCGCAACAGCGTCTGGCCGGCCACCTTCGGCCTCGCCTGCTGCGCCATTGAGATGATCTCGGTCGGGGCCGCCGACTACGACATCAGCCGGCTCGGCATGGAGGTCTTCCGGAGCTCGCCGCGGCAGGCCGATCTGATGATCGTGGCCGGGCGGGTCTCGCAGAAGATGGCCCCGGTCCTGCGCCAGATCTACGACCAGATGATGGAACCCAAGTGGGTCATCTCCATGGGCGTGTGCGCGTCGACGGGAGGGATGTTCAACAACTACGCCATCGTGCAGGGGGTGGACCAGATCGTGCCGGTGGACGTCTACGCCCCCGGTTGCCCACCGTCGCCCGAGACGCTCCTGCACGCCATCTTGACGCTGCACGAGAAGATCCGCACCGGTGAGATCACCCGCCGGCCCGGATCCTCCGTCCCGGCCGGCGAGCAGGCAACCGGTGGCTGGGTGCCCACCGTGCCCGACGCCGTGCGGGTGGCCACGCCACGGTGAGCGGGACGACCCCGACGACCGCGCCGGTGGCCTCCCCTGCCAGTGTCCTCCCCGAGGTGCCGCGGCTGCCCGACCGTCTGGTCGATCAGCTGGCCTTTCCCCACCGCGAGACCTACAAGCAGATGGTGGCCGCCTTTCGCGAGGCCGGCTTCGAGATGTGCAGCGACCTGTGCGCCGTCGACTACCTGACCCACCCCGGCCGCTCCCTGCCCGAGGGGATGACGGCTGAGCGCTTCGAGGTCGTCGTCAACCTGCTGTCGCTCTCGTCCCGCCAGCGCGTGCGCATCAGGGTGCAGGTGCCCGAGTCCGATCCGACCGTGGACAGCGTGGTGGAGCATCTACCCGGGCGCCGACTCCATGGAGCGCGAGGCGTACGACATGGTCGGGATCATCTTCGAGGGCCACCCCGACATGACGCGCATCCTCATGCCCGACGACTGGGAGGGCCACCCCCTGCGCAAGGACTACGGCGTCGGGCGGGTGCCCGTGCAGTTCAAGGAAGCGCCGGGCCCCCGATGAGCGATCACGATCGACACGACACCGGCCCGCCGACGTCCACGAGGGCGAGACCCCCGAGGAGGCGGCCGCCCGTCTACGAGGCCGAAGAGCAGGCCCTGGTCGCGGAGACGTCAGAGGGCGACCAGGGCCTCCGGTCGCGCACCACCACCAGCGCCGGCGAGCTCCGCCAGGAGGTGGGCGCGGTCCTGCGTCTCCCCGAGGGCGGCTACGTCGGATCCGGCCGACATCGACATCGAGCGCCGTGACGACGAGACGACGATCATCAACATGGGGCCCCAACACCCCTCCACCCACGGCGTGCTGCGCCTCATGCTCGAGCTGGACGGTGAGACGGTCCTGCGCACCAAGCCCATCATCGGCTACCTCCACACCGGCATGGAGAAGCAGGGAGAGGAGCTGACCTACGTCCAGGGCTCGACCAACGTGACCCGGATGGACTACCTGTCCCCGCTGCACAACGAGTTGGTCTTCTCCTTGGCCACCGAGGCTCTCCTCGACGTGGAGACGCCACCACGTGCCATCTGGATCCGGATGCTGATGGTCGAGCTGAACCGGGTGTCGTCGCACCTGCTGTGGATGGCCACCAACGGCGGGGACCTCGGCTCCACCTCCATGCTGATCTACGGCTTCCGCGAGCGCGAGATGGTCCTCGCCTTCTTCGAGAAGACGACCGGGCTGCGCATGAACACCAACTACATCCGCCCGGGCGGCGTCGCCGCCGACCTGCCCGACGGCTGGCAGGACGACATCGACATCATCTGCGAGACCATCCTGGCCCGCACCTACGAGTACGACGAACTGCTGACCGGCCAGCCCATCTTCCGGGAGCGGACCGAGGCGGTGGGCAACATCTCGGCCGAGGAGGCGCTCGCGCTCTCGGTGACCGGGCCCATTCTGCGCTCCACCGGCGTGCCCTGGGACCTGCGCCGCACCATGCCCTACCTGGCCTACGACAAGCTCGACTTCGACGTGATCGTGGGGACCTACGGCGACAACTTCGACCGCTACTCGGTGCGCCTCAACGAGATCCGCGAGTCGATCAAGATGATCCGCCAGATCGCCGAGATGATGCCCCCCGGCGACTACCGCGTGCAGGACCGCAAGGTGACGCCGCCGCCCCGCGCCCGCATCGACGAGAGCATGGAGGCGCTCATCCACCACTTCAAGATCTTCACCGAGGGCTTCCGGGTTCCCGAGGGCGAGGTCTACGTGGCGATCGAGTCTCCCCGGGGCGAGCTGGGCTGCTACATGGTCTCCGACGGGACCTCGAAGCCGTACCGCATGCACATCCGTGCGCCGAGCTTCGTCAACCTGCAGGCCCTCCCGTTGCTGCTCCGCGGCGGCACCATGGCCGACGCCGTCGCCGTCATCTCGTCGGTCGACCCCGTCATGGGCGAGGTGGACCGGTGAGCCACCTCAACGCGGACATCCGCACCCGGGCCGAGGAGCTGGTCGCGCTCTACCCCGAGCCGCGCTCCGCTCTCATCCCGCTCTGCCACCTGGCCCAGGAGCAGGACGGCTGGCTGCGTCCCCGAGGCCGTGAGCGAGATCGCCGAGCTGTGCGGCGTGACCGCGGCCGAGGTGCGGGGCACCGCGACCTTCTACGACATGCTGCACACCGAGCCCGTCGGCACCTACGCCGTGGCGGTGTGCACCAACATCGCCTGCCTGCTCGGCGGCGCGCTCGAGCTGCTGGAGCACGCCGAGGCGACGCTCGGCGTCCGCGCCGGCGGGACGACACCCGACGGCGTCTTCACCCTGCACGAGGCGGAGTGCCTGGCCGACTGCGACAAGACGCCGTGCGTGCAGGTCAACCACCGCTACGTCGGGGCGCAGACGCCCGAGAGCTTCGACGCGCTGGTCGAGGACCTGCGCGCCGGCCGGCTGTCCGACACGGTGCCCGACCACGGCACGCTGGTGCGGGTGCGCCGCACCGTCGGCCTGCAGGCCGACCGCAGACTGCCATCAAGACCGAGCGGGCCACGGTCGCCCAGGAACAGGCCGCCCGCGCCGCCAGCCGCTGCGCGGACGGGGAGAAGAAGGCCTGATGGCCATCACCGACGCCCCCAAGATCATCACGGCACGCCTCGGCTACGAGGACTCCTTCACGCTGGAGCGCTACCTCGCCACCGGTGGCTACACCGGGCTGCGCAAGGCCCTGACCATGACGCCCGAGGCGGTGGCGGCCGAGGTCGACGCGGCCAGCCTGCTGGGCCGGGGCGGCGCCGGCTTCCCGGCCGGGCGCAAGTGGTCGATGCTGCGCAAGAACCCGCTGACCTACCTGGTGATCAACGGCGACGAGTCCGAGCCGGCCACCTTCAAGGACCACATGCTCATTGAGGGCGACCCGCACCAGATCCTCGAGGGCGTGCTGATCTCGGCCTACGCGCTGCAGGTCAGCCAGGCCTTCATCTACCTGCGCGGGGAGTTCGCCCTGGGCCTCGAGCGCCTGCAGACGGCGCTGAACGAGGCCTACGCCCACGGCGCGGTGGGCAGCAACATCTTCGACTCGGGCTTCTCGCTCGACGTCGTCGTGCACCCCGGCGCCGGCGCCTACATCTGCGGCGAGGAGACGGCGCTGCTCGAGTCGCTCGAGGGCAAGCGCGGCTTCCCGCGCATCAAGCCCCCGTTCTTCCCCGCCGCCATCGGCCTCTACGGCGAGCCCACCGTGGTCAACAACGTCGAGACCATGGCCAACATCCCCTGGATCGTGAACAACGGCGGCGCCGCGTTCGCCGCGCTGGGCGCCGGCCGCTCCACGGGGACGCGGCTGTTCGCGCTGGCCGGCCACGTGCGCAACCCGGCAACTACGAGCTCGAGATGGTCAAGACCACGTTCCGCGACCTCATCTACGCCCCGGTGCTCGGCGGGGGCATCCGCGGCTCCAACACGCTCAAGGCGTTCATCCCCGGCGGCGTCTCGGCCCCGTGGTTCGGCCCGGACCAGGTGGACCTGCCGCTCGGCCAGGACGAGGTCGGCGACGCCGGCTCCATGCTCGGCTCGGGCTCGGTCGTCGTCATGGACTCGGCCACCTGCATGGTGCGCGCCGCCTGGCGCATCACCAAGTTCTTCTCCCGCGAGTCGTGCGGCCAGTGCACGCCGTGCCGCGAGGGGTCGGGCTGGCTGGAGCGCATCATGTACCGAATTGAGAACGGCGGCGGGCGCGAGGAAGATCTGGACCTCCTCATGGACCTGTGCGACAACATCTCTCCCGGCGTGGCCTGGCCGCCCCAGCAGACCACCATCTGCGTCCTCGGGCCGTCGATCCCGTCGTCCATCGCGTCGGGCATCCGCATGTTCCGCGACGAGTTCCTCGTGCACGTGAAGGAAGGGGGGTGTCCCTTTGACTGACACGGCCAAGACCACGAACGCCCCCGACGACGGGACGCACACCTTCACCCTCGACGGGCGCGAGGTCAGCGCGCGAGAAGGGCGAGCTGCTGATCGCCGCGGCCGAGCGGGCCGGGACCTACATCCCGCGCTTCTGCTACCACCCGCGCATGGAGCCCGTCGGCATGTGCCGCATGTGCCTGGTCGAGGTGGAGGGCCCGCGCGGCGCCACCCTGCAGCCGGCCTGCTTCATCGAGGCCGGCGAGGGCATGGTCGTCGACACCACGTCGGAGAAGGTGAAGAAGGCCCAGGACGGCGTGCTCGAGTTCCTGCTGGCCAACCACCCGCTCGACTGCCCGGTCTGCGACAAGGGCGGCGAGTGCCCGCTGCAGGACCAGACGCTGGCCTACGGCCCGGGCGAGACCCGCTTCATTGAGGAGAAGCGCCACTTCGAGAAGCCCATCGCCATCTCGGACCTGGTCCTGCTCGACCGCGAGCGCTGCATCCAGTGCGCCCGCTGCACCCGCTTCGCCTCCGACGTGGCCGGCGAGGCGCAGATCGACTTCGCCGGACGCGGCGAGGACGTCGAGGTCGCGACCTTCCCGACCGAGCCCTTCTCCTCCTACTTCAGCGGCAACACGGTGCAGATCTGCCCGGTCGGCGCGCTGACCGCCACGCCCTACCGCTTCACCGCCCGGCCCTGGGACCTCGATCAGGTCGAGTCCACCTGCACCGCCTGCTCGGTGGGGTGCCGGGTGGCCGTGCAGTCGTCGCAGAACCGCCTGACCCGGCTGCTGGGCATCGACTCCGAGCCGGTCAACCACGGCTGGCTCTGCGACAAGGGTCGCTTCTCCTTCGAGTCGGTCAACGGCGACGAGGTCGACAACGGACCCCGGCCCACCGAGGTGGCCGACGAGGCCGTCGACGTGGCGCCCGCCACCGCGTCCCAGGTCGTCAGCCTCGGTGCCAGCCGCGGCCAGTTCCTCGGCGAGGCGCGCGAGACGGGCCGCTTCGAGCACGGCCGCCTGGTGGAGCCGCGCATCCGCAAGGAGGGCGAGCTGGTGCCCGGTCAGCTGGGGCGAGGCCCTGGCCGCCGCGGCGGCGGGTCTGTCCGCCGCCAAGAAGGCCGGCGGTGCCGGGGCGGTGGCGGTCATCGGTGGTGCCCGCCTGACCAACGAGTCCGCCTACGCCTGGGCCAAGCTGGCCAAGGGCGTCATCGGCACCGACTCGGTCGACGCCCAGCTGGGCGACGGCCTCCCGGCCGACCTGGTGCTGGGGCTGCCCCGGGCCACCATCGACGAGGCCTGCGCCGCGCCGGTGCTCCTCACTCTGGCCGGCGACCTGCGCGAGGAGCTCCCGGTGCTCTTCCTGCGCCTACGCGAGGCCGTCGTCGAAGGCGGCACGCAGCTGGTCGAGATCGCACCGGCCCCGACGGCGTTGACTGCCCTCGCCACGGCCTCGCTGCGCATCCGCCCCGGCGACGCGCCGCTCATGGCCCGTGCGCTCACCGGCGACGCCAACGCCTCCACCGCGCTGGGTTCGCACCCCGAGGGCGCGGCCGTGACGACGGAGCAGCTCGAGGTCGCCCGGGCCGCATTGGTGCCCCACTCCGACGGTGAGGGCGTCGTGATCGTGGCCGGCCGGCCTTCCTACGCCGAGTCGGGCGAGGTGGCCGCCGAAGCCGTCCGCGTGCTGGCGGCCGCGCTGCCCAAGGCGACATTCCTGCCGGCGCTGCGCCGGGGCAACGTCTTCGGTGCGCTCGACATGGGCCTGGCGCCGGGCCTGCTCCCGGGCCGGGTCGGCCTCGATGCGGGTCGCCAGCGCTTCACCGCCGCCTGGGGCTCGGTCCCCGCCGGCGCCGGCCTGTCGACGGCCGACATCCTCGCCTCCATGGCGGGCGAAGGCGGAGGCGAAGGCGGAGGCGCCGTGCGCGCCCTGGTCCTGCTCGGCGCCGACCCGCTGGACGACTTCCCCGACCGCGCCGTGGCCGAGAAGGCGCTGGGCGCCGGGCATTTCGTCGTCGCCGTGACGGGCCACCCGTCCGAGTCGGTCGACGCGCACGCCGACGTCGTGCTGCCGTGCGCGGTGACGCACGAGCGGGCGGGCACCACGACCAACATCGAGGGGCGCGGTCAGCCGCCTCGGCCCCAAGCTCTCGGCGCCCGGCTTCGCCTGGCCCGACTGGATGATCGCCGCCGAACTCGCCGCCGCCCTCGGCTCCGACCTCGGTCTCGCCAGTGACAACGACCTCTCGGACGAGCTGGCCCGGACGGCACCGGCCTACGCCGGGCTGACCCAGGAGGTGCTGCACTCCGACGTGGCGCACGACGGCATCCTCGTGCCGCTCACGGGGAACGAGGACCACCGCGACGACGTCAGCCCGATCGACCCGGTGGCGCTGCCCGGCGTCGAATCGGTCGAGCGCCAGGGTGCCCCGCCCCGCGTCGGCACCGGTGCCAGTGACCCGGCCGCGACGCGCACCTCCGATCTGGGCCGCCCGCCGCCCCTTCTTTCGGGGACCGGTACCGGCGGCGCCGAGCCGTTGCAGATCCCCAAGGCCGACAGCTACAGCCTCCGGTTGACATCGGGCCGCCGCCTCTACGACGCCGGGAGCTCGGTGACCGGTTCACCGTCGCTCACGCCGCTGGTCCCCACGCTGGTGGCCCGCGCCAATCCCTACGACCTCGACCGCCTCGGGGCCAGGACCGGTGACCGCGTGAAGGTGCGCTCGGCCCGGGGCGAGCTGATCCTGGCCGCCGAATCCGACGAGGGCGTGGCCCGGGGCGTCGTCGCCATCGACTTCAACGTGCCCGGCGGCGAGAGTGCGCCGCCCAACGCAGTGGCCACACTCATCGACAGCCGCCAGCTGGTGACCGACGTGCGCGTGGAGTCGGTGTGATCGCCGCCGCCGCCCTCCTCGCCAACTCTGCCCCGCTGTTGACGCACAGCGCGGACAGCGGCAACGGCGACCCCCTCTTCTCTTTCGGCCTCAATTGGCAGGTCTGGTTGATCGTCATCATCAAGTGCCTGGTCGCCTTCGTGGCGTTGCTGGTCGCCACGGCGCTGATGATCTGGTTCGAGCGCAAGGTGATCTCGGACATGCAGAGCCGGGTGGGCCCGAACCGGGCCGGGCCGTGGGGACTGCTGCAGACGCTCGCCGACGGGACCAAGCTCATCTTCAAGGAGGACCTGCTGCCCGACCGGGCCGACTCCTTCGTGTTCAAGCTGGCGCCCTACCTCTCGGTGATCCCTGCCGTGCTGGTCTTCACCGTGGTCCCCATCGGGGGCGTGATCACCATCGGCAGCCACACGTTCGAGCTGCAGGTGGCCGACCCGCCCATGGGAATCCTGCTCGTCCTCGCCATGTCGGGCATCGCCGTCTACGGCGTCATGCTGGCCGGCTGGTCCTCGGGGTCGAAGTACCCGTTGCTCGGCTCGGTGCGGGCGTCGGCCCAGGTGATCTCCTACGAGGCCGCGCTCGGCATGACCACGGTGATGGTGGTGCTCGTGACCGGCTCGCTGTCGACCCGGGCCATCGTGGCCTCCCAATCGAACGGGTTCTGGAACTGGAACCTCATCCGGCTGGGTTTCCTGCCCTTCATCTTCTTCATGATCGCCATCACGGCCGAACTGACCCGGCCGCCCTTCGACCTCACCGAGGCGGACACGGAGCTGGTCGGCGGCTTCCACACCGAGTACTCGTCCATCCGCTTCGGTCTGTTCTACCTGGCCGAGTTCATGAACACCATCACGATGTCGGCCATTGTGGTGACGCTCTTCTTCGGCGGCCCCAACGGCTACATCTTCCACATCCCGGGCGCGACCATCTACATGCCGATCATCTACTTCCTCCTCAAGACGGTGGCGTTCTGCTTCATCTACGTGTGGTTCCGTGCCGCGCTGCCCCGCCTGCGCTACGACCAGCTGATGGATCTCGGCTGGAAGCGCCTCATCCCGATGACCTTGGGATGGTTGCTGTTGGTGGCGGCCATCGTCGCCTGGGGCTGGGCCGGGCTCTTCCTGGTGCCCGTCGTCGTCTTGGCCTCGTTTCTCCTCATCCGGGCCAACAAGTTGGGCAACGGCCGCAGCGACGAGGACCTCATCATCCCGGCGGTCGGGAGCCGGGTGACCCGGGCCCCCCGGCTGTCGCCGGTCCCGGATCCGGTCGGGGGAGGGAAGGCGTAATGGGTGTCGGCGACGAAATGAAGGACCAGCTCTCGTTCCTGGGTGGCTTCAAGCTCACCTTCCAGCACCTGACCCGGCCCCGGGTCACGACGAAGTACCCCGACGAGAAGAAGCCCAAGCAGCCGCGCAATCACGGTCGCCACGTCCTGAACCGCTACGAGGACGGCATGGAGAAGTGCATCGGCTGCGAGCTGTGCGCCGGCGTGTGCCCGGCCGACTGCATTTACGTGCGCGGGCTCGACAACCCGCCCGATCACCCGGTCTCGCCCGGCGAGCGCTATGGCTACGTCTACGAGATCAACTACCTGCGCTGCATCCACTGCGACATGTGTGTCGAGGCCTGCCCGACCGAGGCCATCACCGAATCCAAGCTGTTCGAGTTCTCCTTCACCAACCGCTCCGACGCCATCTACACCAAGGAAGAGCTCGTGGTGAACGACGACGGCACGCCCAAGAAGCTGCCGTGGGAGGACTGGCGCGAGGGCGACGACAAGATGACATCCGGCTGGATGCGTGCCACCTCCCCGTCGGGCAGCGCGGCCTACGAGGGTCAGGTCCAGTGGGAGGGCGAGCTGGGCTACGGCGTGCGCGCGCCCGAGGGTGGCCAGTCGACGCACCGGGACGACGAGGCCACCGGCTCCAAGCCGCTGCGCGAGGTGCTCGAGGCCCACCTGCTCGACGAGGACATCCCCCTGGCCCACCGCGGCATGCAAGGCCGCGTGTGGCGGGCCAAGGAGGGGGCGGCGGCCAACCGCAAGAAGATGGACGCCACGCGGGCCCGCATGAAGGAGTTGCGGGCCTCGCGCAAGGCGACCAAGGCCGAGGCCAAAGCGGAGAAAGCGGGTGCATCGGCGACCGCGGCGTCTGCGGCGAGCGCTGCGGCCGACAAGGCCGCGACCGGGACCCTCGAAGGGAGCGACTGACCCATGCTCCACGCCGTACCCCTGCTGGCTGCCACGCGCGCCACCTGGCCCGACATCCTGGTCTTCGCCGCCGCGGCGGCGGTGATCCTGGTGGGCGCGGTCGGTGTCGTGACGTCCCGCAACCCCGTGCACGCCGCCCTCAGCCTGGTGATGACGCTCTTCGGCGTGGCCGTGCTCTTCATTGAGCAGGAAGCGGACTTCCTGGCGGCCGTGCAGATCATCGTCTACGCCGGCGCCATCGTCGTCCTGTTCCTCTTCGTGATCATGTTCCTCGGCGTCGACCGGGCCGAGGACACCACCATCGAGCCACTCGTGGGCCAGCGGCCCCTTGCCGTCGTGTTCTCCCTCATCACCCTCGGCGGCGTCCTGGCGATGGCGGCCACGGCGCACTGGGTCACCGGTGCCAAGCAGGTGGTGGGGCCGATTCAGGGCCACGTCGCCGGCCCGACGTCGCCGGCGGGGGAGCCGGCCCAGCTGGGCAAGCAGCTGTTCACGACGTACCTGTTCGCGTTCGAGGCCACGGCCGCTCTCCTCGTCATTGCCGTGGTCGGCGCCGTCGTGCTGGCCCGCCGGCCGCCGACGGTCCACGCCGACCACGATCAAGAGGAGAGCACCAGTACGGAGAGCGAGCTCCCCGCATGAGCCTCTCGGGAGCCTGGTACCTCGGCCTGGCCGCCATCGTGTTCACCATCGGCGCCATCGGCCTGCTGGTCCGGCGCAACGTCCTGATCATGTTCATGTGCATTGAGCTGATGCTCAACGCCGCCAACCTGACGTTCGTCACCTTCGCCCGCATGCTCAACGACATCGGCGGGCAGGCCATCGTGTTCTTCGTTCTCGTGGTGGCGGCGGCCGAGGTCGTGGTGGGGCTGGGCATCGTGGTGACCAACTTCCGCCGACGCGAGACGACGGTGGCAGACGACCTGGACTCGTTGAAGGGCTGAACCGTGGTCCATCTCGCGTACCTCATGTTGCTCTTGCCTCTCGCGGGCTTTTTGTTCCTCCTGACCTTCGGCCGCCGCATCGGCGACCCGGTCGCAGGCTGGATCGGGACCGCCGCCATCGGCGGCGCCTTCGTCGTGGCCTGCATCGTGCTGGCCGGCCTCCTCGGCTTGCCCGACAACGGCCGGGTGGTGGTGGACAACTACTTCACCTGGTTCAGCTCGGGCGGCCTGTCGGTGCCCGTCGGCACCCTGGTGGACCCGCTGTCGATGACGATGTGCATGTTCGTCACCTTCGTCAGCGCCTTCATCCACCTGTACTCCATCGGCTACATGAAGGGCGACCGGGACTACTCGAAGTTCTTCATCTACCTGAACCTGTTCGTCTTCTCCATGCTGCTCCTGGTGCTGGCGGACAACCTGGTACTCACGTTCGTGGGTTGGGAGGGCGTGGGCGTCTGCTCGTACTGGCTGGTGGCCTTCTGGTTCCAGCGCGAGTCGGCCGCCTCGGCGGGCAAGAAGGCCTTCATCTACAACCGCATCGGCGACGTCGGCTTCCTGCTGGCCATCTTCCTGATTTTCGAGCGGACCGGAACCATCCAGTACGAGAGCGGACCGGGCGGGGGGATCTTCGGCCAGTTACACCACCTCGACGGCGGCGCCGGCCTGGCCGCGGTGCTGCTCCTGTTCCTGGCTGCCGCCGGCAAGTCGGCCCAGATCCCGCTGTTCAACTGGCTGCCCGACGCCATGGAGGGCCCGACGCCGGTCTCGGCCCTCATCCACGCCGCCACCATGGTCACGGCAGGGGTCTATCTGCTGTGTCGGATGAACCCGCTGCTGCACGTCACGGCCACGGGGTCCGAGATCATCGCCACCATCGGGGCCGTCACCGCCTTCGTGGCGGCCACCATCGCCTGCGCGCAGCAGGACATCAAGAAGGTGCTCGCCTTCTCGACCGTCTCGCAGATCGGCTACATGATCCTCGCCGTGGGCACCGGCGCCTACATCGCCGCCGTCTTCCTCATGGTGGCGCACGCCTTCTACAAGGGGCTGCTCTTCCTGGGGGCGGGCTCGGTGATCCACGGCCTGCACGACGAGCAGGACCTCAAACGGATGGGCGCGCTGCGCCGCTACATGAAGTGGACCACCGTCACCTTCACCATCGGCTTCCTGGCCATCGCCGGGATCCCGCCGCTCTCGGGCTTCTGGGCCAAGGGCGACGTCCTCGACAACACCTTCGCCCACTTCAAATGGCTGTGGGTCCTCGGCCTGATCACCGCCGTCCTCACGGCGTACTACATGAGCCGGCTGGAGATCCTCGCCTTCGGCGGCAAGGAGCGCTTCGACAAGCCGGGGCCCAACGGTGAGCCGGTGCTGCACGCGCCGCACGAGTCGCCCTGGATCATGCGCCTTCCGCTCGTCGTCCTGTCGTTCTTCGCCTTTTTCGCCGGCGCGCTCGACCTGCCCTGGGTCCACAGCGACAACCTGTCGAGCTTCCTGGCCCCTGTGTTCGCCGGCACGCTCTACAACGATCATCTGGGGGCAGGGCCGGAGTGGGCCCTGGCCCTGGCCGACATCGCCGCGGCGTTCGCCGGTCTGATCATCGCCTGGTGGTTGTGGCGGGGCGACGAGGTCTACCAACCGAAGCTGGAGCCGGCGTTCCTGCAGCGGGTCTGGTACTGGGACGACTTCTACGACACCGTCATCGGGCGCCCAGCCCAGCGGCTGGCCACGTTCTGCGCCTGGGTGATCGACGTCCGCATCATTGACGGCGCCGTCAATGGCACCGCGGAGCTGGCCAAGGCCACAGGGAACGCGGCCCGCAAGCTGCAGACGGGTTACGTCCGGAACTACGCACTCGGGATCGCCATCGGGATGGCCCTCATCATCGCCTTCATGCTCAGCCGGGCGTGGTGGGGATGATGGGACACTCCATCCCGTTCCTGACGCTGCTCATCCTGTTGCCGGCCATCGGGGCGGCGGCCCTCGGCCTGCTCAGCTTCGACCGATCGCTGCACAAGGAGGTCGTCTACGCGCTGGCCCTGATCGTGTCGCTGGTCACGGCCGTGATCGCCGTGGTCGCCCTCATCGCCATGAAGGTGCACGACGGCGGGTTCCAGCTGGTCTCGAACCACGAGTACACCGGCACCAGCCTCGGGGTGCACTGGTACCTCGGGGTCGACGGCATCTCCATCTTCCTGGTGCTGCTGACCGCGCTGCTGTTCCCGCTCACCATCATCCTCGGGCGCAACCGCCAGAACGCCGCGGGCCTACTTCGCCTGGATCCTTCTGCTGGAGGCGGCCGTGATGGGGAGCTTCCTGTCCCTCGACCTCATCGTCTTCTTCTTCATGTTCGAGCTGACGCTCGTGCCGGCCTACTTCATCATCGCCGGCTGGGGCCACCAGCGGCGCGCCTACGCCGCCATCAAGTTCTTCCTCTACACCTTCCTCGGCTCGGCCTTCCTGCTCGTCGGCATCCTGGCGCTCGCCTTCATCCATGAGTCGCAGTACCACTACCTGACCTTCGAGCTCGGGCCGCTCATGCAGACCCACCTGTCCTCGTCGACGGAGATCCTGCTCTTCCTCGCCTTCACGGCGGCCTTCGCCGTCAAGGCACCGCTCTTCCCGCTGCACACCTGGTCGCCCGACGCCTACACCGAGGCCCCGGAGGAGGGCTCGGTCCTGCTGTCGGGGATCCTCGCCAAGCTGGGCACCTACGGCATCATCCGCTTCGACCTCAACCTCTTCCCTCACGCCACCCGCACGCTGGGCCCGCTCTTCCTGACGCTGGCGGTCATCGGCGTCGTCTACGGCGCCATCGTGGCCTGCGCCCAGCGCGACATGAAGCGCCTGGTCACCTACTCGTCGCTGGCCGGCATCGGGTTCATCGCGCTCGGCACCTTCTCGCTGAGCACGCAGGGCCTGTCCGGCGCCGTCCTGCTCATGCTCAACCACGGGATCATCGTGGCGGCGCTGTTCATCCTCATCGGCTTCATCTACCAGCGCCGGGGCACTTGGCAGACGAGCGAGCTGCGCGGGCTGCAGAAGGCGGCGCCCGTGATGGCGGCCGTCTTCACCGTGGTCATGATGGCCTCCATCGGCGTGCCCGGCCTCAACGGCTTCGTGAGCGAGTTCCTCGTGCTCTCGGGCACCTTCATCACCCACCGCTGGTGGGCCGTGGTCGCCGTCCTGGGCGTCATCGTGGCCGCCATCTACCTGCTCTGGGCCTACCAGCAGGTCTTCCACGGCGAGCCGCGGGAGGCCGACGAGAAGACCCGGGACCTCGTGCTGATCGAACGGCTGGTCATGGCGCCGCTGATCATCCTCATCGTGTTCCTGGGCGTCTACCCCAAGCCGGTGCTCGACCGGATCAACCCGTCGGTCAACCAGCTGATCGCGCACGTCGAGTCCGCGACCGGCCACGCCGAGCCCCCGGTGGCGGTCCGGGGCGTGGAGGGAACCAAGTGATCGCGTCCCTGCTCGCCGTCGCACGCCGGCGCCCACGCCGTGTCGAACTCCATCACGGTGCCGTCCATCCGGTGGCTGGCCATCCTGCCGCCCATCATCATGATCGGCGGCGCCGTCCTCCTCCTCGGCCTGGCCTCGCTGGTGCGCAAGCCGTTGCGGACGCGAGTGAGCACCATCGCCACGGTGATCATCTCCGGCGGTGCGCTGGGCATCGCGCTGTGGCAGTGGACGGACGTGCAGCAGCACGGGGCGCACACCTACGTGAAGCAGGCGGTCGTCATGGACGGCTTCAGCGTCCTCATCACCATGCTGGTCGCCATCGCCATGCTGCTCAGCGCGCTGGTGGCGGACGGCTACCTGCGCCGGGAAGGCATGCAGGGCGCGGAGTTCCACGTGCTGGCCATGGTCTCGGCCTCCGGCGCCATGTTGATGGGCATGGCCAACGACCTGATCATCGTCTTTCTGGGCCTCGAGATCCTCTCCATCGCCCTGTACGTGCTGACCGCCTTCAACTACAAGCGCGCTGCGTCAGGCGAGGCGGCGCTCAAGTACTTCATTCTGGGCGGCTTCTCGTCGGCCATCTTCGTCTACGGCATCGCGCTCACCTATGGCGCCACCGGGTCGACGAACCTGACCCAGATTTCGGACTTCCTGTCCAAGAACGTCGTCCTGACCAACGGCCTGCTGCTGGCCGGTCTTTCCCTCATGCTCGTCGGCTTCGCCTTCAAGGTGGCGGCCGTGCCGTTCCACATGTGGACGCCCGATGTCTACCAGGGCGCCCCGTCGCCGGTCACCGGGTTCATGGCGGCCGTGGCCAAGGCGGGCGCCTTCGCCGCCATGCTGCGCGTCCTCTTCTCGTCCTTCGGCGTGATCGAGACCGACTGGCGACCGATCATTTACGGGCTGGCGGTGCTCTCACTGGTGCTCGGTGCCTTCGTCGCCCTGCGCCAGCGCGACGTGAAGCGGATGCTGGCGTACTCGTCCATCAACCATGCCGGGTTCATTCTGCTCGGGGTGTCCGCCGGCACGGCCCGCGGCGCCAGTGCCTCGCTCTACTACCTCTTCGTCTACATGTTCATGACCGTCGGCAGCTTCGCCATCGTGACCGTGCTCGGGCGTGAGGGCGACGCCGACCACGACCTCTCCCGCTACCGCGGCCTGGCCGGTCGCCAGCCGGTGCTGGCGCTGGCGCTGGCGGTCTTGCTGCTGGCCCAGGCGGGCGCGCCCTTCACGACCGGCCTGTGGGCCAAGCTGCAGGTGGTGTTCGCCGCGGTCGGCGCGGGCGAGGTGCCCCTGGCCGTCATCGCCATGGTGACGGCGGCAGTGGCGGCCTACTTCTACCTGCGGGTGGCCGTCCTCATGTACGCCGGCGGCGGCCTGGGTGAGTCCGAGGGCGGGGCCGGCGGCTCGGCGGCGCTGGGGGCCGAGGGGGGCATGACCGGCGGCGGCATCATCACCGCAGCGGGGGAGGGCAACGGCACGGGCGGCGGGCTGGCCTGGGCCACTCCGGCGTCGGCGGCCAGCACCGTGACCACGCTCAACGAGCAGATCCTGCTCCATGACGATGTCGCCGAGGCCGACGACATGGGCGAGGCGCCGGAGAAGGTCCCGGTCCCCGCGCTCGGCGCCCTGGCCATTGCGCTCTGCACGGGGGTGACGGTGCTCTTCGGTGTGTGGCCGCAGCCGCTCATCGACTTCGCCAACCACGCCACCCTGCTGTTCCTGCCCAAGTAGGGCGATCAGTCCAGGACGCTCTCCGCCTTGCCCTTTCGGATGGCGGCGATCAGCGCCGCGTGGTCCCGCTCGTTCTGGTCGGCGTAGCGACGAGCGAACCGGCGCATGGCCTTGGTGAACACGTCGCTCTTCCCCATGTAGGCGTCGATGGCGTCGGGGTCGCCGGAGCGGGCGTGGGCCCGGGCGAGCGAGTTGCCGCAGGCGATGGCGAACTCGACGAGGAAGGGAGCGATCAGTTCGGTGGTCGGGATCAGCTTCATGTCGCGGAACTGGCGGACGTAGAAGTCCCGCTCACCCAGCGAGCCCCAGCCCACGAAGATGTCGGTGGCGCTCTGCACCATCCGCTTGCCGGCGATGACCCGGGCGCCATGGTTGTCGTGCCCGCTGGAGTAGGTGTAGGACTCGTAGACCGAGGGGCCGGCCTGCTTGCACTGCAGGAAGAGCGGGTCTCCGGTCGCGCTCCCTTCGAGCAGCACGAGATAGACCACCATGCCGACGCTGCCGACCCCCACCACCTGCCGCACCATGTCCACCGGGGTGAAGCGGTCGAAGAGCCGGCGGCGGTCCTCCTGGAGCGTGAGGCGGTACTCCGCCAGGAGGCCCTCGACGATGTCGCCCTGCTCGTCGTCGTCGAGTGTCACGCGTAGCGGGGGCTGCGGGGTGATGCGAGCCCGCCCGCGCCGCTCCGTGGTCATCTTCTCGAACGCGCCACGGCTCGTCCGGCTCTCCTTGTTCTTCTCGAACTGCACCTGCACCTGGCCGCGGTCGGCGGGCTCGAAGTAGTCGATGAACTGGTCGAAGCGCGTGCCCTCGTACCAGATGTCGAGGAGCGGCAAGGTGGAGTAGTACCGCATCCGGTTGCGGTAGGCGTCGACCGCCGCGGTCACGGCGGTGTCCGCCTTGTTGGGCTTCACCCCGTTCTCCCGCGCCGCCACCACCAGGCTGGCCGCAAGGCGGGCCACGTCCCACTCGAAAGGCCCGGGCAGGGTCTCGTCGAAGTCACGCAGATCGAAGTTGAGATTGCGCTCCGGCGTGGCCCACAGGCCGAAGTTCAGGACGTGCGCATCACCGCAGAGCTGCACCTCGATGCGGCTGTGGGGTCGGGAGGCGAGGTCGGCCGCCATGACCGCGGCGGCGCCACGGTAGAAATTCCACGGCGACAACGACATGCGTTGGTGCCGGAGCCCTGCCAGCTCGGGGAGCCGGATGTGATTCTGGGCCAGGAGCGTGTCGACGGGGTCGTGCCCGCGGGCCCGTTCGTCCCAGTCGCCCACGTCGGCCCGGGGGGCCAGGATCCGGGCCTGCCGCCCCATCTCACGGCGCTCGGCCTCCGTGGCCGCGAGGTCGTATTTGGCGGCCACGGTTGTGGGCCCGTAATGCGTGTTGCTCATGGCGTTCTTCCCTTCGCAACTCCATACTCCGTGTCCATCTTTGCCCAGGTCGCCGGCTCGAGGATGCACGGACCTCCGGGTCAGAGTGAGCCGGGCCGCCGGTCCCCGTTTTCTCCGCCGAGGCCTCCGGCGACGCAGAGCGGACTTGCAGTGGATCGACATCAACGGGATCGTGGTCGAGCCCGGGCCGGGTGCGCGGGCCACCGGTTCCACCACGACAGTGCCGGTCGCACCACCACCGACGAGGGCGGGGCGACCCCCAGACCACCTCGGTCACCCCGCCCCGCAAGACCGATTGTGGTTTGCCGTGTCACCTGGCGAGTAGGGCCGTTCGGATCAATCAGCACAACGGCAGGACAACGGCCATCCGGGGTCGCGATGAAGAGCAGTCCTACCCGAGCTTGCCGTAATCCGTTGTGCGCCAGCGCTCTGGCGTCATGCGAAAGGCGACGCTGCCGGCGGCGTCGTTCTCCGTTGCGGCCAGATAGAGGTCGCCGCCCTCGGCTCCGAGATAGCGCTGCGCGAGGGCACGCCGCTCGTCGGCCGGGACAGTGTCCTCCATTGCGGTGATCGGCCCTTCCACGCTGACGTAGCGGTAGGGCATGGACTCGGTCTGCACGCAGAGCGAGAACCGTCCCGCTGCACGCAGGCGTTGCGCCTTGACGCTCTGTCCCCCGGTGACGACGTTGACCGTCCCGCCGGGCTCGTAGGCGTACCAGACCGGGATGCTGAGCGGTCCCCGGCCGGGGTCGTCGACGCTGAGGATGCCGACGTGCAGTCCGGCGAGAAAGGCCTCGCGTTCTGCCGGCGTCATCCTGAGCGTCACGCGGCACCTCCGGGTGAGACGTGATGGGGCGGGCGGTCGCGTCGCTGTTGGTCGGACCAGCAACGGTCGCAGTCCTCGCAGGGACCGTTGTCACCGCGACTGTGGTGCACTCCCGGATGCCCGCAGCGGGGGCAGCGGGACTCGCTCATGGCCTCGGCGCCGTCCCGGCCTCTTCCCGGGAGGTCGTCCCGTTGCCGATGTGCTCGCGCGCGGCCAGAACCTCTTCGGGCAGGGCCGGGCCCGAGCGCTTGGCGACACCGGTGGTGAGCAGGCGGCCGATCACCGGCACCTCCGTCAGGGACTCGGCCCGCATGATCTGCACGACGACGGGAACGAACTGTTCGGCCGAGTCGAACACGATGTAGCGCGGCAGCCACCGCGGCTCGTATTTGGCGTTGAAGCGCCACAACGTCTCGATCTGAAGAACGCCGGACAGTCGGCGCAGGGCCCAGCGCTCCACCCGCTGGGTGACACCGTCGCCGTTGTCGCCTTCGAGCACCGACCGCAGGGCGGCGAAGTTCAGGCTGAGACCCTTCATGCCCATCCCCTTGAGATGGTCGATGGTCGAGCACAGGGCGAAGTCGAGCAGTCCGTTGGGATGTTCGCCCGGGTCGCGGCGCATGAGGTCAAGCGAGTAGCCGCCGATGGCGGGTGAAGGTACGAACTGGCACATGGCGACCGGCTCCCCATCCGGGCCCTCCACCAGAGTGAGGAGCAGTCCGGTGTCCCGCCGGTCGAAAAGGCGGCCCAGCATCATGGAGAAGCCGCGCTCCTGCTCGCCGCGGCGGCTCTTGGCCATCAGCTCTGCCATGCGGGCGGCGTCCGCCGGGTCGAGGTGCGCAGGATCGAGAAAGCGGACGGTGTAGCCGTAGCGGGCCACCCGGTTGACGGCCTGGCGCAGCCCCTTCATTTTGCCGCCCTGGAGCGAGAATTCCCGCGGGTTCACCACTGCCTCGTCCCCGATGTAGAGGAAGCGCATCCCGGAGGCCTGGTACGTCGGCAGCCACTCCTCGCCCGCACCCATGACGCCGAGGCCCCACCCGTTCCGGTCGACGTAGCGACGGAACGAGTCCCAGACATGGGCTCGCTCGGAGAACGGCCCGATGGGATCGGGGGACACGAGGCAGACGCCGCCGAACACGGCGTAGGCGACGAGGGAGTCGCGATGGAAGAACCATTGCTTGTCGTCGCGCAGCGCGAAGTAGTCGAGCGTGCCGGTGCCGTGCCGCCGCACGATGTCGCGGGCCCGGATCTCGGCGGCGCGCCGGCCCATGGCGGCGCGCCCCGACGACAGGCGGCGGTCGACGACCGGCCGGGTCAAGAGATAGAGCGCCACCACGATCAGGCTGAGGCCCACGGCCAGGAGGCTGATGGAGGCGTAGCGATCGATGGTGGGCGGGAAGGCGACCCAATCCACGCCGACAAGACGCTCGGCCGAGCCCAGAAGTACGTCGGGCCACCCGGGAAGGGGGTGATGGTGCACGCGGCCGGCCACCTCGACGGCGAGGAAGCCGCCGAGGGTCGCGATCACCCCGCCCACGGCGAGGATCACGAAGGCGGTGACGACGGTCCCGCGCTCCGTCTGTGCCCGGAAGCGCTCTCGTTCGACAACCAGCAGCGTCAGGACACCGGCGCAGACGACGAGCGTGATGACGTCGGCGGCGTGCAGAAGGTGCAGGGCGAGCGAGGCGACGAGCAAGAGCACGGCGACCAGCCACGAGCGGCGCTGACCCCTGAGGACACCCCGGGAGAGCATGATCATCCCGATACCGGCGATGGCGGTCAGCGCGCCCGCTGCCTGGACGACCGAGACGGGGAGGTACTGCGCAATGAGGTGCAGGTGCACCCGCAGCGGGGTCGTGACCGAGGAGAGCAGATCGATGACACCGGCCACGAACAGCAGGACCGCGGCGAGGCGGCGAATGCGGCGTACCCGGATGTGGTCCGCCGCCACCTCCGGCGCGGGCGGCCATGACGCGCCGCCCGGCCAGCTGGCCACCAGTTCCGCGTGGACGTCGGCCGCCTTGGAGCGACCCTTGACGACGGTGTCGGCGGTGACGAGCCGCTCACCCATGGTGGAGAGCGGCAGATCGGCCTCGGCCAGGAGCAGGCGAACGTGCAGCTCCGCCCCTGTCTCGATCTCGAGGGTCGATTCCTGGCGGTGGTGCAGAAAGGTGGGCGGGAGCCCGAGGCGACCCCGATGCTCGTGCACGACCTCGGAGGTGGCACCCGGGCAGGCGAAGAAGCCGGTATCGAGGTGGGTCAGCTCCGGAACGAGCGCCCCGCCGACGATGACGCCCGAGACTCCGGACTCGACGGCGTCCCGCGTCGCGTCGAGCGCGTCCACCCCGTCCAGTTCGAGCTGCTCGTGCGCGATGGGGCGGGAGCCCGACAGGCCGCCGGCCCAAGGAGCCGGCAATCCTTCACCGCCGAGCGCCCGCCAGATGCCGCGCGACGTGATGGCGACCACGAGGGCGAGGATCGCGAGCAGCGCGAGGGCGATCACCACGGTCACGATGAGGCGCGAGGGCCAAGTGGCGCTGTAGGCCCGTTGCAACGCGGTCTGTTGTCGGTGCGTCCGAAACACGCGGCCAAGGCCGTCGACCACGAACTCGACGCGCAGCAGGAGCGCGATCACGGCCAAGGCCAGTGGTGGCGCCCAGAGGTAGCGGCGCAGGCGTCGGTACAGCACCCGCGAGGTGACGAAGCGCCGGGCGAGTCTCGGATCGTCCAGTCGCTCCATGCCGGCCAGCCAGGGACGGTCGTCGGAGGGTGCGGCGTCCATGGGGGGATTGCTGTCGGGTCGCAGCGTGCCGGCGCGTACGAGCACGGTGCGCGTACCGGCACCGGTCTCGCATTCGAGGTCGACGCCGTCGCGCACCGTCACGCCGTGGCGCTCCAGCGCCTGCGCCAGAGCAGGATCGTGCTCCGACGGCGCCATCACGACGATCACCTGCGATTCGGCGCGGCCTGCGAACGCCCCCAGCGCCTCCGTGAGATCCCGGTGGTTCTCCACGACGGTGGCCGGATCGTGGGAGCACCCCCGCGCCACGAGCCGGCCGGACAGGATCACGATGCCCGGTCCCTGCCACTCCTCCAGTCGTTGGGCGATGTCGCGGCAGGCGGCGCGTGAGCTGTCGGTGGGTTCGGGCGGGAGCAGGAGGTCCCCGATGACCTCCACCCTTCTGCCGAGGGCCACCGGGAGCGTGCGCTCGGTGCCGGCCGTGGCGGCCGGGTCTCTTCCCACCCCTAGTGCAGCGTCGGGTCCCATTCGCCATCCATGGTCTCACCTTCGAAGCCTCCGGCTCCTCAACAATTGGGGGGATTTCCCACCTCGGGGGTCCGAGGGACGCCTTAGGCTGCTCCTTCGTGCCCCAGACCAGGCCAGAGGCCGACCGGATCAATTGGACGTGGCACGCCGATGGCGGGAAGCCGCGCCCAGGAGGGCCGGCCGTGATCTTCGACATCGACGGAGTCCTGTCCGACGCGGCCGGCCGCCAACACTTCTTGGACCGAGGACGCCGGGACTGGGCCGCGTTCTTCGAGGCATGTGGCGACGACCCCGTAATCGAGGAGATCGCCCGGTTGCTGGAGCTGCTGGATCCCTCGCTGGCCGTCATCCTTCTCACCGGACGTCCCTACCGCGTCCAAGCCCAGACGCTGGCCTGGTTGCAGCGCTACGGGCTCCGCTGGGACCTGTTGGTTATGCGCTCGCGCGGGGACTACGCCCAGGTCACCGACTTCAAGCAGTCGGTGGTGGAGGATCTCCGGGCGCACGGCTTCGACCTGCGACTGGCCTTCGAGGACGATCCGTCCAACCACGCCATGTACGTGGCAGCCGGTGTGCCCTGCGTCTACATCCACTCCGGCTACTACGAGTAGTGCAGTTGCCGGGCCCACCCGGCGAGGAGCGCCAACGCGGCAAGCGCCAACACCGGCAGATCACCCAAGTGGTCGTAGGGCGTGAAGCCGCGGCGCAAGCCGACGGTGGCGACGAGTACCTGGCGCCGGCCGAGCGAGCTGCGCTGTAGGACGACGCCCCGCTGGGTGACCACCGCGCTGAACCCCGTGGGGGCGGCCTGGACGAGGTCGCGCCCAGTCTCGACGGCCTGGACGATCGCCGCGGCCATTTCCTGAGCCGGCACCTGGGAAGTGCCGTAGGAGGAGGTGTTCGTGGGAACGACCAGCAGCTGGGCACCGGCACGCACCGACTCGTGGCTCCGCCCGGCGTAGAAGATCTCGAAGGACACCAGGAGTCCCAGCGGCGCGGCGGGGGTCCGCATGAGGCCGGTGCCATGGCCCGGGACGGCATCGAGCGGCACGCCCGACAGGTTGGCGAAGTGCGAGAACAGTGACCGCAACGGCACGTACTCGCCGAAGGGCACCCGGTGGACCTTCTCGAAGACGCCGACGATGTGGCCGTTGGGCCCCCAGGACACGACCTCATTGCGAAACGAGGTGGCCGACGCCGGTTCGGTGACCCCGACGAGCAGCGTCGTGTGGAGTTGTCTGGCCAACCGGCTCAGGAGCGCAGCTTGGGGTGAGCGGGCCAGCGGCTGGTCGAGCGCCACCACATCCTCGGGCCAGAGCACGAGGCCCGGGGCGGGATGCGCGGTGGCGACGGCGAAGGTGGCGGCCAGCTGCGCCGCGAACACCGAGCTCGGCGCAACCTGCTCCTTGCTCAGGCCCCGCTGCCCGCCGCCTTGCACCAGCGCGACGCGCACTGTCCGCACGGGTGCTCCACCGTCGGGCGCCACGGCGCCGATGGAGGCCAGCGCGACGATCCCCGCCGCAACGACGATGGGGCCGATGACCGACGGCGCGCCGGCGGCGTCGCGGCGACGCCCCCACAGAGCGCCACCGAGTGTGGCGAGGGCGACGCCGCCGGCCCAGACACCCGCTGTGATGAGAAGGGGCCCGCCGAGACGGGCCAGCTCGACCAGTGGGCCTCTGGCCTGGCCCAAGAACACGCCGCCGAGCGGCAGTCCGCCGAAAGGCCAGGACAGACGCAGCGCTTCGGCGAGCGTGCACGCAGAGACGAAGGCGAGGGCTCGCCCACGGCGGGGCGGTGTGGCGGCAGCCGCAGCCGCGAAGTAGAGCGCCTCGATGAGGATGAGGACGACAGCGCCGTACCAGTTGAAGGCGTTGGCCCAGAAGAGTCCGATCGCATAACAACCCAGACCGGCGAGCCAACCGGACCAGACGCGGGTCCGCAACGACAACCCGGCGAGGCGCCAGTACAGCACCGCGGCGCCGAGGAGTCCCAGCGGCCACCAGCCCCAGGGGGGAAGCGAGAGCGCGAGGAGAATACCCGCTGCGACCGAGGGGATGGCGATGCGGCCCCGGCGCGGCGGTCCGCTCACAAGAGCGTCTGGGCCGCGGCTCGGCCGCTGGCGATGCAGGCGGGGATGCCGACACCGCGGTACGCCGCGCCTGCGACGGCAACACCGCCGAGACGGGCCAGCGCTGACTCGATACCAGTTGTCCGGAGGAGGTGATGGACCCGGTACTGGGGGAAGGCGCCGGGGAAGCGCACCACCCGTGCCTCGAGCGGCTGGCCGCGCACACCCATGAGCGCGCCCAGTTCCTCCCAGGCCTGGTCGGCGACCTCCTCGTCGCTCCATTCGACGGCGCGGACATCGTCGACGCGTCCGAGCGAAGCGCGGAACAGGAACTCCCCGGCGCGGTCGAGGTGCGACCACTTGCGGTCCAGGTAGGTGCACGCGGTCACGGCCCACGGCTCGCGTCCCTTGTGCGGACTGCGACGCGGCACCAGGAATCCGGTGCCGTTGAGCGTCGCGGGCATGTCGTCGGCGCCGACGCGGAAGGTCACCAGCACCACGGAGGCGTAGTCAATGGCATCCAACAGGCCCGCGACTTCGTCGTCGTGGAGGCGGAGGAGGGCCGCCGTGGCCGGGGCCGGAGTGGTCAGCACGACGGCGTCCGACTCGATGGTATGGCCCGCCGATTCCACCTTCCACCTGTCCGGCGACATGCGGTCCAGGTGGTCGGCGGGGCTGGAAAGTTTGATGTCCACCCCCCGCTCTTGGAGGCGCGCGCCGAACGCGTCGACGAGAGACGCCATGCCCCCATGGAGGGCCCAGAAGAGCGGCGGCCCGTCGGGGTCGGGAGCAGCCACCTCGGCATGCAGCGCACGCATGAGACCGCCCCGGCGCTGTGCGGCCGCCAGCAGCGGCGGGAAGGTCGCGGCGGCGGACATATCGTCGACCGAACCGGCGTGGATCCCGCCGATGAGGGGATCGACCATGGTGTCGACAACGCGCCGGCCAAGCTTGCGTGACACGAGCGGGCCGATGGCGCGGTCGCCGATGGGGCCGCGGACGTCGGGTCGGGGCAGCACGGCATCGCGGGCAAGTCCCAACGCGCCACGGAAGCCCACGATGCCCGAACGCGCCGTCGGCCAGAACCGGGTCGGGATCCCGAGAGCGTGGCCCTCGGGCAGCGTGCGCAGGCGCCCGCGGGCCCAGACTGATGCACCCCGGGCCGCGATCGGCGCGAGCGCGTCGGCCAGTCCCACCTCCTGGCACAGGTCCACCGCCTCGCGCCGACGCCCGAGGAACCCGTCAGGGCCCAGGTCGACGATCCGTCCCCCGAGGTCCTCACTTTGCAGGGGTCCGCCCAGGCGCGGTGACGCCTCGAGCACGGTGACCGCCGGCGCCCCGGGCCGCGGGGTCGCTCCGCCTGTGAGCTCCCAGGCCGCGGCCAGGCCGCTGATGCCGCCGCCGACGACGACGACCCGCCGCGCTGTCACGTCAGGACGCTCCGTCGGCGGCGACGATCAGGTCGGCCAGCGTGGTGATGAACACGGGGTCGTCGTTGAGGGACGCCGTGCGGGCGTAGGCAAGGCCAACCTCCGCAGCGACGGCGGCCACCTCGACGTCGAGGTCGTAGAGCACCTCGAGATGGTCGGACACGAAGCCGATGGGACAGATGACGACGGCGTCGGCGAGATCATCGGCCGCGAGTTGGCGCACCATGTCACGCACGTCGGGGCCGAGCCAAGGTTCGGGCGTCCGTCCGGCGGACTGCCACGCCACGAGCCAATCGTCGAGGCCGGCAGCGTTGCCGACAAGGCGGGCCGACTCGGCCAGTTGCTCGGCGTAGGTGTCGCCGGTCCTGCTGATCCGCTCGGGCAGCGAGTGTGCCGTGAAGATCACAGTGGTCCGGCCAGCGACGGTGCGCCGTGCAGCGTGCACTCGGTCGGCGAGGAGCGCGACCAGTGAGGGCTGGGCGTACCAGGGCTCGACCGGCACGAACGATGTCGTGCCGAGCGCGGCCTTGGCGCGATCCAGGTACTCCTGCGAGCCTATTGACGAACCATGGGGCGTGAGAACGAGGCCGATGACCCGCTCCACTCCGGCCTCGGCGAGAAGGTTCGCGGACTCCTCAATGAGCGGATCTGTGTGCTTGGCGCCGAACGCCACCACGTAGTGGCCGGGAGCCCGCGCGTCGAGCATTGCGCGCACGGCGTCGACCTGCGCGGTGGTGCGGACGGTGAGCGGTGACACGCCGCCTATGGCGGCATACCGTCCCTCGAGCTCGGCCAGCTGTTCCGGCGTCGGCGGACGGCCGCGTCGGATCCGTGTGTAGAAGGGCGCGATCTCCGTCATGCTCGCGGGTGTGCCGTGCGCCATGAGCAGCACGCCGGTTGTCATTCCCGTGCGGTCTCCGCGTGGACCAGCTCGACAACGGCGCTCAGGATGCCCGGGTCCGACTCGGGTAGTACGCCGTGACCCAGGTTGAAGACATGGCCGGTCCCGGTCCCATCGTGTGCGCTGGCAAGAACGGACCGGCTTGCTTCCGCCGCGACGGGCCACGGCGCCAGGCAGAGGGCGGGGTCCAGGTTGCCCTGCAACGCGTGACCCGGTCCCACGCGCCGGCGCGCCTCGTGGAGGGGCACGCGCCAGTCGACGCCGACGACATCGGATCCGGCGGAGGCCATCAGTGCGAGAAGCTCGCCGGTGCCGACACCGAAGAGAATGGTTGGGACGCCGAGGTCGGCAATGCCGGCCAGGACGGCGCGGGTGGCGGGGAGGGCGAAGCGGGCGTACTCGTCGGGCGCGAGCGATCCAGCCCAGCTGTCGAACAGCTGCACCGCCTGTGCTCCGGCCTCGATCTGCGCACGGAGGGACGCCACGGCCATGGCGGCCAGCCGATCGGTCAATTGATGCCACAGGTCGGGATCCCCGTGCATCAGGGACTTGACCTTGGCAAAGGTGCGGGAGGGCCCGCCCTCCACTGCGTAGCTCGCCACGGTGAAGGGTGCGCCGGCGAAGCCGATGAGCGCAACCCCGGACCCCTCCAGCTCCCGGCGGACGAGACCCACCGTCTCGGCCACGTAAGGGGCGTCGGTCGCCGGCTCGAAGGGCCGGAGGCGGTCCAGATCGGCCGAGCTGCGGAACGGCGCGGCCACCACCGGACCCCGTCCCTGCTCCACGTCGACGCCGAAGCCGATGGCGTGGAGAGGCACGACGATGTCGGAGAAGACGATGGCGGCGTCCACGCCATAGCGGCGCACCGGCTGCAGGGTGAGCTCAGCCGACAGAGCGGCGTCGCCGATGGCGGAGAGGATGGAGCCTGAGCCGCGGGCCGCCCTGTACTCGGGCAGCGCACGCCCCGCCTGGCGCATGAACCACACCGGAGTGCGGGACACCGGTTCCCGCAAGCAGGCGCGCACGAGGTCCGGGCGGGCATCTGCCGCCTGGCTCACCCGATCGGCTCTATGACGACGGCCGTCCCATAGGCGCAGATCTCCGTCCAGTTCCCGCCCATCTCCGAGGTGTCGAATCGCATGGCGAGCACGGCGTTGGCACCGCGTGCCTCGGCCTCCTCGACCATGCGACTCGTGACGTCCTCCCGGCTCAGCTGGAGGTTCTTGGTCATCCCCTTGAGCTCGCCCCCCGCCAGGGATTTGAAGGCGGCGCCGAACTGGGAGCCCACGTTGCGAGAGCGGACGGTGAGACCGAAGACCTCGCCGAGCACCGAGGTCACCTTGTAGCCGGGGACGTCATTCATGGTGGAGATCAGCATGGCAATCCTTTCGGTCCGGCTCATCGTATGCGGCACCACCCCGGCTTCCCGGGCGTGGCGGGCCGTCTAAACTGAACCGTTTCCCCGTGGGCCGGGGTGAGGAAGGGGAGAGGTGCCCGAACATCCCGATCTGCAGGATGAGCAGGAGTTCCTCAACCGTGCCTACGACGGGTTGGAGTCCATGCGGGGCGAAGCGCGCCAGATGTTGCAGGGCGTGCTCGATCTCGGCCGGGGCGGCACTTTCCAGTCGCGTACGGAGCGCGACATCGTGGTCCGCACCAGCCTGGCTCGCCTGGAGCAGCTCGATATCGGCGACCAGGCGCTCTACTTCGGACGGATCGACCGCCTTCCGGAGCCCGGGGTGGAATCCACGTCCGGGAACCCGCTGTTGGGTGAGTCCTTCCACATCGGGCGGCTCGCCGTCTCGGGCCCGGATCACGAACCGCTGGTCGTCGACTGGCGCGCCCCCGTCGCGGAGCCCTTCTACCGGGCCACGGGCCTCGATCCACAGGGTCTGGCCCGCCGCCGACACCTCGCCGTCAGGGGCCGAGCGGTTCTCGGGCTCGAGGATGAGTACTTCGTCGACCCTGAAGGCCGCGCCGGCGCGTCCGCCCCGGCGGGGGCTGGTGGGGCGCAGATTCGCGACGGTGGGGAACGCCTCTTGGCGGACGGGTTGGTCCTGGGTGGTCCCGGCGCGCTTCTGTCTGCGTTGGGTCAGGCACGGACGGGCCAGATGGGCGACATCATTGGGACCATCCAGCGCGAGCAGGACGAGATCATCCGCTCGCCGCTGCCCGGGGTGCTCGTGGTCCAAGGTGGACCCGGCACCGGGAAGACGGCGGTGGCCCTGCACCGTGCCGCGTATCTCCTTTACACGCACCGCTTCCCGTTGGAGCGCCAGGGCGTCCTCGTCGTTGGTCCGAACCCGTTGTTCCTGCGCTACATCGAGCAGGTCCTGCCCTCTCTCGGCGAGACCGGGGTCAGCTTGTCGACCGTCTCGGGACTGGTGCCCGAGGTGCGCGTGCGCGGCGTCGACGATCCCACAGTGGCCAAGCTGAAGGGCGACGTACGCATGGTGAGGGTGTTGACCCGCGCCGTACGGACTCGGCAGCGCCCGCTCCGCCGGGATGTCGAGGTCCCATTCGGCGCAGGAGTGTTGCGTCTACGGGCCCGGACGACCGAGGACATCGTGGGCATGGCCCGACGCCGCCCTGGGACGCACAATGCCCGCCGGCGTTTCGTGGAGGCCCAGGTCCTGCGAGTGCTGTCGGACGAGTACCGGGCCAGGCTCGGACGGAATGACGTCGACGGGGCGGATGACGCGCCGACGCCCGAGGAGCAGAAGGACCTGGCCCAGCGGCTGCGGCGGGTGCCCGAAGTCACGGACGCGCTCGACCGGATGTGGCCACGGCTGTCCCCGCACGAGTTCCTGCACGATCTCCTGGGTGCCCGGGCGCTGCTCACCGCCGCAGGGAAGGGGATCCTCAGCGAGACGGACGTGCAGCGGCTCTACCGGCCCCGGAGCGCCTCGCTCGAGACCGTGCCGTGGACTGTTGGCGACGCCGCCCTGATCGACGAGGCGCGCACCCTGCTGGGCCCCCGCCGGGGGCGGCCGACCCGCACGCGGGCCAAGCGGGCCGAGGAGGGCATGGCATCGGAGATGGGTTTCTGGCCGCAGGGCTTGGCGGCCTCGCCCGAACCGGTCTCTGCCGCAGTGGCCGCCTCCGAGGACGACGTCCGCGCCTTCGGCCACATCGTGGTCGACGAGGTGCAGGATCTCTCGCCGATGCAGTTGCGCATGTTGGCCCGTCGATCGCTTTCGGGCTCCATGACGGTGGTGGGCGACATCGCACAGGCGACCGGTCCCTGGGCTCCCGCCGGCTGGGACGACATCACGCGCTATTTGAGCCCGCAACGGCCGCCGCGGCTGGTGGAGCTGACGGTCAGCTATCGCACCCCGGCCGAAGTGGTCGCGCTCGCCGCGCAGGTCCTGGCCGTCGCCGCGCCCGAGATCTCCCCACCGCGTCCGGTCCGGCAGTCGGGCTTTTCTCCCCGTATCATCGCCACCAACCGGTTCGGGCTCGCAGAGGCCCTGGCCGACCTCGCTCGTGAGGAGGTGGCGGCGGTCTCACCGGGCCGAGTGGCTGTCCTCGGACCGGCGGTCATGCTGCCTGAGTTGACCAGGGCGCTGGCCGAGGCGGGCCTGGACCCGATCGATCCCCGCGATCCCATGGGCGACGGCTTGGCGGCGGGCTTGGTGGTCCTGCCGGCCGACGAGACGAATGGTCTGGAGTTCGACTCGGTCATCGTCGTGGAGCCCTCGCTGATCGCCGCCGTGGGCAATGACCTTGCCGACGAGGGGCCGCCCGTGGCAACGACACGGGGCTTGCGGACGCTGTACGTCGCCTTCACGAGACCGACTCGGCGGCTCACCGTGCTGCACGCCGATCCGCTCCCGGTCGAGTTGCGCTGACCTGGGTCTTCGGACCCGCAGCAGGAGCCTGAGCCGTGCCGCCGCTTGGTTGGCGTCGTCGCGGTCGGGTCGACTAGAAATTCACCTGTGACCCAGGCTCTCTCGGCGGAGGCCCCTGTTCCCCAGGGAAAGATCATCCACGACCGGCCTCCGATGCTGGCCATCGGCGTCATGATCTGGCTCGGGTCCGAGCTGATGTTCTTCAGCGGCCTCTTCGCGGCCTTCTTCACGATCCGAGCCAACACGATCGGGCCCTGGCCGCCGGCGGGGACGGATCTTGACACCCTGCGGGCCGGTTTCTTCACCCTGGTCCTGGTGTCATCGAGCTTCACCATGCAGAGGGCCGTGTTCCAGGTGGAGTGGCGCAAGCGGCGCTCGGCCCGCATCTGGATCGTGGTCACGATCTGCCTCGGCGTGGCATTCCTCGGGAACCAGGCCTACGAATGGCTCTTCAGCCCGACACGCTGGTACACCAACTCGTACGGGTCGCTCTTCTACATCATGTCGGGCCTGCACGGCCTTCACGTCTTCATCGGGCTGCTCGCTATGGTCTTCCTCTTGGGTCGCATGCGCGGCGACGTCGGCGGCGACCCCGGTGAGCTGTCTGCGGTGCAGGGGGTCTCGTACTACTGGCACTTCGTCGATATCGTCTGGGTCGGGCTCTACAGTTGCCTGTTCCTTCTCAAATAGGCATGCGAGGCGTGCGCGCACCACACAAGAAGACATTGAGCACCCGGTTCCTGTTGCCGGCGGGCCTTCTTTCGGTGGCCGCCCTCGCGTCGCTGGCCATGTTCTTCCCCGGGACCACTGCAGGTGCGAGTGGCCATGCGGACGCGACGCAGGTCTCGGTCAGCCCGTCCCACGTCACGACGCGCTCCTGCGGCACGGTCAACGTCAAGGGCGTCACCAACGCCGTGCCGAACGCCGGGAACCCCTTCCTCAGCAGTTCGAAGACGTGCCTCAACGGCCATCTCATCTCCTACGGCAACACGGCCATCACGTACTCCAACCCGCCGCAGGCGTTCATCACCGCCGGGCGCCTGCTGTTCGCCCAGACGTGCTCGAGCTGCCACGGCAACCAGGCCAACGGCGTCGGTCCCGACGGGCAGGCCACCATCGGGCCGAACCTGCAGGGCGTCGGCGCCGCCACGGTCGACTTCTGGGTGAGCACAGGCCGTATGCCCGCTACCGACGTCAAGGCGGTCGAGGCCGAGCGCAAGCCGTCCCGCCTCACGCCCGTGCAGGCCCTGGAATTGGCTGCCTGGGTCAACTCGCTCGACCCCTCCGTCCCCGCCGTGCCCGACCCTCACCTCGCCGGGGCCAACCAGTCGGCCGGACAGGACCTCTTCTCGCTCAACTGCGCCGCGTGCCACACCATTGAGGGATCCGGTGACGCGCTGGCCTTCGGCACCAATGCCCCGTCGTTGCAGAACCGCCAGGTGACAGCGCAGCAGGTGGCCGAGGCGATCCGCACCGGGCCGGCCAACATGCCGCGCTTCTCCGGGAACCTGACCGACGCCCAGGTGAGCGACATCGTCTCGTACGTCACCGGTCGGTTGCAGCACCCGGAGAATCCCGGGGGGCTCGGGCTCGGCGGCGTGGGCCCGGTGGCGGAGGGCTTCGTCGCTCTCCTCATCGGTGTGGGCGGCCTCGCCCTCATCTGCTTCTGGATCGGGGAGCGTTCGTGAGCGGTACGGACCACCAGCCTTCGCGCACGCGGGTGCCCATGCCGGTCGCTGCCCTGAGCGACCCGCACATGGGTGATGCAGCGAAGAACCCCGAGCGCACCGAACAGATCATCGCCGTCATCCTCTTCCTGGCCATCGTCCTCTTCGGCGTGTCCGGCGCCGCCTACTGGCAGAACTGGAGCGACTGGATCTTCGGCGGCGCGCTCGGCGCCGGCTTGTTCGCCCTGGGTTTCGGCCTCACCGCCTGGGGCAAGTACCTCATGCCCCAGGGCCCCTTCGTCGAGGAGCGCCACACGCTCGCCTCGACCGCCGAGGAGCGCGACGTCATGTCGGCCGCCCTCGTCGAGCGCTCTGCCGTCGTCATCAAGCGCCGCCGTGTGCTGGGCGGCCTCTTCGCTGCAGGCGCCGGCGTCTTCGGGATCGTCGCAGCCTTCCCCTTGATTCGCTCCCTCGGCCCTGTGCCCGGGACCTCCCTGCAGACCACCGGCTGGCGCAAGGGAATGGTCCTGGTGGACTCGAGTGCCCGGCCCGTGCGCAAGGAGACCCTGGTCGTCGGGGGCATCATGACCGTCTATCCCCAGGACACGGTCAACGCCCAGACCGGGTTTATCAGCGACCAGGGGCAGGCAGTGGACCAGACCGTGCTGATCAGGGTGTCGGACCAGCCGTTCACGACCGAGCCGGGACGCGAGAGCTGGACCCCCGACGGCTACGTGGCCTACTCAAAGGTGTGCACGCACCTCGGCTGCCCCGTCGGCCTCTACGAGCAGGAGCTCGAATTGCTGGTCTGTCCCTGCCACCAGTCGATGTTCAACGTGCGTGACGGCGCGGTGCCCCAGTTCGGCCCGGCGCCCCGGCCCCTGCCCCAGATGCAGCTCGGTTACAACGACGACGGGTACCTCATCGCCATGGCACCGTACGATCAGGCCATCGGGCCCGGCTTCTGGGAGCGGAACTCGTGAGCACCACCGCCGCGACGACCAAGCGCAGCAAGAAAGAGGCTCTCGGCCCTTACGGGCACGTGGGCAAAGTCGTCGGCGAGCTCGACGACCGGCTGGGCGTGGCCAAGGGCGGCCGCGTCTTCCTCGACAAGATCTTCCCGGACCACTGGTCCTTCATGCTGGGAGAGATCTCGCTCTATTCGTTCGTGGTCCTGCTGGCCACAGGCGTCTTCCTGTCGCTGTACTTCGTCCCGTCGACGCAGCAGGTCATCTACCATGGCAGCTACAAGCCGCTCGACGGCCAGTGGGTCTCAGAGGCCTACAAGTCGACAGTCGGCATCTCCTTCGACGTGCGCGGCGGTCTCCTGATTCGTCAGATGCACCACTGGGCTGCCGACATATTCACCGGGTCGATCATCGTGCACATGGCCCGCATCTTCTTCACCGGAGCCTTCCGCAAGCCGCGCGAACTGAACTGGCTCATCGGCACCACCATGCTGATCCTGGCCATCCTGGAGGGCTTCATCGGCTACTCGCTCCCCGACGACCTGATTTCGGGCACCGGGCTTCGCATCGGGTACTCGATCGCCGAGTCGATCCCCTTCGTCGGGAGTTACCTGGTGACGTTCCTGTGGGGCGGCCAATTCCCGGGTACCGGCATCATAATTCCGCGCTTCTTCATCATCCATGTCTTGATAATTCCGCTCGTCCTGATCGGACTCCTCTCGGCCCATCTGGGCCTCCTGGTGCGCCAGAAGCACACCCAGTTCAAGGGCGAGGGCCGCACGGAGAACAACGTCGTCGGCTCTCCCATGTTCCCGACCTTCATGGCGAAGACGACCGGGTTCCTCTTCATGGTGACGGCAGTGACGGCCCTGCTCGGGGCCTTCGCCCAGATCAACCCCATCTGGCAGTTCGGTTCCTACAATGCGTCCAAGATCTCCTACGCTGTGCAGCCCGACTGGTACATGGGGTGGCTCGATGGCGCCCTGCGCATCATGCCGTCATGGGAGTTGGCCTTCTGGGGGCACACGGTCCCGCTCGAGGTCGTCCTGCCGGCGGTGGTCTTCCCGGGCATTGTGTTCACTCTCGCCATGATGTGGCCCGCGATCGAAGCCAGGGTGACCGGCGACAACGCGATGCACAACCTGCTCGACCGGCCGCGCGACAGACCCAAGCGCACGGCTTTCGGCGTCGCGTTCTTCGCAATGCTCTTCACCCTCTTCGCCGCGAGTTCGACCGACGTCCTGGCCAACTTCTTCCATGTTTCGCTCAACGAGGTGCTGTGGTTCTTCCGGTTCGCGTTCTTCATCGTCCCCGTCATCAGCGGCCTGGTGGCCTATCAGCTGTGCAGGGAGATGCAGGGCGTGCACGGCATCGGGAAGCGCAAGCGCGCGGTGATCGTGCAACTCTCTGCTGAGGGCGAGTATTCGACGGTCCCGTCCGCGCCCCGGCCCGACGACGAGCACGAAGAGCTCGACCCCGAGCCGGTACCGGTGCGCATCGACATCGAGCCGTTGGAGAACGGCGGTGTCCGTCAGCCGGAGAGTTCGCCCACGGGCGTACGGCAGGTCAGCCGCTGAGCGCACGGCGGGGACGGCCATCCGCACGCGACCTTTGGGTCGCCGTCGAGTCCGTCCACGCCGTCACCTATTTCGCACCGGAATGCCGGGCCGCGCTCCGTGAAGCTGGTCTGCGCGGCTTCTGGTCCGGGTACTTCGCCGCTCGCGCCGCCCCCCTCGGCCGCGTCAACGCCGGACCCGTCGCCGCGGCCTTTTTCAACTTCCATTCCGGGATGGTGGAGAAAGCCTTGCCCGGGTGCTGGGAGGTCGTGGCGCCCGAGACGCTCTGCCGGGTGCGATCCATCGCTGCGGCGGAGGCGCTCGGCGAGGTGTGCCGCACGGAGTCCCGGTCTGCTCTGCTGGCTTCCTTGCCCCTCCTGCGGCGGGCTGCAGCCGGGTGCGACGGGGATGGACGGGTGATGGCGGGGGCCAACCGGTCGTTGTGGTCCCGCATTGCGACCGCGCTGGGGACCGGGGGCCTGGGGGAGGTCTGGCAGGCCTGCACGACCTTGCGCGAGCACCGCGGGGACGGTCATGTCGCCGCGCTGGTGGTGCACGGCCTGAGCGGCGTCGACGCGCACGTGCTGGCGGCCGGGACCAAGGCGATCCCCGTCGAGGTCCTGCGGGACAACCGCGGCTGGAGCGAGACGGAGTGGGACGACGTCACGGCGACGCTCGCGGGTGCAGGACTGCTGCACGCCGACGGGCGCGTCACCGATGCCGGACGCACCCTGCACGGTCAGGTCGAGGAGCTGACCGACGAGCTGGCGGAACCCGCCTACGCCGCCCTCAGCGATCAGGCCCTCGAGGAGCTGTACGGCGTGCTGCGCGCCTGTGCCGCCGACGTGGCCGCGTCCGGCCTGGTGCCGTTCCCCAATCCCATGGGTTTGCCGCGTCTCGGCGCGCGCGTTAGGTGGGGCGAGGCGGGGGCCAGCCGGGCACGAGCGCGAGCTCCTTGCACAGCTTGCGTGACGACACCATCTGGCCGGCGTAACGCAGGGCGTCAGGGTCGTCGCCCAACCAGGCGGCCACCTCTCCCGCCACTTCCGGTGGGGCGGGCACGTGACCGGCGCCCATGAGCACCTCGTCCATGCCCGAGGCCCGCATGGACTCGGTCAGGGTGAGGCCTGGCGCGAGAGAGAAGGCCGCAATGCCCTGGGCGCCGAACTCCACGTGGCACATGTCCGTGACGCGGTGGAAGGCCGCCTTGGCCGCGGCGTAGGCGACGCCCCATCCGCCGGCGCCGGCGGGAGCGGGCGGCGTCGTGAAAGCCGCCTCGGACAGCATGTTGACCAGCCGGCCCTCCCCGCGCTCGAGCATGCCAGGCAGGAGCAACTGGGTGAGCAGCAGGGGATGGAGGTAGTCGCCGACCAGACAGCGTTCGGCCAGCTCGAGTGGCAGGTCCAGGATGCGGTCCATGGTGCCCGGCCCCTGGTAGATGGCGTTGTTCACCAGGACGTCGACCCGGCCCATGTCCGCCAACGCCACCGCCGCCACGTGTTCGACCGAGGAGCGGTCCATCAGGTCCATCGGCACGGCGACGCCGGTCCGCCCCAACGCCTCGATCTCCGCCGCCGTGGAATCGAGGCTTCCCGCGATGGGCATCGGATCGTCGCGCACCAGGGTGCTCGAGGAATAGGCGCGGCCGTCGCCTTCGTGCACGGTCCGGGCGGTGATCACCACGTCGTAGCCGCGCCGGGCCAGGGCGACGGCGGCACAGCGGCCGATACCCCGGCTCGCGCCGGTGACGAGGGCGACCCGACGTGCTTCAGGCATCGGCCACCTACATCATCCCGGCGATCTGGTGTCCGCCGTCGACGTGGAGCACCTGGCCGTTCACGTAGCCAGCATCGTCGCTGCAGAGGAACACGACCACGCGGGCGATGTCATCAGGCGTGCCCAGGCGGCGAGTCGGGTTGGCCTCGGCCAGACGCGCCTGCACGTCGGCGGGCACCTGTGTCGCGGCCGTCTCCGTGAGGATGAAGCCGGGGGCGATGGCATTGGCGCGGACGCCGTCGCGGCCGTAGCGGACCGCCAGGTGGCGCGTCAGCTGATTCAGCGCGGCCTTGGACACCCCGTAGGCCACCCTGGTCGACTCACCGATGGTGCTCGTCCCCGACGAGATGGCGACAATGGACCCTCCACCACGGGCGACCATGACGGGGATGGCGTGTCGTGCCAGCAGGAGAGCGCCCCGCGTCGTGATCTCGATCGCCCGCTCCCAGACGCCGAGATCAACGCCGACGGCGTCGGTGTCGAGACGCGGGTGGCTCCACGCGGCGTTGTGGTCGACCGCATCGACAGTCCCGAACTCGGCGACGGCGCGCTCGATGAAGGCGGCTACCGACTCCTCGCGGCGGACGTCGCAGAGCAGGCCGACGGCCCGCCCTCCGGTTCCCTCCACCTCCTCGGCCACCGACCCCGCACCGTCCGGCGACACGTCGCCGATCACCACCGCCGCACCGGCGGCGGCCAGTCGCAGCGCGGTGGCGCGGCCGATGTCCGAGGCGCCCCCGCTGACCAGGACAACCTTGCCCTCGAGCAGTCCCCCTGGCGGCGCCATCGGGCCATCGTAGAGGGCAGCCCAGAGGCCACCATCCCGGTGCCTGTGCGCGCCGGGAATTGGGCCGGAGGACGGCTGACATGGGAGCATCTCGCCGTGCGGGTGCATCGCAGCTTCGCCTTTGTGGACGTCTCGGGCTTCACCGCCTTGACCGAGATGGAGGGAGACGAGCGTGCGGTCGACGTGCTGACCGCGTTCCGTTCTCTTTTGCGCGACATCTGCGCCCGCCGGGGCGTGCGGATCGCCAAGTGGCTCGGTGACGGCGTCATGCTGGTGTGCGTCGACACCCGGCCGCTCCTCGAGACCATTTTGGAACTGCACTACGTGGTGCGCGAGGTCGGCGCGATCGAGACCGTCTCCATCCGCTCGGGGCTCACCTGCGGGGACGTGATCCTCATGGAGGGGGACGACTACATCGGGCACTGCGTCAACGTCGCGGCGCGCCTCTGCGACCTGGCGTCTGCTGGCGAGGCGCTGGCGGCTCCGGCGGTGATGAGCCATCTCCCGAGTTGGGGTCACATCGTGTCGGAGACCCATGTCACTTTGCGTGGGGTCGAGAAACCGATACCTGCCTCGAGTATCCGCATGGCCGGGAGCGGCGCGGAAGGATCCCGCGACCCCATCTGCGGCCTGCCTCTGACTGAGGACACGGCCCAGGAGATCGCCCACGACGTGCGCGGCCGCATGGTGCTGTTCTGCTCGCCGGGCTGCGTCGACACCTGGCGCCGCCGGCCGGCGCGCTCGCTCTCCAGCTGAACGGTTTCGTCGCCGAGGGGGCTGGGTCCGGGCATTCTTGCCGCTCATCCGCCGTCCGAGTCCAACCGTAGACTGCTGCGCCGTGCGCTTCGATCTGCTGCCGGCCGTCGACGTCGCCGGCGGCCAGGCCGTGCGCATGGTGCGGGGCCGCGCCGGCAGCGAAATTGTGTATGGGTCGCCGCTCGAGGCCGCCCTGGCCTTCCAAGCCGAGGGCGCCCGCTGGCTGCACCTGGTCGACATCGACGCCGCGTTCGGCCGCAACGCCAACACCGCGCTGCTGGCCGAGGTGGTCGACGCGTTGGACATCGATGTCACGTTGTCGGGCGGGATCCGGGACAACGCGTCCCTGACGGCCGCGCTGGCCACCGGCTGCGCGCGGGTCACCATCGGGACGGCGGCCCTCGAGGACCCCGACTGGTGCGCCGCCGTTATCGCCGCCACGGGGCGCGGGTCGCCATCGGGCTCGACGTGCGGGGCACGACTCTTTCCGCTCGCGGTGTGAACCAGGACGGCGGCAACCTCTGGGAGGTGTTGGCCCGCTTGGATTCCCAGGGCTGCGCCGCGCTACGTCGTCACCGACGTCAACCGCGACGGCATGCTGCCGCGGGCCTGGTTTGTCGCTGTTGCGAGCGGTGTGCGCCGCGACCGCGGCGCCGGTCGTCGCCTCCGGTGGGGTCTCGTCGCTGGCCGACCTGCAGGCGTTGGCGGCACTCGGCCCGATCGGCGTCGAAGGTGCGATCGTCGGAACGGCGCTGTACGCCGGTGCCTTCACGCTGACCGAGGCGCTCGCCGCGGTCAGCTCAGCGCCGGTGTCGAATCCTCAGCCCTCGCTGGGGGAGGGCTTGCGTGCGGCACCTTCTTGACATGTGACTAAAAGGTCACATATAATGCAGGGGTGGATGAGGTGTTCAAGGCCCTGGCCGACGCCACCCGGCGCGACTTGCTCGACGAGTTGTTCCGGGAGGACGGGCAGACCCTGAGCATGTTGGAGGAAAGGTTCGCCATGACCCGGTTCGGCGTCATGAAGCACCTCAAGGTGCTGGAAGAGGCCGGGCTGGTGGTGACCAGGCGACGGGGCCGCCAGAAGCTCCATTTCCTCAATCCGGTCCCGATCCGGCTCATCCACGACCGCTGGGTCAGCAAGTACGCCGAGCCCTGGGTGGCAGGGCTCAGTGAGATCAAAGAGAGACTGGAGAGCCAGATGGAAAAGGTGTACGAGATCTTCATCAAGACCACGCCCGAGAGGTTGTGGGAGGCGATCGTCGACCCCGAGATCCGGGCCAAGTACAACTTCGGCGCCGCCGTCCACTCGGACTGGAAGGTGGGCGCGCCCATCAGCGTGGACGTCGATCAGCACGGCGTGCACCTGGGCGAGGGCGAGGTGCTCGAGGTGGACCCGCCGCGGCGTTTGGTGCACACCATGGCCGCCCTGTGGGACGACGACGTCAAGGCCGAGGGCTTCTCCCGGGTGACGTGGGAGATCGAGACCGTGGGCGACGACTCGTGCCATCTGACACTCACCCACGACCAGATGCGTGAGGGCGCGAACTCGCAGATCTACGGCGGCTGGCCGATGATCCTCTCGGGCCTCAAGACCTGGCTCGAGTCGGGCGAGCTGCTCACCACGCCCGGCTCGCTGCTGTACGGCTGAGCACGGGGCACGGGGCACGGGGTACGGGGCGCCATGCGGCAACTGATCGTGATTGAGTTCGTGACGCTCGACGGCGTCATGCAGGGACTCGGGTCACCCGACGAGGATCGTGACGACGGCTTCGCTCATGGCGGTTGGGGCGCCCCTTATGGCGACGAGGTCTCACAGGCCGCCGCGCTCGAGGGCATGCAGACCACCAGCGCCTACATCTTCGGGCGGCGCACCTACGAGAAGATGCAGGCGTTCTGGCCGCAGCAGCCGGACGCCAACCCGATGGCGGCGCACCTCAACGCCACGCCGAAGTACATCGCCACCCGGACCCTGAACGACGCGCAGTTGACGTGGGCGAACGCCCGCGTCCTCCAGGGCGATCTGGCGGCAGCGGTGCGAAGGCTGAAGGCCGAGGGCGACGGCAGCATCGCCGTGCTCGGGAGCGGCGTCCTGGTGCAGCAGCTCGCCGTCCTCGACCTCGTGGACGGCTCCCGTCTCTTCCTGCACCCGCTCCTCCTCGGCAGTGGCAAGCGCCTGTTCACGCAACTGGACCAACCCCGTCCGCTGCATCTGCTCAGCGCGGAGCCGACCAGCACCGGCGTCGTCATGCTCAGCTACGAATGCTCGTGATCTGCGACCTGCACACCGTCGGCATCCCGGTCACCGACCAGAATGCCGCCCTGGCCTTCTACGAGGCGCTCGGATTCGAGACGCGTCTCGACGTGCCGATGGGGGAGGGCGCCCGGTGGATCGAGGTGGCGCCCCCCGGTGCATCCGTCTCCCTGGCGCTCGAACCGGCCCATGCGGAACGGCCTGCCGGGGTCGAGACGGGGATCCGCTTTGCGACCGGTGATGCCGACGCCGCCAACGCGGCGATGCGGTCACGCGGCGTCGATGCCGACGACGTGCTGCGCTGGCCCGGCGTGCCGCCGATGTTCGCCTTCCGAGATCAGGACGGCAACGGGCTGGAGATCGTCGAGGCTTGAGCGTGGGCAGGCGGCCGCAGGCGGTCGTAGGCCGACATGGCGAGCGTCAAGACGCCCAGGCCGGCTCCGAGGAGGCAGACACCGGCCCATCCGTGCGTGCCGTAGACCGCCCCGGCGCCCAGGGACCCGGCGGCGCCACCGAGGAAATAGCAGACCATGTAGGCACTGTTGATCCGGCTCCGCGCGTCGGGCCGCAGGGAGTAAATGATCGCCTGGTTCGTGATCTGCATGCCCTGGGTGCCCATGTCGAGCACCACGATCCCAATGATCAGGGCGGCCAGTGACGTGCGGCCGGCCCACAACAGGGCGAAGGAACCGGCCAGGAGGACGCCGGCGACAACGGTGGTGGCAGTGTGCCGGTCCGAGTCCGCCAGCTTGCCGGCGAGGTTGGCCGCAAGGATCCCGCCGGCCCCGACGAGGCCGAAGAGCCCGATGACCGCATTCGAGTAGTGGTACGGGGCGCCCGAGAGCAGGAAGGCCAGCGTGGTCCACAACACGCTGAAGGCGGCGAAGGCACAGGCGCCGTGCCAGGCCCGCCGCCGCAGCACGGGTTCGGTCACCAGGAGGCGGAGTGACGATCCGACCAGTTCGGCATAGCTGCGGTGCGGGCGCCGGCCCTCCGTGGGCAGGGCCCGCCAGAGCACCAGTGCGAAGACGACCATCAGCGCGGCAGAGAGCCAGTAGATGGCCCGCCATCCGGCTACCTGGGCGACCAGGCCCGACACGGTGCGGGCGAGGAGGATGCCCAGCAGCAGCCCCGTCATGATGCGGGCCACGACGCGTCCCCGCCGCTCCTCGGGTGCCAGGTCGGCGGCGAAGGGGATCATCACCTGCCCGGCCACGGAGGCGCCACCGACGAGGATGGATGCCACGGCGAAGATCCACAGGTTGGGGGCGAGCGCGCACCCGATCAGCGCCACCGCGCTCAGGCAGAAGAGTCGGGTGACGAGGCCCCGGCGCGGGTGGAGGTCGCCTAATGGGACGACGAGCAGCAGGCCGGCCGCGTAGCCGATCTGGGTCGCCGTGATGATGGTCGAGGTGGGCCCGGGCCCCGAGTGGAACGTGCCGGCGACCTGATGCAGGACGGGTTGCGCGTAGTAGAGGTTGGCCACCACCGCGCCGGTGGCCACGGCGATGAGGACGACGAGGCCACGCGAGAGTCCGCGTTCGTGGCGTGTTTCGTTGCTCGCCGCTTCCACCGGATCAGGCTACCGGCGGCCTCCGCTGGGTCAGACGGTGCCGCCGCGCCGGCTCTCGGCGGTGACGCCGGTCAGCGCGGTCAGGATCAGCGGCGCGCCGAGGAAGAGGAGCCAGGTGCCGAAGACGAGCGCGAGCACCGACATGAAGGCGCCCATGCCGAGCACGAAGGGCCAGATGGAAGAGCCGGGAAACGAGTCGACGGTCCCGGCACCGTCGGCCATCTCCACGTCCTCGCGGTCAGAGGGGCGGTCGCCCGCGGCGTGGACCTTGCCCCAGTAGAAGTACTTGCGGCCGTGGAAACGCTGGTGCCAGAAGAAGTAGTACGAGCCGGGCAGGAAGCCGAGCAACGTTGCGCCGAGCAGCATCACGCCGCCACCGTCGTCGTAGCCCCAGAACCAGTAGACGAGGCCGACGATGCCGAAGAAGGCACCGAGGAAGAGCAGGAAGAGCGACTCGATCCTCATGCGTCCGCCGTCACCTTTCCGTTGCCTTTTCCGTTCCCATTGCCCTTCCCGTTCCCGTTCCCGTTGCCGTTGGTGTGCGCCGACCGGCCGTGGGGCACCGTCAACGCGTCGGGGTGGTTGTAGTCCCACGTCGGGCGCTCCGAGCGGATCGGCGGGAGGTGGGTGTAGTTGTGGTGTGGCGGCGGGGAGGTGGTGAACCACTCCAGCGTGTGCGCGTCCCAGGGGTTGTTCCCGGCGGGAACCGGCTTGCGCCAGGACACGAAGAAGTTCACCAGCAGGAAGGCGAACGAGACCGCAATGATGAAGGCGCCGACGGTCGAGACGATGTTATAGCTCTGCCAGCCGAGGTTGGACGGGTAGCTGGCCACGCGGCGGGGCATGCCGAGCAGGCCCACCACGTACTGGGGCATGAAGGTGACCCAGAAGCCGATGAACATCAACCAGAAGTGCCACTTGCCCAGGCTCTCTCTCAGCATGCGGCCGAACATCTTGGGATACCAGTAGTAGACGCCGGCGAACCCGGCGAACACGGCGGTCCCGAAGAGCACCTGGTGGAAATGGGCCACGACGAAGTAGGTGTCGTGGGTGGCGAAGTCGATCGGTGGCGACGCCAGCATGATGCCCGTGACACCACCCATCAGGAAGGCGAACAAGAACCCGATGGAGAACAGCATGGGCACGGTGAAGGTGAGCTGACCGTGCCACATGGTGCCGATCCAGTTGAAGAATTTGATGCCGGTCGGGACGGCGATCAGCAGGCTCAGGAAGGAGAAGAAGGGCAAGAGCACGGCGCCGGTCGTGAACATGTGGTGCGCCCACACGCCGGTGGACAGCGCGGCAATCGCCATGGTGGCGAAGACCATGCCCTTGTATCCGAAGACCGGCTTGCGCGAGAAGACCGGCAGGATCTCGGTCACGATGCCGAAGAACGGCAGGGCGAGGATATAGACCTCCGGATGGCCGAAGAACCAGAACAGGTTCTGCCATAACAACGGTGAGCCGCACGACGCCATGGGCGCGCCACTGACCAGGTGGCATCCCACCGCTGTGTAGATATGGGTTCCGAAGTGGCGGTCCGCGAAGAGCATGATGAGCGCTGCCGTGAGCACGGGGAAGGCGATGAGGATGAGGATCCCGGTCACCAGCATGTTCCAGGTGAAGATGGGCATGCGGAACATCGTCATGCCCGGCGCGCGCAGGTAGAAGATGGTCCCGCACAGATTGACGCCGGTGAAGATGGCCGAGAACCCGGTGAGGAGGAGCGCCATGATCCAAAGGTCGGGACCGGCGCCGGGGGAGCTGGTTGCGCTGGAGAGCGGTGCGTACGCCACCCACCCGAACTGCGCGGCTCCTCCCGCCACGAAGAAGGTCATCAGCATGGTGATGGACCCGGTGAGGTACAGCCAGTAGCTCAGTGCATTCAGGCGGGGGAAGGCCATGTCGGGTGCCCCGATCTGCAGGGGCACGACGTAGTTGGCCAGGCCACCGAAGGCGACGGGGCCGGCGAAGAGGTACAGCATGAGGCTGCCGTGCATGGTGAAGAGCGCGTTGAACTGCCCGAAGCTCAGGAGCGACGAATGCGGCGAGGTCAGCTGCAGCCGCATCAGGAGGGCCATGATTCCCGACAGGTAGAAGATGGCGATCGCCGTGATCATGTAGCTCAGGCCGATGACCTTGTGGTCCGTCGAGGTCAGCCATTTGAGGATGCCGGTCGGCCCGTGGGCCTCGTGCCCCCCGTGCGAGGGCTCGTGACCGTCGCCGGGAACCAACGGCGGCAGGGGGAGCGCTTCGTGCTCCTGGACGCCCGGAGGGGCAATGACGTCAGTCACCGTAGAGGAGACCTCCTGAATTGCCGGTGTTCCCGCTGCCGGAATTGCCAGAGTAGCTGGGCACCGTTCCGTTCTGGTTGGCATGCAGGGTGGCCGGGAGTTGGCCGATGGACGAGGGGTGGGCCGCCTGGAAGGCGCGAGTGCTCCGCAGCCACACGCCGTAGGCGCCGGGGGAGACCGAGCGCACGTTGAAGAACATGATGGAGTGGTACAGCCCGCACAACTGGGTGCACTGGCCGCGGTAGACGCCGTCGTGCAGGACGTTGAGGTCGAAGCTGGTCCAATACCCGGGGCTGGCGTAGCGGCTGAAGTTGAACTCCGGCACGTAGAAGCCGTGCAGCACGTCGTAGGAGCGGAGGTAGATACGCGTCGTCTGTCCCGTGGGCACCACCATGGTCGGGGCGTCGGTCGTCTGACCGATCACCTTGACGCCGTTGGGGTACTCGAACTCCCAGCCCCACTGGAAGGCGTAGACGTGGATGACGGTGCCCGGGTTGGGCTCGACCGCGGTCACCTTGTTCTCGACGACGACCGTCGCCCAGAAGAGCCCGAGCACAATCAGGATGGGCATCACGGTGTAGACGATCTCGGTGCGTGTGTGGTACTGCGTCTGCACGGGCATGTCGTCCGAGCGCCGCCGGTACCGGAAGATGGCCCACACGATCAGCAGGAGGGTGAAGCCGCCCACGATGAGGCCGGCGATGAAGAAGCCCTGCCAGAGGTGGTAGGTGGACTGGCCCTGGGACGTGGCGCCCTTGTAGGCGCCGAAGCTCGGAAGCTGACAGCCGGTGAGGAGGAGGGCCCCCAGGGCGACCACCACGGCGGCCAGCCGGCGGCGTGGATTCTTGGCGCTGCGAGCTGGGGTTTCGGGTGTGTCGGAAGACGGGCTGGTCAGCGACGAGTCCACCGCGCCGACACTATCGAATGCGACAAAAAAATTGGAAATCGCCGGGCGGCACCTGGGTCAGTGCGGGTGCGGGATCGACTCGTTGGCGGCCCAGGTGAAAACGCCCCGCGCCATGGTGGAGGTGGCCCGGGTGGCCCGGGCGGCGAAGACCTGCTGGCGCGCACGCTGCACGCCCTCGTCGTCAGGCTGGGCCAGCCAGGCGTGCTCGGCCAGGTGGCCCGCCAGACGCAACGCCGCATCCGCCGCCTCGTCGTCGGAGGCCGGCGCCTCGGCCAGGAGCTCGAGGGCCCGATCGGCCAGGGCGCCGGGCCCGCCGGCCAATGCGGCCAGCTCGGCGGCCAGGGCGCGCTCGGGCGCCGGCTGCAAGGTGGCGGGGTTGCCGTCCCACCAGCCGCCGTACTGGCGCCACACCGTGTGGACGATGAACTCGGGCTCGTCGTAGACCGGCTGCAGGAAGGGCCGGGCCTCGAGCGAGGCGGGGACCCGGACGGTGTGGATGGCGTCGTCCAGCCGCCCGCCCGCGTTCATGACGGCCAGGGTCTGGTCGACCAGGGAGTCGAGGAGGTCCGCCGTGTCGGTGAGGGCAGTGCGGACCCGGTCGGCTCCAATGACGGGGAAGCCGTGCCCGGGCAGGAGGAATTCGGCATCGAGCCGGAGCATGCGGCGGAGGGCGGCGGCCCACTCCCGCGGGTAGCGCTGCACCTTCTGGGGATTGCCGGCATTGGGGGAGGCCCAGATGAAGAGGTCGCCGCAGCACAGCACCCGGCGGTCCGGCTGCCAGGTCACCGTGTGGTCGTCGGTCTCCCCCTTCTCGTGGCGCAGTGCGAAGGGCAGGCCCCCGATGGAGAGGTCGAGGGTGTCGTGGTAGGTCCGGTCCGGGTAGCGGTACTCGGTCGGCCACTGCAGGTCGGCGAAGCCGAACTGCCGGCGGTTGATGATGGTGTTGTAGCCGGCGGTGAAGATGTAGCGGTCGAAGCGGGCGGGCAGCGCGTGGTGCGCGATGACCTCGGGTGCAGCCCAGCCCTGGGCGGCCGCCTCCTCCTCCCAGACCGGCACGCCGAAGACGTGGTCGATGTGCCCGTGGGAGTAGACGGCCGTGTGCAGGCGAGCCGGGCTCCAGGTGCGGATGTCGTCGTGGACGACCTGCGCCAACGGGGCGCTCCCGGTGTCGACGAGGAAGAGGCCGTCCTCGGTGGCGAAGGAGGACACGTTGGCGAACGAGGGGCAGAACCCCACGCCGTCGGTGATCTCGACGAACCCGCCGATGTGATCGACCGGGTGGAAGGTGGACGTCGACAACTCGCCCTTCCACAGGCGGTCGGCGACGGCGAGGACGTCAGATGGCATGGACCCCCCGGGTTGGGCGCGGCCGGGATCGGCCGCGGCGTCAGGCGCCCGGCGTCTTCCCCTCGGCTGAGGGTGCCGACGCGTCGGTGGCGGCGGACGTTCCGCTGTCCGGATCGCCTGCCTTCTTCCCCTCGTCGAGGCCCTTCTCGAACTGTGTCTTGGCCGAGCCGAGGCTCCGGGCCAGCTTGGGGATGGCGGCCCCGCCGAAGATCAGTACGGCGATGATGACTATCGCCCAAATTGCATCGAGACCGAAGAGGTCAGCCAGCATTGTGTTCTCCTTCACCTAAGTCCAAAGGCGGTGAACTGGGCTCCAGGTTAGACCCATTCCCGGCCCGGAGTTCCTCCACACCGGGCCATCGCCGGAAGGTATTCGGAATCACCCGGCCAACAGGATGCCCATCACCAGCGCGGCCACGCTGGCCAGGCCTCCGACCGACCCCCAGACGGCGAGGCCGCGCCTGGTGGTGGCGCGCTGGTGGAGGAGGACGCCCAGGCCGGCCAGGGCGACAACGGCGATCTTGGCCATGAGTACGGCCTTCCAGGCCGTACTCATGGAGGAGTAGCCGTCTGCGGTCACGTTCCAGACGCCGGTCACCACCAACACCGCGTAGGCGGGCCAGGCCAGGCGGGCGAAAGCCCGGGCCAGGGTCTTGGGGGCTTCCGCACCCAGTCCACGGGCCGGACCGACCAGGCCGGTCATCACGATCTGGCCGCCGACCCAGACGGACGCCGCCAGGACGTGGAGGGTCAGGCGGAGGGTGGCGAGGGCGGGAGCCAGCACACGCCCTCCTTGCTACTTGCCCTGCCAGTTGGGCGGGCGCTTCTCGGCGAAGGCGACGGGGCCCTCCATGGCGTCGGCCGAGCTGAACACCACGCCGACGGCCGCCCCGTTGATCTTCCAGCCCTCGGCCTCGGAGGCCTCGGCCGCCTGCTTCATGACGCTCTTGGAGTAGCGCACGGCCAGGGGCGCGTTGGCGGCGATGCGCTCGGCCAGGGCCACGGCCTCCTCGAGCAGTGCGCCGGCCGGCACCACCTTGTTGACGAGGCCGAGGTCGAAGGCCCGGGAGGCATTGATGGGGTCTCCGGTCATGGCCATCTCGAGCGCGATCGCGATGGGCAGCCGCTTGGGCATGCGGATGAGGCCTCCTGCTCCGGCAATCGAGCCCGCGCTTGGTCTCGGGGATGCCGAAGGTGGCGTGGTCGGCGGCCACGACGAGGTCGCACGAGAGCATGATCTCGAAGCCGCCGGCCAGGGCCGAGCCGTTCACCGCGGCGATGATCGGCTTGGGGAACTCCCGCTGGGTGAGCCCGCCGAAGCCGCCGCTGGCACCCATGATGTCGCCACCCTCGCCACTGCTGAAGGCCTTGAGGTCCATGCCGGCGCTGAAGGCCTTGTCACCGCTCCCGGTGACCACGACGACGGCGCACTCCGGGTCCTCGGCCAACCCGTCCATGAAGCCGGACATGGCCCGGCTGACGGCGCCGTTGATGGCGTTGCGCGCCTCGGGGCGGTTGATGGTGAGGATCTCGACCTGCCCGCGGCGTTCCCGCAGCACTTCGTCTGCCATGGTGCTCCCTTCTGCGACCTGGGCCTCTTGCCGGTCACCGCTTGCCGGTCACCGCTTGCCGGTCACCGGCGACGAGGCTACCGAACCCTGGCCGCGGGCCCTGCCGAGGATTCCGGATTCTCCCGCGTAGCATTGACGACGTGACCTTTGTGGCCCACGTGCTCGAGTTCTTCCTCATCGCCGGCCTCCTGGTCGTGGTCGGCCTGGTCGCGGCCTTCCTGGTCGGGCGCAGCTACATCCGCCGCCACTGGCGGATGCTGCACGGCCACGTGGCCGTGCGGGGGATTTTGGCCACGCTGTCGTTCGTGGCCGCAGGCCGGGAGCGCTACGCCGGGCGGGCCACGCCTGAGGAACTCAGCCAGGGCGCCACGTCCCGGGTCCGCCGGCGTCTGCGGGTGGCGGTCGAAGATGCCGAGATCGCCGTCGCCCACGCCGAGTCGCGCGATGCTCCCGTGGCCGAGCTGCCGGCGGTGTGCCGCTCGTTGCAGCGCGTGGCCGATGAGCTCGACGGACTGCTCCGGCTGGAGCGCCGGCTGCCGCCCGGCGCGAGCAGGGCCGACGTGCGGCGCCAGGTGGCCGAGGTGATCGGGGCCGCGCGCGACGTGCAGGCCGCGGCCGTGCGGGCCGGGAGCGACGCTACCGAGCCGCAGGTGCGTTCCCTCGTCCGTCACGCCCGCGACGAGGTCGACATCGTCTCGACGGCTCTGGCCAGCCTGCGCTCGTTGACCCGGCCCCACTGAGCCGCGGGCGGGGCGGGGGCGGGGCGGCAGCGGGGCGGCCGCCGGTTGCGCCTGCCAAGCTGATCGGATGCCGGCTGCCCCTTCACAGGACCCCGACGTCCCGGCGCGTCCCCCGGCCCGCCCGCGCCCACGATCACGTCGTCGTCCCTCCGGAGGGGCGAGCCTGCTCGGCGAGGGCTTCGCCATCGGAGTGGCGACGTCGGGCTACCAGGTCGAGGGCGGCTACAACGGTGACGGCGAGCCCCACAACAACTGGGCCGCCTGGGAGGGCGCCGGCCGGGCGGCCCGCTCCGGCCTCGCCTGCGACTTCTGGGCCCACCCCGAGGAGGCGCTCGACCGCGCCGCCGCCATCGGCTGCAACGCGTTCCGCCTCTCGGTCGAGTGGGCCCGGCTCGAGCCGCAACCCGGCGCCTTCGATGTCGCCGCGCTCGAGCGGTACGCCGAGATCCTCTCCCTGTGTGTGGCGCGTGGCCTCGAGCCCATCGTCACGCTGCACCACTTCACCCACCCGTTCTGGCTCGGCGAGGAGTTCTGGCTGCGGCCCGGCTCGCCCGACATCTTCGCCCGCCACGTGGCCCGGGTCGTGCCGGCGCTGGTGCCGTACTGCCGGCGCTGGGTGACGATCAACGAGCCCAATATCGTGACGCTGATGGGCTGGATCGAGGGCTCGTGCCCGCCGGGGCGGCGCATGGCCGTCTCGGATGCCTTCTGTGCGCTCGACAACATCCTCACCGCGCATGTGCTGGGGGCCGATGTCGTGACAGCCGTCCAAGCCGACGCCGAGGTGACGGTGAACACGAGCTCGTCTTCGATCTACGAGCACGACCGCATGTTGCTCGACCTCTTGCAGGTGCGCGAGGCCGGCATCGATCCGGACGACGTGGACCGCTACGTGGACGAGCGCCGGACGCTGCACGACGCCGCCTTTCCTCCGCGCCACGCCGGGGAGGCGGTGATTCGCCGGTTCTTCGCCGCGGTGTCCCCGTACGGCGCGGTGCGCGAGGTCGGGCGCGGTGCCGCCTGGACGCGTGTGCGCGGTGCGACACGCCGGCAGGCGCCTCGCCGTGTGCTCACTGCGGTGTACGCCTCGGCGCGGCAGCGCAGCATCGATGCCGTCGGCTTCGACTGGTACGACCCGGTGGCGAGCCACGCCATGCGGGTCCCGGGCCGGCGGACGCCGGACGGCCGGCGGGACTGGTCGTTCGGACGTGCCTACTGGGACGTCGAGTCGCACCCGGCGGCGCTGCGCGCCTGGTGCGTCACCGAGTCCGCGCTGCGCCCCGGCCTCCCGCTGTGGGTGGTGGAGAACGGCATGGCGACGCGGACGCTCGACGGGCAGGCCGTGCCGCGCCAGGACGGCATGGACCGGCCCCGCTACGTGCGCGAACACCTCGGCGCGGTCGTCGACGCGGTGGCGTCGGGCGTCCCCGTGACGGCCTACTTCCACTGGTCACTGATGGACAACTACGAGTGGGGCACCTACGAGCCCCGTTACGGGCTGTTCGGGGTGGACCGCAGTGACACTGCCGCAGTGCACTTCATGGACACCGACGCAGTCGGCGACGATGCGGCGGGCGAGTTCTCCCGGGTCGTGGCCGGTCTGCGCGCCGGGGACCGCTCGGTGCTGGGCCGCCCGGCCTGATCAGGCCGAGGCGTCGTCCCCCGCGGCCGCCGTCTCCGACGGTCCTTCGAACTCCCGCTTTTCCCTGCGGAAGTGGCGCACGATGAGCACCACGATCACCACGAGGATGAGCCCCAGGACGACGTCGGACGCGATGCCGGTGGCCTTCTCCACCCGCTGGCCGACGAAGTAGCCGAGCAGGGTGTAGAGGATGCCCCAGCAGAGGCCGCCGGCGGCGTTGGCCCCCAGGAAGACGCGATAGCGCATGGAGGACAAGCCGGCCAGGCCCGGGACCACGGCGCGCAGGAAGGCGGAGAAGCGAGCCACGAAGACCGCGATGGGACCCCGGCGGTTGAGCTGCTCCAGCGCGGTGTCTATCCCCTTCTGGCGTTTGCGCAGGGGACCGAGCTGCAGCAATTGACGACCCCAGCGCTCACCGACGGCGTAGCCAACGGAGTCGCCGACGATTGCGCACACGACGACCACGGTGACAATGGCGGGCAGGTTCACCCCGCCCTTCGAGGCCAGCACGCCGCCGAGGATGGCGGCCGTCTCGCCGGGGAACACGAAGCCGAGCATCACCGCCGCCTCCGCGAAGACGAGGAGGCCGATCAGCGTGTAGGCCTGCCAGCCGTGGAGCGAGAGCAACGGTTGGAGCAGACGGTTGATCACCGCGCACCGTCACCCGGGTGGGCGCGGGCGCCATTGCCGGCGTGAGCCCGCGGCACGCCGTCGGTCAGTTCACGGCGCGCAGGGTGTGCTCGCGCGGGGTGAGCTGGCGCCAGCGGTCGTCCACCTGCGCCATGAAGGCTCCGCCCTGGACGAGATGCGTGAGGATGTCCGCCTGACCTTGGGGCCGGGCCAGCATCCAGCTGTGGCCGCCCGGCACCCAGATCACCGGGGAGCGCGCGATGGTGGCGAACTCGAGTGCGGTGCTCTGGGGCGTGATGCGGTCGAAGCAGCCCCACTCGGTCAGGATCGGGATCTGCTGGGCGGCGAGATGGCGCACTTGGCTGCGTTGGTCCACGCCCATGAGCATGCTGCCGACAGGCAGCGTCTGGGACATGGTGCGGATGTTCTGGCGCATGTCCGGCAGCACGGCGCGCACGGTGGAGTACATGCGACCGAGGAACAGGTCGGGCAGATCGAAGACGACTGCCGCGGCCATGTCCACCATGGGCGTCACGTCGGGCAGGAAGGGCGAGAGCAGCGTCGGGAGGATGCCGCGCCGTTCCTTCCAGGCGGGCGTGCTCACGCCGTCGCGGTAGATCAAGCCGAGCGTCCGCCGCGGGTGGTCGTGCGCGAATTGCACGGCCACCGCGCCACCCATGGAGTGGCCGAGCAGGACCACGGGCCCGGCGTCCACCTTGTGCGCGATGGTCATCACCTGGTTGGCCAGGCTCTCCATGGAGACGTCGGACCAGTCGAGCGGGTCGCTGCCGCCGAAGCCCGGCAGGCTCGGGTTGATGACCCGCCAGCCCAGTTGCTCGGCGAGCCGCGCGCTCTCGCGCCAGTACATGCCGCCTCCGGCGAAGTAGCCGTGGATGTTCACCGCCCAGATCGGGGGCGAGCCGGGACCGTCGGGCCCGTGGGCGTCGACATTGTCGGAGACGGCGAAGCGCAGGCGGCGTCCCTCCACCATCATGGAGCTGGGCACCATCCGGATGGTCGGGCTCTTGCGGATCTTGCGCTCGTACTGGTCCCGGACCACTCCGAGGCCGTGCGGGGCCCGGCCGGCGTCGACCAGCTGGACGGGGGAGGGGCCGTCGGAGGGGGCGACGATGGCGCCGGAGATCTGCAGGGAGTCGTCAGGCGGCGGCGTCGCCTTGGACCTGAAAAACCGAACCGCCATGCGCCCTCCAGTCCCGCGCTCACCGACGTGCTGCTCGACCGCGACCAGCAATTGACCGGGTTCTCCGTGCCCACGGTATCCGACGGCTGCCGCGATCCCCCCATCGCGCGTGCAAGTGGCCTTGGGGGCTGCGACGATGGGCGCATGCACGCAGACATCGTCATCCGGGGAGGAACCGTGGTGGACGGCACCGGTGCTCCCGGCAGCCGGGCCGACGTCGCCATCACGGGCGGTCGTATCAGTGATATCGGCACCAACTTGCAGGGCGACCGCGTGCTGGATGCGTCGGGCCAGGTCGTGAGCCCCGGCTTCGTCGACATCCACACCCACTACGACGCGCAGGTCTTCTGGGACCCGAACCTGACACCGTCGTCGTTCCACGGAGTGACGTCGGTCATTGCCGGCAACTGCGGCTTCTCCATCGCGCCCATCCGCGCCGACGGCGTGCCGCTGCTGGCCCGCACGCTCCAGCACGTGGAGGACATGAGCTACGACACCCTGGCTGCCGGCGTGCCGTGGGGCGAGTTCGAGACGTTCCCCCAGTATCTCGACGCCGTGGCGGCGCGGGGCACGGCCCTCAACTTCGGGTGCTACGTCGGGCACACCGCGGTGCGGCTCTACGTGATGGGCGAGGACGCCTACGAGCGTCCGGCGACCGACGAGGAGATCTCGCTCATGCAGGCAGTGGTGGCCGACGCCATGGCGGGCGGCGCCGCCGGCTTCGCGTCGAGCGCCTCACCGACGCACAACGGCGACAGCGGCCGGCCGGTGCCCTCCCGGGTGGCCGACCTGGCCGAGCTGCGCGCTTTGCTCGAGCCGGTCAAGCAGTGCGGGCGCGGCGTGGTGGCCTTGCTGCCGGGCGGCGTCTTTTCCAACCAGGAGGTCTTCCGGCTCCAGCGCGAGGTGGGCCGACCCTTCACCTGGACGGCCCTGCTGACGGTGAAGGGCTACCCGTACCACGAGAAGGTGGTGGCGGAGCACGACGCGGCCTGGGCGGACGGCGTGGAGGTGTGGCCGCAGGTGTCGTGCCGGCCCCTGGTATTTCAAATGAACCTGTCCGAGCCGTTCACCCTGAACATGCGCCCGACCTTTGCCGCGTTGATGGGCAAGCCGAAGTCCGAGCGCGTCGCCGCCTACCGCGACCCGGCCTGGCGGGCAACGGCCTGGGACGACGTGAGCGGCCAGGCCGGCGGCTTCCCCCTCAACTGGGCGTCCATTTCGGTGGCCGAGTCGCGCTCCCACCCCGAGCTGGCCGACCACCCGGTGGCCGTGCTGGCCGAGGAACGAGGCTGTACGCCTCTGGACGTGATGCTCGACGTTTCGCTGGACGACGATCTCGAGGCGCGCTTCTGGTCGGTGCTGGCCAACGACGACCCCGACGCCATCGCCTGGCTGCTCCCGCGCGACAACGTGCTGTTGGGACTGGCCGATTCGGGCGCGCACGTCTCGCAGCTCTGCGACGCCTGCTTTTCGACCGACCTGCTCGGGAACTGGGTGCGCGAGCGCGGTGTCATGCCGTTGGAGCGGGCCATTCACAAGCTGACCGGCGAGCCGGCCGGCGTCTACGGCCTGGCCGACCGCGGGACGGTCGAGGTGGGCAAGGCTGCCGACCTGTGCGTCTTCGACGCCGACACGGTCGGCCCCGGCCCGTTGCGGCGTGTGCGCGATTTCCCCGCCGACGGTGAGCGCCTGACGGCAGACGCGCCGGTGGGTATGACCCACACCCTGGTGAACGGCGTGCCCATCCGGGTCGACGGTGCGCCGGCCGAGGAGGGATTGGCGGCCCGCCCCGGCGTCGTGCTGCGCAGCTGACGCAGTTCTGTCCGGCGGATGGAGGGTGAGGCCGCCGGTCAGAGCGCCTGCGGAAGGAGGCGGTGAGGCGAAGCCCTCAGGTGACGTCGCGGCGGAACGTCGTGAAGTAGCCCAGGGTCAATGGCCCGAGGCCCCAGGCCAGCAGCGCGAGGCCGCCCTGCCACCAGGTCAGGAGGCGGAAGGCGTTGGGACCGTTGCCGCCGTCGCCACCACCGCCGAAGCCCCGGGCGATGTCGCCGGCCAGCGCGGCGCCGGCCCCGTTGGGGAGCCAGTTGAGGTCGTAGTGGAAGATGGCCTTGGCCAGCGCGATGAGGATGCCCTCCAGAATCAGCGTGCCGCCGATGGTGAGCAGGATGGCGGCCACCTGGTTCTTGACCAGGGTGCCGAAGCCCAGGCCGAAGAGCCCGAGCAGCACGGCCGACAGCAGGAGGCCGGGGATCACCGCGCCGACCTGATCCGTCACCTGCGAGGTGACACCGCCGAGGGCGGCGTTCCAGGGCAGCGCCACGGCGGCGATCGCCGCCAGGCCCAGGAGCGCGATGAAGATGGACCACAGCGCGGTGGTGATGACTTTGGCCAGGAGGACCCGGCTCCGCACCGGCACGAGGACGAGCGACGTCGTGATGGTCTTCTGGCGATACTCGCTCGTGATGCACAGCACGCCGATGATCGGGGCGAGGACCTCTATGCCGAAGTAGCCGGCACCCAGGAGCCGGCGGCGCTGGCTCAGCGACTGGACGAAATAAAAGGTGTGCCCCGGGAAGCCGCCGGCGGACGCAAGGACGATCAGGATGCCGAGGATCGTCAACGGGAACGCGAGGCCGAAGGTCACCCACACACCGGGCATGGTGCGCATCTTGAGGAGCTCGGCCCGCAGGGCGTTCATCATTGTGGTGGCGGGGTCGCCGAGGCGTCGGTCACGTCGCCGAACCCGAGCCCGGCCGTCAACGAGAGGAAGACCGACTCGAGGTCACCGCCTTCCTGCGTCAGCTCGTACAGGATGATCTGGTTGGAGGCGAGCAACGGACCGACTTGCTCGGGCGTGACGCCGTCCATGGCGATCTCGTCGTGGGTGCTGCGGCGGAAGGCGATGCCGGCCTGGGCGAGGACTCCGGCCAGCCGGTCGGCCTCGGGGCTGCGCGCCCGCATCACGATGCCCGTGATGCCCTTCGTGATCTCCTCGAGCGTGCCCTGCGCCTTGAGCTGCCCGAACGAGACGATGACGGCGTCGTCGATGGTCTGCGCCATTTCGGACAACAGGTGGGAGGAGACCAGCACGGTGCGGCCTTCACTCGCCAGGTAGCGCATGAAGTCACGCAGCCAGGCGATCCCCTGCGGGTCGAGGCCGTTCGAGGGCTCGTCGAGGATGAGGATGTCGGGATCGCCGATGAGGGCGGTGGCCAGCTCGAGGCGCTGGCGCATGCCCATGGAGAAGCCGCCGATCTTGCGCTTGGCGTCACCGCTGAGGCCGACCAGCCCGAGCACCTCGTCGACCCGCTTCTCGTCGTGACCGCCGGCGCGGGCCGCCATGCGCAGATGGCTGCGGGCCCGGCGGGACGGATGGAAGCTGGTCGCCTCGAGGACGGCGCCCACGCTGGAGGTCGGGTTGGGCAGGTCCTGGTAGCTCTGGCCGGCGATGGTCGCCGTCCCGGCGGAGGGGTGCACGAGGCCGAGCAGCATGCGCAGGGTCGTGGTCTTGCCCGACCCGTTGGGCCCGAGGAAGCCGGTGACGCGGCCGGGCTGGACGGTGAACGAGAGGTCGTCGACGGCGACCACGGACCCGAAATGTTTCGAGAGTCCCCTGATCTCGATGGGCAGCCCGCGGGTGGTGGCACCGGGCGTCATCGGGGCGAACGATAGCGCGGCCGCCCCAGCGGATTCGGTCAACCGGCGGCGATCGAGGTGCAGGTCAGGAGGTCATGCCGGTGTGCGGCGTTCCACGAGCAGATCGGGCAACAGCAAGCGCACCGAGACGGCGAGCTCGTCGTAGACCCGCGTCATGGTGGACCAACCGTTGACCCAGCCGACCAGGGCCGAGTACCAGACGTGGCCGATCATGCGGGCCCGGTCTGCGAAGTCGGGGACGTCACTCTCGCCGATGGCGCGGGAGATGATCCCCTCCATCAAAAGGGTGATCTGCTGTTGGCACCCCACCGCCGCCGGGTCCGGCGAGGACAGCGAGGTGAACACAGCCGTGACCAACTTGGGTTGGCGGCCCATGGCCCGCAACGCCCGGTCGAGGACGTCGAGGACGCGGTCGGCCGGGTGCTCGCCGCGGGGCGGGTGTTGGCCGATGCGGGTGTCGAGCACCTCCACCCAGTACACGAGTGTGGCGGCGAGGAGATGGTCCTTGCTGGTGAAGTAGCGGTACACCGTGCCCATGGCGACGTCGGCCCGGGCGGCCACGTCACGCATCTGGACCGCCTCGTAACCCCCCTCGAGCCCCAACGCCATGGCGGCGTCGATGACGCGCTGACGCCGTGCCTGCTGGGCGCGGGTGAGCGGGCGGGCCAGCGTCTGCTCCATGCCTGACAGCGTATCCCCACCGCCACCTGGGTCTTCTGGGGAAGGGCCGATACGCTGGGCCGCCATGTCAGGACGAAGCAGCGGGCGTGAGGCCACCGTCGTCGACCTCGGTTCGTACGTCGACGCCGAGCAGCTGGCCACCACGGACGGCCGGGTCCCCGGCGAGCGGGGCCGCCAGACCCGCCAGCGGCTGCTGGACGCCACGGTCGAGCTCCTGGCCACGACGTCGTGGCGTTCCGTCAAGGTCACCGACATCGCACGGCAGGCCCGGACCTCGCCGGCGACCTTCTACCAATACTTCGCCAATGTGGAGCAGGCGATCCAGGTGCTGGCCGAGGCGATGGTGGACCAGGCGGAGCAGCTCGCCGAACTCGTCGCCGGTGACTGGTCGGAGGAGGCGAGCTGGGAGACGGCAGTGACGGTGACGGAGGGCTTTCTCGGTTACTGGGAGGACAACCGCGCCGTGTTCCGCGTGGTCGACCTGGCGACCGAGGAAGGCGAGGGGCAGCTTCGGGGCATCCGGGTGCGGGCGCTCAACGCCGTGACCGTGGCGCTGGCCCAGGTCATCGCCGCCACCTCGCCTTCGCCCGAGGGCGGAGCGGCCGGGGCCACCTGCTCACCCGCCGGCGCGGACCCGATGGCTGTGGCCGGCACCCTGGTCGCCATGTTCGCCAGCGTGTCGGCGCACCGCTACGGCTTCGAGTTCTGGGGGATCCGGACCCGGAACCTCATCGACACCCAGGCGAGGACGCTGCACTGGGCCGTCACCGGGCGGCAGGCGCCTCCGGCCGAGATCCCGTCGCGGGAGAGTACCCGGCCGCGCACCGGTCCGATGCTCGGAGGCGCCACGGCGCGCCGCCGGGGCAGCGCGCCCTGAGGGTCGGTTACTTGAGGGCCACCGGATTCAGGGGAGTGCCCAGTCCCCGGGTCAAGGGCAGCGGGGTGGCATCGAGCAAGAAGCTGTAGCGCCCGTCGGCGGCGCAGTCCGCGGCGAGCGCATCGAGCACCCAGTTCTGGCCCTGGGTCAGGCCCATCTCCACCAGGTGCAGCAGGTGCACCGGCAGGTAGGCGTCCTCGTGCTGGCTCGGGTAGACCTCGAACACCAGGGTGTCGGTGGCCACCGCCGCCACATCGTGACGGTGGAACCACTCGGCCGTCTCGATCGTCAATCCCGGCGAGGGCCAGGTGTAGGCCACCAGGTCGCGCCGCCCAGGAGCGAGATGCACCATCTGGCCGGTCCGCACGAGCACGATGTCGCCCGGCTCCATGTCGACCCCCGCCAGCCCGACGGCCGCGTCGAGGTCGCCGGGCATGATCGGGTAGCCCGGCTCGAGTACCTCGGATCCGAGGGCGCGGGCCACGTCGAGCAGCACGCCCCGGCTGACCACGGTGCCGAGCCGGTGGATGCCGCAGCGGGCGGCGCCGTCGGCCGAGACCGTCGACGCCGGGTACCCGTTGTAGATCACGCCGCCGTAGCTGGCGTGGGCCAGCGCGTCCCAGTGGGTGGCGCACTGGGTGGCCAGGGTGAGGACGTCCTCGCTGAAGCAGACCCAGTCCGGTTGGTCGGCGTTGACCGGGTGATTGACCTGGACCATGGTCCGGGTCGGGTTCACGCGCCCCTCGACGAAGCCCAGCTGGATCCCCTCCGCCTCGGAAAGGGGCAGCCCGAGAGCGAACGCCTTCCCCGAGACGACGGCGGCGGCCCCCCGCCGCCGGGCCGCCTCGTCGATCAGGTTGAGGGTGCCGATTTCGTCCTCGGGACCCCACCGCCCCCAGTTGCGCACCCGGGCCGCCATGTCGGTGAACACCGGGGGGACGGCCACGCGCGCACCTTACCGCCGGGCCCGGTTGTCCCCAACCGGGTGGGCGGCGATACTGAGGTGCAGAGCAGTTCGCAGCAACCTCAGGGAGGGAGTGCCAATGACGACGACGCGCGCCGCAGTGTGCACGGGGCTCAATGAGCCCTGGAAGACCGAAGAGGTCGAGATCGACCCCCCGCGTAACCGCGAAGTGCGGGTGAAGATGGTCTGGGCCGGCATGTGCCACTCGGACGAGCACCTGCGCTCCGGCGACATCAGTCAGACGCCAGAGGTGCTCGAGATGATGGGCGTGAAGTCCATGTTCCCGGTGGTCGGCGGCCACGAGGGCTCCGGCATCGTCACCGAGGTCGGGACCAATGTGACCCAGGTGGCCGAGGGTGACCACGTCGCTGTTTCGTTCATCCCCTCTTGTGGGACGTGTCACTGGTGTGCCTCCGGACGCCAGAACCTCTGCGATCTCGGAATGATGACGCTGGCGGGCGGCATGATCAGCGACGGCACCTACCGCTACCACCTGGCGGGCGAGAACCTGAACCGCATGGCGCAGTTGGGAACCTTCGCCGACGAGATGGTCGTGCACGAGAACTCGCTCGTGCGCATCAACCCCTGGGACAACATGAAGGCGGCCGCGCTGATCAGCTGCGGCATCTCCACTGGCTTCGGCTCGGCCGTCGACCGGGCCAAGGTCATGCCCGGCGAGACGGTGGTGGTGGCCGGCTGTGGCGGCGTCGGCTCGGGAGCCATTCAGGGCGCCCGCATCGCCGGGGCGCGCACGATCATCGCCGTCGACCCCGTGCCGTTCAAGCTCGAGAAGGCCAGGGAGTACGGCGCGACGCACACGGCGGCTTCGTTGCTCGATGCCCAGATGATGCTCCCCGAGCTGACCATGGGCCGCAACGCCGACGTGGTCATCCTGACGCCGAGCGTGCTGAAGGGCGAGCTCATCGCAGCGGCCTGCTCCTGCGGCTCCAAGGATGCCCGCATTGTGGTGACGGCCATCGCTCCCTTCGACCAGATGGACGTCAAGCTCAACCTGTTCAGCCTGGCCATGTTCAACCAGGCCATCCTCGGCACGGTGTTCGGTTCGCAGAGCCCGCGGGTGCAGGTGCCGAACCTGCTCAACCTCTACGAGTCGGGCGCGCTGAAGATCGACGAGATCATCACCCAGGAGTACTCGCTCGATCAGGTGCAGCAGGGCTACGAGGACCAGGCGGCGGGCACCATCGTGCGCGGCGTGGTCAAGTTCGACAATTGAGCTGACACTCCGCCCGCCTCGGTCAGGCGGTGGCAGGTTCAGCCGAGATGACGGCTGAACCCTTCGGGGATGACCAGGTCGTCGGGGCTCAGGTCGTGGATGGACGAGTGCCCGAGACCGAGCAGTGCGGATTCCATGCCGCTGCGCAAGATGTCGAGCACGTTCTCCACACCGGCCTGACCGTTGGCGGCCAGGCCCCAGAGCGAGGCGCGGCCGATCATGACCGCCTTCGCCCCCAGCGCCAGCGCCTTGACGGCGTCGCCGCCACGACGGATGCCCCCGTCGAGGAGGACGTCGATCTGGTCGCCGACCGCAGCGGCCACCGCCGGGAGGGCGCGGATGGTGGCGGGGGTGCCGTCGAGGTTGTTGCCGCCGTGGTTCGAGACCGAAATGGCGCTGACGCCGGCGTCGACCGCCCGCTTGGCGTCGTCCACCCTGGAGACTCCCTTCAACATGAACGCGCCGCCCCATTGCTCGCGCAGCCAGGCCACGTCGTCCCAGCTGGGCGGCGGCGTCCCCATCCACTCGCCGTAGGCGCCGAAGAACGTCGGCCCTGTCTGGCCCCGGGCCACCATGTTGGGCGTCGTCAGGTCGGGGTACTTTCCCGTGCGGGCGAAGGACAGCAGCCAGCGCGGGTGAGTCAGCGCCTCGGGTGCGAAGCGCACCATCGCTTGCAGGTCGACGGTCTCAGGAATGGTGGGGCTGCCCCAGTCGCGCCCGTGTGAGAACGACCAGTCCAAGGTCGCGATGAGGCCGACCGCCCCGGCGGCCCGAGCCCGTTCGACCCGCGCCGCGATCTGGTCCCGCGTGCCGATCCAGTAGATCTGGAAGAAGGTCTGCGGGTTGGCTGCCACGACGTCCTCGACCGGCATGCTGGCGAAGGAGCTCAGACCCATGGCGGTGCCGCGGGCGGCGGCGGCGGCGGCCATGGCGACCTCACCCCCGGGGTGCACGGCCTGGACCCCCGTGGGGGAGATGAGGACCGGGAACGAGATCTCCTGGCCCATCACCTTGGTCGTCAGGTCCCGGCTCTCAGCCAGCCCGGCCACGTGCGGGGCGAAGCCCAGCTCGGAGTACGCGGTGATGTTGTCCTCGAGCGTGAGGCCGCGCTCGGAGCCGGCGACCAATGCGCCGTAGACCGACTTGGGCAGGCGCTTCTTGGCGCGCCGCTGCGCTTCCGCCACCGTCTCGAACCACTTGTTTGCCATAGCGAACCTCTCGTGCAGCACTGTCGACCCTACGTACCGTGGAGTACTTCACCTGTAGCGCGTCGGGACCGAGAGACTCTACGCGTCCCGCTGGGAAGGCCCCACTCCGGGCGATCCGGTGGGGCGGCGACGTAGGGTCGGCGGCATGCCTGAGCCCGACCCCATTCCCCTCACACCGGAACAGAAGGCCGAGCGTGCCGCCAGCTTTGGCGGCGCGGCCTCCCACTACGAGCGGTACCGCCCCGGCCCACCGGTCCAGGCCGTGGACTGGGTCCTCCCGGCGCCGGTGCGGCGGGTCGTCGACCTGGGGGCCGGCACCGGCGCTTTGACCCGCCTGCTGATCGGGCGGGCGGACGAGGTGGTGGCGGTGGAGCCCGATGACCGCATGCGGGCGGTCCTGAGCGATTCGGTCCCGGGCGTGCGAGCGGTGGCCGGCCGGGGTGAGGAGATCCCACTTCCCGACGCCAGCGTGGACGCCGTGCTGGCCTCGTCGTCCTGGCACTGGATGGACACCGTCCCCACCTTGCTCGAGGTCGCTCGGATCCTCGTTCCCGGCGGCACGGTTGCCGCGATGTGGTCGGGGCCCGACCCGGACGCGGGTCTGATCGCTCAAGCACAGGCGCTGCTCAGCGGCGACGGCGACGGCGACGGGGGCGGCGACGGCGGCGCGGACGCCGGTATGGCGGGCATCGACGAGCAGAGTCAGGCCGAGCTGTCGGCGGCGATCAACGATCGCAGCGCACTGGTGCAGGCACTCGAGATCCCGCCCGGGGTCCCGTTCGACCCGCCCGAGCAGACGGTGATCACGTGGGACGTGGCGCTGAACGCCGACGAACTCATCGGCCTGCTGGGCACCTTCAGCTGGGTCATCCTGATGGAGGACGAGGCTCGGGAGCGACTCTTCGAGACGGCGCGGCGGGTCCTGCGCGACGCGCTCGGCGTCTCCGGCGACGTTACGGTCGACGTCGGTTACCGGGCCGAGGTGTTCAAAGCGCGCCGCCACGGCTGACGCACCCCGGCCGGGTTCCTACCATTGACCCGTGGATATCGAGCTCCGGCCCGCGACGGCAGATGACATTGAACGGGTGCTGGCCTTCTGGCGGGAGGCAGCGCAGCCCACGTCCACCGATTCGACCGAGGTGCTGACCTCCCTGGTGTGCCGTCACCCGGGCGCCCTCATCGTCGCCGAGGCTGACGGCCACATCGTGGGTTCCGTCATCGCCGGGTGGGACGGTTGGCGCGGCTCCATCTACCGGCTGGCGGTCGGGCCGGGCCAACGACGCAGCGGGCTCGGGCAGGCGCTCCTGCGCGCCGCCGAGGACCGTCTGACCGAGGTCGGGGCGCGCCGCCTGCATGCGATCGTCGTCGAGTCCAACGACAGCGCCGTCGCCTTCTGGACGGCGTCGGACTGGGAGCATCAGGGCGGGCAGCTCCGCTTCGCCAAGGGGTAGCGGTCCTGCTCCACGGCGGGGCGCCGGTTCAGCCTTCTGGAGCGGGCCGGTCGAGATCGTGGATCAGAGGGCGGCTGTAGATCTCGTCGATCTGGTCGATCACGTTCTGCCGCGGCGGCATGTACCCGTCGTCGGTATCCACGACGATGAGGGGGCAGTCCAAATCGAGCGGCTCGTAGAGGTCTGACTGGAGCTTTTCGGCCAAGGGCAGCAGCTTTCGGAGCCGCGCCTCGCCGCAGAGTGCGTCGTCGCGCATGCGGCGCTCGAAGCGCGCCACCGCGTGCCCGCTCCGGCAGTGGACGTTGACGAGGACACACCTGGGAGCAAGTCGCTGCGCCACATCGGGCTCGCTGACGCCGCGGTAGAAGGTCTGCTCGGCGACGAAGCTGACGCCGAGCTCCGCCCACAGCTCCATCGTCCTGTAGAACGGCTCGACACCAGCTGTGCCGAGATCCAGAGCCCGGTCCCGCGTTCTCCAGATGCCGTGCACCAACCGGTCCTTGTGCACCAGGGGCACGTCGAGACCGTGGGCAAGCGCGGCGGCCAGAATGGTCTTGCCCGAACCGGGCGCGCCGCCCACCAGGACCGCGAGGGGAAGGCGGCTTGTCGCCTTGGTTCGATCTGCCATGGCTCAGGCTTTCTCCGCCGGCCGTGGCGCCGGCTGCAGCTCGTGGCGCAGCGTGGGCGAGGACCACACTCGCGAGCGCCACGACACGCGAGGGATGAGCGGCAGCAGCGTCTGCTCCCGCGCGCAGCCGACCCAGACTCCCGTGCCGTAGGCGACGTCGTCGGCCACGTGCACGGCCACGGCGCGCACTGGGTCCAGACCCTGCCGGTCGGCGGCCCAGTCGTTCAGGGCCGGGACCAGCAGCGCCACCGCCGAGACGGCGCGGGTCCGCCGGAAGACCAGTCCGAGCAGCAACGCGGGCGACCAGGCCCGCGTCAACGACGCGAGCGCCGGCAGCGCCGCACGGGCGGTGCCACCACCCGCGATGTGCGCCGCCACGCCGACGGGGTCCCGAACCAGCCCGCGCAGGCGGCGGGCCAGAATGGCGACGGACGCCGCCAGTGCCGCCAGTGCGAGCACGGGCCGGCGAGCCAGCACGAGGCTCCACACCGCCAGCGACCAGCCGGACAGATGGACGGGAGCCAGGGCCCCGCCGTGGCGCCGGGCCAGCGGCGCGGCCGTCGTCCCGTAGAAGGCCCGGCGGGCTAGGAAGGCTCGCAGCGTCGTCGGGCTCTCATGGGCCACCGTGCTCGACGGTACGTAGCGCACGTCCCAGCCGGCCTCGCCCAGGCGCCACACCAGGTCCACGTCCTCTCCACCGCGCAGCGCCGCATCGAAGAGGTCGGGCCCCAGCGCCACGTCGGCACGGACCAGCAGGGCCGCGCCGGGCACGAAGGGAATGCGGCTCCCGGGCCGCACCGGCCCGGCGCGGTCGCCCCGGTCGAGCGACGATCGCGCCGTCTCGTAGCGGACGGACATCCCGATGCGCCCGATGCGCCCGATGCGCGGCGCCACCGCCGCCACCAGAGGGTCGTCGAAGTGCCCCAGCAGCGGCCCGAGCCATCCGTCGGCGGGCACGCAATCCGAGTCGACGAACGCGACGACCGGACTGTGCACGGCGGCCAGTCCTGCGTTCCGCGCGCCGGCTGGGCCGACGTTGGCGGACAACCCGATGAACGCTGCGCCGTGGCGCTCGGCGATCTCCTTCGCAACGCTCGCATCAGCCGACGCGTCGTCGACCACAATGGACGCCAAACCTCCGAGTGCGTCGAGGAGCCGCTCGAGTTGCGCCGGCCGGTCGCGTACCGGCACGACGACCGTGACGTCGTCGGAGGTCAGCCCGGTCTGGGTCGGCCGAGGGCTGAATGCGCCGGCGGACACCAGCCGCCGCGCCAGCATCTGCGCCGGCCGGCGTGGTCCCACTGCGACACCGGCCCGCCAGCCCTCCACCAGCCGCTGAGCCCGCTCCGAGATCCGGAAGAGGCGCAGTGGGCTGCCACCGAGGAGCACGGTCCCCCCGTCGAAGGCCTGCGTCGACGCGTCCTCGGTCAGGGTGAAGGAACCGGGCAGTGGCGTGGTGACCCGGCAGGGAGCAGCCCGCAGCGGAGAGGGCATCCCGGGTGCGCTGGGTTGGGTCACTGCTCAATCTTGGCAGTCCGGGGCCGGAGATAGGCTGGGCCATGCCCAGAGGAGGTCGGGATGCCGGCTGAGGACCAAGACACCCAGGACATCGAGGAGCCGTCGGACGAGGACGTCGACGAGCTCTTGGTGGAAGAGGTCTCTATCGACGGGATGTGCGGCGTCTATTGAGCGTGACTGAGGCGCGCGCTGCAGGGGGTGCGTTCGCAGCCGAGCAGGCCTGGCAGCTCAACCCCCAGGTCGCGTTGCGCGACGAGTCGTTCGGGGCGCTCGCTTACCATTACGGCAACCGCCGACTCGTCTTCTTGAAGTCGCGCACGCTGGTCGAGCTTGTCTCGTCGCTGCGTGACCACCCGAGTGCCGCCGAGGCCATCGCAGCGGTGGTGCCCGAAGGCCAGCATGACTCCTACCGACGGGCCCTGGCCCGGCTGGCCGCTTCCGAGGTGATCGATGCCCGCTGACCTGGCTCCGCTGCCGTTGAAGGAGCAATTCAGCAGAGGCCTCGACGCGCCCATCTGCCTCACCTGGGAGCTCACCTACGCCTGCAACCTGGCCTGCGTGCATTGCCTGAGCTCGTCGGGCCGCCGCGACCCCAACGAGCTGACGCCGGCGGAGGCTCGGGGCATTGTCGACGACATGGTGGACATGAAGGTGTTCTACGTCAACGTCGGCGGCGGCGAGCCCATGTTGCGCCCGGACTTCTTCGACCTGGTCTCCTACGCGGTCGATCGCCGAGTCGGCGTGAAGTTCTCCACCAACGGGACCCGGCTCACTGCTGACCGAGCCCGGCAACTGGCCGCACTCGACTACCTCGACGTCCAGATCAGCATTGACGGTGGCACCGCCGCCACCAATGACGTCGTACGGGGCGAAGGCTCGTTCGCCGCCGCCCGCACGGCCATGGACAATCTGGCGGCGGCCGACTTCGGCCCGTTCAAAGTCAGCGTGGTCGTCACCCGCCAGAACGTGGAGGAGCTCGACGCGCTGGCCGCCATCGCCGACTCCTACGGCGCCCAGCTCCGCCTGACACGCCTGCGCCCCTCGGGACGCGCCGTCGACACGTGGGACACGCTGCACCCCACCGCCGCGCAGCAGCGCAGGCTCTACCACTGGCTGGTCGAGCGTCCCGGCGTGCTCACCGGTGACTCCTTCTTCCACCTGTCGGCCCTGGGCGAGCCGCTCGACGGTTTGAACCTCTGCGGGGCGGGTCGGGTGGTATGCCTCATCGACCCTGTCGGCGACGTCTACGCCTGCCCCTTCGTCATCGACCGTCAGTTCCTCGCCGGCAACGTGCGCGACCCCGGGGGCTTTCCATCCGTGTGGCGTGACTCGGAGCTGTTCACCTCACTGCGCGAGCCGCAGAGCGCGGGAGCTTGTGCGTCGTGCGGTTCCTTCGATGCCTGCCAGGGCGGATGCATGGCGGCAAAGTTCTTCACCGGGCTACCCCTCGACGGGCCGGATCCCGAGTGCGTGCTCGGGCACGGCGAGGCCGCGCTGGCGGAGCTGAAGACGCGACCCCAGTCGGCCCTCGGCCACTCCAAGGTCGCTCGGGACGGGACCCCCATTCCGGTGCCCACGCCCGTCCGTTTTCGCTCGCCGGCCCGCACCTGAGCTCGTGGAGCTCGCCGGCGCCACCTGGCCTCAGGTGGAGGCGACCGGGGCTCGCACGGTGCTGGCGGTCCCGTTGGGTTCGCTCGAGCAGCACGGGCCGCACCTGCCCCTCGACACCGACACCCGCGTCGCCAATGCGGTTGCTGCGGGCCTCGCCCAGCGCTGCCGCGGGGTCACGGTGGCACCCGCCGTGTCCTACGGAGCCAGCGGGGAGCACGCCGACTTTCCGGGCACGCTCCTCGTCCGCCACGAAGTCCTGGCCGACCTGCTGGTCGAGCTCGTGCGCTCGGCCCGCCGCTCCTTCGTCGGCGTGGTGTTCGTCAATGCGCACGGCGGGAACGAGGAGGCGCTCGTCTCGGCCCAGCGCCGCGCCACGGACGAAGGGGACGACGTGCTCGTCTGGCGCGCCATGACGCCTGGTGGGGACGCGCACGCCGGCCGGACTGAGACATCACTGCTCTTGGCTATCGACCCCGGGGCGGTGCGCCTCGACCTTGCCGAGCCCGGCTGCACCGAACCGATCGCCACACTTCTGCCCCGTCTGCGCGCCGAAGGGATGCGACCGGTATCGTCCAACGGCGTGTTGGGCGATCCCACGGGTGCCAGTGTCGAAGAGGGCGAGGCCCTCCTTCATGCCCTCTCGAGCGACCTGGCCGCGGCCGTCTCGGCACACTGGTCACGGTCGTGAGTCCCACTGCCGTCGTCACCGGAGCGGCACGCGGCATCGGCGCGGCAACGGTGGACGCGCTCGTGGCCGCCGGATGGCAGGTGGTAGCGGTAGACCGCTCCGCCGACGACGCAGCCCTGGACTACGCCCTCGCCACGAAGGCCGACCTCGAGGAGGTGGCCGGGCGCCACGGCGCCCGCGTGCGCGCGGTGGTGGGGGACGTGCGCAGTCGGTCCGACATGCGCGCTGCCGTGGACGAGGCGGTCACGCATTTCGGGGGCCTACAGGCGGCAGTCGCCGCAGCCGGCGTGATCAGCGGCGGCTCGCCGGTGTGGGAGACGGCCGACGCTCAGTGGGACGTGCAATTCGACATCAACGTCAAGGGCGTGCAGCACCTGGCTGCCGCCGCCGTGCCGATGCTCCTGGAGGCGGCGGCGCCCCGTCAGGGACGCATCGTGGCGGTGGCGTCGACCGCCGGGCTGCTCGGCTTGCCGCGTCTCGGCGCGTACAGCGCGTCGAAACACGCGGTCATCGGCTTGATCCGCTCCCTCGCCGCCGACCTGGCCGGAACCGGTATCACCGCCAACGCCGTGTGCCCCGGCTCGACCCGCGGGCCGATGCTCGATGCATCAGCAGCCGTCTACGAGTTGTTGTCGACGGAAGAGTTCGCCAGCCACCACCTACTGCAGCGCCTCCTCGAGCCGACGGAGCCTGCCGCGCTGATCGCCTGGCTGTGCGGCCTGACCTCGTCGGGCTTGACCGGGGCCATCCTCCCGGTCGACGCCGGCATGACCGCTTCGTAGACGACGACAGGAGAACGCCATGGCCGAGTGCACCCATATGGACCAGATCGCCGACGTCGATCCGCAGACACCCGCAGGTTGCGGCGAGTGTATGAAGATCGGCGGGACCTGGGTGCACCTGCGCCTGTGCCTGTCCTGCGGCGAGGTGAACTGCTGTGACTCCTCGCCCAACAAACACGCCACGGAGCACTTCCACACGCAGGGTCACCCGCTCATGCAGTCCTTCCAGCCCGGTGAGGATTGGATTTGGTGCTACGTCGACGAAGTCGCCATGGAGCCCGGCTGACCCTCGGCCATCAGGTCTGCCCGTAGATAGCGTCGCGCCGCTCGGTGCGGCTCGACCCGACCTCGGCGACAGCCCGACGCAGCTCGGTCACCAGCGCGGGAACGGTGGCAGCGCTGCCGGCGTGCACCGTGGCGTGCAACGAGTCCGGTCGGTTTTGGCGGTCGAGGTACCAGCCATTGGCCGTCAGTTGCTCGCCGACGGCGAAGATGTCGAGGACGTCGGGATCGCCGGCCCCGAACGCCAGCACGGTGGCGGGCGGGTCGCCGCGCACGGCCAGACCGTTGATGGACTCAATGCCGGCCCGCAATTCCAGGGCCGCGTCATGGGCCGTGCGCGTGAGCTCGAGGTAGCCGTCGTGGCCGATGTGCATCAGCGCGGCCCACGCCGCGGCGACCGGCCCCGCCGGCCGGGTCCCGGCCATGGCCGTCGAGGCGTAGAACCCACCCAGCCAGTCGGTGGTCGCAAAGACCTGCATGCGGGCTAGCTCGTGGTTCCGGTACAGGATCACCGAGACGCCCTTCGACGCGTAGCCGTACTTGTGGACATCGGCCGACATGGACGTCACGCCAGGGAGCCGGAAGTCGAACGGCTCGGCCAAACGGCCGAGCTCGACCAAGAAGGGGAGCAGAAAGCCGCCCATGCACGCGTCGACGTGGCACAGGATGCCCCGGTCCAGCGCCAGCGCCGCGATGTCGGCGATAGGGTCGATCACCCCTTGGGGGTACGTCGGGGCCGACCCCACCACCATGATCGTCTCGTCAGTACAAGCCTCGGCCAGTCCGTCGGCCCGCACGCGGAAGTCCGCGTCCACCGGCACGCGCACCAGCTCGACGTCGAAATAGTCGGCGGCCTTGGTGAACGCGGCGTGTGCGCTCTCGGCCGCGACCACGCTCGGCCGCGCGATGCCGCGGTCGCGACCGACGTCGCGGGCAGTCTTCACGGCCTGTAACAGGCTCTCGGTGCCGCCCGAGGTCAGATACCCCTCCACCCCGCCCCCGGCGGCGGGGTCGTCGGCGCCCAGCAGCGAGGCGGTGTTGGAAACGATGTCGTGCTGCATGACGCCGATGCTCGGGAAGGCCAGGACGTTGAGGCCGTTCTCCGCGCTGTAGAGCGCCTGCGCATCGGAGAGGAGGTCGTGCACGTCGTCGCCTGCCGAGTACACGAGGCTGAACACGCGCCCGCCCCGCCAGTCCTGGTCGTCCTGCTTCATGTTGATCAGCCGCTGCATGACCTCGCCGCGTGGGAGGCCCTGCGCCGGCATCGGCGTATGGGGGAACGTCGCCATACTCTGTTCTTAGTCCACGGGCGGTCCTGCGCGTACGGTGGTCCCATGACCGACTAGTCCGGAAGCAGCGACGTCGAGCGGCGTGACTTCATTGGGGCGCTGGCCAAGCATCGAAAGCTCCTGTTGCGGACAGTGCGCGGTCTCTCGGAGGAGCAGGTTCGCCTCCGCCCCACCGCCAGCGCGCTGTGTCTCGGGGGCGTGATCAAGCACGTGACGCTGGCGGAGCGGAACTGGTCCAGGTTCATCTTGGAGGGCGCAGCAGCCATGGGCGGGGCCGATGCGACCAGCATCGCCGATCACGCCACCACCTTCGACATGACCGACGACGAGACCATCGCACTCCTGCGCGAGCGCTACGAGCAGACCGCCGGATCGACCGACGAACTGATCATGACGCTGCCGTCCCTCGCCGTCGTGCAGCCGCTGCCCGAGGCGCCGTGGTTCGAGCAGGGGTCGTGGTCAGCACGGCGGGTACTGCTGCACATCATCGCCGAGACCGCCCAGCACGCCGGCCACGCCGACATCATCCGGGAGGCGATCGACGGCGCCAAGACGATGGGCTGACACCGTCGACAGCGCCGCTATGAGCTCCAGATGATGGCCTGCGGTTCGGTGTAGGCCAGCAGCCCATAGTCGCCCCCGTCACGTCCGACGCCCGACATCTTGAACCCGCCGAAGGGTGCGTCGTGGTTTCGCTGCGCCGTGTTGACGCCGACGTGCCCGGCCTGCAGGCGCTTGGCCACACGCAGCGCACGGGCGCCGTCCTTGGAGAAGACGTAGTCGTACAGGCCGAACTCGGTGTCGTTGGCGATGGCGATGCCCTCTTCCTCGTCGTCGAAGGGGATCATCGTGATGACCGGACCGAAGATCTCCTCGCGCGCGCCACCCGCATGGTGTTGTCGCCCGTGATGAGCGTCGGTGCCACATAGAAGCCTGTCGGCAGGTCAGCCGGACGCTCGCCGCCGATGACGATCTCACCGCCGTCCTCGAGCGCCGTCTGGATGTGCGCCTCGATCCGTCCACGCTGCGCCGCCGAGATGACCGGCCCGATGATGGTGGCGGTGTCGGTGGGGTCGCCCACCTTGAGGAACCCGGCCATCTGCACCAGCCCCTCGCGCACCTGGTCGAACAGGCTCCGGTGCACCACGGCCCGCGTCGGCGCCGTGCAGATCTGCCCCGAGTGAAACGACCAGGTGGAGCCGATGCAGCCGATGGCCCCCTTGACGTCTGCGTCCTCGAAGACCAGGCAGGCTCCCTTGCCGCCGAGCTCGAGCAGAGTCCGCTTCATGGTGCGGGCGGCCTGCTCACCGATCTTCACGCCCACTTGCGTCGAGCCGGTGAAGCTGACGCAGTCCACCTCGTCGGAATCCACCAAGGCGGCGGAGGAGGCCGGGCCGTTGCCGTTGACCAGGTTGACGACTCCCGGGGGAAAGCCGACATCGTTCAAGATGCGGACCAGCTCCACAATGGCGAGCGGATCTTGCGGTGCCGGCTTCACGACGACGGTGTTGCCGGCCGCCAGCGCGGGCGCCACTTTGCCCGCCATGTTGACCATGGGGAAGTTGTAGGAGGTGATGCAGGCCACCACGCCGAGGGGCTGGCGATTGACCATCCCGCCGATGATCCCGCCGGGGGCCAACGGCGTCGCCTGCGCAGGCTGGGGGAGCAGCGGCGTCTGCAGCACGGCGCGGGGGTCGCGGGCGTAGCGCTCGAAGCGGTCGGCCGCCACGGGCACCTGCATGCGTGAGCCGACGGTCGCCGTCGCACCCGTCTCGGCGATGACGAGAGGTAACAGTTCTGGGGACTTGGCCCGGATGGCCGCCGCGGCCTCGCGCATGAGGGCGCCGCGCTCGTCGGCTGACCAGGCCGACCACCCGGGCTGGGCCTCCTTGGCCGCCGCGGCGGCGGCGAGGGCGTCGTCCGCGCTGGCATTGGGCGCCAGCCCCACGATCTCTTCGGTGGCGGGGTTGACGATCTCGTAAGTGCCGTCTGACGCGTCAACCCACTTGCCCCCGATGAGGAGCTGATGCTCGTTGCGCTGGGTGGTCATGTCTGCTCCCGGCTCGGGTGCCGCCAGCCGATCTGACGGCGCGTCACATTCAACCCCGCCCAGACGGGGGTCCGCCAAAGCCGCAGTTCCCGGCACCCTCTCCGGAAGGGGGCGAGACTGAGCTGATGACCACCGATGCCGATGCCTTCCTCCTGCCACTGGCGGACGAGGAGTCCGGGGGGTTCTGGCTGGGCACCGCCGCCGGCGAGTTGCGGATGCAGGAATGCGGCTTCTGTGGGGCCCTGCGCTTTCCACCCAGGGTGATGTGCCCCGAGTGCCAGTCGACCGAGCGCTCCTGGCGGGCGGTCTCTGGCCGGGGGACCATCTGGTCCTTCGTCGTTGTGCACCCGCCGGTCCTCCCGGCCTTCGCGCCCTACGCACCGTTCCCAGTCGTGACGGTCTCCCTGGCCGAGAAGCCCAGCTTGCGGATGGTGGGGAATCTGGTCACCGGCCCGGGTGGCGCCATCAACGGCGTCGACCCGGCCACCATCGAGATCGGCGAGCCGGTCCGGGTTGTCTTTTCTGCCCGCCCCCGACCCGAAGGTGGCGACGTCTCCCTGCCCCAATGGGTCCGGGATCCGGCTTCCTGAGAGGCTCCTGAGCGGCCGAAGGGGGGTCTGAGCGGGAACAATCTCGTCATTTATGACTTTTGTCACTTCGCAAGGTCATAAGTCCTGTGGGATTCTCTAGATTGGTAAACGTCCTCGGGGGAGTGAACGGAGTCGGTCATGAGTAGGCCTACCGAAAAGGTCCCTACCCCCGCACGCCCCGGCGAAGTGGCTCCAGGGAGCGTCGCCGCCCGCTCCGTCACGGGGATCGTCGGCGACACCATCCTCGGCAGTGCCGACGTGGCCCGGACCCGTGAGCGCCGCCGCCTCGCCCGCCTCCGCCGCTTGGTGGCGGTCGCCGCGCTCGTCCTCGGCTGGATCGTGATCCGCCGGGTCGCCGGTCACGGCATATTCCCAACCATCCACCTGCCGCACGGGCTGGGCACCGCCCTTCCCATCCTCCTCATCGTCGGCATGCTCGGGGCGGTCATGCTGGCCCCACTGCTTGCCGCCGGGCGATCACCGCACACGCTCATCCGGCCCGGTGAGACCGGGGTTGGACTCGAGGACATCGTGGGCATCGACCCGATCAAGGCCGAGGTGGTGCGCTCCATCAACCTGTTCCTGGCCCACCAGACGTTCCGCGACACCATGGGCGGATCGGCGCGGCGCGGCGTGCTCTTCGAGGGGCCGCCCGGAACGGGCAAGACCTTCGTCGCCAAAGCCATGGCCAAGGAAGCCAACGTCCCCTTCCTGTTCGTGTCCGCATCGGCCTTCCAATCGATGTACTACGGGCAGACGAACCGCAAAATCCGGTCCTTCTTCAAGCAGCTGCGCAAGTACGCCCGCAAGGAGGGTGGCGCCATCGGTTTCATTGAGGAGATCGACGCCATCGGGGCCAGCCGGCGCGGCATGGGCAGCAACGGCGGAACCGAGGGCGTGTCCGGTGTCGTCAACGAGTTGCTCGTGCAGCTGCAGTCCTTCGATACCCCGACCCGCGGCCAGCGCGTCGGCTGGGTCTGGATCGACCTGCTCAACCGCTACCTCCCCGACGGCAGCAAGCTGCACAAGCCGGTCGCCGTGCCGGCCAACGTGCTGGTCGTGGGCGCCACCAATCGCAAGGACGACCTCGACTCGGCCCTGATCCGCCCGGGACGCTTCGACCGCAGCATCTATTTCGGGCTGCCGGGGCGCCGCGCCCGGGCCGACATCGTCGCCTACTACCTGGGCAAGAAGGCCAACGCCGCCGATCTCGACGAGCACGGTGCCGTCGACATCGTCGCCGGCATGACGTTCGGTTACTCCCCGGCCGCGCTGGAGCGCCTGATGGACGAGGCGCTGGTCATCGCTCTGACCCACGGTCGCTCGGCCATGACCATGTCCGACGTGGCCGAGGCCAAGATGCTGGTCGAGCTCGGCGTGACCGATGAGACCATCTACACACCGAACGAGCGTGACCGCGTGGCCACCCACGAGGCCGGTCACGCCGCCGTGGCCTACTTCGTGGGCCAGACGCGCCAGCTCGATGTGCTCTCCATCGTCAAGCGCCGTGACTCCCTGGGCCTGTTGCAACACTCCGACACCGAGGAGCGCTTCACCAAGAGCAGCGAGGAGCTGCACGCGCTGCTCCAGATCGCCATGGGAGGCATGGTGGCAGAGGAGCACTGGTTCGACGAAGTCTCGACGGGCCCAGCCTCGGATCTCGCCGCCGCCACTGCTATCGGGGCGCAGATGATCGGGGCCTGCGGCATGGGCACTTCGCTCATCTCGGTCGCCGCCGCCGGGAACGGCTACATGGAGGGCAGCCTCGTCGACAAGGTCCTTGGCGACACGGCGGCCCGGGCTGAGCTCGACACGCTGCTCATGGGCAGCTGCGACGCCGCGAAGGCCATCGTCACCGCCCACCCAGAGGTCGTCGAGGCCCTCCGTGACGCCCTGCTCGAGCGGGACGAGCTCGTCGGCCCCGAGATCACCGAGGTGATCGAGACGGCCCTCAGCGCTCCCGAGCCAGCCGTGATCGCAGAGTTGCGCCCCTCGGGCTCGGCCGGCGGCCGCTCCTGACCCACCATCAGGACGGAGGAGCGGATTTCCCGCCTCCGAGCACGCGCAACACCAAACGGCCCATGCGGCTGGGAGGCTTCGCGGCCCGAGCCGCCTTGGCCGCGGCCTCGTTCTCCTTGGTGAGCGGGCCGCCGAGGCGCCAGTAACGGCGACCCCCGCCGGTGTAGCGCACGTAATCGGGGACAGGAGGAAGCGGGCGCTTCGGCTTGCGTCGTTGCTTCCGGTTGGCGCCGTGGCTCACCCGGCGAGTGTGGCGCACGGATGACTTCAATGCTCGACGAACGTGCCATGGGTACGATCGCCGAGCATCGCCGGCGCGCCTACTCCCGCCTGCAAGGAGGCCTTCGTGAGTTCCTCTGAGCAGGGCGGCGGGAGTGACGCCGCCGGCGCACCTCCCGCCCTGCGCCCGGGCCAACTGCTGCGGATCCGGGCCATCTGGATCATGCCACTGGTCGTCTCGGTGGTTCTCGTCTTCTTGATGACCTTGTTCTACGTCGGCTCGGTGGTGAACCCGATCGGGCACCTGAGCGGCCTCCCTGTGGGCCTGGTCGACCAGGACCAGGGGGCAACGGTCCTGGGTCGCCACGTCGACATCGGCGCGGAAGTGGCCGCCGGCCTCCAAAGTGCGCACGCCGTTTCGTCGCGTCTGTCACTCGGGGCCGTCGGGCTCGCGCAAGCGGAGCGGCATATGAAGACCGACGACACGTACGCCACCATCGTCATACCCGCGGGCTTCACGGACTCGTTGCTCTCGGCCTACGGCTTGGCCCTCTCGAGCGGCCCGCGGCGCAAGCCGACGGTGCGGATCCTCACCAACCCGCGAGCGGGATCGATCGGGGTCGGCCTGGCGACCGGCGTGGTCCAGCCCGCCCTCCACGCGGCCTCGCTCGAAGTCGGCCGAGAACTGACGACGCAGGCGGCCTCGCTCGACAGTTCGGTCAGCCCCGGCTTCAGTGCGACCAACCCGCTCACGGTCGCGGTCACCATGTTCAACCCATTGCCGCCGAACTCCGCGCTCGGGTTGAGCGCGTTCTACATCTCACTTCTCGCCATCATGTGCGGCTTCCTCGGTGCCATCCTCGTCAACACAACCGTCGACGGCGCGCTCGGGTACGGCGTCACCGAGATCGGCCCCAAGTGGAGCCAGCGCATGCCGGTCGCCATCTCCCGCCGGGACACCCTGCTCTCGAAATGGGTCGTGGCTCTGGCGCTGGTCCCGGTCCTGACGGCCGTCCTGCTCTTCGTGGCGGTGGGCCTGCTCGGCATGAACGCGCCCTACGTCTGGGAGCTCTGGCTCTTCACTTCGTTCGCCGGCATCGCCATCGCGGCGGGCACCTTGGCGCTGTTCGCCGCGCTCGGATCCCTGGGCCAGCTCGTTGCCATGTTGCTGTTCATCTACCTTGCCCTGGCCTCGTCCGGGGGAACCATCCCGCTCCAGGCGCTGCCCTCGCCCTTCCGTTTCGTGGCGAACTTCGAGCCGCTGCGGCAGGTGCTCGACGGCGTGCGATCGATCCTCTACTTCGGCGCGTCCGGCGAGGCCGGCCTGACGCGGGGCGTGATGCTCACCGTCATCGGCTTGGTCTTCTGGGTGGTGGTGGGGTTCGCGGTGACGAGTTGGTACGACAGCCGCGGGAAGGACCGCATGCGCCCCGAGATGCTGGCCTATATCCAGCAATCTGCCCGGGCCTACGCGGCAGGCAGCGACGGTGAGGGCGAGCCAGTTCTTGGTCGCTCGGCTGGCCGGCCCGAGCCGGGTCAGGCGAACGGAGGAGGAGCCTCAGACGGTTCCGCTTAGCCCGAGCCCGCAGACCGCCGCCCGGCCGTCGCCCTGGTCCAAAGGGGCGAAGGGCGCGAGACCATGACCCGGCCGTTGGGGACGACGATGCTGAGTTCCTCATTGGCGTTGCCCGAGAGGGACCATCCGTTTCGGTGTACCACCCCGTGGTGATGGCGGCAGAGCAGCACCAGGTTGGGCAAATCGGTGCCACCTCCGGGTTTCCACGGGACGATGTGATGGACAATGACAAAGGTGGCGTTGGTACAGCCCGGGAACCGGCAGTGGCGGTCCCGGCGGATCACCTCTCGTCGCTGGGCACCAGAGGGGAACCGCCGGGCCCGGCCCTCGTACATGGTGTGACCCGCCTCGTCATCAACGCCCACGACAACGGTGGCGCCACAGGCGATGCGCTGCACCGTCTCGACGTCGATCAGGCCGTCATGCTCGAGATCTCCGGCCAGCTCACTCGTCTCGCCGGACCCGTCCACGAGGGCCTCGAGGGGCACGTGGGCCACCACGAAGAACGGGTTCGGCGCCGTGGCCGGATCCGATGATGCCTCGCCGGCCCGGCTCCCGCCGCCCGGAGTCGCCCAGTCAACGATTCCCATGAACCCGTCACAGCGCCGCTGGTCCAAGGGCGTCTCCTCGTCAGAGGGGACAGTGGCAGCCCAAGAGTCGACCGAGGCCTTGGTCAGCGCGTAGGCCTCGGTGGGCAACTGGAGCGACACGGTGCGGCGTCCGTCGTTGAAGCGCAGGTAGCGGCTGTCGTGTTCGGAACGTGAGGGGAAAGAAGAATCGGGCCTGGCCCGGTCTGCGGCGCTCCGGGCGACCTCGACCAGCTCACGGACGCTGTGCTCTTTGGCCTCGTCGCAAAACTCTCGGTCGGTCTCGGGGGTGGCCACGTCGACGACGGCCCGCACCTTGTCCAAGGAGATGTCGCCCTCGCACCAGGACCCCACCAGGTGGGGCAGGTCCTGGGCCTTCTCTGCCATGTGGGAGAGCGAGCGCGCCGTCGGCACCGAGGCACCGAAGCACTCGGCGACCCAGGCCTCGGGCGAGGTGGCACCTTCGTCACTGAACATCTCGCGCTTGATGGACTCAGCCAGGCGGACCACGAATCTCGCCTGGGCGGCAGTGATCTGGCGCCAATCCTCTTTCATTCCTGCCGCCAGTTCATCGTTGGACTCGACCGACGTCGCACTGATGAAGGCGGCGCCGGCGCCGGCGGCGCCCAAGGGAGCCTCTTTCGCGGTGATCTCGGCCATCAGGAGTAGAACGGTCCCCTCATCGGACCGATGGCACCGCTCTTCGAAAAAGACGCCTAGGTGGAAGCCTCCAGCGCGGCGGCAATGGCGGCGCCGGTCGGTCGGGAGTTGAGATACGGCTCTGGCGAGTGGGCTCGGTGTCCGTTGTCGATGACGAACTCTTCGACCCGCGGCCCGAACTTGTCGGCCACGCAGATCTCGCAGGCCTTGTCATTCAGCGCACGCACATTGACCCAGCGCCGCACCGCCCCGGGCCAGACGCCCTGTCCGTCGACGGGGGCTGGCTCGAGGCTGTTGAACATCAACGGGTGGGCCAGCGGCGAGCCGAGCGTGACGAAGGTGTGCACGGGCCAGTCGTCACGCGCTGCCAACGCCGTGTAAGAGAGGACGGTTCCGAGCGAGTGCGCGACCAGCACCCGCGTGTCGTCGGTGATCTCGTCCTCAATGCGGGCACGCAGCCGGTCGCGCAGATCGGCCTCGGTCAGCATCGCCGTCGCCAGGTCGACAGTGCGGTCGAAGGTCGCTTCGCCGGCGGCCTGCGACAGCGCGGCAATGGCGTCGCCGTCCATTTCGGAGATCATGTCGGCCACGCCGGCGCGTGATTGCTCGAGCCGGCGTTCCTCGTCGGAACCCGGATGGTGCCGGAAGAGATCGCCGTAGAAGCAGACAGCGACGTCCTCGGCCTCGATCTGCACGCCGTGATGCCACAGCCCGTCGCGACTGCCGGCAGCCACCGGGCCTTCAGCTCGTTGGGACCCCACAGCTCGTTGAATGCTCCGTGGACGATGACGACGCGTGCCATGAGGGTCAGCCTGCCAGGTGTGCGGTGTCGTTGTAGCCACGGACGATCCAGCGGTCAGGCGTTACCACCAGACCGCGAGATGGAGGCGTTGTCGGGGCCTACGAAGGCGAAGGGCTCTGCCCCGCTGGCCTGCGCCAGTATCTCGCCGATGGCCGCGCCGTGACTGAAGGCGACGACGCGACCGCCGGGGTGGGCGGCGACGATGCGCTCGATGGCGCGGCGGAGGCGGCCCCCGAAGACCTCACGCGATTCAGCACCGGAGATCACGTCCCAGCGCTGCTCAGCCATGACCTGCGTAAAGAGAGGGTCGCCGTCGGCCGACTTCATGCGTAACAGGCCGCCCTCCCACTCGCCGAGGAACACTTCACGTAGGTCGGTTTCCACGACCGGCGTCATGCCGCTGCGGGCCACCAGCGGCGCGGCCGTCTGGACCGTCCGCTGGAGGCTGGTGACGTAGAGCGCGTCGAACGGCTCCTGGGCCAGGCGCAGGCCCACTTCTTCGGCCTGGTGGTGTCCCGCTTCCGAGAGCGGCGGGTCACCCTGGCCCTCGACCAGTTCGAAGGTCTCGCCCTCAAGGGAGTCGGCCGACGCGCCGTGACGCACGAGCCAGATCTCGGTGGAGCCCGGCGGCCCGACATAGGGCCGTTGGCTGAAGCTGCGAGTCGACGTCACGGGCGCCGAGTGTACGGAATGCTCAGCGCGGTGCGTGCAACTCGGGCGGCCCGTGGTCGTCGTCTTCGACCACCTCGGCGTCAATGATGTCGGGGTCGTCGGCGAAGGGGCTGCGACCTGGACCCGATGAGGGCTGTCCTGGACCTCGTGGAGCCTGCCCCCAGCCTGCCGGCCCGCCATTCGTCGGCCCCGTGAAGGTGGCGAAGAAGGCGCCGGGCGACTGGATGAACTGCACTCCGAGCGGCTTGCCGGCGTCAGGCCCGAGCTGGGCCCACAGCGGCAGGGCCCGGCGGTGGACCACGTAGCCCTGCACAGCCAGGGTCACGCCCAAGTAGAGGAGGAAGCTCGCCCCCTCGAGCCCGGCCGCCCCCGCGTGGCTCTGTCCGGTGTCGCCGGCGAAATGCACCAGCAGGGACACGAGCCAGAGCGCCATCGTGATGGCGTTGCCCTGACGCAGCACCCAGCCGTTGCCCGACCACACCTTCATGGAGAGGCCACGCAACACTCCCAACCCGATTGCGCCCACGACCAGGGTGCCCAGGACCCAGAGCCAGGCGCTGGACGCGACGTGATGGTTGTCGGCGTACGAGAGCATCTCGAACAAGCCGATGATCCCGATGACAAGCGGGAGGCGGGGTTGGAACACCCGCCGCACAGGACGCACTCTGACCTGGCGCAACAACACCAGAATCAGGATCAGCGCCCCCAGTGCGTAGGAGAAAAACGACATCGCCTACGAGCCTATGGCCGCCGTCTGGTCAATGGTTCAGCAGGGCACCGACTTCGACGCCGAAACGGGCCGTCTGCTCGCAGAATTCCTCCGCGCTCCGGGCCATGAAACGCACCTGCAGGTGACTGACGCCCATGTCGACGAGCTCGCGCAATGAGGAGGTCACCTCGTCCGCGCCGCCCGAGAGGACCCAGCCGGGCAAGTCCCGGCCCGATCCTCCCGACGTGAGGTAGATGGGCTCCACGATGGTGCCGATGTCGATCGGTGCCCCGCCGCGCAGCTCGTCCCGCAGCTCGCGCAGGCGGGCGATCTGGCCCGGCAGGTCGGCCCGACGCGTCCCCTGGGGGAGCCAGCCGTCGCCGAGGGCCGCCGTGCGGCGGATGGCCGCCGGCGAGGAGCCGCCGATCCAGATCGGCGGGCGGGGCTGGCGGACCGGGCGCGGTGCGATCCCCATGTCCCGGGCAGGGAAGCGCGGTCCCGGCAGTTCCGGGAACTCGTCGGTGAAGGCGCGGGCGAGCGCGGAGACGGCCTCGTCGGTGTGGCGGCCTCGCTCGGCGAAGTCTCCCGTCAAGAGCTCGTACTCCTCGGGCACGTGACCGGCGCCCACGCCGACGATCAAGCGGCCGCCCGACAGGTGGTCGATGGTCGAGAGCTCTTTGGCCGCGCGCAACGGGTGACGCTGGGCGAGGATCAGCACGTGGGAGAGCAGGTGGGTGTGGGTCGTCACCGCGGCCAGCCATCCGAGCGTGGCGGTCGTGTCGTACCAGATGGTGCCCATGGCATCGGCCAAGCGGCGCGGGATGGCCGTGTGATCGCACACGCCGAGGTAGAAGAAGCCTGCCTCGTCGGCCACCCGTGCGATGCGGGCCAGCTCGACTGGGCCGGCCTCCTTCTCCCAGTCGGCCACGTACAGCGTTGACTGCGACTGAATGGGGAGCTGCATGCCGTAGACGACCTCCCCCTCGGGGACGGCGCGGACGACGTCGGCGGGAATCAGGGCAGGGTCGGTCATGGGCGGGACTCCGATCAGACGAGGGATGTCATGTGGTCGCACCGGCGTAGGCGACCAAGGCAACGGCGTGCGCGGCCGGTGTGCCGAAGATCGTCGAGAGCACCCGCGCCCGCTTGAGGTGCAGGTGCAGTGGCACCTCCCAGGTGAACCCCATGCCCCCGTGGACCTGAATGGCGGTCCGGGCGTTGCCCAGCGCGGCCTCGTCGGCCAACAGCTTCGCCCCTCTGGCGGACCGGTCCATCAATTGTCCAGGCGTGCATCCGGCCACGGCGGACTCCGCGTCGACCACGTCGGGTGCGTCGGCCAGGCACGCGGCGGCGTGCGCTGCGGCGCGGGCCACCTCGGCGCGCACGAGCATGTCGGCGCACATGTGCTTGATGGCTTGGAAGCTGCCGATGGGCGTGCCGAACTGCTGGCGCTCCTTGGCGTAGGCCACGGCGAGGTCCAGCGCCGCAGCCGCATGGCCCACCTGCAACGCGGCCGTGAGCAGCGCGCCGTCGCGCCACAGCGCACCGTCATCGCCGGGCACCGGCGCGCCGGCAGGGAGGGCGCTATCGATCCGCCACAGCGGTGTCAGGGGGTCGAGCGGGGCTTGCATACGCGTCGCGCCCTCGGCTGACACGGGAGCGAGCACGCGCGCCGGTCCTCGGCCGTCAGCGGCAAAGACGACTAACGCGTCCAGGGAGGCCAGGTGCTCGACCAGGACCGGCCCGGCCCCGGTGCTGTGCACCCCCACCTGTACCCGCCCCTCGGCCGCACCCGCGACCAGACCGGCGCGCGCCGCCAGGAAGGTCCCCACCAGAGGACCCGGGACCAGGGCACGCCCGAGCTCCTCGAAGACGACGACGGCCTCGGCCATGGAGAGCCCGGTGCCGACAGGCTCGGGCAGGGTCAACGCGAACACGCCCGTTTCGCCCAGCGCCGTCCAGTCCTCGGCACTGATGGCGCGTGCCTCGCCCTCCTGCGAGCGCAGGTGGTCGAGCGGCAGCCGCCCCGTCAGCATGGCCCTGATGCCCTCGGCCAACTCGCGCTCGTCCTCGCCGACGCGGAAGTCCATCAGCGCCGCGCCTTGGGCATTCCGAGGATGCGCTCGGCCACGATGTTGCGCTGCACCTGTGAGGTGCCGGCCGCGATGGTCAAAGAGATCGACTTGAACCATGCGGCCAGCTGCTCGGCATTGCCCAGAGCAGCGCCGTCGGGCCCGGTCAGCGGGTCGGCGCTCAGCGCGGCCCGGTCCAGGATCTCCATGGCCAGGTCGCCCAGGGCCTGCGCATGCTCGGAGAACGAGAGCTTGAAGACAGACCCGCCGATGCCGGGAATGCCGGTCTGCGCCGCCTCCGACACGTTCCGTTTGGTGAGCGCCCACAGGGCGTCGAAGGCGGCCACCAGGTGGCCGAAGCGGCGTGCCAACCCGGCGTCGTCGAGGGCTCCGAGCCGCTCGGCGACCCGCGCCAGCTCGCCCAGGTGCCGCATGCACTCCAGGAGCTCGCCCACGAAGGCCGTGCCGCGCTCGAAGGACAGCGTGACCATGGTCACGCGCCAGCCGTCATTCTCGTCGCCGACGCGGTTGGCCACGGGCACTCGCACCTCGTTCAGGAACAGCTCGGCGAATTCAGTGGTCCCGGCAATGGTGCGCAGCGGGCGGATCTCTATCCCGGGTGCGTCCATCGGCATGACCAGCCAGGTGATGCCGCGGTTTCGCTCTTCGCCGGTGCGCACCAGCAGCTCGCAGTAGTCGGCCACCTCGGCGTGGGATGTCCAGATCTTCGAGCCTGTGACCACGTAGTCGTCGCCGTCGCGCACGGCTCGCGTGCGCAACGACGCCAGGTCCGAGCCCGCGTCGGGCTCGCTGAACCCCTGACACCACACTTCCTGGCCGCGCAGGATGGCCGGGAGGTAGCGCTCCTTTTGGGCCGCCGTTCCCTCGGCAATGATGGTCGGGCCGGCGTGCAGCAGCCCGACGAAGTTCACGCCCACGTACGGAGCGCCGGCCCTCTCGCATTCCTCCTTGAAGATCAGCTGCTCCACCGGCGACGAGCCGCGCCCACCGCCCTCGGCCGGCCAGTCGACGCCGGCGTAGCCCGCCTCGAACAGGAGCTGCTGCCAACGCAGGTCATAGGCGCGGCGGGCGGGCCAGTCGTCGTGGGGTGGCGGTTCGCCCACGCCGGGCAGCGTGGCGGCCAACCAGTCGCGCAGCTCTTGGCGGAAGGCCTGCTCCGGCGCGGTGTAGCGGAGGTCCATGCGTCAGGCGCGGCGACGGGCGCGGATCAGCGGATCAGGCGGGGAAGTCGAGACCGAACAGCTTGATCGCGTTGCCGCGCACGATCTTGCGACGCTGCTCGTCGCTGAGGTCCGCCATCTGCTCCTCGGCGATCTCCCGGGTGCGCGGCCACGTCGAGTCCGAGTGCGGGTAGTCCGATTCGTACGTGATGTTGTCCTCGCCGATCTCGTCCACCGAGCGCAGGCCGTGGGCATCGTCGAAGAAGCAACCCCACACGTGGCCCGGGAAGTAGCTCGAGGGCTTCTCCGGCACGATGTCGGCCACTCCGCCCCACCCCCGGTTGTCCTCCCAGACGCGGTCGGCCCGCTCCAGAATGTAGGGAATCCAGCCGATCTGCCCTTCCGAGTAGGCCACCTTCAGGTCGGGGATGCGCACGAAGACACCGCTGAAGAGGAAGTCGACGAGGGAGAAGGTGGCGTTGGTGTGCGTCAGCGTGGAGCCGACGGCCGGCGGGGCGTCCGAGGAGGTCGACGGCATCTTCGAGGACGACCCGATGTGCATGTTCACGATCGTCTGCGTCTCGGCGCAGGCCCGGAAGAAGGGGTCCCAGTAGTGGTCGGGATCGTGCACGCTCGGCAGGCCGAGGAACGGCGGGATCTCGCTGAAGCACACGGCGCGCACTCCCCGTGCCGCATTGCGCTGCACCTCCGTCGCCGCCAGATCGGCGTCCCACAGCGGGATGAGGCAGAGGGGGATGAGCCGGCCGCCCGAGTCTCCGCACCACTCCTCGACCATCCAGTCGTTGTAGGCCTGAATGCAGAGCAGGCCGAGCTCTTTGTCCTTCGCCTCGGTGAAGGTCTGGCCGCAGAAGCGGGGGAAGGTCGGGAAGCAGAGCGCGGCCTCAATGTGGTTGACGTCCATGTCTTCGAGGCGCGGCTTCACCTCGTAGGAGCCCGGACGCATGTCCTCGTAGGTGACGCCCTTCATGGTCACCTCTTCGCGCGGCACGCCGACGGCGGAGTCGACGCGCAGGAGAGGGCGCTTGAGGTCCTCGTAGTACCACCAGTCGACGGGCACGCCTTCTGACCCGGGCTTCACCTTGAGCGACCCGCCGCGGTACTCCACCTCGGGCATCGGGGCGCGCACAATCCGCGGCCCGACCTCCGTGTACTTGGAAGGAAGACGGTCCTGCCACACATTGGGCGGTTCGACCACGTGATCGTCGACCGAGATGATCTTCGGCAGGGGCTCAGGCATGGGCATCGAGCGTAGTCCGCACCTGACGGGGCGTCAGAAACGGGGGACGGTGGTGCGTCAGCTGCCGAAGACCTCGTTGAACAGGTCGACCATGGCCTGCCAGGACCGGCGGTCCGTCGCCTCGTCGTAGGCGATGCCGGGGAAGGTATCCGGCGATGCCAGCTTGTTGGTGAAGGAGTGGACGGCACCGCCGTAGACATTGAGCTCCCAGTCGACTCCGCCGGCCCGCATCTCCTCCTCGAAGGCCCGCCGCTCCTCCGCGTGGACCATGGGGTCGTCGGCGCCGATGAGGGCCAGCACTTTTCCGGTGATGTTGCGGGCGTCCTCGGGGTGCACCGTGGAGAGGCCCGAGTGAAAGCCGACGACCGCCTTGAGGTCCGCCCCGCCCCGGGCCAGCTCCAATGAGAGCGTGCCGCCGAAGCAGAAGCCGATGGAGGCCAGACGCGCCGGGTCGCAGCGCTCCTCGGCGCGCAGGATGTCGAGGCCCGCAGTCCCTACGGCAAAGGCACGCGCCGGGTCGGACCGCAGCTCGCCGATGCGGGCCATCATCTGATCGCGGTCGGCAATCGGCTTCCCGTCGCCGTGGTAGTCGAGCGCAAAGGCGACGAACCCGAGCTCGTCGGCGATCCGCTCCGCCCGCGCCCGCGCATGATCGTCGAGCCCGGGACCCTCGTGGCAGACCAGGACGCCGGGACGCCGGTCGTTGCCGTCGGGCAGGGCGAGCGTGCCGATCATGGTGCGGCCGTCGGCCTCGTAGGTGATGTCGCTGGTGGTGGCCATAGGTGCACCGTACCCTCCACCCGTGGCAGCAATACTGGCGGCGATGCGCGGGAAACCTGGTCGGCGGCTGCAATTGCCATTGGGATTGGTCGCGGCGCTGACGGCTCCGCTGGTGCTGGCGGCCTGCGGCTCGGGTTCCCCGACGCCGACCTCCTCCCTGCGCCACCAGGCGGCGACGACCACGACAACCGGCGCCGCCGCCACGACGACGTCCCCGTCGCCGGCCTCGGGCCCGTTGCAGGCAGGCTCGCCTACCGCGATTCCGTTCTCGGCGGACCGGGTGACGGCGGCGGAGAGCCCCGATGGCGCAGTCTTCGCCGCCCCGCAAGATCCGACGAACCCGTCACCCTCGGTCGCCTGGGTGATCGACGGCAACGGCCCGGCGCAGATCGCCGAGCATGTGCCCACCGGCATCGCCTCGCTGGCCGCTGACGCGACCAACTTCTACGTGGCGACCTACTCGACGGTGTTCGCCTACAACCGCACGAGCGGGAACCAGGACGGACAGTGGACGATGCCGTCGGTCCCCACGGCGAACAGCTCGAACGACGACCTCGTCGCCCTCGCCGCGGCGAACGGCTCCGTCTTCGTGTCGGTGACCCGGGGCGACATCGTCAGCGTCTACACCATCAACCCGGGAACCGCCGCCGGACCGCACCTGCTCTTGCGCGGGCTGGGTGACGCCATCGGGTCCGATGGCTCCGTCTACTACGAGCGCACCGATCACGCCCTGGTGGCGCGGCGCCCGAACGGCGCCACTGCCGTCGGCCCGGTGCTGGCCGACAAGCCGAACGGCTTGGGCGGCGGCGTGCAGTACCTCGACGTGGTGGCGGGAGGGGCGGTCTGGGTCAGCGAGCCCGCCGGCCAGGGCCTCGATGCGACCTTCAGCACATACGACGCCGCCACGCTCCATTCGCTCGGATCCTTCCAAGGCTCGGTGACGAGCACCGTGGTGGACTCCAGCGCCGGTGCGCTGGTGCTCGAAGCCGCCGGCAGCGACCCTGCCTGCCCGCAGGCTTCGCCGTCCACGCCGACATCGTGCGTCTTCAACATCGTGCCGCAGGGCTCGGTCAGCAACGCAGTGGGCGTGGGCTCGGCCGTGACGCTTCTCGGGCCCGACCCGGCGGTCATCGTGTCCGACACGACCACGGGTCAGTTCGACCTCGTACGCCTGACCTGACCTGACCTGACCTGACCCTGACCTGACCCTGACCTGACCCTGACCTGACCCTGACCTGACCCTGACCTGACCCTGACCTGACGGGTCGGGCGGAACAGAGGAGAGCGAGTCTCAGTACGACATGGAGACGCCGCCGTTGGGGCTGAGCAGCTGCCCCGTCACGTAGCTGCTGGCGTCCGAGGCGAGATACAGCACGGCAAAGGCGATCTCGGCCGTCTCACCGACGCGCCGCAGTGGAGCGAAACGCGCCATCGGCGCCAAGGTGGCGGCCTTGGCCTCCTCGTTCACGGTGCCGTCGGGATTCGTGTAGTAGCGCGCTGTCATGTTGGTCGGGATGAAGCCCGGGGCCACCGAGTTGACCCGCACGCCGTGCTTGCCGACCTCGACCGCCATCGACTTCGTCAGCTGAGCCACGCCGGCCTTCGTGATGGCGTAGGGCCCGATGCCCGGTGCCGGGGCCAGGACCGCCGATGAGCTCATGTTGATGATGGAGCCGCCGCCCTGCGCCACCATCACCTTTCCGGCGGCCTGACATCCGTACAGGACGCCCTTGAGGTTCACCGCCAGGATGCGGTCGAACTCGTCGGGGTCGACCTCGATGAGGGGGCTGTCAATCATGATGCCGGCGATGTTGCACATGACGTGCAGCCCGCCGTGCCGTGCCGCGACGTTCTGCACGAGCGTCTCCGCCGCGCCCCGGGCTGCCACATTCAGCTCAGCGCTCTCGGCTCGGCCGCCCTGGCCGAGAATGCCGGCGGCGGTCTCGGACGCCGCGGGGCCGTTGATGTCCGCGCAGACGACGGTGGCGCCGGCTCCGGCCAGCACCTCAGCGGTCGTGCGCCCGATGCCGCTGCCGGCCCCGGTGACGAGGGCCACCCGGCCCGTCAGGTTGAACGCGTTCTGCACACTCTGGGCCGTTTCCATCGGCGAACCCTATGCCGTGACACCCTCCAGCGCGAGCAGCGCGCGCTTGACCGTGAGCCCGCCGCCGTAGCCGCCGATGCCGTTGCTCGCCAGCACGCGGTGGCAGGGCACGATGATGGCAATCGGGTTCCGGCCGTTGGCCTGGCCCACGGCGCGGGGCCCCTTGGGCCGGCCGACCCGACGGGCCAGCTCGCCGTAGCTGATGGTCTCGCCGTAGGGGATGCGCGTCAGCTCGGCCCACACTTCACGTTGGAACGGGGTGCCGTCGAGCTCCATGCGCAGGTCGAAGTCGGTGCGCTCACCGCCGAAGTACTCCTCGAGTTGCGCCGCCGCCTCCTTCAATACGGGCGACTCCTCATCCCGGCGCGCGGGGCCCCGGTCGTTCGGGAGCCGGAGCCCGATGAGCACGTCGCCGTCGGCCTCCAGGACGATCCGCCCGATCGGTGTGTCCAAGGGCATGGTGGTGGTGGGGGGGGTGGAGATGGTGGTGGTGGTCATGCGGCACGTCCTTTCGTACGTCGGGTGGCGAGTTGCGGTGTGGCTGCGGCGGGCATCGCCCACAGGTGCGCCATGGCGTAACTGCGCCACGGGCGCCAGTGCTCGGTGCGCGCGTGCAGATGCGTCGGGTCGTCGGGGAGGCCGAGCGCGACCGCGGCCCGCCGGATGCCGAGGTCTGTCGGCATGAACGCGTCGGGATCGCGCAGCGCCCGCATGGCCACGTACTCCGCCGTCCAGGGGCCGATGCCCGGGAGCGCCACAAGGGAGCGGCGCACCTCAGCCGGGTCGGCCCCCGGGTCGATGACCACATCGCCACGGTCGACCGCCTCGGCCAGCGCCACGACGGCCCGCCGCCGGCCCGCCGGCATGGAGAAGGCACCGGGATCCCGCTCGGCCAGATGGACGAGCGCGGCCGGCGTCGGGAAGAGATGGGTCACCGCGCCGACCGGAGCGGGCAGGGGCTCGCCCGCGGCCAGCACCAGCCGTCCGGCGACGGTGCGCGCACCGGGGACGGAGACCTGCTGTCCGATGACGGCCCGCACCGCGAGCTCGAAGCCGTCGGCCGCGCCCGGCACGCGGCGTCCGGGATCACTCCGCACCAGCGCGCCGACGAGCGGGTCGTTGCGCAGGGCCTCCCAAATGGCGACCGGATCGGCATCGAGGTCGAGCAGCTGGCGACAGCGGGCCACCGCCGTGTGCAGGTCGCGCAGGTCCGACAGGACGAGCTCGCCCTCCACGTAGGCGGGGCCGTCGTCCCCCTCGGCTTCCGGCGCGCGCAGCGTGACGATACCGTGCCCGTGCGGGAGCCGAAGGCTGCGCGCGTAGGACGCGCCGTCGAGCGCCTCGACACCCGGCAGCGCGCGCCGGCCGAGGAAGTCGAGCACCGAGGCCGGGTCGAAGGGCTGTCGGCAGGGGAGCCGGAGCCGGATGGCCTGGGTCGCCGGTTCCCGCTTGGCGCGCGTGCCCTGCGCCGTGCGCGCCGCCCGTGCCCGCAGTCCGCTCGGCGTATCGGCGAACGTCTGGCGCACGGTGTCGTTGCACTGGCGCACGCTGGCAAACCCGGCGGCGAAGGCCACGTGGGTCACCGGGAGATCCGTCGTCTCGAGCAGGACCCGTGCCGTCTGGCTGCGCTGGGCGCGGGCCAGGGCCAGCGGCCCGGTGCCCACTTCGGCGGTGATGAGACGGTTGAGCTGGCGCGTGCTGTAGCCGAGGCGGCTGGCCAGACCTTCGACGCCGTCGCGGTCGACGACGCCATCGCGGATCAGTCGCATGGCGCGGGCAACGACGTCGGCCCGGAGATTCCATTCCGGAGAGCCGGGCGTGGCGTCGGGCCGGCACCGCAGGCAGGCGCGGAAGCCGGCCTGCTGGGCCGCCGCCGCGGTGGCGTAGAAGCGCATGTTCTCCCGCTTGGGGGTCCGGGCCGGGCAGCTCGGCCGGCAGTAGATCCCGGTGGAGGTGACCGCACAGAAGAACTGGCCGTCGAAGCGGGCGTCCTTGCTCTGCGCCGCCTGATAGCAGCGGTCCGGGTCCTCAATCACGGGAGCCAGCGTGCCACGCGGTCGTGACAGTTACTGGCGGAAATCGGACATTGCCGTGGAGGCGGGATTCCCGCTCCGTTTCGGCACCGATGGTGCAGGGCGCCACAGCCCGGTTGGCCCTGGTCTGCGCGTGGGGTCGGAACCTATCGTTGGCCCATGGCCGAACCTGAGGTCTTTGACTGGGACGAGTGGGAACACGGCAAGGCGTACCAGCTGAGCAATGACGAGTTGGTCGGCGCGTTGCTCAGTGAAGTGAGCGCGCGCTGCGCCAGCGCGTGAAGGCGCTGGAGGATCGTCAGGCGGGCTGAGCCCGCAGCAGCGCGTCAGCGGGTACGGAGCTGGGCCAGGACGAGCCGGCGGTGGGTGGCGGCGTCGCCCCAGGCCCGCGAGAGGGCCCAGGTCTGCTTCAAGAAGAAGTGGAGGTCGCACTCCCACGTGTACCCGATGGCCCCGTGGACCTGGAGGGCCACCCGCGCCGCCAGGTCGGCGGCGTCCGACGCCATGGCCTTGGCCATCGAGGCGTCATGGGAGAGCGTGGGTTGGGCCGTGGCCAGCGACCAGGCGGCGCGGTACGTGGCCGGGCGGGCGAACTCGAGCGCCACCCGCGCGTCGGCCAGGAGGTGCTTGACGGCCTGGAAGCTCCCGATCGGCTTGCCGAACTGGTGGCGCTCCTTGGCGTAAGCCGCGCTCATGGCGACCATGCGGTCGGCCAGGCCGATGAGCAGCGCGGCTGTCCCGGCCGCGGCGCGGTCCGCCAGCAATCCCACCGCAGCTTCGGCGGCCACGCCGTAGGCCAAGAGGCTGTCCGAGGCCAGGGGCCAGTGCACCGTGGAGAGATCGCGCGACGGGCTCAGCGCGGGCGTGCGGAACGCGGTGCAGGAGGCGGCCGGCACGGCATGGAGCTGCCAACCCGAGTCGGGATCGCGCACGGCCAGCAGCAGCAGGTCCGCATCGCGCGCGCCCACGACGCGGGGCGTGCGCAGCGTGCCGTCGGCCGACACCTCGGTCGGCGACGCAAGGCCGGACGGCGTCACGTCGATGCCCCCCACGGCGAAGCTCACGTCGTCGTGCACCAGCGCGGCGAGCGCGGCGGCGGCGGCGTCGTCGGGCAGCAAGGCAGCGAGGGTGGGCGCAGCCAGAGCGGCCGTCTCGAGCAGTGGCTCGGGGAGCCCCGCCCGCCCCGCCTCCTCGAGGACGCCCACCAGGTCGACGTCGCTCAGGCCCAACCCGTCGGCGGACTCGGGGACGACGAGCGCAGGTGCACCCAGCTCGGCCAGCACGGCCCAGCGGTTCTGCGATTGCCCTACCCGTTCCGCCTCATCGGCCATTTCGAAGGTGCGCAACGTGTCGGGCGTGCACTCGGTGTCGAGCACCGTGCGCACGCCCTCGCGCAACGCGTCCTGTTCGTCGGTGAAGGCGAAATCCACGATCAGCCCCGGGGCAGCCCGAGCAGGCGCTCGGCCACCACGTTGCGCTGAATCTCGTTGGTCCCGGCGTAAATGGGGCCGGCGAGCGAGAAGAGGTAACCGTCGAGCCATTCGCCGGGGGCGCCGGCCTCCAGGATCTCGGCGTCGGGGCCGAGGAGGTCGAGCGCGGCGGTGTGGATGGCCACGTCGGTCTCGGACCAGAAGATCTTGTTGCAGCTGGCTTCTGGACCGACGGCGTGACCGCGTGCGACGCGCGAGGCGGTCCAGTAGGTGTGCAACTTGTAGGCCTCGGCGTCCATGTGGGCCCGCGCCACGGCGTCGGCGGACGCGGTCGGGCCGCCGCGCGACGCGTAGAGCTGGAAGAGGCGGTCAGCTGCCTCGGTATAGCGAGCCGGCGAGCGGAGGGAGAGGCCGCGCTCGGACCCGGCGGTGGCCATGGCGACGCTCCAGCCGGCGCCGACCTCGCCGAGCACCTGGTCCTCGGGCACCTCGACGTTGTCGAAGAAGATCTCTGCGAAGCCCGTCTCGCCGTCGATCTGGGGGATGGGGCGCACCGTGATGCCGGGCGAGTCCATGGCGACGAGGAAGTAGGTCAGGCCGCGGTGGCGCTCGGCCTCGGGGTCCGTGCGGAAGATGCCGAAGCACCAGTCGGCGAACGCGCCGCGGCTGGCCCAGGTCTTCTGGCCGTTGAGGATCCAGTTGCCATCGTGCGCCGTGTCGCGCGCCGCCCGCGAGCGGATGCCGGCCAGGTCGCTGCCGGCATCGGGCTCGGACCAGCCCTGGCACCAGATCTCGTCGCCGGCCGCCATCGGCGGGAGGTAGCGCGCCTTCTGCGCCTCGGTCCCGTACTCGAGCATGGTGGGGGCGAGCAGGAAGATGCCGTTCTGGCTCACCCGCTTCGGGGCCCGGGCGCGGTAGTACTCCTCCTCGAAGACGAGCCACTCGAAGATGCCGACGTCGCGCCCGCCGTACTCGACCGGCCAGCTGACCACCGACCAGCGATCGTCGAACAGGGTGCGCTCCCAGGCGCGGTGCGCCTCGAAGCCTTCTGCGGTATCGAGCGAGGGGAGGGGGTGGGCAGCGACGTGCGCCGCCAGCCACGCCCGCGCCTCGGTCCGGAAGGCCTCCTCGTCGGGGCTGAAGGTCAGGTCCATGACGGGAGGAATCTTCCACAGCGCCCTCGCGGGTGCCAACGCCGCCGGTGTGGCGCCGTCACGTGGGCCACGGTCGGGCGCCTGGGGCAGAGGCTCGTGCTCCGTGAGCGACCGCACGAAGAAGTCGACTACCCCGGCAATGAGCGCCGACTCCGGAGGGATCTCGCTCACCGTGTCGAACTCGTGCCCGCCGTCGAAGACGGTCACCAACTTGTGCGGCACGCCGGCCAACGCGAGGTCCCAGGCCGGCTCGTTCGACTGCTCCGGGTCGACGATCTCGTCGTTGTTCGAGTCGAGGATCAAGAAGGGCGGGTCGCCTTTCTTGACAGCACCCCGAAGCCGAGCACGAGGACGATCGCCCGTGCTCAGCCCCTGTGCATGGTCCAATGGTGCTGCATGGAGCCGGGGGACAGTGCCCGTCAAGTGTCGGGGACGCCGAAGAGCCCGGGGACGGGGTCGTCAATTGTCGCTCCGTTGTTTGTTGATTTCACCCGCTCCCGTCGGCATCGCGGCAGGCTGATCCGGAGCTGATCCAGAGCTGATCCGGAGCTGATCAGGGCCGCGTCTGGCGGTAGATCTGATTCGGCGTCAGAATTGCCCCCTTATGCCCAACGCCGTGATCGTCGACGCCGTCCGAACCCCGGTGGGCCGCCGTGGGGGCCGCCTCTCCGGATGGCACGCCACCGACCTGGCCGCCCAGCCGCTGGCCGCCCTGCTGGCCCGCAACGACCTGGACCCCTCCCTGGTGGAGGACGTGGTCATGGGCTGCACCATGACGGTCGGGGAGCAGGCCATGAACATCGCCCGCAACGCCGCCCTGGCTGCGGGGTTCCCCGAGTCGGTCCCCGGCACGACGGTCGACCGCCAATGTGGCTCGGCGCAGCAGGCCATCCACTTCGCCGCCCAGGCCGTCATGTCCGGCGCCATGGACGTGGCCATCGGCGCCGGCGTGGAGTCAATGAGCCGGGTGCCCATCGGGTCCACCACCGAGCCGGGACCGGGCGAGGCCTACGGCCCGCTCTACAAGGCGCGCTTCGAGCTGATCCATCAGGGCGAGTGCGCCGAGGAGATCGCCCGGCGCTGGAAGGTCACCCGCGCCGAGATGGACGAGTTCGCACTGCGCTCGCACCAGCGGGCGGCCCACGCCGCCGACGAGGGCCGCTTCGCCAACGAGATCGTGCCGCTCGAGGCGCGGGTCCATCCCGACGTGCCGGGCGCGGCCGACGTGAGCGGTCTGTTCGCCGCCGACGAGGGGGTGCGGCGCGACACCTCGCTCGAGAAGTTGGCCAAGCTCAAGCCGGCCTTCTCGGAGACGGGCACCGTCACGGCGGGGACGTCGTCGCAGATCTCCGACGGCGCGGCGGCGGTGCTGATCATGAGCGAGGAGCGGGCGTCGTCCCTCGAACTGCGGCCCCGGGCGCGCTTCCACACCTTCGCCGTGGCGGCCAACGATCCGCAGATCATGCTGACGGCGGTCATCCCCGCCACCGAGCTCGTGCTGAGCAAGGCGAAGCTGTCGCTCCATGACATGGACGTCGTGGAGATCAACGAGGCCTTCGCCTCGGTCGTCCTGGCCTGGCAGCGCGAGTATCAACCCGACATGGCGAAGGTGAATCCCAACGGCGGCGCCATCGCCATCGGCCATCCCACCGGCGCCTCGGGCGCCCGCCTCATGGCGACGCTCCTCAACGAGATGGAGCGCACCGGCGCCCGCTACGGCCTGCAGACGATGTGCGAGGGCGGCGGGCAGGCCAACGCCACCATCATCGAGCGGCTCAGCTGATGGCCGACACCATGCGGGTGCCGGCGATCGAGGGGTGGTTCACGACGGGTGACGACGGCGCGTCGCCGGCGCTGCTCGGGTCGCGGTGCACGGAGTGCGGGACGTACGCCTTCCCGGCCGAGCAGCGCTACTGCGGGAACCCCGACTGCGGCTCAACGAGCTTCGAGACGGTCGAGCTCTCGCGCCGGGGCCGCATCTGGTCCTACACCGACGCCCGCTACCAGCCGCCGCCGCCGTATGTGGCGGCCGATCCCTACGTCCCCTTCTGCCTGGCGGCCGTGGAGCTGGCGGCGGAGAAGCTGGTGGTCATGGGCCAGGTGGTCCCCGGGGTGACGGTCGACGACCTCACCGTGGGCGACGAGGTCGAGCTGGTCATCGACACCTTGTACTCCGAGGACGGTTGCGACTACCTCGTGTGGAAATGGCGCCCGGTCGCGGCCGGGTCGACCAGTGCCGCGTCGAATGGCGGGGAGGCCTGAACGTGTCCGACGACAAGAAGGTGGCCGTCCTCGGTGCCGGCATGCACGAGTGGGGCAAGTGGGGGAGGCCCTTCGTGGAATACGGCTTGGCCGCCGCCCGTGATGCCATGGCCGATGCCGGGTTGGGGTGGCGGGACATGCAGTTCGTGTCAGGGGCGGACACCATCCGCAACGGCTACCCGGGGTTCGTGTCGGGGGCGACCTTCGCCCAGGCGCTGGGCTGGACCGGGGCGCGGGTCTCGAGCGTCTACGCCGCCTGCGCGTCGGGCGCGGTGGCCATCGCCAACGCGCGGGCGCAGATTTTGGCCGGGCTGTGCGACGTGGCGCTGGTGGTCGGCGCCGACACGACACCCAAGGGCTTCTTCGCCCCGGTCGGCGGCGGCGATCGCAAGAACGACCCGGACTGGTTGCGCTTCCACCTCATGGGCGCCACGAACCCGACCTACTTCGGCCTGTACGCCCGCCGGCGCATGGACCGCTTCGGTGCCACCGAGGAGGACTTCGCGCAGGTCAAGGTGAAGAACGCACGGCACGGGCTGGCCAACCCCTACGCGCGCTACCGCAAGGAGGTGACCGTCGAGGAAGTCCTGGCCTCGCCCATGGTCGCCGACCCGCTGCGCCTGCTGGAGATCTGCGCCACCTCCGACGGTGGGGCCGCACTCGTCCTCACCTCCATGGAGTTCGCCCGGCGCCACGCCGGCGGCGCCGAGCCGCTCGTGACCATTGACGCCGTCTCCACGGTGACGCCGACCTTCCCCAACACGGTCATTGAGATGCCGAACTTCTCGACCGACTCGGCCGCCGCGACGGGCGGGCACGATGCGGCCGCCGCCGCGGGTTTTCGGCCTTCCATCGCCACGGCGGCGTACGCGGAGGCCGGGATCGGCCCCGACGACGTCAGCCTGGCCGAGGTCTACGACCTCTCCTCGGCGCTCGAGCTCGACTGGTACGAGGACATCGGCTTGTGCGGGGAGGGCGAGGCGGAGAAGCTCCTGCGCGACGGCGCCACCACCTTGGGCGGGCGGGTGCCGGTCAACCCCTCGGGCGGCCTCTCGTGCTTCGGCGAGGCCATCCCGGCCCAGGCGATCGCCCAGGTGTGTGAGTGCGTCTGGCAGCTCCGGGGCGCCGCCACGGGCCACCAGGTGGAGGGGGCCCGAGTGGCCGTCACGGCCAACCAAGGCCTGTTCGGGCACGGTTCGTCGGTCCTCCTGAGTCGCTGAAACCCTGGTAGCGGGAAAGTTCGGGCGCAAGGACCCGCATGGTGTGTGAGGCGGGCCGATTGGGGTATTGGCAGGACTGACGCTGCACCTTGAGCGTTTGCTCTTAGGCTTGCGAACGCGTGAGTCGTCTGATTTCGGGGTTGGCGCGGAACGGCCCCTGATGGGAGGAAGCACTGCATGTTGGCCACCGATGCGACCGAAGTGCGTGACAAAGAGACGCGGCGAAGAGGAGCTGAGAACGTAATGCCGGACCAGAACGACGACCGGAGCGCGACCGGGTCGGACGAGGTGCTCAAGGCACTCGACGAGTTGGAGACCGTGCTGCGGGAGAACGCCGAGAGCGAGCGCCTGCTGACGCAGCGCATCGCCGAGGTCCGTCTGGCCCGACAGAACGGGCGGGAGTGGAAGGGGATCCTCGGAGACGAGGACGACCCCGGGACCGTGCAGCTGGTGAGCACCATTCTGCGCCGGCAGTCCGAGGCCAGCGGCTACCTCCGCCGCGAGCTCGTGGTGGCGCTGCGGGCCGAGGGACAGAGCATCCCGAGCATCGCCCACCTGTTCGGCGTGACGCACCAGCGGGTGTCGAACCTGCTGCGCCGCGTGGCCCAGGGGAACGCGGTGGCCACCGCCGCGAACGGCGACGGCGCTTAAACCCTCCAGCGCCGCAACACGGCGTCCGCCTCCGTCATCACGGAGTCGATGATGTCGGCCACGGGCGGCAGCGAGTCGATCACTCCGACGACCTGACCGGTCGGCAGCACACCGACATCGGTGTGCCCCTCGACCAGCGCGGCCTTGGTCATGACCGGCGCATTGGCCGCCATGACGACCTGCGCCCAGGTGAGCTCGTTGCCCTGCTTCATGGCGCGCCCCTCACGGAGCAGCGAGCTGAAGGTGGCGCCCGTCTCCTGGCGGAAGCGGTAGGCGTTCCGGAGCGCGCGGGGCAGCGAGCGCAACCAGGACTGCGACTCCAGGTGGTCGACCAGGTCCGTCCGTACGACGCGCTGCGGCGCGCCGTCGACTTTGGTCGTCACCACGGTGCCCGTGACCGGCGTGCCGAGGTAGAGGGCCTTGACGGCGTCGGGCACCCGGCTCTCGGCCGAGAGCAGGAAGCGGGTCCCCATGGCGACGCCGGCCGCGCCGTAGGACAGGGCGGCCACCAGGCCACGCCCGTCGAAGAAACCGCCGGCCCCCAGGACCAGCACGCGGTCGCCCACGGCGTCGACCACCTGGGGGAGCAGCAGCGTAGTGGGGACGGTGCCGGTGTGCCCCCCTCCCTCCCCGCCCTGGGCGATGACCGCATCGACGCCCCACTCGGCCACCTTCTCGGCGTGGCGGCGGGCGCCGACTGTGGGCATGACGAACAGCCCCGCCTCCTTGCACCGGGTGACCAGGGCCGCATTGGGTGCCTGGGCGAAGCTGGCCACACGGGCCCCGGTCTCGATCATGAGCTCGATACGCTCGTGGACGTCGGCCACGTCAGTGCGCAGGTTGACGCCGAAAGGACCGGTGGTGCGGCGCCGCACCTCGGCGATGGCCGTGGCCAGCTCGTCGAGGCTCATGGTGGCCGAGGCCAGGATCCCCAGCCCGCCCGCTTCCGTGGTGGCGGCCACCAGGCGGGGGCCCGCGACCCACCCCATGCCGGTCTGGACCAGCGGGGAGCGCAAGCCGATCCGCTCGCAGAGCTCGGTGTGGAGTGCCGGATGCAGCGACGCTCCGGTCTCGGCACCCGAGCCGGCACCCGAGCCGGCACCCGAGCCGGCCCCCGAGCCGGTGTCGGCAGTCAGGTCCGCACCTCGCGGTCGCGCAGCGATCCCGGGTCGAGCACCACGCGGATGAGCTCGAGCTCCTCGGGCGTGGGAAGGCGGGTCTCGGCCACATCGTCGGGGACGCTGAGCGTGAACCCGGTGGCGGCCACGATCTCGTCGACGGTGACGCCGGGATGGTGTGAGGCGAGGCGCATGGTCCGGTCGGGCGTCTCGAAGTCGAACACGCCGAGGTTCGAGACGACGCGGGGGATGTCGTGGAAGCGGGTCGCGCCGGGGCCGGCCGCCGCCGCCCGGGCGTAGCCCACGCCGCTGACCACGTCGACCTGCTCGACGAAGGTGCGCACGGTGTGGTCGGGCACCCAGTAGCTGGTCGGGTGGTTGACCGAATTGCCCGGCGCGCCGCGCACGCCGACGAGCTGCACCTTGGGCTTGGTGTGCGGGCCGATGGCCGAGATGTTCTGGTTGCCCGTGCGGTCGATCTGGCTCGCCATCATCATCATGTTGCGCCGGCCCGACCACACGACGTCGAAGACGGTGCGGTAGGGCATGGCTGCCTCACGCACCAGCTCGGCCGGGCGGGCGGCGACGGGCGGCGCGCCGACCATCAGCGCGGCCTCGCCGTCGGTGAGCGCGATGTCGGGCGCGAAGGTGAGCTTGGCCAGGCGGGCGCCCAGGGCGGGGATGGTGCCGAACGGGCTGACCATGACCTCGCCTGCATCACGCCACGTGTCGGCGCAGGCGATGACGCAGCACTCCGCCCGGGTGACGCCGGGGTCGCTCATCGTTCCGCCACGTGGGCCCGGTACTCGTCGTCGCCGACGAAGACGTAGCGCTGGGCGAAGGCCTCCCACTGGGCGGGGTCGGTGGCCGACGCCGCGTACTCCTTCTGGAACTTCTCGTCGCGCCCGTAGTCGGGCGGGTTGGCGGTGAAGTGCGCGCCACCGGGAGCCTCGGCCACACCGTCGACCAGCATGCGGTGGATCGGCACGCTGGAGATCGGGTGGGCTTCGTCGGCCAGTTCGCCGTTCTCGACGACGGCCTCGGTCGTCATGAAGCGGCGCTCGGCCGCCCCGAGGAAGAGCGGGTCGAAGAAGGCGTCAGGGCTCAGCACCTGGCCGTTGCCGGCAGCGTCGGCCCGGTTGGTGTGGACGATGGCGGCATGGAGGTGCAACGCCGGCATGGCGACCAGCTCGACGTCGGCGTCGGCCGGGTCGGCCAGGTACGGGTGGCCCGCACCGTAAGGGGAGCGCACCAGCTGCAGATCGGGGTTGATGGTGAGGACGTCGGAGCCGAGGCCGGCCCGGGTCGGCAGGAAGGGGACCCGCCACGAGGCGGCCTGGAGCCCGAGGAAGAACATCCCCTCGTCCACCTCCATCACTTCGACGCGGCCGTGCTGGCGCGCGGCGCGCCAGTGCGGATCGAGCGCGATGGAATCCAGGGTGACGAAGCCGCACACGACCTTGCGTACCTTGCCGGTGGCGCAGAGCAGGCCCACGTCCGGGCCCCCGTACGCCACCACGGTGAGATCGGTCAGGTCGGAGCGGCAGATGGCGCGCACGACGGCCATGGGCTTGCGGCGCGAGCCCCAGCCGCCGATCCCGATCGTCATGCCGGAACGGAGCTCGCCGACGATGTCGTCGATGGTGGTGCGCTTGTCGCTCACTCAGTCACTCACTCGGAGGTGTCGGCGTCGCGCTTCTCGACGAAGGCCGCCCGCTGCTCGTCGGCCACGCCCCGCACGTGCAGCTCGTAGGTGAAGCCCTGCTCGAAGCGGTAGCTGCGCTTCACGTCGACCGGGTCGATGCCGTTGAGCGACTCCTTGGCCCGGCGGATGATGGTCGGGCTCTTGGTGGCGATCTCGGCGGCCAGGTCGAGCGCGGCCGCCTGGAGGCGGTCCGGCGGCACGACGGCGGCGACCGATCCATAGGTCGCCAGCTCGGCAGCGGTGATCGGCTTGGCCGTGTAGACCATCTTGCGCATGGCGTGCTGGGGGACCAGTCGGGCCAGGTGGGTGGCGGCGCCGAGCGCGCCGCGGTCGACCTCGGGCAGCCCGAAGGTGGCGTCCTCGGAGGCGATGACCATGTCCGCGTTGCCGGCCAGCCCGATGCCGCCGCCGAGGCAGAACCCCTGCACGGCGGCGATCACCGGCACCTCGCAGTCGTAGACGGCGGCGAAGGCGGCGGCGCAGCCCCGATTCACCCCGACCAGCGCCTCGTCGCCCTTGGCGTTGATCTCCTTGATGTCGACGCCGGCGCAGAAGCCGCGTCCGGTCGCCCGCAGGACGGCCACGCGGTTGGTGGGCACCCGGCCCGCCGCGATGAGGGCGTCGGCCAGTTCGAACCAGCCCGCCACATCGAGCGCGTTGACCGGCGGGTGGTCGATGACCACCTCGGCGATCCCGTCGTGCTCCTGGATCACGGTGATGGGCATACGGACGCCGGTCTCTCCTCGGTTCGGCCCTGACGCCGCGTCAGAAAGCCGCAGGGAAACCTAGGTCAGCGGGCCGTGGCCAGGCCAATGGGGGTGCCGTAGGGTTTGCCCGTGGTGCGTCCTGAAAGCTGGATCGAACCAGTGGGTGCAAGTCCCACCCGGGTAATCGCCGGAGAGCCCGGTCGCAGGCCCCGGTTCGTCGCCGAGAGGCGGCGGGCTGAGCGGGGTGTCAAAAGCCTCTTCGGAGGGAGCAACTGCGCGGGCCGTAGTGCCACGCGGCACGAGTCCTGCAGCCTCGTCAAACTCACAATGAAGGAGCCGAGCCGCTCACGTCACGGCGAAGGCAGCATTCGACCGACTGGCGTTCCGGACATGCCCATGGTCGAGTCCTTCCGGGGTATGGGGAGCGGCACGTGCACACGGCTTGATTCGGAACAGGAGAGACCCGTCTGCGCAGCCTTGTCAGCAAAGACCGCTCATATAAGCCAGTGGTGAAATTGAGCGGAGCGCAGCGGGAGTCCGACGGGGTCGTAGTACTGCCGATCGCTGGGAGGAACCCAGCAGGAGGGAAGGGCCCCGACTTTGGACACGCCGGCAATAGAGGAACGAGTGAGGGCATGGCCGGGTCTGCCCGGTCCAGCTTCCCCGAGGGTCACCATGTGGCTCCCGTCAAAGTTCGACGCCTCCAGAACCGGCTATGGGCTACGGCCAAGCAGTCAAAGGGTCGGGCTTTCCACGCCCTCTATGACCGCATCTATCGAGACGACATGCTCGAAGAGGCGTGGGAGCGGGTCCGAGCCAATCGTGGGGCAGCGGGGGTGGATCAGATCACCATCGCTGCGGTGGAGGCCTATTTAGTAGAGCGGATGCTCGCCGAACTCCAGAGTCGCCTCCGTGCAGGCAACTACCACCCAGCGCCAGTGCGCCGGGTGGAGATTCCAAAGCCTGACGGGAAGTTTCGTCCGTTGGGCATCCCGACTGTCACAGACCGTGTGTGCCAGCAGGCCGCCAAGCTGGTCCTCGAACCAATCTTCGAAGCCGACTTTCTGCCCTGCTCGTTTGGGTTCCGGCCCAAGCGCTCGGCCACCGACGCCATGGAGAGGCTCCGGGTCGGCTTCATCGAAGGCAAAGAGTTTGTCTTCGAAGCCGACATCGAGAACTACTTCGGCTCCATCGACCATGAGAGGCTGCTCTTACTCGTCGCTGAGCGGGTGTCGGACCGACGGGTGCTCAAGTTGGTCAGACAGTGGCTGCAAGCAGGTGTGTTGGACGCTGGAGTGCTCACCGAGTCGGTCACGGGGACGCCCCAGGGTGGGGTGATCTCGCCCCTTTTGGCCAACATCTACCTGCACGCATTCGATCGGGCCTGGGAAGAACACGGTGTCGGGGAAGTCGTCCGCTATGCGGACGACTTCGTGGTGCTGTGCTCGACTCAAGAACAGGCCGAGGAAGCTCAGAGGCGCTCAGTTGGCATCTTGGGCGAACTCGGCCTGAGCCTTCATCCGGACAAGACCAGAGTGGTCGACCTCCGAGAAGGAAAAGAGGGCTTTGACTTCCTCGGGTGCCATTTTCGTGCCCGCATGTCAGGCAAGCTCTGGGAGCAGCGGCGGATCGTCCGCTACTACCTCCACCGCTGGCCGTCTGTGCGGTCCATGAAGCGGGCCAGGGCAAGGATCAAGGCGCTCACCGCTCGAAGCCAGGTTGGACAGCAGCTGCCAGAGGTCATCGCACGTCTCACCCGGTTCCTCAGGGGTTGGGGCAACTACTTTCGCACCGGGAATGCAGGACTCAAGTTCCGGTCCCTCGACCGCTACGTGGAATGGCGACTGAAGCGCTTGCTCATAAAGAAGCGTGGACGCAACCTGCGCCCCGGTCAGGCTGCCACTTGGTCCCGCACCTGGTTCCACGACCAGGGCCTGTACACGCTCATGGGCACAATCCGCTACCCGAAAGCTGCGTAACCATGTCAAGACGTCCATCGGAAAGCCGTGTGCGGGAAAATCGCATGCACGGATTGAAAGGGGGATGGGGAAACAGGCTCGCTCCGCGAGCACTGCGCCCCTGACTACCAATGACCCAGCCCGTGTACGACTTCAGCGAGCGTGTCGTGGTGGTGACGGGCGGTTCCCGCGGGGTCGGAGCGGGCGTGGCGGCGGCGTTCGTCGCGGCCGGGGCGCACGTCGTTGCCTGCGGGCGCCACGACGCCGAGGTCGAAGGGGCGGTCTTCGTGACGGCGGACATCCGCAAGCCGCCAGACGCGGAACGGGTCGTCGCCAAGGCGGTCGAGCACTTCGGCCGGCTCGACGTGCTGATCAACAACGCGGGGGGCTCGCCGCACGTGCTGGCGGCCGACGCATCGCCGCGCTTCGTCGAGGCGATCGTGAACCTCAACCTGCTGGCGCCGCTGTGGTGCGCGCAGTCGGCCCACAAGGTCATGGCCGTGCAGGAGGACGGAGGCTCCATCCTCAACGTGTCCAGCGTCTCGGGCATGCGCCCGTCACCCGGGGCCTCGGCCTACGGAGCGGCCAAGGCGGGCCTCATCAACCTGACGGCGACGTTGGCCGTCGAGTGGGCCCCCCTGGTGCGGGTCAACTGCGTCACCGCCGGGCTGCTCGATACGGGCGCCGGCGACGACTTCTACGGCGGCCCCGAGGGCATGGAGCGGGCGGCCGCCACCGTGCCCGCGGGCCGCATGGGCACCCCGGCCGACGTGGCCGAGGCCTGTCTGTACCTCTCGAGCGACGCCGCTTCCTACGTCACCGGCGCCAACCTGGTGGTCCACGGGGGCGGGGAGCCCCCGCCGTTCCTGGGGGCCGTGGCCGGGACCTGAGTCCTGTTCCGGTCGTGCCTGGGTTCTTCGAATTCCGCTCAATTAGAGGGAAAGGGGGGGTCAGCTGCTAGACAGAGCGACCGTGAAATTGGCGGTCCCCACCGAGACCCGTCCGGGAGAGCGCCGCGTGGCTCTCGTCCCCGACGTGGCCAAGAAGCTGATCGGCGCGGGCTGGGAGGTCTGCGTGCAGGCCGGCGCCGGCACCGAGGCCGCGTTCAGCGACCGCGCCTATGCCGAGGCCGGTGCCACCGTGGCTCCTGACGCGGCGGCGACGCTCTCGGGTGCCGGGCTGGTGGTGCGGGTCAACCCGCCGAGCGCGGAGGATGTCGCGGCACTGCCCGAGGGCGCGGCGCTGTTGAGCTTCTTCGGCGTGGCGCAGGCCGCCGAGGCCGTGCGCGCGCTGGCCGCCAAGAAGGCGACCGTCTTCAGCTTCGACCTGTTGCCGCGCATCAGCCGGGCCCAGGGCATGGACGCCCTCAGCTCGCAGGCGACGGTGTCGGGCTACAGAGCCGGGCTGAGCGCGGCGGAGCACCTGGCCAAGTTCTTCCCGATGTTCATGACGGCGGCGGGCACGGTGCCGCCGGCCAAGGTGCTCGTCATGGGGGTCGGCGTGGCCGGCCTGCAAACGATCGCCACGGCGCGCCGGCTCGGCGCCGTCGTCAAGGCCTACGACGTGCGCGCCGCCGCCAAGGAAGAGGCCGAGAGCCTGGGCGCCACCTTCTTCGACACTGGCGTCTCGGCCGAGGGTGCCGGTGGCTATGCCCGCGAGCTCACCCCCGAAGAGCTCGATCGCCAGCGCGCCGCGCTGGCCGAGGAGGTCGGTCGCTCCGACGTCGTCATCACCACCGCCGCCGTGCCGGGGCGCAAGGCTCCGGTCCTCATGACCACATCGATGGTCGAGGGCATGGCCGAGGGCGCCGTCGTGGTCGACATGGCGGCGGACTCGGGTGGCAACTGCGAGCTCACGGTGGCGGGCCAGGTCGTGGACCACAACGGCGTCCACATCGTCGGCATGGCCAACCCGCCCTCGGGTATGCCGACGCACGCCAGCTTCCTCTTCGCCCGCAACGTGGCCAACGTGCTCGCCCTCATGGGGCCCTCGGGGACGTTGGAGCCTGATTGGGACGACGAGATCGTGGCCGGCATGTGCGTGCTGCGGGACGGGGCCGCGGTGGCGCCGGCCGCGGTGGAATTGTTGGGCGGGACACCCGGCGGGACACAAGGGGCGCAGTCGTGATGCATGTGCTGTTGGGGTCGGTGACCGGCTCGACCACGGGGATCGTCGGCTACCTGACCATCTTCGTCCTGGCGGCCTTCGTCGGGATCGAGGTCGTCTCGAAGGTGCCGAGCATCCTGCACACCCCACTGATGTCGGGGTCCAACGCCATCCACGGCATCGTGCTGGTCGGCGCGATGACCATCATGGGCGAGGCCCACGGGACCGCCGAGGTCGTGCTCGGCTTCCTCGCCGTCTTCCTGGCCACGCTGAACGTCGTGGGCGGCTTCGTGGTGACCGACCGCATGCTCGAGATGTTCAAGGGCAACCCCGCCGAGCGGGCCCGCCCGGCAGCCGCCAAGGCCCAGGAGACGACGGCACAGGACGCCGCGCCGCCGCCCGCGCCCGCACCCCCCTCCTCCGAGGCCAGCGGGGGCGCCGCCTGATGCTGGCCGTCTCCTTCACCCTGACGACCGCGCGCGACCTGGCGTATCTCATCGCCATCGCGGGCTTCATCTTCGCCCTGAAGGGACTGAGCTCGCCCAAGCACGCACGCCGCGGCGAGCTGGTCGGCGCCGCATCGGCCGCCCTCGCCATCGGAATGACCTTCACGCTGCCGTCGCTGCGGCACTCGGGCTGGAACCTCACGCTGACGATCATCGCCATGGTGCTCGGCGCGGCGATCGCGGTGCCGGTGGCGCGCCTCGTGAAGATGACCGCGATGCCCCAGCTGGTGGCTGTCTTCAACGGCGTCGGGGGTGGCGCTGCCGCCCTGATCTCCATCGTGGAGCTGCTGCACCTGCACTCGCTCGGGCTCCAACCCGCCGTCTACGTCACGGCCGAGGTGCTGCTGGGCGTCCTCATCGGGTCGGTGTCGTTCTCGGGGAGCGCCATCGCCTTCATCAAGCTGCAGGAGCTGATCACCGGGCGGCCCATCACCTACCCGGGCCAGCAGGTCATCAATGCGCTTAGTGGGCGCGGCCATCGGCGTCATGGTGATCCTGGCGCTGGTCACCGGCAGCATCATTTACGTCTGGATCATCCTGGTGCTGGCCCTGGTGCTCGGCGTGATCTTCGTGCTCCCCATCGGCGGCGCCGACGTGCCGGTGCTGATCTCGCTGCTGAACTCGTTCACCGGTCTGGCCGTGGCGGCCTCGGGCTTCGTGCTCGACAGCGACCTGCTCATCGTGGCCGGGACCCTGGTCGGTGCCTCGGGCATCATCCTCACCCGGCTGATGAGCAGTGCCATGGGCCGATCCTTGCCCAATATCCTCTTCAGTGCGTTTGGGTCGGTCATCACGGCCACCGGCGGCGAGGAGGGTGACGCGTCGCGCCCGGTACGCACCGGGACGCCCGAGGACGTGGGCGTGCTGCTGGCCTACGCACGCAAGGTGGTCATCATCCCGGGCTACGGCCTGGCGGTCGCGCAGGCCCAGCACACCGTGCGCGAGCTGGAGGAGGCCCTCAAGGCACGCGGCGTCGAGACCTTCTTCGCCATCCACCCGGTGGCGGGCCGCATGCCGGGGCACATGAACGTGCTGTTGGCCGAGGCCAACGTGCCCTACGAGGACTTGAAGGAGATGGACGAGGCCAATCCCGAGATGTCGACGGCCGACGTCGCGCTGGTGGTGGGGGCCAACGACACGGTCAACCCGGCGGCCAAGTCGACACCGGGCAGCCCCATTTACGGCATGCCGATCATCCACGCCGACGAGGCCGAGAACATCATCTTCCTGAAGCGCTCCATGCGGCCCGGCTTCGCCGGCATCGACAACGAGCTGCTCTACGACCCCAAGACGACCATGCTCTTCGGGGACGCCAAGGACACCCTGCAGAAGCTGGTGGCGGCGGTCAACGACGCGTAGGTTCGAAGGGCTCGTCGGCTCGGGGGCCGAGGCGGTCTCGCCGACCAATGGCATCGCCCGGGACTTCCAGCTGCCTTGAAGCACTCCGTACGCTGGCCTGACACAGCCATCCGTGGGGCCGCCGGTAGCGTAAAGCAGGGCATGGAGCGCCACCGGCACGCACAGGACGAAGAAGCAGAAGAGCACAGCCGCTTTCCGCTCGCCGTCCGCTCCCAGCGCGTGCTCCAGATCATTTTGGGGCTGTTCTGGATCGTCGATGCCGCGCTGCAGTTCCAGCCCTTCATGTTCGGCCGCGGCTTCGTGGACTCGTTCATACTGCAAAACGCCAGCGGGCAGCCCTTCGTCCTCGGCGACCTCATCACGCACATCGGGAACTTCGTGGCGCCCGACGTCGCGGTGTGGAACACGTTCTTCGCACTGATCCAGCTCTTCATCGGCGTGGGCCTGTTCTTCAAGCCCACGGTGCGGCCGGCGCTGGTCGTGTCGTTCGTCTGGGCGCTCGGTGTCTGGGTCATCGGCGAGGGCGTGGGCATGCTGTTCACCGGCACCGCCTCGGCCCTCACGGGTGCACCGGGCTCCGTGCTCCTGTACGGGCTCATCGGCCTCATGGCCTGGCCCCGGCCGCCTCGCCGCTGGGCGGTCGACTGGAGCGATCGCCCGGCGGGTGTGGCCACGTCGGCCGCCGCCCAGGGGATCGGCGGCACCATCACGCCGCTGACGGTGTGGGCCGGGTACTGGTCACTGGCCGCCGTCCTCTTCCTGCTGCCGGCCAACCGGACCCGCACGTCGACGCAGAGTGCGATCACGGGCATGGCCCAGACCGTGCCGGGGTGGTACGCCCACTTCCTCACCAGCCTCGGCAACCTGTTCTCGAGCACCGGGACCCAGACGGCATGGATCCTGGCCGCCGTCTGCGTGACCATCGGGCTCGGACCCCTCGTGGCCCGCCGCCCCGGCTGGTTCCTGGCGGCTGGGTCGCTGCTCTCTCTCTTGCTGTGGATCGCCGGCCAAGGCCTCGTCGGGAATGTCTTCAGCGGGTCGGACACGGATCCGAACACGGGACCGCTGGTGATCCTGCTGGCCGCAGCCATGGTGCCCACCGTGATTGCGTCGAAGGAGGCATGGCGGTCGCCCGCCGGCGAGATCCTGCGGCGGAGCCCCGCGGCGGCAGTCCTCGGCATCGCCGGCCTCGGTGCCGCCCTGGCGTTGAGCGCCAGCTATCCGGCCGTGGCGTCCGAGACCGTGGGCAGCGCCATGAGCGGGATGGTCATGGACGGGAGCAGGAACGCGTCGGGTTCGACGTCGCCGTCGGCCACCGCCAGCACGTGCGTGCCGCACCAGAGCGGGCTGAAGATCTCCGGGCTCGACCTGAACAACACACCGTTCATGATCATGAGCGGCACGAACGGCATGGACATGAACGGGTCCGACGCCAGCGCGGCGGCCGGGTTCAACACGACGACGCCCGACTGGCACTACACGGGCGCGGCCGTTCCGCAGGCCGAGGCGAGCGAGCTGCTGAGCGACGGCAACAACGGGCCCGGCGACATCCACATGGCGGAGAGCGGCTGCGCGCCGAGCCTCACGGCGGCCGACGACATCGGGGCCGTGCAATACGTGCAGGGGACCAGCGCGGCCGTGTCCGGCTACACCACGCCCACGGCGGCGATGGCGGCGGGGTACGTGCCCGCTTCGCCGACGGACTACCCGGTGGTGGCCTACGTGAACCCGACCATCGTGGCCGCCAACGCGGCGGCACGGCGGACGCTCGACCCCCACCACGTCGACGGGCTCATCTACGCCTCGACGCCATCAGGCGGGGACGTGCTGGCCGCCGCCATGTACATCCTCCCGGCCACCGAGACGAAGGTCCCCATGCCGTACGGCGCGCTCGTGCAGTGGCATCGACGCACCCAGGTGTGCGGACCGGCCACCCCGTCGCCCACCATGCCGCTCGAGATCACCGGTTACCCGCCGTGCGCCGCGGGCACGGAGCTGCAGCCGACGCCGTATGTCTCCATGGTGTGGCAGGTTCCGGTGGCGGGTGGCCCGCTCGCTATTCAGCCGCCGGACATCCAGATCGTCGAGGCCGCCGTGATGCAGCAGAGCGGCACCTCGGTTGCATCACAAGGATGAAGGCCCGCGGCCCAGTTCCTCCTCGCGGCTGATTCGGCGGGGCCGCCTCCGTCCGTAGGCTTGTCTCCATGGCGGCTCCTCCCGACGTGACCGAGCGGGCCCTGGCCTGGGCCCGCATCGACTTCTCCCCTCCGCATCGGCCGCCCGAGTGGTGGCGGGTGGCCCTGGCCACGGTCCTCTCCCTCGTGCTGTCGCTGGCGGCCGACGCTGCGCTGGTCGCCATCGGGACGAGGCTGTTCCCCTCGACGAAGGGCTACGGGCACTTCCAATTTCACGACTACGCCAGGCTGACGGTCATCGGGGTCCTCATCGCCTGCGCGGCCTGGCCGGTTGTCGCGCGTCTCAGTTCGGCGCCACGTTGGCTGTTCTTCCGGCTGGCCATCCTGGTGACGCTCGTCCTCTTCCTGCCGGACCTCTACATCTGGCATCAGGGGCAGTCGGCCAAGGCCGTGCTGGTGCTCATGTCGATGCACGTGGCCATCGCGCTGGTCACCTACAACCTGTTGGTCCACCTGGCCCCCGTGCGACCCCTGCGCCGCGGAACGGACCCGTCCCGCTCGTAGCGGTAGGGCCCGCCTCAGGTGCGGGCTAGCGCGGGGCGATGGTGTCGACGGCCGCCAGCACCTCCGCGCCGGGACGCCAGGCGCCCGCCGCGACGTTGGCCGTGATCTGCTCGGGGCGAGTGGCACCGGCGATGACCGAGGCCACCGCGGGCCGCGACAACAGCCAGCCAAAGGCAAGGTCGAGGACGGTGTGGCCCTCCCGCTCGGCCAGCTCGTCGAGGTCGGCCACGGCGGCCAGGCGCTCGTCGGAGAGCTGGCTCTTCGCTCCGTCGCCCATGGCGGCCAAGCGGGTGCCCTCGGGTGGCGGCTCGCCGGCCCGGTACTTGCCGCTCAGCAGGCCGCTGGCCAAGGGGAAGAAGGGCAGGAACGCCACGCCGGCGCTCTCGCACCACTCCAGGACGCCATCCTCGGGCTCCCGGTAGAGGATGTTGTACTGGTTCTGCACGCTGACGAACCCGGGCTTGCCGTCCGGCGTGGCCGCTGCGGCCTCGGTCAGCATGTCCACGGTGAAGTTGGAGCAGCCGAACTCGCGGACCTTGCCCTCCGCCACGAGCTCGCCCAGTGCGCCGATGGTCTCGGCGATCGGCGTCTTCTGGTCGGGGAGGTGCAGCTGGTAGAGCTCGATGCGATCGGTTCCGAGCCGGGTGAGGCTGTCCTCGACGGCCGTGCGAATGTAGGCGGCGGAGGCTCCGCCCTCGTGTCCCTCGTAGGGGGCGCCGAACTTGGTGGCCAGCACGATCTCGTCCCGGCGGGAGCCCAGCGCCTCGCCCAGGTACGTCTCGCTCTTCGTCCCCCCGTAGATGTCGGCGGTGTCGAAGAAGTTGATGCCCGCGTCCAGTGCGGCATGCACCACGGCCGCCGTTTCCGTCCGGCCGATGCGCATGCCGAAGTTGTTGCAGCCCAGCCCGACGACACTGACCTCGAACGAGCCGATCGTGCGTCTCTCCATCGGCACTCTCCCTCCCCATGGCCGGTCTCCTGCGGGGGGACCGGGTCGGCAGTACTGTACCGGCGACTTCAGGTTGGCGAACCACGAGCACGAGGAGGCCGCAATGGCAGCAGGCGCAGTTGACGTGACGATCGCAGCCACGCCCGACGAGGTGTGGGCGAAGGTCGGCGACTTCGCCGGCGTCGGCGAATTTTTCCCAGGTGTCGAGTCCTTCCGCCTGGAGGGCGACGACCGCATCATCGGTATGTTCGGCATGGAGATCCGCGAGCGGCTGCTGGCCCGGGACGAGGAGAGCCGCGTGCTCACCTACTCGGTCGTCGACGGCGTGCCCATCGAGAGCCATACCGCCACCATTTCGGTCGAGTCCGACGGCGCGGGGTCCAAGGTGATCTGGGCCTACGACGTGTCCCCCGACGAGATGGCGCCGATCTTCGGTGACACGTACAAGGGCGCGCTGGCCGCACTGGAGAACGGCTTCTCGTAGTCCTCCGACCAGGGGAATGGGTGAGGCGAACGACGCCTCGCCTACCCTGGGCACGTGATCCAAGGCGCGGCCCCGCACCGGTTGGCACGACACACCAGGTGCACGGAGAGATCCCGACGCCGATGCCGCGCCCGCTGACCGAAGACGTCCCGCGGATCTACCCGCGGCCATTGCCCGATCCCACCCACCGCGAGCTCCTCCGCCGGAGCCGGACCATCGCCAAGGTGGTGGGGATCCACTTCACCCCGACCGCCTTCCGCCAGCTCCGCGCCATCCGCCACGGGCCCCTCCCGGCGGCTCAGCTGGCCCGGCCGCTGCGCAAGAGCTTCCAGGACCTCGGCGGGACCTTCATGAAGTTCGGCCAGATCATTGCGTCGTCGCCGGGCATGTTCGGCGACGACGTGGCCGACGAGTTCCGCGCCTGCCTCGACACGGGCCCGCCGGTGCCGTTCGCCGACGTGCGCCAACGGGTGGAGGAGGACCTGGGCCTCTCCCTGCGCGACGCGTTCGCCGAGTTCGAGCCCGACCCGATCGGGACGGCCTCCATCGCCGTGGTGCACCGGGCCCGTCTTCTGGACGGGCGGACGGTGGCGGTCAAGGTGCTGCGACCGGGCATTGAGCACACCGTGGCCACCGACCTCGACCTCATGCAGCCGCTGCTCGAGATCCTGGTGCGCCAGACGGGTGACCAGATGGCCGGTTCCACCCTGCAACTCCTCGACGGCTTCCGGGTGCAGATCGGCGAGGAGATGGACCTGCGCAACGAGGCGCGCTCTCTCGTGCACTTCCGCCGGCTGCAGAACGAGTTCGACCTGAAGCTGATGGCGGTGCCGGAGCCCTACCCGGAACTCTCCGGCCGCAACGTGCTCACCATGGAATTCTTCGACGGCGTCCCCATCGACGACCTGGCCCGGGTGGCCGACCTGGGCTTCGATCCGACCCCGCTCGTCCAGGAGGTCATGCGGGCCTTCTTCCTCACCACGGTGCGCTGGGGCGCCTTCCACGGCGACGTGCACGCCGGCAACATGATGTTGCTACGCGACGGGCGCATCGGCGTCATCGACTGGGGCATTGTGGGCCGGCTCGACCCTTCGACGCACCGCTTCTTCATTTCGCTGCTGGCCGCCGCCATGGGCGACGAGACGGCCTGGCCGGTGGTGACCAAGCACATCACCGACGTCTACGGGCCGGCCATCGGGGTGGCGGTCGGCCTGTCCGACGAGGAGCTCACCGCATTCATCCGCTCCATCATGGAACCGGCGCTGACCCGCCCCTTCGGGGAGGTCAGCCTGGCCGGCATCATGCAGACCATCCAGTTGCAGATGGCCCGGGCGCAGGGGATGGAGGCTCACCGGCGCAGCGTGCGGGCGATCCTGCGGCGTCTGCGCACCCAGCGCAAAGTGCGGCGCATGGCCGACGAGTCCGGCGGCCTCATGTCGGAATTCGACCGGGGGACCTTCCTGCTGGCCAAGCAGTTGATGTACTTCGAGCGCTACGGCCGCATGTTCGTCTCGGAGGTGCCGATCCTCAACGACCGGGCGTTCATCACGCAGCTGCTGGCCGGCGTCGACATGTCCAGCCTGGGCTGACGGGCCCGGACCTGGCACGAAACTGGAATCTGTTCTAGTTTCAGCCCGGGCCTGCTGGAGGCCCAGCTGAGTGGGGAGGTGCCATGGCAGAGGAAGCGGTGATCTACCGCTCCGACCACGTCCTGGAGTACCCCTATGTGCGCTCCACGGGCCCCGTCGTGGGGGCGTTTCTCACCGGGCTGCGCGACGGCAAGGTCGTCGGCGTCCGGGGCACGGGCGGGCGGGTCATTGTGCCGCCGACGGAGTACGACCCCGAGACGGGCGACGAGACCGAGGGCATTGTGGAGGTCGGACCCGAGGGCACCGTCACCACGTGGTCCTGGGTGGCGCACCCACGGCCCAAGCACCCCCTGCAGGAGCCCTTCGCCTGGGTCCTGGTCAAGTTCGACGGCGCCGACACCTCGTTCCTCCACGTCCTGCCGGCGGCGAGCCCCGATGACGTCTCGACCGGTATGCGGGTCCGGCCTGAGTTCGCTCCCGAGGAGGAGCGCGTCGGGCACGTGAAGGACATCAGCCACTTCGTGGCGGTCGGAGGTGGGTCGTGAGCGAGCGCGCACCGGTGACGATGATGGCGGCGACCACCCGCCTCGACTTCAATTTCACGGCAGGCGTGGCCATGAGCAAGAACCTGCACGGGTACGAAGAGGGCAAGTTCATCGGGCAACGGTGCCCCAAGTGCAAGAAGGTGTACGTGCCCTCGCGCGGCTCGTGCCCGACCGACGGTGTGCCTACCGACGAGGTCGTCGAGTTGCCCAACACCGGAACCGTGACCACCTACTGCGTGGTCAACGTGCCCTTCGCGGGCCAGTCGATCGAGATCCCCTACATCTGCGGCCAGATCTTGCTGGACGGGGCCAACCTGTCGTTCATGGGCCTCATCCAGGAGATCCCTACCGACGAGATCCGCATGGGTATGCGGGTCGAGGCCGTCTGGGTGGCGCCCGAGGATCTCGGGCCGACCCTGGCCTCGGTGAAGTATTTCCGTCCCACCGGTGAGCCCGACGCCGACTACGAGACCTACAAGGAGTACCTGTGAGCGAGTTCCCCCCGCTCGTCTCGGGCAGCCGGCCCGTCGGCGTGGTGTCCTTCGCCCAGTACGACAACGTGCGGAGCGAGGACGCCCGCAACGAGGTCGAGATGCTCATGCCGGTGGTGGCCGAAGTGTTCGCCAGCATCGGGATCACCAAGGACGACGTCGGTTTCATCTGCTCGGGCTCGACGGACTACCTGATCGGCGGGCCGTTCTCCTTCGTGGCAGCGCTCGACGCGGTGGGCGTCTGGCCGCCCCGGGCGGAGTCACACGTCGAGATGGACGGCGCCTGGGCGCTCTACGAGGCCTGGGTGCTGCTGCAGGAGGGTGCGATCGACGCCGCCCTCGTCTATGCCTTCGGGCGCTCGTCGATGGGCGACCTCGCCGAGATCCTGTCCGTGCAGCTCGACCCGTACTACCTGGCCCCGCTGTGGCCGGATCCCACCTCCCTCGCCGCGTTGCAGGCGCAGGCCATGATCGACAAGGGCACGGCCACCGAGGCTGACTTCGCGGCCGTTGCCAGTCGCTCCCGGCGCTCGGCTCTGGGGAACCCCAAGGCCCAGGTGGCCTACGACCGCTCGCCCGAGGAGCTCCTGGCCGAGGCCTACGAGGTGGCACCGCTGCGCCGGCACGCGCTGCCGCCGCTCACCGACGGCTGCGCCGCCATCGTCCTCGCCGCCGGCGACCGGGCCTACGAGCTGTGCGAGCGGCCGGCCTTCATCACTGGTATCGACCACCGCATCGAGACCCATTCGGTGGGCGCCCGCGACCTCAGCCTCTCGCCGTCGACCAAGCTGGCCGGCGACAAGGCGGGAGTGGGGGCCAAGAAGGTCGACGTGGCCGAACTGCACGCGCCCTACGCCCACCAGGAGTTGATCCTCTCCGAGGCCCTGGGCCTGGGCGAGGGTGTCAGCGTGAACCCTTCGGGTGGCGCGTTGGCGGCCAACCCGATGATGTCGGCCGGGCTGATCCGCATCGGCGAGGCGGCCCAGCGCATCTGGTCGGGTGAGGCCGACCGGGCCGTGGCCCACGCCACGTCGGGCCCCTGCCTGCAGCAGAACCTGGTCTGTGTCCTGGAGGGTGTCTGATGGCCGAGCGCTGCGCAGTCATCGGTGTGGGCCAGACGGTGGCCAAGTCCAAGCGGGAAGACGTGTCGATCGCCGGGCTGGTGCGCGAGGCCGCACTGGCCGCCCTGGAAGACGCCGGGCTGACCTTCGCCGACATTGACGCGGTGGTGGTCGGCAAGGCCCCCGACATGTTCGAGGGTGTCATGATGCCCGAGCTCTACCTGGCGCCGGCGCTCGGCGCGGTGGGCAAGCCGATGTTCCGTGTCCACACGGCGGGATCGGTCGGAGGGTCGACGGCCATTGTGGCGTCACACCTCGTGGCCTCGGGGATCCACGAGCGAGTCCTCACGGTGGCCTTCGAGAAGCAGAGCGACTCGGACGCCATGTGGGCCCTGTCCGTCCCGCAACCCTTCTCGGCGCCGCTCCTCGCCGGCGCCGGCGGCTACTTCGCGCCCATCATCCGGGCCTACATGTACCGCTCCGGCGCGCCGAGTGACATCGGCATGATGGTCGCGGTCAAGGACCGGCTGCACGCTCTGAAGAACCCCTACGCGCACCTCCACCTGCCCGACATCTCCATGCAGATGGTGGAGGAGTCGATCATGTTGTGGGACCCGCTGCACTACCTGGAGTCGTGCCCGTCCTCCGACGGCGCAGCCGCCATGGTCATCGGCTCGGAGAAGGCCGCCGGTGCGGCGACGGCGTCGACCGGGCGGCCACCCGCCTGGATCCACGGCATGGCAATGCGCTCGGAGCCCACGATGTTCGCCGGCCGGGACCAGGTCAACCCGCAGGCAGGCCGCGACTGTGCCGCCGACCTCTACCGCCAGGCGGGCATCACGAACCCGCGGGCCGAGTTCGACATGGCCGAGGTCTACGTGCCCTTCAGCTGGTACGAGCCGATGTGGCTGGAGAACCTCGGCTTCTGCCCGGAGGGCGAAGGCTGGAAGCTCACCCAGGCCGGTGCAACCTCGATGATCGAGGGCGGGGACATCCCGTGGAATTGCTCGGGCGGGGTGCTGTCCTCCAACCCGATCGGCGCGTCGGGGATGCTCCGCTTCCTGGAGACCGCCCTGCAGGTGCGCGGCATGGCGGGCGAGCATCAGGTGCCCGACGCCCGTCGCGCCCTCGGCCAGGCCTACGGTGGTGGGTCCCAGTTCTTCGCCATGTGGGTCGTCAGCGCCGACAAGCCCTGAGGCGAGGGGCGCTGCCGATATGCTCGGCGGAGCCAAGCCAGCCCTGACCAGGAGGTCTCCGTGAAGGTCGTCGTGGACTTCGACGAGTGTGCCAGCAACGCCGTCTGCATGGGAATCCTGCCCGAGGTCTTCGAGGTGCGGGACGACGGTTACCTGTACGTGCTCAACGAGAACCCGCCCGAGGAATTCCGCGAGCGCCTGCGCGAGGCGGTCAACGGCTGCCCGACGGGCGCCATCTCAATAGAGGAAGACTGACGCCCGGTCCTTCTCCTGCATCCCGCCGGCGCTCGGGGTGCGCCGGCACCCCGTATGACTGATCCGACCACTCCGCCCCGGGCACGCTTCGCGCCCTCGCCCACCGGGTATTTCCACGTCGGCAGCGCGCGGGCCGCGCTGTTCAACTGGGTGTTCGTGCGCCAGCACGGGGGCACCTTCGTTCTGCGCATTGAGGACACCGACGAGGCGCGCAACCGGCCCGAATGGACCGACGGCATCATCACCGCCCTCGACTGGCTCGGCATGTCCCCCGACGAGGGGCCGTACTTCCAGTCGGCGCAGGCGGACGTGCACGCGGCGGCGATCGAGGCACTCTGGGCCAGCGGGGCGCTCTACGCCTGCGCGTGCACCCGGGAGCAGATCGACGAGCGGACGAAGCTCCGGGCGGCGGCCGGGGACCCGACGCCGGGCTACGACGGGTACTGCCGCGACCTCGGATTGCCCCGGGGAGACGGGCGGGCCCTGCGCTTCCGGACCCCCGACGAGGGCGTGGTGGAAGTCCACGATCTCGTGCGGGGCGACGTGGAGTTCCCGCAGCGGGCGCTCGAGGACTTCATCTGCGTCAAGAGGAACGGCAAGCCGCTGTTCGTGCTGGCCAACGCGGTGGACGACCGGACCATGGCGATCTCCCACGTGATCCGGGGCGAGGATCAGCTGCCGACCACGCCGCGGCAGATTATGCTGTGGGGCGCGCTCAACGGCGCCGAAGACGTGGACCTTCCGTTGCCCGCGTACGCCCATCTGCCGCTGCTGGTCAACGAGCAGGGGAAGAAGCTCTCCAAGCGGCGAGACCCGGTGGCCGTCGAGATGTACCGGGAGCAGGGCTACCTGCCGGCGGCCTTCCGCAACTACCTGGCCCTGCTCGGCTGGAGCCCCGGTGACGAGGAGATCGTGTCCATGGAGGTGATCCTGGAGCGCTTCCGGTTGGAGGACGTGCAGCGGTCGCCGGCTTTCTTCGACATCAAGAAGCTCTCGCACATGAACGGGGTCTACCTCCGTGCGCTGCCAGTCGATGACTTCGTGGCCGCCGCCCGTCCGTGGGTCGACCCCGTGCCGGGGGAGTGGGCACCGGGGGGCTGGATCGATCCCGACACCGGCGCGCCGGCCGTGTCCCCTCCCGCCTGGGCACCCGAGCGCTTCGACGCCGGCGTCTTCGCTGCGCTGGCCGAGGTGACGCAGGAACGGGTGACGGCGCTGGGTGAGGTGCCCGAGCTCGTGGACTTCCTTTTCCTGGCAGACGCACCGGACGACCCGGAGAGCTTCCAGAAGGCGATCGCCGGCGACGAGGGCGCGCCGCGGATATTGGCCGACGCGCTGGCCGCCTACGAGACGTGCCCGTGGGACAAGGACTCGCTCCACGAGGTCACCCAGGCCATCGCCGATGCGGTGGGGCGCAAGCTGGGCAAGGCGCAAGCCCCGATCCGGGTGGCCGTCATGGGGCGGACGCGAGGTTTGCCCTTGTTCGACTCGCTGGCGGTGCTCGGTCGCGCCGAGACGTGCCGCCGCCTGGCGGCCGCGCTGGCGCGTGTGACCCCTTCCCCCTGATGCTCTTCGCACCGCTCCGCTGGGCGCTGCGCATTGCGATCCTCGTCCTGGCGGTGATCGTCCTCTACTTCGGCGTCACGCTCGTACAGGTCTGGCTGACCTCGCGCCAATACGACCCCCACCCGGCGGGCGCCATTCTGGTCATGGGGGCGGCGCAGTACGACTGCGTGCCTTCCCCGGACCTGCGGGCACGCCTGGACCAGGCCGCGATGCTGTACCACCAGGGGTACGCCCATCTGATCATGGTGACGGGCAACAAGAAGCCCGGCGACAAGTGCACCGAGTCGCAATCGGGTGCCATGTATCTCGAAGAGGTCAAGGGCGTGCCCCGCTCGGCGATTCTCGAAGCGGGCGGCGACGACAGCTACGAGAACATCGCGGACGCGCAGCCGGCGCTGCTGGCCCACGGGGCGAAAGTGGTGCTCGTCACCACCGACCCCTTCCACGAGGACCGTTCCATGGCCATCGCCTCGAACCTCTCGTTGACGCCGTCGCCGACGCCCACCCAGACGTCGCCCATCACGGGCTGGTCGACGGTGCCCTATTTCCTGAAGGAAGCGCTCGGAGTGGGACTGGGGCGGATCTTCGGCTACAACCACCTGGAGTGGTTGCACGACGCCTGAGCGCTGGTCGTCAGCCGGTGGTGGTCGTGGTCGTCGCCGGCGGCGGCGGTGAGGTGAAGGTGATCCGCACGACGGTGCCGAGTCCTTGGGCGGTCCCGACGCCGATGACGCAGGTGGGGTGCCCGGCCGTTCCGCAATAGCCGTCGCCGATGATGCCCGTCGTCAGGCGGTAGTGGGAGCTGAACGTGCCCTTCGGGCTGACCCGGAGGGCACGGGCGTGGCTGATGTCACAATGAGGGGTGTCGGTGGCGGGGTCCATCCGGCCCTGGACGGCAGCAGTGCACTCAGTGACGAACCAGGTCTGCGAGCTGCCGGCGGACGACTTCGGGAGCCCGTGTCCGCTCACGGTCACTGTCTGGCCTGCCTTGAGACCCTGGTCGGGCGTGATCTTCACGACCACGCCGGCCGCGCCGGCCTGGGCCAAAAGACCCAAACCGGCAGCACCCACGACACCCGCCACGGCGGCGACCACCACAGACCACCGGTGCATGCTGCGGACCTCCGAACCCGGTTGACTCCCGGGGATCCCCGGGGCGACGCATCCTTCCACCACGCACCCCCCGATACAACGCGCCCCCCGGCGCCGTCAGCAGGGCGAACTCCCGCTCCGGGGTGCTCGGCTATTCTGATCGCCCACCCATTCGGGGGTGGTGTAATCGGCAACACGACTGGTTCTGGTCCAGTTATTGAGGGTTCGAGTCCTTCCCCCCGAGCACCGGCGGCCTCCTACGTGTCATGGAGACCACCGCCCGGCCCCATCGTCTAGAGGCCTAGGACACCACCCTCTCAAGGTGGCGACACGGGTTCGAATCCCGTTGGGGCTGCTTCAAATCTCCAGGTCAGAGAGTTCCGTCTTGTAGGTCGATTCCGCTCTGTCCATCCAGTTGCCCATCGTGCAGGGGAGTTGATGGGCAGGGTGCGAGCGGAGTTCCCTGATGACACGGGCCGTGCTGATCCCGGTGTCTCCGCCGCAAAAGAGTGGCGACATGCTCGCGCTTCACTGTTCCATGGTTTCCGACGACAGCAATTGAGCCAGGGCCTGTCCGGTGCATGCCGAGCTGTGTATGAATATCTACACGGATCCATCCTGTTGTAGTAGGGTTTCATACGCATGCCCACCGATTCGGCGGTCATCGACAAGATCCGGCCCCTGGGGGCCATCTTTCGCGCCCGAGACGCCGTTGAGCACGGGATCTCTTGGCGTGACCTCTATCAGGTCCGCGACTCGGGTCTTCTCATTGAGGTGTCCCGCGGGCTCTTCCAACTACGAGAGGCAGCCGGTATCGACCAGATCGACTTCGTGGTGGTCTGCGCCCGAGCGCCCCGGGGCATGGTCTGCTTGGGCTCCGCTCTCGCTCATTGGGATTTGAGCGACGAAATCCCGACCAGGGTGGACCTGGCCGTTCCGGCAGGGAGCCACCGCCCGCAGATCGACTATCCACCCACCCGCGTCCACGTCTTTGGAGCGAGCAACTTCGGACTTGGCCGCATCGAGGTGGCGGTGGGCCAGGACCTCGGTTTTCGCATCACTAACCCCGAAAGGACTGTCGTCGACTGTTTCCGTCAGCGACATCGCCTTGGGGTCGACCTCGCCGTCGCCGGTTTGCGCCGCTACCTTCGCCGTCCGCGGTCCCAACCAGGCCGCGTCCTCGAATTGGCTCAAGAGTTGCGAGTTCGCACGCCGATCCTCGAAGCGATACGGGTACTGCAAGAATGAGTCCGGTCCAACGAGACTCGACTGCGGGGCGCGCCTATCTCGACCTCCAGCGGATGGCACGTCGGCGCGGTCGACCGACCCAAGAATTGCTGCTGACCTACGTTCTCGAGCGGTTCCTCTTTCGGCTGTCGAGGTCCGCTTATCGCGACCGGTTGGTTCTCAAGGGTGGAATGCTGCTCGCAACTCTGGGCAGCCGCCGGCCCACGGGTGACGTCGACCTCTTGGCTCGTGCCATCGACAACGATGTGGCGGCAATTGCCGACGTCGTTCGCACGGTGTTGTCGGTCACGGTCGACGACGGCGTCACCTATCAAGTGAACGAGATGACCACGCAGGTCATTCGCGATGCTGCGCTCTATTCCGGGGTTCGGCTTAGCGTTCCTTCCCGTATCGAACGGGCGAAGGTGGTTCTCCGTCTCGATATCAATGTCGGAGATCCTGTGACGCCTCATCCGGTTGACGTCCAGTACCCGGCCCTTCTCGACCGCCCGTTCCATTTGCTCGGGTATCCGCTGGCCACCATTCTGGCGGAAAAGGTCGTCACGATGATCGAGCGAGGGGTTGCGACGACGCGTGAGCGAGATTTTGCAGATGTCGTAGTCCTCTCTCGCCGCTATCCGATTGCAGCAGCCGAGCTTCTGGAGGCTATGAATGCAACCGCCGAGCACCGAGAGGCTGTTCTGCGCCCGCTGGCTGCTCTCCTTGGCAGTCTTGGGACCGAGCGCCAGCAGGCATGGTCAACGTTCATCGCCAGCGCCGGCCTGGAGGCGCTCGTACCGGCCAGTTACTCCGATGCCATCAATCTGGTGGCGATGTTTATCGATCCGCTTCTGGACGGATCTGTCCAATCCGGTCAGTGGGATCCGCATTCCGGCAGCTGGGTCAAGAGTCCAGCTGATTCCGAACGGGCGTAGGTACCGATGAGCGATACCGAACCCGATGACGTCGAGGCACTGGTCGATGAGGTCGTTGCGTTACGGGTGGAGAATCAGCGCCTGCGATCGCTCCTTGGCCTTGACGAGCCGAGCCGGCTCGAAGTCACCGACCCGTGGGAGCCCACCCTGTTCGTCGACTCGGACCGGAAGGACCTCAAAGGCGACGTCAACGCGAACTCACCGGCTGCGGCCAAGATCGCCCTTTTCCGACTCTTGTTTGCCGGCCGTGAGGATGTGTACGCCCTTCGCTGGGAGAGCTCTCGGACCGGGAAGAGCGGCTGGAGCCCCGCCGTCGTGGGCGGCTGGGCGAACGCGAAGAAACCAGGCCGTACGTATCTGTCACTTGACGAAGGAGTGGTGGAGTCGCACCTTGCTGGTGAGAGCCACCTCGGTCTCTACCCGCTGCGCCGCGGTGACGAATGTCGACTCTTGGCCTGTGACTTCGATGGAAAAGGTTGGGTGCTCGATGCGCTGGCCTATCTCGACGCCGCTGCCGCCATCGGCGTTCCTGTTGCGCTCGAGCGATCACGCTCGGGGGAAGGAGCGCATACGTGGACGTTCTTTTCTGGACCGGTCGCGGCCTCAGCGGCTCGACGCCTGGGAGTGCACGTGCTCCGCCAGGCAATGGAGCTACGAGCCGAGCTCGATTTGGCTAGCTACGACCGCCTGTTTCCGACCCAGGACTTCGTCCCGAAGGGATCTTTCGGGAACCTGATCGCTCTTCCGCTCCAGGGAGAGTGCCGGCGACAAGGGAACGCCGTCTTTCTCGATCCGTCCAGCCTCGAGCCCTATGAGGACCAGTGGGCCTTCCTGGCGTCGATCCCACGCATGTCTCCCGAAGCCGTGGAGGCGCTGGAGAAGACTCTGGCGCCCGTCATCGCCGGACCAGATGACACGAGATACCGACGGCCACTGGCCCGCGGGGCACATCAGAAACCGCCGGACGTCATCCGCGCTGTCTCAGGCGCCATGTTGGCCATTGACCGCATCGGCGTGCCCCCGGCGCTGTTGGCCGCACTCAAGCATCTGGCCTCACTGCACAATCCGGAGTACTACGAAAAGGAGCGGCTCCGCTTCTCCACGTGGAACACACCTCGCTTCTTACGGTGCTACGGAGAGACCATCGATCAGTTGCTTCTCCCTCGCGGAATCGCAGGCCATGCCGCTCGCATGATCGGAGAGGCCGGAAGCACTTTGGCGGTCACCGATGCATGCTCGTCACCAACGTCAATGAATTTCTCCCTGCGCGCTGATCTCTCGGACCGTCAGCAGAGCGCGTTGGATGCGCTCATTCCACATGATCTCGGTGTGCTCGTGGCGCCGCCAGGTTCGGGCAAGACCGTGATCGCCTGCGGAGTCATCGCTCACCGCCGGCTCCCCACACTCATAGTGGTCGATCGGCAACCGCTGGTCGAGCAGTGGCGAGAGCGTCTCGGAGAGCACCTCGGGATGACCACCAATGAGATCGGTCAACTTGGTGGCGGTCGCAACAAGGCGAAGGGAACCATCGATATCGCGATGGCACAAAGCCTTGCTCGACGGGAAGACCTGGGCGAAATCGCCAAGGCGTATGGCCTCGTCATTGTCGACGAGTGCCATCACGTGCCAGCGGTCACCTTTGAGCGCGTCGTTCGTCAGATGCCGGTACGGCACTGGCTCGGACTAACCGCGACTCCCTACCGGCGGGATCATCTCGAGAAGCTCATCACGATGTATTGCGGAGCTGAGCGACACCGGATGACATCGGACGACGATGAGGGTCTCCGGGTTGAGCGGGTACTTGTGACCCACACAACCGGTCACGAGCAGCCCAGCGACGAGGAGCTGAGCATCCAAGCCGTATTCCGCTCCCTCGTCGAGGACGGGGAGCGGTCGCGTCAGATCTGTGGTGACGTCGCTGCTGCCGTCGAGGTCCAGCGAAACTGCCTTGTGTTGACGCAGTGGACGGAGCACCTGGAATCACTCTCCGGCGAGCTCGAACGGCTCGGGATCGAAGCGATCGTGATGCGAGGCGGGATGGGCAAAAAGGCCCGGGCGAGCGCCTCGGCCGCGATGCAGGCGCAGGCCTCCGCTGGTGGACTCGCCCTACTGGCGACGGGAAGCTTCCTGGGGGAGGGTTTCGACCTTCCGGAGCTCGACACGCTGTACCTCGCGTTTCCCTTGGCATTCAAGGGCCGCATAGTTCAGTACGTGGGGCGAGTACTTCGGCCTATGTCGGGAAAATCGCGGGTCGAGGTGCACGACTACGTCGACATCAACGTGCCCGTCTTGGCCCGGATGCAGGCGAAGCGTCTCCCGGCCTACGCCTCACTGGGTTTTCCGGTCGACAAAATGGCGCGAAGCCCGAGCAGGGTGACGGCGGCGGATTCGCCAAAACTGGATGAACCGTAGGACGGTGTGGATTTCGGGAACCCACTGTCCATCCAATTGCCCATCCATTCAGACGATTTCTATGGACAGGGGCCCCAATCCTGGACGCATGTGGGCCTCTGACCAGGCGCGATGGTATTGGAGCGCAATTGCTGGACGTGCCTGCCCGATCTCTCAAGGTGGCGACACGGGTTCGAATCCCGTTGGGGCTGCTCTGTGGGCTGGCAAGACATCGTAGAGCTGATGTCGGGCCAGGTCACGAGCATCACGGCATGCGCTGGTAGTCGACGCTCGAGTCCAAGGTCAGGTGCCGCAGCGGCGAGCCGTCAAGGCCGAGGACTTGGATGTCGAGGCCGTCGATCAGCATGACGATGCGCCAGCCGGCATAGGGGCAGCCGATGCCGATGTGGTGGAGCTTTTCCTTGTGACGAAGCGGCGTTCCGATCCTTGTGACAGGAGAGCCCGCACCCGGTAAGCGATTGCTCGATGTCGATAATGTGCACAACGAGGCGTTGACCGCATTCGGATCAGTCTCCACAAGTCGAAAACCACTATCCATGGTCGACTCAGTCCCGAGTGCAACGATGGCGTGATGAAACGAAGTTCGCATTCTTCGCCTCGCATCTCGCACGTCCGGCGTCGGGTCGCTTCCCTCGCGACTGCCGTGCTGTTTGTCGCCGGGGCGCTTGGCAGCACCGGAATCACGTCGATGCAGATGGCGGGGGCGGCGACATCAGGGTGGTATGTCGCCACGGTGCCAGGAACGGGCCTCGATGACGTCCTACTCAGCTCGACCTGTGCCAACGCGCTTCAGTGTTGGGCCGTGGGCATCAGCTTGGGGAACCTCGCTGGTCCTGGCCCGTCGTCTGCCAGCCCACTCCTGGAGGCTTGGAACGGCACGACGTGGACGCTTGTCCCGTTGTCGTTGCCAGGCGGGGAGGGTGGGGGACTTTTCGACGCCACCTGCGTCAACAGCTCCGACTGCTGGGCCGTAGGTGCCGTGGTCGGCTCCGGCAGCGGAAACCCAACCGGCACCCTCATTGATCAGTGGAACGGTACGTCGTGGTCGGTAGTGCCGAGCCCGACCCCGAGTGGTCCGGGCGTGGTGGGCGCCGTTCTCTCGGGTGTGAGCTGCGCGTCAGCATCGAGCTGCATGGCAGTCGGTTATGCGACGGACTCGGGTGGGAACAATCTCACCGATGTCGTCGAACAGTGGAACGGATCCAGCTGGACGATTATCACCGCTGCGACGACCGGCCAGACCTTTGACCAACTCATCAGCGTCCAATGTCTCTCTGCCGCCAACTGTTGGGCCGTCGGCAATGCCGGTCCCGTGGCGCAGATGTCGAACTTCCTTCCGATCTTCCCTGGTGCAATCGGCGACCAGGGACTGATCGAGCATTGGGACGGATCGGGCTGGTCGATCGTGCCGAGCGTGAGCGAACCGACGCCCAGCGGCGGCTACCTGAGCGGCCTCGAGTGCGTCGACGCCACTGACTGTTGGGCCTCGGGCGCGACAACCGATCCGGTGAGCGGAAACGCCTCGGGGGTCCTCATGGAGCACTGGGACGGCACCACCTGGAGCGACCTGTCGGCGTCGGTTCCCGGTTCTACGGCGCCGGGCATGCTGGCGGGCATCTCCTGTCTGAGCGCAACGTCGTGCTGGGCGGTCGGTTCCACGGGATCGTTCAACAACGGCGGCTCGGGTGCGCAGCCGCAAAGTCTCGTGGAGTACTGGAACGGGTCGTCGTGGTCGGTGCAGCCCAGCCCCACGGTGACCGCCCTCAGCTTTTTCAACTCGGTGAGCTGCGTGGCCAGCGTCGGGTGCTTGGCCGACGGCAGCACGTTGACCGATCCCAACGGCAACGGTGACCCTGGGCTCCGTGCCTTCATCGAACAGTTGACCTTTCCCCCGGCATCGAGCCAGGGCACCGTGCTCGCGGCACGTGACGGCGGCGTCTTCGTCTACGGCACGGCGCCCTTCGAAGGCTCCATGGGAGGCCAGCACCTGAACGCACCGATCGTCGGCGTCGCCACGACGCCCGACGGCGGTGGCTACTGGCTGGTGGCCAGCGACGGCGGGGTCTTCGCCTTCGGTGATGCCCGCTTCGAGGGCTCCATGGGCGGTCAGCGACTCAACGCGCCGATCGTCGGCATTGCACCCACCCGTGACGGTCAGGGCTACTGGCTCGTGGCCAGCGACGGAGGGGTGTTTGCGTTCGGTGACGCCGGGTTCCACGGTTCTATGGGCGGCCAGCATCTCAACGCCCCCGTCGTCGCCGCGGCCGCCACCGATCACGGCGGCTACTGGCTCGTCGCCTCCGATGGTGGCGTCTTCAGCTTCGGGGGTGCGGCCTTCTACGGCTCTGCTGGCGGGACCCAGCTCAACGCGCCGGTGACAGGTATGGCTGACACCCCCGACGGCCGCGGGTACTGGCTGGTGGGATCCGACGGAGGCGTGTTCACCTACGGCGATGCCGCGTACCTCGGCTCCGTACCGGGTCAGGGCATCATCGGACAGCCACCGGTGGTCGGCATCACCGCGACGCCGACAGGGTCGGGGTACTGGCTGGCCGGGGCGAACGGCGCTGTGTATACGTACGGCGACGCGACCTTCCTGGGCGCACCCAACGCAGGCCATCTAGTTGCCCCGGTGTCCGCCATCGCTTCGCCTTAGTCAGATCCGGCGTGTCGCCACGGATCGAACTTGAGAACATCTAGATGAGAATCACCATCGCGAGTAGCTCCCTCAACGTTACGAAGAGCCTGGCTCGGTACGTGAAGTGATGTCGACGAGTTGCCCTAGACCGTGGCGGCGTGGTCATCATCTACTGGTTCGTCCCCAAACGGTGGATCGTCTGCTGTCGGGTCGGGGTAGATGTCGGGATCCAGTTCATCGTCCGGCCCGCCGAACGGGTCTATGAGTTCGGGATCACTTTCGCCAGAGCGCAGTGACGATGCCGGAGTGTCACCGCGAACTGGAGATGAGAACATCCTCACAGCCAGCGTGTCTTCCAGCTCCAATCCGAAGACAACCCTCAGGGTCGCGAATGCGCGACACGCGACCAGCCCCGTCGGCGGCGACGTGGTGTATTCCACGTTGATCCAGTTCGTGCGCTTCGGCGGCTCAGGCGGTTCCCACCCCAGCTTGAGAAGCTGCTCCTCCTCGTCCGGCGACCACTGCCGCTCGGCCGCCAGGTAGTAGTTCGACACGACCTCTGACACGAGGCTGCCGTCCTCAAAGGCCAGCGCCTGCCAGAAAAGGTGCGGGCGTACGGCATCCTCGGCGATCAGAATCCAACGTCCTGGTCGAGCACAGAGTGAGTCGAGCAGGTCCTTGAGGCCCTCGGCGAACTCGGCGACGGAGAGTGTTGACTCCTCGACTCGGGGGTCCCAAGAGGGCGTGCTGCTTGGCGAGATGCCCTGGGCACGTTGTTCACTCAGAAGTCGTTCTACTGACTCCCGCCATTCGTCGACGGCCGCGATCGCCTTAGACACCATGTTGGTGACCTCCATCGCCTGGCATTGCCACCGTGCCCGAAGGTCGGTTGGCTGGAGGTCATCGGCCCAGGTGCCTCGCTCCAATCTGGATGGGTTACGACTCCTTTATACCCTCCGGCTGGGCACTCGACGAACGAGGATCGCGATCATGGCTGACGTGGAGCAGTTCTTTCGATCTACAGACTCAAAGAGAGACAACTTTCTCTCTCGTGTGTCCGGGATCTTCAACGAGGAGATCGTTCGGATGTGGTGCGCGAATCCGAACTCACCTCTTGTCGACTTGGGTCGGCCCACAATCTGGGAACCTGGGGGGAAGCATCACACCCTGGACTTCACTCTTCGTGACATAAAAGGCATGACATTTGTTACCGAGATGAAGTGTGAGTTGGCATACGACGGCTACCGCTATCTCCGCCTCACGAACGCTGCTCAACTGGACCACCACGAAGGAAGTGCGTTCCTACGTTTCCTGGAGCTGGCGGTCTCAGGACACGGCCTCGTCGCGAAGGTCGGAGCGATCCCCATAGCGGTGGATGGCATCGTGTCGGTATGGGGTGCCACAACAAGAGCGGGTGTTGACTCGGTGACAAGCACGCGAGCGATTGCAGACGTTCTGTCGGTCGAAGTGATGATCAACGATCTGCGGCGTTGGGACGACCCGCAGAGGAAACATCGAGTGGGCGAGTTGCGCGGATGGTGCTCTGACCTGTTCGACTTCTTGTGGGAGTAAAGGGAAGTTCCGAGTTTCTGAGCGTTGTCATGGATGCGAGTCGTCGAGCAGTCGTTGCATGCCATCTCGGAGCTGCCTGATCCGTCGTTCCAACGCTTGCAGCTCCGTCACGAGGACCGTGGCCGCCTCTCGGTCTAACGCTCGCTGGACACCTGAGTCGTCGTGTTGCCAATCGGATGATTCAGGATCGAGTGGTGGTCCGTGTGGCGGCCGTACTCTGGGGTGCTGCGGCCCCGTTCGCGAAGTGGGCACCGCACGTGCATCGCAAACTCTCGTCATAGCCACCTTCTGTGGAACGATTTGTGATGTGACTTCCTTTGTTCATGGCACACCGGCCAACCCCGGCTGGTATGCGACTCCAAATGCAAGGCATTCGCTTCAATGGTGGAATGGCAATAGCTGGACCAACAATCACGTTCCTTTGGACGATCAGTTGTTGCCATTCATCCGAACCAGAGTCCACTGGACATTCAAGACATGGGCCGTCATGAGCTGCACGTGCATCTTTGGACTGTGCGTCGGAGTCTTGCTCGTGCGCGCATCACTCCTCGACATCGACACCCCCCAGGTGTCTAGGAGGATCTTGTTCGCAGTCGTGGGCGTTGGCGTCGTCCCGGTCGTCGGACTCTTGCCTGTTTGGCTCAGGAGGTCGTATTACGAGGTCCATCCCGGGTCAATCATCTCGTGCACTGGGTATCGAACTCATCGGGCCACGAAGGACGAGATTGAAGTGATTCGGTTCAAAAACCGGCTCTTTGGTTCTAGCGGGCCGAAGTGGACGGCTTACGTCGAATTGAAGGGAGGGCGTGGTTTCTGGCTTCGGTACGTAGTGGCGGGCTCTTCACAGAGGTACCGGGCAGCACCAAGGCCCGGATCGCAAGAGCGGCTAGATCGGATTTCAGCAATCTTGCACTTTCCTCCTTCAAGTTAGGGAAGTGCTTTCAACCGGTGCTTGTCAAGTTTGGATCGCCACTGTCCCGGCATGATAGGGGCTACCCCCCGGTGGCAGAATTCGGCATGGTCATCGATGGCGTCCAGATCCGCCCAGCGAGTTCAGAGGACGTCGACAGATCTGGCCGTTGGTGCGGGAGTTTGCTGATTCGTATCGACCAAATCGGTCAGTCTTCCACCGATCCTTCCGAGAGCTCCTCGGACGCTCCGACACCCTCGTCCTCGTTGCCGAAGTACCGCCGAGCGCCATAGTTGGGTACTTACTTGTGAGCCACCACGGAACCTTTTTCGCCAACGGTCCCGTTGCCTGGGTCGAGGAGCTGATGGTTAGCGAACCTGTTCGGCGTCAGGGGGTTGCGACCCGCTCGGTGGATTCTGCCGAGACGTGGGCCAGGAACGTTCCCACGGCCTACGTAGCGCTCGCCAGTCGAAGGGCGAGTGACTTCTACCTAGATGTCGGTTACGAAGAGTCGGCAACGTATTTCAGGAAGACCTTCGTGGCACATGACGCGTGACGGTGGCGTCAGTCGTGCCACCTGCCCGATGGCGTATGGGGACAGGGGTAGTTGGTTCTGAGTCCAAGCGTCACGATCCCAAAATCACAACAACTAAACAACAAGGCCGTCTGCGTTCGCGCCGTCTTCACCCCGCATGCTGCAATGTCCGTTGACGGCTGGGCTGAAACCCGGTAGACAACTCGCCGAGCAGGTGCGGGGCACCTGAGGACGGGGAAGTCCAATGAAGACGGGCGTTCGACGCGGTCTGCGTATCGCACTGGCGGGGTCGCTGTTATTCGGGGGCACCCTGGTCGCCTCGGTGATCGCCGGGTCGCTCCCAGCATCTGCGGGTGCGACGACGAACTTGAACCGATGTGAGTCGATCAATGGTGTTGCTATCTATCAGTACGGCACCGCCCATTGCGAGAGTGGGCCGTCGGCAACCACGAAACCCAATGTTGCTATCGCGGCAGGCAACAACGCACAGGCCATTGCGGGCGTTGAGTCGAATATTGGGGACAGCAACGACCATGCCACCGCCTTGGGCGACAACTCAAACGTCTCCGCGTACGGCGGAATCAACGAGGTGGCTACCGGTATCGGCAACGGCAACTTTGTGCAGGTCTCGGGGGGTGGGGGCAGCAACATCGGCGGCACGGCCACGGCGATCGGGACAGACAACTACGTCCTGGCGTACTACGGGAATAATGACACCGCTACCGCCGTCGGCACGAGTAACACAGCCGAGGCATCCCTGGCGAACAACGCCACAGCCACTGCCTTCGGAACTGGTAGCCAGGCCTACGCGTATTACGTTGACAGCAGCAGAGCATTCGCGGTCGGCGGCTGCACGATCTACTCCGAGAGTGGAACGAGCATGAGCTGCCACGCGTAGAATCGTAAGTGCTACGTGTATTCGGGGGTCGACTGTGGTCGACCCCCGAATCGCGCTACGGCGCTTGCTGCTCTGCTTCGGAGTGGTGCTCGCGGATCGAGGCGGTACAAGGTCCGCGTCTCTTCGGAATCTGACAGACCACACGTCCGAGACCTCCGCAATCGGTGGGACTTCCCGCGGTCCCCTGGGACAATTCCGAATGGCGGCAGGGCACGCCCAAGCCCGGTGAACTGGGACAACCCTGGTCGCTGCTCATCCGAAATGCCACGGTCACCAGACGACTGGCGCCGCCTCCACGCCACCTTGCCCATGGCGGATACACGGACCAACGTCCCTGGTGCGCCCCGTATCGGCAGAACGTCTGGCTGGTGGGAGCGAAACGGTTGTTGCTCCGTTGTGAAAAGCGCTTACAATCGGCGCCCGAGCCACGAAGGGATATTTGGCGACCACGGGAAGGCGAGGCGGTATGCAAACAGCATGGCTGCGATGGAAATTTTCAGGTCGGAGTGCAGGTGGAGCAGGCCGCATCGGCCGGGGCCGCCTGCTCGTCCAGGGAGGTTTGGCGTCGGTGTTGGCCCTCGCCGGGCTCCTCGTCTTCGCCACCGAGGCCTCCGCGCACAACAACATCTTCGAGTCAGTGACGGCTGCGTGCAACGCGCCCGGAGCCGGAGCCGGAGCCACGCTGAGCTGGACCCTCTACAACAACTGGAACCAGACGGAAACTGGCACCTTCTCGACGGCGCAGGGCACCCTCAGCACAACCGTCCTGTCCATCGCAGCGTCCCCGACTGCGAACGCGACCCCACCCGCCGCCGCGCACCAGACGTTCACCCAGACGCTGACCGCTCCGGAGCTGGCGGCACTCTCGCCCAGCTCGACCATCACCGTGGACTGGAGCGCCACCTGGTCCGACTCGACGCAGGGGAGCGGGACGCTGAGCACGACGCTCGCTGCTCTCAATCTGACGAACGGCTGCGTCCCTGCGATGACAACGCCGACCGTTACGACGGCCCTTGTGCCGCCCAGCAGCACCGCAGTCGGCAACAGCTGGGGAGACACCGCCACGGTCACGGGCAATGCCGTAGGTGGCGCCCCAGCCGGCTCGGTCAGCTTCTCGGTCTGCCAGGTCGCCACGGGTGGCACCTCGTGCTCCAGTGGCGGCACGCTCGTCGGCACGGTGAACAGCCCGTCGTCGACCTCCGGCGATGCTTCGACCTACAACCTGGCGACCACGTACACTCCGGCCAACGCAGGGACGTACTGCTTTTACTCGACCTACACGCCGGCCTCGACGGACAACTACATGACGGCGAGCGGCCCGGCCGAGTGTTTCGCGGTCTCGGCGGTCTCCACCGCGCCCGCGACGGTTACCCCGACCGCCGTGGCCACCACCGCCGTCACGACGCCGACGACGACGCCGACGACGCCGACGACGACGCCGCGCACCACCCCAGCACTCGCCTTTACCGGTGCCTACCTTTCGCAGCAGCTCATCGTCGGCTTCGGCGCCCTGCTGCTCGGCACCGCGCTGGTGCTGATCGCCCGCCGGCGGCGCAGCCCCGGACAAGTCTCGGAGTAGGGGGCCGGCAACGCGAGTCGGTGAACCAGTAGCTCGGGGTCTTCTAGCGAGCGCGCATACGACGGACGCCCGCCTTTGTGTGGCCACCTAGCTTGCTCACGAGCTCCGCGGACGGACTATCGAACTCGATGCCAACGCGGACGGTCGTCCTGAGAGTCAGCTTGGCGTTGGTGACTTTGCCTTCAAGTCGGATGCTGGCCGAATCACCGACCGCGGGAACATCGACAGAGATGCGACGGCCCACGAGCGCGTGCGGCGAGGGGTGATCGAGTGTGACGCCGACGCCGAGCATCGAGATGTCGATGACCCGGCACCTGGCAGCGAACTCCCCCTCAGTGGACTGAGTGACAGCTGGGCGACGCGTGGCGGTTCTGAGTACAAAGGACTGCCTCCGAAGTGCCACTGGGGCACGCCCCGCACCGGGGACTTGGTTCAATCAGTCAGCTCGTTCCGGTGGCGTTGCAGGAGGCGTTGGCGAAGGGGCCCTTTGCAGTGTTGGTGTTCAGCACCTTGCCGTCCTCGCTGATGGTGCAGGTCACGTACGAAAGTCCAACCAGGCCGTTCTCCACACTGAGAGAGAAGGGGCGGCCGCTGCCACGTCCGACAAACCCAGACTTCACCTATCGCCAGCACCGAAGCCGGGTCCCCCAGCGCGACCGAGGTGAACTGGATACCCGCCGGCGCCAATCGTTCGGAGCCGTTGCGTGGGATCGGATTTACTCCCCGTGCCCAGCAAGTGGCGGGCGAGAAGTTCCGGGCGCTCTCGAGCGAGCTCTGGAAGCGCCAAGCCCTGATCGATGCCGGCCGTGCCGAGGGCATCAACAGCCTCGAGGCTGACGAGCTGGCCCAGGCGCACAAGACCATCGTTGAGGTCGAGGCGGTCAAGGCGGCCAGCGCCTTGTTCAACGCGGAGGAGCCCATCAGCCAAAAGGCGGTGCCAGCTGGTCCGAGATCCGGCCCTTTTTGTCGCGGTCAATCAGGGATCCCGGTATAAGTAATCTTGTAAGTCAGTAATACGGAGTCCGATGAGCATTACCAACACCCACTCAGCCGAACTGGAAAGCACCGCACTTGACGCGTACTCCCAGGTAGTGGTGTCGGTGGCGGAACAACTCACCCCGCGGGTCGCTGCGCTGCAGGTCTCTAGCCGAAGACGAGACGGTGGTGTTGCTACGGGCGCTGGCTCGGCCGTTGTCTTCACGAGTGATGGTTTTTTGCTCACCAATGCCCACGTGGTCGGGAAGGCAGAGGCTGGTCAAGCGGCGTTTGCCGACGGCACCACCGTCCCGTTCCGCGTAGTCGGCACCGACCCATTGTCAGATCTCGCCGTGGTCCGCACCGACGGCGTAATTCCTGCCCCGGCCCGGTTAGGCAAGGCCTCGCAACTCAGAGTTGGGCAACTGGTCGTGGCGGTGGGCAACCCGCTTGGTGTGGCGGGGACCGTGACCGCCGGCGTCGTCAGTGCCCTGGGTCGGTCGTTGCCCACGCGAGCCGGGGTGAATACCCGGATCGTTGATGACGTGATTCAAACTGACGCCGCGCTAAACCCTGGGAATTCAGGCGGTGCCCTTGTCGTGGCCTCGGGCGAGGTCGTGGGCATCAATACGGCGGTTGCGGGGGTCGGCGTAGGTTTGGCGATACCCATCAACGGAATAACGCGGCAGATCATCGCGACCCTGATGTCCGATGGACGTGTCCGCAGGGCCTTCCTGGGATTAGCGGGGACGCCTGCCCCGCTCCCTCCTCCGGTCGCCCAGCGACTCGATCAGAAGTCTGGCATGCGAGTCGAGCAGGTGGTACCAGAGGGACCGGCTGCAAAGGCGGGACTGCAACGCAACGACCTCGTGGTCAGTGCGAATGGCGAAGCAGCCACCAACGCCCAGTCACTGCAGCGCCTGATGCTCGGAGATGTCATTGGTCAGCCTGTGGCCCTGACAGTGCTCAGGTCTGATGCCCTGGTCGATCTGATCGTCACTCCCGAGGAGTTGCGGGGGGACGAATGACGGCCCCCGCGTCGTAACCCGCCACGGCCTATTGGCCTCCGGTTCGGTTGACCCGAGAAGGATCAGACGACGCGAAAAATCCCACGGATCTGGATTCCGTTGTAAAAGGGCTTGTTCTAGGTCGACAGGTCGCGCTCCGTTCTCCCAGGCTTGTAAGAGTTTGGGCGCGCGCTACCAGGAGGTGGTCCACGCCCAAGCAATGTGACAGAGAGTTTCGACCGGCGATCTGTGAGCGCCTGGTCGCCGGCGAGCGTGCTGTGCCGTGCCATGGCGCAGGCTCCAGCTCTCGGGAGCGGATGCGAGGATGGAGCTATGACCACAGGCCTGCTGGAGGAGCTGGGTGCGGCCGTTGGGCCTGCGCACGTCGTCGTCGACCCCGAGGTGATGGCCTCGTACGGGATCGACTGGACCGGGCGCTTTCGAGGGAATCCAGGCGCCGTTGTCCGTCCCGGTGACGGCGCTGAGGTGGCGGCGGTCATCGCCGCATGTAAAGAGGCCGGAGCCGCCCTCGTGCCCCAAGGGGGCAACACGGGGCTCGTCGGCGGAGGCGTCCCGCTCGCCGGCGAGATCGTGCTGAGTTTGCACCGGCTGGCCGGTGTGACCGACGTCGATCCGCTCGGCGGCCAACTCTCCGTCGGTGCCGGAACGACGGTCGCCGACGTCCAGGCAGCCGCAGCCTCTGCCGGCTGGTCATACGGAGTCGACCTCGCCAGCCGCGACGGCGCGACGATCGGTGGCACCATCGCCACCAATGCGGGCGGACTCCAGGTGCTCCGTCATGGCTCCACCAGGTCACAGCTCGTGGGCTTCGAAGCTGTGCTCGGGACGGGCGAAACCGTCTCGCACATGGGCGGTCTCATCAAGGACAATACGGGATACGACCTGGGCGGGCTGCTTTGTGGCAGCGAGGGAACCCTCGGGGTGGTGACGGCCGCCCGGGTGCGCCTGGTGCCCCAGAGCCCTGAGCGTGTGACCTCCATCTTGGCCTTCTCATCGAGTACCCACGCCGTCGATGCGGCCTCCCTCCTGCGCCGGTCCCTGCCGGAGTTGCAGTCGCTCGAGTTCTTCCTCCAGCCAGGGCTGGACCTGGTCTGTCGAACGGGCGGCATTGCAGCACCATTCCCAAGCGAGCATCGGGCCTACCTCTTGGCCGAGGCGGCGGCTCAGCACGACCCCACCGCCGCCATGGCGGCGGTGCTCGATTCGGTGGCCGCCGTCGAAGACGTCGCAGTGGCCGCCGAACCCGCCAGGAGGGCACAGGTGTGGCGTTATCGCGAGGGCCACACCGAGGCGATCAACACGCTCGGTGCGCCCCACAAGCTTGACGTGACGCTGCCGGCCCCCATGTTGGCCGCCTTCATCGATCAGGTGCCCGACGTTGTCAGGTCTGTCGACCCAAGGGCGACGACGTGGCTCTTCGGTCACGTCGGCGATGGCAACGTCCACGTCAACGTGACGGGGCTCGAACCAGACGACGTGAGGGTGGACGACCGCGTCATGCACTACGCCGCCGAACTCGGTGGCAGCATCAGCTCTGAGCACGGTATCGGAACGGCAAAGCGACCCTGGCTCCATCTCAACCGGAGCGATGCGGAGCTCTCGGCATTTCGACGACTCAAGACGGCGCTTGATCCTGCTGGCATCTTGAACCCCAATGTCCTGCTGCCGGCAGGGTCCTGAGGTCCGCCTCCATCCACTAATTGGGTCGAAAAGTGGTTGCCCCATGTGGATGGCGAGTAAAAGCCTGACCGCAGCGGGTCGGAAAGTGATTGTGAGGGCCGCCCCAGGACATGTTGCACTTGTCGCAGTCTCTTTTTCGCGGCTTTGCCAAAGGCCCAAGTCGGACCGTTGAGCGATGCTCCGGAAGCTTTGTAGGACCACATCCTGAGTCACGGCAGGCTTGCCGCCCGTTCGTCCGAGGCCTGAGACGGCGCTGCAGGAACTTGGAGCATCGCAGAGACTCCGAACAAAGGATCGGCTCGACCGATTCCCGCCAACATCGGCTTGAGGATTTCTTGGAGACTGCGACGTCCCAGTTACGTCAGATTCGGGATAGAGGACGCGGGTGCAGAGGTGATTTGGTGGAACGCTCCGACGGCCGATCCGATGCGTATCGGTAAGCGATTCGGGTTGCGACTGGAGCTCGAAACGATATCTGACATCTTCGATCTCTCTCCGACCCTTACCCCACCTTGCCGCTTCTAGCCATGCCAAGCTAAGGCATGGCCGTTCGAGTCGTGGCGGGGGTGATCGGCGCTTTCATCATTCTGGCGACAGGATGGAGCGTTCTCGGCACGTTGGTTGTACCGCGGCGCATTCGAAGCAGGATTCCGCGGACGGTCTTCCTCGTCAACCGCAGCGTCTTCCACTTCTTCGCGGACAGGACCAGCTCCTATGAGCACCGGGACCGGATTCTCGCTGTCCAGGCGCCCGTCCAACTTATCGGCCAGGTCTTCGCATGGTTGGCCCTCTATCAGTTGGGGTTCGGACTGCTTCTGTGGTCTTCTGGCAACGGCGGACTGGGAAGCGCCATGGAGCAAACGGGGTCGTCGCTGTGCACGTTAGGCTTTCTTGCTCCACACACGACCGCAGGTACTGCACTTGACCCCCTCGCTGCGCTCGCAGGTCTCGGAACGGTTGCCCTTCAGATCGGCTACCTCCCGACGTTGTACGCGGCCTTCAACCGCCGCGAGGCGCTTATCACGATGCTCGACTCGAGGGCAGGTGTTCCATCATGGGGCCCCGAGCTCCTGGCCCGCACGCACTACGGCCTCGGCAGCGGGGTCTCCGCCGTCGCGCAATTGCCGGAGCTCTTCGAGGCGTGGGAACAGTGGTCCGCGGACGTGTCGGAGAGCCACACCACCTATGTTCCGTTGATTTGGTTCCGCTCGCCACGTCCATTGTCGTCGTGGGTCACGGCGCAGCTTGCCATCCTTGATGCAGCCGCGCTGTACCTGGCGCTGCTTCCCGACAAGTCAGACCTGATCCAAGCTCGGCTCTGCCTGCGCGGAGGCTTCACCTGCCTCGGAAACATTGCCCGCGCTGTCGGGATTCCTATCCCGCTCGACGCCGATCCGAACGACGGGATTTCTCTTTCGTATGACGATTTCGTCGAGGCCATCGAGCGCCTGCGGCGAGTCGACTATCCGATCCTGCGCCCCCTCGAGGATGCGTGGGCAGATTTCTTGGGTTGGCGGGTCAACTACGAGGCTGCCGCCTACGCGTTGGCATTGACAATCGACGCTCCGCCGGCCCTATGGTCGGGACCCCGGCGGGACGAAATCGAGCAGATCGCCCCTCTGCGGCCACGGACGGCAGTGACGAACAAGCCGTCAACTGGCCTGAAGGACAGCGGGAATCCCTGACCTTCGCATTTCGCATACGACACCCGACGGAGCTTGGAGATCCCACGAAAATCCCGTGCGTCCAGCAGCTCGGGGTGCCATGAGTGCAAAGGAGCAACCATGACGTAACCGAGCGAGAAGCTCACGACGACCAGCCGGTGCAAGTCCGGTCCGGGGAGACGCCAAGGTCCCCGGCAGTGAAGCCCCCGGGGTCGGCCGAAAGGCCGGGTCCGAAGCGGGGTGGAGCAATTTGGCGGTCCGCAACATGAAGTGAAGCTTGCAGTGTCGTCATGTGGCCTGCGAAAGCAGGAGAAAGGGAGAGCCGAGCCCGTGGGATTTGGGCGAAGGCCATGGAAGGCACCTCAGATCTTGGAGCGGGTGCTCAAGAACTCCTCGGCACATGGAGCGTGGAACGTCAGACAGGCCGTCGTGGGAACTGGAGAGGCCCTCCTCGGCCCTCGTCCTGCGGGGATGCGGAGTGCGTCTGTCTATAACCGGCGATCCCGGGAAGTGGCAGGCAGTCGAGAGGGAGTCGGAGGGGGTCGTAGTAGTGATGACGGGCGGGACAACACAACCCGCCCCGAGCGAAGGACCCCTGCTTCACCGATGCACGTAGACGATGCGACGGAGTAGGTCAGTGTCAGAACGACTAGATCAGCCAACCGGTGCCGACGAAGGAGGCGACGGCCGGGCCCACACTCGGGCCAGGGATGTCGCGCGCGACGAAGGCGTCAGTAATCTCCAAGCCCTCCAACGCGTGCTCTACCGCAGTGCCAAGCAGGACCCAACACGCAGATTCCACGCCCTCTACGACAAGCTCACCCGCAGTGACGTGATGTGGCAGGCGTGGGTCAACGTGGCCACCAACCACGGTGCGCCCGGCATCGATGGGGTCTCTATCGACTCGATCGAAGCCGGGGGGACAGAAGGGGTCAGGTCCTTCCTCGACTCTCTCGCGGCAGAGGTGAAGGCACAGAGCTATCGCCCCCAACCCTTGCGACGGGTGAAGATCCCCAAGGCCGGCAAACCTGGTGAAACCAGGCCGCTCGGCATACCCACCCTGCGTGACCGGGTGCTCATGAGTGCGGCGAAGCTGGTCCTCGAACCGATATTCGAGGCCGACTTCAGCCCGGCCAGCTTCGGTTTCCGACCGAAGCGGTCAGCTCATGACGCGCTCGAGGTCATTCGCCAGAGTGCGAACGCAGGGGCACACTGGGTGCTCGACGCCGACATCAAGAGTTGTTTCGACGAGATCGACCAGGGCGCACTGATGGTCCTGATCGAGCGCCGGGTCTGTGACCGGGCGATGTTGAAGCTGCTTCGGAGTTGGCTGCGGGCCGGGATCATCGAAGGAGGCGTCTACTCAGACGTCTCGTCGGGAACTCCACAGGGTTCTCCGATCTCACCGTTGCTCTGCAACATCGCCTTGAGCGTCCTCGATGAGGAACTGACCAAGGCGAGACGCCAGACAGGAAAGCTCATCAGGTTTGCCGACGACTGGGTCGTCCTCTGTCCGACAAAGGAACGAGCTGAGACGGCCCGATCCATTGCCGAGACGGTGCTGGCCACACTCGGGCTGCGCCTGCATCCCGACAAGACCAGGATCGTCCACCTCAGCGGTGGGGCAGAGGGCTTCGATTTTCTGGGTTTCCACAATCACATGTGCGAGTCCGTGAAATGGCCGGGCCGGTACTACCTCCAGAAATGGCCGTCGGACCGGGCCATGGCCTCCATCAGGGCCAAGGTCAAGGAGATGTCCCAACGTCGATTCACCGGGTCATCGCTCGACGCAGTGGTTGATCGGCTCAATCCCGTGCTGCGGGGCTGGGCTGGCTACTTCCGACATGGAAACTCATCGAAGAAGTTCGCCATAGTCAACAGCTACGTCCACCAACGGATGGCGATCCTGGCCAGCAACAAGCACGGGCTCTCGGGACGCAACTGGGCCACCCGGTTCAACTATGGGTGGCTCACGAGCCTCGAGATCTACCGGCTGAGTGGAACCGTGGACTACAGGACTGCGCATGCACCGCGGTGAACGGTGTCGGGAAGCCGTGTGCCGGAGAACGGCATGCACGGTTTGAAAGGGGGCCGCTGGGGAGGTTGACGCCATTTTGCGGGGGCTGCTGGTCCCGGGCCGGTGTGCTGTGAAGCCACCACCATGGCCTGGTCGGGACCTCAACCGCAGCGAGGGTGGACAACTGAACCAGCGGCCTACCTCACACGTATTCAGTTTCCGACGTCAGAAGAGTCGAGCACAGTGTCCGAGAGGAAGCCGGCGCCGTGGCCTTCTCGGCGGTGAGTAAAAATTGCCGGTAAGCGGCCTGCAAATTGAGGCTTCTTGTTGAATAGGCGAAAGCGAGGGCAGAGCGGTGGCCACATTGGAACAAGGACCGACACCGAGGGGCCACACTGAGGACGGCGGCGTGCTCGTCGGCGGTGCGAACGCACTCAAGAAGCTCGTGGTCTTCGAGGACCCACAGTGCCCCTACTGCCGGCAATTCGAGGAAGTCGACGGATCACTCATCACGGCAGGAATTGCTGCTGGAAAGCTGGCCGTCGAGTACCGGATGCGCTGCTTCCTCGGTCCCGAGTCGGTACGAGCGGACAATGCGCTTGCCCTGGCGGCGGAGGCCGGTCGGTTCGATGAGCTGCGTCACGAGCTCTTCGCCCACCAACCGAAGGAGGGGACCGGGGGATTCACCATCGACGACCTCGTCGAGCTCGGTGCACAGGTCGGGGTTAACGACCGGACCTTCATCTCAGGGGTGCGCCAGGCCCGGTACGAACAGTGGATAATCAGCCGTGAGGCGCGCTTTCGCGAGGAGGATCCGCAGGGGACACCTGCAGCGTGGCTCAACGGTCGGTCGATCGAGGCGAGGGTGCTATTCAGTCCTCGGGCGTTTGATCAACTGCTGCGGGCCTGACGGCCCTCATGGTACTGACGGAGCAGCCACAGATCGGAGTCGACGTCCGCATTCATTGTCGACCGGCTCAGACCGCGCAGCGGACACCGACTCCTGAACGTTCGGCCGCTACGCCGTCCAGTCCTTCAAGGCTTGAGCGGATCCAGGATCGTGCGTGGCAGGCCGAAGCAGGCAAAGAGGCTCTTGTCACCGAATCGCGTCATCGATGAGATCTGGTCTACTGAGACTGTCAACACGAATATCCCACTCGCTCGATAGACGTCGGCATTGGGGTCCTTGCGGTAGTAGCCGAAGGCAGGTTCGTTGTTGGCTCTCGTCGGGACCATCTTGAGGTCCTCGCGCCAGAACGCAACCTGCTGGAGGAAGTCGGCGATCGGCCGCGGACCTTGGAACTCGAAGGGCTCGGGCGGCATCTTGAGCTTGGCGTCGTCGGTGAGCAGCGCGACAACACGATCGAGATCACCCTGCTGGATGGCGTCAATGAATCGGTCGACAACCTCTGCTTCATGCGGAGATCGGGGGAGTGTCACTCGATCCGGACCCCTCGAGGGTTGCAAGCCGGCGCGTGCTCGCTGGAGCGCGCTGTTGACCGACGCCGGGGTTGAATCGAGCATCTCAGCGACCTCGGCCGCCGAGAAACCAAGGACATCGCGCAGGACCAAAGCGGCTCGCTGCTGGGTCGGCAGATGTTGGAGGCCGGCCACGAACGAAAGGGCGATGGACTCCCTGGCGTCGTAGCGAGCTTCTGGACCAAGCTCCACGGTGTCGATCAAGGCATCCGGGTATGGCTCGAGCCACCACGGCTCGTCCGAATTCGCCGCGCTGGCGAACGGAGAACCCGAAGTGGCCGCGGTGGTTGTCTTCGGGCGGCGCGAAGAATCGCGCAGATAGTTCAGGCACCGGTTGGTGGCGATGCGGTACAGCCAGGCCCGAAGTGAACGCCCGTCGAAGCGATCAAGTGCTTGCCATGCTGACAACAGAGTCTCCTGGACTAAGTCCTCGGCGTCTTGGAACGACCCGAGGATCCGGTAACAGTGCATATGGAGTTCCCGGCGATAGCGGTTGGTGAGCTTGTCGAAAGCGTCGCTATCGCCGGCCTGGGCCCTGGCCAGCACCGATTCAGTCATCGGTTCCTCCTTCTTTCCATGTGAGACCCCTGGAGGTTGTAACACCAAACGTGCCGCAGATTCATCGCTCAGTCCGGCCGCGGCTCGGTGTTTCAACTGTCGTAGGGCCTTACAACCAGACAGGAGACCCACGATGACGCTGAATGGCTTCCCGACAGACCCCTGCGAGGACCGACGGCGGATTCCGGCTCTTCACGTGGAAGCGTCCCTCAGGATCCAAACGACTGATGCTGTCGTGTGGGAACCGACTGTGCGGCGCTGGCGGGCCTTCGCCCTCCTCGTCGTGGCGTACTTCATGACCATCGTGGACCTCACGATCGTCAACGTGGCCCTGCCGACCATCGGCGTGAAGTTGCACTTTCCCGAGTCCGACCTGCAGTGGGTGGTCACCGCTTACGGCCTGACCTTCGGCGGGTTCCTGCTCCTCGGCGGTCGGGCTGCCGACCTGCTCGGGCGTCGACGCCTGCTCATGGTGGGCCTGGCTGTTTTCTCCGCTGCATCCCTAGCGTGTGGATTGGCCACCTCGGACACTTTCCTAATCATCATGCGCGGGCTCCAGGGCTTGGGCGCGGCCATCGTTCTGCCAGCCGCGCTGTCCATCGTGATGAACATGTTCCCCGAAGGCGCCGAGCGCAATAAGGCTCTTGGCATCTGGGGGGCCGTGGGTGCCATGGGGGCCACGGTCGGATTGCTCGGCGGCGGCCTGCTTACGAGCTACGTCGGCTGGCGTTACATCTTCTTCCTCAACGTGCCCATCGGGGCAGTCGCCTTGGCCTTGGCGCCCAAGCTCGTGCCCGAGAGCAAGGTGAGCGCAGCGCGGCGTCGCTACGACCCCTTTGGTGCGGCGTCCATCACCTCGGCGTTGGTGGTGCTCGTCTATGCCCTCTCGGAGGCGCCGCGGGTCGGTTGGGGCGCCTCCCAGACCCTGGTCATGCTCACCGTGGCGGCGGCTCTGCTCGTTGCGTTCTTCGTCATCGAGACTCGAGTCGAAGCGCCACTGCTGCCGCTGCGACTGTTCCGCCTGAGCACTCTTGCCGGTTCCAACGCGGTGGGCTTCCTGCTCACCGCAAGCTTCTATACCTTCATCTTCATTGGCACCCTCTACATGCAGCAGGTGCTCGGGTTCTCGGCTGTCAAGACCGGGTTGGCGTGGCTGACCACTTCAGTGACCGCTTTGGCCTTCGCCGGGGTGTCTCAGAAGCTGGTCACAAAGACCTCGCCCAAGCGCGTCATGGTTATCGGGATGACTCTGATCGGGGCCGGCATCTTGTGGACCACCCGGATTGCGCCGCACGGGAACTTCTGGCAGGACTTAGCTGGACCGTTCTTCGTTGCGGGCATCGGTGTCGCACTCGCCTTCATCCCTGTCTCGATCGGCGCCTTGACCGGTGTCACCCAGGGTGACGCTGGAGTGGCTTCTGGGCTCATCAGCACGTCGCAGCAACTCGGAGGCGCCATCGGAGTGGCGGTCGCCTCCTCCCTCGCCGCCTCTCGTTTCCACACGCTGGTCCACCAAGGCTACTCAACCCCGGCTGCTCTCACTGGCGGCTTCACCTTGGCCCTGTGGGTGTGCGGTCTGACCGCGATAGTCGCCATCCCGGTGGCGTTCGCCTTCATTCGGCGGGTCAAGACGGTCAAGGCGCTGGAGAGCACCCAGCAGCGAGACGCCGCCGGCTCGTCTGACCTCGTGGATGCCGTTACCGAATGAGGACCTTGGGGCCGGGAGCCGTCCAGGGCCGAGCGCGCTAGTCCTGGCGCAGGCCGCGCTGGTCCTCAGAGCACCCAATCCATTCGTCGTCGCAACCAACGACCAATCAGAAAGAAGGAAAGAACCAATGTCCATCTGCCAACTCGCGGGAAGAACTGCAATCGTTACCGGCGCAAGCCGGGGTTTCGGGCGGGCGATCTCGGTCTCGCTCGTCAAGCGAGGCGCCCATGTCGTGGGTGTTGCTCGCAACGAGGCGCTGCTTTCCGAGCTGAGAACGCAGCTCGGAGACGCCTTCACCCCGGAAGTAGCCGATGTGGCCGATCCCGAGCTTCCCGTTCGCTTGATCTCCCAGTATCGACCCAGGACGCTCATCCTCAATGCCGGTGCCACCCCGGCAGCTGCCAGACTGCAGGACCAGACCTGGGAAAACTTCAGCACGAACTGGAACGTCGATGTGCACCAGGTTTTCAACTTCGTTCGCCAGGCCCTGACGGCGCCACTTGATCCCGGCTCGGTGGTGATCAGCCTGTCGAGTGGTGCCGCTCTGCGTGGGTCACCGCTCAGCGGTGGCTATGCCGGTGCAAAGGCCACAATTAAGTTCATCAGTTCCTACGCGAGTGCCGAAGCTCAACGGAACGGATCGAAAGTCCGTTTCGTGGCCGTGTTGCCGCAGCTGACGCCGGCGACTGACCTCGGCCGTCTCTATACCGAGGCGTATGGCGGATCGAGTGTCTCTCCGTCCGGCCCGAGCCTCGGCCTCGACCAGGCCGCCACGAGCATCGTTGGTCTCGCGATCGACGATGACTTCGTGGTGCCGGCCTACCTACTCACCTCAGCCGGTCTCGAGCCCCTCGAATGAGGTTCCGCACCTGCCCCTCCCTACGCTGAGGCCGGACCATTGCGGCGACTACGGTCAGTGAGGTGATCCGATTCGCCGACTGCGAGTTGAACCTAGACCGCATCGTCCTTCGACGGGGTGGAAAGGAGATCCGGGTCGAGCCTCAGGTGTTCGACGTGCTCGCTTACCTCGTCAAGCACCGCGGCGCGGTGGTGCGCAAGGAGGAACTGCTCGACGCGATCTGGGGTGACCGATTCGTGAGTGAGTCAGCGCTCACGACGCGGATCAAGGCGGTCCGCCAGGCCGTCGGTGACGATGGTAGCCAGCAGTTGATCATCCGGACGGTGCATGGCAAAGGCTACGAATTCGTGGCGACGGTGGAGGAGATCAAGGAGGGTCGGACCGAAGTCGCAATGTCCCCAGTTGCCACGGGAGCGTCGATCGGCGTCCGGGTGCAGCCGTTGATCGGACGCGAGATATTGCTGGAGCAGCTCGCAGAGGTGATCGTCGATCACCGGCTGGTCACGTTGATCGGCCCGGGGGGCGTGGGGAAGACCTCGCTGGCGATGGAGCTGGCCCGCACGGTTGGTGGCCAATTCGAGGATGGTGTCCACGTCGTGGAGTTAGTAGGAGTCGTCGATCAGGATGCCACGGCCGCAGCGCTTGCCACGGCCATCGACGTGAATCTACGGAAGTCGAGCTCGATCGACGATGCCATCATCGATCTGCTGCGTCCCCGGCACAGCCTGCTGGTGCTCGACAATTGCGAGCATCTGATCGAGCCCGTGGCCGAACTTGTGGCACGGATTCTGCGCGAGGCTCCCACCATCGCGATCGTCGCCACCAGCCGGGAACCGCTTGCTGTGGCTGGTGAGCGACTCTGGACGGTAGATCCGCTGCCGACCGGACCCAAGGACCTGTTCGCATCAGATGTGGCGCTCGGCGAACTGGCCGAGATCCCCGCCGTCGCGCTCTTCGTTGCTCGAGCCAAGGCCGCTGATCCTTCCTTCGCCCTGGACGAGATCATTGGGCCGCTGGTTGTTGAGATCTGTCGACGTCTCGATGGAATCCCGCTGGCGATTGAACTGGCCGCGGCACGGGCGCGTGCGATCGGCGTTGCCGAAGTCGCTCATCGCCTCGACCAGCGTTTTGGGGTACTCAAGGCGATGCGAAGGGGAAGCGATCCTCGGCACCGGACCATGCATGACGCCATCAGCTGGTCCTACGACATGCTCGAACCTGACGAGCGGGCCCTTTTCACAGCTCTGTCAGTGCTCGCCGGTTCCTTCGAGCTGCGCTCGGCAGAGGCAATGGCCCCAGGAGGCGACACCCTCGACCTGCTGACCCGGCTCACCGAGCGCTCCATGCTTGCCGTGCGTCCACAGGCAGGGGGCTCGACCCGCTACGAGCTGCTCGAGACGCTTCGGGAATATGGGCGGACCCGCCTCAGCGACGCCCGAGCTGCTGAGCTGTTCGCCACGCATGCGAGACATTTCGCCGCCGAGGCCGGAACGGTCGAGTCTGAGCTGTGTGGTCCCGGCGAAGGCGACGCGATCGCCAGAGCGGAGTCCTCGCTGGCCGACTTACGAGCCGCGCAGCGCTTTGCTTTGGAGCTTGGGGATCTCGATGTCGTCTTCGGTTTGATCACCTCGATCCGCGAGTTCGCCATGCGGGCCATGCGCTATGAAGTGTTCGCCTGGGCCGACGCCGCCTGCAACGCGCCGGGTGCGCTCGACCACCCACTGGCCCCGATGCTCACTGGGATTCGGGCGTACGGGGCCTGGGTCCGAGGGGAGTTCGATCTCGCGGTGCAGCTTGCGGAGGAGACGCGCCAACTGGAGCGCCGACTGTCGGTCTTCGCCAGTGGCCTCGCGGAGCGAACCTTCGCCAACGTGCTTTATCTGGTGGGCGAGCCGACGAAAGGCCACGCGGAGGCTCTTCGCCAAATCGAGCTGGCAGAGGAGTCTGGCAGCAGGTCGCGGGTTGTCCACGCCTGCTATCTGGGGGCCGTGGGACACAGCTCGAACGGTGCCTACGAAGAGGCCGAGGCCCTCATTGCACGAGCCAACGATGTGGCGAAGTTGACGATGTCACCGACGGACCTGGCGTCAGTCGAGGTCGCCCGCGGGTTTGCCAGCCGGACCGAGGACGAGGCTCTGGAGGCGTTCACCGCGAGCGGCCGGATCGCACGTGCCGTCGGTAACCGCTGGATGCACGGGTTCGCCGTCACCGAAGCGAGCGGACTGCTGGTCTCTCGGGGCGAGCTTGAGGCCGGGTGTGCGGGCCTTGCCGATATGGTCGGAGTCTGGGACCGAGCCGGGGACTGGTCGCAGCAGTGGCATACCCTTTCCCGCTGTGCGATCGCTCTAGATCGGATCGACCAAGCTGAACTCGCCATCGAACTGTTCGGTGCCATCGAGAGGCACGCGATGCTCGGCGTGGCGCCGATGTCGAGCACTCTGCATGACCTCGCCTTCGCCACAAGGGACCGGCTCATAGACTCCTTGGGAACCGAGCGTGCCGGCGAACTGCTCGCAGCCGGTGCCCTTTGTCCGGTAGGCGACATGGTATTGCGGACCCGACGAGCGCTCAGCGGGCGAGCTGATCTCGGCCTCAGCGTGATGTGAACGTTCGCATTCCCCCGTCGGCCCCAAGGTACTCGACGAGGTGCTGGCCGAGTTCGGACGCGTCAAGGCCCAACCCCGCCAGCAGGTTGGAACGACGCCGCCGCAGTAACGGGAGACCTAGCAGGTAGAGGCCTTGCATGGTCGCGACACCGCCGTCATGGTCGACGCGGCCGCGGCGGTCGAGCGCTCGGGGATCTAACCAGCAGTACGTGGGGCGGAACCCCGTCGCCCAGATCACCGTTCGAAAGCGGGCCAGTTCGAGCTCGGTCGCCACCTGGTTGAGGATGGTCGGACCCGGCTTGACCGCAGGGCCGACGAGAGCTGCCATGTCGTGCTCGTCGACCCAGTCGTCGATGCGGTGGAGGAGCCGGGCCTCCTTGAGATCGGCATTGGCAACGAGGCTCCTCAGGCCGCCCGAGCACAACGCTGTCGTGCCGCGGATCGCCATGAGGCGCCCAACGAGCTGGACGCCGAAAGCCTGCAAGGAGGGCAGGTCGACCTCTCGCGCGTCATCGCTCCCGACCACCTGCACCGATGCGTGCCGGCGGGCACGCTGGAGGTCCTCTACCTCATCCCATCGCTCGTCGAGTTGGCCGATCCAGTCCAACCACCGGTAGATGTCACATCCTCGATACGAACGTGGCAACCGTATGTGCTCGCCGACCGCGATTGTGACGTCACGACCGGCTCGTTGCAGCTCGTCCGCGATCTGCACCCCTGACGCTGACGCACCCACCACCAACACGTGCCCGCGGTCGTCGATCTGGGCCGGTCGCCGGTAGGACAGAGAAGTGAGCTGCTGGACTGCCTGTGGGAGTTCGGAGGCGAAAGCCGGGATACGGGGCTCGCTCGACCCGCCCGTGGCCGCGACGACCGCGTCGCAGCGCCAAGTCCCCCCACTCGTGCGAACTTCGAAACCGTCGCTGGTGCGACATGCCGCTTCCACCTCGATTCCGGTATGCAGCGGCGGGTCGAAGGAGGAGCGGTATGTCTCCAATGCCGTCACCGTCTCTGCAGCAGTCATGTACCCGTCAGGGTCGTCGCCCTCATAGCGTGCTCCCGGCAGCGCCGTCATCCAGTTCGGCGTCAGTAGGCGGAGTGAGTCCCAGCGTTCGGTTCGCCATGATTGGGCCACCCCTCCTCGTTCGAGCAGCACGTGGTCGACGCCAGCCCCGGTGAGGTAATGGCTCATCGCGAGACCACCGGGGCCGGCTCCAACGACGACGACCGACGTATGCACTTCAGCTCTCCGTCGCAGGCGGCGTGGTTTAGGCCACAGTAACTTGCACGGTCGTCGGGTTGGTGACGATGTCGAAGACAGCGGAACGCTTCTGGGACTGCGCCACGATGGCCTCGATGTCAGCCGAGCTCGCGTCCGCGTCGATGTCGAACCGGACGTCGATACGGTCGAAGCCGTTGCGGACGTCAGCATCGATGCCGAGGATGCCCTGGAGGTCCATTTCGCCCTGCACAGTCGCGATCACCGAGCGCAGCTGAACGCCGCGGTTGGTGGCCACGGTGGCCACGCCTGCAGTGAGGCAGGAGGCCAGGGCCCCGAGGACGATCTCGGGAGGGGTCACACCGTTGTCCTCCGATGCGAACACTTCGGGATGGTCCGCCTCGATGGTGTACGCCTGCCGGTGGGAGTGCTGGTCGCCAAGGCCAGAGAAGTCGGTAATGGTCGAGCGGCTGTGAGTGCCGTTCACCCACTCGCAGCGAGCACGCCACTCGAACTGCGCCGCCTCAGGCGCATCGGTCAGCGCCTGCCGGGCGCCCCGGAGCGCCTCGATGTTGACACCGTTGTCGACGGTGGGGGCTTCGGTCTGAGTCATTGTGGGTCCTCTCGGTCCGTGTGCGACGGCGGGATGTCGCCGCTGACTCCACTATCCGGGATGGCTGTCTGCAGGTCATGAAGACGGAGTGGTGATCCCCTGACGATCGTGTCCAGCAGATCTCCTTAAGAACTTCAAGACCATTTCGGGTCGCTGGCGCATGATGCGTCCATGGCATCCCACTTCGAAGACACTGCGACCGCCACACCGTCCCACCGCTGGGAGGAGGCGGGGGAGGCGTGGGGGAGCAGGGCCATCGACTGGTCGTGCCTCTACGAGCACTACTCGCTCGACATGCTGGTGGCACTGCTCCCTAGGCTCGGGGTTGGTCCGGGGACCTCGCTCCTCGACGTGGCTTGCGGTTCGGGACTTGCCGTTCGTGTCGCAGTCGGCATGGGGGCCGACGTCGCTGGCATCGACGCAGCTGCCGGCCTCGTAGCGGTAGCGTGCGACCGCACGCCGACCGCGGATCTGCGAGTCGGCTCGATGTTCGAGCTTCCCTGGATCGACGGGCGCTTCGACGCGGTCCTATCCGTGAACGGCATCTGGGGGGGCTGCGCCGAGGCGCTCGATGAAGTCCATCGTGTGCTGAGACCCGGCGGACTGGTTGCCATCAGTTTCTGGGGGCCGGGACCACCCCTTGACATCCGTGAGATCTTCAAGGTTTTTGCGTCTCACGCTCCTGAGCAGCACCGGGGCTCGATGCGACGCCTCAACGACATCGCCGTGCCGGGTGTTGCCGAGGAGATGTTGGAGAGGAGTGGCTTCTCGGTGCTCGAGCGCGGCGGCCGCGTCTCGACGATGGAATGGCCGGACGCGGACACGGCGTGGCGGGCGATATCCAGCGTGGGACCGGCGGTCCCTGCGCTGCGCTCAAACGACTCGGCGAAATTGCGAGACGCCGTGATGGCCGCGCTCGAGGTATGTCGAGATCCGCGCGGGGTGTACCGCACCCGCAGCGACCACCAGTTCGTGTTGGCTAAGTCGCCGGAGCGCGGGTATTGAGCAGGCGCGTGCCCTATCCGGTGCTTATGCGTGGCGCCCTGAGCAGCCGCTTTCGCCGGGTCGGTACCCGAGTGTCCTCTGAGGCGGAGTTTCTCGGCACCGCTCGTCGGAGTCAGCCTTGGATCTGAAGCGTTCAAGGATCCTTTCTGAGTGTCAGGAGAATGACCCGAAGATTGGCCGAAGGTCGGGGAGTCCCGACATGCGGCGCCAGCATCAGGCCCCCTCGATCTCAGAGGTTTTCTGGGGTTGACCCGATTCAATAGTCATTGGTGAGTTCCATACATTCATCGACGAGGGGTCCCGGGGTAGCCCTGGACGCCTGACCGATGACACGGTTCTGAGTGGGGACTCGGTTTGAATCGCTCGTGTGGGCCTGGCCCGTTCGCTGGACTATTTCTGAGCAAGCTCTAGCGCCGCCCGCTGGTCACCCATCAGGCGTGCGCCTGCCCAAATGAGGAGTGAGCCCAGCCGCTGACGGGAACGAGCGAACCGTGGTGAATGGGCATCGACTCGGACTCTTGGCTGCCCGCGGGGCTGATGCTTGTTGAGGAGATCGTCATGTCTCGCCCTAGCGAGGGCGCGTAGCAGTTCGGGATGCATCGGTGCTCCTGGGGGAAAAGAGAAATGAAGTATTGACGGCAGGTGCTAGTTGGGCGCGGCGATACAACGCCGGAGGAGAGAGAGGGCGCCGCTGGCGCCCTCTCTCTCGAGCTCGATGCTGGTTCAGCCCAGCAGAGCGCGATGATCCGCGGAGGCGGCGGCGGCGGCGGCGCACAGCTCCAGCATCGGAAGGCTCGAATGGATCTTCATGTGCACCTCCTCAGTGCTGCTGGAATCGTTATGAAAACATACTGGCGCCCGAATGACGAGACCTTCGAACAAGAACGCAATGAACATGCGTCGCGCCTATGATTGTGCGAACGAGCTCAGCCCCGTGTCTTCGGCAAGGAGGCGGGAGGCGCCCCACCCAGCCTCCGCACATGCATATTCTCTTGGCGAGTTGGATTCTCAAAAGAGTGACGATGCAGACTGGCCCGGTTCGCAGCGACAGTGACACACTTTTGCCTCAAACTGGGCAGGTTGGTCGACTTGCCGGTAAGGCGAGTATCCGGAGCCGCAACCCGTGAGGGTCGAAGGCTGAAGGCAGGTAGTAGACCCGGTTTCGCACCAACGCCCCTCACCTCTGCATGTCCCCAGCTCGCCGGACCCTTCGGCCCAAGTTCAGTGCGGCTTGCGAATCCGCAGTCGGTTGTCTGATAGCGCCACGCTGAAGCGACCTTGGGGAGACGCATCGAGCAAGAGGCTGCCAAGGTCCTCGATGAAATCGCCCAGGTGATCTCCGAAGAGATGAGGTGCGGTTGACGAGGTAGAGAGAACCCAGGCCACTACATCCGGCACCGAACGCTCCAGCACTCGGTCGTCGGGGACGATCACGAGTTCTTCGGGCGCGAACCCGGCGGCCTGGAACACGGCGTCCTCTCCATCGGGCGAGGTGTTCCGGAACCCTTGACCGGCGCGGCGGTCGGGACCGAGCCAGCGACAACGCAGCTCATCGACGGCTGCCTCGGGGATTGGCGGGTATTGCCCGTTCGGGAGCACCTGGTTCGACGGGCTGGCGTGCCAAAGGTCGACTTGGACGACGGCGCCATTGGCATCGAGCATCTCGCGGACGGCAGAGGCAACCCGGGGTCGGTCCATCCAGTGGAACGATTGGCCGAAGCTGATGACTCGGAAGGTGCTGAGGGGTCCGGGGAGGTCCTCAGCTCGTAGCTGGAGCCAGCTGGCGTTGATGATTCGTTCCTCCGCGGCAGCTCGTTGGGCCTCAGCCAGCATTCCGGGATCTGGATCGAGCCCAATGACGTCCTCAAAGAGATGGGCGAAGAACAGAGCGACCGTGCCAGGCCCGCAACCGACGTCAAGGAGGCGCCCGCGACCATCGAGATGGAGGTGCTCGGCGAGAGCATCGGCCAGGGCCGGGGCGTATGGTTTGCGACCCTGCCGGTAGTAGGCCGCAGTGCCCTCGAACACGGTTTCGTCCCAGACCCAGTCTTCCCAAGGGTGGCGCGTCTGTCCCTCCGCCATGTGTTCAGTGTGGCAGACCTTGTTGGCGATGGACTGCCCCCGTTTCGCCGGCATTGGGTCACAGTCGAGACATTGACTCCGTTCCGCGAAGATCGATTCAACGGCTCGACGTGAGATCGGTCCCAGTGTGGTCGGATCTGCTTCGGTTTCGTGGCAGCGGTTGGTTGATGACAACCTGATGAGGTGGATCTGGCTGAACTCCTGACCCTGCCGGGAGTCAACGAGGAGTGCGTCCTGCGCTCAGCTGTTGGCTTCATGGCGCTGCACGGGGGATCACAGGACAGGGGTACAGACCAGCTTGTCCGCCGGGCCGCCGAGAACTCGGATGCGTCCTACTACGCCATCGTCCAGCCGAGCGGGCTACGGGTCCACCTCACCTCTCGGCGGCACAACCCCGAACACTCGGCGAGTATGCGGGCATTCTTGGACCATGTCGACATCGTCATTTCGGTGCACGGTTTCGGGCGCGACGGGTTTGCCTTGTGGGTCGATCCTCAGCGCGGCCTCGTGATTGAGCCATACGGACCGGTGCGTCAGGGAAGTCAGGCCGGCCCTCTCCGGGGCATCATCGTGGGTGGCCAGAATGCTGACCTACTGGCTGGCGCACGACAACTGCTCCATGACCGCTTCGCGGGTTACCACGTGGCCGACCAGCGAGTGCGGCTCGGATTCCATCCGGAGAACCCGGTCAATCTGCCCTCGGCGCAGGGGGTCCAGATCGAGTTGCCACCTGGCCTGCGCGGAATCGGAGATCTAGGAGAGCGCTTGGTGCCCACGGAGGACGGGGTGTTCATCGACGTGATCGATGCACTTGTCGAACTCGCAGAACGGGCGCTCCAGCTGGTCAGCTGACCGTTCGCTTCAAACCTGGCCCCCCTGGGCGTCCCGCGGATCAGTCGAAACAGCTGAAGTTTGTCTATCCGATTGTCCATCTGTTCACACGAATTACCGGTCACAGCATGGACTCTGTGGCCACGATGACTGGCTGACCGGGATCCATGAAACTGAGTCCGACTTCTCGGAGGCATCCGTCCGCTCTCTCAACGCGGCGACACGGGTTCGAGTGAGCGCAGCGAAGCTACGGATCAGGCTCATTGGGGTCGCTGGCCCGGCTGCCGCCTGGCCCCCGCTCGGCCAGTTCACGGAACTCCTCGGGAACCCGGTCCGCGGCGGAAAGGGCGGCAGTGGCATAACCAACGGAGGTCTGGCCGAACTTGTCCCGGATTGCGTCGACGGATCGGTCCACCTCCCATCTGCAGGCCTCGACTTCGAATGCAGGTCGACGCTCCGTACTTCGCCGAAGGTGGAGCGAATCGAGAGGTAGCTCGATCTGCAAGGAGTGTTCTGGGGACAGGTTGGAGACGGAAACGGCGAGGAGCGTGATTTCGCGTTCCTTTTGGTTTTCGATGGCTGACCGGGCCAGGTTTTCGGCCATCTCGGTCAGCGTCAACGTGGTCGAGACCGCGACGGACAACGTGACAGACCGAGTCACCGAGCGCAGTTGGGCAAAACGAACCCGCACAGTCACTGTCCGACCGGCAAGGTTGGCCCTTCGCAGGCGACCAGCAACTCTGTCAGCGAGGTAGCCGAGCGTCTCTCGGATCACTTCTGGAGTTGCGTGCCGCCGTCCGAGGGCGGCCTGGGCGCCCATCGATTTGGACCGGGCCGGCGGCTGCACTGCCCGCTCATCGACGTTGGCAGAGAGAGCTGCCAACTTTGCTCCGACCGCGTGACCGAGCAGGCTGCCCAGGATCGGGCTGCCGGTGTCGGCCAGTTGTCCGATGGTAAAGATCCCCGCCGCGTGGAGGCGCCGCTCTGTCGTTGGCCCGACGCCCCATATCAGTCCGATGGGAAGGGGGTCGAGAAACTCGCGCTCTCCGGCCGGCTCCACGGCCACAAGGCCATCAGGCTTGGCCACCTGTGACGCAACCTTTGCTAGGTGCTTGGTGCGGGCCACGCCAACCGACAAAGGTAGACCGATCTCGTCGCGCACGCGTCGACGGATAGCAGCCGCCATCTCAGTCGGGGACCCGAAGAGATGGACCGCGCCAGAAACATCGAGGAAGGCCTCGTCTATCGACACGCGTTCGACTCGAGGGGTGAAGTCGTGGAAGACCGACACAACATCGTCGCCAAATTGTTGGTAGCGGCCGAAGTTGCCACCGACGAACAAGAGGTCGCCGCACAGTTGGCGGGCTCGCCAACCCGGCATACCACCATGGACGCCGTAGCTCCTCGCTTCATACGATGCCGCCAACACCACACTGCCGCCTACGGCGATGGGCCGTCCCCTCAGCGAAGGGTCCAAGAGTTGCTCGACGGACGCGTAGAAGGCGTCCAGGTCAGCGTGCAGGATTGTCGCCCGCCCGACTGATGGAATTGCCACACTTGGCAAGATAGTCGAACATATGTTCGTCTTCCTACGCAGCCCGTCCGCCCTCGCCAGCGCCCGAGCCTGAGCACATGGGCAGGTACACGCGAACTACGACTTCGGCGACTCGCCCAGAGCCCGCAACCCGGCCATCGCCATGGCAATGTAGATCTCAGCCAGCCGGACGGCGTGATCGCTCGATCGTCGGTGTCGATATTGATCAAGTGTGAGGGATATGGACCCGAGCACCAGACGCATGCCCGCAATCGCGTCACGCTCTTCGAGTCCGAGCTCCTCGACCGCCTGGCGTGTGAAGTATCGGAGAGTGGCGGAGTCTCGCTGCCGCTGCACGTCTCGCACATGAACTGGCCGCCCCGCACCGGCAGCAAGGGTGGCGAAGGTCGCACCTCGCTCCACCTGGGCGGCGAGCGCTCCCTCGATCAGCGCTCGCAGCATCTGCTCCAGTCCCTCGGCCTGCAGCACGGCTTCGCTCAGCTGGCGATGGAGGTGTTCGGACTCTCTTTCATAGAGAGCGCCCAACAACTCGCTGCGATTGGAGAAGTGTTTGTACACCAAGGGTCGGCTCACCCTCGCGGCCACGGCCACTGATTCCATAGTCACCGCGTCGATGTCGCCGCGGGCCAGCATCTGGGCCGCAACGTCAAGCAGGGCTTCCTTGCGTCCCGTCACTGGGGTCGCGTTGCCCGGCGCTCTTGCCAAGGATGAGGCCATGGGTCATTATGCCAGGAGGTGACAAAATGTCACCATCGCGAGACGAGCCGAGGACTGAAGATGACCTACTCAGGCGGCCGGGCAATCCTGGATGCCGACAGCCATGTCATGGAGCTGGGTGACTTCCTGGACGACTTCATCGAGCCGGGGGCCAAGGATCGTCTCCGACGCCGGGGGATCGAGCTGCTCCATCCCGTGCTTGAGGAGGCCCAGGAACGAGCGAAGAGTCGCAGCGCTGATCCGAGTCTGGCGGCCGAGGCTGAACAGCATCTGATGCACAACAAGGGCTGGATGGCCATGGGGGGCTTCGATCCGTCCGAGCGCAGCCGAGTCCTGGATCTCCTCGGCTTCGAAGGTCAGCTGGTCTTCGCGACCTTTGCGACGTCGATGTTCAGCCTTCCTCGCAGCCCGCGGCGCTATGGGGACAAAGCGGAGCTGGGCCAGGATCTGGACCTCCTCTACGCCGGCTGTCGGGCGCAGAACAAGGCCATGGCCAGCTTCTGCTCCGAGGACCCGCGTCTGCTACCGGTCGCGTACGTATCTCTGGTGGACCCGGCCCGAGCGGTCGACGTGGCCGACGAGGCGATCGCCGCCGGTTGTGCGGCGGTCATGGTCCCCTCCACTGCCGCTGGGGACTTGGCCCCCACGCATCCCGCGCTCGACCGATTCTGGGGCCTGCTCGAGCGTCGCGACATCCCCTTCGTTCTCCACGTCGGCGGTGGCGGACGCTTGCTCGATCGGGCCTTTCACAACAACAACATGCCGGTCACCGACCACCTGGGTGGAGGCGAGAACATCCGCTCAAAGGACTACCTCGCCATCCATCAATCGCCCGCTCTCTTTTTGGGCGCGCTCATCCTCGATGGCCTGTTCGACCGCTTCCCAGGTTTACGAGGCGGCTGCATCGAGCAGGGTGCTGGCTGGGTCGTGTCCTGGCTGCATCACCTCGACTACGCCCAGCGGGCCTTCCGCCGAACCGAGGAACCACTGAAACGGCTCCAAGCCAAGCCCTCCGAGTACGTCCACCGCCACCTCAAATTCACGCCGTTCCCCGGTGAGCCGATCGACTGGATGATGAACGAGGCGGGTGAAGACCTGTTCATGTTCTCCACCGACTACCCCCATCCCGAGGGTGGGCGGGATCCTCTGGCCAAGTTCGAGGAAGAGATGAACGGTCTTGGCGCCTCAGGCCGCAGCCGCTTCTACCGCGACAACATGGCCGAGTTACTCGGCGGTCAGATGTCCTTCGCCGTGAAGCACGCCACCCGCCTCTAGTCGAAGAGAACAAGCGTCGGAGCTCCAGAATCTCGGTCGGTTTCGACTGGAAGCATGGACCTAGAGAAACGAGGCAGCAGCGGTGAGGCCTATCTCAGGATGCGGTCCCACCGCGTTGGACTGGATGGTGCCGACTCCGGTCGAACCGTCTTCAAGGCTGTCGACCCTCACGATGCAGTCGCGATGCTGATGGATGCGGTGAGCAACCGCAACCGTGTCGCACCCGGCGATGTGTTCACCGTCGACGAGAAGGTCGCCCCGCCACTCACCTTGGTAGTGCCCTTCAAAGCCGCCGTAGAGTCCGGTACCCAAGTGAAAACCTGTCGCTGACACCGGATGGATCCGGTAGGTGCTTTCGGTGCCGTCCGACAGCACTCCGCGAATCGTCCCACCGAGCAGGCGGCGGTTGTCGTCTCGGAAGCGCAGGTCGGGGACGACATCCTCAAATCGCTTCACCCTCCCATCAGGGAGCTCGATTCCCCCTCGGGCACTGCCGGTGGACCAGCCCGGTCCCTGGAACCGCTGGTAGTAGATGAAGAGAGTGAACGGACGGCCATCGGGCCTGGTCATCGTCACCGGCATCCAGAGAAACATCCCGGACGTATCCGGAGGTGTGAGTGGTACCTCGATGTCGTCTGGCGGAGCGCCGACTCCGTAGCGCACGCCCCACGATCGGTCGCGGGCACCCACCCATTGTTGGTCGTCGATCTTCAAGCGTGTTCCTTCCACCTCTATCCAGCCCCGTGCCACGCCACTCTGGTGAAAGCGCATGATGTCGGCGTCAATCCGAGATCGGCTGCGGCTGATGTGGGTCTCGCGCTCCTCCATCGCTGGCGGCGCAACTCCTTCAACCTCGATGTCGAAGCTAATCGGGACGATGTCAGTCGCGGCCAGCCGGTACCGGGTTCGCCGTAGCGGTTCGAGGATGTCGTAGACGATCGGACCAACGTTGTTGCGCTCAAAGTCCGGCGAGAGGCGACGGCTGGCGCGCACGGTCCACTGCTCGGCCCCCCGTGATACTCCGGCAAAACCGTCCATCACGTTCCGATTGATGTATTTGCCCAGGCCGAACGCGACGCTCAGCGATCCGTCACGGGACGCGGCCATGGCCCATATCTTCTCGGTCCACGACCGGTCGGACTGGCCCACCCGGGCGAATGTGTCCACGATTTGGTGGTTCAGCCCCTCGTCTGCCTCGAGCAGTGGACCAGGCTTGGTCAAGGTGTCCTCCAATACGGTGGTTGATGCCGTTCAAACCCAGGGCTCAAATCGGGTTACCGATTTACTCGAGGCGTTTTCGCTCAAGAGCCGAGCGCAGCACCGCAGCAGTATGCGACCTCATCGCCTCTTTGGTCCGACGATAGCTAAGCGGATCGAGCCCGGCCAGGTGGTTCGCCACTTCGATCGAGCGAGGTATCAGATCGCCTGGCGCGACAACAGCGTCGGCGTAGCCAGCCTGTTGCGCGGCCTCTGCGTCGTAAAGCCTTCCCAGAAGTATTTGGTTGTATGCAGAAGGCACGAGCCGGTACCGGGCAAGCTCGACGACAAAAGGAGAGAGCTCGATTCCGATGGTCGTCTCGTTGAAACCGATTTTCACCGGTCCATCCCCGACTACGACGTGATCTGCTCCCAAGAGGAGAAGGGTTCCGGCGGCGATGGCATGACCCGTGCAGCCCACCACGACGGGCATCGGGGATTCGAAGATCTTCAGGGCTAATTCCATCCCTGCGAGAACGAGACTTCTCCTCGCGTCGGCATCTCCGCGCATCGTCTTCAGGTCGAAACCGGCGGAGAGACATCGATCACTGCCGAGAATCAAGGCCGCCCTGTCTCGGGCCATGGCGGTGTCGAACGCATCTGACAAAGACGAAACGAGCCCTTCGGTCAATGCGTTTACGTTTCCGTCGTCAATGCGAATGATCGCGACAGTACCGATTTCCTCGAGCAGAACGTCTGAAGGGTGGGACACCAGTTGCTCTATTCCGGATACCGCAAGTCGCTCTTCCTCAACCCAATGCGTGTCATCGCCTGCGCAGACTCTACAGCTCTATAAGTTGAAGCACGTTTTCGATGAATGTGGCGCCGTGGGTTTCCTCATGAGGGTGCCGGCCAAGCTGATGCTCCCGATCATGGACCTGGCGGAGACCGTGGCCGATGCTGTCGCCTTCTCAATCCCGGAAATGAGGTGCGAGACCTCGGAAAGCCATGGTGCCCGAGCCGCCCCGTCCTATCAGGGGTTGTCCGGCCTGGTCACATCGGACTCATGGCACGAGGTGGGAGATCCCGTCATAGTTAGAGCTGGACGAACGAACCAGTTGGTGGCTCCGATCGGATGCTCAAGCCCGGCCCCTCGACCTGAAGAGGTATCAGTCGAAGGAGAGGTGAATGCGATGACGACGGCAACGGACGCTGGTGCTCGGAATTCGTTTGAGATCTCACGTGAACAAGCGACCGATTGCTATCGATTGGATCCGGTGGAAGCCGAGACAATTGCGTCGGCCTTCTCTGAGGCCCCCGACTGCCGACGGGATCCGAAGGTCGTTGCCGCATACGAAGCATTGCAAGAACAGTCGGACCGCTTCTTCCGTGTACTCACCGATACTGATTGCCCGGGAGCCATTCAAGTCGCCTTTACCTACCTCACAAATCCGTATACAAACGATCAAGAATTGATCGACGCCGTACGGAACGAGCGGTTGCTTGAGGTGAGCGCCGCGGCTTCCTGCTCCGAACGTCTTCATCCTCTTCTCGGATGTGATCTCGGGGGTCCGTATGATCGATTTCGGGCGGTCCACGACATCCTGGGTCATGTGCGGACAGGGTTGGGATTCGACCGCAACGGTGAGTACGTCGCGTGGAGGATTCAAGATCAGCAGTACGGCGGACTTGCCCGGTTGGCTCTGGCATCAGAACTCCACGCGGAACACAGCGTCTACTGGACGAGTGGCACACTCCCCGAACACAAGGCCTGCCTTCTTCGGGCGTGCCTCATCGCCTGGGCCAGGGTGGGACAAAGTGCGAGTCGTCCCTCGCCTTCCGGATTCCCTCCAAACGCGAAGAGTGCGACTTGACTTCGCCAGATCCCACGGGAAACCGCCGGAACAGCTGGCGGGTTCTCTCCGCTGCCCTGGCGGTGGCCACCGATCCGTCCATGATGCTCCGCAAAGACCCGTGCGATACATTCGAGTTTGATGAGTGTGGTCGGATGGGGTGCGGTGCCTTACGACAAATGGCACGACACTTGCGACACCTTGCACGCCCACTCCCAACTCCTGGGCAAACTCGCTGTCGCGTTGGCTCCTCCGGAACCACAGCTCCAGCATGCCGCCCTACGACTCACAGCCCGTGGCTGGGAGACCATGCCACTGCCGGCTCCGGACGGTTCCGGTGCGATCGTGGTCGCTCTGGACCTCCATCGGCACGACAACGTGGTCGAGCACAGCGACGGGCGGACCGAGCGAGTGTCTCTCACACCGAACCAGCCTGTGGGCGAGGTGAGCCGGGGCGTCCTGAGCGCGTTAGGTCGGATGGTCGGTCCCGTGCACATCAATCCGACCCCTCAGGAGGTCCCTTGGACCGCCCGACTGGATGAGGATGACGAGCACAAGACCTACGAACCGGAGCACGTCGCCGCCTACTTCGCCGCTGCAACCCGTGCCGCTCTGGTTCTCGCGGAACTCCGCGCACCCTACCGAGGACGGAGCTCTCCGGTAAATGCCTGGTGGGGAACGTTTGACCTGGCGGTAAGCCTGTATTCAGGTCGCCAGGTCGATCCGCCTTCGAAGGATTTCATCATGCGCAATGCCGGTACTGCCCAGCAGATCGAGGTCGGCTGGTGGCCTGGCGATGGCCGCTATCGAAAGCCGGCATTCTTCGGGTTCGCGTCGCCGGCGCCCGACGGGTTTGCCGGTGGAGACTTGGCGCCGGTTCAGGGTCGATGGGACGAAGCACTTGGAGAGTTTGTCCTGGACTGGGATGACTTGATCCTCAGTTCCGATCCACACGCTATGGCTCTCGAATTCGGCCGAGCAGTTGTGGCGCATGCGTGCTTGATGTGCGAGTGGGATCCCGCCCTCGCTGCAAGCGCTCAGGGCGTGCCCCCTGCGTTGAACTGACGGTACACATCTCTCCAAGAGTCACTGGACGCGTGAGTGAATGTTCCGTGCGCGAGCACGACGGTCGGGGACGTCCGTGTTTTCTGAAGCGCATTCGCAATAGTTGCTGCTTCGTCTCCCCTCTGTAAATCGGCGGCGCTCAGCTGCTTTGATATGCGCGCGAATACGTGTCGACCAACGTGGCGTAGGTCTCAGCGACGACATCGACAACGTGGTCTCCGGTGACCGTGCCGTGGAGAAACTCTCGGAGAGGTTCCTCCCAAATGGTGCGACCGACAGCAAATCCGACAAACTGTTGGCTTGCCGCCACGGTCAGCCAATGCTCAACCCGTTCGAGCGGGGCATCCCGACCCAGCACGATGCATTCGGCCGGATGTGTGGTTTCGGCCGCCACCGCGGCGAGCACCGTGTCGGCCGCAGCCGTAGTCTCGTATCCCTCCAACTTCCAGATCGTCGGATGAACTCCACCCTCCTGAAGCTCCGCGATCACGTGCGCAGTCAGGGCCGGCCGTGCCTCGAGATCAAATCCATACTGATCTCTGTTGGCAGCCAGTTGTTCAGCCGTGGGTGGCACGAGGAGCTCGACGAGCCAACGTCGGTTGGAACGCTCGGCCCAGTCGGAAACGGCGGCCAGGCGGGTGATCTGAGTTCGGCGCGTGTCGTCGTCGTCGAGTGGGTTGAATCGGACGAGCGTCTTGACAAAGTCTGGATCGAAGGCCTCAACATGATCGGCGAAGTGTTCCCCGTACTCCAACTCGAACACCCTCGAACCGCTCTTCTCAATCGGCATCAGCAAGACCACGCCGTCGGATTTAGCCTTGCTGACTACATCAGCGCCGAAGTCTTCGTCGACGAGAACGCCCTCCCTACCGAAGCGAGCGCTTCCAGCGACGTGACGCAGCCCCTCATAGATGAGGGACTTGGCGTCGCGCATCCTCGCAAGGTCGTCATCAGATGGCGCTCCGGGCACGTTGAAAAGTCCCTTGGCGAAGGATGCTCGGTGGTCCATGGCGAGAATGAAGAGCGGCTCATCGGGTGACGGCAACCATGAGTCGTTCGGCGTGCTCATGGTCGGCTGTCTGAGGTGTCGGCGTGCGCCGAGTCGACCGACCTCTTGCTCCTCGGCCAGGAAGGCCGCGTCATTGGGGGGTTCCCTGGTCCAGCCAGCGATCGAACAACTTCACCTGATCGTCCGGCCAGGGTCCGTCACAGGGCATTGTGCCGTCATGCAGTTTCGCCGCAATCGCGTCGACATGGCTGACGACATCATCGTAAAGCCAGAGATCAAACGCACGACGCATGGCCTCACGGTCCTTTTCGCGGAACAGGGGCCGTATGTCGCCTGCGAAGGTCACTGGTCCTCCACCTATGGGATCGCTGGGCCTTTCGGGACTCACTGGAAAGGCCTCAGGATCCGCTCGACAGTCATCTCCCAAAATTGCCAGCGCACAATATTCCGTGCGTGCACAGTTCTTGTCTTACAGAGAACAAAGGCCGGCATGAGCTCTGTCAATCCCGATGTGTCAGCTGATCCCGAAGCTGGTTCCGAGTGTGTCGTTGCAGGTCCCTCGGCGCGATGCCATAGGCGTGCCGAAACCGACTGCTGAAATGACTGGGATCCTTGAATCCCCACCTTCGACTGATGAGGGCGATGGTGGTGTAGGCCTCGTTGGGTGCGATGAGGTCTTTCCGGGCGCCCTCGAGGCGTTCTGCAATGATCCACTCGACGAGCTTCACACCAGCCGCATCACACAATCTGTAGAGATACCTGACCGAGATGTTGTGCGCTCGCGCAATGGTAACGGGTGTCAGATCTGCTTCAGTCAGGTGTCGACGGACGTAGGCGAATATTCTTGGGGCCAATGCGTCGGTGAGAGCGGCTCGACCGGATCGTTCATCGAGGGCGGCCGAGACAATCAGTGCCCTGACGAGTTGAGCGGTGGCAACACCGACCTCGGATGCGGTGGCGCTTGTCGAGACGAGGTCGGCATCGGCGCGTAGTCCGAGGAGATACTGGCTGACAAGGGGGAAGAGAGGGCTGGCAAACAGGCGTGTGCTCGCCTTGCGAGCGACTTCAACCGTCACTCCGAGTTCGTCGAAGGGAATCTCGATTGCAATGGTCGCACCGCGAACGAGGAACTCGTTCCGAGCAGTGGGGTCCACCATGAGGAGGTCCCCCGCCCTCAACAGTTGTTGGCGGCCTTCTTCGGTTGAATGTCCCGTGCCGTAATTCTGAACGCAGAGAGCGATCATTGGATCCAGCCCCGACGGACTGTCTCTGATCACGCTCATGCCGGGACTTTCAAGGGAAAAGAGCTTCGTAGTACCGAACATCCAACCCTCGATTCGAGTTGAATCCGCTGCCTCCTGACTCGTCAGATTGACCTCTCGCGGCATGTCGGCTTGCACAAATGCGTCGTGAACGGCGTCGCGTCTCGTCCCTGGATCAACGTCCCGAGTATCCAGCAGCAGCGCCATATTCCCGAGTTTTCCTCCCTGCGGAGCCTCTTTTTCCTCGGAAGCTGCCGACCGGGGAAAGCTAGCCAGCGGGCCTCCTCAGGCTGCCCACAAGACGAGCCGAGGCAGATGTTTCACCCCGGAAATCGGGTTGTCAAGAGTCCAGGACAGCAAGGTCCGAGCCGCGCACGTTCCCGACCCTCGCGAAGAGGCCTGGCGAACCGGAGCAAATGGCTCCAAGGATTCCAGCCAAATCAGCCGCAGGTTCCCGAACGCTTTCACGGTCTGGTCGAGGGGGCTCCTGGCATTTCGTGGCGCCTGCGTCGCTCTCGGCTGGTCGAGCTGAGAGCAGTCAGCCCAGTTCACTGTTGGACCAGAAGTGTGCACGCACAGAAAGCTCTGCGCTGGCAATTTGGGCAAGCGGCCGACGGAGTCGCCACATCCATATGGGCTCGTGGTGAGTCATCGTGTCGCATCTTTCAGGCCACATGAAACGCCGAGGCGTTCACCCAGAAAGAGAGGCTCCGGAATGGGCACGATCACAACGAAGGACGGCGTCGAGATCTTCTTCAAGGATTGGGGATCAGGTCAGCCCATCGTGTTCAGCCACGGTTGGCCTCTGTCGTCCGACGACTGGGACGCCCAGTTGATGTTCTTCCTGCTTCAGGGCTATCGCGTCATCGCCCACGACCGCCGCGGTCACGGGCGGTCAACCCAGACGCCCGACGGTCACGACATGGACCACTATGCCGACGACCTGGCAGCCGTGACGGAACATCTCGATATCCGAAATGCCATCCACGTCGGCCACTCGACCGGGGGCGGCGAGGTGGTCCGCTATCTGGCTCGACACGGCGAGAGTCGAGTAGCCAAGGCGGTGCTGATCAGTTCGGTGCCACCCTTGATGGTCAAGACTGATGCCAACCCGGGCGGGCTTCCCAAGAGCGTCTTCGACGGCTTCCAGGTCCAAGTTGCGACGAAGCGTTCCCAGTTCTACCGCGACCTTCCCGAAGGCCCCTTCTACGGCTTCAACCGCCCCGGCGTGACGCCGATAGAGCCGATCATCCAGAACTGGTGGCGACAGGGCATGATGGGCGGTGCGAAGGCGCACTACGACGGCATCGTCGCCTTTTCGCAGACCGATTTCACCGAAGACTTGAAGGGGATCACAGTGCCGGTGCTCGTGATGCACGGCGACGACGACCAGGTCGTCCCCTACGCCGACTCGGGGCCTCTGTCCGCCAAGCTCGTCAAGAACGGGACGCTCAAGACTTACAGCGGCTTCCCGCACGGCATGCCCACGACGCAGGCGGAGACAATCAACGCCGACCTGTTGACTTTCTTCAAGGAAGGGTGACATCGGGCACTCGGCCTTCACAACGAAGTTGCCGTCTTCACGTGTGACACCTGGGAAAGCAACTCAGACGAGGAGCGCGGTACGGCTTCGGAAGTGAGACCATGGCGATTAGCCCCGGGTCTGGTCGATCTTCCCTGCCCACCTCCAGAATCGCATCGAGTCGTGCCTGGATGGACCGGTGAATCCCACGTGGGAGCGCGCTTGTTCGGCGCCTGTCGAATGCTCAACAGACACACAATTGCTCGATCCTCCTTCGTGCGGGCACCCCAATTTCATAAGCCCCTAAAGATCGTGTTGTGGTCAGACGAAACCACTGTGTCGCGCCATGCGCTCGCCAGCCTGGAACGGTCGAGCGGGCATGCGTGTCGGCGGAGAGGGAGTGGACATGGTTACCGAGGATGAGTGGTCGGGAGAGGTAGCCAAGTCGGCCCGGTTCCGACTGATCAGTCCCATCATTGCCCTCGGTGCGTTCGGACTGATCTTCATCCCGTGCATGATGGCGGGCCAGGCGCTGGCCTCGGGCATCTACGCCGACCTGGTGGCGGTCGGCATTCTCTTGGGCATCATGTTTCCTCTGGCCTTCGTACTGGTGGCCATGGGGGAGCGCAACCAGCGCCGCACCGATGAGAAGGTCCGCAATCTCAACGCCGAGCTGAGCCATGCCGTGGCCGACGCCGAGCGGCTGAACAACGAGCTCAGCGAGGCCATGTCCGACGCCGACCGCCAGGCCGAGATCCGCGATGCCCAGGTGCAGCGGCAGCGCTTCGAGAGCCGCCTGGCCAACGCACTCGACATGGCCGAAGGCGAGCCCGAGGTCATCGAGGTCATCGAGCGGTCCTTCGCGACCGTGTTGCCGGAGGCGCCGGCCGAACTGCTCCTGGCAGACAACAGCCACGCGCACCTGCATCGCATGGCGGCCGTGGGTCCCGAGGGAAAGCCGCCGAGCTGCGGCGTGGACTCGCCCGACCGGTGCCCGGCGGCGCGTCGTGCGCAGATCCAGGTCTTCGCTGACAGTGATCACCTCGACGCGTGTCCCAAGCTGCGCAACCGCCCGGAGGGCCGGCTCTCGGCCCTCTGCGTGCCCGTTTCCATCATGGGCCGCACGGTGGGTGTTATCCATGCCACCGGTGAGCCGGGGGCGAAGGTGGAGGACGATCACGTCGACGACTTGGCCACGCTGGCGAAACTGGCCGGGGCGCGCATCGGCTTGCTCAGGGTCATGGCCGAGACCCAATTGCAGGCCTCGACTGACACGCTCACCGGACTGCTCAACCGGCGGTCATTCTCCGAGCGGGTTGCCGCGATCCCAGCGCACCTTTACCCGGTTGCCATGGCCATGGCCGACCTCGACCACTTCAAGATTCTCAACGACACCTACGGGCACGAAACGGGAGACCGGGCGTTGCGACTCTTCACGCGTGTCCTGCGAGACTCGCTTCGGACCAGCGATGTGTCATCGCGCTACGGCGGCGAGGAGTTTGCAATCGCCTTCCCGGACTGCTCGGCGGTAGACGCGGACGCGGGCGCTGAACACCGTGCGCACCCAGCTTGACGCCGCCATCACTGTCGGTGGACTCCCCAAGTTCACCGTGAGCTTCGGCGTGACTGAATGCGAGCCGGGTGAGGAGCTCGCGACCATTCTTCGACGGGCAGACGATGCCCTGTTGCAAGCGAAGCGGGAAGGCCGTGACCGAGTGGTCTTGCACGATGCGATGGGAGAGTCGAGTGAAGTGCCGAGCGGCGGCCGGGCGAGCGTTCTCCCGTTGCTGGAGGACGACTTTCAGTCAGTGGATTGACTCGGAACCTGGACGGAATCGAGGGCGTCTCGAAGCCGTTCGCCGAGGGCTCAGATCGGGATCGACTGGGCGAAGTGGAACACGTCGTCCGGGTCGTATCCCCGCTTCACGTGCTGCAGCCGAGGCAGGTTGGACCCGTAGTACGCCTGCTGCCAGTCGGCCAGGGTGGGGTCGATGTAGTTCTGGTAGGAGCCCTGCGTCACGGGCTCGAACACGTTGTGGAGATTCTGGAGCCACGCGGAGGCGGCCGACTTCGCACTCTGAGACGGGGGAGTGGAGGCGTATGTGATCGAGGATTGGGCACACGAGATCGCAGATCGGTGGACGAAGGCGGTCTCGCTCCCCGCCACTTGATTGATAGTCCCGCCGTAGCCGTCGAACACCACGCCACCGCCGGCACCGGGTAGCGACGAGGGGAGGAAGGATAGAGCTGAGACAATGGCGGTCACCGCGCTCTCGGGGAGCGGTCCGCCGACGTAGGACGACTTGGCCACGAAGGGCGACTGGGCCGGCGTGGCGCACTGGGCCACGGGCTTGCCCTCGCACCCGGCCTCAATCATGGTGGCGGTCAGGTAGTCCTCCGGGCCGACGAAGCGGTAGGTGGTGCCGTCGCTCACGGCAGATGTCAGCGGAGTCAGTGCTGCGGTACACGCACTCACCGATCCGACGAACACCCCGGTCACTTTGACGAGACCACCCCCGACGGTCCCGCTGCTGAAGAGTTGGCAGTTGGCCCACAGTTCGTCAGGCGCCGTCGGGATCCATCGGAGCCAGGCATCGAGAACGCTGTCCGCCGCTCCCCATGGCCACTCGAGTGTGAAGAGCGTGATGGCTTCGGGAACGGGATAGGCCCGGAACTCGAATGAAGTGACGACACCGAAGTTGCCACCCCCTCCGCCGCGGCAGGCCCAGTACAGGTCCTCGTCTCGACCGGGCCCGCATCGGCGCAGCATGCCGTCCGCGGTGACGATCTCGACTGTCGTGAGTTGATCGCATGTGAGCCCGTACGCACGGGAGAACACGCCGACCCCTCCGCCCAGTGCCAGCCCGGCGATCCCCACGGTGGGGCACGATCCGCCCGGCAGAAGAAGGCCTTGTGCCGCCAACGTGCTGTAGACGTCGATCAGCATGTTTCCGGCTCCCACCGTGACGAGTGTCTCATTGGAGCCGATCGCCCCGCCGACGGAGATCGCATCCATGCTCGATACGTCGATGACCAGGCCGGGACAGGACGAATAGCCGCCGTAACTGTGCCCGCCCGAGCGCGCCACCACCTGCACGTTGTGTTCGCGGGCGAAAGCGAGACAACGTTGGACATCGCTTGCGGGCCCACATTGGGCGATGGCTGCTGCGTCCGGGACGTAGACAGCGTTGTAGAGATGCCCGGCCGCGGCATACCCGCTGTCACCAGGTTGCAGCAATGGTCCGACCAGAGAGTCGGCCAATTTGGACCAATCGGGTGGGCCCTGGCTCGTCTTTGCCGATGGGGATGTGCTGCTGCTGGCGTCGGCGGAATGCGGGTTTGAACTCGAGCACCCATCCCCTGCAACGCCAGCGATCAGCCCCGATCCCACGACGGTAGCTCCGCGCAGAAACGAGCGACGGTCCATCAGCCCCGAACAACCTCGGCCATCATGCGAACCCCGCCGGCCACGGTTGCCGACACTACGTCAGTCCATGATCACGTTGCGGTTGGTACCTGTTGGCCGTTTGCCTTCAGGGTCACTTCCACGTTCCCACGGGTGGCGTTGGAGTAGGGGCACACCTCGTGCGCTGCAGCCACGATGGCTATGGCGCGCTCGGAATCGCTGACTCCGGGTAGCGAGACATCGAGCCCGACGGCAACGTTGAACCCACGGTTCTCGGTAGTGATCAGGCTGACCTCCGAATCAATGGAAACGGCCCCGAGGTCCACTTTCTCTCGGCGTCCGACAACGCCAAGCGCCCCTTCAAAGCAAGCGGCGTAACCCACCGCGAACAGTTGCTCAGGGTTCGTGCCTCCGCCGCCGCCCCCCATTTCGACCGGGGTGCGCAGCTGAACATCCAACGCACTGTCGCTGGTCACTCCGTGTCCGTGGTCTCGGCCGCCCGTCACGTGGGCGTGGGCCGTGTAAAGCGATTTGGCCATGTTCGACTCCTCTCGAGCGTCCGTCATTTCGACGCTATCCGCTCTCCCTCAGGTTTCCCCCGGCTTCATGGAAGGGCTCGGGCGCAGACTCTTCCCTCAGAAGCCCAGATCGACGACGGGTCGCTCCAGGGGGTTGACGTTGACGGCGCGCAGGGCCGCTGCGAGCTGGTCGTGGGGCTGGCCGGCCAAGAAGCCGTCGAGGGTGCGTTCGAAGTTGGCGATGCCGCCCTCGATGCCCTCTGAGAGGCGCATGTAGTCGAAGCCGTCGTTGTGCAGGCCTTTTTTGCTGGCGGGGCAGGTTGGAGAAGGTCTGGGTCGGGATGGGGGGCACCCCTGGGTCGTTGCACTCCCAGATCTCGGGCGGCGTGGGCGGCCCGGGTTCTTGGCCCGCCGGATAGCGCGTGCCGGACCAGATCTCCATGAGGGTCTCTTCGGGCCCGAGGGGCCGGAAGCGATACGAGCTCGCGCTCGAGTACATGGCGAGCACGAAGTAGTGGGGGAAGGCGTAGAACATCGTCTCGTTGAGGCCCTGATCCTCCAGCTCGTTGAGGTCGGGGATATCGGCCCCGCGCCCGGTGTGCCAGGCCACCACCGCCTCGTTGAGGGTGCGGTGCCAGGTCGCCATGGCCTCGCTCGGGTCACCCGAGAGCTCGATGTCACGCTGGGCTTCGGCCACCGCCACGTCGTTGGCGTGGACCATGCCCCCCATGCCCTCGCTCATGACGTGGAGGTAGTGCAGCTCGGCGTGGACGAAGCTCGTCGGGTCGAAGGCGGCGGGTTCCTTGGGTGCGAACCTCTTGGGGATGACGAGCTCGGGGTGGGTCTCGATCACGTGGTACTGCTCCAAGAAGGCTTCTTCGGCCAGCTTCCAGTTCACCGGGAGCCGGAAGGCATGCCACCACTCGGTGCGCATGGAACTGACCTTCCAGGCGTCGGGGATGGTGGCGAAGGGCTCGATGCAGCTGCGCAGGGGCGGGGCAGAAGCGTCGAGGTTGATCCACGCACAGGCGCCCCAGAGCTCGCAACGCACCGGGACCAGGTCGATCTCCGGCGCTTCGAAGTTGTGTTCGGAGAAGGACTTGGCCCGAGAGATGAAGGTGTTCTTGCCGTCGAGGCCGTAACACCAGCCGTGAAAAGGGCAGGTGAAGCCCGACTTGAGGCGACCCCGGCCCTCTATGACCTTGACGCCGCGGTGCCGAGTTCTGGAAGGCCGCCACGTCGTTCTCGGCGGTGCGCACCACCACGACGGACTGGTCGAGGATCTCGTACTCGACGAAGTCACCGACGACCGGGATCTCTTCGAGCCGACAGGCCATCTGCCAGACCCGGGGCCAGAACAGCTCGGCCTCCATTTGATAGAAGTCCGGGTCGAAGTAGCGCTCCTTGGGGATGCGGTCGGGGACCTCGACGCGAGAGGACGCCGAGGGGGGCGCAGCGGCGGTTCTCAGCTGTCATGGCGCACGCTCCTTTCTCCCCTCTGCGGCTCCATGCTTCTGCCCATTTGGATCTGGGTCACGTCTGCAGCATCTCCAGCAAGACCGTAGTGTCGCGGCATGAACACGCAAGAACTCGCTGGGAAAGTCGCGATCGTGACAGGTGGTGCGGGCGGCATAGGCCGAGCGACCGCCGAGCTGCTCGTGGCCGAGGGAGCACGCGTCGTGATCGGGGACGTCGATGCGGACAGCGGTCAAGCGCTTGCCGATCAGATCGGCGCGGCGGCCGCGTTCAATCAGACCGATGTCAGCGATGCGGACCAGGTGCAAGCGTTGGTCGATTTCACGGTCGATCATTTCGGCGGTCTGGACATCATGTTCAACAACGCCGGGATAGGGAGCCCCTTGAAGCGGTTCTTGCCGGACGACCTCGAAGACTTCTCCCGGATCATCAACGTCAACCTCTTCGGGGTGATCGTCGGATCCCAGCGCGCCGGGCGGTACATGAAGGATCACGGGGGTGGCTCGATCATCAACAATGCGTCGATCGCGGCTGTCAATGCGGGTACGGGAATGATCTCGTACCGGGCGTCGAAAGCGGCCATTGCCCACGCCAGCAAGTGCATGGCAATCGATCTCGCGCCCTACGGCATCCGAGTCAACTGCCTCACGCCCGCTCACATCCGAACCGGCATCACGACCTACGAGATGGGGCCGGTACTGCGTTACATGCAGCCGCTGGAACGGGAGGCACAACCCGAAGACGTGGCAAACGCCGTCGTGTTTCTCTCCAGCGATCGTGCGGCACAGATAACAGGAATCGTGCTCCCGATCGACGGTGGGACAACTGCCGGGCCGCCGTATGCGCAGACGAAGTTGATCATGTCGACGTTGCGTCCCTCGGAGAGCGATACGACGTCGACGTCATGAAGCCCGTGGTCCGGTCATACCGTCAGCTGACGGGCGTGAACTCGAGGTTGAGGCTTTCGAGGCCGCGAAGGAAGAAGGTCGGGAGATAGTCGTACCGCCGAGCATCTGCTGGACCGTGGTGCTCTTCCGAGATCGTGATGTTGGCCGTGCGATCGAGGAATCGATTGATGGTGACGCGACCCTCGGCGCGGGCAAGCGGTGCTCCCGCACACGTGTGGATCCCGTGTCCGAAGGCGATGTGTTGCCGGGCGTTGGCGCGGTTGATATCGAACTCGTAGGGATTCTCGAATATCCGAGAGTCGCGGTTGCAGGCCCCGGGAATGAGCATGATCGACCCACCTGCGGGAATGTCGACACCGGCGAGCTGGGTCGCGACGCGTGCCATCCGAAACTGAGTTCGGAGCGGGCTTTCGAGGCGAAGGGTCTCTTCGATGAAGTTCGGGATCCGTTCACGATCCTCGCGGACGCTGTCCTGGAGATCCGGCCGCTCGCCGAGCATCCGCAGCGCGAACGACAGCAACCGCACCGTCGTCTCCTGACCACCGGCAAAGAGATTGGCGGCGATCAGAGCGGCATCCTTCGCCTCGGGAGTCGAACCGTCTGGAAAGGTCGCCGTTGCCAGGCCGGTGAGGACGTCGTTTCGGGGCGTCTGGCGGCGGTCCTCGATGTACTGGTTGAAGCGCTCGTACAGGAATTCAAGGGGTTTGTGGCCAACGTCTTGGTGAGCTTTCGAGAGCCGCTCCCGGAAGAGGGAGTGATCTGACTCGGGCACGCCCTCCAAGTCGGCGATGACCGTGAGCGTGAACGGTTCGGCGTAGGAGCCGACCATCTCGCAGGATCGCCGCTCGAGGAAGCCGTCAATGAGGCGGTCAGCAAACTGCCACATGAAGTCCTCGTTCTCCTTCAGGCGCTTCGGCGTGATGAGGCGCATCAGCAGGTGCCGGTGCGCCGTGTGGTTCGGGGGGTCGAACGAGGGGAGCTGATCGCTGAAGGGAAGCTCGTTGCGATACCGCACGATGATGTCGCTGACGTCGTCACCCTCCATGGGAGCAGAGAACTTGACGAACGATCCGCAGACCACGTTGCACGAAGAGAAGGTTCCGGAGGGCAGATCGTTGGGCGGGAACGATGCGGGGTCGCCGTAGATCGCCATGGCCTCAGGGTGGCCTGTGACCATGTACATGCCGAAATGAGGCTCCCGCCACACCGGGCCCTGCTCCCGCACCCAATCGAAATAGGGATACGGATCGTCTTGGATCGACCGGTCCGTGATGAAGTTTGCGCTTTCGAACTCACTCATGCGTATTTTTGATCCCTCTCTGAAAGCCTACGATCGCCCCATGGGACTCGAAGTCGAGATCGACGGCGAACTGTGTATGGGGTCGGGGAACTGCGTGTATGAGGCACCTGGCGTGTTCGACCTGGGCGATGACTCCATCGCGTTCGTCGTGGACTCCGCGGCCTCGTCCGAGGAGAAGATCATCGCGGCGGCGCGTACGTGCCCAACTCATGCGATTACGGTCCGGCGGGATGGCCTGACGCTGGCCTGAGGCTCATCACGAAGTGGGCGGATGACGACTCGTGGCGTGGCGTGCCGCGAGATACCCGAAGACCATGGTGTTGGCGATGCTCGCGCCCGGCCCCAAGTAGTGGCGGCCCATGACGGTGGCCGTGCCGTTGCCGGTCGCGTACAGCCCCTCAATAGGCTGGTCTTCCTGGTCAACGACTTGTGCGTGCTCGTTGGTGAGGAGGCCGCCACAGGTGCCGATATCGCCCGGCACGACCTGGACGGCGTAGTACGGGGCCTCGTCGATCGGACCGAGGCAAGGGTGCACCTTGTGGTTCGGATCGCCCAACGACCGGTTGTAGGCGGACTCACCTCGGCCGTAGTCGGGGTCGATGCCCTGTTCTGCGTACTGATTGAAGCGCTCGACCGTCTCTGACAGGCCGGCAGGATCGATGCTGCACATCTTCGCCAGGTCCTTAAGGGTCCAGGCTTGCTTCAGCCTCCCGCTCTTGAGCAGTTTGCGCGGGAACCGACCGGGCTGGGAACGCTGATGCGCGTAGCGCTTGCGGTAGCGATCGTCGAAGATCAGCCAGCAGGGGACCGCTTTGCTCGTCTTGTCGCGCGCGTACATCTCCTTTCCGACTTCCATGTACGAGTTCGACTCGTTCACGAATCGCTGCCCTGCAGCGTCGACGTAAATGGTCCGTGGACGCTGGCGTGCCTGGTCGAGCGTCGACTGACCGAAACGCCCCGTCCTGGGCGAAGGAAGCCACCACGCCTCGTCCATCAGGTCGGTCTTCGCTCCGACTGCCATGGCGCTGCGGATTGCTTCGCCCGTGTCGCCCGGGTTGGCGATCGACCACTTGGCCTGGTTGGGCTGATCCCCTCCATAGTGGCCCCGCATCTCCGGATTGTGCGCAAAGCCCCCCGCGGCGAGCAGAACCCCTTGACGAGCGCGCACCAGCACAGGAACCCCGTCTCGGATCGTGCGCACGCCGACAACACGGCCGTCCTCCATGATCAAGTCCGCGAGAGGTGCTTCTGTCCAGATCGGGATCCCGCGAGCGATCGCAATCTGTAGCATTTGTGCGATCAAAGAGGCACCGTTGGTGAGCAGCTCTTGACGTCGAAGTCGGGCCGCGTAGGTCCGAAAGACAACGCGGGCGGAGATCGCAAAGGCACGAATGCTGCGGTTGTAGTGAGAAAGCGAACGCGCCTCGTTTGTCATGACTGCAAGTCCCAGACTCTTGGCCAGACCGGGCTGTAGCTTCGGGAGCCATTCTCCGAGCACGTGGCCGTCGAAAGGAACGGGCTCAATCCCACGACCATTGTCGTGGCCACCCTTGGCGCTCGAGTAGTAGTCGCTGTAGCCAGGACAGTAAACGAACCGAACGCCACCCTCCTGGAGGAACGAAACCATCTCAGGTCCTGCAGTCAGAAAGGCGTGACGTCGTTCGAAGGAAGAGCACGGTCCGACATCGCCCACGACCGCTTCGAAGTGGGCCATGGCGTCCTCGTAGGAGTCCGGAGTTCCGTCCGCAGCCATGACCGGGTTGTTCGGGACCCAGGCGATGCCTCCGGACATCGCGGTCGAGCCCCCGATTCGATCCTGCTTCTCGAGCACCAATGCGCTCGCCCCCGCGTCGGCCGCCGTCAGTGCAGCGACCATGCCACCACCACCGGACCCGACGATCACGAAGTCGACGGCGGAATCCCACGTCGTCATGTCACGCCCTCTCCGACCTCCCCGACGTCCTGCTTCAGCCTCGGAGCAGCAAGCTACCAGGATCCATTGACGATTGCTACGAAGCCGAAGTAATCTGCCAGCATCCGTTGAGAAGTGAAGTGGGGGAGGATGACCGGTCACGCGAAGACGCTGACGTACCCACCCGAGGGCGTTGGCGCGCCAAAGGATCGCCAACCAGGGCCTCTTCTCGACCCCGGACTCCCACCGGGCACCGAGGTGTTCTCGGCTGACGACCACATTTCGCTGGCGGTGGACATCTTCTACGAGCGGTTCCCGGAAAGCATGAAGGAGCGCGCTCCGCGAGTCATGAACGTTGACGGTGGCTGGGTGATGGGAATGGACGGGAAGTCCATCCTCGTCCGTGAGTTCATCGAGGTGCTCACGCAATACGACCCGGTCTCCGGGTCGCACACGGGTGACGTTGAGGCCCGGCTGGCGGCGCTCGATTCGGAGGGCGTCTCCCGAGAACTCGCGTTTCCGAATTCCGTGCTCGCTCTGTTCGGATGGCCCGACCGGGAGGTACGCGAGCTCTGCTTCCGCATCTACAACGAGCACATGGCCGAGGTCCAAGAACGGTCGAACAACCGGATCTTTGGTGTCGGCCTGATCAATTGGTGGGATGCCGAGGGAGCTCGCAGGAACTTGAGCGAGCTGAAGGCTCTCGGGCTGAGGACCTTCCTGATGCCGCTTTCGCCGGGGAAGGACCTGGAGAAGCGCCCGATCGACTTCGCGAGTATCGCAATGGATGGCGTATGGGAGGCGATCGAGGACTCGCAGGTGCCGGTTTCGCATCACATCGGCGAGAGCCCGCCGTCGACGCCGAACGAGTTCAACGCCGTCGGCATCGGCATGCTGCAATCAGTAGCCCCGTTCCGGGATGCCTTCGGGAAATACATCTTCGGAGGCATCCTCGACCGTCACCCCGGACTCCGTGTGGGGTGGTTCGAGGGCGGGATCAATTGGGTGCCCTCGGCGATTCAGGACGCGGAGCACATCGCGGCGTCATTCCAGCATCTCTCGAACCTGAAGGTGCGCCACGACCCCCGGTTCTACTGGGAGAACAACATGTGCGCGTCGTTCATGGTGGATCCGCTCGGCCTCGAGCTCCTCGACCGGATCGGGGTCGACCGGGTGATGTGGTCCACTGACTTCCCGCACAACGAGAGCACCTACGGGTACAGCAGCGAGTCGCTGGCGTCGGTGGTGGAAGCCGTTGGGCCGGAAGCAGCAACGTCCATCGTCAGCGGCAACATCAAGCGCTATCTCGGGCTGGACGACTGATGCCCGCCGGGCTCATGACCAAGGCTGCACCGACCCGCCTCCCGCCGGAGCCGGACTTCCCTCGGATGCAGCGTGAACGTATGGGCCGCATCCGGACCGCCATGGGCCAGCAGGGGCTGGACGCCCTGGTCCTGCTCGGAAACACCAATGTCGCGTACACGACGGGGGCGATCTGGCCGCTTGCCGATTCGGGTCGAGCCAACTTCGAGCAGCCAGTCGCCGTGGTCCTGGCGAATGATGTATGGCCCCACCTCTTCTCCCCGATGCGAGAGGATGACCGACTCCGTGCGGAGATGCCGTCGGATCACCTCCACGGAGCGCTCTACCTCGACTTCGACGAGGGCGTGGAGCTGTTCGCGGCACAGCTCGCGGATCTCGTCCCAGCCCATGCCGTGATCGCGATGGACGAATGGACCAACGCGCTGCGCCGCGAGCGATCCATCCTGTTCGCTCCCGATGCGCCGCTCGACGGCGGGCGAGTGATCAGCGCGGCAAAGGCATGCAAGACGCCGGACGAGCTTTCCTGCATGCGTGAGGGTCTGCGGATCACCGAATGTGCCATTGCCGACGTGCAGGCGAGGATCGCGCCCGGCGTCCGTCAGACAGACCTCACCGCGACGTTCCTCCGCACGATCTTCGAGGCGGGTGCCGATGCCAACATCCTCGATCCGATCTGGCAGGTGATGCCCTCCCGAATTGAGGATGGGCCATGGACGACGACCGGCGGACTTGCCTGCCCGCTCCTCTCGACCGAACGTGAGCTCGCCGAAGGCGACGTCCTGTGGGTCGACACGGGTGTCAGCTATGGAGGATTCCATTCCGATTTCGGTCGCACCTGGGTCGTGGGGCGCGAGCCGGACGCCCGCCAGCGCGCCCAATTCGAACGGTGGCGATCGATCATGGACGCCGTCCTGGACGTCACCCGTGCCGGGTCGACGGCCGCCGATCTGACTGCCGCCGCCATTGAGGCCGCCGGTGGCGTGAAGCCGTGGATGCCACACTTCTACCTCGGTCACGGTCTCGGGATCGACAGCGCAGAAATGCCCTACGTCGGGAGCGACATTGGTGAGGCATTCGACGCCACATTGGTCCTGGCTGAGGGCATGGTGCTGGTGCTCGAGCCGATCGTGTGGGAGGACGGTGCCGCTGGATACCGCTCTGAAGAGGTACTCCTCATCACGGAGGACGGTTGGGAACCCATGACCGACTACTCCTACGATCCCTTCTAGGCCTCGGATGACGGTCGTCGAGGTTCTTCCCGATGATGCTGCCCTACGACAGGCCCGTCGAGCGCGTGTGCTCGCCGAGATGGAAGCGGCGGACATTGACGTGCTCGTCGTCGGGCGTGAAGGAAACGCCCGCTACGTCTCAGGCGCACCGCGACTATGGACGGCCGGCTCACGTGCGTTCGGTCCTGGGTGCGTGCTGGTGCGGGAGGGCGGGGCTGTGCACCTCTTGAGCACGTGGGACGAGGGAATTCCCGAGGACATCCCCCATGAGAACCTGTACGGGATCTCGTTCAACGCCATGAACTTCGTGAAGGTGCTGCGGAACATCGAGGGTGCGGCGACTGCGAAGACCGTTGCCACCGACTCCATGACCGGCTCCTCGGCCAGCCTGCTGCCGAAGGCGTTCCCGTCGGCTGAACTGATTGATGGAGAGCCCCTGCTGCGTCGGGCCCGTCGTGTCAAGACACCCGAGGAGATCGAGGCGATCCGAGCATCGGTCCGGATCGCGGAGCTCTCGCTGGAGGAGGCGGCGAGGGCGCTCGCGCCGGGCGTGACCGAGCGACAGCTCACCGCGATCTTCATGGAGGCGATGGCGTCGGCCGGTGTCACCACGCCCGCCACGCAAGACGTCGCGTGGGTGACCTCGCGCCACCACCCATGGCGTCGCTCCAACCGGGATGCACCCGTCCAGCCGGGTGACCTGGTGGCGTTCCAGGCCGGAGTGATCCTCGCGGGCTACGTGGGGGAGCTGGGCCGTACCCATTCGGCCGACGGTGACGACGTCATCGACGCCGAGCTGGTCGAGCGCACCGACGAACTCTGGCATCAGCTCCTGGCTGCCTGCCGGGTCGGCGCGCCGGTATCCGATCTGCTTGCTGTCTACGACGCGGCGGGGGTCCCCCCGCCTCCGATGCCCGTGGCACGGGGGTTGGGGCTCGGTTTCGACCTCCCTCTCGTCACGCATGCGCTGCCGCGCACCGCCGGTGAGCAGCACTTCGAGGCGGGCATGGTGCTGGCACTCACTGCCTATGTCTGGAAGGAAGGCATTGGCGCCGCGTATGTCCAGGAGCCGGTGGTGGTCACGGCTTCCGGTCCGGAGTCCCTGTCCACAATGCAGTCTCGCGAGGCAAGGAGCCCGATCACGTGACCGACGTCGATGTCCCACCGCCGGAGGAGATCATTCTCTACGAGAAGGATCGGGCCACGCGGATCGCGACGATCACCCTGAACCGTCCCGACCAGCTCAACATCCCCACGATCGCGGCCCGACGCCGGTACGCGGACCTGTTGTTCAAGGCGAGTATCGATGACGACGTCAAGGTGCTGGTCGTGCGCGGCGTCGGTGATCACCTCGGCACCGGTGCCGACCTCGATGAGCTCATGGCGAAACGGGCTGCGGGTGTCGCGCTCCAAGAGGAATTCGGACTGGACGAGGACGACGACGTCACCATGCCGAGTGCGCGTTCGGTACCGCGCCGGTGCATCGCTGCTCCACTGGTACGGCAACGCGAGATCGGGCTGTCGTACTCTGCAGGACTTCAAGAAGATCAGCATCCTCGAGGTCAAGGGCTACTGCTACGGCTGGCACTTCTATCAAGCGGCCGACGCCGACCTGGTGATCTCGTCCGACGACGCCCTCTTCGGGCATCCTGCGTTCCGCTATGTCGGCTACGCGCCGCGGATGTGGCAGTGGGCGATGATGATGGGGATGCGCAAATTCCAGGAGATGGTGTTCACGGGTCGACCTTTTACTGCCGAGCAGATGTACGAATGCAACTTCGTGAACAGCGTCGTGCCACGTGAGGATCTCGAGGGAGAAGTGGCCAAGTACGCGCTCGCATGTGCCCGCACGAGGCCAACCGACACGGTGTTCATGCAAAAGGTGTTCTTCGAGGTCATGAAGCAACACCAGGGCGAATACATGGGCAGCCTGCTGAGTGCCTGGCTCGAATCGATGGGCGGGCAACTCCGGGAGGATGACGATGGCGGTCGGGCGACCCTCAGCAAGGAGACGATGGACGCCGGGCTGAATCTCGCAGTCAAGGACAACGACGACCAGTTTCCTCCTGAATGGCGACTGAGCCGCTCCGGTCGTCGGCGTCCCGAAGCCACCTGACGGTGGTCGAGCCTCAGGCTGGCGAGTCCGCAGCACCGCCGCTCAGCGGGCTGCGCGTGGTCGACCTCTCGACGTGGATCGGGGGTGCCTACTGCACGAAGCTGCTGGCCGACGGCGGAGCCGAGATCATCAAAGTCGAATCGCCCGGCGGCGATCCGCTGCGACGTTGGTCGGCTTCCGGCGCGGCGATCTCGCCCGAAGACGACGGCGCCCTCTTCAACTTCCTCAGCTCCTCGAAGCAAAGCGTCGTGGTCGACGTCGAGAACAATGATGATCTCGTCTCCCTCCATGCTCTGCTGGCGTCGGCGAATGCGGTCGTGTGGACACGTGGCTGCTCGGTGGCAGAGCACTTGTCTCTGGCGCCCAGCGAGCTCGCGCGGGCACACCCACATCTGATCGTGACCTCGATCACTCCGTTCGGCCTCGAGGGTCCCTGGAGCGACAAGCCGGCCACGGAGTTCACGCTGCAAGCCTGGTCCGGAGGGGTGGTCGGGCTGGCGCGAGGGAGGCCGGACCGAGCGCCCGTGTTCGTGGGTGGCCAGATCGGGGAGTGGCTCGCCGGAGTCTTCGGGGCCATAGGGACACTGGCGGCACGCCGGCGCACCGTCTCGGAAGGCGAGCTGATCGACGTCTCGATGCTCGAGGCGTTGGCCATGTGCCTGACCTACTACCCGGTGACGTTCAACGACCAGCTCGGAAGACCGATGCGGCGGCGCCGATTCGTCGCGACGCCTGGCGTCGGCGCCGCCAGCGACGGGCTCGTCGGGCTCGGCTGCGGGACCGGGCAGCAGTGGCTGGATTTCTGCGTCCTCGTCGGACACCCCGAATGGATGGAAGACCAGTCCCTCTTCCTCGACCGGACCGCTCTGATGCCGACCATTGACGCATGGATCGCGGATCACACGGTCGAAGAGGTGCTCGAGCTTGCGTCAGCCTTCCGGATCCCCAACGCACCGATCGCCAACGGGTCGAACGTCACCACATGCAGCCACTTTCGGGAACGTGGGACCTTTGTCGCGAACCCTCGCGACGGCTCCATGAACCCGCAGCCCCCCTTCCGAATGAGCGCAGTAGGCCTTCGGCCACCGGAGCCGGCTCCTCGTCTCGGGGATACCTCACTTGAGACCGCGTCGCAGCTCGAGCCGCACGGGGAGACCCGCTCGGTTTCTGCGCCTCCCGCCCTTCCGTTTCAAGGGCTGCGCGTCTTGGACATGACGTCCTTCTGGGCGGGCCCCCTCACGGGTCACATGCTGGCGCTTCTCGGAGCGGAAGTGATTCACCTCGAATCGTCAACCCGTCCCGACGGAGCACGCCTGGTCGGCGGCGTGCCGCAGACGGAGGATGAGTTCTGGGAGCGTGGACCGATCTTTGCTGCGCTCAACACGAACAAGAAGAGCCTGACGATCAATTTGAGCGATCAGCAGGGCATCGACCTCGTTCGCCGGCTCATCGCGACGTGTGATGTGGTGGTCGAGAACTACACGCCACGCGTGCTGGATCAGCTCGGTCTTGATTTCGAGGCGCTCCGGACCGAGCGACCCGATCTCATCATGGTCCGGATGCCGGGGTTCGGACTCGACGGGCCGTGGCGCGACCTGTCGGCCTTCGCGTTTGTCATTGAAGACGCGGCCGGGCTGACCTGGATGACGGGACATCCAGACATCCTTCCGTTCGAGCCCTACTGCGTCGGTGACCCCAACGCCGGGCTCCACGCGTTGTACGGACTGATGCTCGCTCTCGAGCACCGGGACAGGACCGGCGAAGGAGGCCTGGTCGAGGCGGCCATGGTCGATGCCGCGCTCAACGTCGCCGCCGAGCAAGCGATCGAGTTCTCCGCCTACGGCGCGCGCCTCGGCCGCGATGGCGATCGCGGCCCCACTGCGGCGCCGCAGAACCTCTACAAGGTCGCCGGCCCCGACGAGCACGGACGAGACGACGGGTGGGTCGCGATCGCCGTTGCAACCGACGAGCAATGGGTCTCGCTCTGCCAGGTCCTGGGCAAATCGGAATGGGCGGCCGACCCGGCTCTCGCCAGCCTGGCGGGGCGGAGGCGCGAGCACGACCACATCGACACTGTCTTGGGAGAATGGTGTCGCGCCCGATCGGCCGACGAGATCGTGGAGCTCCTCTGGGGAGCTGGTGTGCCCGTCGGCAAGGTGATGCAGCCGCACTGCCAGCCGGAACTCCCGCAGCTCGACGCCCGTCGCTTCTTCGAAGAGGTGGACCATCCGGTCATAGGGTCTTCTCGGTACAGCACGCTTCCCATGCGGTTCTCGCGAGGCCCGGAACGGGTGCACGAACGGCATGCACCGCTGCTCGGGGAGCACAACGGTGAGCTCCTGGACGAGCTGGGCCTCACGCCGACGGAGATCGACAAGCTCGAGGCCGACGGGGTCATCGGTGGGACCGTTGGTCAAGGCACCTGAGAGCCGGTCACGAGAGCCGTATCCTGACAAGATGGCGTTCCAGAAAGCTCCGTTCGATGTCGTCGAGGCCTCCCGTCGCGTGTGGCTGGAGCGATGGGACCCCGAGGCGGCCTCCGGGATGGCGGTGTACACCGCCGTACTCCGGACTTACCAGCTGCTCAACGATCAGGTCGACACCGTGATGAGGCGCCATGACCTCACCTTTGCCCGGCATCAGGTGCTGGCGTGGCTGGCTATGGACCCGGAATCCTCTCTGACCCTCAGCTGGATCAGCAAGACCCTCCGGATTCCGCCGGCCACCGTCACGAACATCATTGACAGGCTGGAGGGTGAGGGGCTCGTTCGCCGCGTGCCGCATCATTCGGATGCTCGCACCACGCTGGCCGTGATCACGCCGCGTGGCGAGAGGGTCGCGACCGACGCGACGCGGGACCTGAACGAGACCGTCTACGAATGCATCGGGTTGTCCGAGCCGAAGCGGAGCCGGCTGCTCGACCTGCTCGCTGAGCTGCGAGCGAGCGGGGGCGAGTTCGATGTCGAGCACTCTGACGAGGTGATTGAAGAGGTCGGATCCCGACAGGCGAACAAGAGCGGGCGCAACGGACGATTCGAGGTGGCGTAGCCGTAACGTGCCGGAAACCTGAGCACGGGCACCGCAGCAGGGTTGATGAACACCCTCACGATATCGTCAACTGAACGGGAACAATTCCGCTCCCGCTAGTTTTCCGAATGACCCCCAGCCGCCCTCTCAGTCCTGGGCGAACGGAAGAGAGGGATACCGTGGAGTCAAGCGACATCGCGACCGCATCGTCCTCGGGCTTGATGAACGACACAGGCCCCGATCCGAGGCGGTGGGGCATCCTCGCCGTGGTCATCGTGGCACAGCTCATGATCGTCCTCGATGCGTCGATCGTGACGATCGCCTTGCCGTCGGCGCAACGTGCACTCCACATCTCCACGGCCAACCGCCAGTGGGTCATCACCGCGTACACCGTCGCCTTTGGGGGCCTCCTGCTCCTGGGTGGCCGGATCGCTGACTTCTCCGGTCGAAAGCGAATGTTCGTTGTCGGCCTGCTGGGCTTCGCGGGCGCATCCGCCCTTGGCGGCCTGGCCGTCGACCAAACCATGCTCTTCGGTGCCCGCGCCCTGCAGGGCGCGTTCGCGGCCCTCATGGCACCCGCCGCCCTCTCGATCCTGACGATCACCTTCCAACACGACGCGAAAGAGCGGGCCAAGGCGTTCGGCGCCTACGGCGCAGTATCCGGCGCGGGTGGAGCCATCGGAGTCCTACTCGGAGGGGTGCTCACCGAGTATGTCTCGTGGCGCTGGTGCCTCCTCGTCAACGTCCCGATCGCGATCCTCGCCTCGGTGGGGGCGATCCTGGTTGTGCACGAAAGTCGCGCCGCAGGTTCGACACAATACGACGTGCCCGGAGCAGTCCTCTCCACCCTCGGTCTGGTCAGCCTGGTCTATGGCTTCACCAAGGCCGACAGTGACGGTTGGGGAGCGACGGTCACCATTGTCTTGCTCCTTGTCGCAGCGATCCTCCTTGTGGCGTTCGTGCTCCTCGAGACAAAGACCAGTCATCCGTTGCTGCCTCTTCGCGTGGTGCGGGATCGGAACCGTGGTGGTGCGTTTCTCGCCTCATTGCTCACGGGCGCCGGGCTCTTCGCCATGTTCGTCTTCTTGAGCTACTACCTGCAGAGTGTTCTGCACTACTCGGCGCTCAAGGCCGGACTTGCCTTCCTTCCCTTCGCGTTCGGCATCATCCTGGCCGCGGGCGCATCGTCCAGCCTCGTCCCTCGGATCGGGCCGCGGCTCCCAATGACGGTGGGCCTTTTCATCGCCGCCGGTGGTCTGGCCTGGCTGACGCAGATAGGTGTGCACAGTGATTTCTGGATCCATGTTGCTCCACAGGAGATCTTGATGAGTGTGGGCCTCGGCCTGGCGTTCCCTGCGTTCAGCAGCACTGCACTCATACGGGTGAGGGATCGAGACGCGGGGGTGGCGAGCGCGCTCGTCAACACCACGCAACAGATCGGTGGTTCCCTGGGCACGGCGCTTCTCAATACCCTCGCGGCGACTGCCACGGCGAGCTACATCGTCGCCCACGGGGTTGCAGCAACCCAAGCCGGAGTCGTGCACGGATTCGCCGTCGCCTTTGCGGTCGGTGCGGGACTCCTTGCGTTGGGAGCGGTCCTGAGTGCCGTGCTCATCTCCGCCGGGCCGACTGAAGTGTCCGCGGGGGGGAGTGCGGTTGTCGGCGCTGGGAGCTGACGCATGACCGCAGGGCGGATCATGGGACTGCCACGCGTGCATCCGATGCCCGTGATCGCCACCGAGGCCCGGCTCCCCTGGGATGCGGTCGTGGAAGACCCGGTGGCGACCCTGGCCGATGCCCGATCGCGCCTCGGGGACACCTTCGTCGTGGACAGTGGCGACGACCGCTATCTCTTTGTCTTCTCCCCGATGGGAGTCGCTGCTTTCTACGCACTGCCCGAGGAGACGGCCAGCAAGGGCATCGCCGACTGGCGAATGCTCCGGCGCAAACTGCCCGACGAAATATTCGTCGGCCGCCGGGTGCTCCCGGACCAGCTCTTCGGGCGAGAGGACGTCGCCACCTACCTGCGCAATGTCGAGCTGGCCGTTGACGCGGCCACCGACGAACTCGGCACGGACGGTGAGGTGGACCTCTTCTCGCTGAGCAGGCGTCTGGGCCACCGCGTTGGACTGGCCTCTTGGGGCGGCCCGGGCGCAGCCCACGGGGAGCGGTTCGACATGCTGGTCCAAGCCTTCGACCGGCTCGACGGTTCAGAGTCCTTTGTCCACCCCGACGCAATGGCCCATGTGGCCGCAACGAACAAGGCCGACGAGCGCAAGGCTCTTGCTGAGATCACCTCTCAGCTGGAGCTCGGGCTGGGGCAGCTGCCCGAGAATGAGGCGGACCACACGCTCTTCGAGAGGGTGGCGCGCGCCTGGGCTGAGGCCGAACCTGCACGGGCGGCGGCGGGAATCTCGCTCGACGTGACCCTGATCCACATCGCGTCCATGTCCAATCTGTTCGCCGCGTTGGGATGGCACTTGGTCGATCTGATGGAGCATCCGAATCATGCAGAGCGGGTGCGCCTCGGAGAGTCCGGCCTGGTCGAGGCGTGCGCGCTCGAGTCGACCCGGATGGCGCAACGGTCGATCATGGCCCGCTTCACGCTCGCTCCGTTCACGTTGGGTCTTGAGCAGGGTCCGCTGGAGGTTCCTTCGGGGATGACGGTCGCCACGCTGCTCCCACTCACGAACCTGAGCGCGGCGCCCGGACTGCACCGATGGGATCCCGAGAGGTGGGGCCGTCGGAGGATACGCACTCCAAATGGTCTGGCCGCCCCCGAGCTTGTCACGGTCTTTGGGCATGGAGGCCACTCGTGCCCGGCACGCCCGTTCTCGCTGGCCGCGATGACCCGGGCGTCGCGGCAGTTGCTCACCCGGTTCCGGTGGGAGCCTACGTGGTCTGATCACCCTGCTCCGGTTCGGGCACAGATCGGCGGGGTGGCACGTGCAGCCGGACTATGTCGCGCCCGGTATCGCCTGCGCTGAGGACGAGCCGGCCGGTTCCGCCCACCGGTGTGACGCCTGCTGCCCATCGCCCGGCTCTGGGAGTCGCTCGGAGGAGCACGTTCCGAAGAGTATGAGGCCGAAAGGCCAAATAGGCCTTGACCAGGTGAAACGTTCTTGAAAGGTGAACCGGATCGCGCCCTTCGAGCCCAGCTAATCGTGTTCCTTCGTCCGCCGTCGGTTGACAACTAATTGACACGAAACGCGGTCAAAAATCGATGGCGATTTGTTAACATGTAGGAAACATTGTTGAACAGCCGGGATGGCAGGAGGTGAGATCCGATGTTCACTCGAATTCTGTTGGCGCTCGACGGCACCGAGTCGAGTGAGGTCGCGGTCAGCTTCGCCACGGCCCTGGCCAGGCAGTCCAACTCATTCGTGCGGGTCGTCCACGTCAACGAGCTGCTCATCGGCGGGCGCGGCTATGCCTCCGAGACCGAGCGGGAAAGCATGCAGGTCGTTGACGAGGCCGTCGGCTCGCTGCGGCGTGAGGGGGTCGACGCCGACGGGGTCCACTACCTGGCCAACTGCTTCACCATCGCCGATCGCATCGCCGAGGCCGCCAAGGATTGGGGCGCCGATGTCATCGTCTTCGGGTCGAAGCGCCGCCGCCGGCTGCCTCGCTTCAGTGGTGCGGGCCTCCGCGAGCGGGTGACCAGTATCTCCGGACTGCCCGTGCTGGCTGCGCCGGCGCCATTGAAGCTGGCGCGCCGCAACTCCAGTCGCGAGCTCGAGCTGCTGCCGCCGGTACCGGCGGCCACGGGGTCAATCGTCAGCTGAGACGTGCCCGGTTGGTTTCGAGCGGTCCACTTGGACGCTGCCAGCCCATCCGACTCGGCGGTCGAGGTAGTCCTTGAGGAACGGCGACCGGTACGCGTCCCGACGCCACGTGATCGGGAAGAACGATTCGTCCATGGTCTCGTCGCCGAATCGCTTGTATCGGCTGTAGAGGTACCCGGTAGTGTCGGGGTGGAAGCACGCTTCCGACGACATGCAGTGGGCCACCAGGGAGCGCCGCGGAGAGGGTGAGTAATTGACCCCCGAACCGTGCCAGGTCCAGCCGTCATGGAACGCGCCGCCGCCGGCCGGCACCTCTACCGCGACAAGCTCCGGCTCGACCTCGTTGGCAAGGGCGGCCTGGCGCAGCTCCACATGGGGATCGTCGGGGCCGTGGAACTCCTCGATCATCCCCCAACGTCGCGTCCAACGATGTGAGCCACGCACGTACTCGACCGTGCCCTGGGCCGCGCTGGTGTCCTCGAGGGCGATCCAGCAGCTGACCCACTCGGAGGGCACGGCCCACTGCTCGTAGCTCGAGTCCTGGTGAAAGCCGAGCGCTTTGCCACCTGGAGGTTTCCACAGCACATTGTCCTGGCTCAGACGCGATCCGGGCCACCCGCCGAGGCGGGCGCAGGCGCGACCAATATCGGCCCGGAGGACCACCTGGGCGATGTCGCGGTCGGACTTCCAGCCGTTGCAGATCTGGCGGGTGAGATCGGAGTCGTGTACGCCTGGTCGCCAGTTCCACTCATCGGGATAGAGGCCGGTCTCGAATCGGCCCGCGAACAGGTCCTCGTAGCGGTCCAGGGCGCGCCGGACCAGGCCGGGGTCGATCAGACGCTCGACGACCACGAACCCGTCGCGGGTGAAAGTGTCCACTTGGTCGTCGGTCAACTCGAAGTCCAGCGTCCCGATCAGCGTGGGTCCCGCCTCCTCACACGTAGTCCACGTAGCGGTCCCGCTCCTCCGACGACACGAATCGATGGCAGGCAGCAGCTTCGACCTGACGCGCCGCCGCATAGTGCTCCACGAACACCTCCCCGAAGAGCTCACGGGCTGTCGTACTGGCACCGAACCGATCTGCCGCCTCGACGAGGTCGCGGGGAAGCGTCGGCCGCTCGAACACATGGCGCCCGTCGTCGGGCGCGACGACCGGCGGTGGCAGTTCAAGGCATTCCTCAATGCCCCAGAGCGCAGCCGCCAAGAACATGGCGAGGCAATGGTGTGGACTCGTGTCGGCACCGGGGATCCTGAGCTCCAGCCGGGCGGAACGCGGATGATCGAGCACAGCCCGAAGCGCGCAGCTGTAGTTGCCACGCCCCACGTTGCTGTTGTGGGCGCCCAATTGCCGGGTCCGAACCGGCGGTAGGAGTTCGCATAGGGGGCAGCCATGGCCAGGAGCTCGGGAAGCAGCGTCAGGACCCCGGCGATGGCTTGGGCGCCGATCTTCGACAGCACCCCGGGCTCGTCGCACAGGAGCGGGGTGCCGTCGACCGCGGAATGCAGTGAAAGGCTCGGGTGGCCGCCGAGTCCGGGGAACTCGGAGCCGAGTTGTGCCATGAAGGTCGCTCGCCGACCGTCCCGAGCGAAGTGCGCCTTGGTGTAGAGCTTGGCCAGAGCGGCCGAGTCAGCCGAACGCACCGCGTCCTCCGGGGATGTGGCGATTTCCACGCAACCCGGGCCGAATTCGGCGCAGACGTGATCCACCGGGACACCGCCGGCGCCCAGGGCGTCGATCAGCGATCCGAGCGTTCGGTCCTCCACGGCCGGGGTCAAGGCCGACCAACAGCGGTTGGCCTTCATTGCTGGGGTAAGCGGATCGTGCCGCTCGGGCCAGAAGCCCGTTGCGATGCGGGACGGCTCCTCCAGCACGATGCATTCGAATTCCCATCCGACACGAACGCCGAGGCCCGCAGCGTCGGCCCGCTCTGCCATCCGGAATAGCTGGAACCGTGGAGAGAGCTGGCACAGGGGAGGCGTGAACTCAGCGAAGAAGAAGGCAGCGTCTCCGGCGAACGGATATGGGCGCCCTGAACCCGGATCCACCTCGACCCGTTGGCTGGCCGCACCGGCGTGCCGCCAGAGGGTGTCGTCGGGACCCCACCACTGGATGGCGTCGATGAAGCTCCAGCCCTCCTCGAAGGCGCGTGTCGCTCCGGCCGGCTCGAGCCGTTTGCTCCGCACTACCCCTGCAGCATCGACGAGACCGAGGTGCACAGTGCGGATCCCGGCTTGCTGCAGCCACTCGGCGACCGTGCCCTCACCCATCACCTGCTGGACGATGTCGGATCCCAGCGGATTTGCCGCGGGCTCGGTGCCGGTCGTCATCGGGGAAGGGTGACACCGACGATCGAGCCCATGATCCCCCGGAAGAGCAACCGAGTCGTTTCCGCCATGGTCTCGAGATGCGTCTCCACGGCCTGCTCCAGCAATGCGGCGCTCGAGCCGGTCCGACAGAGAGCCTCGTCGTATTCGGGAACCTGGGCCCATTTCGGAATGGTGGAGGATTCCACCTCCACGTGAAATTGGACGCCCCACGCGCAAGACCCGACGCGGAGCGCCTGGACGGCGCAGTGACCGTTGCCGGCGAGCACGGCCGCGCCTTCAGGGGGTCGAGCACCGCGGCCCCGTGCCATTGCAGGCCCAGGACGACCTCGGGAAGGTGGCCGAAGACATGGTCGTAGAGACCCTTCGGTGTCAGGGAGATCTCCACGACGCCGATCTCGGGTTCGTCCATCAGCCCGACGGTCCCACCGAGGGCTTCGGCGAGCAACTGATGACCCAGGCACACCCCGAGATAGGGTCGGTCCAACTCGGCGACCCAGCGCCGGATGGCAGCCTTCTCCGCAATCAGCCATGGATGCTCGGCCTCCTGCCACACATCCATCGGTCCGCCCATGGCGATGAGCATGTCGAACCCGTCCAGAGATGGGATGTCCTCGCCCCGGTCCAGCTCGACGGTCGTGACGCTCAGCCCGGCTGCGGAGAGCAGGGGACCGAGCGCGCCCGGCCCCTCGTCCGGATGGTGCTGGAGGACGAGGGCCTGTCCGGCGGAAGACCGCGGTGTGGTCATCATGGGAGGATGTCGAGGTACTCCTTGAGGTCCCACTCGCTGACCGTGCCGATGAAACGCTCCCATTCGTCGCGCTTGTAGTGCAGGAAGACGTTGAGCATCTCGCCGGGCAGGGCGGCGCGCACGACGGGATCGGCTTCCAGCGCATCCAGGGCCTCCCCGAGCGTCGCCGGGATGCGTGCCACCTCCTTTCCGGCCTCGATGGCGTCGTAGATATTGCCCTCTTCGGGCGGACCGGGGTCGATGCTCTGGTCCAACCCGTCCTTCATGGCGACGAGGAGGCCCGCCATCGACAGGTATGGATTCACGGCTGAGTCGACCGAGCGGTACTCGAAGCGCCCCGGTGCGCTGACCCGGAGCGCGGTGGTCCGGTTCTGGAATCCCCAATCGGCGAAGATCGGCGCCCAGAATCCGGCGTCGGCGAAGCGCCGGTACGAGTTGACGGTTGGCGCGGTGATGGCGGTAAGCGCGCGCAGATGGGTGAGTACTCCGCCGATGGCGTGCAGGCCGGTCTTGGAGGGCAGGCGGAGGTCGTCCCCGTCGGGCAGGAACATGTTGACCTCGTCCTGCCACAACGAGATGTTGTGGTGACAGCCATTGGCCGAGACACCCATGAACGGCTTCGGCATGAAACAGGGGTAGAGCCCGAACTCGCGGCCAACTTGGCGGCAGACCTGCCGGTAGGTGGTGAGGCGGTCGGCGGTGTCCTCCGCGGCGCCAAAGGTGAAATTGAGCTCGAGCTGTCCCGGCGCGTCCTCGTGATCGCCCTGGATCATGTCCAGCCCCATCTGGTTGCAGTATTCGATGACACGGTGGATGACTGGTTGCAACTCGGAGAACTGGTCGATGTGGTAGCAGTAGGGCTTGGTGGCACCCTCCACCGATGGGGTCCCGTCGGGGTTGGTCTTGAGCCACATCATCTCGGGCTCACAGCCGACCCGGAGCGTCAGTCCTGTCTCCGCGGTGAATTGGCGGTGGAGCCGATGCAGGTTTCCTCGGCAGTCGGAGGTGAGGAAGCCGCCGGGGTTGTCGACCTCCTCGCGTCCTCGGAAGAGCGTGCAGAAGACGCGTGCCACTTTGGGGTCCCACGGCAGTGGGCAGAACGTCCCGACGTCCGGCAGGCCAACCAACTCGGCGGCCTCGGGCCCGTAGCCGATGTACTGCCCGTGCCGGTCGATGAACAGGTTGGCCGTGGCGCCGTAGACGAGCTGGAAGCCCTTCGTGGCCACGGCGGCCCAGTGCGCGGCCGGAATCCCCTTGCCCATGACGCGTCCGGTGACGGAGACGAACTGGAAGTAGACATAAGTGATGCCTTCCGCCTGAATGCGGCGCGCCACATCCTCGACGGCCTCGACTCGCCCGTCCTGGTCCACGAAACGCTCGAGGTCTGTCGCCATTTGATTCGGGTCCCTCCTCGGGAAACGTTGTCCACCCATAGTGAACAACCCGAGCAGCGTGGGCAAGCCCTGGCGCGTATCCATCCTGTTAACTGTTCGACGCGGCTACCCCCGGGAGCAACGCCCTACGTGCGGTCACCGGTGTAGATGGTGATGGAGAGGAATCGAATCGGGAGCTTGACCAACATGGTCGGCCCGTGCGGGATGTCGCCCTCGAACTGCAGCGTGTCGCCGCGTTCCATCTTGTAGCGCTGGCGGCCGTACCCGTACTCCATGACCCCGCTCAACATGTAGAGGATCTCGATGCCGGTGTGCTGGAAGAGGGGAAAGACCTCACTGCTCTCGTCGAGCGAGACGAGGAGCGGTTCGACGCGCTTATAGGGGCCGCGCAGACTCCCGAGGAGTTCGTAGCTGTGCCCGGCCCGCGTGCCCTTGCGGACGATCTCAGGTCCGCTCCCTGCCTTGACGAAGACGGCGTCACGCTCCTCGGCCAGTCCGCGGAAGAGGGAGGTCACGGGCATGTCGAGCGCGAAGGCCAGGCGTTCGAGTGTCGAGAGGCTCGGGGATGTCTGCGCGTTCTCGATCTTGGAGAGCATTCCCTTGGAAATGCCCGTGCGCTCCGCCAGCTGGCCGACGTTCAAGCCGATCTCGAGGCGCCGCGTCCGGACATGATTGGCGATGACCTGCCCCAGCTGACCTCCACCCTCGGGCCCGGTGCCATTGTCGACCGGCACGAGCTTGGTGAGGTCAGCCGCCTCTGACTTGCCTCCCTTGGCTGCGGGCGTCGACAGGCGCCTGGCGGCACCGGCCTTCGGCGCGGTCCCACGGGCAGTCTGGTCGGATGCGGTCCGGCGAGTGGCCACGACGGCTCACTCTATGTCCCCCACCCGGCGATGCCTGGGTCAAAGCCGACGGCGGTCCCGGCCGCCCGACTCAGCGCATCTGCCCTGCGCCCACGTACGGGTGCGGGCTCACCAGCAGGTCCTCCTCGTCGAAACGCTCCCAGCGGAAGTCCCGGTGGTCGATGTCGGGGTGGCGGCTCGAGCCCCGGACGATGAGGTCGGCCATTAGCTCACCGACCGAGGGCGAGATCTTGTAGCCGTGCCCCGAGAAGCCCGCGCACAGCCAGAGTCCCTCCACGGGTGAAGGCGAGATGACCGGGTTGTAGTCCGGCGTCACGTCGTAGCACCCTGCGTACGACGACGAGAGCGAGGCTCCATCGAGACCCGGGAACCGGTGGTCGAACTTCGGTATTGCCATCGCCAGCTCCTCGTCGCTGATTCGCTCCCGATAGTGATCGGGGTCGGACCATTCAGGACAAGAGTGGTCGCTGTCGCCGAGCAGAAGGGAAGAGGTTCCCTCGCTGCGCACGTACTGCAGGGAGACGAGATCGGAGAAGACCGGGATGGGTCCCAGGTCGCGACCTGGATTGACCAGGAGGATCTGCGCACGCTGGGCCTTCACGGGCAGGTCGATGTCGACGTCCGCGGCCAATTCGGCGGACCAGGGCCCGGCCGCAAGGACGACGTGGGCGGCACTGATGCGGCCCCCGTCGAGGAGGCGGACGCCCCGCACGCGCCCGCCCGTCACCTCCAGGCCTGCCACGGCGCAATGCTGCTGCAGGCTGGCCCCGCCTCGTCGTGCCGCCGCGGCGAACGCCAGGGCCGTCTGATGGCCATCGCCGTACCCGCCGCGCGGCTCATAGGCGAACTCGGCAAAGTCCTCGAGACGTGCCCAAGGCCAGAGGTCGCGCGCGGTGTCGTTGCTTACCAACTCCACCTCGATACCCAAGTGCTGGTGCATGGCGACATTGGCCCGCAGCGCCCCGAGGTTCTCGGTCCCAACGCCCACGAGGTAGCCGGTTCGGCGGTAGCCCGAGGGCGCGCCCAGGATCTCGTCCGCCTTCTCCAGGACGGGCAAGGCCCTCCAGGCCATGGCAGCCAGAGAGGGGATGCCGTAGTGGCAGCGCACGATGCCGCTCGACTTGCCGCTGCCACCAGAGCCGATGGTGTGGCGTTCGACCACGACGACGTCCCGGATACCGAGGTCGGTCAGGGCGCGGGCAGTGCTGAGGCCCGCCACGCCGCCACCGATCACCACCACGTCAGCCGTGCGGGGTGAACTCACGGAGTCGGCGGAGTGGGCCAGCCGGGTATCCAGCTGGTGCCGGCCAGGGGGACCCTGGCCATGGCGGCAGCCTCCACGGAGAGTGCAGCGAGGTCTTCGGGCTCCAGATGGTGCACGGAAGACTTGCCACAGGCTCGGGCCAACGCGGTCACCTCCATGGTGAGGGCGCGAGGTAGTTGGCCACTGCGGTGGCGGCGTGGACGGAATCGAGCCGCGTCTCGAGTGCTGCGTCCTGGGTGGCGATTCCCACCGGGCAGCGCCCCGTGTGACAATGCGCGCACCGACCAGGAGCAGTACCCAGCGCGGCGTAGTCGGAGCCGACGTCAATCGGCGAGCCGTGGGCATCTCGGTAGGACGGCCGATTACAGCCCAGCGCCAGGAGTGCCGCCACCCCTATGGAGACGGCATCTGCTCCGAGGGCCAGCGCCTTGGCGACATCGGCGCCGGAACGGATCCCCCCCGAGACGATCAGTTGTACCTCGTCGCGGGCGCCGATATCCCGCAATGCCTCGGCGGCCATCCGCACGGCGGGGAGGGTCGGAATACCGGCGTGCTCAATGAACACGTCCTGCGTCGCCGCCGTACCACCCTGCATGCCGTCCACCACGACGACGTCGGCCCCGGCCGCGACGGCGAGCTTCACGTCGTGGTCCACGCGGGTGGCGCCGATCTTGACGTAGACGGGAACCGACCATTCCGTGGCCTCTCGGAGCTCCTCGATCTTGATGCGCAGGTCGTCGGGACCGACCCAGTCCGGGTGGCGGCTGGCCGAACGCTGGTCGATACCGGGGGGGAGCGTGCGCATGGAAGCCACCCGCTCGTTGACCTTTTGGCCCAGCAGCAGGCCGCCCCCGCCAGGTTTCGCGCCCTGTCCGACGACGATCTCCACCGCGTCGGCCTGGCGCAGGTCGGCCGGGTCGAAGCCGTAACGCGAGGGGAGCACCTGGTACACCAGGAGTGCTGAGGCTTTGCGTTCCTCCGGTGTCATGCCTCCGTCCCCGGTCGTGGTCGACGTGCCGACCTCGGTGGCGGCCCGGCCCAGGGCCTCCTTGGCGCGTGCCGACAGGGCGCCGAAGCTCATGCCGGCAATCGTGATGGGGATATCGAGCTCAAGGGGGTTCGCTCCGTGGCGGCCACCGAGCACCGTCTTCGTCTCACAACGCTCCCGGTAACCCTCCAGCGGATAGCGGGAGACAGATGCTGTGAGGAAGACGAGATCGTCAAAGGTCGGGAGCTTCCGCCGGGCGCCGAGCCCGCGGATGGGGTACTGGCCGGTGTCGGCCATGTCGTGGACCCGCGCAATGACGTCGGGCGGGAAGCTGGCGTTGGCCGGAGTGCCCGCGAGGGATTCGTCGACCATCAGTAGGTGCCGTGATTGTGGGTGGAGAAGTGGTACAACCGCCGGGCCGACGCCACCTTTGTGATGCGGTCGGGCTCGATGTGGTCGAAGCCGCTCTCCTCGACCAGCCGTTTGACCACCAGCACGTCGTCGTCGGTCATTTCGTCGACCATGGCGTCGGCACCGAGCGATGCGATGGAGCCCTGGACGTAAATGACGGCCTCGTAGAGGGAGTCACCCAGGGCATGGCCGGCGTTGCCCCCGATGAGGATGGTGCCGGCCTGGGCCATGAATCCGGTCATGGCGCCGGCGTCTCCTGCCACGGCGAGCGTGCCGCCCTTGAGGGAGATCCCGGCCCGCAGCGACGCGTCGCCCTCTATGAATATGCGCCCGCCCCGGGCGCTCGCTCCCGCGCTCTGTGACGCGCTCCGCGCACGCGGACGCTGCCTCCCATGAGATTCTCGCCGACCGACCACCCCACAAACCCGTTCACCACGATCTCTGGCCCGCTCCCGTCCTTGGCACCGCACAGGCCGCCGAGGAAGTAGCCGGCGTTGCCGTCGACGGTGATGGCCATCTCGGTGGCAAGCCCCACGGCCAAGTTGTGGCGGCCCCGCGGCGCCCGCATGAAGGCACACGATCCGCTGGGCAACGAGCGCAGGGCGTGGTTGACGGCCCGGGTGCCGAGGTCGTCGCAGTCCAGCATGACGGTGCAGTCCAGCGCCACTCTGCCGTTCAGCGTCTCCACGTATAGACCTCCTCGGGACGGGGCTCGAACACGTTGGCCTCGGTGATTCCCGGCAACTCGGCCAGCGCGCGGTACTCCGAAGCCACGGCAACGTAGGCCGGGGTCTCGGCCACCACTGCCGGCTTGCAGGCGAACGCGTCGCGGACGACCGACATTTCGTCCGCGCTCGTGATGACAAGGGTGAAGAACCCGTCCATCTCCTTCATCACCCAGCGGGTTGCCTCCGCCAGGTCGTCACCGAACTGCAGCCGGCTGGCCAGGTAGCGCGCCGCCACCTCGGAGTCGTTGTCCGAGTCGAAGCGGACGCCGTCGTCCATGAGATGACGGCGCACCGTGGCGTAGTTCGAGAACGATCCGTTGTGGATGACGCAGAGGTCCCGCGAGGGAACGAACGGATGGGAGTGCAGGACCGTCACGGCGGACTCGGTGGCCATCCGGGTGTGGGCCACCGCCAGGTATCCCTCCCACGAGGCGATGGCATAGCGGGCGCACGTGTCGGTGGGATGGCCGGTGTCCTTCAGGACCGCGGAGATTCCAGCCGGTTCCGAGGACCCTGACCTGGGGCCATTCCTCGCCGAGGCGCTGCTGCACGGCATCGAGGGATTCCTCGGGCAGGTCGAGAACGAGTCCGGCCCCGAATCGCTGCAGCTCAGCTCCGCTCGCAGCGACCTCGAGCAGGGAGCAGCCGAGCGCCAGCCAATCGACGACCTCATCGGCGCCCAGTGAGAGCCGAAGCGTGGGCGGCCCCTCGGCGACACCGCGGTCGGCATACACGGCGATGCCGGAGGAGTCGGGCCCGCGCTCGTCGAGCGCCTCGATCATCGGGACCAGCAGCTCGCCGAGCCGGGGTTGGAGGGCGCGGTCCCGGAGGAGGAGCCCGACGACGCCGCACACGGCTCAGCCCGCCATCTCGCCGACGGGCACGGCAGGACGCCGGTACCGCTCGACGTAGTCGGGCATCGGGACGTCGACGCGCAGGGCCGGGTCGACCAGGGGCGCCTCGGCCACGGTGGTGAAGGGAATGACGCCGGCCCAGATCTCGAGGTCGTAGTCCTCTTCCTCGTCGAGCGGCCACCCGGTACGGACCTTGGCCGAGGATTCTCGGAGAGGGAGCTTGAGGAGCATGGTGCTGCGGAGCTCCTTCTCGGTGGGCGGGCGGGCGTCGCGGCTCCGCCCAGGGATGATCTGGTCCACCATCAGCTCGAGGCCGCGGCGCTTCTCCTCGAGGTCCTTCACCTCGGTCGCCTGGCCGATGATCACGACGGAGCGGTAGTTGATGTCCGTGTTGTAGGTGGAGCGGGCCACCACGAGCCCGTCGACGAAGGTCACCGTCATGCAGATGTCGATGTCGGGCCCCCTCGCTCCCCGGAACAGGCGGCTGGCCGCCGACCCGTGCAGATAGACAGCGTCCCCGTCGCGCCCGTAGGCGAGGGGAATCACCACCGGGAAGCCACGGTCAGTCTGCAGGCCGACGTGGCAGACCAACCCTTCGTCCAAGATGCCGTCGACCGTCTCCCGGTCGTAGGCCGCCCGGTGCGCGTAGCGGTGCAGCGTGGTGCGCTCTGAGGCGGGATCACTCACGGGCAGCTCGCTTTCGTTGCTCGGTCCGGCATCCCGGCAGGATGCGCCGCTTCGCCTCCATTATGACCAGACGGTGTTGCCTGTCAAGAAACGATGTCGCACGACAGTCAACAGTATCCGGACCGATCTGCGGTGCCCGCGAGGCGCCACACAGTTAACCGTCACGCAACATTTCGAAACAGCGCAGTAACCATCGGCCGTTTCCCCTGAGGCAACATCGTTGACAGGAAGAGGGACCAGGAGCACCGACGAAGACCGGCGACAGCGGGAGACCATCCGCATGGCGATGACACTCGAGCGAGAGGAACCCACCTCGATGGAGAGCGCAGCAGACCTCATTGAGGCGACAGAGCGAGATGGCGTGGACTTTCTCTTCGCCATGTTCGTGGACATGCACGGCAAGCCCTGCGCCAAGATGGTGCCGGTCGCCGCCATCGAGGGGCTCATGTCCGACGGGGCGGGCTTTGCCGGTTTTGCTGCCGGGCCCATGGGCCAGACCCCGTCGTCGCCCGACATTCTGGCCATTCCCGATCTCGACTCGTACATGCCGGCCCCGTGGCGACCCGGGTTGGGCATCATCCAGTGCGACCCCCATGTCCTGGGCGAGCCGTGGCCCTTCGCACCCCGTGTCATCCTGCGCCGACAGCTGGACCGCCTGGCGGCCGCAGGGTACGCGCTCAAGGTCGGCGCCGAGGCGGAGTACTTCCTGGTGCGGCGGACCGACGACGGCGCCATTTCGGTGGCCGACCCACAGGACCGGGCCGCGGCACCCTGCTACGACGCCCGGGCACTGACCCGGATGTACGACCACTTGACGACGGTGTCGCGTCATATGAACGCCCTGGGATGGGCGAACTACGCCAACGACCACGAGGACGCCAACGGGCAGTTCGAGCAGAACTTCCGCTACGCCGACCCATTGACCACCGCCGACCGGGTCATTGTGTTCCGCTACATGGTGCACTGCCTGGCGGCCGAGGCGGGCATGCTCGCAACCTTCATGCCCAAGCCGTTCTCGCACCTCACCGGCAACGGCTTGCACATGCATCTGAGCCTCTGGGACATCGAGTCGAAGGACGACGAGCTGTTCGCTGACCCCGACGACGCCCGAGGGCTGGGGATGTCGGCACTCGGGTACTCCTTCATCGGAGGCCTGCTCGAACACGCCGAGGCACTGGCGGCGATTGCCTGCCCCACCGTGAACTCCTACAAGCGGTTGGCGAGCGCGGCGCCGAACTCGGGTGCGGCCTGGTCTCCGGTGTACGCCACCTACGGCGGCAACGACCGTACGCACATGCTTCGGGTCCCGGACCCCGGGCGCGTGGAAAACCGTTGTATCGACGGTTCGGCCAACCCGTACCTGACTCTCAGCGCACTGATCGCCGCCGGCCTCGACGGCATCGAGCGAGGCGTCGATCCCGGTGACCCCTGCGATTTCAACCTGCTGGAGCTGCGCGAGCAGGAGGCGGCCGACCTCGGACTGCGTTCCATGCCCATGACGCTGTGGCACGCCGTCGACCAACTGGAGCGCGACGACGTACTGCGCGAGGGCCTGGGCAAGACGCCCGAAGAGGACTACGTCGACTACTTCGTGGCCACCAAACGGGCCGAGGTGCGAGCGTCCCAGACCGACGTCACCCCCTGGGAGCTCGAGCGCTACTTGCAAGCCTTCTGACCGGAACCACCAGCACTGCATCACCGACACCCCGACTGACACACCCGACCCGCACGGAGGAGACGAGGACATGAGTAATGAAGGCACCGCGGTAAGCGGCGCTCCAGCTGAGGTGGCGACCTCCCTGAGCCGGGGTACGAACTGGTGGGGAGCGTTCGTGATCGGGTTGGCCGGCACCATTCTGGTGACCGGCATCGTCCCGTTCGCTGTCTCGTCCATGGGCGCGGCGGCCATTCCGGCCATTGCTCTGGTGGTGGTGATCGGACTGATCGTCTGCCTGTGCATGGGCGAGCTGGCCGCACTCCTTCCACACCGGACGGGAGGCATGCCCTCCTATGCGTACGAGAGCTTCGAACCGCTCGGGCATACGACGGCGAAACACATCGGCGGCGTCTCCAGCTGGGGCTATTGGCTCGGCTGGTTCCCGGTCGCGCCGATCAACATGCTGCTGGCGGCCGGCTACATCGCCGTGCTCTTCCATGTGCCGCTCGGCCGCACGTTCTCGCCGCTCGGCACCCTGGGCACGCCGGTCTCCATGGGGGTGCTCGTCATCACCTTCATCGGGCTGATCGGGCTGTTCATCCCGTGCTACCTCGGCATCAAGTTGGGGGCCACCTTCGCCACCATCCTCGGGGTGACCTCCATGGTCCCGCTGACCCTGCTGATCATCCTGCCCGTGTTCAAGCCCTCCAGCTTCCACTGGTCGAACATCTCGGGCTTCCATTACGCCAACCCGGCGAGCTCGGGGACGATCTTCTTCCTCGCCTGGATCTTCGTGATCTCGTGGAACGCCATCGCCATGGAGGCGGCGGCGTGCTACATCGGCGAGTGCCGTGACCCCGCCCGTGACGCCAAGATCGCTCTCACCGCCGAAGGCCTTTACGGGGTGTTCGTCTACATCGGTACCGCGATCGTCTTCGTGGGGGTCCTGGGGGCCTCGCTGAAGACGGCCGACCCGCTGACCCTGTACACGAGCTTCTGCGACCACATCTTCGGGAACGCGGCCTGGGTGAAGTACCTCATCGGCATCCCGCTGGTCCTTGCTCTCCTGCTCTCGGTGCTGAACGCCATCATGGGCGTGGCCCGTTCCCTGTTCCAGGCTTCCGAGGACCGGCTCCTGCCCCGCTTCTTCGAGCACAAGAACAAGCACCACGTGCCGGACCGGGCCATGGCCTTCAATGTGATTTGTGCGCTCATCGTCAGCCTCTTCGGTTCGCCCGTGCGCATCTACATCTTCTCCAACGTCGGCTACATCGTCGCGGTGGCGGGGTCCCTCTACGGGTACTTCCTGCTGCGCCAGGTGCGACCCGAAAGGGTCAGCCCGTTCCGGATGCCGGGCTGGTTTCGCTGGATCGCACTGGCCTGCGCGCTGTTCCTCACGTTCGACTACTTCGTGGGCGGCTGGAACTCGCCGGACATCGTCGTCGGTCCCGGGCAGGGGCACTTCCTCTACATCCTGGGCCTGGTGATCGTGGCCGCCTACGTCCCCCTGTACTGGTGGCGCAAGATGAGCGACAAGCGTCGAGGGATCATCGACACGGGCGAGATGCCGCTGGTGCTCGGGTCGCCTGGCGGGATCGACCTCGGTGAGTCGTCGGAGCCCGTTGTGGTGACGCCGACGATGTCCGCTATGCAAGCCGAGACCGAGCGATGACGATGGCGCCGGCCGAGGCGAGGCCAACGCGCGGCCCGGTCAGAAGCAAGTTCGGGCGCCGCAAGTTCGACAAGCAGCCGACGCAGCCGGCGGGGGTGCTGATCGCATCCAACGGAGAGAAGATCCCCGGCGCGGCCATCCGCCAAGCGCTCCGTCTCAGCGCCGGAGACCCGGTGGCGGTGGTCACGATCGCCCGTATCTACGGCTCCTCATTGGGTCTGCCCAATCCGGGCCTCATGCCGACGAGGAAGGAGATGGAAGAGCAGAAGGCGATCGCCACGAAGGCGGTGTCCGCCCTCGAGAACGGCGGGGCTGAGGCCTGGGGCCAGGTGGCAGCCACCCGGAAGCCCTCCAAGACGATCGCCCAGGCGGCTGTCGCCCGGGGGGTGCGGCATGTGCTCGTGGTCCGACCGGAGAAGGCCGGATGGCGCCTGGTGGTCGAGGGCGACGTGGCCAAGGAGGTCGCGCGCAAGCTCGGCGCCGACGTCACGGTCGAAGGTGTCACGCCCTAACCAGTCACATTCATTTCGTACACCGAAGGAGAGACAGTGGGTATCTACCTCAGCATGCAACGGGTCCGTTTCAGCAGTCCGGACGCGTATGACAAGTTCCGCACGGTCTTCACCGACGTGCGCCATCACCTCATGACCAAGCCGGGCTTCCTCCATCTCACGTGGTGGGAGCACCCGGACGAGGCGGGCTGGTACAACGAGATCTCCATGTGGTCCAGTAAGGAAGCGGTCGACGACTGGCACATGGACACCTACCACAAACACGCCAAGGAGTGGGCGGCCAACGGCGCCATCATGGAAGACATCATCACGAACTTCGAGTCGACGGCGACGCGGCTCCTGCGCATCTGCCCGACCTGCGGGCTCCTGCAGGACAAGGCCTACGATCTCTTGGCCGAGCAGAAGACGCTGGCCGAGCCCTGTCCCAAGTGCGGCTTCAATTTCCCCGTGGCCCAGGAAACGGCCAACAGCACAGCGGTCTTCAAGGACGTCATCTGATTTTGCAGGGTCAGGCTGGGGTCAATCCTGGTCGCTGGCGACGCCGCAACGTTCCGGCGACCGCGGTGCCCCAGATGAGGACGAGGATGCCGTAGAGACCGAGCGGTGCCGCCGCGGCGGGACCGAAGGCTGCGGCGGCGAGACCGGCAGCGATCGCGAAGTCCCGCATTGAGGTCGTGAGGAGCGTCGCGCTGGAAACCGGACGGCGCGCCCCGCGCCCCAGCCCCCAGCCGATGAGGGCCGAGGCGGCCAAGAACAGAATCAGTGCACAGGTCACGGAGACATAGCGGGACGAGAGATGGATCTCTGCCGCGATCAAGGCGACGAGACAGGCCACGACCACGGTCACCGTCGCCATGGCCGCTTGCTCAGCGCGTGCCCCGATCGGAGTGAACGCTCGGATCGTCAGACCGGCGGCAAGCGGCACGGCCACCACGAGAACCAAATTCAGCAGGATGTGCCACGGGTGAACGGACGCCGATCCGACCTCGAGGCCCAGGATCAGCCCGGACACTGCGACCGTGGCGAGAGTCGATCCGATGAGGATGCCGGCTGCAAAAGCGGCCTCGCCTCCTGCCATGGCCGTCGTGGCGACCGAAGCGATCTCGCAGGGGGCAAGGCCGACCGTGAGGATGCCGTCGCGTAGAGACCCGGGGGGCACCAGGCGCGACACCGTCCACGACAGGAACGGAAGCACTGTGACCCCCACGACCAGCACCGCCAGGAGGCGGCGCCACGAAGAGCCCAGCCGGCGCAGCTCCGCCGGTGCGATCGTCACGGCAGTGGCGAACACAAGGACGGCCAGTCCGACGTTGATGCCCTGACGGGACGTCAGCCAGACCAGCGGCTGTTGCACGCTGAGTCCGACGAGCGCGGCCACGAGCACGGCCAGCAGCTCCCGATATCCCAGGAGAGCGGCTCCTATCCGTGACGCCATGAGGCCCGGGACCCGCGCTCGTCGGCCAGGAAAGGACCGAAGCGTTGGCGCATGCACGAGAGCGTACGCGTTGAAGATTTCTGCCCGGTGAACCGTGACGCATCATCCGATCGAGACCGCGTTGGTGCGTCGGTCCATTTTGGCCGACGATGCAGGCGGATGGCGGCCGAACAGAGCGAGGGAGCGGAGAGCACCGCCGTGCGGGTCGCGCTCTGGCGAGCCGTGCCTGTCCGCGTCGATCCGCCGTCCCCTGTGCTCGACGACGAGATCGGCCTCCGGCCGGCGGCGCCCGACGAGGACTGGCGACACCGCCCTGACATGGACCCGGACGACGTCCTTCGGCCCGGATTCGAAGCGCCAGAGAAGGGGCCTCTCGGGACGGCAAAGGGGGAGGAACTGTTCGTCGCGACGACCCGAGCGCCTCTCGCTCCACGGATGTGAATGCCTTTGGGGCTGGAGATGTGCAACTGTGCATGCCGGTGCGGCCCGTTGGTGGCTGCTCATCCGCGGAGACCGCCACATGCGAACGAGCTTTGTCCTACCCGTCATCGGCACGCTGATCCTCAGTGCGTGTGCAGCGGTCGGGGGCGCAGATCCTGTCCTGGCGGCGGCCAACGCACCGACGCAAGGCGTCACGGCCACGACCATTCGGGTCGGCATCCCCTACGTCGACCTCGCAGCCGTTCGGCAGTTCGGCATCACCTTGGACCAAGGAAGCTTTCCGGACGCCTACAACGCGATCATCGCCAACCTGAACGCCGAAGGCGGCATCAACGGGCGCCATCTGGTGCCGTATCTGGTGGCGGTGAACCCCGTCGGTACGGGACCCGCCATCACCGCATGCACGCAGTTGGCCGAGGATGATGCCGTCTTCGTCGCCATCGCCCCACAACAGGCCGACTGCTTCCTTCAGCAGCATCACGTGCCGACCATCTCGGGAAGCTTTCAGGACGTGGAATCACCCGGGGAGGTGCCCAACTTCACCTTGGTACCACCAGCGGCGGCCTACGACCCGGTTCAGCTGACCGTCCTGGCGCATCGTGGCCTCTTCAAGGGAAAGAAGGTGGGCCTCTTTGCCGGGACCGAGACCGATGGCAGCGAGCTGAAGGTCGTGCAAACGTCGCTGAAGTCTCTTGGGGTGCGCGTCGCGCAGAGCGCCGTTGACGGCGCACCGCAGGACGACGAGGTGGCCACCAATCAGCAAGCCGGTCTCATAGCCCAGCGCTTCCAGCTCGCGGGTGTCAACGAGGTGATCGCAGTGGGTACAGGCGCCACCGTCTGGCCCGAGTCCCTGCAAGCCAACCAGAGCTCCTATCTGCCGCCATGGATTGCCACGGACGAAGCCGGCCTCGAGAGCGCTGTCCTGGGCTCCTCGATCGCACCGAAATATCTCGAGAACGTCCTCACAACGAGTCCCGTTCCTTCGAACTATCAGCTTTGGCACACGCCCGCGGTCCAAACCTGCGCTGGCGTGGTTCGAAAGGCGTACCCTTCGCTCAAGATCACCCCGCCGACCAACCCACTCACCGGGTCGGACCAGACGTTCTTCGCGGTGGAGTCCGCGTGCCTCAACATGGATTTGTTCGCAACGATCGCCAAGGCGGCCGGAAAGGACCTGACCTGGTCCACCTTTGCCCACGCCGGATACGAACTCCGGAACGCTGCCATTCCTGGATCGGGCGCTCCGGTGTCCTTTGCGCCGGGACGGGCCTATGCGATCGGTCCGGTGTACCTCGTCACCTTCGACAAAGCGAAGGGTGTGCTGCAGTTTGCCGGGTCCGCGGCCGCCAATTAGCGGGAAGTGGTGGGACGTCACCCCGAAGGGATGGTCATGTCCAGTGCCAGGGCAGGCCAGCTGAAGCCGGACCTTGCTCCCGCCCCCCCTGGCCGGCCGGTGCACGCGTCGTAGAACTCCCGAAACCCGTGCGCGTCAATCAAGGCCGTGAGCTCGTCGCGCAGCCGTCGGGCTTCGGCCCACCGGCCCAGACGGGCCGCCACGAGGTACGCCCAATAGACCGTCGCTCCCCACACGGCGTTGCCGTCCCACTGCACGTGGGAGCCGACCCCGCCGCCCGGGACGATGGTGCCCGCCGCAAAGCCGAATGCTCCCCACATGGGTCCCCCAGGACCGAGGTGACGTTCGGCGACCCGCTCCGACAGGCCCATTTCCATCACCGTGTGACTCGCAGCGGGAAGCAGGCCCATGGCTCCTGTGCCCAGGAGCTGTGCTGATCGGGAGACGTCATACGCGGCGAAGATGCGTCCTTCGTCCCACCACAGCAACGACTCGAGATTTCTGGCCACCGCCTCGGCCACGAGTTCGGCCTCCGCTGCATCTCCCTGACGGCCCCGGGCCCTGCACGCGGCGGCCACCTCCTCGAGCGCCAGCAAGTACCAACCGCACATCGTCGGCTCGTACACCACGAATCCGTGGTCCGCGGCCAGGGCCGCCTGAGGTGCCATGCCGGCGGCGCGGCAGGAAACGGTGAGGTCCTTGAATCGGGCAAAGGACGCGTCGACGCCATCGGGAAACAGACTCCGCATAGGGGGGCTCCCCTCGGTCCCGGTTTCGAACGGGTGCAAGACGGCGGGAAGCGACTGGCCGTCCAGCGTTCGGTGGCGGGCCAGCGCACGCAAGTGAGAAACGGCCTCGTCGAGGAGGTGGTCGGCGGGCGCTCCCAGGGCCAGCGAAAGACGGGCGGCCGCATAGGCAGGCGTCGGTGGATCGACGAATGGAGTGCGATCCCCGTCAAACATCGGTCCGAAGAGATCCTCGATGAATTGCCGATGGTCCTCCGCGCCGGGGACATAGCGCTGGTGCGACAACAGTCCGTCCGGCAACCGATTGGCGTGGTACAGGGTTGTCAGCTCACCGAGCGCGGCACCAGGATCGAGATGCAGGAGCGACAATGCGTGATACCCGCTGTCCCAGGCGAAGAGTGCGGGGTAGCTCTCACGATTGGGGACGTGGAAGGTCCCGTCGAATGCCTCGACTCGGTGGTCGCGGAAGAGGGCAGAGCATCGGTCTTCCAGGCTGTCGAGCACGCGTGAAGGTCTAGCAGGCCGCCCCAGTCGGAAACCGGTGCACCAGCGCGGCTCTCGTCGGCGCGTTCCACCTACAGCGGGAACGCGTTCTCCGCTTCGGCAAGGAGCGGATCGACATCGCGGGGGAGAATCACCGATGCTCCTTCGGCGGCCAGAGTGGCCGCCCCGTAAATGACGAGATAGCTGTCACGACTGCCGTAGAGCTCGCGGACCTTCTCGTCCGGGAAGCTCTCGTGGTACCCCACGAGCCGGGCGAAGATGTCGGGCGTCTGTTGGATGGCGCTGTTGTGTCCCAGCGGGACCTCAACCTGAGGCAGCCTGATGCCGCCCCGGGCGATGCCATTGTCGTCACGGACGATCACGGGCGGATCACCGTCGAAGACGATGCGGGGTTGGATAGCTGGTGGAGTGCCATCGGTCAGCCAGGCGTGCAGGTGATGCAGGGCGGCGTCGACCACCGGCGCGACAGAGACCTGATTGATCGCCTGCAGAGTCTGGTCCAGCGGAATCGAGAAGCCGAAGTCTCGCTCCATCCGAGGGGCCGACGACGCCATTGCGGGCAGTGAGACATGCGAGGCGCCGGCCACCTCCCAGTACCGAAAGCGGTCCGAGTCCGGTTGGCGGACCCCGTAGCAGGATGTCGCCTCGCATTCGGTGTTCACCACCATGATCGGGATCCCGAGGTCGTCCCGCAAGAGATGCAGGCCTTCGGGGATCCGCGGCCGGCTGGCGTCGGCTGCCGCCTCCCGGACGGTCATGACCTCGTCACCGACTTCGAGCGGGGTTCCGCCACCGAAATACATCACGAGGAAGAAGGCATCGAAGCGCCGGGTGATGGGCTGGACACCATTGAGATAGGAAGCCAGTCGCGCCGCCGATTGCGAGGCGCCCTGGGCGATGAGCCGCCGTACTTCGAGACCGCCCATGGGGTCGAGAGCGACGCGGGGTCGATCGGGCGCGACCAGGTTGGCCGCCTGCGTGTAGATGTCGAACGAGTAGTCGTCGCTCGGGATCGACAAGGACCCGTAGCGCTCCGGATCCCACTGCCGCAGGCCCTGCGGGTTGTCGCCTTGTCCGTGCACCCCGACCCGCTGGACGGAGACGGCCACGTAGGCGTAGCCGTCCTCGTACACCTCGGGACTGTCGCCGCCACCGAAGTTCTCGTAGCCGGCGGAGACGTTGTTCCACAGCACGATCACCGTGCCGTTGAACGCCGAGGGATCGACCGGCCGCACCACCACCATGCGGGTCTTGTACGGCGAGCTCTCGACCGGCTCCACCTGCCAGCGCCCGTCTCTCACGAGTTCGGTGCCCGGGAGCGGTCCATAGCGGACGGCCTCCCCTTCGAGGAAGTACTCGTCCTGCCGGTATCCCCACGCAGCGAGATCGGTCGCGGGCCCGCTGAAAACCCACCCCTTGCTCCCGCCCGTGACCGGCCCGCTCACGCGGATGATGATGCCTCCATTCGAACGGATCCATTGAGGACGCGCAGACAGATCAAGAATCCGGACAGTGTGCTCACCCTTCGGCGCGGAGCTCGCGCTTCAGGACCTTCCCGGAGGGATTTCGCGGGAGCGCCTCGACGAACGTGACCTCTTTGGGGACCTTGAAGCGCGCCAATTGGGCCCGGCAGTGCTCAATGAGGACGTCGGCCCTTTCGTCGGCTCCTGGGTGCAACGCAACGAACGCCACCGGGACCTCTCCCCATCGCTCATCGGGACGGCCGACAACGGCAGCTTCGAGAACCGAATCATGCTCGTACAGGACGCGCTCGATTTCCGAGCTTGCAATGTTCTCGCCGCCGGAGACGATCATGTCCTTCAACCGATCGACGATATAGAGGTAGCCCTCCTCGTCACGGACACCGATGTCCCCCGTGTGGAACCAGCCCCCGACGAACGCAGCAGCCGTCGCGTCCTCATCCCGCCAGTACCCCTTGAAGACCTTGGGGCCCCGCATGACGATCTCGCCCTGTTCTCCGGGGGCGACGGAACTTCCGTCGTCGTCCCAGACTTCGAGCTCCAGGTAGAGGCACGGGCGGCCCACCGAACCCAGCTTCGTCACAATGCTCTCGCGATCGAGAAAGGTGTCTCCCGAGACCGTTTCCGTGAGCCCATAGGCGTCGGCGAACCACGCGGAGGGAAAAACCCGCTGAATCCGCTCGATCAGCGGGATCGGCATCTTCTCGCCGCCGTTGATGACCACCCGGACCGAGGAGAGATCCCGCCGCTCGATGTCGGGTAGGGACATGATCGCGTTGACCATGGCGGGTGCCAGCCACACCGTGGTCACACGGGAGCGCTCAATCTCGTCGACCACCTCGGACGCGTCGAACGAAGGATGGACGATCGTCGTCGCGCCTGCGGCAATCAGCGACGTCGTGGTCAGATCGAGCGCACCGACGTGGTACAGCGGACCGCAGGCCAACCCGAGATCGCTGCTCGTGAAGCCGAATTCGACGATGTGCGCCAGGTTCTTCCAAGCCAGGTTGGCGTGGGTGAGCATGACGCCCTTGGGACGACCGGTCGTCCCCGACGTGTACATCAACCGGTGGACATCGTCGGCCGCGGCCGGAACCGGGGCCGCTTCGTCGGGGCTACTCCGAAGGTCGCCGAGGGCCGTCCAGCCCAGTGCCTCGACCCTCGACATGCTGACACGAGCGAGCGTGTCTTCCAGGCCCACCGTTGCCCGGTTCCCCAGCGGCAGCAGGGATTCGTCGCAGACGAGCGCACGCGCTCCCGAGTGTTCGAGGATGTAGCGCACCTCGGGAGCGGCAAGCCGCCAGTTGATCGGCATGGCGATGGCGCCGAGGTAATTGGCGGCGAAGAGCGCCTCGAGGAATTCGGGGCAGTTGTACGAGAGCAGCGCCACCACATCGCCTGGGCCGATTCCACGCCCGGCCAGGCCACCGGCGGTCGCGGCCGCACGCCCGGCCATCTCTTGATAGGTCGTCACCTCCCCCTCGAAGCGCGTGATCGCCTTGTCCGGATTGCGTCGAGCGTGGTGGGCGAGCACGTTGAACCAGTTCACGTCCGCCGAGTCCGTCGGAGCGGCCGACATCAGCGCGACCCGACGAAGGTCGACGAGGTTCCGGAACACATGCGCAGCACGACGATCGACTCCTTACTGGTCCGAGGGAAGTGCGGGTGTCGGGCGGCGGTGTGTCGGCCTTTCAATTGTCACCGAAGGGTTCCCGCCGGTTGAAGGCCCGCTAGTCTCGGGCTCAATGGCACGGGCGGAAGCGACCGGTGATTCCCGGCGTAAGGCGAATTGGGAAGCGCGTTACCAAGCGATCATCGATACTTCCGCCGGCGTCTTCGCCCGAGGCGGCTACCACGCTACGGGCATCACCGAGCTCTGTGTGGCGAACGATCTCGGCAAGGGCGCGCTGTATCACTACATCGGCTCCAAGGAGGATCTGCTCGCGGCGATCCATGACCGGGTGATGGACGAAGTGATGCTTGGCGCAGACCGTGTGGCGGAGACGGGAGGCCCGCCTACTCGGCAGCTCGCCCTGCTGGGCGAGGAACTGCTCGACGTCATCCACCGCTACCCGGACCATGTCTGGGTCTTCCTCCACGAATTCCCTGCGCTCACCGGCGAGCGAGCGGAGCAGTTTCGCGAACGCCGCCGTGCCTACGAGCAAAGGGTCGAGGCGGTCCTCCAGGCGGGCGTGGAGACGGGCGAGTTCCGTGACGTGCAGCCCCGGCTGACCGCCATGGCATGGTTCGGGATGCACAACTACACCTACCTCTGGTTGAAACCGGGCGGAGAGCTTTCGGCGCGCGACGTGGCGAAGCCCTTCGCCGACATCTTCATGCGTGGCATCACGAACCCGGCTGCCGAACTGCCCGATTAACCGTTTCACGGCGCCGAGTACCCGCCGTCGACGACGAGCGCCGACCCCGTCGTCCAGCGAGCCGCCTCGCTCGCCAGGTACGAGTACGCGCCCACCAGGTCGCCGGCTGTTCCGAGGCCCAGCGGATGGCGTCGGGCGACGGCATCGAGCGCCTCTGGCGGGAGTCCGTCATGGATCGCCGACCGGAACGTCCCCGGGCACACACAGTTGACGCGGATGCCGTCGCGGGCGTACTCGACGGCAGCGACCTTGGCCAGTTGGATCACCGCCGCCTTGGTGGCGCAATAGGGCGCCGCGTGTGACCACGCGGTCAGACCGGAGACCGATGCGGTCAAGACGATGGAGCCGGAGTGCTGCGGCCGCATGACGCCGACGGCGGCACGGATGCCGTTGACGGCGCCGAGGAGATTGACCCGGAAGGCGCGTTCCCAGTCCTCGGTGCTCAGATTGTGGATCCGGCCGTTGGGGGAGAGCACGCCCGCGTTGCTGATGAGGACGTCGAGGCGGCCGAAGCGTTCGACCGTTCGCGTGATGACGGATTCGACCTGGTCGTAGTCGCTGACGTCCGCCAGCTGGGTCTCGACCGAACCATCCGTCGCCGGCAACCCGGCGACGGTGGCGTCCAGCGAGGACGCGCTCACGTCGCTGAGCATGAGATCCGTGGAGGGTTCGCCGGCAAACTGCTGGGACACGGCGGCACCGAGTGCCCCGCCGGCGCCGATGATCGCCACGACCCGTCGCGTCGCCGTCATACCAACAAGTATCCGCCGTCGACGCTGAGCACGGTACCGGTGATGAAGGCGGAGGCGTCGGAGGCCAGGAACTGATAGGCCGCAGCAAGGTCGGTGGACGTGCCCCAGCGCTGTTGCGCCGTGTGCCCGGTGATGGCGGCGGAGAGCTTGGGGTTGTGCACCCACTCGTCGGCCAACGGTGATTCGAACCACCCCGGCGCGACGACGTTCACGGTGATGCCCGCAGGGGCCAGATCGAGGGCGAGGCCCTTGGCCACGCCGACCAGACCGGCCTTCGACGCGCTGTAGGCGGACAACCCTTTGCGCGGACGCTCGCCCAGGACCGATCCGGTGAAGATCAGCCGTCCGCCGTCGCCCATGACCCGGGCCGCGGCCCGCGCTCCCAGGAAGGAGCCAGTGAGGTTGACCTCTATGACCCGCCGCCAGGTCGAAGCGTCCGTCTCCCGGGGACCGCCCACCATGGGCGAGATCCCCGCATTGCAGATCCAGGCGTCGACACCGCCCCATTCGTCCACCGCGGCGTCGGCGACCGCTTCGTTGAAATCCTCGTCGGTCACGTCACCGCTCAGCACGAGCGAGGTCCCGGGGAGTGCTTCCGCCACTGCCTTCAGATCTCGCTCCGTGCGGGCGACCAGTGCGACGGACGCTCCCGCTTGCGAGAACGCGTGGGACAGCAGGGCCCCGAGCCCGCGACTGGCGCCGGTGATGACGACCCGCTTCCCCGAGACCGCTCCGGGGCCTGGGAACGACTCGGGTATGTCGATCTGCTCGATCATCGTTTCCCTCACGTTGTACCGACCAGTACAGTACACGTTCGATGGTTGTCGATTTCTCCCCTCCGTCCGCCTATTCGGTGGCCGATCTCATGGAGATGCAGCGCCGGATGCTGCTGATCCGGGGCTTCGAGGAGCGGGTGGCGGCGCTGTATCGAGACGGCGAGGTCCCCGGGTTCGTCCACCTCTCCACCGGGCAGGAGGCGACCGCCGTCGGAGCCTGTTGGCCGCTGGGCGCGGCGGACGTCATCACCTCGACCCATCGAGGTCACGGCCACTGCCTGGCCAAGGGCCTGGAGCCGGCCGCGATGTTCGCCGAGCTGATGGGCAGGGATCAGGGCACGAACCGTGGCCGCGGCGGTTCCATGCACATCGCCGATCCCAAGCTCGGCATCTTCGGGGCCAACGGCATCGTCGCCGCGGGTGTGCCGATTGCGGTGGGGGCGGCGACGGCAGCACAGCTCCGGGCCGACGGGAGCGTCACCGTGGCGTTCTTCGGTGACGGCGCCGTGGCGCAGGGAGCCTTCCACGAGGCCCTGAACCTGGCCGCCGTCTGGAAGCTCCCGGTTGTCTTCTTCTGCGAGAACAACGGCTATGCCGAGTTCTCGCCCGCGTCAGCGCAGCATGCGGCATCCCTGGAGCACCGAGCGGCTGGCTACGGGATCCCCTACGTCGCCGTGGACGGTAACGATGTCGCGGCGACCGCGTCCGTGATGGAGCACGTCGTCGGCGGGGTGCGCGACGGCGGGGGTCCGTTCATGGTCGAGGCCACCACCTACCGTTGGCACGGCCACTACGAGGGCGACCCCGAGCGCTATCGGTCGGCGGACGAGGTCGAGGAGTGGCGGTCACGAGACCCACTGCTGCTGCAAGAGAGCGTGCTGCGCCAGGCGGGCGTCGGTGACGACGAGCTCAAGTCCCTGGAGGCGTCGACGGCCGCCGTCCTTGACGGCGCAGTCGAAGCGGCTCGCCGGCTGGCCGCACCGGCCACGGCCACCTTGACGGATTTTGTGCTGCGCCCGCGCCCGGCGCGCCCGGAACCCGCGCCACCGGCAGAGGATGCACCGGTGTTCCGCACCATGGACGCCATCCGTTCCGCGCTCGCCCTCGAGCTTGCCGAGGACGACAGCGTCTTCCTCGCCGGCGTCGATGTCGGCGCCGGCGGCAATGTCTTCGGGCTCACCCGCGGCCTGGCCGCGGAATTCCCGGGCCGGGTGCGCGACACGCCCATCTCCGAGACCGCGATCATCGGACTCGGCGTCGGGGCGGCCATGGCCGGCATGCATCCCGTGGTCGAGCTGATGTACCTCGACTTCATCGGCGTGTGCTTCGACCAGCTGCTCAATCAGGCGGCCAAGCTGCCGTTCATGACCGGGGGCGCGGCGGAGATGGCGCTCACGGTGCGCACCCAGTTCGGGGCGGGCCGCTCGTCGGGAAGCCAGCACTCGCAGAGCCTGGAGGCGCTGCTGGCCCACATTCCCGGTTTGAGCGTCGTCATGCCCTCGACCCCGGCGGACACGTACGGCCTGCTGCGGGCCTCCATTCAGGACCCCAACCCCGTGGTCTTCATAGAGAACCGCCAGCTGTACGGCATGAAAGGCCCGCAACCGCCGTCCGACTACGTGCTGCCGATCGGCAAAGCCGCCGTGGTCCGGGCCGGCCGCGACATCACCGTCGTCTCGGTCTCCCGGATGGTCCACGAGGCGCTGGCTGCCGCCGCGGTCGTCGAGGCGGAGGGAATCTCCGTCGAAGTGATCGACCTCAGAACGGTGGCGCCGCTGGACATGGAGTCGATTCTGGCCTCGGTGCACAAGACGAGCCGCCTCCTCATCGCGCACGAGGCCGTCGTCCCTTTCGGCATCGGCGCCGAAATCGCGGCCACTGTGGCGCGCGAGGGTTTCTGGGATCTCGACGCGCCGATTGTGCGCATCGGAGCTGCAGCGACACCGTCGCCCTACTCACCCGACCTCGAGCAAGCCTGGCTGCCTGATCGCGAGAACATCGCCGACGCGCTCCGCCGGCTCGCTGCGGTGTAGTCAGCAGCCCAGCTGACGGGCGATGACGAGGTGCTGGATCTCGTTCGTCCCCTCGCCGATTTCGAGCACCTTGGAGTCGCAGTAGAAGCGGGCGACCGGCGTCTCGAGCATGTAACCCAGGCCACCGTGGATCTGCACCGCCTCCGAGGCTGCCCAGGCCGCCACTCGGCTTGCCTTCAGCTTGGCCATCGCTGCTTCCTTCTGGAACGGCTGGCCCGCGTCGCGTAGGGAGGCGGCCCGGTAGGTGAGCCAGCGCGCGGCTTCGAGCTCGGTGGCGATGTCGGCCAGTTTGAACTGCACCGCTTGGAACTTCGAGATGGGCTGCCCGAATTGCACACGCTCGCGTGCGTAGGCGAGGGCCAGGTCGAGGACGGCCTGGGTCAGGCTCAGCGACAACGCCGCGATCGAAATGCGCCCGACCTCCAAGGTGCGCAGGAATTGGCCGAGGCCCAAATTGGGATCCCCGAGCAGGTGCTCGTCGGGAACCCAGACGTCGTCGAGGTACAGCTCGCGGGTGTCGAGGCCCCGCCATCCGATGCCCCGCATCTTCGGGCCCATGGTGAAGCCGGGGGTGTCCTTCTCGACGACGAGGCTGGCAAAGCCCGGCTCGCGGCCTTCGACGGGCTCTGTGCGCGCCAGCAGGGTGACCCCGAACGACATGTCCGTCCCCGCGTTGGAGATGAAGGTCTTGCGGCCGTTGATCAGCCACCCGCCGTCACGATGCTCGGCCCGGGTCCGGATCCCACGGGCATCGGAACCGGCGTCCGGCTCGGTCAGCCCGAACGCACCCAGCACCCGTCCCTCCGCCAGCGGGCGCAGCCAGCGCTCGCGTTGTTCGTCGCTCCCGAAGAGGTACAGCGGCAGCGAGCCGATGGTGACGTGGGCCTGCCAGGCCGCGGCGACGGATTGATCGGCCTGGCCGATCTGCTCCATGGCGGCGACGAAGCCGACGGTCGACATCCCGATCCCGCCCCATTCCTCGGGGACGAGCATGCCGAGGAGGCCGAGCGCACCCATCTCCCGCAGGAGGTCGGTCGGACACCGCGCCTCTCCCCAGGCCATCGGCGCACGCGGCGCAATCTCCTTCTGGGCGAACTCGCGACACAGGTCGACGAGGGCGCGTTCGGATTCGCTGAGCGAGAAGTCCATGCAGTCCTCCGGTCAGTTCCCGACTTGGAGGTGCGTGAGGAAGGATGTGGACCAGTCGGGGAGGTCACGTGGGACGACGTACCCCTCCTCGTCGTTGATCTCGTCCCAATGCTGGGCGATGTCCTCAATGGTCGGCGCCGTGGCGACGTACCCAGGGGTGGACGCGATGAAGATGCGGGCGAACCGGCCTGCGCCGGCGGCGTACAGCTCTCCGTTGACCGGGCACGCCTCGTGGGCGAGAAACGCCACCAGCGGCGCCACCTGGCCCGGCGCCATGGGCGACGAGTCGTCGTCCGGATCGGCGTCCTGTCCGGCCATGCGCGTGAGTGCAGCCGGCGCGATGAGATTGACCTTGATGCCGTGGGCTTCACTCATGGTGGCGATGCTGCGCGTCAGGCCGATGACGCCGCCCTTGGCGGTGGCGTACGAGAGGTTCTTGGGCAGGCCGAAGACCCCCGACGATGTCGTCATGACGATGCGGCCGTAGCCCTGTTCGACCATGTGCGGCCAGGCCGCCCGCGTGGTGTTGAACGAGCCCAGGACGTGCACGGCGAGATGTCGCTCCAGATTGTCCAGGTCGACGTCCGGGAGGCCGGCCCACTTGATGATGCCGGCATTGTTGATCAGGATGTCGACCCGCCCGAAGCGCTCGAGGGCCGCACCGGTCAGCGCCCGGGCACCCTCGGCCGAGGCGACATCGTGCTCGTCGGCGAGCGCCGAGCCACCCGCGGCCTCGATCTCTGACACCACGGTGGATGCCACCGCTCCATCGACACCGACCCCCTGCATCGACCCGCCGAGATCGTTGACGACGACGTGGGCACCCCGGCTGGCCAGCAGCAGCGCGTAGGCACGGCCGATACCGCGCCCCGCTCCCGTGATCACCGCGACGCGTCCCTCGAAATCGTGCACGTCGACGTCGACCTCCGTACCGCTGGCCCGAGGGAGCGGTCTAGTTGGCCGACGGCGCGGCGGCAAGGGGGGCCTTGAACCCCAGGAGGTCGCCGAGCGTCCCGCCGACCATGGCGGCGCGCTCGTCCTCGGGCACACCGGCGAACAGCTGCGCCATGAGCTGCTTGCTGCCACGGAACGTCCCTTCCGCGTGCGGGTAGTCGTTGCCCCAGACGATCGACGACAGGCCGGTGATGTGCCGGCAGGCGACCGCGACGGGGTCGTCCTGGAACGAGACGTGGAACTGGCGCTGCACGTACTCGCTCGGCATCAGCGGGTAGGGCCACTTCTCGTTCAGGCGGAAGAGCCTGGCGATCCCCCTCTGCTCGGCGGCGGGCACGCTGTCGTCCCAGACCCCGAGCCACCAGTCGGCGTCCTGGCCGATGCCGGTGATCCAGCACTTGTCCATGCTTCCGACCAGCGAAGCCAGCCAGTGCGCGTTGAACTCGATGAGTGCGAAGTGGAGGTCGGGATACCGCTCGGGGACACCGCCACCGATGAGCTCGCAGATGACCTGCTGGGGGACGATGGTGCTGTAGATCGCCTGCGTGATCATGCGCTTCGATGCAGACTTCTCCGTCACGGGTTGGTTGACCTCGGCGGCATTCTGCATGACGACCTTGAGGGTGGTCGACGTCGGGTCGTTGACCTTGATCCCCCCTGTTTGCGTATGGATGAACACGTGGACGCCGCTGGCTTGGGCGGCGGCCCAGACGGGGTCGAAGTCCCGGGAGTAGTAAGGCTTGGGTGGCGTCGCCGGCAGGAGGATGGCCCGGAACCCGAGCGCGGCGGCGCGCTCGATCTCGACGACCGCGTCATCGACGTCGGTCAGCGGAATGGGAGCTGTCGGTGCCAGCCGGGAGAAGTACGGCGCGAACCGCTCGACGATGTAGTCGTTGTAGACCCGGGCGTGGGCGATCGACAGCTCGTGGTCGTCGGAATAGAGGCCGAACAGCGACAGGTTCGGGTGCATGACCCCGACGTCGACGCCGTCGGCGTTGAGATCCTCGATGATGATTTCGGGGTCGCCCTCGGGCATCCGCCCACCGGTCTGCCGGTAGCGCGAGATCGTCCACCCCTCGAAGCCGGGCGTGTGCAGTCGGCGGAACTTGCTGGCGCCGCCCTCCACGAGCGGCTCGATCTCGAAGTCGTCCTCCCACACCCCCCGGTCCCGCAGGTTCTTCGGGAGGCGCGTCACGAAGAGGTCGGTGGGCTCCAGGATGTGCCCGTCGGCGGAGATGACCAGTTGGTTCTCTGACATGGTTGTGCCCTTCCTGCGCGGGGACGCAAGATCGATGACCGAGCGCGCGCGTACGCGGTACTCTGACGACCAATTCTAGACCAACCGGTCGGTACAGACAACGCCGGCGAGCCGGTGTCGCGGTGTGGGCGGCCAGAAGGAGATGAAGGGATGAGCAAGCGGTGGAAGCAGCGCCCGCCGGGCTCGACATGGGGCGACTGGGGCGACGACGACGAGCTCGGGCGCATCAATCTGCTCACGCCGGAGAAAGTGCTCCAGGGTGTGCGGGAGGTCGAGGCGGGCATCAGCTTCTGCCTCAGCCTGCCCCTCGACTATCCCGGCGGGACGGCTCTGAACCAGCGGCGTCACCCGCCGGTGATCTCGCCGACCGAGGACATGGACGGCAACGCCGACACCTTCTACAACATTGCGATGAGCTCCATGGACAAGTTCGGCGACCCCAAGTACGTGGACGTCTGGGCGGACGACGTGGTGACGCTCTCGCTCCAGTACTCGACGCAGTGGGACTCGTTGGCTCACGTCGGTGCCGAATTCGACGCCGACGGCGACGGCGTGGAGGAGGCGGTCTACTACAACGGCTACCGCGCCGGCGAGGACCTCGTCGGGCCGAAGCCCGATGCCGCGGGCGACGGCGCGGGGCATCGCTGTTTCGCCCGTCACCTCGGCCTGGAGCACATGGCGGCCGCCGGGGTGCAGGGCCGGGGCGTCCTGGTCGACCTGGCCCACCACCTGGGCCACGACTGGCGTGGCGTCGACCGCAAGACCCTGCAGGAGATCATGGCGGCCGACAACGTGGTCGTCGAGCCGGGCGACATGCTGCTGCTCCACACCGGGTTCGCCACCGAGATCCTGCGCTGGGAACGCAACCCCGATCCCGTGAAGATCCACACGCTCTGCTCGTACCTCGATGCCCGCGACGAGTCGCTGCTGGAATGGATCGCCGAGTCGCAGATCTCGGCGCTGGTGGCGGACAACTACGCCGTGGAGGGTTTGCTGGGCAAGGACCGCGACGACAGCCGGCATTCCTTCCTTCCCATCCACAACCTCTGCCTCTTCAAGCTCGGCGTGCCGCTCGGTGAGATGTGGTACCTGCACGAGTTGGCGGCGTGGCTGCGCGAGCACAACCGGAGCCGGTTCCTCCTCACGGCGCCGCCGCTCCGGCTCCCCGGGATTGTGGGCTCTCCGCTGACGCCGGTGGCGACAGTCTGAGCTGCGTCGCCGAGGAGGGTCAGGCCCCCGGACCGGGGCGCTCGGCGCACCCCGAGAAGGTGAAGGCCTCGTAGTCGGTCTCCTTCACCGTGGCGATGTCCGCCAGCAGCTTCGGTCGGCCGGCTGAGTTCAGCAGGTACTTGCGGGGCTTTCCGGGGATGTTCGTCCCGAAGTAGTAGCTGCTTTCGCCAAAGGCGGGGGCCTTGGTCGCCCAGCGGTCCACCATGGCGGTCCACTTCTTCTCTGCCGCCTCGTCGACCTCAATGACGTCGCAGCCGGACGCCCGCAGACGCAGCAGGGTGTCGGTGACGAACTCCACCTGGTCGCCGTTGTAGCGGGGGTTGTTGCCGGCGGCGGCATGGGGCCCACCGGGGAAGTAGAAGTTGGGGAACCCGGTGGTCTGAATCCCGAGGAACGTCTTGGGACCATCGGCCCAGTGGTCCACGAGCGCACGGCCGCCCCGCCCCCGGATGCCCATACGCGCCAGCGCTCCGGTGCCGAAGTCGAAGCCGGTGGCCCAGACGATCATGTCGAATTCCCGGTGGGTGTCGGTGGTCTCGATGCCCTCGGCGGTGAGCCGGACCATGGGTGTTGCCTGCAGATCGACCAGCTCCACGTGGGCCTGGTTGTAGACCTCGAAGTAGGCGGTGACGAAGGGCGGGCGCTTCTCACCGAACCGGTGATCCTTGGGGATCAGCTTGTCGGCCGTCTCGGGGTCCTCGACGATGCCCCGGATCTTGTCGGCGAGGAAGTCACACCACGCCGCGTTGGCATCGCCGTCGAACATCACGTCGCTGTAGTTGCTGGTGAGCTTCGAGAAGCCGCGGCTCCTCCACATCTCCTCGAAGAACGCGGCGCGCTCCTCCTCCGAGTCGTCGAAGGCGGCACCTTCGTGCGGGGCGTGGAGGAATCCACTCGGTGAGGTGTTCAGCGTGGCGCGGATCGACTCGAAGTCCTTCCGGAGCTGCACCTGCTCGTCGGGCGTGATGGGCGCGTTGTTCAGCGGCGTGCACCAGTTGGGCGAGCGCTGCAGGACCGTCAGAGAGGCTGCCGTCTCGGCGATGACCGGGATGATCTGCACCCCGCTCGACCCGGTGCCGACGACGGCGACCCGTTTGCCGGTGAAGTCGACGGGTGCGGCCGGCCACAGTCCCGTGTGGTACGACTCGCCTTCGAATTCCTCCCGGCCGGGCACGTCGGGGAAGTACGGGATGGAGAGGACACCGGTGGCGGCGATGAAGTGGTGCGCCCGGATGACGGTGCCGGTGTCGTCGGTCACCGCCCACAGCGCGGTCCGCTCGTCGAACTCGGCCGATGTGACGCGGGCGCCGAAGCGCATGTGGCGCCGGAGGTCGAACCGGTCCACCACGTGGTTCAAGTAGCGCTCTATCTCCGGCTGTTCGGCGAAGTGCTCCCGCCACTCCCAATCTTCGAACAGCTCTCGGGAGAAGAGGTAGGCGTAGGTGTAGCTCTCCGAGTCGAAGCGCGCCCCCGGGTAGCGATTCCAGTACCAGGTGCCGCCGACACCGTGGCCCGCCTCGAGCAACTGCACGGAGAAGCCCGCTTGCCGCGCCAGGTAGAGCTGGTAGATACCGGTGATGCCCCCACCGACAACGAGGACGTCGACGTCGGCTGCGGGCCGGCTCGTCGTCTGTTCAGATGCGGCTTCGGGGGATGTCATGAGCCTCCGCGAAAATGAGCCGGTCACGGGCGCGTACGGCCCACGGGCATACACAGTGTGCGCCGGCGCCCACCATACGGATTGTACCGACCGGTTAGTATATCTTGTCGATTGTGCCTGTCTCGGGCACGAGGAGGCTCGGCACATGGCAGTCCTGACGACGGGAGACCCGGGCGCCGAGGACGGCGCGCGTCATGGGTGATGCCGGTGCACGCAGCGGGCCACGGGTGGCGATCGTCACCGGCGGCGCCTCCGGCATCGGGCTCGCCATCAGCGAACGGCTGGCCGCCGACGGCATGGCAGTCGCAGTGTTCGACCGCGAGGGCGACGCCGCCGAGCAGGCCGCCGGCAAGATCACCGCGGCAGGAGACCGGGCGCTGGGCGTGACGGTCGATGTGACCGACCGCGCGCAGATCGACGCGGGAGTGGCGCAGGTCCGCCTCGAGCTCGGCCCGCCGACGGTCCTGGTCAACAACGCCGGCGTCCACGGCGTCGATGCCTTCCTGAAGATCTCGCCCGAGAAATGGCAGCGCCTCCTCGATGTGAACCTCACCGGGACGTTCAACTGCTGCCAGGCGGTGGTGCCCGACATGGTGGAGGATGGCTGGGGTCGCATTGTGAACATCTCCTCGTCCAGCGCGCACAGCGGGCAGCAGTTCATGACGCACTACGTCGCGGCCAAGGCGGGCGTGATCGGTTTCACGAAGTCACTCGCCCTCGAGCTCGGGCCGAAGGGGATCACCGTCAATACGATCCCGCCCGGCTTCATCGACACCCCGATGCTGCGCCGCCAGGAGAGCAAGGGTCTGCTCGGCGAGGGAGTCGAACACCACGCTGCGTTGACGCCGGTGCGACGGATCGGTCGCCCGGAGGACATCGCAGCGATGTGCGCCTTTCTCGTGCGTGACGAAGCGAGCTATATCACCGGCCAGGTCCTGGGAGTCAACGGTGGCCGCAACACCTGAGTCCCCGCGCCTGGCGCCGCTGGCACCGAAGGAATGGTCCAAGGCGGCCGGCGAGTCGCTGGCCCCGCTGCTGCCGCCGACCGGGCGGCCCAAGGGCGGGAACGGCCCGAAAGGTCTCAATGCATTGGGCGTGCTGGCCCGGTACCCGGAGCTTGCGCTCGCCTACAACACCTTCAGCGGCCAGATCATGTACGGGTCGACGCTGACACCACGCCACCGCGAGCTGCTCGTACTGCGGGTGGCCGCCCGACGCGACTCCGAGTACGAGTGGCGGCAGCACGTCGCCAGCGCCGGGGACAACGGCGTCGACCCGGAGGAGGTCGCGCGCGTCGCGGTCGGGACGGACGCTCCCGAATGGTCCGACCTGGAGCGGGCACTCCTGCGCGCCGTCGACGAGCTTTTGGGCGACGCGCTCATCGGCGAGGAGACGTGGTCGACGCTGGCGGCCGTCCTCGACGATCGCCAGTTGATGGACGTCGTCTTCACCGTCGGTGCCTACGACGTCCTGGCCATGGTGCTCCGCACGTTCGGGGTGCCCTTGGACGACGACCTGAAGCAGTCATGAACGTCCCCTATCGGGTCGAGGTCCCCGACCGCATCCCCAAGGAGCGCTACTACGACGCCGACTTCTACCAAATGGAGGCCGAGCTGCTCTGGCCCCGGGTCTGGCAGATGGCCTGTCGGCTCGAAGAGATCCCGAGCGTCGGTGACTTCGTCGAGTACGAGATCTTGGACCAGTCCGTCGTCGTGGTGCGCACCGAGATCGACGAGGTCAGGGCCTTCCAGAACTCGTGCCGGCACCGCGGGGTCAAGGTCATCGAGGGCCGGGGCCGCCTCAAGTCCGGCTTCACCTGCCCCTTTCACGGCTGGTGCTACGGCCTCGACGGCCAGAACACCTTCGTCTCGAGGGCCAAGTCCTTCTCAGAGCACAACCTCGAGGCAGGAGCGATCGACCTGGTGCCGGTGCGCTGTGAGCTCTGGGGCGGCTGTGCGTGGATCAACCTCTCGGCCGACGCCCCGCCGCTGCGCACCTGCTTGGAGCCCGCCGCCTCCATCCTCGACGCCTGGCAGGTCGAGGCCATGCGCACTGAGTGGTGGGAGTCCTTCATCCTCCCGGTCAACTGGAAGCTGGCCCAAGAGGCCTTCTTGGAGCAATACCACGTGATCGAGACCCACCCCGAGCTGGTCATCCCCAAGCGCTACGCCCCCAAAGACCCCGCCGCCTTCGATCCCGAGGTCTTCATCGACGCGGAGCTGCACTACCTCGAGGTCATGAGCGAGGGCATGGGGGGCATGGTTCACGCCAACGACGTGGCCATCGCACAGCGCCAGCGCACCATCACCTTGTCCAAGGACCCCCAAGAAGCCATGGAGAGCTGGCACCACAACCTCAACGAGGCAGTGGTGGAGTGGCACCGAGCACGCGGAGCTGTCATCCCCGACCTCAACGAGCTCGAGGCAGCGGGCATCGGCGAGACGATGTACTACTGCTTCCCCCACTACTTCGTCCTCCCCATGTATTCGAGTGCGAGCTCCTATCGCTTCCGGCCCCTTGGGCCCGAAGAAACCCTCATGGAGATCTGGTCGCTCACCCGCTACCCGGCGGACCAAGAGCCTCCGCCACCGACCCCACCACAACCCAGAGCCTTTGACGACGAGCGCATCCCGCCCATCCCCACCCAGGACTTCTCCAACCTGCCTCGCCAACAAAAGGGCCTCCACAACAAAGGGTTCGAGTACATGCGCCTCTCGGAAGGCATCGAAGGCGGCATCGCGAACTTCGAACGCACCCTCGACGGCTTCTTGGCCGGCCTGCCCTACGACCGGCTCGAGCCCGCCCTGCGTGCGGTGAACGTGAACCCCCTCGAGCAATCCGTGGCCGATCTCGGGTTCTGAGGAGACGAGGTGGAGCCGTGAGCACGACAACGTTTGCCGAGGTGTCCGAGGGGGTGCGGGCCGCCCTGGCGGTCTACACGCAGGCATTGGACGACGGCCGGACCGAAGACGTCGTTGCCACTTTCTGTCCCGACGGTGTCTGTGACATCCCGGGAATGGGCACGCACTCCGGGCACGACGCCCTCCGTCAGGCGTACACGAAGTGGGCACCGAGGCGACCGCAACGGCACCTTGTCCTCAACACCGTCATTGAGACCTGGTCCGAAGACGAGGCCACCGCTGTCAGCGATGTCGTCTTCATCCTCATGGGTGAAGCAGGCTGGGACATCAGGCTCGTAGGTCGCTACAACGATGTGCTCCACCGTGACGGTGCATCGTGGCGATTCCATCACCGTGCGGCCACATTCGTGACCGAACCGCCGCCACGCAAGGAGACACTATGACCGACGCCATCGACTACATCGCCCTGGACTTCTTCCGCGGTACGGAGACCGTGGCCGATCCCTATCCGTACTTCGACTGGCTGCGTGACCAGTGTCCAGTCAGCCGGGAGCCTGAACACGGTGTGTACATGGTCACCGGGTACGAGGAAGCCTTTGCGGTCTATACGGACCCCGACACCTTCTCGTCGTGCAACTCCGTCACCGGCCCGTTCCCCGGGTTTCCCGTCCCGCTCGAGGGCCGGGACAACGTGAACGAGTTGATTGCGCAGTACCGCGCCGAGCTGCCGTTCAGTGACCAGATCATCACCATGGACCCGCCCGAGCACTACGACCACCGCCATCTCCTCATGCGGCAGCTCACGCCGAAACGGCTCAAGGAGAACGAGGATTTCGTGTGGCGGCTGGCCGATCGTCAGATCGACGAGCTCATGGGGGGCGGCGAGGCTGAGCTCATGACGGGATACGCCAATCCCTTCGCCATGTTCGTGATTGCCGATCTGCTCGGTGTCCCGGAGTCCGACCACGAGGAGTTCCGCACCGCCCTGTCCCGGCAGAACCGGGGCGGGGGCGTGGGCAGCACGAGGTCCGAAATGCCACCCAACCCACTGGAGTGGCTCTACGACCGGTTCAGCCGCTACATCGAAGACCGCCGCCGCGAGCCGCGCGACGACGTCCTCACGGCCCTCGCCACCACCAGGTTCCCGAATGGCGAGCTCCCGGAGGTGATCGACGTGGTCCGCGTGGCCACCAACGTCTTCGCGGCCGGTCAGGAGACCACCGTCCGCCTGCTGGGCACCGCCCTGCAGCTGATCGGGGACCGCCCGGACCTGCAGCAACTCCTCCGGGAGCGGCGCGATCTCATCCCGAACTTCGTCGAGGAGACGCTCCGCATGGAGGCCCCGGTGAAGGGTGACTTCCGCCTGGCGCGTTGCCCGGCGACCGTCGGCGGGGTCGACATTCCGGCCGGCGTCACCCTCATGGTCCTGAACGGCGCCGCCAACCGCGATCCGCGCCGGTTCTCGGACCCGAACGAGTTCCGCATCGAGCGGGACAATGCGCGCGAGCACCTCGCTTTCGGTCGCGGCGTGCACAGCTGTCCGGGCGGCCCGCTCGCCCGGCTGGAGACCAGGGTGAGCATTGAGCGACTGCTCGACCGTACGACGAACATCGGGATCTCCGAGGAATACCACGGACCCCCCGACGCCCGCCGTTACGACTACATGCCGACCTATATTCTCCGGGGCTTGACCCGGCTCCACCTGGAGCTCACACCCGCCGAGGCGGCGTCGTGATGGCAAGAGCGCGCAGGATCGGGGAGCGGGGGAGCATCAGGTGATCTTCAATGTGGTAAAGCAGCCCGTGCGCGCCAAGTACGCCGACGAGTTCCCGTCGCTGATCGCGGACTACATCGCCGCATCACGGGCCGAGCCCGGCAACCTCTTCTTCGACTGGTGCCGGAGCGCCGACGACCCCAACCTCTGGTTCCTGATCGAGGGATTCCGGGATGCCGAGGCGGGAGAGGCGCACGTCGCCTCCGAGCATTTCAAAGCGGCGATGTCGGAGATGCCGCGCCTTCTCGCTGCCGCCCCCGAAATCATCCACGTCGAGACGACCGGTGACGGCTGGGGCAGCGTGCGCGAGGGTTCTTGAGTCCGAGCAGCCCGAGTTATTCGTCGAGCAGGTCGGGCTGCACCGACACGATCCAGTCGTAGAGCGGTTGAAAAGCGCGCCACCCGGCCATGGGCGGCCCGACCTGACCCGCGGTCTTCTTCGCCTGGTCGGGATCGATGCACACGGGAGTCCCGGCGGCCTCTGCCAGCAGCTGGGCCTGGCACGTGCGCTCCATGGTGATGAACCACCACGCCGCTTCGTCGACGGAGGTCTGACCGACGGTCAGCAGCCCGTGGTTCGACAGAATGACGGCCTTGTTCCCGCCGAGCGCGTGGGCCAGTCGCTTGCCTTCCTCCAGATCGAGCACGACACCCGTGTAGTCGTCGAAGAGGGAGTGGTCGCCGTAGAACGCGCAGGCGTCCTGGGTCAGCGGATCGAGCAGCCGGCGCAGCGACGACCAGGACTTGCCGTGCACGGAATGCGCGTGCGCTGCGGCCACGACGTCCGGCCGTGCCGCGTGCACCTGCGAGTGGATGGCGAAGGCGGCCAGGTTCACGGGCCAGTTGCCGTCGACCACCTCACCGTGGTCGTTGACCAGGATGAGGTCCTTCACCCGGATCATCTTGAAGTTCATGCCGAACGGATTGACCCAGAAGTGGTCGAGGAGCTCGGGATCCCGGGCGGTGATGTGGCCGGCGATGCCCTCGTCGAACCCGAAATGCCCGAAGAGGCGAAAGGCGGCGGCGAGCCGCTGCTTGCGGTGCCTGCGCTCGTCCTCGAGATTGTCGAAGGAGGGAAAGGTCACCGGGAGACGGTCAGACGGCACATCCCCATCCTACGGGAGGGTCACCAGGGAGACAACGAGACTGGTCGAGGCCGGCGATGCTCAGACCGGGTGGAAGTACGGCAGCGTGATCTGTTCGGAAGCTGCGTGGAACTCGACCGCCAGCCGGAGCCCCTCGTGCAGTGCCTCGGGCTCGCAACCGATGACGGCGCTCATCATCCAGAGTCCCTCGTCCAGGCGGACGACGGCGGGTGCGTACGGCACGCGGAAGGAGGGATCGGGTGGTCGCCACACCACGGTCCAACTGTACAGGGACCCCGTTCCCGCGCTCGGTTCCCATACCGGGGATGTCGCATGGCATTGGGCGCAGACTGTGAACGCACCAAGGCCCCGAAAGGAGCACTCGGCGCAACGCTGGTAGAGCAATTGGTGCCGGCGGCAGCCTTCCCAGTACGGCTGACTATGGAGGCCGGGGTGCGGAACCGGGATGCCCTCTGTCTGGGGCAGCAGGAGGCTCACGGACGTTCCCGACCCAGCAGCAGGACGTCGCAGAAGAGGGCACCTGATCCGCCGTTCGAGCACAGGGCGACCTCCGCACCCTCGACCTGGCTGGAGGAACACGTCCCCCGCAGCTGCTGGGTGGCGCGGATGACCCGCTGCAATTGCTGCGCGTTGATCCCCGGGTGGCTGAACGACATCGTCCCGCCGTCGGTGGTCACGGGAAGGAAGCCGCCTGGCCCGATGTTCCCGTCCGCCACGAACGGTCCACCTTCGCCGGGCCCGCAGAAGCCGAAGGCCTCGAGTTGCCTGATGATCTCGAACGAGAACGGGTCGTAGAGCTCGGCCACGTCGACATCAGTCGGTGCGAGGCCGGCCATGGCGAAGGCGATCCGGGCCGCCCGGGCTCCGACGAGCCCCGCCGGGAAGGAGTCGGCGCGGGGCTGGAAGTCCCAGACCGGAGCCACGACGTAGGCCGGTCCGAAGGAGTCGCTGGCGCCGCCGAGGATCCACACCGGCGCGGCGCGCTCGCCGGCGCGCTCCGCCTTGGTCAAGACGATGGCGCAGCCGCCCTCGGACGTCGTGGCGCAGTCGAGGAGATGGAACGGATCGGCGATCATGCGCGAGGCGAGGATGTCGTCGGGGACGAACGGCCCCCGTCCGGCGTAGACGGCATCGGGATTGGCGTGCCCGTTGGTACGGATCACGGCCGCCGCGGCGGCCATCTGCTGCGACGTCGTGCCGTAGGTCAGCATGTGGCGCCGCGCCATGAGGGCGAACTCGGCCGCGGTGAAGAGCCCGTAGCCCACGACGAGCTCGTTGGCCGGCCGGGTCCATGGTGCCGTCGAAGAACGATCGGTGTGCATGCCCGCACCTCCGGCTGCGACCACGACGACGTTGCACTCACCGGTGGTGATCAGCGCCGCGGCGTCGAGGAGGGCGGGGATGCCCAGTGAGCTGGGTCGCCGGGTGCATGGTCCGAGGCCCAATTCGAGGGCGATCTGCGCGCAGTCGGTCCCCACCACTCCGTCGACCTCGCGGGGCGAGATCCCGGCGTCGGCCAGGGCCCCGAGGGCCCCCACCAGCGCGATGGACGTCGAATCGTGGCCCGGCAGGACTCTGGCCTGCGCCGTGTTGTCGACACCGGCGATGGCCACCGCGTGGAAGGGATGGGACGAGGTTCCCGTCACGGGCCGACTTTCTCCGTCTGTGGGGGGAGCGGTCGGAGGCCGCCCCATCCGGAATCACCGTGCACGGCGCATACTCTCGCGCCCCGACGCCGGGTCCGGGGTGAGTGGCTGACTACCGGCTCAGGGGTGGGCCCGTCTGCTCAGGGGTGGGCCCGGCTAGCCTGCCCAGCCGCACGGGCGGTTCACGTTGGGGCCGTGGCGGCTCAGGGGGTTGGGGAGATCGTGTACCGCGGGCTGACGAGTGATGCGCCACACCGGAACCGTGTTCGGTCGGTGGTCGTGGCGTCCATGGTGTTGGCCGTTTCGCTCGTCTCGGGAGCAGTCGCCGGTGCCGCGGCCGCTGCGCCAAGCCCACCCATCGCCTGGTCGCCCTGCCCGACGGTGTCGGGCTATCTGTGCGGAACGATGCAGGTTCCTCTGCACTATGGCCATTCGTCCCGGGGCTCGGTACCGCTGGCCGTCATGGAGCATCCCGTGCCGCAGAGCAGGGGCGTCATCGTCTTCAACCCGGGTGGACCCGGCGAGAGTGGCGTCCTGATTCTGCCGATATTGGCGTCTCTGCTGCCTGAGGCGGTGAAGGAGCAGTTCACCCTGGTGAGCTTCGACGAGCGGGGCACCGGATCGAGCGAGCCGCTCCTTTGTGGGCCATCGGCGGCCGCGGCCAGCAGTGCCATCGCGGGGACTGCAGCCGCCGGCCGCACCTTTGCCGGACTGGAGCGCTCCTGTCGGGACATGTTTCCCGCCCTGTTCCCGACCGCGAACACGACGACGTCTGCCCGCGACATGGACCAACTCCGCGCCGCACTGAGGGTGAAGAAGATCGACTTCTACGGCATGTCCTATGGCACAGCGCTGGGATCGGTCTACGCGCAGCTGTTCCCAGGCCACGTGGGCGCCATGGTCCTCGACGGCGCCGTCGACGCCAACCTGAGCCTCGTGTCCGACGCCGAGGCCGACGCCCCGGCCATTGAGATCGCGCTGACCCACGGGCTCGAAAGCTGCACCGCCACGCCGGGCTGCCCCCTCGGCGCTGACCCGGTCGGCTTCTACAAGAACCTGCAACAACAGCTGAGCCGCGCGCCGCTCGCCGCACCGGGTGGGGGCGACACGGTGCCGGTCACCGTGGGCGATCTGTACACCGCCACCCTGCTCTACCTCTCCGCTCCGAACTTCACGCCCGGCTACTTTCCGGCCCTCGCCGCGGCTGCGGCCGGCAACGGCGTGCCGCTGCGGTCGGTGGCGCTCGGTTTGGAGGACGACCTGAACGGGGAGTCGCTCGTCGGGCCACTGTGGACGATCACGTGCAGCGATGCGGTCGCCCATCCCGATGCGCAGACGACGGCGAACCTGGCCCGTACGTTGGCGGCGCGGTATCCGCTCGCCGGGGCCGAGGCAGTCGCCAACTACCTCATCGCCTGCCCGGGGTGGGGGGACTCGAGCCAGCCCATTGCGCATCTCTCGCCTCGTGGCGCGCCGGCCCCTCTGGTCATCGGCAACTTCTACGACCCCAACACCCCGTACGTCGTGGCGCCGCAACTCGCGGCGGCGACCGGCGGGCGGCTCGTGACGTTCGTGGGGTATGGGCACACCTGGTTGCTCAACGGACCGACGAACGCCTGTATGCAGAACGTCGTGACGTCGTACATCGTCGACGGGGTCCTGCCGGCCAAGGGGACGCGGTGCAGCGCCTCCCCCTGATCGGGCTCAGATGTACATGCCCCCATTGACGCCGATCAGCTGCCCTGTGATGTAGCTGGCTTCGTCCGAGCACAAGAACGCGCACGTGGCGGCGATGTCGTCCGGCGTCCCGGCTCGCCCGGTCGGAACCATCTTCCCCATGACGTCGATGCTGGGCACGTTGCCCACGCCGGCAGCATTTCGTGCCATGGGCGTGTCGACAATGGTCGGGGGGATGGTGTTGACCGTGACGCCCTGCCCGGCGAACTCCCGCGCGAAGGCCTTCGTGAGCCCGATCACCCCACCCTTCGACGCCACGTAGTGCGCCATGTTCGGCGCCCCCGATTGCGCGCTCGACGAGGAGATGGTCACAATGCGGCCCCAGCCCTCGGCTGTCATGTCCGGCACCGCCAACTGCATGCAGGTAAAGGTGCCGGTCAGGTTCACCGCCAGCAGCCGGTCCCACTTCTCAGGCGTGATGTCGGCCACGGCGTCGAACGACTCAATGCCGGCGCTGGTCACCAGGATCGTGATCGGCCCGAGCTTCTGCCGCACGTCGGCGAACACTCGCTCGAGGTCGCCGCGATCCGCGACGTCGACCGCATAGCCCAGCGCAGACCGGCCCTCGCCGGTCAGCGCGTCGGTTGCCTTGGTCACGCCCGAACTGTCACGGTCGAGCAATGCCACGGCGATGCCGTCTGCCGCCAACCTGTTGGCGACGCCGAGGCCGATGCCCGACGCGGCCCCGGTCACCACCGCAACGCGCCCGCTCATTGCGCCCCCTCGGCAGGCGTGAATTCGATGTGCAGCTGGTGCAGTCCGCGCAGAATCCAGGTGGGCTCGTATTCGAAGTGACGGGCCGACGGCGGCCCGTGGTGTTCCTCGGATAGCCGGATGTCGTCCATGCGGTCGAGGATGCGCGCAATGCTGACCCGGCCTTCCACGCGCGCCAAGGGTCCACCGGGACAGGCATGCACCCCGCGTCCGAACGCCAGATGGACCTTTGCGTTGGGCCGGTCGAGACGGAACTCGGCGGGACATTCGAAGAGCCGGGGGTCGCGGTTGGCGGCGCCGTTGAGCAGCATGACCGGGGTCCCGGCGGCGATGTCGACGCCGGCGACCGTGGTCGAGCGCCGGGCCAAGCGGAAGTCCGACTTCACCGGGCTCTCTATGCGCAACGACTCTTCGATGAAGTCGGGGATCCGTTCAGGGTGCGCCCGCAGCTCGTCCTGGAGTTCGGGGTACTCGCAGAGGTATTTCAGTCCGACGGCGAGGAGCCGGGCGGTTGTCTCCTGGCCGGCGGCGAACAGGAACGTCGCCGTCCGCACGACTGCGCTCACATCTGGCGTGGTCCCGTCGGGGTAGGTGCCCAGGGCCAAACGAGTCAGTGCATCGTCACGAGGCTCGCGCCGTCGGTCTTCGATGTACGTGGCGAACCAGGCATCGAGACCTTCGAGCGCGTTCAGGCCGATGTCCCCGTCGCCTCCGACCTCGCCCGGAGCGGCACTCAAGCCGAAGAACTCCCGGAAGCGCTGGTGGTCGGCTTCGGGCACGCCGAGGACGTCGGCGACAGCCAGCATGGCGAACGGCTGGGTGTAGGCGCTGATGAACTCACAGCGGCCATCCGCAATGAACTCGTCGATCTGCTGGTCGGCCGCCCGCCACATGAACTCCTCGTTCTCCTTGAGGCGTTTCGGCGTGAGCAGGCGCATCACCAGGGCGCGCTCCTGGGTGTGCATGGGCGGGTCCATGGTCACCATGTGCTCGTTCATGGGCAGCTGGTCCCGGTGGCTGTCGATGATGGCTCCGACGTCGTCCCCCTCGAGCGGCACCGGAAAGGCCGCAAACGGGCCGATCACCGAGTTGCAGGAGGAGAACGTCTCGGGGTCGAGGTAGATCTCCATCGCTTCCTCGTATCCCGAGACGGCGACCACGCCGAGGTTGTCGGTGGGAAGGACGGGGCACTGCCCCCGCAGATAGTCGAAGTAGGGATAGGGATCCTCCAGGAGCGACTCGTCGCTGAAGAAGTCGATCGTCTCCCAGTCCGGCACGGCGGCCTCCCTTCCCCTGCTCCGCCGCGAGGGCGGGAGCGCAACTCTGCTGTGCAGTTGCTCAGCAGAGTTTTGGCGAATGCTTAGCATCGGCTCCAGGATGTGACAAGTTGTCGGGATGACGACGGCGTCCCAGCCGAGGCGGATCGGCGCGGCCGACTCCAAGACCAGGGCCCAGCTGCTCGACGCCGCAGAACAGCTGCTGCTCGACGAAGGCTACGCAGCCGTCACGTCACGACGGGTGGGGGCGAAGGCGGGCCTCAAGCCGCAGCTCGTGCACTACTACTTCCGGACCATGGACGACCTCTTCCTCGAAGTCTTCCGGCGCCGGGCTGATGCGAACCTCGCCCATTTTGAGCGAACCGCCGCCGCCGACCACTCCCTGCGGACCCTGTGGCGGCTGAACGCCGATCCTCGTGGCGCGGCCTTCATGGCCGAGTTCGTCGCGCTGGCGAACCATCGCAAGTCGATCCGGAATGAGATCGCCCGTTACGCCGAGCGTTCTCGCGCCGCCCAACTTGTGGCGCTCACGGCCGCGCTCGAAGCGGATGGGATCGCTGCGGACCAGGTCCCCCCGATCGTCGCTCTCCTTTTCATGACCGGTCTCTCTCAGGTTCTCGCTCTGGAGCGAGGGCTCGGTGTCACTGCGGGCCACGACGCCACCAACCGCTTCGTTCAGAGCGTTATTGACCGGCTTGAGCCATGACGAGACGCGGCTGGGCTGCGGCAAGGGCACCCGCCTGCAGCGCGCGGATCGTCTGACGGTAAGAGCCGGTCAGGCTGTCCTCCCTGTAGCTGAGACCATTCTCGATGCAGAAGGCCTTCACAATGCCCTGGGCCCGAGACAAGTTGGGTCGAGGCATGTTCGGGAACAGGTGATGCTCAATCTGGAAATTGAGGCCGCCGAGCAACACGTTGGTGAACCAACCTCCGGCGACGTTCCGGGAGCTGATGACCTGGCGCCGGACGAAGCTCAGTCCCTGCTCGGGATCGATGATGGGCATGCCCTTGTGGTTCGGGGCGAAGCTGCATCCCAGATACACCGAGAAGACCGCTTGCTGAATGGCGATGAACGCCACGGCTTTCAGCGGCGACAGGAACCAGAACACGACGGTCAGGTAGAGAGCGGCGTGCATGGCGAGGAGCGCACCCTCCAGGACGGCGGCCCTGTCGCGCTGACGGACGAGCCTCTGGACGCCCAACACATAGATGCCCGTGCTGCGGAGGACCATGAGCGGAAAGAACAACGGTGCCTGCCACTTGGTCATGAAACGGGAAGGCCAACTCGCGACTTTGATCGGCCCGTCAGCGGAAGGCTCGACCATGACGCCACCGACGTCAGGGTCACGGCCCACTTCGTTGGGGTGGGCGTGGTGCGCGCTGTGCTTGGGGACCCACCAGCCGAAGCTCATCCCGATGAGGACATTTCCCACCGTCAACCCGAGGAGCCTGTTCGCCCGCCTGGAGCGAAAGACCTCGTGGTGGCCGGCGTCGTGTCCGACGAAACCGAGTTGCGTGAACGCCAGGCCGAGGAACGCGGCGATGGCGAGGGCCCACCACGAGCTCCCGATCAGCACCAAGCCGGCGAACCCCACGCCAAGGGCGGCGATCGTCAGAGGGATCATGAGGCCGTAGTAACCGAAACGGCGGTCGAGCAGGCCGGCTTCGCGGACCTTCTTGGCGAGGACGCCAAAATCCGCCGACGTGGCTTCGATGGTGGCCGTTGTCACAGTTCCGTTCCCCGCATTCTTCTCGAGCGCTACCGGGGACCGGGGCAACACCGTGTGTCGACGCTCTTCAGTTGTGCGCCCACACTACCCCTCCCCAAGCATCTGTTGGGGCAGGCCATCGCCACCAAAGGCCGTGACCTGGAACGGGCCCTACGTCGACTGCGTTGTGGGGTTGAACTCCCTGATCACGCCCTCTCCGAAGGCTGCCAACGTGTCCGGCGAGGCAAAGTCGCAGAACCACGCATACACCCGTTCCACGCCCCGTTCCTGGAGCGAGCCGAAGGAGTCGACGAGCTCAGGCGCGGTGCCGACGATCGGAGTCCGCCCGAAACGCCGGCGCGCCGTTGCTTCGATCTCGTCACGTGGGGCCGAGGGCGAGACGAAGGCCACTTGCACCTGGAGCGAACAACGGGCGTTGCCCGCCAGCGGCCGCATCTCGTCCAGCTTGTCGACGATGTGTGTGTGGACGTTCCACCAGTCGGCGTGCTCGGCGACAAGCCGCATCGTTCCCTTGCCCGCCCCTCCGATGACGATCGGAATGTGGCCGACGGGTCCGGGTACCTGTTGTGCGCCGTGCAGACTGAAATGCTCACCTTCGTAATCGAGTGCCTCGCCGGTCCAGAGTGCCTTGATGATCTCGAGTGATTCGCGCAGCCGGCTCAGCCGGACCTTCGGCTCTTGTGACCCGATGCCGAATGTGCCGAGCTCCCCGGCCACCGAGCCCCAGCCGATGCCCAGCTCGTACCGTCCTCCGGACGCATGATCGACGGAGACCGCTTCGCGCGCCAGGACGGCCGGATGACGGAAGGAGTCGCAGAGGACGAGGGACCCGATCCGGAGTTCATCGGTCTGACTGGCGAGCCACGTGTTGGTGATCATCGCCTCGAACATGGGCTGGCTCTCCGCCAGAGGGGGAGTGAGGTGATCCATGCCGGCGATGCCGGCGAACCCCGCCGCCTCCGCCGCCCGGGCGCGGTCGACGAGCTGGTCCATGGTCAGCCGCATCTGCGGCAGAAAGAGCCAGAACTCGAGTGGGCTCGTCACGGGCAACTCCCTCGTCAGCATTCGTCGGGGCCGGCGTGGACGGGTTGTGGGCACGACCCGATGACACGCGGCCCTGAGGATATCTATGGTTCTCCCACCGGCAACAACCGGTCGGACCCCGGGCGTGTCAGCCGGCGTCTCGGGCGGGCCGAGAAGGAGGACGATGAAGGCTGTACGCAGTGTGGAGGGGGGAGTGGCGCTGGTCGACCTCGACGAGCCACCCGGAACTGGTGAGCTGCTTGAAATGAGGGCAACGAGCATCTGTGGTTCCGACCTGAGCTACATCCGGTTCGGGAGCCGGGCCATCCTGGGGCACGAGCTCGCCGGAGTGCGGGAAGACGGGACGGCGGTGGTCGTCGAGGCCATCTACGGCTGTATGGAGTGTCCCCAATGTGCGCGTGGCGCCTACAACCTGTGCCCGACCCACGGGCAGCGTGCACTCGGCATCAGCGCCGACGGTGGCATGGCCGAGCAGTTCCGTGCGCCCTCAGCCCGGTTGGTCCTTCTCCCGCCGGGTTTCGATGTGCGTGACGCGTCCATTGTGGAGCCGGCGGCCGTCTCGTGGCACGCGTTGCGGCTCGCCGGCACCGGTCCGGGCACGCGGGTCGCGGTCGTCGGCGCCGGCGCGCTCGGGTTGCTCGCCGTGGCCGGTGCCCGCCGGCTCGGAGCGGAGGCCGTCGCGCTCGAGGCCCGGCACCCGTATCAGAAAGAGGCCGGCGAGCGTCTCGGGGCCCGGATCGGCGCCGACGGCGTGTACGACGTCGTCGTCGAGGCGGCCGGGACGCACGCGAGCTTGGCCCAGTGCGGCGAGCTCGTCGCGCCGGGCGGAACGATCGTCGTCCTCGGCGTCCACTTCGGTCCCGTCCAGCTGGACTGGATGCCGCTGTTCCACAAGGAGGCACGGGTGATCCCGTCGCTGGGCTACTGCGCCCATGACGGTGGCCGGGAGATGGACGACGCCGCTGCCATGCTGGCCGATAATCCCGACATCGTCCGCACCGTCATCACCCACCGCTTTCCGATAGAGGACGCCGCTGAAGCGTTCCGGGTGGCGTCGGAAAGGGCGAACGGCGCGGTCCGAGTGGTGATCGAGCCGTCGTGAAGGCTGCCGATCCATTCCTCGCTGGCATCGTCGTCGCAGCCCTGGGTGATCCCGTGTCAAGCACGCTCAGTCTTTCGTCACCTCAAACCCGTCGTCTCGTCGCCGCTCCTGCGACACCACGGGGAGCTCGCCGTGCAGGCCGATGCTGTTCAGCACGCCAGCGAGACACACATAGCCCCCGATGAGGAAGAGGAGCTCGAACAGTTCGCTGGGCTCGAACTCGGCTGCGAGGGCGGCCCAGGTGGCATCGCCGACGGCGTGATCGTCGATGATCTCGTCGACCGCGGTCAACAAACTCCGCTCCAACGGCGTCCACACCGCGGCGGCAGGCCCCTCCGCCATGGCGTCGATCTGCGACGCGGTCAACCCGGCGTCGGCGCCCATGCGGCTGTGCTGGGCCCACTCGTAACCTGAACGAGTCCGCCAAGCGACCCGCAGAATGAGGAGCTCGCGATGCTGGGCACTCAGCTTGGCGTCCGGGCCGGCCAGCATCTCGGTGAAGGGGAGCCAGGACGCGCTGAGCGGGAGGTGATGGGCGAACATCTCGAGCACGATCGGCATGGGTGGCGCATCCGCCGCCCCCGACAGGTAGATCTCGGGCCGACGCAGGAACTGCAGGAGTGTGGTGCGGGTCTGCTCGTCCCATTCGGCGAACGGGACTGGTGCGAGCCGCGGTTGCTCCGATGACGTCATCAGTCCACGCCGGTGGCGGGCGAAGGGTCCCCGGGTGCTGTCACGGCTTGTCGCAACTGGGGACCCGCCGCGCGTAGCCACGTCGAGATGGCGACGTCTGCTTCGGCCAATTCGCCCTCTGTCACGTAGAGCCCGCGGGTGGGGAGGGTCGCACCGAGTTCGACCAGCACAGGCCGGAGGTGGACCTCGACAGCGAGTGCGTGGTGGGCGCCGGCACCGGTCATCACCGGCACGACGGTCACTCCCTCCAGACCGGTGGTGCTGAACCAGTCGAGAAAGGACTTCAGCAGGCCGGTGTAGCTGGCCTTGTAGGTGGGTGACGCCACCACGACCAACGGGCAGGAGCAGATCCCGTCGTGGGCCTCCCTGACGCGGGGCGAGGACCAGTCGAACAGGTCCGGCCCGAACTCGGCCAGGTCCACCGTCAACCTGTCCGCACCATCGAGTCCAGCTGCGCCGGCGGCGGCGGCGGCAACTTCTCCCGCCAGCGCGAGCGTGCGCGACTGCCGCTTCGGGTTCCCGACGACGAGGCCGACCGTGCTCATGGAGCGACCATCAGCAGAGCGTGGCGACGACCTGCGGGAGGTCGACGATCGTCCGGATGCCGGGTTCCGCCGCGCAGACGAAGGGAATGGCGTTCACAGGGCGATGTGCCGTGAGTCCGGGCGATGTGGCTGCCCACTCGTCGGGTGGCACCGGGAAGCGGATGTCGACGTCCAGAGGCGTGTCACCCTCGACCAGCACGTGCCAACCCGTCTCGCGCAGGTCCCACGCCGGATCAACGTCGGTGGTCAGGTACCAGTTGGCGCTGAACGTCACCAGCGGGCGGCCGTTGCGCAGGCCGCTGACCTGCATCCGCTGGGCGGCGATGGTGCCCGCCGGCACCCGGCCTGCCGCGATCTTCACGTCATGGCGGGCTGTCGCAACCTGACCCGTGGCCTCGACTGCGTCGAGCGGGAGCGAGAGCGCGTCGGCCAGGACCTCGAGCGAACCGGCGAAGGACGCGCCGCCGTGGGCCTCGACGCCGCGCGGGTCGAAGGAGGCGGGGTCGCGGCCGAAGCCCATGAGGTCGAAGATCAGCTCCGGCGAGTTGCGCGACGACATGTCGGCGAACTCCTCAATCGACAGATGATCCAGCCGACGCTGCAAAGAGGTGAGGACGAGCGGCAGCGCCTCGGTGATGAAGCCGGGGCTCGAGCCTGTGCTGTGGAGCGAGGAGCCCCCCTGCGCGCAGGCGGCCTCAATGCGCCGGCGCGTCTCCGGGTCGAGTCGGGTCGGGTTGTGGAACTCGCTGCGTGTCGAGACCACATTCACCCCGGCTTCGAGCAGCTGGCAGAGCGCATCGACGTCCACCCGGTCGCCCATGTAGAGGACGCAATCCGGCTGCAGGGCAAGGATCTCGGTGATGTCCCGCGTGGCCAGGACCCCGGTGGGCGCCACGCCGCACAGCTCCCCGGCATCGCGTCCCGCCTTGTCCTCCGAGTACACGTACAGGCCGACGAGGTCGAGGTTCGGATGCGCGATGACGGCCCGCAGGGAGTGCGATCCGATGTTCCCGGTCGCCCACTGCACGACCTTGTAGCGATCCGTGTCTGTCACGGGAGGAGCACCGGCAGCTTCTCCCAGCCCCGCACCGTTGAGGTCCGTGCCTGCACGGCGTTCGCCGTATCGACCTCCCACTCCGGGAACCGCTTCAGCACCTCTTCCAGCGCCACGCGCGCTTCGAGGCGTGCGAGGTGCGCCCCGAGGCAGAAGTGCAGGCCGTAGCCGAAGCTCAGGTGTCGTTGCGCCTTGCGGTGGATGTCGAAGCGGTCGGGGTCGTCGAACGCACGCTCGTCGCGGTTGGCGGAGGCGTTGAGGATCACCATCACGCTGCCGGCCGGGACGGTCCGGCCGTAGTGCTCCACGTCCTTGGTGACGTAGCGCGACTGCACGGGGGAGGGCGGCTCGTAGCGGAGACACTCCTCAATGGCGGCCGGGATCAACGACGGGTCCGCCGCCATCTCGGCGCGCTGCTCCGGGTACTCGGCCAGCAGCTTGCCGGCCCAACCGATGAGCCGGGTCGTGGTCTCGTTACCCGCGCCCGAGAGCAGGCCGATATAGCCCAGGATCTCATCGCGGGTCAGGGTGCGCACCGTCCCGTCCGTGTCAGTGAACTCCGCGTTGAGCAGCTCGGTCATGAGGTCGTCGGAGGGGTGGTCGACCCGCCAGTCGATGTAGGCCCCGTAGTCCGAGTCGACGGCGCCCCCCTGGCTGAAGTCGACCTCGGGCATCACACCCTCTTCGAGCCGGAGGCCCTCGTCGATGTTCTTGCGGATCGCCTGTTGATCCTCCTCGGGGATGCCGAGGAGCATGCCGATGGTGCGCATGGGGATTTCGGTACCGAGGTCGAGGATGAAGTCGAAGCCGCCCTTCCCGATCAGCGGGTCCAATGTGCGCGCCGCATAGTCCCGCACTTGTGGCTCAATGGCCGCCATGCGCCGCGGGGTGAAGACGCGACTCATGATGCTCCGATGGAGGTCGTGGTCCGGCGGGTCCTCGAAGATGAACAGGCCCGGGGGCATCTCCATCTCAGCCTTGATGATCTCGAGGACCGATCCCTTGGCCGAGCTGTACGTCTGCCATTCGACCGAGGCGCGTTCCACGTCGTCGTACCGGCTGATGGCGTAGAAGTCGTACTTCTCGTTGTAGTAGAGCGGGGCTTCGTCACGCAGACGCTTCCAGACCGGGTAAGGGTCGGCGTCGATCTCGAAGTCGTAGGGGTCGTAGTACGGCGCGGGCGCAGTGCTGACCATGTCGTCTCCCTCCCTCATCACGCGTGGCGAGCCGCGGCCGCCCACCTTCTTGTGGGATCGCCTTTCGAAAGTATCATTATTGTATGGAAAGAGGACCATTCTCAAAGGCCGACCTCGGGCCGACACGGGTTCGGTGGTGAAGGCCGCACCGGTGGCATCGCCCTGGCCCTCCATTCCCGCCATGGTCGGCAGTACGGCCACGCAGTTCGCGGACCTGGTGGCCGTGCGCGACGGGTCGACGAGCCTCACGTATGCCGAGCTGGCCGAGTCGGCCCGGGAGTTCGGTGCCGCACTCGTCGCAGCGGGAGTCGAGCCGGGCGACCGGGTGGCCCTCTGGTGCGGCAACTGTGCCGAATGGGCGGTGGCTGCCCTCGGCCTCTTCGCCGCCGGCGGGGTGCTGGTGCCTGTCAACACCCGCTTCAGGGGTGCCGAGGCCGCCGACGTCCTCTCCCGCAGCGGCGCCCGCGTCCTCGTCACGGTCACGGACTTCCTCGGGACGGACTACGTCGCCATGCTCGAGGACGCCGGCACCCCGCTCCCGGCGCTGCAGACGATCGTCGTCGCCAAAGGGAAAGCCAACGGGGAGGCGCAGTCATGGCGGGAGTTCATGGCGAGAGCCGCTCCGGCCGCTCGAGCCGAGGTCGACCGGCGCAGCGCCGTGCTCGGCCCCGACGATCCGTCCGACATTCTCTTCACCTCGGGGACGACGGGCGTTCCGAAGGGCGTTGTCATGACGCACGGCCGCACGCTGATCGTGGCCAGCGACTGGGTGGCTATGACCGGCCTCCACGCCGGCGACGTCTATTTGCAGGTGAATCCGTACTTCCACATGTTCGGCCTCAAGGCCGGGATCCTCGCCAGTATCGCCAGTGGTGCCACCATGCTGCCCGAGCCCGTCTTCGCCGTCGACCGGGTCCTGGCCCGCGTCGCAGCGGAGCACGTGACGGTCCTCCCGGGACCCCCGACGCTCTACCAGTCGATCCTTGACCATCCGCAGCGGGCGGAGCACGACCTCTCGTCCTTGCGGGTGGCGGTGACCGGCTCGGCTGACATCCCCGTGGAACTGATCCGGCGAGTCGATGACGAGCTTCCCTTCTCGAACATCGTCACCGGCTACGGACTCACCGAAGCGGGAACCGCCTGCGCCACGTCCGAGGACGACGACGCCGAGGCTGTCGCCACGACGGTGGGGCGGCCGCGGCCGGGGTTCGAGTTGCGACTCGTCGGCGAGGACGGCCGCGACGTCGGGACGGGGCAGTCGGGAGAGGTGCTCCTGCGCGGTGGCAGCATCATGGCGGGTTATCTCGATGACCCCGAGGAGACGGCCAAAGTGCTCTCGGCGGACGGCTGGTTGCGCACCGGGGATCTCGGCGAGTTGGACGAGGCAGGCCGGCTCCGCATCGTCGGCCGTCTCAAGGACATGTTCATCGTCGGAGGGTTCAACGCCTACCCGGCCGAAATCGAGAACGCGTTGTTGCGGCATCCCGCCGTGCAGCAGGCCGCGGTGATCGGCATTCCCGATCAGAGGCTGGGTGAAGTGGGCATGGCGTTCGTCGTGGTGTCCGGGGACGTCTCCCGGCAGGACATCATCGGATGGAGTCGCAACGAAATGGCCAACTACAAGGTCCCTCGGGTCGTCGAGATCGTGGAGGCCCTGCCGCTCAACGCCACCGGCAAGGTGCGGAAGGACGTGCTCCGGGACCGGGCCGCCGCGGGCGCCGCGCCTGCCGCTCCATGACGGCGGACGAGACGAGCGGGCCGAACGGCCTGACCGCCCTCGCGGGGCTGCGCGTGATCGAGATGGGAGTCTGGGTCGCCGCCCCTTCCGCCGGCGCGCTGCTGGCCGACTGGGGTGCCGACGTCGTCAAGGTCGAGCCGCCGAACGGCGACCCCATGCGCAGCGCCTTCGGCTCCCTCGGCATCGGCCAGGACTTTCCGAACCCCGCCTTCGCCCAGGACAACCGGGGCAAGCGCAGCATCGTCCTCGACCTGCGCCAGCCCGAGGCGCGGGAGCACCTGGAGGAGCTGCTCTCGACGGCGGACGTCTTCCTCACCAACCTGCGCCCCGACGCGCTGGACGGCCACGGACTCGAGCCGGCGGCCACCGTCGACCGCCACCCGCGCCTCGTCTACTGCAGTGTGAGCGGGTACGGCCTGCGTGGGGAGGATCGCAACCGGCCGGCCTACGACATCGGGGCCTTCTGGGCCCGTTCCGGCCTCTCGGTCCAGCTGGCCAACAGCGAGGGCGTCCCGCTCAACGCGCGGGGCGGCATCGGCGACCACATCAGCGGGCTGGCCGCCCTGGCCGGCCTCCTCGCCGCGGTGCTCGAGCAGCGCCAGACCGGGCGCGGCCGTGTGGTCGAGGTCTCACTGCTGCGGACCGGGACCTATGTCCTCGGATGGGACCTCAGCCTGCAGGAAACCGTCGGCAAGGTGGCGAAGGCCGAAGCGCGCGACGCCAACCAGACGCCGCTGATGAATTCGTACCGGACCAAGGACGGCCGCTGGTTCTTCTTCACCGGCCTGGAGGCGGACCGCCACATCGACCCAGTGCTGCGCGCGCTCGGCCGGCCGGAGCTGCGCGCCGATCCCCGCTTCGCCGATGCCAGGGCGCTCCGGAAGAACCGCACCGAGGTGATTGCCGTCCTCGACGACATCGTGGGCGAGCGCACGCTCGACGAGTGGGCCGAGCGGCTCAATGCGGAAGGCGTCTGGTGGGCACCGGCGCAAGGACCGGCTGACGTGCTCGAAGACCGGCAGCTCGCCGCCAATGACGGGTTCCTGGCGCTGCCGGCCGACCCCGACGGGAGGGTCATGCGTTCGATCAACGGGCCGGTGAGCTTTTCCGATCTGCCCGTCGGCCAGGCGGCGCCGGCGCCCTTCCTGGGCGAGCACACGGACGAGGTGCTGGCCGAGCTGGCCGAGCAGAGAGCGGGGCGCCGAAGCGCCACCGAGGAGTCTGCTCAGACCTGACCGCGGGCCCGGGCCAGAAGGCCCCGGGCGATCACGATGCGCTGGATCTCGTTGGTCCCCTCACCGATGATCATCAACGGTGCGTCGCGGTAGAAGCGCTCGACGGGGAACTCGGTGGTGTAGCCGACCCCACCGAGAATGCGCATGGCCTCGGTGCTGAGCTCCAGCGCGGTCTCGCTGGCAAACACCTTGGCCATGCCGGCCTCGACATCGCAGCGCAATCCCTGCGCCCGGCGCTCGGCGGCGTTGCGCGTGAGCAACCGTGCCGCCTCCAGGCGGGTGGCCATGTCGGCGAGCTTCAGCTGAATGGCCTGGTGCTCGCCGATGACCTTGCCCATGGTCTCGCGCTGCAGGCTGTAGGCCAGCGCGGCGTCGAAGGCGGCCCGGGCCACGCCTACCGCCCGCGCCGCGATGTTGATCCGGCCCACCTCGAGCACGCCCAGAATCTGGGGCAGCCCACGTCCGAGCTCACCGACGACGTTGGCGGCGGGAATGCGGTGGTCGGTATACGCCATCTCGACCGTCTCGACGCCGCGGTAACCGAGCTTGCCCATGTGCTTGCTGACCGCAATGCCTTCGAAGCGCGGGCCGGGCTCCTTCTCGACGATGAAGGCGGTGATGCCCTCTTCGGCCCGGGCGGCCAGCAAGACGATGGAGGCCCGCTCGCCATTGGTGACCCAGGCCTTGCTGCCGTTGAGGACGTACTCGTCCCCGTCGCGGACAGCCCGGCACGAGATGTTGCGGGTGTCGCTCCCGGCGTCGGGCTCGGAGAGGGAGAGCGCGCCGCGTCGTTCCCCCGAGCCCATAGCGGGGAGCCAGCGTTGCTTCTGCTCCTCCGTGCCGTGCGTCAGGATCATCGTGGCCGCCATGGTGTGGGTGTTCACAATGCCGGTCAGGCTCATCCAGCCGTAGGCCAGCTCCTCAATGACGCCGATGTAGGTCAAGAGGTCGAGGCCGAGCCCGCCGTACTCCTCGGGGATGGTGACGCCGAAGAGGCCGAGCTCGCGCATCTGCTCGACGATGGCCTCGGGGAAGGTGTCCGAACGCTCGAGGTCGGAGGCCACGGGAATGACCTCGCGCGCCACGAAGCGGTGGACGGTCTCGATGATTTCGGACCGGACGTCCTCGTCGGTCGCTCCCGGATTCGGGCTGCTCATGGCGCCGATAACCATACACTTCGTTGGTGTTGACGCTGAATCTCAATTCGGAGAAGAATGTTTCCCCATGGCAACGAGCCTCATGCATCGCGGGCTCGAGAAGGCCGCCGAGAAGCTCCCCGATCACGACGCCGTCCTGGCCGGTGACGATCGCTGGACCTACGGCGAGCTCGACCGTGCCGCCAACTCGCTGGCCCAGCACTTCGCCGCACAAGGAGTAGGCCAGGGCGACCGCGTGGCGGTCATGACGTCGAACCGGCCTGAGTTCGTGGTCACGGTCCATGCGGCCAGCAAGCTCGGGGCGGCCCCCGTCATGCTCAACTCCGCGTGGAAGGCGCTCGAGGTCGGCACCGCCGTCGGCCTCACCGCACCCCGCTACGGCGTCGCCGACGGTGCGGGCGTCGCCCTGCTGGCGGAGCACCTCGGTGCGGATGCCGTGCTCGATCTCGACGGCTCCGTCGCCACGGTGGTGATCGACCGCACCAGTGACGCGCCGGCGCCATCGGTCGCCGTGCAGGAGACCGATGACGCCGTCTTCGTCTTCAGCTCCGGGACCACGGACCGGCCGAAGGCGGTCCGTCACATCCATCGCTCCATCGACCTGGGGACACAGCACTGGGTCACCGCGCTGGGCCTCGGCCCCGAGGACCGCTTCCAGGTGGCGACCCCGCCGTCGCACATCCTCGGCTTGTTGAACCTGCTCGCCGCCGCCGCGGCCGGCGCCACCGTCCGGCTCCACCGTCGCTTCGACCTCGACGAGGAGCTGCGCTGCATTCAGGACGAGCGCATGACGCTCGAGATGGCCGTCGCCCCGATCGCGCTGGCCATGGCCAACCACCCGCGCCTCGAGGACTACGACCTCTCGTCGCTGCGCTACGTCATGTGGGGCGCCACACCGATCACCCCGAGTGTGGCCGAGACCGTGTCGGTCCGTACCGGAGTGCGTTGGCTCCCCGCCTACGGCACGAGCGAGGTGCCGGTGATCACGGCCAATCCGGTCGATGATCCGGAGAGGTGGCGCCTCGATTCCGCCGGGCTCCCAGTCGGCGGGGTCACCCTGCGCGTCGTCGATCTCGAAACCGGGGACGTTCTGCCGTCCGGCGGTGTCGGCGAAGTTCAGGTCAAGAGCGACTCGGCCATGGCCGGCTACCTGCCCGACGAGGCCACGGCAGGCGCCTTCGCCGACGGCTGGTACCGGACCGGCGACGTCGGTTGGTTGGAGCCGGAGGGTTGGGTCCACCTCACCGACCGCAGCAAGGAGATGATCAAGGTGAGCGGCTTCCAGGTCGCCCCCGCCGAGATCGAGGCCGTGTTGCACGGCCACCCCGCCGTGGTCGACTGCGCCGTGTTCGGCGTGCCCGACGAGCGGGCCGGCGAGGTGCCGGTGGCCGCCGTCCAGCTCGAGGCCGGCTCCGACGTCACCCCAGAAGATCTCGAACGGCTCGTCGCCGACGCGCTGGCCACCTACAAGCGGCTGCATCACGTCGTCCTGGTCGACGCCATCCCGCGTACCCCGTCGGGGAAGGTGTTGCGGCGGACCCTGCGGGACGAGTGGGCCCCGGCTCTGGCGACCGCGCCGCCGAACTGATGGACGTCCGTCTCTCGCCCGAGCAGGTCGCGCTCCGCGACGCCGCGGCGCAGGTGGTCGATCGCCTGGGGGTGCATGCCGTCGCTGAGCTCGACGATCGTGAGCGTGCCGCCAAACTCGACGCAGCCGTGGCCGCGTCCGGCTGGCGCGAGCTGCGCACGGCGACCGACGACGGGACACCCTGGGCCTCGGCGGTCGAAGTCGCGCTCGTCGCCGAGGAGCTCGGACGCGGCCTCGCTGATGCCGCCTTTGTCGGTGCGACCCTGGCCGCCGAACTCCGCCGACGTACGGGTGCGCCGGCCGCCGGCGGAGCTGAGACGGTGGTGCTACGGGGCGACCTCGGGGGGCTGGCCACAGACGAGGGCGGCCACGTACCTCCGGGTGCCGTGGCGCTCGACGCCGGCACCGCCGCGGCGGCGCTCGTGGGCATCGGCGGTGGCGACGGCTGGACCATCGGCACGGTCGCGCTCCATCCGCCCGCCCCGCCACCTTCGACCGGCGGCGTCGACCTCACGCGGCCCGTCGCATCCGTCGACGCACCGGGAACCGTCACTGCCGTTGACGGGCAGGCCCGCCAATTGGGCAGCGACGACGTGGCCGCCTGGCAGAGTCTCGGTCTGGCCATGACGAGCGCCGACCTCGTCGGTGTGATGCGCGGCGCGCTCGACCTGACCACCGACTACGCCCGCTCGCGCCGCCAGTACGGCGCCCCCATCGGGTCGTTCCAGGCGGTGCAACACTTGCTGGCCGACGCCTTTGTGGCCATGGAGGGTTCCCGCAGCATCGCCCTCCACGCGGCCTGGGCCGTGGACGCGCTGCCCGCGGCCGACGCGCTCGCCGCGGCGTCGGCTTGCAAGGCCTACTGCGCCCGGGCGGCCCGAACGGTGTGCGAGACGGCCATTCAGGTGCACGGCGGCATCGGCAACACCTGGGACTGCCTCGCCCACGTCTTCCTGCGCCGCGCTCTGTTGTCGAGCGACGTGCTCGGCGGCGTCGGGCCGAACTTGGAGCGGGTACTCGCCGCCCGCCACATCGGGGCGGACGATGGACTTCGCTGATTCCCCCGAGGAGCTCGAGTTCCGCCTGCGCCTGCGCGCCTGGCTCAGCGAGAACAACCCCGGTCTGCCGGCCTCGTCGACGGCCGACGACTACTGGGCCGGGCAGGCCGCCTGGCACCAGACGCTCCACGACGCCGGCTTCTTCGGGCTGTCCTGGCCGGCCGTGGTCGGCGGGCACGACCTGCCCAGCGTCTACGAGGTGATCCTCGACGAGGAGCTGACGACCGCCGGAACCCCGCCGCGGCCGAGCGTGGGCTACCTGGTCCAGGGGCTCCTGCGGCACGGGAACGAGGACATCCAGCGCCGCTTCCTGCCCGGGCTGGTGAACGGCCGGGAGCGCTGGTGCCAGGGCTTCAGCGAGCCCGACGCCGGGTCCGACCTGGCCTCGCTGCGGACGCGGGCCGTGCGGGACGGCGAGGAGTACGTCATCACCGGCCACAAGGTCTGGACCAGCTATTCGGATGCGGCCGACTGGTGTCTGGTCCTGGCCCGGACCGACCCCGACGTGCCGAAGCACAAGGGCATCTCCGCTTTCATCGTGCCGATGGGACAATCCGCCGTTGGGCAGCGGCCACTGCAGATGATCAACGGCGTCAGGCGCGAGTTCGGCGAGGTGCTCTTCGACGGTGCCCGTGTCGACGCGGCGAACATGGTGGGCGAGCCCGGCGAAGGCTGGCGCCTCGCCATGACCGTGGTCAGCCACGAGCGTGAGCCGGGCGAGCTCGGCTACGTGGCGCGTTACGGCAAGCTCGTCAACGAACTGGCGCACGTGGTCGGGGAGGAGCCGCGGCGGTTCGGCCCCGAGGCGCAGCGTGACCTGGCCTGGGCGCTGGTCGAGACCGAGATGCTGCGGTGCCACGTGAGCCGCCGGCTCTCGGACCGCCTCAACGGCCTGTCGCACGGGCCCGAAGGCTCCGTCGACAAGCTCCTGATGACCGCAGCCGAGCAGGCGGTGGGCCATGCGGCGCTCTCCATCGGCGGCGCCGTGCACGCCGACGGGGACGACACCTGGTTGAAGGTGTACCTCTACAGTCGTGCCCAGAGCGTCATGGGCGGCACGTCGCAGATACAGCGCAATCTCATCGCCGGCCGGATCCTGGAGCTACCGACATCATGAACACCTACGACCTTCCCGAGGAACTGCAGGTCCGGTCGGACGGCCCCGTCCGCGTGATCACGCTGAACCGGCCCGACGACCTCAACGCCACCAACCACGTGCTGCACGCCGGGCTGGCGTCGCTCTTCCCGCAGCTCGACGCCGACGCCGACGCGAGGGTGGCGGTGCTCACCGGCGCCGGGCGGGCCTTCTCCGCCGGCGGGGACTTCGCCTACCTCGACGAGCTGTCCAAGGACAGCGAGCTCCGCCACCAGACGCTCACGCACGGCCGGCAGATCGTGACCGGCATGGTGGCCTGCCGGCTGCCGATCGTCGCCGCCGTGAACGGCCCGGCGGTCGGGCTCGGCTGCAGCCTCGTCGCCCTCTCCGACATCGTGTTCATGGCGGCGAGCGCACACCTGGCCGACCCGCACGTGCTTCTCGGCCTGGTGGCGGCCGACGGCGGGCCCGTGGTGTGGCCGCTGCTCACCAGCCTGCAGCTGGCCAAGGAGTACGCGCTCACGGGGGATCGCATTCCGGCAGAGCGTGCAGCCGCCATCGGGCTGGTCAATCACGTCTGTCCCGACGACGAGGTGCTGGACCAGGCGCTGGCCTGTGCACACCGCATCGCCACACTGCCCAAGGGCGCGGTCGAGGACACCAAGCGCATCATCAACATCCAGTTGGAGCGCGCCGTCCTGGCTTCGCTCGACTTCGCACTGAGCGCCGAGGATCGGTCGTTCACGACGCCCGAGCTCCGGGCCAACGTCGATCGGGCGCTCTCCTCGCAGCGCGACAAGGCGAAGAAGCGGTAACCGCGCGCCGGCGTCAGGCGGGAGCGGTGCCGTCCCGGTGCTGCGCCGCCCGGGCGGCCAGCCATCCGCCGAGGGCCTCGCCGGCGGACAGCACGTGCGCTTCGGCGAGAGCGCGGGCGCCGGGCGCATCGCCACGGGTCATCGCTTCGAGGAGCGCGGCGTGCTCCTCCTTGCTGCGTTGCTCCGCTTCGGGGAACAGCTCGAAGTAGTTGCCCGGCACGACCCGCACCGCCTGGCGCAGATAGGTGACCAGGCGCGGTGAGCGGGCCGCCAGGTTCAAGGCCCGGTGGAAGCGGCGGTTGGCGGCGACCACGTCGTCGGAGCCCTCAATGGCGTCGGCCAGGTCGGCCAGCTCGGCCAGCTCAGCCGGCGTCATGCGGGCGGTCGCCATCTCCGCCGCTTTGCCGACCAGGGCCGCGAGGACGGCGAAGTTGTCGACCGCGTCCTCGGGGGTGATGCCGACCACCGCCATGCCGCTGCGCGGGGTGATCTCGACCAGGCCCTCGTAGGACAGCTCGAGCAGGGCCTCCCGGATCGGAGTCCGGCTGATGCCGAACTCGGCCGTCAGCTGGTCGAGGTCCAGGCGGTCGCCCGGCTGCAGCCGTCCGGTGAGGATCCGGTCGCGCAGCTCGTTGGCCGCTTGGGCCCGGACGGTGGTCGTGACAAGTTTGATATCTGAAATATTACATATTAAGTTCGGTGCTCGCCCGAAAGGGGAGCGAGTGGCCAACAACAAGCGGCAGATGGCATTGGTGGGGTTCATGCAGGCCGGCAACGCCACCGTCTACGCCGGCTCGTGGCGCTATCCCGCCACCGAGCACGGGTTCCTCACCTCGGGCTACTACGAGAAGCTCGGCCGGACACTCGAGGACGGGTGCTTCGACCTCATGTTCTTCGACGATCGGCTGGCCATGCCCGGCATCTACGGCGGGTCCGTCGCCGAGGCGGTCCGTACCGGTGCCCGCCCGGTGAAGCTCGACTTGAGCATCGTGCTCGGCATCGTGGCCGCGGCCACCAGGAACATCGGGCTCGGGGCCACCTACTCGACGACCTACTACTCCCCCTTCCACGTGGCCCGGACGTTCGCCACGCTCGACCACCTCTCGGGCGGCCGGGCGGCCTGGAACGTGGTGACGTCGGTGAACGACGGCGAGGCGCAGAACTACGGCCTCAAGGAGCACCTCGGGCACGACGCGCGCTACGACCGGGCCGACGAGTTCCTCGAGGCGACGACGGGACTCTGGGACAGCTGGGACGACGACGCGCTGGTGCTCGACCGCGAGACGCCGCTCTTCGCTCACCCCGACAAGGTGCACGAGCTCAACTACGCGGGGGAGTGGTTCGACGTGCGCGGCCCGTTGACCGTGCCCCGGACCCCGCAGGGACGGCCTGTTCTCATGCAGGCGGGCTCGTCGGGCCGGGGTCGTGATTTCGCCGCCAAGTGGGCGGAACTGATCTTCACCGGCGATCCCGGCATCGACATCGCCCGCGGCGCACTACAAGGATCAGAAGGAGAAGATCGGCGAGCACGGGCGGGACCCCGACTCCATCAAGATGTGCCCGATGGCCTACACGGTGGTCGGGGAGTCCAAAGCCCACGCCGAGGAGCGCGAGCAGCTGTTCTTGCACGACCTCGTCGACCCGATGGCCTCGCTCACGCTTCTCTCCGAGTTGATGAATTACGACTTCTCCGGCCTGTCGCTCGACGCGCCCATCACCGACGAGCTCATCGAGTCCGTGTCGGGCATCCGGGGGCTCGTGCAGAACATCAGGGCGCACATCGGCGGTGACACGGTGACGCTGGGCGACCTGGCCGGGCACCGGGCGACCTTGCTGCAGGGCCCGCGCTTCGTCGGGACCGGCCCCGTCATCGCCGACCAGATGGAGGAGTGGTTCGATGGCGGCGCCTGCGACGGTTTCGTCATCGCCGCCACACACTCGCCGGGTGCCTACGAGGACGTCGTCCGCCTGGTGGTCCCCGAGCTGCAGCGACGGGGCGTGTTCCGCGATCGCTACACCAGCTCGACGCTGCGCGGGCATCTCGGGCTCGAGCGTCCCGAGTCAGTCCACGGTGCCTGACACGGCCCGGCCGCTGCAGGGCCTCCGGGTGGTCGATGCCGCCACGTTGGCTGCCGGCCCCATGGTGGCGACGGCTCTCGGGGAATTCGGCGCCGAGGTGATCAAGGTGGAGCAGCCGGGGGCGGGAGACCCGCTGCGGACCTGGGGCTACCAGAAGGACGGCATCGGGCTCTTCTGGAAGAGCGTGGGTCGCAACAAGCAGTGCGTCACGCTCGACCTGCGCGCCGCCGAAGGGCAGGAGATCCTCCACCGGCTGCTCCATGTGAGCGACGTCCTCGTGGTGAACAACCGCCCCAGCGCGCTGGCGCGGTGGGGCCTCGACTACGACTCGGTGCACCAGGCACACCCCCAACTCGTCATGCTCCACGTCAGCGGCTACGGCGGCGGTGGGCCCGCCAGCGACCGTCCGGGCTTCGGCACGCTGGCCGAGGCCATGAGCGGGTTCGCCCACGTCACGGGGCAGCTCGACGGCCCCCCGACGTTGCCTCCGTTCTTCCTGGCCGACGGGATCGCGGCCCAGTCGGCCACCTTCGCCGTGATGATGGCGCTCTACCATCGCGACCTGCACGGCGGCTCGGGCCAGCTCATCGACGTGAACCTCGTGGAGCCGCTCGCCCGCCTCATCGAGACGTCCACGCTGGCCTTCAGCCACCTCGGGATCGTCATGGGCCGCACCGGGAACCGGCTCGACGCCAGCGCCCCGCGCAACGCCTACCTGACGGCGGACGGACGGTGGGTCGCGCTCTCCAGCGCGTCGCGCAACATCGTGATGCGCCTCTACCGTGCGGTCGACCGGCCGGAACTGGCTGAGGACGACGAGTACGTCGACCCGATCCGCCGCCAGGCCCACGGCGACGAGATCGACGGCATTGTGGCGGAATGGATCCGCGCCCGGAGCCTCGACGACGTCATGGGCGTGTTCGAGGCGGCCGACGTGGCCGCCGCCCCCGTGTACGACGCCCAGCAGTTGCTCGCCGACGAGCATCTCCGGGCGCGCGGCACGTTCCTCGAGGTGGACGACCCCGACCTCGGGCCGATGACGGTCCAGGCCCCGGTGGCGTTGCTGAGCGAGACTCCGGGACGGGTGGACCATCTCGGGCGGGGCGTCGGGGCGGACAACGACGCCGTCTACGGCGACCTGCTCGGCCTCGACGCCGAACGCCGGCAGGCGTTGCGGGACGCCGGGATCATCTGAGCCCACGAGCAAGGAGCACCATGCGCGTACCACGAGCCCGACGTTCGGAACTGGCCACACCGGCCAGCAGTGAGCGCATGTGCGAGAAGGCGGCGTCGTCCGGGGCGGACCTGGTCTTCCTCGACCTCGAGGACGCCTGTGCGCCGTCGGCCAAGGAGGCGGCCCGGTCGATCGCGGTGGGTGCGCTGACGGGACAGGACTGGGGGCGGACCGTGCGGGCCGTCCGCGTCAACGGCCTCGACACGCCCTGGTGCCACGGGGACATCATTGAGATCGTCACCGGGGCGCGCGACGCCGTCGACGTGCTCATCGTCCCCAAGGTCCGCCGGGCCCGCGACGTCTGGTGGGTCGACGTGCTGCTGACCCAGTTGGAGACGAAGCTGCGTCTGACGCGCCCCATCGGGTTGGAGGCCCTCATTGAGGAAGCGGAGGGTCTGGCCAACGCACTCGAGATCGCGCAGGCGAGCGACCGGCTGGAGGCCTTGATCTTCGGGGCCGGCGATCTCTCGGCCTCGCTGCGAGCGCGGGTCGACGGCAACTTCGACCCCGTCGTGCCCTACCCGGGAGACTTCTGGCACTTCGCCCGGGTGCAGGTGCTGACGGCGGCGCGGGCGGCCATGATCGACGCCATCGACGCGCCCTACCCCGCCTACCAGGATCCCGAGGGCTACCGGCGGTCGGCCCTGCAGGCCAGCGCGCTCGGGTTCGACGGCAAATGGGCCATCCACCCGTCTCAGATCCCCATCGCCCACGAGGTGTTCTCCCCGACGCCCGACGAGGTGACCGAGGCCCGCGAGGCGATGGCGACCTACCGCGAAGCCGAAGCCGGCGGTGTCGGCGCCATCGGGCGCGACGGCAAGCTGGTGGACGCCGCCCACATGCGGCTGGTCGCCAACACGCTGCACAAGGCCGGGCTGGCGGCTGAGTCGCGGGGGCCCTCGCTGTAATTCGGGCGGCTTCGGACTCGCTGGAGCGAACAGACTCACCAGGGGTAACCGCGCCGAGCGTGCGTTGTCGAAGAGTTGGTCCCGAATGGTCCTTCTGGCCTCTGTCGGCGTCGCCAAGAGTCCTGGACAATCGGTGAGATGGCGGGGCAGCTTCTGCGCGGGCGAGTGATGAAGGCGGCCTCGGCGTCATTGTTCGCGTGCCTTCTGGCGCTGTGTCCTCCGGGCGGCGCAGGGGCGGCTCGTGCGTCCGTGCCGCAGCTCACCGTTGCCCAGGCGCAACATGTGTTGAACACGACGTGGCCCAAATTCGATCTTGCCTTCACACAGGGTCAGCTCTCCACGGTGGCGGAATACTCGACCGCCGACGTGCTGGAGGCGGTGTCCGGATCGACAGGCTGCGGCTGCACCTGGTCGACCCCGCACTCGCAAACGCTGTTCAGCATTCCCGTTCAGCACAACTACCCGCTGTCATTTTTCGCTCAGATCGCGACTCCCGCACCACCTCATTCGATCTATTTGCCCTTTCTCACGATGGCCGTGTTCACGAAGCAGCAGTCGAAGAGTCCGTGGATCGTGGCGTACCTCATCCGCACGGCGGGAGACATGAGGGAATTGACTTCTTCGATCGTTCGCGCCGCTCCGCCTGCGACGTACCCGATTACCGAAGTCGGGTCACAGCTCGCGCAGTTCTTCACCGCCATGGTGACAACGGGAGTCCCACCGGCCAATGGCAATTGGCCGCTGACAGGTTCGACCGCACAGGAAGTGCAGGGCTACCTCAGCATCAAGGCATCGATTCAGCAGATGGGTGATCAGCAGCAGACCGGCTTCAGCCCTGTGGACAACAGCGTGGCGTTCGCGTATCCGAACGGCGACATCATGTGCGGCAGTTACCGATCTGTCTCGATTGTCACGACGCCGCCGCATGCACCCGTGGTGCAACCACTCGACCGCTCCGCCTGGGGAGGGTTTCTCCCACCAGGTTCGTACACGTCGCTGACGAAGACCGGCATGCACCTCTACTGCTTCACCGTCAACACCGTCGCCAGTCCGACGACCGACGAGACGAATCCGATTACCTTCTTCGGCTCCGTCTACAGCGTGACGGGAACGCCGGCGCCCTGACGACGCCCCTCTTTTTTTGGCAGGACGCATCACGTCGATCCGGGCGGTTCGGTGAGGTCAGCGAGAGGGATCCGCACGGGGGCGTCCCGGGCGAACACGTCGACCGTCAACGTGGCAACGTCCCCATCGATCTCTGCGATCGTCCCGACCTTGCCCTCAAACGGCCCGCTCGTGATGATCGCCTGGTCTCCCTGGTGCAGCGGCTCTGGCATCTGCCCATTCTGCGTCGGCCGGCCACGCCGGCCGGGACACGGGCCAAGCCTTGTGGCACCATGACGTCTCGATCGGGGAGGGAGGAATGCGGGGATGCGTGGAGCAGCCTTCCTAGGCGCCGTCGCCTGTGGTCTTCTGCTGTCCACCGCCGTCGTTGCGGCTCCGCCGGCAATGGCGTCCGCGTCCTCCGGCTCGACACTCGTGTCGACCACGACGATGACCTTCGTCGACACCTCGCGGCCCACTCCGGCGTGGGGCACCATGCCGGCGCAGCCCTCTCGGACACTGATCACGAGCATCTGGTACCCGGCGAAGTCGGGATCGGCCAAGTCCGGCCAGGGCCCGTACCCACTGATCGTCTTCGCCCACGGCCTGGGCGGGTCACCGCAGGACTACCGGACGCTCCTGACGGCATGGGCCGCCGCGGGTTACGTGGTGGCTGCCCCTCTCTTCCCGCTGTCGAGCAGTGAGACGCCGGGCGGGGCCGACGGCGGGGACATCGGCAACCAGCCCGGTGACATGAGCGTCGTCATCGGCCAGATGCTCGAGGCCTCCAACACCCCGAACGGCCCTCTGTCGGGCCTCATCGAACCCGACGAAGTTGGCGCCGCCGGACATTCCAACGGTGCGATCACCACGCTGGGCCTGGTGGCCAACACCTGTTGTCGCGACACCCGCGTCAAGGCGGCGGTCGTCATGGCCGGTACGACGGAGGGTTTGGGGCGTGGTCAGTACGAGCTGCCCGAGGCGCCGCCACTTCTCGTCGTCCAGGATCTCCACGACGGGCTCATTCCCTACGGTGATGCTGTCGCCGTCTTCAACCAGGCACGCGGACCGAAGGCTCTCCTCGCGCTGAGCTGGGATCCCCGCTCCGACAGCACGGGTTCGACCGCCCACATGGCCTCCTCGGGGGTGGTCGGGCCGACGTCGACTGCGGTCATTGGGTCGACGACGGCATTCTTCAATGCCTATCTCAAGCACGAGCACGGAGCGCTGCAGGAGGTCGCGGCCGACGGTCGCTCCTCCCAGTCAACCGTGCACACCGCCTGGGCCCAAGGATCACGTTCCACGCTGCCTGTCCCCAAAGTCGCGGCCGTCCACCTCCACGCCACAGTCGCACCCAACACCGGTCTCCACGATGGCCAAGCCGTCACTGTTCAATGGAGCGGCTACAGCCCGGGCAAGGTGGTCAACATCCTCGAGTGCTCCACGGTGGAGATATCCACCGCCAGCTCGGCAGGCTGCAGCTTTGCCAACGCGGCGATTTTGCATCCCGACCCAACCGGATCGGGGTCCGTCGTCCTCCATGTCGCCACGGGCGTGATCGGCAACGGTACGTGTGACGCAGCGCACAGTTGCTACGTCGTGGTCAACAACGCCAGCTCGACCGACCCCGCGGGCAGCAAGGTCGTACCTATTCGGTTCGCCTCATGACGTTGACCCTCTCGATCGTGGACGTCCGAGAGAGGTGACTGTCGCTCTGTGCGACGCGGGCCGAACGAAAGGATGCACGCATGAGTGAGATCGTCCCGACCTTCGACCCGGCCACGTTCTCCAACGATGCCTACGTCAAACGTGTCGACAAACCATGGGGCTATGAGTTGCACTGGGTTCGCGAGGATGCCCCCTATATGGGAAAGATCTTGCATATCAATGCCGGAGCGCGTTTGAGCCTGCAGCTTCACGATGAGAAGCAAGAGAGCTGGTTTTTGATGAACGGCCGGGCCAAAGTGCTCTGGGATGACAACCACGGCAGCATGGTCGAGACAGAGCTCCAACCAGGACATGGCTACAGCACGGGGGTCGGGCAACGGCACCGTCTGGTCGGGGTCACCGATTGCGATGTCGTCGAGGTCTCCACTCCTGAACTCGGCACAACGTGGCGACTCGAAGACGATTCCTCTCGCCCCAACGAGACACCGTCCCAGCGCAAGAAGGAGCGCGGCGAGAGTTGAGCGGCAGGTCGAGGCCCGTCAAGTTCCAGTTCTGTCGGGGTTCTCGAACCACGAAGAGCCTGTTGACAGTACGTGATCAACTGTCCGAGACATTCCGAGCGCAGCAGGTGTCCTGGCGCATACCGCCGAAGGCTGAAAGACGGGCGGCGCCGTCTCCCTCACTACGATTTTGGACATGGGCGAAGCCAAGGTCCGGGAAGCTGTCGATGCGGATCTTCCCGCCATCGTCGACCTCCAGAACGTCTTGCTCTCGACGACGACCGTCGAATGGACCGAGAGGCCCCATACGGTCCCAGAGAGAGCGGACTGGCTGCGTCGACAGCGGGTGCTTCAGTATCCCGTCCTGGTCGCTGTCGCCGCGAGCGAGGTTGTCGGGTGGTGCAGTTTCAGCGACTTCCGCGACACGACGAAGTGGCCCGGCTATCAATACACGGTCGAACACACGATCCACGTTCGAGAGGACAATTGGGGCAACGGCGTCGGCCGCAGCCTGATGACCGCCCTCTTGGAGGCCGCTCATTCGCTGGGCAAGCACGTGATGGTGGGAGCCGTCACCGGGGAAAACGAAGCGTCCATCCGCTTTCATGAACGCCTCGGTTTCGTCGAGGTGGCGAGAATGCCGCACGTTGGCGCCAAGTTCGGGCGGTGGCTGGATCTCGTCCTCCTGCAGAAGCGCATCGACGAACTGGAATCACCGCCTGAAGTGGAGGAGCCCACCGGTCCGGCGTGACGGCGTCGCCGGGGCACCCTGGGCAACCGCCCCGTGGGCCAATGCCACGTTGGCTCGGTCGCTCACCACTCGGGAAGGCTACTGGTGGCTCCGTTCGTCCTCCGGATCCTCTGCGAATGAAGCCGGGCTCGCCACAATGGCCTGGCGGATCAACCCGATCGCCCAGCTGATGCCCCGGGTGGCCTCGGCCGGGTCCATCTGCCAGTCCACGACCAAACGTTCGTAGCTGGCGACGCTCCACAGCACGTCCAGCACAGCGGCGGCCACCGTGCGGTCTGCGTCGGACCAGGACCCGGCGCGTGCGGCCACGGCCGTCAGCAGAGCTTCGTGTTGCCGTTGCTTGGCGTCGAGCAGTGTCGGATCGAGCGGTTGGCGCGCGTCGGACGGGTAGGAGGAGACGTGGGCGAAAATGCGGGCCGTCACGTCGGCCACGTCCTCGAGTTGCATGCCGCGCAGCTCAATCCCGGCTTCGTCCTCGAACTGGTGCATGACCGCATCGTGCAGTCCCTGCTCGTTGGTGAAGTGGCGGTAGACGGTGCGCTCGTTGACGCCGGCCCTTTCGGCCACCGCCCGGATCGTGAGTCCGTGCCAGTCCCGCACCGACGAGCCGTGGAGGAGCTCGGACCCGGCGGCGATGATGCGCTCCCGGGTCTCGGCGGCCCGTTGTCGCCGCAGCGTGCTGTCATAGGAACGGCGTGCCGCGGCCGGCCCAGCGGGTCGTGCCCTCTCCGTCGTCGGCGCGGACGTCATGGATTCGTCGCTTCGACTACTTCGTGAAGACCGGGAGCGTCTCCCAGCCCCGCACGGTCGAGGTGGGGGAGAGTCGGGCGTTGTCCACGTCGACGTCCCATTCGGGGAAACGGGTCAGGACTTCTTCGAGCGCGATGACGCCTTCCATCCGAGCGAGGGCGGCACCCATGCACAGGTGGATGCCATTGCCGAACGTGAGATGGCGACCGTCGTTGCGGTGGATGTCGAAGCTGTCTCCGTTCGGAAATCGACGATCATCCCGGTTGGCCGAGCCCAGGAGGAAGAGCATCACGCTTCCCGCCGGGACCTCGGTGCCATGGACCACGAGGTCTTGCTTGGCCACGCACCGCCCCACATGGGGTGCCGGCGATTCGTAACGGAGGATCTCTTCAATGGCGTTCGGAATCAGCGAGGGGTCGGCGACGAGCTCGGCCCTCTGATGAGGGTGATCGGCCAGGACCTTGGCGGTCCACCCGATCAGGCGGGTCGTGGTCTCGTTCCCGGCACCCGCGAGCACCTCGAGGTACGTGAGCAACTCGTTACGGGTCAGCTTGCGCACCGTGTCCGTCTCGTCCACGAACTCGACGTGCAACAGCTCGGTCATGATGTCGTCGGAGGGATGCTCGGCCCGCCACTCGACGTAGTCGGCGAACATGGCACCGGTCACGAAGTTCTCCGAGACCTGCATCGGCTCTCCCGCCTCGGTGCGGAGGTTGGCGTCCACATGGTCGCGGACCGCTTCCTGGTCGCTCTCGGGAATGCCGAGCAGCATGCTGATCACCTGCATCGGCATCCTGGCGCCCAGATCGGCAATGAAGTCGAAGCGGTCGGTGCCCACAATCGGGTCGAGGCTGTTGGCGCAGAACTCGCGGATCTTCGGCTCCAGCTCGGCGACCCGCCGCGGCGTGAACGCGCGCGAAAGCAAGCGCCGGTGGATGGTGTGGGTCGGAGGATCCTCGAAGATGATGACGCCGGGCGGCATCTCGATGTCCGCCTTGATCAGCTCGATGATCCCACCCTTGCCCGAGATGTAGGTCTGGGCGTCGAGAAGGCCCTTCTCCACGTCCGCGAAGTGGCTCACGGCGAAGAAGTCGTGTGTGCCGTTGTAATAGACCGGCGCCTCTTCCCGGAGCCGGCGGTAGATGGGGTACGGGTCTGCGTTGATGGCGACGTCGTAGGTGTCGTAATAGACGTCGCTGCTGCTGGTCGTGGTCACGGCATCCCCCGGGAAGTATTGGTGTCAGAACTATGACACCGAATTCCAAGCAACGTCAATGAGCAGGCCGGGGCACCGATCGGGGTCATGCCGAGCCGCCGCCGGCACTGGAAACGGTCTTCTCATCTGCAGAGAGCAGTGCTACCATCACTCCGTCAACGAACGCCACGCAGAGAGGACCCAACTCATGCCACGTTGGCCCAAGCCACCCGAAGGCAGCTGGACGGAGCACTTCGACCTCGGGACAGAGCCGATGAACTACGAGGACTCCATTTCCCAGGATTTCTTCGAGTTGGAGCGCGAGGCCGTCTTCAAGCGGGCCTGGCTCAACGTGGGCCGGGTCGAGCAGCTGCCGCGCACGGGGAGCTACTTCACCAAGGAGCTCGCCATCGCCAAGACGTCAGTCGTCGTGGTGAAGGGGAAGGACGGCGAGGTCCGCGCCTTCTACAACATGTGCCGACACCGCGGGAACAAGTTGGTCTGGAGCGACTACCCGAAGGAGGAGACGAGCGGCACCACGCGCCAATTCGTGTGCAAGTACCACGCCTGGCGCTACGACCTCGACGGTGCGTGCTCGTTCGTCCAGCAGGAGCAGGAGTTCTTCGACCTCGACAAGGGGGACTACGGCCTCGTCCCGGTGCACTGTGACGTCTGGGCGGGGTTCATCTTCATCAACCTGGCCAAGGAGCCGGAGCAATCGCTGCGCGATTTCCTCGGGCCGATGGTCACGAAGCTCGAGAACTACCCGTTCGAGAAGCAGAGCGAGCGCTACTTCTACCGGGCCAACGTGAAGAGCAACTGGAAGCTCTACATGGACGCCTTCCAGGAGTTCTACCACGCGCCAATCCTGCACGCGAAGCAGTCACCGCCCGATTGGTCGGCGGCCGCGGCGCAGGCGGGGTTCGAAGCGCCCGCCTACAAGATCGACGGTCCGCACCGGCTGGTGAGCACCGCCGGCGTCCATCCCTGGAACCTGCCGGAGAACATGGTCAAGCCCATCGACACGCTGACCCGCAGCGGGCTCTTCGGGCCCTGGGACGGGCCCGACCTCGGCTACGACCAGAAGGATGCCGGTATCAACCCGGCCGGTTGCGACCCGTGGGGTCTCGACTCGTTCCAGCTCTGGCCGAACTTCACCATCCTCGTCTGGCAACAGAGCTGGTACCTCACGTACCACTACTGGCCCGTCGCACCCGACGAGCACGTGTTCGAAGGCACGCTGTACTTCGTCCCGGCCAAGAACGCCCGGGAGCGGGTGGCGCACGAGAACGCCGCCGTCACGTTCAAGGAGTTCGGGCTCCAGGACGCCAACACCCTCGAGGCGACGCAGACGATGCTCGAGTCACGGGTGGTCGAGCGCTTCCCCCTGATGGACCAGGAGGTGCTCGTCCGTCACATGCACAAGGTGGCCCAGGAGTGGGTGGACGACTACAAGAAGCAGCAGCACGCGGAGGTATGACAGAGATGAGCACGACCCTTTTGCCGAGTGAGTTCTCGGACCTGGAGCCCTTTGCCCCCAAGTGGTGCCTGCCGAGCGAGCGCGAGCGCTACGCCACGCGGCTGGCCAGCTCCATGGACGAGATGCAGGCGCTCTACGACGCCGCCATGCCCCGAGCCGACGCGGCCATGACGTACCTGGACCAGTACCCGCTCGACGAGCTGTCCGGGGACCAGGTGAACCTGCTCCACCTGCTGTACTCCATGGTCATGGTCTCGTTCCCGGTCGAGTGCTGGGGCCAGCCGCGGGTGCCCGACTCCGGCGCCGCCTACCTCGACCTCATGGTCGAGCCAGGGCCCTGAACCGGATCACAGCGCTTCGTACTCGACGGTCACCGTCGCGCCGGACGGCAGGCTCTGGCAGGTGAGGACCCAGCCCTCCTCCACCTCCTCGGGCGTCAACGCATTGTTCGCCCGCATGCGAACCGAGCCCTCTTTCAAGAAGGCCATGCACGTGGCGCAGTTGCCGGCCTCGCACGAGAAGGGTGGGCGCAGGCCACCCCGGCGGGCCGTCTCGAGCAAGGTGTCGCCCGGCTGGTAGTGGACCACCACCGTCTTGCCTCCGAGGGTCACGGTGACCTCGTCGGGCACCGCTGCGTCCAGGGCGCCTGATGCCTCGTTGTCGATCAGCGCATCCGTCTTCTCCGCCTGCTCCACCAGGAAGCGTTCGATGAAGATGCGTTCCGGTGCGACGCCGTGCGTCTGCACCGTCGATTCCACGAGGTCCATGAAGGGGCCCGGCCCGCAGATGTAGATGTCGGCATGGAGGTCCGCCGCCAGGAAGTCGGCGACGGCCTCGGGCGTCAGGAACCCGTCGTCCGTGTCGAAGTGGTGTTGCAGCTCCAGACGGCCTGGGTGCTCGGCGTCGAGGACCGCGAAAGCGTCGTCGAAGATCACCGAATTGCGGTCCCGGTTGGCGTAGAGGAGCCGGACCGGCCGCCCCGTCGTCGCCAGCACGTGCTTGGCGATCGACATCACCGGCGTGATGCCGCTGCCGCCGCAGAAGCCGAGCACGGGGCGTTCCGAGTCCTGCGGGCAGAAGACGCCAGCGGGCTTCGTGAGCTCGATCATGTCGCCCTCGGAGAGGTTGTCGAGGAACCAGTTGGAGACGAGCCCACCGGCCACACGCTTGACCGTGACAGTGAGGTCGCCATCGGTCGCGGGCGCGCTGGACATGGAGTACGAGCGCAGTTGCTCGTCGCCGTCGATGTGCACCCGGAAGGTGCAGAACTGCCCCGGTCGGTAGCGGAAGGTCCCGGCGAGCTCCTCGGGGACGTCGAGGACGAAGGAGCTGGCGTCGTGGGTCTCGCTGATGACGCGGGCAATCCGGAGGGAGTGATAGCCGTGGTCCCGGAGGACGGGATCGTGGTCGCTCACGGCACGGCCGGATGGCCTACTGGGGCGTCGGCCACGCCACGGACTTGGTCTCGAGGTACTGGTCGAAGCCGGCGAGACCGTTCTGGCGGCCGATCCCGCTGTGCTTGTAGCCCCCGAAGGGCATGTCGGCCTGACCGATCGGCATGCCACCGTTGACGGCGAACGTCCCGGTGCGGACGCGCTCGGCGACGGCCAGCGAACGTTCCAGGGAACCGGAGAAGACCCCGCCGGAGAGTCCGTACACGCTGTCGTTGGCGATGCGCACGGCGTCATCGTCGTCATCGAAGGGGATCACCACGAGCACCGGCCCGAAGATCTCCTCCTGGGCGATCGTCATGGAATTGTCGACGTCGGTGAAGAGTGTCGGCTCGACGTACCAGCCCTTCGGCAGTTCGGTCGGGCGCCCTCCACCGAGGGCCAAGGTTGCCCCCTCCTTGACGCCCTTCTCTATGTAGCCGAGGACGCGGTCACGCTGCGTGGCCGAGATGAGCGGGCCCATGAGGACGTCGGGACGCTGCGGGTCGCCGTACGCCACCGACGAGAGCGTGGCCTGCAGGATCTCCACGCCCTCGTCGTAGCGCGAGCGGGGGAGGAGCATGCGGGTCTGAATGGCACAGCCCTGTCCGCCGTGGAAGCACACCGCAATGCCTGACGGGACGGACGCCGCGAAGTCGGCGTCGTCGAGCACGATGGTGGCCGACTTGCCGCCCAGCTCCAGGAACGTGCGCTTGAGCGTGGCGCCGCCCTTCTCCATGATCCGCTTGCCGACGGCGGTCGATCCGGTGAACGAAATCAGGTCGACCTTCGGGGACAGCGTGAGCTCCTCGCCGACGAGGTGGTCTGAGGAGGTGACCACGTTGAGGACGCCGCTCGGGAAGTCGGTCTGCTCGGCCACGAGTCGACCCAGCCGCGTGGCGTTCCACGGCGTGTCCGGGGCGGGCTTGAGGATCACCGTGTTGCCGGTGGCCAGGGCCTGTCCGAGCTTGTTCAGAGTCACCTCGAGCGGAAAGTTCCACGGCACAATGGCCCCCACGACGCCGATCGGCTCCTTCCAGATCTGGCGCGTGTTCGCCGTGCCGCGGCGGTCGACGATGTCGCTGAGGTTCGTCCGCCAGGGGAAGTCGTCGATCAGCTTGACCGGGTAGCGCAGTGCACCATCGAGGGGGATGTCGAGCTGGTTGGCGTGGGTCGTCATGCGCGGACAGCCCACCTCGAGGATGAGCTCCTCGCGCAGCTCTTCGCGGTCCTTCTCGAGCGCCTCCTGCAGTTGGGTGAGGCAGTGCTTTCGCAGTTCATGGTTGGTGGACCAGTCCGTCTCGTCGAAGGCGCGCCGGGCGCCGTCGATGGCTCGGTGCATGTCCGCGCTCGAGCCGTCTGCCACCTGTCCGAGGACGTCTTCGGTGGCCGGGTCGATGTTGTCGAAGGTCCGGCCCGTGTCGGACTCGACGAGCTTGCCGTCCACGAACATCCGCTCTTCGTGACTCGCTATTGCCGTCATGCCCGACCCCCTGTCTCTCGGAGGTTTCTCACGGAGTGGAAACCTCATTATCAGAAAGTGCCATCAGCATAATCGAGCGGCTCTGCGGCCGCCCTGCCGGCGTCGTCAGAGAGCGAAGGCGGCAGGCAACGCGGCACGCTCGAGAATGTCGGCCCCCAAGGTGCGGGTGAGCATTGTCCCGGCACCGAGCAGCTGGTCCAGGACGATCGTCCGCCGAATGGAGCGGTGGAGCGGGTGTTCGGTGGTGAAGCCGATGCCAGCCAGCACCTGCTGGCAATTCCGGGACACGCTGCGGGCCGCCCGACCGGCGAAGGCTTTGGCCATGGCGGCAGTGACGGGGGAGGGGTCCTCCCATGCGGCGTCGAGCAGCGCGGCGGCCGCCTCCAGTGCGACGAGGCTTTCGGCCAGCCGATGCCGGACGGCCTGGAACGTCCCGATGGGCCGCCCGAACTGAATGCGTTCGAGGGCGTGGGTGCGAGCGAGCTCGAGCATCACGCGACCGGCGCCGACGAGCTCGTGGCCGAGGGCGAGCTGCCCCAGTGCCGCTGTGGCGGGCCAGTCGGCGAGCTGCGGCTGCGAGGCCCACGCCGTCTCGAATTCGCCCATGACTTCGAAGAGGCCGAATGCCGGATCGAGGCCCTGCACCGGCCGGCGTGTCAGCAGGCCCAGGTCGACAGCGAATGCGGCAGTGCCCCGGCCCGTCTGGGTCGCGACGAGCGCCGTCTCGCAACGGTCGAATGCTGCCATCCCCAGCCCTTCGACGACGCACCAGTCCCCGTCGAGACGCCCCGGGGGGGCATTCTGTCGCAGCGGCGGCAGCACAACTGCGACGCCATTTGGCTCTACACCCAGCGCCGAGGCCAGCAGCCAATCCAGCGCGGCCGAGGTCGTCGTCGTCTGCCCCTGGCTCTCGAAGAGCACGCCGACTGCGGTGGGGCGGTCGGCCTCGAGCGCATCCCGCCAACCGAGATCGTCGAGCGCGGCGTCGAGCGCGGCGCCGTCGGCCGATTCGGTGGCGTGCCGCACAACGCTTTCGAAGAGCGAACGCTCGGTCGTCTCCATCAGCGGTCGGCTCCGAGATCGAGGAGACGGCGGGCGATGATGTTGCGTTGGATCTCGGCGCTGCCACCGTAAATGGTGGCGGCGCGGGAATAGAGGAATTCCGCCCGCCACCGTTGGCTGGCCGGGTCGTCCCCGAGCGTCACCTCCGTGCCCAGCCCCTCGGCGACGAGGTCGAACACCGCCTGTTCGGCGGTGGCCACCAGGACCTTGTCGATCGAGGTCTCGGGACCGAGGGTCTCACCGGCCGCCAGCCGGCGCTGGGTAGCCCGGGAGCGGGCCCGGAAGGCCCACAAGAGCTCGGTCGCTTCGCCGACCGCGACAGGGTCGAGGCTGCCCGGCGGGGCGATCGCTACCAGGTGCTCGAGTCGCGCCTGCAGGTAGGAGGCACGGTGCCAGAGCGCCGTGCTGCGCTCGAAGGGCAGGAGGTCCATGGCGATGGACCAGCCGTGGTCCACCTCCCCGAGGACCCGATCGAGCGGCACCAGGACGTCGTCGAAGAAGACCTCGCAGAACTCCTTGGCGCCGTGCATCGTCTCGATCGGCCGCACGGTGATGCCGGCACTGTCCATGTCGATGAACAGCGCGGTGATCCCCTTGTGCGCGGACTCGGGGGTCCCGGTTCGAGTCAGGAGCACACAGCGGGACGCGTACTGGGCCAGGCTCGTCCACACCTTCTGGCCGTTGATCCTCCAGCTGTCGCCGTCCCGTGTCGCCCGGCAGGCCAGCGAGGCCAGGTTGCTTCCGGTCCCGGGCTCGGAGAATCCCTGGCACCAGATCTCTTCGCCGCGCAACAGGCGTGGCACCATCTCCGCCGCCAGCACCTCGGGCGCGTAGTCGATCATCGTCGGCGCCAACACCTCCGGCATGGAGTAGATGCCCGGCTCGACGAACTCGCGGGCGGTGAGCACTTCGCCGAGGTAGGCGCGCAGAAGGTTCGATCCGCCCAGCCCGCCGACGCGTTCGGGCCAGCCCATGCGCATGAAGCCGGCGTCGTAGGTCAGCCGCAGCACCTTGCGGAGCTGTGCCATCTGCTCGTCGAGCGTCCCGATGCCCTCGTACGCGCAGGCGAGCTCGTCCTCGTGCGCGTCCAGCCAGTCGTCGACGGCCGCCTTGAAGTCCGGGAGCTCCATCGCGCCGGGCCTAGTCGGAGGAGGTGTCGGCCGAAGGCACAGGACGCGTCGGGTCGTGCGGCTTCCCCGTATCGCGCTCGCCGCTGCGCCGCAGGAACGTCATGGAGCGGGTGTGGAGCCGCCAGCCTTGGGCGGTCCGCCGGTACGAGTCTGTGTAGTAGCCGATGCGCATGTCGTGCGTAGTTTGCTCGACGAAGCAGAGCGTCTGTTGCCCCGTGCCCGTGCCGGCGTCCCCGTCCAGCTCCACGACCGGTGTGCCGGTCAGGAAGAGGCCCTTGGGTGCGGCTGCGACCAGCTCCGGGAAATCGGCCAGCGCGTAGGTGTCCCCGAAGGCGCTGTAGGTCCCGTCCGGGGTGAAGACGTCAATCACGGCATCGATGTCGTCGCGGGTCATGCCCATGGCATAGCGGGCGAGCAACTGCTCGATCTCCGTGATGTCGGCGATCTGGGACTGGTCCATCGGCTCCATCGGCCACGCGCTCCTCGGTCCTCTCGTGCGGGATCAGGCATCCCGCCAGGGACTTCGTTGCCACGATAACAGCATTCTCTTAAAGCGTAATTGCGTGTGTGCATTGGAACGGAAGGACCGCTGACGGCCCGCCAACCCGTGCTGCCACGTCGAAATCACCTTTGCAGATTTGTTTCAAACGGCCCTCATCCTGGGGAGAGTCGTACTCTCCGTTTCGGACAACACCCGTTAAGCTGACGGTATGTCAGTCGACGATCCCACGGCAGGTTCCACCGCCGCCGAACCGGTCCGACGGCGTGACCTCGCCGTGGCGCGGTCCTTGGACTCGGCCCGGCTCCGGAGCGAGGGGCGGGTCCAGCGCTTCCTCGACGCCGGCTTCGAGTTGCTGAGCAGGGCGGAGTCCGGCAAGGAGTTCACCGTCCAGGAGGTGGTGGACCGCTCCGGCCAGTCGTTGCGCAGCTTCTACCAGTACTTCGCCGGCAAGCACGAGTTGCTCCTCGCCCTCTTCGACGAGGCAATCCTCTCGACGGCCGACCGGCTGGAGGAGCAGATCGCCCGCCAGAGCACGCCCCTCGAGCGGCTGCACTGTTTCGTCGTCGAGTACTACCGCATGTGCCTGCCTGCACCCAAGGGGCGTCCGTCGAAGAACAACCCCACGCCGGTGATGGCAGAGTTCTGCCATCAGTTGCTGACCGCACACCAGACCGAGGCCTCCCGGGCCTTCGTCCCCCTCGTGACGCTCCTTGAAAAAGTGCTCGACGAGGCCGCCGAGGCAGGGGACATCCGCTCCGGCCTGGACCACGCCGAGGTGGCCGGCGTCATCCTGTCGACGATCATGTTCAATGCCGCCTACGCCCAGACGATCAGCGGCAACGAGGAAGCGCCCGACGGCGACCACGCCGCCGCCCAGTTGTGGGATTTTCTTTCGGGTGGCATCGTGACTCGGCTACGGGCCTGAGGCCGAAGGGGACCTCAGGCCCGGAGCGACGGAGCCACCGCGGCGAGGAACTCGCGCGTGCGTTCCGCTGAGGCCTTGAGTTCGTCCCGCCCTTCCCCCAGGGGGACGATGCGGGCGTTGAAGTCCGTGAGGCCGGCGTCGGCGAAGCTGTGGAGCCGCTTCTCCATGGTGGTCTCGCTGCCGCACACCAGGACGTCGCCGATGGTGCGGGCGTCGCCGTGCTCCATCAGCTTGACGTAGTTCGGAGACGCCTCCACCTCGCTCAATGTGCGGTTCGTGCGCGCCACGGCGGCCTCGATCTCGTCGTCTCGGCAGAGGCACACGGGGACACCGGCCAGGATGCGGGGTGCCGGGCGACCGGCCGCGTCGGCTGCCTTGGTGATGGCCGGGACCACGTGCGATCCGATGGTGCGCTCGTCAGCCAGCCACAGCGTGGTGCCGGCCGCCCGCTCACCGGCCAGCTTCAGCATCACCGGGCCGAGCGCCGCGATCATGACCGGCGTCGGTGTGATGTCCGTGACGTCGAGCGGGTTGTGGATGGTGAAGAGCTCGTTCTGCACATCGACCATTCCGGGCCCGCGCAGCGCCTGGTCCAGCACGTCGAGGTAGCAGCCCATGGTCGTGGCGCCGCGCTCGTAGGACAGGCCCAGCATGTCCTGGATGATCCAGTGGTGCGAGACACCCAAGCCCAACGTGAAGCGGCCTTCGCAGACGGCCTGATTCGAGAGCGCCTGCTGGACCAGCACGATCGGATGCCGCGGCTGGAGGGGGACGATGGCCGTCCCGACCTCTATCCGCGATGTCGCCATGCCGATGAGCGTGGCCGCCGTCATGACGTCGAACTCGTCGGGGATCTGCGGCGTCCAGACCGAGTCCAAGCCGGCCTCGTCGGCCCACCGGGCGTCGGCCTGGAGCTTCTCCACCTTGGTGGCGTACCGGCCTCGGTCGGCGCTCACCTGCAGACCCATGCGCATCCGGGGGCCCCTTTCAGTCCGGAAATGATGTTCTCAGAAACAGTACATCCTGCTATCGCCAGCTGCTAGGAACATTTGACAGGATTTTGCACTGTCAATAACATCCGACCACTCTACCGGCATGTATTCGGGCTGGTGGAGGCGCTGAACGAAGGGGAGCCTCGTATGGGAAGCATCGGTCGTCGATGAGCCGCGTCGCAGTCGTCACCGGCGGCGGGTCCGGCATGGGCCGGGCCATCTGCCGACAGCTGGCCGAGGCGGGGCGGCGGGTCGCCGTGTTCGACATCAACGGCGACGCCGCCGTCGAGGTCGCCGGGGAGATCACCTCGTCCGGTGGCACGGCGTGCGCCGCCGTGGTCGACGTCAGCGACCGGGCCGCCATCGAGGCCGCTCTCGACGAGGTGCGGTCCGCCCTCGGGCCGGTCGAGATCATGGTGACCAGCGCGGGGATCGAAGGTTTCACGGAGTTCCTCGACATCACGGCCGAGGCGTGGGACCGGATGATGGCGGTCAACCTCACCGGGACCTTCCACTGCCTGCAAGCGGCCGTGCCCGACATGATCGAAGCCGGATGGGGGCGCATCGTCACCATCTCGTCGTCGTCGGCCCAGTCTGGGACGCGGCGCATGTCCCACTACGTCGCCTCCAAGGGTGGCGTCATCGCCTTCACCAAGGCCCTGGCCCTCGACCTGGCGCCCAAGGGCATCACGGTGAACACCATCCCGCCCGGCGTCATCGACACCCCGATGATGCGGCGACCGATCGAAGCGGGCACCATGAACGTGGACACGGTGATCGCCCGGGCCCCGCTCGGGAGGCTGGGCACGCCCGAGGACATTGCGGCCGCCTGCGTGTTCCTCTGCTCCGAGGAGGCCGGCTACATCACGGGACAGCAGATCAACGTGAACGGCGGGTGGTACGTATGAGAGGAGCTGCACCATGGGCGCGCTGACGACCAGGAAGCTGGGAGCGACCCTTGGGGCCGAGGTGCTCGGGGTCGACCCGGGCCAGTTGCTGTCGGACGACACGTTGCCGAAGGCCTGTATGGAGGCGCTGGAGGAAAATGGGGTCCTGGTCTTCCGCGAGTTCCATATCGACGACGACACCCAGGTCGCCTTTTCCAAGCGACTCGACGACGTCGGCAAGAGCGAGCCCGCCGAGCCGCCCCGGATCTTCAACGTGACGCTCGATCCGACGAAGAGTTCCACCGCCGCGTACCTGCGGGGGACGGTCTACTGGCACATCGACGGTGCGCAGGACGACGTCCCCAGCAAGGCAACGACGCTCAGCGCGCATGTGATCTCCGCCACCGGGGGCGAGACCGAGTTCGCCAGCACGTACGCCGCCTACGACGACCTCACCGACGCCGAGAAGTCGCAGTGTGACGACCTCCGGGTCCTGCATTCCCTCGAGGCCTCGCAACGCCTCGTCTACCCGGACCCCACACCTGAGCAGCTGGCGGGTTGGCGGTCGAAGCCCGACAAGGAGCACCCGCTTGTCTGGCAGCACCGGTCGGGCCGTCGCTCACTGGTCATCGGCGCCTCGGCGTCCCACGTGGTTGGCATGGATCTCGCCGAGGGCAAGGGGCTGCTCGACGACCTGCTCGAACGTTCGACGGCCTCCGAGCGCGTCTACCGCCACGAATGGACAGTGGGCGACCTGGTCATCTGGGACAACACCGGGGTGATGCACCGGGTCCACCCCTACGACCCCACCTCGGGGCGTGAGATGCACCGCACCACCATGAGCGGCGACGAGCCGATCCGATAGGAGGGCCCCATGAGTGACGTGACCATCCTGCGAGCCGATCGCTGGCTCGACGTCGTGGCCGGTGAAGTGCGCCAGCGCGCCGCCATCGTGATCGACGGCAACCAGATCGTGGGCGTCAACCCGGCCGAGCTCCCGACGACGGCGACCGAAGTCGACCTGGGTGACGTCACGCTGCTGCCCGGCCTCATGGACATGGAGCTGAACATGCTCATCGGTGGACCAGGCGGCCCCGACGGGCTGCCCGACCCGATGCACGGGGTCAAGGACTCGCCCGTGTACCGGACGCTGCGCGGCGTGGTGAACTGCAACACGACCCTGATGGCCGGCTTCACGACGGTGCGGAACCTCGGCCTGATGGTCTATACGGCCGGCTTCCTGCTCGACGTGGACCTGGCCCGCGCCGTCGACCAGGGGTGGTTCCCCGGTCCGCGCATCTTCCCGGCCGGCCACGCCATCACCCCGACCGGCGGCCACCTCGATCCCACCATGTTCCAGGGCCTGGCGCCGGGCATCATGCCGCAGAGCGTGGAGTCGGGCATCGCCAACGGCATCTCCGAGGTGCGCAAGTCCGTCCGCTACCAGATGAAGTACGGCGCCAAGCTCATCAAGATCTCGGCCTCGGGCGGCGTGATGTCCTTCAGCTCGGCGGCCGGGGCCCAGCAGTACTCCGACGAGGAATTGGCGGCCATCGTCGACGAGGCGCACCGCAACGGCCTGCGCGTGGCTGCGCATGCTCACGGTGATTCCGGGATCCGGGCCTGCATCCGGGCCGGCGTCGACTGCATCGAGCACGGGTCGCTGGCCAGTGACGACACCATCAAGCTGATGGCCGACTCGGGGACCTTCCTGGTCGGCACCACCGCTCTGGCCGACCACATGGCCATCGACCGCATCCACCCGATCCTGCAGAGGAAGGCGGCCGAGATCTTCCCGCAGGCGCGCCAGATGTTCGCCAAGGCCCTGGCGGCGGGGGTCAAGATCGCCTGCGGCTCCGACGCGCCGGCCATCCCGCACGGGACGCAGGCCGACGAGCTCATCGCCATGTGCGACCGGGGCATGACGCCGCTGCAGGCCCTGCAGGCGGCCACCCTCACCAGTGCCGACCTCGTGGAGCGGGCGCACGACCTGGGGCAGCTCGCGCCCGGCTTCCTGGCCGACATCATCGCCGTCCCCGGCGACCCCACGGAGGACATCAAGGTGACCAAGGACGTCAGCTTCGTCATGAAGGACGGGCAGGTCTACAAAGCCGCCTGAACTGTCCCGCCCCGTGCCCGACGACGGGGCAGAGTTGATAGGAAGGGCCCTTGTCGCCGAAGATCCAGCGGGGGCAAGTCCGCCCGCCGGGCAGATCCGGTCCTGGCGACTCAAGAGAAGGAAGGTTCGAGCGTGCCGCATGTGATCTTGGGGGACCTAAGCCCGTCCTCCGTCAACATGGCGCTGCTGATCGCCCGCGTGGTGCTCGGCGCCGTCTTCCTCGCCCACGGCATCAACCACATCTACGGGGGCGGCAAAATCGAGGGCACCGGCCGCTGGTTTCACTCGCTGGGCATGCGCCCGGGAATCCTCCACGCCTGGATGGCGAGCCTCGTCGAGATCGGCGCCGGGGGCCTGCTCGTGCTGGGGCTGCTGACGCCTGTCGCCGCGGCCGGCGTCGTGGGCGTGATGCTCGTGGCGTGGATCACCAATCATCGCGGGAACGGGTTCTTCATCTTCCGCCCCGGAGAGGGCTGGGAGTACGTCATGGTCCTCACGGCCATGGGCGTGGTGGTCGGAACCATCGGGCCCGGCCAATGGAGCATCGACGGGCATGTGAGCGCGCTGCAGCACCTGTGGGGGTGGCCCGGCTTCGCCATCTCGCTCGGCGCCGGCGCCCTCGGGGCCGCCGGTCTGCTGGTCGTCTACTGGCGCCCGGAGAAGCCGGCCGAAGCAGACAAGGCCTGAACGGCCGGAGGGGTCAGTCCCAGCTGCGGGCCAGCAGGAACCCGGCGGCAGCGTTGGCCGGCGGGAACGCGTTGGTGATGCCCGAGCTCACGTAGCCGACGTCGCTGATCAGGGTGATCCCCGAAATGGCCGCCGCGGCGTCGCTGCACAGGAACACGAGCGGGTACGCCTGCTCGAGCGGGGTGGAGGCCTCGATGCCCGCCTCCTCGCGGAAGTCGGCGCCGAAGCCCAGCCACATCTCTGCGTTGGCCTGCGCCAACGGGGTGTCGGTCGGGCCGGGGCAGATGGCGTTGATGCGGATGCCCTGCTTGAGCAGCGGGAAGGCCTCGCGGGCCACGTAGGCGCACACCGCCTGCTTGGAGTGGAAGTAGTCGGCGTAGCCGTGCTCCACGGCCCAGGCCGAGCCCGAGTCGAAGTCCGGCGTGTCCAGGTACTCCTTGAGCTCACCGAGACTGGCCTCCCAGCCCAGGCCGGCGGCCGAGGAGATGAAGCCGATGGCGGAGCCGCGTGGCAGCATGCCGCCGGCCAGCATCCGGTTGATCAAGTGACGGTGACCGACGAAATTGATCTTCTCGATCCCGGGCGTGCCGTCGGCCACACCGGCGCAGGAGAACAGGGCGTGGATCGGTCCACCGCACTCGTCCACCGCAGCGTTGATGGAGGCCTCGTCGGCCAGGTTGACGTGGATGGCCTTGGCGCCGGGCAGCTTCATTTCGGCGAAGTCCATCATGACGACCTCGGCGCCGGCGTCCTGCACGAGCTCGGCCGTGGCCGCACCCATCCCGGTGGCTCCCCCGACAACGAGGACTCGCTTCCCGTCGTAGCGGAATGCATCGAACAGTGACATGTGGCTCCTCCTGACAAACGAAACAAGCGGTGACGAAACGACTGACGAAAACGACTGACGAAAACGACTGACGAAAACGAGTGCGAAACGACGCGGCCTAGCCGACGACCGAGCGGACCTTGAGGTCGACGATGGTATCCCAGTCGACCCCGACTTCTTCGAGGATGGCGTCGCCGTGCTCGTTGAACTCGGGAGCCCGGCGCACCGGTGCAGGTTCGCCGCCGAACTGCACCGGCGAGGCCACCAATTGGAAGGGTGTGCCGCTCGCCGTCTCGCAGTCCTGCATGTACCCGTTGGCGATGGCCTGGGGGTCGACGGCACATTCGAGCGTGTCCTGCACGACGCACCACTGGCCGCTGAAGTCGGCCAGGCGCTCGCGCCACTCGGCCACGGTGTGCTCGGCGAACGCCTCTTCCAGGAGGCGTTGCCCCTCCACGCTGTTCTCGATCAGGCCGGCGTGGTCGGCGAAGCGAACGTCGGTGGCCAGCTCGGGCCGGCCGACGGCGACGCAGAGCTCGGCCCAGTAGCGACTGGCCTGCAGGCAGCAGAACGACAGCGAGTGCTCGTCCTTGGTCTCGTAGTTGCGCACCAGCGGGTTCAGCCGCGGCGAACCCGCCGGCGGCCCGCTCCAGGGCGTCCCGCTGACGAGCGAGAGGGCGAAGGCCTGGCCCATGGCCCACATGCCGGTGCCGAGCAGCGACACGTCGACCGTGGTGGCCTCGCCGGTGCGCTCGCGGTGGAAGAGCGCGCCCATGATGCCGCCGGCGATGGTCATGGCCCCGATGGAGTCGCCGAAGCCGGGTCCCGGGGGACCGACGAGCCGGTCCTGGTCGGTCGGCGTCGCCCCCAGAGAGACGCCGGCGCGGAACCAGAAGGAGAGGGAGTCGTAGGAGCCCTTGTCGGCGTCGGGGCCGCGCTCACCCTGCCCCGTGCCCGCGACGTAGATGATGTTCGGGTTGTGCTTCCGGATGTCCTCGAGCTCGATGCTGAGCTTCTTGCGCACCCGGGGCAGCTTGTTGATCAGGAACACGTCCGCCGTCTCCACGAGCTTGTAGAGGATGTCGAGGCCCTCGGGCGTGGTGAGGTCCAGGGCCAGGCTGCGCTTGCCGCGGTTCGAGTGCTCGAGCAGCGCGTGGACGTCGCCGCTGATGGAGACGACCCCGGTGGCGGCCAGGCCGCGCATGGCGTCACCCCGCTCGATCGGCTCGATCTTGATCACGTCGGCGCCCCAATCGGCCAGGAGCGCCGAGGCCGCTGGCACGAAGGTGTGCTCGGCCACTTCGAGGACGCGGACGCCCTCCATCACTGCGGTCAACGGAACCCTCCCTCTGTCCGCCTTGCTCCGGAGCGAGCCCGGCGGTTCACGAAACATGAAACTGACATCGACGTCGACAATAGCCTTGTGCCTGGGGGGCCGCCCCCGGGATCCGCCGGGCCTCAGCCCGGGTGCGTCACCTGGAGCAGCACCTTGCCCACAGCCTGGCCGTCGGCCACGTGGCGCAGGGCGGCCACGACGTCGGCCAGGTCGAACTCGGCCCCGATGAGGGGCGCGGCGCGCCCCTCGGCCAGGAGCTCCAGCAGCTCGCGGTCGTTGCGGGTCATGTCGCCCGGCTGGTGCATGGCGAAGTCCCGGAACTGAAAGCCCAGGATGTGGATGCCCTTGAGCAAGACCAAGTTGAGGGGAATGCGGGGGATGGCGCCGCCGGCGTAGCCCACGGTCACGAAGCGGCCGCCATAGTGGAGCGAGCGCAGGGCCGGCTCGGCCAGATCGCCACCGACAGGGTCGATCACCACGTCGGCACCAGCGGGCAGGGCTTCGCGCAACGCCTGACGCAGGTCGCCGGCCCGGTGGTCGATCAGTCGGGAGGCGCCACAGGCCTTGGCCGCCTGCAGCTTCTCGGGGGACGAAGCGATCGCCGTCACCGTCGCCCCCAGGGCGGCGCCGAGCTGCACCGCCGCGCTGCCGACGCCGCCCCCGGCGCCGAGCACGATGAGCTCCTCGCCGGGCTGCAGGTCCGCCACCGAGCGCAGCACGTGGTACGCCGTCTTGTAGGCCACACCGAAGGCTGCCGCCACGCGGTCGTCCACCGCATCGGGGATCGGCGTGAGCGCGCCGGCTCCGACGACGACCTCGTCCGCGAAGGCGCCGATGAAGCACGAGCCGGAGACGCGCTGGCCGACCGACACCTTGTCCACGCCCTCGCCGACTTCGTGGACGACGCCGGCGAATTCGCTCCCGGTGACGAAGGGCAGGGGAGCGGACATCTGGTACGTGTTGGCGATCACCAGCAGGTCGGGGAAGTTGATGGCCCCGACGTGGACCCGGACCCTGACCTCGCCGGCGCCGAGAGCCGGCGGATCGATCTCCGTGACGCTGACGACCTCAGGACCGCCGTAGGCGGAGCACAACGCGGCGCGCATGCGGCTGGGTCCTTACGCCAGCACCGAGTAGTCGGTCGACTCGGCCAGGTCGGCCGCCGACTGCATGAGGTCGAGCACCACCGCGCCGAACGCCTGCAGCTTCTCGTCGTCCCCGGCCCGCTGGAACCCCTGCTCCAGCACGACCGCAAGCTTCCACTTGGCCAGCACGCAGTAGTAGTCGATGTCGTCGACCTGCCGATTTGACGTCTTGGCGTAGTGCGCCAGGACCTCGTCCCGCGACGGCATGCCCGTCATGTCGACGTAGCCGCCCGTTCTGTCCTCGTCGTTGGTCGTGTCGCCGGGCCACGATTGCACAACCCAGCCGAGGTCGAGCTTGGGGTCGCCCACGGTTCCCATCTCCCAGTCGACGATGGCGGCCAGACGCGCCGGCGCGCCGTTCTCGAACATGACGTTGGCGAATTGGTAGTCGCCGTGCATCAGCCCGGGGATGTAGTCGATCGGGCGGTGGGCCCGCAGCCACGCGGCGGCCTCGTCGAAGCCGGGGAGCTCGCGACCCTGAATGCGCTCCAGGAACGCGGTCCAGCGGTCGACTTGGCGTTCGTGGAAGCCGTCGGGACGTCCCAGGTCCGCCAGGCCCTTGGCCTGCCAGTCGACGTTGCCCAGCAGCGCGATCCCCTCGACCAGCTGGAAGGCGAGGCCGCGCCGCTCTCCGAGGTCCGTGTCGAAGGGCGGCGGCCACTGTCGCCGCGTCGACATGGGGGACCAGCCGTCGACGAAGCCCATGATGTAGAAGGTCCGGCCCAGCACCGACTGGTCGGTGCAGACGGCGATCGCCTCGGTGTGGGGCACGTTGGTCCCCGTCAGCGCCTCGATGATGCGCCATTCGCGCACGATGCCGTCGTCGCGGGACGCCGGCGCGCTCAGCGGGGGAATGCGCATGGCGCCGTGGAGGTCGCCGCGGCGCAGCTCGTAAATCTCGTTCTGGCTGCCGCCGGAGATGTAGCGGTGCTCGAGCGGCGCCCCGACGCCGAGCCCCTGCGTGTCGAGCCAGGCCGTCAGCTGGTCGACGTCGGCAATCGTCGGCTCGTCGCCGACGCCTTCGGACTCTTGGGTCACGCTCACAGATTCCCTACCTCCAGCTCCATGAACTGCCCGTACTTCGCCTTCGCAGCCTCTTGCCTCTTCGGCAGCCACTGGGTGGGCCAGATGTCGTCGCTCTCCTTGTAGTCGCGCAACACCTGGCGGGCCACCGTGACCTTGTGGACCTCGGTCGGGCCGTCGGCCAGCCCCATCACGGCGGCGCCGTGCACCATGCCCATGAAGGGCATCTCGTTGGTCGTGCCGAGCGCGCCGTGGATCTGCATGGCGCGCCAGGCGATGTCGTGCAGCACGGTGGGCATCACGACCTTGGCCGTGGCGATGTCCTTGCGCACCCGCTTGTAATCGTTGTACTTGTCGATCTCCCATGCGGTGTACAGCACGAAGAGGCGGAACTGGATCAGCTGGGCGTAGGAGTCCGCGATGTAGCCCTGCACGAACTGCTTGTCGGCCAGCTTGCTGCCGGCGGTCTCCCGGCTCAGCGCCCGCTCGCACATCATGTCGATGGCCTTCTGGGCCATGCCGATCGTGCGCATGGCGTGGTGGATCCGCCCACCACCGAGCCGGGTCTGGGCGATGACGAAGGCCTGGCCCTCGCCGCCCAGCAGCGCCTCCTCGGGGACGCGCACGTCCTCGTAGTGAATGAGCGCGTGCGAGCCCTCGTTGACGGGCTCGCCGAAGAGGCCGACGTTGCGCACAATGTTGACGCCGGGCGTGTCGGTCGGGACCAGGAACATCGACATGCCCTTGTAAGGGCTCACGTCGGTATTGGTCACCGCCATGACGATGAGGAAAGAGGCCGTCTTGGCGTTGGACGAGAAGTACTTCCATCCGTTGATGACCCACTCGCCGCCGTCCTTGATGGCCTGCGTCTTGAACATCGTTGGGTCGGCGCCGGCGTGCGGCTCGGTCATGGAGTAACTCGAGAAGCACTCGCCGTTGAGCAGGGGCATGAGGTAGCGCTCCTTCTGCTCCTCGGTGCCGTAGTGGGCGATGATCTCCGCGTTGCCGGTGTCGGGGGCCTGGCACCCGAACACCACCGACGCCCACTGCGACCGGCCCAGGATCTCGTTGAGCAGGGCAAGCTTCAGCTGGCCGAAGCCTTGTCCTCCCAACTCGGGCCCGAGGTGGGTGGCCCAGAGGCCTTGGCGCCGCACCTCTTCTTTCAGCGGGTCGATCGCCTCTCGGCGCTTCCCTTCCAGCGGCACAAATTGCATGTGGGGGAACGCGAGGTCGAGTGGTTCGACCTCCTCGCGGACGAACTGGTCCACCCAGTCGAGCTTCTCCTGGTATGCAGGATCGGTTTCGAAGTCCCACGCCATGTGCAACCCTCCCTCGGTCGGGAATCAGAATATGATTCTGGCTATCAAGAACGCAATACCAACCTCCGCGCCCGGCTCCGAGCCCGAAGACGTCGCCGGCCGTATCGTCCGTCGGACCCTGGCCAAGCGGGAGGACCAGTACACCACCGAGGTCCGGCGCCTGCTCGATGCCGCGCTCGAGGTCATTCGCCGCTGCGGCACTTCGTCGCGGCCCCGGGTCGCGGACATCGTCGCCGAGGCCGGCCTCTCCAACGACGCCTTCTATCGCCACTTCCGATCGAAGGATGCCCTTGTCACCGCCATTCTGGAGGACGGCGGTGACCGCCTGCAGAGCTACTTGGCGCACCAGATGGCCAAGGAATCGGTCCCCGATGGCCAGGTGCGTCGCTGGGTCCGGGGCGTCCTGGCCCAGGCCGACGAGGACATCGCGGCGACGACCCTGGCCGTGCTGTGGAACGCCAGTGCGCTGGGCGGGGGGCCGGCGGCAGGTCGCCACTTCGCCAGCGCCCCGCTCTCCTCCTTGCTACGCGAGCCGTTCGCGGCTCTGGGGAGCGCGGTACCGGAGCTCGACGCCGCGCTGGCGGCGCATGCCACGCTGGGCATGCTCTCGGACTGCTTGTGGCAGCAGGTGCAGCCGACGCGCCTGGAGCTCGAGCGCGTCACCTCGTTCTGCCTGCGCTCGGCGAAAGGCTGAGCAGCCGCCTCAGGCGAATTCCTCGGGCACCCAGCTCGGCGCCCGCTTCTCCATGAAGGCGAGCATCCCCTCGCGCGGCTCGGTCGACTCGGCCAGAGCCCAGAACATGGTCTGGTAGTCGATGAGGCCGTAGCGCTCGTTGAGCATCCGCTTCACGTGCATGCGGGCCATCGGCGGCGTCTGCAGGATCTCACCGACGGCCTGCCGCGCCGCGTCCAGCAGCTCCTCATGGGGCACCAACCGCGAGATCACACCCAGGCGCTGTGCCTCGACCGCGTCGAAGCGCCTGGCCGACAACAACAGATCGCGAGCCACGGCGAGGCCGACGTGCGCCGGGAGCACCGCGGCGTAGGTGGCGTCGGGGATACCGCGCAAGAGCTCGGGCACACGGAAGGTGGCGCGGTCGCTCGCCACCGCGATGTCGGACAGCATGGCGATCAGCAGTCCGCCGGCCTGGCAGATGCCGTTGACGGCGGCCACCACGGGGGCGCGGCTGTCGCGGATGGTGAGGAACGGGAGGATGTCGTGTCCGATGTCGGGCGTGGGCTCGTCGCCCGGGTCCGAGCGGCCCCCGAGGTCGCCGCCGGGGGCAAAGACGTCCCCGGTGCCCGTGATGATGAGGGCGGCCAGGTCCGGATCGGCGTTGACGATGTTGACGGCCCGCTTGATGCCGAAGTACATCGCCGGCGTGAAGGCGTTCCTGGCCTGGGGCCGGTCGATGACGCACCACGCCACTGCACCGTCGCGCTCGAAGCGCAGCCCCGCCGCGCCGAGTTCCTGAGACACGAGCGTCCTCCTTCTTCCGTCCATCCGGCCAGTGTCGGTCGCAGGGACACTACCGGCGGCCGTCCGGCCCGTCCCTAGGTGGGCGCCAGCCGTTCGATGAGCTCGTCGATGTAGGTCTCCATGGCCTGGCCGAAGTCGACCCGTGCCGGGTCGGTCGTCCACTGGTACTCGAGCCCCATGATGACGGCGATGACCTCCAGTGCCACGGCGTCGACGTCCACGTCAGGTCGCACGCGACCTTGTGCCTTCTCGTCGTCGAGCAGCGCGCGCACGAACTCGCGTGCCAACTCGTAGCGCTCCACGAAGAAGTGGTGGAGCGGATCGTCCTCATCGAAGCTCTCGGCTCCGAGGACGAGGTAGAGGCGCGTCAGGATGGCCGTCTCCACGTTGTAGTGACCCAGGTCGCGCAAGCTCGACAGCGTGAGAGCCAGTGGGAACTCCCGCTGTGGATCGATGGACTCCATCCGGTCGCGCTCGGCGACGACTTCCCGCAGCAGGCGCTCCTTCGTGCCGAAGTAGTACAAGAGCCCCGTCGCCGTCATGCCGACACGATCGGCGAGCGCGGCCACGCCGGTGCCGCGGTAGCCCTTCGAGGCGAAGAGCTCGACTGCCGCGTCGATGATCTGCTGCCGGCGCAGGTCGCCCCGGGGCTGCCGGCTGTGCTCGTCGGCCCCCGCATTCTCCCCGTACGGCGCGCCGCGGGTTCGCGGGAAACGCTGGCGTTTTTCCCGGTCATCGGCGTGGCTGGGCACGGGGTCATTGGACTTGACGTCTCGCCGCGGCGTCAAAAGGCTGCCCTCACGTCGGTCAGCGTGCCGCGGTGAAGAGCGCGTTGCAGCAGGTCAAAAGGCAGAAACGCTCGTGATGGCCCTGACGGCACGCTGTACCCCACGGGGTCTAGTGTCGCCCGTCAGATCGGGTTATTGGACCGATCGGTACCCCTTGCGGCGGGGCCGAAAATTTCTTATAGTCCTCAAAAATCACATTCTCGTCATATCAGAGTGCGAGTACGGGGGCAGTGAATTGACGGATGTCAAAGCGTTGGTAGACGCGCTGACGCTTGAAGAGAAGGCCGCTCTCACTTCGGGAGAGGACATGCTGTCCACCGCTGCCGTCGAGCGGCTGGGCATCCCGAAGGTGCACGTGACCGATGGTCCGAACGGGGCCAGGGGGAATTCGCTGCCGGGAATGGGGGGCGCCCCCTCCGCCTGCATCCCGTGCGGTTCCGCGCTCGGCGCGACGTGGAATCCGGCGCTCGTCGAGACGCTGGGCGCGCTCGTCGGCAGGGAGGCACGTGACCGCGGTTGCCGCGGGCTGCTCGCCCCGACGGTCAACCTGCACCGGTCACCGTTGGCCGGCCGGAACTTCGAGTGCTACTCCGAGGACCCGCTCTTGTCGGGACGCCTCGCCGCCGGGTACGCACGGGGTGTCCAGTCCGAAGGCGTCTTCGCCACCGTCAAGCATTTCGTCGGCAACGAAGCTGAGTTCGAGCGCGCGTCCATCAGCTCGGTCATCGACGAGCGCTCGCTGCGCGAGCTCTATCTCGTTCCTTTCGAGATCGCCGTCAATGAGGGCGGGGCGCTCGCCATCATGACGGCCTACAACCGGCTCAATGGGCGCTGGCTCACCCAGAGCGGGGAGTTCCTGCTCGACATCCTGCGTGAGGAGTGGGGTTTTGAAGGCCTGGTGATGACCGACTGGTTCGCCGTCACCGACACGAACGTGTCGCTCGCCGCCGGGCTCGATCTCGAAATGCCCGGTCCAGCTCGTGGTCTTGGTGCGACCGTGGCCGAAGCCGTCAAGAACGGCGATGTCGACGAGGCGGACCTCGACGCCGCCGTCAGCCGGTTGCTCGGGGGATTCGACCGGATCGGGGCCCTGGACGGACCGGCGCCCCCACCTGACCCCAAGGAGCCGACGCCCGGCGACATGGCGTTGCTCCGTCGGGCCGCTGCCGAGGCGACGGTGTTGCTCTCGAACGACGGCGTCCTCCCGCTCGCGCCCTCGGCCGCTCGCATCGCGCTCGTGGGCGCGCCCGCCCTGACGCTCACCATCATGGGAGGCGGTTCGGCACAGGTGACTCCCCACCGTGTCGAGAGTGTGGTCGACGCGCTGGCGCGTGCCCTCGGTCCCGACAGCGCGCTCGTCTACGAGCGCGGGTGTGAGCCCTCTTTGTCCCCGGCAGTCGTGGGCGGTGCCGTCCTGTGCGCGCCCGACGGCTTCCGGGCCGAGACCTACGCCGGTCTGGCGCTCGAGGGTCCTGTGACCGAGACCCAGCAGCTCGCTGAGCTCCGCATGATGAGGATCGGCCTGAGCTTCGAGGCTGCAGCAGGCGATTGGTCCATGCGGGTCGCCGGGACCGTCGTCCCGGACGAGACCGGCATCTTCCAGCTGGCGTTGGCCCAGGCTGGGCTGGCCCGGCTCCTGGTCAACGACGAGGTGGTGCTGGACGGGTTCACCAACCGACCCCCTGCCGGCGGCAATGACTTCTTCGGTCAGGCCAGCCGGGACCTTGTCGCGGACGTCCATTTCGAGCAGGGCGTGCCGGTCGACATGGTGGTGGAGTACGCCTTCAGCGAGACGAGTGTGGCCGGTTTCCGGGTGGGCTTTCGGACCTCCGACGGCGATGCGCTGGTCGAGCGAGCGGTGGCTGCTGCGGCTGCCGCGGACGTCGCCATCGTCTGTGTGGGGACGTCCGCCGAGACGGAGACAGAGGGACGCGACCGCACCACCCTGGCTTTGCCGGGACGCCAGGCCGAGTTGGTCCGGCGGGTCGCCGCGGTCAACAGCCGCACCGTCGTCGTGGTCAACGCTGCGGCACCGGTCGACATGGAGTGGACGGAGGACGTCGCCGCCGTGCTGCAGTGCTGGTTCGGCGGCCAGGAGATGGCGGGGGGATTGGTGGATGTGCTCGTCGGCATCGCAGAGCCCGGGGGCCGTCTCCCCACCACGCTCCCGATGCGACTGGAGCACGCACCTTCGCACGCGAACTTTCCAGGTGAGAACGGCGAGCTGCGGTACGGAGAAGGCCTGTTCATGGGGTACCGCGGCTACGAGCACAATGCGATCACCCCGCGCTTCGCGTTCGGGCACGGACTGAGCTACACGTCATTCGATCTGGGCGAGCCGACGTTGTCGACGACAACCCACCGGTCAGGCGGAACGGTCACGGTGACCGTTCCCGTGACGAATGTCGGGGCCCGCGCCGGCACCGAGGTCGTGCAGTGCTATGTCGCACCACACTCACCTCGCCTGGCGCGGCCGCTCAAGGAACTGAAGGCCTTCGGCAAGGTCGCACTCGACCCGGGCGAGAGCACAGTCGTGGAGTTCGTACTCGACGATCGTGCTTTCGCCTACTGGGATCCGGGTCAGGACGACTGGAACGACGTCCAGTCTTTTCTCCCCGAGATGTTCAATTTCCTGTCCCCGCCGGCGCCGCGTCGTCAGCGTGGATGGCAGGTCGACGCCGGTTCTTACGAAATTCTGATCGGCCGTTCGTCGGATGACCTGGCGCGCCGCTGCACCATTTCGGTACCCGACGCCGCGAGCGGGAGCTAGGGAGCAATCATGTCGCACAACATCCAATCCGTAGCGGGAAGAGCAGGGAGGGAGCCTCGAGAGGGGCGCTCCCGAAAAGGAGGGGCCATGGGCACCCGAACATCAATCTGGGCCGCGGGAGCGGCCCTCGTCACATTGCTGGGGTCGACGCTGGTCTTCACCCCGGCCGCCGTGGCAGCGAGCCCAGCCGACCAGGGCGTGACGGCGAAGACAATCGCCGTCGGGCTGCCATACGTGAACTTCCAGGCGTTGAAGAGCCTCGGCGTCACGATCAACGACGGCAACTTTCCTGACGCGTACCAGTCCGTCATTGCCGGCATCAACGCGAAGGGGGGGATCAACGGCCGCAAGCTCGTGCTGAGCTCGGTGGAGATGAACCCTTCGGTGCCAGCGGATGCGACTTCGTCATGCACCCAGCTCACCGAGGACGATCACGTCTTCATCTCCGTGTCGCCCGTGTTCCCGGCCTGCTACCAGCAGACCCACGACACCTCGGTGATCGCAGGATCGTTGCCGGAACCGCTGTCGGGCAACGTTGCGCCCGACTTCACACTCATCCCTCCCTCGGCGAACTTCGATCCGATCCAGTTCGCTGCCTTCAAGAAGGCGGGCTATTTCAAGGGCAAGAAGGTGGCGCTCTTCTACGGCGCCGACTCCGACGCTCCTGAGGTGAAGGTGGATCAAACAGCGCTCAAGAAGTTGGGGATCCCGGTTGCGCTGACGGCAGAGGACAGCGTGCAGGCGACCGACGCCGTGGCGTCGGACCAGGAAGTGCAGTCGATCTCCCAACGCTTCCAGAGTGCGGGTGTGAACCTCGTCATCGGCGTCGGCGGCTCGGGCTCGACGACGTGGCCCCGGGCGCAGCTGGACAACCAGAGCACCTACAAGCCCACGTACATCGCCACCAGCGAGTCATCGCTTCTCTCGTACGTGGAGTCCACCAAAGGCGCCAACCCGTATTTGAAGTACGCCCTGTCAGCGCTCGCCGCGCCGTCGAGCTACCAGCAGTGGAAGGACCCGGCGATCAAGAAGTGTGCCACCGACTTCCACAAGGCCTACCCGTCCGACCCGATGACGGCGCCGGTCAACCCGACCACGCCGGGAGCGGGCAACACCACGGACACCTCGTTCGAGTCGATCCTCGAGGCCTGCCAGTACTTGGGGCTCTTCGACGACATCGCGACCGCTGCGGGGAAGAACCTGACGACGGCGAGCTTCACCAAGGCGGGTTATGCGCTGAAGAACGCGGAAGTCCCCGGTATCGGCGTGGTCTCGTTCGGCCCCAACCAGCCCTACGCCACGGGCCCGGTGACCATCTATAAGTACAGCCCCACGAGCGAGACGCTCGTCCCCGCGTCAAGCTAGGGCTCGTGACCCTGACCGGTACCGCTCCTGCGTGCAGGCGCACCCCGTGTGCCAGCGCGGGGGCGGGGCCGGAAAAAGGCATCAGGGATTCGATGACCGAACCGACCGCCGGGGGCGCGGCCAGTCCCGGTGCCCCCGATGACATGAGCGCGGCAGACCTGGCCCACCTGGTGGTCGATTCGGCTGCCGAGCGACAGTTGGCGGCCGAGTCCATGCCGGAGTTCCTGTTCCCCGAGGACATGCTCCCGGGGGCAGGGGAGGAGCAGATCTCGCTGCGCGATGGACTGCGCACCGCCGGCGCGCGCGCGTTCGTGATCCTGGCCATCATTGTGACGCTGGACAACCTCCAGACCTCCGGGCTCGCCGTTCTGTCTCCCAACATCCAGTCGTCCTTCCACGTCTCGACCGGGGTCATCACCTTCGTGGCGGGGATCTCGGGAGGATTCCTGGTTTTGGGCATCCTCCCAATGGGCTGGCTCGCAGACCGCTACCGGCGCCCGCCCATCATCGGCTGGGCCACCATCGCGTTCGGGCTGATGGTGGCCGCGACGGGCTTCGCCACGAACATCTTCGTGTTTTTCCTGGCCCGCCTCGGTGCCGGCATCTCGCAGTCGAGTACGAACAGTGTCCACGGGTCGTTGCTCGCGGATACCTATCCAATCAACGTGCGCGGCCGGATCTACGCCGCCATGGGCATGGGCCAGGGCCTCGCACTTGCCGCAAGTCCCCTCCTGGTGGGTCTCATCGCGACACAGGTGGGAGGCCCCAACGGCTGGCGCTGGGCCTTCTACATCCTGGCCATTCCCACTCTGTTGGTGGCGATCTTCGCCTTTCGCATTCCCGAGCCGCCCCGCGGGCAGTACGAGAAGAAGGACGTCCTCGGGGACGTCCTGGGCGACACACCCCCTGCCGCGCCCTCGTTCGAGGCGGCCTTCGAGCGGGTCATGCGCATCCGCACGATCAAGACGGTCCTGATCGCGTTCTCGGCCATCGGCTTCGGGCTCTTCACGGGACCCGTGCTGGGCAACCTCTATCTCAAGCAGCGGTTCGGGCTCGATGCCTTCCAGCGCGGCATCATCGGCTCCGTCGGCACCATCGGGGTGCTCATCACGCTGCCCCTCGTCGGTCGGTACTACGACCGTCTCTACCGGAACGATCCGGCCCGGGCCCTCTCGCTCATCGGCAAGGTCGTGCTGCCCGTCGCGGTCCTTGTTCCCATTCAGTACTTCATGCCCAACGCGGTCCTGTGGGCCGTCTTCAGCGTGCCCAGTGCCGTCTTACTCCTGACCGGCTTCTCCATGATCGGCCCGGTACTCACCTCGGTGGCGCCCTACCGCTTGCGCGGCATGGTGGGCGCAGTGGGGGGGATCTACGTGTTCTTCATCGGCGCGACCGGAGGCGCCGTACTGGCGGCCCTCCTGGACAGCATTGTGGGCATCCGGACGACCGTTCTGATCATCATGATCCCCTCGACGATCTTTGGGGCGATCATGATCATCCGGAGCGCACACTTCATCCGGAACGACCTGTCCCTCGTCGTCGTAGAGCTGCAGGAGGAGCTGGAGGAGCACCGCCGCCAAGAGGCCGACCCCGAGTCGATCCCCGTCCTGCAGGTCAGCAACATCGACTTCAGTTACGGCCATGTGCAGATCCTCTTCGGGGTCGACTTCGAGGTAAGGAAAGGAGAGGTGCTGGCGCTCCTGGGGACCAACGGCGCCGGGAAGTCGACGGCGCTCAATGTGGCGGCGGGTCTGGAAGTCCCTGGGCGGGGTGTGGTGCGCCTCAACGGCCGGGATATCACCTACACCACACCCGAACAGCGGTCCCGCCTCGGCATCCACCTCCTGCAGGGTGGAAAAGGCGTCTTCGGCCCGATGACGGTGGCGGAAAACCTCGAGATGGGTGGCTTCGTCTACCGCTCCGACAAGAACGAGCTGCGCCGACGGGTCGACCGGGTCTACGAGCTCTTTCCCGCCCTGCAGAACCGACGTGGCGAGCGGGCCGACTCGCTCTCGGGCGGGCAGCAACAGATGTTGGCATTGGCCATCGCAATGCTGCACGACCCGGCCGTCCTCATGATCGACGAGCTCTCCCTCGGCCTGGCGCCGATCATCGTGCAGGAGCTGATCGAGGTGATCGACGGTCTGAAGGTGGCCGGAGAGACCCTGATCATCGTCGAGCAGTCGCTGAACGTGGCGGCCGCCATCGCCGACAGAGCAGTCTTCTTGGAGAAGGGGCGGGTGCGCTTCGAGGGTCAGATCCGCGACCTGATGGAACGCGACGACCTGGCGCGGGCCGTGTTCCTCGGGGGCCAAGAGGCCGACTGATGCTCGCGGTGACCTGGCTGAACAGCCAAATCATTTTCGACGGCGTCGTGCAGGGACTCGGCATTGCCGTCATCGCCGTCGGCGTGGTCTTGGTCTACCGGGCCACCCGGATCATCAACTTCGCCGTCGGCAACATGGGCGTCGTCGGCGCCGCCGTCCTCTCGTTGCTGGTCGTGCAGTATCACGTGCCGTTCTGGGTGGGTCTCGCCGTCGCCCTGCTCCTGGGGCTGGCCTTCGGGGCCGTCGTCGACCTGGCCATCATCCGTCGGCTGCGCAAGTCGCCCCGCGTCGTGGTTCTCGTCGCCACCATCGGCGTGTCGCAGCTGGCCTTGGCGATCGCCATCAAGATCCCGACGCCGACGGCCATCACCACCCACTTTCCGAGCGCGATCAACGGCACGTGGACGGTGGCCGGCGTCACCGTTCGCGGCTCGGACCTGTCGATCCTGATCATCGTGCCGATCACGCTCATCGCACTGACGTGGTTCCTCGACCGCACGACGCTCGGCCGGACCGTCAAGGCCTGCTCCAGCAATCCACGGCTTGCTCGTTTGTCCGGCATCAGCCCGAAGATGGTCTCGACGTTGGTGTGGGCCCTGGCAGCCGCCCTGTCCACGCTTTCGGTCATCCTGATCGCCGGGCAGAGTGGCGCCGCCGGCGACCTGACGACACTCGGCCCACAGACCCTGTCGCTGGCTCTGGTGGCCGCCGTGATCGGCGGCATGACCTCCTTCAGCCGCACCATCGTCGCCAGTGTCGCCATCGGCGTGCTGCAGAGCATCGTGAACTTCAACTACATCGATCAGCCCGGACTGATCAATCTGTTGCTCTTGATCATTGTGGTCGTGGCAGTCCTCTTCAACCGAGAGCGCACCGACGAGAGCGAGGTGTTCGCCTTCACCCCTAGGGCGCGCCCGATCCCCGAGCGGCTGCAAACCTCCCGATGGGCCCGCAACTTCAACAAGAGCGGGATCCTCCTGCTGGGTGCGATCGCCATCGTTCTCCCGCTGATCTTCACCGAACCCTCGACCCAGCAGACCTTCACCGAGATCTTGGCCTTTGCCATCTGCGCCACCTCGCTGACCGTCCTCACCGGCTGGTTGGGCCAGCTGTCGCTCGGCCAGATGGCCTTCGCAGGTCTCGGGGCGCTCTTTGCCGCCCGTCTGGTCGAAGGAGGTGTGCCTTTCTGGCTCGCCATTGTGGCCACCACCGCCGGCTCGGCTGTCCTCGCCATGGTCCTCGGGCTCAGCTCGTTGCGGGTCAAAGGCCTTTACCTCGCCGTCGTCACTTTCGTCTTTGCCCTGGCGGCGCAGCAGTACTTCTTCAGTCTCGGGATTTTGAGCGGGGGGTCATCGGACGGGTCCGACCTGCCATTCGTCCCGGGCAAACTCTTCTCATTGTCCTTCCCGGGCCAGCGCACCTACTACTACGTGGTCCTCGTCATTCTGGCCGTCGTGCTCTTGATCGCCAACCGGTTCAGGGACAGTGGCATCGGGCGCTCCATCATGGCGGTGCGTGACAACGAGAATGCCGCCTCCGCCTACCGGGTGCGGCCGGTCTGGGAGAAGATCCGCGCCTTTGCCATTGCGGGAGCGTTGGCGGGCATGGGCGGCGCACTGCTGAGTGGCGCGTACTCCAACGTCGCGTTCGGCGGACCGGGCAGCTTCTTCATCGTCGACATCTCCTTGAGCCTTGTCGCCATGGTGGTGATCGGTGGAATGGGCTCGGTCACGGCCGCGGTCATTGGCGCCATCTGGGTGATCGGGATACCCGCGCTCGCGCCGAACAATCAGGTTCTCGGGTTGCTCACGTCGAGCATCGGGCTGCTGGCGGTCCTGCTCTACTTCCCGCGTGGGCTCATGCAGGTCGCCTACGACGCCCGTGATGCAGTGCTGAACTGGGCCGACCGGCGATTCGGCAAGGACATCGTCCCGCAGCCGCCGAAGACGCCCGCCAAAGCGGCCCTGCCGGAGCCGGAACACCGCGAGGCTGGCGTGCCGACACTGGCCGTCTCCGATCTCCGGGTGGCCTTCGGCGGCAACGTCGCGGTCGACGGCGCCACCGTCAGTGTGAGCGAACGCGAGATCGTCGGGCTCATCGGGAGCAACGGGGCCGGCAAGTCGACGCTGATGAACGCGATCGGCGGCTTCGTCCCGGCATGGGGATCAGTGCGACTTGGCGACGAGGAGATCGGTGGTCGAGCGCCCGCCTACCGGGCCGGCCTGGGTCTGGGCCGGACCTTCCAGTCGGCGACCTTGTTTCCCGAGTTGACGGTGACGCAGACACTGCTGGTGGCACTGGAAGGGAAGAATGAGACCGGCATGCTCTCCACCGCGCTCGGCCTGGCCACCAGCCACGCGGCGAAGCCGGCACGATCGCGCCGCCGTGGGCGACCTCGTCGACCTGCTCGGGCTGGGGTCCTACCGGGACCACTACATCGCCGACCTCTCCACCGGGACGCGCCGCGTGGTCGAGTTGGCGGGATTGCTGGCCCTCGATGCCAAGGTCCTCTGCCTGGACGAGCCCACCGCGGGACTGGCCCAACGCGAGACCGAGGCCTTCGGCCCGCTTATCGTGACCGTGCGACGACAGCTCGACGCTTCGGTTCTCCTCATTGAGCACGACATGCCGCTCATCATGGGTATCAGCGATCGGGTGTACTGCCTGGAGGCCGGGAAGGTCATCGCAGAGGGTCATCCGACCGCGGTGCGCGACGATCCCCGGGTCATCGCGAGCTACCTCGGCACCGATGAGCGGGCCATCAACCGAAGTGGTGCCGAAGGGGAGGCAGAGGGAGTCGGAACGACTCCACCTGCTGTGCTCCGCACCGAAACCAATCCGGCGTGAACGGTCTGGGCGTCCGGTGCCCACCGGTCGTCACCCATTTGACGCCGCAGTAACGTCCGAGTCGATCGCGCAAGGAACGGGGAGCTGCACATGACAGTCGGCATCGTGACGGGAGCAGCCCGCGGCATGGGCGCGGCGTGTGCCGAGCGCATGGGCGACATGGTCGACGTCCTGGTGCTGGTCGACCGGGACGAGGTGCTGCTGGCCACCCAGGCCGACATGCTCGCGGCCGCGGGCCATCGCGCTCAGCTGGAGCCCTTCGTCCTCGACGTGAAGGATCCCGGCGGGATCACGCGTCTCGCCGCCAGGGTGGCAGAGCTCGGTCCGTTGCGTGCCGTCGCCCACGCCGCCGGACTTTCCCCGACCATGGCGGACTGGAGGGAGATCCTCGCCGTCAATCTGGTCGGCACGGCCCGGCTCGTGGAGGCCTGCCATGTGCTGGCGGGCCCGGACACCGCTGTCGTCTGCTTCGCGTCGGTGGCGGCCTTGCTCGCCCTCGACCAGGAAGACCTTCCTGCCGACGCCGTCCTCGAGGACCCGCTGGCCGACGGTTTCCTCGAGAAGATCCGCCAGGCGGTCGGTCCCGAGATCGAGGACCCCGGCATGGCCTACACGTGGAGCAAGCGTGGCGTGCACCGGCTGGTGCGGCGGGAGGCGGTGCGCTTCGGCCAGGTCGGCGCCCGTATCTGCTCGGTCACGCCCGGCATGATCGATACGCCGATGGGACGCCAGGAGGCGGAGGCCCGTGACACCAGCGCCATGTTGGTCGACATGTCGCCCATCCACCGCGAAGGTCGTCCCGAGGAGGTGGCGGCCGGAGCGGTCTTCCTCCTCTCCGATGAGGCGAGCTTCATCAGCGGGATCGATCTCCCGGTCGACGGCGGCCTGGTGGCGGCTATTCGCGGTGGAGGAGGATTGCCGTCATGAGCACAATTGTGAACATCAAGGACCTGCTCGATCCTGCACTGCGGCCGGTGCTCGACGCGTTCGAGCTCCCGACCGTCGACGCCGAGGGGGTCGCCGCCATGCGCTCGGCCTCCTTCGCCTCCCCGGACCTCTCCGACGCGGTCGTGCGGACCGAGCATTTGGTCCCGGGTGCTCCTCCCGTCCCGGTGCGGGTGCACCGGGCCAAGGACGCGGTGGGGCTTCTTCCGGCCATTGTCACGATTCACGGCGGCGGCTACGTGTTGGGGTCCTACGACATGGATAGCCCTCTGCTCGACCGTTGGTGTCCTGCCCTGGGTGTGGTCGGCGTGTCCGTCGAGTACCGGCTCGCGCCCGAGACGCCCTACCCGGGGCCCATCGAGGACTGCTACGCGGCGCTGCGCTGGACGTACGACAACGCCAGCAGCCTCGGCATCGACAAGGACCGCATCGGTCTCTACGGGCTCAGTGCCGGCGGCGGTCTGGCCGCCGCGCTGGCGTTGCTGGCTCGTGACCGCGGTCCGCTCCCGCTGGCCTTCGTGCTGCTCGACTGCCCCATGCTCGACGACCGCCTGCAGACGCCCTCCATCACGGCCGACGGGCTCTACGTGTGGACCTCAGGATCGAACGAATTCGGCTGGCGCTCCTACCTCGGCGAGCTCTACGGCTCCGACGACGTCCCGCCCTACGCCGCCGCGGCCCGGGAGGCCGACCTGACCGGACTCCCTCCCACGTGCGTCATCGTCGGGGCGATCGACGGCTTCCGTGACGAGGACGTCGCGTACGCCCAGCGGTTGAACCAGTCCGGGGTTGGGTGCGAGCTCCACGTGATCGCCGGGCTCCCGCACGGCTACCTGCTGGTGCCCGGCGCCGCGGCGGTACGGCTGGCCGCGCACTGCATGGACGATTGGCTGACCCGTCAGCTGGCCGCGTTGCGACCCGCCTGAGCCGGCGTCGGTCAGAGCGCCCCGGCCTTCCCGGAGCGGGCACGGATCATGGCGTCCTGGACGAAGGAGGCGGCCAGTTGCCCGTCGCGGCGGAAGATGTCCCCCTGGCCGTAGCTGCGGCCATGCCCGGCGAACGAGCTCCGCTGCTGCAGGAGGTGCCACTCCGCCGCGGGGCAGCGCTCGTGGTATGTGAGGGTGTGGCTGAGGACGCCGGTCGAGAGCGTCACGTGTGCCTGCGCCTGACCGACGCCGGCATGCGGCCGCATGGCGGTGCCGATGAGAAAGCCGTCGGTGGAGTAGGCGACGAGGGCCTGATCGGTGGCGGGATCGTCGGGCGCGTCGACGAAGCGGACCCAGGCATCGAGCTCGGGCGGGCCGACCAGCTCGGGATCGCTGAGGTCGACGTCGCCCACAATGAGGATCTCCCACGCTCCCTCGCCCCGCACGGTGCCCCCGACCTCGTCTGGCTTCGTGTCAGACCGCGGTGTGTCGGCGTGCCGGATCACGTCGGGCTCTTCAGCGCTCAGGAGGACGAGCGAGCGGGTGACCAGCGTGTCGCCCTGACTGATCGTCACCGTGCTGCTGGCGACGGAACGCCCGCTGTGCATGCGATCGACGGTGATGTCCAGCGGTGCCTCGGGCGAGGCACCGCGGGCGAAGACGGTGTGGATCGTCTTGACCGACTTCCCGTCCTGGCCGGCCAGACCCGCCATCACGGACTGTGCCAGTAGTTGCCCGCCGAACACCACGCCGTGCGTGGAGCTCAGGCTGTCGGCCCGGTAGCGGTCAGTGCCGACCTCTTCGAGGGTCAGCGCGTCGACGAAGGCGGAAATGGTGAACATCGGGTCTCGATTCTCCTCTGGGGTCGACGGCCCACCACTCTGGCATCGCCGGCCCGGCGGGCGGCCGGGAATCGGCATCCTACAGCCGTTTTTTGACGGCGACGTCAAAGTCAGATACCCTCCCAAAGAGAGGCTTCCCAGGCACGCGTCCGCGACATTCCGTGTCGTTGCCGGCATCGCCCGCCGTCGTGACCTGGGTGATCCGGACGACGAGAGGATGACGACCGTGAGTGACACAGCGAAGGTCAACCCCGAGCAGAGGATGCTGATCGACGGCAAGCTCGTCGACGCCGATTCGGGCAAGACGTTCGACAACGTGAATCCGGCGACGGAGGAGGTCATCGGCCACGTCGCCGACGCCTCCACGGCCGAAATGCAGCGGGCCATCGACGGCTCGCGGCGGGCCTTCGACGAGACCGACTGGTCGACCAACCACGCGTTCCGCAAGCGCTGCCTCGAGCAGCTCGACGCCGCGTTGCATGCGGAGCAGGAGGAGTTGCGCGAGCAGCTCATCCTCGAGGTCGGCTGCCCCCGCATGACGACGAACGGCCCGCAGCTCGACGCCCCGATGGGTGAGGCGCTGTCGTGGCCGGCCAAGCTCATCGACGAGTACGACTGGGAGACGGTCCTGCCCGACGCCATCAACCTGCAGGGCTCGCTGGACTCGCGGCGGATCTGGCGGGAGCCCGTCGGGGTCGTCGGCGCCATCGTCCCATGGAACTTCCCCTTCGAGGTGACCTCGCACAAGCTGGGCCAGGCGCTGGCCACCGGCAACACGGTGGTACTGAAGCCGGCCCCCGACACGCCGTGGAACGCCACCCTCCTCGGGCGCCTGATCGCCGAGCAGACCGACATCCCCCCGGGCGTGGTCAACATCGTCACGTCGTCCGACCATCTCATCGGCGAGGAGCTGACGTTGTCGCCCAAGGTCGACATGATCTCATTCACGGGCTCGACCGCCGTGGGCCAGCGCATCATGGAGAAGGGCGCCGCCACCATGAAGCGCACCTTCCTGGAGCTGGGTGGGAAGTCGGCCACGATCGTCCTGGAGGACGCCGACCTCGGCTTCGCCACCCTCATGGGAATGGGCGCCTGCTTCCACGCCGGCCAGGGCTGTGCCATTCAGACCCGCATGCTCCTGCCTCGTTCCCGCTACGAAGAGGGAGTCGAGCTGCTCAAGGGCCTGTTCGCAGCCGTGCCCTACGGTGACCCCCAGCGGCCCGACGTGATCATGGGCCCGGTGATCTCATCGAAGCAGCGCGAGCGCGTGCTGGGGCTCATCGAGAAGGGCAAGGCCGAGGGCGCCACGCTGGCCGTGGGCGGCGGCCGTCCCGCGGGTGACGAGTTCGCCAAGGGCTGGTGGGTCGAGCCGACGCTGTTCACCGACGTCGACAACTCCATGACCATCGCCCAGCAGGAGATCTTCGGCCCGGTCCTCGTCGTGATCCCGTTCGAGGACGAGGACGACGCCGTCCGCATCGCCAACGACTCTCAATACGGGCTGTCCGGCGGCGTCTTCTCCGGGTCGGTGGAGCGCTCGCTGGCCGTGGCCAAGCGCGTCCGCACCGGCGGCCTCAGCATCAACGGTGGTGCTCCCTATGGCCCGGACCTGCCCTTCGGCGGGTTCAAGCACAGCGGCATCGGGCGCCAGAACGGCGTCGCCGGGTTCGAGCAGTATCTCGAGGTCAAGTCGCTGGCGTGGCCGGCGGCCTAGCGAGGGAGGTCCCGACGTGACCGTCACGAGCGAGCCGGGGGTCTACTACGACCCCTACGACTTCGCCATCGACGCCGACCCGTACCCGGTGTGGAAGCGCCTGCGCGACGAGGCGCCGCTGTACTGGAACGAGAAGTACGAGTTCTTCGCGCTCAGCCGCTGGGACGACGTCGACGCGGCCATGCTCGACTGGAAGACCTACATCTCGGGCCGAGGCTCGGTCCTCGAGCTCATCAAGGCCAACATCGAGATCCCGCCCGGGTCGATCCTCTTCGAGGACCCGCCGACCCACGACCTGCACCGCGGCCTGCTGTCCCGGGTGTTCACGCCCAAGAAGATGCAGGCCCTCGAGCCGCAGGTGCGCGCCTTCTGCGCTCAGGTGCTGGACCCGCTGGTGGGATCGGGTGGTTTCGACTTCATCGCTGACCTGGGCAAGTTCATGCCGATGCGGGTCATCGGCATGCTCCTCGGGATCCCTGAGACCGACCAGGAGGCGATCCGGGACCACCTGGACGACAGTCTGCGCCTCGAAGAGGGGGTGGCACCCGACACCGAGTACGACGCGCTGGCCTCGGCCGAGGTCTTCTCCGACTACATCACGTGGCGGGCCGACCATCCCTCGGACGACCTGATGACCGAGCTCCTCAACGCCGAGTTCGAGGACGCCGCGGGGTCGACACGCACGCTGACGCACGGCGAGATCCTCACCTATGTCGGTTTGCTTGCCGGCGCGGGGAACGAGACGACCACGCGCCTGATCGGCTTCACCGGCGAGGTGCTGGGCCGCCATCCGGACCAGCGCGCCGAGCTGGTGGCGGACCGGTCCCTCGTCAACAACGCCATCGAGGAGATGTTGCGCTACGAAGCCCCTTCGCCCGTGCAGTCGCGCTACGTGACCAGGGACGTCGAGCTCCACGGCCAAACGGTGCCCGAGGGCAGCGTCATGGTCCTGCTGAACGGTTCGGCCAACCGGGACGAGCGCCACTTCCCCGACGGGGATCGTTTCGACATCCGCCGCGACGTCGGCCGCCACCAGTCGTTCGGCTATGGCATCCATCTCTGCCTCGGGGCGGCGCTGGCCCGGCTCGAGGGCCGCGTGGCGCTCGACGAGGTGCTCAATCGCTTCCCCGAGTGGGAGGTCGACTACGACAAGGCCGAGCGGGCCCATGCCTCAACCGTCCGGGGTTGGGAGACGCTGCCCGTGCGGACGGCGACGTGATGCGACGCAGCCTGAAGAACGGTCAAGACAGGAGCACACCATGAACCTCGAGGACATGATCCTGGTCAGCATCGACGACCACATGATCGAACCGCCCGACATGTATGAGAACCACGTGCCGAAGAAGTGGCTCGACGACGCGCCCAAGGTCGTGCACGAGGACGGCATCGACCGTTGGGTCTTCCAGGGCGAGAAGACCAGCACATCCTTCGGCATGTCGGCCACGGTGGGCTGGCCCTCGGCGGAGTGGGGCTTCAACCCCGGCACCTACACGGAGCTTCGTCCCGGGTGCTTCGACGTCCACGAGCGGGTGCGCGACATGAACGCCAACGGCGTGCTCGGCTCCATGTGCTTCCCGACCATGGCCGGATGGAACGCCCGCACCTTCTCCGAGGCGCAAGACAAGGAGATCGCCCTCGTCATGCTCCAGGCCTACAACGACTGGGCTATCGACGAGTGGTGCGGGGAGTACCCCGGGCGTTTCATTCCGCTCGGCATCGTTCCCATGTGGGACGTCGACGCCGCGGTGGCCGAGGTCCGCCGCATCGCCAAGAAGGGCTGCCGGTCCATCAGCTTCCTCGAGACGCCGCACGTCCAGGGATTCCCGAGCTTCCTCTCCGGCTACTGGGACCCGATGCTCGCCGCACTGAGCGAGGAGAACATGGTCCTCTCACTCCACATCGGCGCCGGCTTCGCCGTCATCCAGAGGCCCGAGGAGGCGCCGGTCGACCACCTGATGGTGCTGGCCTGCCAGATCAGCGCCATCACCGCCCAGGACCTGCTGTTCGGTCCGACCTTGCGGCGCTTTCCCGACCTCAAGGTGGCCCTCTCCGAAGGCGGGATCGGCTGGATTCCGTTCTACTTCGACCGCATCGACCGCCACTTCGGGAATCAGGAGTGGCTGCACAGTGACTTCGGCGGCAAGCTTCCCTCGGAAGTGTTCCGCGACCACATCCTGGCCTGTTACATCACGGACCCGTCGGGCCTGCTGTTGCGGGACCGCATCGGCATCGACGGGATCGCCTGGGAGTGTGACTACCCGCATACCGACACGACGTGGCCCAACTCGCCCGAGTTCGCCTGGAAGGAGTTCCAGGATGCCGGGTGCCGCGACGACGAGATCCACAAAATCACATGGGAGAACGCCTGCCGCTTCTACGGCTGGGATCCCTTTGCGCACACATCCAAGGAGCAGGTGACCGTGCGGGCGTTGCGGGCGTCGACACCCGATGTCGACGTCACCCGCATGTCCAAGGACGAGTGGCGAACCCGCAACGAGGCCGCGGGCATCGGCGTCGTGAGCGCCGTCTAGCCTCACCGCACCCGTACGACCCCCAATGCACACGAATCCCCGAGTAGTCGCGCCCGAGAGGACGAGAGAGAACCACGTGAGTGAGCAGCAAGGAGCACCATGCTCCTGAACCTGAGCGAAGACCAGCAGTTCTTTCGCGAGACCACCGACCGTTTCCTGACCGAGCAGGTGCCGCCGGACACGCTGCGGCAACTCCGTCACGACCCGATCGGGTACGACCCTGCCTACTGGCGTCGCGGCGCCGAGCTGGGCTGGACCTCGCTACTGGTGAGCGACGTGCACGGTGGCGGCACCATCAGCGACTCTGGCTTGGCGGATGCCGGCCTGGTCGCCTACGAGTTCGGCCGTCACGCCGCGCCGGGGCCCTTGACCGTGGTCAACGTGGTGGCGGCGACCCTGAGCGAGCACGACGCTGCGATCGACGTGTTGGCCGCATTGCTTTCGGGTGAGGCCATCGCCACCTGGTGCGCCCCGACCTTCGGCCCGACGGGGTGGCAGCCGACCGTCGAGACCCGTCTGGACGGCGCCGACCTCGTCCTCAACGGCGAAGCGCGCATCGTCGAGTCGGCCGGGCAGGCGGGCCAACTGCTCGTCACCTGTCACCACGAAGGCGGCGTCACTCAGGTGCTCGTCCCGACGTCGACACCGGGTGTCTCGACGGCCCCGATGGAGACGGTCGATCTCACTCGTCGCTTCGGCATCGTGAGCTTCGGCGACGTTCGGGTCCCCGTGACGGCGGCGGTGGGAGCCGTGGGCGAGGCCCGCGCCGACGTCGACCGTCAATTCGCCCTCCTGATGGTGCTGCTCAACGCGGAATCGGTCGGAGCCATGCAGGCGGCCTTCGACATGACCGTCGAATGGGCATTCGACCGCTATTCGTTCGGGCGGCCGCTGGCGTCGTATCAGGCCCTCAAGCACCGGTTCGCCGACATGTTCATGTGGCTCGAGTCGAGCCATGCCAGCAGCGATGCCGCCTGTGCCGCCGTGACACTGGGTGACCCCGATGCCCCCGAGCTGGTCAGCGCGGCCAAGGCCTACATCGGTGAGTTCGGCGCCGAGTTGGTGCAGGACTGCACGCAGATGCACGGGGGCATCGGCGTGACGTTCGAGCACGATCTGCATCTGTTCCTACGGCGGGTGACGCTGAATCGTGCACTCGCCGGCACGCCGGCGGACCACTACCAGCGGATCGCCGCCTTCGTTGACGCGCGGGAAGGGGCGGCGGCGTGAGCGCCATGCGAGTGGAGACGTCGGAGGAGTTGGAGAGCCTCGAGGACTTCCGGCAGCGGGCACGGTCCTTTATCCGGACCAATCTGCGGCAGGTCAGTCCCGAGGAGTTGCGCTGGGAGCGGAACAACAACGACGACGAGGCGGAGCTCGCCACCGTCGCCCGGGACCGTGAGATCCAGCGCATGCTCTTCGACGCCGATCTGGCCGGCATCTGCTTCCCACGGGCCTACGGTGGCCAGGGCCTGACGCACGAGCACCAGAAGGTCTTGAACGAGGAGTTCGCGGGCTACGAATACCCCCTGCGGGTGCAGATCCCCACGCTGTCGCCGTGTGCCGCCGTCATTCTCGAGTTCGGCACCGAAGAGCAGAAGCTCCGCCATCTTCCCGCCATCCTGAGGGGTGAGGAGCTCTGGATGCAGTTCCTCTCCGAGCCGAGCGGCGGTTCCGACGTGGCCGGTGCGCTCACCACGGCCGTGCGCGACGGTGAGCAGTGGATCCTCAACGGCTCCAAGGTGTGGACGTCGGGGGCATGGTGGTCGGATTGGGGGCTCTGCCTCGCCCGGACCAACTGGGACCAGCCGAAGCACCGCGGCCTGACGGTGTTCATGCTGCCGATCCACCAGCCCAACGTCGAGGTGCACCGCATTGAGATGAACAACGGCTCGCGGGAGTTCTGCCAGGAATTCATGACCGACGTCATCGTGCCCGACACCGATCGCGTCGGGGCCGTGGACGAGGGCTGGACCGTGGGCACGCGCTGGATGTTCCACGAGCGCATGCTCTACAACTCGTCTTTCGTGACCGAGCCCGTCGGCCTGGCCCACGGCAGCCAGGACGCGAAGATCGTCTACGACATCGCCCGGGCGCAAGGCCGCCTCGACGACGCCACGGCACGCCAGAACATCGGCGAGGCGCGCATGCTCGAGCTCGTGGTCAACCAGCTCGCCGAGCGCGTCGGCGAGGGCATCCGGTCTGGCCGCACGTCCGACCAGGCGGCCGGACTCGTCCGGTTGTTCAAGGGCACCTCGGTTTCGCGCGTCGTCACGCTGGCCTTCAACACCGCCGGTCCCTCCGGCGCGGCCTGGGTGGAGGGCGACACGGCCGCAATGACCGCCATCAACTTCCTGATGCGCCAGGCCGGCAGCATCGGAGGTGGCACGACCGAGATGGCGCGCAACGTGATCAGCGAGCGCGTGCTGGGCATGCCGCGGGAGCGCCGCCTGGACAAGGACGTCCCTTTCCGCGAGGTTCCCCGCAGCCGCCCGACCTCGACCTAGTCCACCCGCCGGGCCACCGCGCCCGACGCTTGATGCAGAGGAGTCCATCCGTGCCCACCGCCACCATCAACGGACTGTCGCTCGCCTACGAGGTGGCCGGTGACTCGGGGCAGCCCTGGGTGATCACCCCGGGCGGGCGCTTCACCAAGGAGTCACCGGGCGTGCGCCAGCTGGCCGAAGCGCTGGCCGAGCACGGCAACAAGGTGCTGATCTGGGACCGTCCCAACTGCGGCGCGTCCGACGTGTGCTTCGAGGGCTCGTCGGAGTCTGCCATGCAGGCTGACGCGCTGGCCGGCCTCCTGAAGCACCTCGACATGACGCCGGCGATCATTGCCGGAGGCTCGGGCGGCGCCCGGGTCTCCCTCCTCACCGCCGCCCGCCATCCCGAGACGGCGGCCGGCCTGGCCATCTGGTGGATCAGCGGTGGCATCTACGGCCTCCTCTCCCTGGCGACGCACTACTGCGGCGGATCGGTGCAGGCGGCCTGGACCCACGGCATGGAAGCCGTGGCGGACCTCCCGGAATGGGCCGAGGTGCAGGAGCTGAACCCATCCAACCGGGACCGCTTCCTGGCGCAGGATCAGGTTACGTTCATCGCGACGATGGAGCGCTGGATGCAGGCCTACTGCCCCCGCGACGACGAGCCCGTGCCCGGGCTGCCCGAAGCGGACGCCAAGGCACTCGACATCCCCGCGCTCGTGTTCCGGAGCGGCGTCAGCGACCCGCATCACACGAGGGCGACGTCGGAGGCCCTGGCCGGCATCCTGCCGGGCGCCCGCCTCGTCGAGCCCCCGTGGGGAGACCGCGAATGGATCGAGCGCGGCGAAGCACGAGAGGAGGGGCTGTTCGCCCGCTGGACCCTGCTGGCCCCCCAGCTCCTGGAGTGGAAGGCAGAAGTTCTGGGCTGACCGCGCTCGTTCTGCGCGCTCTTTTCCGGCAGGCGGGGACCGTCCTCCTCCGATGCCCAGGGTCTCCTTCGATGCCATCGATCGATGCGGGACGATCGCCATGGCCTCTTTTGCGAATGAGGATCGGGCGGAATGCATCTGCGGGATCTTTCGGGAGGCGGCGGAACTCAAGCACGCGCGAACGTCTTGCCCAGAGAGTGCTCTGCCACAGGGCGCTTGACACTGGGAGCGTTCCTTCGTACGGGCGACCCGGCGTGGATCGTGGTGGCGGCTGGGTTGGGCAGTCAGTCGCTGATGAGCGCGTCGTTCGAACTCTCGGCCGATGCCGCGGGAGCGGGTTCGTGCAAGCCCAGAGCATTGACGAAGAGCCGGGTCAGCTGATCCACGCCCACGTCGAAGTCGCAATCCACCAGGTCCTGCACGAACCACATTTCGGGGAAGCGGTAGGTCATCGCCCCCAGCCCGGCGGCGGCGATCACGGGGTCGAGGCTCTTGTCGGCGAGTCCGTGTTGCTGCAGCCGGCGTATGGAGTCGGCGATCTGCGCCGACGAGACGTGGTGCCGTTCGTTGCGGAAGGCGCGGAGGTTCTCGTCGAAGCGCGAGACCTGCTCAATCACACCCATGATGCGAGCCTCGTCCCGGTAGCTCTCGAAGTTCCGCCGGATGCCCTCGTGGATCCGCTCGTACGGTGATGCGGTGGAATGCGCGTCCAGAATCACGCTGTAGAGCGGCTCGCTCAGGCGTTGCTCCACCACGGCCGCGACCTCCCGGAAGACCTCTTCCTTCGATTCGAAGTAGTGGTAAAAGGACCCGTGCGAGAGGCCGGCGCGCTCTGCAATGTCGGAGATCCGGGCGTCGAGGAACCCGTCCTGCTCGAAGACCTCCTTCGCCGCGGCCAGCAGACGCGCCCGCGTCTCGACACCCTTCCGGGACCTGGGCCCGCTGGGCTTCTCGCTCGCGTCCGGCGTGGTCGTGGGTTCCGGCATCGACGTCACGCGTCCTTCCGTTGCAGCAACAAGACGCCCGACGGCGTCCCGCCGCCCGAGGTGACCACCGCGGTCTTGGCGTTCTTCACCTGGCGCTCACCGGCGTCGTGGCGCAACTGGGTGACCGCCTCGTAGAGAAATCCGAAGCCATGGCTCCGGCCCTCCGAGAGCTGCCCACCGTGCGGATTGACCGGGAGCTCCCCGTCCAGGGCGATGCGGCGACCCCCGTCCAGCCAGTCGTAGGCCTCACCGAAGCCGCAGAACCCGAGGCCCTCGAGCCACGAGATGGCGTTGAAGGTGAAGCCGTCGTAGACGAGCGCCAGGTCCACCTCGGACGGCCGCATGTCGGTCCGCGTCCACAGGTGCGCGGCCTGGCCGATGACCTGTGGCTCGTGGGTCAGGGTGTCCTGGTCCCACGACACCCGCTCGAGGATCTGTGTGCCGACCGCCTCAATGCGCACTGCGGGGTGGGGCAGGTCGTCGGCGACCGACGCCGCCGAGACGATGACGGCGATGGACCCGTCGCACGGGACGTCGCAGTCGTACAGGCCAAAGGGCGAGGTGATGGGCCGGGCCGAGAGATAGTCGTCCATCGTCATGGGGTCCCGGTAGATGGCGTTGGGGTTCAGCCCGGCGTTGCGGCGCCCGTTGACCGCGATCATCCCGAGCATCTCGCGGGGAGCGCCGTAGCGATGCATGTACTGCGTCGCGTTCATGGCGATCCAGTTGGCGGCGGACATTGCGCCGAAGGGGGCACGCCATTCGCTGAACGGCCCCGAGACGCGCTGGGCCCGCCGGCGGCCGCCACCCCTCGCGGCGGCGGCCTGCGCCGCACGGGAGGTGAGCACGCCGAACGTCGATTCCCAGACGGTCCTGAAGCACAGCACATGACGGCAGAGCCCCGAGGCCACGGCCATGGCCGCTGCAATGACCGAGCCCCCCGGCCCCGGCAGATCGCCGCCGCCGTTGATCCACGTCGGATGGATCCGTAGCGCCTCCTCCATGGCGCTGACGCCGCCCTCGCTCATCCCGCCGCCGCTCATCCCGGGGTACGTCGACAGCCCGTCGATGTCCTCGATCGTGAGCCCGGCGTCGGCGATGGCCTCGAGGCTGGCGTCCACGGCCAGCGCGAGCGGGTCGACCATCAGGCGGCGGCCGAAGGTGGAGCGACCGATGCCGCTGAGGACGGCCCTGTGCTCGAAGCGGTCGTCGCTCAGGGGGGCGCGGGGGAGTGGCCGCACCGGTTCGGCGACGCGGTCGACAGGGTCCACCGACCCCGTCAGCTCGAACAGGGGCAGCCACACGTCCTCTTGTTGGAGGAACTGGACCGTGACCTGCTGGCCGATCTCGACTTCCGTCGGCTCGCAGCCGACGATGTTCGTCGTGAGGTGGACCCGCGGGTCCTCGGCCAGTGCGACGTTGGCGATCACGTACGGCGGTTCGAAGTCGGGCAGCCAGCGGTGGGCGTTGACCGTGAAACCGACGATCGTGCCGCGGCCCGACACCGGCCCCGGCTTCGACGACCGGCTCCGGCAGTAGGGGCAGATGGGCACCGGCGGATGCACCAGCTCTCCGCAGTCGCTGCACTTCTGAATTCGCAGCGTGCCGTCGGCGCCGGAGGTCCAGAACCACTCGTTGGCGGGGGTTAGCTCAGGGAGTGGGCGCATCGCCGCTCCCGCCTGGGAAGCCGAGGCCAGTATTGACATCGACGTCGCAATCGAACACGCCCGCCATGTTACGTGCCGCGGCCGGGGGCGCCTGAGCCAACCGACGCCCAGCTGCCACGCCGATCGAGCAGCGGCATCCCCAGTCTCCCTTGCCAGGCCACGGAGGGGGCAACGCCGGTGCCCGGGGGTCGCCGTAAGATCGCCCACGATATGACTCCAGGCTCGACAAACTCCGCGACGACAGCCCCTGGCATGGCGCAGATCGGCCACTGGGTCGCGGGCCGGGCGACGACCGGCTCATCGGGTCGGGTGGCACCGGTGTACGACCCGGCCCGGGGCGTACAGACCGCCGAAGTCGCCCTGGCCTCCCCGGCGGAGGTGGACGCCGTCGTCGCGTCCGCGGTCGAAGCCTCCCGCGAGTGGGGCTCGTCCTCCCTGACCCGTCGGGCCAGCCTGCTCTTCCGGCTCCGCGAGCTGCTCGATGCGAGCCGGGACGAGCTCGCCGCCGCGGTCACCCGCGAACACGGCAAGGTGCTCGAGGACGCACGCGGCGAGGTGGCCCGCGGCATCGAGAACGTCGAGTTCGCCTGCGGCATCCCGAATCTCTTGAAAGGCTCGTCCAATTCCGAGATCTCGACCGGCATCGACATCCGCACGGTGCTCGAGCCGATGGGTGTCGTCGCCGGCATCACGCCGTTCAACTTCCCGATCATGGTGCCGCTGTGGATGATGGCCAACGCCATCGCCTGTGGCAACTGTTTCGTGCTGAAGCCTTCGGAGAAGGACCCCTCCGCCTCCCTGGTTCTGGCCGACATCGTGCAGCGGGCCGGCTTCCCTGAAGGCGTGTGCAACGTCGTCCAGGGCGATCGGGAGGCGGTCGAGACGCTGCTCGCCCACCCCGACGTCGCGGCAATCTCCTTCGTGGGCAGCACCCCCGTGGCGCGGCACATCTACGAGACGGGCACGCGCAACGGGAAGCGCGTGCAGGCACTCGGAGGGGCCAAGAACCACATGGTCGTCTTGCCCGACGCCGACCTCGATGCCGCCGCCGACGCAGCGGTGTCCGCCGCCTACGGGTCGGCCGGCGAGCGCTGCATGGCGATCTCGGTGATCGTTGCCGTCGGCGCGGTCGCCGACCCGCTGATCGACGCCATCGCCAGCCGAATTCCCGATGTCGTCGTGGGCGCGGGTGACGATCAGGCATCGATGATGGGGCCGCTCATCACTGCGGAGCACCGCGACCGCGTGCGGTCCTACGTCGAGCGCGCCGCCGACGAGGGAGCCAAAGTGGTGGTCGACGGTTCGGGCACCGAGCGTGACGGCGGTTTCTTCGTCGGCTGCACCCTGCTCGACGATGTGAAGCCCGGCATGCGCGTCTATGACCACGAGATCTTCGGCCCTGTCTTGAGCGTGGTGCGGGTGCCGAGCCTCACCGAGGCCCTGGCGCTGGTGAACGGCAACCCGTACGGCAACGGCACGGCCCTGTTCACCCGTGACGGCGGCTCGGCCCGCCGCTTCGAGCGGGAGGTCCAGGTCGGGATGGTCGGCATCAACGTCCCGATCCCCGTGCCGGTTGCCTCCCATTCCTTCGGCGGCTGGAAGGCCTCCATCTTCGGTGACTCCTCTATCTACGGTCCCGACGGCATCCGCTTCTACACCCGGCCCAAAGTCGTCACATCCCGCTGGCCCGACCCCGGCCCGAGCACCATGGAGCTGCACTTTCCGACCAATCGCTGACGCCTGGGGCCGTTTTCCGGCCATGGCCTCGGCAACCGGGAAATGGGCTTCTGACCAGGGATCGCTCGCCGGATGCCTGACCGGGAAGCTGAGAGTTCTATGACATTGACGTCATAGTCAGAAATCTATATCCTCTCGAGTATGCCGAAAGTTTGCGATTACCCCGTCTTCGACGCTGACAACCACTTCTACGAGACCCGGGACACGTTCACGAGGCACCTGCCCGATCGTTACAAGGGTGCCATCGACTACGTCGAGCTGCGCGGCCGGACCAAGATCATGATCCGGGGGACCGTCAGCGAGTACATCCCGAACCCCACCTTCGAGGTCGTGGCGCGTCCGGGCGCCCAGGAGGAGTACTTCAGGAACGGCAATCCCGAGGGCAAGTCCTACCGCGAGGTGATCGGGGAGCCCATGCGGAGCATCCCGGCCTTCCACCAGCCGGGTCCCCGCCTCGAGGTGATGGACGAGCTCGGCGTCGACCGGTCGCTCATGTTCCCCACGCTGGCGAGCCTGCTCGAAGAGCGCCTGCGCGACGATCCCGAACTGACGCATGCGGCGATTCACTCGCTGAACGAATGGATGTACGAGGAGTGGCAGTTCAACTACGAGGACCGGATCTTCGCCACGCCGGTCATCACGCTGCCCATCGTCGAAAAGGCGATCGAAGAGCTCGAGTGGGCGGTGGAGCGAGGAGCCAAGACGGTGCTCATCCGCCCGGCGCCCGCCCCCGGCTTCCGCGGCTCCCGCTCGTTCGGCTATCCCGAGTTCGACCCCTTCTGGCAGGCCGTCGTCGACGCCGACATCCTCGTGTCGATGCATTCGTCCGACAGCGGGTATGCCCGGTACACCAGCGACTGGACCGGCCCGAGCGAGATGCTGCCGTTCAAACTCGACGCCTTCACCTACATGACCGGGGGCCACCGGCCGATTCAGGACACCATGGCCGCCTTCGTCTGCCACGGCGTGTTCGCCCGCTTCCCCGATCTGCGGATCGCCTCCATTGAGGCCGGCGGGGAGTGGATCAGGGGATTCGTCAATCACCTCGGCGACACCTACAAGAAGATGCCGAACGCCTTCGACGGCAACCCGGTCGAGCAGTTCAAGCACAACGTCTACGTCAGCCCGTTCCACGAGGACGACCTGGGGGAGATCATCGACGTCATCGGTGCGGACCACGTGCTGTTCGGCTCCGACTGGCCGCACCCCGAAGGCTTGGCCCAGCCGTGCAGCTACGTCGACCACCTGCCGGATGGCCTGGCCGACGAGGACGTGCGCAACATCATGGGCGGCAACCTGGCCCGGATCATGCGCGTGGAGCAGGCCGCCGCAGCGGTGTGATCCGGCCGAGCGGGCTGGGCCGAATCGGCTCAGCTGCAAGGTGCGCCCTGCCGTTTCTAACAGTAGGGTCAGCCGCTGAACGACTCATCGCAACTGTCAAGGAGTTCTCTCATGGCTGACTACAAGTTCGTGACCTACGAAACGCTTGACTCGGGCAAGGTGGCGCGCATCATGCTCAACCGGCCCGAGGCGCGCAACGCCCAGAACCGCGGCCTCCTCGTCGACTTGAACGACGCCTTCCTCGAGGCAGAGGCGGACGACGAAGTCCGGGTTGTCATCCTGGGCGGCATGGGCCCGATGTTTTCCTCCGGTCACGACATGGGATCCAAGGTGTCCATGGAGGAGGGGATGCCGGGGCCGAACCAGCACTACACGCGGAAGATCAACGGTGCGACCCGCAAGGGTGCCGAGAGCCTCATGCTCCAGGAATGGCACTACTACTTCGAGAACACTCGGCGTTGGCGCAATCTGCGCAAGATCACCATCGGGCAGGCGCACGGCGACGTCTACGCCGCCGGGCTGATGCTCCTGTGGGCCTGTGACCTCATCGTGTGCGCCGAGGGCACCCGGTTCGCCGATGTCGTGGGGACCCGGCTGGGTATGTGCGGGACGGAGTACTTCGCCCACCCGTGGGAATTCGGCCCCCGCAAGGCCAAGGAGCTGCTCTTGACGGGCGACTCCATCGACGCCGAGGAGGCGCACGGCCTCGGCATGGTCAGCAAGATCTTCCCCGCCGAGGACCTGACGGAGCGGACCGTGGAATTCGCCGAGCGGATCGCGGTGCTGCCGTCGGTGACCTCGTTGCTCGTCAAGGAAGCAGTGAACCAGACCGTGGACAACATGGGCTTCTACAACGCGTTGAACGCCTGCTTCACCTTGCACGAGCTCAACCACTCGCACTGGGCCCAGGTCAACGACGACGGCTACCCGGTCGCCAAGGAAGACAGCGGGCTTCCGAACTGGAAGGACGCACCGCCGATCGTCCCGTCCGTCAAGGACAAGGTTCGCGCCGACTCCTGACACGTCTGCGCCGGCCCCCCTCGCGGCGGCGGGTCGCCCCCACGAACACTCAGCGGAGGTCATGACGTGACGGCAGGGGAAGCCAGTTCGACGCTGGCCCAGCGCGAGGACGGCGAGCCCGTCACGCGGCGCGCGCCCTTTTCGGACAACCCACGCGTGGGTGCACGCGGACAAAAGACGAGGCAACGCATCCTCGACGCCGCACTGCAGCTCTTCGGCGACGAGGGCTTCCACCAGTGCAGCATCGCTCGCATCAGCGAGAAGGCCAACTGCTCGAGGGTCTCCTTCTACCAGTACTTCTCCAGCAAGGAAGACGTCTTCAGCAGCCTGGCCGCCCAGGTCTCCCGCCAGATCAGCGCGTCCACGGAGGCGATCGATCCGTTGACGCCGGATACGATCGGATGGGAAGGCCTCCGGGCCTGGGTCGCCCGTTACGGGGACATTCACGCGCGTTACGGGCCGATTTTCCGGGCCCTCCCGGCGGCCCTCGAAGAGGACGACGGGCTACACACGGGAGCAGCACGCCTCCGTGATCAGAGCGTGGCCCGGATCCGCTCGAAGCTCTCGACCAGCGATCTCCCACCTCGCCAGCTCGACCCGTTGCTGGCCTTGCTGATCTCCTGCCTCGTCAGGACGCTCGACGACGCCGCATCGCTGCGGTCTGTCGCCCCGGAGGACTACTCGAGGGAGCGGGTCGAGGTGGCCATCACCGACGTCATGCACCGGTCCCTGTTCGGGCGGAGTGCCGTGAATGTGCGGGCCACCACCTTCGCCCGACCTCGGCGCGTGGAGTTCGGCCCGGTCGTGCACGGCATGTTGGAGAAGGAGGAGGAGTTCCAGGGTGGGACAGACCGACGCGCCGCCATGAAGGCACTCGTCGAGAACGGTCGGGACGTGTTCGTCCAGCGGGGCTACCACGCCACCCGCGTGGACGACCTGGCCGCCGCGGCCGGGGTGTCCCACGGCGTCTTCTACCGCTACTTCGAGAACAAGGATCAGCTGGCCATCGTCCTCACGGTGCAGGCCATGCGCGCCGTCGCCGACACCTTCGTCGAGATTCCCGACGTGACGACCTCCAACAGCGCGGACCTGCGCCGGTGGCTTCGTCGGTACAACACCGCGCAGTCCGGCGAGGCGGCCATGATCCGCGTCTGGGTCGATGCCGCCCAAGAGGACGCCCGCCTCCGATCCCTCTCAGCGTCCGCGCTGGACTGGGGGCGTCGCCGGATGGTGCGCATCCTCGCCGGGCGCGGGTTCGGCGACATCGACCTCGACGCCGTGGTGATGGTGGCGCTCCTCGGCGCGTTCGGGGCGCAGCAGCGCGGCGCGGCCACCGTGGACGCCGCCGCCCAGGTCCTCGAACGTGGGCTCCTGGGCCGCCGGGGCCCGGCGCAGAGCCCTGACCCTTCAGGGGTCGCTGCGGCTGCCCTCCTCCGTTCATCACCGCAGGTCAACTGACCTTTCGTCCGCCGTGCAGGGCGTCCCCGGCATCGTTAGTATCTGATTCGACGTCAATGTTAGAAATGCCCCGGCAGCCAGCCGGCCGGTGAGGAGGGGACCGCAGGAATGCTCCAATTCGTGATCGCCGGTCTGGTGCTGGGGGGGATCTATGCGATCTGCTCCGCCGGCCTGGTCATCACCTACACGTCGTCGGGCATTCTGAACTTCGCCTTCGGTGCCATCGCCTTCTTCATCGCCCGCTTCTATTACTTCCTCAACACGCAACACACCTGGGCCATCCTGCCGGCCGCGATCCTCGCCATAGTGGTGGCGTCGCCGGCGCTCGGAGTGGGTCTCTACTTCGCACTGTTCCGACACCTACGCCTGTCCTCGCCCATGATCAAGGTGGTGGCGACGATCGGATTGCTCGTGGCCATCCCCGCCGCAGCCGTGCTCATCTTCGGCAACCAGGCCATTCAGTCGGCTCCCGGGCTGGCTCCCCAGCCGGTCGCCGTCTACCAGGTCTTCGGCGTCGCGGTCACGCTCGACCAGGTGATCGTCTACGCCTGCGTGCTGGCGACGGTGATCATCGGCGCGCTCGTCCTGCGCTACACCGACGTCGGGCTCAAGGTGCGGGCCATGGTCGACTCGCCGGCGATGACCGACCTGTCGGGCACGAACCCGACGTTGATCTCCGTCGGCGTCTGGGCAGTCAGCACCCTCTTCGCCGGGTTGGCCGGCGTGCTGGCCGCTCCCATCGTCGGGCTCGACCCCGACAAGTTCACGATCCTCATCGCCGCATCGTTCGCCGCCGTGGTCGCGGCACGGCTGCGCAACCTCACCGTGGCGGTGGTCGTCGCCCTCCTCATGGGCATCGCGACGTCGCTCATTGAGGGGTACCTGCCTCCGTCGAGCTCCTGGACGACGGAGTTCATCGACGCCGTGCCGTTCATCGTCGTCGCGGTCGTCCTCATTTACGAGCTGCTCCGGCGGGGACGCGTGGGCGAGACCGACGCCTGGGGCGGGGCGCTCGACCGGGCGATCACGCCCCAGGGCGAGAGCCGTCTGGCCGGATCGACCAGCAGCGTCGTCGAGTCCGCCTCCCTCGGCTTCTTCGGCAAGTACGCCGGGCCCATCCTCCTGATCGCGGGCGTGGGCGTCGTGCCCCTGATCGTGCAGGGCTATTGGGTCGGTGTCATGGCGGCCGGCTTCGCCTACGCCGTGATCCTGCTCTCCTGGACCATCGTCACCGGTGAGGGCGGCATGCTCTGGCTCTGCCAGATCACCTTCGCCGGCGTGGGGGCGCTGACCACGGCTCAACTGGCCAACAACCACGGGTGGCCCGTGCTGCTCGCCGTGCTCGCCGGGGGCGTGGTGGCGCTGCTGATGGGCGTGGTCGTCGGCCTCTTGAGCATCCGCCTCGGCGACCTCTACGTCGCCCTGGTGACGCTGACCTTCGGGCTCCTGATGGAGAACCTCGTCTTCACCCTCCCCAGTTTCGTGAACCAGGGGCTGGGGCTCACCCTCAATCGGCCGGGCTTCGCCACCTCCGACCGCGCCTTCGCCTATTTGTGCCTGGCTGCCTTCGTGATCATTGCGCTCTTCATCGTCAACTTCCGACGATCGACCACCGGTCTGGCGCTCAACGCGGCGCGCTGGAGTGAGGCCGGAGCGAAGACGTCGGGCATCAGCGTCGTCCAGCAAAAGGTCATTGCGGGAGCGCTCGCAGCCGCCATCGCCGGGATCGGGGGAGGGCTGTTCGCCCTGTCTCAGACGACCTTCCAACCCAGCGAGTTCGCCACGTTCGAAGGCGTCGTATGGCTGGCCGTGCTGGTGACGTGGGGCGTGCGCTCGAATGCCGCCGCGCTGCTGGGTGGGGTCTCGTTGGCACTGCTCCCGGCGCTCACCCAGAGCTATCTCCCGACGTGGACGTCGAACGTGACGCCGGTGCTCTTCGGGCTCGGTGCGGTGTCGGCGGCCAAGTATCCCGACGGCGTGCTGGCCGAGCAGAGCCGCCGGCTCCGGCGCCTGGTGCTGCACGTGCGGACCCGGCCGGACGGCACGGACCTTCCCGACCTCACCCTCGCCGGTGCCGACATGGGCCAGGTGGCGGCGACCCGCGTGGCGGAGCACATCTCGTGATGCCCGCCCCGAGCGAGGCGGCCCCGTCGGTCGGGGTCGAGGGTGCCGCGCTGGCGGCCAACGAGATCACGGTCCGCTTCGGTGGGCTGACCGCGCTCGCCGCGGTGAGCCTCGAGGTCCAGCCGGGCCAGATCGCCGGCCTGGTCGGACCGAATGGTGCCGGGAAGTCCACGCTGCTGGCCGTGCTGTCCGGCCTGCTGCGCCCCAACAGCGGTCACGTCTACCTGCACGGTGACGACGTGACCAACGCGTCGTGCCGGTCCCGCTCGAGAAGGGGCCTGGCCCGGACGTTCCAGCAGCCCGAGCTGTTCATGGGCCTGACCGTGCGCGAGCACCTGATGCTCGCCCACCGGGCCCGTGTGGCGCCGCAGCGGCTCTGGCGCGACATGCTCGATCCGCGTTCCCTGCTCCCCCCGGGGCGGGACGAGAGCGAGCGGGTGGACGAGCTCCTCGAGCTGTTGCGGCTGACAAGGGTGGAGAAGGCACCGGTGGCCGCACTGCCCCTGGGCGTTTCGCGCCTGGTCGAGGTCGGGAGGGCCCTGGCCAGCGAACCGAACGTCCTCCTCCTGGACGAGCCGCTCTCGGGTCTCGACATCAAGGCCTCGGAGAATCTGCTGGCCGTCTTCCGTCAGATCGTCGATCAACCCGGCCATCAGGTCTCACTCATCATGGTCGAGCACGACGTGGCCGCGGTCCTCTCGCTGTCCGACATCGTGTTCGTGCTCGACTTCGGTGAGCGCATCGCCGTCGGCACCCCCGAGGAGATCCGCCTGGACCCCGCGGTGCGGGCCGCCTACCTGGGGGACTCCGACCCGGACTCAGGTCCGCCCGCCGAGCCGGCGCCCGGCAGCGGAGACCCGGCGTGACCGAACCGCTCCTCAGGGTCGAGGACCTCGATGTGCGCTACGCATCCTCACGGGCACTGTTCGGCGTGTCGGTCAGCGTGGAGCGGGGCACAGTCCTCGCCGTGCTCGGTGCAAACGGTGCCGGCAAGAGCACCCTGGCGCGTGCGGTCTCCGGTCTGGTGCCCTCGACCAGTGGGCGGATCTTCTTCGACGGGGAGGAGATCACCGGGCAGCCGGCGCACCGCATCCGGAAGCTGGGCCTGACCTACATCCCCGAGGGTCGCGGCATCTTCCCCGGGCTCTCTGTGGTGGACAACCTGCGCATGGCCGTCGCCCAGGAGAAGCGCCAGGAGCGCGCCGCCGCGATCGACCGGGCCATCGAGCGGTTCCCGGTCCTCGGCCAGCGCAGAACGCAGCGCGCCGGCAGCCTCTCGGGAGGGGAGCAGCAGATGCTCGCCCTGGCCCGGGCGCTCGCCGTCTCGCCCAAGCTGGTGATCGCCGACGAGATGTCGCTCGGGCTGGCCCCGATCGTCACGGAGTCCGTCTTCCAGGGCCTGGAGGAGGCCCGCTCGTCGGGCATCACCATCGTGCTCACCGAGCAGTTCGTGCACCGGGCCCTGGCCATGTCCGACGCCTGCGTGATCCTCATGCGGGGGCAGGTGGGCTGGTACGGCCCCGCGTCCGAGGCCGGCCAGGAGGTCATCGACCGTTATCTCGGTGACGCCGAGCCCGCGACACCTGCGGCGGCAGGCGGTTCGATAGGGTAACGAACGGTCATTACAAAGCCGGGCGTCGGCTCCGCTTCTGACCGCGACGATGGATCCTCTGGCAGGGGATCCGGGGAGGCGATTGCGACCGTGGAGACACCCATGCACCGCGCTGGAGCGATGCGGAAGCGACGGGCGATGGTCCCCGTGGGGCTGGCCGTGCTGGCCGGCCTGCCGCTGTTGCTGATCGGCACGATCGCCGTCGCGGCGTCGGCTGCGCCGGCACCGATCACGATCGCCTACATCACCGACCTCACCGGCGAGGGCGGGTCGCAGAACGGGACCTCTCCCGCCGGCTTCGATGCGCGCATCGCACTGCAGAACGCCCAGGGCGGCGTCAACGGGCACAAGCTGGTCCCGCTGGTGATCGACGACCAGACGAATCCCAGCGAGATCGCCACCGCTGTGCAGAGCGCCATCTCAAAGGGCGCTTTCGGCATCGTGTCCCAGAGCCCGTTGATGTTCCTGGCGGCGAAGTACCCCCAACAGGCCGGCATGCCGGTGACCGGCACGTACGACGACGGCCCGGAGTGGGGCGAACAGCCCTACACCAACATGTTCGCCTCCGACGAAGGCAGCGTCGACCCCAAGTACCCCGTCAACACGCAGCTGGGCGATCTGTTCAAGAAGCTCGGCGGGACCGTGCTGGGCGCGTACGGCTACAGCATCTCGCCGTCGTCGAGCCGAGCGGCCATCGGCACGGCTGATTCGTTCAAGCACGCCGGCGGCAAGGTCGGCGTGCTCGACACCACCGTGCCCTTCGGTGGCGTGGACTTCACGGCCGAGGCGCTCGTGGCCAAGAAGAACGGCGTCAACGCCATCTCACCGGCCATGGACGCCGACTCCAACTACGCCCTGGCCACCGCGCTGCAGCAGGCCGGCGTGAAGCTCAAGGCGGCGGTCTACGCCAGCGGGTACCAGCCGGACGTGATCAAGTCCCCGGCCTGGAAGGTCCTGCAGGGCGGCTACTTCCTGACGCCCTTCCGCCCGTGGTCGCTGCCGAACGCCGGGACCCAGCAGATGCAGGCAGCCATGGAGAAGTACGCCCACTTCACCAAGACCGACTTCCCGAACCTGGGCCAGTACGAATCATGGGCCGGCGCCGATCTCATGATCAAGGGCCTGCAGCTGGCGGGGGCGAATCCGACCAGAGCTGCCGTGATCAAGGACCTGCGGGGGCTCAAGTCCTACAACGCCAACGGGATGCTGCCCGACAACTTGAACTACACCAACAACTTCGGCCACGACCCGCCCAAGACCTGTGCCTGGGTCATGAAGGCAGGCCCGACAGGCTTCACGGCGCTCTCGTCCCAGCCGTCGTGCGGAACGGACCTACCGGGGACGTCGACGGCGAGCTGACCCAGCGCGGGCGACTCCCCGCGCCCGCCGCCCGGCCAGGTTCAGCGGAGCTTCCACTCGGGGCGGGGCGCGTGTCCCCTGGAAAGTCTCCTGGCCCTCGACAATGTTGTCGAACAACGTGCCGAGCGCGACGTAGGTCGAGACCTGTGAGAGGGCTTCGCGCCGGGTGACCTCGTGGGTCATCCAGATCGCCCGCAAGGTGCCCTGAATCGCCATGACGGGTGCCGACGCGATGGCCCGCGCCACCCACATGGCCCGCTCGAGGAGGTCACCCGGCGGGACGACCTCGGAGACGAGGCCCATCTGGTGGGCCCGTTCGGCCGACATGCGCTCCCAGGCCCCGAGCAGCATCATGCGGAGGACCTCGCCCAGGGGCAACTTCTGCACCAGGTGGACCGACTCGAAGCCGGCCACCATGCCGTAGGTCACGTGGGGGTCGAAGAACGTCGCGTTGTCGGCGGCGATGATCACGTCCGACTCGCCCAGCAAGTAGAGCGCCCCGCCACAGGCCATGCCGTTCACGGCGGCGACGACCGGCTTCCACAGATCGTTCATCTTCGGGTTGATCTTCGCTCCGGGGTCGTTGTACATGAACGGCGTCGAGACGGGCCCGACGAGGCCGTGCATTTTGTCCTGGTTCTCCTTGTTGGACAGATAGTCCTCGGCGATGGTCTCCTCACGGTCGATCCCCGTGCAGAACGCCTTGTCGCCGGCGCCGGTGAGGATGACGGCGCGGATGTCGTCGTTGGTGCGGAGGGCGCGCCACGCTTGCTGCAATTCAGCCTGCATGCGTTGGTCGAATGCGTTGAGCACCTCTGGACGATTCAGCGTGATGGTGGCGACACCCTCATCCTCCTCGTACAGCAGCGTCTCAAACTCCATGCAAAGCCCCCTTCGCCCCATCCACCCAGAGCACCTGCGCCAGCTCGCAGCCCCAGACTAGCGACGGTGTTCGTCCCACCCCGATGGGGTCAGCCGGCCGGCGGGAGATCGTGGTGGACGGCCACACGCTGGTCGTCGAAGCTCACCAGGTGCTGCAGTGGCGCCGACTCGGGCAGGGCGTCCTCGTAGCTCCACGCAACGTCCGACAGGACCGCGCCGTTGACGACGGCATTCCAGTACGTCGCCGTCCCCTTGTACGGGCAATAGGTCTGGAGCTGACTCCGCGTCAGCTCGACGCGCACGAGGCCCGGGTCCACGTAGAGCCGCGGATCGAGCGCGGTCTCGTAGACCACCATCGTCTCGGTCGCGTCGACGAGAACCGTGTCGTCGGCCTCGACCCGCAGCGGGCGGTGGGAACGCAGGCAGTCGACCCGGTGGTACGGGTTCCGGGGGTGCCCGAAGAACTCCTCGTCCTCTTCGTACCAGGCGTCGACGGCATCGGCCGGAACGATCACGTAGCCGGGCGCGTCGGCCGCGTCATCCGTCGGGAGCCCGTCGACCTCGTCGGACGAAAACGCCAACGTCGGCGGCTGTCCCGGCCGGTGCAGCAGCAAGGCCCGCTCGGTGTCGATCGCGGTGCGCCCGTCCTTGATCGCCCTGACCCGCCGGCGGAACGGCTCGATGTACGACACGTTCTCCGGCACTGGTGCCGTGAACCGCCCGGCCGGCTTGGCGCTGAGCGGACCGCGCCCCGTCGTGAGGCTCACAGCGCGGTGCGGGCGTCCATCGGGCCCTTGGCGCCTGCTGCAAGCGGTCGCACCATGGCGTCGACGGCGAACGAGGCGACCAGGGCGCCGTTGCGGGCGTGGACCCGGTTCTCCGCGTGCGTGGTGCCGCCTCCGGCGAAGGTCGAGTGGTGGTGGTAGAGCAGCCAGTCGTCGGCCTTCACCGGGGCGTGCAGCGACAGGCTGATGCTGTTGATGGCCATGGAGAGCGTGCGGTGTGCCTGGTCCTGGCTGACCCCCTCGTGCGGGCGGAGCGCGGCGGCGATCGACATGTGGCCGGTGAACTGTGCCAGGAGGCCGGCGTGCAACGGCTGGTCGTCGGGGAGGTGGCGGAAGCGGACCCAGGCGTCGATGGTCGGTGGTCCCGCCGGCGCATCGGGATCGTTCGTAGAGGTGCCGTCGACCACTCTGATGTCGCGACCGGTCACGCCCATATCGTACGGTTCGCTCTCGTAGGGTCCCGCCACGTCGGGAGCGTCGGATGCGTGCCGAAGGACGTCGTCGGAGGGCACGTCGAGCAGCAAGGTGCCGGCGGCGCAGACGCGCGCTCCTTCGAACACCTGGACCGCCAGGCCGGAGAACGTGCGGCCCGAGCTGAGCTCCGCCAACTCCAGGCGCAGGGGCCGGCGGGCATCGGCCGCCCGCAGGAAGATCATGCTGGCCGAGACGACGCGCCGGCCCGCCGCGTAGCGCCCGGCGGCGACGATGGCCTGCCCGAGCATCTGGCTCCCCTCGACGACCGGCCGTCGCTCGTCGCTCCGGGCGACCGTCACGAAGTTGCGGTTGCTGTCGTCGGTGGGGCGCACATCCATGACGTCCACCAGATGCGCGGCGTCGCCCCAGGTGGGGAAGCGCTTGTGCGTCACATCGCGCGGCGCGTCCCCGGCGGCTTCGTCGGTGACCTCGACCCGCACCCGGTCCTGGTCGAAGGCGATGTACCCGGCCAGCTCGGGCGGGGGTGCCGGTGACCGCAGGCACTCCGGCAGGCCTTCGATCGCGTCGAAGTCGATGTCGGCCGCGACGTCGGTCACGGGAAAGTAGAGAACCGGCAGCTCACCGGGAACCTCGCCGCACACGCACGAACCGGACTCGACGACGAGCCGGTCACCGCACCACGCGCTCGCTCGGTAGGGGTACGGCGAAACCTTCATGCGGAGTGCAATGAGCGCTCAGCTCATCTCATCCGGCGACGCGGGGGGCCACCGTCACCGACGGGATGTGCGCACCGTCCTGGCGCAGCACGGAGTCCACGACGCCGACGAGGTTCTCAACGCCGACGAAGGAGCCGCTCATGTAGTCGCGGGCGAACCACACCGGCATGACCTCGGCCGCCAACTCCTGGTCCCACCCGTCGGCGAACCCCGGCACCGAGTCGCCCTCGCCGCCCAGGCACTCGCCCACCACGACCCGCGTGAAGCCGACCGCCGGGTGCTCGCCCCGCCAGGCCTCGACGAGCTTGTCGAGCGCCGCCTTGCTGACCGCGTAGGCGCCCAGGCCCGGCCACGGGGGCGTCATCGACGCGCTCACCGACGAGAGGTAGACCGCGTTGCCGGAGGACTCCGTGAGGTAGGGCAACGCGGCGGCCGTCACCAGCGAGGCGCCGATCACGTTGGTGTCGAAGACGTGCCGCCAGGTGTCCGCGTCCATGTCGGCGATCCGCACGAGGGGACCGACTCCTGGCGCGTAGACCAGGGCGTCGATGCCGCCCAGGCCCTCGGCGGCGGCCTCGACCGCGGACTGGCAGGACTCCGTGCTCGTCACGTCGCAGGTGATGGCCAACGTCCCCTCGCCCGCCTCCTTGGCCGCCCCCTCCAGTCGCTCCTTCCGGCGGGCCAGGAGCGCGGTCTTGGCACCACGCTGCGCCAGCCCGACACCGATGCAACGTCCCAGCCCGCTCGAGGCCCCTACGACAACCGTTCGCAACCTGTCTCCTCCAGTTGAGCTGACGGCGATGTTAGACAGATTTGTCCTGGAGCGTCCCGTGACGCGCAGCAGCCCCGCCGGAGCGGGGCTGCAACGTGCCACCTGGTGGGTCCGAGCGAGACGGCCCCGCCCTGGGGGGTGAGGGGAGATGCGGGGCCGAATCGCTCGGATGAGCCTGACACTCGGGCGTTACAGGACCGTTGCAATGCGCGCGCTGCTGCCTTCGAAATCCGTAAAAAGTCCGTAAGCGAGCGGTGGGACGGCTGCATGTCCCATCCGGGAACACTGCTGACGAATCGTTCCCGAGACACCTCTGACGTTCCGGACACATCCCTGAGAGCCCAAGCAGAACGATCCATGGGAGCGCTAACATCACCCCCACGAAAACGCCCAGCCACCTCCGGATCGAGCATCTCGCGACGCCGCTCCTCGGCCTCGGCATCCGTCGGCCCCGCCTCTCCTGGCGGCTGCCGGCCGGTGCGAGGCGGCAAGAGGCGTACGCCGTCGAGGTCGACGGTCACGCCCTGGACCGGGTCGAGTCCGAGGCCAGCGTCCTCGTCCCCTGGCCCGGCGAGACGCTGACCTCCCGGCAACGGGTCGTCTGGCGGGTCAAGGTCTGGACCGACGGCGTCGAAAGCGACTGGTCCGCGCCGACCTGGTTCGAGACGGGGCTCCTCGACCCCTCCGAGTGGACCGCCCGCTTCATCGCACCCCACGAGGCCGAGCGATCCGCCCACGTGCTGCGTCACTCGTTCCGTCTCGCCATGACGCCCTCGCAGGCGAGGCTGTACGCGACGGCGCACGGCCTGTACGAGACCTACCTCAACGGCCGGCGCGTGGGGGACGTCGAGTTGGCTCCGGGCTACACCAGCTATCCCACCACCCTGCACGTGCAGGCCTACGACGTCGGTGCCTTGCTCGAGGCGGGCGACAACACCTGGGAGGTGGTGCTCTCGGACGGGTGGTGGCGCGGGCGCACCGGGTTCTTCCAAGGCACGGACGGCTTCGGCAGCTCGCTCGCCTTCCTGGGTCAGCTCCACGCAGGCGACGAGGTGGTCACCACGGGGGCCCAGTGGGAGTCCGCCACCGGTCCGCTCCTGCGGGCCGACCTCATGGCGGGGCAGACCGAAGACCACCGCAAGGGCACCGGCGCCTGGCAGGTCGTCACCGTCATCGACGACGACCTCGGAACGCTCGCCTCTTCTCCGGCCCCGCCCACCCGCCGCGTGGAGGAGCTCCGCCCGGTCGCGGTGACGCGCCCCGGGCCCGATCGCCACGTCGTCGACCTCGGACAGAACATCAACGGCTGGCTGCGTCTGAACGACCTGGGCCCCGAAGGCACCGAGCTGACGATTGTGCACGGCGAGTTCCTCGACCCGTCGGGCGATGTCACCCAGGATCACCTGACGCCCGACTTCTTCGGCGACGACAAGCAGGTCGGCATGATCGACCGCGTCGTCGCGGCCGGGACGCCCGGCGAGGTGTTCGAACCGCGTCAGACCACTCACGGCTTCCAATTCGCGCGGATCGAGGGCCACCCCGGCCGGCTCACCCCGGACGACGTCACCGGCGTCGTGGTGCACACGGACCTGCGTCGGACGGGCTGGTTCCGCTGCAGCGACCAACGACTGAACCGGTTCCACGACATGACGGAATGGTCCTTCCGGGACAACGCCTGCGAGATCCCGACGGACTGCCCGCAACGCGAGCGCGCCGGCTGGACGGGGGACTGGCAGCTCTTCATCCCCACCGGCGCGTTCCTCTACGACGTGGCCGGTTTCTCCCTCAAGTGGCTCCGTGACGTCGCAGCCGAGCAACTCGACGACGGCCGGATCATCAACTACTCGCCGGATCCCCTCCGTCAGCACATCCGGGAGACCGGCATGTGGCTCCAGATGCAGGGGTCGTCGGGGTGGGGCGATGCCATTGTCATGGTGCCGTGGGAGATGTGGCGGGCCTACGGCGACCGGGATGTCCTGGCCGAGTTGTGGCCCCACATGCTGTCGTGGATCGACTTCGCGGCGACGGCGGCACGCAGGCATCGTCACCAGAGCCGCGAAGAGGCCCGTCCGGAGGCGGCGCCGCACGAACAGTTCATCTGGGACGGCACCTATCACTGGGGCGAATGGATCGAGCCGGGTGCCGAGCCCCATGACCACGTGCGGCGCGACCAGGGGTCCGTCGGCACGGCGTTCCTCTTCCACTCCGCCACCCTGGCCGCCGGCATCGGCCGGATGCTCGGCCACGACGCCGAGGCGGCGCGCCTGGAGGAGCTGGCCGCCAACGTCCTGGCGGCCTGGCGTCAAGAGTTCATCGGGCCGGACGGTGCCCTCACGCCGGACACCCAGGCGAACCACGTGCGCGCCCTGGCCTTCGGCCTCGTCCCCGACGCGCTGCGTGCCCAGACGGCGCAACGACTGGTGGGGCTGATCCGCGAGGCCGACACGCACCTGGGCACCGGGTTCCTCGCCACGCCGTATCTCTTGCCGACGCTGGCCGACAACGGGCACCTGTCCGTGGCCTACGAGGTCCTGCTGCAGGACACGCCGCCCTCCTGGCTGGCCATGATCGAGCGCGGCGCAACGACGGTCTGGGAGTCGTGGGAAGGGGTCGACGAGGAGGGCCGCCCGCACGAGTCGCTGAACCACTACAGCAAGGGCGCGGTCATCTCGTTCCTGCACAACTACGTCGCCGGCATCAGGCTGCTCGACGGCCATCCCGCGTACCGTCGGTTCCGGGTCGAGCCCCGGCCGGGCGGTGGGTTGACGTGGGCCGAGGCGGTGCACGACTCGCCCTACGGGCGCATCGAGTCGGCCTGGCACATGGACGGGGAGTCCCTGCGGCTGACGGTCACAGCGCCACCGGGCACCGTGGCCGAGGTCGCCTTGCCGGACGGATCCGTCCGTGACCAGGGGCCGAGCACCGTGACCTACGAGTGCGCCATCGGCTGATCAGCCCTGGTTCTCACTGGATGAGAGCGCTAACATCGCGGCACGCACGCCGACGGCGTGAGGAAAAGGGGGGCCGATGTCGAAGGCTGCGATCATCTCGGTGGACGGTCACGTCCGGGCATCCCGGAGCGAGTACCGCAACTACGTCGAGGAGCGCTTCCTCGACGCGTTCGACGCCTGGGCCAGCGCGGAGGAAGAAGCCGGCGCGCCGGAGAGCGGCAACCTGAGCGCCGGCCTCGATCCGACGTCGCAGTGGGACTCGGATCTTCGGGTGAAGGACATGGAGAGCCAGGGCGTCGTGGCCGAGGTGCTGTTCCCGAACGGGCTCCCGTTCCAGGCGAGGCCGGCGGACGACGTGGGCTCGTTCTCCGACCCCGAGATCGACCGCCAGGCGCGCCTGGCCTACAACCGATGGCTGGCCGACTTCTGCGCGCAGACCCCCGGCCGCCGGGCCGGTCAGGCCCTCATTTCGTTCGACGACGTGGACCTGGCAGTCGCAGACATCCACTGGGCCAGGGAGCACGGCCTCGGTGGCGTCATGATGCCCGCACTGCTGCCGGGCGGGACCTTCTTCTTCGACCCGGCTCTCGATCCGGTGTGGGCCGCCTGCGTCGACGTCGGCCTGCCCGTCAGCCAGCACGGGGGTACGGGCGCGCCGGCCTACGGGCCGCCAGGGTTCGCCGCCATCATGACCCTGGCGCTCGAGCACTCCTTCTACTCGGGCCGATCCCTGTGGCAGCTGATCCTGGGCGGCGTGTTCGAGCGCTTCCCCGAGTTGCGCGTCGCCTTCGTCGAGACGGAGGCGGATTGGATCGCTCCGGTCATCCGCAAGCTGGACCGCCGGCTGGACTGGGGCGACGACTGGACGGGCTGGGCCCAGACGTTGCAGCGCATGCGTCAGTTCACGGGCTCCGCCCGCGAGTACTGGGCGGCCAACTGCCTGGCCGGGATCTCTCCCTTCACCGAGGACCAGGTTCCGCTGGTGGAGCTGGCCCATCCGAGCGCCGACTACGAGGCGTTCGCCATCGGCTGTGACAATGCGATGTTCGGCGTGGACTATCCGCACTTCGAGTCGGTGTTTCCGGAGACGAAGGTGCGGGTGGACGCGCTGGTGCAGCACCCGCAGATTTCAGCCGACGTGGCCCGCAAGATCCTCTGCGAGAACGCCGCCGGCCTCTACGGCTTCGACCTGGCCCGCCTGGCGTCCGACGTGGAACGAGTCGGATTCGAGATCGACGGGTCGCCTGACACCGATCGTCGCTGAGTCAGTCGAGGCCGTTGCGCCGGGCCACCTGGCCCAGCCAGCGCGCGGACGGCTTGACCGTGCGGGCGAAGTCCTGGCGATCGACGCCGATGAGGCCGAACGTCTTGGAGTAGCCGGCGTTCCATTCGAAGTTGTCGAGCAACGTCCAGTGGATGTAGCCGCACACGTCGATCCCGTCCGCACTGCATCGGGCCAGGCCCTTCAGCGCGGCGCGGGTGTAGGCGATCCTCGCCTCGTCGTCGTCCGTCGCCATGCCGTTCTCGGTGACGAGAACCGGCACCCCGGCGTGCTCCGCGGCCAGCCGGACGGTGTGGCCGAGTGCTTCGGGGTAGACCTCCCACCCGGTCTGCATGGTGGCCGACCCGTCGGGCGGAGGAAGCTGGCCGTCCGGCCCAATGCGGACCCGCGAATAGGTCTGCACCCCGACGAAGTCGTCGTCGGCGGAGACGGCGAGCCAGTCGGTCTGGCCCACTCTCCGCGCCTCGCGCCACCGCTCCTCGCCGTCCTGCGCCGGTTGGAAGTCGACGAGCGCCAGGGTCCAGCCTGTCTTGACGGAGCCGGCGGCTGCCCGGATGGCCTGGACCGCCAGGCGATGGGCCGTGGCCATCTGTCCGACGCCGGCGGCGACGATCCCCATCCGGTAGCGCGCCGGGTCGAAGCCCCCGACCCCGCCCTGCTCCGACTCGACCGCGTCGGGTCTCGGCGGGCGATCGCCGGCGCCCATGGCCAGCACGCCGGTGCTCCGCATCATCGCCATGAGGTTCGGTTCGTTCAGGGTGCAGACCCACGACAGCAGGTCACCCACGTGCTCCGTCACGCGGGAGGCGTAGTCGGCGAAGCGTGCCGGAGCGTCGGACGCGCTCCAGCCGCCCCGACCGGCCATCCAGCGCGGGACGGTGAAGTGGCTGTAGGTCACCACCGGCGTGACGGCCTGCTGCAGGCAGCTCTCGATCATCCTTTTGTAGTGGTCGAGCGCGGCGGGCGAGTAGAAGCCCGGCTCGGGCTCGATGCGTGACCACTCGAGGGAGAAGCGGTAGGCGGTCAGCCCGAGCTCGGCCAGCGTGGCGATGTCCTCGGGGTAGCGGTGATAGTGGTCGCAGGCGTCACCCGACGGCTCGTTGAACGTCGAGTTCGGGGCCCACTCCATCGGCCACAGGTCAGCATTGACGTTGCCGCCCTCCACCTGATGGCCGGCCGTCGCCGCGCCCCAGAGGAAGCCGTCTGGGAAACCGGTCATGGCGAGTCCTCTCTGCACGTGATCGTCGTCGTCCGGCCCGCTGGCGAAGCCGGGCCTCACGCAGTGTCGCACGCCGGATTGCCGTTTTGCAAAGCTTTGCATGGCGGAAATTCGGGTCTGCCTCACCCGGAAGGATCGTTCGGCACCGGCGCGGGAGACCACGGTTTGCGCACCAAGGTCTAGCGTGCGGCCGTGGCCGAACCACGACGGCTGAGCTTCGATCCGATCGCCGAGGCGGAGCGCCAGTGGGGTGCGCACGGCTGGCCGGACCAGGCGTCGGGCATGGCGGTCGTGACCTCCATCATGCGGCTGCAGCAGATCTTCCTGGCCCGTGCCGACGCCGTCCTTCGTCCACTCGGGCTCACGTTCGCCCGCTACGAGGTGCTCATGCTCCTGTCCTTCTCGCGCCAAGGCGCGCTGCCCCTGGGCAAGATCGGCGAGCGCCTGCAGGTCAACGCCGCCAGCGTGACCAACGCGGTCGACCGCCTGGAGGCGGACGGCCTCGTCACTCGCCGGTCGAACCCCGACGACGGGCGGGGCACGCTCGCCGGCTTGACGGCGCCCGGACGGCGGCGCGCCACCGCGGCCACCGATGCCATGAACGAGCAGGTGTTCGCGGACATCGGTATTGAGCCGTCGACGGTCCCCCGCCTTTTCGACCTGCTGGCGGACCTCCGGCGGGCCGCCGGCGACTTCCAATAGGCGGTGGAAAGTAGTTTGACGTTGAAGTAAACTCCTGGGGTGGCAGACCGCGAGACCTGGCAGGAGCAGTTCGAGCGTTCGCCGAAGCGGCCGGCCCGCTTCGAGACGATGTCGGGCGTGCCCTTGAGGCCCGTGTACGGCCCCGAGGGCGCAGAGTTGCCCGGGCAGTACCCCTATACGCGTGGGCCGTACGCCTCCATGTACCGGTCCCGCTTGTGGACGATGCGCCAATTCGCCGGATTCGGTACGGCCGCCGATACCAACGGACGCTTCAAGGAATTGCTGCGGGCCGGGGGAGACGGGCTCTCCACGGCCTTCGACATGCCGACGCTGCTCGGTCGCGACTCCGACGACCCCTGGGCCCGGGGCGAGGTCGGACGGGCCGGCGTCGCCATCGACACCCAGGACGACATGGAGACCCTCTTCGACGGCGTCGATCTGGGGAAGGTCTCGACGTCCATGACGATCAACTCCCCGGCCGCACCGATCCTCGCCATGTACGTGGGCGTGGCCGACAAGACAGGCGTGGGCCGGGCCGCCCTGGCGGGCACGCTCCAGAACGACATTTTGAAGGAGTACCAGGCCCAGAAGGAGTACGTCTTCCCGCCTCGCCCGTCCGTCCGGCTCGTCACCGACGTCATGCGGTTCTGCTCAGCCGAAATGCCGCGGTGGCATCCCGTGTCGGTCTCCGGCTACCACATCCGCGAAGCAGGATCGACCGCCGCCCAGGAGCTCGCCTTCACCCTCGCCAACGGGTTCGGCTACGTGGAGGCGGCGCTGGCGGCCGGCATGGCGGTCGACGACTTCGCACCGCGGCTCAGCTTCTTCTTCAACGCGCACAGCGATTTCTTCGAGGAGATCGCGAAGTACCGGGCCGCCCGCCGCATCTGGGCCCGTTGGATGCGTGACCACTACGGCGCCGCGGACGGCCGTTCCTGCCAGCTGCGTTTCCACACCCAGACGGCCGGCGTGTCCCTGACGGCGCAGCAACCCGAAGTCAATTTGGTCCGGGTGGCCATCGAGGCATTGGCCGGCGTGCTGGGCGGGACCCAGAGCCTGCACACCGACTCGTTCGACGAGGCTCTGGCGCTCCCGACCGAGCATGCGGCGCGCCTGGCGCTGCGGACGCAGCAGGTCATCGCCGAGGAGACGGGGGTCGTCCATGTGGCCGACCCGCTCGGCGGCTCCTGGTTCGTGGAAGCACTCACCGACGAGCTGGAGCGCCAAGCCGAGGAGATGTTCACGCACCTCGCCGAGGCCGGCTCGGGGTCGATGCTCGAGGGCGTCTTCACCTGCATCGACGACGGTTGGTTCGTGGCGGAGATCGCCGACGCGGCCTACGCGTTCCAGTCGAAGATCGCCAAGGACGAGTGGATCATGGTCGGGGTCAACCGCTACGTGGAGGACGACGGCGTGGCGCCGTCCACGTTGTCGATCGGCGCCGACGTCGAGACGGAGCAGTTGGAGCGACTGGCCGCCGTGAAGCAGGGGAGAGACGACGACGCGGTGCGTCGTGCCCTCGCCGCGCTGGCCAAAGACGCGTCGGACCCGAGCGTGAACCTCATGCCCGCTCTCATAGAGGCGGCCCGCCATCGCGTGAGCGTCGGCGAATCGATGCGGGCGCTCGAGACGGTCTTCGGTGTCTATACCGAGCGTCACGTCGCCTGATTCCTCCCGGGAGGGCGACGTACCCCCTCCCGTGAATGCACGTTGATTCTCGGTCCTGTACAGTGGGGTTCTCACCGCTGAGCAGGAGAAACAGAGTGGCCGAAGACGAGAAGTTCGAGGCGCCCCGGGCGATGCGCCGGGCCATGTTGGGTTCGGAGTACGTCGACGCCCAGACGAGCGACCCCAACCCCGTCCTGCGGGAGTTCTCGGACTACCTCACATCGATGGCGTGGGGTGTCTGGACCCGGGGCGGCGCTCTGAGCACGCGGGACCGGAGCCTGGTGGTCCTGGCCATGACGGCCGCCCTCGGCCGGATGGACGAGTTCCGGCTGCATGTCAGCGCGCGCTCGCGGACCGGGGTCACCGACGACGAGCTGGACGAGCTGCTCTTCCAGATTGCGGCCTACTGCGGCGCGCCGGCGGGGGTCTCCGCCCGACGATCGCTGCAGGCCGTGCGCGCCGAAGAGCAGAGCGAAGGCTGAGCATGGCGACCGTTGGCTTCGTCGGCCTCGGCAACATGGGCAGCGTCCTGGCGGGGAATCTCGTCGGCACCGGCCACGACGTGGTCAGCCACGACGTCACCGGGCCGGGGCGGAACCCGGCCGGGGCAGCGTTTGCCGAGGACCTGGCCCAGCTGGCGGGTCGCGCCGACATCGTCGTCCTGTGCCTGCCCGACGGCGCCGTGTCCGCGCGGGTGGCGAGGGAGATCGCCGTCGCCCCGGATCGGCGCGTGACTGCCGTGGTGGACACCTCGACCATCGGGGTCGCGGCGGCCCAGGCCATCGACGGTCTCTGCAGGGAGGGCGGCATCGGGTATGTCGACGCACCGGTGTCCGGCGGTGTCGCCGGAGCGAGAGCGCGGACGCTGTCGGTCATGTACGCGGGCCCGGACGCGACCTGCAGGGCGGTCGAGCCCGTGCTGACCGGGCTGAGCGACCGGCGGCGCCGGGTCGGCGAGCGGCCCGGCATGGCGCAGGCACTGAAGCTGGCCAACAACTTCCTCTCCGCCACGGCGCTGGCCGCCACCAGCGAAGCCATCGCGTTCGGCCTCTCGGTCGGTCTCGACATGGCGACCATGATTGAGGTGATCGACGGGTCGAGCGGGCAGAGCGCGGCCACCAGCGACAAGTTCCCGAATCATGTGCTGACCGGTCGCTACGGTGCCGGCTTCGCCAACTCGCTCATGTCGAAAGACCTGGAGCTCTACCTCGCCGCCGTGGACGCCCAGGGGGTGCCGTCGGTGCTCGGGAATGTGACGGCATCCGTGTGGGAGCGCTTTGCCGCCGAAGAACCGGGGGCCGACTTCACGCGGATCTACCCGTTCGTGGCCGGATGAAGGGCGGGAGGCGCCGAACGTCGCGTAGCCTCCGCGTGAAAGATGAGTGGAGGTAGGACCGATGCGAGTTGTGGTCGATTTCGATCTATGCGAGAGCAACGCGCTCTGTATGGGCCTGGCCCCGCAAGTGTTCGAGGTCAGGGACGATGATCTCCTCTACGTCCTCGACGAGAATCCCCCCGAAGAGCTGCGCGAGCAGGTGGAGGCCGCAGTGCGCACCTGTCCCAAGAACGCCATCTCCATAGTGGACTGAGGCCGCGCCGCCGCCGGCGCGGTCCCTCCTACGAGGCGGTGCTGGTGCCCGGGATATCGGTACCGCAGAAGGGCTGGCTCGAGACGGCCACGAAGGACGTCTTCTCCGCCTTCATGTACCACCCGCACGACTTCGCCAGGTCCTTCCCGAAATCGTTCGTGTAGTTGATGTTCTCTGGGAGCAACCCGTTGGCGTTGTAGCTCTTGATGCTGCGGAGCGCCTTGATGACGTCGGCGTGCGGGGCCGTCGGCCCGGCCATCTGCAGGCCCTTGATCATCAGGTCCGCCCCGAGCCATGACTCGTACTGGCTGAAGGACGGGAACTCGTTGCCGGTGAAGTGGGCGTACTTGTCCAGGGCCGCCTTCATCTGCTCGGTGCCGGCGTTCGGCAGGGAGAAGGGGCGGAACGTGGTGTCGAAGTAGCCACCCTGCACGGCCTGCCAGGCGGGGGTGCCGATGACCTGGGGGTCGTACCCCGTCGGGAACACCATGACCTTGGGCTTGACGCCCTCCTGCTGCAGTGCCGTCGCCAACGCGTCATTCGAGTTGTCGTCCAGGCCGGCGTAGTAGGCGTTGCAGCCCTTCTGCTTGGCCGTGAGCGCCGGGGTCGTCATGGCCACCGAGCCGAACGGGATGGACGTGTCGAGCACGCCCGACTTGCCGCCCGCGTGTTCGAACGACAGGTTCGTCCCGATGGCGGACCGGCTCGAGGACGGCGAGATGCCGTACCCGTACGAGCAGAGGACCGTGCCGCCGTGCGCCTTCATGAAGGCGCCGATGCCCGTGTTCACCGGGTACTTGATGTTGAGGCTGCCCACATCGGAGGCGAACATGTTCGTGAACCCTGGCGTGCCCCACTCCGGCCCGTCGAAGAACCCACCGGTCACCGGAAGACCGGCCTGCTGCGGGTACTTGTCAGCCAGGAAGAACAGGGGGCTGTCCGACACGATGCCCGCCGGGTTCTTGGAGACGGCGTCCTGGACGGCCGTGGCGATCTCCGTGGGGCTGGTCTGGTCGTCGAGGACCACGCCGTTGATTTTGTGACCGTCGATCCCGCCCTCCGCGTTCTGCAGGGCGACCCGGGCGTCGAAGCCGGCCGGCGCATCGCTGAATTCCGACGATCCTTCGCCTGTCAGGGACGTGATCATGACGAGGGTGATGGGTGAGCCCGACGCTGCCGCACCGGCCACTCCGCCGGCCAGGCTCGTGATGCCGGCCCCCGCGGTGAAGGCGAGCGCTGCCAGCCCCAACCTGCCCTTCTGCCTGCCCGACGCTTTCCCCATTACTGTTTTCCTCCCCAGGAAGTGCCATCCGATGCCAAATCGGGACCCTAGGCATACACGCCCTGAGCACCCCGTGTCGGTCAGCCCCCTGCGACCTGGACTAACGCGCGTGTCACTTTCTCGGGCTCGGTGATCATCAGGTCGTGGCCGGTGTCGATATCCCAGAGCCGGCCGTCGGCGCGGGCCCGATCCAGGAGGGCCTTGTCGCGGGTGGCCAGCGTCGAGGTGCAGACGATGTGGTACTGCGGAATGGCCCACAACGCGTCCTCGTTGTCGAGGTCGAGCGGCTGCTCGAAGCACTGCCAGGGGTGCGCGGTGAGGCGCTCGGCCATCCAGGCCAGGTCGTCGGGGTCGGTGACGCCGTAGAGCAGGCCGGCATCCGGGGCCGGCAGGAGGACCAGCTCCATCCCGTCACGGACTTCGCCGAAGGGGCGCACCGCATTGATGACGGGACCGGCGACGTCGGCCAGCGACTGTCCGTTGACGGGATTGGCGGCATCGAGGAAAACGAGTCGTCCGACCCGCTCGGGTACCCGGTCGGCCGTGCCCGTGATCACCATGCCGCCGTAGCTGTGCCCGACCAGGATGACGTCGCGCAGGTCCTCGAACTCGAGCACCGCCGCAATGTCCTCGATGTGGCGGTGCAGGTCCACGTCGGCGTTCAGCAGGTGGGCCCGCTCGCCCAGGCCCGTCATGGTCGGTGCGTAGACGATGTGGCCCAGGGCCTGCAGGAGGCGGGCCACCCGCTGGTAGCACCAGCCGCCGTGGCCGCCGCCGTGCACCAGCACATAGGTCGCCATCTGCCTCTCCTCCCGCGCCGTCGTGCGGACGCCGCTGCCGGTCAAGGTAACACCACCATTTGTCCCACGAGCTTGCGCTCGAGACGAGGGTCCCGGGAGCGATGGTAGCGATAACATCCCTGGTGGCATAGGATGCCGGCCCATGCGCCGGATGCCTTTCAACGATGGCTGGAGAGTTGGGACCAAGGCCCACTCGTTCATGGAGATGATCGTCGGTGGATCCGATCCGGGGTCTGCGCATCAACGGGGAGCCGTTCCTTCTCCGTGGCGCCTGCGTGCACCACGACAACGGCCTGCTCGGTGCGGCCACCATCGTCCGTGCCGAGAAGAATTGCGTGGGGCGAACGTCCCGGCGGAGTTGCACGTCCTGGAGGCCGGCGGTCACGGGGGATTCTTCGGCCTGGCGCCCGAGGATCAGGCAGTCCAGCGTGACCTCACGCGGTTCGTCGATCACCACTGGGGGACTGCCTCGCTGAGTTCCTGACCGGGCGGCGCCCAAAGGAGACCCGTCGTCATGGAGATATGTTGAGCCCATGCCGATGCCGAAGCGGTCAAGTGTCGATGACTATTTCGCGCAGCTCGAGGACGTGCAGCGACCCCACCTCGAGGCGCTCCGAGAGCTGAGTGTGGAAGTCGATCCCGAGGCACGAGAGGTACTCAAGTGGAACCTTCCGGTCTACGTCCGCGGAGAGAACACGAACCAATGGATGCTTCAGAACTTCAAGCACCACTGCTCACTCCGATTTTCTCCGGAGTTCTTCGCCGGCCAGAAGGCTGTGGTCGACGCAGCCGGTTATGAGTTCGGCGAGGGGTTCATCAAAATGCCGTACAAGCGGGAGCTGCCGACCGAGCTCGTGAAGACGCTGATGCGGGCACGGGTGCGCGAGTTCGAAGCACAGCAGACGAGCTAGCTGTCGGCCGTCACGTGGCCGGTCTTCTGCGTCAGCCAGGCTCCTTGCCAACGGCGGGCTGGCCGTCGGTCGTCGTGACGCAGAAGATGCCCGGACCTTCAGACGGGTTGGCTCATGGCGCTACGCCAGCCGTTTGGCTCGCTCCAAGCCGCGTGAGCTGTAGACGTCGTCGGGAAAGACGGCTTCCCAGGCATCGCGGACCCCACGGAAGTCATCGCTCGGCCCATAGGCGGCGCGTGCAGCGGCGACCACCTCGACCCGACGTGCCGCCACAACAGCACCCGAGTCGTATTCCAATTGGTTGTCGATCTGGGCGATCGCCTCGGCGAAGCGGGCGTTGTGCCCTATCAAGCGAGCTGAGTTGGCGGGAGGCGTCATGACTATTCCTTGTCTGGCGTGAGCGGGAGGGACAATTCGTGCGTATTCCCGAAGGGATTGGCCGAAGTTCCGTGGGCGGCGGGGAAGCTACAACGTAGCGCCCGATGCAGACGACCATGGATGCAAACAGAGGGGCAGTACACACACTCGCGAGGGCGGGGCCTGGCCCCAGTACTTGGTTCAGATCACGGAGTTCTATTGGGGGCGACGCCAGCATCCGAGTGTCGGACGTGGCGACGGCCTAGCCTCGTCAGTCCCCATGGCCGGAGGATTTGAGGGTCGGGATGGATGAAAGTCAGTGGATCGGCGTCAGATCGCCGGAGTTCCGCGCCATTTCCGAGCGCATCAAGGTGGCGACCCGACTGTCCTCCAAGCTGAGCGGATACTGCTGGGACGAGCCGGAGTTGGTCCGAGGAGTATTCGAGGAGTTGATCGGCAAGCCCGTTGGTGACTACTTCCACCTCATCCCGCCCTTCTATGCGGACTACGGACTGAACATCACCGTTGGTCGGGCCGTCTTCATCGGCTACGAGTGCATGTTCACCGGACACGGAGCCATCGACATCGCCGACGAGGTGATGATCGCCAACAAGGTCAACATGGTCACGGCCGGCCACCCTGTCGAGCCCGACAAGACGGGCCTACATCACGGTGGAGCCGATCGCAGTCGAGAGGAACGTGTGGATCGGAACCGCTGCCACGATCTTGCCCGGTGTAACCATCGGCGCTGATTCCGTCGTCGCTGCCGGCGCGGTCGTGACGCACGACGTCCCTCCAGCGACTCTTGTGGCGGGAGTGCCAGCGCCGGTCATCAGGCATTTGTAGTGGATTGGCGGGTCCCCAACCGAATGAGTCCATCATCAACGCACACCCACTCATCGAGGAGTTGGTGGCTTACGTATGGGGACTTGCTGCTCGGTCTTGTTGGAGTTCGATCGTGTTCCCAGCTGGGTCGTTGATCCAAATCTGAACCGTGCCCGCCCCTTGCACGGCTCGCTCATAGGGGATCTTGCGGTCCTCGAGTTCAGCGATGGCCTTGTCGAGATCGTCGACTGCCACGCAGTAGTGGTTCCCGGTCGTGTCGATGCGCGTTCCCTGCGGCGGCGCACCGACGACGTGCAGCTCTTGATCGGAAACGTCGAACCAGTGGCCAGGGATGCCAGGAATATCCGGGCGTTCCTTTGAGTCCAGCCCGAACAGCCCGTCGTAGAACGCGACCATCTCGGTCAGCGGAGTGTCGTTGCAGTTCACCGACACGTGGTGAAACCTTGTGACCTTCACGGTTCGCCTCCGGTGGTAGATGCCTTCAAGATTGCCCGCCGCCCAGGAACGGTATCGCAGACGTCCTTTGGTGTGTACGCCGGTCCGAGGTCGCCGCCTGCCCCCGAGTGGGCTCAGTCACAGGATCCCGAGAACTGACGCACCCTCCACCGACTCGGTGGCGAAACCGTAGGGCTCCCCGGGGAGTCGATCACTGGAGGGCCCTGCGTCTGAGCAGGGCGAGCCAAAAGAGGTTCAAGCCGATCGTCGTCACAGACGATGTTCCAACATGGATCTCGTCAAGGCGGACTCGGGCACAGAAATCGCAAGCCAGGTCTCGAAAAGGTGGTGGCGGCAGACGGTGCTCACGAGCTGCGTTCTGGCTGCATGCCTCGCGTTGATCGCTCTCTTGACACTGTTCTAAGACGAGTCATCGGTCATCGGCCGCCGCTACGTCTCTGTTGACTCTGCCGGCCGGAAGGACACCGCCGGATACGGTTTCGCTCCATGCCACAGGCCCTGGCCGACCTGGTCGGTCCCGATCTACGCGTGCTCTTCTGTGGGATCAATCCTGGGAAGCGCTCGGGAGAGCTCGGGCTGCATTTCGCACGCCCGGGAAACCGTTTATGGAGGTTGCTCTCGGCCGGTGGGTTCACCGAATCAGTTCTCCCGCCTGCCGACCAGCACATCCTGCCTGAGCTCGGGGTTGGCATCACGAACCTCGTGGGGCGAGTGACGGCCGCCGCCGGCGAGCTGAGCGCTTCCGAGCTGCGTGTTGGTGCAGCGGAGCTCAGGGACAAGGTGGAGAAGCTGCGGCCTGGCTTCGTCGCGGTGCTGGGGCTGCAGGCGTATCGGACGGCTTTTCGCAGACCCCGAGCAACAATCGGCCGTCAGCCCGAGTCTCTCGGCGATGCCATTCTCTGGCTCCTCCCCAACCCGAGCGGCCTGCAGGCGCGCTATCAGATGCCTGAGATGGAGGAGATGTACCGATCGCTCTTCGTCGCCACAGAAACGACCTGATCATGGCCGGCCGCGTCTTCAGGGAGGCGGTGCGGTGCTGGCGCGCACGACGAGCTCTGCCGGGACGGTGACGTGGGGCTCTAGAGGGTCGCCGTCGGCGAGCGAGAGCAGCAGCTGGACGCTGCGGCGGCCGACCTCGCCGAGGTCTTGACGGATGGTGGTGAGCGGCGGCAGGAAGTACCCCGATTCGGGCGTGTCGTCGAATCCGACCACGCTGACGTCCTCGGGGACCCTGCGACCGGCATCGTGCAGCCCGCGGATCACTCCGAGGGCCGTTTGGTCGTTGGCGGCGAAGATGGCGGTGACGTCAGCGTCACGAGCCAGGCGCGTCCCCGCGTCGTAGCCGCGGCGGGCGCTCCAGTCGCCGGCCACGGGTCGACCACGCGGAGCGGGGTGCGCCCGGAGGGCATCGGACCAGCCCCGCATGCGAGCGGTGGCATCGACCCAGGTCTGCGGACCGGTCACATGGTGCACGGTGCGGTGCCCGAGGTCGAGCAGGTGCCGGGTCGCCATCCGCGCGCCCTCGATCTGGTCGATGGTGACCGTCGGTGCGCCAATGGAAGGGTCACTGCCAACCACCACGAGTGGCATGTCGCCATTGAGCTCGGTCACGGCTTGAATGACGCGCCGAACCGGGGCGACAATGATGACCCCTTGGACGTGGAAGGCCCGCAGCCGGTGGAGTGTGGACGCCAGATCGTTGCCGCTCTTGTTGAGCGTGACGAAGCTCACCACATGGCCCGCCTGGCGCGCCGCGGCCTCAATGCCGAACAGCATGTGCGAGGGGCCGAATTGCTCAGTCTCGACGGCCATGACTCCCAACGTCCGCGAACGTCCGCCGGCGAGGACGCGTGCGGCGGTGTTCGCCTGATAGCCCAGAGCGGTGACCGCCTGTCCCACCCGGACCCGGGTCTCGTCGGTCACGCCCGCGAACCCGTTCAACACGCGGGAGACCGTCATGACGGAGACGCCGGCCTGCTTAGCGACATCAGCCATGACGGCGCGGCGTGTTGGCGCGTCAGCCGTCATGCCATCGGGTCCGTCCCGATCAGGGGGTCGGGGTGAAAGCCTGCGATGACCGGGTCGCGGTACGTCATCGGAGTGCTCCCGCCACCGCGTCGGCGTACGCGCCCCGGATGGCCTCTCGGTCGACGGTGTCGTCCGGCTCGACGGTGTCGCCCCGGCCCAGTCCCCAGGCCTCCGCCACCTGGGCGAAGTCGTACCCGTGGTGCAGCGCAGCGGCCTGCACCGCCGCTCCGGCGGCGACGAGTTCGTCGTCAGCCGGGACCCGCACGGCGCCCCCGGTGAGGTCGGCCACGACGCGTCGGTAGGCCCGGCTGTGGGCAGCACCGCCGACGAGGAACACCGTTCCCCGCGCCGTCATGGACCCGAGGGCGTCCGCCCCCGCGAGCAGGTTGCAGACCACGCCTTCGACGGCGGCCCGCGCCAGTTGGCCCGGGGTCACGTCGGTGCGCAATCCGCTGAGCAGGCCGGTCGCGTCCGGCCGGTTCGGGGTCCGCTCGCCGTCGAGGTGCGGCACGAGGACGAGCCCGCCCGCTCCGGCCGGGGCCTCGAGTGCGAGTGCATCGAACTGCGCGTGGTCGACGCCGAGCAACCGCGCCACCGCGTCGGTGACCTTGGTCGCGTTCATGGTGCAGACCAGCGGCAGATAGCGTCCGGTCGCATCAGCGAAGCCGGCCACCGTGCCGGTCGGGTCGGCCGTCGCCTCGTCCGAGACCGTGCACGCGGTCCCACTGGTCCCGAGGCTCAGGGCGAGGTCGCCGGGGCGGAGGCCGAGGCCCAGGGCCGCGGCCATGTTGTCGCCCGTTCCGGCGGCCACCGGGATGCCCGCGCCGCGCCACTCGCCCGCCATGGCGTCTGGCGCGAGCACGTCGGGCAGTACCGCGTTCCAGTCGACGCCGTCGCTGACGAGCCGCAGCAGATCCTCCCGGTAGCGCTCCTCGCGCGGCGACCAGTACCCGGTGCCCGAGGCATCCCCCCTGTCTGTGGTGTGCCGGCCCGTGAGCCTGAAGGTGAGCCAGTCGTGGGGGAGCAGGACGGTCGCCGTCCGCCGGAAGGTCTCGGGCTCGCACCGGCGCAGCCAGTGCAGCTTGGTGATCGTGAAGCTCGGGACGGGGACGCTCCCGCAGGCGTCCGCCCACCCGGCCTGACCACCGGGAAGGGCGGCGAGGAGCGAGCCGGTGTCCGCTGCAGCCTCCGTGTCGTTCCACAGCTTGGCCGGACGCAGGACGGCACCGTCTTCGCCGAGGACGACCAGCCCGTGCTGTTGCGCAGCGACGGAAATGGCGGCCGGCGTCTGCTGGGCCGGAAGGACGGCCTGTGCGCACGCCGCATGAAATGCGGCCTCCCATTCCGAAGGATGCTGCTCGCTCCGTGGCGGGGAGGTTGGAGAGTGCGCAGCGCGGCCGGATGCCACAACGGCGCCGGTGTCGGCGTCGCGCACCTGCACCTTGCAGGCAGAGGTGGACGAGTCCACCCCGACGACCAGGGGCACTAGCGGGCGCCGAGCAGCAGCTCGGTGACGAGTTGGTCGAGACGCTCATGGCCGTAGCCCTGCGCGGCGAGCGCATCCTCGTCCTCGCTCGCCGCGAGCAGCTCGTCGAGCCCGCCGGCCGGGGTCGTGGGCTCGGCCAGTTCCGCCACCTTGGCGACGCGCAGGGCCTCCTGGATCTCGGGGTCCTCGTGGAAGCGGCGCGCCTTGTCGGCCAGGATCAGGTACGTGCGCATGCAGCCGCGGGCGAAGTCCCAGACGCCGTCGGCGTCTTCGGTCCGGTACGGGTGCGCATCGAAGTGCCGCATGCCGTCCCACTTGGCGTCCTCCAGGAGTTTGACGACGTAGAAGGCATCACGGATCCCCTCGGAGCCGAACCGGAAGTCCTGGTCGAACTTGCCGATCCGCTGGGCGTTGAGGTCGATGTGGAAGAGCTTGTCCTGCCACAGAGCCTGGGCGACCGCTTGCGAGAAGGAGAGCCCGCTCATGGTCTCGTGTGCGAACTCGGGGTTCAGGCCCACCATGTCGGAATGCTCGAGCGTTGCGATGAAGGCAAGCGCGTGGCCGACGGTCGGCAGGAGGATGTCACCGCGCGGCTCGTTCGGCTTGGGCTCGAGGGCGATGCGCAGACCCAGATCCCGGTTGCTGATGTGCTCGCAGATGAGATCGATCGCTTCCTTGTAGCGGTCCAACGCCAGGCGGACGTCCTTGGCGGCTTCGGCTTCCATCCCCTCGCGCCCGCCCCAGAGCACGAACACCTCGGCGCCGAGCTCGCCCCCGAGCTCCACCGCTTCGCATGCCTTCTTGACTGACAGGCGACGCACGCGGGGATCGTTGGCCGTGAACGCACCTTCCTTGAAGACCGGCCGCCAGAACAGGTTCGTGGTCACCATGGGGACGTGCATGCCGGTGGCGTCGAGGGCACGGCGGAAGCGCTTCAGGATCTCGTCGCGCTCGCTGTCCGTCGAGCCGTACGGAATGAGGTCGTTGTCGTGGAAGCTGACGCCGTACGCGCCGAGGTCGGCCAGCCGGTGCACCGAATCGACGGGGTCGAGCGGCGCGCGCACTTCGGTGCCGAACGGATCGCGGCCGGGGTTCCCCACCGTCCAGAGCCCGAAGGTGAAGTGATCGTCTGTTTTGGGAGTGAAGGGATCGGTCATGGTCCTCCTGTCGTCGCCGCGCCCGGTGCGCTCGTCCTGAACCAATGGCGCGCGTTGTCCCAGGCAGGGACCGATGATAGCGTTATCAGAGGAACAAGTCTGTGGAGGTGGGAAAGAGACCCATGCGTCGTCGCGCTGCCAATTGCTCCCCACCTGAAGTCCTCCCGCACGGCGAGGTCCGACGGTGATTCGCTGGGGTGTCATCGGCCCCGGCATCATCGCGACCGGGTTCGCCGAGGCGATGCAGTGGGCGGAGGGGGGCACCATCACGGCGGTGGCCTCCCGGTCGGCCGAACGAGCGGACGCCTTCGGTGACCGCTTCGACATCCCGACGCGGTACAGCGACTACGACGCCCTGGCGGCCGATCCGGACGTCGACGTGGTCTACGTGGCCACGCCGCACTCGCGCCACGAGGCCGACACCATCGAACTCCTCCGGGCGGACAAGCACGTCCTGTGCGAGAAGCCGCTCGCGCTCAACGCCCGCCAGGCCGCACGCATGGCGGCGGAAGCGCGCGGCCGGGGGCTGTTCCTCATGGAGGCGATCTGGAGCCGGTTCCTTCCCGCCTACCGTTCGCTGGTCGAGGTCCTCGGCGAGGGCCGCATCGGCGAACCCCTCCTGGTGGAGGGCGACTTCGGGTTCCGCCGACCGGTTGATCCCGAGCACCGGCACTTCGCCCCTGAGCTCGGCGGCGGCGCGCTGCTCGACCTCGGGATCTATCCCATTCAGCTGTGCACCCTCGTGCTCGGGCCCATCGAGCGCGTCGCGGCCGACGGCGTGGTGGGCGAGACCGGCGTCGACGAGGTGGTCACCGCCCTGTTGCACCACGGGGGGCAACGGCTGGGCGTGGTCAAGGCGGCGTTGCGCGTCGGCATGACCTGCACGGCCCGAATCGCGGGAACCGACGGCGTCATCGACCTCCCCGCCATGATGCACTGTCCGAACTCGCTCACCGTGTCGAGCGCGGCCGGCATCGAGCACATCGACGCCTCGTACGACGGAAACGGGCTCCGTTTCGAGATCGACGAGGTGCACCGCTGCCTCCAGGACGGGCGCACCGAGAGCGGGGTCGTGTCCCTGGACGAGTCGATCGCACTGGCGACCACGCTCGATGCCATCCGGGCCGAGCTCGGTGTGATCTATCCCGGCGAGTGAAGGCCCGTCACCGCAACCGGTAGAGCACCTCGCCCGCATCGGGCACCACCAGCGTGTCGGGGTCGGCCGCCCACCCCTCGGTGTCGACGGCGTCCGGATCGAGGAACCCGAGGTTGGCCCGCCGGACGACCTCTTCGGGAATGCCTGTGGCCAGTGTCACCCTGACGCGCTGACGCTCCGTCACCCCGTCGTAGGTCCCGGCGCCGTACAGATGGGTGGCATGCGCCAGCTCGCCCCAGGGGACAGCGCGGTAGCGGTCCCAGTGGGCCAAGAAGTAGTCGCGGCAGTGGTAGCCGATCTCCTCGAGCTGCGGGTGCATGGCGGCGATCTCGGTGATGTGCGGCGCGTACAGGACGACCTCGCCGCCGCCGGCGACGATCGGCTCCACCTTGTAGAAACCTTTCGCTCCCGTCCACAGGTCGGGGTAGCGCGAAGGGATCAGCGACAACACGCGCCGGACCGGGCGATCGAGATAGTCGACATGGGTCTCCGCCGCGACGTCGGCGGCCTCGGCCCAGGCGCGTGTGGGCTCCCCGAATGACAGCGACTCCAGCCTGCCGGTCTCGTGGTCGACGACCACGCACAGCGCGTGCCGCTCGCCGGGCACGAGACCGGCCGCCGCGTCGACCAGCGCCCGGACCGGTGTGATGCCGCGCGTCCCGATGATCGTGCTGCTCGTGATGAGCGCCCCGAGCCAGTGCGTGACATCGATCATCTCCTGGCCCGAGAGGCCGGGGAAGAGGTACTTGTTGCCTCCCGAGAAGCCGATCACCTCGTGGGGGAGCACGGGTCCCACCAGCAGCGTCACGTCGCTCTCGACGACCAGCCGATTGAGCCGCACGTCGATGCCGTCATGCAGGAGGCCACCCGAGAGCTCCGTGACCAGCGCAGCCGGCAGACGGCCCACGCGCAGGTACGTGTCGTCATCCCACCAGGCGTGGTTGCGCACGGGGATGGACGTGGGCCCGACGAGCGCACGGATGGCGTCGTCGGACATCGGGGCATGGGTGCCCAACGCGACCACGGCGTGGCAGGTGCTCGCCCGCCCACCGACCCCTTCCTGGATCGCCTGCAGGAGAAGGGGCAACGGGCAGTTCCGGGTTCCGTCGGGGATCACGACGCAGAGCGAGCGACCGGCAAGCTCCAGATCGGCCACCCGCGCCCGCACGAACGAGCGCACTTCGGCAGGGTCGAGGACGTGCCCGGGTCCCCCGAGGGTCACTGCCACCGGTCTGCGTCCAGGAGCGAGCGTCCCTCCGTCGTCAGGCGGTCCAGCACGGCAGCCACCTCCCTGGCGAACACACTGGCACCGAAGGCGACCCGGCTGAGGGCCTGGAGGCGGTCGGGACGGGCGGCGGCAGTCCGGAGGCGGTCGGCGAGCGGGTCCTCCAGGACCGGAAGGCCCACCCCGGGCACCTCGACCCCGCCCGCCGCTGCCAACCAGATGGCTGCCACGAGAGCGAACCTCGAGGTCCCGAGCGATCCCGCCTCGCGAGCGGCGACGACGGGGAGCAGTCGCTGGGGCAACTTGCTCGATCCGTCGGCCCCGACCTGCGCGCAGGTGTGGCCGAGCGCGGGGTTGGCGAATCTCCGGAGCGCGTCGTCAGCGAACGCCGCCGGCCCCACTGCGGCAGGAAGCTGAGCCACCTCGAGCGTGTCCTCGACGACGTGCCGCACGAACCGGGTGATGACGGGATCCGTCACCGCGCTCGCGATGGTGGCGTGGCCCGCCAGCAGCCCCGCGTACGCCACGGCCGAATGCGGGCCGTTGAGGAGCCAGAGCTTGCGGCGCTCGAAGGGGACAACGTCGTCGACCAGCTCCACGCCGGCCTCGGCGAGGGGATCCAACCCCTCCACCGACTGGATGATCCACGAGCGGTGTCGCTCGGCACCGACGGCCGCCTCGTCCGTCAGGCCCAGCTCGTCGGCGATCTCCTCCAGGACCGCACCCGTCGGCGCGGGGACCATGCGGTCGACGACGGAGCTCGGGAAGCGTACCTCGCGGGCGATCCATGCGGCCAAGGCACCGTCGACACCCTCTGCCTCGTCGAGGACGCGCGCCCGCAGAACGCCCCCGTTTTCGAGCAGGTTGTCGAGCGGCGCGAAGACGGGGGGCGTCAGCCCGGCGCGCCGCCGTCGGTCCAGCGCCAGGGCGATCAACGCCGGTACTGACGAGGGCAGAGTTCCGGGCGCCGGCACCCCGTCCGCATTGCCGCGGTAGCCGTTCTCCGTGATGGTCAACGTCACGAGCTTCGTGGCCGGGGCGGTGAGTGCGGCAAGTGCGGCCGCCGGCCCGCTCTCCATGGAGGCCAGCGCGCCGACCACCCGGAGCGTCAGCGGGACACCGGGCTCACGCACGGCGACCGTAAAGAGCCCGTCCTGTGGCTCGAGCTGGTCCTGTGCCCGTCGGCTCCTGAGTGAGACGCCCCTGATGAGCGCAGGGGTGCCCCGCCGCAACAGCTCGTCGCTGTAGACCGCGAGGTGGGCCCGGGCGAACGCGCCGAATCCGAGGTGGGCGATGACCGGCACGCCACCGCGGTCGTAGTCCGGGAGAAAGCGTGCATGCGCGTGCGCCAGCGTGCGCGCGTTCAGCCGTAGCCGTCCTTCGCCCGTCATCTTCCCCCTCGGTGCGGACAGGACGCGGAGTAGGGTCGGACGCCGTGGGGCGCGAGCAGCGAGCGACCATCCTCGACGTTGCGGTACGCGCCGGCGTGCACGCGGCCACCGTGTCGCGCACCATCAACGTTCCGGAGAAGGTCGCACCGGAGACCCGTCTCCGGGTCGAGACGGCGATACGGGACCTCGGTTTCGTCCCCAATCGTGCCGCGCGCGGCCTCATCACCGGGCGCACCGGCAACGTCGCCGTCATCGTTCCCGACATCACCAACCCACACTTCGGATCGCTGGTGCGCTCCGTGGAGCGATCGGCCCGACAGAGCGATCTCCAGGTCCTTCTGGTCGACACCGGTGAGCATCCGGACGAGGAGGTGCGCGCCGCCGAGTCCCTGTCGCGGGAGGTCGACGGGTTCATCGTCGTATCGCCCCGCCGTCTCCATCGCACCCTCGGCGCCTTGGGGTCCACCCCCGCGGTGTTCGTCAACCGTCCGGTCCCGGAGCACGCATCCATCCTCCTCCGGACGGCGCCCGCCGTGACCGACGCCCTCGAACACCTGTCGGATCTCGGCCACACGCGCCTGGCTTACGTGGGCGGCCCGAGCGGATCGTGGGCCGCCGGGGAGCGCCGAAGTGCGGTGCGCCATTCCGGCCGCACGAACGGGATCGATGTGCTCGAGCTGTCGGTGCGCGAGCCCACCTTCGACGCGACGGCGGCCATCGTGCCCGACGTCGTCGCCAGCGACGTGACGGCCGTGCTCGCCTTCAACGATCAGATGGCGCTCGGGATCATCGCCGGGCTGCGCACCCTCGGCGTGTCCGTGCCCGGGGACATCAGCGTCGTGGGATTCGACGACATCCCCATGGCCGCCATGGTGGCACCGCCGCTCACGACCATCAGCTTGCCGAGCGCAGAGGTCGGGGCGGTCGCCGTGTCCATGCTCGGGGAAGGCCCTGCTCAGAGGGAGCTCTTCGGCGAGCTGGTCGTCAGGCATTCGACAGCACGCGTCAGGGAGCGCCGAGCCAACGTCGTCGCAGGTCGTGTGCGGCCATCTTCGGCCGCCGGTCCCGGGTGAACACGCCCTTCTTGTTGCCGTCGACGCGCATGAAGGAGGGCCCCGTGGCGAAGTCGGCAAAGTTCCAGACGTGCTCGCCCACGACGGCCTCCGCACGGTCGAAGACGCGGTGATACGTCTCCAGCAGCGCCACCTGGTATTCCTCGGTCCACATGCCGGCATTCGTGGCGTGCAGGCCGGACATGGTGTCGGCGCCGTACTCGGTCACGATGATCGGCTTGCCGTGCTTCGTGGCCCAAGCCCGGAGCTCGGCCTCCAGCCCGCGTTCGGCTGCGTCGAGGTCGCCCGGTTCCACGTACCAGCCGTAGTAGCGGTTGATCATGACGACGTCCGCCAATGGAGTCACCGTGCACGTGTCGGGGAGCGCGAACATCATGTTGACGAAACCGACGGGCCGGCTCGGGTCCGCTCGCCGGGCCGCATCGAACAAGGGCTCGAAGTAGGCACGGCCCGCATCGGTGTGGGATTCGGGCTCGTTGGCCAGACTCCACAGGACGACACAGGGATGGTTCTTGTCCCGTGCGATCAGCTCCTCAATGGCGCGGCGGTGGACGAGTTGCGTGGCGGTGCTGATCGTTTCGTCGGAATAGGTGGTCCTCGGGCCGCCGAGGAACATCCCGCCCCCGACGCCGAGGTTGAGCCCGACCGCTGCCGTCTCGTCGATGACGACGATGCCCTGACGGTCGGCCTGTTCGAGCACCTCCTCGGCGTAGGGGTAGTGCGAGGTGCGAAACGAGTTGGCCCCGATCCATGCGAGTAGGGAGAAGTCGTGCAGCATGGCAGCGTCGTCGTGACCGCGGCCGTGGACGTTGAGATCCTCGTGCTTGCCAAAGCCCCGGAAGTAGAAGGGCTCGCCATTGATCAGGAACTGCGTGCCCTCGACCCGCACGGTGCGGATCCCGACGGGAAGCGGGTAGCGGTCGACAACGACCTCCCCGTCGACCAGGAGGACGTGCAGGCCGTAGAGGTACCCGCGCCCGGGGGCCCAGAGCTCCGGGTGGTCCACCCGCAGCGCGCCGTCGGGGCCCTCGGCTGCGGCCACCTCCCTGCCCTCGGCATCCCGGAGGCGCACACGTACTGTCATCCCCTCCGCGTCGGCGGCCGCCACGGCGTACCGGACGATGCCGACGCCCTCGTCGATGTCCGTCGTCACCGTCACGTCGGCAATGTGGGCACGCGGCGTCGTGGAGAGCCAGACGCCGCGGTGCAGACCGGCGTAGTTGAAGAAGTCGTGGTACTGACGCTGGCGCCGGGTCCCGTCCGGCAACACCTCCACGATGCCGGGCGGGATGGACTCCCACGTGAGTTCGTTGTTGACGACGACGGTGAGCCGGCACTGCTCGCCCGGGACGACCAGGTCGGTCACGTCGGCCTCGAACGGCGTGTAGCCGCCCTCGTGTTCCACGACGCAGGTGTCGTCGATCCAGACGGTGGCGCGGTGGGTCGCCGCCTCGAAGCGGAGGACCACCCGCTGCTCCGCCCAGCCGCGGGGAACGAAGACCTGACGCTGGTACCAGACGTCGCCGACATGATCGTGCACCTGCGGGTCCACCAGGACGTCGTTGAAGCTGCTCGGCACCGGCATGTCCCGGGCGTCGCGGAGGGGCCCGCGCCACCATCCCTCGGCGCGACCGACGCCCGCCGGGGTCGGTGGCGAAATCTCCAGATCCCGTCGAGCCGTTTGATCTCGCGTGTCCCGGTGTCCTGCGGTCGAAGCATCGTTCTCCCCGTTCCGTTCGGTCAGGCGTCCGCCGGCTGGTCCGCCAGCAACCCGACCACGACGTCCGCCACCGCGTCCGGCGCACGATCGTCGGTGTCGACGGTCGCCGTCGCCACCTGGCGGTAGAGGTCGGACCGCTCATCAGCCATCACGGCGAGGGTCTCGGCGGGCCTGTCGCCCAACAGCGGGCGGTGATCACCGCGCTGCACGCGACCCGCCAGGGTCGTGGGTCTGGTTCGCAGCCAGACGACGAAGTGGCCGGCGAGTGCGGCGCGTACCGCCGGATCGAGCACGACTCCTCCGGGCGCCGCCAGCACGGACGGCGATGTCGCAGGCCAGGACGCGCAGCACCGCTTCCGACTCGAGGCTCCGGTAGGCGGCCTCGCCGCCCGCCTCCCAGAGCTCGCGAACGGTCTTGCCCGTTTCTCGGGCGATGTCGAGGTCGACGTCGACGAAGACCCGGTCCGTGCGCGCCGCCACCAGCGCGCCGACGGTCGATTTCCCGGACCCCATCAGGCCCACCAGCACGACCTGCTTCACGGTTCGACCCGGAAGGCCCGGCAGGCGAGGTTGAGGGCCAGGTCCGCCGCCGTCTCGGCGGCCTCCTCTTCGTCCATCCGGTGCTCGGCCACCAGGTCGGCCAGGTAGCCGGCGTTGAGCCGCCGGGCCACGTCGTGGCGGGCGGGGATGCTCAACAGCGACCGAGAGTCGTCGTTGAAGCCGACGGTGTTGGCGAATCCGGCCGTCTCGACGATCGATCTGTAGAAGCGCCGCATGCCTTCGGGGCTGTCGAAGAACCACCAGGGAGGCCCGAGGCGCAGGGCCGGGTAGTGCCCGGCCAGGGGGGCCAGCTCCCTGCCGTAGGTGGTCTCGTCGAGGGTGTAGACGATGACGGTCAGCCGGGGCTCGTTCCCGAAGCGGTCGAGGAGCGGCTTGAGGCCGCCCACGTAGTCCACCGCCTTCGGGATGTCCGCCCCCTCGTCGGGTCCGAAGCGGGCGGCCACCGTCGGATTGTGGTCGCGCCAGGCGCCAGCGTGGATCTGCAACGCCAGGCCGTCATCGAGGCTCATGGCGGCCATTTCGACGAGCATCTGGCCGCGGAACAGCTCGGCGTCGTGCCGCTGTCCCGTCCCGGCCACCATCCGGCCGAAGAGGTCGGCTGCTTCCCGATTGGAGAGATCCGCGGTGGCCGGTGACGGATGCCCGTGGTCCGACGCCGTCGCTCCCGCCGCCACGAACGCGGCGCGCCGGCTGCGCAGGGCGTCGAGATAGCCCGCCCAGCGTGTGCGTGTCCGCTCCGGTGAGTTCGCCCAATGCCGCCACGTGGGCGTGAAAGCCGGGCCGGTCGGGGTCGACGACGTCGTCCGGGCGGAAGGTCGGTACCACGCGGCCGGCCCAACCGGATCGGCGGAGGCGCGCGTGCGACTCGAGGGGGTCGAGTGCACCGTCGGTCGTGGCGAGGAACGCGATGCCGAACCGCTCGAAGAGCGCCCGCGGCCGGAAGTCCTGTTGCAGCAGGCGTGCCGAGATCTCGTCGTAGACGAGCGTCGGCATTCTTGGCGGCTGAGCGGCTCGGTCACGCCGAAGCACCTCTTGCAGCGTGTGATCGAGCCAGAGCTTCGAAGGCGTGCCGCGGAAGAGGGCATAGCGCGTGGCGAGCTCACGCCAAATCTGCCGCCCGTCGGTGACCACGGGTCCCGCCGTCGAGCCGGCGGCACCCCGAGCGCCTCGAGCGGCACGCCCTGGCTGTAGAGCATGCGGAGGAGATAGTGGTCCTTCGTCACGAGCTCGGTCGCCGGGCTCGTGAACGCCGTGTCGCCGGCCAGGGCCGCCGGGTCGCAGTGGCCGTGGGGGCTCACGATGGGGAGCGCCTTCGTGCTCTCGTACAGGGAGCGGGCGATCCGGCGGACGCCGGGGTCGGCGGGGAGCAGGCGGTCCTGGTGGAGCATCGATGCAAAGCTTTGCATGGCCGGAAACGCCGTGCCAGACGTCGCCGGCGAGGCGGCGGCCGCTCGGGTCCCGATTTGTGGCACCCGGCCGTCCTTCATGTAATATTGACGTCGAAGTTGAAAACGAACCACCGCCCGCCGCGTGGACGCGACGGCGCAGCGGTCCCGTCCTCACGGAGGTGGTCATGCCCAAGCCCATTGTCGACTTTCCCGTCTTCGACGCCGACAACCACATGTACGAGACGACGGACGCCTTCACCAAGTTCCTGCCGCCCGAGTACTCGGGCCTCATCAAGTACGTGGAGGTGAACGGGCGCACCAAGATCGCCGTGCGCAACGTCATCTCCGAGTACATCCCGAACCCCACCTTCAACGTGGTCGGCCGGCCCGGCGCGTCCGAAGAGCTCTTCAAGCACGGCAACCCCGAAGGGGAAGACCCGCCGCGAACTGATGGGGGAGCCGATCCGCTCACCCGAGGCGTTCTTCTCGCCCGAGCCCCGTCTGGCGCTCATGGACGAGTTGGGCCTCGACCGTGCGCTCATGTGGCCGACGCTGGCGAGCTTGCTGGAAGAGCGCCTGGCCGACGACCCCATTGCCACCCATGTCGTCGTCCATGCGCTGAACCGAGTGGATGCACGAGCACTGGACCTTCAACTACGAGGGCCGGATCTTCGCGTCGCCCGGTCATCACGCTGCCCATCGTGGACGAGGCGATCAAGGAGCTCGAGTGGGTCGTCGATCGCGGCGCCAAGCTCATCCTCATCCGGCCGGCACCGGTTCCCGGCTACCGCGGCTACCGATCGTTCGCACTGCCCGAGTTCGACCCCTTCTGGCAGCGGGTGACCGAGCTCGACATCACGGTCGGCATGCACGCCTCCGACGACGGCCTCACCCGCTACTACAACCAGTGGGAGGGCAACTTCGGCGGTGAGCACCTCCCGTTCGCGGGTGGCAAGTCGGCCTTCATGGACATCGCGCACACCCAGGGTCGGGGCATCTTCGACACAGTGGCGTCGCTGATCGGCCACGGCCTGCTGACCCGGTTCCCGACTTTGCGCATCCTCCCCGTGGAGAACGGCGCGGCGTGGGTGCGCCCGCTGATCGACGCCATGGGCCGCTCCTACGCGCACGAGCCCGGCGATCTACGACGAGGATCCCCTCATGGTGCTCAAGCGCAACATCTGGATCCACCCGTTCCACGAGGAGGACCCGCGTGGCCTCATCGACCTGGTGGGCGTCGACCGTGTCGTCTTCGGGTCGGACTACCCGCACATCGAGGGGATGTCCGAGCCGCTCTCGTATGTCGACGAGCTCGAGGGCCTGTCGCACGACGAGATGGCCAAGGTCATGGGCGGCAACCTCGCCGAAGTCATGAAGATGCCCTTCGCCGCCTGAACGCCACGCCCGGCAACGGGCGACTGGGCGTCGTGGCAGGCCTGTACAACCTGTGGTTGTACCGCGGCACAGTCCGCTCCCAGTTTGCGTATCTGCAACGCTTGTTGGCGTCGGATGTAGTACAGGGCGAGACAAACGGGGCGGGAAGAGGTGGCGATCGCGCAGGGCCGGAGGTTCTCCTGGCTGACCAAGGGCATCTCCCTCACGCTCGGCATGGTGGTGGCGGGAGTGGCCGCGTACGCCGCGACGAACTGGGTCGTCGGGTTGACGAGCAACTCCTCGGGCGCCGCCCAGTCGGCCACCCTCGGCAAGCTGACCATCACCGCCGTGTCCAGTCCGGCCCCCGGCGACCTGCTCGACCCCGGTGACAGTGGCGACGTCGTGGTGAGCATCGCCAACGCCAATCCGTACCCGATCACCATCACGGCGGTGCAGCTCCCGACGAGCACCACGTACGCCACCGGGTACACGTCGAGTGCGTTGACGACGACGCAGACCGGCTGCCTGGCCACGACCCCGAGCGACGTGACGTGGAACTTCTCGACGCGACGAGTGGCAGCAGTCACACCCTGACGACAGCCGTTGACCGTGGCCGCCAGCGGTAAGGCCAACAACCCGCTCGTCGTGACGCTGAGCAACGATGCGTTCATGAGCGCGGCTGCACCACTCGCCTGCGCCAACACGTTCTTCTCCATGCCTTCGTTGACGGGGATCACCGCCACCGGTGGCGGCACGGGGACGGCCACGACGAGTCCCGCCACCGACGGCTGGACGAGCTGATCGCTCGCGCGGCCATCCTCACGCGGCGCGCCGGCGACGGAGGGGATGACCCTCCGCCGCCGGAGACGCCGGGCGGTCAGCCGGTGGCGGCCAGGTTCTTGGGCGGGACCGAGGTCGGACCGGTGTACTTCTTGACCGGTCCCGAGCCGGGGCTCGTCACCTCGACCGGGGTGACCGGGACGCCGCCGATCCAGCTACCGGTCGGGGTCACCGCCGGCGGGGCCGAGCTCTCCAGCTTGACGACCTCCTCACCCTCGAACCCGAAGTGCACCGAGCTCGAGTACGAGAGCGGGACGAAACCGGGGGTGACGAAGCTCTTCCCGTCGTTGTTGATGGCGTTGAGCAGGCTCTGCCGGGTGAGGTTCTTCCCGGCCTTCTGCAGCGCCTGGACGAACGTGTAGGCCAGCGCGATGCCGTACTGGGTGTTCCCATCGAGCCCCGACTTGGCGTAGAGCGACGGTGCGTACTTCTGGAGGAGACTCTTCTCGGTCTGCACCCACGCGTTGGACGTGTCCGACTCGGGTGCGAAGTAGGCCGTCGTGATGACCCCGTTCAGCAGCCCGCCGGCCGCGGCCGCCTGGGCCGCCGTCCCGCCACCCTTCTGGGTGAACGAGGCGAGTAGCGGTCCGACCGTCGGCGAGTCGGCGCCGACGCTGTCCACCACGTACTGCGGTGAGTAGCCGATGACCGCGGCGGGGAGCATGGAGAGCGCCGTCGCCGCCGGGATGGTGGCCAGCACGACCACCTGGGCGCCGGCCGCCTTCAGGGCCGCCATCTGGTTGGACAGGGGTCCGGCCAGTGTCGCCGCGTCGTAGGTCTGGCGTGAGACGACCGCCGAGGACGGGATCTCCATGTCCAGGCCCTTGACGACGTCCTGCCCGAACTCGTCGTCCTGGGAGAGGTAGCCGATCTTCTTGCCGGCGAAGTTCGCCTTGATGTAGGCGCCCAGGATCTTGCCGTCCACCGTGTACGGAGGCTGCCACCCGAGGCTGTAGGGGTACTTCGGGTTGCTCCAGCAATTGCAGCCGGACTCAATGAAGAGCTGCGGCACCTTCTGCTGGTTCAAGAAGCCCTGCACCGCGGACTGGGTGGGCGTCCCGAGCGACCCGACGTCGGCGAAGATGTTGTCCTGCAGCACGAGCTTGCGGGTCAGGGTCGCCGTGTTGGCCGGGTTGTAGCCGTCGTCGAGGTAGGTGAAGTTGATCTTGCGGCCGTCCACACCACCGTGCGCGTTGACCCAACCGAACACGGCATCCATCGCCGGCGCGATCTCGTCGTAGCCGGGCGCGGCCGGCCCGGTCAGGGGAACCGTGGCGCCGATCGTGATGGACGTCGACGTCACTCCCGGCGTGCTCTCCGCGTTCGCGGTCGCCGGCAACAACGTGACCCCCAACATCACTCCGATGGAGCCGGCAACGACGGCGCGGGCCCACAGGCCCCACCCCTTACGCTTCCACGCTTGTCTTGGCATCGTTCCTCCCCTTCCTTTCTGTTGCATTTTTTTGGTCCTCTTTCAAGACCTCTCCGGGTACGTCGGGCTCATTACCACCCCGCCGCGGTCGATGGCCCCAGAGCCAGCGCAGCCCGCCCTGGATCCCGTTGGGCGCCGCCAGCATGGCCACGATCAGCACCACCCCAAAGATGATCGTGGCCAGGTAGGCGTTCGCCCCGCTGCCCAGGTTGAAGCCGTTGGACAGCGACGTCGACCACTGCGGCAGGTAGACCAGCAGGATCCCGCCCCACACCATGCCGATCAACGTCCCGGTACCGCCGAGCACCATTGCCGCCAGCAACTGGATCGAGAGCGTCAGCGGGAACTCCCCGGTGTTGACCACACCGGTCGAGAGTGCGAGCAACGCGCCGCCGAGGCCGGCACATCCCGCGCTGATGGTGAAGGCCATGACCTTCGTCCGGACGATGTGGATCCCCGCCAGCGAGGCCGCGATCTCGTCGTCGCGCACGGCCCGGAAGGCTCGGCCGTAGCGGCTCCACAGCAGGTTGGCCACCAGGACCATCACGACCAACGCCCCGAGGATCTGAATCTGGGCCAGCCATTGCTCGGCGGTCAGCGAGCCGGGTGCGGTCGGGACGGTCGTCGTCAACCCCTGGTCGCCGCCGAACGTGTTGGGCCACTTGTCGGCGACGGACGGCACGGCCAGGGCGAAAAGGAGCGTCATGCCCGCCAGGTAGGGACCTTTCAGCCGGGTGGCGGGGAGGCCGATCACCAGACCTGCGGCGGCGGCCACACCCGTCGCGGCGGCCAGTTCGAGGATGAAGTTGCCCTGGGTGTGGTTCATCAGCAGGCCCATGGTGTAGGCACCGACGGCCATGAACGCCCCGTGTCCGAGCGAGATCTGCCCGTTCGCTCCGGTCAGCAGGCTCAGGCCGACCAACGCGACCACGTACGAGGCGACTTCGCCGACCTGGTAGTCGTTGTACGAGCTCAGCCGCAGCGTGACCTCGTAGAGGACCGCTCCGGCGACCAGCGCAATGGGGAGATGGCGGAGCAGAGGCTGCCGGGGGAGGCGCAGCGAGCGGAGCGTCGCACCGGCGTCCACGTCAGACCCGCCGCGCCGCCGGCCGGGCGAAGATGCCCTCGGGCCGGGCCATCAGGGCGACCATGAGGAGGGCCAGCGCGCCGAGCGGTTCGAGGCCCGAACCGAGGTACCCCCCGACGTAGGAGATGCACAGCCCCGAGATGAGCCCGCCGACCAGCGCGCCCACGGGGCTCTCGAGACCGCCGATGACGGCGGCCGTGAAGCCGTACACGAGGATCAGGTCCATGTAGTACGGCCCGAACGCGCTCGTCGGCGCCACCAGAAGGCCCGCCAAGGAGCCGGCGATGCCGGCCAAGCCCCATCCGAGTGTCAGCAGGATGCCCACGCGTACCCCGAGGAGCCGCGCGATCTCGCGGTGGAACGCCGATGCCCGCATGCGAAGGCCCAGCGCCGTGTAGCGGAACAGGACCAGCGTCCCGGCCATGAGCGCGAGGACGGCGATGAGAATGAAGAGGTCGAAGTGGGAGAAGGCGATGGTGGTGCTGCCGACCGTCAGTCCGCGCTGGGAGAAGGCAGCCGGGAAGCCGCGGCTCGCGTTGCCGTAGATCGCCCCCGCCAGCCCCTCGAAGACGACCAGCAGTCCGATAGTCACGATGACTGGGTTCAACTCGGACTTGCCATGGAGCGGGCGGATCAGGACGCGTTCGGTCACCGCCCCGAGGGCGAACCCGATGATGAGCACCAGCACGAAGGCCCACCAGTACCCGATGCCGCGCGACAGCAGGCTGAACGCGATGAACGTGGTGAGCATGCCCGCCGCCCCCTGGGCGAAGTTGATGATCCGCGTCGCCCGGTAGATCAGGACCAAGGCCAGCGCCAGCGTGGCGTAGACCATGCCGTTGGCGATGCCGTCGAGTGTGTAGTCGAGGAACAGGCTCATGGCACTAGAAGCCCAGATAGTGGTGACGCAGTGCGTCGTCGGCGGCCACGGTGGCGGCGTCGTCGGAGACGACCACCTGGCCGAGGTTGAGGATGACGGCGTGGTGCGACACCGACAGCGCGCTGCGGGCATTCTGCTCGACGAGCACCACGGTGATGTCCTTGCTCTCGGTCTGTTCCCGCAGCAGCGCCATCAACTGCGCGGTCACCAGCGGGGCCAGCCCGAGGCTCGGCTCGTCGAGCAGGAGCAGGCGGGGCCGGGAGATGAGGGCACGGCCGAGCACGAGCATCTGGCGCTCGCCCCCCGAGAGCGTTGACGCATTCCGACGCCGGAACGGCTGCAGGCGTGGGAAGAGCTCCAGGATCTCTGCGATGGCGCTCTGGCGTTCGTTCTTGTGCAGGCACCAGAGGGTGGCTAGCCGGAGATTCTCCTCGACCGTGAGCTCCTCGATCACCCCCCGCCCTTCAGGCACGTGGGCCACCCCCAGCCTCGCGATGGACTCGACGTGGCGGCCCAACAGCGGGTCGCCGTCGAAGCGCACCGAGCCATCGAGTGGCTTGACCAGTCCCGAGATGGTCCGCAGGAGGGTGGTCTTCCCGGCGCCGTTGGCCCCCAGGACGGCCGTCACCGCACCGGCCTCCGCCTCAAAGGAGACCGAGCGCAGCGCCCGCACCGCCCCGTAGGACACGCTGAGGTCGCGGACCTCAAGCATCGTCGGTGTCCTGTAGCCCGGGCGGTGCGCCCTCGTGGACGGGGTCGCCGAGATAGGCGGTCGCCACGTCGGGGTTGGACCGGATGACCGCAGGCGTGCCTTCCGCGATGACTTGGCCGAAGTTGAGGACGACGAGACGGTCACACACCGACATCACCAGGTCCATGTGATGCTCCACGAGGAGCACGGACATGCGATTGGTCAGCCCGCGGACCATCGATCCCAACGCGTCCATTTCGCTCTCAGAGAGTCCGCTCGCCGGCTCGTCGAGGAGCAGGAGCTGCGGTTCCGCCATGAGAGCGCGAGCCAGGGCGGTGCGCTTCTGTATGGCGTACGGGAGCGCGGCGGGCATCCGGCGGGCGTAGTCGGCCGCGCCGAGCTCGTCGAGGATCGCCATTGCCCGCGCTGTGACGGTGCGCTCCTCCCGGCTGGAGCGCCAGATGCCCAGGAACGCGGACCCCAGGTCGGCGTGCAGCGTCGGTTCCGCGCCGAGCATCACGTTCTCGTGCACGGTCAGCCCGGGACAAAGGCCGACGCCCTGCAGGGTGCGGGCGATGCCGAGCTTTGCCAGGTCATGAGGATGGTGCCGGCGGAGGACGGCGCCGCGGTAGGCGACCGTCCCCGAGCTCGGGTGCACGAATCCGCTGATCACGTTGAAGAGGGTCGTTTTGCCGGCGCCGTTCGGCCCGATGACCCCGACCACCTCGCCGTGACTGACTGACATAGAGACGTCGTCGAGCGCCAGCAGGCCGCCGAATCCGACGGTGACCCCGTCGACGACGAGCAGCGGTGCCGCGTCCCCGGGCGCGTCCTCCTGCTCGGAGGGGGTTGGCGGGGACTCGGTGACCGCGGCCACCGGGCTGCTATTCGGTGTGGGGGTCGGTGCGTGCGCCCGTGAGGCGCGTCCAGTGATCCATCATCCAACCAGGCCCCCCGGCATTGCTTTGGACGTTACAGCGTTGGACACCAGAGGGCCATGCAAATGCAACGGAATAACGGCGTGCCGCGGGTTCGCAACATGTGAATCAGTTCACGTGCAGATGCGGTTAGACGTAGTCGCTGCGGCGCAACCAGACGAGCGTGGCCCAACCCCAGATCGGCGGCAGGTACGCCGTGCAGAAGCGCTCGATCAAGACGGCCGCCACGGCCTGATCCTGCGGAATGCCGGCGGCGCTGAGCCCGGCGATGAGGCCCACCTCAATGACCCCGGCGCCACCTGGGATCGGGACGGCGCCGCCGATCATGGCCGCCAGGGTCAACACCACAATGAGCGTGGCGAAGCTGGCGTGCGCGCCGACCGAGTGGAGGGAGGCCCCGAGGCAGAGCGCAATGAGGACCTGGCTGCCCAGGGACCCGCCCAGCACGTAGGCGATCTTGCGCGGCTCCACTGCGATGCCCTTGACGTCCTTCCAGATCGTCACGAGGTGCGGCCGGGCCTTCTCGTTGGCCAGACGGCGCACCCGGGGGACGAGGGTCACCACGGCCACCAGGACAGCGACGACCAGAATGACGATGAGGATGATCCACACGATGCCCCCGTGGGCGCCGCTCTCTCCGGAGGTCGGCTTGTGGAAGTCGTCCCACGCAAAGGGAAGGCACAGCAAGAACAGCGCGCCCTTGACCACCCAGCTCGCAGTGCCGGCGATCGCCCCCGAGCTGATGGCCGCCGGCACGTCCAGCCCCTGGCGCTGGAAGAAGCGCACCCGGACGCCGAAGACGGCAGCGTCACCGCCCACGAACGACGTGAACATGTTGGATGTCTCCAGGGCCACGCACCGCCCGAACGGCAGTGGAGCCATGACCGCGCCGGTCAGGGCCCAGGCGCCGGTGACCACGGGGAGTTGCCCCAGCACGAAGGCCGCCGCCACCCAGCCCCATACAGCATCGCGGATGACGCTCAGCGAGCCCGCCGCATCGGTCAGGACGCCGATGATCAGCCACAGGCCGACGAGGCTGCCGATGACCATCAACAGATTGGGCCAGCTGATCCGCTTCGCCTCCACCAGTTTCGGCACTTCGACCCCGGCGGCAGCAGCGAGCGACTCGCGCAGCGTTTTGAGAAAGCCTTTCTGCGACCGGGCCATCCGCTCGGTCTCAGGGTCGAGCGTGGAGCGCTGCAGTCGGGTGAGGACGGCCTGGATCGTCTCAATGTCCAGAACCCGGCAGGTGGCGGCGACCGCACGATCGATGCCCACTACCACCGCCGCCGCCGCCACCGCCGCGGCCAGGTCGCCGTCGGTGCGTGTCGCCGGAGCCGACGACGAGGCACGCCGGAAGTCGCGCAGCAGTGGGCCTTGCGGCGTGATGAGAACGGTCTCCGGACTGAGCGCGCCATGCGAGATCCCGGCGTTGCCCAGCACCAGCACGGAGCGGAGGAAGCTGTCGACGTCGTCGTCGCTGACCTCTTCCGGCTCCAGTTCGGAGAGCCGGCGTCCTTCGGGGAGGCGCGTGACGAGGGCGGCATCGTGGGCCGGACCGCACCGCCCGGCCGCCACGATCTCGGGGACCCGGGTACCGGCGTCGGCCGCCAGGAAGGTCAGGTAGGCCTCGTGCTCCACCTGCTGCAGTCGGTTGAGGACGAGCGTGGGGCCGGAGTCGCGGTAGATGCAGAACCGCCATATCTTGCGCAGCCACTGTGCGTCTGCGGCGTCCCGCCCGTACACCGCGAGCTCAATCGGGTCGCCTTCGGCGCCCGTGCCGGCGAACGATGCCACGCCCCATTCCTGGCGCGCCGTGGCGCTGAGCCCGTGCACCTCGACGTGCAGGTCGCGCACGGCGTCGGTCACCTCGGAGGCCGACGGGAGCCCGTTCGGCGTGCCCAGGGCGACGTGGCAGGCGGCCGCGGTGCCCCACCCCACAATGACAGCGGCGATGACACCGAGCGGCAGCCCGTAGCCGCCGACGACCGCGCAGAGCCCCGCCAGCGCGATCGCCCCGATCACAATGCGGTGCATGGGGCGACTCAGGAACGGCACGCCCGCCGAGCGCGATGGCGGTGGCGATGGCGAGCTGGAGGATGGGGAAGCGCGGATCGAAGCCGGAGAAGTCCGGAATGGGCGGCCGGCCGGCGGCGGGGCCCAACAACGCATCGAGCACCAGGCAGATGAGAAGCGCAGCCAACCCGGCGGCGCCCATCTGCCGCAACGCCGTCAACCGCGGCACGAGCAGGCCGGCCAGGATCAGCACCACCATGACGCCGATCGACCCGACGAACCAGATGGTCGCGATCAACCACTGAATGCCCGTGGGTGGGGGAGTGAGGAGGTCGGTGACATGAATCTCGAGCGACGTGTTGGCCTGCACCAGCGGCACACAGATCACCAGCAGCACGGCGGCGATGCCGACGCGCACGGCGTCCGAGGCTCGCCGCCGGGTCGTGCCCCCTCCGTGCGGCCCCAGGACGAGCGAGCGGACCCGCTGGCTCCACGAGGTATGACCGACGTCACTCGGAACCGACATCAGGTCGCTTGCCGTGTCGGTGGCGGCGGGCGCAGCAGTCCCCATGACGTTCATGTCGGAAAGACTGGCCGCGGCCTTGCGGCCCGGCGCCGGACGAGGGGGTGCATCACTGCCATATTGTCCGGTCCGGCCCCTCCAGCCAGGGACGGAAGCTAAAAGACTATAAATATGATTGACTTAGTCAGCTTTAGCCTCTAGCCTCTCCCGGATGGTTCCGCCGGCCACCTCGACACCCTCGTTGCGCCACCCCGGCGTCAACCCGCAGGCGGTGGCCACCCGGCTGGCCCCCTATATGGATTGGCCGGGAGCGCCCGACACGCGGCGCCGTGCATGGCGCCTCATGGCGCGGACCCCCGACTTCGACGCCTGGCTGATCGCCTGGCCGAGCGGTGGGAAAGTGGAGCTGCATGACCACGGCCATTCGACGGGAGCGGTCAGCGTGATCCGAGGCGCCCTCGTCGAAGCCGTCCCGCGGCGCGATGACACCGGACGGCTCTCCCTGGTGCGCCATGAACTGCAGGCGGGAGCCACCCTCGGCTTCGGCGCCGGCCACGTGCACGATGTGACGAACGAGTCAGACCAGCATGCGCTCAGCCTGCACGTCTACAGCCCGGCTCTGACCTCCATGACGTTCTACGAGATGGCCGGGGGGCAACTCGTCGTCCGCGAGGTGGCGTGGTCCGACGACGGCAGCGGCGAATTCGAAGACGCGCTCGAGGCACAGACGGGGAGTCCGAAATGCGGCGTGGCGGCAGCCGCCCGGTGACCGCCCGCAGCATCGACGATCTCCTCGCCGAAGCCCGCGGCCGCATCCAACGGGTCGAGCCCGAGCAGCTCGACCCGCTCCAGGCCCAGGGCGCACTCGTTGTCGACATCCGGCCCGCCGCCCAGCGTGCCGCCGAGGGCGAGCTCGGCTTCGGGCTCCTCGTGGAGCGCAACGTGCTCGAGTGGCGCTTCGACCTGACGGGGAACCACACGCTGCCGGAGGTGACCGGGTACGACCAGCCCGTCGTGGTGGTCTGCTCCGAGGGATACGCTTCCAGCTTTGCCGCGGACTCGCTCCGCCAGCTGGGTTTCGCCCGAGCTGCCGATCTGACCGGCGGCTACCAAGCCTGGCGCCGCTGGCGCGCCGGCTGACCCAGCCGTTCAGGATTGGGTGAAGCGGGCCGCCGCCTCGCCGTCGAGACGGCCTACCGGCAGCAGGCGGCCACAGGCCACGAGTGCCAGCGCCTGCGCCGGTCCCGTCACGAGTGCACCGGAGCCAGACGAAGAGGACCACTCCAGATCGTCCGCCCGCAGCTCCACGTCGCTGAGGTCGACCCCGAACAGGTTGGGCGCGCCCTGCACTGCAACGAGCCCCAGCACCGCGCTGATGCGGGCGTCGGGTACCCGCCGATCAAGCGGCACGGCTTCCATGATGTCGAGCCCGTGGATGACGCAGTGGACGAGCGCGCCCTCCTCGCCGCCACCCGGAGGCTGCCACTGGTGCAGCACCGCGGAACGGAGGTCGCCCAGCAGTACGGGAGCAGGGAGCGCACCGTCGCGCTCCGCCACCATGTCGGAGAGTCGCGTGAAGTCACCGCCGCAGGCTTCGAGCTCGGTCATGAACGCGGGGCCGTCGTAGCGCGCCGGCATCGTCATGTGCGCCACGACCTCGCGGGTACGCCAGCCCTCGCACAGCGAAGGCTCGTCCCACACCCCGGGACCGGCCGCCTCGAGACAATCGGCCAACGCGCCGTACTCGTCGGCGATGTCGTGCGCCGTGTTCATGAGGCCAGCCCGGCCAGATACTTGGCGAAGCGGTCAAGTGAGGAACGGAACCCGGCCTGGGCCTCGGGCGCCAGGAAGGCCTCGGGCACAGAGGTCTGATGGATCCTGACCTCGGTGCGCTCCGGCCCCAGCGCGATGAACTCGGAGCGCACCCGCATGCCGGAGTGGGACTCGGTCCACACCAGCAGCTCGGGCGGGCGTACCTCGTCGATGACGGCACTGGTCGGGTACTCGCTCCCGTCGGCGTCGTTGACCATCACGGTCTCGAACACGCCGCCCGGCCGGGCATCGAGCGTGATGCGGTCCCGCGGCGCGCTGACGCCCGTCGGGCCCCAGAAATGCGTCAGATGATCGGCATCGGTCATGCACGCGAAGACGAGCTCGCCGCGGCACGTCGAACGTCCGACTGAAGTGCAGCTCGCCGTGTTCAGTCACGAGCGCGCCCCGTTGGTTTCTTGGCCGGCTGCAGATCGATCAACAGCGCGTCGAGCTTGTCGAAGCGCTCGTCCCACCGCCGCCGGTTCGTGGTGATCCAGTCCAGTGCGCCGTCGAGCGCGTCGGCTTCGAGGTGGCAGGGGCGGAACTGGGCCTGGCGCCGCCGCGAGATCAGGCCGCTGCGCTCCAACACCTTGAGGTGCTTCGAAACCCCCGGCAGCGATATGGCGAAGGGGGCAGCCAGCTCGGTCACCGTGGCGTCGCCCCGGGCCAGCCGGCTCACGATGGCGCGCCGGGTGGGGTCCGCCAACGCGGCGAAGGCCGCATCGAGCGTGTCAGCAGTCTGTGTGGTCACGGGAAGTATTTAACCTCAGAGTTAGTTAGCCGTCAAGTTAACTAACGGGCCGTTCTGCTCCCGTTGGTCCTGGCGGGGACCACCTTTCCGCCACGCCAAGCGGAAGGGATTGGAAGGCGCACATGCTCTTGCAGGTCATCAACGGGACCACCCGGGAGGGTCGGTTCAGTGAGCGGGTGGCGGCCTGGGTCATGAGCCGCCTGGAGCAGCACCAGGCCTTCGAGCTCGAGCTGGTCGACCTGCGGGACCACCCGCTGCCTTTCTTCGATGGCGACGCGCCGGCGAGGACCGGGCGTGAGTATGCCGACGAGGCGGTCACCCGCTTCAGCCGGGTCATCGACCGGGCGGACGGCTACGTGATCCTCACCGGCGAGTACAACCACGGGTACCCCGCTGTGCTGAAGAACGCCCTCGATTCCACCTTCGTCGAGTGGCGGCGCAAGCCCGTCGCCTACGTCGGGTGGGGGAACACCGGCGGGGCGCGGGCGATCGAGCAGCTGCGGGCGGTGGCGGTCGAGTTCGAAATGGCACCGCTGCGCCACGCCGTCCACGTGCTGCCCGATGTGTTCATCGCCCTGCGCCAGGCGTCGGACCGTGCGGACCTCTCACCCTTCGCACCACTCGAATCCAGGCTCGACCTGCTGGCCGAGGACCTGGCGTGGTGGATGGGCGCCCTCGCGTCGGCGCGGGCCGCCAGCGGGTAGACCGCACCCATGGACACTCCCGTCGGCGCGTTGCGCGCCTCAGTCGATCGCTTGCACGAGCTCGTCAGTGGGTTGGATGACGCACAACTGAAGTCGTCGTCCTATTGCGACCAGTGGTCGATCGCCCAGGTCCTGTCCCATCTCGGTTCGGGTGCGGTCATTGCGCTCCGGGGTCTCGAGGACGTCCGGGCGGGCACCACCGCGCCGGAGGGATTCAACCAGTCGGTCTGGGACGAGTGGAACGCCAAGACGCCCCGGGCCCAGGCCGACGACGCACTGGTGGCCGACGAGGCGTTGGTGGCGGCGCTCGAAACGGTGGACGACGCGGAGCAGGCGACGTTGACCTTCCCGATGGGACCGCTCAGCCTGGGCTTCGACCAGGTCGTCGGCCTGCGGCTCAACGAGCACGCTTTCCACACCTGGGACATCGCCGTCACTCTCGACGAGGACGCAGGCCTGCCCGAGGACGCGGCGGCGGTGGTGGTCGACAACCTCTCGCTCATCGCGCGTTTCAGCGGGCGCCCGGACGGGCAGGAACGAACCATCGTCGTCCGCACCACCGACCCCGGTCGCGACATTGCGCTGCGCCTCTCCGCTGACGGCGTGGAGCTGGGTGCCTGCGAGTCCGCACAGTCGCCCGATCTCGAGCTGCCCGCCGAGGCTTTCAGCCGGCTGGTCTACGGCCGGCTCGACCCCGAACACACGCCCGCCATCACGGGAGACGCCGCACTGGTCGAGGAGCTGCGCGCCGTCTTCCCCGGCCCGTAGGCCGTCACCTCAGGCCACCGTCACGTCGGCTCGCGGGAGTGGCCGGCGCGCCCGGGTCCCGAGGCGGAGCCCCGACGCGAGGAGGACCAGGAGGATTTCGAGCCGCTGGGCCCGTGCGTCGATCAGCGCGTCCTAGGGGTGGGAACCCGCCAGGTCAAACGGAAGGCTGAGGGAGTTGCCGCGCCGGCGGAGGTTGGGGAGGATGGAGCGTGCCCATCGCTCATCTGACGACCGACTCCGCCCCCGACGAAGTGGCCGCAGTGATCGGGAGCGACGGCGCCGTCGTGGTCGACGCGGTGGCGCCCGAGGCGCTCCTGCAGCGCATTGAGTCCGAGTTGCGCCCCTTCCTCGACGCCACGCCGACCGGGCCCGACGACTTCAGCGGCGAGCGCACGCGGCGCACCGGCTCGCTGATCGCCCGCTCGCCCGGCTGCCGGGAGCTCGTCATGCACCCGCTGGCGCTCGGCACGGCCCGTACGTTCCTGCAGCATGCCACCAACGTGCAGCTGCACCTGACCCAGGCCATCGCCATCGGCCCGGGGGCGTCGCCGCAACCGATCCACCGCGACCAGTGGGCCTTCGATTTCTTCCCCTTCCCTGCCGGTTACGAGGTCCAGTGCAACACCATCTGGGCGCTGACCGACTTCACCGAGGAGAACGGTGCCACCCGCGTGGTGGTGGGCAGCAACTTGAAAGAAGACAGGCTCGCCTTCGGCCCCGACGACACCGAACCCGCCACCATGTCCCGTGGCTCGGTCTTGTTCTACTCGGGGAGCGTGTACCACGGGGGTGGGGCCAACCACTCCGACGCCACCCGCATCGGGCTCAACATCACTTACAACGTGGCCTGGCTGCGCCAGGAGGAGAATCAGTACCTCTCCGTGCCGCGCGAGGTGGCCGAGACGCTCCCGACCGATCTGCTGCGGTTGATGGGGTACGACCGAGGGGCGTACGCGCTGGGCTACATCGACGACCTCCGCGACCCCATTGAGGCGGTGCGCCCGGGCATCGGATCGTCGGGGTTCGGCGCCAACACGTAGCGCGTTCCGCGTTGCATGCTCACGTTGCACCCCCTGTGCGATCAATCGGTTCACAGGTGGTTCCCATTACCGTGGGTGACGTGCCCGTAGAGATCCGCCAGGCCGCGGTCGACGACCACGACGAGTTGTACACCGCGTTCGCGCGCATCGTCGGCGCGGGCGAGGGGTTCCCGCAGAAGGCACCCGTGACCCGGGAGGACTTCGACGAGTACTGGATACGGCATTCGGCCGCCGTCTCCGTTGCCTGCTTCGGCGGTTACCTGGTCGGCGCGTCGTACATCAAGCCCAACTTCGTGGGCCGGGCCGCACACGTCGCCAACGCCGGTTACTTCGTGTCGGCGCCGTACCGGGGCACGGGCGTGGGGCGGTCGTTGGTGGAGCACTCGCTACGCGAGGCGCGCCGCCTCGGCTTCGACGCCATGATGTTCAACCTCGTCTTCGAATCCAACCCGGCCCGTGCCATGTACCGCCGGCTCGGGTTCGAAGAGGTGGGCCGGATACCCAACGCCGTCGAAGGTGAGGATGCGATGATCTACTGGCGCAGCCTGGAGGACATCGAGCTAAAGGACGCTGCTCAGTGAACAGCACCGACGTCACGGCGGAGCAGCATGGCGAGCACGTCGGCGTCGTCTCCCTGCACCGTCCGCCCAACAACTATTTCGACACCCGGCTCATCGAGGGCGTTGCCGCGGCCTACGAGGCGCTGGACGGCTCAGGCTGGTGCCGGGCGATCGTGCTGGCCTCCGAGGGGAGGCACTTCTGCGCCGGTCTGGACTTCGCCGGCAACGCCGGCCAGGACATCGCGGCGCTGTACGGGGCCGCGCTGCGCCTCTTCGCCGCCCCGTTGCCGGTGGTGGCCGCCGTACAGGGCGCCGCCATCGGGGGTGGCTGCGGGCTCGCCCTCTCAGCCGACTTTCGGGTGGCCACAGCACAAAGCCGCTTCAGCGCGAACTTTGCGCGTCTGGCCTTCCACCACGGCTTCGCGCTGACGGTGACGCTGCCGGCCGCGGTAGGTCGCCAGGCCGCGGCGGACCTCCTGCTTACCGGGCGACGTGTCGGCGGCGAGCAGGCGCTGGCGCTCGGGCTGTGTGATCGCCTGGTCGACGAGGACGACCTGCTGGTGCAGGCGATCGCCTACGCGGACGAGCTGGCTGCGGCGGGGCCGCTCGCCGTCCGCTCCATCCGGGCCACGCTGCGCCAAGGCCTGGTCGAGGAGGCTCGGCTGGCCATGGAGCGCGAGTGTGCCGAGCAGACCAGGTTGCGAGACACCGCCGACTTTGCCGAGGGTGTGCGTGCCGCGGCAGACCGGCGTGACCCGACCTTCCGCGGGGCGTGAGCGTGCCCACGACGGCCGCCCACGAGCTCAACACGTTCTTCAGCTGGACGGAGCACAGCGGCCCGTTCCGCGCCATCACGACCGCGCAGGCCCGCCAGTACGACGAGAGCGGATTCTTCGTGCTGGAGGAGGCGCTCGGGCGCGCCGAAGTGGACGCGCTGATCGGGGCTATCGATCCCTTCGAGGAGCACCAGGCCGACGCGCTCCGCGAACTGGACGGCGGGCGCTTCTTCATTGCCCGCGCCGACGAGATCACCTTCACCACCCACCTGGTGCTGCAGTCGCCGCCGCTGAAGGAGTTCACGCGCTCGCCGCTGCTCACGGACCTGTGCGCGGACCTCCTGGGGCCCGACGTTCGGCTCTACTGGGACCAGGCGGTCTACAAGAAGCCGGGCACCGAGTCTCCATTTCCCTGGCACCAGGACAACGGGTACGCGTTCGTGGAGCCGCAGCAGTACCTGACCTGCTGGGTCGCGCTCACCGACGCCACCGAAGAGAACGGGTGCCCATGGGTGGTGCCGGGGTTGCACAGGGGCGGCACCCTGGCCCACGAGTACTCCGACATCGGCTTCGTGTGCCTCCGAGACCCGACGGACGCGGTCGCCGTGCCGGTGCGGGCCGGCAGCATTGTCGTGTTCTCGTCGTTGACGCCGCACTCGACCGGCCCGAACCGGACCAACCAAGTGCGCAAGGCCTACATCGTGCAATATGCGCCCGCACGGGCCGCCGTGGTGCGGCTCGATCCGGGCGGTTCCGTGCGGCGCTTTCCGGCGATCGACGAGGGTCGCCAGTACGAGGTGCTGCGCGGCGGCGTGCCGATCACGCACTAGGCGGCCGCGACCCCGACGGCGGCCCCCCGCCCTTGCCTGCCGCAGCTCCGGGCCCGCCCTTGCCCATATGGGTCGGCCGGCCGATCATGACGGTCGTCGCCGTCACGGAGCCGTCGCTGTTTTTGGTGCCGGCCACCCCGATGGACTCGCCGACTTTGAGTGCTGACGCGCTCGAAGTCGTGCCGCCACTCGGCCCTGGATTGGTCTTGAACGTGGTGCTCGAAGAGGAGAGCACGGTGACCGTGCGCTTGGCGTTCGTCTCCACCGTGATGTCGTCCCCGCTCAGCGCGGTGATCTTGCCGGAGACCGTGGGCCGGGCCATGCCTCCCGGCGGACGCCCGTGCGCGGCAGCGCCCGAGTTGCCCGCCGTCGTGGTGGCCGCGCCTGCACTGGCACCGGTGGCGACCCCGAGCCCGAGGACGGCGGCCAGGACTCCTCCCGCGGCGAGCGCATGGCGGGGCCGGGACCATCGCCAGCGCGAGTCCCCCCGTGGCCTGGGAAGTTCGGTCCCGCCGGGTCCGGCGGGTTCCTGCGCTGTCGTGCCCATCATGTCGTCTGCGCTCCTGATCTGCGTGCAAGCCGGCACTCTGCCGTGACAGCAGCGTGCGCGACCCGAGTGTGCCTGCACTGCGGGGCCGCTGGGGGCGAGGTCAGAATCCGGGAGGGCGGCCGGCCGTGTCGGCAGTAGGGTGCAGACTTCGGGGTGACCGAGACAGCACCAAGGGGTGTCCCATGCCACACACAGCGCCCGTACGCGACTGGGCGACCGACTTCGACGTTTTGGACCCGCGCTATGTCAGCGACCCGTTCAGCGTTTGGGACGACCTGCGCCAGAGTTGCCCCATTGCGCACACCGACCGTCGCAAGAGCAGTTGGTTGCCCACCCGCTACGACGACGTCACCGCCATCGCCCACGACATCGCGCACTTCAGCTCGCTCAAGGTCGCCGTGATCCCCGGCGACGAAGACGAGGATCCCAACGCGGACTTCGACGGGCCCAACCTCGAGTACGGCCTGCCGCCGATTTCAGCCGATCCGCCGCTGCACACCTGGACGCGGAGGCTCTTGCTGCCGTGGTTCTCGCACAAGCGGGTCGACAGCTACGTGCCGCTGACCCGGGAGCTCTGCCGCGGGCTCCTCGACCAGTTCGCCGATGCGGGCCACGCCGACGCCGCCGCCGACTATGCGCAGCAGATCCCGGTACGGGTCATCGCCCGGATCCTCGGCGTGTCCACGGAGCTGTCCGACACCTTCACCGGCTGGGTGCGCGACGTGCTCGAGTTCGCCGACGATACCGAACGGCGCCAGCGCGGGGCCGAGGGACTCCTCAATTACTTCCTGGGACAACTCGAGGAGAGCCGCCGGAACCCGGGGGACGACCTGCTGAGCGAGCTGCTCACCACCGAGGTCGACGGGCAGCCGGTCGATGACGGGATCGTGCTCGGAATGGCCGCACTCGTGCTCATCGCCGGAGTCGACACGACGTGGAGCGCCATCGGCTCCTCGCTCTGGCACCTGGCCGCCCACCCCGACGACCGGAAGCGCCTGGCGGCCGAGCCCGAGCTCATGGCGACCGCCGTCGAGGAGCTCCTGCGGGCCTACGCGCCGGTGACGATGGCCCGCGAGGTGACCGAGGACATCGAGTACAAGGGCTGCCCCATGAAAGCGGGCGACAAGGTCCTGATGAACTTCCCGGCGGCCAACCGCGACCCAGAGGCATTCGAACAGCCGGACGAGGTGCAACTGGACCGGGCGCACAACCGGCACGTGGCCTTCGGCTCGGGAATCCACCGCTGTGCCGGGTCGAACCTCGCCCGCATGGAGCTGCAGGTTGCGCTGGAGGAGTGGATGGCCCGCATTCCCGAATTCTCACTGGCCGAGGGCCAAGAGATCACCTGGGCGGGCGGACAGGTGCGCGGGCCACGTATCCTGCCGGTGGTATTCCCATGAAGATCCGCGTCGATTCCGAGAAGTGCCAGGGCCATGCCCGTTGCTACGGCCTCGCACCCGAGATCTTCGACGTCGACGACTACGGGCAGGCCTCGGTCCTCCTGGACGAGATCCCGCCCGAGCTTCAGGAGAAGGCCCGGCTCGCCATGGCCAACTGTCCCGAGTACGCCATAGAGGTCATCAGCGAGTAGTCGCCCACCCGAGCGGCGCACCTGCTGCGGCGCGTCCAGGCCGGGTGGTCCTTCTGTCCTCAAACGGTGGCCGGCACCAGCGCCGGCTCGCCGGCCACGACAACGTCGCTGGCCTCGGGTCGCCCCCGCCGAATGAGGGCGAAGGCGCTCACACCGGCCACCGCCAAGACGATGGCGCTGAAGGTGAAGGCCGTCGTGTAGCCGTGGATCGAGCCGGCGGTGAGCGAGGCCACCGACTTCCCGTGGGCGGCGACGTAGGAGACGGTGGCGCTCGTGGCGATGGTGTTGATGAGCGCGGCGCCCATGGTGCCGCCGGTCTGCTGGGTGGCGTTGACCAGTGCGCTGGCGACGCCGGCATCCTGCTCGCTCACCCCGATCAGGGCCGTGCTGCTCATGGCCACGAACGACAAGCCCATGCCAAGGCTCACGATCACCTCGGCCGGCAGCACTGTGCTGATGTAGGCCGAGTGCACGTCGAGGGTGCTGAAGAGGAACAGGCCGGCCATGCCGAGGAGGAGTCCGCCCGTCATGACCACCCGTGGCCCGAAGCGGGGGAGGAATCGGCTGGCGAGCGTGGCGCCGGTGATGATGCCCAACGAGAACGGCACGAAGGCGAACCCCGACTTCAGGGCGGAGTAGTGCAGCGTGCCCTGGAAGTAGTACGTGAGCGACAGGAAGGTCCCGAGGAGTGCCGTTCCCACTAGCAGCGAGGCCAGGAAGGACCCGCCGCGGTTGCGGTCGAGCACGACCCGAAGAGGGAGGAGCGGGTGGGAGACGCGCTGCTCGATGATCACGAAGGCCACCAAGAGGACTGCGGCCACGGCGAACAACGTGACCGTGACGGATGAGCCCCAGCCGTCCGTGCCGGCCTTGGTGAATCCGTAGACCAGAGCCAGCAGGCCGCCGGTCACGGTCACCGCACCGGGCAGGTCGTAGCCGTGGTTGGCTGAGGCCCGGCTCTCTGTGACATAGCGGAAGGCCGCCACGGCCGCCACGACGGCGATCGGCACGTTGATCAGCAGGGTCCAGCGCCACGAGGCGAATTCGGTCAAGAAACCGCCGAGGATGAGGCCGATGGCAGCCCCGCCGCCGGCGATGCCGCCGTAGACGGCGAAGGCCCGTGCCCGCTCCTTGGGCTCCGTGAAGGCCACGGTGAGCAAGGAGAGCGCAGCCGGCGCCATGACGGCGGCGAAGGCACCCTGCAGGGCGCGGGCGCTGAAGAGCATGGCCGAGTTCTGGGCCAGACCACCCAGGGCCGAGGCCCCGGCGAAGCCGACGAGGCTGATGACGAACATCCGCTTGCGCCCGAAGTAGTCGGCGATCCGGCCGCCGAGCAGGAGCAGGCCGGCGAAGGACAGGGTGTAGGCCGTCAGCATCCACTGGCGGTTTGCCGTCGATATGTGCAGGGCACGCTGGGCCGACGGCAGGGCGATGATCACCACCGAGGCGTCGAGCACCACCATGAGCTGGGCCACGGCGATGATGGCCAGGGCCCGGAAGCGCTTCGGGTCGAGCTCAGGCCCGGATTCAGGTCCGGTGGCCTGGTCTGACAGTTCGAGGGTTGCGGTCATGGTGATCTCCGTGTCCAACGAGGTCCGTTCCGTGCATCCCCCCTGCCGGCTTGACCTGGAAGGGTCTGGTTTTCTCGGCTGAGATGGCTTACAATCGGAATCGGAGTTCTGGTTCCACTTATACTATACGGAACCTGAGTTCCGTTTGTCAACCGGGGGAGGAGGGATTTCTGTGGACCGATCTGAAAAGTTAGAAGCGGGATGTGACGGGCCCGCCGCCGGCGCACGACCGCGACGGGCCGACGCCCAGCGCAACCGGGCCCGGATTCTCGAAGCCGCCGAGAACGTCTTCGCCGTCGAGGGGATCGAAGTCCCGGTCGACCTGATCGCCGAGAAGGCCGGAGTCGGCGTGGGCACGCTCTACCGCCACTTCCCGACCAAAGAGAAGCTTTGCGAGGCCGTCCTTCTGGATCGGCTGTCCGCTCTCACGGTCGACGCGCAGGCGTTGGCGGACGCCGACGACCCGAAGGCCGCGTTCTTCGATTTCTTGGAGCACGTGGTCGAGCAGGGCGCGGCCAAGCGCGACCTCATGGTGGCCGTCATGGGTGCCGGGGTGGAGTTCGAAGAGGCATCTGTCGCGGTGAAGGAAGGCTTGCGCGACGCCATCGGCGTGTTGTTGGAGAGGGCGCAGGCCGTTGGCGCGGTGCGGCCGGACGTGACGCCTACAGCAGTGCTCTCGCTCGTCGGAGCGACGTGCCAGGCGACCGCACACGCGGGAGCCGCGCCGGCCTGCGATCTGCTCACCATCGTGTGCGATGGGCTGCGCGTACAGGGAGGCCCGCCCGACTCACCCGCAGCGGGACAGTTCTCGAAGTAACGACTCGATTCGCGGGCAGCGGCACACGTCCAGCGGTCTGAGACGGGTCAGGATCGGGCGGCCACGGTATGTCCTGAAAGGTGATCAGATCGACCGATGCGTCAACCTTCCCGAATGGACGCAGGGTCGATGCCAACTCCGCCGGCCGCGCTGCTGGAGTACACCGCGAGCGCGAACCTCAAGACGTCGACAGCCTCTTCGCCGCTCCACAGGAGCGGACCCTCACCGGTGCGGAGCCAGCGCAACCAGTGCCGTCCCGAGTCGCGAAAACTACTGGCCCAGTCGTCGTCGAGCGCGTGGAATGCTCGCATTTCGCCGTCGACGTAGGTCTCGAGGCTCGGTTGCTGAATTCCCCGCCCAGTGCAGCGGTTCACGCGTGAGTAGCCCCGACTCCCCGTGATCTCCCAGCGTTCATCGTTGGTGTAGTAGTCAGATCGGAGATACATCTCGGGGGCCAAAGTGATGTCCCAGACGCCGCGGATTCCGTTTTGGTGCTCCCACGTGATGGTGGTCGGCGCGTCGATCTCAATGGTCGGCATGACTTCAGTGCAGCCCACCCATGCCCGAACCTCCCTGAGTGGGCCGAAGAGCCACAGGGCAGTGGCCAGCTTGTGCCAGCCGTCGTCGAACACCAAGATGCCGCGGCCGCGGCGCATCTGGGCGAACTGCCACTCGAAGCTCGACATGGGCACGTCCCAGCCACCGCTGCCGCTGCCCACCATTTTCATGTGATAGCCGCTCACCGTCCCGATTTCGCCAGATTCGATTGTCTGTTTCAGCCTCCGCAACGGCTCGTAGAAGATGTAGTTCTCCATGACTCGCAGGACGCGGTCGTTCGCTCGGGCCGCGTCCAGCATCTGCCGGGCTTCGTCCAGGTCACTGCACATGGGCTTTTGCAGGTTCAGGTGCCACCCGTAGCCGAACATCTCGCAGACCCCCTCGGTGTGGAGCGGGATCGGCAACAGGACCTCGGCGGCATCGACCGCTAGCCCGCTCGATGCGAGTTCGGCTGCTGTGGCGAACGTCCGTGCCTGGGGCCATTCATCTTGTCGCTGCGCACGACGCTGCGGATCGGGGTCGACGAGGGCGACGACCTCGACATCCGGATTGTCCGCATAGGCGCGGATGTTCAGGTCGAAGATACGACCGAGCCCGATAACGGCAGCTCGCACCGGTCGGTCGTATGGAACGAACGTCATGAGTGGCTGCCTTCTCTCGTCGCGCGGATTCTGAGGGTGGTGCCCGCAACCGTTCTATCGCACACGCTGGCGCTTCTGGAAACCCGCCTTCGGAGTGCTGCGGCCGAGGTCGCCGTCGCCCGGCGTGTCCGAATCGTCAGCGTGCTGGGGCACTCGACAACTGCAAACTCGAACGCGCCGGTTGAGGGTGCTCGCTCACAGCGGGAAGTCCGAAGGGTCTGGTCGGAGGCGTCCCGCGCCGAGTCCGCAGCCGCCAGGACGCGGCGGGCCTCGGGCAGCAGTGCGCGACCCGTCTCGCTGAGTTCGACCCGCCTGGTCGAGCGGATGAAGAGTGCTGCGCCCAATTCATGCTCTAGGGACCGAATCGACTGGACAGGGCTGAGTGCGCGATGTGACAACGGAGCGCCGCCCGGGTGAAGTGCCGTTCTTCTGCCACCGCGACGAACTGCTCGAGCTGCTGCAGAGTCATTGATCGTTCAGCTCAAGGTCGAGGTGAGACATAGTCGCGAAGCCCCGAACGAGAAACTGCGGGTGGGGGCGCAATTCGTGGAACTCACCCATGCAGAGCAGCAGTACTTCGAATCGCTCGTAGAACTGGACGGGAGTTGGTAGTGCGTTGAAGCCGTCAATGGTTATCGGCTCGTTTGAGGGTTGATTGGACTGTGGAGCGACAGCCCGCCGTCACACTCGAGCACCTGACCCGTGACCCACTCCATGGTGTGCAGGGCGATGATCGACTGGGCGATGTCTTCCGCCTCACCCAGTCGGCCGAGCGCCGTGCGCCCCGCCACGCCGGCTAACCACGGTGAGTCTTCCACCGAGACCGAAGGCCCGAGCATCGGCGTCCGCGTCACGCCGGGCGCCACTGCGTTGACCCTGATCCCGAGCTCACCCCACTCGGCCGCGGCCACTTGCACCAGCATGGAGAGTGCGGCCTTGGACGCGCCGTAGAGCCCCATGCCGCGGTCGACAAGCCGCGCGCTGACGCTCGAGACGGCGACGAAGGAGCCGGGCGTCCCCTGTTCTTGCATGGCACCGACCCAGGCCCGCATGCAGAGCCAGGGGCCGCGCGCGTTGACCCGCATGAGGCGGTCGAAGGCGTCCGGCTCGACCTCGGTCAGCAGGCCGGCGTGGCCGACGCCGGCCGTCACGGTGACGAAGGTCGGGACACCCCAGCGCATTCGGGTCACGCCGACGGCATCGTCTATGGCGTCCGGCTCGGTCACGTCGCAGGCGACGTCGTGGGAGCCGGCGATGTCCCAGGTCACCGTGGTGGTGCCTTGGGACCTGTAAGCCTCGGCCAGGGCGGCGCCGATGCCCGATCCGCCGCCGATCACCAGTGCGAGTGGCCCAGCCTCGTCGCTCATGGGGCTCCCTTCACCTTGCTCGGGCCAGACCGTACCCGGCCCGCGGTGCCAAACTCTGGGTGTCGGTATCCCTTGCTCGGAGGCCCAGCGGTGAAGTGCACGACTCTGCGATGACGACCCGCAACGTGGAGACGACGACGGGTGAGGGACGGGCCGGGGCGGAAGGCCGCGTCCAGCACTGGGGGGTCGCCATCATCGGAGCGGGGGCGGGAGGCCTCGGGCTGGCGATCCGACTCGCCAAGTCCCGCCGGCGGGACTTCGTGCTGTTCGAGGCCTCGGACGGGGTGGGCGGCACATGGCGCAGCAACACCTACCCGGGGGCGGCTTGCGACGTGCCGTCACACCTCTACTCCTACTCCTTCGCCTTGAAGCCCGACTGGTCCAAGACTTACGCCGACCAGTCCGAGATCCTCCGCTACTTCGAGGACTGCGCCGACCGCTTCGGCATCTCGGGCCACGTGCGGCCGCACACCCGCATCACGTCGGCGCACTGGCACGAAAGGGCCAGGCGCTGGCACCTGACCGACGCGGAAGGGCACCGCTACGAGGCCGACGTGCTCGTCAGCGCCGTCGGGACGTTTGCCACACCGTCGCTGCCCGACATCCCCGGGCTGGACTCCTTCGCGGGACCCTGCTTCCATTCGGCGCGTTGGGAGCACGAGCACGACCTCTCGGGACGCCGGCTGGCCGTCGTCGGGACGGGGGCCAGCGCGGCGCAGATCATCCCCGAACTGGCCAAGGGTGCGCAGTCGGTCCACGTGTTCCAGCGCACACCGCAGTGGATCCTGCCCCGATCGGACAAGCCGTTCACCGAGGCACAGAAGCGACGGTTCGCCCGCAACCGCATCGCCATGCGGCGTCACCGCAAGGAAATCTACTGGGCCTATGAGAACACGATCGCCTTCCGCAGGGGAGAGGAGGGGGCCGAGCAGGTCAAGGCGATTGCGCGCAGCCACCTCGACTACCGGATAGAAGACGACGAATTGCGGGCCAAGCTGACTCCGGACCAACCCTTCGGTTGCAAGCGCACGCTTGTCTGCAGCGACTTCTACAAGGCGCTTCTACGCGACAACGTGGAACTGGTGACCGAGCGCATCGATCGGGTCACTCCGGGCACCATCATCACCGACGACGGGAACGAGCGCCCGGTCGACGCCATCGTGCTCGCCACGGGATTCAAGGCGACCGAGTACCTGGAGGGAATCGAGGTACTCGGCGTGGATGGTCGCCGCCTGCACGACGACTGGTCGGAGGTGGCGCACGCCTACCTCGGCCTGACGGTGTCCGGGTACCCCAACTTCTTCATGCTCTACGGTCCGAACACGAACCAGGGCGGCAACTCCATCATCTTGATGCTCGAAGCGCAGGCTCGGTACGTCCTGCGCGCGCTGCGGGCCATGCGCCGGCACCGGGCACGCGCTGTCGAGGTGCGCCGCGACGTGATGGACAGCTATAACCGCGAGCTGGCCGAGGCGTTGGCGGACACCGTGTGGAACGAAGGGTGTCAGAGCTACTTCAAGAACGCCAACGGCAAGATCGCCACGCAGCTGCCCCAGACCACCAGGTGGTACGCCCAAAGGACGAAGCGCTTCCGGATGAGGGAGTATGTCCGATCATGAAAGCAGCGGTGTACTACGAGACAGGAGCACCCGACGTCTTCCGCTACGAGGATGTGCCCGACCCCACCGTTGGCCCGGGCGACGTCCTGATCGACGTCGAAGCAGTCAGCATCGAGGGCGGCGACACCCTCAACCGACTGGGAGGGGACCTGGCCCGGGTGCCCCATGTGGTCGGGTATCAGTGTGCCGGCACGGTGGGAGAAGTCGGCGCCGACGTCCGCAGCTTCGCGGTGGGGGACCGCGCCGTCACGGTCGGGCTGGACGGCTCGCACGCGGAACGCCGGGCCATACCGGAGGGATTCGCCTGGAAGATCCCCGACACGGTTTCCACCGATGAGGCAGCCTGCGTGCCAGTGCCCTTTGGCACCGCCGACGACTGCCTCTTCGAGTTCGGCCATCTGCAGGCGGGCGAGACGGTCTTGATCCATGCCGGGGCGGGTGGGGTCGGCATCGCCGCGATTCAGATGGCGAAGCGGGCCGGTGCGCGGGTCTTCGCCACCGCGTCGAGCGATGACCGCTTGGAACGACTGAAGCAACTCGGCCTGGACGAAGGAATCAACTACGTCGCCCATGACTTCGTCGCCGAGGCCCGTCGTCTGACCGACGGCCGGGGTGTGGACGTGGTGGTGGACTCGGTGGGAGGCGTGACGCTGCAGGGGAGCATCAACGTCCTGGCCTACCGAGGGCGGTGCGTGACGGTGGGGGACGCCGGACGGGCGGCGGCGGAGCAGCTCGACATCTCGACGATGCGGGGCAACAATCAGACGCTGTCGGGCTATTTCCTTGGGGCGGAGTTGCTGCTGTCGCCGCGGCCGCACGCCATGATCGCGGGCCACCTCGAAGCCATCGGGCGCGGTGAGCTCAAGGTGGTCATCGACCGGACGTTCCCGCTCTCTGACGCCGCCGGCGCCCACGCGTACATCGAGAGTCGGCAGGCCTTCGGCCGGGTGCTGCTCGTCCCCTGACTGACGCGACCTACGACGTAGTGACAGTCGTGGCGCGTCCCGTCTCGCTGTCTGCAGTCACCGACCTGAGCTCGTCGAGTGACTCTCCTATGAGTTGGGGCAGGTCGAGATGGACCGGGTCGGCGACCCAGCGCTCGAAGGCGATCTTGAAGACGGCGACGGCCACTTCGGCGGCGAGGCTGGCGGCGTGGCCTGCGACGCCGCGCCCGCGGAGCGTGTCCGCCAGCGCCACCGAGAGCGACGCGAGCTTGATGAGCTCACGCTCTTGGAGCTCCGCATTCGCCGCAATGATCTCGTAGCGTTGGCGAGCAAAGGCTCGACGTTCCTGAATGAGAGCACCGCCGGCCACGACTCCGGCGATCGCTGCGTCCACGGGCGGCAGGTCCGATGGGGCGTCGGCCACCGCGCCGACGAGCAGCTCTTGCAGCATGGCCGCGCCGGCGAAGAGTACCTCGCGTTTGTCGGCGAAGTGCCGGAAGAACGTGCGTTCCGTGAGCCCGGCTCGCTTGGCGATCTCTGCCACGGTGGTCTCGTCGAATCCCCGCTCGACGTAGAGCTCCATGGCGGCCTTCTCGAGCCTGCCGCGTGCGTCTGGCTCCCACCGGCCCATGTTCTCCATGGTACTTGATGACAGTGACTGACATAGCTGGTACAGTGATGTCAGCGAATGACATCGCTGACTCCTTCGCCCGGACGCCCGGGCCGGGAGCTCTGACTATCTGGAGGTTTGTGTCATGCGTCTCTTCGTCACCGGCGGGTCCGGCTTCATCGGCTCCGCCGTCGTACCAGAACTGCTGGGGGCAGGCCACGAGGTCGTGGGCCTCGCCCGCTCCGATGCTTCCGCCTCCGCCCTGGCCCACGCCGGCGCCGAGGTGCTGCGGGGGGACCTCGAGGACCTCGACAGCTTGCGGCGCGGAGCCACCACCTCCGAAGGCGTCGTGCATCTGGGCTACGTCCATGACTTCTCCGACATGACGATCGGTGCCGCGGTCGACCTACGGGCCATCGAAGCGATCGGAGACACGCTGGCGGGCTCCGACAAGCCGTTCGTCATCACGACGGGGACGCTCTTGCTCGCGCTGGGCAATGTCGAAGTCGCACCGGGAGGCTTCGGGACCGAGGAGGACGTGTCGAATGCAGCCATGCCTCGGGTGGCCTCGGAGAACACCGCCATCGCGTTGGCTGACAGAGGGGTCCGGTCCTCGGCCATTCGTCTCTCACCTTCGGTGCACGGGCTGGGTGACCACGGCTTCGTCCCGATTCTGGTCGGCATCGCGCGGGAGAAGGGTGTGTCGGCCTTCGTCGGTGATGGCGCCAACCGGTGGCCCGGTGTGCACCGCCTCGATGCGGCCCGGCTGTTCAGGCTGGCTGTCGAGAATGCTCCGGCGGGCTCACGCTGGCACGGCGTCGCCGATGAAGGCGTGGCGTTCTGCGACATCGCCGAGGTGATCGGTCGTCACCTCCATGTGCCGGTGCGCAGCGTCCCTTCGGAAGAGGCAGACGCGCACTTCGGCTTCTTGGGCGGCCTGGTGTCGGTCGACAATCCGACGTCGAACGCCCTGACGCGGGAACGCCTGGGATGGGAGCCGGTCGAGCCTGGCTTGCTCGCGGATCTCGACGAAGGCCACTACTTCGCCTGAGTCGCCCCGTCCCGTACAATCTCTTCCCGGCCGTCGGAGCCTGCAATCAGGTTCCAGTGACCTGCGGCAGACGCAAAAGGGACGATATGAAGATCGCAATTGTCGGAACCGGAGCGATGGGCTCGGTGTATGCCAGCCTCCTCGGAAAGGCCGGGCACGAGGTCTGGGCCATCGACACCTGGCGGGAGCACATTGACGCCATCGCCGGCTCCGGGCTGGCAGTCTCGGGGGCCAGCGGCAGTTTCGTCGTCGACAACCTCCACGTCGGAGGCGCCCCGAGCGAGGCGGGGAGCTGTGACGTCTGGGTCATCGCCACCAAGGCGGCTGACGTCGGCGCGGCGGCTGCGGCCATCGCTCCGTTGCTGGAGCCCGACAGCGTGGTGATGGCTTTCCAGAACGGACTCGGCGCGGGCGAGCGGGTGGCCCAGCGGATCCCCGAGGAGCACATCGTCATCGGCATCGCAGAGGGATTCGGATCGTCGATACCGAAGCCCGGGCACGTGCACCACGAAGGGATGCGGCTGATCCGCATCGGTGAGATGAACGGTGGTCTGACCGATCGCGTCCAGCGCATTGAGCAGGCCTGGCGCGATGCCGGGTTCAACGTCCGGGCCTTTGCGGACGTGCACCTTATGATTTGGGAGAAGTTCCTCTGCAACGTGACCCTCAGTGCTCCGTGCGCCGTCTTCGACGTCACGGTGGGTGAGCTGATGGCGAATCCGGAGGCCTGGAAGGTTGCGCTCGGCTGCACCGCGGAGGCGTACCGGCTCGGCCTCGCCAAGGGAGTCCGGTTCCCCTTCGACGACCCGCTGCGCTACGTGACCGACTTCGCCGCCACCATTCCGAACGCCAGCCCGTCCATGCGCCTGGACCACCTCGCCCGCCGCCTTTCAGAGGTCGACGTCATCAACGGCCAGGTGGTCACGCTCAGCTGTGAGCTCGGGCTCGAGACCCCCTACAACGAGACGCTCTGCGCCATTCTCCGCCGCCGCGAGTCGCGGTTCGCCTGACATCCGACCTGCCGCTCATGGCCTGCCGCTCATGGCCTGTCCGTCGGCGGTAGCCTCTGCCGGCGCGTTTGATCCACGCCGCGCGCTCGGGGGGTTGGCGATGCGGGAGTCGGGCAAAGCGGGGGCGAGACGTCTACCCCGGGCGGTGGGTGCCGTCGCCGTCCTCGCGAGTGCGGTGGCCCTCGGTCTGGCCGCCCCGTCCGGCGCTTCCGCCCCGATCCCTGTTGCACGAGCCAGCACCAGCGCCCGCGGTGTCTCGGCCGACGCCATCAACGTGGTCTTTCCGATCATCTCGTTCAGCAGCATTGAGGGTCAGTTCGAGATCGAGTCCGACGCCGAATACGGCGAGCAGACGAAGGCCATTCAACTCTTCGTGAACCAGATCAACGACGCCGGGGGCATCAACGGCCGGAAGATCAACCCGATGATCGTGGGCTTCGACCCGACGAACCCCGACGAGGAGCGATCCTTGTGCAAGCAGTGGACGGAGGGCAGTCCGCCCGTCTTCGCCGTCCTCGACGGGCTCGGGACCTTCGAAGGCGTCAACGAGCTCTGCATCACCCGGGAGGGTCATACGCCGATGCTCTCCCAGTGGTCGACGACGACCAACTGGACGGATCTCGGCTCGCCGTACCTGTGGTGGACGGGGGTGGACGACGCCCCCCTCCTTGCGGCGACCGTGGAGTGGGGCCTCAGCTCGGGCCGCCTCGGGCATGGCAAGAAGGTGGGTGTCGTGGTCTCCGACGAGGTGAGCGACCAGGACGCGCTCAACTCCTCCCTCTTGCCGGATCTGAAGAGGATCGGCGTCGACCCTCAGGTCGTGACGATCACGGCTGACGTGGGCGAGACGGCCAGCACCGACTCGGATGCCACGCTGGCCGTCGAACGGCTCAAGTCGGCAGGGGTGCAATCGGTCATACCGCTCCTGCCGGAGAACGCCTTCACGCCCTACATCGGCGCCGAGACGTCGCAGGACTACTTTCCCAAGCTCCTCCTGAGCGACTACCAGTCCGAGATCGAGGTGGCGCTCGGGCTCATCCCGATACCCTACGAGAAGGCACTCAACGGCCAGGAGGGTGTCACGGCCGAGACGCTCGGTGGGATCGACCTGCCGGTCCCCGAGTCACAGGGCGGCTACGACCCCGGGGTGCGCAGCTGCTGGAGCGTGTGGCACAAGGCGTATCCGCAGACGCCCAAGGGCAACATCAACGATGACATCGAGGAGCAGGGGCCGGTCCAGGGTTGGTGCCAGGAAGTTCGCTTGTTCGCCAAGGCGGCCACCATGGCGGGCAAGAACCTCAATCGACGGACCTTCGTCGAGGCGATGTCGCACATCACCAACTTTCCGGGCGGGTACTCGCCGGTCCTGAGCTACGGGCCGGACAAGTTCTCCGGGCCTACGCAGTACCAGGTGGTCGAGGTCCATGACAATCACCCGCCCACGACCCAATGCAAACGTGGCCCGCCGCCGGCGCCGGCGGCAGGTGTCTGTTGGGTGACCGTGCAGAAGTGGAAGCCCTTGCCGTGACACCCACCGTCACCGGGAGGCTGCGCCCGCCTTCGGACGCGCCGGCCGCGGGGGAGTGGAGCGAGGAGATCGCGCAGGTCGGTGGTGTGGTCGTCGAGCACATCCTGAGCGGTGTGCTCCGCTCGCCGGTTGACTACGACCAGGATCACGACGAATGGGTCGTCCTGCTCAACGGCGAGGCCACTCTGCAGCTGGGCGGCGAGATCCTTCCCCTTGGGGTCGGTGACTGGGTGCTGCTGCACGCCCACGTGCGACACCGGCTGGTCGGCACGGCACCCGGGACGGCGTGGCTCTCGCTCCACGCGGCTCCGCCCTCGCTGCCCGGCGAGAGCTAACCGCTCGACGAAACCTCGGCCCCGGTGGCAGGGTTGATCACGACGCGAGCGGGGCCGCCGAAGCTGCGCCACATCACCGCTCCGGTCGCCGGATCGAGGACTGTCACTCGCGCCGGGAGGACGGCGGGTGCTGTCCCGTGTCCCTTCGACGGGCCGATCGCGTTGAGAACGGCGCCGCACCCCATGAGAGCCATCGCGAAGACGGCAATCCCGATCAGAGCGGCCCGTGTGCTCACGGTGCCGGTCGCTCCATCCGGTAGGCGGCCGTCGGCTCCGAGAGGCCTTTCAGCGTCAGGGCGGGCAAGGTGACGAATCGGAATCCGCTCGCGGCAGATCGAACCCGTTCGGAGACGAGAGCGGTCGACGGTTCCGCGGCGCCGACAAGCCGCGCTGCCAGGTTGACGTCCGGACCGTAGAGGTCGCCGAACACCGAGGCCATCTCCCCGGTGGCGAGCCCCACTCTCACCGACGGGAGCGTTCCACCTGCGGCGTCAATCAGAGAGAGCGCGATCCGACAGGCATCCTCGGCGTTCTCGGTGACGAACATCGCCTCATCACCGATTGTCTTGACAATCTGCCCGTTCCCCGCGCCGACGATCTCAGAGGTGCGTAGATCGAATTCGACCAGGACATCCGTGAGCTCCCGCAGCGACAACGACGCCGTCGTGCTTGTGTACCCGACCAGGTCGACAAACCCAACGGTCCGCTGCAGCGTGACGACCTTTCGCTCCGGATCCGTTGACCACATCCGTTCGGCCACGGCCACGATCTGACGACGGAGCACCGCGTCGAGCGTCGAGACGAAGGTCGGGAGCAGCGTCTGGGTCATCTCGGCGTATTCCTTGACGACATCGACGTAGGGCATGCCCGCCGCCCGCCGGGGCAGTTCCACCTGCAAGCGAAAGACGCCGACGATGGTCTCGGCGAGCCGAGCCATGGTGTTGCCGGTGACTCGTGCCAGTTGCAGCGTTGCTGATTCGCCGAGAAGAGTGTTGTAGGCCCCGGCGAGCAGCTGGACGGTCGCCGCCTCGTCGGCCGTGACGCGGAAGTCAGGGTCAGTCGAGAGTCCGACGGCCGTCATGAGCCGCACCGTCGTCGGCCAATCGATGCCGGCCGACGCCGCCACCTCGCGGAGCGGGAGCGGCCCCCGCGGCCGCAGGGAGAGGTCGAGCGCCACTTCCCCCAGGTTGGTAGCCCCCGCGACGTCCTCGGCGGTCGCCCCCAGGCTCCGCACGTAGCGGATTAGTTCGAGTTGATTCGCGGCGTCCTGCGAGTCGATGTCGCGGGGCCCCGAGCACTCCTCATCGTTCGCGTCAGGCGTCAGCGGGTCCTTGGCCACGGCACCAGCTTGCCCGACGCGCCCGCACGGCGGGCGTCCGACGCGAGGATCAGGCTCGGCTTGGCTTGACGGCCATCTTCTCGTGGCGCAGCGTGGCCCAGCGCAGCTTGACCAACAGGGCGACGGCCCACCAACCGGGGTCGATCTCACCCTTGGCCATCGACATCCGGCTCGAGGTGGTGAGGGCGTGGTGGTTGTTGTGGAGTCCCTCGCCGGCGACCAGCAAGGCCAGCCATTGGTTGTTGGTGGCCAGATTGTCATGCGGCCGCTTGCCCCACTTGTGCCCGATGCCGTTGATGGCGCCCCCGCCCAGCAGGTACATGGAGGCGTGGACCGCTCCCGCGATCAGCCCGATCTCCCAGCCGAACAGGGCGATCAGAATGCCGACGCCCAGTGCCAGGCCCAGAAGGGCGTGGTTGAACAGCACCTTGTCCCAACGGTCCTCAGGGAGATCCTTGGCGTAGCGGGCTACCTGCTCCTCATTCTTGGAGACCCTTCGGTAGAGCACGGCATTGCCGAACTGGACCAGCGAGTAGCCGAAGATCACCGGCGAATGAGGGTCGCCCTCCTTGTCGGTGTGGGCATGGTGCTTGCGATGCACCGCCACCCATTGACGGGGTCGGGTCCCCGTCGACATCCAGATGATGAATCGGCAGGCGAACACCACCGAAGGCCGCAGGGTGATGGCCTTATGCGCCATGGCCCGGTGGAGGTACACCGTCGTGACGATGAAGGAGACTTGGGAGGTCAGCAGCCCGATCAGGACGGCCTCGAGGACCGCGGGCACGGCTCGCATACTAGCTCAGTCGAGGACCTCCCAAGAGTCAACGAGCCACGCAGACCTGGACCCGAGCACGCCGACAACCGACGAGCCGGATCGATCCGCGCCAAGATGTGTGGCTTCCGGCGACGATGCGACGCGAGTTGCCTTTGCGTCAGTTTCACGCCGGACGACCGGCCGGTCCGTGCCGCCTGCATCGGCCTGGGCGTCTCTCACCTGAACGTCCGGGCCTCTCTCGGCCGTTCCGGCGTCGCGGGGCGTGGGTCGACGACCAGCTCTCCAGATCGGCTTCCCCGGGCCCGGATGGAGTCTCCTCAAGGGTGCACCCGCTCTTGCGGTGCCGCCCGAGCACGCTGGCGATCATGGAGCCTCTCCCGCCCGCCGCCGGCCTGGGTGACGGAGGCCTCTGGCCGGTACAATTTCGCGCGTGGTCCGCAAGCAACGGGCAGCGAGTCTCGGGCGGCGCATCGGCGCGCTGGCCTTGACCGTCGTCTTGCTGGTGGGAACGCTGGTCGTCGGCTGGCTCATCTGGAGCGTCTTCGAATGGCGTCAAAGCCGCACGCCGAGTTACCGGCTCCTCGGGCTGCGCGTCGTCAGAACGTCCGACAGGCAGCGGATCGGCTTGGGGCGGTCGTTCCTGCGCAGCGGCGTCTGCTGCACGATCCTGGTGGTCCCAACCGTGATCATCGGCGCGGTCGTCCTGCTCTGCTTCGCGTTCGGTGCCTCGCCACCGGACGGCTTGTTCCGCCAGCCGCGCGCCGCCCCCTGGGACTTCCTCACCGCCACGACAGTGCTGGACGAGCGCGCCCGGGCGAAGGTGCAGCCCGGTGCCGAGTTCCGGCCCATTGAGCCTGTCGATCTTGCGGGCACAACCGTGGTGGAACTGCCGCAGTCGAACGGGCACACCCTGAACTGACGGCCGCCGGCCCCTGACTCAACCGGCGGGGTTCCCTCGCCAGCGGCGCTCGAAGGGCAGCCGCCAGGTGCGTGGCGCGATCAGTTCGTTGATGGTTGGCGGACCCCAGCTGCCCTCGGGGTAGCTCTGCACCGGGGGAGCATCCTCCAGCAACGGTGTCGACACCTCCCACAAGCGTTCGATGCCCTCCGCCGTGTTGAACAGGGTGTGGTCGCCGATCATTGCGTCGTGGATGAGGCGTTCGTAGGCCTCGAGCACGTCAGCGTCCTGCCCCGTCTCGTGCAATGCGAACTGGAGGCTCAGCTTCTCGAGCTTCATGCCCGGCCCGGGCTTCTTCCCGTAGAAGGAGAGGGACAGCTTCGACGAGTCGGCCAGGTCGAAGGTGAGGTGGTCGGGGCCTTGGGCACCCACGCCGGAGCCGGCGGGGAACATGGACTTGGGAGGCTCGCGGAACGCGATGGAGATGATGCGCTCGCCGCCGCCGAGCTTCTTGCCGGTGCGCAGGAAGAAGGGCACGCCTGCCCAGCGCCAGTTGTCGATCTCCACCTTGAGCGCCACGAAGGTCTCGGTGTCCGAGTTTTCCGCCACGCCCGGAATGTTGCGGTAGCCCTCGTACTGCCCTCGCACGACCTCGGTCACATCAACAGGGCGCATCGAGCGGAAGACCTTGTTCTTCTCCTCGTTGATGGGGCCGGCCGAGAGTGCCGTGGGCGGCTCCATGGCCATGAAGCCCAAAATCTGGAAGAGATGGGTAACCACCATGTCCTTGAAGGCGCCCGTCGCCTCGTAGAAGGCGACGCGATCGTCGACCCCCAGGGTCTCGGGCACGTCGATCTGCACGTGGTCTATGTGGTCCCGGTTCCAGATGGGCTCGAAGAGGCCGTTGGCGAAGCGGAAGGCAAGGATGTTCTGGGCCGCCTCCTTCCCGAGGAAGTGGTCGATACGGAAGATCTGCTGTTCGTCGAAGACGGAGTGCAGCATGTCGTTGAGCGCCACCGCGCTGGCCAGATCGGTTCCGAAGGGCTTCTCCATGACCACCCGCGACCGCTCGACCAGCTTGGCGTCCGAGATCATCTGGATCACGGCGCGGTCCGCCGCCGGCGGCACGCTCAGGTAGTGCAGCCGGCGGGGCTCGCCGCCCATGTCCTTCTCGACGGCGGCCACGTGGTCGGCCAGCGCCTCGGCCTCCGCCGAAGTCGAGCAGAAGCTCAGCCGCTTCTCGAAGTTCGCCCACTGCAGCAACGAGATCTTGTCCGTGGAGAACTCGTCGACGGCATGGCGGGCCAGGTGCCGGAACTCCTCGTCGGTGAGGGTGCTGGTCGAGCTGCCGACGATGCGGTAGTCGGGCATCATCCCGGTCATGGCCAGGTGCAGAAGGCCGGGGAGCAGCTTGCGCGCCGCCAAGTCACCGGTGGCGCCGAACAGGATGATGACATGGGGCTCAATCCGGTAGCCCGGCGCGGCCGGGTCCACCGTCTGGCCCAGGTCGACCACCTCGGTCATGCAGGCCTCCGCTCGTTGAGTTCGGACACGTTGCCCCCCATGATCTTGGGCACCGACTCGGCGGGGAGCTTCTGCAGCTCGGACACCCAGTCGGTCGGCTCCGGCAGACCTTCAATGTGCGGCCAGTCCGATCCGAAAATCACCCGGTCGTCCCCCATGAGATCCACGATCTCACCGACGTCGTCTTCCCAGAACGGGTTGATCCACACGTTGCGACGGAAGGTCAGGACAGGGTCCTCGGAGAAGTAGCCTGGCATGCGCCGGGTGGTCGTGCGCAGCTTGCCGAAGAGAGGGGCGAGGAATTCGGAGCCGTTCTCGACGGAGGCGATGCGCACGTTGGGAAAGCGGTCGAACAGCTTCTCGAGCAGCAGCGTGGCCAGGAAGTCGTGTGCGGCCCGCTCAATGGCGAACATCTTGATGCTCGGACGGGACGGCCCGGCGCGGAAGGAGGCGGAAAAGCCGTCCGTCGCATACCCGTTGGAGGACAGTCCGGCGTCGCCGGCGTGGACCACCACCGTGATGCCGGATTCGTTGACCCTGGCCCAGAACGGGTCGAACACGTCGGCCGCCGGTGAGAGGGGCCCGCCGACCGTGATGGGGGCCGCCGCCCGCATCACGACCGCTCGGGCGTCCTGGTCGAGCGCCCATTCCAGCTCGCGCACCGCCTCGTCGATGTCGGCCAGTGAGATGTACGGAGCGGCGAAGATGCGGTCCTTGTAGGCCATGCCCCAATCCTCGGCCAGCCACCGGTTGAAGGCCCGGAAGAGCAGCACGACGGCGCCCGTGTCGTGCTTGAGCGACTCCTCGTACAGCATGCCCAGGGTGGGGAAGAGCCAGACTTTGGACAGGTTCTGGGCGTCCATGGTGGTGAGGCGGGCGTCGCGGTCGCGGTACTCGGGGCGGATCGGCTCGGGCTTGCCCATCAGCTCGTGCATGGGCCGGCCGTCGGGGTTGCCGCGGAAGTAGTCGACGAGCGCCCCGGCCGGCGCGATCGGGTTGAAGGTGGGGTTGGTCACGGCCCGGCTGACCCGCCCGCCCAGCGCGTGGTAGCGCCGGCCGTTGACGTCGACCCACTCGATCACCCGCGGCCCCAGCTTCGGGTCGAGATGACGGGTGAAGGCATCGAGCGCTTCGTAATAGTGGTTGTCCGCGTCGAAGACGGGCGAGTCGACAGGGTGCATGGTCAGCCTTCCGCGAGCGTGCGCAACACCGCAGACTCTATTGGCTGCGGGTCGGCGGACCCGCCGACGTGTGGGCGGCCCCGGTCGGGTCGACCGCCCAGGCCGGCGCCTCGCCCCAGCGATCCCCGTGGACCAGCTCGGGGAGGGGACGGCGGCGCACCGGGCCGTGGTGACCTTGGGGCCGCCCGAGGGTGATGGTGGCCATGATCTCGACCTCGTCGGGGATGTGCAGCAGCGACCGCAGCTCGGTGTCGGCCGCGAATTGCCAGCCTGTCATGACGCCGCCGAACCCGAGGGCCCGGGCAGCCAGCAGCAGGTTCTGACAGGCCGGATAGACCGATGCGCCGTCAGTGGGGGAGTCGACGGCGCGGTAGCGCTGGTAGCACGCCAGCACGAGAACGGGCACCGACTCGTAGGTGTCGACGTACTGCTGCATCGTCCGGGCCATGCGCGCCTTGGGGGAGTCGGCCCGGGCGCCGGATCCGGCGTCGTAGCCGTCGGCCTCCCGCTTGGCAGCCCAGAACTTGCGTGCCCCTTCGCCGATGAGCCGCTTGGCCTCCTCCGCCACCGGCCCGTCGGTGAGGACAATGAAGCGGAAGGGCTGGCGATTCGAACCGCTCGGGGCCCGGGTGGCCGCGAAGAGGATGTCGCGGAGTGCCTCGTCGGGGAGCGGCTCGTCGGTGTATCGCCGGATGGCCCGCGTGGTGAGCAGCCCCTCGTACAGCGAGACCTCTTCCGGGGGCCCGTCGTCCGTCGTTCCTGCCATGGCGGCGACCCTACCCAATGACAGGCGCGGGCCGTCCGGCTTGTCGCCGTGATTGCCCGGCGGGACGTAAGCAGGGCAGGGCTCGGGCTCCTGCCCGGCTGCGCGCCCGGGCGCGCCTGCCCGTGAGCCGGCGTCAGCTAGGTTGCGTCGCCGTGCCCACGCTATTTCGCCTCTTGCGTTCGGCCGCCCTCGCCACCACGGCGGTGACCGCCGCTCTCCTCTCCCTCCCGTCCGGCGAGGCCGGCGCGGCCAACGCCTCCGCTGGGACCATTCCCGCCTTGACGTTCCTCCATGTCGTCTCGCCCATCAGCGGGCCCGACGTCACGCCGTACCTGGCCGACGCCGCGGGGCGTGAGGTGCTGCTGCACGGCGTGGCGGCGGTCGGCATGCAGGACGTGGCGTACCCCGGTGCCAACGGAGGACCTGCGCTCTTCCCGGTCTCGCCCTCGGCCTACGACGGGCGGTGTCCCAAGGCGTCGTCCCTGATCCCGCAGCCGCCGCTCTGCGAGGTGCAGGCGTCGCTCCCCGCCTTCGCGCAATCGACGGCACCGGGTAGCGGCGACGACTTCGCGCAGATGCGGGCCTTGGGGTTCAACGTCGTCCGGCTGGTGCTCAACTGGAGTCAGCTCGAACCAACGGCCGGGATCTATTCGTCGACCTACCTCGACCGGGTCGCACAGGTCGTGGGGTGGGCGCGCCAACAGGGCGTGTACGTCATCCTCGACATGCACCAGGACCAGTACTCGCGCTACATCCTGCCGGCAGCGAAGGCCGCCGCCCCCTCGGGGTGCACTCCCTCGGGCGGCGCGGACGGCGCTCCCTCCTGGGCGGTGTTGAGCGAGAGCAAGCCTGGCTGCGCCATGTTCGGCATCGACGAGCTCAACCCGGCCGAGTCCGCCGCCTTCGCCAACTTCTGGCAGAACGCCATGGTCGCCGCCCCGCAGGGCCAAGCGCCGGGAACGGGCCTGCAGGACCACTACATCGGCGCGCTGGCCGCGCTGGCAAAGCAGTTCCAGGACAACCCTGCGGTCCTGGGCTACGAGCTGATGAACGAGCCCCAGCCCGGATCCACCGGCTCGACGCCGGCAGGGAACGGGTATCAGGCGAGCAGCGAGGACCTCTATCCCTTCTACACGAGGGCCATCGAGGCCTTGACCGGCGTGCGCGACGGACGACCCACCTGCCCGGCCAACGCGCCCACGTCGTTGACAGGTACGTGTGCGTACCCGCAGCTGGCGTCGGTCAACCGGCAGCAGATCTTCTTCGAGCCGCTGGCCTACCGGAACCTGGTCGACTTCTCGCTGCAGGTGTCCGCGCCCTTCTCGTCGTATCCCAACCTCGTGTTCGCGCCCCACGTGTACACCTACGCCTTCACGGTGGAGCAGGACCTCTTGGGTCTGCCGGCGAAGCCGGGCGGCTACCCGCCCAATTTCACCTTCGGCTACCAGACCGCAGAGGCCGAGGCCCAGGCCATGCACTCGGCCGTGTTCGTCACGGAGTTCGGTGACTCGTCGGCGACCGACTCGACCATCCTGGCCAACGAGCTCGCCGCGCAGGAGTCGACACAGACCGGGGCCACGCTCTGGGCCTGGAAGGGTCTGTCCAAGGCGCCGGGGTCCTGTTGGTGCGTGCGCTGGCAGCAGACGAGCTACCAGACGACCGCCAACGGCACGCCCGGGAAGGGCAATCCCAAGGCAGTCCCTTCACAGGCCGACCAGCTCATCTCCAGCCGGCAACGGCTCCTCATGCGGGTGTCGCCGACCGCCACGGCGGGGCGATTGGATGCTTACAGCTACGACCCGGCTGCGCGGGCGTTCGCCATGCTGGCGACGTCGACCGTCGCGGGCCGGCGCGGCGACCTCCAGACCGATACCGTGGTCTTCATCCCTTCCACCGTGCACGGTGCGGTGCACGTGAGCGGAGCAGCGGCGCTCGACACGGTCGTGACGCGCCCCGACGGGAGCAGGTTGGGCTACGTCACCACCACGTTGCCGGGCCAGGTAGGCAGCGCAGCAGACCGCTACGGCATCACCGTCGGTTCGGCGTCGAAGGCTTTGACGGCTCGTGTGGCGGCAGAGGCCGCGGCACCGCCACCACCGATCGGTGAGCCGGTTGCTCGTGCGGCGGCCGAAGGTGCACTCTCCGCCGAGACGCACTCGCCGAACGCCTCCATCCGCTCGACCGCCCAACTCGTGGAAGGTCTGGCCGGCATCGTCCTAGGCTCGACGGATCCGAACGCCCCGGCCTCGCACTGATCGTCGGGAAACGCACGCGGAGCCGCTCGGCGGACGCCGTCGGGTCGGTCCATGGTTGAATGAGCCGTGTTCTACGTACTGATTTTCAGCCTGGCTGCGGTGATCCTGGTCGTCGCCTTCTTCACCGCCATGGCGCGCCGCCGGCGCAGCCTGCAGGGTGGGGACGCCCAGGCCGTCAGCGACACGGGGCACACTGCGCACGCCGCCCACGGGGCGCATCCCGACGAGGCGGGACGCCGGAAGCGCAAGGCGAAGCGGGCGCAGTCCCGGCACGACCGGCGCAAGCGGCACTAGGCCTCCGCCGCCGGCACGGCGGCCGACGCGTGGTCGCACGTGGATTTCACCCGCATCGTCGCCGGTCTGGCGGGTGCACGGAAGCCAGCTGCGAGCGTGTTGACTGAAGAGGTGACATCTACCGATCGCTTCGATGAGGATCGGCCCCTGACGCTGGCGGGCCTGGAGTCGGCCATCCGCGCGTCCTGGTCCCTCGAGACGTGCGATCCGACCGACATTCCGAACTGGTCTCCCGCCGAGCCCTCGCTCGGCCAGTGCGCCGTCACGGCGCTGGTCGTGCACGATCTGCTCGGGGGCGAGTTGCTGGAGGCTGAAGTCGAGCATGCCGACGGATCACCGCAGGGCTTTCACTACTGGAACCGGTTCGCCGGCGTCGATGTCGATCTCACCCGGCGCCAATTCGCCAAGGGTGAGGTCGTGCTGGCTCCGCACCTGATTGAGCGGCTGCCGTCCGCACCCTGGCTGGCCCAGGATCAGTACGTCATCTTCCGTGACCGCGTCCGCGCCGTCTTGCACGCACAGGCAGGCGGCGTCTGAGGGGTCAGGCCGACTCGGCCGGTACGCGGTCGAAGTAGAGCTCGGGATGGCGCTCGTCCTCCAGCAGTCCCGAGATCCCCTCCCGCTCGTAGGCGATGTGCAGGTCGATGCGGTGCACCAGGAGTTCGGCCCGGCTGAGTGAGCCCGGAACGGCGCGGCTGGCCTCGGCCACCACGGTGCCGGTCGGCGCCACAATCCGGCTGGCCCCGAGCAGGGTCGAGGTGGAGTGGGAGCCGGCCTGGTTGGCCTGCACCCACCACTGGCTGTTGGTCAGGGCAATGGCGGGGTAGAGGAGGTCCCAGGCGTTGGCCCCCTCGACCTCGTACGCCGCCGGCGCCAGGACAAGTCGGGCCCCACGCAGTGCGAGCGTCCGCGCCACCTCGGGGAAGTCGCCGTCAAAGTTGACCACCAGGCCCACCCGGCCGAGGGCGGGGTCGTCGAACGTCGTCAACCGATCGCCGGGGGTGAACACCGAGGGCTCGAGAGTCGGGGGGTAGAGATGGGCCTTGCGGTGCCAGGCCGCCAGCTCACCGTGCGGGTTGAACACGAGCGCAGTGTCGTAGATGCGGCCGTCGTCACCGAGTTCGGGCACGGTGCCGGCGGCCAGCCACATCTCGCGCCGGCGTGCCGCCTCACCCAATGTGGCCGAGCGCGGCCCGTCAAGGGGCTGGGCGTCCGCCCGCGCATCCTGGGCCAGTGTCTCGGGGTCGTAGCCGCAGGACCAGAGCTCGGGCAGCAGCAGGAGCTCGACGCCACGCGACGCAGCGTCGTCCATCATGCTGAGCGCCACGTTCAAGTTCTGGCGCGGCTCCCCTGGTGCGGCCAACCATTGGGCCACACCGACCAGAAGATCTCGCTTCACTTCGTACCTGGTTTTCCCACCTTTGTACTGCGCTGTGCGGCTCACCCTACGAAGGCAACGTTCGCCCTTCGTTTCCCGTACGTGAATGCACTGTTACAAAGACGGGGGCCGCAGCGCCCGGTGAGGCGGACGTACGGTCAAGCCCTTCCCGGCGCCGCCATGATGGTCACGAGGTCGTAGAGCACGTGGGCGGCGGCGATGGCCGTGATCTCGGCGTGGTCGTAGGCGGGGGAGACCTCCACCACGTCGCCCCCCACCACCGCGGCGGGCCGCAGGCCGCGCACCAGGGCCAGGAGCTCGCGGCTGGTCACGCCGCCGGCCTCGGGCGTGCCGGTGCCCGGCGCGTGCGCCGGGTCGAGCACATCGATGTCGACCGACACGTAGACCGGGGCGTCGCCCACCCGCTGCAACACCCGGCGCAGCACCTCGGCCACCCCGTGCTCCGCCACGTCGTCGGTGGTGAACTGTGCGAAGCCCATGGAGGAGTCATCGGAGAGGTCGGCCTCGGAGTAGAGCGGTCCCCGCAACCCGACGTGGGCGCTGTGGTCGTAGAGGAGGAGGCCCTCCTCCCAGGCGCGCCGGAACGGCGTCCCGTGCGTGAAGCGCTGCCCGAAGTACGTGTCCCAGGTGTCGAGATGCGCGTCGAAGTGAACCAGGGCGAGCGGCCCGTGGCGGCGCGCCGTGGCCCGCAACAGCGGCAGCGCGATGGTGTGGTCGCCGCCGATGGCGACCAGCCGCCCTCCGTCGCGCAGGAGCGCGTCGGCGCCGGCTTCGATCTCGCCCACCGCTTCCTCCGCGCTGAAGGGCGTGCAGGCGATATCCCCGACGTCGACGACCTGGGCCAGCTCGAAGGGCAGTGCCTCGAGCGCCGGGTTGTACGGCCGCAGCAGGCGCGAGCCCTGGCGCACTGCGGCCGGCCCGAAGCGGGCGCCGGGCCGATAGCTGGTGCCGCCGTCGAAGGGCACGCCGACCACTCCGATGTCCCAACGGCCGACCTGATCCACCGTGGGCAGCCGGGCAAAGGTGGCGAGCCCCGAGAATCGTGGCACCTTGCTGGCGTCGGCGGGGCCGACGGGCGCCTCAGCCGCGGCCATCAATCGTCAATGGCCTGGTAGACGAGCGCACGCAGCTGGGCCCGGAAGGGATAGGCGGCAGACGGGAAGAGCTGCGTCATGAAGACGACGAAGAGGTCCTCGGCCGGGTCGACCCAGAACGCCGTGCTTGCGGCTCCGCCCCAGTAGAACTCGCCGCCCGAGCCCGCCATGGCGGTGGCGGCCGGGCCCAGACCGACCGCGAAGCCCAAACCGAAGCCGACGCCCTCGAAGTTGGCCTCCCCGAAGCCCCCGACGGCCATGTCCTCCAAGGTGGCGCCGCCAGGGAGGTGGTTGACCGTCATCAGCTCCAGGGTCTTGCGACCGAGCACGCGCCGGCCGGCGAGCTGGCCACCGTTGGCCAGCATCTGGCAGAAGGCCACGTAGTCGTGGGTGGTCGAGACCAGGCCACCCGCTCCCGAGAGATACGACCGGCGGCGCAGGATGGCGTTGGCGAACGGGCCTTTCATCAGCCGTGGGCTGTTGGCCGGGCGGTACTGGTAGCAGGCGGCCAGACGGGCGAGTGACGTCTCGGGCACGAAGAACCCGGTGTCCACCATGCCCAGCGGCTCGAAGAGTTCGCGCCGCAGGTACTCGTCGAAGGGCAGACCGGAGAGGATCTCGACCAGCCGGCCCACGATGTCGGTCGAGATCCCGTAGTTCCAGTGCGTCCCGGGGTGGAACTTGAGCGGGTGCTCGGCCAGCAACGCCGTGATGGTCTCGAGCGTCTGGCCGCTGCCCAGCGCCGCACGCGCCTCGTTGAACGCGGCATCGATGGGATTACTGGGAAACAGCCCTCCCGGCAGGCCGGTTGTGTGCATCAACACGTCGCGCATGTTCATCGGGCGCTCGGGTTTCACCAGGGACACGGTGCCGTCGGGGCCCTCCACCCCGACCCGCAGGGTCCGCCACGCCGGGATGTAGCGGTGCACCGGGTCGAGCAATTGGAACAGACCCCGCTCGTAGAGCTGCATGAGGGCGACCGACACGATGGGCTTGGTCATGGAGTAGATGCGGAAGATGGCGTCGTCGGCCATCGGCGTCTGCGTCTCGCGGTCCATGAGCCCGAGGGAGCGCTGGTAGGCGACGTGGCCGCCCCGCACCACCGCGATCTGGCAGCCGGCGATCTTCCCGGGCTCGACATAGGTGGAGCGGAAGTGCTCGGTGATGCGCTCGAGGCGCACCTCGCTCATCCCGGCTGCGTCAGGTTCGATCTTCACGTCCACCCCTCTCGCTTCAGGGCCGATCTGCTCAGCTTTTCTCGGCCTTCTTCTGCTTCTGGTCGCGCAGGTACGCCGCGGTCGCCTCCAAGAACGCGCCGACGTCCTTCTCCTTGTTGGCGGTCACGCCGTGGAACCACTCGGGCACGTAGACCTGGGCGGCGCCCGACTCGAGCCCGGCCAGAATGGCGTCGACGGCGACCGAGACCGGCTCGGCCGCCACCGGCAGGTCGGGCACGTCGTTGTCGGGCAGGGTGAACAGCTCGGTGTCGATCACGCCGGGGTAGACCACCATCACCTTGACGCCGGTGTCCCACAGGTCCACGGCCATGGCCTCGGAGAAGGCGGTGAGTGCCGCCTTCGAGGCGTCGTAGGCCGCCTCGCCCGGAGCGCTGAGTTTGGCGGCGATCGAGGAGATGTTCACGATGGCGCCCGAGCCGCGGGCGAGCATCTGGGGCAGCAGGTCATAGGTCAGGCGCATCGGCGACAGGTAGTTGATGTGCATGACCGCGGTGATGGTGTCGATGTCGAGTGCCGTGGTGTGGCGGCGCTTGGGGATGCCGGCGTTGTTGACGAGGAGGTCGACCCCGCCGAACGCGTCCAGCACGTCCACGGCCAGCCTGTCCACTGCGTCGGGGTCGGCCAGGTTGGTCACCCACATGCGGCTGTCGGGAGAGTGCTTCATGCAGCGCTCCAGTACTTCGGAGAGCAGCTCACCCCGGCGGGCGCAGATGCCGACCACGGCACCCCGTTCGGCCAGAGCCTCGGCCAACCCGGCCCCGATGCCCGACGACCCCCCGGTCACCAGCGTGCGGCACCCCTGCAGGTCCAGCGCCATCACATCCACCCCACTTTCGTCTTCGTGCGAGTCCGTCCTCACCTTAGGCACAGCCGGCTCTGGGCGCGCATTGACATTCTGTTGACGCGAGACCCCGGCGCGTTGACATCGGGTTCACGTCGGCCCCTGCACCATGGGCCCATGGCTGACTTCCTCGCAGTGCTGGGCATCGTGGGCTTCGTCGCGGTGATGCTCGGGCTCATCTGGGCGCTGGACCGGGTATGACCTGGACCCAGGGGATCCTTCTCGCATTGTCCATCGTCATGTTCTTCTATGTGGGCGTCGCCATGTTCAAGCCCGAGAAGTTCTGACATGGATCTCGCCATCACGATCATCACTCTGGTCATTGCCCTTGGTCTGACCTGGCGCTACTTGGGTTCCTACATGGCCGCCGTCTTCGACGGGCGGGTGCATTTTCTCGGCTGGGCCGAGCGACCGGTCTACCGGCTGCTCGGCACCAGCCCCGAAAAGGAGCAGAACTGGAAGCGCTACGCCGCCTCGATGGTCATTTTCTCTGCCGTCGCCATGAGTGTCACCTACCTGCTGATCAGGATCCAGGGGTCGCTTCCGCTCAACCCGCAACACCTGGGCGCCGTGCCTCAGGCGCTCAGCTTCAACACCGCCGCCTCGTTCATGACCAACACCAACTGGCAGAACTATGGCGGAGAGACGACCATGTCGTACTTTTCGCAGATCGGCGCGCTGACGCTGGAGCAGATGCTGAGCCCTGTGATCGGTATCGCAGTGGCCATTGCCTTCGTGCGGGGCTTCTCCCGGCGGAGTTCACCAACCATCGGCAACTTCTGGGTCGACATGACTCGCGGCCTGCTCTACATCGTCTTCCCGATCGCGTTCCTCGCCGGGCTCATCTTTGTCGGCCAGGGTGCCGTGCAGACGCTGGCCGGTACCGTCAGCATCCACGACCCCTTGAACGGGGTGAGCCAGACGATCCCGAGAGGCCCGATCGGCTTCATGGAGGCCATCAAGCAGCTGGGCAACAACGGAGGAGGGTTCCTCAATGCCAACTCGGCGACGACGTTCGAGAACCCGACGGGCCTCACAAACTGGCTGTCGATCTACCTGCTGTTGGCCATCCCCTTCGCCCTTACCTACACCTTTGGCAAAATGGTGGGAAGCATCCGCCATGGCGCCGCCCTGCTGGCGGCCATGGTGATCATCTTCGGAGTTTGGGTCGGAGGGGCGTCCTACTACGAGCACCAGAACAACCCGGCCGTTGCCGCTGCCGGCGTGACCTCGACAGTCGGGAACACCGAGGGCCACGAGGTCCGGTTTGGGGATACGTCGACGGCGGTGTTCGGCGTGGCCTCGACGAACACCTCCACCGGCTCGGCCGATGCTTCCTACGACTCGTTCACGCCGATGGGCGGCTTCTTCCTCATTAGCGGGATGATGTTGGGGGAGGTGACGCCCGGAGGGGCCGGGAGCGGCCTGTACACGATCCTCATCTACGCCATCATCGCGGTGTTCATCGGCGGCCTGATGATCGGGCGAACACCGGAGTATCTGGGGAAGAAGATTCAATCCAAGGAGGTCAAACTCGCGGGTCTCGGGGCCCTCGTCATGCCGCTGATCGTGCTGGTCTTCACGGCCATCGCCGTTTCGATCCATGCGGGCCGAGCGGGTCCGCTCAACGCCATTCCCCACGGGTTCACCGAAATCCTCTACGCGCTGACCTCGCAGGGGAACAACAACGGCTCGGCCTTCGGGGGTCTCACCGGTAACACGACCTTCTACAACGTGATCGGCGGCATCGACATGTTGATCGGCCGGGTCGGCATCATGATCCCCGCCCTCGCCCTCGGCGGCGTGCTGGCCGCGAAGCCGGCGGTGGCCGAAGGACTCGGCACCTTCCGGACCGACAACTCCATGTTCGTGGGCTTGACCATCGGGGTCATCATCATCATTGGCGGCCTGACTTTCTTCCCCGCCCTTGCGCTCGGACCGATCGTCGAGCAGCTCAGCCACGGACAGTTCTTCTAAATGACCCGCCACGGAGAGTTCTTCTCATGACCATGACCACCACCCAACCGGATCAGCCGGGGCCGGCCAGTGCGCCGCATGGTGTGGCCGAGCGCCGGAGCCTCTTCGACGGCCCGATCCTGCGTCAGGCCCTCGTCGACTCGTTGACCAAGTTGAACCCGGCGGTACAGATCCGCAATCCCGTGATGTTCGTGGTCCTCGTCGGCTCCGTCGTGACCCTGTTCGAGGCGATCGCGCACCCGTCGGTCTTCACCTGGTCCGTCACCATCTGGTTGTTTCTGACGGTGATCTTCGCCAACTTCGCCGAAGCCATGGCTGAGGGGCGGGGCAAGGCGCAAGCCGACACCTTGCGCAGGATGCGCTCGGAGACCGAGGCGCGGCGGCTCCGGACCGATGGCACCGAAGAACTGGTGCCGGCGGCCGAGCTGAACAAGGGCGACATGGTCGTCTGCGAGGCGAACGACCTCATTCCCTCCGATGGCGAGATAGTCGAGGGCATCGCCTCGGTCGACGAGTCGGCCATCACCGGTGAGTCCGCGCCTGTGATCCGCGAGTCGGGCGGTGACCGCTCGGCCGTCACTGGCGGCACCAGGGTGCTCTCGGACCGGATCGTGATCCGTATCACGGCCGAGCGCGGGCAGACCTTCCTGGACCGCATGATCACCCTGGTCGAGGGAGCCAACCGCCAGAAGACACCCAACGAGATCGCCTTGACGATCCTGCTGGCCGTCCTGACGATCATCTTCATTCCCGTCGTGGTGTCGCTCGAGGCGTTCGGCATCTACTCGGGCAGCGCAGTGTCGGTGGTGATCCTGGTTGCTCTGCTGGTCTGCCTGATCCCGACCACCATTGGCGCCCTGCTCTCCGCCATCGGCATCGCCGGAATGGACCGCCTCGTCCAGAAGAACGTGCTCGCCATGAGCGGTCGGGCAGTGGAAGCGGCCGGGGACGTGCAGACCCTCCTGCTGGACAAGACCGGCACCATCACCATGGGCAACCGGATGGCGTCGGGCTTCTATCCTGTCGGCGACCACAGCGAGCGTGACCTCGCCGACGCGGCACAGTTGGCGTCGCTGGCTGACGAGACGCCCGAGGGACGCTCCATCGTGGTCCTGGCCAAGGAGCGCTTCGACATCCGGGAACGCCAGCTCGGAGCCGGGCACGTCTTTGTACCCTTTTCCGCCACGACCCGCATGTCCGGTCTCGACTTCGACGGGCGCCAGATCCGCAAGGGAGCTGCCGACTCGGTCAAGCAGTGGGTGACCGAGCAGGGCGGGGCCGTGCCCGCCGATCTCGATCCCATCGTCGAGCGCGTCTCGCGGGCGGGGTCGACGCCGCTGGTCGTGGCCGATGGTCCCGTGATCCTCGGGGTCATCGAACTCAAGGACGTGGTGAAGGAAGGCATCCAGGAGAAGTTCGCCGAGATGCGCTCTATGGGCATCCGCACGGTGATGATCACCGGCGACAACCCCTTGACCGCGGCGACCATCGCCCAGGAGGCAGGCGTCGACGACTTCCTGGCCGAGGCCACGCCCGAAGCGAAGTTGGCGCTTATTCACCAGGAGCAGGAGGGCGGCAAGTTGGTCGCCATGACCGGGGACGGGACCAACGATGCACCGGCCCTGGCCCAAGCCGACGTGGGCGTGGCGATGAACACGGGGACCACCGCCGCCAAGGAGGCCGGCAATATGGTCGACCTCGACTCCAACCCGACCAAGCTCATCGACGTGGTCGAGATCGGCAAGCAGCTTCTCATCACCAGGGGCTCGCTGACGACGTTCTCCATCGCCAACGACGTCGCCAAGTATTTCGCCATCATCCCGGTGATCTTCGTGGCGACGTATCCGCAGCTCAACGCGCTGAACATCATGCATCTGCACAATCAGCAGAGCGCCGTGCTGTCCGCGGTCATCTTCAACGCACTCGTGATCGTGGCACTGATTCCTCTGGCGCTCCGGGGCGTCAAGTTCCGTGCCGCCGGCTCGGCGGCAATCTTGCGCCGCAACGTATGGATCTACGGCGTCGGCGGAATCATCGTTCCATTCATCGGCATCAAGCTGATCGACCTCATTCTCGTTGCGCTGCACGCCTACTGATGGAGACCCTCTGATGCTCGTCCACATCCGCCGTTCGGTCGTCCTGGTCGTTGGGGTGCTGGTCCTGACCTTCGCCTACGCCTTCCTCGGCACCGGCGTCTCGCAGGTGTTCTTCACGCACCAAGCCGACGGATCGATCACGGCCAACGGGTCGACCCTGATCGGGCAGAACTGGTCCCAGGCGCCCTGCCCGGGCCATCGGAACGGCACCTGTGTGTTCCAGGGACGCCCGGATGCCGTCGGTCCGTACGCCGGTTCGCTGAAGCCGGTCGCCGGCGGAGGGGACAACCCGCTTCAGGCCAACAACATCCCCGGCAAGTCCGGCGTCCTGAATTCCGGGGAGTCGGGCGCGACCAACCTCGGGCCCCGGTCAAAGACCCTCAAAGAGAACACCCAGGCACTCGTGGCGTACTGGAGGGCCCGGGGCGTCAACCCGACCCCTGACCTCGTCACGACCTCGGGCAGCGGGTACGACCCGGACATCAGCCAGCAGGACGCTCTGGTCCAGATCCCCATGGTGTCGAGGGCCACCGGGGTCTCGGCCCCTGTGCTGCGCCACCTCGTCGTCAGCCAGACGCAGGGGGCTGAACTCGGCTTCCTGGGGACGTCGTACATCGACGTGCTCCAGCTCAACGAGGCCCTGGCCAAGCTCAAGACGTGAGCAGCACCGCCACCGCCATTGCGGCGTTGGTGCCGCGGCAACGAGCAGTCGTGACCGGCAAGATCGAGTCGGTCGACTCCTTCGAGAGGCCCTGGGTCCGCACCGACGCCATCCTGGTCGACGGAACGGGCGTCTTGGTCCTGCGCTTCATTGGCCGGGCCGCCGTGCCCGGGATGGTCGCCGGATCCCGAGTGGTCGCGGAGGGTACAACGGCATTCGAGCGAGGTGTGCTCCTGATGCGCAACCCGCTCTACTCCCTGGCGCTCTCGTGAGCGCCGGCCACCAACTGATAGCCGACACCGGGCACCGTCCTGAGCAACTGCCCCTCGTCATCCCCCATCTTCTTGCGCAGACGGTGGGTATAGACGCGGACGTAGTTGGATTCGGCGCCGTAGCCGGGTCCCCAGACGTCCTTGAGGATCATGTGGTGGGTGCAGACCTTGCCGGCATGGCGCGCCAGGTAGGCGAGAAGCTCGAACTCCTTGGCGGTGAGCTCCAGTGGCGAGCCCGCGAGAGTCGCCATGTGGTGGACCAGGTCCAGGTCGAGGTCGCCGACCTCGAGGGTGGCCGACTTGTCGCCCGAGGCACGGCGGGCTGCAGCATGGCGCAGCGCCACGCGCAGCCGCGCCTCGAGCTCGGCCATGCCGAAAGGCTTGGTCACGAAGTCGTCGGCCCCGCTGTCGAGAGCCTCCACCTTGCGGCGCTCGTCGCCATAGGCGGAGAGCACCACGATGGGCACGTCCGAGAACTCCCGGACGCGCCGGCAGACATCGAGCCCGTCGACGTCGGGCAATCCCAAATCGAGGATGACGAGATCCGGTCGGGCCAGGGCGACCTGGTTGATGGCCTCCGCACCCGAGTGCGCCACGAGCACTTCGTCGCCGCGGGCCGTCAGACCGATCCGCAGGGCCTTCAACAGCGAGGCATCGTCATCGACAACGAGCACCTTGGTCATGCCGGCCGCTCAGACCGCGGCCGCGACACGGGTCTCGGCCGGGACCGTAAAGATGATGCGGGCGCCTTGGGCCACGGTGGGGTCGATCCAGATGAGCCCACCGTGCGCTTCGACGAATGCTTTGGCGATGGCCAAGCCGAGGCCGGCTCTGCCACCACCGCCGTTCTGGCTGAACATGTCGAAGACGCTTTCACGGTGCTCCTGGGCGATGCCGGGACCATCGTCGGCGACTGCGATCTCGACCTGCGGCGCGCCGCCCGAGGCGCGCTGCGCGCTCACCCGGATCACGCTGCCGGCGGGGGAGAACCGCTCGGCGTTCTCGAGGAGATTGGCGAGGACCTGGCTCATCAGGACGGGATCGAGCTGGAGCAGGGGCAGGTCCGCTGGCACGTCGATGAGTACCTGACCAGTCGACACGATGCCACCGAGGTGCGCCACCGCTTCATCGACCAGTTCGCCGAAGCCGACGGTGATCGGTCGGATCTCGAGCGCCCCCGCTTCCAGCCTGGTCATATCGAGGAGGTTGGTCACCAGTCGGGCCAGCCGGTCCGACTGCAGCTCAATGAGCTCGAGAAGCTCAGCCCGATCGTCCGGGCTCAGCTGGGCGTCGACTTGGCGCATGCTGGAGACAGCAGCCTTGATGGAGGCCAGAGGCGTGCGCAAGTCGTGCGAGGCCGCGCCCATCAGGGCGCGCCGCCAACGGTCGATCTCCTCGAGGAGGCGCGCCCGCATGGCCTGCTCGCTCAGTTGCGCCCGGTCGACGGCCAGCGCCGCCTGGTTGGCGAACGTGCCGAGCAGGCTTCGGTCGCGCTCCAGCAGCTGCACGTCCTGCAGGACCAGCATGCCCACCGGCCGGTGGCTGACCACCAGCGCCACAGAGACCCGGCGCGGGCCGGCGTGGTCGAGCAATCCGAGGGACGTCGCCTGCCCGCCACCCGACGTGACCGAGGTCACATCGCCCTCCGTCATCGGTTGCCCTCCACTCGCTGCCACGCGGAGCGCACCAGACGCCCGGTCCACCGCTTCGCCTTCGGGCAGGACCAGCGCGGTCCAGCGTGGCGCGAACACGGTTTGCACCGTTGTGACCATGTGCGTCAGCAACTGCGAGAGGGTGAGATCACCGATCAGCGCCTGGGAGAGCTCGTACAACCGCTCGGATTCCTGGGTCCGGCGCTCGGCTTCTTCGCGAGCGCTGCGCAGTTTGGCCACGACCTGCGAAACGACCAGCACGACCACGGCGTACACGCCGAGGGCGGTCCAGTTCTGGGGCGAGCGGACGGTCAGCGTGTTGTACGGCGGGAGGAAGAAGAGGTCGTAGACGAGGAACCCGCCGAGTGCGCCCACGACGCCCGGGACAAGCCCGCCGATGACGACCCCGACCAGTACGGGCAGAACGTAGACGAGCGCCGGGATGGCCGTGCTCAGGTGCTCTCGAAACGGCAGCAGCAGCGCAGTGAGTGCGGCGAGACTGGCCAGGGTGACTACGATCCCCAACACGGTCCGCCGATACGCGGCGCCGGTACCGAGCCCGCTTGGTCTCACATTCGTCACAATCTTCCGTCCTTCGGAGCGTCTTTGGAGTGTACCGATGCCGTGGCGAGACCCGGCAAAGGGAGGTGGCCATGACGTCAAGCACGGGTGAGGACGAGGGCGTCCGCCCCACCGGCAAGTTCAGGGTCTACTTGGGCGCTGCGGCAGGCGTCGGCAAGACGTGCGCCATGCTCGACGAGGGGTGGCGGCGCTTCCAGCGCGGCGCCGACGTCGTCGTCGGATTCGTCGAGACACACAAGCGGCCGTACACCGTGGAGCAATTGAGGGATCTGCCCGTGGTGCCGCGCAAGAAGGTGCGCTACCGGGACGCGGAGTGGGAGGAGATGGATGTCGACGCGGTGATTGCCCGGGCGCCCAAGGTGGCCCTTATTGACGAGCTGGCGCACACCAACGTCCCTGACTCGGGTCGCCACGAGAAACGTTGGGAGGACGTCCTCGAGATCCTCGATGCCGGCATTGCAGTGATCACGACCGTCAACATCCAGCACATCGAGTCGGTGGCCGACGCGGTCGAGCGGATCACCGGGGTGGGGGTGCGCGAACGGGTGCCGGATTGGGTCGTGCGGCGGGCCGATCAGCTCGAGTTGATCGATTCGTCAGCGGACCAGCTCCGCCGCCGCATGCTGCACGGCAACATCTACCCGGAAGAGAAGGTCCCTGCGGCGCTCAACGGCTTCTTCAGGGCCGAGAACCTCGCCGCTCTCCGCGAGCTGTCGCTGCGTTTCGTGGCGGACGAGACCGAGGAGGAGCTTCTGGAGTACCTCCGCTCCAAGGGTGCCGGGGGCGAGCTGTGGGAGACGACCGAGCGGATCATGGTGGCCGTGACGGGGGCTCCGGGGAACGCGTCGGTCATCAGACGGGCCGCCCGCATCGCCGCGAGATTGAAAGCACCGCTCGTCGCCATCAATGTCGTCTCGAGCGACGCCGACGCCACGAAGTCCGGCACAGCCGAGCTCGAGAAGCTCGTCACGGCGGTGGGCGGCAAATGGCAGACGGTGGAGGGCGACGACGTGGCGAAGGCGATCTTCGCGGCGGCCATCGACCAGCAGATCACGCAGATCGTCCTTGGCACGTCGCGGCTGACGCGCTGGCAGTCGATGACTCGAGGCTCGGTGATTCAGCAGATCCTGCGCATGGCGTCTGAGAACGACATCGACCTGCATGTCATTGCGCGCCGGGACGTGCCGAACGGTCGCCCCGACGCGGACGACGAGAGTTAGACGGCCGACAGATCGGCGAAGGCGGCGTCCGCAGCCGTGCGCGCTGCGAGCTGCATGCACTTGTTCAGGTGGGCGAGCGCCTTGGCGCGCCGGGGTCGCGGGCCAGGTACATCGCCACTGCTACCGGATCGGCCGATCCGTCGGGTTTGCTCAGGGAGAAGACGGCCTGGTCCACAATGTGCTCGTCGGGACGATCACTGATGCCGCGATAGACCGACCAATCGACACCGGCCAGCTCACACGCCTCGGCCACCCCGGCCGCCTCCATGTCGACGGCACCGAAGCCTCGTTCGACTATGGGGCGCCACACATCGTCGTCGTCGAAGAGCCCATCGGTCGACATCGAGCGCGCCCGCGGCGTGCCGCGGTGGAATCGGATGGCTGTTGAACACGGGCCCGTCGGGATAGAGCTGCACCCGTTCGGGCACCATCAGCGACCCGACGGGAAGCGCAGGGTCGAGGCCGCCGGCGATGCCGATGACCATGACGTGGTCGATCGATCCGGCTGAGAGGGCCCGGTTGGTCGCCTCGCGAGCCAAGGCCGGTCCCATGCCCGTCACGAGCGACCCGACCCACCAGTGGCCGGCGATCCCGGCGTGGGAGAACACCGCGTCGGCAGGTGTCGCCTTCAGCCCGAATGACTTCACGATCGCCTTGAGTTCTGGCTGCATCGGCGCCAGCACCGCCACCCGTTTCGTCGTTGCTGTCACACCGTCATCATGCCCGATCGTTGGGTAGCGTGGGCGGGCCGATCAGGAAGTGAGAGGAGTGCCGATGCCCAGCGCCGAACAGGTCGTGAGGGATTTCTGTGCCGCGGCGAGCACGCGTGATCCCGAAGTACTGAGGGCTTATTTCTCGGATGATGTCGTGTACCACAACATCCCGATGGAGCCAGCCGAGGGGATCGAAGCCACCATGGCGGTCATCGATATGTTCCTCGGGATGTGTGACGCCCTGGAGTTCGAGGTGCACCATCTGGCGAGCGACGGGACAACCGTGTTGACCGAGAGGACGGATATCTTCACCATCAAGGGAAAGTCCGCCCCCCTGCCCGTCATGGGTGCCTTCCACGTCGTTGACGGGAAGATCACCGCATGGCGGGACTACTTCGACATGGCGCAGGTGTCGGCCATGTTCGAAGGGGGGTAGCGGCGCTCGAGGTCAGCCTGTTCGTCGACCGCTCTGTCGTGCCGCCTCAGTAGCCGTGGCACTCTCCGGGACCGTCGGGAGGACCCTGGCCGTGGGCGGCTTCCCAGGCCAGCTGGACCGAGAGCGGGGCGCTCCCCGCGGTCGGGTAGCCGTCGAAGCCGTTCCACTCGAGGATGCCGAAGTACCCGGCATTCGGGTCGTTTCGACCGCCCTCTTCACAGACTGCGGTCGGCATCCACGCGGCCGGGATGGTTTGCTCCTGGGCCGCGACGGCCTGGAAGAACTTCAGGTCCTGCATGAACGTCAGGTCCTTGTAGAAGGTGGCCTGTTGGGCCGCCTCGACTGCGTTGGCATAGGTCGCCATCTGCGCAACCTTCTGTGCCTGGGGGTACGACATCAACGTGTCGTTGATACGCACCGCATGCTGCGTGTCGGCGCCCGGGTGGGCGCTCACCGCCTCGTGACGGGTCGCCTGCGCCCAGGCGGGGTCGCTGGGGAGCAGCGATGTGAGTACAGCTGGAATGGCAACAGCATTGACGGCCACCGCCGTCGTGAGTGCAATGCGGATCCGCACGGCACCTCCCTTCGTCGGGCGCGCGCTGGGCGCGCGCCAGGCTCTGCTCGGTGTGGGCGGGCTCCGGCCATTGCATTCGCGCCCCGAACGGCGAGCGGGAAGGCGTCGTCCGTTCTGGCTGATCGCCGCAGGGTGTGCGGCCGGTGTGTGCAGCCCTTCTTTATGTGTTGCTCGGTGTGGTCCTCAATTCATGTCCCCGGCATCCGGGGGTCGTCGGTCGTTCAATGCTCAGAGCCCGCAGGCGAAACGGGTCGTCCAGGGCTCCCAGCCGCGTTCTGAGTAGAGCTTGAGAGCAGCCGCGTCCTGTACCGCTGGTGAGTAGTCCTCGGCCGGCGAGGGCAACCCGGTCAGTCCGGTCCATGTCCCGAACTGGAACTGGTACGCGCCGCCGTTCCCGACGGAGTAGTTGCCACCGGACTCGTGCTGACGGATACAGGCCCAATCGGCCGTGTTGGTGCTCGTGGCGTCGGAACTTCCGCCCGCCCGCCGGCGCCGGCGCCGGTGCAGGTGCAGGTGCGGCGACGGGCTGCACGCGTACGGCTGCCGCTGCTTGTGCCGCTGCGGCCGCTTGTGCGGCGGCCTGCTGCTGTCGTTGCGCCGCCACCGTCTTGAGATAGGCGACCTCGGACGCCACCGTCCTGAGATACGCGATCTCGGAGAGATACGTCTGGACCCTTCCTGCTTCCACCGCGTCGGCGTATGTCACAAATTTGGAAACGTTCTGGGCTTGGGCGTACGACATCAATGTGTCGTTGATCTTCACGGTCCGGTGTCGGCTCATCGCCTCGTGGCCGGGCAGCCGCGCCGAAGCCGCAGAGGTACTGCTGAAGAACGCGAAAAGGATCGCGGGTATAGCTATGACGGCCACCGCCGTCCCTAGTGCAATGCGGATCCGCACGGCACCTCCCTTCGTCGGACGCGCCAGGCGCGCCAGGCTCTGCTCGGTGTGGGCGGGCTCCGGCCATTGCATTCGCGCCCCGAACGGCGAGCGGGAAGGCGTCGTCCGTTCTGGCTCATCGCCGCAGGGTGTGCGGCCGGTTGTGTACAGCCCCTGGAATGGTCCTGGGTGTTTGTCCTCAATTCATCGTCCGGCCCGCCTGCAGGCAGGCGCGTCAAGACCTCGGTTGGTCTGAATACTCCGGGTCGGCCATTTGCTTTCCGGATGCAACGAAAACTGCGCTCCACCGCATGCATCCGAAAGGCCGACTCGGCTTTGTGAGCAGCAATCTACTGGAACACAACTCGGACCCGTGTTCAAGGTCCCCTTCACGGCGCTGAACTGGGATTTTAGGAAATTTCCTTGTGATGGGAATCACAAAGGCCCAGGTGGGAGCGTCGGATTTGAGTCAATGGCAGCCATAAATTTGCCATTAATTTCTGGAAAAGGTGCCTGACCAGTAGGTACACAGATCCCTCAAGCTGCGGAAATCGGCCCGCGACCCCCTGCGGGGCTGCCTAGGGTCCCCCGTGCCGAAACCGTCGCGAGGAGGAGGTCACCGGTGGCATCGAACGTCATCGTCACTGAAGAGGACCGCTACACGGTGGCGGGCTTGATCCGTCATTTGGCACGCCAGCAGGCGGGCCACGAGATGCTGGTACAGGGCGGGGTGCGCCGAACCTGGGCCGAGGAGTTCGACGTTGCGTGCCGCGTGGCGCAGGCGGCAAAGCGCGATGATCTCGCCGTCGGCGACCGAATTGCCTTCCTCGACCGCAACGGCATCGCGTACTTCGATTTCCTGTTCGGTGGCTCGCTGATCGGCGCGGTGAGCGTCGCAGTCAACTGGCGCCTGGCGCCGGCGGAAATGGCCGCCATCATCGATGATTCGGGAGCGCCGGTGCTGGCGGTCCACGCTGACTATCTCCCGGCGCTCAAAGACATGGCGAGTGGTTTGCCCTCGGTCCGTCGGATCGTCGTCGTCGGTGACGGCGCGGCTGCTTGCGCGGATACACGGGCCGTGCCCTTCGACGAATGGATCGAAGGGGTGCCGACCGAAGACCCCGGACACGTGGGGGCATCTCACGAGGTGAGCATGCAGCTCTACACATCTGGGACGACCGGGCTGCCCAAGGGGGTGATGCTGACCAACGCCAACCTTTCGACCGCAATCTCCGACGCCGGTGTCACCTTTCACATCACCGACGACACCGTCAGCCTGGTCGCCATGCCGCTCTTTCACATCGGCGGGTCTGGCTGGGCCTTGTGTGCCATGTCGCGGGGCGGACGTTCGATCATTCTGCGCGACGTCGATCCGAACGTCCTTCTGGAATTGATTGCCACCGAACGGATCACCGAAATGTTCGTCGTCCCCGCCGTCCTGATGCTGCTCCTGGCCGCCCCTTCGTTGCGGGATACGGACCTTTCGAGTCTGCGCCTCATCTTCTATGGGGCGTCCCCGATATCCGAAGACGTCCTGGTCAAATGCATGAGTTCGTTCGGGTGCGCCTTCTGCCAGGTCTACGGCATGACCGAGACCACCGGAGCCATCACGGCGCTTTCCTTCGAGGATCATGATCCCGACGGCCCGCGACGCGGACTCCTGCGTTCGGCTGGCAAGCCGCACCAGTCCGTCGCCTTGCGGGTGGTCGACCCCGACAGTGGACAGGACGCAGCACTCGGTGCGGTGGGGGAGATCTGGACGCGCTCCCCGTACAACATGGCGGGGTATTGGCGGAAACCCGAGGAGACAGCAGCGACCATTGATGCCGACGGCTGGCTCAGGACAGGCGATGCGGGCTACTTCGACGAAGATGGCTACTTGTACCTGCATGATCGCATCAAGGACATGGTCGTCAGTGGGGGAGAGAACGTCTACCCGGCCGAGGTCGAGAACGTCCTGCTTTCCGATCCGGCCATCGTCGACGCCGCGGTCATCGGCGTCCCGGACCGGGAATGGGGAGAGACGGTCAAGGCGATCGTCGTGCTCGGTCCAGGAGAGACCCTGGACGAAGCACGCGTCATTGCGCGCTGCCGCGCCAGGTTGGCGCACTACAAGTGCCCGACGTCGGTCGTTGCCACGGACTCGCTGCCGCGCAACCCCTCAGGCAAGATCCTCAAGCGCGAGCTGCGCGCGCCCTACTGGGCCGGCAAGGAACGCTTCATCAACTGAGCATGTGGAACCCCAATGTCGAGCAGGCGATCACACTCCTGCAAGAGACGGCGGGTGACGCGTACGATTTGGTGGGCCGACTCAGTGGCGGTGAGACCGGAGCGTACGAAATACGGCGGGTAGCCGATGGGAAGCGACTGGTCCTCAAGTGGGAGACCCAACCCGAGTCGCAGGTACTGCGCCGTGATGGCGTGGAACTGGCCGAGCGCCTCAGAAGCCACGCTGACTGGCCCTTGCCGCAGCAACGAACCGTCGAGGCGCCGAGCTGCCTCTTCATCCTCCAGGACTTCATGCCCGGTGGCCCGATCCGCACGCTCACGCCCCGGCTGGTGGACGAGTTGCTCGGGCTGCACTGCAGGCGACTCGGGCTCGGGGAACTGCAGGCCGGAAACCTTTGGGCGGAGCGCTTGATCCGGACCCTGGTGGAGGGCGGACGGGGCTACTGCCTCCACGAGTCGCTTCGGGGCTACGACGTCCGGACCGCGTCTCTTGTGGCCGAGATCGAGGCGTTTGGCGCCCAATTGGATCCCGAGGATCTTCGTGGCTGCGACATCGTCCACTGGGACTTGCACCTGGGCAACCTGCTTCATCAGGATGGTCGGCTGTCAGCCGTCGTCGACGCGGATTTCTGTGCCGTCGGGGACGCCGCCTTCGACCTCGTCACACTGGCCCTGAGCAGTAGCTCGGTCACCTGCGCGCCGGGGGTGCGCCGGGATCTCTTCCGCCAGGCGCTCGAACCCCTCCCGCCCGTTCGCCGCTCCGCCTACCTGGGCCACCTCTTTGTCCGGGTGTTGGACTGGCCCATCCGGCGGGGCAGCGCTCAGGAGGTCGAGCACTGGCTCTCCCAGGTGGAGCGCTGCCGGAATGCGGGTTATTTCTGAACGCGGGGAGCGCCCCTCGCCGCGTTGCCTACTTCTTCTCGCTGGGAAGCCCGCTGCGAACGGCGTCCTTGACCTTTTCGCCCGCTTGCTTGAGGTGGCCGACGACCTGATCGGCCTTGCCCTCGTTCTCCAAGTCCTTGTCGCCCGTGGCGCGACCGACGACATCCTTCGCCTTGCCCTTCGCCGTATCAGCGGTGTTGTGAGCCTCGTCTTCAAGTCCCATTGCGGGTGCCTCCTCTTTCGTCGTCATGGGTCCATACCCACTTGAACCCTCTCCGAACCGGGAGGTGGCCTGCGCTGGCGTTATCCGAACGTGAAGTCGTAGGCCTCGACGCCGGGCGAGACGGTCAACGTCAGCGTGCCGGTTTGCAGCACGTTCCCGGAGAACAGGGTGTAGAGCTTGGGAATCCCAGAGATCGGCACCGTGGTCAAGTGTTTGCCGTTGTACGACACCCCGACCGTGCCGTCGCCACTCATCACGAGGTAGACGTCGTCGGCCGTGAACTGCAGCCCGAGCGTGGCGTTGCTCCCTGCCGTCGCTTCTTCGTTGTGCACGGTCCAGGTGCCGCCGAACGCCAGGCTGTTCGAGGGGATGGTGGACGGTGGGTGATAGACGATCGCCTTGTTCGGCACGACGGCGGTCCCGACGGCGTTGTCGAGGCGCTCGTCGCCCACGTAGCTCTCCGGCGTGATGTCGTTGGTCGGCGTCTTGTCCGGGACATCGGTACGGGGGGGGAGGCCGGTGACCCCGTTGGCGGTGAGGAGCATCCTGATGTTGCTCTCCATGCTGCTGTACCCGCCCTCCCCGAAGTCATAGGCGCGCACAATGCCCGTCGGGTCGATGAGGTATTCCGCCGGCCAGTACTCGTTGTTGTAGGCGTCCCACGTCGCCAGGTTGTCGTCCACGGCGACTGGGTAGTCGATGCCGAGGGTGCCCGCGGCGCTCTCGACGTTGGAGACCACGTGCTCGAAGGCGAATTCCGGTGCAGATACGCCCACCACGACCAGGCCGTCCTTCTTGTAGTCGTTGTACCAACCCTCCACATGGGGCAGCGCACGCTGACAGTTGATGCACGAGTAGGTCCAGAAGTCGATCAGCACGACCTTGCCGTGCAGCTGGCTAAGGGACAGCGGCTTGTTCCCGGGGGTGTTGAACCAGGCCGTGATGCCGGTGAAGTTCGGGGCTCGGCCCAGATTGGGCAGATTTGTCTTGCTGGCCATGAAGACCGGCGTCCGCTGCGGCGACGTGGGGGTGGCGGAGGGAGCGGTCGTCGTGGTGGTCGGCCGGCCGGCGACCAGATGGCCGCTCTGGGAATTGCCTTGGTCTGTCGCCGCGCAGGTGGCCTTCTTGCCCTCGAGGTGCGCGTTGGCGGCAGCGAACTGATTCTGGTGCTCTCCGCTGAGGTGCTGCAGCTGCGTGCAGGCCGAACCGGTCGATTCGATGTGATCCTCCAGAGCGCTCGTGTAGCCGGGAACGTCGCGCTGCAGGGCGCCGAGCCAGTTGAACGCGATGGCCAAAGTGGCGACACCCAACACGACACCGGCGACCTTGCGGACGGTGGGGAGGTGGCCGCGCAGCGACGACCATGACGTTGTGGCACGTTGAGCGACTACCGCCAGCACCAGGAGCGGGATGGTGACACCCAGGGCGTAGAAGAGCGTGACGAAGAGGGAGCTCGCGCCCACGTGATGGTGCGCGGCCGCCACCGAAATTGCCGTCAGGACGGGCCCGGCACACGGCACGAAGACGAGGCCGAGGCTCAGTCCGAGGACGAACCCGCCACCTTCGTTGGCGTACCTCGATGCGCCCAGCCTGGCGAAGGGTCGCTCAATGGCCTCGCCGATCTTGGGGATCAGCAGGCCCACCGACAACAGACCGAGCAGGGCCACCCCCAACCAGAACAACAGGTCCTGGGGCAGGTGGAGAAAGCCGAGTAACGAGCTGGCGAAGAGGACCGAGAGGCTGAAACTCACCACCAGTCCGGCGATGATCACATAGGGCCGCCATTTGCTCGTTCCCGCCGACCCGCCGGCCATCACCACTGGGATGACGGGGACGATGCAGGGGGACAGTCCGGTGATCAGCCCACCGAGGAATGCGATGACGAGGAGCTCACCCATCGGAGTCGCTCTCTTGCGAACCGTGAGCGAACAATGGCGCATCTCCTTCTGGGCGGTTGATGTGGTCGAACCTAGCGGCCCGGTCCCCACGAGGGGCGTCGCCCTGACGGGATGACGGCCGGCCCGCCAGACAGCAGACTGTGAAACGGTGATCAACGAGAATTGGATTTACCTCGGTACCGCAATCGGCGCCGCGGGTGCCGCCGTATACCTGCGGGACACCCTTCGGGGAACGACGCAGCCCAACCGGGTCACGTGGCTCCTCTGGGCTGTGGCGCCCCTGCTGGCCGCCGCCGTTGCGATCAGTGAGGGTGCAGGCCTGCGCGCCCTCCCCACCTTCATGGTTGGCTTCATGCCGCTGCTCATTTTCATCGCCTCGTTCCACAACTCAGCCTCGGTGTGGAAGGTGCGAAGGATGGACTATGCCTGTGGCGCGTTCTCTGTGATCGGCACGGTCGTGTGGCTCGTCACCCGCAACGGCGTCTTGGCGATCTCGGCCGCCATTGCGGCCGACTTCCTGGCCGGCGTACCCACGTTGATGAAGAGTTGGACCCACCCTCAGACCGAGACGGTCCACTCGTACATCGGCGCGCTGATCAGCATGATCGTCCTTTTGCTGACGGTGGACCAGTGGACCTTCGACGTGGTGGCATTTCCGCTCTTCGTGGCGTGCTCGGCGACGGTGCAATCGGTTGTCGTCGGGCTCGAACCTGGACCGCGCCTCCGTCGCGCTCGGCACCCCGATGCTGCTGTGGGCAGCCCGGCTTCATCGACGGAGATGACGCTTTGACAGGCGCCTGGTAGGAAGTCGGCCAGGACCGCCGCACGAAGGGAGCCGTCTGTGCCTCAGGCCAACGCCAACGGGATCGAGATCGAGTACGTGACCGAGGGTGACCCCTCGGACCCGGTACTGCTCCTGGTCATGGGTCTGGGCGCCCAGCTGACGACGTGGCCGGACGAGTTCGTCGACGGGCTCCGCCGGCGCGGCTTCTTCGTCATCCGCTTCGACAACCGCGACAGCGGGCTGTCCACCAAATTCGAGGGGTTGCCCGACATCGCGACCCTGTTCACGGGCACGGACCTCTCGTCGGCGACCTACCGGATAGAGGACATGGCGGACGACGCCGCCGCGCTGCTCGGCGCGCTGGGCATCGCCCAGGCGCACGTGGTCGGGGCCTCCATGGGGGGCATGATCACCCAGGCCCTCGTGATCAATCACCCAGACCTCTTCCTCAGTGCCTGCTCCATCATGTCGACCACGGGTGACCGTGCCGTTGGCGCGCCGACCGCCGAGGCGATGACTGCACTGCTGCGACCGGTGGCGACCAGCCGGGACGAAGCTATCCAGGCGAGCGTGGAGGGGAGTCTCGTCATCGGTTCGCCGGGATACCCGACCGACGAGCGCATCCTGCGGGACCGGGCCGCGGCGGCGTACGACCGCTCGTATTGTCCCGCGGGCACGGCCCGTCAGCTCGGCGCCATCCTTGGCTCGCCCGATCGCACAGAAGGGCTGCACGACGTCAGCATCCCCTTTCTCGTGGTGCACGGGGAAGCCGATCCGCTCGTCACGCCCAGCGGTGGCCAGGCGACGGCCGCGGCCGTGCCCGGTTCCAAGCTGCTCACCTTTCCGGGCATGGGCCATGACCTGCCCGAGGCACTGTGGGGCACCATCACCGACGCCATCGTGGCCAATACGGAGCCGGCCGCCGTCTGAGCGGTTCTCAGGCGTCGAGTGCGTTCGCGGCCGCCACGGACGCCAGCCAGGCGGCGCTTGGCTTCGGGGTCCGGGCGAAGGTGGTGCGATCCACGCCGACGATCCCGAATTTCGGCCGGTATCCCATGGCCCATTCGAAGTTGTCGAGGAGCGACCAGTAGGTGTACCCACGAACGTCGATCCCGTCGGCGAGGGCCTGCAGGACACCGGACAAAGCCTGGCGCACGTAGTCGATGCGCTGCTCGTCATCCGTGGTGCCGATGCCGTTTTCGGTGACAAGGAGAGGAACGGATCCGCCGGTGTAGTCCCAGGCGCGTCGGAGGCAGTTGCCGAGCGACGCCGGGTAGAACTCGTATCCCATGTCGACAACCGGCACGCCGTCCTCGTAGCCGGCCCAGCCCTCGGGGCCGATCAGCATGCGCGTGTAGACCTGCACGCCGAGGAAGTCGTCCCCCTCCGTCATGTCGAGAAACACGTCCTCGGCGTGGTGCCGGATGTTCTCGAGCTTTTCCTCACCTCCGGGCGCGAGCTGGTAGTCGGTCATGGACAGGGTCAGGCCCACGGGGACGCCCGGTGCGTTGGCGCGTATGGTCTCGACCGCCAGGCGGTGGGCCGAGGCGAAGCGAGCGGCGACGGCGCGGGAGAGCACAAGGTCCGTCTTGCCTGGTGGGAACATCCCGGCATGCCAGCCCATGGTGGCCACGATGTTGGGTTCATTGAGCGTGCAGGCGCTCGCCATGACGTCGCCCAGCGCCTCCGACACGACGCCACAGAAGCGTCCGAAGCGTTCGAGGGCAAGGTCGGTCTCCCAGCCACCCTGGGCCGTGAGCCACTGGGGCGTGGTGAAGTGGTGGAACGTCACCACCGGATGCACGCCGCGCTCGCGCAATCCGACGCACTGGCGTCGGTAGTGGGCCAGTGCGGCCCGGGAGAACTCGCCCTCCGCCGGCTCAATGCGGCTCCATTCCACTGAGAAGCGGTAGTTGTCGAATCCGAGCGCAGCCAGCAGGTCCGCGTCTTCTTCCCAGCGGTTCCACGAGTCGCAGCAGTCGCCGGACGGCTCGGGGCAGCCGGAGCCCGGGGTGTGCTCGAAGGCCCACCAGTCGTTGTTGCAGTTCCCGCCCTCAATCTGATGGGCGGCCGTCGCCGTGCCCCACGTGAACCCTGGCGGGAACGACCGCCCCAATCCTTTGCCAGCCATCGGCGTGTCCTCCCCCTTGCGGTGGGTCTCTGGGCGGCACGGTATCGTTCCCTGACAATGACGTCACATTTCTCGCCGATGACTGACGTCCCCGAATCGGAGTCGACGGGGACGGGCGCGCCGACCACGGGAGCGGCGGCTTCTCCCATGGTGGAGGCGCACGGGCTCGTCAAGCGCTTCGGCGACTTCGTCGCCGTCGATGGAGTCGATTTCAGCATCGCCAAGGGCGAGTCGTTCGGCTTTCTCGGACCCAATGGTGCCGGCAAGACGTCGACCATGCGGATGATCTCGTGCATCAGCCCACTCAGCGGCGGCACGCTCCGCGTCCTCGGGATGGATCCGGCCAAGGACGGTCCACGCATCCGATCCCGGATGGGTCTCGTGCCCCAGGAGGACTCGCTGGACCTCGAGCTCACGGTGCTCGACAACCTCATGATCTACGGGCGCTACTTCGACATGCCCAAGAAGGTGATCCGCGAGCGCGCCGAACAGCTGCTCGACTTCGCGCAGTTGACCGAGCGGGCCAACGACCGGGTCGATCCCTTGTCGGGCGGCATGAAGCGGCGCCTCACCATTGCGCGCGCCCTCATCTCCGACCCGGATCTCCTTATCCTCGACGAGCCCACGACCGGTCTGGACCCACAGGCCCGCCACCTCCTGTGGGACCGCCTGTACCGCCTGAAGCAGGACGGGGTGACGCTGGTGATCACCACGCACTACATGGACGAGGCCGAGCAGCTCTGCGACCGGCTCGTCGTGATGGACAAGGGCCGGTTCGCCGCTGAGGGCTCGCCGCGCCAGCTGATCGACACCTATTCGACCAAAGAGGTCGTCGAGCTGCGCTTCGCGCCCGGGCAGCACGAGGAGGTGGCGGCGTCCTTGACGGAGTTGGCCGAGCGCCAGGAGGTGCTGCCCGACCGCATCCTCCTCTACACCGACGACGGCGACGCCGCGCTGGCCGAGATCGCCCGCATGGGACACGTCGCCCGGGCCACGCTCGTGCGCCGGTCGACGCTCGAGGATGTGTTCCTCCGTCTCACCGGCCGCTCTCTGGTCGACTGATCCCATGACGGCAGTAAGCGACGCGGCAACACCCGGGGGCCCCGCGCTCTTCGGTCACGGCGATGTGGTGGCGACCCGCCGCCACGCCACCCCGATGTGGCTGCGCGCGGCGCGCTACTGGGGGTATCAGTACAAGCGGACCTGGCGTAGTTCCGTGGTGACCAGCTTTCTGATCCCCGTGCTGTACCTGGCGGCCATGGGCGTCGCCCTCGGCTCGCTGATCGACAAACACTCACATGGCGTCGACGGGGTGACCTACGTCGCGTTTCTGGCACCGGGGCTGCTGGCCGGCACGTGTATGCAGATCGGCACGAACGACGCGACGTATCCCGTGATGGGGGCCATCAAGTGGGTGCGCACCTATTTCGCCCAACTGGCGGGGCCGCTCAGCGTCTACGACGTCCTGCTCGGGCACCTGGCATGGATCGCCGCCCGCCTGGCCATCGTCACCACCATCTACCTGTCCGTGATGGCAATCTTCGGGGTCGTCTACTCCCCGTGGGCGATCCTGGCGCTCCCTGCCGCCGTGCTGACCGGGATGGCTTTCGCCGGACCCGTCAGCGCGTTTGCCGCCACCCAGGACAAGGACTCCTCATTCTCGACCTTGTACCGGTTCGCCATCATCCCGATGTTCCTCTTCTCGGGGACGTTTTTCCCTGTCTCGCAGCTGCCGACGTGGCTCGAAGTGGTGGCCTACTGCCTACCCCTCTACCACGGCGTGGCGTTGTGTCGCGATCTGACTCTCGGCCAGGTGAGCTGGGCGGACCTGGGACATGTCGCCTATCTGGCCGCGCTGCTCGGCGCCGGCTACGCCGCAGGCCGGCGGACCTTCGCCAAGCGTTTGGTGGTGTGAGGCCATGACGACAACGTCCACCGGTTCGGGCGCCTCCCTCGACCAGCGATCCCCCGGGGTGGCGGCCCGCATCACGCCCCTCGCCCTCCTGGGAGGGCGCCACGCATCCAGGGTGCTGGAGCGGAACATCTTGGTCTACCGCCGTTCTTGGATCTTCATCCTCTCGGGCTTCTTCGAGCCGCTCTTCTACCTCCTCTCCATCGGGGTCGGCCTGTCGCATCTCGTCGGGCCGATCAACGTGGACGGCCGGGAGATCCCTTACACGGCGTTCGTCGCTCCCGGCCTCCTGGCGTCCTCGGCCATGAACGGCGCCATGCTCGATTCGACCTTCCTCGTCTTCTTCAAGCTCAAGATCGCCAAGACGTACGACGCCATGCTGTCGACGCCGTTGGGTGTGAGCGACGTTGCGCTGGGCGAGCTCAGCTGGTGCGTCATCCGCGGCGCGCTCTACTCGGGTGCCTTTCTGGCCATCATGGCGATTCTGGGCTACATCGTCACGCCGTGGGCTGTGCTGTGCTGGCCGGCGGCGGTGCTGATCAGCCTGGCCTTCGCCTCGGCCGGCATGGCCGGGACCACCTACATGCGCACCTGGCAGGACTTCGACATGGTCTCACTCGCCTTCATCCCCCTCTTCCTGTTCTCCGCCACCTTCTATCCCCTCACCGTCTACCCGGGGTGGCTGCAGGCCATCGTCCGTTGCACCCCCCTGTACCAGGGGGTGGTGCTCGTGCGCGCCGCCGACCTGGGTATCTTCGCTTGGACCCTGCTGGGGCACATCGCGTACCTGCTGGTGATGGCCGTGGCCGGTGTCATGATCACCAGACGCCGCCTCGGCGCCCTCTTGCTGCCGTAACGGGCCACCCTGGACGGCCGGTACCGTAAGGGCCGAATTTCCCGATTGCCAGAGGACCGGACCCAATGAACATCGTCGTCAGCAACGTCAAAGGCGGGGTGGGCAAGACCACCACCTCGGTGTACCTGGCCGCCGCGGCAGCAGGGCGAGGTCGCGGTCCGGTGTTGCTGGTCGACGCCGACCCCCAGGGCTCGACCGCTGAGTGGTACGAGGTTGATCCCATTGAAGGCGTCGACCTGATTGAAGGTCCGTCCGTGCGTACCGTCACCAAGGCGATGAACCGGACAGACGGCGTCGTTGTGGTCGACACCCCTCCCGGGGAAGGCAATGTCGTCCAGGCCGCACTGGGCCGGGCAGACGCGGTCGTCATCCCGACCCGGGCCGGCGGGATCGAGCCAAATCGAGTTGTGACGACGTTGGAGATGACGCCCAGCAATATCCCGGCCGGCGTGGTCATCTGCTCGGCTCGTCTCGGCACGAACGATCTCGAGGCGACCGTGGAGTGGTGGACGGAGCTCAAGGTGCCGGTCTGGGGCGTCATCCCCGAACGGGTCTCCATCGCCAGCGGTCCTGCAGCCGCTCTCTCGACCGAAGGCCTGGAGCTCTACGGCAAGGTATTGAGGAAGGCGACCGCCAAGAACCGGTGAGCCGCGCCGCTCAGCGGGCGGACACGGTCTGCAGCTCGGCGTGGAACCGGCTTTCGACCCAGGCCGCCGGCGCCTTCCCGTGCAGCTGCCCGGTCAGCTCGGAAAGGAACCAACGACGGACCGCCACGCTCGTCGGCGACGCAGGGAGGGTCAGCAGTCGCTGCGCCAACCCGAACTCGTCGGCTTCGTCGAGCATGGCGTCGTAGAACTCCACCGCCACCACGGCCGACTGCGGCAGGTCGAGCGTCCAGTCGAAGAACTCGATCTTGTTGTCCACCGCGGTCTGCCACAGGTCGTCCATGCCCGGCCCCAACCCGTTGAACCGGGTGCCGATCTGGGAGACCAAAACGCCAAGACGATCGGGCAGGTGCGGCGCATCGGGTGAGCTCGCTGCCCGTTCCTTCATCAGCCGGAGCTCGCGAAAGAGGGCCTCGTACTCCTCGCTGGATTTCTGGAGGAGTGCCACCGGGATCCCCAAGAGCCTCACGGAGACCACCTGGGTGTCTCCGGGGTCACCGTGGAGACTGTGTCGCGTGATGCCGGTCAGGTCGAAGCGGAAGCTCCCGTCGGAGATGCTCGACGGGGCGACCGGGAAGTCGACCGGAAGCTCGAACCAGACGATCTTGCCGCCCTCGACCCCCTGCACGCCCCAGTTCGACGCCAAGGTGTTGAACAACGTGAGGCCCCGACCGGTGGCCGCGTCCTTGCCGTACTCCTTGATGGAAGGAAAGGCAGGGTTGCCGTCGGCGACGTCGATACGGATTCGGTCCGGCAGGGTGTGGAGCGTGATGCACATCGGAGTCGCGGCATGCAGCACCGCGTTGGTCACCAGCTCGGAGGTCAGGAGGGCGGCGCATCCGATCACCTCGGCCGGGAGATCGCGGCAGATGCGCAGCGACCCAGTGGCGAGCCACCGGGGTGCTTTCCACCACCGGTTCGAGATGCAGAGTTGACATTCCATCTCGTGACGTACCCACAGGCGACGCGGTTATGCGCCCCCGGGAAAGGCCGGAGTAACTGAGGCAGAGGACCACGATGTCGTCGGTGCGTTCCTCGACACTCAGCATGGACGCGAAGGTGACGGCGGGGTGGTCAGGCCAGCCGGCACGCGCAATGACGGTTGCCGTGTTGGCCAACCGCTCCATTCCGTGCGTGATGACCTCACCGCGGCGTTCGATCAGGCCGTCCGAGTACATGATGAGCGAGTCGCCGCGGTCCAACACGACCTCGTCGCGGGGTCGGAGCGAACCGCTGAGTCCTGCCGCGATGAGCAGGGTCCGTTGCATGGGGCAGAAGGTCGCGCTGCCGTCGGCGCGTACCACCAGCGGGGGAGGATGACCGGCGTTGCTCAGGACCACCCTTCCGGTCGAGGGCGTGATCATCCCGACGACGGCGGTGACCACCCTGTCCTCGATGAGTGTGTCGAAGAGGTGATCCAGCGACGAGAGCACCTCCGTCGGCGACAGGCCAGAGACCGCGTAGGCGCGGATCGCACTGCGCACCTGGCCCATGAGGGCAGCCGCCGGAGCGCCCTTGCCCATGACATCACCCACACTGAAGAAAACGGAGTCGTCGCCGAGCTCGAAGACGTCGTACCAATCGCCCCCGGCGTAGGTCCCGGCAACCCCCGCCCGGTACTCGGCATCGAGCAAGAGGCCCTCGACGTCGGGCAAGGAGTCCGGCAGAACCGCACGCTGCAGCACGTCCGCCACAACGTGCTCTCGCTGGAACCGCGTGGCGTTGGACAGGGCGACCCCGGCTCGGCTTGCCACCTCCGTGGCCAGCGAGACGTCGTCCGCCTCGAAGGCCCGGCCCGGCCCGTCCACGAAGGTCATCACCCCGATGACCTCGCCATTGGCGGTCAGCGGCACCGACAAGGCGGTGGAGACGCCCGGAGGGTCGTCACCGTCCCTGCCGTTGTGAAGCGGGGCCAGTTGTGTCCGACCCGTTCGGAAGGCAACGGCCGCCGGGGCATCGGATGCGAACGGAAGAACCTCGCGCCTGTTCCCAGACGTGCCGCCACCTTGTGCGGAGGCCGGCATGGGCTCGCGTACATCGAGTCGGACGAGCCCGCTCTCTCCGGGCACCTGGACCGAGCAGGAGTCGGCCAAGCGGCCCTCAACCAGGCTCATGGTTCGACGGATCACGGTCGTGGGCTCGAGGCTCGAGCTCAACAGCCGGGTCACCTCTGAAAGAAGGGACAGTCGCTCACGTCCTGCTTCCGCGTCTCGGAGTGCCTCGCGTTCATGTTCGAACACCTGGGCGCGTTCCAGGGCCTGTGCGGTCAGTCCCGCCAACGTCGAAAGGAAGCGCAGATCAGGCTCGCTCGGTTCGGGCTGCGCGACGAACGCCAGCGAGAGGACTCCGAGGGGACCAACACTTCCGAGGAGGGGCTCGCTCACGATGGTCACGGGCCTGGGGAGCTCCAGCAAGACCCGGGACACGATCTCGGTCTCCACGCGCTCGCTCACATCGCCATCGGCGGTGATCGTGGCGACGACGGTCAGACCACGCGTGAAGCAGGCGCCCGCATCGCTGCCATCGAGCGGCACCATGGTGCGGGAGAGGAGCGCCGGGTGGCCGCTGCTGGCCAGACAGGCCAGACTGCGCTCGCCAGCGGACGGGACGCGCACCACCGCGGACTGTGCACCCAGCGCCCGTCGGCCACCGGCGATGGCCGCATGGGCCACATCGCCGGGCGTCGTGGCCGCAGCCAGCGCCGAACTGAGCTGGTGCAGATGTTGGCTGCGCTCCAGGTTGACGAACTCGGTGAGGGTGAGCCGGGCCCGCTCGACGGCCTGGGCAGCAGCACCGGTGATGGTGAAGAGGAACGTCCGGTCGGGCTCGGAGATCTCACGTTCGTCGTCCCAGTGCACCACCACGGCACCGATGGTGTGGTCGGACACGACGAGGGGGATGATCGCGAGCGCACGGAACCGATTCGAGTTGAGGGACGAGTGGATATCGGGGCGATCGCGCTGGAGGTCGTCGATGGTCTCGGAGAAGAAGGCGACGTTCTCACCCAGGACCGGGCCGTCGGTCTGCAGGGAACCCAGCACCCCGTCCGGCGGGTCGTCAGGCGCGTAGCCGAAGCGGCGGAGCGTCTGCAGGTCGCCCCGTTCGTCCAGGAGGGCGAACGTCGAAGCGTCCACGCGCAATTCGTCTCGCATGGCGGCGAAGACGGCGTCGGCCACCTGCGCCGGGTCGGCGGCCGTCGTGAGCGCTCGCGCCATGGTCTGCATGCGTTGTGCCGTCTCGGCTGCGACGCGCCGACGCCTCTCGTTCCTGGTTTCGGAGCGTGCGGTCCACAGCTGCACATTGCGTTGACCGCGGAGGTACGAGATCCACATCGCCACTGCGGTTGCCGCCAGCATCGAGACCACGCGCAGCGTGTGGTTCAGCTCGCCGTAACTGTGGGGGGGCGTGCTGATGACGAGGGCGAAGAACGCGGCCAGAATGCCGACCAGCGCCACCCGCGAGGGACGGGCGAAGGCAGCGGCGATGAAGGGGGAGATAGCCAGGAGTCCGACCAGCGAGACGTTCCCGCCGTAGACGGCGAAGATGATCGCCACCGCCGAAGCCCAGATCAGGGCGACGAGGATCGCCACGGCCTCGGCCCGATCAACGCGGGCGCTCCGAGGGGTTGCCGAAAGCTGCTCGTCTCCTGGTTCGGGCACGTACTCTCCGCTGGTCGGCGGCCTGGGCGTCCAACGCTATTCTCCTCGCCGGAGGGCCAGGTTCAACCCCGCCGCCCACCGGGGTTGTCGTGGCAATTCCTACCCATGCGTGCATGGGGAGAAACCCCGGTGGCCTCCAGGAGGTTTAGCTTCAGCCTCCGTCGGCTATAGAACACTTGGTCAATCGGCATTGCACGTCGTCCTCAGGGTGGCGGAGGATGAACCCACAGGAGGGGCGGAGTGGATCAGGACTTTCAGATAGAGGTGCGGGCCGACTCGACGCCTCCGGTGATCGCGGTCAGCGGAGAGATCGACGTCGCCACGGCTCCGCAGCTGCGGGAGTGTCTGCACGGCGTGATCGCGCAGGGCGAGGCGACGATCGTCCTCGATCTCCTCGGCGTGACGTTCCTGGACTCCACGGCGCTCGGCGTCCTCGTCGGTGCGCTCAAGCGCTGCCGGGAATTGGGAGGGGAGCTGCACGTCGTGGTCGCCGATCCGCGCATTGTGAAGATCTTCGAGATCACCGGCCTCACCAGTGTCTTCAGCATCGCCGACTCACTGGAATCGGCAGGAGCGGCGTGACGGAGATTGCCGACCGGCTCGAGAGGGGCGATCGGATTGAGCTGAAGTTTCCAGCGCGGGGCGATCTGATTGTGCTCGCCCGGCTGGTCACGAGTGCGATCTCCGCCCGCGCCGGGTTCGACATCGAAGAGTTGGAGGACCTGCGGCTCGCTGTCGGCGAGCTCTGTCTCCTGACGTTGCAAGGGAGTGACGCACAGCACGGAGACCTCCGTCTGGAGTTGAGCGTCCGGGGCGACGCCATTGAAGTCGTCTGCACCCTCGAGCGGGCCGGAGTGGCGAGCGCGCCCGAGCCCGACGGGGACGAGGTGGCCCGCTTGAGCGAGCAGATCCTTGATGCGCTGGTCGACGAACATGGCAGGGAGAGCCGGGACGGCTCTGTCCGTGCCTGGCTCCGGAAGCGCCGGGGAGGGCATGCGGAGTGACGGAGGGCCGGGAACACGATCCCGGGCCGCTGTCGGACACCGCAGAATCTGACCGTCCAGCCCTCGATCCTGTCGCACGGGAGGAGCTGATCACGGCCAACCTCGGGTTGGCTCACCAGCTGGCTCGACGTTTCCTTCACCGGGGCGAACCGTTGGACGACCTCATGCAGGTGGCGTCGGTGGCGCTGGTCAAGTCAGTCGACCGTTTCGATCCGTCCCGCGGCGTCGACTTCGCCGCATTTGCCACCCGGACGATCATCGGGGAACTGAAACGGCACTTCCGCGACAAGGGCTGGGCCGTGCGCGCCAGTCGGCGTGTCCAGGAGCTCTACCTCGAGCTCGGGCACGCCACGGGCACGCTGGTGCAGCAACTCGGTCGCAATCCGACCGTGGCCGAACTGGCCGAGGCCACGGGGGCGAGCGAGGAAGGCGTCATTGAGGCGATTGAAGCCGGGCTGGGGTATCGGGCCGCCTCAATCGACGCGTCGGAGAGCGAGGACGATCCGCTGTCGGCCCGGCTGGGCGAGGAGGACGACAATTTCGGCACGGTCGAGGACCGGGCGCTCCTCGGCCCCGCTTTGGCCACGCTCCCGGAGCGGGAGCAATCGATTCTGCGCATGCGCTTTGTCGAGGGTCTCACGCAGTCGGAGATCGCAGCAGCCGTCGGGGTGAGCCAGATGCACGTCTCGCGCCTGCTCTCGTCGAGCCTGCAGAAGTTACGCGAGGGCATCGGTCAGACCGAAGCCGGGCGTCGCTGACGGGCGCCGATATCGGGCACGAGAAGCACGATCTTCCTCTGAAAAGCGGCTGAGAACCCAGCGGACAGACGAGATCAGCAAAAAAGTATCGAAATTCTCGCGGCACTTGAGTATGGTGCGGGCGCAATCCTCTCGAAAGGACGGGCCCCGCCATGGTTCATCTCGATGCGGCACTGGCAAAGTCTGAGGAGCCGGGGGACAAGGGCCTCAAGGGGGGTGCCCTCGGCTTCGTCTCTTCGGTGGTGGTGGGAGTGGCCTCCACCGCGCCGGCCTACAGCCTGGCCGCCACGCTCGGCTTCGTGGTGATCGCGATCGCCGGCCTGCAGGCGCCGATCATCACCATCCTGGCCTTCGTCCCGATGCTGCTGATCTCATACGGCTACAAGGCCCTCAACAGCGCCGACCCCGACTGCGGCACGACCTTTACCTGGGCCACGCGGGCCTTCGGGCCGAAGACAGGGTGGCTGGGCGGCTGGGGGATCATCGCTGCCGACATCCTGGTGATGGCCAGCCTGGCCCAGATCGCCGGGCAGTACGTGTTCCTGCTCTTCAATGCCAACGGGATCGGGCACAACGCGGACAGCGGCTGGGTGCTCCTCGTGGGGGTCTTGTGGATCGTGGCCATGACGGCCATCTGCTACGTCGGGATCGAGATCTCGGCCAATTTCCAGAAGGTGCTGCTCGGGATCGAGCTGACCATGCTCGCGGTGCTCTCGGCGGTCGCCCTCTACAAAGTGGCGGCGGGCACGGCGCCGGTGGGCCACCTCACCCCCAGCTGGTCCTGGTTCAACCCGTTCGCCGTGCCGGGACCTGAGAGCTTCATGGTCGGTCTCACCTTGATGCTCTTCATCTACTGGGGGTGGGACACCGCGGTGTCGGTCAACGAGGAGACCAAGGAACGCGACAAGATCCCGGGCCGCGCCGCCGTCACATCGACCTTCATCCTGCTGGCCGTCTACGCAGTGGTGATCATCGCCACCCAGTCCTACGCCGGCGTCGGCACCAAGGGGATCGGTCTCTCCAACCCCAACAACATCGGTGACGTGTTGTCGGTCCTGGGCAGCTCCATCTTCGGGTCCTCCGGTTTCGGGAGCTTCCTCTCCCACCTCCTCCTCCTCATGGTGCTCAGCTCGGCCGCCGCCTCGACCCAGACCACCATCCTGCCCACCGCCCGCACCACGCTGTCCATGGCCGTGTTCAAGGCCATTCCGGACGCCTTCGGCAAGATCCACCGGCGCTACCTCACGCCGACGACGTCGACGCTCACCATGGGTGGCATCTCCATCGCGCTCTACGTGGTCATGAACTACGTGTCGAACGGCAACAGCGTCATCGCGGACTCGGTCTCGGCCCTCGGGGTGTGGATCGCCTTCTACTACGGGCTGACGGGGTTCTCGTCCTTCTGGTACTACCGCAAGACGCTGGGCGAAAGCGCCCGGACCCTGTGGCTGCGGGGGATCCTTCCCCTGCTCGGCGGCCTCATCCTGTGGTTCGCCATGTTCTGGTCCTTCTGGTACTACTGGAATCCAGTCAACAGTTACAGCCACTTCACCTTGCCAGGCACCCACCGGGTCATCGGTGGCGTCTTCGCACTCGATGTGGGCACGGTGATCCTCGGCGTGGTGTTGATGTACGTGTGGATGGGTTTCCGTCCGGCCTTCTTCCGGGGTGAGATCCTCAACCGGGATACGCCGACCCGGGTACCGACGGACGTGGGCGTGCCCGTCGGCCTCTTCGGGATTGAGCCCTTCGCCGATGCCGAGGGCCACGCCAAGAACGAGCCCACAGGATCCGGGTAGCCGAATAGGGTCATCGCTCCTTCCACTAGACCGTGACCATGCGGGCGCGCGGCCCGGACAAGACAGGTGGAGGCTCCATGACGAAGAGACTGAAGGGGACGGTCGTCCTCGTGACCGGCGCCAGCAGCGGCATCGGCGAGGCCACGGCAGTCGCCCTGGCCGACGAGGGAGCAACGGTTGCGCTGGTCGCCCGCCGCCGCGACCGGCTCGAAGCGCTGGCCGAGCGCATCGGTGGCGCGGGGAAGGCGCTGGTGATCGAGGCCGACATCACGGACCAGGCCCAAGCCGAGAACGCCATTGCCAGCACGGTGGCCGGGCTGGGCCGCCTGGACACGCTGGTCAACAACGCCGGAGTCATGTTGCTCGGCCCGATTGTCGGGGCGCCGCTCGAGGAGTGGCAGCGGATGGTCAACCTCAACGTGTTGGGCCTCCTCTACTGCACCCACGCCGCGCTGCCGCACCTGCTCGCCTCCGCCGAGAGCGAGCCGCGCTCCGTGGCAGATGTCGTCAACGTGAGCTCGGTGGCGGGTCGGGTGGCCCGGCTGAACAGCGGCGTGTACAACGCGACGAAGCACGGTGTCGGCGCCTTCAGCGAGTCGTTGCGCCAGGAGGTCACCGCCCGCCACGTGCGGGTGACCCTGATTGAGCCCGGAGCCGTCGCCACCGAACTCGCCTCCCACAACCGGCCCGAGATCCTGGAGGGCATGGCGCAGACCTTCGGCGGCGTTGAGATCATGCGCGCGGAGGACATCGCGGAGAGCATCCGTTACGCCGTGACCCAGCCGCGCCGCGTCGCGGTCAACGAGATCCTGATCAGGCCGACCGAACAGGAGCGCTGAGATCGAACGGGTCGCCGTCGTGGGGTGTTCGGGATCGGGGAAGACGACCCTGTCCCGCGCTCTGGCCGGTGCCTTGCCCGCGACGCATATCGAGCTCGATGCCATCTTCCACCAGCCCGGTTGGACGCCGCTCGACAACGACACCTTCATGGCCCAGGTCACGCACGCGACCGCGGCGAGGCGCTGGGTCGTGGACGGCAATTACTCGACCGTGCGCGAGCTCGTCTGGGAGCGGGCGGACACCGTCGTGTGGTTCGACCTGCCGTACGCCTTGGTGATGGCCCGCACCGTCAGGCGCACCGTGCGGCGCACGGTGGGCCGCCAGGAGCTCTGGAACGGGAACAAGGAGCCCTGGTCCAACTTGTACTCGTTCAACCCCCACGAGTCGATCATCGCCTGGGCCGCCACCCGGCACAGCGTCTACCGTCGGCGCTACGAGGAGGCCGAGCATGACCCGCGCTGGGCGGGGCTGCGTTTCGTGCGCCTTCGCTCGCAGCGGGAGGCTGACGCGTTCCTGGCCGGAGTGATGGCCACGGCGCCGACCAAGGAGTGACGGATGGATCTGGAACTGACGGGCAAGACCTTTCTCATCACGGGGGGCACCGACGGGCTTGGGCTGGCCCTCGCCACACAGCTGGCCGGTGAAGGGGCGGCCGTCGCCGTGTGCGGTCGCGACGAGGAGCGGCTGCGCGCCGCCGAGCGAGCCGTGCAGGCGGTGGGCGGCGACGTGCTGGCGCAACGGGCCGACGTCTCCCGGGCCGGAGACCTCGAAGCGTTCGTCGAGGCGGCGGTCGCGCGTTGGGGCCGCATCGACGGGATCGTCCACAATGCCGGGCGCGCGGCGGGCGGTGCCATCGAGACGATCGACGACGACACGTGGTCGTCCGACTTTCAGCTCAAGGTGATGGCCGCCGTGCGGCTCACCCGGCTGGCCCTGCCGCAATTGCGGGCCAGCCGCGGCGCCGTCCTGTTCACACTGGCCGTGTCAGCCAAGGCACCCGGCGGGTCGAGCGAGCCGAGCTCGGTCACGCGCGCCGCCGGCATGGCGCTCATGAAGGCACTGTCCAAAGAGTTGGCGCCCGACGGCATTCGCGTCAACGCCGTCCTCATCGGTCTTATCGAGAGCGGGCAATGGGTCCGCATCGCGACGGGTTCCGGGACCGGGCAGCGGGAGTTCTACGACCGCTTCGCCGCGGACGCCGGAATTCCGCTTGGCCGCTTCGGCCGCGCCGCCGAGTTCGCCGATCTCGGCTGCTTCCTGCTGTCGCGACGGGCTTCGTACCTGACCGGGACGGCCATCAACCTCGACGGCGGGCTGTCGCCCTCCGTCTGAGAGCAGCGAGGGCTAGTTGTAGCCCTCGGTCTCGGTGGTATCGCCGCTCCCGGCCTGCTCGAGCCCGACGGCGAAGCCGTCGATCATGTCCAGGCGGGTGAGGGCGTCGACGTGGGGCCGGCCGTCGCCACCCCACTTGGCCTTGGCGGCGCGGCGGGCCGACTCCATGTCCTCGGCCACCACGAAGACCATCTCATGGTCCTCGCCCATGCGGCCGGGAGCCAGCTCACCACCCAGGAAGGCTGCGAAGAGGTGCACGCGGGAAGCGTAGCGAGTACGAAAGGGCCATGAGTCCAGACAAATTGCAGGGGAGCACCATCGTCGTCACCGGGGTCACGGGGCAGGTGGCGCGGCCGCTGGCCAAGGCCCTGGCCCGCGACAACCGCGTCATCGGAGCGGCCCGCTTCTCCGACGCGGCCGCCCGCGCCGAGCTGGAGGCTGCCGGCGTGGAGTGCGTCCCGGTCGACCTGGTGTCAGGCGACGTGGGCCAGCTGCCCGAGGACGCCGAGTACGTCCTCCACTTCGCCGTCGCCAAGACCAACGACTGGGAAAAGGACCTGGCGGCCAACAGCGGAGGCCTGGCGTACCTCATGGAGCATCACCGGGACGCGCGTGCGTTCCTGCACTGCTCGTCCACCGCGGTCTACAAGCCCGAGGGGCACCGCGTCTTCGACGAGGATGGACCGCTCGGTGACAACCACGGCGTGTGGCCGTTCCTCCGCACCTACAGCATCTGCAAGATCGCCGCGGAGGGCACGGCCCGCTGGGCGGCCGAGCGCTTCGAACTTCCGACCATCATCGCCCGGCTGTCCGTCCCCTACGGCGACAACGGCGGATGGCCGGCCATCCACCTGCACATGATGCTTTCCGGCCACGCCATCCCCGTCCACGTCGACGCGCCGAGCGTCTACCACCCGCTGCACGCCGACGACATCCTGGCCATGGTGCCGCGCCTGCTCGCCGCCGCGTCCGTGCCGGCGGTGACGGTCAATTGGGGCGGGTCGGAGCCGGTGAGCATCGAGGAGTGGTGCACCTACCTGGCCGGCCTGACCGGCACCGAGGCTCGCTTCGAGCCGACGGCCCAGACCATCGACAGCGTGCAGATCGAGACCACCCGGATGCACGAGCTCGCCGGACGGACGACCGTCCCGTGGCGCGAGGGAATGCTGCGCATGGCGCGGGCGCTCCAGCCCGACCGCGTGGCGTGACCCGGCTCCGCTTCACGCGGTGTGACCCCGAGGAGGCTCCCGCCAGCGAGCTGCTGGCCGCCATGCGCGCCGAGCTCAACGACGTGTACGAGACGTTCAGCCGGCTCGACAACCCGCCACTGGAGCCTTCTGAGCTGCGGGCGCCCGGCGGTGCCTACGTGGTCGGGTACGAGGGCGCCGCCGCGGTCGCCGGGGGAGGGGTGCGTCACCTGTCCGAGGGGGTCGGGGAGATCAAGCGGATGTACGTCTGCCCGGACGCCCGTTCACGCGGCGTTGCGGCGGCCCTCCTGGCGGCACTCGAGGATGCGGCGCGGTCACTCGGCTGCGAGTCGGTCCGCCTCGACACCGGCCCCAAGCAGGTGCACGCGCTCCGCCTGTACCGCCGGGCGGGCTACGGCGAGGTGCCGCCCTACAACGACAACCCGTTCGCCTGCTTCTGGGGGGAGAAGCGGCTGAACTGAGCCGCACACAGGCGGCGGCGCGCCGCGCCCTGCGGGCCCCGGTGCGAACGAGACGCGGGGGACCACGATGGGAGAGCCTGCGGAGATGCCCGACCCGGAACCGGAGGACGGTGGCGTGGCGGAACACGACGGTGCGGGGGTCCCATTCCGGGAACGGTGGGCCTGGACGCTCCAGATGAACACCTCGATGGCCTCGCCGCGCATCGGGCTCGTCTGCGCGGTGTCCATCGGCGTGCCACTGGCCACCGGCATCGCGGCCGGGCACCCCCGCGCCGGCGGGTGGGGCGCCGTCGGTGCCTTCTTCACCGACATGGCGGTGTTCCAGCCCGGGCACCGATTCCGGGCCCGCATCGTCGTCGGCACCGTGCTCTTCCGGATCACCAATCCGGCGGATGGATTTTGGATCCCCGAGGCGGCGCTGTTCATCATGCGACCCGAGCCCGAGCTGACGAAGCGACGGGCCGTGCTGCGGATCATCGGCAGCGTGAGCGGGGCGGCGTTGACGACGCTGCTGCTGCTCGCGCTGCGTCCGGGCACGACGCTCCTCGCCGTCCTCGCCGTCGCCGCCAGCGCGGTCGCCTTCTCGGTGCAGCGGGTGAACTTCGGCCTCTACATCACGTTCGTCACGTGCATCTTCGTGCTCCTCACCGCGTTCGGCGGCCTTCCCCCGCGCACGGCGATCTCGAACCGGGTCATCGACAACCTGATCGCCTCCGCTCTCGCAGTGGCCGCACTGTGGCTCTGGCCCAACCGACCGAGGCGGCCTGCCCCCACGGCCCCCTGACGACTCCGGGTGGGAACACGTGCTCCGTGGCGGGGTTCAGAACGTCCAGACCTCCACGACCTGCCCGGTCTCGGGCACACCGCCGGTCCCCTCGTAGGTGGCGCGGGCGGCCTCGTTGTCGTGGTCGGTGATCACCCACATGCCGTCGCAGCCGGCCTCACGGGCGAGCGCGCCCAGGTGCTCCACCAAGGCGCGCCCGATGCCCCGGCGCCGGAAGGGCTCGTCGACCGCGAGCTCGTAGAGGAACATCTCGGTCCCCTTGTCGGGATGGGTGACCTCCACCGCGCTGACGAACCCCACGGCCCGCTCGTCCTCGTAGGCGATCAGGAGGTGATGGCCGGCTTCGGCCAGGAAGCGAGCCGTGGCGTCGGGCCGGGCCGGTCCGTCGAACAGTTGGGAGGCCGCCGCCACGAGTCGGTCATCACCGGGGCGGAGCTCCCGGATGTCCACGGTCAGTCTCGTTCGGGGCGCACCTGGAGCGCCGCCCAGGCCATGGCCAGCTGCAGGGGGAGGCGGCCCCAGGCGACGGCGCGGCTGTCGGACGGGCCGGTGGTGCGCCCCGTCCCGGCATCGAGCGCCATCTGGACGTTGGCCGGGAACACGGCCCCCAGGGTGGCGAGGCTGGCGGCGGAGGCCCAGCGCGTGCGCCGCATCAGGCCGGCGGCGCAGACGAGCTCGACCAGCCCGCTCAGGTAAATGAGATTGGCGTGGTGCTCCTCGGGGATGGCGCGGGGCATGATCGACGCGAAGACCTGTGGGCGGACCAGGTGCACGATCCCGCTGCCCACGAAGAGGGCGGCGAGCGCTTGGGGGCGCGACGCCGGAGGCGAACCACAGTGGGGACTGTACTGTGGCGACGTGTCTACCCAAGTGACGATCGTCGGTGGCGGCAGCTACCAGTGGGGCCCGGAGTTGATGGCCGACCTCTTCGGGACGCCGGCCCTCGCCGGCATGCACCTCGTGCTCGAGGACGTCGACCCCGCGCCGCTGCCCAAAATGGAGGCGCTGGCCCACAAGCTGAACGAGGCGATGGGCGCCAAGGCGACCATCGCCACCACGACCGATCTCCACGCGTCCCTCGACGGGGCCGACTTCGTCATCGTGTGCATCTCGACCGGTGGCTTCCGCTCCATGGCGGTGGACCTCGACGTGCCGGCCACCCATGGCATCACGCAGACGGTGGGGGACACCGTGGGGCCGGGCGGCATCAACCGCGCCCTGCGCAACGTCCCCGTCCTGGTCGCCATCGGCAAGGCCATGGAGGAACACTGCCCGGACGCCTGGCTCTTCAACATCACCAACCCCATGACGGCGTTGACCCGTTCGGTGTGCCGTGAGACCAGCATCAAGACGGTCGGCCTCTGCCATGAAGTGGGCAACTTCTGCATGGACATGGCCATCGCCCTGGGCCGGCCGTTCGAGGCGGTCACGGCCTCGGTCACCGGCGTGAACCACTTCCCGGTGCTCACCTCGCTCGAGGTCGACGGCGCAGACGGCTTTGACGCCCTGCGCAGCCTGGTCGACGAGGTCGGCGGCCTCGCCTCCCTGGCCCCGTACCCCGGGCGCCCGGAAGCCGACAAGTTCTCCAAGCTCGACTTCGCCGAGCGGCACCTCTTCAAGCTGACGCTGCTCGACCGCTGGGGCACCTTTCCGGCGGCCGGGGACCGGCACATCGCCGAGTTCGTCTCCTTCGCCCTCACGCCCGAGTCCGAGTGGGGTGCGGCGTACAACATTGCGCTCAGCCCGATCGCCCGCCGTGAGCAGCACCAGGCCGAGTACATCGCCGACGTCGACGCCTGGCTGGCCGGGACCAAGGACCTGCAGACCTGGCAGTCCGGCGAGCTGCCGTCGCCCATGATGCAGGCCATGCTCACCGACGAGCCCTTCGAGGCCCCGGTGAACATCCCGAACACGGGTCAGGCGGTCGGCCTGCCGGTCGACGCGGTGATCGAGTCGATCTGTGTCATTGACGGGCAAGGCATCCGCGGCCGCGACCGCACCACGTTGCCGACCCCGTACGACGAAATCGTCCGGCGCCACGTCGCCACCCAGGAGCTCACCGTCGAGGCGGCGCTGCGCGGCGACCGCACGCTGGCGGGTGAGGCCTTCGCCCTCGACCCCTTGGCGGGCCGGGGCGACCTGCGCACCACCGACGCCATGGTCGACGAGCTCCTCTCCGGCACGGCGGAGTGGCTGCCCCAGTTCGCGTCACGCTGACCGGCGCCTCGGGAGGATCGCGCATGCGCATCGGATTCATCGGGCTCGGGGCCATGGGGCTGCCCATGGCGCGCCACCTGGTGGCCGCGGGCCACGACGTCACGGTCGCCTCGCGTGGCCGGGGGCCGATCGACGCCATCGTCGCGCAGGGCGCAGTCGAGGGGGGATCGCCGATCGGCGTGGCGGAGGCCTCCGAGGCGATCATTCTGTGCGTCCCCAACTCACCCGAGGTGGCGGAGGTCGTGGAGGCCATGCTGCCGGCGCTCGGCGCCGGCAAGACGGTCATCGACACGTCCACCATCGACCCCGAGGTGGAGCGGGCCCAGCACGCCCGGGTAGGGGAGACCGGGGCGCGCTACCTGGACGCGCCGCTCTCGGGCGGCACGGCCGGCGCGCAGAAGGGCACGCTCACCCTGATGGTCGGCGGGGACGCCGAGACCCTGGCCGACATGGAGCCTGCGCTGCAGCCCTTTGCCGGGCTGGTGGTGCACGTCGGCGGTCCGGGCATGGGCCAGGTCGTGAAGCTGTGCAACCAGGTGATCTACGCGGCACAGATGACCGCCACGGCCGAGGCCACCGCCATGGCGGTCCAGTCCGGGGTCGACATGGAGAAGTTGTTGCTGGTCCTCACCCACGCCACCGGTGACTGCGTGGCGGTGCGCACCCGCCTGCCCGTGCCGGGCGTGATCCCGGAGAGCCCGGCGTCGAACGACTGGCGGCCCGGCTTCATGACCGACCTCATGGCCAAGGACCTGGACCTGGCCATGGCCTACGCAGTGCGCTGCGGCGTGTCCGTGCCGACGACGGCGACGGCCCGCCAGCTCCTCACCGCCGCCAGTGCCGCCGGGTACGGGCGGGAGGACTTCTCCGCCGTGGCCAAGGTCGTGCTGGCGCTGGCCGGGGCCAAGTGACGAGCCCGCTGCCCACACCGGCCCTCATCCTGGCGGCGGACCACCGCGCCCGTGCCGTGCTGACCACCGAGAACTGGGCCGAATTCTTCGGGGCGCTGGCCCAGGCGCTGCCGTGGTGCGACGGGATCCTGGCCACCGCGCAACCCCTGGACGGGCTGGCCGCGGCCGGTCACCTGACCGCGCTCCACCGCACCTACCTCTCCATCAACCGGACAGGGCTCGCCGGCTCGGCCTTCGAGCTGGACGACCGCCTGGTGGCCAGCGTGCCGCGGGCGGCGGCCGACGGCTGGACGGGCGTGAAGCACATGACCCGGATCGACATGGACGACCCGCTCACGGCCTCCGCGCTCGAGCTGCTGGGCCAGGTGCTCGAGCAGTCGTCCACAGCCGGGCTCGAGGCGCTCATTGAGCCGTTGGTGTGGGACCAGGGGCGGATCCGTCGCGACCCCGACGCCATCGTGATGGCGTCGATCATCGCCCACGACATGGGCGCACCGGTGATCAAGGTCCCGGTGCCCGCCGTGCCCCCCGGCGCCGAGCGCCAGCGTGCTGTGGCCCGGGTGGTGGCCAGTGTCAGCGTGCCCGTCCTCTTCCTGGGCGGCCCGCGCACGACGGCCGGACGTGATCCCGTGCTCGACGAAGTGCGCGACGTGATGGAAGGCGGAGGCGCCGGCATGGCCATGGGACGGACGATCTACCAGGACCCCGACCCGGCCGAGGTGGCCGGCTTGGTCCACGCGCTGGTGCACGGCCGGTGATCCTCACCATCGACTTCGGCACGTCCGTCACCAAGGTCGGCCTCTGGGGCGACGACGGGTTGGTCGCGCTGGCCCGTTCCGAGCTGACGACGAACTACCCGCAGGTCGGCTGGACGGAGCAGGATCCGCTGCGCTGGTGGACGTCGCTCGTCATCGCCTGCGCCGAGGCCCGGGCCCAGGCGCCCCGCGCCTTCGGCGAGGTCGACGTGGTGTCCTGCTCCGGCGCCCGACAGACCTTCGTTCCCGTTTCCGCGCAGGGTGACCCGATCGGCAAGGGCATCCTGTGGTCGGACCACCGGGCCGCGACTGAAGCGCGGGTGCTGGCCGAGCGCTTGGGGGGCGACGACATCAACCGGGCCCGCACCGGCATTCCGCTCGACGCCGGCGCGGTGGCGGCGAAATTGGCCTGGTTGGCGACGCACCAGCCCGAGCGCATCGAGGCCGCCCACGTGTTGCTGTCGCCGCGGGACTTCATCGTGTACCGCATGACCGACCAGCTGGTGACCGACGCCACCTTCGCCTCGCGCAGCGGGCTCTACGACTTCGACGGCAACGCCGTGCGCGAGCTGGCCGGGCCCGCGCTGGGCAAGCTCCCCAGCGTCGTGCCGTCCGACACCGTCGTCGGCCAGCTCAAGCCCGTGCCCGCCGCCGAGCTCGGGCTGCGACCGGGGGTCCCCATCGTCATCGGGGCCGGCGACCGGCAGTGCGAGGTGCTGGGCTCCGGCGCGTCGGAGCACCACCCGATGGTCAGCTGGGGCACCACGGCCAACGTGTCGGTGCCGGTGCAGGAGCGCCCCGTGCCGTCACCTGCCGGCGCAGTGGTGACCCGGGCCGCGGACGGGGGCTGGCTGCTCGAAGGTGGCCTCTCCGCGGCCGGATCCTTCCTGGCCTGGCTGGCGCGCCTGCTCGACCGCAGCACCGAAGAGCTGGGACGCTTGGCGGCGGAGAGTGGCCCCGGTGCACGCGGCGTGGTCGCCGTGCCGTGGCTCGACGGCGCCCGCGCCCCGTGGTGGCGCGACGATGCGCGGGCCGGCTTCATGGGACTGGGCGCGGCGCACGGTGCCGCCGACATGGCACGGGCCGTCGTGGAGTCGGTCGCCTGGGACGTGGTGCGGGTGATGGAGGTGGTCACGGTCGGGCGTCTCGGCGGCTCGACGGCCGAAGGGGTGACGCTCGGCGGCGCCGGCTCCGGCCTCCCGGTGTGGGTCGAGGTCCTCACGTCCGTGCTGGGTCTTCCCGCGCTGCGCCACCGCTCCGGCGAGGCTGCGTCGGCCGGCGCGGCGCTCCTGGCCGGCAAGGCGCTGGGCATGGGGCTCACGCTCGACCAGCTCGACCCCGTTGCGGCGGTGATCGAGCCGACCCCGTCCGCTGTCGCGCTCTACCGGTCGCTGCGGCCGCGGGTCGACCACGTGGCCGAGTCGGTGCTGGCCGCCACCGAGTCGCTCCCGGGATCCGGTCCGCTCGCGCCCTGACCGTGCGCGTCGAGCTGGCCTACGGCCGCCACGGGACGTCGGTCGAGGTCCCGGACAGCGCCGAGGTCATCGCCTCGCGGGAGGAGCCCGGCCTGCCCGACGAGGCCGCGTCCATCACGGCGGCCTTGCGCCGGCCCCGGGCCGGACCGCCGCTGCAGGAGCTGACGGTGGGCGCGGCGCGGATCGCCGTCGTCTTTCCCGACCTGACGCGGCCCATGCCGAACCGCAGCGTGTTGCCGCCGCTCCTGGCCGAGCTGACCCGTTGCGGGGTGCCCGACGACCGCATCACGCTCTTGTGCGCCACCGGGACCCATCGGCAGGCCAGCGCGGCGGAAATGGAGGAGCTCGTCGGCCCTGCGATCGTCCGGCGCTACGCCATCGTCGACCACGACGGCACGAGCGACGCGCACGTCGCGGTGGGCACTGTCGACGGGGCGCCGGTCCTGCTGCAGCGCGAGTACGTCGAGGCCGACCTGCGCATCGTCACGGGCTTCGTCGAGCCGCACTTCTTCGCCGGCTTCAGCGGCGGGCCGAAGGCAGTCTGCCCGGGGCTCGCGGCCAATGCCACGATTCTGGAGGCCCACCACCCGCGCCGCATCGCAGACAGCCGGGCCACCTTCGTGACGCGGACGGGCAACCCCGTGCACGACTTCGTGCGCGCCGCCGTCGCGCTGGCGCCGCCACACCTCTCGCTCGACGTCGCCATCAACCGCGCCCGTCAGGTGACGGCCGTCTTCGCCGGTCCGTTGCCCGCTGCGCACGATGCCGCGTGCGCCCACGTGCAGTCCACCGCCGTGCGCGCCGTCGACGCGCCCTTCGACCTGGTCGTGTCGACGAACGGCGGCTACCCCCTCGACCGCAACCTGTACCAGGCCGTCAAGGGCATGGCGGCGGCCGAACGCATTGTGCGCCCGGGCGGGATCATCGTCATGGCCGCGGCCTGCGACGACGGCGTGCCCGCGGGCGGCGCCTTCGCCCGCCTGCTGGCCGACGCCCGCACACCGGCCGACCTGGTCGGCGCCTCCGGGGCACCCGAGCTCGACCGCTGGCAGGCCCAGGTGCTCGGCCGCGTCCTTGCCCGCGCCGAGGTCCATCTCTTCGCCGGGGGCCTCGACGGGGGAGCGCCGCCACGTGCACTCCTCACCGTGGTACCCGACCTCGACGACGCGGTGGCTGCGGCGTGGACAGCGCCTCGGGCCGGCCGCGCGGGTGGCCGTCATGCCGGAGGGACCGCTCACCGTGGCGACGGTGCGGCCGACCGGCTGAGGACGACCCTCCTCTCCGGGGCGGAGCGGGCCACCGCTATAGTTCGGCCATGTCCCAGGTGGAAGGGGGGCCCAAAAGCGAGAAGGCGGTGAAGATCCCGCTGATCGACATGGTGTCCGACGACGGTTCCCCGCCGGTCACCGCGCCGGAGGAGATGCCGGCTGACACCCTCTACTACTGGGACTATCTCCACCTCGACTACCTCCTGAACGCGCAGACACCGAAGAGCGCGGAGCGCGGCGGACTCATCCACGACGAGTACTTCTTCATCGTGGTGCACCAGACCTACGAGCTCTGGTTCAAGCAGATCCTTGTCGAGCTCGACTCGGTGATGGCGATCATGGCGCAGAATCGGATTCCCGGGCGTGAGCTGGGCACCGTCCTCTCCAGGCTCCACCGCATCAATGCGATTCAGCGCCTGATGGTCTCCCAGATGGACGTGCTCGAGACGCTGACCCCGTTGGACTTCCTCGATTTTCGCTCGCTCCTGCTGCCGGCGTCGGGATTCCAAAGCGTGCAGTTCCGTCTCATTGAGAACAAGTTCGGCCTGCTGGAGCGCGACCGCGTGAAGATCGAGGGACACAACTACGTGGCCACGCTGCGGGGCGACCATGCCGGGCTCGTCGCGGAGTCCGAGGCGGTGCCCTCGCTGTTCGACTCCATTGAGGGGTGGCTGGCCCGCCTCCCGTTCGTGCGGACTGACGGCTACGACTTCATCGCACAATACGAGGACGCCGCGATGGCGATGCACGCGGTGGCGCGGGCCAAAATCGAAGGGCTCCCCGGCGTGGACGACGAGACGCGGCGCACGCAGCTCACCTCGTTCGAGAACAGCACCAAGCGGTTCGGCGCCGTGTTCGACAAGGCGAGCTGGGAACAGGACGTCCGCGACGGGAGCAGGCGGTTCTCCTACGAGGCATTCATGGCGGCCCTCTTCATCTACCTGTACCGGGAAGAGCCGGTCCTGCAGGTTCCCTTCCGCATCCTGGAGATGCTGATCGACATCGATGAGACGCTGACCCTGTGGCGGGAGCGCCATGCGCTCATGGCCCACCGGATGCTGGGGCGGCTGGTCGGGACCGCGGGCAGCGGGTACGCATATCTGGACGAGACCGCGAAGCGGTACACGCCGTTCAAGGACCTCTTCGACGTGTCGACCTATCTCATTCCCCGTGTCTCTCTGCCGCCGCTGCCCGATTCGCTCTTCGGCAGTTTCGACGGCCAAATTTGGTAGTGCCGCCAAGCGGCGCCGGATCGCCCGACCGCAGGGGGTGATGATGGCTTCGGAAGGCCGTTCGCTGCTGGCGATCGTCTACGGCTCAGGTGCCACGTCACCCTTCTCTCTCACGGAGACGGCGTCGTCGATGTGCGACATCGTCTGGGTCGTCGATTCGAACGTCTTCGACGACTCGTCGATGCTGCGGCTGTTACGCAAGCTCGGGCGGATGGTCGACATCGCAGGAATGTCCGAGGAAGAGGCCGCCGACGCGCTGCGCGCCATGGACCCGGACGGCATCGTCGCCTACGCCGACGCCCAGTTGGCGACGGCGTCGGCACTGGGGCAGCGGCTCGGGCTCGACTACCCCGATCCGGTCGTCGTGCAGCGGCTGCTCGACAAGGTCACGCAGCGCCAGGCGCTGCGGTCCGGCGGCCTGCCCGTGCCGAGCTGCATCGCCGTGCCGGGTCATCCCACCGGCGCTGCCGTTGACGCACTCGTCGCGGAGATCGAATTTCCAGTGGTGATCAAGCCGCGGCAGGGGGCGGCCAGCCGGGACACCCTCATGGCGCAGGACGAGGGGACGTTGCGAGCGGCCATCGCCGAGCTCTCGACCGACGACGCCGAGTCGACCATGGTCGTGGAGTCGTACATGGTGGGCGCCTCGCCGCCGCCGAGCGAACAGTTCAGCGACTACGTGTCCGTGGAGAGCATCGTCGTGTCCGGGCGGATCAGCCATCTCGCGGTGACCGGCCGCTTTCCGCAAGACGAGCCGTTCCGGGAAACGGGGCTCATCATTCCCAGTGACTTTGCTCCAGCTCTGCAGCTGGCGGTGCTGGAGCTGGCAACCGAGGCGATCGAGGCGATCGGCATTCGGATCGGATGTCTGCACACCGAGATCAAGATCACCGACAAAGGACCGCGGGTGATCGAGGTCAACGGGCGGATCGGTGGTTTCGTGCCGCAGGTGCTCAGGCTGGCCTCGCCCGCCACCGACCTGTTCGACATCTCGCGCCGGGTGGCCCTCGGGCAGAGGATGGCCTTTGCGGAACTGGTGCCGACGACCGACGTGGCCTACGTCATCGCGCAGCAACCGCCCATCGGGGCGAGTCGTGTTGCGAGTGTCGACGGACTCGACCGGCTGGCGGCCTATCCGGGTGTGGACGCCGTCTCGCTCAGCCGACCGCCGGGGGCCGCGGTCGACTGGCGCAAGGGGAGCCATGAATACGTCTTCTCCGTACTCGGCACCGTTCCCCGCCATGCAGACATGCGGTCGGTGGAGCGCTGCATCGCCCAGGAGGTCACGGTCACCTATGACTGAGCGGAGGGGGGTTCCCGAAGCCAGGTGAGCCGGCGCCACCTTCCCTGACGCCGGTGTCAGAGATAGAGTCCCCAGCCGGTGACCGACGATCCGCTGTTCGACTTCGCAGTCCCGGAGGATCTGCTGCGTGAGGCGGTCTCCCAGGTCAAGGACGCGGAGGTCGTGGCGGACCTGGAAGTCATGCCGGGCACGGGGGAGGGCAAGCCTCCGGCGCTGATCGGCATCCTCAAGAGCTCGGGCTACGCCCCCTTGGTCCTCCTCACTGCGGCGGCCATTGTGCCGGGCACCTTCGGCAACGGGATCGCCCTGATCGGCAGGAACCTCGAGACCTCGTTCCACATGTCCAACGCGTCACTGGGCGCGGTCGCCTTCATCGCCCAGGTGTCCCAGCTCCTGTGGGCCGTCCCCCTGGCGGTGTGGGCCGACCGCGGCAGCCGCAAGAAGGTGGCGGCCATCGCACTGCTGGTCTTCGCCGGGTTCGGGAGCCTGATGGCGTTCTCGCCCAACGTCTGGTGGTTCGCCTTTCTGTATCTCGCGGCGTCGGTGGGTACCGGGGTCAACAACACCGTGCACAACTCCTACCTGTCCGACGCCTACCCGACCGAGTCGCGCGGGCGGGTCTTCAGCTGGCACAACCTGTCCGACCCGCTGTCGCAGACGATCGGGATCCTGATCTTCGGCTACGTCGTGACCGTCTCGCACAACTGGCGCTGGGGCCTCCTGGTCGCGTTGGCCGGCATCCCGCTCGGCTTCGCCCTCTTCACGCTGCGTGAGCCCGAGAAGGGCGCCAACGAGAGCAGCCACATCCTCAAGGCCTCGGGCATGGACCTGCACAGCCAGCAGGAGAAGGCACCCCGCGTCCTTCTCGGCTCCGCGGTGACCCGGCTCCTGCGGGTCCGCTCGCTCTACTTCGAGCTGGTGGCCGTGGCCATCCTCGGCTTCGCCGGGACCGGTGCGCCCCTGTTCGGCAACCTGTTCTTCATCGACAAGTTCCACCTCGACACGGCCTCACGCAGCGAGGTGTACGCCATCATCGGCCTGGCTGCCTTCCTCGGGCTCCCGCTGGCCTATGTCTTCGGTGACCGCTATTTCCGCCGTGCCCCCCAGCGGCCGCTCGTGATCGCCGGCATCTGCATCACGGCCTACGGCGGGCTCTTCGTCCTGTCGCTCTACGTGCCCGAGCTCTGGCTGTGCGTGACCCTGCAGTTCCTGGCCGCGGCGGCAGTGTCGCCGCTGGCCATCTGCATCTTCCTGACGTTGGCCGCCACCGCCCCGCCCGAAATGCGGACCATCTGCTTCGCCATGTTCGGGGTGTATTCGCTCGTCTTCGGTGGCTTCACGGGCTCGGTGCTGCTCGGGGCGGTGTCCGACGCCATCGGCGGCCTGCACGGCATCATTGTGGCCCTCACCATCATCTTCCCGGTCTGTGCCGCCGGGGGGCTCCTCCTCGTCATCGGGTCGCGCAGCGTGCGGCGCGACATCACGCTCGTCATCGAGGATGTCATCGAGCGCTACGCCGAGGGCAAGCGGCGCCAGGCCGGCGGGGAGATCCCCGCGCTCCAGATCCACAACCTCGACTTCTTCTATGGCACGAACCAGGTGCTCTTCGACGTCAACCTCGAGATCGAACAGGGCGAGATGGTGGCGTTGCTCGGGACCAACGGAGCGGGAAAGTCCACCTTGCTGCGCGCCGTCTCGGGGCTGTCCCACCCGCACCGCGGCGTGGTCCGGCTGTTCGGCATGAACTCGACCTATCTGGAACCGGAGCAGATCATCGACGAAGGGGTGGCCCTGCTGGTGGGCGGGAAGATGACCTTCCCCGGGCTCAGCGTGCGGGACAACCTCCGTATCGGGGGCCACACGCTGCGGCGGGACAGGGCCAAGGCGCAGAAGGCCCACGACGAGGCGCTGGCCGCCTTCCCCGAGCTGGCCGAGCGGTTGGACCAGCCGGCCGGCACGCTCTCGGGCGGTGAGCAGCAGATGCTCGCGCTGTCACGGGTGATGATGACGGAGCCCACGGCTCTTGATGATCGACGAGCTCGCCCTGGGGCTCGCGCCCATGACGGTGGAACGGCTGATGGCGATGGTGCGGCGCATCAACGAGTCCGGTACCACGGTGATCCTGGTGGAGCAGAGCCTGAACCGCGCCCTCAGCCTGGCCCAACGCTGCTTCTTCATGGAGCGCGGCGAGATCCGCTTCGACGGGCCGACCGCCGACCTCATGGCCCGCGACGACCTCCTCCGGCCCGTCTTCCTCGGTAGCGCCGCCACCGGACTGTCGTAGCGCCCGTGCTCGCGTTCTCGGCTCCCAACTTCGTCCTCGTCCAGGGCGTCTTCTACGGGTTGGGCTACGGAATGCTGGCGTTGGGCCTGGTGCTCGTCTACCGCACCAACCGGGTCCTGAACTTCGCCCAGGGCCAGATCGGCGTCATCGCCGCGGTGTTCCTGGTCAAGCTGACGGCCGACTTCCACTTCAATTACTGGTTCGGGCTCGTGCTCTCCATCGGGCTGGCCGCGCTCGGTGGGCGCCGTGTCCGAGCTGCTCCTGCGCCGGCTGTTCGCCCGCCCGCGCGTCCTGGTGATGGTGGCCACCATCGGATTGAGCTACGTGCTGCTGGCACTGACCGCGCTGCCGTTCATCCGGCCGTCCAACCTCTACAAACCGGTGCCGGTGCCCTTCGACCTGCAGTTCTCGCTCGGGCCGTTCATCATCACGCCCACCGAGGTGCTCACCCTCATTGTCGCTCCCATCGTGACCCTCGTCCTGGTGCTCGCCGTCCGGTTCACGTCGTGGGGACTGGCCATGCGCGCCATGTCGGAGAACGCGGACTCCGCCCGCCTGTCCGGGGTCTGGATCCGCCGCACCTCGACGCTGACGTGGACGGTGGCCGGCGCGCTGTCGGCCTTCACCGCCATCCTCAACGCACCGAACCAGACCAGCGCGCTGACCCAGGCGCTGTCGCCCGACCTGTTGCTCTACGCGCTCACGGCGGCGCTCATCGGGGCCATGGTCAACCTGACGGTTGCCTTCATCGCGGGTATCGGGATGGGGGTCTTCCTCGAGATCCTCGAGTGGAACATCCCCTCGCCGGCCAAGCAGCAACTCATCATCTTCGTCGTGGTCATGGTCGTCCTGCTGGTGCGGGTCGGGGCGCTGCGCAAGGGCGCGCGGACAGGGGAGCGCAGCACCTGGCAGCACGGAGCCGCCACCACCGTGCGGGCCGGAGTGGATCAGCTGCGACGCAGGGTCTCGCTCACCGGCATCTGGCTCACCATCGGGCGCCGCCATCTTGCTGCCCGCCCTTCTCTCGGTCGGCAACAACGTGCTGTTCAGCCAGATCTGCATCTTCTCGGTCATCGCCCTGAGCCTGACCATGCTGACGGGGTGGGCGGGCCAGGTCTCGCTCGGGCAATTCGGTCTCGTCGCCGTCGGCGCGTTGGTCGCGGTGCACCTCGGGACGTCGCTGCCCCTTCCCATCGTGATGCTCTACGGCGGCGCGGTGACGGCGCTGGTGGCCATCCTCGTCGGGTTGCCGGCGCTGCGCGATGCCCGGGCTCTTCCTTGCCGTGACGACCCTGGCCTTTGCCATCTTCATGCAGAGCGCGGTGCTGGCCACCCCCTGCTTCACGGTTCCAGGCATCAACAAGACTCTGTGCACGGGCCTGCCCGATCCCGGCTACACCTTCATCGGACGCCCCTCGCTGTTCGGCATCAGCCTGGCCTCCCAGCAGTCATTCGCCTGGTTCTCGCTGGGCGTGCTGCTGCTGTCGGTGTTCATGGTGCGGGTCTGGCGGGACAAGGGCGTGGCGCGCCGCCTGGTCGCCGTGCGGGACAACGAGCTGACCGCGGCGGCCATGGGGATCCCGATCCTGCGCACCAAGCTCCTGGCCTTCGGCCTCTCGGGCTTCATGGCCGGCTACGCGGGGGTGTGCTTCGCCTTCGCCACCCAGCAGCTCAACAACACCGACATCACGTTCGACCCCACGACCTCGTTCGTGATCATCTCCATGGTCGTCATCGGCGGGCTGGGCTCCATTCCCGGAGCCATCCTCGGCGCCATCTACCTCGAGGGTCTGCCCGCGCTCTTCGGCGCCAACCAGACGATCCAGTTCATCACCAGCGGCCTGGGCCTGATTTTGTTCATCCTCTACCTGCCGGGCGGGCTGGCCGAGCTGCTGCACCGTTCCGGCGACGCGGTCACCCTGGGCATCCGTACCGCTCAGGAGCGGCTGAGCTCGCGGCACGCCGGGCCTCCGGTCACGCCCGCACTCGCTCAGCGACGGGGCCGAGCAGTGACCGCCGTCGCCAGGCACCCGGTGGCCGCGCACCCCGCTCGCCTCGCCGTGGAGGGCGTGCAGGTGCGGTTCGGGGGTGTGCACGCGCTGAACGGTGTGACGTTCGAGGCGGAGCCGGGCTCCATCGTCGGATTGATCGGGGCCAACGGCTCGGGCAAGACGACCACGCTCGACGTGATCTCAGGACTGGTGTCGCCGCAGTCGGGCCGCGTGCGCCTCGACGACATCGACCTCGCCGAGTACCTGCCCGAGGAACGGTTGGGCGTCGGCATGGTGCGCTCGTTCCAGGACTGCCGGCTGTTCCCGGAGCTGACCGTGCTCGATGTCCTGCTCCTGAGCGAGGACGCCCGACAGGAAGTGGCGGTGCTCGCCACCACGCTGCGCCTTCCGTGGGCGCGCCGGACCGAGCGCCGCAAGCTCCAGGCGGTGGACCGGATCATTGCTGCCTTCGGGCTGGAACGGTTCCGTCATCACCGCACGGCGGAGCTGTCCACCGGGACACGCCGGGTGGTCGACCTTGCCTCGGTGGTGCTGGCCAAGCCGCGTCTGCTGCTCCTGGACGAGCCCACCGCAGGCATCGCCCAGCGCGAGGCCGAGGCCTTCATCCCGCTGCTGCAGAGGATCCACGAGGTGGCGGACACCACCATCATCCTGGTGGAGCACGACGTGCCGTTGGTCTTCGAGCTCTGCTCGACCGTGGTGGTCATGGAACTGGGCAGGGTGGTGGCCGCCGGACCGCCCGAAGTGATCCGCGCTGACCCGAAGGCGCTGGCCGCCTACCTTGGTGCGAGCGACGAGGCCCTGATGGCGTCGGGACCGATAGGGGAGGGCGGCGGTACAGACCGCCGTCAGGGAGGGTGAACATGGAAACGAGCATGGAGGTTCCTGCGCAGCGGGGGGCGGCTTTCCACCCCCTGGCGCCGTTGGGCCGGTCCTGGCGGCGCCTGCGCCGTCGCCCCGCGCCACGCAGGTACGCACGGCGCTCATCATCATCGCCATCGTGGTCGGGCTCGTGGCCTGGCTCGTCCTGGCCCCGGCCGGCACCCCGGGCGGCTCGGGCAGCGCCGGCGCGGCCGTGGTGGCCTCGAGCAGCCAGCGCCACCGCGCCGAGTCAGGCCAGTACCAGCAACCGCGGCGTCAGCACGACGAGCATCAACGTGGTCTTCCCGGTCGTGGCCATCAACAGCCTGGCCGGCAAGGAGGGCTTCGCCGAGGACAAGGAGTACAACGAGCAGATCCCGGCGATCCACCTGTACGTGAACCAGGTCAACAACAGCGGCGGCATCAACGGCCGCAAGATCAACCCGATCATCGTGCAGTTCGACCCGACCAACGACGCCAACATGCAGTCGCTGTGCAGGCAGTGGACCCAGGGCAGCCCGGCGGTCTTCGCGGTCGTCGACGGCGTCGGCACCTGGGAGGGCGACGACCAGCTCTGCGTGGCGCAGCAGGGCCAGACCCCGCTCCTCAGCGCCTGGTCCACCACAACCGACTGGACCAACATGGCCTCGCCCTACCTGTGGTGGACCGGTGCGGACATGACGCCGGTGCTGTCGGCCGTGGTGCAGTGGGGGGTCAGCTCGGGCCGCCTCGGCCACGGCAAGAAGGTCGGCGTGGTCGTGTCCGACCAGGCGGCGGACCAGGACGCGCTGAACGACGCCATGCTGCCCGACCTGAAGAAGGCGGGGATCACCCCGCTGGTCGAGACGGTGGCCGCCAGCCCGGACCAGACGGCCACGACGGGCTCGGACGCGCAGCTCGCCGTGGAGAAGTTCAAGGCGGCCGGCGTGCAGTCGGTCATCCCGATGCTCCCGGAGAACGCGTTCTTCCCCTACATCGGGGCGGAGAACTCGCAGCAGTACTTCCCGCAGCTCCTGCTCAGCGATTACCAGTCCTCGATCGAGGTGGCGCTGGGGCTCATCCCCGTCCCCTACGAGCAGGCGCTCAACGGGCAGGAGGGTGTGACGACGGAGACGCTGGGCGGCATCGACGACAACCGTCCCCAGAGCCAGGGCGGCTACGACCCCGGCGTGCGCGCCTGTTACACCACGTGGCACGCCTACCATCCGAAGCCGATCGCGGGAACGCTCTATCACTACATCGAGGAGCAGGGACCGATTCAGGCGTGGTGCGGTGCCATCGGGCTTTTCGCCACCGCGGCCAAGGACGCCGGCAAGAACCTCAACCGGCGGACGTTCGTGGAGGCCATGTCGAAGATCACCGAACTACCCGGGCACGCTGTCGCCCACGTGGACCTTCGGGCCGGACAAGTTCTACGGCCCGACCCAGTACCAGGTCGTGAAGGTCCACAACAACGTGCCGAAGTCGACACTGTGCAAGCTGCCGAAGAAGGGCCCGGCGCAGGGCACCTGCTGGGTGACGGTGCAGCCGTTCAAGCCGCTGCCCACGTCGGGCTGAGAAGGGCCGGCCGGGACCGGTCCCGCTCTGACGCTCGGGCCGGGGTGCTCGTGGTACCACGAGGCGCCGGGACCTGTGACCCCATTGGCGAACAGCTGACGTTCGTGCAGGCTGGAGCCATGGAGGCGGCCCCGGTCTGCGGCGGAGGGGGCGGGCACCTGTGAGCTCCTCGGCCCTCAGGACCGCCTGGTATCGAACGGCCGCCTGCTGGAAGCGGCAACGGGCCAGCTACGTCGTCCTCGTCGTCCTGATCGGCCTGGCCGGCGGTATCGCACTGGGGTCGCTCGCCGCCGCCCGCCGGACGGCGTCGTCGTTTCCGACGTTCCTGGCCGCGTCCAATCCCTCGGACCTGGAGATCGTCCCGGCCGGCGCCGGGCCGAACGGCAGTGCGGGGAGCCACCTGCAATCCATCATCCACGCGGTGCGCTCCTATCCGCAGGTGAAGCGGGTCGAGAGCTACGTGGCACTCAATGCGTCACTCGTCAAGGGCGGGAGGACAGAGCGGCGGTCCTTGAACAGCAAGGTCGTCCTGGTGGGCAGCGTCGACGGTCTGCTCTTCAACCAGGATCGCTTCGCCGTCACCAGTGGCCGCATGGCCGATCCGGCGCGCGCCGACGAGGTGATGGTCACCGAGAACGCGGCGGCGGCCATGGGGCTGCACCTCGGCTCCCGAGTGCCCGTGGCTATCCCCACCGGCACCGGATCGCAGGCGCCGCGCCGCATCACGCTCAAGGTCGTCGGCATCGGGTTGCTCAACCGGGAGGTCGTGCAGGATCAGATCGCCAAGTTCCCGACCTACATCGTCGGCGACGCCGGCCCTCACGAAGTCGGTCGGCGCTCGGCCAACTCGTCTATCTGGGCGTGCAGCTGCGCGGTGGTGCGGCCGACGTCGCCGCGGTGGAACGGCGCTGGAACTCGAGCGAGCGTACTTCACCGACTTTCAGGTCACGTCGCAGGTCGAGGCGGAGGCGCAGCAGTCGATACGGCCCGAGGCGCTCGCCCTCGGGGTGTTCGGCGGTATCGCCGCGTCTGGCCACGCTGTTCCTCGCGCATGCAGGTCATCGCCCGCGAGCTGGGCGCCCGCGAGCGGGACCTGGTCGTCATGCGGGCGGTCGGGGCCGGCCCGGCGACGACCGAACTCGACGGTCTCATCGGCATCGTCGCCTCCGTCCTGGCCGGATCACGTCCTCGCCGTCGGCCGTGGCGCTCGCCCTGTCCCCGCTCTTCCCCATCGGGCCGGTCCGGCCCGTCTACCCCGACCCCGGCATCAACGCGGACTGGACGGTGCTCGGCGTCGGGTTCGCCGTCCTGTTCGGCGCCCTGGTCGCGGCGGCCGTGGCCATCGCCGTCCGCGACGCGCCGCACCGTGCGCATGCGGCGGTCCCGTCCGGTCGGTCGCCGTTCGTCCACCGTGCGGCTCGCCGCCCGGTCGGGGCTCCCGCCCTCGGCCGTGGCGGGCGCGTCGTTCGCGGTCGACGGGCAGAGCGGCAGGGCCGCGGGCCCCTACCGTTGGTCGCTTCTCTCGGCGGTGATCGCCATGATCGTGGTGACGACGACGTTGACCTTCGGGGCGAGCTTGCACACGCTGGTGTCCCAGCCCGCCCTGTACGGGTGGAATTGGGACTACGCCGTGCAGAGCTCGGACGGGTACGGGCCCGTTCCGGACCAGGCGGTGGCGACGCTCCGCCATGACCCTGCCGTCGCAGTCGTTCTCGGGCGTCTGGTTCGTGACGTTGCAGCTCGACGGCGTCGAGGTGCCCACGTTGCTGTCTGCTCCCAGGTCGGCGGTCGCTCCGCCCATCGTCTCGGGGCACGGGTTGTCGACGTCGCGTGAGATCGTTCTCGGCGCGGCCACCCTGTCCCAGCTGCACAAGCGGATCGGCGACACCGTGGACGTCGCAGTACGTGCCGGGCTATCCGCGCCGGCCCATTCGCCTCACGATCGCCGGTGTCGCCACCATGCCTGCCATCGGGATCGCCGAAGGGCTGCACACCTCCATGGGTGTCGGCGCCCTGGTGCCCACGGACGCGGGGCCGGTGACGGAGAGCCTGGGCCCACAGGGCTACGCCCCGTCGTGCGACGGGCCCAACATGGTCCTGCTGCGGGTCCGCGGCGGCCTGAGTGCCCCGCAGGGCCAGGCCGCCGCGCAGCGACTGACCGTGGCGGCGAACCAGGTGCTGGCCCGACAGCAACCGGGCTCGGTCTGCGGCGGCAACGTGGCCACCGTTCTCTCGGTGCAACGCCCCGCCCAGATCGTCAACTACCGCTCCATGGGCACGACGCCGGCCCTGCTCGCGGGCGCCCTCGCGCTCGCTGCCCTGGTCGCCCTGGGACTCGCCCTCGTGGCTTCGGTGCGACGGTGCCGCCGCGATCTTGCGCTCCTCAGGGTGCTCGGGTTCACGCAGCGCCAGCTGGGCGCGACCGTGGCCTGGAACGCGTCGATCGCCGCCGCGGTCGGGGTCGTTGTCGGCATCCCGCTCGGTATCGCCCTGGGGCGCTGGTTGTGGACACTGTTCGCCGAGCAGATCGGAGCAGTGCCGGCCCCGACGGTGCCGGTGTGGTCGGTGTTGCTCGCCGCGGTCGCCGCCTTCGCACTGGCGAACGCGGCGGCAGTGCTGCCCGGTCGCCACGCCGCGCGGACCGCAGCGGCGCTCGTCCTGCACGACGAGTAGCCGTCCGACGTCCCTTGTCTCAGGCGATCATCGTCGGGCTCGGCGCCCGCCCCTGCACAATGTCGTCGAAGCGCGTCGTGACGCGCGCTGTCGAGCTCGGGATGGGTGAGGATGTAGAAGGTGTTGCTGCGGACGGCGTCGATGACGCGGTCCGCCACCGCGGTCGGCGCGATGCCGCCGTCGACCAGGTTCTGCACCACGCCCTGCACCTCCGCCGCCCCCGTGACGTTGCGGTCGGGGGCCCAGTCCGGCCGGTTCCGGTCCGACTCCGCGATGCGCGTCTGCACGAAGCCCGGACAGAGCACGGACACGCCCACGGGCGCGCCCACGGTCTGCAGGTCCTTGCACAGCGTCTCCGAGATGGCCACCACGGCCTGCTTGGTGGCGTTGTAGGGGCCGAGGAACGGGGCGACGATGAGGCCGGCGATGGAGGCGGTGTTCACAATGTGCCCCTCGCCCTGCTCGATCAGGAGCGGCGTGAAGGTGGCCACGCCGTGGATGACGCCCCACAGGTTGACGCCCAGGATCCAGCGCCAGTCCTCCTCGGTGACCTCCCAGATGGGCCCGCCCAGCCCGATGCCCGCGTTGTTGTGGACGAGGTGCACCGCGCCGAAGCGGTCGAGAGCGGCGTCGCGCAGCGCCTCTACCGCTGCTCGGTCGGACACGTCGCCGACCAGGCCGATGGCCTCGGCCCCCGAACTGGTCAGGTCGTCCACCGCCTGCTCCAGCGGCCCCTCCTCGATGTCACCCAGGACGATCTGCATGCCCGCGGCGGCGGCCCGGTCGGCCACCGCCCGCCCGATGCCGCTGGCGCCGCCCGTGATCACCGCCACCTTTCCCTGCAGGTCCTCCATCAGGCCCTCCCCGTGCTCGTTGCGGCTCTCGCCGTGCCGACGCAGTCAACCACGGCCCCGCGGGCGCGGCCAGTGCCGGGACGCCCGCCGGCAGCGCGGCGTCGCGCTCAGACCGGTGCGGTCGAGCGGTGCCGGCGCAAATGGTCGGCCCCGGCGGGTGAGACCGCAATCAGCTGGCCCCGGCCGGGCACGTGGTCGCGGACGATGAAGCCCCGGTCGTTGGCGTCCTCCCAGACGGGCAGCAAGGGGCACGATGTCCGCCACACCTCCATGACCTCGTCATAGGGACGCGGCGTGGGGCCGACCCACTCGAGGAGATCGAGGATCAGGGCGTCGACGGCGTCGGGCACGGCACCCATTGTCGCGCCGGTTCACAGCAGTGAGAAGGTCCCGGCCTGCACCATGACCAGCACGCCGATGCAACACAGCAGGAGCGGGACCGCCAGGTGCCCGAGGCGCAGCATCACGGACCGCGCTCTGGGGTGGCGGCCCCCGGCCAGGACGAGCCAGGTGACCAGCACCTCACCGACGACGAAGACCGCCAGCATGGCCCCGACGTTGGTCGCGCCACCGACGCGGAAGAGCGGGATGTAGGCGGCGAGATTGTCACCCCCGGCGGAGATGGTGACCAGCGCCGCCGCCGTCAGGCTGCGACCGACCGCCCGCTCCTCCGGTCTCAGCGGACGGCGTTTCCGCGGGCGCTCCGTCTCCTCCTCGGCCTGCCCGCCGCGGCGGGAGCGTGCCAGTCCCACCAGTCCCCGCAGGCCGAGGGCCAGTGGCACCAGCCCGAGGAGGCCGACCACGGCCGCCGAGAACTCGAAGAGCACCGCCGCCGCTGCGGCGGCCACCGCGACCAGGATGGCGAACCCGATCACTTGGCCCGCGGCAATCCGGTGCGCCCGCTCGAGTGGCGCGCCGGCCACCAGGGCCATGGTCACCACGCAGTTGTCGACGTTGGTCGCGACGAAGGCCGCCGCGGCGACGCCGAGGTCGGCCCCCAGGCCGGCCGCCAATGTGGCCGTCAGCTCCCGGGCAATGGCATCGCCGGGCCGAAGGGCTTGTCGCCCCGCAGGGTCACCCGGTGTGCGTAGCGCGCCGCGTTCCCGTAGTCGTCCAGCGCGTAGTGCAACGTGGCTCGGTTGTCCCAGAAGGCGACCGAGCCGGCGCGCCAGCGGAAGCGGCAGGTGTACTCGGGCTTGACGCAGTGCTGGTAGAGCATCTCGAGGACGGCGTTGCTCTCGTTGTCCGACAGCCCGAAGATGGTGCGGGTGAACTGCCGGTTCACGAAGAGTCCGTTGCGTCCCGTTTCGGGGTGCGTGCGCACAACGGGATGCAGGGCCGGCAGCAACTTGTCGCGCCATGTGCCGTCCCACTCGTAGCCGCCGCGCTCGGCGACGTCCGCGGCGAACCAGGGGTCGTGGTGGATGGCGATCAACTGATCGCACATGGTGCGCACCGGTGCGGCGAGCCCGTCGTAGGCGTCCTGCAGGCTGGCCCACATGGTGTCGCCGCCGACCTCGGGCGCCTCGAGCATGGAGAGGATGGACCCCATGGCCGGTGTCTCCAGGAAGGTGACGTCGGTGTGCCACCAGCTCGCCCGGTCCACCTTGCCGTCGATGGCGAGCACCTCGGGGTTCTCGTCGATGGAGGGCAGCACGGGGTGGGCCTCGGTCACGATCCCGAACTGGCGGGCGAAGGCGGCTTGCTGGTCGGCCGTCATGGACTGGTCGCGGAAGAAGATCACGTGATGGGTGTTGAGGGCACCCCGGATGGCGGCGACCACCTCGGGCGCCAGCGGGCGCGCGATGTCCACGCCGGAGATCTCCGCGCCGATGGTGGGGGAGAGCGGGTGGATGCCGACGGAGGTGGCGAGGGTCACCGCACGATTCTGCCCGAATCGGATCGGCGGCGTCGACGGGGGTGCCGGTCCGGATGGCTCCTCCCGCATACATTGGCCCCGCACCGCCACACGAACACCGGAAAGGGCCGTTTCATGAGCGAAGACACCGGGGGTCTCCTCCTGACCCCTCCGGCCCGCAACTACTCCTCCTGGTACCAGTGGATGACCCGCCTGGCCGCCACGACCCACGAGGACCCGCTGCCCGAGTCGGACCCCGGGGCCATTCCGGCCTGGGTGGAGCGTCGCCGGTCCCGCCTGGCCGAGCTGCTGGGGCCGGAGCCCGGGCCCGTCCCGCTCAACCTGGAGACCCTCGAATCGGAGGCCTGTGACGGCTACCGGCGGGACAAGATCGTCTTCGACACCGAGGACACCATGTCGGTTCCCGCCTACCTGCTCGTCCCCGACAGCCGGGAGGGCCAGCCTCCCGGGCCGGCCGTCCTGGCCAGTCACGGTCACGGGCCGGGCAAGACACAGGTCGTCGGGCTGGAGCACACCGACATGCCCAACGCGGACTACGGGCTCCAACTGGTCCGCCGCGGCTACGTCGTGCTGGCGCCCGACCTGCGCTGCTTCGGCGAGCGGCTGGACTGGAACCCCGAGGACCACTACGCCTGCGACACGAACCTCGTCCACGCCGCCATGGCCGGCTGGAACCCGCTGGCGCAGAACGTGTGGGACCTGCGGCGCTCCCTCGATGTCTTGGAGCAGCACCCGCTGGTCGATCCGGCGCGCCTGGGCATGGTCGGCATCTCCTACGGCGGCACGGTCACGCTCTTCACGGCGGCCGTCGACACCCGCGTGGCAGCGTCGGTGGTGAGCGGCTACTTCTCCTCGTGGGCCGAGAGCCACAAGATGCCGTGGAACATGTGCGGCTCGCAGATCATGTTCGGCATGCTGGGGCGCCTCGAGCACGAGGATCTCGGTGCGCTCGTCGCGCCCCGGCCTCTGCTCGTCGAGTCCGGCACCGAGGACCTGCTGTTCCCGTTTGCCACGGCGGCGGAGTCGGTACGCCGGACGCGTCTCGTCTACGAGCAGTTGGGCGCGGGTGACCGGTTGGTGCACGACATCTTCGAGGGCGGGCACCAGTGGCACGGCACGGAGGCCCTGCCCTTCCTCGACCACTGGCTCGGCCTGTCAGGGAACTGAGGGCTGCGAGGCCCGGAGCATTCCTACAAGAAAGCTCGCAGAACGTTGGCGAACGCGGCGGCCAGCACGACGGTTCCGTGGAGATCTCTTTCCGTCGGGACGGAGACGGGGTGGGCCGTGGGCACGTTCATGAGGGACAGGACGGCGGACACCGGTGTGCCCGGTCCGAGATAGATGTGCGAGGCGACCTGCTCGAGCAGCGAGGTCGTGCCGGTCGGGTCCGAGATCATGGAGGTCATCGAAAGCTTCCCCGTGGCGAGCTCGCCCAGGTCGGAGTGCGGGTTCACCAGGTGCAGATCGACGCCGACGTAATGGCTCACGGGGATGCCCAGATGATCGAGCCCGGCGATGATGGTGGAGGGTGCGTGCAGGCTGAGTGTCCCGAGCGGGACGGTGCTTCCGTCCGCCAGCGGGAGGCCCAGCGCCTTCGGGATCTGCAGGACGTTGGTGTGCCCGCCGGCATTGTGGAAGACGAAGACCTGTTCGCTGTGGTCGGGGCCCTTGACGATGGCGAGGAGGTCGTTCTTGCCCCGGGCGAGCAGCGAGGCGGACACGCCGACGTGGTGCACGGCGTGATCGATGCGATAGAGGCTGAGGCCGATCCACGAGGCCGCAACGAGAATCAGCGCGACGAGAGCGGCCCCGGATGCGATGAGGATGCGTTTCAGTCTTGCGCGGCGGCTCCGGCGAGGCCCGGGTGCCTGGGGGATCAGACCCAGTTCACCCGTGGCAACAGCAATCGTCACGCGCTCCTCCTCCGGTGCCCTCGGCCCCCGCCCGGCACCCCCGTTCTCCGTGTCCGAAACCTACGAAGTGGCCATTGCCCCGCCGTTGCCCGACGGGTTCGATGTGGTTGCCGTGACCTCATCGATGCGGCGTCTGCGATGCTTGTGCCCCGGGGGAGGAACTCCTCGGCGACCGGGAGGTGCGCGCGTGCCCATCGTGCCCGACGACAAGGACTGGACGTGGGTGCTGGAGCGGCCGTGCCCCGAATGCGGGTTCGACGCGAAGGCCGTGCCGCCCGAGTCCGTGGCGCCGCTGTTGCGGGCGAATGCGGCAGCCTGGCGGCGCGTGCTGCAGCAACCGGACGACGTCGTGCGACTGCGCCCGGCCGACGACCGCTGGGCGCCGCTGGAGTACGCCTGTCACGTGCGCGACGTCTTCACTCTGTACCACCAGCGGCTCGAGCTCATGCTGGGCGAGGACGACCCGCTCTACCCGAACTGGGACCAGGACGTCACGGCGGTCGAGGAGGGCTACGGCGAGCAGAATCCGGCCGTCGTCTCGGTGCAGCTGGGCGAGGCCGCGGCGGGTCTGACCGATGCCTTCGACGGTGTGCGGGGCGAACAGTGGCTCCGGACGGGCCGGCGCAGCGACGGCGCCCGCTTCAGCATCGCGGGGTTCGGCCGCTACTTGCTCCACGACCCAGTCCATCACCTTTACGACGTCACCGGGGATCGGGGATCCTGAGACCCCGCACGACGGGTCCCTTCAAGTGGGGAGCAGCCGGGCGGAGTCGGGCTCGAGATACACGGTGGCCTGGGAGATCATGCGCAACGCCGACGCGGGACAGGCCGTGGTGATCGGTCCGGTCAGAGCGGCCGCCACCGGTTCCGCCTTGCGCGCCTCGGGGACGACGGCGAGCACACGGCCGGCCCGCAGGAGGGCCGGGATCGTCACGGTGATGGCGCGGGTCGGGACGTCGTCCAGGCCAGGGAAGTGACCCTCGTTGACCTGCTGCAACCGACAGGCCGCCTCGAGCTCGACCACTTTGACGTCCCGTGGGTCGGCGAAGTCGGCGACCGGCGGGTCGTTGAAGGCCAGGTGCCCGTTCTCGCCGATCCCGAGACAGCAGAGGTCGAGCGGAAAGCGCTGCAGGAGATCGGAGTAACGGCGGCATTCGGTCTCGGCGTCACCGAGGCCCTCCACGTAGTAGGCGGCCTTCGGGCGGGCCGGTTCGACAATGCGTTCCCGGATCCATCGTTGGAAGCCGGCCGGGTGATCCGGTCCCACCCCGACGTACTCGTCCATGTGGAAGACCACGGTGTGAGCCCAGGGCACCCCCTCTGTCTCGTGCACCAGCATCTGGACGAAGGCCAGCTGGGAGTTGCCGGTGGCGAACATCACGTGCGCCGTGCCACGGGCGGCCACGGCCGCCTGCATCACGGCGAGCGCGTCGTCGGCCGCGGCCCGGGCCATGGCGGTCGCGTCGCGGTGGACCTCCACCGTGGCGCCGTCAATGGTCCGGGTTCCCGTTTGCACGGCGTTCAGCATGCCAGGCGCTGCCTCGGCCAGACTGGACCGGTGCGCGACGTCGAGCTCCCCGGGCCGGCCCACTTGGAGGCGGCCTGGCAGGCGGTGCGCCGTTTCCTGGCCGTCACGCCCGTGGTGGGCGTTCCCCAGCTGGGCTCCTCCGTCTCGGTCAAGGTCGAGACCGTCCAGCCCACCGGGTCGTTCAAGGTGCGGGGAGGGCTGGCCGCGGTGTCCGCCACGCTGGAGCTGGACCCCGGCCGGGCGGTCGTGGCGTCGTCCGCCGGCAACCACGGCCTGGGCCTGGCCTACGCCGCGTCGAAGCTGGGTGCCACCGTCACCGTGGTCGTGCCCACGGGCGCCTCGGCGGCCAAGGTGTCGGCCCTCCAGCAATTCGACGTTCGCCTGGTGCTGCACGGCGAGGGCTACCGTGTGGCCGAGACGCATGCCCTCGAGCTGGCCGATCGCGAGGGGAGCCGCTACGTCTCGCCCTACAACGACGCCGATGTCATCGCCGGCCAGGCCACCCTGGCCCGGGAGCTGGTCGAGCAGGTGCCCAACCTCGGCACCGTGGTCGTGCCCTGTGGCGGCGGCGGGTTGTTGGCGGGCGTCACCCTCGGCCTCCAGGGGACGGGCGTGCGCGTGATCGGGGTCGAGTCCGAGGCCTCACCGTCCATGAGCACGGCGTTGGCCGCAGGGGCCATCGTCCCCATCGAGGTCGAGCCCACCGTGGCCGACGGGCTGGCGGGCAACCTCGAACCCGGCGCGGTGACCGTCGGTGTCGCGCTGTCCCACGGCGTCGACGTCCTCACCGTCAGTGAGGCCGACATCCGTTCCGCCATGGTCTTCTCGGCCTCCAAGATGGGCCTCGTCCTCGAAGGCGCCGGAGCCGTCGGCGTCGCCGCGCTGCGGGCCGGCGTGGTGACCCCCGACGCCGACCAGAAGGAGACCGTCGTGCTGTTGACCGGGCGCAACGTGGCGCCGAAGTTGCTCTCGGAGGTGCTCCATTCCTGAGGTCAGCGCCAACGGCGCCACACTCAATTATGAGGTGGTCGGCGACGGCGAGCCGCTCCTCCTCATCGCGGGCTGCGGCCAGCCGGCCGTGGCCTGGCACCTCTCGCTGGTGCCGGCCCTGGTGGCCGCGGGCTACCAGGTGGCCACATTCGACAACCGAGGGGTCGAGCCTTCCTCCTCACCCCCTGCGCCCTACAGCGTGGAGGGCATGGCCGCCGACGCCATCGCGCTCCTGGACCATCTCGGTTGGGCGCAACCGGTACGCATGGCCGGGCACTCCATGGGCGGGTGGATCGCGGAGACCCTGGCGCTCGACCACCCCGAGCGCGTGCGATCCGCCGCGTTGATGGGGAGTGCCAACGCGCCGACGGCCTGGGAGCTGGCCATCACCACCGTCGAGCGTGACCTGGCCCGCCTGGACTACGACCTGCCTCCGCTCTTCTACGCCACCGAGACTCTGCGCTACCTGCCCATCGCCGACCTTCAGGACAACGACGTCGTCAGCACGTGGTTGTCGATGATCGCGGACATCCCGGCCTGGCCCAACCCCGGGCGCCTGGGCCAGTACGAGGCGGCTCTGGCCTGGTCGACCGACCCGACCCGCACGACGCGGTGGCCCGAGGTGCGCGTCCCCTGCCTGGTGCTGGCCTTCGAGCACGACGTCGACTCGCCGCCGCGGTACGCCCGGCAGGCCGCCGAGACGATCCCGGGCTGTGCCTACCGCGAGGTCGCCGGCTCCGGGCACATCGGCATCCTCACCCACGCCGAGCAGGTGGCCGCCTACCTGATTGCGTTCTTCGAGCAACACTGACCCTCCCGCCCCCCAGGGGCGCGGCCTCAGTGCCCGAAGCTCAGATACTGATGCACCGCGCCGACACAGGCCGATCCCTCGCCGACCGCGCCGGCCACCCGTTTGGTGGAGCCCGAGCGCACATCGCCCACGGCGAACAGCCCGGGATGGCTCGTCTCGAAGGGCAGCGGGAGGCGGTTTTGGGCAACCCAGCGCTCGTCGAGGTCCTCCGCTCCCAGCGCGCGGTCCGTCAGCACGAAGCCGCGGTCGTCGAGCTTGGCGCACCCCGAGATCCACTCCGACGTCGGGTCGGCCCCGATGAAGGAAAAGAGCCCGGTGCAGGGGACCTCCGTCGTCCCGGCCGTGTCCGTGATCGCAACGGCCTGCAGGTCGTGCTCGCCCAGGAGCCCGGTGATCTGCGCCTCGGTCCGCACACTGATGCGGGGGTGCCTGTCGATGCGGTCAGTGAGGTAGTGGGACATGCTCTTCCCGAGATCGCCGGCGCGGATGACGATGGTCACCGAGGAACAGGTATCGGAGAGGAACATCGCCGCCTGCCCGGCCGAATTCCCACCGCCGACGACGATCACCGCTTCAGCGCCGCACTGGCGCCGCTCCATCTCCGTGGCCGCGTAGTACACGCTGGTGCCCTCGAACTCGTCGAGCCGGTCGACGGGGAGGCGCCGGTAGCGGGCACCGCTGGCGACGATGACAGCCCGGGCGGCCAACTCCGTGCCGTCGGACAGCCCGAGGATCAAGTGACCCGCCTCCTCCCGCAGGGATGTGGCCTCGCACGGCGCGGTCAGGGAGGCCCCGAATTTCTCGGCCTGGATCATCGCCCGCCTGGTCAGGTCGCCGCCCGAGATCCCGGTGGGGAACCCGAGGTAGTTCTCGATCCGCGAGCTCGCCCCCGCTTGGCCACCGACGGCGAACTTCTCGAGGCCGAGTGTGCGCAGTCCCTCGGAAGCGCCGTACACCGAGGCGGCAAGGCCGGCGGGCCCGCCGCCGACGACGACGAGGTCGAAGCAGCGGTCGGGCAGGCTCTGCACCGTGAGGCCCAGGTATTCGGCCAGCGAGCCAGGAGTGGGGCGCCGCAGGACGGATCCTGAGGTGATGACGACGGGCAGCTCGCCAGGGTCGATGCCGAACTGCCCCAGCAGGGTCTCCACGGCCGGATCGCTATCCGGGTCGAGCCACTCGTAGGGGATGCCAGAGCGCGCCACGAACTCGCGCAGCGCTTGGCAGTCCGGACAGAAGCGGGACCCGATGATCCGGGTGGTGGCCGACGCGCCGCTGAGGAGGACCGCTCGCCGGGCCATGAGGGCGATGAGGATCGTGTCACCGAGCCCGGGGTCGGTGGCGATGAGCCGGCGGAGCGCGTCCCGTGGCACCACGATCACCTCACCAGGCTCCACCACGCGGGCGGACACGAAGACGCGCATTCCGGTGAGCAGGTTGAGCTCGCCGATGAACTTGCCTGGACCGTGCTCCGCGACGATCTTCTCCTCGTTGCCGTCGTGGGTCACGATCTCGATCGCCCCCGACACCACGACGTTGAAGTCGTAGGTCACGTCACCCTCGCGGAAGAGGTACTCGCCGGCGGCCACCGGACGCCGCGTCCCCAGCCCGTCCAAGACGGCCAGGTCGGCATCGGTCAGCGTCGGAAAGGCGGTGTCGAAGTCATCGGCCATGGTCGGGCCTCCTCAGGGTTGTGGCAGGTGGATCCGGGTCACGGAGGGCAAATGGAATGGAGCAACCCTAGGGGTGCATCAGTCGCGCTCGGGCGGGCCCGACCAGTCGGAGTGCGGGTCCGAGGCCGGGAACGAATCCTCCTCCTGCCCGTCGACGTACTCGTCCGGATCGCGCTCGGCCTCCGCCGTGTCAACGCCGTCCGACTCGTCTCGTGGTGTCGCACTCACTCCGTTGTGCCCTCTCCATAGAAAGTGCCAGGTCCTGCCTCATGGACTACACCGTGGCAATTGGCCGCGCAAGGCCGTTTCGGCCTCAGGACGGGCGACGTGCTGTCTCCCAGTCGATCGTGACCGCCGCCGCCTCGTCGGGGTGCTCCTGCAGCCAGCGCCGGGCGTAGGGGCACCAGGGGACCACGGTCAGGACGTCGGCTCGGGCGCGGGCCAGGGCGGCGCGGACCAGGCGCCCCCCGATGCCGTGCCCGCCCCACTCCTCGGGAACGCCCGTGTGGACCAGCAGCATCCGGTTGCCCTCAATGACGTAGATGAGCTCGGCCTCGGCGCCACCCTCTCGGATGACGAACTGGCTGCGGGCGGTGTCGTCGACGACCGCTGCGTCGTCGGCGGGAATCGTCATGCGGTGCGGCCTCCCGGTCGGTCTGATCCTGTACCGGCGTCCACCCTAAGCGTGGAGAACCGTGGACCCTGAGCGGACCGGTCGCCACCGACGACGCGGCGCCGGTGCCCGGGCCGGCGGACCAGGCCGAGGGCCCGGTCGTCGAAGTCGCGCCGGGCCGCGTCACCCAGGTGCGCTCCTTGCCGGTGCGCCGGGTCCTGCCCCAGCGGCCGCGTCGCACCGTGGGGTCCTGGTGCTTCGCGGATCACGTCGGCCCCGTCCCGGTGGAGCCGGGCGTTTCGTTCGGGATCGGGCCGCATCCCCACCTGGGTCTGCAGACCGTGACCTGGCTGCTGGCCGGCGAGCTGTTGCATCTCGACAGCCTCGGGACCGAGCAGCTCATCCGGCCCGGCCAGCTGAACCTCATGACGGCGGGCCCCGGGGTGTCCCATGCGGAGGAGGACCCGGCGCGGGCCGAGGAGATCCATGCCGTCCAGCTCTGGGTGGCGCAGCCGGCCGCCACTCGCAACGGTCCGGCCGCCTTCGAGCATCACGCCGAGCTGCCTCGCCTCGAGCTCGACCGGGCCGAGGCGACCGTTCTGGTCGGCGATTTCGGCGGGGCGGACTCGCCGGCGCGGCGCGACACCGAACACATGGGGATCGAGCTCACACTGCAGGGGCCGAGCACCGCGGTGCCGCTCCGCACCGACTACGAGCACGCGCTCGTGGTCCTGGAGGGCCGGGTCACGGTGGACGGCGTGGCGGTGGAGCCCGGCGCGCTGGCCTACCTCGGGCTGGGCCGGGACCAGTGCCGCTTCGAAGTGGGTGCACCGGCGCGGGCGCTGCTGCTCGGCGGCGTGCCCTTCCCCGACCCGATCCTCATGTGGTGGAACTTCGTCGGGCGCTGCCGCGAGGAGCTCTCAGAGGCCAGGCGGCAGTGGTCGGCCGACGACGGCCGCTTCGGCCAGGTCGTGTCCTCGCTGAGCCGGATCGACGTCGGCAAACCGCCCTGGGAGTGATCTACCAGTCGCCCCAGCCGGGAGGGCTGACCGTCCCGGTCACGCCGCGGGGGTCGACCGGCAGGCGGGTCGCCCCCGCTTCGTAGACCGCGAAGCAGAGCCGGAGGACGTCGGTGGCCTCCGAGGCGGTCATGGCGGCGGCGGTCCCGTGCACCAGCGCGTCGATGAAATGCTGGGAGGACCGGGCGAACCCGGTGCCCCAGTCGGCTTCGATGTCCGTGTACTCGGTGGTCTTGATTTCGTTCGCCGTCCCCGTGAACAACATGACGGGTGGGAGGTCGAGCATCTCACCCGTGGCCCGGGTCACCCAGAGCTGTCCTTCGTCGCCGGTGATCTCGAAGAACTCGTCGGCCCCGTAATACGAGGAGCGCATGTAGAGGTTGGGGGCGTACTGGACCTCCATGGTGCCGAGCACATTGGGGTCCTCGTACTCGAAGATGACGGCACAGGGCTCGAAGAAGAAATCGCGCCGCCGTACGACGGCCTGCACGGAGGTGATGTCGAGGTCGAGCAACCACAGCGCCATGGCGTATTTGTGCACCATGTCGTCGAAGAGGTGCCCGCCCGGGCTGCGCTTGTCGAGGCGCCAGCCGTAGCCCTCGGGGCGCAGCGACGACTGGAAGGTCGAGGTGGTCTGGCCGACCAGCGTCCGGATACGCAACGACGTCGGCTGGCCGATGGCACCCTCGGTGACCAGGCGCTTGGCCAGCTCGAGCGGCGGGTAGTGGACGAAGCACTCGCTGATGCGCAGCGTGCGACCCACCCGATCGGCCGCCGCTCCCATTTCGAGGGCGTCCTCGACCGAATTGGCCACCGGCTTCTGGACCGAGACGTGCTTGCCCGCCTCGAGCGCGGCAATGACGTGGTCGTGGTGCATGTGCGTCGGCGTCAGCACTTCGACGGCATCGATCGAGTCGTCCGCCAGCATGGCGTCGAGGTCGCCGTAGTACGACTCAGCGCCCCACTCCTTGGCCGCCTGGCGGCCGACCTCCGCGTCGGTGTCGCACACGGCGACGATGTCGCAGCGCGGGTCTTCGAGATACCCCCGCACGTTCATGGCCGCGATGTTGCCGGCGCCCAGCACGCCCAGCCGGACCTTGTCCATCAGACCCTCCCTTGGCCGACGACGCCGCCTACGTTCCGGTCCCGAATGCGCCCCCGTCACGGGCAGCGGAGATCTGATTGTCGTCATATCCCAGCACGGAACGCAAAACCGCTTCGGTGTGCTCGCCCACCGTGGGTGCCTTGGCCGGATGCGGCAGCTCCTCGCCGACGAAGTGCAGTGGCGTGAAGAGTTGGTCCGCTCCCATGTCTGACGCGGGCAGGAGCGGGAGGCGGTCGACGAACTGCGGGTCGTCGAACAACGTCTTGGGTGTGTTCACCGGCGCGATCGGCGTGTTGACCCGCCCGCCGAACTGCAGCCACTCCTCCGCGGTCCTGGTGCGGAAGATGTCGCGCAGCTCCCGCTGGAGCTCCCGGTTCCCCCGGGCGTGATCGGCGTACTTGGAGCCGGGCCAGCGCTCGAAGAGGTCGACGCGGTCCACGCCCTCGCAGAAGTTCTTCCAGAACGCCTGCTCCGAGGCCATGAAGAGGACGTGGCGCTGGTCGGATGTTTCGTAGACCTGGTAGCGGACGCCCTCGACCATGCCGGCCGTACCCGGGGCGCGGCGCTCGTAATTGTCGGACTTGTTCCCGGTGACCTCGGACTGCGGGCGCTCGTAGGCGCGGAAGCTCTCGGAGCGGTACCAGTCCATGGCCGCGGCGGCGTCGGACTGGGCCAGGTCGATGTAGGAGCTCTCGCCGGTGGCCCGGGCGCGGATGACCGCGGCCAGGATGCCGAGCGCGCCGTAGAGCGGGCCGGCGTTGATGCCGATGGAGACGTGCTCGGGAATGTAGGTGAAGCCCTCATCGTCCGTGGCGACGTTGACGATGCCGGCCCAGGTGTCGTAGGCCACGCCATGGCTCGGGTAGTCCTTGTACGGCCCGGTCATGCCGTAGCCCGAGATGCTGCAGAAGACGATCTTGGCATTGAGCGTCCGCAGGTCGTCGTACCCGACGCCGCGCCGGGCCAGCGCGCCCGGCCGCATGGCCTCGACCACGACGTCGGCGCCGGTGGCCAACTCCTTCAAAATGGCGACGCCGGCGTCGGTGCGCAGGTCGAGCACGAGGGAACGCTTGCCCCGGTTGACGTGGAGATGCATCAACGACGTGCCCTCGACGATGGGCCACGTCATTTCGCGGATGTAGTCGCCGGCGGGCGGCTCGACCTTTATGACGTCGGCCCCGAGGTCGACCAGGGCCGAGGTGATGGCGGCCGGGCCCAGTGCCGAGACCTCGATGATTCGCATTCCGTGCAGTGGCGGCGTCGTCGCCATCGGACCTCCCGTCGTCGAAGGCCGGATCGTAGTGGCCGCCGACTTGGGCGCCCACTGCCCCGCGTGGCCATACTGGGACGATGGAGACGGCGGCCCTCGATGACGCCCTGACGGTCTTCGCCACCACCGCGCCCAATTACGGCTCCATCGGCCTGGCCAACCACGGGCCGATGGCGGCCGAGGCATTGGCACACCTGGGGCGTCACGACGCGATCCCCGGCTGGGTGGCGCAGTACCGCACCCGTCTCGACGACGCCCCACTCCCGGCCCGGTCCCTCTCGGAGGAGGAATGGCCGGCCGCGCTCGGGCAGTTGGGGCGCTTTCCCGAATGGCTCGCCCTCTTCGAGCGCGAGATCGCCGACCGACCTGTCGCCGCCGTGGCGGGGGAGTGGGTGCCGCGGTTGCTCCCGGGCTCCGTCGGTGCCGCCACGCACGGGCTCATCCGGACCGGTCACGCATTACGCGGGCTGGGCGACGCCGACACGCCGCCTCGTCGCCTCGAGGTGGCCAACGGCCTGGCCTTCTGGGCGGCGAGCTACGAGGAGCTGCCGGGACCACCGCTGCTGATCGGCCACGAAGGGGTGGCCGACGCGCTGGCCGATCTGCCCTACCTGCCCGAGGACGCGCCGAGCGCGCTCCTCATCAGTGACCGGGTGGCGGCGGTGGCCGATATCGCCGACGAATTCGAGCAGGGGGTGGCCTCACTCGGTTGGACCGGTGACGCGGTGGACCTGCTCGACCAGCTGGCCGCGGGTGGGTCGGCGGCGTATCTGCGCAACGCCGACGCGGGCGGGGCAATCGGGCTGCTGCACGCGGTGACGTCGCCGTTGGCCTGCGAGATGTTGCTGCCCTGGCTGGCCGAGGAAGATCGAGATGCCTCCCTGGGCTACGTCTGGCAGGCTGCGGCAGCGTTGCACGTCGCCTACGACGTTGACAGGATCGCCCCCGCTCCCACGGATGCGCCACTGTCTACCGACGTCCTGGTGGATCGCGCTCTGGCCTCCGGAGACGAGCACGCGATCAAGCTGACCGAGGCTGCGCTGCGGAGCTTCGGTCGCAGCGGCAATGCGGTGCTCCTGCTGGCCGCCGCCGACGCCTGCCAGCGTCTCTGAGGCAGCCCACCCGCGGCGCGGGCCGTCAGATCCGTTGCTAGGTTCGGCCCGATGGAATACCGCACACTTGGACGGACCGGTCTCAAAGTCAGCCCCCTCTGCCTCGGGGCGATGATGTTCGGGTCGTTCGGCAACACCGATCATGACGACTCCGTCCGCATCATTCACGCCGCGCTGGACGCCGGCATCAACTTCGTGGACACCGCTGACGTCTACTCGTTCGGCGAGTCGGAGGAAATCGTCGGGAAGGCGCTGGCGCAGACCAAGCGGCACAAGGTGGTACTGGCCACGAAGGTGCACGGACAGATGGGCCAGGACCCCAACGCACAGGGAAACTCACGGCGCTGGATCATGGCGGCGTGCGAGAACAGCCTGCGCCGACTCGGGGTCGACTACATCGACATCTACCAGATCCACCGGCCCTCGCCCGAGACCGACATCGACGAGACCCTGGGCGCGCTGACCGACCTGGTGCGGGCCGGCAAGATCCGTTACTTCGGCAGCTCGACCTTCCCGGCGCACGAGATCGTCGAGGCGCAGTGGGTGGCCGAGCGCCGGGCCCGCGAGCGCTTCGTCACCGAGCAGCCGCCGTACTCAATTCTGGTCCGCAGCATTGAGAAGGACGTGCTGCCGGTGTGCCAGAAGTACGGCATGGGCGTGCTGTCGTGGAGCCCGCTGGCGGGTGGCTGGCTCTCGGGCGCCTTCGGGCCGGGCCAAGTGAACACCAGCCGGCGTGCGACCTTCCTGCCTCATCACTACGACATGGAGGTGCCGGGGAACCGGGCCAAGCTCGAGGCGGTCACGCAGCTCATCGAGCTGGCCGACAACGCCGGCCTGTCGCTCATTGAGCTCGCCCTCGGCTTCGTGCTCGAGCATCCGGGCGTGACGTCGCCCATCATCGGGCCGCGCACCATGGAGCACCTGCAGTCACAGCTGCCGGCCCTGGAGCTGCGCCTGAGCCCGGTCGTGCTCGACCGCATCGACGAGATCGTGGCACCCGGCACCGACCTCAACGACACCGATGTCGGTTGGGTCCCGGCCGCCATCGCCGACCCGTCGCTGCGCCGCCGCCCCCGCTGAGCCGGTCGGGCTGGAACTCGTCACCCACGGGGAGACGGCGGTCCCGGTGAGGGTCAGCCGTGCTGGGCGTTGAACGCTTTTGCCAGGCGTACGGCGTCGGAATGGGTAAGGTTCCCGCTTATCTCGCCGCGACCCTCGAACGACGAGAATGAGGACTGCGTCGGTTGGATGATCGGCGAGCTGTACACCACGCCGTTGACCTCAATGCCGACGAACTGGTGGAAGTTCTCGTGCGCCACCATGTCCCACACCGCGGCGCCGGCTCCGGTCGTGGTGTAGTCCACCACCCATTGACCGCTGTGCGTACGGGTCACCGTCGCTTTGGCGATGGCGCGGCTCGACATTTCGGCCGGACCGAGTACGCAGCGCACGTTCGTTATCCCGTCGCATGCACCGTGGATTCCGGGCAGGAGCACCGTCCTCGAGGCGTAGCCGGGACTGTGCACACTGGTCGAGGGATACGACGCGTACTGGGGGTCAGGAGACGACAGGTTGTTGCTTGAGTAGCCCCCCTTTGTAGGCGTCACATCCATGTTGGCTGCCGTGAGGAGCGAGCCGGCGGCACAGGCGGGGATGGGCTCGGTGCCTGCCTGCACGCCGGCGCTCGTGGCGCCCGCCGGTGCCGCGTACGGGGCGGCGAAGCAGAGCACCGGCCGGAAGTACACGACACCTGATGCCGCCGCGGCTGCCACGGGCTTCGGATCTGGCTGTGTCTTTCCCCCAGCAGCCGGCCCGCGCAAGAGAAGCACCGCGGAGAGGATCAACGCGGCCACGACACATGCGGCGATGACGACGACCACGCCGCTTCGTTGGTAGCGCTTTCGCTGGTGCCGGCGAGCCTCGGGGATGAGGACCTCCGCTGGCGGCGGCGACCCGATTGTCTCTGTCTTCATGGTGCTACTATGTATAGCATCATGCTACGTGTCAAGGTCGATCGCTCCGAGGCCCTCGCCCTCCACGATCAGGTCGCAGCGGAGCTCCGACGCGCCATCGCAGACGGCGAGGCCGGCCCGGGCGATCGTCTGCCGCCGGCAAAAGACTTGGCCGCCGTGCTCGACGTCAACGCCAACACAGTGTTGCGGGCGCTGCGGCTCCTCCGCGACGAGGGTTTGCTCGAGTTCAGGCGTGGCCGGGGGGTGACGGTGGCCGGCAGCCCCGAACGGGGTGCCGTGATCGAGCGGACGAAGCAGCTTCTCGACTTTGCCCGCTTCAACGGATACAGGAAAGAGGACGTGATGGAGATTCTGGGGGAGCTGCCCTAGTTCCTGCTCGACGCAACCACGGCGACGTTGCGGCCCACGGTCTGGCGGTCCGCCATGGCCTGGAGGGTCTGCGGCAGGTCGGTGAAGGTGACTTCGCTGCCGATAACGGGCCGTACGATGCCGTTCGCAACGAGTTCGAGAACCTGCGCATGGATCCTCTCCCCGTCAGCGTGCGAGGGAAAGTTGTAGCCGGTCATCTCCTTCAGGGCCGAGGGGTCGTCGACGTAGGCGTGGCACACTCCGAAGAGGGAGAAGTTCCCGAACAGCACCGGCCGCGGAATGATCCCTTCGTCCTCGGCTTCGATGCCCGAAGCGAATCCGACCAGAAGGTGGCGGCCGTTGAACGCCATGCACTGGAACGTCTTGGTCGTCACGTCACCTCCGACCGAGTCGAAGGCCACGTCGACCCCCCTTCCGTCGGTTGCCTCGAGCACCTCGGTAACGAAGTCGCTTGCCGTGTAGTCGATCGCGACCGACGCACCCAAGGATCGACACAGATCGAGCTTTGCGGGAGATCCTGCCGTGGCAATGACCCGGGCGCCGGCCGCGCTGGCGAGTTGGATGGCCGCGGAGCCAATCCCGCCGGCGGCAGCGTGAATAAGTACTGTCTCGCCTGCCTGCAGCCGGGCCCGCTCGTGCAGGGCGAGCCACGAAAGGTGGAACGGGAAGTAGATGCCCGCCGCAGGTGTGTCGGCCAGCTCCGCTGCGGGCGGCATCTCGAAGGCCATGGCGGCTGGGCCGACGGCGAGCTCCGCGTAGCCTCCGAAGGCACCGCTCGGAATGGCGACCACTCGCTTGCCGAGCCAATCCTCGGCGCCGGGACCGGTGCTCTCCACGGTGCCCAACACCTCCATGCCGGGTGTGTAGGGGAGTGGCGGTGCCACGGTTCGGTAGCGACCGCGCACGCCATCGACGTCGTTGAAGTTGAGCGTCGCCGCCGCGACACGCACCAGCACCTCACCCGGGCCGGCGATCGGTGCCGCCACTTCGTCGAGCCGGAGTGCGTCCAGCGGCTCGCCGAATTCGTGCACACGCCACGCCCTCATGTCGCAAGACTGTTTCACATCTGGGTCATAGTTGTCTGATGAGGATCCGACGCCTGGCCCTGGTCGCGGTCGCGTCGTGCTTCGCCGCCGGCTGCGCGTCGCCGTCAGTCCACCGGACGACCTCGCCGACCACCCAATCGAAGCACGTGCCCCAGACGACCCTGCAGCCGCCGAGCGCGGCAGGTTCGGGTGTAGCCCGTCCTGGTTGTGCAAATGGAACGGTCACGGTGTCGGCGGCGCCCGGCGGTCAAGTGACGCCGGTCTGCGTGACGGTCGGCTCCCTCATGGTGCTGCAGGGAGGCAGTGCCGCATCTGGCGGGACGTGGCCGGGGCCGCCGGAGATTTCGGACAAGAGTGTCGTGTCCTTGCTCTCGAGCCATTCCGCCGGTGCAACGTTCACCGCCCGGTTCAAGGCCATCGCACCCGGCTCTGTCTCCGTCACCGTGCCTTTCGTTGCGGGTCCCGATACCTGCGATCCGACGCCGTGTACCCCGATACCTGGTGCACCGCTGCACTTCGCCGTGAGGGTCGTCAGTTAGTCAGCCCCTCGGCCGACCTCATGGGCGGACGGGGTCACTCCCGACTCGTGAGCCTGGCGTGAATCAGCCGTTTCTTCCGGGACCGAGGAGCGCGCGCATCGACGCGCCGGCCAGCCGCCCGGCGTCCTCGGGGGCCAGAGCATGGAGGACGTCAGAGAACACCTCGACACCGAGCGGTGCCGCCGTGCCGGTCGCCCGGAGATCAGCCATCAGGGTCGGCAAGGGCAGCGCACCCTCGCCCGGCAGCAGTCGCTCGTGCAACGTCGCGTGGAGCGGCTCGGGTTCGGGCGCCGCCGGCGCGTCGCACAGCTGAATCCCGAGGATGGACGCGCCCGGGATGGAGCGCAGGAGCGCGCCATCGGGATTGCCGCGGAAATAGTGCCAGGCATCGAGCATGAGCCCACCGTTGGGCCGATCGGCCGCCCTGACGACCCGCCAGGCCGTCTGGAGGTCAGGGATCCGCGACCAGGGAAGGAACTCCAGGTGGACGATCAGGCCGTGGCCGGCGGCCCGGTCGCACAGCCCGGCGAAGGCCGCCGCCGCCTCGTCCAGGGACCATGAGCCTCCAAAGACGTCCACTGCGTTGAGCGAGCGTGCCCCGACGGCTGCGGCGACGGCGAACAGCTCCGGCTCGGCGAAACGGAAGATCTGCTCCTGGTCGAGCTCGGGCGGAATGTGGACCTCGGACGCGCCCGGAAGCCACCACCACGCAGGGTCGAGCTCGGCCACCGAGAGGCCATGGTCGGCCAGGAGCAGGCGGATGTCCCGGTCGCTCAGCCCATCATCTCGCGCCGCCTGGTAGTCGCGTCCCCAGAGCGAGATGCCGGAGAAGCCGCCCGCCTTGGCCCCCGCCACCCGCTCCCGAAAGGAGATCCCGCTCCGGAGCGTGCCCGAGCAGAGCACGAAGTCACCGGCGCCGAGGGTCACCGGCCTGGCGCGAGGCAAGGGCGCGGCCGGGCGGGGAGGGGCCACTGCGGGCATCGGCTTCTGGTCACTATCGTTCCCTCCGTGTCCGAGAACGGTATCGGAGCAGGAGCCGGATCCGGAGCCGGCGAGATCGCGGGTGGCCGTGCCTAGGCTCGTTCTCCGCGACGCCACGGTCCTCGACGCAGACGGCGCCCGTCCCCGCACCACCCTGGTGATCGAAGATCGCCGTATCACCACGCTGCGTACCGGCGAAGCCATTGACACCTCCCCCGAGGACAGGGTCGTGGAGCTCGACGGGCGAACCGTCATGCCGGGGATGGTGAGCAGCCACTTCCATGCCACGTACAACGAGCTCGGGTCCAAGACGGCCCCCTTCGGCCTCGAGGAGCCGCCGGCGCTGCAGGCCGTACGGGCGGCACACCATCTCGAGCTGCTGCTGCGCAGCGGGTTCACGGGGGCGGTGAGCGCGGGCGCTCCGTTCGCCATTGACGCGTCCATGAAGGCCGCCATCGCGGAAGGCCTCTTCCCCGGTCCCCGGCTGATGGCCGGCAGCCGGGACGTCAGCACGACGGGACACGCCGGCGACAAGAGCTTCCCGTGGTACTGGGACGTGGGCGCCCAGGGCGCCATCAACCGCTCCGACGGCCCCGACGGCTTCCGGCTCGCCGTGCGCGAGGAGATCAAGCAGGGCGCCGAGATCATCAAGATGTTCGTGACCGGCGGGCACGGGACGGTCGCGCCGAGCGAGCAGACCGAGATGTCGCCCGAGGAGATCACGGCGGGGATCGAGGCCGCGGATCAACGGGGCGTGCTGGTACGTGGCCACATCGCCAACCGCGAGGCCATCCACATGGCGCTCGATGCCGGGATCGACGTCATCGACCACGGCGACGGGATGGACGCCATGGCCATCGAGCGCATGGTCGAACTCGGCACCTTTCTCGTCCCGAGCCAACTGTTCCCGGTCCGCTTCGCCGAGTTGATGGGCGGCGGCGGCCTCGGCTTCACCGCCGGCATGGCCGAGGAGATCGAGCGGGCGCTCGCCATATTGCCCAAGGCGAACGAGGCCGGGGTGCGGTTGCTGTGCGGCGATGATTACGGCGCCATCAGCCTGCCCCACGGCCGCTACGCCGACGAGCTCGAGTTCTACGTCAAGGAGGCCGGGATCCCGCCTCTCGATGTCATCCGTTGGGCCACCCGCAACGGGGCCGAGCTCATGGGGAGGGCCCACGAGCTCGGCTCGGTGCGCGAGGGTTACCTGGCCGACCTCCTGGTGGTTGACGGGGATCCCCTGGCCGATATCGGCATCCTGCAGGACCAGGCGAAGCTGCTGGGCGTCATGAAGGGCGGCACGCTCGTGCGGGACGACCTCGGCGCTCTCGCCTCCGGCTGAGCCCGGCGCTACCGTCCCGGCATGATCATCATCGTCGGCTCCCTCAGCTTCGACCCCTCGGACCGTGACGACGTCCTTGCCAGCCTGGCCGAGGTCACCGAGGCGAGCCGGCATGACACCGGTTGCCTCGAGTACTTCTGGGGCGAGGATCTCGAAGCACCCGACACATTCCGTTTCTTCGAATGCTGGGAGTCACAGGAGCTGCTCGACGCCCACCTCGCCCAACCCCACGAGGCGGCCTTCGGTGAGCGCAACTTGCAGCGCATCACCGGAGCGACCGCCAGCTTCTTCGAGGCCTCGCCGACCGCGCCCAGCGGCGTCCCCGCGGCCGACTGAGCGCCGGCGCCCGGCGACCAGGCCTACTGCGGAGCGAAGAACCGGGGGAGTGATCCGCTCGGGACGCTGGCCCCGTTCGTGCGCGCCTCTTGCAGATGGCCGAGCTCGACCCAGTACGGGAGGATCGCCGGCGCCAGGTAGTCGCCACCGCCTCCGGGCTGCATGTCGAAGTGGCTGCCGTCGCTCTCGCGTACGGGGACACCGTCGAGGTCCTCGGTGTAGTTTCCGCCGGGGCACACGTACGAGTTGAGGTCCTGCACGTAGACCTGGCCTGGGAACTGGGCCGCCACCTTGTGGAGCAATGCGTTGTAGGCGTCCTGCCGGGCCGTGCTGTCCTGGGGCCAGGGCTGACCGTTGGGCTGCTCGCCCGTGCTCTGGCAGGGCTTGGTCTCCATGACCATGAGCGCACCATGTGCGGTGGCGATCTGCACGGCCTTCTTCAGCTGACCCTCCACATAGGCAGCGAACGTCGGGTTCAAAATGTTCGTCATGTGCCCGCGGTAGAGGCGGTCGAGGATCTCGCCACCCCCGGCCAAAAGGACGACCACGTTCGGCCGCAACTGCTTGACCCAATCGGTCCAGGCGGCGGTCCAGGCCTGGCAGGGCACGTTCTGCTTCGGCCCGAACACCCCACCCGGGGGGCAGTTGGCGCTCTGCGGATCCGGCGTGCAGGGCGCGCCGACAATGAACGTGCCACCGGACTGCTCACCCGTCGTCCCATCGGCGACACCGCAGCCGAGGATCCCCTCGTTCAGGAGATGCAGGTCGTCGTACTTCTTCGGATGGGCGACCAGTGCCGCCTGCAGCCCGATCCCGAGCGTCAGTGCCTGGGAGTCGCCGACCAGCAGGACCCGGGTCGGAGTGGTGCCGTAGGTCGTGGGAACGGCCGAGGCGATGGGGGTCGCCGGGACTGCGCCGGTGGCGGCGGCGCCGACGGCAATGGTGTCTGCCGCCGGCATGGTGGCCAGGACGATGGCCAGGATCACGACACCGAGAGCCGGGAGGGTGAAGACCTGAGCCCGGAATCGCGTGAAGAACGTGCCCTGGCGGATCGGTCGCTCCACGAGGAAGAACGAGAGGGTCGCCACGCCGATGGTGGGGATCACCCGCACGACGAAGAGGGGCCATGAGCTCAAGCCCGTCCGCTGCTCGTCGATGAAGGTGAACAGAGGGAAGTGCCAGAGGTACATGCCGTAGGAGATCCGCCCGATGAAGGTGAGAGGACGGAATGACAGCAGCCGCGCCACTGGCGAGAACTGGGCACAGGACACGCTGAGAAGGACGGCACACGCGGCCAGCGCGGCGAGGAGAAATCCGCCGTGATAGGCGAACGCCTCATTGGAGCCCACCTTGACGAAGAGGATGATGCTCACCGCGAGGCCGATGACGCCGACAATCGTCAGGACACCGCGGGCCCACGGAGTGCGGGCCTGCCAGTCCTGCTCGGCCCCTTTTCGCCGGCGTTCGGCCCACACGCGCAGGCCGAGGGCGAGCGTGGCCCCGATCAGAACGGATTGGGCATGGGTGTCGGTGCCGAAGTAGAGACGATTGATGTCGGTGGGGTTGTACAGGAGCGCCATCTCGATGGCGGAGGCCAGCGCTCCGACGATGGCCACGACGAGAAGGACCCGCAGCGAGCGCGTGAGCTTCATGACGCCGAGGAAGACCAGCGGCCACACGAGGTAGAACTGCTCCTCCACCGCCAGGGACCAGGTGTGGATCAAGGGCGAGGTGAGCCCCGTCATGTGGAAGTAGTCCGAGCCGGACGCGATGTAGTGCCAATTGGCGAAATAGAACAGAGTGGAGAGCGAGTCACCCCGGAGCGTGGGGTAGGTGCCGGCCGGGACGAAGACGCCGTACAGGATGGCGACCCCGATGAGCATCACGAAGAGGGCGGGCAGCAATCGTCGGGCACGGCGAGCCCAGAAGGCGCCCAGCTTGATGGTGCCCCTCTTGCGCCATTCCACGATCAAGAGCGACGTGATGAGGAATCCCGACAACGCGAAGAAGGTGTCGAGGAGGAAGAAGCCTCCGGAGGTCAGGTAGACGCCGGCGTGCACGCCCATGATGCCCAGCATGGACGCGCCCCTGATTCCATCGAGTGCCGGGAGGTAGGCGAGCGTGGTTCCCTTGCGCGGGGCGTCGGGAGAGACGCGTGCAGCCACCGCGGGAGACTACTGGGGCCGTGATGGCTCCAGGGGTTCAGCCGGCACCCGGGGCCCGCCGCCGACCCACCATCTGTAGAGTGACCGCGCACTGCACCAAGGGGGGCGTCCATGTTGTGGATCAAAAGGCACGGTTCGATCATGTCCAAGGCCGGAACCGGTTTTGCCGCGCTGGCGGCCTTGCTCGTTCTGTTTCCGCTGACCGTTGCCCTCCAGGGGGAGGCGGGTGCCTCCACCTCGTCCGACGTCACTTTCCACAGCGCGGCGACCTTGACCGGCCCGATCACGGTGGGGCACGTCGTGGAGCCTTTGTCGGCCCACTCGCCGGACCTCGCTGCCAACGGCTACGTCGAGCATGAGTACTTCGCGGCGGGGACGGCCATGGCGTTCAAGGCCGACGCCATGCCGAGCGACGGGAAGTGGACCATCACGCCGACGACGACGGCGCCCTACAAGACCAGGATCCTGGTGCGACGGCCGTCCAACCCCGCCCACTTCAACGGCACGGTGATCGTCGAATGGATGAACGTGTCGGCCGGCGAATCGGCACCCGACTGGGACTTCCTCAATCCGATGCTGATGCGCGACGGCTACGCCTACGTCGGGGTCTCGGCCCAAGCGCTGGGCGTGGACGGTGGGAAGGCCCTCCTCGGGACGCCCGGCGGATCGACGTCGGGATCAGGCGGTCTGGTCGCCGACGAGCCGGCCAGGTATGGATCGCTGCACCACCCCGGTGACCAGTACGCGCTGGACATGTACGCCCAGATCGGCCAGGCCCTGCGCGCCCCGCACAGTGCGGCGCTGGCCGGTCTGAAGCCCAAGCACATCCTGGCCGTCGGCGAGTCCCAATCCGCCTTCTACCTGACGACCTTCGCCGATGCGATACAGCCACGGACCAACGTCTACGACGGCATCTTCATCCACAGCCGAGGCGGTTCGGGTGCCTCGCTGGCGGGAACATCCATCGCCTCGAGCAGCGGGCCCGACAACTTGCGCATCCGCACCGATCTGAAGGTACCGGTCTTCATGTCCGAGACCCAGACCGACCTCATTGAGCTCGGCTATGCCCCGGCGCAGCAGCCCAACACCAACAAGATCCGCACCTGGGAGATCGCCGGTACGTCGCATGCCGACTCGTACTTCGTCGGCGCGGCGGCGAGCATTCTCGGCTGTACGACGCCCGTGAACAGCGGCCCGCAGCACAACGTGGTCCAGGCGGCCTTCACCGCCTTCGACAAGTGGGTCGACAACGGCACAGCACCTCCGAGCCCGCCCCCCTTCAGCCTGTCGAGCACCGATCCGGCGGCGCTGGCTCTCGATGCGCACGGCAACGTGATCGGCGGGGTCCGCACACCGGCAGTGGACGTGCCGGTGTCCACCCTGAGCGGTGCACCACCCGCCGGCGCCAGCCCGATCTGCTCCCTCTTCGGGTCCACCGTCGCCTTCACCCCGGCTCAGCTCGCCAGCCTGTACGGCACCCAGAGCAACTACATCGCCCAGTACACGAAGAGTCTGGACAAGGCGATCGCCGGCGGGTACATCCTCAGTGCGGACAAGGCCTCGCTCCTGGCGCAGGCGCAGCAGGTGCAGTTCCCAGCCTCATAACAGGCACAGGCTCGCGTCAACGGCCGGCCCGCCATGACTATCCGACCTCGCTCCGAATGAGGCTGAACCGGCCATCTCTCCCGAGATCGCCCGGCCGGCTGATCCCTTGCACTACATGGTAGTGGTCGACTAGCATGTGGTGCATGGGAGAGAGCGGCGGCCGCAGGACCCAGCTCCTGCGCGGAGTGCTCGACCTGTGCCTGCTTGCGGTCATGGGCGAAGGCCCGGCGTACGGCTACGAAATGACGAAGCGTCTGGGGGAGCGGGGTCTCTCCATCGTGGGCGAAGGCTCGATCTACCCATTGCTCGGGCGGCTCGAGCGGGACGGACTGGTCGACACGCATCGGGCTGCGAGCAATGGAGGTCCACCTCGCAAGTACTACCGATTGTCCGGACGAGGGCGACGGGCCCTGGCAGCCGGAATCAGCGAGTGGGAGACGACGCGCGACGCGGTCGATGCGGTTCTTGGTCTCGCAACAGTGGAGGTGAGCTCGTGAACCAATTCGTGAAGGCATGCCAAAGGGAATGGAAAAGGCTCGGTGTTCCCGAGTCCGCGGCCAACGAGATGGCGGCGGACCTCGAAGCAGATCTGGCTGAGGCTCAAGCGGACGGGGCGTCCCCCGAAGCCGTGTTGGGCAACGGGTACTTCGACGCCGGATCTTTCGCCGCGTCGTGGGCGCTGGCGAGGGGCGTGGCGCAAGTGCCTCCACATCCCACGCCAACCGTGCAACTGTCAGCCAGAACATTGACCCTCGTCGCGAGCGCGCGCTGGTCTGCTTGGTGGTCGCTGCAGGGGGGTTACTGCTTCTCGCGGGCCACGCAACTGGTTCGACGTCCGTGGCGATCGCATTGCGGCATTCCCTGCCTCGACCGGTTCCCTCAATGTTTGTGAGCCCCCATCGGTTCTTCTCTGGGCCGGGTAGTGGCGTCGAGCCTCTGGGGTGGGTGCTTCTGATCGCCGGATTTGTCGGATTCGGTCTCATCCTGTGGCTTTGGAAGCCGTGGGCTGCGACGAAGCTGCCCGAATCGAACCGGAACATCGGGCTGCCCAGCTACCTGTAGTTGGAGCCGTCCGATTCGAGGACCCCTTCGAGCGAGTCGAACGAGCTCTGGAGACCGCGCTCCATGCCTGAGGCGATTGCGGCATCACGCAGCTCACGACTCGGATAGCGGGCCAGGATGCGCATGGTCGTCACCCCGTCAGCCTCCTCCAGGGTGGTTGTGCTCATCGCCTCGGCGTCAGGCACCAGTTCGAACACCTCGGTCCTGACCAATCGGTGGGGTCGGTCGATCTCGCGGTACTCCCCGCTGAAGGCGACTTCGAATCCGCCATTGGCGACGAGGACCCAGCGCCAGCGACCGCCCACGCGGCAGATCGATCTGTGCCTCCGTCACTGTTCCCCTGTCGCCGGCCCACCACCGCTTGACGATCTCCGGCGTGGTCCAGGCGTCGAAGACGAGCTCCGCCGGCGCATCGAAGGCCCGGGTGATCAGGATCTCGAGGTCCGAAGGGAGCGTGACGACGGCTGAGCCGTGTCGGTTGCCGACTGCGTGGTTCATTGTCTTTTCTCCTTTGCTTGGATCTCGGCGAGGACGTCGTCGAGCTGGTCGAGTCGGGCGTTCCAGGTCGATTCGAAATTGCGCACCCAGTCGAAGATGGGCTGGAGCGCCGGGCCATTGACCCGGTACCAGCGATGACGCCCCTCGACGCGCACCGAGACCGCCCCGACGCTGCGCAACACGGCGAGGTGCTTCGAGACCTGGGGCTGGGTCATCTCGAGCCGTCCGACGAGCTCGCCCACGGTCGCTTCCTCGCTGCCGAGGGTGTCGAGGATGTCGCGGCGGCTGCTCTCGGCGACGGCGTTGAACGCATCAGTCGTCGTGGCGGTGCGGGCCATCGCGCGAATCATATTCTGATAACGGAATATGTCAACTAAGCGGCGTACGCCTGGCGTAGTACTACGCACGACGTAGTACACTGGTCGCCATGCAGACGAGACGACCCACGGCCGGCCTCCGCAGGTCGAATGACCCGCCGGTGTTGATCCTCACGAGCCTGGCCTCGGGCCCGAAGCACGGCCATGCCCTCGCAAAGGACATCGAGGAGTTCGCCGGGGTGCGACTCGGGCCGGGTGCCCTTTACGGAGCCATCACCCGCCTCGAGGAGAGCGGCCTCATCGAGCCGCTCGAGAGCGATGATCGGCGGCGTCCCTACCGGATCACCGGCGCGGGTTCGGCTGCACTGGCGGATGCGGTGACTGCTCTGCGGCGCATTGCCGATATTGGGGCCACGCGTGCTCGGACTTACCTTTGGGTCGTGACGTGAACACCAATGGAGACAAGATGTTGCGGTGGTACCCGCCGGCGTGGCGTGCACGGTACGGCGACGAGCTCATGGCGATGATCGAAGACGAACCAGGCGCCCGACCTCCGACGTTTTGGTTCAAGACTTCTATGGCTTGGCATGGACTTCGGGAACGAGGCCACGAGGCCGGCCTGCTCGGTGATGGCGCTTCGCCGTGTGAGCAGATTCGCTCCGGGTCGCTTCTGGTCTTGTGTGCGTGGGCGGCCTTCATGTTGGCCGGAGCCAGTTTTTCAAAAGCTTCGGAGCACTTTGCCCGAGCGCTGCCGCCTGCCGGGCGGGGGGTGCCGCAAGTCGCCTTCGATGTGGTCGCGGTCCTCGGCGTCGTCGGGGTCACGCTGGTGGCGGTCGGTGCAATTCTCGCTGTGCCCGGCTTCGTTCGATTTCTGCGCATCGGCGGATGGACACATGTTCGTGGAAGTGTCCTGCGGGCCAGTCTGCTCACTCTCGTGACCGTCGCCGCGGTCTTCACCCTGTCGAAGTGGGCGCAGCACCTGAGCGGCTTCCAACGCAATGGTGGGGATGGGTTTTCTGTAGCGGCAGTCGGGGCCTGGGCCCTCCTGGTGGCAGTGACCCTCGCACAGTGGACGGGCGCCGCCGTCGCCGCCGCGCGCCGAATGGAATTTGCAGCTCGCGTGCTTCGCCTCCAGGCGCTTCTGGCGATCGGCGTGGCCGGTGTCATGGTGGTGATCACAGGGGCCACCGCCTTGTGGTGGAGTTCCATGGCGCAACACGCGCCGTGGTTCCTCGACGGTACGGCGCGAGGGACCAGCCCCTCGCCCTTCAACCTGCAACTCGTTGTGACGCTCGCCTTGATGCTGGCCGCCGCCCTGAGCGCGGTCTACGGGGTAAGCCGCATCGTTCGTTCGGCCAGCGGTCTTCGATCGGTCTGATCATCGGAGACGTCCGGGGACGGTCGGTTCACCGAGAAGGTGGTGGAGCGTCTGCCAGCTCGGCAAATGCCGCCGGCGGCCCCGCCTCCCGCCGGCGCACGATCGCCGCGGCACAGGCCTCCGCCGACGCTGTCGACGTGTCCACCTCCTGGTCGTAGATGCCCGGGTCGTGCACGGCCCGCTCCCAGCGCAAGATCACGTCGGGGATTGATCCATCGGGTTCGCTGGTTCTGTAGGGCCCATGCTCATCGCCTTCGCCACCGGGATCGGCATCGCGCCGCGCCATGATCACGTCGAGCGGGCAACGGACCCCGATGAAGTAGGCCGGCATCCTCGCGAGATCCCGCGCCACCTTGGACAGGATGCCCAAGGGCTTCGAGTAGTCGTCGTGATGGCCCACATCGACGACCACATTGCAACCCGAACGGCTGCACGCCACCACCGATGCATACAACGCGTCGTACAGCGCCACCACGGCCTCCTCGAGGTCGGGCCTTTCTCCGCCCGGCCGCAAGCCGATGCCCGGCCGCAACCGCGGGGGCGTCACCCGGGCGAACAGGTCGACACCGAGGTTGAGCCAGAGCGAATCGGACGCCTCCTGCAGCGCGGACGCGATGCTCGATTTTCCCGAGCGCGGCGTCCCGTTCAGGACGACGATGGTCCCGAAACCCGAATCCATGCCACCACCTGTGCCGCTCAGGCTGTCTCCTGCTTCGGCATCGACTGCTGCGCCGGCACCGGGTAGACCGGCATGGCGGAGTCGGGCGCCGCTTCGATGATGGAGGCCTGCGTGCACCCCAACGCCATGACGTTGGCCTCCTGGTCCTTGGACGTGCTGGGCAGCGTGGGCACCGACGGGTCACTGCGACGCGGATGCAGAGTCGAAGTGAGGTCACCCGCCGTGTGGCGGCGCCAGGCCGAGATGTTGGGTGCCTTCAGCCCGAAGCGCTCCTCTAGGAAGCGCAGCTGCGAGGTATGGTCGAAGACCTCGGAGGCGACGTGGCCGCCCCGGCTGAAGGGTGAAAGGACGAGCATCGGCACCCGGAAGCTCATGCCGATCGGACCGGCCGTCCCGTCGGCGTCGTCCGGCAGCGGCGAGACCGTGAGGTACTCCCCGGCCGTGCCGAGCGGCGCCACCGGCGGTACCACGTGGTCGAAGAAGCCGTCGTTCTCGTCGTACATATGGAAGAGCACCGTCTTGGACCACACCTCGGGGTTGGACACCAGCGCCGAGAGCACCTGACTGGTGAGCCACTCGCCGAGCGCCGGCGGCGACGACGGGTGCTCGTCGTAGCCGAGGGGCGGGATGATCCAGCTGACCGCGGGCAGCGTCCCCGACGCAATGTCGCCGACGAACTCGCTCGGGTACTGCGGCAGGAAGGCCTTCTGGTACAAGGGCGACGACGGGTTCTGGTACTGGCTGAAGTAGGGGAGTATGGCGTCGCTGAGAATGCCGTACTTCTGCATGTTCGCCAGCGTGTAGATGGTGCCGGTCGGGCTGTAGACCTTCCAGCTCACGCCGGCGTCCTCCAGCACCTCGGGCATGGTGTCCCAGTGCACGCTGCCGACGGCGTCGGGCGACCCGTTGGTGATGACCACCGGGCCGCCCGCCGCGCCCGTCGGGTCGATGGTGCCCGAGAGCGCCATCAGGCGGTTCGGGTGCGTCGGCCCCTGCACCGAGCAGTGGTAGTTGTCGCACAGGGTGAAGGCGTCGGCCAGCGCGTAATAGAAGGGGATGTCCTGGCGGCGGTAGTAGCCCATGGTGAGGACGCCGTGCTCGGGCCCCTGGTACTCGGACTGCACGTGCGTGCTGACGAAGGCGTCGTTGGTGCCGTGGTCCCAGCTGGAGTGCTCGGCCGGCCAGCTGTGGTCGAGGTCGTTGGTGCACTCGCCGATGCCCGACGCGCTGTCGAGGTGGAAGGGGAGCAGCGTCTCGTCGCGCCCTCCGGGCCAGGCCTGGGCGAAGTTGCCTAGCTTGCCGTGGGGGTGGTCGTCGAAGCCCCGGACCCCTGGATACGTGCCGTAGTAGTGGTCGAAGGAGCGGTTCTCCTGCATGAGGAACACGACGTGCTCAATGGCCCCGAGATCCGATCCGGCCGGCTTGGTGCGCGCCGCGAACTGCGCCATGGCGGCGCCGGCGCGGTCGCCCCGGCTCGCCGCGGCCAGGATCGCCCCGCCGCCGGTCGCCAGGGCGGCAGCGAGCATCGTGCGGCGATCGAAGCGGGCGCGGTCGGAGGACCTGTCGGATGTCATACGGCCTCCGCGGTCATACGGCCTCCATGAGTGCGGGGTCGTTGTTGCGGACGTTGCCGACGCGCGTCCCGACCCGATGGTGCACGACGGTGCCGGCGGGCGGGGGCCGCAGCAGCGCGCGCATCTCCTCGACGTCCTCGTTGGCCGGGTCGAGCCAGAGGTCGAAGGTGGCGGGATCCAGAATGACGGGCATCCGATCATGGATGCCGGACATGTCCGGACCGGCCGAGGTCGTGATCACGGTGCAGCTCCGGACGAGCGGCGCGTCCGGCCCGGCGTTCTTGTCGCGCCAGCGCTCGGCCAGGCCGGCAAAGGCCAGCGGCTCCCCGTCGGCCCGGCTGAAGTAGTGCGGCTGCCTGGTGCCGGTCTTGGTCTTGTGCCACTCGTAGAAGCCGTCGGCGGGGACGATGATGCGCCGCTCCCGGAAAGCCTCGCGGAACGAGGCCCGCGTGACCACGGTCTCGCCGCGCGCGTTGAAGAGCCGGCTGCCGGACTTGGCGTCCTTGGACCACCAGGGGATGAGGCCCCAGCGGAAGGACATGAGGATCCGTTCCGGCTCGCCGCCCCCTTCCGCCGCACCCTGTTGCTGCGGATTCTGTTCTGAGGGCCGGGCCGGGCGGTCCCGGACGCCGAGCACCGCGTCGGTCGGGGCGACGTTCCAGCTTGGGGTGTGCGCACCGTCGGCGCCCTCGGCCAGGTCGGCCTGGAAATAGCGGGCGATCTTGGCCGGGGGAGTGTAGAGAGCGAAGCGGCCACACATGCGGGGTGCATTGTGACCCAGCACGGGTCTTGAGGGGCGTCCATACCCCTGAGCTGGGTGTTCGGCTCCCCGAGCGGGCGGCACACGGCCTGGCTAGGGTACGAACATATGTTCGCTTTCTCTGCCGGGGACCTGACGTCCCCCCGTTCCCGGGAGCTCCCCGCCGGGCTGGCCGACCGGGTCCGGCCCACCACGCCGGTGGCCGGGCGGACCTTGCCGGTGCCCCCGCCCCTGGCCCCGCTCTTCCCGGCCGGCTCCTTGCGGCGGGGCACCACCACCACGGTGACGGGGCCACCCGGCCACGGTGCCACCACCCTGGCCCTGGCGCTCATGGCCGCGGCGTCGGCCGCCGGGAGCTGGTGTGCCGTCGTGGGCCTGGCCGACCCGGGGGTGGTGGCGGCCGCCGGCCTCGGGCTCGATCTGCGCCGGGTCGTCTTCGTCCCCCACCCCGGCAACGGGTGGGCCGAGGCGGCCGGTGACCTCCTCTCGGGGGTCGACGCCGTCCTGGTGCGCCCGCCCGGACGGGCCCGTCTGACCGCGGCGCGCCACCTGACGGCCCGCGCCCGCGAGCGCCAGGCGGCCCTCGTCGTCCTGCTCGAGGGCTCCGGTGCCTGGCCCGAGGGCGGGGACCTGGCGCTCTCGGTCGGGGCGGTCGAGTGGGAGGGCATCGGTCGTGGCCACGGGCACCTGCAGGGCCGCCGGGCCGAGGTGCGGGTCAGCGGGCGCCGGGCCGCCGGCCGCGTCAGCGAGTGCTCGCTCTGGCTTCCCGCCGGCTCGGGCGCGGTCGAGGGCGCGGAGGACGGGGACACGAAAGGCGGGGACACACACGTGCGGACCGGAGTGGAAGAGCGCGGGCTGGCGGGACTCGGTCCCGGCGATGGGCCGGAGGCGGCCTGAGCGGAGCGGTGGAGAAGAAGTGGAACGGTTGGTCGTCATCCGGTGCCCCGAGCTCCTCGAGGAAGGGGCGAAAGGGGAGGAGGCCCGGCGGTTCGCCCGCGTGCTGGAGCGGGCCGGCGAGCTCTGCCCGTGGGTGCATCCGGTCCGCCTTGGGGTCAGCGCGCTGCCCGCCCGCGGCCCCGCCCGGTTCTTCGGTGGAGAGGAGGCGGTGGTGGCGCGCCTGGCCGGCATCGTGGGCGAGGACGCCACCATCGGCGTGGCCGACGGGCTCTTCGCGGCCATGTTGGCCGCCCGCTCTGGGCTGATCGTCCCCTCCGGGGGGACGGCGGACTTCCTCGGCCCCTGGTCGGTGGTCACGCTGGCCCGGCCCGACCTGGCCGTCACCTTGCAGCGGCTGGGGGTGACCACCCTGGCGCAGCTCGCTGCCCTTCCCGCGGGGAACGTCTCGGACCGCTTCGGGGCGGACGCGGCCGGCTGCCACGCGGTGGCCCGGGGGGAGAGCGGGGAGCTGGCCGGGCTGCGCGACCGCGGCATCGGGCGGCGGCTCCGGGTGGCCCGGGGCGAGGATCCCGACCGGGGCTCTGACGTCCCGCCTCCCCCCTCCCAGCCCGGCTTCTTCGGCGGCGCTTCCGAGGCCGACGCCCGGGCCGCCCGTTCCTTCGTCCGGGTACAGGAGCGCCTGGGGGTGGAGGCCGTGGTGATGGGCCGGGTGCGCGGCGGGCGGGATCCGGCCGGCCAGTCGGTACTGCTGCCCTGGGGCAGCCCCGAGGTGGAGGCATCGGCGGCCGGTGGGCCGTGGCCGGGGCGGGTCCCCCCGCCGGCGCCGACCGACGTACTGCGCGTGCCACTGCGCGCGGAGGTGGCCGACGCGGCCGGCCGCGCCGTCGAGGTGAGCGGGCGCGGGTTGCTCACCGGGGGCATCGAGCAGCTGTCGGTGGCGGGCGGTCCCTGGCAACCGGTCCTGGGGTGGGCCGGCCCCTGGCCGGTGACCGAGCGCTGGTGGTCGGTGCGCCGGCGCCGGGCCCGGCTGCAGTTGGTCACGGCCGAGGGGGTGGCGCGCTTGTTGTGCACCGAGCGGGGGCAGTGGTGGGTGGAGGCCGTGTATGACTGAGTACGCCGAGCTGCACGCCCACTCGGGCTTCAGCTTTCTCGATGGCAGCAGCGACCCGGAGGAGCTGGTGGCCGAGGCGGACCGGCTCGGGTTGGCCGCACTGGCACTGACGGACCATCACGGCTTCTACGGCGTGGTGCGCTTCGCCGAGGCGGCGCGGGTGTCCGGGCTGCCGACCGTCTTCGGCACCGAGGTGACGCTGGCGCCGGCCAGCGCGCGTACCGGCGAGCCCGACCCGACCGGCACGCATCTCGTGCTGCTGGCCCGGGACCCCGACGGGTACGCGCGGCTGTCCACCGTGCTGGCCGACGCGCATCTCGAAGGTGGGGAGAAGGGCAAGCCCGTCTTCACCCTCGACGCGCTCGCCCGCGCCGCGGGGGACCGTTGGCTGGTGCTGAGCGGCTGCCGGAAGGGGGCGGTCCCGGCCGCGCTGATGGACGCCGGCCCTCGGGCCGCCTCCCGGGAAGTGGGACGCCTGGTCGACGCGTTCGGGCGCGCCAATGTCGCGCTGGAGCTGTGGGACCACGGCGACCCGCTCGACACGGTGCGCAACGACGCGCTGGCCCGCCTCGCCGTCGAGTGGGGTGTCGACGCTGTGGCCACCAACAACGTGCACTACGCCACGCCCGCCGGCTTCCGGCTGGCCACCACGCTCGCCGCCGTGCGGGCGCGCCGCCCCTTGGCCGAGCTGGAGGGCTGGCTGCCCTCGGCCCCCGCCGCCTGCCTGCGTTCGGCGGCCGAGCAGTCCCGGCGCTTCGCCCGCTGGCCCGGTGTGGTCGAGCGGGCCGCCGAGCTCGGGCGCGCCTGTGCCTTCGACCTGCGCCTGGTCGCGCCGCGGCTGCCCGACTTCCCCGTCCCCGCAGGGATGGACGAGCAGGGCTACCTGCGTCAGCTGGTGGCCGAGGGGGCCACGGCGCGCTACGGGCCACCCGGGGCCGAGCGCGTGCCGGGCGCCTGGAAGCAGATTGAGCACGAGCTCGCGGTGATCGGCCAGCTGGGCTTCGCCGGCTACTTCCTCGTGGTGTGGGACATCGCGCAGGTGTGCCGGCGCCTCAACATCTACTGCCAGGGCCGCGGCTCGGCGGCCAACTCGGCCGTGTGTTACGCGCTCGGCGTGACCAACGTCGACGCCGTCGACCTCGGGCTGTTGTTCGAGCGCTTTCTCTCACCGGCGCGTGACGGGCCGCCGGACATCGACGTGGACATCGAGTCGGAGCGACGCGAGGAGGTCATTCAGTACGTCTATGAGCGCTACGGCCGCCGGCACGCGGCCCAGGTGGCCAATGTCATCACCTACCGGCCGCGCTCGGCGGTGCGCGACGTGGGCAAGGCGTTCGGGTTCACGCAGGAGCAGGTGGATGCCTGGTCGGCCGGCATCGACGCCGGGCACGGGCGCGGCATCTCGTCCGCCGCCGCCGTGGAAGAGGTGTCGGAGGCCCAGGGCGGCGGGGTGCCGCCGCTGGTGGCCGAGCTGGCGGCCGAGGCGCTGGACCGGCCGCGCCACCTCGGCATCCACTCGGCCGGCATGGTGCTGTGCGACCGGCCGGTGGTCGAGGTGTGCCCGGTGGAGTGGGGGCGCATGCCGGGGCGCAGCGTGCTGCAGTGGGACAAGGACGACTGCGCCGCCATCGGGTTGGTGAAATTCGACCTGCTCGGCCTCGGCATGCTCGAGGCGCTGCATCGCATGGTCGACCTGGTCTACGCCTTCTACGGGGTGGAGATCGACCTGGGGCAGCTGCCGCAGGAGCCGGCCGTCTACGACCTGCTGTGCCGGGCCGACACGGTCGGGGTGTTCCAGGTCGAGAGCCGGGCCCAGATGGGGACCCTGCCCCGGGTGGCGCCGCGCGAGTTCTACGACATCGCCATTGAGGTGGCGCTCATCCGGCCCGGCCCCATTCAGGGTCACGCGGTGAACCCCTACATCCGCCGCCGCCGGGGCGAGGAGGAGGTCACCTACCTCCATCCGCTGCTCGAGCCGATCCTCAAGCGCACGCTCGGGGTCCCGCTCTTCCAGGAGCAGCTGATGGAGATGGCTGTGGCCATCGCCGGCTTCAGCGCGGCCGACGCCGACGAGTTGCGCCAGGCCATGGCGGCCAAGCGCTCGGCGGCGCGCATGGAGAAGATGCGGGAACGGCTCTTCAACGGCATGGCAGAGCGCGGCGTGACGGGCGCGGTGGCGGACCAGGTCTTCGATGCCCTGGCCGCCTTCGCCAACTTCGGCTTCCCCGAGTCGCACTCGGTGTCGTTCGCGCACCTGGTGTATTCCTCGGCCTGGTTGAAGCTGCATTACCCGGCGGCGTTCACCGCGGGGCTCTTGAACTCGCAGCCCATGGGCTTCTGGTCGCCCCAGTCGCTGGTGGCCGACGCCCGCCGGCACGGGGTGCGTGTGCGCCGGCCGCACGTGAACCGCTCCGAGGTGGGGGCGTCGTTGGAGCGCAGCAGCCCGGGGGAGGCGGTGCTGCGTCTCGGGCTGGGGTCGGTGCGCGGGGTGGGTGACGCCACGGCGGCCCGCATCGTGGCCCGGCGCCCCTGGACCGGCGGCGAGGACCTGGTGCGGCGGGCGGGCGCGACCCAGGCGCAGCTCGAGACGTTGGCCGCCGCCGGCGCGCTCGACCCCGAGGTGCCCGAGCGTGCAGACGGGAAGGGGGAAGGGGAGAGCCGCGGCACGACGGCTTCCCGGCGCCGGCTGGTGTGGGCGGCCGGCGCGGCGGCCCAGGGCACGCCGGACCGCCTGCCGGGGATCGTGGTGGGGGCCGAGGCGCCGAGGCTGCCCACGCCCAGCCTTTACGACTCGGTGGGCGATGACCTGTGGGCGCTGGGCCTGGCACCCGAGCGCACGGCCATGCATCTCGCCCGGGAGCGGCTCGAGGCCATGGACGTGCGGACGGCGGTCGCGCTGGAGGCGTGTGTCGACGGCGAGCGGGCCTCCGTGGCCGGCGTGGTGACCCACCGCCAGCATCCCGAGACGGCCCGGGGCGCGGTGTTCGTCAACCTGGAGGACGAGACGGGCCATGTGAACGTGGTCTTCTCCCGCGGGGCTTGGGCCCGTTGGAAGCACGTGGCCCGCCACACGCCTGTGTTGTTGATCCGCGGGCGCGTGCGCAAGGGGCAGGGCGCGGTCAGCTTCGACGCCGAACGGGTAGAGGCGCTGGTGGTGGGGACGGCGGTGCCGGCGAGCCGCGACTTTCGCTGACCTGGCAGACTGGCCGACACTCGAGCAAGGAGCCTGCGATGATCCGTGTGTCCGTGTTCTACCCGTCGGCCGAGGGCGCGACGTTCGACCACGACTACTACCGCGAGAAGCACGTGCCGCTGTGTGTCCGCACCTGGAATCCCGCGAGCGCCGAGATCGACAAGGGCATCGACGGCCCCAACGTGGCGGCGGTGCACCTGACGTTCGAGTCGCTCGACGCGCTGCAACAGGCCATGGCCTCGGAGGGCACGGCCGAGATCCTCGCCGACGTCGCCAACTACACGACCATCGCGCCCGTCCTGCAGACGAGCGAAATCGTCGACTGACCACCACCGCAGAGAGGGGAACGACCGTGCTGCTCAAGGGTCTCAACCACGTCGCTGTCATCACCAACGACGCCACCCGACTGAACGACTTCTACCGCGACGTCTTCGACGCCGAGATCCTCCGGGACGGGCCCGAGCCCCTGCCCGACAGAGAGGGGCCCCGCCTCTCCATCATCAAGATCGGCGACTGGGCCGAGCTCAACGTCTTCGAGATAGAAGGCAACAGCGAGGCTGACCGCCAGACGCCGATGTTCGGCCGCGGCCGGCTGGACCACCTGGCCTTGCAGGCGGCCTCGGTCGGGGACTTCGAGACGATCCGCGAGCGCCTCATGGCCCTCGGCGCGGCAGACGACTTCGTCACCGACTTCGGGCCCATGCTCAGCCTCTTCTTCCGGGACCCCGACGGGCTCGAGTGCGAGGTCTGCGTCGAGAACCCCGATGCGGTGCCCGGAGTCTTCCACGGGCCCGGAACCCCGGCGGCGCGTTACTCCTGATCGCCGGCGAACGCACGTGAACGACGTGGAGGCGATCAAGCAGCTGAAGGCGCGCTACTTCCGGACGATGGACACTCAGGACTGGGCCGGCATGCGCCAGGTGTTCAGCGACGACGTGGTCATGGACACGACTGACTCCGGCGGCGGCATCGTCACCGGCGCCGATTCGTTCGTCACATACCTGCAGGAGACGCTGGCCGGTGCCGTCACCGTGCACCACGGCCACATGCCCGAAATCACCCTCACCTCACCCACCACCGCGACCGGCATCTGGGCGCTCCACGACGAGATCGTGTGGCCGGACGGCACCCGGATGCGGGGCGACGGCCACTACCACGAGACCTACGAACGGGTCGGGGGGGAGTGGCGGATCGCGTCATCGACCCTGACCCGCCTGCGGATGGATCTCGCCGGGCCCGCTTCCTAATCTCTAGCACAGCTCTGACCGGCACGCTCAATCGTAAGCAGACGGGCGTTGACCTCGCGGCACTTCGCCATCAGTTCGGGCAGATGCTCGAGCCGGGCGAGGACCCCAATGTCGGATGGCTTGTTGATGACGGTCTCGATTCGAAATGCCCTCCCCTCCTTCAGGTACTGCTTGACCCGGCTGTGCTTGTAGGCGAAGTCCATCTTCACCTCGGTCCCCGGCCCGAAGACCCTGGTCCGGAACTGCTTGGAGATCACGCGACCGCGCCGGTCGCGGCCGAACACGGCGTGGACCTCTTCGGGTCGGCCGATGCCGATGTTGTCCGCCACGAGGGCCTCGAAGAACCGCCGGGCGCGGCGGGGATCGTCCAGCACGAGCGTGCGGGACATCTCGACTTGTCGCATCGAGAGCTCCCACCAATAGCCCGCCTCCCGGTCTGCCGCGGTGAACGGTGTCGGGACGGCCTCGATCCACCGGTCGAAGAACCCCTGCACGTCGTCGGGCCCGAACCCTCGGCAGATCTCGGCCAGCTCGTCGGGATCGTCGCAGGAGGCGAGCCCGTTGGCCAGCGCCGTGTAGCCGACTCCCGCATGGTCGAGCTGGCGCTTGGCCCACTCATGCCCGTTGATCCAGACCTTGGCCGGATAGGGGAAGTACGTGCAGATCTTGATGAACCCGACCCCGAACTCAGGGTCGAGCACGTAGAAGTAGTAGGTGCCGACCCGACGCGACGACTTGGTGAAATCGAAGCTCACGACACCGGGAGTGTCGGATCGGTTCCGGCCGCCGAAGACCCACTGGTACTCCTGGGCCGCCACGATGGCCACCACCCCGAACCTGCCCTCCGCCTCGGCCGCCTCGACGTAGGGCCGCACATGGTCGATCTTGCGGTCGTCCCACCGCGACCGATCAGGCTTGTTCAACCGCAGGATCGGGACGCCGTTGGCCTCCGCGAACGCCTTCACCTCGCGGACGAACCGGTTACCGATCTGAGAGAAGAGCGCCGGCGACGGCACCGTTGTGTGTCACGAATGTGGTGACCCGGTCGAGGGTCGCTTGGCGGCGGTACTCTAGCGACATGGGGCCCCTTCGGTACTCCATCAACGTCACGTTGGACGGGTGTTGCCACCATCGTGCAATCCCCACGGGCGAAGACTTGCATCGTCACGCGGCCGAGAGCCTCAACCAGGCCGACGCCCTTCTCTTTGGCCGGGTGACGTTCGAAATGATGGAATCAGCGTGGCGGCCGCCGGCACCGACGGGAACGAGACCTGATTGGATGGAGCCCTTCGCCCAGACGATCAACGCGGCAAAGAAGTACGTCGTGTCGAGCACCCTGGAACAGGTCGATTGGAACGCGGAGCTCGTACGCGGCGATCTGGACAGCGCCGTTCAGCAACTCAAGCGGGAGTCGGTCAAGGGACTGTTCGTGGGAGGCGTGAGGCTCCCCCAGGCGTTGACGGAGCTGGGATTGATCGATGAGTACGAGTTCGTGGTGCATCCCAGGCTCGCGGGCCACGGGCCGACATTGTTCGCGGGGCTCTCGAAGCACGTCGACTTGAAGCTCGTCAGCCGACTGGAGTTCGGTTCGGGGGCAGTGGCGATGCAGTACGAGCCGAGCCGGTAGCCATCGGGCTTGCCGGCGCGACACGCCACGAGAGGTCCGGGGCCGAATCGATACCCGGCCTAGCGCCCTACGCGCTGGTGGAGCCGAGCGCTGCGGTGATGTCGTTGATCGCGGCCTGTTCGGCCTCGCTCACGTCGACGCCGTGCTCCCGGTGGGCGGCGGCGACGCGGTGCGACAGCGTGACGATGAAGCGGCGGTACTCGTCGACCTCTTCGGGCGTCGCCTTCGTCTGGAGCAGCGCGACGGATTCACGAAGGTGCTGCAGCCCGTGCTGCTTCAGCTCCTCCATGGAGTGGTAGTGCGTGTGATCCCGCTCAGGCTTTGCCGCGACGATCGCATCGAGCAGTTCGCTGTTGCCGTGCTGCTTGCGGGCTTCCACGTAGGCCTTGGCCATGGCGATCGTCTCGCGGAATGAGCCGCCGTGCTGGGCGGTGACCACGATCATCCCCGCGCTCGGTGGTGCTTCGAGGACCAGCTCCCATTCCTCTGTCGTGAAATCAGACTTCGCGGTCATGGCGATGCTCCAATCTTTTCTCGATGGTCGCACCGTAGTGGTTGACGACTCGGGCTGCCGCAGGCGCTAACGAGGCCTCGCAGGCATGACCGCCTTTGCCGATCTGTAGGACATGACTGACCAGCGAGACAGCGCCGAGAGGATTGAGAACATCGCACCAGCTGATCCAACCGAACCGATGGAGAAGAACGATCCGACGGAGGCAATGGAACAAGCCGATCCAATCGAGCCAATGGAGAGCACTGACCCCTTGGAGCCGATCGAAAGGATGGAGTTCTCCGACCAGAGGGACCACCGCGATGTTGGGACCGTCGAGCTCATGTTTCCATTGTGCCCTGATTGCCCGACGCCGTCACTCGATTCCATCCTTCACTCACCGACCGTTCCGTCGATGGCCTCGCGCAGCATGTCGGCGTGGCCGGCGTGGCGGGCCGTCTCCTCAATGAGGTGCAACAAGACCCATCGCAGTGAGAAATGGCGGCCATCCCGCAGCGTCAGTGCGGACAACTGGTCAGGGCCAGAGGCCGCGGAGACGACTCGTCGACTCCGTTCGCACGCTTCTCGGTAGCGGTCCCGCAATTCTCCGGGATCGAGGATCTCCGCCGTGCGGAACTCCCAGTTGGGATCGGCCTCCCAGTCGACGCTGGCCCATGGCTCGCGCCCCGGCAGTCCGCCGAATCGCACCTCCATCCAGTCCTCCTCGACCAAGGACAGGTGGGAGAGAAGCCCCGCCAGCGTGAGGGCAGAAGGAGGATGGATCTGCACCAGCTGCGCCTGCGTGAGCCCATCGGTCTTCGCCAGCACCGTCTCACGCTGATAGTCGAGGTACGCGAGCGTCAGCGCAAGCTCGGTGCCCTCAGGTTCGGGGTCGACCCTCATCCGTCCAGTCTTGCATCGCCTGATGGAACGGACTCCAATGTGGCTCGGGCCCGATCCCGACGCCACTCAAGGAAGGCAGGCGTCGGCCAAGATCTCGAGAGAGTGTGACAGGAGCAACTGGACGGAGTGATCTGCGACGAGCCCGTCTTCTCTCATCATGTCGCTCGTGAGGGGAACTTCGACACAGGCCGGCTCGACGATCTCGGCGCCCACATAGCCGAGCACCTTGCGCAGTGATTCGTGCGAGTGTGGTGCTCCTCGAGCAGCAACATTCACCCACGCGACGGGCTTGTTGTAGATCGATCCAGGGCGATCATCGCCGACGGTCCAATCCAGAAGGTTCTTGAACGAGCCCGGAAGGCCTCCGGCATACTCGGGGGTCGAGAACAAGAGGGCCTGGGCCGCCCTGATCTCGTTGCGCAGGTCGGCCACCGGTGGAGGAAGCGGATCGTCGTCTACGTCAGGATTGAAGGCGGGGAGGGCCGCCATTCCCTCATAGAGGGTTGCGTGTACCGAGTCCCGTGCGAAGCGAAGGGCGGTGCGTAAAGCGGCCGAATTGGTCGATCCCGTCCGCAGGTTTCCCGACACCAAGAGCACACGACAATCCGAAGCCACGATCTTTGCAACCAGGCCGAGCGGCCAGGCATTCCGGTCGATGGAGGCCCCCCGACCGATCGCCAAGCTGCAGTGACTCAGACGGTGACTGCACAAACCGTGTCATCCTGTACTTTTCGGCATCATCCACCCTCGCGGGGGAATGAACCGGATCGCCGGGTCAGCTCGGAGCGACGGCGAGGGGATCACCCGGGCCGGCGCACGCGCGTGGCGAACTGCGCACAATGTCGGCTGGGTTCCCCGCCACAAGAGTGGTCGGATGCGGGGTGACGCACAGCCGGGTGCTCGCCAACTGCGCGGCGTCCAGCCCGGATACCGCCTGCAGGGAGACGGTGGCCTGCCGAGTGGCCAGGGAGGCCCTGGCGTCGTCGGCGGGTGATGGTGAAACTGCACCGAGGGAGTCAGGCTCAGCGGCGCCCCCGATGAGGAGCGTGTCCATGACGACCGCCGGGCCGGAGCGGACGCAACGGCGGCGCTGCCGGCGACCGCTCGGTGCGGTGGTCTGATTCGGGGACACACCACCTTGTCGCCACGCTCGAAGGATGTCTTGACCGGTCGGCGGCAATGCTTTGCGTAAATTGTGCGCGCGCCGAGTTTTGCGTGCCTTGTGTTTCGGCCCGCTCTGCCACGAAACCGGGATTTCAGGTGACGACGAGCCCCCGGCCGGTCACGAGAGGGAGGTCGAGCGCGGTGACCAGGCCGGGTGGCGCGGCGATGACCGCCGGCACGGCGTTGACGATCCGCATTGCGGTTGCCTTCAATCCAGCCGTGTTGTGGTCGCCGTCGGTGCCCATGAGTTCAAGGTTGAGCGTGTAATTGGGCTCCCCCTTGATCTCGACGCGATAGCAGCCCTGCCCGGCGGGTTGGGGCCACGTGGCGCCGAGGTCGTCGCGCAGGCGCGTCACGTGCTCGAGCACGACCACGGCGCGATCGCCGACCATCCCTCGCACCTCGAAGTGCATGGCGGCAGTCATTCCCGCCTTGATCGTGCCGGCGTCGACGTCGAAGTCTTGGGGCGCCGCCTCGCGCTCATGCCACTCGGTCACGTCGGTCAGAGCGACGCCGAGTCCGGCGGCGATCTGGCGAACCACTGAGCCCCAGGCCATGGTGAGGACGCCGGGGGTGAGGATGAACGGCACCTCGTCCATGGATCCACCGAAGCCCATGATGCCGAACAGCACCATGGGCTGGTTGTAGGTGGCGTAGTTGAGGATCTCGGAGCAGCGCACTTCCTCAATGCGCTCGCTCACGCCGGAGAGGACGAGCGGCAGCGCGTCGTTGGCGAACCCGGGGTCCACGCCGTTGACGAAGATCGAAACCCCCGCCTTCTCCGCCGCCGCGATGACCGGCGCCGCCAGCGGATCGTCCGGCGCCGGGTACTGCAGCATGACTGGGCTGGAGGAGACCACGTTGATGCCGGCCGCCAGGAAGCGCTCCAGGTCCTGGAGAGCCTCGAAGATCCGGTCGTCGGCCATCGCGGTGTGCACGATGCAGTCGGGCTTGAGCGCGAGGAGCTTGTCGACGTCACTCGTCGCCGCCACGCCGAAAGTGGTGACGAGTCCGGCCAGCTCGCCGGCGTCGTGCCCCACCTTGTCAGGATTGGAGACGTAGACCCCCACCAGCTGGAGCTCGGGGTGGGCATGGATGCCGGCCAGGGAATGACGCCCGACGTTGCCGGTGCTCCACTGCACGACGCGATACGGCATGGGAGTGGCTCCTTAGAGGTCGGGGAGAGGGAATTCGAGGTTGGGCGACTGCAGGCCACCGTCGACCTCAATGATCTTGCCGGTCACGTAGGCGCCTGCAGGAGACACCAGGTAGAGGATCGCCGACGCGATGTCGTCCACATGGCCCAGTCGCTTCAGAGGGGTGGCATCCTCCATGGCGGTGCGCAGCTCGTCGCTCGACATCACGATGTCCAGGGCCGAAGTGGCGGTCGAGCCCACGCCGATGGCGTTGACCCGGATACGCGGCGCCAGGTCGCGGGAGGCCAGCCGGGTGTACTGCTCGAGCGCGCCTTTTACCGTGCCGTACCCCACGTAGCCCCGGCCGGCCACGTGGCCCATGACCGATGAGATACTCACAATGGCCCCGCCCGGATGTTCGCCCTCGAGCATGCGAGGCACGCCGGCCCGTATCAGCGCGTGCCCGGCCGAGACGTTGAAGCGGAAGGCCTCCTCCAGGAAGCGTGGCGACGTGTCGAGGAGCGGCCGCGGCATCGTCCCGCCCATGTTGTTGACGATGATGTCGAGGCGGCCGAACTCGGTGAAGGCGGTCTCGGCGAGAGAAGCCATGAGATCGAAGTCGGTGAGGTCGCCCGGCACGACGATGGCGCGGCGACCGGCCGCTTCGACCTGCTTGGCCACGGCACGTAGCTGGTCCTCGGTACGAGCGGCCAGCACCACGTCGGCACCGGCTTCCGCGAGAGCGACCGCGGTGGCGGCGCCGATGCCGCGCCCACTGGCGGTGACGATGGCGACCTGGTCGGTGACGAGGAATCGATCGAGGATCATCCGGCGAATGTAGTTGGCTGCCGCTCGGGGGCGCGCCGGGAGGCTCAGGCCGGATCTGATCCTGCCGCGCTCTCGGAGTCACCGGATCCGGCCGTCGGTGTCCCGATCCGCGCGACCAGGTCGGCCCAGCCCATCTGGTCTTCGAGGACCGGGAAGGGCTTCGGCATGACCTTGGCCTTGACCTCGTCCGGGAGGCTCAGGTCACCGCCGGTGTGCCCGACGCTGAACACGCGTTCGGGACGGGCGCGCCCGATCATGGCGCGGCCCCACCGCGCCAGCGCGGTCAGACGATGGCCGAACCCGTTGAGGAAGGCCAGGTGGACGAACATCCAGACGATGAATCCGGGGAAGCCGCTGAGGCGTACCGGCCCCACGCTGACGATCGCCTTGAAACGGCCGATGGCGGCGGCGCTGCCGAGGTCCCGATACTTGAAGGGCACGCTCCCGTCGCCCTTCAGCCGCCGTTTGATCGTGTTGGCGGCGTGGAGGCCACCCTGCATGGCCACCTCGCAGACGCCGGGCAGGTTGTTGACTGTCGCCATGTCGCCGATGGCGAAGACCTCGGGGTGCCCGGGCAGGGTCAGATCGGGGAGCACGGCGATCCTGCCGGCGCGGTCGGTCTCGGCTCCGGTGGCTTCGGCCAGGAGTCCGGCCAGGGGGGATGCCTGGACGCCTGCGGCCCAAATGACCGTGCCGCACTCGTAGCGGCCCTTCTCACCGTTGGCGCCCTCGGTATCGACCCCGAACGGGTCGACGCCGACGACGCGGAGCCCCATGCGCAGCTCGACTCCCATCTTCTCGAGGTTGGCCCGGGCACGTCCCGAGAGGTGGCCGCCGAAGTTGGCCAGGGGTTCCTGGCCCCCGTCGACCAGGATGACCCGTACCGCCGCCGACTCGATGTGGCGGAAGTCCTTCGTGAGGCTGCGGTAGGCGAGCTCGCGGATCTGCCCGGCCAGCTCCACGCCGGTCGGTCCCGCCGCCGACGATGACGAAGGTCATCCAGAACCGCTGCAGCGCCGCGTCGCGCGAGGTTCTCGGCGATCTCCAGAGCGCCGTAGACGCGACGTCGTAGCTCCATGGCGTCGTCGATCGTCTTCATGCCCGGAGCGATCATGGCGAACTCGTCGTGGCCGAAATACGACTGGCCGGCGCCGGCGGCCACAATGAGGCTGTCGTAGGCGTATTCGCCTGTCTCGCCCGGGAGTGCGGCGGTGTGCACGAGCCGACGTTCCAGGTCGAATCCGGTCACCTTGGACAAGACGACGTCGACGTTCTTGCGCTTGCGCAGCGTGTGGCGAAGCACGGGCGAGATCGAGCCGGGTGAGAGGATGCCGGTCGCCACCTGGTAGAGCAGCGGCTGGAACAGGTGGTGGTTTCGCTGGTCGATGAGCGTGACATCGACGTCGGCGCCGGAGAGCAGGCGGGTGGCGGGCAGGCCGCCGAACCCGCCACCGATGACGACAACACGGTGGCGCTGCGTTGCGCTCACGGCAGCTCCTTTCGTAGGGCGGCGCCGGCTTCGGCCCCAGAGTACGACGTCGTCATCCGGCGGGTCGCAGTCAGGCCAGCCGTTCGGTGAGGTGTTCGCCCACCCGGATGGCGTTTGCCATCGCCGTGAGCGCGGGGTTCACCGCGCCAATGCTCGGGAAGAAGCTCGTGTCGACCACGTAGAGGTTGTCGACCTCGTGGGCCTTGCAGTTCGCATCGAGCACGGAGGTCTGCGGATCGTCACCGAAGCGGCACGTGCCCGCCTGGTGCGCCACCCCGGCCACGGGGATGTCCATCGACATGTAGAAGTTCTTGTTGAGGACGTGATGGGAGGCCATTCCGCAGTGGTTCAAGATCTTCTTCAGCTCGCCGTAGAGCCGGCTGGCCTCCTCGTCGTTGGTCGACGTGTAGGCCAGCCGCACGGTCCCGTCGCCTGTCGAGAGTGACCCGGTTCTCGGGCTTCGGAAGGTCCTCGGTCGTCAGCCAGAAGTCCACCGCATGGGCGGCGACGTCGGCGAGGCTCCAGTGCGGCGCCAGAAGCGTGAGATGGGGTTCTTCGCCCTTCATCGCCTCGGCGTTGGACTTGCCCACCATCTGTAGGTTGCCGAGAGGGAAGTCGAAGTCGGGGCTGCCGAAATAGAAGTCGTTCAAGCCCAGCGTCTTTTGGAACGAGGTGTCGTTGCGCTCCTTGGCCAGCGCCACAACGGCCTTGGAGTTGTGGAACATGTAGTTCCGCCCGACCTGGTCCGAGCCGTTGGCCAGCCCGCCCGGGTGGGCGTCGTTGGCCGAACGCCAGCAGGATCTTGGCGCTGTTCGTGGCGCCGGCCGACAGCACCACGATGTCGGCGGTCAGCGTCTCCTCGTTGCCGTTGTGCTGGGTGACGACGCCGGTGACGCTGCGGCCGGCAGAATCGGTCTCCAGTCGCGTCACCTCCGTGTTCACCTGCAGCGTGACGTTGGGGTGCTGGAGCGCCGGTCGGACGGCGATGGTCTCGGCGTCCGCCTTGGCCTGGACGAGGCAGGGGTAGCCGTCGCACCACGTGCAGCGGATGCATTTGCTGCCGGCCGGGTCCTCCTCGTCGAGCAGAATGCCACAGGGCGCGTTGAAGGGGTGGTAGCCGGCCTTGGCCAGGTCGGCCGCCATCTGCTCTATCCGGGGCTCGTGGCTGACGGCGGGGAAGGGGTACTGCCGGCTCCAGGAGCCTTCGGTCGGGTCCTCGCCGTGGCAGCCGTGGACCTGGTACAGCCACTCGGCCTTCGTGTACCACGGCTCGAAGTCGTCGTAGGTCAGCGGCCAGGCGGGGGAGACGCCGTCGACGTGGGTCAGTTCGCCGAAGTCGCCCGGCCGGAGCCGGTACAGGGCGGCGCCGTAGAGCTTCGTGGCGCCGCCGACGTAGTAGTGGACTCCCGGCTGGAAGGTGTTGCCGTCGGCGTCCTTCCACGAGTCGGGACGAGACGTAGCGGCCCTCAACGAAGACGGGCCCGGGCTCCCAGTTCTCCTTCTCCCGCGGCAGGAAGTCGCCCCGCTCCAACAACAGGATCCGCTTGCCCGAGGGGGCCAGGGTGTGGGCCAGCGTGCCTCCTCCCGCACCCGTTCCCACAATGATGACGTCATAGTGCTCGGCCATGAAAGGCCTCCTCACTCCGTGTCGCCCTTTCCGGCGGCTGGGATTTTTTTTCAAGATAGGCGCGTGGCCCGAGATGATCAGAGCTGCGGCACTGCGGCGCGCTCGGCCTCGATCAGCCGGCCGACTGCGTCGATCAGCGCCAGGTGGGTGAAGGCCTGGGGGAAGTTGCCGAGGTGTTCGCCCGTCGCAGCATCGATCTCCTCGGCGTAGAGATGCAGCGGCCCGGCGAAGGCGAGCAGCTTCTTGCACAGGGCCCGTGCACGCTCCTGCTCGCCGATCATGGCGAGGGCCGTGACCAGCCAGAAAGAGCAGATGGTGAAGGTGCCTTCCTTCCCCTCGAATCCCGTGTCGGTGGAGTCCACCTTGTAGCGCAGGACCAGCCCGTCCTCGGTGAGTTCGTCGGCGATGGCGAGCACCGTGGCCCGCACCCGCTCGTCGTCCGCGGGCAGGAACTCCATGATCGGGATCAACAGGAGGGAGGCGTCCAACTCCTCGTTGCCGTAGGCCTGCCGGAAGCGGCCGTTGGCGTCGACGCCCTGGTCGAGGATCTCGGCCTTGAGCTCGTCGGCCGCCTCCCGCCACTTCTCGGCCCGCTCGTGGTCTTGCCGGACCCGGGCCATGTCGGCACCGCGGTCCATGGCCACCCAGCACAAGACCTTGGAGGCGGTGAACTGCTGGGGCTCACCCCGGATCTCCCAGATGCCCTGGTCGGGGTCGCCAGCGTGTGCAATGGCGGACTCGACAAAACTGGCCACGCCCTCCCAGACGGGCTTCACGATCTGCGCCGCGCCCTGCCGAAGGTGGATGTCGACGGCATCGAGGATCATCCCCCAGACGTCGTTCTGGTGCTGGTCCCAGGCGCCGTTGCCCACCCGCACCGGCCGCGAGTCACGCCAGCCCGACAAGTGATCGAGGGTGGACTCGGTGAGGTCCTTGCGTCCGTCGATGCCGTACATGATCTGCAGGTTGAAGTCGCCGCCTCCCCCGGCCACCGCCTCGAGCACGAACGCGAAGTACTCGAGCGCCTCCCAGTCGAACCCGATCCGGTACAGCGAGCGCAACATGAAGGAGGAGTCACGGATCCAGGTGTAGCGATAGTCCCAGTTCCGGGCGCCGCCGGGGGTCTCGGGCAGCGAGGTGGTGGCGGCCGCCATGATGGCGCCACTGGGGGCGTAGCTCAGGCCCTTGAGCGTCAGTGCGCTGCGCTCCATGTACACGCGCCACGGGTGGTCGGGGAACGTGCCGTTGGAGAGCCAGTCCCTCCAGTAGCTGACGGTGGTCGCCAGCTGCGCCTGCGCCTCGTCCAGGTTGGTGGGCTGGCCGCCGGTCCACGACAGCGAGATAAATGCGCTCTCACCCTTGTCCAGCGTCGTGCGCCCGTAGCACCGGGCGCCCGCCGCCCCGAGGCGGAGGGACGACGTGATGGTGAGCTTCGGGTCACCGGCGGGCGGGCAGCCGGTCATGACCTCGTAGCCGTCCCCCTCGTAGTCCCACGTGCCGGTCTGGGCTCCGTACTCGAACACGGGCACGGCGTTGACCACCACTTCGACGTGGCCCTCGATGCACGTGGCCAGCCGAAGGAGGGTGCCCGTGGCGGCGGAATCGCCGGGGGAACGCCGATAATCGGCGCGCCGGGTCCCGTCCGCCACGGGCTGTACCACCAGCAGGTCCTGCACGAGGAGCCACCCACTCGGGGTGTGCCACGTCGTCTCCAGCACCATGGTCCCGGGTATGTAGCGCCGCTGGTGCGGCACGTGGGTGTTCATGGGAGCGAACCGGAAGTTGCCGGCGGTGCGGTCCAGGATGGCGCCGAAGACACTGGGAGAGTCCGGCCGGGGAAGGCACAACCACTCGACCGAGCCGTCCGGGGCCACGAGGCAGTTGTTCTCGCAGTCCGAGAGAAACCCGTAGTCAGCGATCGGAGGGAAGCTTTCGAGCCAGACTTACTTCTGCGTCATCGGTCACATCTGAATCGTAGGGACTCTCACCGGGTTCAGCATCACCCGATTGGGATGAGCTTCGCGGAAGTGACCACGAGGTAACAAGGTGAGTGACGATTGGGTGATCCGTGGGTAATCACGGAGGCCGAGGATCATCGATCGCTTTCGGTCGTCCCGCTCGGTACGGTAGGACGTCGCTCGAGACCGTGCCCTCGGCGGGCGCGCCTGGAAGGTACACATGACTGACGAACTGCAAGGCAAGGTCGCAATCGTGACCGGAGGCAACACGGGCATCGGCCAGGCGGTGGTGCTGGCTCTGCGCGGAGCGGGGCGCGAGTGTCGTCATCGACTACGTCTCCAACCCGCAGGCCACCGAGGATCTCGAGCGCAAGATCGCCGACCTTGGTGAGGCCGCCACCGCGGTGGAGGCCGATGTCTCCAAAATCGAGGACCTTCAGCGGATGATCGACATGGCGATCTCCGCCTACGGCCGCCTCGACATCATGGTCAACAACGCGGGCGTCGAAACCCGCACGTCAATCCTGGACACGACGGAGGATCAGTACGAGAAGGTCCTCAACATCAACCTGAAGAGCGCGTTCTTCGGGACCCAGCTGGCAGCCAAGCAGATGATCGCCCAGGGCGGTGGCGGTCGCATCATCAACATGACATCGGTCCACGAGGACTGGCCCATGCCCGGCAACACCGCCTACTGCCTCTCCAAGGGCGGCATGCGCATGCTGACGAGGACGGCCGGCGTGGAGCTCGCCCCCCACAACATCTGCGTCGTCGGCGTTGGCCCCGGCGCCGTGAACACGCCGATCAACGCGCAGACGATTGCCGACCCCGCCGCGCTGGCCAAGCTCAATAGCGCCATCCCCATCGGCCGGATGGCCGAACCGGGGGAAATCGCCTCAGTAGTGGCGTTCCTCGCTGGCGACGGGGCCAGCTACATCGCGGCGACCACGATCTTCGCGGACGGGGGCATCATGCAGAGCAGCCCGGGACTCTGATTCGTGGTCGACATGTTGATCGTGGCCGGGACATTCACCGTCGACCCGGGCCGACGCGCCGAATTCCTCGAAAGCCGCTTGGAGGCGATCAACACCTCCCGCACGTGAGCAAGGATGTCTGCAATACGCCATGAGCGCCGACGCCGTCGACCCGGCCGTGGTGCGGCTGCTTGAAATCTGGTCCTCCCGGGCCGACCTGCAGACCCATCTCGAGCGCGTCAGGTCGTCGGCGCCGCCCGATGGGGGTGTTCCCGTTCTTGCGCACGATCTCAAGATGTACGTGCATGCGGAGGAGCAAGCCTTCGGCGCGTAGGCGTCACCGTCTGCATCAATCGCAAGACCGCCTTTTCCGAGACACACCCCGCGGCCAAGCAGGACGACGTCGGCGTCCTCCGCCCTAGGTGCTCTCGGACGGAGCGGCGGTCGCGGCGGGAGCCTGGTCCGCCGGGCTCGCGGATCCGTCCACCCGTGGCACCGAGAGGCGCTTGCGGAAGGTGTGGTAGCCCCAGATCTGGTAGCAGAGGACGATGGGGAAGAAGACGACCGCCACCACCGTCATGACCCGCAACGAATAGCCGGGACTGGCCGTGTTCGAGACAGTCAGGTTGTAGGCGGCGTTGGTGCTCGAGAGCATCACCCTGGGATAGAGCTCGCTGAAGATCGTCCCCACCGCGCCGGCGATGCCAACGGCTGCGGCGGTGAAGGCCCAACCTTCGGCCTTGGCCTGGGCGGCCCAGGCGGCGGCGATCACGGCGAAGAGCGAGAGTGCCTCGATCGGCTTGGGGACGAAGCCGGTGCCGAGCCCGACATGGACCCAGGTCATGAAGCCGAAGGTGACGAGGATGGCCACACCACCGATGGTGGCCGACGCCTTCTGGGCCCGGTCGTGGATCTCACCGGTGGTCTTGAGGGTCAGGTACGCCGCTCCCATGAGCAGCGAGAGCACCAGGAAGGTGAGCCCCGTCCACAGCCCGAAGGGCGTGAGCAGATCCCAGAAGTTCCCCGTGAAGTTGTGGGAGCTGTTGATGGGCAGACCGTGCAGCAAATCGCCCAGCGCCACCCCGAGCAGGAATGGAATGAGAGCGCTGCCCAGTGTCAGGGCCCAACGCCAGGAACTGCGCCAGCGCGGGTCGTCGAATTTGCGCTGGTACTCGAAGGAGACCCCCCGGGCCATCAGCGCGGCCAGCAGGATCACCACCGCCAGGTAGAGAGACGAGAACCAGGTGGCATACCAACCCGGAAACGCAGCGAAGATTGCCGCGCCCCCGACGATCAGCCACACCTCGTTGCCGTCCCAGACCGGTCCGATGGTGTTGACCAGCACGCGCCGCTCCAGATCGCTGCGCCCGATGAACGAGTGCAGCATGCCGACCCCGAAGTCGAAGCCCTCCAGCACGAAGAAACCGACCCAGAAGATGGCCACGATCACGAACCACAGATCGGCGAGTGAGAAGCCTCCCATGTCGACCTCCTAGTAGACGAGGGCCAGGTCGTCCTCGTCGGACGACTCGGGCTCTGTGGTGGTGGATGGGGCGGACCCGGGCGTGCCCGAGCTGTCTTCGGGATCGGGCATCAACTTGGCCAGTGGATCCTCCCCGAGCGATCGGCGCCCGTAGCGGATCATCAGCCAGGTGTTGGCCACCCCGAGCACGGCGTAGATCAGGTAGAAGATGACCAGCGAGATCCAGATGTCCGTCGCCGACACCGAAGCGGAGACGCCGCTCTTGGTCAACATGAGACCCTGCACGATCCACGGCTGCCGTCCGTTCTCGGTGAGCATCCAGCCGGCGGTATTGATAACGAAGGGCAGGATCACCATCCACGGCGCCACGCGTAAGAACCATTTGGCCCGATCGAGCTTGTGCCGGTAGAGCAGCCAGGCTCCCCAGAGAGCGAAGACGAAGACCAGCGAGCCCAGGTAGGCCATGACTCGCATCGACCAGTACTGAATGAAGACGTTGGGGATGTAGTTCCCCGGCCCGTACTCCTTCTGGTATTCGGCATTGAGGTTGTTGAGCCCCTGCACCGTGCCATCGATGTGGTTGGTGGCCAAGATGGAGAGCAGGTCGGGGACCTCAAGGATCTGGGTGGGGGTTTCGTCGTTGTTCCCCCCGCCGATCTGGAAGAGGGAGAACGAGCAGTGGCTGTCACAGGTGGTCCAGAGGGCCTCGGCTGCGGCGATCTTCATCGGCTGGTACGTGCCCTCAACGACACCGAGCTCGCTGCCCACGAAGAGATTGAAGGCAACGGTGGGCAGGAGGACCACGAGCGAGATGACCGCAGTGCGACGGAAGGCCTCGACTTGGTTCTTCCGGTGGAGGTGCCAGGCGGACACGGCGAGCATGACCGCGGCGCCCGTGACGAGGGAGGCCACGACGACGTGGGTGTAGCCCCATAGGAAGACCGGGTTCGTGAAGAGGGCCCAGATGTTGTTGAGCTGGGGCTGGTGCGTGCTGTTGTTCGTCGTGTAGCCGACAGGGTGTTGCATCCACGAGTTGGCCGCAATGATGAAGGCTGCCGACAGCATGGTCCCCGCAGCAACCAGCCAGATGCAGGCCAGGTGGGCCTTCTTCGAAATGCGGTTCCAGCCGAAGATCCAGATCCCGAGGAAGGTCGACTCCAAGAAGAAGGCGGCGAGGCCTTCCATGGCCAACGGTCCACCGAACACGTTGCCCACCAGGCGTGAGTAGGCGGACCAGTTCATGCCGAACTCGAATTCCTGAATGAGGCCCGTCACCACGCCGACGGCCACGTTGATCAGGAGGAGCGAGCCGAAGAAGCGGGCCAGCCGGCGATAGGTCTCGTCCCCGTTGCGGTACCACGCCGTCTCGAGGAGAGCGACCAGGAAGGCGAGGCCGATCGTCACCGGCACGAAGAGGAAGTGATAGATGCTCGTACTGGCGAACTGCCAGCGGGCGAGGTCGAGGCTCACGGGGTGTCGCTCCCTTCATTGAGGACGGCCGAGAGCCCCTCGGAAGAGGGGGACCGCGGTTCGGCTGTTGGCCAGGCATTCATCAACTCGTCCCACCACAGCCCGGCGTACTGGCCACCGGACGTCACGAGATCGCGATGAGTGCCGCGTTCCACCACCCGGCCCTCGTCGAGAACGATGATCTCGTCAACCTGCTCGAGGCCCGTCAACCGGTGCGTGATCAGCAGAATGGAGCGGCCTCCGGTGAGGGCCAGCAGGTCGGCCGTGAGAGAATCGGCAGCGGCTGGTTCGAGGTGCTCGCCCGGTTCATCGAGCACCAGGATCGGGAAGTCTGCCAGCAGGGCGCGGGCGACGGCGACCCGTTGGCGCTGCCCTCCCGACAGCCGCGCCCCCGTCGGGCCCACCGCGGTGCGGAGAGAGTCGGGCAGCCCGGCCAGCCAGGGGCCGAGGCCCACCCGGGTCAGGGCACCGGCGAGGTCCTCGTCGGTGGCGGAACGCCGCCCGATGCGGAGATTCTCGGCCAGCGTCGTGTCGAAGAGGTGGGGTCGCTGCTCGACCAGGCCGACGACGCGCCGAACGTCGTCGGCGGCAAGGCGCTCCAATGGCACCCCGTCGAGCATGATCTCCCCGGCGTCAGTCGGCAGGAAGCGCACGACCAGGTCGGCGAGGGTGGACTTGCCGGCGCCGCTGGGGCCGACCAGGGCGACGCGACGTCCGGGCGTCAGCTCAAGGTCGACGCCGCGCAGTGCGGCGCGCCCGGCACCCGGATAGGAAGCCCAGACGTCGCGGAGGGTGAGAGTGTGTGGAGGGGCTCCGACCGCCACCGGCGTCGCCGGGTCGTACAGGACCGCCGGCGCGTCCATGGCTTCGAAGACCCACGCTGCCGCGACCCGTGAACGCTGCAACGCCTGGGTGGCAGCGGGCAATGGCGACGCCAACTCGAACGTCGCCAGCGGGACCAGAGCGAGGACGGCGAGCAGTGCACCGTTGAGCGAGCCGGCGTGGGTGGCCTGGACCCCTATCGTCAGAGCGCCCCAACTGGCCAACCCCGCCAGCGCGGTGGTGAGGCCGAGACCGATACCGGTGGTTCCGGCACCCCGCCGGGCCACCTCGCGCAGGCGGCTGTCCGAGTCGTCGACTCGGCCTAGCTGTTCGCCGACGGCGCCCATCACCAGCAGTTCCGGCGCGCCCTCCACGAGGTCCACGACACTCGCAGACAGCTCGCCGCGCACCGTGGCCTGCCGGGACTCCTCCCGGCTCGCCAAGCGTCCTGTCAGCCACGGGACGGCCGTGGCTGACAGGACGAGGGCCACCAGGAGGATGCCACCGGCTTTGGGCAGGAACCACCAAAGGGCGGCCACCGTGCCTGCGCCGACCAGCGCTGCGACGAGGAATGGTTGCAGCACCCGGAGCACCACGTCCTGCAGCGAGTCCACGTCATCGACAAAGCGCGCCATGAGGTCACCCCGGCGGAAGGCCGGGAGCCCAGCCGGAGCCACGGCTTCGAGCCGAGTGAACACGCGAACGCGGAGGTCGGCGAGCACGCGGAGGGCGGCGTCGTGGCCGACCAGCCGCTCGCCGTAGCGGAGGAAGCCCCGTGAGAGTCCGAAGAACTGCACCCCCACGATGGCCAGCGTGAGCGAGGCCTCTGATGGGTGTTGAGCGGCGCGCGAGATCAACCAGGCCGACGTCCCCATCAGGGCGATAGATGCACCAATCGCGCCGGCACCGAGGAGCGAGGCCTCGGCCAGCCGGCGGCGGGCGGCGTGGGCAATCCCCAGGGTCCGGGCGATGCCGGCGCGTCCGTCGCTCACGTCGCCACTTCGATCGGCGCGGGCAGCTCGACCACACGGTCGGCGAGCGCAGCAAGCGCAGGGCGGTGAGCCACGAGTATGGCAGTGCGGCCATCGATCAGCCGGCGCACGGCGTCCATCACCTCGCCCTCCGTCCTCCCATCGAGGCTGGCCGTGGGCTCGTCGAGCAGGAGAAGTGGTGCGTCTCGTACAAAGGCGCGGGCAAGCGAGACGCGCTGACGCTCGCCGGCCGAGAGCCCCGTCCCACCCTGGCCCAACAGGGTGTCCGCACCGTGCGGCAGGCGGCGCACCACCTCGGTCAGGCCGGCGGCCTCGAGCGCGGCGGCCACCTCAGCGTCTGACGCGTCGGGGCGGCCGAGCCGGATGTTCTCGGCCACCGAACGGGCGAAGAGGTGGGGTCGCTGGGGCACCCAACCGATGTGGCTGCGCCAGTCGTCGAGGTCGAGCTCGGCGAGGTCCACACCGCCGAGGGAAACGGACCCGGCATTTGGGACGCGCAGGCCCAAGATCACCGAAAGCAGCGTCGACTTGCCGCAGCCGCTGGGCCCGGTGATCGCCACGGCCTCCCCTGGGGCAACGATGAGACTGGCACCGTCGAGCGCAGGGACGCGCCGCCCCGGGTAGGTGAGCTCCAGGCCACTGAGGCGGATGCCGGTTCCTGCCGCCTTCGTGGCAGCGCCCGTTGGCCCCGGGCCGGGCTGTTCCAACAGCGTGAAGACATCTTGCGCCGCCTGCATGCCGTCGGCGCTGGCGTGATAGTTGGCACCCAGTGCCCGTAGGGGCAGGTAGGCCTCCGGAGCGAGGACGAGCACGAACAGTGCGTCGCGGAATGACATGTTGCCATCGAGAAGGCGAAGCCCCACGGCGACCGCCACCAGGGCGACCGACACGGTGGCCAGCAGCTCCAGAATGAGGGACGACAGGAACGTCAGGCGCAGGGTGGCGAGCGTGGTCGTGCGGTAACGATCGGTCACGTCGGCGATGGACCGGGCCTGAGCCTTGGCCCTCCCGAACACCTTGAGAGTGGGTAGTCCAGCGACCACATCGAGGAAGTGGCCGGCCAGCTTCTGCATCGAACGCATACGGGCCATGGTGCGGTCCCTCGTGGTGGCGCCGACCAGGGCCATGAAGAGCGGGATCAGAGGCAGACTGACGGCAATCAACACGGCGCTGACCCAGTCCGCACCTGCGACGACGCCGATGATGGCGACCGGTACGATCACGGCCAGGAACAGTTGGGGCAGGTAACGGGCGAAGTAGCCGTCGAGCGCGTCGATGCCCGTCGTCATGAGCGGGCTGAGTCGTCCCGGTTCGTTCCGCTCGAGCCCGGCCGGGCCGAGCCCCGCGACGCGCTCGGCGGTGGCCCGCCGGAGCTCCGACTTGGCCGAGGCCGATGCGCGATGCGCGGTGCGCTCTGTGGCCCAGGCGAGGAGCGATCGACCGACCACCACGGCGAGTAACACCAGTAGGGCACCGCGGAGCGACCCCAGCGTCCGATGGTCGAGGAACGCGCCGGCGACGACCTGGGCGATCAGCCAGGCCTGGGCGATGAGAAGGAGAGCCGTGACGCCGCCGATGGCGACGGCCAGCACGAGGAACCGGCGGGTGGTCCGCGCGTACTGCAGGAGCCGGGGGTCGAGGGCGCCGCCACGCCGCCCCCGTCCCGTGGAGGGGGGATGCTCCTTGGTCGCCTGCGTTGCTGCGTCCACCGTGCCCACTCTTTAGTACGCCGCGGTCATGGCCGCACGTGAGGTCTGATGGCGTGTCCTTGACGCCATGGACACGGGCGCACCAGGGTGGCTCTGTGGCCCGAGCCCTCACCAACACCGACCCGGCGCTCCGCCAGTGCTGGCACCCGGTGGCCCGCTCCGGGGAGGTGACCGAGCAGCCGCACGGGGACCCCTTTGCACACCGAGAGCTGCGCCGGGTGCTGGGCGACCCGGTGGCGGCCGTCGAAGATCGTGCGCAGTGACGGCGGTCACCGTTGTCGACCACCCCGTCCTGGCCCATCGGCTGGCCCAGCTACGCGACCGCCAGACTGGCAGCGACACATTTCGCCAACTGATCTCGGAGGTGTCCGGCCTCCTGGCCTATGAGGCCCTGCGTGACCTGGGCACAGCAATGGTCACCGTCGATACGCCGGTGGCCGATGCTGCGCAGGCGCGCCGTGTGGTAGAGGCCGTGCTGCTGGTGCCGATCCTGCGCGCCGGGCTCGGCATGATCGAGGCGATCCAAGCGATCGTGCCCTTGACCGAGGTGGCCCATGTCGGCCTGCGCCGTGACGAGGCGACGTTGCGCTCCGAGGTCTACCTGAACCGCCTCCCCCAGGACCTCAGTGGCCGCCGGGTCATCGTGTGCGATCCAATGCTCGCCACCGGCGGCTCGCTCGGTCAGGTGTGCGAGTTGGTACGGGTCCGGGGCGCCGCCGAGATCATTACGCTGTGCGTCCTGGCGTCCGAGCCGGGCCTGGCCGACTTCGGAGGCGCCCATCCGGGTGTGCGCGTGTTCTGCGCCGCGGTGGACGCAGAACTGAACGACGCCGGCTTCATCGTGCCCGGGTTGGGGGATGCTGGGGACCGCCTCTTCGGGCCGCCTAGCTGAATCCGATCCACAGGCGGATGTATGGTCGTGGCGGTCCCGCTCGCCGGACCCATTCTACGACCGGCAGAGTGCGGCAGCGGGTTCTTTTTCGTCGCCGCCCGATCACGCGGTCAATGCGGCACGGACGAGATTGTTACCCGCACCGAAGGCACGCGACTTCACCGATTGTTCGGGGACAGTGCCACCTCTACGCCGATTCCATCCGCATCTCGGGCTCGGCCAGCGGCATGAGGTACCCGAAGAACGCCACCAGCGTGCCGACCAACATCAGCACCAGCCCGGCGAACCGAGAGGGGTGGTAGGCGGCCAGCATTCCGCCACCGGCGCCGAGCGCGAGGCCGGCCAACCCGATCACCACTCCGGCGTGTCCGATCCGCTCTCGGGGCGCCACCAGGACGAGGCACATCGCGGTGAGCGTCAGCACACCGCCGAGTCCGGCATGGACCAGGTAGGCGACTTCGCCCCGCTCGGGGAGCCACCCATCAGGACGACCCACAGGCACCAAGACCAATGCGACGACGCCCGTGACGAATTCGACACCGACGCCGACCATCATCAGTGTCCAGACCCATTTCCCCACTCGATGGGATTGCCTGCCGAGTTGATCTGCCGACAATGGAGCTCCGGCAGCTTCCTGCGAGTCCGGACCCGGTCCGGCGTCAGCAGGTCCATGTTCGGCGAAGGTCACCGGTGCCAAGTTATGTGAGTTCAACGCGCCGCGCCGCGGAGCGCGCTACAAACCAATGTCCTCGTGCCAGACCTCGGGGTTGGCCGCAATGTAGTCACCCAACAACCGAGTGCATTCGTCGTCGTCGACGAGCACCACCCGGCAGCCGTGCTCGGCCACCCAGGTGTGACCACCCTCGAAGTTGCGGGCCTCGCCGATCAGCACCGTGCCGATGCCGAACTGGCGCAGGAGGCCACTGCAATACCAACACGGGGAGAGCGTCGTGACCATGACGCAGTCGGCGTAGTCGCGCCTGCGCCCGGCGGCCCGAAAGGCAGCCGTCTCAGCGTGCATGGAGGGATCGCCGTCCTGGACACGACGGTTGTGGCCGCGCCCGAGCAGGGTCCCGTCGGAGTGGAAGAGGGCGGCGCCGATCGGGATACCGCCTTCCGCGAGGCCGTGGCGGGCCTCGGCCACCGCGATGGCGAGCATCTCGCGCACGAGCGGCTCACCGAGGGGCTCAGTGGGGGACATATGCTCGGAGGGAAGAGTCATGTCCACGGCCGCCGATCGTACCTACACGACCACCGTGGGGAGCCAGCAGATGGAGCTGCCCCTTGTCGCGCTTTCCGACGAGTTGACGATCGCGCTCCTCATCACCGTCGATTGGGGCGTGGAGTTCGCGGAGACGGCCGGCCGGGAGTTGGCCGAACTCATGCGTCCGGCGCAGCCCGAGATCGTCGTCTCCGTGGCCACCATGGGCATCCCGCTGGCCATCGAGGCCAGCCGCGCCCTGGGGCTCGACGACTACGTGATCCTCCACAAGACGCCAAAGATCCACCTGGGCGAGTCGTGGGCCGAGCCGGTGCTCTCCATCACGACGGACAAGCCGCAGCGCCTGCGCATGGATCCGGCCCGGGTCGCTGCCGTTCGGGGCCGACGCGTGGCCGTCGTCGACGACGTCATCTCGACAGGTGCCTCGCTTTCTTCGGCACTTCGGCTGGTACGCCGGATGGAGGCGGAGCCTGTCGTCATCGGCACTCTCATGACCGAGGGCGGCGCGTGGAAGCGTGCGTTGGGCAAGGACGCGGCCCTGGTCCGTGCCCTCGGCAGCATGCCGCTGTTCCATCCCGATTCCTCCGGGGGTCTCGTCGCGGACTGGGACTGACCAACCGGTCTCCGACCTCACACTGCCGGCAGCAGCCCTTCCTCACGAAGAAGCACCTCCTGAGCGTCCGCCTGCCGTGACAGCTTGGCGTGGGCCAGGAGGTAGTAAACGGCGCCACCGACGCTCATCCCCAGGAACACGCTGAAGTCGGCTCCGTTGTTGTGGTACGTCACCTCGTTCAGCCAATGGGGAAGGTGGAATGTGGCGGAGAGGGCCGATACAGCGGCGAACATCCCGATCACCTGGGCGATGATCGCAGGCCAGAAGACGCCACCGGAGCTCCAGTACAACGACGTCGGCCCTGTGTTTTGGAGTTCGCTCGGCACGTACCGGAAGCGACGGAGCGCCCAGTCGACCAGGAAGATGGCGACCCACGGCGCGATCCAGACGATGACGACGTCGACGAAGTCTTCGAGGTACGTCGTGAACGACGAGCTGAAGATGGCGTACATGGTGACGCCCAGGGCAATGACGCAGTCAATGAGCACGGCGTGGTACCGCTTCACCGGAAGGCCGATGGCCTGCAGGGTGATGCCCGACGAGTACATGTCGAGGCTGTTGATGGCGAAGAGCTGCACGATGGCGAAGACGAGGAACACCACCACGAACCAGGCCGGAATGAAGCCTTGGTGCGCCAGGGGTAGGAGGCCCCCCGAGCCCGTCCCGATGTTGAGGAGGAAAGTCCCGACCACAGCACCCAGGGTCATGATGAGGATCTCGGGCACAGCGGTCCCGAGGAAGACCCAGCCGACAAGGCCCTTCTTTGAGGTGTCGGGCGGGCAGTAGCGGGTGTAATCGTTACCGCACTCAGTCCAACCGAGGCCGCTCAGCGCGATGGTGAACGCCAGGCCGGCCAAGTAGAGCTGCCAGCCCGCGCCGTGGTGCACTGCGTTCAGCTGCGCGTGCGGGATAGCGAAACCGAGGAGGATCGCGAACAGCACGACGAAGGGGACGATGAGGAGGCGTAGCGACTTGACGATGGCTGCGTGGCCCAGGAACGGGAGGATGCCTTGAATGAGCACCGCCACGATCACCAGAATGACCTTGGCCGGGTCGCCCGGGTTGAACCCGCCCTTGACCATCAGCACCAGGGCGGCACCGACGATGAGGATCAGGCCCTCGACTTCGAAGCCGATCTGGGTGACCCAGTTGAAGAATGAGATCGGTCGCGACCCATTGGGCCCGAACGCTGCCCGGTTGATGGCAAAGACCGATGTGCCGGCATCCGGACCCTGGAGCGAGCACAGCCCGAGCAACAGGAAGGACAGGTTGCCAATGATGATGAGGGAGAGCGCCTGGGCAAAGGTGAACCCGAAGGTCATCAGAATGGCGCCATAAATGAAATATTCGACCTGGACACTGGCTCCGGCCCACATGCCGAAGATGTCCTTGGGTCCAGCCCAACGCTCGTCGAGCGGGATGAAATCGATCCCGTGCTGTTCGACGGTGAAGGGATCCTCCACGGTCGGTTCATGAATGACCGCCAAGTCCTCGCCAATTGCCACCGTTACCTCCTCCTCCTCCTCGTCGTCGCCTCCGCGGAGGCGACGACGCCGTACAGGGTGACCAGAGGACGGGCTCGTGCCCCAGGCTGCCCCCCGGCAGCCGCCTTCGGTCTCGCGTCCACACACCCACCTGTCAGGTCACGGCGCGCGTCCCTGGCGAGCGACCGAAAGGTGTGTCGCCCACACAATGTGGGAAGGCGGGCACCCTGGTCAAGTGGAGGTTGTGAACGGTGCGTGAATCGCCGGTCCGTAGGCCAGAGGCGGCAGCCCGCGAACCGGCTGTCCGAGTCCGTAAAAGCCGGGCGTCCGGCCCCCGTGGACCCCGGCCAGTTGCCCGGGGGTAGCTCAGCGTTCGAGCTTGCCCCGCATGAAATCCACGGCCTTGTTCTGCATCTCTCGGGCCTGTTGTTCGATGAAGCGCTCGACGATCGGCCCGGCGCCGAAGATCTTGACCCGGGCGTCGAGCACGAAGGACTCGAGCGTGCTGTCACCGTCACGGGCCAACGCGATGCGGCCCTCAATCTGGGTCTTGTTCGCCATGGTGCCTGGCGTCATGGTGAAGGTGGTCGTCGTCGTGACCGGGTCGTAGGTGCTCACCTCGGTGGTGACCACCTCCTCGCCGAAGATCTTGCGCACGGGCCCGGGCATGTTGGGACGTTGCCCGTAGCGCAGCGTGCGCATCAAACCGCTCCTCAGGTCGCCCTCCTGTGACACGACCTCGGCCGAGGTGGATCCGAGCGCGTCCAGGTGCATGCGAACGGCGAACTCCGGGTCGTAGTACAGGGTCCAGAAGGCCTCGGGCTCGCAGCTCCAGGTGTAGTCGAGAAAGAGCTTCATGGCGCCAGGTCGAAGAGCATGTGGTGGCCGAGATCACCGACCAGGTCGATCGTGATGTGCATGGTGGCGACCTCCCAGCGACCGGCGACCTTCGTGTAGGTGTGCCGGTAGCGGCCGGCGATAACCGGCTGGAGCGCCAGTTCGCCCGGCACTGCTTGGAACACCGTGAAATAGGAGCGGCTCGATGCCGACTCGCCATCACCGGCCACGTCGACGATCACATTGGTCATCACGTGCTTCGTGCGGGGCGTCCCGTCCTCGTAGCGCCGCGTGGTGCGTGCGTACAGCGCTTCGATGGCCTCGCGGCCTGCCACGGCGTCACCGAACCCCTCGAAGGTGAGGGTGGCGTGGGCGAAGACCTCGGCCACCCCGGCGAAGTCGCCCGCGTCAATGCGCTCGGCGTAGGTGTAGATCAGCTTGGTGATCGCCTCGGTCGCCGTCTCTCGCACGGACGCGATTGTGGCACCAATCACTGCCCGAGGAGGCGCCCCATAGCCACGGCCAGTCGGCTCGGGCGTCCGTGGCGGGCCTCGCTGCGGTCGGCCAGCTTCATGGTCCACAGCCCCGCGTTCACGCCCAGCCAGCGCAGGGGCTCGGGCTCCCAGCGGGGGGAGACGTGCCCGACCCAGGGCAGGCGGGTGAGCGGCGTGTCGGCCCCGGTGATCAGATCAGCCAGCGTGCGCCCGGCCAGGTTGGTCGTTGACACCCCGTCGCCCACGTACCCTCCGGCCCAGGCCAGGCCGGTGGCGCGATCGACACCCACCGAGGAGTGCCAGTCGCGCGGGATGCCGAGCGGCCCGCCCCAGGCATGGGTGAAGCGGGCCTCCGCCACCTCGGGGAAGAGCTCGGCCAGCGTCTGGCGCAGCAGGGCGTGCACCGCTGGCTCGTTGTCGAACGCGGGGGAAATGGTCGATCCGTAGTGGTACGGCGCCCCCCGGCCCCCGAAGGCGATGCGGTCGTCAGCCGTGCGCTGGCCGTAAATGATCATGTGGCGGTGGTCGGCGAAGGTGGCCCGGCTCTCCAGTCCGGCCCGTGACCAGAAGTCCGCGCCGAGGGGCTCGGTAGCCACCATGAGGGAGTACACAGGGACAATGGCCCGTTCCAGCCGAGGCAGAGTCGGCGTCCAGGCCTCCGTTGCCCGCACCACAAATTCCGCCCGCACGGTTCCGCCGCGGGTCTGCGCCGAGGGGCGGTCGCCCGCCTCGCCGGCCTCAATGGCAAGCACCTCGGTGTGCTCGTAGATCTTCACGCCAAGTCGCTCGACGGCATCTGCCAACCCGCGGGCCAAGAGCGCCGGCTGGACCACGGCGCAGTGCGGTGTGAACGTCGCGCCGAGCCCGCCCTCGGCTCCGATCAGTGCACGTGTCTCTTCGGGTCCGAGCCAGCGCAGGTCGTGCTCGCCGAATCCCAGTGCGCGTGACTCGTCGACTTCGTCCATCGCCCGCATCCGCTGGGCTTCGCTGCGCACGAGGTCGACCGAACCACCCTTCACGAAGTCGCATTCGATTCCTTCCCTCGCGGCACTGGCCCCGACGACGTCGACCGTCTCCTGCATGGCGCGCCGCATCGCCCGCATGGCTTCGAGCCCGTGCTGACGTGCCAGGGCGGCGTCGGAAGTGGCGAACAGCGCGGAGCACCAGCCGCCGTTGCGCCCCGAAGCCCCGAAGCCGGCCACCTCCCGCTCCATGACGGCCACGCGCAACGAGGGGTCGGCCAGCGCCAGCGAGTGGGCCGTCCACAGTCCGGTGAAGCCGGCGCCGACGATGCAGACGTCGACGTCGAGGTCCTCGTTGAGTGGCGGACGCGGCGGCAGCGGGAGCGGGATGGCCTCCCACCACAGGGAGAGCCGCTGATAGCCCGATGCGGCCGCCGGCGTTACAGCCGGCGCCACGCTTCGGAAAGCACCTCGCGCAGCGTGGAGGCGATAAAGTCGATCTCCTCCTGGCCGCAGATGAGTGGCGGGGACAGTTGCACCACCGGATCGCCCCGGTCGTCGGCGCGACAGATCAGACCCGCCTCGAACAGGGCGCCCGACAGGAAGCCGCGCAGCAGTCGCTCGGACTCGTCATCGTCGAAGGAGAGACGCGTCTCCTTGTCCTTGACGAGCTCAATGCCGTAGAAGAAGCCCGCCCCGCGCACGTTGCCCACGATGGGCAGGTCCGACAGGTCGTCCAGGGCGCTGCGGAACGCGGCCTCCGTCGATTGCACGTGCTGCAGGATGTGCTCGCCCTCGATGACGTCCAGGTTGGCCAGGGCCACCGCGCAGCTCACTGGGTGTCCGGCGAACGTGAACCCGTGCAGGAAGGACGCCCCCGGCGCGAGGAACGGCTCCATGAGGCGATCCGAGGCGATCATCGCCCCCAGTGGCGCGTAACCCGAGGTCAGGCCCTTGGCCACCGTGATGATGTCGGGCTGGTAGCCGTATCGTGAGGCACCGAACCAGTGCCCGAGGCGACCGAACGCGCAGATCACCTCGTCGGAGACGAGGAGCACGCCGTGGCGGTCGCAGATTTCGCGGCACGCGCTCGAAGTAGCCCGGGGGCGGCGGGAAGCAGCCGCCCGCGTTCTGCACCGGTTCGAGGAACACCGCGGCCACCGTGTCGGAACCCTCGCGCTCAATGGCGCGTTCGATTTCGTCGGCAGCCCACCGTCCGAACGCGACCTCGTCGTCAGCGAACAGCTCGGCGCGGTAGAAGTTGGTGTTGGGCACCTTGATCGCACCGGGAACGAGCGGCTCGAACGGCGTTCGCAACTCCGCGATACCCGTGATGGACAATGCGCCCATCGAGGTGCCGTGATAGGCGATGGAGCGACTGACGACCTTCGTTCGCTGGGGCTGGCCGATGATGCGGAAGTACTGGCGCGCCAGCTTCCAGGCCGACTCGACCGCCTCGGAACCGCCGGTGGTGAAGAAGACGCGGTTGAGGTCGCCCGGGGCGTAGGAGGCGATCCGCTCGGCCAGCTCGATGGCGCGCGGGTGCGCGTAGGTCCACAGTGGGAAGTAGGCGAGGGTGCCCGCCTGCTTCGCGCCCGCCTCGGCGAGCTCGGTGCGGCCATGGCCGATCTGGGAGGTGAACAGGCCGGCGAGGCCGTCCAGGTACCGCTTCCCATGCTGGTCCCACACGTAGGCGCCTTCGCCGCGCACGATCACCGGCACCTCGTGTGTCTCGTAGGTGCCCATGCGACTGAAGTGCATCCACAGGTTGCGCCGCGCCTGATCGCTCAGGTTGGAATTTTCCGGACTGGTGGTACTCATTGTTCCTCCGCGTTGGGGGTGGGGCAGCTCATCGTGTGCCCCAGGTGTAGGTCTGCTTGGCCAACTTCAGGTACAGAAACGTCTCGGTGGAGCGCACGCCAGGGATGGAGCGCACGGAATCGTTGAGGACTTGCAGCAGGCGCTCGTCGTCCTCGCAGACGATCTCGGCCAGAATGTCGAAGGAGCCCGCGCACATCACCACGTAGTCGACCTCGTGCATGGCCGAGAGCTTCTCGGCCACGCTTCGCACGTCGCCTTCGACGGCTATCCCGACCATGGCCTGGCGAGTGAAGCCGAGCTGCAGGGGGTCGGTGACCGCGACGATCTGCATGATCCCCGACTCCCGCAGGCGCTGGACCCGGCGGCGGACGGCCGCCTCAGACAGGCCGACCGCCTCGGCGATGGCGCCGTAGGGCTGGCGCCCGTCGCGCTGCAGTGCCTCGATGATGGCCCGATTCGGCGCGTCCAGAAGCGCGCCCGTCGGCTGCACCGGGTCGCTCTGCGGGCCCCCCTCCGCCGACTCCTCGGCGTCGGGCATGTCACTCCTCTCTTCGGTCGCTGCTTCCCGGGACGAGCCCGATCTGCAGAATTGTGTCATCTTCTGGTCTCCAGTCAAGCAGAATTCGTCACATTACGGTCCCAATCTTGCGGAAACGCTTGTTGAAGGTCTGATCTTCTGTGATCCTGTAGTCGACGGGCCAGGGAAGGAAACGAGCCACATGCGCAAGCTGCAGAACTTCGTCGGGGGCGCGTACCGCGACGCCGAGGACGGGCCCAGTGCACCGCTGATCGACCCGAGCACCGGCGAGGCGTTCGCCGAGGCCCCCGTCTCGGGGGCAGCCGACATGGACCATGCCCTCCGGGTGGCGGCGGACGCCTTCGCCACTTGGAAACGGACCACCCCCTCAGAGCGGAGCCTGGCACTCATCCGAATCGCCGACGCCCTGGAGGCCCGGGCCGAGGACCTGGTCCGGGCCGAGTCGGAGAACACCGGCAAGCCTTTCCAGCTGACCATGGACGAGGAGATCCCCCCCATGGTCGACCAAATCCGCTTCTTCGCCGGCGCAGCCCGCAACCTCGAGGGCCTGGCCGCGGCGGAGTACATGGCCGGGCACACGTCCTTCGTCCGCCGCGAGCCAGTCGGCGTGTGCGGCGCCGTCACACCTTGGAACTACCCGATGATGATGGCGGTGTGGAAGTTCGCCCCGGCGCTCGCGGCGGGCAACACCATGGTGCTCAAGCCGTCGGACACCACTCCCGTCACCGCGCTGCTCATGGCCGAAATCATGGCCGAGCACCTCCCACCCGGCGTCTTCAACGTCGTCTGTGGTGACCGTGACACGGGTCGGGCACTCGTGGTGCACGAGACACCAGCCATGGTGTCGGTCACCGGTTCGGTGCGGGCCGGCATGGAGGTCGCCGCCGCGGCCGCGCCCACCTTGAAGCGGGTCCATCTGGAGCTGGGCGGGAAGGCACCCGTCATCGTGTTCGACGACGCCGATCCCGCCGCGGCCGCCGAAGGGATCGCCGGCGCCGGCTACTTCAACGCGGGGCAGGACTGCACGGCCGCCACCCGTGTCCTGGCCGGCCCCCGGGTGCACGAAGCACTCCTGGCTGCGCTGGTCGAGCAGGCCGAAGGGACCACCGTCGGGGGCACCGACAACGAGGATGCCGACTACGGGCCGCTCAACAACGCCAACCAGCTCGAACGGGTACGCGGCTTCCTCGAGCGCACACCGTCGCACGCGTCGGTGGCGGCCGGGGGTACCCAGGTCGGTGAGCGCGGCTACTGCTTCGCGCCGACCGTCGTCGCCGGCCTCCGGCAGGACGACGAGCTCATCCAGTCCGAGGTGTTCGGGCCCATCATCACCGTGCAGGAGTTCAGCGACGAGACCGAGGCGCTGCAGTGGGCGAACGGGGTGGAGTACGGGCTCGCCTCGTCGGTGTGGACGCGCGACCACGGCAGGGCCATGCGCATGGCGCGCGATCTCGACTTCGGGTGCGTGTGGATCAACACCCACATCCCGCTGGTGGCCGAAATGCCGCACGGGGGCTTCAAGCGCTCCGGATACGGCAAGGATCTCTCGGTGTACGGCTTCGAGGACTACACGCGGATCAAGCACGTGATGAGCTACATCGAGGAGTAAGGATGATCATCGGAGTCCCCAGTGAGGTGAAGACCGACGAGTGGCGGGTGGCGCTCACGCCGGCCGGTGTGCGTGAGCTCCACTCCGCCGGCCATACGGTCTACGTCCAGAAGGGGGCAGGCGACGGCTCGTCCATGCCCGACGCGGACTTCGTCCGGACCGGGGCGAAGATCGTCGATACCGCAGAGGACGTGTGGTCGATCGCCGACCTTGTGTGCAAGGTGAAGGAGCCGATCGCCGACGAGTTCCCACTGCTCGCGGCGAGGAAGGATCAGACCCTCTTCACCTACTTGCACCTCGCGGCCTCACGCGAGTGCACCGATGCGCTCGTCGCCGCCGGCAACGTGGCCATCGCCTACGAGACGGTGCGCCTGCCCGACAACACCCTGCCCCTGCTGGCACCGATGAGCGAGGTGGCGGGGCGCATGGCGCCGCTCATGGGCGCGCACCACCTGATGCGACCCGGCGGCGGCCGTGGCGTCCTCGTCTCGGGGGTCCCGGGCGTGCGCTGCGCCCGGGTCGTCGTCATCGGTGCCGGTGTGGCCGGCTTCGCTGCTGCCACCATCGCCGTCGGCATGCACTCGGAGGTCTTCGTCCTCGACCGCAATCTCGACCGCCTGCGCGACGTGGACCACCACTTCCGCGGCGAACTCGAGACCATCGCCTCTTCCGAGCATGCCATCGAGGAGGTGTGCCTCGAGGCCGATATCGTGATCGGCGCCGTGCTCGTGGTCGGTGCTCGGGCACCCCACCTGGTGTCCGACGCGCTGGTCGAGCAGATGCGGCACGGCTCGGTTCTCGTCGACATCGCGGTCGACCAGGGCGGCTGTTTCGAGTCGACCCGTCCGACCACGCACTCGCACCCCACGTTCGACGTGCACGGCTCGGTCTTCTACTGCGTGGCCAACATGCCCGGCGCGGTGCCGCACACCTCGACCCACGCCCTGGCCAACGCCACGATGCCCTACACGCTCAGTATCGCCAACCAGGGCTGGCAGCGTGCCGTACGGGCCAACCCCGCCCTTGGCGAGGGCGTGAACGTGGCCGACGGCCAGGTCGTCTACAAGCCCGTGGCCGACGCCCACGGCATGGCGTCCACGCCCCTGGCCCAGCTGCTGGACTGATCAGCCGAGCTGCGAGCCGACGACCGAGACGAACGACAGCATCTCGCCCGGGTAGCCGCCGAGGTTGTGCGTCATGGCCAGCCCGCGGTCGGTGGTGGCGATCTGGCGGTCCGCCGGGGACTCGCCCCGCATCTGCAGCCAGCACTCGAAGAGCATGCGCAGACCCGAGGCGCCGACGGGGTGCCCGAAGGACTTCAACCCGCCGTCGGGGTTGATCGGGAGGTCGCCGTCGAGGTCGAAGGTGCCGGCCAGGACCTCCTTCCACGCCGTGCCCCGAGGAGCGAAGCCCAGGTCCTCCATCAGGACCAGCTCCGTCGGCGTGAAGCAGTCGTGCACCTCGGCCATGGCGAGCTGTCGGCGCGGATCGGTGATGCCGGCCTGCGCGTAGGCGTCGGCCGCAGCGGCCTCGCACTCGGGGAAGTGCGTGAAGTCGTAGCGCGGGTCGATGAGGCCCGATCCGCTCCCGGTCGCGAAGGAGAGTGCCTTGATGTAGATGGGCTTGTCGGTGTACTTCAGCGCGTCCTCGGCCCGCACCACGATGGCGGCGGCCGCGCCGTCGGCCACCCCGGCGCAGTCGAACACGCCGAGCGTGCCCGCCAGGCGGGGGGAGCCCAACGCAGTCTCCTTGGTGATCTCGCGCCGGAACTGGGCCCGCGGGTTGCGGGCGCCATTGTGGTGGTTCTTCACCGCAATGGAGGCCAGCACGTCGGCCATGGTGTCGGCGTCCACCCCGTACTTCTGCCCGTAGGCCGGGGCCACCATGGAGAACATCGCCGCCGCGGTCAGCGTGCGGGCCGTGCCGTCGCCCGGCGGATTCACGGCATTGAGGCCCTGAAAGCCGCTGTCCTTCACCTTCTCCGCGCCGAGGGCCATGGCCACGTCGTAGGCACCAGACGCCACCGCGTAGACGGCGCCGCGGAATGCCTCGGAGCCGGTGGCGCAGTAATTCTCCACTCGGGTGACCGGCTTGTTGTGCAGCTGCAACGGCCGGGCCAGTGTGATGCCGCTCATTCCGCTCTGGGCCGTGCCGAACCAGTAGGCGTCGATGTCCTCCTTGGACACGCCGGCCGAATCGAAGGTCTCCGTGGCGGCGTCGACGATGAGGTCGTCGAGGCCCTTGTCCCACTGCTCCGCGAACTTCGTGCAGCCCATGCCCACAATGGCCACCTTGTCGCGCACACCGTGCGAGCCCATCAGGTCTCTCCTCCCATGCGCACGGGGCGCGCCTTCCAGAAGTAATCATGAATGCCGTCGGCACTGAACAGGCGACGGAACGTCATCTCGACCCGGCTCCCCGCACGGATCTCGTCGGCGTCGGCATCGGTCAGCTCGACCGGATAGCGACCGCCCCCGTCGAAGTCCACGACGGCGAAGACGATGGGAGGGCTCGGCGAGTAGGCCAGGCGGTCGATGGTCGAGGTGACCACCGTGCCGGTGGCGTCGGCCATGGCGACCGGCTCCATGTCGTCGAGCGCACCGCCCTCCATGGACATCCGGGAGGGTGGCAAGTGCACGGCGCCCGAGCTCCGGTCCTTCGAGCCGACGAAGCCGAACTTCCATTCCTCGTTTCGGTAGGCCGCCGTGCTTGACACTCGCGCCGGCTCGGGGCGCCGGGGCGGCTCCGGCTTGAGCTGTCCCCGCCAGGCCAGGAACTTGGAATAGGGGAGCGGGGCGCCATTGGCCACCTGATCGGCCACGGGCCGGGCCGGACGCCATCCGGCCAACACCTCGGTCGTGCGCAGCACCACGGCGTCGGCTCCGTCAGCCAGATGGAGGGCCACCACAGTCGTCCCGGCTGCCGTGCCCGTGGCGGCCATCGACTCCAGCGCCCCGGCCAGGACCAGCAGCGGGTGGGCCGTGCCACTCTGGCCCACGCTCGTGGTGAGGTCCTCGACCACCACGGACTCGCCGACCCCCAGCTTCTTGACGAGCCCGGAGACGGCGCGCCCGTGCATACCGGTCACCACCAGCCGTCCCACCTCGCCGGCCTCCAGGCCAGCCGATTTCAGTGCTCTGGCCAGGGCATCTTGGCCCAGGGCCAGGTAGCGGTTCTCCCCGAAACGCTCCTCCCAGAGCCTGGAAGTGCGGTCGCCAGGCGCCCGCCAGCGATCGGTGAATTCGTCCGTGGCCGAGGCCGTGGCGACGAGCTCGGCCAGCACGTCGGGCCCCTCTCCTACCAGGAAGGCAGCCCCGGCATCGCCGCCGGCGGACTCGTCCGCGCTGGTGGGGAGACCGTCGCGTAGTTCCCCGGCGACGACCAGGTTGGTACTCCCTCCGCGCAGCGCAGCAATTAGGCAGCCCACTCCTGAACGCAATCCGCCCCCGAAGTCGTAGGCGCCGACGTCCCCCGGCAGCCGTAATGCAGCCGCAACCGCAGTTGCATTCGTCTTGTCCAGATAGGCCGGCGCGGAGGTGGCGAACCACAGGAACTCGGGGGTCTGACCAGGGGCTGAGCGCAAGGCCAGTCTGGCCGCTTCCACGCCGAGGGTGGTCGTGTCTTCGTCGTGGGAGGCCACCGCCCGGGTGCCCTTGCCCCCGCCGCTGCCCATGAAGTCCTTGATGTCCGACCGGGCCAACCGCCGATACGGCACGTATCCCGCTGCACTGAGGATGCCTCGCACGGCGGATGAGCCTAACGGGTGCCGAAAGGTCGTCTGACGGGTCGTCAGATCAAGCCCGGACCAGGCGGAGCGGGCAAACTGTCCGTCATGGCGGACCTGCCGGCTCCTGACAGCCCGCTCCCGCCCCCGGGGGAGGGCGGAGCGCTGACCGAGCGAGTGGCCGACGTCGATCGGGATCGGACGGTGACGCGACTGCGGGAGCACGTGGTCGAAGGCAGACTGACGCTCGACGAGTTCTCGGAACGGGTCGGGTTGGCCCTTCAGGCCAAGACGCGGGGCGACCTGCTGGCGGTCATGGCGGACCTGCCCGAGGCGCGCCAGGCCGCCCAGCGCCTGCCCGATCCCAGCACGGCCTCACCCAAGAAGCAGCGGCGCTGGCACGTGGCGGTCATGAGCGGCCACAGCACCAAGGGCCGTTGGCGAATCAGCGGGAAGACGAATGCCGTGGCCGTGATGGGCGGCTGCGACATGGATCTGCGGCGGGCCGAGATCGACGGGCCCGAGATCGAGATCACTGCCTTCGCGTTCTGGGGCGGGATCGACATCATCGTGCCCGAAGGGTTCGACGTGGAACTACGCGGGTTCTCGTTCATGGGCGGGAGAAATTTGCGGCTTCGTGACGTGCCGATCGTTCCGGGTTCGCCCCGCATCCTGGTGCGTGGCTTCGCCGTCATGGGGGGCATCGACGTCAAGAGTCGCCCGAACCGATCGGGGAAACAGCTCGCCCGGACTACGGCACGACGAGAGCTCAAAACGTCGGGCCCTGTGACGAACCCCACAGAACTGGCGGCGCTCGAGCGGGACATCCGGCGCGACCTTCCCACCGAAGGCACGGTGACCATCCTCTTCTGCGACATGGTGGATTACGCGGGCATGACGGAGCGGATCGGCGATCAGGCATCGCGTGCGGTCCTGCGCGAGCACCACCGCATCGTGCGTGACGCCATCGCCCGTCACGGCGGCCGGGAGATCAGCGTCCAAGGTGACGGGTTCATGGTGGCTTTCGGTGGCGTGGCCCGCGCCCTGCGCTGTGCGATCGACATCCAGCGCGCCTTCCTCACCTACGTCCCTGCCGACGATGGTGAGCCTATCGCAGTCCACATCGGGGTGCACACCGGCGATGCCGTGGATGAAGGCGACGACTACCTGGGACACACGGTCATTGTGGCCAGTCGATTGGCCGACGCCGCGGGGGCGGGCGAGATCCTCGTGTCGTCCCTGTCGGAGCAACTCGTCCAGGGGTCCGGCGAATTCGCCTTCGACGACCACCGCGAGACCAGCCTCAAGGGGATGGCGCGGGCGCAGCTGTCCGCCACCCTGGCCTGGGTGGAGTGAGCGGGTGGACCACAAGGAAGCATGGCGTGACGCCGGCCTTTACGACCCGCTCGACCCCGGAGCGGCCGAGCGACTTGCGGTCCTCGAGTACCTGACCGAACGCGGCGCCACGATCGAGCAGATGGTCGCGGCCCACCGGACGGGGACGCTGCCCGGCGTCGCGGGCGACCTCGTGACCCAGGGTCGCAACGACATGGTCACCGTGGCCGACATCGCTGCACGACGTGACCTTCCCGCCTCACGCGTGATGCGCGCCTTGTTGGCCGCAGGTATCCCGGCCCGGAACGAGAGCGAGGTTCCAGCCGACCTGGCATCGTTCATGGCGGTCTTTGAGGAAGGCGCCGCCATCTTTGGGGAGGACGCGATCCTCGCCTTCACTCGGGTGCTGGGCGCGGCCGCCAACAATGTCGCCGAGGCGGCCATCGCGCTCTTCTTCGCGGAGCTCGGTCCGGGGACGGTCCGCGAGGGTCCCGACGAGCTCGTCCGCGCTCGGCTGGCCGAGGCGGCCACGACCGCGTTCACGCGGGTGCCAGACGTCCTGGGGTTGTTGGTGATGGACGCCTTTGAGCGGGCGCAGCGCCGGGCTGAGGCGGCCCGGTCATGGCTGAGTCCCACCCCTGCCGCCGCGGGAGAAATCGACGGCCCGACCGAGGTTGTGGCCCTCGGTTTCGTCGACCTGGTGGGGTCGACCGCCTGGGGCCAGACGATCCGCTTGCGCGACCAGAGCCTGGCGTTGAGCCGGTTCGAGTCGGCCGCCTGGACGAGTGCCGTGCTCGCCGGTGGACGGGTCATCAAGACGATCGGCGACGAGGTCTTCTTTGCTGCCCCTTCCGCGGAAGGGGCCTGCCGGATCGCGCTCGAGGTGTGCCGGGCGGCCGCGGAAGATGAGGTCCTGCCCCCGGCCCGCGGGGCGGTGGGCATCGGTCCCGCCACCCCGCGGGAAGGGGACTACTTCGGGCCTCTCGTGAACCTGCTCTCTCGCTTGGTCAAGTCCGGCGCTCCCGGCGAGGTCGTGGTGACCGAGGAGGTGGCCATCGATCTACCGCCCGAAATCTGGGACTTGCGCCCACTCGAGCCGGCGGCCCTCAGGGGCATTGACGCCCCGGTCCGGGCCTTTGTCGTTGATCGCCGCGAGCACCCGACTGAGTCCTGATTCCGGTACGAGCCTGCCGGTGCGGTCGTTCTTGAGTTGGACGTACCGATCGACGCGCTGCGTTAACACCCTTCCACGGCCCGTTAACACCCCGACCACCAGGTATCTCGTGCCGGAGCGGCGGTGTGGCCGAATCCCGAAGGCTCCTCAGTGACAGTCGAGCCAGGTCCCCGACGATGCGGCTTGCCTCCCGCCGAGCGTGACTTGCAGACCCCGGCACGACCCAGTCGGTTGCCGGTCAGGCGCGACCGCTCCAATCCGGAGGCGTCGTGGTGCCCCACTCCACTCCCGACCTTCTCGACTTCCGGATTCCCGCTCCGACGGCCCGATCCGAGCCCACGTGCGCGCCCTGGAGGGCAGCGGCGGCCGGACCAGATGGGGTCGAAGGAAGAATGGATCCGCCGCTGATCCCTGCCTGAGCAGATCGGTCTGCGCGAACCTGGCGCTGACGGCCACCACCTGGTTGCCACCGTTCTGCGCCGCTTCTGTAAACACTCAGCATTACTGTTCACAGAGTCATGGCGACCAGCAAGTCCACCGTTGTAGGCATCCGGCTCGACAACGACCGGCGCGCCTGGGTCGAGGCCGAGGCGGCGCGTCTCGGTGTTTCGGTCCGGGGCTTGTTCGAGGGGATGATCGACGATGCCCGCTCCGGCGGAGCAGGGGCAGCAGAAGCAACTCGTGCTATCGCCGGTCTGGGCTCCGCGGCTCCCGGCACAGCGGTGGGTCCATCAGCCGAGGTCGACCCTGGTGCACCGCAGCCAACCGACCCCGGGCTGCCCGGGAGTGTTAACGCGCCACCTTCCTCGGCATCGACCTCTTCGTCCTCCTCACCCTGGTCGGGTGTTGGAGCCGTGACGGCTGTGCCCAGTGGTCTGATCCGCGAAGCGTTCTCCCTCACCGCGAGTCTCATAGAGTTGAGTGGTCGCTGTGCCACGAGGAGGCTGGAGCGTTGCGTGTTAACACGACAGCAGGGCCGGCGCTCTCTGTAAACAGCTTGAGCACACTGGCCAACAGTGGCGACCAGACCTGAGTAAGAGACGCCGAAATGCGGCTTGCTAATTGTTTCACGAGGAACACCCCTGGCATCGGAGTGCAACGAGTTTCGAGTGGTGCGAACGTCATGCTTCGAGCCAACGACGTACGAGCGGCACTGATGTCGCTCGTCGCCAGGAGCGCGTACCAACGGTTCGTCTGCACCGTCGAGTTGACACGGAACGGCACCGCTCTCAGCGCTGACCGAGGGAGTCTCCGTAGATCCCGGGCCTGCGCGTGAACAGTGCCAGCGGGATCGCTGCGGCGACCCGAGACACAAGAGAGCGCGTCCGAAGAACGTCAGGACGGGGCTCCCTTCGCCTCGAACGTCTCGACACCACCGTCTCTTTCACAAGTGCCTTGGGGGAAGGCTGAGCCTGGAAGCGGTGCACCAACGGTGACCGCCGCTTTCAGGGGTTCCCTCCGGCACGTCCTCGCGATGTCGATCACGGATTCGTGCTTCCCGCGGCGGGGCGAATTCAGCCCGGATCCCCTGCTGTGGCGGCGAAGCCTTCTCGCTGACGTGTACTCACGCGTGAAGTGTCGGACAGCCACCAGACGACACACAGACCTTGCCTTCGGGAACTGCGCCGGTGCGGCGAAACGATCTCTGCCCCGCGTCCGGCCTGGGAGGAACGGCGGGCCGTGCCCTATGATGTCGGCCTAATCTGACGCCTCGTCAGATCCCGGTCTCGGCCACGTGGAGGCAGCAATGGAGTTCGAATTCTCGCCTGATCAACTGGCCTTCGTGAAGGAGGTCGAGACCTACCTCGATGCCAATGACGACCCTGACGTATTCGATGTGACACGGGAGAACATGGCCCAGATCGTCGACACGCCGAAGCGCCGGGCCTTCATGGCCTCGATGGGCGAGCGGGGCTACCTCGGCATGACCTGGCCCAAGGAGTACGGCGGCACCGAGGAGGAGGGCGTCTACGAATACCTCCTCAACGAGCAACTGGCCCGGCGGGGCGGCCCTCAGATCGGCAAGGGCGTCGGCATCGTCGGCAAGACGATCATCCGCCACGGCAACGAGCGAATGAAGGCCGAGTTCCTCCCCAAGATCCTGCGCAACGAGGTGGAGTTCGCTGTCGGCTACTCCGAGCCCAACGCCGGCTCCGACGCCGCCTCCATGCAGCTCAAGGCCACGCGTGACGACGGGGGCTGGATCTTGAATGGGCAGAAGACATGGACCACTTCCGCCCACTTCGCAGAGTGGTACTGGGTGGGCGGTCGCACCGACCCTGACTCCAAACACGCCGGCATCACGCTGTTCCTCGTCCCGATCGATCAGCCCGGCATCACTGTGAACGCCATCTGGACCATGGGCGACGAGCGCACCAACGAGGTCTTCCTCAACGACGTCTTCGTCCCGGACGACTACGTGGTGGGGGAGGTGGGGCGGGGGTTCCAGTACATCTCGGAGGCGCTCGACCTCGAGCGCTTCACCATGTTCACCCTCTCGCCCATGCAGCAGCGCTTCGAGGTGCTCGTCGAATACGTGCGGACGACGGTGCGCGACGGCGTGCCCCTCAAGGACGACCCGGTGATCCGCCAGCGGCTGGCTCAGTTGGCCACCCAGCTGGAGGTGGCCCGGGTCATGGGGCTCAAGTTCGTCTTCGAATCATCCAAGGGCGGGGCGGCCCCGACAGCGGAGGCCTCGGAATACAAACTCTTCGCCACCGAGCTCTCCAAGCGCCTGGCCAACGCCTCTATGGACATCGCCGGGCCCGGGAGCCAGCTGCGAGTCAAGACCGAGGAGGCGCCCATGGCGGGCCGCTCCGAGTCGACCTACCGCTACACCGTGATCGACACCATCGGTGGTGGGGCGTCGGAGATTCAGAAGAACATCATCGCCCGGCGCAAGCTCGGACTCCCGAAGAACTTCTAGGTGGAGCCGATCTCTCCTGCGGGCGGACCCCTCGAGGGGGTCACCGTGCTCGATTTTTCGACAGTCGGGCCGGCGGCTCGTTGCACGCGCCTCCTGGCCGACTACGGCGCGTTGGTCGTGAAGATCGGCCCCGTGCCGACGGCCGATGCGTCGCCGATTGTGCCGAAATACTTCGCGTATTCCGGGCACCGCGGCATGCGCCGGGCGTTGGTTGACTTGAAGGATTCGGACGGTCGGGAAGCCTTTTTGTCCTTGGCCGCGGCGGCCGACGTCGTGGTCGAGAGCTTCCGTCCCGGCGTCGTCGACAGACTGGGTGTCGGGTACTCGGCGGTCTCGGCTTTCAATCCAGGCGTGGTGTACTGCTCGACGAGCGGATACGGCCAGGATGGCCCGGCGTCGCAGTGGGCCGGGCACGACATCGACTACTTGGCGGTCGGGGGCTACCTGGCCATGAGCACCCCCGGCGTCGGGGGCGCGCCGCCGTTGCCTGGTGCGACGGTGGCCGACGCCGCGGCGGGAGGGATGCAGGCGGCGCTGGCCATCACGTCAGCTCTGGCGGGACGGGCGAGGACGGGACGCGGTGCCTATCTCGACGTGTCTGTCGCGGAGGGCGTGCTGTGGCTGACGTCGTTGGCCATCGACGAGCAATTGGCTTTAGGCAGGGATGTCTTGCCGGGTCACGACATCTTGTCGGGCCGGTATGCCTGTTACGGGGTGTATGCGGGGTCAGACGGGAAGTGGCTGGCGGTGGGGGCGATCGAGGCGAAGTTCTTCGCGAACCTGTGCGGTGCCCTCGGGTTGGCCGAGCTGGCCGGCTTGCAGCTGGACGATGCTGCACAGGAGCGGATCCGGTCGGCGTTTGTCGCGGCGTTCGCTGAGCGGACGCGAGATGAGTGGGTTGCACTGCTGGCCGGGGCCGACACCTGTGTCGCTCCCGTCTTGGAGATTGCTGAAGTTGGTGAGTTGCCTCAGTTCGTGGCCCGGGGTGTGGTGGGGGCGGCCGTGCATCCGACCGAGGGCGCGGTGGCGCAGCTGGAGCCGCTGCTGGCCGGCATGGAGCGACTGGCGGCGGGGGTGCCGGTGGCCTTGCCGGATATGACGCAGACGGACACGGAGCACCTTTTGAAGGAGGCGGGAGTGGACGGTGAAACAGTGGCGCGTTGGGTGGCCCGGAAGGTGGTGGCGTGACGGCGAGTGATGTGAGCTCGGAGGCGGCGTTGGCCGAGATGCGCGACCTCATCGGCAAGGAGCAGTACCACGAGGTGGGGGAGTTCCCCGTCGAGCGTTCCTATGTCTGGACCTCGTGCGCCTCGGTCGAGAACGGGAACCCTTTGTATTGGGACGAGTCGGTTGCACGGGAGCTGACGGGTGGGCCGGTGGCGCCGCCTTCCATGGTCTCGGTCTGGTTCCGGCCTCACCACTGGGCTCCGGGACGGACGCAGGAGGCGCTGCCCCTGCAGGTGCACTTCGACCTGAAGGCGGCGCTCGGGCTGCCCGAAGCGGTCATGACCGACAACACCATTGAGTTCCATACGCCCGTGCGCATGGGCGACGTGCTGCAGACCCACCAGGTGCTGCGCTCGGTCAGCGAAGAGAAGACGACCAAGCTCGGCACGGGCCGCTTCTGGGTGATCGACGTCGTCTACGCCAACCAGGCCGGCGAGTTGGTGGGGGTCGAGTCCTACACGGGCTTCGGCTACCGCCGAGGGGAGGCATCGGCATCGTGAGCACCACGGTCTTGCCCCAACTGCAGTTGGACGACGTGACGGTGGGTGAATCCCTGCCAACTCTTCATTATGAGGTCACGGCGACCACCGTGGTGCTGGGAGCCCTGGCCACGCGGGACTGGCGTCCCATGCACCATGACAAGGACTTCGCCGTCGAGCGCAACGGGACCCAGGACATCTTCTTGAACACGCCGAACCAGGCGGCCTGGTTCGAGCGCTACCTGACCGACTGGACCGGTCCGCACGGCCGGCTGGCCCGGGTCACCTTCCGAATGAAGGGCTCGGTCTTCCCCGGCAACACCATGTCGCTGACCGGTGTGGTGGAGTCGACCTCGGTGGACGACGTCGGGTGCGGGTTCGTCACGGTGGGGGTGACGCTGTCGGTCGACGGCGACGTCAAGACGACGTGCGCGGCCCGTCTCGCGCTGCCACTGAATGCGGACGACAACCCCTGGGCCCGGCGGGGTGACCAGTGGCGGCCTTCGCCATGACCGTGCCTGCGTTCTGTGACCGTGCCCGTGTGCCCTCGAGCAGGAAAGAGACTCTGAATGTTGGATCTTGATTTCGACCAGGAACAAGAGCTCTTGCGCCAGACGGCGCGTGACGTCCTCGCACGGCACAGCCCGCTCGAGGTGGTGCGCGAGATGGAGGACGACCCCGTCGGGTACCCCGCGGCTCTGTGGGAGCAGCTTGGTGAGCTCGACCTGATCGGGCTGCTGCTGCCAGAGGAGTTCGGGGGCTCGGCGATGTCGCTCATTGAGGGCGTGGCCCTGTATGAGGAACTGGGACGGGCGCTGGCTCCGACGCCCCACTTCGTCAGCGCCGTCCTGAGCGGGGGCGTGTTGGCAGCTGCCGGCACTGAGGCCCAGAAGGAGCAGTGGCTCCGGCCGGTGGCTTCGGGCCAGGCCGTTCTGAGCCCGGCCTGGCTCGAGCCAGAGAACGGGTTCTCCCCGTTGGGGGTCGAGACGCGAGCCGAGGCCGATGGTGCGGGCTTCCGGCTACGCGGCGTCAAGCGCCACGTGCTGTTCGCCTCGGCGGCGGACCGGCTGGTCGTGTTGGCCCGCACCGGTGACGACCCGGATGCCGTCGATCTCTTCCTCGTCGATCCCAAGACGAGCGGAGTGACCCTTCGCCAGCAGTTCAGTATCGGGTCCGACACGCAGTACGAGGTCACGCTCTCCGACGCGGTGGTGAGCGAGGCCGACCGCGTCGGCCCGGCCGGGAGCGGCTGGGCCACTTGGCAGCAGGTCCTCGAGCCGGCGTTGGTCCTGCTGGCGGCAGAGGCCGTCGGTGGCGCGCGCTACGCCCTCGAGATCACGACGCAATACGCCAAGGATCGCCACCAATTCGACAAGCCGCTCGGTGCCTTTCAGGCGCTGGCTCACTATCTTGCCGATGCTGTCACCAATCTGGACGGCGCCGAGCAACTGGTGCACGAAGCGGCGTGGGCCGGCGCGACGGGCCGGTCTCTCGAGTCCCTGGCGCCCATGGCCAAGCTGTTCGCGTGTTCGACCTTCCGAGACATCACTGCGATGGCGCAGCAGGTCTTCGGCGGCATCGGGTTCACGCTCGACTTCGACATCCAGCTGTACTTCCGGCGGGCCAAGCAGCAGCAGCTGATGTGGGCCAATGATCGCGTGCTCGAGGATGCGGTGGCTGCTTCGCTCTTCGACTGATCCGGGGGTCGCGTGGAACGTCCCAATGGTGGGCGGGGCGCCACTCTCTCTACTCTGGAATACGAGTCCGCAGTGCGATGGATCGAGCCGTGGCGAGAGCAATCACCCCGGTCAGAATCGGAAGCAACCCGAGGGCGATCCGTAGCGACCAGGCGGACGCGATCTGACCGATGATCGGGGGACCACACACGAAGCCGGTCCATCCGAAGGCCGACACAACGGCGATCGCGCTTCCCGGGTGGATGCCTGGCACGCGACCAGCTGCACTGAACACCGTTGGCACCACGAGCGCGAGTCCGAGTCCGAGGCAGCCGAATCCAGCCAGAAGGGCTGCGGTCTCATTTGTCACGAGCCCAACCACGAGACCCAATGTGGCGATGACTGCCAGAGCCGGAAGAATGCGCTCGGGGCGCCGCCAGGCAAGCAGCCGATTTCCGGACAATCGCACACTCACCATCGCGAGCGAATAGACGGTAAACCCAAGCCCGGCGAACGCGAGCGTGGTGTGCTTGTTGTCGCGGAGGTAGACGGCCGTCCACTCTGCCGCAGCACCCTCGCAGAGCATGTCGGCGAAAGCAATGGCTCCGAGAACGACAATCGCGACGTTTCGAACCGTCAGACGAAGATTCGCTCGGGGATGCGATGCAGAGGCAGAGTCAGTGCTGTCGTCGGGAAGCATGCGCGTCGTGAGCCAGCCGACAACCAGGAGGGATGGTGCAGCCAGCACGAGCACCTGGATGCTCAGTGAGAGACCAATCGCAACACCGACTGTGCCGAGAGCCGCGCCGGCAAACGAACCGAGGCTCCAAGAGCCATGGAAGCCGGGCATGAGAGGCGATCCGGCCGCTCGCTCCACGGCGAGACCTTGCGTGTTCATCGCAACGTCGAGCGTCCCCTGGAATGCACCCCAGGCAAGGAGGGCAGTGAAGAGTCCAGCGAGCGAATGGCCGAGACCAACGAGGGGCCCTGCCGCGCAATAACCCACCAGGGCCGCCTGCACCAGCCGCCGGCTTCCGAGCCGCGGGAGGAGGCGTGCCGCGAGCGCCATCGCCAGGACCGATCCGAGCGGCGCACCAAGGAGCGCGAACCCAAGAGCACCGTTCCCCAAATGAAGCTGCGCCTTGACGTGAGGTATGTGCGCTACCCAGGATGCAAAGAGCAGACCGTGGATGAAGAAAACCGCCGTGACCGCAAGGCGCGCCCGTCGAGCGCGTGAACTACCGAGGAACCTCCGGGGCCGCTCCCCTGTTGCTTCACGTGCGGCGTACGTCGACACCTGATCGCACCAGCTCTTGCACAGCGTGTTCGTCGGCGTCGCCGTCGGTTATCAGGACATCGACCATTCCCACATCGCAGATGTGCCCGAAAGCCACCCGGCCGATCTTCGAGGCATCGGCGACGGCGATGACTCGACGAGAGGCGCTAGCGGCCGCTCGTTTGACGACGGCTTCCGCCAAGTTGTGGGCGGTAACACCGGCTGTGGTGTCGAACCCGCAGAAACTCATGATGTACGTGTCAAACCGCAGCTCTGAAAAGGCACTGCTCGTCAGGTCGCCGACAAATGACAGCTCACTTGGCCGTACCTCGCCCCCCGGCACCAGAAGTCGAATCTCGGGAGCCTCCTGCAACTCAAAGACGGGTCGAAGCGCGAGCGGCATGACGGTCAACCTTCGACGATGAAGCGCCCGCGCGACCTGAAGAGCGGTGGTCCCGCCGTCCAAAACAACCGTCTCGCCATCTCTGAGCAGGTCTGCTGCGGCAGCGCCGATGGCCTCCTTGGCTTCAGCGGCTTCCAATGCCCGAAGGTGATAGGGCGCTTCCTCTGTTCCCAGAAAGCCTCGAACTGCGCCTCCGTGAACCCGGCGGAGCGCGCCACTGCTCTCAAGGGCCTGCAAGTCCCGCCGTACCGTCATCTCTGAACAGCCCAGCGCCTCCGCCAGGGCGCTGACCTGCACTTGGTCGCGCTGCTGGAGCGTCTCGACTATGCGACGTAGGCGGGTCTGACCGTCCATATGTCGTGTTCTACCACAGGAGAAGTGTGTTCAAACAGACCGAATGTTCGATTGCCGCCGCTCACATTCGAGCGTCGATCGCCCGGGAGCGCGTTGAGGGGAGTGCGGAGTTGAGCGCCCACAGCTTCGGGCAGCTCAACCGAGCTTGAGAACGTCAAAGGCGTGAATCTGCCGACGCGGGGCCTTCGATCCACGGTCGAAGGGCACAACTGCTTAATCAGGTGGACCTGACGCTCACGCTCACGGGCTCACCGAAGTGCACGCTCACTCCGTCCCGGCGCATTGACCGGACGAACCAGGTGATGGACAGGAAGATGGCAGCGGCAGTCAGAGAAAGAGTTGCACCAGTCCTTTCGAGCGGGAAGCTACGGGTCGAAACCGTGAGCAACAGCGTCAAGACGACCGCTCCGTTCAAGAACATCGTGATGGCCCAGAGGAAAGAGACTCGGATGAAAAAGCGATGGACGCTCGGCCGGGCCAGAAGCTCGGGAGTGAGCGGGCAAAAGTCGTTGGTGAAGCGCTGTGTGAATGGTCGACCGATCAGCGCGGTGAGGACCAGAAGTACGGCCGCCACGAAGGCCATCGCCGTCGGTTGGATGAAATAGATGAAGGCGCTGCTCGTGATGTACGAAATGACGGTTCGCACCGTCAGGAGCGCTGTGCCGAGCATCAGGAGCGTCGAGACCGCCTCGCGACGGACCAGCCGACGGGCGATCAGTAGATAGGACCAAATCAACGCACTGATCAATGCTCCGCGAAAGCCGGCGATCAGGAGCACGCAGTAGTAGGCGGCCAACGGGGCCATCACACTCTCGAGGACCACCGGAATGGCATGGCGAAGAACGAGGAGGGGGCGAGGCAGATGCAATGTAGGGCCTGCGAGCCCATCGGGATGATCCGAGATGACAAGCGCCCGTAGTGCCTGTGGACTACCGATTGGGCTGATCGACAAGTGTACCGCTCTGCGGTGTGGTCCCAACGCCGGCCAGGTCCGAGCGATGGCGCGGGCTATTGCCCGGAGGCGGTGATGAAGCTCAAACCGAGCGAGAGCTGGGGCGGGATCGCCCGGTAATCTCCGGTCGCCCGACAAATGGAGGTGACCCCGTGACCGACGACCTCATTCGACTTGACGAGACCACCCGATCGGCAGTGGATTCTGGGCGGCTCGTCCACTTGGCCACCATCAACCCGGATGGCACCCCGCAGGTGACGTGCGTCTACGCGGGCTGGGACGGGGACGAGATCATCGCCGGCCACCTGGCCGATCACGTGAAGCTCCGCAACATTCGGCGTGACCCGCGGGTGACACTCTCCGTCGAGTCGGACGTCCCCTTCGAAGGGTTCAGCCCCTACCTGGTGATCAAGGGCATCGCTCGCGTCGAGGTGGGCGGAGCGGTACCGGCGCTTCGCCGCATCACGCATGGCCAGTTCCCACCGCCGGGAGACAACTGGCCCGAAGGGTTCGTCACCCGCATTTCACCTCGGCAACTCTCTGGCACCGGCCCCTGGGGTCTCGCTCCTTGAGTCTGGTTGGACGTGACGTGGGATCCGACACGCTGAGTATTGCGGACGCCCGTCGTCACCCTCTCGAGCTGATCACTCCCGGGGTCTTCGACGGGATGGTCCCTTCGTTTCCAAGATCCGCTACGAGGGTAGAAGAACCTGGGACGGTGGACCTCTGAGATTGCAACACGAAGAGGTTCCGGCGTCGACGGGACAGACAGAAGTCGAGGTCAACGAGTCGACCGTCGTATCGAGAAACGGGCAGGAACTCCACGGAAAAAGAGGGCGTGGCGATGTCGAACGTAGCTGACGAGAAGCAGGACTCCAAAGAACAACCCGTTCCTCTTCGGACCCGGGTCAGTGCCAGTTGGACCGCCGTCGTGGTGGCCGCTCTGGTCCTCGTCCTGCTCATCATTTTCATCGCCCAGAACACGCAACATTCGTCCGTCAATTTCTTGTGGCTGCACGGGACTGCGCCGACGGCAGTCGTGCTCCTCATTGCGGCGGCAGCGGGGGCTCTGGTTGTCGTGACCGTGGCTGTGGCGCGGATCCTGCAGCTTCGGCGGGCCGCATCGTCCCATTCGGAGGGTTGACTCCCACCGGAGCTGTGCGGGTCAGTCGGTGGGTTTCGCCTGGCGGCGATGCTCTCCGAGGTAGCCGTCCGTGGCCACGGCCGCGGCTTGGGCGCGGTTCCGAACACCGAGCTTGGCGTACAGGTGGCGTAGCTGCGTCTTGACCGTGTTCTCGCTGATGTAGAGGTGCGCACCTAGTTCGCGATTCGTCATCCCCGTCGCAAGTAACGACAAGAGTTCGCTTTCTCGTTCAGTGAGGCCGGCCTCGCGCCCAGGCCACCGGACAGCCTGATCTATCTGTGCGTGCTGCGATCGTTGGGTCGAGACCACACGTTCGCCCCTCGCAGCAGCCTTCAGGCCAGCGATGATGTCCTCCCGAGGTACGGCCTTGGAGATGAAACCCTGTGCGCCGGCATCAATGGCCTGGCGCACCGCATTGCGCTGGTCAGAGAAGCTGAAGACAACAATGGCTCCGTTACTCGGATCGGTGCTGAGTGAACGCACCCGCTCGTCGAGGGTGTCGGGCTCGCCATACGTATCGAGAAGAGTGACGTCGACCTTCCTTCTCGGCCCTTTTTTGATGTCCAGCTCGACCACATCGATATCCGGATCGCTGGATTCGAGAAGGGCGCGCAGACCTTCAAGGACGATCATGTAGTCGTTCACGAGCGCGACCCGTATTGATTTGCCCACGCCACAACTCTACGACCAGTCTCGATCCGAGAATCACCCGATCGGGTGATTGACCGCATCTTTTCCGTCAACAAGTCTGATGAGGCCAAAGCACTGCCCATCGAGCACATCTCGGATGATGCGGAGGATGCCGACGGCGGTGTGCAAACAGGACGACAAGGAGAGATCGATCATATGGGTGTGGTACTGCTGGTCCTGCTGTTCGTACTGATCTTTGCTGGTCTTGGGTTCGCGCTCCATCTGCTGTGGATCATTGCCGCGGTGCTGCTCGTGATTTGGATAGTCGGGTTCCTCGTCTCTGGCGCCGAGCACAGTTGGTATCGAGTCCAGAGAAAATAGGCAACACGCACAATGCCAGACATGCGCCCATCGACAGTGATCGACCGCGCGGCAGCGGACTCGCGACGCCGAAGCGACCGTTCAGCTGCGTTCGGAATAGACGATCACGCCACCGTTGGTTACGGCACATCGATCCAGTTCCGGGTCATCCGAGGGGAGGGGGATCCCGTTGCCCTCGTCCTTCGCGGTGAACTTGATATCACGTCGATGGGGCAATTCGAGCAGGCTCTCGCCGAGGTCATGGCGGAGAGCCCTCCGGGGGTTCTGTTCGACCTGACTGAATGCCAGTTCGTGTCAGCGCAGGGCTACGCGGCCATGGGGCGCTGCAGTGTCACGACACCGGTCGAGGTCCGATCCCGTACAGGCATCGCATCAAGGGTCTTCGCCATTTTCGGCTACGACCGAGTCGCGACTGTGACGGTCTGAGTGGGTCGCCGATACCAGGGCGAGCGAAGGGGCGAGTCCTCCACTAGGGGCGCCCGCACGCAAGATCGAAAAGGGAGTCAAGTGAAGATTTGGTTGGAGCTCAGGTCAATTGCGACGGGCCCGGGATCCATCCTCCCAAAGCCCGGTTCGGGCGGTACGCCCGCCCGTTTCGCTGCGCTGGCCGACTGGGCGGCGCGTGACCTCTCGCTTGCCCGATTGATCGAGGGCCACGTCGACGCGCTGGCCATCCTCGAGGAGGCCGACCTCGAGCCTGAGGCTGGAGCGACCTACGGGGTCTGGGCGGCGCGTCCACGCACCGGTGCCACAACAGCGCGACGCACCCCACGGGGATGGCTCTTGGGAGGAACAAAGCCATTCTGCTCAGGTAGCACTCGTATCGACCGCGCGCTGGTCACGGCCGAATGCGAGGACGGCTTTCGACTGTTCGACGTCTCGGTGGCTGACAACGCGACGAGGATCCACAGCGGGTCGTGGCCCGCTGTCGGGATGGCGGATTCGCTGAGCGAGACCGTTGATTTCGGAGGCCCCCCAGTGCCGGAGGGCCGTGCGGTCGGTCCTCCGAACTTCTACCTTGAACGCCCTGGATTTTGGTACGGGGCGACGGGAGTCGCCGCGTGCTGGTTCGGGGGCAGTCGGGGCCTCGTCGAGGGGGTGCTCCAAAGCATCGGTCCCCATCCGTCGGAGCCCATCAAGGCTGAACTCGGGCACGCTGTTGCGCACATCGATCTCATGCGCCGGACAATTGAGCAGGCGGCTCGGGAGATTGATGCCGACCCCCGCAATCGTTCCGGCGAAGCGAAGCGGCGCGCGATTAGTCGTTCGCCACTCGGTCCATCACACGGCGCAGGAGGTCCTTGTCCATTCCGCCGCCGCCGGGGGAGCGCGGCCGTTCTGTCTTGACGCGGAACAAGCCCAGCGGGTTGCCGATCTCTACGTGTATTTGGCTCAGTACCACGGCCCGCAGGACGCCAGCATTCTGGGAGCCATGGCTTGCGATGGATGGCCATGGAGCTAGTCGTCGATGAACGGCACCCCGGAACAGCCGAGAGTATCTGGCTCGGAGCGGGACGGCTTCAGGGTCTGCAACCTCTCCGGCTGGCGCGAGTGCGTCGTCTCGTCGTGGTGGCGCCGCATCCCGATGACGAGGTTCTCGGGTCCGGAGGACTCCTTCAGCACGTGCAGCACCTCGGCCTCGAAGTGATGGTTGTCGCCGTCACCGATGGTGAGGCGTCCCACCCCGCGGCAAGCCGACTGGGTCTCGACGTCGGGGCGGTGCGTGGCATCGAATCGCAGGTCGCACTGGATCGCCTGGGCTGCGGCCCCGCCCGCATCGTTCGGCTCGGGATTCCCGATGGATCCGTCGCAGTACAACGTCCCCATCTGACCAACGTGCTGTCCGGCCTGCTCGGACCGGACGACCTCTGCGTCACTCCATGGCGGTCGGATGGCCACCCCGACCACGATGCAACCGGGACCGCCACGCTTGCTGCTGCTCGCGCCACCCGAACTCGCGTTCTCGAGTACCTGGTCTGGGCCTGGCATTGGGCGACACCAAGGAGCGCGGCCGTGCCGTGGAGCCAATGCCGTCGACTGGATCTGGACCGACGACAGATCGCTCGCAAGCGCTGGGCGACCTACGCCTTCACCTCGCAGATCAGGCCATGTCACTCCGAGGAGAGGCAGGAGCCGCTCTTGAGCGATTCGATACTGCGCCGGTTCTGGCGGCCCTTTGAAGTGTTCATTGAGGGCGAGCGATGACGTCGACGAGCCGCTCATATTTCGAGCAGTTGTACCGCGACACCCTGGATCCTTGGGGCTTCGAGAGCAGTGCGTACGAACAACGCAAATACGCGGTCACCGTCGCCAGCTTGCCGCGACCCCGCTACCGCTCTGCTTATGAGCCCGGCTGCTCAGTCGGAGTGCTCACCGAGATGCTGGCGACTCGCTGTGACCGTCTGCTCTCGAGCGACATCATTCCGACCGCCCTCCAACGAGCCGAAGCCCGCCTTCGCAGGAGGCCGCATGTCTGGTTCGAGGAGCGCTCTATTCCCGATCAGTGGCCGTCCGGCCCGTTCGACCTCGTCGTGCTGAGCGAGATCGCCTATTACTTCAACGAGAGTGATCTCGAGTCTGTGACGCAGTGCGTGACGCGTTCCACTGCACTCGGAGCCCATGTCGTCGGGGTGCATTGGCGGGGGGAGACGGACTATCCGCTGACGGGCGACCGTTGTCACCAACTCATCTCCGAGACCCCGGGTCTCGTCGGGATCGTGCACCACTCCGAGGAAGAGTTCGTCCTCGACGTGTGGATGCGGCGGTGAGCCAACTCACTATTGACCGGGAGATTGGCGCGGTGGGAGTCGTGCTCCCTGTGCACGACGAGGAAGAGCGTCTCCCGGCTGCGCTCGAAGCCATTGAAGCGGCCGTGCGGGCGCTCCCTCCTGGCATCACATGTCGAGTGGCCGTTGTGCTCGACAACTGCGGTGATGGAAGCCCGGCCATCGCGCGATCTTGGCGAGGCCGCACCGGAGCCCTGGTCATCAGCCGGGAGTGCAGGAGCGTGGGAGTAGCCCGTGGGGCGGGGAGCCTGGCGCTCCTGTCGCTCTGGCCCGAGATCTGTCCAGCGGAGATCTGGATGGCAACCACAGACGCCGATTCACGCGTGCCGCCGAATTGGCTCACGGTCCAGTTGGAAGCGCATGCGTCCGGTGCCGATCTGTGGGCGGGGAGAGTGCGCGTTGTCGAGGAGAGTGTCGCCGTGCAACGGTGGAGGGAGGCCTACGCAGCGGAGAAGGATCCGGTCCACGGCGCCAGCCTGGGTTTCAGCGCCACCCTGTACAGGCACATCGGTGGATTCGGACATGTCCGCAGCGGCGAGGACCGAGACCTCCATCGCCGTGCCGAGGCGGCCGGCTTCCAGATCGCATACGGCCGCAGGGCAATGGTCACGACGAGCTCTCGACGGACGGGCCGCGCGCCAGGAGGTTTCGCCGGTGTGCTGGGAGACGTCGAGCGAGAACGCTTCGAGGCCACCGCGTAGTCGTGGGGCAGACCCTCGGTGGAGCAAGCCCCGGCCCCATCGCTGCTTGCTAGCTTTCGGCGAGCATGACCAGCGACACATTGAGCATTGAGGACGCCCGGCGGGTGGCGCTCGCTGCCCAGGGACTCCGAGGCGCTCGTGTGACGAAGGGCGGCGTACCGGCCATGGTGCGCCGGCTGGGCGCGGTGCAGCTCGACACCATTTCGGTCCTGGCGCGCTCGCACGAGCTGGTGGCCTACGCGCGGTCGGGTGCGATCGGGCGCAAGCGGGTCGAGCAGGCCTACTGGGGCCCGAAGAGCGAGACGTTCGAGTACTGGTCCCACGCCGCCTGCGTGCTGCCGCTCGAGGACTGGCCGGCCTACGCCTTCAAGCGCCGGCAGCGACGCGTGAAGGGGAAGCGTTGGCACGTGCTGGAGGAGCGGGACAAGACCTGTCACGAGGTGCTGGCCCGTCTGCGTGGTGAGGGGCCGTTGACGGCCAACGAGCTCGGTGGGGCCAAGAAGGGCGGCCCGTGGTGGGACTGGTCCGAGGTCAAGATCGCCGCCGAGTGGCTGCTCGATATCGGCGAGCTCGTCTGCCGCGAACGGCGCGGCTTCGCCCGCGTGTACGACCTGGCCGAGCGCGCCATCCCCACCGAGCTGTTGTCCCAGGATTGGAGCGACGAGAAGTGTGCGCTGCGGTTGGTGGTGGCGGCGGGACGGTCGTTGGGGGTGGCGACGGAAGCCGACCTGGCCATGTACCACGGCGTGCCGCGCCCGCTGGTCCGTCGGGTGCTGGACTCGTCCGGGCTGACGAAGGTGTCGGTCGCGGGATGGACGCAGGCCGCCTATGCCGATCCCGGCGCACTGAGCGCGGTGGGCGCCCGCATGCGGGGTCGGACGGTAATGCTGTCCCCATTCGACTCGCTGATCTGGTACCGGGAGCGGCTGGAGCGCCTCTTCGGGCTGCGGCACCGGTTGGAGGCGTACACGCCCAAGGAGAAGCGCGTCTACGGCTACTTCGCCATGCCCGTGCTCGACGGGACTCGCGTTGTGGGCCTGGTCGACCCGGGCCGGCGGGGCCAGGTGCTGGTGGCCAAGCAGGTGACGCTCCTGCGTCCGGACGCGGCGACGCCGGTGGCGCGCGCGGTGGTGGAGGCGGCATCGTGGGTCGCCTGTACCGAATGCGAGGTCGAGCGCGTGGAGCCGGCGTCGGCCTGGGCGGCCGTTCGAGCGGAGGTGGCCGCCGCGCTGGCCGACTGAGTCGCTCAGGTAGCGGAGCGTTCGGCGATCTTTTCGAACGTTTTGAGGTCGCCGCCGTAGGGCCCTGTCTGGTCTGGGTGGTGGAGAACGAACTGGTCGAAGCCGAGCTCGGCGCAAGTGCCAACGAGCTCATCGAACTGGTCGAGCGACGTGATGACCGGTTCGGTCGGCGTCCACAAGAGGACCTTGCCCATGCTCGACGGCGCCCGCCCGACGGAGCGGCAGGCCTCGTCGAGGAGGGGGAGCTGGCGCGTAATCGCTTCGAACACCGTCTCGGGGGTGCCGCGCCCGCGCCCCGTGGGGCCGATGGTGACCCAGTCGTGCCCGTGCAGGGCCGCAAGCCGGAGCCCCTTGGGGCCGCCTGCGGCGATGGTCAGGGGCAGAGGTCGTTGCACCGCTCCGGGTGTGCTCGGAGCCTCATGAGCGATGTAGTGCGTCGTGCGGAGGGACGTCCGGGCGGCGGGCTCTCCGTTTACAATCGGCTGCAGCACCTGCAGGAATTCCTCGAAGCGGGTGAGACGTTCGGCCCGCGTCCACGGCTCCTGCCCGAGCGCCGTCGCGTCGGGGCCCTCGGATCCGGGCCCGAGGCCCAGGTCAAGGCGGCCGTTGCTCAGGTCATCGAGCGCGAGGGCGTCCCGGGCAAGCGTGACGGGATGGCGGAAGTTCGGCGTGGCGACCAGGGTGCCGAGCCGGACGCGCTCGGTGACCGCGGCTGCGGCGGCGAGCAGCGGCACCGCAGCGTGCCAGGGCCCGTCGGGCATGCCACCCCACCGGATGTGGTCGTAGGTCCACGCAGTGTGGAAGCCCGCGCGGTCCGCCCATTCCCAATTCCGGCGGGCCTCGGTCCAGCGGTCGGACGGGAGGATGACGAGGCCGACGCGCACGGGGCTCAACCTACTTGGGACGATTACGTTGTCGCTGTGTCCAACGAGAACGAATCGCAGCGGTGGAACGACGACCAGTGGGTGGCGGCGTGGCCCAAGCGGGAGCGGCTCACCGAGGCGCTCACGCCGCATCTGCTGGCGCAGGCCGTTCCGCATTCCGGTCAGCGTGTCTGCGACATCGGGTGTGGCGGGGGAGCACAGAGCATCGCCGTGGCAGAGGCGGTTGGGCCAACCGGGCGGGTGGTCGGGATGGATATCTCGGCACCGCTCGTGGAACTGGCCCGTGAGCGGGCCGGTCGAGCCGGTGCAGCGAATGTGGAGTTCGTCGTCACGGACGTCCAGACTGAAGGTCTCGGCAAGGAGCCCTTCGACCTGGCCGTCAGCCAGCTCGGGGTGATGTTCTTCGACGAGCCACTGGCGGCGTTCGCTGCCATCCGAGGCGGCATTCGTGAGGGCGGACGACTCGTCTTCGCCTGCTGGCAGGAGGTGGAGCACAACCCGTGGCACACGCGCACCGCTTTGCGCAGCTTCGTCCCGCCGCCCCGCCTGCCGGCGCCGGGCAAGAGCCCGGTGGGCCCGTTCAGCCTCGGCGACGACGAGTACGTGCGGGACATTTTGGGTGGGGCGGGCTTCAACGGCGTCGCAAGCACTGTCGTCGAGATCACGGTACGGGCGCCGGCCAGCGCCGTTGTCGATCGCTCCTTGTTCGGGTTCATGGGGGTGGCGCCCGAGCGGATGGAGGAGGCGGGGGCGGCGATCGATCGGCATCTCGAGCGCTTCGCCGTCGGGCAGGGCGAGTACGAGTACCCCCTGGCCTTTCGGGTCTACGAGGCCGTCAAAGGCTGATGGCCGGGTACAGCGGGACGCCGCTGCCCAAGAAGCTCGGGATCGTTTCGGGTTCGACGGTGGCGCTGCTGGGCGAGCCTGCCGGCGTGATCGGCAGCCTGCCCGATGGGGTGACCGTCAAGCGGCAGGCCCGCGGCAAGGCCGACGTGGTCGTGGCCTTCTTCATGGAGAGGCGTGACCTCGAGCGCCGCATCGACGCGTTGGGACGCATGATCTTCCCGGCCGGAGGCCTCTGGGTGGCGTGGCCCAAACGCTCCTCGGGTCTCATCACCACCATGGACGAGAACGCAGTGCGCGGCGTGGCGCTGCCTTTGGGGCTGGTGGACAACAAGGTGTGCGCCATCGACGAGACCTGGTCCGGCCTGCGCGTGGTGTGGCGGCGCGAGCGGCGTTGAGTTCGCTGCGGCGCTACTTCGGCCGAGGAATTTGAAAGAAGCAGGTTCCTCGGACGAGCGTCTTGCCCTCTCCGTCCAGGACGCGCGCGTCGACGATCGCAATCGTTCGACCCTTTCGGACGATCTCACTGACCACTGTGTAGTCCCCTCCGATCGGCACTGGATGCAGATACTCGACGTTCAGGGAGACAGTGGGTGCGGAAGGGGTCTCGATCAAGGGCATGAGGGCCGCTCCGGCCGCCTCGTCGATGACCGTGGCGACGATTCCGCCGTGGACGCTCCCGAAGGGGTTCGCCATGTCCGGCGTCGGTGCCCAGGACATCTCGGCTTTCCCGTCCTGGGACGAGAGGAACTGCCATCGACCTGGACTGTCTCCATACGGCGCTGGCATGTGTCTCTCTCGCTCCTTGATCAGTCTGAGGTGACGGCGTGCATACTGCCCGCTCCGCGTCGGGAACGCCCATTCGAGAGTGTCCCGTCGGGCACCTACCGGCGCGACAGTGGAGGTCGATGAACATGGAACAGAGCAACGAGCGGACCGAATTCCAGCAGCCAGTGAATCCCTTCGGTCGGGACTTCTGGGACGAACGGTGGTCCGAGGTGCTTCGCGAGCACGCGGAACAACTCGCGCAGCGTCCCCCGAACGCATACCTGACCGCAACAGCCGGGAGCCTCGTCTCAGGCCGTGCCCTCGACGCCGGTTGTGGCCACGGTGCAGAGGCCATCTGGCTGGCGGCGCGCGGATGGCATGTCACCGCGGTCGACTTCTCTGCCACGGCTGTCGCAAACGGCCGGTCGACTGCCGAGACCCTTGGGCGAGAGATCGCCGAGCGGATCGACTGGGTCGAGGGGGACCTCGCGACGTGGACGCCGGAGGCCGGGGTGTACGACCTCGTCACCAGTCTGTATGTCCACGTGGCGGGTGCAGTCGAGGCAATGGTGTCGCGACTGGCGTCCGGAACCGCGCCCGGCGGGACGCTGGTGCTGGTCGGCCACCTCCCGATCGACCCCACGACGGGAGCGGAGACACCCGCGGCCGGACAGAAGCAGGTGACGGTCGAGGCGGCCGTCGCGGTCCTCGACCCGCAACGCTGGGAGACACTCGTCGCCGAGGAGCGACAGAGAGCCGATGCTGGCTCGGGCTTCGACGCGGTGATCTGCGCGCGACGCCGAACTTGAGTCCTCTCGTCACGAGAGCGGAGGCAGATCTAGGCGCGAGTCGCGCGTGTTCCCCAGCGTTCGACCAGAGGGGCGGAGCGGCGGTGTGACTCACCGAACCATGCCTGGGAGGCACCGGCGTTGGTTTTGCTTGCCCGCATCATGGGTACACCGATTGCAGCAAGTTGGAAAGGAGTCCGAATGATCGGAGCTGGAGGGCTTGTCGTCAGTGTGATTGCTTTTGCGGTGGGGGCCATTCTGGATTGGGCAGTGACTGAGCCCTACCAACACGGCTTCAACATCAACAAAGTGGGTTGGATCTTGATGCTGGTCGGCGCAATTGGCGCCGTGCTGTCAATCATCATGATGGTGGCGGGGAACACGCGCCGCCGTCAAACAGTTGTCGACGACGGTCGCGGAAACGTCGTCCGTCGCGTCGATTCAACGTATTAAGACCTCATCGGTCTTCGCTTTGCCCCTCAGATGATCGGGGGGTCCGGTTCAATCAATCCGAATCGATCAGAAAGGCTGTGTTCTCTCATGGTGCTTCTTCTCGCGTTGCTGCTCGTCCTGATTCTCTTCGGTGCCGGATTCGCGGTCCATCTTCTGTGGATTGCTGCGGTCGTCTTCTTGGTGGTCTGGGTCGTGGGTTTCGCCCTCGGCCGAGGAGAAAATGCCGGTAGCCACCGCTTCTATCGCTGGTAGTCATGGCGGCCAACCAAGACAAGCGGCCCAGGGCCAGCAATGGCCGATTCGTGAAGAAGAGGAGTTCTGCCTCGAAGAGGTCGCGCTCGTCCGCCGGAATGTCGTCGGTTCGCGCCGAGACCGTGCGATCCGTCACACCACCGGCTCGCGAAGGCACGGTGCCGCTCGCCATTCTGACGTTGGCGATTGTCGTCGCCGTGCTCGGATTCGCCGTTCACATCCTCTGGATCGGGGCTCTCGTCTTGATGGGAGCCCTCTGGGGAGTGATGGTCGCCGAACGCCAGCAACGCCACGGCACGGTCAAAGGACTCGCCGCGGAAATGGTCACGACCGTCGTCGACGAGGCGAAGGGGGTGATGGATGCTGCGTCCGGGTCGGACGACGATGGTGTGACGCCGTCGTCGCATGCCGGCGGCGCGCGTCAGGAAGAGCGGTAATGCGCCTCCGAGTGAATTGATGGTTCAAAGTCTTTGCTGGATCTGTGGCATATCCCAGGAGTCATCTGACCCGAACAGCTAGAAGAGTCCGACTCGCGACAGCGGCCAGATCCGCATGTCGACCTTGCCGACGATGGTGGACTCGCGGATCGGCCCCCAATAGCGGCTGTCGCAGGACTCGGGCCGGTTGTCGCCCATGACGTAGACCTCACCGGGCGGAATGCGGTAGGCGCGATGGAGCGCATAGGGAGCGGTCGACGGTCCGGGGTAGGTGTCGTGCCGGACGTCCGGCGGGAGGAACGGCTCGGGGAGGAGCCGTCCATTGATGGAGACGTTCCCGTCCTCCAATGAGATGATCTCGCCCGGGAGGCCGATCACGCGTTTCACGAGATCCGATACGGGCGGGCCGGCGCAGTCCTCGCTCGGTGGGGTGGAGAACACGACGATGTTGCCGCGGTCGACGCCGTGGAGGTGGTAGCTCAGCTTGTCCACCACAATCCGGTCCCCGATCTGCAGGGTCGGCTCCATGGAGCCCGAGGGGATGGAGTAGGTGGCCACCACGAACGTCCGGAGCAGCACGGCCACGAGGATCGCCACGACCACGACGCCGACCAGCTCGACGAACCAGCGGGAGGACGGTTGCTTGTCTTTGGGCGCCTGGTCTCGGTCCTCGCCCCCGCCCGGGGCGCCTTCCGCCTGCTCGTCCCCATCCATGTCCGGAGAAAGTATGACCTGGCCACCCCGCTGGGGTGGCGCATCCGGCGCCCCGGTCACGACCTCGGGGCACTATGGAACAGTGGTCAGCGCCGTCATCTTCGACTTCTACGGCACCCTGGCCCATTTCGCCGACACGAGCGTCTCCAATTACGAGACGGTGTTCGCAGCCCACGGCTACACGCCGGAGCGTGCCATTCTGGACAGCTACTTCTCCCGCTACGACGGGGTCGAGCACGGTGCGCACTCGGTCAGCGAGGAGGCCTACGAGTCCTGGGTACGGCTTCGCCTGCGTGACCTCACCAGCGCCTGCGGTGTGCCGGATGCCCGCGCCGAGGACCTCATAGGCGTCCTGCGGGCGTCGGACCAGGGCGTCATGGTGCCGTATCCCGAAGCGGCGCGCACGCTGACCACCCTTCGCGCGTGGGGTCTGGCCATCGGCGTCTGCTCGAACTGGGGCTGGGAGCTCGATGCCTTCTTGGACCAGGTCGGCCTTCTGGGACTCGTCGACGCCGGGGTCACGTCGGCGCGTGCCGGCGCGCGCAAGCCGCACCCGGACATCTATGGCGCGTCCGTCACCGCGTTGGACGTCGATCCGGAAGAGGTCGTCTTCGTCGGCGACTCCTGGGAGCCCGACGTCCGGGGGCCGCGGCGCATGGGCATGACGGCCGTGCACGTCTGGCGCGAGGGGGAGCGTCTCGGGATGCGCCCGCCGGCGCTCCAGCCCGGCGACCATCGCGTCGGTGACCTGGCCGGCGTGCTCGAGATCGTTGGTGCCCTAGCCGCCGCGGGGCCAGCGGACGGTGAGCGCCTCGGGCGCCCAGTCCGGCCATAGCGGGTTCCCGACGACAAAGCCGTGACTGAAGTCGGCCACGACACTCGGGCCGCTGCGCCGGGAGTTGTCGTACGCGGTCGTGGTGTCGGCCAGCACGATCGCATCTGCCACCAGGGGCCAGAGTCTCTGGAAGCGCCCGCGGATTTTCTCCTCGGGAACGGTGTGCCCGCCGCCGGCGACTCGGGCTGCGACGCGGGCGACGGCGAGCGCTTCGGGCACCATCACGACGTGCAGTGCCGTGTAATACCCGGCTGCGCCGGCGTCGCGCAGCAGGTCCAGTTTCGAGGGATGAGAGAACACCGTCTCCGCGATGAACGGCTCACGTCGCGCCAGAAGTGCTTCCCGTGTCGCGGCTGCGATGCGCGCCGCCTCGTAGGAATGGGCCTCGGGGTCGTCAGGCCACCGCTGTTGGGCGATGAGATCGGCGTTGACGAAGCTGGCGCGCGGGAACACGGGGGCCAGGGTGAGACGGACGAAGGTCGACTTCCCGGCGCCGTTGGGCCCGACCACGAGGTCGAGTCGCACGTGTCGTTCTCGGGCCCGGCGTCAGTCCAGGGGGGTGGTGGTGCCGTCGGGGTCGTAGCGCACCAGCCGGCCGTCGTCGTCGAGGGCAACGGTCGCCATGCCCTCTGCGGCCAGGACGTCGCCGTAGCGCACCGTGCGGAGCCGCTCCGAGAGCGCGGCGTCGGCCTCGGCATTGGCGACGAGGCGCTCCTCTGCCGTGAGGTCGGTCAGGGCCAGCGTCCCCTCCAGCGCCGCCTCGACCCGGCGGCGGGCGGTCGAGTGGTGGGTCGACACGGCGCGCCCCACCCGGGCCCAGTGATCGAGCTGCTGCTTGGTCGACCGGCTGTGGCGTGCCCCTTCCACCGCGGCGGCATCGACGAGATCGGCGGCGAAGCGGGTCACCCTGTCTGCAGCCATGCCGGACCTCCTTGCTCGTTTCCTTGCGAAACAAGTGTAACAGTCTGCTACAAACCCTGGCCCACGGGCGGTCGGCCGTTCTCGGCCAGCCCGGCAGCGAGGGCGGCCCGGTCGTCGTCGCCGAGCAGGGTGAACCGGATGTCGGAGCTGCCGAGCGGTCGCCACCAGATCGGGTCGTCGCAGGCCCAGGCCTCGGCGCGTAGCCCTACCTTGGTGACCTTGCCGGTGGCCGTCTGGGGGAGCGAGGGGGAGACCCGGACGTAACGGGGGAGCCACTTCGGCCCCAGATCGGGCTGTTCCTGCAGCCACATGGCGAAGGCGTCGGGCTCGAACTCCTTGCCCGGCACCGTCTCGATCGCCACCATCACCTGGTCCCCGGCGCCCGATGCCGTGTCAGGCACCGGGTAGACGGCGGCCACGGCCAGGTCGGGGTGACGCGAGATGATCGCCTCGACCGGCCCGGCAGCGAAGTTCTCGGAATCCACCCGCAGCCAGTCTCCGGTCCGGCCGGCGAAGTAGAAGAACCCGTCGGCGTCGACGTAACCGAGATCGCCCGTCCAGTACCAGCCGTTCCGCAGGCGCTCCTGCTCGGCGTCGGCGCGCCGGTAGTAGCCCTCGAAGTTGCCCCGGCCGCTGCGGTTGACCATCTCGCCGATGGCGGCACCGGCATTCAGCAGGCGCCCCTCACCGTCGAACTCCGCCGGGGGGCACTCCTCACCGGTGTCCGGGCTGATGACGGCGAGGTCGACGCCGTCGACCGGCTTGCCCAGCGCGCCCTTGGGCATGCCGATCACAGCATTGATCGCCGCGCCGCCCTCGCTCGCGCCGTAACCCTCAATGAGGGAGCAGCCGAAGCGCTTGCGGAAGCGGTCGCGGTCGCGCACGGAGGCCTCCGTGCCGAAGGCGCTCCGCAACGTGTTGTCGGCGTCGTCGGGTTGCTCGGGCGTGGCCAAAATGTAGGCAATCGCCTTGCCCACGTAACTGAACTTGGTCGCCCCGAACCGGCGCACGTCCGCGATGAAGGCCGAAGCGCTGAAGCGCGGGCGGGTGGCGATGGCCGCGCCCATCATCAGCGACGGTCCCCACAGGCCCATCAGCGCGTTGCCGTGGAACAAGGGCATGGGGCAATAGCAGACGTCATCGGGCCCGTAGCCGAAGCCGGGTCCCGCCACCTCGGCGATGCCGGCGAGCCGGCCCTGAGTGCAACGCACCGCCTTGGGCACGCCCGTCGTCCCGGACGTGAAGATGAGGAGGTAGAGCGCCGACTCCTCTATGGCGTCCACGTTCTCAATGAGGTCCTGCGCCTCGACGCCGCCGGCGAACCGCTGGAGGAGGCCGTCGTAGCGCTCCGTGCCTATGACGAGGATGTGGTCGTCTTCGACGTTGAGGTCCAGTCCCTCCAAGAGCGCGGCGCCGTCGGTATCGGTGACGATCAGCGCGCAGTCCGTGGCCCGCACGTCGGCGGCCAGGGCCTCGCCCCGCCGGGTGGGATTGATCCCCACAATGGCGGACCCGGCCAGCGCGGCCCCGTTCAGCCAGAAGAGGTACTCGGCGCCATTGGGCAGCAACACGCCGATGTGCGGCTTGGCTGTGCCGAAGAGGGAGCGGGCGAGTGCGCCCCGCGTGGCCCCCTCGTGCACTGCTTGGCGCCAGGTCCAGCGCTGATCGGCGTCCATGACCCCGACGCGATCGTCCTCGGCGCGGGCGACGAGCAGGGTGGCGACGGTGGTCATGAGCGTTCCCATCCCGGGGACCGGCGCACCAGGGTGCGGTCGACGGCGTCGACGGTGCCCGCGCCGCAGAGATGCATGGTCCGCCGCAGCTCCGCCTCGTACCAGCGCAGCAGACTGGTGACGCCGTCGCTCCCGCCGGTGGCGAGCGCCCACAGGGAGGGGCGCCCGACCAGGGTGGCCTTTGCCCCGAGGGCCAGCGCCTTGACCACGTCGGGGGCGCGGCGCACGCCGCCGTCGACGTAGACCTCGGCCTGCCCGTCGATCGCGTCCACGACCTCGGCCAGGATGTCGGCGGTGGCCGGGGCGTCGGCGAGCTGGCGGGCGCCGTGGTTCGACACCACGACGGCGGCGGCCCCGGCGTCCACGCAGCGCACCGCGTCGTCGGCCCGCTGGACACCCTTGACCACGACGGGCAGGTCACTCAGCCCGGCCAGCCATCCGATGTCGTCGAATGTCAGCGCGGGCTCGAACTCGTTGGTGACGACGGCCATGAACCCGCCCTCGCGCGCGCTGTGGGTGCTGTCGCCCGCCAGGTTGGGCAGGGCCAGGTCGTCGGGCAGGTGCACGCCGAGGCGCCATTCGCGCAGTCGGAGTCCCGAGACGGGGGCGTCGACGGTGAGGACCAGGGCGCGGTAGCCGTGCGCGGCGGCACGGCGCACGAGTTCCTCGGTCCGCGCCCGCTCCCGCAGTACGTAGATCTGCATCCAGCGGGGAGCGTCGGGCGCGGCGGCGGCCACATCCTCCAGCGAGCAGGTGGCGAGCGACGACAGGATCAGCAGTGCGCCCACGTCGGCGGCACCCCGGGCGGTGGCCACCTCGCCTTCCGGGTGGGCCAGCCCCTGAATGGCCGTCGGCGCGATGGCGATCGGCGAGCTGACGGCGCTGCCGAGCAGGGTGGTGGCGGTGGACACGTCGGCGATCCCGGCCAGGACGTGGGGGTGGAGCTGCCAGTGGCTCCAGGCGTCCACGTTGCCCTGCAGGAGGCGCTCGTCGTCGGCGCCCCCCGAGTAGTAGGCGTAGGCCATCTCCCCGATGGCGTGCCGGGCCTCGCGCTCGAGGTCGTCTACGGACAGGTCGTTGACCAGGAGTGGCACCACCGTCGGTGGGACGGGGTTGTGCTCGGACGCATCGGTCCTGGCAGGATGAGCAGGCACGGGCCGCATGGTAGGCGCGCCCGAGCTGTGGACACCCGGAGGTGCCGTGCGTTTCTCGTATGCCGAGTCGATGACCGATCCGTCCTTCTATCTCCCGCTGGCCCAGGCGGCCGAGGCGGCCGGCTTCGACTCCATGGTCGTGCCCGACAGCATCTGCTACCCCGAGGTATCCGACACCACCTACCCCTTCAACCCCGATGGGACCCGGGAGTTCCTGGAGGACAAGCCCTTCTTGGAGCCGTTCTCGCTCATTCCCGCCATGGGGGCCCTGACCGAGCAGCTCCGCTTCGTGACCTTCGTCATCAAGCTGCCGATTCGCCAGCCGGTGCTCATCACCAAGCAGGTGAGCTCGACCGCGGTGCTCACCGGCAACCGGCTGCTGCTCGGCGTCGGCACCAGCCCGTGGCCCGAGGACTACGAGATCTGCGGCGTGCCGTGGGAGCGCCGGGGCAAGCGGATGGACGAGGAGATCGCCATCATGCGCGGGCTCATGGCCGGCGGCTTCTTCGAGTTCCACGGCGAGGTCTTCGACGTGCCCTCCATCAAGATGTGCCCGACGCCGAGCCAGCCCGTCCCGATCCTGATCGGGGGCCACCACGAGGCCGCCCTGAAGCGGGCCGCCATCGACGGGGACGGCTGGCTGCACGGTGGGGGAGACCCGGCCGACCTCCCCGGGCTGCTGGCCCGATTGGCCGAGCTGCGGAAAGAGCACGGGACGGAGAACAAGCCGTTCGAGATCCACGTCATCTCGCTCGATGCGTACACGATCGACGGGGTGCGCAGGCTGGAGGAGCTCGGGGTCACCGACGTGATCGTCGGCTTCCGCTGGCCCTACGGGGTCGAGCAGGACAGCGAGACGCTGGCGACGAAGGTGGACAACCTGAAGCGATTCGCCGATGACGTCATCGTCAAAGTCCGCTGAGAGGGAGGGAGTCGAACATGGCCCATGAACATTTGACCGCCCGCGAGCTCGGTCTCCGGTCCCGCGCCGCCGTCGCTGCCCGTGACCGAGATGCGTGGCTCGACCTCTTTGCACACGACGCCGTCGTACAGGATCCTGTGGGGCCATCGCCTTTCGACCCCGAGGGCAAGGGCCACCACGGGAGCAAGGCCATCGCGGCGTTCTACGACACCATCATCGCCCCGAGCGAGGCGATCGAGTTCGAGGTCTTCGAGTCGTATCTGTGCGGCGACGAGGTGGCGGACGTGGGCATCATCCGGACGACACTCGCCGGCGGAGAGCACCAGGCGGTCGTCCACGGCGTCTACGTCTACCGCAGCAATGGCGCCGGCAAGATCGCCTCCTTGCGTGCCTACTGGGAGTTCGACGGCCTGGAACTGGTCGAAGTCGGGAGTTGATCGACACCGTGTGCGTCCTCGTCCGCGACGGCCTGTTCTCCGACGGAGACCCGCCGGCCCTGCTCGGCACGCGCTGTGGCGCCTGCGGGTCGGTGCACTTCCCCCGCGCCGACGCCTGCACCTACTGCGCCCACGAGGATCCCGAGCCGGTGGAGCTGTCGAGCCAGGGCACGTTGTGGGCCTGGACCGCGGTGACGGCGCCCCCGCCGGGTTACCAGGGTGAGGTGCCTTTCGGCGTCGGTGTGGTCGAGCTGCCCGAGGGCGTGCGCATCATCACCCGGCTGACCGAGAGTGACCCGGCTGCGCTGACCGAGGGCCAACCGATGGAGCTGCGCATCGTGCCGCTGCATCAGGACGACGACGGGAACGACGTGGTGACCTACGCCTTCGCCCCGGCATGACCGGCGTCACCGTGGCCGGGGTCGGCCTGCACCCCTTCGGCCGTTTTGACGGCGTCTCGACCACCGACATGGGCGTGGTCGCGGTGCGCGCCGCACTGCGCGAAGCGGGCATCGGCAAGGGAGGCTTCCAGGCCGCCTTCTGCGGCACCGCCTACGGCGGCGTGGCCACGGGCCACAAGGTGTTGAGCCGGCTGGGCATGACGGGTATGCCCATCGTCGACGTGGAGGCCGGCTGTGCCAGCGGCGGCGCCGCGCTCATGCTGGCGGCGGCGGCCATCCGGGCCGGGCAGTACGAAACCGTCCTCGTGTTCGGCACCGAGAAGATGCCCCGGGGCATCATCCGTTCCTCCTTCTTCGAGCCGTGGCAGGAGGAGGCGGGCCTGGCGGCCACCCCCGCCTTCTTCGGCCTGCGGGCGCAGCGTCTCTGCATGGCCTCGGGGGTGACCAAGGAACACCTGGCCCGGGTCGTGGTGAAGAACCGCCGTCACGGCGCCTCCAATCCCGACGCCATGTACCAGAAGGAGACGACGGTCGAGGCAGTGCTGGGCTCACGCGTCGTGTGCGAGCCGCTGCACCTCTTCATGCTGTGCTCGCCCAACGAGGGTGCCGCCGCGCTGGTGTTGCGCCGTGCCGATCTGGCGCCGTCGGGCGTGTCGCTGGCCGCCGCTGCGCTGCGCTCGCATATTCCCGGCTCGGTCCTGAGCGAGTCCACCCCGCTGGCCGGTCTGGCCGACGACGGCGCACCGGCACCGACGACGCTCGCCGCCACCGACGCCTACGAAGAAGCGGGTGTCGGACCCTCCGATCTGCACGTGGTGGAATGCCAGGACACCGACGCCGCCCGCGAGTTGGGCTCGTGCGAGGAGCTCGGCCTGTGCGAGCCCGGCGGGTCCGCCGCGCTGCTCGATTCGGGTGCCACGACCCTGGGCGGCCGGCTCCCGGTCAACCCCAGTGGGGGATTGCTGTCGAAGGGCGAGCCGCTCGGCGCGTCCGCCCTGGGGCAGGTGGTCGAGCTGGTGCGGCAGCTGCGGGGGGATTGCGGCCCGCGTCAGGTCGAGGGCGCCCGGGTCGCGTTGTCGCACACGGTGGGCCGGGGGGCCAACGCCGGCGTCGTGATCCTGACTCGCTGACCCAGGGCGAGCGCGGCGCCCGGGCCACGCCAGGGTAAACGGGGCGTGACAGGCCCGGAGCGACTTGGAGGGCCTTTCCGGGCGAGTAGCGTCTGGCGTCGTGTCACTGTCCCACCAGGTGAGGGGACATTTTCTGTGCGGTTGACTGCACTGCGTCGGAGAGCTTCGCAAGGACGGCGGGATGGCGCGCGCCCCCACGGAGCGCATGTCAGGCCGCCCTCGCGGCGGGCATCGACAAGGAATCCGGGCAAAGGCATGCTCCTCGTGGTCGGAGCGCTCGGCTGCATCACCGTCGGGTTGGTCGTCGTCGGGTCGCCAGGGACGGCCGCACGGACCGAAGAGCCGGCGGCAACGGCGCCCAGCCTGTCGACAGAGGTCGCGCTTCCCGCCCTGATGCCGGAGACGGGCGCGACGCCGGTCGACGGCACAGCTGGGAACCATTCGGTGATAGCCGATGTCCAACAGCCCGCGACCGGGCTGACCCCCTCGGCGGCGGGGGCGACGGCGGACCCCACGCCTACGGCGCTCACCTCGGCTCCGCCCCTCAAGCCCGACGAGGTGTTCGGCGTCGTGCCCTCCTGGGACCTCAGCGGGGCCGGCCATCTCAATCTGGACGGGCTCACCACGATCGACTACTTCAGTCTGAACATAAACCCAGATGGGTCGATCGAGAATTCCGGCGACGCATGGAGCGGCTATCTCAGCCAGAATTTTCTCGACTTGATCAACCGGGCGCACGCGGCCGGGGACCGGGTCGTGCTCTCGGTCAGTGACTTCAGTCAGTCGTCGCTCGACCAGTTGGCGACGAGCGCCACTGCTCCCGGGACACTGGCCCAGAGCCTCCTGTTCCTCGTGAAGGCTCGGGACCTCGACGGCGTCAACCTCGACTTCGAAGGTCAGGGCGCGGGTGACCGGGCGGGCATCACGAACCTGGTCAAGGCGGTGTCCACGACCCTCAGATCGGCCAACGCCCGCTACCAGATCACCATGGACACCTACTCGTCGTCGGCTCTCGACCCGACAGGCTTCTACGACCTCGCCGGGCTGAGCCCCTTCGTCGATGCCTTTCTGGTCATGGCCTACCAACTCAACGTGGCTTCGGCACCCAGCGCGTCGTCATCCATGACGAGCGCCGCTGCTTCCATTCAGACCACCCTCAACAACTACGTCCTGACCGTGCCGGCCGGCAAGGTGATCCTCAGCCTCCCCTTGTTCGGCTACGACTGGCCCACGTCGAGCGGCAACTTGGACGCGCACCCGGTCGGGAGCCCCACCGTCATGACGGACTCCCAAGAGGCGGCGACCGGCCATCCTGTCTATTGGGACTCCGTGACCGACACCGCGTGGACCTCGTACCAAGTCGACCAACAGTGGCACGAGGCTTTCTTCCAGAACCCGGACTCGCTCTACCTGATCTCCGACATGGCGCGGAATCAGGGCGTTGCCGGCGTCGGCGCGTGGGCGCTCGGGATGGACGGCAGCAACGACAGCGCCATGATCTCCGCGCTCGCAGGGAACGCGCCGGCTCAGCCGGACTTGTTGGCGGGACCTCCCACCAATGCGTCCGGCGGATCGCTGGTGGATCCCCTCGGATCAGGGACGAAGACACACCGGCGGAACGCAGGCGAGACCACGACGACGCAGGCAACGACGACAACGACCACCTCCACGACATCGCCCGCGCCGGCCGCGGGAGCCCCGGGAACCTATTCCTATTACGGCAATTGGTTGGGCACGAAGACCGCCGTCGTCCCGGCCACCGCGCCGAGTGGCGTCCGCACGGTCGTGGGAGTGATGTCCGGATTCAAGACGAACGACCCGGGCCTTTCGTGCCTGAATCACGGCGACCTGCTCTATGTCGTCACGGTGGCCGGCTCGCCGAACGAGGACTACGCCATAGCCGATCCCTCCACGGGTGACTGCATCGCCGGGGCCTTCGTCTGGGACAGCGCATCGGTCGCTGCCCCGGGCTGACTCAGCCCAGCTTCGCCCCCGCCCGTCCACCTCCACGCGGGAGTGGGCACCGACGTACGCTGGGGAATGGAGAGCCAGGAAGTCTGGTCGGGACGCGACTGAGGCTGTGGTGCCGTTGCCCGCCCCGCACGATCCCAGCGTTCAGACGTGAACACACCCCTCGACTCCGTCGCTTTCGTCCTCGGAGCCGCCGTCAGTCTCGGCGCCAGTTGGGTCATGGTGTCCCGCATCGAGCGGATGGGCAACCGCCTCGGTGTCACCGAAGCCATGCTGGGGCTCATCGCCGCCCTGGCGGCCGACACGCCCGAGATCACCTCGGCCATCAGCGCGCTGGCCAGTCATCAACGCGAGATCGGGTCCAGCGTGGTGGTCGGCTCGAACGTGTTCAATCTCGCCGCGCTGCTCGGCCTCGGGGCTGTCGTGGCGGGCTGGGTGGCGCTGCACCGCCGCGTCGTCGTGCTCACCGGTGCCATCTCCTTGTGGATCGCTGCCGCCTGCGTCCTGGTCGTCTTCGGCGATCTGCCTGCGGTCGTCGGGCTGCTGCTCGTCGCCGCCGTGCTCGGCCCTTACGCGTACCTGGCGGGGATCCGTCACGAGCGTCAGGCGCGCTCGCCCGCCGGGCGCTGGATCATGCTGGCCATCCGTGAGGAAGAGATGGAGTTGCACCCCGCGTCGATTCCCGGTTCGAGACGCCTCGATCTGACCGTGGTGGTCGGGGCGCTGGTCGTGGTGGTCGGCGCCTCCATCGTCATGGAGCGTTCCGCCCAGAGCCTGGGGACGCGCTTCGCCGTCCCCGACATCGTGGTGGGCGGGTTGCTCCTCGCCGCCGTCACGAGCCTGCCGAACGCGGTGGCGGCCGTCTACCTGGCCCGGCGTGGCCGCGGCACGGCCATGTTGAGCACCGCGCTGAACAGCAACGCGCTGAACATCGCCTTTGGCCTCCTGCTCCCTGCGGCGGTCCTCGGCCTCGGTGCCACGTCGAGCCGGGAGATCACGGTGGCGCTCTGGTACGCCGGGCTCACGGCGGTCGTCCTTCTGTTCGCCTACCGGGAGCGCGGGCTGCGCCGTCACACGGGGTTGGTCGTCCTGGTGGCCTACGGGCTGTTCGTCGTCGTCATGGTGGCCACGGGTCTCGGGCATACCGACTGGTACTGGTACTTAGTCCCGCCGGCGTTGATCGTGGCCTGGGCGAGCGTGCTCCTGCGCCGCCCGGTGCCGCAGCCCGCGGCGGCTGTGGACTAACCGAGCCGGCGCAGCACGTCGGGCAGCTCGGTCAGCCTGGCCACGACGGCATCAGGCCGCGGGCCGTCGTCGGGGAAGGGCACGGCGCCGTCGCGGTCGAGCCACACCGAGCGCCACCCCGCGCCGTGCGCGCCGGCCACGTCGTTGACCGGATGATCACCGACGAGCACGCACGCCTCGGGCCCGACACCGAGGTCGCGCTCCACCACTTCGAAGATCCGCTTGTCCGGCTTGGCCACGCGGTGGTCCTGCGCGAAGACCACCGACTCGAAGTAGCCGGCCAGCCCGACCGTCTCGGGCAGCCGGCTCCCGTTGGAGAGCAGACCCAGCCGGTAGTCGGCGCGCAGGGCGTCGAGGCCAGGGATCGTGTCGGGGAAGAGGGCGGGTTCGCGGTCCCGGTGGGTGAAATACGACTCGCTCAGCTCCCGCGCCAGCACGTCGTCCGCCGCCTCGTCCCCACCTTCGGCGGCGCGTCGGCGCTGCAAGGTGCGGGCGAAACCGTGCACGCGCAACTCGGCCAGGGACCAGACGTCGGGAAATTCCTGGGCCACGTCGGAGCGGTCGGCCTGCAGGTCCTCCCAGCCCAATGTGTCGGCGAAGGGGCCGGGCCGGGCGGCGCGCAGCTCGGCGGCCGTGGCCACCAGCGCCTCGCGCATGACGCGCTCGAAGTCCCACAGTGTCTGGTCCCCGTCGAACAGAACGGCCTGCATCACGGGGCGACGAGGACCACCTTGCCGAATTTGGAGCCGGCGGCGAAGCGGTCGTAGGCGGCCTGTGCCTCGGCGAGCGGGAACGTCTCGCACACCGGGATCTGCAGGCGCCCGGCCACCAACGCCGGCAACACCCGCTTCGCCATGTCGGCCGCAACGTCGGCCTTCTCACGCCGGCTGCGGACACGCAGGGTGGAGCCGCCGATGCGGACGCGTTTCTGCATGAGCTGCATCAACTCGATCTCCATGCGGCCTCCGCCCCCGACGCCGATCACGACGACACGTCCCCACGTCGCGACGTGCGGCAGGACGCTGGTCAAGCTGGGCGCGCCCACCAGCTCGAGCACGACGTCGTAGGGCCCGTGTGACGCCTCGTCGCCGGGCGCCAGCACCACGGCGGCGCCGAGCGCGGCGACCGCGTCACGCCGGTCCGGGTCGCGCACGGTCGCCGTCACCGTCGCCCCTGCGTTGGCGGCCAGCTGCACGCCGGCCGTCCCGACGCCACCGGCAGCGCCCGAGACGAGCACACGCTCGCCCAGCTGCAGCTCGGCCTGGCGGAAGAGGGCGTCGCTGGCGGTGGTGAAGGCCTCGGGGAAGCCGCCGGCCTCGGTCCACGACAGGTCGGGGGGGACGGGCAGCGCGTGGGACTCGTCGACGAACGCCATCGTGGCCTGCGCCCCGCCGCCGACGACCGCCATGACCCGGTCGCCGGGTGCGAAGAGCGTCACCTGCCTCCCCACGTCCACCACCTCGCCGGCGAACTCCATGCCCGGGATGTCGACGGGCCACCCCGGCGGCGCAGGATAGAAGCCGGCCCGCTGCACCAGGTCCGCCGCATTCAACCCGGCCGCCCGCACCGCCACCAGCAGTTCGGTGTCGCCCGGGACGGGGTCGTCCCGCTCCTCCCAGTAGAGCTGGCCTTCCCGGATCACGACGGCGTGCATGCGGCTCACCCTACGCGGCCCGGGCACGCGGCCATCGGTGCCCGATAGGGTCGGGCCCATGGCTCTCTACGACATCCCCATCCACACGCTCCAGGGCGACGACGCCACGCTGGGTGACTACAAGGGCAAGACCCTGCTGCTGGTCAATGTCGCCTCCAAGTGCGGCCTCACTCCGCAGTACGAGGGGCTCGAGCGCCTGCAGAAGGAGTACGGCGACCGCGGCTTCTCGGTCATCGGCTTCCCGTCCAACCAGTTCATGGGCCAGGAGCCCGGCACCGCGGAGGAGATCGCGCAGTTCTGCTCGGCCACCTACGGCGTCACCTTCCCGCTCATGGAGAAGATCGACGTGAACGGCGCCGACCGCCACCCGATCTACGCCGAGCTGACCGAGAAGGAGGACGCCGAGGGCGCCGCCGGCGACATCACGTGGAACTTCGAGAAGTTCCTCGTGTCCCCCAAGGGTGACATCGTGGCGCGCTACCGCCCCCAGGTGGAGCCGGAGGACGCCACAATTGTGGGCGACATCGAGGCGCAGCTCACCGCTTGATACCGCCGCACCCCGTTCCGGCGGGGTTCGCCGCGTCCATCTTCGACATGGACGGGCTCCTCATCGACTCTGAGATCCTGTGGCACGAGGCCGAGATCGAGATCCTGGGTGGTCTCGGCGTCCCCCTCGCCCTCGACGGCTGCCGCTCGACCAAGGGCATGTTCGTGGACGAGGTCACCGCGCACTGGTACTCGCTGCATCCATGGCCGGGTGCCACGCCGACGCCTGACGAGGTGGCGGTGACGATCGTCGACAGGGTGATCGAGCTCATCACGACGAAGGGTGCGCTCAAGCCGGGCGCCGAGCACGCCATCGCCCTCTGCCGCAGCCGAGGGTTGCCGTTGGCCGTTGCTTCGTCGTCGCAGTACCGACTGATCGACGCCGCGCTGTCGCACTTCGGCCTGCGCCAGAGCTTCGCTCTGGTGCACTCGGCCGAGGACGAGGACTATGGCAAGCCCCACCCGGCCGTGTTCCTCACCGCGGCGGCGAAGCTGGGCGCGCCGCCGCGCCGCTGTCTGGTGTGGGAGGACGCGCCCGCCGGCGTGCTGGCGGCCAAGGCGTCGTCCATGGCGTGTATTGCCGTGCCCGAGCAAGGTGAAGGCCACCATCCCGCCTTCGGCCTGGCCGACCTGGTGGTCGATTCGCTCCTCGAGGTCACGGATGCCTCCCTGGACGCCCTCGAGAAGGCTCTTTTTCCCGCTTAGGAGACGGCATGGAGAAAGTCGACTACGACGCACGGCTGCACGCCGTCTACGCCGTCGGGCGGCAGATGTCGCCCGATGCACTCCAAACCTGGACGGAGGCGTTCGCTCGCCATCTGCCGGAGACACGGCCACTGGTCTGGCTCGACCTGGGCTCGGGTACCGGCCGCATGACCCCCTCTTTGGCGAGCGCCTTCGGCGGCCCCGCCCATGGAGTCGAGCCGTCGGACAGGATGCGTGCGCAAGCCCTCGCCCGCGCCGGCCATCCCGCCGCCACGTATGTGGCCGGGTCTGGCGAGCACATCCCGCTGCCGGAGGCCTCCTGTGACGCAGCCTTGCTGTTCTTCGTCTGGCACCACGTCGTCGACCGCGAGGCCGCTGCTCGGGAGTTGCACCGGGTGGTCAAGCCGGGCGGCACGCTCTTCGTGGGGGGAATTTCTCCGACAAGATGCCCGATGTCTGGTGGTTCCGGGTCGTGCCCGAATGGAGGCACCTCGACACGGCGCAATTTCGGTCCGAGGAAGACTCAAGGAGTAATTTTCGTCGACGCCGGGTGGACGCCTGTCTCTTGTGACGAAGTCACCTGGCTTCGCTCGGCCACCCTGACCGAGGACTTCGAGAGGCTGAAGCTGCGCGCCGTCTCGTTCTTCGAGTACGCCAGCGACGAAGTCGTCGAAGCGGGTTTCGCCAAGGTCGAGGCGGCACTGCCCTCACTCGGCGACGGGCCCCAGTACGAGACCAGCACGCTGCTTGTCTTCCAGCGTTAGGGCAGCACGCGCTCCAGGCGGGCCGCCACCTCGCGGTAGCGCGCCACGGGAATGAGGTGCACGCCGTCGAAAGCCCCGGAGGCGCGGATGCCGACGACCAGATCGCACGCGGCATCGACGCCGGCGTTGCGGTCCTTCTCCAGGCGTGTCACGAGGTCCTCGGGGACGGTCAGCCCAGGAATGGTGAAGTTGCGGGCCATGCCGGCACTGGCCACGACGATGACGCCGGCGTAGACGGGAACGTCCACCTCGACCCTGGCCCGCCAGGCCAGCAGGTCGTCGAGGGAGAAGCCGACCTGCACGAAGAGGAAGGCGGCCTCCTGCTTCCACGCCGGCAGGGCGCGCAGCCCGCTGGCCGCGCCGAAACGCATCGCCGCGCCTCGGCCGTGCCTGCCACTCCCCCCATGGCCGGCCAACGTCTGGGCGTAGGCGCGCCCTTCGGCCAGCATGGTCCGCACGGTGAGCTCGCTGGTGCGCGCACCCGCCAACGGCTCGTCGCCGTAGACGAAAAGGAATTGGTCGACGCCGTAGGCCGCCGCCGTGAGCAGATCGCGGCGGAAGCCGAGCAGGTTGCGGTCGCGGGCATTGAGACAGGCGATGGAGCGTCCGCCCATCTGTTGCACCTCGTGCGCCACGGCGACGCTCGAGACGGTGGCTCGACCGATGTGGTTGTCGGGGATGAGGAACGTGGTGGCGACCGGCGAGAGCACGCCGATCTGGTGCCGCACGCGGGTGAGGTCCGGGGTGGTCGCCGGCTCGATCTCGCAGATCAACTCGAAGGGCGCGCTCGTCATTGTGTCGAGACCAGTTCTTTCGTAAAGCGAAAACCGTCTTTCGCTGGATCGCCGTCGACGGGCTGCCAGCCGCTCGACTCGTAGAGGCCGATCGCCTCGGGCTGGCGCCCCCCCGTGACCAGTCGCAGGCGGGTCAGGCCCAGGTCGCGGGCGGCGTCCTCGAGCGCGAGCATCAGCTTGCGGGCGATGCCCTGCCCGCGCTGGTCGGGGTCGACCCACAGGCGCCGAACCTCACCCGGCCCTGGCTTCGAGTCCGAGTCGATGGTGCGCAGGCCGACCCCGCCGAGAGGCGGTCCGGCGGCACCGGCGCGGGCCACCAAAAAGGCCCCGGCCGGCGGATCGAACATGGCGGCGGTCAGGCCCCGCTCGCCGTCGTGGAGGAAGCCGTAGCGCTCGACGATCTCGGCCTCGGCCTGCGCCACCACCCACCGAGGGCCCTCGCTGGCGTAGGGCTCCCGGGCCAGCACGAGGCCCCCGGCAATGGCGGAGGAGGGGCGATGCATACCCTCTATCCTTTCCGACGTGGCCGGGGCGCCTGTTCCCGCCGCCAAAGGCCGCCCTTCTCCCGTGTTCACGCCCGTCCCCCCTGACATCGATTTCGTCGCCCTCGAGCAGGCCGAACTGGCCCGCTGGTCGGCCCAGCGCGTCTTCGAACGCTCCATCGAGCAACGCGAGGGAGCCGTGCCGTGGGTCTTCTACGAGGGCCCGCCGACCGCCAACGGCTTGCCGGGCCTGCACCATGCCTGGGCCCGGGTCTACAAGGACCTCTTCTGCCGTTTCCGCACCATGGACGGGGCCTACGTCGCCCGCCGCGCCGGTTGGGACACCCACGGGCTCCCGGTCGAGGTCGAGGTGGAGAAGAAGCTCGGCATCACGGGCAAGGAGCAGATCGAGTCGCAGGTCGGCATCGCCGAGTTCACCCGGCTGTGCCGCGAGTCCGTCTACTCCTACGTCGACGAGTTCGCCCGTCTGACGACGCGCATCGGCTACTGGGTCGACATGGATGCGGCCTACTGGACGTTGAGCCCTTCGTATATCGAGTCGGTCTGGTGGCACCTTCAGCAGCTCTTCGACCAGGGCTTGTTGTACGAGGATCTGAAGGTCGTGCCGTACTGCCCTCGATGCGGGACGGCCCTCTCGAGCCACGAGCTTGGGCAGCCCGACGTCTACCGGGACGAGGAGGACGAGTCGGCCTACGTGCGCCTCCGGCTGGTCGACCCGGATGGAGCTGTGGCGGCGGCGGTCGGCGGAGGGGCCGAGTGGTTGGGCGTGTGGACGACCACGCCGTGGACACTGCTCTCGAACACGGGTGTGGCGGTGAATCCCGAATTGGTCTACGCCGTCATCGACGGGGTGGTGATGGCGTCCGATTTGGTGGATGCGGTGATGGGGGAGGGGGCGTCGGCCCGGGTGACGGCGCGGGTCCCTGGTTCGGCGCTGGTCGGGCTCCGGTATGCGCGTCCCTTCGATGATGTGGACGTGCCCCACGGTGCCGACGGATGGCGGGTGGTCCCGGCTTCGTACGTGACGACCGAAGAGGGGACCGGGCTCGTGCACCTGGCGCCGGCCTTCGGCGAGATCGACCGCCAGATCGGCCGGGAGAACGGTCTGCCGTCGCTGAACCCGGTCGGGCCGGACGGCACGTTCACCGACGCGGTCGGCTGGTTGGCCGGCCGGGGTGTCAGGGAGGCCAACCACGACATCAACGACCGGCTCGAGTCTTCAGGGCTGCTGCTGCGCCGTTTCCCCTACGTCCACTCGTACCCGCACTGCTGGCGCTGCCGCACGCCGCTGATCTATTGGGGCAAGCCGAGCTGGTACATCGCGACGTCGACCCGCAAGGCCGACCTGCTGGCGGCCAACCAGACCGTCGACTGGCACCCGGCGCACATCAAGGACGGGCGCTTCGGTGAATGGCTGGAGAACAACGTCGACTGGGCTCTGTCCCGCGACCGTTACTGGGGGACGCCGCTGCCGATCTGGCGCTGCGGGCGGGGGCACGTGCGCTGCGTCGGCTCGTTGGCTGAGCTGTCCGACCTGTGCGGGCGGGACGTGACGGGGATCGACCCGCACCGGCCGACGATCGACGACGTGACGTTTGCGTGTGGGACGTGTGCTGCTGACGTCGGCAGCGTCGACGAGATCGACGAGTTGGCGGTGTGCCGCCGGGTCGAGCCGGTGATCGACGCCTGGTTCGATTCGGGCTCCATGCCGGCCGCCCAGGTCGGCTTCCCGCATGCCGCCGGATCGGCGGAGGCCTTCACCTTCCCGGCCGACTTCATTTCCGAGGCCATCGACCAGACGCGAGGCTGGTTCTACTCGCTGCTGGCCATCAACACCCTGGTCTTCGGGGAGAGCCCGTACCGCCACGTCGTGTGCCTCGGTCACATCGTCGACGCCGACGGCCGCAAGATGTCCAAGTCGCTCGGCAACATCATCGATCCCTGGTCGATCCTCGACACCCGGGGGGCTGACGCCATGCGCTGGTGGATGTTCTCGCAGGGGTCACCCTGGACGCCGACGCGAGCGACGCTCGGTGCCATTGATACGGCCATGCGGGACATGCTCCTCACGCTCTGGAACACGTTCAGCTTCTTCACGACGTACGCGTCCTTGAACGAATTCGACCCCTCTGATGCTCGGATTCCGGCGCCAATTGACCGTGGACCGTTGGACCGCTGGATCCTGTCCCGGCTGGCCAGCACGACGGCCGACGTCACGGACGCGTTGCGCTCGTACGAGCCCTTGGCGGCAGCGACCGCCGTGGGCGACCTCGTCGATGACCTCTCCAACTGGTACGTGCGCCGCAGCCGCCGTCGCTTCTGGCGCACCGATCCCGACGCGCCGGCCGGCGACACCTTGGCTGCTCAGGCGACGCTGCACGAGGTGTCGACCACGCTGTCGCTGCTGCTGGCTCCGATGTGCCCTTTCGTGTCGGACACCATGTGGCGGCACCTGACCGGGGCCGGGGAGGGCGATTCGGTGCACCTGGCCAACTGGCCCCTGGCCGATGTGTCTCTGGTGGACCCGGAGCTCGAGGCGCAGATGGCGTTGGCCCGGCGCCTGACGTCGTTGGGCCGGGCCGCCCGCAGCGAAGCCTCGGTCAAGGTGCGCCAGCCGCTCAAGCGGGCCTTGGTGTTCCTTCCGTCTGACTCGCCCGAGATCCTGCGCGACATCGTGGCCGACGAGCTGAACGTCGACGAGGTCGACACGGCCGAGGAGTTGAGCGAGGTCATTCAGTTCGAGCTCAAGCCGAACTTCAAGACGCTGGGCTCCCGCCTGAAGGATCTGGTCGGGGAGGTCAAGCCGGCGTTGGCGGCGCTCGACACAGCGGCTGCCGCAGCCGCGCTCGAAGAGGGTCAGTCCATCACTGTCGTCCTCGGTGGCGGGCCGGTGGAGCTGTCGCCCGAGGACGTGCAGCTGCGGGTCCGGGGCCAGCAGGGCTTCGCCGTGTCACGCGAGGGCGGCGAGGTCGTGGCACTGGACCTGAATCTCGACGAGGGCCTGCGCAAACGGGGCTTGTCGCGGGATGTGGTGCGCCTGGTGCAGGATCTCCGCAAGGCTTCGGGGCTCGAGGTTTCCGATCGGATCCGCGTCCATGTGGTGGGCCTCGAACCCATCGCCGCGTTCTTCGACTACATCGCGCGTGAGGTGCTGGCGGTCGAGATGATCAGCGGGCCCGGGGCGGGGGAGGGTGTCGTCCTCGACCTGGAAGACGAACTGCTGACCGAGCCGGTGCGGGTCTGGATGCAGCGGGTGGACCCGCCTCCCGCTCATTAGCGGCGGCCGTCGGCGTCGCGCCCGACGACGCCAGAGGTTCACCTTCCCATCACCGTTCAATCATTGAGGTGTAATCCCCTCGATTTACCCTGTCGGCCCGGGGCACATTTTTCTTGGAGGTTTTTCATGCGTCCGTTGTCATTCCGCTCAGTCGCCGCGCCCTTGGCGGCCGCGCTCACCCCGCTGACGGCGGCAGTCGTTCTGGCCGCTGCACCTGCGTCCGGTGCGTCCGGTGCGTCCGGTGCGTCCGGAACCCCCGGAACCGCGCAATTCCAGGACGGCTGGCACGGGGGTGGCGGCGGGCTGACCGCGCAGACGATTCTCGCCGGGAGCTCGCTCACACACACGTTCACGATCGCGGGCACCTCGACGATGAAGTCAGAGCCCTTGAGCAATCCCGACGACATCACCCAGCTCGGTCGGGACATCTTCGTCGGCTTCCAGAACGGCGTGGGCCCCCAAGGCCAAGCCAGCACGAGCGGCAACCTGGACAGCACCGTGGTCGAGATGACCCCGAGCGGGCAAGCGGTCGCCCAGTGGGACGTCGTCGGCAAGACCGACGGCGTGACAGCCGACCCGGAGACCCACACGATCATCGCCACGGTGAACGAGGACGCCAACTCTTCGCTGTATGCCATCACGCCGGGCCCAGGCGGCGGTGTGCAGCACTATGCGTACAACGTGCCGCTGCCCCACGAGGGGGGTACCGACGCCATATCCATTGTGGACGGGCGGCTCTACGTCAGCGCGTCGGCACCCGGCACGACCGGGCCGCTCCCGCCGCCCCAGGCCACCTTTCCCGCCGTCTACTCGGTCACGCTCGACACCACCCACTCGATCGCCGTCGTCACGCCGTTGTTCTACGACGAGGATCCGGCGACGGTCGCCAACGTCGGCACACCGCAGAGCGGCCGGACCGTGCATCTGGCCCTGACCGACCCCGACTCCAACGAGGTCGTTCCTCCCGACGCCCCGCGCTTCGGCGGGGACTTCATGCTCACCAGCCAGGGGGACCTGCAGCAGATCTTCGTCAGTCCGTGGGGCCACAGGCTGGCGGTGCTGAACCTGACGCAGCCCGTCGACGATACGGCGTGGCCCGACGGCGACGGGACTCTCTACGCGACCGACTCGACCAACAACACGGTCGACGCGGTCACCGGTGACTTCCCCAGGGCTCCCGTCGTGGCGGTGACGCCGTGCGGTTCCAACAGCGCCCCGGCGATTTGCCCGTCGCCGCCGGCGTGGCCGGCCAACTACCTCGGCTCGTTGAACCCGTGGACGGGGCAGATCGCGGCGCTGACGGTTGGCGGCGTGCCTTTCGTACCGCAGGGCGGCCTGCTCTTCGCGGGCGGCCGCGATGGACAGGGTTGGGGTCAGGGCTAGGGCTAGGGCTAGGGCTAGGGTCAGGGCTGAGTCGATACAGCCGGGCGGCCGGTCAGTCGCGGGGGTCGCCCGGGAGCAGCGACCCGGTGAGGGCGACCTGGACTCCTCCGGTGGCGGCCGGATCGAGCACGACGAGGTCGGCATCTCTGCGCACAGCGGCAATGCCGGCGCGGGCCAGTGCCGCTGTCGCCGCGTCGAGGTCCTGCACGTGCAGCGCCAGCAGGTGGGTGCGCGGCCGCTCGTAGCGGCGGCCCCACAGCCCCGGGCCGTCGTTGCCGGGCAGCGGGAAGAGGGCGAGAGTGCAGTCGCCGAGCGAGACGCCCGCCACGGGATGACCCGGGGGTGCGTCGGCGCGCTCGAACGTGACGGTGGTGCCGAGCAGCGTGGCGAAGCTGTCGGCCCAGGCGCGGGGGTCGTCGACCAGCGCTCCGACGTAGGCGTGGTGCGTGACCGGCGCCAGCACCCGCGCGGCCGGGGGCGGGTCGGGCCGTGGGGCGCCGAAGCGGGGATCGACTGCGAGCTCGAATGCGCTCCACTGGAAGAACACACCGCCGGTGTCGCGCGGATCGCTGAAGCACATCTCGGGGCGGGGTCGCGCCGCAATGTGCACTTCTTCCTGCTGCAGGTGCGCCATTGTCGCCTCGATGTTGTCGACCTGCAGCGCGATGGAGTGCATGCCACCCCCGAAGCGGTCGACGAATTGGGCCGCGGCGCCCTCGCCGATCGGCTGGCCGATCTCAATGGCGTTGTCCCCGGCCCAGGCCATGCCGCCGCGGCGCCCGATGCCCGGCTCGGTCGACTCGCTGTATTCGAGCACCGTCAGCCCCACCAGGACTGCGAGATTTCTCACGGCCAGGTCGTAGTCGGCCACCATCGCCGTGGAGTGGAACAGCCAGCGCACGCGGTGCTGTCGACGGGCCATCCTTATCGTCCCGCCGTGACGGGGAGCTCGATCCCGGTGATGTTGTGCGCTCGAGGGCCGGCCAGGAAGACGACCGCTTCGGCGACGTCTTCAGGATGGACGTGGCGCCGGAGGGACGCGCCGGCGGCCATGCGGGCCGATACTTCGTCGGTGCTCTCTTTGGTGCGGGTGGCGATGGACTCGATCATCGCATTCAGCGGGGCGCCGGCCGTGAAGCCGGGCGTCACCACATTGACCCGCACGTTGTGTGGGCCGAGCTCCTTGGCCATGGTGAGGGAGGCCGTGACCATGGCCTGTTTCGTGGCCGTGTAGCGGGCCCGGCCCGGGGGCAGCGCGTGCGTCCCGATGGTGCCGACCTGAATGATGGAGCCGCCTCCGCTCGTCATCATGGCGGTGGCCGCCAGACGGCTCAGTTCCAGGGTCCCGATGACGTTGACCTCGAAGGCGTGGCGCCAGGACTCCCACTCGCCCCCGTCGTCGCCGATCGGCGTGTAGTCGCCGCCGGCGGTGGCCACGTTGACCAGGATGTCGATCCGGCCGAGGGCCGCCAGGGTCTCGTCGACCAGTGCCCGGCAAGAATTCAGGTCAGCGAGGTCGAACGTCACGGCCAGCACCTGGGGCCCGGCCTGGTCCTGGCCGGCAATGTCGGACGCCAGGGTGCCGAGACGGCCGGCGTCGCGGGCCGCCACGACGACGTCGGCGCCCTCCCGCCGGAGGGCAACGGCGCTCGCGCGGCCGATGCCAGGCCCGGCGCCGGCGACAATCGCCACCAGGCCGTCCAATGAGGTCATATGGGGGTTGTCCCGGTCACGATGTCGGTCGACGGTCAGTCGCCGAGGTCGGGCGCCCACTGCACGCCGTTGATATGGCCGCCGCCGTCGACGAAGAGCGTGTTGCCCGTCACGTAGCGGGCGTCGTCGCTGGCCAGGAACACCGCCACCGGCGCGATGTCCTCCTCGGGGTCACCGAGGCGGCCCATGGGATTCGACGCGTCGGCCGCGGCCTCCAACTCGGGGTGAGCGGTGAACACGGCACGGGTCGCGGCGGACTTGGCGCCGGGGCAGATGACATTGACCCGGATCTGCCATGGGGCCCACTCGCGCGCCGCCGTCCGGCTGGCCGCACGCAACGCTTCCTTCGCCACGTTGTACGACGTCGTGCCCATGTGCGCGTTGACGCCGTTGAGCGAGCACATATTGATGACGGCTCCGTCCCGCTTCGCCTTCATGACGGGCGACACCGCCTGCATCCCCCAGAACGGGCCGAGCAGGCCCATGGAGAGCCCCCACTGCATCTGCTCGTCGGTCATGGACTCGAAGCGCCCGAGTGCCCCGCCGCCCCAGGCGTTGTTCACGAGGACGTCGACCGTCCCCCAGCTGTCGAGCGCGACCGCCACCATGGCCCAGACGTCGTCCTTGGCGCTGGCGTCGGTGTGGACGAAGCGGGCGTCGGCGCCGAACTCGTCCCGGCAGGCCGCCACGACCGCTTCGCCGGCCTCGTCGTCGATCTCGGCCACCAGGACGTGGGCGCCCTCACGGGCGAACCGGCGCACGATGCCCCGCCCGATGCCGTCACCCCCGCCGGTGACGATCGCCACCTTGCCGCGCAGTCGATCGGTCATGACGAACCAACCGTAGCCAGGAGGATTTCTGGCCGCTCGAGACGCCCAGGCGGCACGGCGCAACGGCGCACGTTGCTCCGTTCGCCGGTACGAGCACCTTGGTTGGCGCCTGACCAGGAACAAATGTCCGTCTTCGAGGTGTTGCAGTACGTATGAAGAGCATCGGATTTCTCTCGTTCGGGCATTGGACGCCCTCGCCACAGTCGCAGACCCGCTCCGCCTCGGAAGCCCTGCTGCAATCCATCGATCTCGCCGTCGCCGCCGAGGAGCTCGGAGCGGACGGGGCGTATTTCCGGGTGCACCACTTCGCCAACCAGCTTGCTTCGCCCTTTCCGCTGTTGGCGGCCGTCGGCGCCAAGACCAGCAGCATCGAGATCGGGACCGCCGTGATCGACATGCGCTACGAGAACCCGCTCTACATGGCCGAGGATGCGGGCTCGGCTGACCTCATCTCTGGCGGCCGCCTGCAGCTCGGTATCAGCCGCGGATCGCCCGAGCAGGTGATCGAGGGCTACCGCTACTTCGGTTACGTCCCGGGCGAAGGCGTCGACCAGGCCGACATGGCCCGCCAGCACGCGCGGGTCTTTCTCGAGGTCCTCGAGGGCGAGGGCTTCGCCGAGCCGAATCCGCGGCCGATGTTCCCCAATCCACCCGGGCTGCTCCGGGTCGAGCCCCACTCGGACGGCCTGCGCGACCGGATCTGGTGGGGCGCCGGCACGCGGAAGACGGCCGAGTGGACGGCCGAGCAGGGCATGAACCTGATGAGCTCGACCCTTCTCAGCGAGGACACCGGCGTGCCGTTCCATCAGCTCCAGGCCGAGCAGATCGAACGGTTCCGCAAGGCCTGGGCCGACGCCGGCCATACCCGTGAACCCCGTGTCTCGGTCAGCCGCAGCATTTTCCCCATCGTCAACGACCTCGACCGCAGGTATTTCGGCGGCGACGGCGACTCCGAGGACCAGGTTGGGTTCATCGACGGCGGTATCGCGCGTTTCGGCAAGACCTACGCGGGGTCGCCCGAGGCGCTTGTCGATCAACTGGCCCAGGACGAGGCGATCGCCGCCGCCGACACCCTGCTGCTGACCATTCCCAATCAGCTCGGTGTCGACTATTGCGCCCACGTCATCGAATCGATCCTGCGAGACGTTGCACCGGAGCTCGGCTGGCGCTGAGCGGCGAGGCGACAACCTCGGGTAGGTGGGAGCGTCGTCGCTCGACACTGTGTGGCCACCTGTAGTGAACTTCGCTGCATGACCAAGAGGCTCGAGATCTCCCGTGAAATTGCCGCCCCGCCCGAGCGGGTGTACGCGGCCATTTCAGACGTCACGCGCATGGGCGAGTGGTCGGAGGAATGCCACAGCTGCGAGTGGCACGAGGGGTACGACGGTCCGGTCATCGGCGCGACGTTCGATGGCCACAACCGCAACGGCACCCACGAGTGGACGACGCAAGGCAAGGTCATCGAAGCCGACGCCGGCCGGGCCTTCGCATTCGAGTGCTCAATGATGGACTTCCACTACTCGACGTGGGGTTACCGCATCGACCCGGCCGAGTCGGGGAGCCGTGTCACTGAATGGAGCGATGACCTGCGGCCCGAGTCCGTCATGGAGTTCAGCAAGAAGACGTCGGGTGTCGATGACCGGGAGCAACAGAATCGTCGGAATATGAGCCTCACCCTGGAGCGACTCGCCCAATCCGTCGAGAACTAGTCGGTACCTCGCGGTGCAAGCGACGTGCGCCGACGGAGCCGCGGATCGGTGAGTGCCGGCGACGAGGCCAGATAGTTGTCGTCGGGATTGAGCTGCGACCCCGGGGGGACGATCTCGTCGATGCGGTCCAGGACGTCGTCACTGAGCACGACGTCAGACCCGGCGAGGAGGTCGTCGAGCTGCTCCGGTGTCCTCGGCCCGATGATGACCGAGGTGATGGCCGGATGGGCTCGGACGAAGGCCGTCGCCAAATGGGTCAGTGGCAGTCCCGCCTGCGCGGCGAGCTCCGTCAACGCGCGGACGGCCTCCAGCTTGGCTCGATTGGCCGGGACGTCGAGGTCGAATGCCCGGGGAGCCGTGGTCGTCCGATGACCCCGGGTGGGATCGGCCCGTCCGGACAACCATCCGCTGCTCAGCGGTCCGTAGGAGAGCACGCCCATGCCGTGTCGCTGCGCCACCGGCAGCACGTTGCCCTCAATGGTCCGAGTGAGGATGGAGTAGCAGGGCTGCTCTGTTCGAAAGCGGTGGTGCCCGCGGCGCTCAGCCGCCCACTGCGCTTCCACGACGAGGTCGGCTGGAAACGTCGATGAGCCGATGGCGCGGACTTTCCCTGTCCGGATCAGATCGGACAGAGCGCCCAGTGTCTCATCGAGGTCGGTGTCGTAGTCGGGCCGGTGCTGTTGGGAGAGGTCGATGTAGTCGGTGCCAAGGCGCCGCAGGCTGTCCTCGACCGCCCTGGCGATCCAGCGGGGCGAGGCACCCTGCCGGTTCGGTTCGCCACTCACGGGGAGTCCGAACTTGGTGGCCAGCACGACCTGGTCGCGCCGTCCGGCCAGCGCCTTCCCGACGATCTCCTCGGACTCGCCCCGGGAGTACACGTCGGCGGTGTCCACGAAGTTGATGCCGGCGTCGAACGCAGTGTGGATCATGCGGATCGACTCGTCGTGGTCGGTGTTGCCCTGGGCGCCGAGCATCATCGTCCCGAGAGCGAACCCGCTCACCGAAATACCCGTACCTCCGAGGACCCTGCGCTCCATGCTCGAAACGGGGGTGCCTGGTCAGCAGCCGGCGTCGAGGACCTTGATCAGCGCCACCTCCAGGGCGGCGCGGTCGCCATCGTCGAGGTGGGCCACCAGGTGGCGGTCGATCCCGTCGATGTGGGCGGCGACGGCCCGCTCGAGCACCGCCTGCCCCTCGGGCGTCAGCACGACATAGATACTGCGCCGATCGCTCGGGCAGTTTTCCCGCGCCACCAGTCCCGCCTCGACCATCCGGTCGACCAGTCGGGTCACGCCACCGGTGGTCAGCGCGACGTCGGCGCTCAGTCTGCTCATCGTGAGCCGGTTCTCGGGAGCGCCGCCGACATGAATCAGGACATCGAAGAACACCAGCGGGATCCCGACGTTCTGCTCGAGCTCGCGGCCGAGGCTGTCGGTCAACCGGCGATGCGTGCGGACGATGAGGCCCATGAGGCGGATGCGGTCGTCGGACATCATCTGGTCGAGGACACCGCAGGTGCCCCCGGGCTGGTCTTCCCCCGGCTGGCCGGCACCCTCGACGGGGCGCACTTCTCCCCGATCCTGGTCACCGCCCTTCGCCGGGATGGTCGCCGTTCCCATGTCGCTTTCCTCAGTCTCCCTGAAATCAACTCTGATTCCTATTATATCTGATTGACAAGTATCTGTATAGTCAGATATAATAACGGCAACGAACACCCGCCAGACCAAGGAGACCACCAAATGAGCACCACAACCAGCACCAGCACTCTTCCGAAGGTAGGGACCTACACCATCGACCCGGCCCACACCGACGTCGGCTTCGTGGCCCGCCACCTGGTCGGCACGAAGGTACGTGGCCGCTTCACGGACGTAGAGGGCAGCTTCACCGTGGCCGAGAAGCCTGAGGACTCGACCCTCCAGGCCACAGTCCAGGCCGCCAGCATCTTCACGGGCCAGGAGCAGCGGGACGAGCACCTGCGCACCAACGACTTCCTCGATGTCCCCAACAACCCGACCCTGAGCCTGGTCGGCAAGGGCCTACGCCGGGTCGACGACACCAACTGGGTGATGTCGACCGACCTGACCATCCGGGGCGTCACGAAGTCGGTCGACTTCGACCTCGAGTTCCTGGGTGAAGGAGCCTCCATGCAGGAGGGCAAGACGGTCGTGGCCTTCTCGGCCAGCGCCACCATCGACCGGCGCGACTTCGGCGTCAGCTTCAACCACTCGCTGCTCGACGGCAGTGTCGTGGTGGGCAACAAGGTCGTGATCGAGATCGAGACGGAGGCCGCCCTGGCCGAGTGACCGACCTCGTCTGAGATCGAAGGAGCATCAGAGGCCGGCCCGGGAACGGGCCGGCCTCGCTCTGTACGCTTCCTCGCCATGCACGCCCCCGCCCCTCGCCTCCATGCGAGGAAGGCCACCGAGCTCCGCACCACCGAGTCGGCCAACCCGCATGTCCTGGCCGTCGACCTCGGGACCGGCGGTCCGAAGGTGGCCGTTCTGGCGTCCACCGGCCGGGTCGTGGCCCACGCCTTCCAGGCGGTGGGAATTGATCTGACCGACGATGGGGGAGCCGAGCAGTCCCCACAGGCCTGGTGGGATGCCATCGTGAGGTCGACCCGGCAGGCGATGGCCGACAGCGGTGTCGCACCGGAAGACATCGTCGGCGTCGGCTGCACCTCCCAGTGGTCGGGCACCGTCCCCGTCGACGAGGGTGGGGCCGCCCTCGGCCCGGCCATCACCTGGATGGACTCCCGGGGCGCCAGCGCGGTCCGCGAGGCCGTGCGCGGCGCGCTCAACGTCCAGGGCTACTCCGCCTCCAAGCTGGCCCGGTGGGTGCGCCGCACCGGCGGCATCCCCAGCCTGTCCGGCAAGGACCCGGTCGGCCACATCCACTTCCTGCGCCAGCAGCGTCCCGACGTCTACGCCGCGGCCGCGGTCTTCCTCGAGCCGGTCGACTACCTCGACCTGCGCCTCACCGGGCTGGCCCGCGCCTCGCACGACTCCATCACGCTGCACTGGGTGACGGACAACCGCGACATCAACGGCATCGCCTACGACGACTCGCTGATGGGCCTGGCGGGCCTCGAGCGGTCCAAGCTGCCCGAGCTCGTCCCGACGGGCAGCATCTTGGGTGGGCTGGCCCCCGAGGCCGCCGCCGAGCTCGGCCTGCTGCCCGGTACGCCGGTCGTGGCCGGCACCGGGGACCTGCACTCGGCCGCTGTGGGCTCGGGCGCGGTGGCCGACTTCGACGGCCACCTCTACATCGGCACTTCCAGCTGGATCAGCTGCCACGTCCCCTTCAAGAAGACCGACGCGCTGACCAACATCGCCTCCTTCCCCTCGGGCATCCCGGGCCGCTACCTGGTGGCCGACGAGCACGAGACGGGGGGCGCCTGCCTGACCTGGCTGCGTGACAACGTCTTGTTCCCCGACGACGCCCTGTCCGGCCACTCCGCCCCCGCCCCGGCCCCGCCCGCCGACTTCTTCGGCACGCTCAACGACGTCGCCTCGTCGGTCCCCGTCGGCTCGCACGGCGTCATGTTCACCCCGTGGCTCAACGGGGAGCGCTCGCCGGTCGACGATCACACCATCCGGGGCGGCTTCCACAACATCTCGTTGTCGTCCACCCGGTCCGACATGGTGCGGGCCGTGTTCGAGGGCGTCGCGTTGAACTCGGCCTGGCTGCTCGGAGCGGTGGAGAAATACTGCAAACGCCCCTTCCCGTCGCTCGCCTTCGTCGGCGGCGGCGCCAAGTCAGACCTGTGGTCTCAGATCCACGCCGACGCCATGGGCCGCACCATCCGCCAGATCGACGACCCCGTGTTGGCCAACGTGCGCGGCGCGGGACTGCTCACGCTGCTCGCCCTCGGCCACCTCACGATCGCCGACATCCCCGGCACCGTGACGGTCAAGGCCGTCTACGAGCCCGACCCCGCGGCCGGCGAGGTCTACGCCGCGCTGCTCAAGGAGTTCGTCAATCTCTACGAGAAGACGAAGAGCATCCACAAGCGACTGAACGGTCGTCGCCTGCGCGCTGATTCTTGAGACATCGACGCGTACGGAATCACAACCGCCCGACTATTGGTCGCGACGCCTCGAAGCGTCGGTCAATTTCACGCAACGGTTCAAATGTGTTGCCTCATATACTCGCCGCCTGTGACCTATTCCATTGACTTTGTCCATGTATCTACCGTCGGCTTGGAGTCGTCGCCAGTGGTTGCCGCACTGGCCGGCCTGCGGGCTAACGAGGCCCGCTACTTCAAGAACAAGTACGACCACGTCTTCTCGGTTGAGCCTGCCGCGAAGGCCAAGAAGGACATCGACTTGGTGCATCGGATCCTCAAGGAGGAACGTGACATCGTCATCACGTCGCTCCCGCTCGAGGCAACGACGTTCCAGGTCGAGAACATCCGCTGGACCTACGTGTTCTACGAGAGCGGGCTCTCCATCAACGTTCTGTACACGCTCGACGGACCGGATCCGAAACGGGCGGTGGGGTTCAAGCTCTCCGAAGGCATGGACGTACCCGTCGAATTGAGCTCGTTCAAGTTCGCGCGCCAGAAGTCGAAGCTGGCAGGGACCATCCGAGGCTCGTACTTCGTGATCAAGGGCCAGTACTGAGCCCGCAGGGCGCTGGATCCGCCAGCATTCGGTCCTCGCCTGACAGGCTCGAGGGACCCGCCGTCCTGACTACTTCTGAGCCAGCTCGAGAGCTGCCCGTTGGTCAGACAATCCCCGAGCGGTCGCCGCTCATCCGACAACAGCAGGAGTCACGGTGTCGTGGTCGTTCGTTGGCTGGCCCATGGTCGTGGCTCGAACGATGTCGAACGAATACGGCGGGACAAGGTCGACGCCGTCCGGTTTGTTCAGGAATCCCGGCGCCGTTCCCGTCTGGCCCGTGTGCCCGTATTGCCAGACGATCCGGTCGGACCTGGGATCGATGACCACGACCCGATGGTTGTCATCGTCATTCATGAGGAAGTCACCGTTGGGAAGGGCAAAGGCGAGTGACGGGTGGTTCAACTGCGGGTCACCTGGCAGAGGCTGGTAGCGCCAAAGCAGGTTGCCCGACCAGTCGAAAGTCTCCAGAGTGCCCGGATCGGAGTAGTCGACGGTGACGAGCACGCCTGGGCCGAGCTCGTTGGTATCAGAGGGGTAATTGACACCCGGAGGGTGAGTGGACCGGTAGACGGCGCCGTTGAGGCCGAGTTCGTCGACCCAGTCCCCGTTGATCTCGGTGACCACATAGTGACCATTCGACATCGGGAACGCTCCGTTCGGGCTTCCCCATCGGGTGGGTGGATCGTGCTGACAATCGTTGGTCGTCTCCCCGAAGACCTGAGCAGGGGTGTGGGCGCCGGGAGCGATGAGGAGTACCCGGCAGTTCTTGATGTCGGCGGTGACGAGATAGCCGTCTGGAAGCTGCATGGCATCGTCGGGGTTGTGGACCTGGTTCGGTCCACTTCCAGGCTGGCCAGGTGTGCCGTAGCGGTAGACGATCTGACGAGTGGCCACGTCGATGACGCTGATGACGGAGTCGTCCTCCTGCGTTACCACGATTTCGCGCCCGTCGGGAGTGAAGAAGGCGTCGTCGGGGACGAGGAAGGTCTGCCCCGGAGCTAAATCGCCGGGGCGAGGGAACTCCCACACCACCTCTCCCTGTTGGTTCACAACGAGAAGCCGGTTATTGGTTCGGTCGGCGATCAGCACCGGAGAAGGCAGGACGCTCGGATCCGAGCCAGGTTGGAAACTCGGACTGCTCAGAGGCGTGGAGAAGGAAGGGTCTGCTGGTGATTGCGTGATCGTCGTGGTTGTTGAACTGCGAGTCGTTGTCACACGGCGAGCTGAGCATCCAGCAGCGAGGACGGCGGCGAGCGCAAGGGCGATCAGGCAGCGGCCCATGGCTGGGAATCATGCAGGAAGGGAGTGGAGGCTGCCCAATCGAAGCCGTGGAACGGGTCAAGGACCGGTCGGGGCATGCTGCGTTGTAAGGCTCGATCTCCCGCGGCCATTCTGGGTTCAGGCTGTAGTGACGCGCACGCGGGTGCGCAGCGTCGGCATGCCGGGGCCGTCGAGTTGGTCGACGTACGTGGCACGGCCCGCCATGCTCATGACCAAGGCAACGGTGGAGCCGGTGATCAGCGGTCCGGAGCCGATGGCAAACGGTCCGTCGTCCGCCCGGAGCTGCAGACCGGCAACGGCGCTCCGGCTGGGAACCGTGAAGTTGCGATGCGCAAAGAAGTCACCGACATGTGTCAGAGCGTCGATGTCCGGTGTCCGCCGAAGGCCCAGCGGCTCGCGGATGTCTTGGGCGTGCACCACGACCTCTAAGTAGGCCGCAGTATGTCCCGAAGGGGCGATGGAACTGTCGATGATGGCGCGGAACCGATTGAGCGTCTCCGCTGGGGTATCGCCTCGATGCTCGACCATTCGCCGCTGGTTGTGCACGTCGACGCGAAAACGTGCTCCGAGAATACTCTGCACCCATTTCCACCGATTGAGGCTCGCTGCGGCGGTGAGGTGGGCGACAACGTCCTCGACGTCCCATTGGTCGCACAGGGTGCCATGCCGCCACTGCTCCGCACTCAGGGCCGACAGGTCTTCGGCGAGCGCAGCGCGCTCAGCGTGCGCCAGCGCCCAGAGGCGACCGTCTTCCGATTTCGCCATATCGCTCTATCCGTTTCCCCTGATCCGCCGTAACAGCCCGCGCCGTCTCTCGCCCCGCTCGTCACCCTTCGTCACGATCAGCGCCAGCGAGGTGGTGACGTAGCCGGCCAGCTCCGTGCGCAGGTGCACGTCCGTGTAGGGCGGCACGTCCACGTGCACGTCCTCAGGGGCGGAACCCAACGAGTAGTCCATGTCGACGTCATGGCCCGCCCGCCGCAGCCGTCGCACCAGCGACTCGATGTCCCGGCGCCGGTAGAACACGGTGCCGCCCGCCTCCACCGTGGCGCCGTTGGACGACACGAGGTACTCCGTCGTGTGCACCGCCACGCCGCCGGGCCGCAGGCAGTCCATCTGCGCGACCACGAAGTCCATCCCGGCGCCGAGCGTCCCAAGATGTTCGAGAGCGCACGACGACCACGCAAAGTCGAACCCGGTCAGGTCCGCCGGGATCGCGTTCATGTCGACGGGGCGGAACGCCACCCGCTGCGCGAACGCATCCGCCGTGCTCAGCCCGAAGTCGTTGAGGTGCTCGAGCCCGCCGGCCCACTCCACCTCGGACTCCGTCCACCCGGACTGCACGGCCGACTCGTGCGGCTGGTCGGTGGCCACGACGTCACAACCGGCGTCGGCGAAGAGCGCCACCAACGGTTCCTGCCCCACGCCGAACCCGAGCCCGCGGCGCCCGGCGGCGAGCACGCCCCGCTCCCGGAGGGCTTCGGCGATGAAGAGCCATTCCCACATCTTGCGGTGGAGCATGACGTCGCGGGCGTCGTCGCCGGCCGCCCACATCGGCCGCAGCCGCTCGGCCCAGGCCCGCAGGGCCGGCGAGCGCAGCGATTCGGCCGAGCACAATTGCGAGCGCAGCATGACCGGGCGACCTTATATGGGAGCCGGCCTCGCCTCGCCGCCGGGCCGCTCCCGGAGGCGACCGATCAAATCCGCTCGAAGTTCCGGGCCAGCTCCCAGTCCGTGACGTGGCGGTTGCTGGCCAGCCACTCCTGCTCTGCCGTGTTGAGGAGATGGTGGTGCACGTCGGGCCCGAACGCCTCGAGCGCGACGGCCGAGTCACGCAGCGCCTCGATGGCCTCGACCAGCGTCGAGGGGATGCGCGGCACGTCGGTCGCCTCGTAGGCGTTGACCGGGTAGGGGTCGCCCGGCTCGAGCTCGTGGTCGACGCCGTACAGGCCCGCCGCGATGGCGGCCGCCAGCACGAGATACGGGTTGACGTCCGCCCCAGGAATCCTCGACTCCACCCGCCGCCCCGCCCCGTGCCCCACGAGGCGGAAGCCGCAGGTGCGGTTGTCCTCGCCGTAGACCGCCGCCGTGGGGGCCCAGCTGCCGGGCACGTAACGCCGGTAGGAGTTCACGGTGGGCGCCGCCATCCAGGCCAGCTCCCTGGCCGCGTGCAGCTGGCCCGCCAGGAAGTGGCGACCCAGCTTCGACAGGCCGCTCGGGTGCGCCGCACCGTCGTCGCCGCCCGCGCAGGGCGCCATGAGCGCCTCGCCGCTTTCGATGTCCCACAGACTGGTGTGCACGTGACACGACGAGCCCACGTCGTCCATCGTCCACTTCGCCATGAACGTCGTTGCGCGGCCCTCCTGTGCCGCAATCTCCTTGATGCCGTTCTTGAACACAAGATGACGGTCGGCTGTGACAAGCGCCTCGTCCCAGACGACGTTCACCTCGTGCTGGCCGCGCCCCGCCTCGCCCTTGGAGGTTTCGACGGGGATGCCGGCGGCGCACATCTCGTTGCGGATCCGGCGCAGGACGTACTCCTCGCGTGTCGTCTGCAGCAACTGGTAGTCCTCAATGGTGGAGGTATGCGGCGTGAGGTTCCGCCAGCCCTGGGCGTCGGCCTCCTCGAAGGACTCCTTGAAGAGGAAGAACTCGAGCTCGGTCGCGCTGCAGACCCGTAGGCCGCGCTCGGCCGCCCGCTCCAACTGGCGCCGCAGGATCCGGCGGGGTGACACCTCGACCGGCATCCCGTGCTCATCGGCCAGGTCGCCGATGACGAAGGCCGTGCCCTCCTGCCACGGGATCAGGCGGGCCGTCGCGTAGTCGGGCCGGCAGACGAAGTCGCCGTACCCGGTGTCCCAGTTTGTGAAGCGGTAGCCGGGCAGCGGGTTCATATCGACGTCCACCGCCAGGAGGTAGTCGCAGGCCTCGATCCCGTGCTCGGCCACGTGCGCCTTGAAGAAGTCCGCCGTCACCCGCTTCCCGACGGGTCGGCCGTGCATGTCGGGGAACGCCACCACGACGGTGTCGACCGACCCGTCGGCGATGGCGGCGTCAATGAGCTCACGTCCAGGTGCTGGCATGCGCCATGTTGACCCCGCTGCACGCGAGCGTCCAGTACGGCCACCCTTCGCGCGTCGGTACGCTGGGCCGATGCTCCCGTTGATCGGCGTCTCGACCTACGTGGCCGACGTGGCCTGGGCGAGCTGGGAGCGCCGGGCCGCGGTCCTGCCCGAGTCCTATTTCGAGTTGGTCGCCGCGGCCGGCGGGCGACCGCTGCTCCTGCCGCCGCCCGGCAGCGCCCCGGGCGGACCGGCGGCGGGGGCGGCCGAGGTGATCGCGGTGCTCGACGGCCTGGTCCTGACGGGCGGCGGGGACGTGGACCCTGCCGCCTATGGGGACGAGCCCGCACCCGAGGTGGGCGGCGTCGACGCGAACCGCGACGCCAGCGAGCGGGCGCTGCTGGCCGCCGCGCTCGAGGCCGACATGCCGGTGCTGGCCATCTGCCGAGGCTGCCAGGTGCTCAATGTGTATCTGGGCGGCACCCTCCACCAGCACCTGCCCGATGTGGTCGGGAATCTCGACCACCGCCGGGCTCCCATGGTCTTCGAGGACGTCGACGTGACCACGGTGCCCGGCACCAGAACGGCTTCCGTCTTCGGCCCGACGACCACTGTTCGTTGCTCGCACCACCAGGCCATCCGCGACCTGGGCCGGGACCTGGCAGTCACCGCCCGGGCCGGCGACGGCGTGGTCGAGGCGGTCGAGCTGCCGTCCGCCCGCTTCGTCCTGGCGGTCCAGTGGCACCCCGAAGAGGCGATGGACCAGCGCCCCTTCGATGCTCTTGTCCAGGCCGCCCGGGACTACAAGGCTGCACTGTCGGCACCAGCCACTGTCTGACGGGCCGGGTGGGCCATCGGTTGGATGCTCTGCAACCCCCTGACGAGGTCCCGTCCCCGGGTCGTTCCCAGCCTCGCCGGGTAAGGTGCCCGCCATGGCCAAGAGCGGTGGGCACAAAGTCGTCAAGCCGGTGGCCGCTGCCGCGGTGACCCTCGGCACGATCGCCAGTATCTGGTGGTTCGCCCTCAAGCCCCGCCGCAAGGCCAAGGCCGATGCGACGGCCAAGACCAACGCCACCGACGGCGGCAGCGGACCTACGACCGAGCAGCCGTAGGGGTCAGCCCCTCCACGAGTGCCGGCAGGCACTCGCTGATGGAGTCGCTCAGGAGTACGTCGGCCAGGCCGTCCATCTCGGTGGGCTCCCCGTTCACGATGATCGCCGCCGCTCCGTGCCGCACGGCGACCGGCACCAGCCCGGCGGCCGGGAACACGGCGAGCGTCGAGCCCACGGCCAGCAACAGGTCGCAATTGGCCGCGGCCTGTTCCGCCCGGAGCAGGTCCTCGGCCACCAGGCTCTGGCCGAAGCTGATGGTGGCCGACTTGAGGATGCCGCCGCAGACGCCCCCATCGCCATCGCCGTCGCCATCGTCGACCATGGCCGTGCAGGACGGGTCGGCCTCGCCGGCCCGGACCCGGTCGTGCACCGGCTCGGCCGGCTGGCGGTCCCCGCAGCTCAGGCACATCACCTCGAGCGACGTGCCGTGTATCTCGACGATGCGGTCCCGGTCGTTGCCCGCCTTCTGGTGCAGCCCGTCGATGTTCTGCGTCACGAGCAGCTCGAGCCGCCCGCTGCGCTCCAGGTCGACCAGCGCCCGGTGGCCGGCGTTCGGCGAGGCTGACCACATCGAAGAGGTCAAGCGGTTCTGCCACGCCCGCACGCGCAGTTCAGGATCCGATACATAGGCCTGGAGCGTCGCCATCTTCTCGGCCTCGGGGTTCTTGGTCCACACGCCCTGGGGCCCCCGGAAGTCGGCGATGCCCGAGTCCGTCGAGATACCGGCGCCGGTCAGCACCACGACCCGCCGCGCCTGTTCCAGCAGCGCCCGGGCCCGCCCGACGTCGTCGTCGTCGTGTGCAGTCATCACGAAGGAGCAATCGTACGGGTGAGTGGGCGTAACCTGCCCCGATGCCCGGGGACGGCCCCACCGTCGAGCTCCTCCACGCCGCCGACGCCGAAGACCGCCAGCGCAGGGCGGCCGGCGCGCTCCTGGCCCGGGGCTGCACCCGGGGCGACCGGGTGGCGTTCGCCCTCGGCTCGTCAGCCGACCTCATATGTGCAGCGCTCGGTGCCGCCCGAATCGGGCTCATCCCGGTCATGCTCAACGCCACCCTCACGCCGACCGAGCGCGACGACCTGGCGGCAGACGCCCGCCCCACCATCCGTGTCTTCGAGCAGGCCGAGCTGCACGACCTCGTCGAAAACGGCCATCCAACCGATCTCGCTCCGCACCCCCTGACGCGGCCCATGCACTACACGTCGGGTACGACCGGCCAGCCCAAGGGGGTCACGACAGGGCTCTGGGACGAGAGCACGGCCAAACGGGTCTTCGAGGACGAGGCCGCCGTGTGGCATTTCGACCCGGAGGACCTGCACATGGTGTGCTCGCCGATGTACCACACCGTGTCGATCCGATTCGCCGGTTGCACACTGTTGGCGGGCGGCTCATTGGCCATCCTCAGCCGCTTCCATGCCCCTACCGCCCTCGACACGCTCCGGCGCCACCGCCCCACGACCGCCTTCCTCGTCCCGACCCACCTGCACCGGATACTGCAAACCCCCGACCTCGGCGCCGGCGAGACGTTCGACTCGTTGCGCCTGCTCGCCCACGCCGGAGCGCCCTGTCCCGACACGGTCAAGCGCGCCATCATGGAACGGGTCCGCCCCGGCGCCGTCTGGGAGTTCTACGGGTCCACCGAGGCCCAGTTCTCGGTGTGCTCACCGGAGGACTGGCTCGAGCGCCCCGGCACCGTCGGCCGGGCCCGACCGGGCCGCCGGCTCCACATCGCCCCGGTCGCAGATGCCGCCGAAGACGGCACGGACACCGCCGGGAGCGGCCCCGACGCAGAACACGGCGGCGCCGAAGGCACCATCTGGTGCGACATGCCCGACTTCGCCCGCTTCAGCTACTGGGAGAACCCCGAGGCCACGGCGGCGGCGTGGAACGGATCGTCGTGCACCGTCGGGGACCTCGGCCGCCTCGATCCGGACGGCTTCCTCTACCTGACCGGCCGGCGCCACGATCTCATCATCAGCGGGGGTGTCAACGTCTACCCCGCCGAGGTCGAGAACGTGCTCGCCGCCGTGGACGGCGTGGCCGAGGTGGCCGTCTTTCCGCTGCCCGACGACCAGTGGGGCCAGCGGGTCTGCGCCGCCTACGTCGCCGACGGCCCCGACCACGGCCACCGCGGGACCTCATATGAGGAGGCCCTGCGGGCCGCCGCCGCCGCCCGGCTGGCTCCGTACAAGCGCCCCAAGACGTACTTCGCCACCACGGATCTGCCCCACACGGCCACGGGCAAGCTGATGCGACGGGCTGTCCCCGCGCACCTGGGCTTGGGACTGTCGGGCTGATCAGCGGGTAGAACTGCTGTCATGCCTTTCGCCACCATCAACCCGGCCACCGGAAAGACGGAGAAGGAGTTCCCGGCCCATACGCCGGCCCAGGTGGAGGCCATCCTCGACCGGGCCGAGGCCGCCTTCGCCGACTACCGGACGACGACATACAAGGAACGGTCCCGCCATCTGCTGACCGCGGCGGAACTTCTCGAGAGCGAAGTGCCCGACGTGGCGCGCATCCTCACGACCGAGATGGGCAAGACGTTCGCCGCGGCCAAGGCCGAGGTCTCGAAGTGTGCGGCCGGCCTGCGCTGGTTCGCCGAGAACGCCGAGGCCCTGCTGGCCGACGAGCCGATCGCCACCAGCGCGTCGAAGTCCTACGTGCACTACCAGCCGATCGGCGCGGTGCTGGCCATCATGCCGTGGAACTTCCCGATGTGGCAGGTGATCCGCTTCGCCGCGCCGGCCCTCATGGTCGGCAACGTCGGCTTGCTGAAGCATGCGTCGAATGTGCCGCAGACCGCCCTGGCCATAGAGGACCTGTTCCGGCGGGCGGGCCTGCCCGACGGGGCCTTCAGCAACCTCTTCATCCCGTCGAGCGAGGTGGCCGCGCTCATCCACGACCCGCGCATCGCCGCGGTGACGTTGACCGGGAGCGAGCCGGCCGGCATGTCGGTGGCGGCGGCCGCCGGCGATGCCCTGAAGAAGACGGTGCTCGAGCTGGGTGGGTCCGACCCCTTCGTCGTCCTGGCCAGCGCCGACCTGAGTGCGGCCGTGCGCACCGCCGTCACCGCACGCGTGCAGAACAACGGCCAGTCGTGCATCGCGGCCAAGCGCTTCATCGTCGTGGACGCGGTGGCGGACGAGTTCGAGTCGCGTTTCATCGAGTCGATGGATGCGCTCGTCGTGGGCGATCCGTTCGACCCCGCCACCAACGTCGGGCCCATCGTCAGCGAGGCCCAGCGTGACGAGCTCGTCGGCCTGGTGCAGGAGGCGTTGCGCCAGGGCGCCACCGTGCACGCCGGCGCATCGCTGCCGGAGGGCGAGGGCTGGTGGTTCGCCCCGGCCGTGCTCTCGGGCGTCACCACGGACATGCCGATCGCCCAGGTCGAGATGTTCGGGCCGGTGGCCATGGTGATCCGTGTCCCCGACGTCGCCGCGGCCATCAGAGCGGCGAACGACACCACGTTCGGTCTCGGCTCCAGCGTGTGGGGCACGGACGAAGGCGAGATCGCACAGTGCATCGAGGGGATCGAGGCCGGCGCCGTCTTCGTCAACGCCATGGTGGCCTCCATGCCCGAGCTGCCCTTCGGCGGCATCAAGAAGTCGGGCTACGGGCGCGAGCTCTCGGAGTTGGGTCTGAAGGAGTTCACCAACGCCAAGACCGTCTTCGTCGCTTGACCGGCGCCGTATGACCGGATTGAGCGCAGCCACCTACCTCGATCACGCCGCCACCACGCCGCTCCGACCCGACGTGGCGGCCGCCATGGCGGAGGCGCACACCGGCGCCGGCGGGCTGGGCAACCCGACGGGCAGCCATCCGCCGGGCCAGCGAGCGCGGCGCCTGCTCGAAGAAGCGCGCGACGAGGTCGCCGCTTTTCTCGGCCGCGATCCCGGCGACATCGTCTTCACGTCGGGCGGCACCGAGTCGGCCAACCTGGCGGTGCTCGGGCCGGCCGAGGCGGCCCGCCAGGAGCGGGGAGAGACCGTCGTCCTCTACTCCGCCGTCGAGCACCCGGCCGTGCGCGAGTCGGCCCGCGCCGCCGCCAAGGCCGGCCTCGATACCCGCGAGCTCCCCGTGGACGAGTACGGCGTCGTCGACCCCGACGCACTGGCCCGCACGCTCTCCTCCCGGGTCACGAGCGTCGCCATCATGACGGCCAACAACGAGACCGGCGTGATCCAGCCGCTGCCCGACCTCATAGAGACGATCCACCGCCGCGCCCCCAACGCGTATGTGTTCACCGACGCGGTGCAGGCCGCGCCGTATCTCGACCTGGCGGACATCACCGCCGGCGCCGACCTGGTCTCGCTCAGCGCGCACAAGGTCGGCGGCCCCGTCGGCGTGGGGGCGCTCGCCATCGCCCGCCGCGTGGTCCTCGAGCCGCGCCAGTACGGCGGCGGGCAGGAACGCGAACGGCGCAGCGGCACCCAGGACGTGGCGGGCGCCGTCGGGCTGGCCACCGCGCTCAGACTGGTCACGGCCGAGCGCGCCACGGCCGTTGCCCGGGTGGCGGGCCTGCGCGACCGCCTGCGCGACGGGCTCCTCGAGTCGGTGCCGGGCGCCTACCGCACGGTGCCGGCGGCGGCCGCCGCCGCCGGGGTCGACGTGCTCCCCGGCCACCTCCACCTATGCGTGCCGGGCGTCGAGCGCGAAGAGCTCCTGGTGGCGCTGGGGGCGGAGGACGTGAGCGTCTCGGGCGGGTCGTCGTGCGCCAGCGGCGCGCTCCAGCCCAGCCACGTCCTGTCCGCCATGGGGGTCGCGCCCGAGCTGGCGGCGGGCGCGCTCCGCTTCTCGCTGGGGTATGGCACCACGGATGGCGACATCGACCGCGCCGTGGCCGTCGTCCCCGCCGCCGTCGCTGCACTGCGCCGGGGGGGTTGAGTCCCGGTGGCACACTGGTCCCATGCGGGTGCTCGTGGCCATGTCGGGAGGCGTCGACTCCTCCGTGGCGGCGGCGCTCCTGGTGGAGCAGGGCCATGAGGTGGTCGGCGCCACTCTGAAGCTGTGGGGCGGGCCGTCGGACTCGGGCTGCTGCTCCGTGGCCGACGTCGAGGACGCCCGCCGGGTGGCCCAGCAGCTCGGCATCACCCACCACGTCTTCAACCTGACCGAGGAGTTCGACCGCCACGTCGTGGCGCCCTATGTGGGGGAGCATGCGCGGGGGAGGACGCCCAACCCGTGTATCGAGTGCAACCGCTCCATGAAGTTCGACCGGTTGCTGCACCGAGCCGACCGGCTCGGCTTCCACCGCCTGGCCACCGGGCACCACGCCCGCGTCGGCGCACCGGCCCCGTTCCAGCTCCGTCGCGGCGCCGACCCCGACAAGGACCAGTCCTACGTGCTGTCCATGCTGAGCCAGGAGGCGCTGTCCCGGGTCGCCTTCCCCGTGGGAGACATGACGAAGCACGAGGTGCGGGCGCACGCCCGCCGTCTCGGGCTGCGCACGGCGGACAAGCCGGACAGCCAGGACGTGTGCTTCATCGGCAGCGCCGAGGGCCGTGAGGGGTTCTTGTCCCGCCGGGTGGAGCTGCACCCCGCCGAGGTGATGGATGGCGAAGGACGGCCGGCCGGCTCCGTCAATGCGGTCGAGCTCGTCACGGTGGGTCAGCGCCGCGGCATGGGTCACGGGAGCGACGGCAAGCGGCGCTACGTGACGCACGTCGACGTGGCCGGGCGGCGGGTGACCGTCGGCAGCGCCGGCGAGGCGCTGCGGTCCTCGGTGTTGCTGGCCGGGCCGTCGCTCACCTGGGTCGACCGGCCGCTGGCACCCGGGACCCGCGCCGTGGCGCAGGTCAGCGCGCACGGCCGCCCCGTGCCCTGCACGGTGCTGGCGCAGCCGGACGACACCGGCAACGACGGCGGCATGGAGGTCCGCTTCGACGACCCGCAGCGTCCCGTGGCGCCGGGCCAGACGGTGGCGCTCTACGACGCGTGCGACCCTGACGCCGTGGTCGGCGCGGGCATCGCCGCGTGACGGGCGACGTGGCCAGTACCGACGGCGTCCCGAAGGAGGCATCGGCCCGGGCCGCGGAACTCCGGCAGCTCATCATCCACAACAACGAGCTGTACCACACGCTCGATGCGCCCGAGATCCCCGACGCGGAATATGACCTCCTCGTCGCGGAACTCCGGCAGCTGGAGGCGGACTATCCGGCGCTGGCGACACCCGACTCGCCGACGCAGGCCGTGGGCGCGGCGCCGTCGGGCCTCTTCCAGGAGGTGCGCCACCGGGTCCCGATGATGAGCCTCGACAACGCGTTCAGCGAGGACGAGCTGCGGGCGTGGGCGGCGCGGCTGCAGCGGCAGATGCCCGACGTCGACCTCGAAGCGCTGGCCTTCTCGTGCGAGCCCAAGGTCGACGGGGTGGCCATGTCGCTGACCTACGAGCGCGGCCGCTTCGTCCAGGCCGCCACCAGGGGCGACGGCGTCAGCGGGGAGGACGTGACGGCGAACGTCGCCACCGTGGCGGACGTGCCGAAGGAACTGGCGGAGGCGGGCGGCCCCTATCCCGCCGTGCTCGAGGTCCGCGGCGAGATCTACATGCCCGTCGCCGAGTTCGAAGCCATGAACAAGCGCCAGGCCGAGATGGGGGAGCGCCTCTTCGTCAACCCACGCAACTCGGCGGCCGGCGCGCTGCGCCAGAAGGACCCCGGCGTGACGGCGCAGCGGCCGCTGCACTTCTGGGCCTATGCGCTCGGCGTGGTGGACGGCGCGACGGCCCGGAGCGAGGTCATATGGCCGGGGGCCACGCAGACCGGCACGCTGGCCCAGCTGGCCAAGGCGGGGTTCCCGGTCAGCCCCGACGCCCGCCGGATCGTGGGGATGACGGCCGTGGTGGCACGCTGCGAGGAGCTGGCCGAGCTGCGGCATTCGCTGGCCTACGAGATCGACGGCGTGGTGACCAAGGTGGACGAGGTGGCCCTGCACGACGTGCTCGGCGCCACGTCACGGGCACCCCGGTGGGCCATCGCCTTCAAATTCCCGCCGGAGGAGCGCACGACCCGCCTCATCGACATCATGGTCTCCATCGGGCGCACCGGGCGGGCCACGCCCTTCGCCCGGCTGGAGCCCGTCTTCGTGGGCGGCTCCACCGTCGGTGTGGCGACGCTGCACAACGAGGACCAGGTGGCGGCCAAGGACGTGCGACCGGGCGACCTCGTCATCGTGCGCAAGGCGGGCGATGTCATCCCCGAGGTGGTCGGGCCGGTGCGCGAGGGCCCGGGCGTGCCGAAGCGCCGCAAGCCGAAGTGGAAGTTCCCGACGTCGTGCCCGTCGTGCGGCACGCCTCTCGTCCGTCTCCCCGGCGAGAGCGACACCTACTGCACCAACATCGACTGCCCGGCGCAGCGGGTGCAGCGCATCTCGCACTACGCCTCCCGCTCGGCCATGGACATCGAGGGCCTCGGGGAGGAGCGCGTGCTCCAACTCGTGGCGGCGGGCCTCCTCAATGATGCAGCCGATCTGTACGATCTTGCTCCGGAGCAGCTCGCCGCGCTGGACCGTTTCGGCGCCCTCTCGGCGGCCAACCTGGTGGCGGGAATCGATGCCTCGCGCTCGCAGCCGCTGAGCCGGCTCCTGGTCGCGCTCGGGATCCGGCACGTGGGACCCACGGGGGCCAGGGCGGTGGCGCGTGCCTTCGGGACTCTGGAGGCGATTGCCGCCGCCAGCGACGAGGAGCTGGCGGCGGTCGACGGCGTCGGCGGGATCATCGCGGCGAGCCTGGCCGAGTTCCTCTCGGCCGACACCAACGTGGCTGTGGTGGAGCGACTGCGCCGGGCCGGGGTCTCGATGGAGGAGCCGGGTGCGGCCGCCGGAAGCGATGGGAGCGGAATCGGGGCGGCGACCCCGCCCCAGACGCTCGAAGGCAAGACGGTGGTGGTCACCGGGGCGATCCCGGACTACACGCGGGAGGGGGCCGAGGAGGCCATCATGGTGCGGGGAGGGAAGTCGCCCGGGAGCGTGTCGAAGAAGACGTTCGTGCTCGTGGTGGGGGAGTCGCCCGGCGCCAGCAAGCTGAAGAAGGCCGATGAGCTCGGCATCCCGGTGCTCGATGCGGCGTCGTTCCCGGCGCTCCTCGAAACCGGTGAATTGCCCGGGTGAGCGCGCCCGTTGCAGGTAGGGGGGTGTCCACCGGCAGCGGGTTGGGGGTCGGTATCCTGAGTTCGCCCCGATGCCCCTGATATCAGACTCCATCGGCCGGGTCCTTGGGAAGCGGTACCGGCTGCTCTCCGCTTTGGGCACCGGTGCATCCGCTCACGTCTATCTCGCCGAGGACGTGTCCCTCCAACGCCACGTCGCGGTGAAGGTCCTTCAACCCGGGTTGGCCACGGACGAGGCGTTCCTGAAGCGCTTCCGGGCCGAGGCGCGGTCCGTTGCGTCCTTGAACCACCCGCACGTGTTGCGTGTCTTCGACTGGGGCGAGGACCAGGACGGGCCGTACTTGGTCTTGGAGTATCTGGGTGGCGGGTCGCTGCGTGATCTGTTGGATCGTGACATCCGGTTGTCACTGCCCCAGGCCGCGCAGTTGGGGACCGAGGTGGCACAGGGGTTGGCCTACGCGCACCTGCGGGGCCTCGTGCACAGGGACATCAAGCCGGCGAATTTGCTGTTCGACGAGGAGGGGCGGGTCCGGGTGGCCGACTTCGGCGTCGCCCGTGCCTTGGCGGAGGCGGCGTGGACCGAGCCGGCGGGAGCGATGATCGGGACGGCTCGATACATCTCTCCCGAAGCGGCGGAGGGGAAGCCGGTTGATGGACGGGCCGACGTGTATTCGTTGGCGTTGGTTCTCTATGAGGCGGTGACGGGTGTCGTCCCCTTCGTGACGGACACCATGATGGGGACGCTGGCGGCCCGCATCGGCCAGCCTCTGCCGCACAATGACCTGTTGGGTCCGTTGGATGACGTGCTGGCCCGTGCCGCTGCTCCCGACGTTGCATCCCGGTTGGACGCGGCCGGGTTGGCTGCCCGTCTGGGTGCGCTGGCTTCGGCGCTGCCGACGCCCACCGCGCTGCCGCTGATCACGCCGAAGCTCGAGGACTCCGCTCCCATTGCCGGGTTCCGTGCGCCCGGGGTGTCGGAGCTCACCGACTCGGGTATCGCCCTGGGCGCCGCCGCCGGCGCGGCGGCGGGTGCCTTGGCGGGAGCCGTCGCGGCCGACGGCACGGCGATCGCGCCGGGACTGGCGGCTGCGAGCACTCCGATCGGCACGAGGGCGGGACCGGGCGAGCTCTTCGATGCCGAGCCGGGCGCGGACGCGGCGTCAGCATCGTCGAAGCGCAAGCGCCGGCGTGACCCGGTCCTGAGCACCGGGGGCCCATCGGAGCCGTACAAGCCCCGGACGAGCAAGAAGTGGTGGTGGATCGGCGGGGCCGTCGCGCTCGCGGTGATCCTCGCCGCGGGCCTGGTGACCGCCTTCGCGACCAATGTGTTCACGCCATCGCATCCGACGCCGGCGGTGGTCAATTTGCCACTGGCCCAGGCCAGGGCAGCGGTGGACAAGGTCCATATGACCTTGAAGGAGGGCGCACCGGTGACGTCCATCGTCGTGGCCGCCGGCAACGTGGTGTCGCAGAGCCCGAAGCCGGGCGTGTTGCAGAAGCAAGGCTCGACGGTCTCGGTGGTGCTCTCGAGTGGCAAGCCGGACGTGACGGTGCCGTCGTTGTCCGGTATGACCTGTGCGCAGGCCTCGACGACGTTGCAATCGGCTCACTTCCAGTCCGTCTGTGCGCCGGGCACCTACAGCGACACCGTGCCGACGTCCGTGCTGGTGCTGTGGTCGATCAACGCGACGCAGAACCCGACGAAGGCGCCGTATGGCTCAACCATCACGCTCGTTCCCTCCCTGGGTCACGAGCCCGCCACCGTGCCGAGCATCCCGACCAGCTATTCGTTCGCCCAGGCCCAGGCTGCGTTGCAGGCCGTCGGCCTGACGGCTACGCAGAACCCCGAGCCCAACGCCACGGTGCCGTCGGGACAGGTGATCTCGACGTCGCCGGCCAGTGGAGCGCAGGCGCCCTACGGTTCCGCCGTGGCGGTCAACATCTCGACCGGACCTCCGACCGTTCAGGTACCCAACGTCGTGGACGACACTGTGAACCAGGCGACGAGCGCGCTGCAATCGGCGGGGCTCATCGTCTCGGGTGTGTCGGGCAGCCCCAACAGCAACGTGGTCGGTACCCAGCCGTCGATCGGGTCGACGGTGAATACCGGCTCGTCCGTCCAGCTCTTCACCAACTAGCTCGAACTCGCCGGATCGCTCTCCTTCCCCATTCCGTGGTGACGCTCCCGTTCGACCCAGACTGCGACCTCTGCGAAGCGGCGCATCTGTCGGAGTGGCACCACGAAGATGACGTGTGCTGGGTGGCCGACTGCGAGGTGTGCGGCGTGCCCATGGTGGTGTGGAAGCACCACGGCCCGACGCCGCCCGAGGGCGACGTCGACCACATGGTCGCCCAACTGACCCTGGTGGCCGATGCCCGCTTCGGCGCGGGCGAATGGGCGGTCGACCGGGTGATGCGCCAGATCCCGAATCACTTCCACGCCCATGGGCGCGATCCGAACTGGTGGTTCCGCCTCCGCGGACTGCGCTGACGACGTCGTCGGCGTCGGCGTCGTCCGGCCGGTTGCCTCGGTCCTATGAGGTCCGGATCGGTTGGGAGGTGGCCTGAGGTCGCCACCTAGGGTGTCCCAGGTGGAAGAACCCGGGGACGAGCAGGCCGACGTCCTGCTGGACCCCACTTTCGACCCCGGTGGCGGCGCCATGGGGACGATGGGGGCGGACGGATCAGTCGAGACGAACTGGTTCACCCTGCTGCACCGGCGGGTCACGGACCGGGCCGTGCGCAGCCCTCGCTACCAGTGGTGGGCCCTGGTCGCGCTGTTGGCCGGGCTGCTCTCCCTGAACATCACATTCACCGTCTTCGTGGTGGCCCTTCCCACGGTCAAGGCGGACTTCAACACGAGCTTCTCGGTGCTCGCCTGGGCCTCGACGGGACCGTTGCTGGCCTTCGGCGTGGCGGCGCCCTTCTTCGGCAAGGCCGGGGATCTCTTCGGCCACCGCCGCCTCTATCAGTTCGGCCTGCTCGGGGCGATGGTCAGTGCGATCCTCACCGCGACGGCGCCCGACGTCGGGATGCTGCTGTTCGCCGCGGGCCCTCGACGGCGTCCAGGGGGCGGCGACCGGCACGGCCTCCATGGCGATCATCCTGGAGCTGTTCTCACGCCAGGACCGCGTCAAGGCCTTGGGGTGGTGGTCGCTCGTGGGCGCCGGTGGCCCGGTGCTCGGCGTGACGCTGGGCTCGCCGGTGATCCAGTTCTTCGGGTGGCGGACATTGTTCTGGGGCCAACTGGTCCTCCTGGTCGTCGCCTCGGTGGTCGTCGCCCTTCTGTTGCCCTCGGACCGGCGAACGCATCATGACGAGATCTCGGCCGACGTCCAGGCTGACGCTGGCGATGGTTCCCGGCGCGGGCGATGGCGAGGGCTGGGGCGAAGGCGACAGCAGCGGCGAGTGCGGCGCTCTGGCGTCTGGGACGGCATGGACTGGGTGGGGATCTGGAGCCTGGCCGGGTCCGTCACGGCCGGCATGCTGGTGCTGAGCATCGGCCCCATCGTGGGCTGGACCTCGCCGGCGGTGATCACGTGCGGGGTCGTGGCCGCGGTGCTGGTCGTCGTCTTCGTGCGACAGCAGCTGACGTTCGCCACCCCGCTCGTGCCGACGACCTATTGGCGACGTCGGAACTTCATGTTCCCGATGGGCACCAAGGCGTTCTCGAGCTTCGCCTACTTCGGTGGCTTCTTCCTGTTCCCGCTGCTCATGGAGCAGGTCTACGGCTACAGCGTGTCACAGGTCGGCTTCATTTCGGTGGGCCGGCCACTGGTCTTCGCCATCAGCGCGCCCATTGCGGGCTATATGACGGTGCGGACGGGGGAGCGGACCGCAACACTCTTCGGCACGGGATCGCTGTTCCTCTCCATGATCCTGTTCGCCACGCTCAGCGCGACGGCCGGCCTGCTGATCATTCTGGTCGCACTGGCGCTCTCGGGCCTCGGTATGGGTGTCTCCAACCCCGCGACGTCAGCGACCATGTCCAATGAGCTGGCGGCATCGGAGTACGGCGTCATGAGCGCGGCACAGCTCCTGGCCACCCAGGTCGGTGAAGTGGTGGGGATTCAGGCGGTCCTGACGATTCAGGAGTCGATCGCCCGGCGATCCGGACTCGCCAACGTGCACCACAGCACCGCACTGCTCCACAGCTTCAGCGTCCCGTTCTGGGTCGGCGCGGGCGTGGCAGGACTCGCGGTGATCTGCGGGCTCTTCATCAGGTCGATGCCCCGCGAAGCGCGGGCCGCGCAACGACTGGCCGAGGCCACCTGAGTACTTGAGAAGTGAGGGCTGGTGGGCTGATAGGCCGGTGGGCGGGAGGCCTGCGGCCCGCCGGCTACTCCGTGATGTCGCGCAGGCGGGCGGCCAACTCGGCCGCGTTGGGGTCGCCTGCGGCGGGCCCCGCCTGCAGGGCCATCAGCTTGGCCATGTCGCCCTCGACGCGCACCTTGCCGGCCATGAAGGCCTGCATGCCCGCCTGGGGGTTGCCCTCAATGAGGATTGCCTTTGCAGTGTCGTAGTCGACGGTGACCTTGAGGTCCTGCGACTCGAGGTGTCCGGTGTCGAGGACGAGCTCGCCGTTCGAAGTGTCCAAGTGGGCGAGGATGTCCTCGTCGGAGAAGGGGACGGCGGTCACCACCAGGTTCATACGGACGACATGGGGGACGGGGGCCGTCTTGCCTTCGTACTCGGCGCGGATCTTGCGGGCCTCGTCCAGCCACTCGTCGCTCAGGAACGGGTACGACGGCATTGCAGTGCTCCTTCGTCTTCTTCGGTCTCGGTCGTGGTGCACGACCTCGCTTGCCGAGCCCCCGGACCCATCCGGGCGCCGGAACCCTACCCTGCGCGCCGGTAGGCTGCCCCTCTGTGGCTGCCTCCCTTATCCCCGGTGCAGAGCCGTATTCCACCACTGGTGACACCCGCGGTGCACTGGTCCTGCACGGGTTCACCGGCAACCCGCAATCGATGCGCGGATTGGCACTCGCATTGGCCGATGCCGGGTTCACCGTCGAGATGCCGCTGCTGCCGGGTCACGGGACCCGGATTGAGGACATGGTCGACACTCGGTGGGAGGACTGGTCGGCCGCGGCCGAAACGGCCTACACCGAACTGGCGGCGCGCAGCGACGGCGTCGTTGTCGTCGGGCTTTCGATGGGCGGGATGCTGGGTGTGTGGTTGGCCGAACATCATCCCGAGATTGCCGCCATTGCCGTGGTGAACCCGCTCCTCTCGCCGCCTGACGCCGACACGCTCGGCTTCATTCAGGCCATGATCGACGGGGGCGACGAAGTGGCGCCTGGCATCGGTTCGGACATCGCAATGGAGGGTGCAGTGGAGGCGGCCTATCCCGGTCTCCCCCTGCGAGCCACGCTCTCGCTCTTCGCCGCAGCGGCAGAGGTGGAGGCGGAGCTCGAGTCGGTCAGCTGTCCCGTCCTTGTCTTCACGAGCGTCCAGGATCATGTGGTGGACCCTGTGTCGAGCGAGAAGTTGGTGGCCCGCGCCAGGGGCCCGGTGGAGCAGGTGATGTTGGAGCGAAGCTTTCACGTGGCCACACTGGACTGGGACAAGGACGAGATCGAGACGCGAACGGTTGCGTTCGTGACCGGCGTGCTTCCACCGCGCTCGTGACCGAGCTGAGCCGCGAGGACGTCGTGCACGTGGCCCGCCTGGCCCGGCTCGACCTGAGTGACGAAGAGGTCGAGCTCTTCACGGCGCAACTGCGGACCGTGCTCGACCATGCCGCCGACGTGGCATCGCTCGACCTGTCGCACCTGGAGCCGTCGTCGCACCCGATTGCCCTCCGGAACGTGCTGCGGGCCGACGAGCCGCGTCCGAGCCTGGACCGGGACGAAGTCTTGGCCGTCGCACCGGCTGTAGAGGACCACCGCTTCCGCGTGCCCCGCATCGGAGGGGAAGCCCCATGACGACGGCGATGTCCGTGGCGGGGTCGGTCCGCTCCGGCGAGCGCTCGGCGCGCGAAGTGGTGGACGAGGCGCTGGCCGCGGTGGCGTCCGGTGATGGCGAGTACCACGCGTTCCTGTCGCTGCTGCCCGACGAGGCGCGGGCCAGCGCCGATTCCGTCGATGCCGCGGTGGCGGCAGGCCGCGATCCGGGCCCGTTGGCCGGAGTCCCGGTGGCACTGAAGGACAATCTGTGCACGCGGGGAGCGGTGACGACATGCGGCTCGAATATCCTGGAAGGGTGGCGGCCGCCGTACGACGCCACCGTGGTGGAGGCGCTCCGTCGTGCCGGAGCCGTCGCGTTGGGCAAGACGAACATGGACGAGTTCGCCATGGGCAGCTCGACGGAGAACTCGGCGTTCGGGCCGACCCGCAATCCGCGCGACATCGGCAAGGTCCCCGGCGGCAGCAGCGGGGGATCGGCCGCTGCGGTGGCTGCAGGCTTCACCCCCCTCGGCCTCGGGTCGGACACCGGTGGCTCCATCCGCCAACCGGCCGCCTTATGTGGGGTAGTCGGGATGAAACCCACCTACGGACGCGTCTCCCGGTATGGGTTGGTCGCCTTTGCAAGCTCACTCGATCAAATCGGTCCGTTTGCCACGACCGTCGAGGACGCTGCGTTGCTGTTCGACGTCCTCGCCGGCTATGACCCACTCGACAGCACGTCGTTGCCGTCTCAGCCGGAGCCGACGTTGGCGCAGGTGCATGACGGGGTCGAGGGCATCCGTGTGGGGCTCTGCCGCGACCTCGTCGACGGCTGCGCGCCCGACGTGGTGGCCCGGGTCCAAGAAGCCGCCGACGCGCTGGCCGGCGCCGGCGCCAAGGTGGAGGAGGTCTCGGTGCCCGAGTTCGGGTACGGGCTGTCGGCCTACTACCTGATTGCACCGGCTGAGGCCTCGTCAAACCTCGCCCGCTACGACGGGGTGCGTTACGGGCTACGCGTTGACGCAGAGGACGTGGCCGCCATGAACACGGCGACCCGCACGGCGGGCTTCGGGGCGGAGGTCAAGCGGCGGATCATGCTGGGGACGTACGCCTTGTCCGCCGGCTACTACGACGCCTATTACGCGCAAGCGCAGCGGGTCCGGACGTTGGTGATGCAGGCGTTCGACCGTGCCTACGAGTCATATGACGTCCTCCTGGGTGCCACGGCGCCGACGACAGCGTTCGACGTGGGCGCCAAAGTGGACGATCCGCTGGCGATGTACATGAACGACGTCTGCACCATCCCTTCCAACCTTTCGGGACACCCGGCCGTCTCGGTGCCCTTCGGGACAGGCGCCGACGGGTTGCCGGTGGGCGTGCAGGTCCTGGCGCCGGCGTTGCAGGAGGCGCTGCTGTTCCGGGTGGCGCAGGTCGTGGAGACCGGGGCGCCGTCGTGATCTCGTCGGACTGGGAGATGGTCATCGGGCTCGAGGTGCATTGCGAGCTGCAGACCGCGACGAAGCTGTTCTGCGGGTGCCGCAACGCGTTCGGTGACGAGCCGAACGTGAACATCTGCCCGACCTGCCTGGGGTTGCCAGGCTCGCTGCCTGTGTTGAACGAGCAGGCGGTCGAGTTCGCCATGCGCATTGGCGCGGCGTTGCACTGCGAGATTCGCCCGTCCGAGTTCGCCCGGAAGAACTACTTCTATCCGGACCAGGCCAAGGACTACCAGATCAGCCAATATGACCTCCCGCTGAATGCCAACGGGTGGCTCGATCTCCCCGACGGGTTCCGGGTCGGCGTGACCCGGGCCCACATGGAGGAGGACACCGGCAAGCTCACGCACATCGGGGCGAGCGGTCGCATCAACGCGGCACTGCACGCGCTGGTCGACTACAACCGCTCGGGCGTCCCGCTGGTCGAGATCGTGAGCGAGCCCGACATCCGCACGGTGGCCCAGGCCCGGGCCTACGCCAGCGAACTGCGGGGGATCCTCGTGGCAACGGGCGCGTCTGACGGGCGCATGGAGGAGGGGTCCATGCGGGTGGACGCCAACGTCTCGGTTCGGCCCACCGGCATCGAGGCCTTCGGCACTCGTTGCGAGATCAAGAACCTCAACTCGCTGCGATCGCTGGGACGAGCGATCGAGTACGAGGCGGCGCGCCAGACCGCCCTCCTCGAGTCCGGTGGCACCGTGACCCAGGAGACCCGCCACTGGGACGAGTCGGCGGGGCGCACCGACTCGATGCGCTCCAAAGAGGAGGCCAACGATTACCGCTACTTTCCTGAGCCGGACCTGGTGCCGCTGGCGCCGGATGCGGCCTGGCAGGAGAGAGTGCGCGCCGGACTGGGCGCTATGCCCGCGGACCGCCGGGCCGTCCTGGCATCCGCGCTGGGTGGGTCGCCGACCGACGCGGAGACGGACCAGATCCACGCCGTCGTGGATCTGGGTCTCGACACGCTGGTGACGACGGCGGCCGACGTCGGCGCGCCCGTCGCTCTTGCCCTGGCCCGTGCCGCCAACGAGGTCGCGGCGCAGAGCGACGCCGCGCTGCAGCTGGACCCCGCTGCGTTCGCCTCCACGCTGGTCATGGAGTCGAGCGGCAAGCTTTCGGCGACCCAATCCAAGGCGGTGCTCGGCGTGCTGCTCGAGCGCGGCGGGGGAGACCCGGCCACGCTGGCCAAGGAGATGGGCTTCGAAGCACTTTCGTCCGACACTCTGGGCGCAGTACTCGACGAAGTGATTGCCGCCCACCCCGACGAGTGGGCGCGCTTCCTCGTGGGTGAAGACAAGTTGATGGGTGTCTTTACTCGCGAGGTCATGCAGGCGACGTCGGGGAAGGCGAACGGGAAGGAAGTGGCGGCGGAGCTACGGAGCCGCCGCGGCTGACCTGCCCCGGTCCGACTCGGCGAAGCGTCGGAGGGCGGTCGCCCTCGTCCACAACGGCGAGGGGCGCGACGTCATAGGACGCCCGCTTGGTCCCACGATGTGCAGCTCGTCATTGGCGCTCCCGGTCATGGACCATCCATTGCTGTGCACGACACGGTGATGATGCAGACACAGGAGCGCGAGGTTCTCAAGATCGGTCTTGCCTCCCGGTTCCCACGGAGCGATGTGATGCACGTTGGTGAAGGTCACGTAGGTGCAGCCGGGAAACCGACAGTGGCGGTCTCGCCGCATCACCTCCCGGCGCTGAGCGTCGGTCGGGGACCGCTGGGCCCGGCCCTCGTACATGGTGTGCCCGACGTCGTCATCGACGGCGACGGCGATGGTCGCATCGCACGCCATCCGCTGCACGGTCTCCCGATCGATCAGGCCGTCCTGCTCGAGCTCTCCGGCGAGCTCCGTGGGGTCGACTGCGTCATCGACGAGCGCATCAAGGGGGACATGGACGACGACGAAGTGAGGGCTGCCGGCGGCGCCCGGGACGGGCCCTCCTGAGTTCGACGTTCGGACGAGCCCGGTGAAGCCGTCGCAGACGCGCTGGTCCCAGGGCGTCTCGCCGTCGGTGGGGACCTCGATGGCCAGGGCTTCCAACGTGGTGCGCACTTCGGCATAGGTATCCCTCGGCAACTGCGCCGTCATGGTGCGGAGAGTGTCGTTGAAGCGGAAGAACCGTCGATCGTGCTCGGAGCTGGAGCTGGAGCTGTCGGAGGCACGGGATGCTTCGGTCTGCGCGATCGTGCGGGCCACGTCTGCCAGCTGCCGCACCGTGCAGCGCTGGGCCTGATCCTTCAGCTCTGCGTCCCTCTCCGGCGTCGCCACGTCGGCGACCGCCCGCACCTTGTCGAGGGAGATGGCCCCCGCACAGAGGGCGCCGAGGAGGTGGGGCAGGTCGAAGGCCTTCTCGCCGATTCGTGTCAGCGCCCTCGTGGTCCCCATCGAATTCCCGTAACGCTCGGCGGCCCATTGCGCGGTCGAGGTCGCACCCTCGTCCCTGAAGGCCTGGCGTCGATCGATCTCACCCAAACGGACGGCGATCTGACCTTCGATCGCCTCCCTCAGGCGGAAGAGCTCATCGAGCTCGGACCAGATCTCTTCCTTCGACTTGGCGGCCACCGCACTGATCAGGGCGCCGCCCGATTGGCCATGTTCTGCAGGAGTGTCGGGCATCGCAATGAGAACGGTCGCCGCCGTTCGGCCAACAGGTGCGCAGACATGCGAATCAGTCGATCGGATCCACCATGTAGCGATCCAACGTGGGACCGGCCCAGCGGGCGATCTCCGCCGGCGTCGTCGTCGAGATCGGCGGCACCCGCAGGATGTAGCGGATGAAAGCGAGCCCCATCAGCTGCGATGAGACGAGTGCACGCCGCCGGCGGGTCATGTCGTCACTCTCTCCCGCGTTGACCGGGGTCTTCTCCCAGATCCGGTCGGCGACGAACTCGCGCATCGCATCGGCCACGTTGGTCGACGCCGCCATTCCCGCGACACAGGAGGCGAACGAAGAGCCCGTTCCTTCTGCGTGGTCCCACATCGTGAGAAAGCCCGTGATCACGGTCGTCCCGACGCTCGAATCCGCCACGTCGGGGAGCTCGTGCATCGGCACCGTACGGGGGTCGAAGGGCAAGGCCATGGCGGCCACGAAGAGGCTGGCCTTCCCGTCGAAATAGTGATGGACGAGGGCCGGGTCCACCTCGGCCTCCCGGGCGACGGCACGCAGGCTCGCCCCGTCGTAGCCCTTGGCTGCGAAGACGCGCTTGGCCGCCTCGACGATCTCGCCCCTCGTGTCGACGTTGCCGGGCCGGCGGCCGGCCGCGGCCGCAGCGGCGCTCATAGGAAAATCCTCCCATAGGGGTATTCACCAGCGGCGAATTCTGTGTTACAACTCATCAGTGATGAATCTTAGTGGAGAATCGCTGGTGGGAGACGGGAACGGGAAGGATCAGCCCCCCGAACAGGCCGAAACCGTCCTGGGACGCCTGGCCGGTGCCTGTTACGACCGCCGCCGGATGGTTCTCGCCCTCTGGATCCTGGCCATCATCGGCGTCACGGTCGTCGCGCAGATGGTGGGCACCCATTTCGAGAACAAGTTCACGGCGGGGAACACCCCTTCGCAACAGGCGACGAACATTCTGCAGGAGCGGTTCCCGTCGAAGTCGGGGGACACCGCCGACGTCGTCTTCCATACGACATCGCCCATCACGAGCCCCGCCAACCGGGCAGCCATCGGCAGGGTCGTCGCCGGCCTGGAGCCGCTGCCCTACGTCCAGAGCGTCACCAGCCCGTTCTCGGCCGCCGGTGCGCACCAGATCGCCCAGCCGGACAAGGGGAACATCGCCTTCGCCCAGGTCCAGTTCACCACTGACACCGCCGACATCCCCGTCCCGGCCATCAAGAAGGTCATCACCACCGCACAGGGCGCCGCTACGAACGGCTTCCAGGTCGAGCTCGGCGGCAGCCCGATCAGCGCCGCCGCCACTGCGGCGCCGGGCCCGAGCGAGGGCATCGGCATCACCGCGGCCATCCTCATCATGCTGCTCGCCTTCGGATCCGTCGTGGCCATGGGCCTGCCGGTGATCACGGCACTCGCCGGGCTCGGCATCGGCATCGCACTGCTGGAGCTGCTGACGCACGTCCTCACCGTGCCGAACTTCTCGCCCGAGATGGCCGCCATGATCGGCATCGGCGTGGGCATCGACTACGCCCTCTTCATCGTCACCCGCTACCGGCAGGGCATCTTCGAAGGCCGAGATCCCCGCAATGCGGTCATCACATCCCTCATGACGTCGGGCCGGTCGGTCCTCTTCGCCGGCAGCACGGTGGTGATCTCGCTCTTCGGCCTCTACCTGATCGGACAGGCGTACATGATCGGCCTCGCGACGGCGTGCATCGCCGCCGTCCTCATGGTGCTCATTGCCGCCCTGACCCTCCTCCCCGCCATGCTGGGTTTCGCCGGCAACGCCATAGACAAGCTGCACGTGCCCCGCCTGCTCCAGACCGGCGGGCCACCGCCGCCGAACGGGTTCTGGTACCGCTGGAGCCGCTTCGTGCAGCGGCGGGCGTGGATCACCGGAACACTGGCCGTGCTCGTCCTCATAGGGCTCGCCCTCCCGTTGTTCAGCATGCGCCTCGCCTTCACCGACGCCGGCAACGACCCGACTTCACTCACCACGCGCCAGGCCTACGACCTCCTGGCGCAGGGCTTCGGCCCCGGCTTCAACGGGCCCCTCGTCATCGCAGCCGACATGCACGGACCAGCCGGCCGGGCCACCGCCACAGTCGAGCAGCTGCAGCAAGACATCGCGGCCCACCACGGCATCGCGTTCGTGGCCCCGCCGGAATTCAATGCGGCGCACACCGGGGCGGTCATCATCGTGTATCCGACGACATCGCCGCAATCGTCCCAGACCGAGGCGCTCGTGCAGACACTTCGCAACGAGGTCATACCACCGGTGGTCGGCGGCACCGGCGTCGACGCGCAGGTCGGCGGGCAGACGGCTGCCAGCATCGATGCGGCGAACTTCCTCGGTCACCGTCTCTTCCTCGTGATCGGCGCCGTGCTGATCCTGTCGTTCATATTGCTGATGGTCGTGTTCCGCTCGCTGGTGCTGCCGCTGAAGGCGGTCATCATGAACCTGCTCAGCGTCGGCGCCGCCTACGGCGTCATGGTGGCGGTGTTCCAGTGGGGCTGGGCCGGGCGCATCATCGGCATCGGCGAGACGGGGCCCATCGACCCGTGGATCCCGGTGGCGCTGTTCGTCGTGCTCTTCGGGCTGTCGATGGATTATGAGGTCTTCCTGTTGTCGCGGATCCGGGAGGAGTGGCTCCGCACGAACGACAACTCGCAGGCGGTGGCCGACGGGCTGGCCGTGACGGGGCGCATCATCACGGCCGCCGCCGCCATCATGTTCTGCGTCTTCGCCTCGTTCGTGATCAAGGACCCGCTGCACATCCTCAAGGTCTTCGGGCTGGGGCTGGCGACGGCCGTGCTGGTCGACGCCACCATCGTGCGCATGATGCTGGTCCCGTCGATCATGGAGATCCTCGGGCCGGTCAACTGGTGGATGCCGCGCTGGATGGACCGGTCGATCCCGACCATCGGGGTGGAGGTGACGCCGGACCCCGTACCGGCGCCCGAGCTCCTGCCCGTCTGACCAACCCGTACCGGGTCGGCCCGTATGCTGGGCGCCCATGAAATCGGACGAGTCACGCACACTCGTGTCCATCAACCCGGGGCGCGACGTGCAGCGGGTCGGCACGGCCAAGTTCCTGGGTGAAGACGTCCAGAAGATCCACGATCCGGTCTGGGCCGTCCTCGGCAACCTCGGCGACAGCCAGTGCTACTTGGGCGTCACGGCCAAGGTGCAGGCGGTGCAGGCGGCGCTGTCCCGGCGTATTGCCGAGGACGACCTCGAGGTCCGGCTGATCTCCCCGGCCTACACGTTGGGCGTGTCGGACGGCCAGCTCAACGGCACGCCCCAGATGCGGTTCTCCCTCGTCGGGCGGGAGCTCGTCCACGACGTCGCCGACGTCCATCTGGCCGCCAACGGCGTCGCCGCGCTCATCGCCGTCGTCGCCTGCGACAAGCCGCCCGTGGGGACGCTCGCCGCCGTGCTGGAGAACGACACGCCCGCCGTGATTCTGTCGGATGGCTCGATCCATCCCGGGATCGACCCGGCGACCGGCGACCCGATCGATCTCGTTTCGGCCTTCCAGATGGCGGACCAGCCCGACGAGGTCCGGACCCGGTACTCGCTGCACGCCTGCCCCGGCCAGGGCAGCTGCGGCGGCATGTTCACCTACAACACCATGCAGACCTTCATCGCCGTCCTGGGCCTCGAGCCGCTGCACATGGTGTCCCCCGCGTCGGACGACCCCCGCCGCCTGGCCGATTTCCCCGACCAGATGGTCGACTGCCTGCTCACCATGACGGAGAAGTCCATCAGGCCGAGCGACATCGTCACCCCCGCTTCGCTCCGCAACGCGGTGACGGTCGCCATCGCCATGGGCGGCTCGACCAACGTCGTCCTGCACAGCGTCGAGATCGCCCGCGCCGCCGGCATCGACTTCTGGGCCGAGGCGATGAGCCAGCAGGAGTTCAACGCGCTGGCTCGCCGTTTGCCCGTCCTCGTCAATATGAGGCCGTTCGGCGAGTACTCCATGGTCGACGTGGACGCAGCGGGTGGGCTCCAGGTCATTGTGAAAGAGCTTTTGGATGCCGGCTTCCTCGACGGGTCCGCCCTGACCTGTACAGGAGAGACTCTCGCCGACCAGGTCCAACGGCTGGCGCCACCGCCGCCTGACCACCAGGTCATCTACAGCGTGGAGAAGCCGTTCAAGGACACCGGCGGGCTGCGCCTGCTGCGGGGCAACCTGGCGCCCGCCGGGGGTGCGATCCTCAAGGTGGCCGGCGTCGAGGGCGGCGTCAACGGCGGTGTGTTCACCGGCAGGGCCCGGGTGTTCAACGGCGAGCGGTCGCTGATAGAGGCGCTCGACCTCCACCCCGACTCGTTCGAGGACAACGACATGGTGGTCATCCGCTACGCCGGGCCCCGGGGAGCGCCCGGCATGCCCGAGCTGTTGGACCCCACCTCGCGCATCACCGCGCTCTGCCGCCACCGCAACATCACCATCGCCCTCATGACCGACGCCCGCTTCTCCGGCGGGTCGGTCGGGCTGGTCATCGGGCACGTGGCGCCCGAGGCGTTCCTCGGGGGGCCGATCGCCCTCGTCGAGGACGGCGACAGCATTGTGATCGACGTCAACACGGATCGGATCGACTGCCCGCAGCTGGCCGACCCCGGCGAGCTCGAGCGGCGATCCGCGGCATGGCAGGCGGCGGTCGAGGCCAACGGCGGCGTCCACCCCGACGTGACACCGGTGACCGACCGGGTCCTGACCCGGATGCGGGCCACGGCACTCCCGGCCCTGCTGGGCGGAGGCATGGCGGAGGGGTAGCCCCCGGCCGCCCTGGCGAGGGGGGCTTGTCGGGCGCCTCCCGGCATGCCACAATGTTCCCTTCATGCAGGCACGCAGCTTCCGTCCCGAGATTCTGGTACTCGTCACGTAGGCGCGCGCCCACCATCGGAACGCGCGCCTTACGACCTCCCAACCTGGGGGGTCTTTTCAATTTCAGGGCCGAATCCAAATCGCCATCGCCACAACCACAACCACAACCACAGCCGCACCGCACTCAGCAGAACAGGGGAGTCATATGAAGATGACAGGGGCCCAGGCCCTCATAAAGAGCCTCGAGATGCAGGGGGTCGACGTCATGTTCGGCCTGCCCGGCGGCGCCATCCTGCCCGTTTACGACCCGATCATCGACTCTTCCATCCGCCACATCCTGGTGCGGCACGAGCAGGGCGCCGGCCACATGGCCGAGGGCTACGCCATGGCGACCGGGCGGCCCGGCGTGGCCATGGTCACCAGCGGGCCCGGCGCCACCAACATCGTGACGCCGCTCGCCAACGCCTACATGGACTCGACGCCGCTGGTCGTGGTGTCGGGCCAGGTGGCGACCGCCTCCATCGGAACCGACGCCTTCCAGGAGTGCGACATCACCGGCGTCACCATGGGCATCACCAAGCACAACTGGCTGATCAAGGACGTGGATGACATCCCGCGGGTGGTCGCCGCCGCCTTCCACGTCGCCACGACCGGGCGGCCGGGGCCGGTGCTGATCGACCTGCCCAAGGACATCTCGAACGCCACCATGGAGTGGTACTGGCCGTCGTCTGTCGACGAGCTCGACCTGCCGGGCTACCACCCGGTGACGTTCGGCGATCCCGTGCTCATCGGCCAGGCCGTCGAACTGATCGCCCAATCCCATCGGCCCGTCCTCTATGTGGGCGGCGGCGTCTTGAAGGCCCGGGCCGCCGAGGCGTTGCGGGTGCTGGCCGATCGGACGGGGATCCCGGTCGTCACCACCCTCATGGCCCGGGGCGCCTTCCCCGACTCGCACCCCCAGGCGCTCGGCATGCCCGGCATGCACGGCCACTACACCGCGGTCACCGCCATGCAGCGGAGCGACCTCCTGATCAGCCTCGGCGCACGATTCGACGACCGCGTCACCGGCAAGATCAGCGCCTTCGCCCCCGAGGCGAAGGTGATCCACGTCGACATCGATCCCGCCGAGCTGGGCAAGGTCCGCATCCCCGACGTGGGAATCGCGGGCGACTGCCGCCAGGTCATTGAGGAGATGTTGTTGGTTATGGACTCACGGGGCGACCTGCCGCCGGTGCAGGACCTGACCCCGTGGTGGCACAAGATCAACGAGTGGCGTGAAAGGTTCCCGCTTTACTACGAGGACGTCGAAGGCGGCGCCATCAAGCCGCAGAACGTGGTCGAGCAGTTGCGTGATGCGGCGCCGGTCGACGCCGTCGTCGTCGCCGGCGTGGGTCAGCACCAGATGTGGGCTTCGCAGTACTGGAAGTTCGAGCACCCCTACACCTGGGTGAACTCCGGCGGCGCCGGCACCATGGGCTTCGCCGTCCCCGCCGCCATCGGGGCCAAGGTGGGGCGCCCGGACCGCACCGTGTGGGCCATCGACGGCGACGGCTGCTTCCAAATGACGGCGCAGGAGCTCGTCACCGCCAGCTCCGAGCAGATCCCGGTCAAGATCGCCATCCTCAACAACGCCTACCTCGGCATGGTGCGCCAGTGGCAGGAGATGTTCTACGAGGAGCGTTACTCGGAGGTCTACCTCTCACCGGACCTGCCCGACTACGTCAAGTGGGCCGAGGCCATGGGGTGCGTCGGCATCAAGGCCGAGACGCCCGAGGACGTCGGCCCGGCCATCGAAAAGGCGAACTCCATCGACGACCGGCCCGTCGTCGTCGACTTCCGCACCGACGCCTTCGAGAAGGTGTACCCAATGGTGGCCGCCGGCTCCTCCAACGACGACATCGTCGTCCACCCCGACCAGCTGGCCGCCCAATGACGCCGGCCCCGCTGCACGCGGTCACAGGAAGCCCGAGCCGTGGTCGCACCCCGGCGCCCGGCCAGCGTCACCACATTCTGTCGGTGCTGGTCGAGAACAAGGCCGGCGTCCTGGCCCGGGTCGCCGGGCTCTTCAGCCGCCGTGGCTTCAACATCTACTCGCTGGCCGTGGCCCCGACCGACGAGGACGAGCACTTCAGCCGCATCACGATCGTGGTCGACGTGGAGTCCGCTCCTCTGGAGCAGGTGATCATGCAGCTCGACAAGCTGGTCAACGTCGTCTCCATCGGTGAACTGTCGCCCGCCGAGGCGGTCGAGCGCGAGCTGGTGCTGGTGACCGTGGCGGTGGGTCCGACCGAGCGCTCGCAGGTCATTCAGCTGGTGGGCGTCTTCGGCGGCGAGGTGGTCAGCGTGGGCGCCGACCGGCTCACCGTCATGCTGGCCGGCCGCCCCGAGAAGATCGACGACTTCGAGGGCCTGCTGGAGCACTACACCGTCGAGGAGCTCCAACGGACCGGGCGTGTCGCCCTGCCTAAGCTGGATCGCCACTAAGACCGCTTTACCGCCAGAACTGCACACATAAGAGAAAGAGTCGACGCCATGGCCACGATGTACTACGAATCTGACGCAGATCCCACGCTGATCGCCGGCCGCAAGGTGGCCATCCTGGGGTACGGCTCGCAGGGCCACGCGCACGCGCAGAACCTGCGGGAGTCCGGGGTGGACGTGCGTGTCGCCCTGCGCGACGGCAGCAGCAGCAGGCGCAAGGCCGAGGAGGCCGGGCTGCGCGTCCTCTCGCTGGCGGACGCCGCCGCCGAGGCCGACGTGATCATGATGCTGCTGCCCGACACCGAGCAGAAGGCCGCCTACGACGAGTTCGTGGCGCCCAACCTCAACGACGGCGACTGCCTGATGTTCGCGCACGGCTTCAACATCCGTTTCGGCCAGATCGTGCCGCCCCCAGGCGTCGACGTCACCATGGTGGCGCCCAAGGGGCCGGGTCACCTCGTCCGCCGTACCTACACAGAAGGCGGAGGGGTCCCGACGCTGATCGCCGTGCACCAGGACGCCACTGGGAAAGCACGGGAGCTGGCGCTGTCCTACGCGCACGCCATCGGTTCCACTCGGGCAGGCGTGCTCGACACCACATTCGACGAGGAGACGGAGACCGACCTCTTCGGTGAGCAGGTGGTGCTGTGCGGTGGCCTGACCGCGCTGGTGACCGCCGGCTTCGAGACGCTGGTGAACGCCGGGTACCAGCCCGAGTCGGCCTACTTCGAGTGCCTGCACGAGCTGAAGCTGATCGTCGACCTGATGTACGAGCAGGGGATCGCCGGGATGCGCTATTCGATCTCGGACACGGCCGAGTACGGGGATCTGACCCGGGGCCCGCGGGTCATCAACGAGGCCGTCCGGGCCGAGATGCAGACGATCCTCGACGAGATCCGCAGCGGCGCCTTCGCCGAGGAGTGGATCGCCGAGAACCGGGCCGGGCGTCCGCGCTTCGAGGCGCTGCGCAAGGAGGGCCAGGCCCACCAGATCGAGTCGGTGGGGCAGGAGCTGCGGGCCATGATGCCCTTCATCTCGGCCGGCAAGACGAAGGTGCAGGACGCCTCGGGAGGCTGACCCGGGGGTCTTGACTATGACATCAAAATGATGTCATAGTGACGTCATGAAGATGTCACTGGTGGTGGACGGGCTGCGATCCGACGTGGTCGCGGTCGGGGAGCTCGGGGACGACACGGTGGCCGAGGTGGCTGAGCGGATCGCCGATGTGCTCGGCCGGTCCGTGCCCGGGCGCATCCTCGATGTCCTGTCTGACGCCGCCGCCGAGCTGACGGCGACGCTGCCCGACGGGCGGGTGGACATCCGGGTGGCCGGCGACGACGTGGATCTGACCTATGTCGAAGACGGACCGGGTCCGGCTGCGGCTCCGACGGGGGAGGGCGACGAGCAGTCGGCTCGCATCACCCTGCGCCTCGGCGAGGGCCTCAAGTCCCGCATCGAAGACGGCGCAGCGGCCGACGGGGTCTCGGTGAACACCTTCATCGTCCGCGCTCTCGAGCGCGGCACCTCGAACAACCGGGGCCGGGGCGCCCGGGCGGGGAACCGCCTGCGCGGCTACGGCACGACCTGAAGGGAGCAGCAGACATGGAGAAGACATTCGAGACACCGGGAGGCGTTCGCCTCTCCGTGGAGAACCAAGTCGGCCTGGTGGTGGTCACCGCACGGGCCACGGACAGCACCGTCGTGTCGATCGAGGCGGACACGCCCGGGGCGGAGGAGCTCGTCCAGCGGTCGATCGTGGAGTGCCGGCCGGCGGGAGCCCGTCACCTCGTGGCGGTGAAGGTCCCGCACCTGCACGGCATGCGGTTCTTGCGCCGCAACGCCGTGATCGTGCGGGTCGAGGTGCCCGAAGGCGCGCAGGTCGCCGTGGTCACCGCCTCAGCCGACATCGAGATCGATGGGCCGGTGGGCGAGGCAGACCTGAAGACCGGGAGCGGGGACATGTCGACGGATGATGTTGCGGCGGACGTGACGGTCAAGACGGCCAGCGGCGACATCACGATGGGCAGCGTCGGGGGCGACATCCGGGCCCACACGGCCTCGGGCGACCTGCGCTGCTCGAGCGTGGCCGGCAGCGCCGTGTTCTCCACCGCGTCGGGTGATCTCGAAGTCGGCGCGGCCGGCGCCCGGGTCGAGGTCAAGGCCACGTCGGGCGACGTGCGCCTGGGCGAGCTCGCCCGGGGCGCCCGGGTGGTCAACGTCTCGGGGAACGTGCGCGTCCTTGCGTTGGGAGAAGGCACTCTGCACGTGCGCTCCGTTTCGGGCGACGTCGCGGTGGGCGTGGCCAAGGGCGTCGACCTCCACGTGGACGTCGAGACGGTGTCGGGCGTCGTGCACTCGGACATCCCGCTCGACGACGCGCCGGCGAGTGGCGGGCGTCCCGAGACCCGGGTGGACCTGAGCGTCCGCAGCGTCTCTGGCAACGTCGAGATCGGGCGGGCGCTCGAACACGTCGCCTGACGACTGACCTCCACGAACACGATGGCGTTGCTGTCCAGCGTCGCTCAGTCGCGGTCGTGATGGCACACGGCCTCGAGCATGATGCCGAAAGGATCGAGCCAGAACGTGGCGAAGTAGGGCGGCGGATACTGCTGCCACTCTTGGGGTGGATGCAGGACGGTGCCGCCCGCCCCGACGACGTGGGCGTGGACGTCGCGCACCGAGCCCCGAGTCGGCACCACGAAGGCCAGGTGCTGCAATCCCGTGGCTTCCCGGGTGTAGTCCCGGTCCTCCGTCGCTTCGTACAGGAAGAGGTAGGCGCCTCGCTTGCCCTCGGCCGGCATGAAGGCGAGCGCGTCCTCGCTGGTCAAGAACGGCTCGTAGTCGAGCAATGGCATGAGCGGGCGGTAGTACGCGCCGGCCCGTTCCAGGTCGGGGACGTTGACGCCGATGTGACCGAGCACGACACCATCTTCACCGACTCCCGAGGACTCGTGAGTACCGAGAGGTCCAACGTGCCCGGAACACGGACTCCGGGGGCGCGGCCCACGGGCAGAAGGTGGGGGACAGACTGTCCGCCGTGCGACGCCGATCGGCTCTCCTCATCCTGCTGATCGGCCTGGTCGGCGCCACCCTGCTGGGACCTGGCACGGGGTCGACCACGACCACCCGCCCCGCCCCCTTGCCGAGCCTGTCCTCGCCGACCTTTCGCCCGCCGAGCGGCACGGTCTCGGGCCGGATCTCGGCGCCCGGCGGGCCCTACCTCCACGACAGCCGGGGCCGGGTCGTCTTCTTCCACGGCGTCAATGCCGTCTACAAGTACGCGCCCTTCGAGCTCTATCCCGACAAAAAGAAGCCGTGGAACTTCTCCGTCGCTGACGCCTCGCTGATGGCGCGGCTCGGCTTCAACGTGGTCCGCCTCGGCATGACGTGGAGGGGACTGGAACCGGGCACGGCGCCCGCCAACGACCCGGCCATTTGCAAGCCCGGCGCTCCCACCAACCCGCATCAAATGAACCGAGCCGTGCTCGACCGCTACGTGGCGCGCCTCACCAAGACCGTCGACCTGTTGGGTCGCTTCCACATCTACACGATCCTCGACATGCATCAAGACGTGTACAACGAGATCTTCGAGGGCGAGGGCGAGCCGGATTGGGCCGTCTGTACCAACGGCGTCCCGAGCGTCGACCCACCCGGTCGCTGGTCTCTCGAGTACGGCACCAAAGCAGCCGGGATCGCCTTCAGCCACTTCTGGCACAACAACGTCCGGGGCGATTTGCAGGGCCAGTACGACCAGGTCTGGGGCGACGTGGCACACGCGTTCAAAGGAAACCCCTGGGTCCTCGGCTACGACCCCTTCAACGAGCCGTACTCCACGTCGCTGATCCGTTTCGGCGACGAGCACTTCGATTCCCAGCTCGAGTGCTTCTACACCGGGGCCGCCCATGTCGGCGCTCCGTCGCACGGTGCGCCACCGCTGCGCTGCCCCAAGGCGGACCCGGCCAACGGTGTCGTGCCGACCATCGAGGCCAACGATCCCACGCACCTCATCTTCGACGAGCCGGACAACTTCGCCAGCCGCGGCCTGCCGACCTACATCGGCCCCATGGACTTTCCCAATCTCGTCTTCAACGTCCACATCTATTGCGGGGCCCGCAGCCCGGTGACCGGGAACCCCACCGACATCGCGGCCTGCGCCGCGCAGGAGGAGCACTCGCTCGGGGTGCGCTCCGAGGACCGCTCGGAGATGGCCTCGCCCGCACAGCCGAACGGTCCGGCCTGGATGGTCACCGAATTCGGCGCCTCCAGTGATCCGCAGCTCCTGGCGCCGATCACGGCCGAGCTCGACGCGCGGCAGGTCAGCTGGATCTACTGGGCCTGGAAGTACTACGGGGACCCGACGGGCAGCGCCGACGAGTCGCTCGTCATGGCCGACGGCCGTCTGCGCTCGACCGTGGACGTCCTGAGCCGGGTGTATCCGCAGGCGGTCGCCGGCACCCCGCTGCGCCTCAGCTTCTCGCCGGAGACCGACGTGTTCGACATGGCGTACGTGCCCAATCACCGCATCCACGCGCCGACGTTGATCTTCGTACCGACCGAGGTGCACTACCGCCACGGCTACTGCGCCCGCACGACCGGGGCCAGCGTGGCATCGGCCCGGGGGAGTGACCTGCTCGAGGTGCGCAACAACCGCACCGGGAGGCGTGTCACCGTGGAGGTCAGCCCCGGGCGCTGCGTCGCCGACGGGATCAACTCCACCCGGACTTAGGGTGGTGGCATGTGCCGAAACATCACCACACTGCGAGGGCTCGAGCCCGTCGCCACCCCGGAGGAGATCGAGGCGGCGGCGCGCCAGTACGTCCGCAAGGTCAGCGGCGTCCAGAAGACGTCGACCGAGACCGAAGGGGCGTTCGAGCGGGCCGTGACCCAGATCACTGAGGCGACCATGGCGCTCCTGGCCACCCTGCCGCCGCGCAAGCAGCCCCCGCCGACCCTGCCGCCGCTGCGCCGGATCGCCGCCAAGGCCGCTGCCTCGACCTGACCGGAACTCTTGACAGGGCATATGCCTCTAGAGGAATATACCCTGTGTGACGGCCACATTTGGGGTCCTGGCTGAAGAAAGCCGCCGCCGCATCCTCGACCTCTTGGCGGAAGAGGAGCGCACGGTCGGCGACCTGGCGGCCCTGCTCTCGCTCAGCCAGCCGTCCATCTCCAAGCACCTCAAGGTCCTGCGAGAGGCGGGCCTGGTGCACTCGCGTCCGGACGCCCAGCGCCGGATCTACCGGGTCAGTCCCGGGCCGCTGCGTGAGGTCGATGAGTGGCTGGCGCCCTACCGGCTGCAATGGGCGGGCCAGGGCAACGCCCTGGAGCGTCATCTCGAAATCATGGAAGCCGCCGAGAATGAGCCGTGGGCTTGAGCGACGACGCCGCAGCGCAGGTGGGCACCCTCGAGCGCGGGCCCGGCGTGCAGCGGCCCAGCCTCCCGAGTGCCGCCACTCGGTTTGTGATCGCCCTGCGGATCGGGGCTAAGAAATTCGTCGCACTCCCTCTCCAGACTGGACGTCCCCCCGTATGAGCATGCAAGGCAAGGTCGTCGTCGTGACGGGATCCAATGTCGGCATCGGCTTGGAGACGGCAGTCGGCCTGGCCGCCCAGGAAGCGACGACGGTGCTCGCCTGTCGGAACCGGGCCAAGGCGGAGGCGGCTGCGCACGAGGTCACCCGGCGGACGTGGAGTGACGACGTGCAGATCATCTCCCTCGACCTGGCCGACCTGGCCTCGGTCCGCCAGGCCGCGGAGGAGATCTTGACTCGTTGGGATCGCCTCGACGTCCTGGTGAACAATGCCGGCGGAACCTGGTCGGCACGCCAGGAGACGGCGCAGGGTTTCGAGTACACGTTCGGCGTCAACCATCTCGGCCACTTCTACCTGACGAACCTGCTGCTCCCACGACTGTGCGCCGGCGCGTCCTCCCGCATCGTCAACGTGACTTCGGTCGGCCACCACGCGGCCTGGCGCGGCATGCGCTTCGAGGACCTCCAGAGCGAGAAGCGCTACGAGGCCATGGAGGCGTATTGCCGGTCGAAGCTCGCCAACATCCTGTTCACCCGCCAGCTGGCCAAGCGGCTCGCCGCCGCAGGCGGCGGCGCCCACGTCACCGTCAATGCCGCGCACCCCGGCCCCGTCCGCAGCAGCTTCGGCATGGACGGTGACCTGCACGGGTTCATGGGTTTCGGTATGCGGCTCGTCCGGCCCTTCGAAATAAGCCCCAGGCGCGGCGCCAAGACCTCCATCCACCTGGCCACGTCCCCTGCCGTCGCGGGGAGGACGGGCGAGTACTGGGTCCGGTCCAGGCCAGGTCAGATGAGCCGCCAAGCCCACGATGACGAGGCGGCCGCGCGCCTCTGGGACGAGAGCGAGCGGCTCCTCGCCGCCGCCGGTTTCCCCCTGCGCTGACGACGCCATCCGCCGGCCGCTAGGCGTCCCGGGTTTTCATCCGCCACGCCCCGATGGCCGTCCAGAACACGATCCAGCCGACGATCACCAACGACGACGCCAAGGTCGACTCGGGGATCAGCGGGTTCCCTCCCGGTCCGCCGCCACCCCCGCCGCCGCTGAACGGTGTCGGGAGACCTCCGGGCTCGATGTGGGCCATGGCCACGCCCACGATCCCCCGCTGGACGTTGAGCAGGTGCGAGATGATGTGGCGGCTGAAGAGCGGCGTCAGGATCAGCTCCAGCACGATGAGGATGACCACCGGTACCGTCCGTTGACCCATCAGCGAGGCCAGGCCGAGGCCGACGATGAACCCGATGGTCGCCTCGAGCGCGATCCACAGCCCGACGTCGACCATCAGCGTGGTGGAGGGGACCAGGAAGTTCGCGCGGTAGTCGGCGTAGTCCTGGTTGGCGACCGAGACGGCGAACGCCCGGATCTGGGCCGGCGATTCGTTGCCGGGCACGGTGACCGTCCCGCCGCCCTTCGTCTGGATCACGGTTCCCGGCGGGGGACCGATGGTCTGACCGTTGGGGCCGCACGTGACGTTCGGCGGCGGGCCGTTCAGCCCTTGGCCTCCGTTGAAGTTGAAGTTGCAGATGACCTTGTCGGCGTGCGAGGCCGCCCAGCTGTCCAGGGCCGGACGCGACAGGCCGGCCGGGACGTTGACGCCGTCGTAGTTGAGCTGCGCCGGTGCGGCGAAGACGCACACGGCGCAGACGATGGTGTAGCCGACAGCCACCATGGCGATGACGATGGCCAGCCCGGCCGGGATGCGGGCGAAGTACAGGGCCAGCCGGGAACGGCCCGTGATGACTAGATGGCGGAACATCCCCTCGGTGAGGTCGACCGACCCCGCCGTGGAGCCGACGACCGCCGCCACGACGAACCCGAAGACGTACATGAAGCCGGCCACCAGTGTGGTGAAGATGGTGTAGCCGCCGGCGGGCCCGTAGGACTTGGGTGCGACCGCATGGGAGATGAGACGCACGCCGAGGAAGACGACCGGGATGCCGATGTTGACGGCGATCAGGGCGATCATCAGCCCGCGCCGCCTGCGCAGCTCCATGAAACGCGTGGCGACCATGCCCCAGGTCGGGATCCACGAGCCGCGGTGATCACTCCGCGCGTCCGCCGGGATCGGAGTGGGAGCCGGACCTGGAGCCGCGGCTCCCACGTCGGTGATCGTCGTCATTCGGGCGCCCCCAGACGCTTCGTGACCTCGAGGAACCACGACTCGAGCGAGGCCTGGATGTGCTGGAGCCGGTACACCGAGATCCGGCCCTCCACCAGAAGCCGGTTGATCTCCGCGATGGCATCACGCTCGGTGCCCTCGGGCAATGAGATGGCGAGCCCGTCCGGACCGATCTGCACGTGGGCGCCGAACGCGGTACCCCCGAGCAGGCCGCCGGCCCGGTCGGGCTCGGAGCACTCGACCTGGACCTCGAAGGAGGAACCGGCCAGGAGCTGGGCGATCGGGCCCTGCCGGATAACCTTGCCCTTGTCGACGATGGCCACGGCGTCGCAGGTGCGCTCCACCTCGTCGAGCAGGTGCGAGGAGAGCACGACCGTGCGTCCCTCGGCGACCAGGGAGAGGATCATGTCGCGCATCTCGAGCATGCCGCCGGGGTCGAGGCCGTTCATCGGCTCGTCGAGGATGAGCAGTTGGGGGTCACCGAGCAGGCAGGCCGCGACACCCAGGCGTTGGCGCATCCCCATGGAGTACTTCGACACCTTGTCGTCGGCCCGGTGGAGGATGCCGACGCGCTCGAGCGCCGGTTCGATGCGACCCTTGGCCGCCGGCTCTCGCGCCGCGGCGAGGATCTGGAGGTTCTGACGACCGGTCAGGTGGCCGTGGAAGCGGGGCTCGTCGACGATCGCCCCGACACGGGCCAGCGCTTTGTCGCGATGACGGGGTACGGCGTGGCCGAGGAGCGACATGGTGCCGGCGTCGGCGTGGGTCAGGCCGAGCAGGACCCGGATCAACGTCGTCTTGCCCGCCCCGTTGGGGCCCAGGTAGCCGAAGGCGCAGCCGCGGGGGACCAGGAGCTCCACGCCGTCGACGGCGACATTGTCCCCGAACCGCTTCGTGAGCCCATGGGTCTCGACGGCCCACCGGTCGTCGCTCCCGGCCGCGCTCGGCCCAGGGGAATCGTCCAAAGTGACCGCGGTCATGCCAGATCTCCAGACCAGGTGGGCGCCATATATACTGAGTATGCACAATGCCGACGGGTAATACCAGCCGGGCACCCCCCGTTTTTTTCGACCGGGTAGCACCAGTGGACGCGCCGAGCCGCGCCGAGGCGGCCTGGGGAGCCGGACTCCCGAGTCAGTCCGGGCAGGCCGACGTCAGGTCGAGGCGAGAGCGCCCACCACGTGGGTGACGCAGGCGCACAACGACGCCACGTCGTCGGGCTCGATCGCGGGGAACATGGCGATCCGCAACTGGTTACGCCCGAGCTTGCGATACGGCTCGGTGTCAACGATCCCGTTCGCCCGCAACACGGCAGCGATCGCCGCCGCGTCCACCGCATCGACGAAGTCGATGGTGCCGACGACGTGGCTGCGATCGGCCGGGTTCTCGACGAAGGGCCGGGCGTAGCCGGACTGCTCGGCCCAGGTGTAGAGGATCTCGGCCGAGCGGTCGCAGCGCGAGGCGGTCCACTCCAGGCCGCCGTTCTCGTTCATCCAGTCGAGCTGCTCGGCCAGCATGAAGATGGTGGCCAGCGCCGGCGTGTTGTACGTCTGGTCCAGCACCGAGTTGTCGACCGCCGTCTTGAGGTCGAGGAAGGTGGGGATCCAGCGCCCAGAAGCGGCGATGCGCTCCACCCGTTCGAGCGCGGCGGGGGACATGAGGGCGATCCAGAGGCCGCCGTCCCCGGCGAAGCACTTCTGCGGCGCCAGGTAGTAGGCGTCGAACTCGGCCGCGTCGACCCGGAGGCCGCCGGCGCCCGAGGTGGCATCCACCGCGACCAGTCCGCCTCCATCGGCGGGGGCGGCCGCACCCTCCGGCCGCCGGACGGGCATCGACACCCCCGTGGAGGTCTCGTTGTGGGTCAGGGCGTACAGGTCGACGGTGGGATCGGCCACCGGCTTGGGATGGGTGCCGACCTCCGAAGTGATGACCTGGGGGTCCTTGAGGTGCGGCGCCGCCTTGGCACAGGCGGCGAACTTCGAGGAGAACTCTCCGAAGCTCAGGTGCTGGCTCTGCTCCTGGATCAGCCCGAAGGTGGCCGCGTCCCAGAAGCACGTCGTCCCCCCGTTGCCGAGCACGACCTCGTAGCCGTCGGGGAGCGAGAAGAGCTGGCGCATCCCGGCGCGCACCCGGCCCACCTGAGCCTTGACCGTTTTCTGGCGGTGGCTGGTTCCCATGTAGGTGGTGGCCGCTCCGGCGAGTGCGTCGATGGTGGCCGGTCGGACCTTGGAGGGACCGGACCCGAAGCGGCCGTCGGACGGCAGCAAATCGGGCGGGATGATGATGTTCGGGACGTCTGGCACGTATGAGATCATGGCACTCGTGACGACCACTCCTGCGACGACTGAGCTCCGCCGGATCTCTCGCCGAGCCGCCGCCGTGGCGCCCTCGGCGACCCTCGCCGTGGATGCGAAGGCCAAGGCGTTGCAGGCGGCAGGGGAGCACGTCGTCGGCTTCGGAGCGGGCGAGCCGGACTTCCGCACACCTGCGCACATCGTCGAGGCCGCCGTCATCGCATGCCGCGAACCGGCCAACCACCGGTACACCCCGACGGCCGGCATCCCGGCCCTGCGCGAGGCCATCGCGGTCAAGACCAAGCGCGACTCGGGTTTCGAGGTGGCGGCCAACCAGGTGCTCGTCACCAACGGCGGTAAGCAGGCGGTGTCGAACGCGTTCGCGGTGCTGTGTGACCCGGGCGACGAGGTGCTGGTCCTCGCTCCCTACTGGACGACGTACCCCGAGTCGATCGTCCTGGCCGGCGGGACGCCGGTCGTGGTGTCCTCCGACGAGACGACAGGCTTCCGCTCCTCGGTCGAAGACCTCGAGCGCGCCTGGACGCCACGCACCAAGGCCCTGCTCTTCGTCTCGCCGTCCAACCCGACCGGCGCGGTCTACCCGCGCGACGAGATCGAGGCCATCGGCCAGTGGGCGGTGTCCAAGGGGATCTGGGTGCTGACCGACGAGATCTACGAGCATCTCGTGTACGGCGGCGCCGAGCACCACTCCATGCCCGTGGTCGTGCCCGAGCTGACTGACCGCTGCCTCGTGGCCAACGGCGTGGCCAAGACCTACGCCATGACCGGCTGGCGGGTGGGGTGGCTCATCGGGCCGACCGACGCCATTGTCGCCGCGACCAACATCCAGAGCCACGAGACCTCCAACGTCGCCAACGTGTCCCAGCGCGCCGCGTTGGCCGCCGTCTCGGGGAACCTCGACGACGTCGCCATGATGCGCGCGGCCTTCGACCGCCGGCGCCTCACCATGACGTCCATGCTCAACGACATCGAGGGTGTCGTGTGCGTGGAGCCCGAGGGCGCGTTCTACTGCTATCCCTCCGTCAAAGGGCTGCTCGGTCGAAGCCTCCGGGGACAACGTCCGGCGAACAGCGCGGAGTTGGCCGAAATCTGCATCAACGAAGCGAAGGTGGCGGCGGTGCCCGGAGAGGCGTTCGGCGCGCCGGGCTACTTCCGCCTGTCCTACGCGCTGGGCGACGAGGATCTCGTCGAGGGAGTGAGCCGGTTGGCCGCGCTTTTCGCCGAGGCGCAAGACTGACCGATACATCGTCGGGGGGAGTGAGGAGACCACCGCGGTGGCACGGGTACTGGTAACGGAGAAGATCGCGCAGAGCGGGGTCGAGCTGCTGACCGAGGCCGGCCATGAGGTCGACGTGCAGGAAGGGCTGAGCCCCGAGCAACTGCTCGGCGCGGTGGTGGGCGCGCATGCGCTGATCATCCGCTCGTCCACGCAGGTGACCGCCGACGTGCTGTCTGCCGCGTCGTCGCTGGTGGTCGTGGGCCGGGCCGGCGTCGGCCTGGACAACGTCGACGTCGATGGCGCCACCGAGCGCGGCGTGATGGTGGTCAACGCGCCGACGTCGAACATCCTCTCGGTGGCCGAGCAGGCTATGGCCTTGTTGCTGGCGCAGGCCCGCAACATCCCGCAGGCCCACTCGGCGTTGGTGGCCGGGCGCTGGGAGCGTTCGAAGTGGGAGGGCGTCGAGCTGCACGGCAAGGTGCTCGGCGTGGTCGGACTGGGTCGGGCCGGTTCGCTGGTGGCCCAGCGCGCCCATGCGTTCGGTATGGAGCTCATCGGCTTCGACCCCTTCGTGTCCCAGGAGCGGGCGCGAGCCATGGGAGTGCGGCTGGTCAGCATCGAGGAGTTGGTGGCTGAGGCGGACTTCGTCTCTATCCATACGCCCAAGACGCCCGAGACCATCGGGTTGTTCGGCCGTGACCTGTTGTCCAAGGCCAAGCCGGGCATCCGCATTGTGAACACGGCCCGCGGCGGCATCGTCGACGAGGACGCGCTGGCCGAGGCCATCCGCAACGGCATCGTGGCGGGGGCCGGTCTCGACGTGTTCGCCAAGGAGCCCTGCACCGAGTCACCGCTCTTCGAGCTTCCGCAGGTGGTCGTCTCGCCGCACCTCGGCGCGTCCACCGAGGAGGCGCAGGACAAGGCTGGCGTCACCATTGCCGAGCAGGTGCTACTGGCGCTGGCCGGCGACTTCGTTCCGTACGCCGTCAACGTGGCGGCGCGCGACGTGTCCGAAATGGTCCGCGGCTTCATGGCACTGGCCGAGCAGTTGGGCCGCTTCTTCGTCGGCTTGCACGACGGCCTGCCCGACGCCATCGACATGGAGTACCAGGGCGAGCTGTCGGGGGAGGGCACGGGCATCCTCACCCTGTCGGTGCTGAAGGGGATCTTCGGCGGCTCCACCGAGGAGCCGGTGTCCTACGTCAACGCGCCGCAGCTGGCCGCGCAGCGCGGACTGCAGGTGCGCGAGTCCTCGACCGCAACGTCACACGACTACAAGTCCCTCATCACCTTGCGCTCGGGCTCGCACTCCGTCGCCGGCACGCTCATTTCCGCCGGCCTGCGCACCGAGCCGCGCATCGTCGTCGTCGACGACCATCAGGTGGAGGTCCCGCCGTCGACGCACATGCTGGTGGTGCGCAACGACGACCGCCCGGGCGTCATCGGGATCGTCGGGACGGCGCTCGGGAAGGCGGGCATCTCCATCTCCTCCATGGCCGTGGGGCCGAGCCCTGAGTCGACGACGGCGATGATGGTGATCTCGACGACGGCGGCGGCGTCCGATGCCGTGGTGGATCAGCTCCGTGGCGACGAGGGCATCCTCGACATCCACCGCGTCACGCTGTAGAGCAAGTCACGACTGCGGCTTGCGCGGCACGGCAGGCCAGGTGTCGAGGCTGCCGATGACGGGCTCGCCCCGGTGCAACTCCCGCCGCGGCGCCCGGTCCAGCAGGACGGCGCGCAGCACCGCCAGCACCCCGATGACCAGACCGGCGCGGAAGAGGGTCGAAACGAGCCGGCGCATCCGACCACGGTAGCGTGAGCGGACATGGCCTCTTTGCAGCACATCGCCCCCATCTTCCCCACCGCGGACATGGACGCCATGCGGGCCCACTACGAGGCGCTCGGCTTCGCCGTGCATGTGCACGGCGGGGGTTACGGCACGGTGGCCCGGGACGGCATCCGCATCCACTTCAAGCAGGTGCCCGACATGGGGCCGACCACCGAGCGGGGTGCGGCGTATCTGGGGGTCGACGACGCCAACGCCCTGCACGCCGAGTGGCGGATGGCGGCGGTGGGCGAGACTTCGGAGCTGTTCGACCCCGGATTCGGCGTGTGGGAGGCGGCCCACACCGACGGCGACGGGAACCTGCTGCGCTTCGGTTCCCCTGTTGCGCCTTGACGCCCGCCGTACCCGATGGGACGATTAGACTCGTGTTGGTGAAGAGCTTCGCGTCCGGCCTGCTGCTTACCTGACGGCGAACGCCACATCGCGTTCGCTCGCAACCTCCTGCGCCGAAAGGCCAGGGGGTTTTTTGTTGGGCCGGCGCTGGTTCAGGCCGATGCATTCACGAAGAAGAAGGGAAGAAACCGATGGCTGAGGGACAGAAAGGGAATGGTGACGACATGGAGCGGGGTCATCTGGCCCTGCCCTGCGACCCGTCACCCATGCCCTTCGACAAGTACCGCTCGCACGTGCCGCTCGTGCTGCACGATCGCACCTGGCCGGACCGCCAGTTCACCCAGGCCCCGCGCTGGGCCAGCGTGGACCTGCGCGACGGGAACCAGGCCCTGATCGACCCGATGGATTCCGAGCGGAAGCTGGCGCTGTTCCAGACGCTGGTCGACGTGGGGTTCAAGGAGATCGAGGTCGGCTTCCCCTCTGCCTCGCAGACGGACTTCGACTTCCAGCGCCTCATCATTGACGAGAACCTGATTCCGGACGAGGTCGAGATCCAGGTTCTGGTGCAGTGCCGGCAGGAGCTCATTGAGCGGACATTCGAGTCGCTGGCCGGCGCACCGCGCGCCATCGTGCACTTCTACAACTCGGTGTCCGAACTGCAGCGGCGCGTGGTGTTCGGCCTCGACAGGCCCGGCATCATCGACATCGCGGTGAAGGCAGCCGAGCTCTGCAAGAAGTACGAGGCCCAGGTGAGCGGGACGGCCATCCGCTACGAGTACTCGCCCGAGAGCTTCACGGGGACCGAGCCGGAGTTCGCGGTCGAGATCTGCGAGGCCGTGATGGACGTCATTCAGCCGACGCCCGCGTTGCCCCTGATCCTCAACCTGCCGGCCACGGTCGAGATGTACAGCCCCAACGTGTACGCCGACGTGATCGAGTGGTTCGGCCGTACCATCAAGGACCGGGACTCCATCGTGCTCAGCCTGCACCCGCACAACGACCGGGGCACCGCGGTGGCGGCTGCCGAGCTGGCGGTGCTGGCGGGCGCCGACCGGGTGGAGGGCACGTTGTTCGGCAACGGCGAGCGCACCGGCAACGTCGACATCGTGACCCTGGCCATGAACCTGTTCTCGCAGGGCATCGACCCGGCCCTGGACTTCGGCGACATTGAAAAGGTCCGCCGCGTGGCCGAGTACGCCACGCGGTTGCCGGTCCACCCGCGCCATCCCTACGCGGGCGACCTGGTGTACACGGCCTTCTCCGGTTCGCACCAGGACGCGATCAAGAAGGGGATGGCCGCCATCGGGGACGACTACGACGAGTGGGAGGTGCCCTACCTGCCCATCGACCCCAAGCACACCGGGCGCACCTACGAGGCGATCATTCAGGTGAACAGCCAGTCGGGCAAGGGCGGCGTGGCCTACCTGATGGACACCGACCACGGCCTCGACCTGCCGCGCCGGCTGCAGGTGGAGTTCTCCAAGCACGTCCAGGAGATCACCGAGGCCAGCGGCACGGTCATCCCCTCAGGGAAGATGCGCGACGTCTTCGAGGAGATCTACCTGCCCGAGGACGCGGGACTGCGGCTGATCACCAGCGAGGTCTCCGCCGGGCAGGGTCAGACCAGCGTCACCGCGCAACTGCTCGTCGACGGCCAGCACCAGACGGTGTCGGGGCAGGGCAACGGGCCGATCGACGCGCTGGTCAGCGCCCTGAAGTCCGACCTCGGTATTGTGCTGGAGGTGAAGGACTACTCCGAGCACGCGCTGACTGAAGGTTCGGGCGCCTCGGCAGTGGCGTACGTGGAATGCGCGGGCGCCGACGGGTCGACCTGGTGGGGTGTGGGTCGCGACTCGTCCATCCTGGACGCCTCGTTGGGGGCAGTGGTCTCCGCGGCGAACCGGGCCCGCAACGGGTGATCCGTCCGGCGGTCGAGGACGACGTCCCCGAATTGGTGGCGATGATCCGCGAGCTGGCGGACTTCGAGAACCTGTCGGACCAGGTGGCGATCACCGAGGATGGCCTCGCTCGCACGCTCTTCGGGCCCGAGGCCATGGCCCAGGACTGGGTCGTGGAGGAAGGCGGGGCACTGATCGGCCATGCCCTGTGGTACCGGACGTTCTCGACCTTCCTGGGCAAGACGGGAATCTGGCTCGAGGACATTTACATCCGGCCGGAGCACCGCCGGCAGGGCTACGCCAGCCAGATCCTGAGCCGGCTGCGCCAGGAGACCGAGGGCCGCCTGGAGTGGGAGGTGCTCGAGTGGAATGTCCCCGCCATGGACTTCTACCAGCGTCTGGGCGCCCGGCCGATGGCCGGTTGGACCCGCTACCGCTGGTTCGAGGGGTAGCTCCCGCTAATCTGTAAGGGAGATAGAGAGTATCTTCCCTAACTGCTTGACAGATCATCCGTCCAGGCGCCACTCTGGCTGTGGGAAGAGTGAAACGGAAGGAGCACCAATGCGTTTGCTCAAGGACGATTTGCGGGAACTGGATCTGTTTTCGGAGGCCAGCCGGTCGGAGTTGGCGGTCATCGCGAGGCAGCTGACGAGGTTGAAGGTCAAGGCGGGAAGGGTCCTCGTACGTGAGGGCGGTATCGGCAACGAGTTCATGATCATGGTCAGCGGCATGGCCGAGGTGACCCAGGGTGGCCGCAGCATCGCCACCCTCGGGCGGGGTGACCTGGTGGGCGAGATGGCCCTCCTGCAGCCCCTCGGCTCGGGCCGCCGCAACGCCACGGTGACGGCCATCACCGATTGCGAGATCTACGCCGGCTCGCCGAGCGAGTTCCGCCGGATCATGGAGGTCGCACCCTCGGTGGCCGAGAAGGTCGAACAGACCATCGCCTCGAGGACGCTGGTCGCGGCCTGACTCACCCGACGTCGGGGCCGACTTGGCCTCGCCGTCGCTGCGGTTGCCCCATTGGTAACCATTCTGTTACGGTAACGAACGTGTTACCGCTGCTCGCCGTCAGCCCGTCCGGGCCCATCGGCTGAGCGGATGCCGAACGCCGATCCGTTCGATGCGTTGGGCGATCCGACCCGCCGCGAGATCCTGCGCCTCCTGAGCGAGGGAGACAAGCCGGTGCACGAGATCGCCTCCTCACTGCCGATCAGCCGTCCCGCCGTGTCGCGCCATCTGCGCCTGTTGAAGGACGCCGGATTGGTGGACGAGCGGGCTGAGGGGAACCGGCGGATCTACCACCTGGAGGGCGGGGGAGTGCGGGCGGTGCAGGACTACCTCGAAGGCGTGTGGGGTGATGCGGCGGCGCGGTTCCGGTTGCTGGCCGAGAACACCGCACCACCACCGCCGACATGACGGCGCCGCTGCGCATCAGCTTCGACGTCGACTGCACGCCGGACCACGCGTTCACCGTTTGGGCGTCGAAGCTCGGAACCTGGTGGCCACGTGACCACACGGTGAGCGGGCACCCCGAAGAGATCGTCTTCGAGAGCGTCCCCGGCGGTCGGATTTACGAGCGCACCGCGGCCGGCGAGCAGTACGAGTGGGGTGAGGTGACCGTCTGGGAGCCGCCCCGCCGTCTGTCCTATCTTTGGCACATCGGGCGCGAGCGCGCAACGGCGACCGAGGTCGAGATCACCTTCGTCGACGAGGGCGCCACGCGCACGCGCATTGAGATCGAGCACAGCGGGTGGGAAGCGTTGGGCGACGAAGCGGACGCCTGGCGTGACAAGAACCGCGGCGGGTGGGACGCACTGCTGCCGCATTTCGTGGCGGCCGTGAAGGAAGGGGACTGACTGATGGCGACGGGGAGCAAAGAGGACCCGTGGGTGCTGAAGACCCCGCCCGGGAGCTCGGAGTACACGATGTACCGGGAAGAGCAGGCGGAGCCGGCGCTGCTGGTCTGCCAGGTGGGCTCGACCACGCTCACCTACGACCTGCGGGCGATCGAGGACCTGCGCCAGTGGCTGACCGAGCAGGGCGACTGGGTGCCACTCGGGGCGGCCGACGAGAAGAAGGATGCGGCGGACGGGACCGTGGAGGCATTTGGCCGCTCCGCCGACAACCCGATCGGCGGCTGGTACGGCCAGCGCAAGGGTTACCGCGGCCGCTTCGGCATGTACCTCCCGCCGCTTCTGGAGGCGCTCGGCCTGGCCGAGGTGACCCACGAGGCGCGCAACAACAGCATGCGCGCCATCTGAACCCTGCCCGTTCATGAAGAGGAAAGAGGACGATGCCCACGACCAAGGTGATCCGTTACCGCACCAAGCCCGAGCACGCCGACGAGAACGAGCGGCTGATCCGCGGCGTCTTCGCCGAGCTGGCCGAGGGTCGACCAGACGGTCTGCACTACGCGACCTTCCGCCTCGACGACGGCGTGAGCTTCGTGCACGTGGCCGTCACCGATGGCGAAGACAACCCGCTGACGTCGTCGCCGGCCTTCGCGGCGTTTCAGGCCGCCATCGGGGAGCGCTGTGCGGAGGGGCCCACCCCGGCCGACGCCACGGTCATCGGGAACTTCGGGTTGCTGACGTAGCACGACGAACCGCCGGGAGCTTGGAGAAGTGGGATCCAGCCAGCTTCCCAAGGATGCAGATGTACCACTACCCGGAGCCGGTGGTGTGTCGTGGCCCTATTCGTTACGCAGTCCGGCAAGGTCTGCGGGGTTTGGTCGTGCGACGGCCATGCAGGTGATGTGAAGGCGGTGCGGACGGTCTGACGGGCGCCTGCTTCAGGCGCCCGTGGTGTCCCCGTTCGAAACGACCTGGATACCCGTACTGTCGTGTTGGGCAGTTCCCGAGTGGGTGAGCCACAGAACCGGTGGCGCCCCCGTCACTCCACCCGAAGCAGCCGGGCGGGCCGCGCCCGCACCGCCGCCAACGCCGGGCCGATGGCGAGCAGGAGGGCTCCGACCAGGACGGCCGCGCCCAGGCCCACGATGATCCAGGGATCGACGATCGGGTCAGGGACGACGCCGACGTTGAGGGCGAAGGCCTTCCAGATAACTCGACCGAGCGCAATACCGACGGGGACACCAACGACGAGGCCCACCATTGTGACCGTCATCGCCTGCCAGTACACCGTTGCTCCCAACTGGCGGCTTACAAACCCGAGCGCCTTGAGCAGTCCCATCTCCCGGCGCCGCCGACCCACGCTCACGACGAGCAGGTGGGTGAGAGTGGCGGCGCCGAAGAGAGCCAAGATGAGCCCGAGGATCAGTGGGAAGTCGACCGCCTCACCGAAGTTCACGAGCGTCGTCGGGGTGAAGGGTGTCCCGACGTAGCTCTGACCGGTGGAGGTGATGTGGTCGATCGCCACGCGTCCCGAACCGCTCTGCGTGGCACTGGCCAGCACGGCGGTGTTCGCCAGGATCGATCCGACGCACTTCTTGTTGGCCGTGCCGCGCGGACACGCCGCCTGCTCGTACCCGCTGAGGGTCAGGAGCGCACCCGTGCCCAGCCCGACCTCTCCGTCGCCAACGCCGGTCGGGAGCGCGGCCGTCCCGACGACCCGGAACGGCACGGTGCGGGCGCGACCGGTGGGCGACGCGAACCGCACCCTTACGACGGCGCCAGCCTGGGTGTCGATCAGGCGCATGGTCGACGACCCCAACGCGATCTCACCGGTACGAGCGGGGAGTCGACCAGCGATGGCCACCAGAAGGGGTGTGCCGCGGACGGCGGCATACGCGGCTCCCTGTACGGTCACACCGTCGATGGAGAGGGGCGCGCCCGTGGCCACGGTGATGCGGTTGATTCCCTTGTGGCGTTCGAGCCCCCGGATCACCTGACGCTGATCGGCTTCTGGGCTCGCCGTGCTGGATGTGCTCGGTGTTCCGTAGATGATCACCTGGTAGGTATCGCCGAAGAGTGACGGGGTGGCGTCGAGGTGCGAGAGGCTCGACCCGAAGACGGCGGTGCCGCACAGCGCAGCTACGGCGAGCGCAGCGCCCAGGAGCGCGGTGGCCACAGGCGCCGAAGCGGCGCCGCGCCCGCGTTCGAGCGCGTTGCGCACCCCGACCACCATGGTCGGCGGGGCACCCGCCGCACCGACGAACCGGACGACGGCTGACGGGCGGGGACGGACTGCGTCCGCCCGGCCACGAGCGGCACGCAGTGACGGCCACACTCCGAGGACGACCACGACCAGCACGGTGGCGAGCGCGCCCGGCAGAAGAACAGGTCCGTCGAAGCGGAGGCCCGTTGACGGCTCGGCGAGCCGAGCGTCGCCGACGGGCGCGAACGGGGAGAGGGCGTAAGCGAGGGCCAACGCCCCGACGGCGCCGACCAGAGCGACGAGCAAGGTGGACGCCATGCCCAGCGCCACCAGAACACCACGGCCGAGCCCGAGCGCCTTGAGGATGGGGAACTCGTCGCTCTCCGCCCGGCGGGTCCGGCTCAGAGCCTGTCCGACCACGGCCGCCCCGGCCAGCGCGGCCAGCGCGGCCAGCAGCCACCAGCCGACCGCCTGCGGATGGATGGAACCGGCGATCAGCACCTCGGGGGTGCTCAGGTCGGTGAAATCGTCAATGCCGAGTGACTTGGCGTAGGTCTTGAAGGCGTCGACGTCGGCGGCTCCGTGACGCAGCTTCACCAGGTAGAGGAATCCCGATGTCGTCTTCGGCAACACGGAACGGGCGAAGGCCGGTGTCGTGTAGACGTCGTAGAGCGGGGTGGTCCCGGCCTGGAACTCGTCGACAGCCGCTTCAATGCCGACGACGTGGAACGACACGAACGGTCCCGTCGGCGGGGGACCCGCACCGCTGGCGTTGTTGACGGCTTCCGACTGGGAGGCCGCATACATCCTCATCCGCAGGACGGTCCCGACGTGGACCCCGTTGTCCCGCTGCAGGTTGAAGGAGGCAAGAACCTCGTCGGGTGACGACGGGTTGGGCATCCTGCCGGCGACGAGGTTGACGGTCCGGGACATCTCCTTAGGCGGCACGAACTCGACATTGAAGTTGTTGTTGTCGACCGGGTGCGTGCAGGCACACTCGGGCTGACCGTTATAGGCGACCGGTGCAGTCGTGATCGAGGCGACGGCGGGATACCGGGTGAGTTGCGGGAGGGGCGACCCGTTGAAGACGACGAAGTCGTAGCCGTGGGTCCGCACGAAGCTGGGGAATGCAGACGCCGTGCGTCTGCCCGCCGCGGCCGACGCCATGACGACGCCTCCGACGACCGCGACAAGGACTGCGAGCGCCAACCACGATCGCCACCGGCGGCGCAACTCGGCACGGAAGATCAGTCCGAGCGCGTCCACGTGCCTGTCGCCTTCCCCGGCCGGTACCGGTGGCCGGCCCGGCCTGCGCGTCGCTTCACTAAATCAATCCGTCCATGTCGACCGCGGTCGAACTCAAGTTCGCACCCCGGCGTGGCGCCACGGTGCGCCTTCAAGGAGGCTAGGGCGAGGGGGCGTCACGCTCCAGGGTGGCACCACCCCATGACCCTGGTGGTATTCCCCCCACCTTGAACAGGGTGATCATGGCGGCCAACTCAGCCTTCGTCAGGGTGTCTCCATACGCTGCCGGCTCGGGGGGTCCGGGTGATTTGCCCGTGGCAGCCGTGCAGATGCTCTGACCACAGAGCCCCAGTAGCGTGATTCCGTGGCGATGTCTCCCTTCATAAGAAGGCTCCGAGACCTCATTGGAAACGAACTTCTGGTGCTCCCTTCGGCCGCCGTACTTCCAAGGGATGACAGGGGCAGGGTGCTCCTCGTTCGACTGGTAGACACGGGTCTTTGGGCAACCATTGGTGGAGCGATTGAGCCCGATGAGTCGCCACACGAGGCTGCCCTACGTGAGGCCGAAGAGGAGGCCGGGGTCAAACTCGAGCTCGGTGCGACTCTCGCTGTGTTGGGTGGTCCTGAGTACCGGATGACTTATCCCAATGGAGATCGGACGTCGTACGTCGTCACGGCCTTCGATGCCAAGATTGTCGGGGGAACGCCGACAGCCGACGACGATGAGACATCCGCGGTTGAGTGGTGGGACCCCAGCCGCCTGCCGCTGGACCAGATGAGCACCTTGACTCGGGCACTTCTCAGAGACGTGGGGATCTCCGACGAAGCAATTCCGGATTAAGACCCCATCAGGGTGAGATGGATCAAAATGGTCCGGTGCTGGAGCCACCGGAGCTGGAGCGCTTCATCAAGGACGGCTCTGTCCTCGTTCGTTCCGCCTTCTCGACCGAACTGGCTGAGGAATGTCGTGTCTCGGCAGCCCAGCAGTTGGGTATCGACCTTGCGAGCCCGAGCACGTGGCGACGACCAGTGGTCAGGGGTGTGCCGACGGGAGATTGTTTCAGGCAGGCGGCCAACGCCCCGCAGTTGCTCGACGCCATTGGCCAGTTGGTCGACCCTGATCCCTGGCAGGACCGCCCGAACCTGGGTGCCTTCGTAGTGAGATTCCCCAGCCAGGAGGAGCCGGGGGACACCGGGTGGCACATCGATTCGAGCTTCCAACCAACGGGTGCATCCCGCTGGTTCGTGAACTACCGATCGAGGGGGAGGGCGCTGCTCTTGTTCTGCCTGCTCTCCGACGTGGGGATGGACGACGCACCGAGCCGCCTGGTCCCTGGCTCTCATCTCGAGATGGCGAGGCTGCTTGTTCCAGCCGGCGAAGAGGGACTGCCTGGCGCCTACGAAGGCCAAGAATCAAAGATCCCGCTGCCAGAATCGAAGAGAGGTTTGGTGTTCGCATTTGGTTCTGCGGGCGACGTGTTCATCTGTCACCCCTTTTTGGTGCATGCCGCCAGTTGGCCCCACCGGGGTACACAACCCAGGTTCCTGGCCCAACCGCCGATCGCACTCCCAGATGGACTGCAACTCGATGGTCCAATGAATCGGCTGTCTCCTGTGGCGAAAGCGATTCGGCTTGGCATCAGCGTGGGAGAAGGTTCCTAAGGATCGCTATGGAGGTGCCCGAGTTCGCTGGGATGGGGCGCCCGCCCCTGGTCACTACTCGGACGCGTTGGTACGAGTGGCTGACGACCCGTAGACAGCGTCATCGGAATTCGCCTGCCACGCTCTGCCGATCCGCATGAGACAGATCACGGCCAGGACGACAAAGCTCCCTTCGACGATCAGGCTTACGGTGCCGAGGAGGTAGCCCCAATTGCCCACATCACCCGAGTCGCCAGGAAGGCCCATGGTTCGCGACAGGATGTATCCGGTCATAGGTCCGATGCTCGATGCCAGTCCGAGCAGCCACCCGAGCGTTTTGCCGCGAATAATGAGCGCGGCGCTTATTGTGCTGCTGATCTCGACCATGTAGTAGCCGTACTTCAACCACAGGGGAGATTGGTCTCCCAGCAGACCGCCTTGGTCCTGCAAATGGATTACAGCGATGGCGAGCGCAAGACTGGCACCAACAACGAGAAATGGAACGTTGGTTTGGGTGTCGTCGCTTAATAGGAACGCCGCGACGCGTTGCTCGGATAACGCTTCGTTCACTGATGCCAATGTCATGGACTCACTCCTCTTCGCTCTCAGCAGTCAATGGACCGTTGAATGGGTACTTACGAGGACCTACGAGGGAAGGGAGGGTCGGGATTGACGAAGGAAGTGAACGTTCCGTGACGTAGTCGCGGAGTCTTCAAGACTTGGACGGCGCAGTAGGCAGGGTGCTCAAGTGCCCGGATCAGCTGCGGCTTGACGCTTGTTGCGCCGTCCGAGAAGGCGTCGGAGTCTGACGATCGGACGATCGTCAGAGGGCGCCCCTAATCAGTATGGAACGGCCGGCTCCTCCGGCATCCGCATCTTCGTGGATCATTCACCTATGCGGTGAACGGAGCCGACATACGGAAGGAAGGAGCCAGCCGTGTCCAGTATTGCCCACCGAGGTTTCGTCCACCTGGGGATGGACGTCGCGAAGGACTCGATCGCCGTGGCGGTGCTCTCGCCCGATCGCGACACCGCCGAGGTCGACAAAATCTTCCACGACTCCGACTCGGTGCGACGACTGGTCAAGCGTCTGGGCAAGCCCAAGGAAATCTGGGCTTGCTACGAAGCAGGTCCGACCGGTTACGACCTCCAACGTCTGCTCACGTCGATGGGGGTGCGCTGCGACGTGGTGGCACCCTCGCTGATCCCGAAGAGCTCGGGCGATCGGGTGAAGACCGACCGTCGGGATGCCCGACGACTGGCGGGCTTGCACCGAGCCGGTGAGCTCACCCCGGTCGCCATCCCAACGCCCGCCCAAGAGGGAGTACGCGACCTGTGTCGCACCCGCGGTGACATGGTCCAAGACCTCACCCGGGCCCGCAATCGATTGAGTGGGTTCCTGCTGCGTCACAGTGTCGTGTGGCGAGGAGGGTCACCGTGGACCGAACGCCATCGACGATGGCTCGCCACGCTGTCCTTCGACGATCCGGCCATCGGGGCGACCTACTCGCACTACCTGGCCACCGTGAAGCTACGGGACACCGCGCTCGAGTCGGTCGAGGCCGACCTCGTGCCGTGGTGCACCAAGGATCCCTTCGGTGACCAAGTGCAACGCTTGGCCGCCTATCGGGGCGTGACCAGAATCGGTGCGCTGTGTCTGGCCGCCGAGGTCTTCGATTGGCGCCGCTTCCCGAGAGCGAGACCCTTCATGAGCTTCACCGGCCTCGTGCCCGGGGAGAACTCGACGGGGCTCACTCAGCGTCGGGGCTCGATCACCCGGGCCGGCAACGCCCACTTGCGGGGCCAGCTCTGTGAAGCAGCCTGGGCCTATCAGCACAGTCCGAACGTCGGTGCGGGCATCAGAGAGCGTCAAGTTGGGGTGCCACCAGAGACCGTGGCCCGCTCGTGGGCAGCACAGATCCGACTGTCCCGACGCTTCCGACAACTCGCTGCCCATAAGAACGTGCGCTCGGTCGTGGCGGCAGCGATCGCCCGAGAACTCGCCGGCTTCCTCTGGGCCGAGATGGTGGCCGAGGTCTGACACCATGATCTTCCCCTCGCTCAGCGTGCGATCGGCGCCGCGTCTGAGCGAGCCCTCCACGACGCGCCGGAGCACCGCCGCAGCAGATTCGATCCTCGCCGGCGTTACGTCCAGCGTCCTTCTTTGCGAGGGCGTCACGGACGCCCCTATTCAGAGGCAACCACCTGCGAATGGCTTTTCTGCGATTCCGACTCGCGTACATCATCGTGGCGGTTCTCCGATCCACTGCGCTCCGGCGCGTCGTCGATGGCTCGCTCGACCACCACCATCATCGGCACGGGGACACGAGTAGCAGCCTCCACCCCGGTGTCAACACCGTTCGTCCTCACCCTTCGGGCTCCGGGCGCTCCGTGTTGACACCGGGGCCCCTCCGACTGCTCAAAAGCGATCAGGCGCCGCACCTCCGGTGCGTCGCGTCCAAAAGACAGTCAGAAGGACCGATGCGCGGGAGGTTGACAGGCCGTTCCACATCAATCGCTGGGAAGCTGGGACAGTCCGGCACGACTCGGTCACCCCCAGGTGTGAATCTTGATCGCCCCTTCACGTCGTGGCAGCAGGCGAAATCCGATGGCAGACTCGGCGCATGGGGTCCATCGTCTGGGGCAAAGAGATCGCGAAAGTGTATGACGCGACCTACGCCGCTCTGGAGGAGCCGTCAGTGGTCGATCCAATGGTGGACCTACTCGCCCAGCTGGTTGGCGATGATGCTGCCCTAGAGTTTGCTGTCGGCACGGGTCGGATTGCCCTGCCGCTCAGTGCGCGCGGGGTTCCGGTCCATGGCATCGAGCTCTCGCCCGAGATGGTGGAGCAGTTCCGACGCAAGCAAGGTGCCGATGCAGTCCCTGTGACGATCGGCGACATGGCTACGACGCTCGTGTCGGGCCGTTTCGATCTCGTCTATGTGGTCGCCAACTCAATCATGAACCTGACGACCCAAGAGGAGCAGATCGCCGTGTTCTCGAACGCGTCCGCCCACCTCCCCCCCGGTGGGCATTTCGTGATCGAGTTGATGGTCCCTCAGCTTCGTCGAGTACCTCCGTCCGAGGTGGCCTGGGTCTTCAGGCTGGACCCCGACCACGTCGGCATCGAGACGTTCGACGACGTGGTGGGTCAGGTGGCGTGGTCCCATCACTGGATAGAAATTGACGGTCGCTTGGTACGTCACTCTGCTCCGTACCGGTACATCTGGCCGTCGGAGCTACTCCTGATGGCGAAAATGACTGGGTTCGAGTTGCTTGATCGCTGGGGCGATTGGGACCGGTCGGCGTTCAATTCGCAGAGCGAGAAGCAGGTCACGGTCTTCGTCAAGACGGGACAAGTGGGCCCAGCCCCAGATCAATAGAGCGTTCAGAAGGCGAGTCGTTATCTGCACCCGTGCACCGGGACTGGGACAACACATGTCCGTTGGACTGTCCTAGGCTTGCGTAGCGCTTTTTGCGGACGGAGTTCACGTGCAGGACATTCTCATCGCCGTTTCCGATACCGGTGGTGGTTGGGTCGGTTGGGTAATCCTGGCGGTCATCTTCGGGTTCATCGCTTTGATGCTCTTCGGGGACTTGCGGGCAAGGCTCAGGAACGGACTTATCAAGCGGCGGTCCCGCTACCAGGTCCCTAGCTCTCCACCCCCTAGCGACAATGCACGACCTCAAAGGGACGATTGGGCCGATGAACAACATGAACGACGCAGAGAGTCAGACGAGAGCTAGCTGCGGCATCCCATTTCTCTTGGGGGCCGTCCGCCGGTCTGCTGACCACACCCCGTACGCAGGCAGTGGGGCGCATAGACACATCCCTCCAAGGGGGGATTCACTTGGATCAAACGTGATCGTTCTTGTCGCCGCTGAGCCGTGAACATCCGCCCTCAGCAGATGTTCGCATTGATCACGACCTGCGTGGTTTGAGAACTTCGAACCAGGAAAGGTCTGTGGCCAGCGCGAATCGCCCACTCATGGGCGGCTTTCCCGTGAATGCCTCTGTAGTCGCCCATCAGGTCGATCACATAGCCCGATGGGCCTTCCGAGCACTTTTCTGGAAGGAAGATTTGCAAGACGGCCGCTTTGCACCCTACGACTTGCGCAGCAGTCAATGGCTGCTTAGCGGTAACCGCCATCACGCATCCCCGGATCTGCTTCCGGGTCGGTATCGGTGGCGACTTGCCCGAGGCTGCAATCGCAGCGATGCATGAAAGGACGACCAAACCCGCGGCGACGATGCCCAACAGGGGAGAGCGTGACTTTGCTATCACACCCCATTTTCTACTCAGTTTCGCCGCGGGCGGCGACCGCTCTGCGCATGCCTTACGACGTGCTCACCGTCCTCATCAGCCATCGGGACCAAGCGCTGAGCCCGGAAGAGCTGATCGATTTGGCCGCCTGGGACGACCGGAGTTGGGTGGCTCGCGACCCGATGAAGTACGCCCTGGCTCGCCTTCAGCACGACCTCGGCTGGACTGAGCCAAACGGTCCGATCGAGACGATCCGAGGGGTTGGATACCCGATACCGCTGCCGAGCGAGTAGACGCGCTCGACAGGGGACTACCCCGCTATGCCGGCACGGTCGACAGTTCGGCGGAGGTCTGACGTGGGGTGGCCTCGAAATCGACCTCGCGTTCTCGTCACGAGACGGCAGCGGCGATCAGCGCCTCTCGCTCGTAGGTCGCGGCCGACGTGATCGGCACGGACTCGGCCTTGATGACGTCGCTCGGAAATCGCAGCGCGGTTGAGATCCAGTCCTCAAGTCGGTTCGATTCCCGCGAGGCGCAACACCCCATCGGTTGGAAAGAGCCCGGCTCCCGCGTTGCCAGCCCGGCGTGATCTCGCAGTCACAGTCACCACGGGGCCCAGCAGCTCTCAGCCCGCGGGCGGGCTGAACGGGATGTCCCGCTTCGCGGCCTCGTCAATCTCGCTCGGCGTGAGCAGCACAACGGTGCGCGAGCTGATCATTCCGCTGCCGTTGACGGCCATCTGTACCGCGGCGACCGTGGCGTTGTCCGGGAAGTCCGCCACGATGAAGGCGTCGGTGTCTCCGAACGCGAAGTAGAAGCACTCGAGGCTGCCCCCCAGGCCCTCGATGAGCGCCTTCGTAGCTGCGACGCGAGCGGAGCCCCCTTCGGATTTCAATCCATTGATCGCGTCGGCGGTATAGCTCGCCTCGACCAAGTACTTCGGCATGTCCGCGTCTCCTGTCTCGGGCCTTGGAAACTCACAACGGATCGTACCGGGAACGACCGATGCAGATGGTGACATGCCGTCATGGCGTGGGCCGAGGACCGCCCCCCCAATCCGCCAGCCGATTGGCCTCGGGGTTCGTCAGCTTGTACACACCTCCGAGACATCGCTGCACCGTAAGTGCAAGCAAGTTCGCCAGCTTGCGGGTCGGTCCCGTCCCCACTGCCGGCTCTGGCAAAGGGCAATAGCCATGACAAGCGTTTCATCGCGACGGTCCTGGGGAACATGTCAATACCGAGGGGCTCGAAGAACTGGGGGAGGATCATGAAACTGGTTTTGCGAACGATGGTCGGCAGCGCGGTCCTTGGAGTCATGCTGATGGCGTCGACGACCCTGGGCTCGGCGCCTCCTGCCTCTGGGACGACACCTTCCTCGTATCACATCAACTACACGGTCGACGCGACGACCACCCTGGCGAAGCTGCACCAAACGGTGACGGTGCCGCCAGGCTCTTTCATCGGTTCACTTAATCTCAAGACCTTCGTGTTGACCGGAAACTTGAGCCTCCCACCGGCGTCGACCACAGTGAGTGTGGCCGGCATTGGTCTCGCAACCGCCACCTTCGAGCTCGCTGCTACGAAGCCGGTGACGGGAAAGGTTGACATCAAGACCCTGGCGGTCACAGCCACCGCGTCCTTCAACGTCCTGGTGACTTCCGTGAAGCCGCTCGGATTGCCGATAAATCTCGTCGGGAACAGCTGCGGCACCTCGACGCCGGTGTCAGTGACGTTCAGCGGCAAACTCTCGCTCAAAGCGAGCTCGGCCTTCTCGGGGACCTACACCATCCCACCGCTCAAGACGTGCGGGCTGACGACTCCAGCTCTCAACCTGCTCATCCCTGGACCGGGCAACGTCTTCTCGGCCTCGTTCGTACCTGCGACCTAAGGGCGGATTGGGAGGGAACCTCAGCCCTGGGCCGGCCTGTCTGACCGTTCCGAGAGAATCGTCCCAAGCGGACGTGGGTTTTGCCGTGGTGGCGGTGTGCTCTCGGGTTAGTTCCTTGCGCTGGCGGGTAAAGACTGATCGGCGCCATCGAGAACCCATGGGTGATTGGGGATCAGGCAGAGAAACGATTCGGCCCCGCTTCTGCGGGGTCGTTTCGCGTACTGGCCCGGTTGGCACATCGGGGGGCGCAGCAGGTCACGTCCCGGACCTTGACCCGATTAGCGGCCTCTTCCGAGTTGGTATATCCATTGCGCAATGGCGGACCTCCCCAATGCCGAGATGACCAAGCTGCACAATGAGGTGCTCGAGCAGGGTAGACATCTCTTTCAGCAACTTGGGACACGCGACATGCCATCGCCCGAAGATCACCTCGTGATTGAGATGGACGTCGGCCCCCAGCTCTCGAACGTGCGTGGAGGGTTACAAGGCGGCCTGATCGCGGTCGTCATCGACCTCTGTGCCGGACGTCTGGCGTATCAGTCCTGTGATCATGAGAACGGCTTCAGCACGGCGACCTCTGACCTGACGATTCATTTTTTGTCTCCGGTTGTCGTGGGCCCCGCACGCGCCGACGCCTGGATCGTGCGCCAGGGGCGTTCCAACTTTGTACTGCAAGTAGAAGTCACGGATGTCGGTCGCGACGATAAGTTGGCCGCCGTTTCGACGATCGCGTTCACGGTCCTGGCGCCTCGCTGAGCCTTCAGCGAGGCTTCGATCCCACAGTGGCGACCCGGACTTTTCGCCGCCCCGACGCCGGGAGCCGTCGGATCCTTCAACCGTTTCGTAGGAGCTCAGCCACGTCGGCCAAGAGTGCTGCCGCCTCCTTGCTCGAGAGATGCGCGAGGTGTCCACCTGAGAAGCGGTCCTCCTTGCTCACGTCAGCGAGGGCAAGCGGTGGGGTGGCGAGGTCGGGGTCATCCTCCTTCAGTTCGACCTCGGCAAGGATCAGACCTTCGAGGCTGCCCTCGAACTGGTCAACCGAGATGACACGATCACCGTTGGGCCAATGCCAACGAATCTTGTTGAGCGGCGATCCTGCCAGTGCGGCGAGTGAGTCGAACTCGTGCCGGGTGAGGTACAGATTGGTGATCGACACCAATTCCGGGGAGTCCGGCACGAACCGCACTTTTTGCCCCAGCTTGTAGGCGACTTCTGATCCCAGACGCGCTTGGCGTAGCCGCAGCGTCGAATCATTGAGATAACGATCACGGATCTCGACCGGCTCTGTGATGCCCTTCGGTAACCCGCCAAGGATCCAGCGCTGCTCTCGCTCGACCCTGGCGTAGCGACCTTCTCCCGGCCTTCTTCGGATCACCTAAGCAGTATGCCGTGGTCCCCAGAGATCGCATCGGGAGCAAGGTGTTGCCGACCCGAGGTGCGCCGGCACGCCGGGTCAGTGAGGCAGTCGGGTGAGAGGAGACCCGAGACGAGGTCGAAGGACGCCACCGCATCCCTCCACCTCGAGTCGCGAGAGGACGTCCGAGGTCAGACGCTCGACGAGCTCAAGGAGCCAAGTTCCATGAGATCGATGACGTAGAGCTCATCTTCGGAGAGGCCAACGAATGCGATACCGGCGCGTACGATTCCATCCGGGCCGGGTTTTGCATTTCGCACCTCGCCCGTCACCGTCATGTCGACGGAATCACCGACCGGAAGACGGAGGGAGATGCGACGACCTACGAGATCGGATGCACCAGGGTGGCGAAAGTCCATCCCCACACCGAGCGTGGAGAAGTCGAAGACTCCGCAGTCCCGCCACAGGTGGGACGATTCGCCCTCGACATGGCAAGAGCCCATCCACACAGCCGATCGGCGTTGTGCTCGTCGGCGATCCTCCATGGTCCACCTCCACATGCGGCGCAGGGTCGATTCCCGGACGCGACGCGACGCGTCCTTCCGATCTGTGTCGACCAAAATCTGGATCGACTTGAACCCATCCCGAAGAACGCGTCCGCACTACCCGTTGGCGCCCCGAGTTCTGTTCGGATCTCCATGCCGCGATGTCAGCCGAACGTCGCCGGGCGGGGTCTGGTCGCAGTCCGATGGCCCGAGCAGGCTTCGCCAGGCCGACGCCCTTACAGCGGCGAGGAGTGCTCTGCTCGGGTGGCGGCGTGACGGCCGGCCCGCCGGCCGAAGAACGATCCGTCTCCGAGGCTGATGCCGCTCGCGTAGTGGCTCGCCGCGAGGCTGGCCGAGGTCCGGCCGACTGCATAGAGGCCAGGGACGTGCCCACCTGCAGTGTCGAGCGCGACCCCGTCGGCGTCGGCCGCGAGTCCGCCGAGGGTGAAGGTGGCATAAATGGCAGCGTGGTCGACCCGTAGGTCGATGGCGCCAATGCCGATGGCCGGTGGCACGCCAATGGGCTGCAGGAAGGGCGCACGTTTGTGAAACTCCGGGTCCTGGCCCACGGCGGCCGCCTCGTTGTAGTCGCGCACGGTGCGAGCCAGCGCGTCGGGCGGGATGCCGAGGTCCACCGCGAGTTCCTCGGCGGTCGCCGCGGCGAATGCGACGCGAAATCCAAGGAGATTCGACTCGTGAATCACGTCATCCGTGATCATGTAGACAAATCCGTCCTGGTCGCGGAGTGCATGAAGCCCGATCCGACCCGTGTAGGCGTCCTCGTTGATGAATCGTTCACCGTGACGGTTGACGAGGATTCCCCGGGCCAAGCGGTGAGGCGGCCCCAGCGGCAGAGCGCATTCGAAGGCATGGAGCCGCGCTCGTCGCCGCGCCTGCTCCGACGCCCATACGGATTCCTCGGCCGTCGTCGTTGGGCGTGCCGATCCGCCAGGCCGCGTCGGGAACATGGGCCAACGGGCACTCCTCGGCAACCATCGCATCGTTGTGGATGAACCCGCCGGCGGCCAGAATCACCCCGCCCCGAGCCCGAATGGTTCGGAGTCCGTCGTCCGCCCGCACTTCCACCCCGACGACCTCACCGCCGTCGACGACCAGTGCCTCGGCCCGGGTGTCCGTCACGACGCGAGCGGCGCTCGTCGCGACGGCCGCATCGAGACGCTCCATGAGAAAGCCACCGGCGGCGTCGATGTAGTGCGGCTTGTGCCCGCGCGGCACCGGAACAGCCACTTCGTCGAAGGGGTAGGAGTCCTCGCCTCCGCTGAAGAGCAGGCCCGCGTCATCGGCTGATTCACGGTTCGGCTCGTCGCAGAACGCTGCTCGGAACGGCACGCCGATGGAGACCAGCCAGTCAAAATGGTCCGGCGATCCCTCGCAGTAGGCGACGAGGCGGGCGTCGTCCACGCCGGGGCCGAGCGCGGCTCGCAGGAACGCCACCATGTTGTCGGTGGAGTCCTCGAAGCCGCAGGCGCGCTGGAGCGCCGTGCCACCGCCCAGATAGATGAGGCCGCCGGAGTTTGCCGACGTGCCACCGGGCGCAACGCCACGTTCCACGGCCAGCACCTCCGCACCAGACTGCCGAGCCGCCACCACTGAGGACGTCCCGGCCACGCCGAGGCCCACCACGACGACGTCGACGGTCTCGTCGAAACGAACCTCACTGACTTCATGCGCCGGGATGGGCTCCATGTGGGCATTCTGTCCCGAACAGTCTCACCTCTGCCGGATAGGTGGGGGACGGAGAACCAGGGGGGTGTTCTCGAGCGGTCTGCGGTCCGTTCTTCGGATTGGCGTATCGACCGTCTCTCTAGAATGCGGCAATGACGCCACCCAGCCTCGCCCAGCAGGAACGCAACACGCTCTGCGATCTCTTGGTCGAGCATGGTGCGGGCGCACCCACGTTGTGCGAGGGCTGGCTCGCGGCCGATCTCGCGGCGCACCTCGTTGTCCGTGAGCGGCGGCCCGACAGTGGACCCGGCCTGGTCTGGCCCCCAATGGCCGGTTACACGGAGAAGGTGCGGCGGGCCGTTCGGGATCGCACGTCGTGGGAAGAGCTGGTGGCGACGGTGCGACGCGGGCCGCCTTTGCTCCTGCGCCCTTTTGACGGGCCGATGAATACGGTCGAGTATTTCATCCACGTCGAAGACCTGCGTCGCGCGCAGACCGGCTGGAAACGTCGCGCGATTTCCCCGGAACTCGACGATGCGCTCTGGGCACGCGTGGGGCCCGGTGGTATGGCGAAGAAAGTCCCCGCCACCATCGTGATGACCTCGCCGGGACGGGCCGACAAGCAGAGCGGGACCGGGCCGCGGCTGACTGTGGCCGGGGATCCGGCCGAGCTCACTCTGTTCGGCGCCGGTCGCCAGGGAGCAGCCAAGGTCGAGATCAACGGCGACGCGGCGCTCGCCGCTCAGCTGCGTTCCGCGTCACTCGGCGTCTGAAGGCCGAGTTCGGCGCCGTTGCGATGTCCCTCCGGCACCAGTGCCGTCGACATGTGCGCCGACGGTGACGACACGGACAGGTGCTACTCGAGCTCCTTCCACTTCTCCCGGCCGAAGAGTCGTCCGAATCGCGCCGACAGTGACGGACCTTCGTCACGGGCAGTGTCGGGATGCAGCACCAGGGTGCCTCTCGGCGCCGGAAGATTGGCCGCCTCCTCATCGGTGAGAGAGCACCGCACCAGGGTCGTTGTGATGTCTGTGATCTGGTCGCGATCCACGAATCGCAGACCATGCTTCGTGTTGACGGCAATGCCGTCGAAGAGGTCCTCCTCGGGGATCTGCAAGACGTGCTCGACCGTTCCGAACTCGGAGCTCGTCGAGCTCAGGACCGGCGTCCCTACGGACAGGGCCATGTAGGAGATTGGGCGACCTTCATCCATGGGATACCCCTTTCTGATTGCCGTGAAAAATCTAGTCAGCGGCACCTGCCCATTTCAGATCGGCTTGCTGGCCAGAACCACTTCGGAGTGACCGGGCCAGTCCCAGAGGCGGCCGTCCACTCCCATCCGCTGAGCCGGTGAATGACCACGATGTCATACGCCAGGGTCGCCGTGCAGAGGAAGAGAAGGGACAGACACACCCACGCAAGAGTGATCAGCCAGCTGCTCTTGCCCCCAACGGCACTGTCTTGGAGGAGAAGAAGCGCGAGCGGACTGTGCGTATTCAATCGACGGCGACGGCGCCAGACACCAGTTCGCCGGCCGATCCGCGCGGCGCCGTGTCCACGGGGCCTTCTGCCCGAATTGCACCTAGCATCAGGAGTGGCGGTTCGGGTCGGCTGCCTCGGGCAAAGGAGCCACCACGACATGTTTGGTCGTCACCGAAAGCGAGCGAGCGGCGGGGAGCCGCCCATTGCGGTCGAAGCGACCCTCGAGGATGACATCGCGCACGTTGAACAGTCGGTTGCGGAGTACCTCACCAATCCGACCGATGCAACTCGGCAATCGCTCGTCGCCGCACTGGAAAAGCTCGAAGAGCAGACGGACCAGAGCGACGCATTCGAGAGGTCGGTGATCGGCTCCGCTGCCCTGGGCTATGCGTCCAAGGGTGAGGTTCTCGGCGAGACCAGCATCGATTCAGTGGTCGACGAGATACCCGCCTCGGAGCTCAATGCACAGTTTGCCCTCGTCAAGGCGGCCAAAGAGGAAGTGCGTGGGCCGACGCCCGACACCTTCTCCTCGCTGCAGTTCGCCACTGCCGCCCTTGCCGAAACGAGGAAGCAAGCGCCGTCCGGACATTGAGACGGTCCTGCACCGCCCGAAAGGTCGGACCCGCCGTCATGTCGGCGCAGCACGCCTCTTGACTGGGATCGAGACCGTAAGTTATAACTGACGGTAAGTGGAAACTAACTCTCTTGCCCTGAACGCTCTCGGCGACCCGACCCGGAGAGCGATCTTCGAGCATCTCGGCGATCGTCCGTTGGCCGTCGTCGACCTTGCTTCGCTCGTGCCGGTCAGCCGGCCGGCAGTCTCGCAGCACCTCAAAGTCCTCAAGGAGGCCGGCCTGGTCCGCGACCTCCAGGTCGGGACCCGCCGGATCTACAGCCTCGACCCCGATGGCATCGCCGGACTGCGCGACTACCTGGATCGGTTCTGGAACACCGCCCTGCATGCATTCAAGAAACGAGTTGAGGAACTTCAGGAGGAGAACAAGGAATGACGGGATCCCAGACCACCGCCGTCACCACGTCGATCACCGTTGACGCGCCGGTTGACGTTGCCTTCACCGTCTTCACGGAGGACATGGCGAGCTGGTGGCCGCCGGAGCACCACATTTTGCGGACACCGTTGGCGTCCATGGTGTTCGAACCGCGAGCTGGTGGCCGCGTGTATGACGTGGGGGAGGACGGGACCGAATGTCAGTGGGCCCGCGTCCTCGTCCATGAGCCGCCACATCGCGTGGTCTTCAGCTGGGACATCAGCCTGCAGTGGCAAATCGAGTCGGACCCGAATCGGACAAGCGAGGTCGAGGTGCGCTTCATTCCTGAGGGCTCCAACCGCACGCGGGTCGAGTTGGAGCACCGGCACCTGGACCACCATGGCGACGGCTGGGAGGGCATGCGCGACGCAGTGGGTTCACCCGAAGGTTGGGCGATCGGCCTCCGGCGTTTCGCTCGGCATCTGGAGCACGCCACCACGCATGATGGCTGACGGGCGTGCGGATCTTCTCGGATGTTCCCTGGTCAGCCGAACCCGCCGCTCGGGATGTACGGGCTCGGTGGCCCGTCCATGCCGCGCACCATGACCGGCCCGTAGGGCCGCAGCTCTATGCCGGCCGCCACGACCTCGCGGACGGCCCACTGCTGGGCCGACGTCAGCCAGTTGACCTCGATCGTCTCGCCAACGGGCGCCTCGGCCAACATTGCCCGCAGTACCAGCGCGGCCGATTCCTCCTGACGGGCGCCGAGGGTCACGATGCGCTCGTCCTTCGCAATCGCGTAAGCCTGGTCCGCATGCAACAGGAGGCGGTTCCCCGGCTGCGCCAGCATCGCCACGATGTCGACTGAGCGGGCCGAACCGCGTACCTTCCGATCGATGGCGGCGACCGTGTCCAGCTCGCGCTCGCCGACTTCGTCCGTTTCGTAGCGATCGACGTCCGCAGGTCGCGTCACTGCGCCGGGGCGGATGGCGCCCCACGCAGTCACGACCGGGTGCAGTGTGAAGCCGAAGCCGGTGTAGAGGGCCATGGCCTTGGGATCGCGGGAGCACTGAATGGTCCCCGGGCTGCGCGGGTCGCCGTGGGAGAGGGCGAGCTTGAGCAGCTCGCGACCGACGCCGCGGCCCTGGCGACCCGGCACCGTCCCCAACTGCGACAGCATCCAGTAGTTCTCGCGCACGAAGGACTGCGACATGCCGACGATGGTCTCGCCCTCCTCGGCCACCCACGACCCGCCCGCATCGGTCCCGAGGAAGTGCCGGGTGCGGTCCTGTCGCCGCCGTTCGTCCTGAATGGAGTTGCCTGTGACCGGCATCCCGAGGCCGGCGGCTATGCCGAGCAACCCGCTCTCGAATGCGGCGACGGCCGCCGGCACGTCGTCCTCCGTCATCTGGCGGAACGTCACCATCGGGCGACCTTCAGGCCGAAGGCAGGAAGGCGGGCCGCCCTCGCTCGAACTCGGCGATCTTGTCCACGTGACGAAGGGACAGGCCGATGTCGTCCCACCCGTTGAGCAGGCGCTCGCGGGTGAACTCGTCCAACGGGAAGGTGCCGGCCAGCCCGGCCGCCGGCGCCTCGATCGTGCCCCGGGCGACGTCGATGGTGAGCTCGAGCGTCGGGTCCGCGGCGACTGCGTCGAGCAGGGCGCGGTCGAGCTCCTCGCTGACCTGGACGGGGAGCAGGCCCTGCTTGGTGGAGTTGTTGCGGAAAATATCGGCGAAGCGCGACGAGACCACGGCCTGGAAGCCGAAGTCCGTCAGGGCCCACACGGCGTGCTCGCGCGACGATCCGGTGCCGAAGTTGTGGCCCGCCACCAGAATGGTCGCCCCGACGAAATCGGGGTTGTTGAGCACGAAGTTCCGGTCGTCGCGCCATTCGGAGAAGAGGCCGGCGCCGAAACCGGTCCGCTCCACCCGCTTGAGCCAGTCCGACGGGATGATCTGGTCGGTGTCGACGTCCGTGCGGTCCAGAGGCACCGCCCGCCCGGTGACCATGACAATCGGCTCCATCAGCGCAGGTCCTCCGGTGTGGCGAACGTCCCCGCCACCGCCGTGGCGGCCGCAACGGCGGGGGAGACGAGGTGGGTGCGGCCGCCGCGACCCTGGCGCCCCTCGAAGTTGCGGTTCGAGGTCGAGGCACAGCGCTCGCCCACGGCGAGCTTGTCAGGGTTCATGGCGAGACACATGGAGCATCCCGGCTCGCGCCATTCGAAGCCGGCGGCGGTGAAGACCTTGTCCAGCCCCTCCGCCTCGGCCTGCGCCTTCACCCGGTGCGACCCGGGCACAGCCAGGGCGCGCAGGCCCTCGTGCACCGAGCGCCCCTCGAGCACGGCAGCAGCGGCCCGGAAATCCTCGATGCGCGAGTTGGTGCAACTGCCCAGGAACACCGTGTCGACGCTGATCTCGCGCAATGGTGTCCCGGCTTCGAGACCCATGTAGGCCAGGGCACGTTGGGCCGCGTCACGGTCACCGGGGTCGCCCATGGCCTCGGGGTCCGGAACGTTTCCCGAGATCGGCGCCACCTGTGCCGGGTTGGTGCCCCACGTCACGTGCGGGGTGATGCCGGCCGCGTCGAGCACGACCTCCTTGTCGAACGTCGCACCCTCGTCGGTGGGCAGCGTGCGCCAGTAGGCGACGGCGGCGTCCCAGTCCTCACCCTGCGGGGCGCGGTCGCGGTCTTTGAGGTAGGCGAAGGTCGTCTCGTCGGGCGCCACGAGACCGGCCCGGGCGCCGCCTTCGATCGACATGTTGCAGAGCGTCATCCTGCCCTCCATGGACAGGCTGCGGATGGCCGACCCGCGGTACTCAATGATGTGGCCGATGCCGCCTCCGGTGCCGATGGTGCCGATGATGGCCAGTGCCACGTCCTTGGCGGTCACGCCTGGTGGGAGGTCGCCCTCGACCGTCACGGACATCGTCTTCGGGCGCACCTGCGACAGCGTCTGCGTGGCCAGCACGTGTTCCACCTCGCTGGTGCCTATGCCGAAGGCGATGGCACCGAAGGCGCCGTGGGTGGAGGTGTGGCTGTCGCCGCAGACGATCGTCATGCCCGGCTGCGTCCAGCCCTGCTCGGGGCCGATGATGTGGACGATGCCCTGGTTGGGGTGCCCCATCGGGTAACAGGTGATGCCGAACTCGGCGGTGTTGTCATCGAGGACCTTCAACTGCTGGGCCGAGATCGGGTCGGCCACCGGCTTGTCGATGTCGATCGTCGGGACGTTGTGGTCCGCCGTCGCCACGGTCAGATCGGGTCGCCGCACGGTCCGGCCCGCCAGGCGCAATCCGTCGAAGGCCTGCGGCGAGGTCACTTCGTGCAGCAGGTGCAGGTCGATGAAGAGGAGGTCGGGCTCGGCCTCGGCCGCGTGGACGACGTGCGCGTCCCAGATCTTCTCCGTCAGGGTGCGGGGTGCCGGTGCCATCAGCGGTCGACCGCAGTGATGTGAACCTTGAGCGTGCCGCCGGGCGCCTGGTACTCGACGGCGTCCCCCGCGCCGCGCCCGATGAGGACCTGACCGAGGGGCGAGCTGGGGGAGACCACGGGAAGGTCGCCCTGGCGCTCCTCTATGGAGCCCACGAAGAACTGCTGGATGTCGTCCTCTTCGTCACCCTCGTAGCGGAGGGTCACCGTGCTCCCCAACGAGATGGATCCGTCGTCCGCGCCCGCCTCGTTGACGATCTCGACCTCCTTGAGCATCGCCTGCAGCTGGCGGACCCGCGACTCCATCTTCCCCTGGGCATCCTTGGCCGCGTGGTAGTCGCCGTTCTCGCTCAGGTCGCCCAGCGCCCGGGCTGTCTCAATGGCCTGGGCGATCTCGACCCGCCCCCGGGTCGTCAGGTCCTCGAGCTCGGCCACCAGGCGGTCGTACGTGGCCTGGGTGAGCTTGGTCGTCTCTGTCTGGTTGGCGGAAGCGTTGGTCACGGCATGTCCTCCGAAAGGCGGATCTGCGGGACGGTGCGGTGCACTGCGCCCAGCGGTCTCCAAGGCTAATCGCCCCCGCGTGGGGCGTCGGTCGCCCCACGCACCCTTGGTTGACGAGAAGGCTCGGCTGCGAGAGACTGGAGGGGTCATGCGCCGACCTTCGACCTTCGTAGGCATTATTCACTAGGCGCGCACTCTCCCCGCGCGCCGTCGAACCGTCCACTGCGTGGGCGGTTTTTCAATTCCCGGCGGAATCGGCGGCGCGGGGGACATCAAGGAACGCAGCACAGAGCGACACGACGAAAGGACCACGGAAGTGAACAAGGCCAGCAGGCATCGGGTCGCCGTCATCGGCGGCGACGGCATCGGGCCGGAGGTCTGCGCCGAGGCGCTCAAGGTGGTCGCCGCTTCCGGGGTGGATCTCGACACCACCGAGTTCGACCTCGGGGCTGCCCGCTATCTGCGGGACGGCACCGTCCTTTCCGACGAGATCCTCAAGGAGCTCCGCGGCTACGACGCGATCCTCCTCGGTGCCGTCGGGCCACCCGTCGGCGACACCACGGTTCCACCGGGCACGCTCGAGCGCGGCCTGTTGCTGAGGCTCCGCTTCGAGCTCGACCTCTACGTCAACCTGCGCCCGTTCAGCGGGGTGCCCGGATCGATCGCCGAAGGCGCAGACTTCGTGGTGATAAGGGAGAACACCGAAGGGACCTATGCCGGGGAGGGCGGGTTCCTGCGCAAGGGAACCCCGAACGAAGTGGCCACCCAGGGCTCGGTGAACACCCGGATAGGCGCGGAGCGCTGCGTGCGCTTCGCCTTCGAACTGGCCGGGCGTCGCAACAGCCGCCTCACCCTCGTGCACAAGACGAACGTGCTGACCTTCGCCGGCGACCTGTGGAACCGCACCGTCACCGAGGTCGCCACGGAGTACCCCGACATCACCTGGGACTACAACCACGTGGATGCCGCCTGCATTTACCTGGTGGAGCAGCCCAAGCGCTACGACGTGATCGTCACCGACAACCTCTTCGGTGACATCCTCACCGACCTCGCCGGCGCGGTCTCCGGAGGCATCGGCTTTGCTGCCTCGGCCAATCTCAACCCGGCGCGCACCGGCCCCTCCCTCTTCGAGCCGGTGCACGGGGCTGCCCACGACATCGCGGGCAAGGGCATTGCGAACCCGTTGGCCGCCATCCACTCCGCTGCGCTCATGCTCGACCATCTGGGCGAGACCGACGCCGCCGGGCGCATCCTCAAGGCGCTCAGCGCCCAGTCCGATTCCATGTCAACACCGTCCACCTCCACCGAGGCGCTCTCCACCACTGCCGTGGGTGACGCCATCGCAGAAAGGCTGTAGCCGTCATGCCGATCACCACGACCGAGAAGATCTGGATGGACGGCGAGCTCGTCGACTGGGCCGACGCCACGGTGCACGTGTTGACGCACACCATGCACTACGGCTCCGGAGTCTTCGAGGGCATCCGGGCCTACCCGACCAGTCGCGGCGTGGCCGTGTTCCGCCTGGGAGACCACATCCGCCGGCTTTTCGCCTCGGCCAAGATCTTCATGATCGACGTCCCCTTCACCGTCGACGATGTCATCGATGCCACGCGGCAGGTGGTGCGGGTCAACGGGCTCAACGACGGCTGCTACATCCGCCCCCTCATCTATCTGGGGTACGGCGAAATGGGCCTCAACCCGCTGCCCTGCCCGGTCAAAGTGTCGGTGGCGGCGTGGCCCTGGGGCACCTACCTGGGTGACGAGGGCATCGCCAACGGCGTATCGTGCAAGATCAGCTCCTGGCGGCGTCACGACCCCAACGCGGTGCCGACGGCGGCCAAGGGCACCGGCATGTACGCCAACTCCTCGCTGGCCAAGGTGGAGGCACTGAAGGCCGGCTACGACGAGGCGATCCTGCTCGCCCCGAACGGCAACGTGAGCGAGTGCACGGGCGAGAACATCTTCGTCGTCCGCGACGGTGTGCTCATGACGCCGCCGACATCCGACGCCGGCGCGCTGGAGGGCATCACGCAGGAGTCGGTCGAGACGATCGCCCGCGACCTCGGCTACGAGGTTCGCCACGAGCCGATCATCCGCACCGACCTCTACCTGGCCGACGAGGCGTTCCTGACCGGCACCGCGGCCGAGGTGGTGCCGATCCGCGCCGTCGATGACCGTCCTGTCGGCACCGGGCGTCCGGGCAAGATCACCAAGGAGATCCAGCAGACCTACTTCGCCACCGTGCGAGGCGAAGTGGACCAGTACAAGGAATGGCTCGACCATGTCGACTGACAACGGCGAAGGCGCGCACAGCCACGGCGGCGTGCGGCACGTCCACGCGCACGGCCACAGCGCCCACGCGCACGACTACGCCGTCCCTGACCTGCCCGAGGCTGTCGACATCTTCGACACCATTCTGCGGGACGGCAGCCAGCAGGAGGGCCTCTCCCTCACGGTCGACGACAAGCTGCGGGTCGCCGAGCAGCTGGACCACCTCGGGGTGACGTTCATCGAAGGGGGTTGGCCCGGGGCCAACCCGAAGGACATCGAGTTCTTCGCTCGTGCCAAGAAGGAGCTGACGCTCGGCACCGCCACGTTGGTGGCGTTCGGCTCCACCCGCCGGGCCGGCGTGAAGCCGGAGACCGACGCCGTCCTGGCCAACCTGGTGGAGGCCGGGGCGCCGATCGCCTGCATCGTGGCCAAGTCGTGGGACCGTCACGTGGCCGAGGCACTGCGGACCTCGCTCGACGAGGCGGTGGCCATGGTGGCCGACTCCGTGCGCTTCCTGCGCGAGCACGACCTCCGCGTCTTCCTCGATGCGGAGCACTTCTTCGACGGCTACCGGCGCAATCCGGACTTTGCACTGTCGGTCCTGGCGGCAGCGGAGGAGGCGGGGGCCGAAGCGCTGGTGCTCTGCGACACCAATGGTGGCTCGCTGCCCGATGACGTCGGGCAAGCAGTCGCGGATGTACGGGAGCGCACGAGCGCGCAGCTCGGCATCCATTGCCACAACGACGCCGGCTGCGCGGTGGCCAACTCGTTGGTGGCGGTACAGGCCGGCGTCACCCAGGTGCAGGGCTGCATCAACGGCTACGGCGAGCGGGCGGGCAACACCGACCTCTCGGCCGCCATCCCGAACCTGTCGCTCAAGCTCAACATCCGCACCATCCCGGTGGACCGCCTGGAGCGACTGACGCCGGTGGCGCACCACATCGCCGAGCTGGTCAACATTGCGCCCAACCCGCAGCAGCCGTACGTCGGGAACTCGGTCTTCGCGCACAAGGGCGGCCTGCACGCCAGTGCCGTGGCGCGCAGCGCCGACCTCTACGAGCACGTCGAGCCCAACCTGGTCGGGAACGGGACCCGGGTCGTCGTCTCGGAGATGGCCGGCCGGTCGACGCTGGCCATGAAGGCGGATGAGCTCGGGCTTGAGCTCGACGGCGAGGTCATCGGCCGCGTGCTCGACGAGCTCAAGCGCCTGGAGCACGAGGGCTACCACTTCGAAGTGGCCGACGGCTCCCTGGAGCTGCTGCTGCGGCGGGCATCCGGCTGGGTGTCCGATTACTTCACGGTGGAGTCGTTCCGAGTCATCACGGATCACGGCGAGCGCAACGAGGCCGACGCCGCGGGGACCGAAGAGGTCACGGGGGTCATGACCGAGGCCACGGTGAAGGTCCACGTGGGATCGGAGCGCATCGTCGCGGCCGCCGAGGGCAATGGCCCGGTCAACGCGCTCGACGGGGCCCTGCGGGCCGCCATCGGGGCCAAGTTCCCGGCGCTCGACCACATCCACCTGACCGACTACCGCGTCCGCGTCCTCGATTCGGGCCGCGGCACCGGTGCCGTCACGCGGGTCCTGGTGGACACGACCGACGAGCAACGGACCTGGACCACCATCGGGGTCTCGGAGAACATCATTGAGGCCAGCTGGCAGGCCCTCTACGATTCGATCGTGTTCGGGCTGCTCCACGCCTCCTGAGGCGTGGAGCGCGCAGCCAAGCAACCCATCACGTCGATTCGGGGGAAGTACAGGGGGTCGAGCATGACCGTGTGGAGCCGGATCGCAGCATCCGTCGTGAAGCTCCCCCCGCCGCTGACCACGGCGGTATCGGTCGAGCGCGGCCTGACCGCCAAAATGCCCGATGGCGTCGAGCTCTTGGCCGATCGCTGGCACCCGACGTACCCGTCGGGCGGTGTGCCGACCGTGCTGATTCGCACGCCGTACGGGCGCACGGTCATGGGGCCGCTCGGGCGTTTGTACGCCGAGCGGGGCTACCAGGTCGTGGTGCAGAGCTGCCGGGGCACGTTCGGGTCCGGTGGCGCATTCGTCCCGGTGCGCAACGAGCAGGTGGACGGCCAGGCGACGCTCGAATGGGTGGCGGCCCAGCCCTGGTTCGACGGCCGCCTCGTCATGTGGGGCGGGAGCTACCTCGGCATGACGCAGTGGGCGGTGGCGGAGGACCCGCCGGACTACGTCAAGGCCCTCAGCTTCCAGGTCACCGCAGCGAACTTCCGCGACTCGGTCGTGTTCCCCGGGGGCGCCTTCGCGCTCGAGACGGGGTTGGCCTGGCTGCACGAGATCAAGAACCAGGAGCTCGGGTGGCGAAGCGTGCTGCGCACGCGCCTGCGCGGTGCCCGGGTGGTGGCGACCTCCAGCGAGGTCCTGCCTCTGGGAAAGTGCGACACCGCCGCGATCGGCGAGCCCATGGACTTCTACCAGGACTGGCTCGAGCACAGCACCCCAGGTGATCAGTGGTGGGACAGCGTCGACTTCGGCCACCGCCTCGACAAGGTGCCGCCTGCGAGCTTCATCGGGGGCTGGTACGACCTCTTCCTACGGGCCCAGGTCGATGACTACGAGGCACTCCGCCGTGCCGGACGCACGGCCCGCCTGACCATCGGCCCATGGACGCACGCCAGCCCCGCGCTGTTCGCCGAGACCGTGCGCGACGGCCCCCGCTGGTTCGACAGCCAGCTCGGCGCCGGGCGGGCCGGACGGGCGGAGCGGATGGAAGCGCCGGTGCGCGTGTTCGTCATGGGCACGCGCACGTGGCAGGAGTTCTCCATGTGGCCGCCGGCGGGGAGGACCGAGCGGTGGTATCTCGGGCGGGGAGGCACGCTGGCGCAGGCCCCGCCGAGTGGCGACGAGCGCGCCGGACCGGTACCACTACAACCCCAACGACCCGACACCGTCGGTCGGCGGCCCGTCGCTCAACATGGCGACGGCGGGGCGGAAGCAGCAGTCGCGCCGTGAGCGCCGGCGCGACGTGCTCACGTACACGAGCCCCCCGCTGACCGATGACCTCACCGTCATCGGCCCGTTGACCGCCACGCTCTCGGTGCGCTCGTCGCTCGAGCACACCGACTTCTTCGTGCGGCTGTGTGACGTGACGGAGAAGGGCAGGTCGTTCAACCTGAGCGACGGCATCGTCCGGCTGACGCCCGGTTCGGTCGAGCAAGACGAGGACGGTGTCTGCACCATCGACATCGCCATGTGGCCCACCGCCAACACCTTCCGCGCCGGCCACCGCATCCGCCTGCAGGTATCCAGCGGCGCCCACCCGCTCTTCAATCGCAACGCCGGCACCGGAGAGCCCTTGGTGACGGGGGCCAACCTGCGCTCGGCCGACCAGGAGATCTTTCACGATCCCGATCGCCCGTCGTCCCTCGCGCTGCACGTCGTGCCGCTGTTGGAGAGCGGGTCACTGGGCGAGCCTGGAATGGGTTCGCCCGACCCCCTCGGCTAGTCTCCCGCGCATGACGCAGCCCACCTTCGTGCCCATCGCCGAGGCTGACCAGGTTCGCCCGGCCATGCACCTGGACGTCCCCGGGATATGGACCACGGACCGCCCGGCCGAACTGGTGGGACCGACCATGCGCAAAGGCGCAAACATCGGGACGCCGGGGCCGGACTCGGGCTTTGCGCTTCGCCTGGCCCACCGTTCGCGGACGAGCTCAAGCTCGGCGAGGGCGAGTCCGAGCACGATGTGCTGCTCGGCGTCGCCCTCGTGGCCTCCAAGCGGGCCGCCCTTTTCGGGCGAGGGCCGTGCATCTACGACGTCCGGCTCGCCCTCAACCTGTGGGACTTCCTCGGTGACGCCCCAGCCGACGTCAAGGAGAAGCGCCGGGCGCTGTTCTCGTCCATCTCGCACGACTACGTGGCGCAGCGGGCGCTCGTCGACTCCGTCCCCGAGGAGATGCTCCGGCAGAGCCCGGACGAAGTCCACGCTGGGGGCGGTCCCGCCGCCTAGGGGCGGCGCACGTGACCGTCGTGGACGCAATCGGGGCGATTGACCGGCTCGAGATCGAGGCCGGCGGCTTCACCTTCACCGGCCGGGCCTGTGGCCCGCACGAGGGGCGCAAGATCCTGCTCCTGCACGGCTTCCCCCAGACCTCGTGGGCCTGGCGCGACGAGCTGTGGGCGCTCGGGCGGGCGGGGTACCGCGCCATCGCACCCGACCAGCGGGGCTACTGCCCCGGCGCCCGCCCAGCGGAGGTGGCCGACTACGCCACCGAGCATCTGCTGCAGGACGTCATTGCGATCGCGGACTCCATGGACATGGAGACGTTCGACCTCGTGGGTCACGACTGGGGCGGCATGCTGGGCTGGATTCTGGCCTCGCGCCACCCCGGCCGCGTGCGCACGCTCACCGTCGTGTCGACGCCGCACCCGCTCGCGCTGCACGAGGCGCTCCGGGGCGCCGATCCCACCCAGGCTGCCTACGGCGCGTCCATGGATGCCTACCGCACCGCCGAGGTGCCCGAGCGCCTGCTGCTCGGCGCCGACGGCGGGGGAGGCGGCCTGGCCACGCTTCTGGCGGAGACCGGGCTCGACGACGAGGACGCCCGGATGTATGTCGCCGCCCTGACCGAGCCGGGCGCCCTCACGGCGGCCCTCAATTGGTATCGGGCCATGGACGGCAGCGCACTCTCGGGCCTGAACCCGGTCTGCGTTCCCACGCTCTACGTCTGGTCCACGGGGGACGTGGCCTTCGGGTGGGCCGCCGCCCAGAACACCGCCGAATGCGTGCAGGGTCCCTACACATTCGAGGTGCTCGACAACGTGTCCCACTGGATCCCCGAGATGGCGCCCGTCGAGCTGTCGGGACTCTTGACCCGGCACTTGCACGCCAACTGACGATCCCGGCCCGAGCGAAACACGCCCCGGTGGCGCCTGCGAGAATGACACCGTGAGTACCTCGACCTTCGCCCTGACCGACGTCCAACGGGACTTCCGCGAGACCCTGCGCTCCTTCTGCGAAGAGAAGATCGCCCCGAATGCGGCCGAGGCCGACCGCAACGCCGAGTACCCGTGGAAGTCGTTCGAGGCCTGCAAAGAGATGGAGCTGCCGGCACTCGGCATGCCTGCCGCGTACGGCGGCGCGGGCGCCGACACGGTGACCGTGGCCATCATGACCGAGGAGCTCGCCCGCGTCTGCGCCTCGACGGCGCTCACCGTCCTCATCTCGAAGCTCGGGATGACGCCGGTTCTCAATTGGGGCTCCGAGCAGCTGAAGCAGGAGTACGTGCCGCGAGTGGCCGCCGGCGAGATCCAGGCCAGCTACTGCCTCTCCGAGGCCGATGCCGGGAGCGACGTCGCCTCCATGCGCACCCGGGCCGTACGCGACGGTGACGACTACGTGCTGACCGGTTCCAAGTACTGGATCACCAACGCCGGCATCTCCGACGTCTACGTCGTGTTTGCCAAGACCGACCCCGACGCGGGCGGGCGCGGCATCTCGTGCTTCCTGGTGGAGAAGGACTGGGGGATCCGCATCGCCAAGCACGAGGACAAAATGGGCCTGCGCGGGAGCCCGACCGGCGAGGTGGTGCTCGACGAGGTCCGCGTCCCGGCCACGCACCGCATCGGTGCCGAGGGCCAGGGCTTCACCATCGCCATGCACACGCTCGACCGCAGCCGGCCCACTATCGGGGCCCAGGCCATCGGCATCGCCCAGGGCGCCATCGACTTCTCGGGGGCCTACATGAAGCAGCGCCAGGCCTTCGGCGCACCGATCGCCGATCTGCAGGGCTTGCGCTTCATGTTGGCCGAGATGGCCATGCGCAACGAGGCCGCCCGCGCCCTGGTGTACCGGGCCTGCGCCATGGTCGACGACGACCCCACGAGCGAGCTCACGAAGTTCGGCGCCATGGCCAAGGCCTTCGCATCCGACACCTCCATGTCGGTCACGGTCGACGCGGTGCAGCTCCTCGGCGGCTACGGCTACACCAAGGACTTCCCCGTCGAGCGCTTCCTGCGCGACGCCAAGGTGACCCAGATTTACGAGGGCACCAACCAGGTCCAGAAGGTGGTCATCGCCCGGGAGGTGCTCAAGCACCTCTGAGGCGACCGGGCCCGCGGGGCCGTTCGGTCCGGCGGAACGGCGTTGGCGCCCGGCGTTGTGGCCCGGGCAGACTGCCGGGGTCGGCCCGAAAGGGCCGGTGCTAAGTTAGAACAGGTTCTAGAAATCGCCCACCGAGGGCAGCCGGCCGAGGGCCGGACGTGGCAGTAGGAGGACGTCGGTCATGGCGCAGCCGGTAATCATCGAGGCGGTCCGCACCCCTATCGGGAAGCGCAACGGGTGGCTGTCGGGGCTACGTGCACCCGACATCCTCGGTGCGGCTCAGGTCGAGGTGGTCAAGCGCACCGGGATCGACCCGGGCTCGGTCGAGCAGGTCGTCGGTGGCTGCGTGACCCAGGCGGGGGAGCAGGGCTTCAACGTGACGAGGACGGCCTGGCTGCTGGCCGGCCTACCCTACGAGGTGGCCGCCACGACGGTGGACTGCCAGTGCGGCTCGTCGCAGCAGGCCAACCACTTCGTGAACAACCTGATCGCCGCCGGGGCCGTCGACACCGCCATCGGGTGTGGCGTCGAGGCGATGAGCCGCGTGCCGCTCGGGGCCAATGCCGCGGCCGGCGTGGGACGGGCCATCCCGGCCGACCTGCCCTACGACATGCCCGACCAATTCACCGCGGCCGAGCGCATCGCCAAGAAGTATGACATCAGCCGCGCTGACGTCGACTGGCTCGGACTGGAGTCGCAGAAGAAGGCGGCGAGGGCGCAGGCCGAGGACCGCTTCGCCCGAGAGCTCGTGTCAGTCGAGGCGCCCATCGTCGGTGAGGAGGGCCCCCGGGGCGAGCACTCGGGCGAGAAGATGGTCGTGTCGAGGGACCAGGGCCCGCGCGACACCACGGCCGAGGGCTTGGCCAAGTTGAAGCCCGTGCTGCCCGACGGCATGCACACGGCGGGGAACTCGTCGCAGATCTCGGACGGCGCTGCCGCCGTGCTCTGGATGTCCGAGGACCGCGCCAAGGCCGAGGGCTTCACGCCCCGGGCCCGCGTGGTGGCTCAGGTGCTCGTGGGCTCCGATCCCTACTACCACCTCGACGGCCCAATCGCGGCGACGGCCAAGGTGCTGGCCAAGGCCGGCATGACCATGAAGGACATCGACCTCTTCGAGGTGAACGAGGCCTTCGCATCGGTCGTCATGAGCTGGGCCCGCGTGCACGACGCCGACATGGACAAGGTCAACGTCAACGGTGGCGCCATCGCCATAGGCCACCCGGTCGGAGCGACTGGCAGCCGGCTGATCACGACGATCCTGCACGAGCTCGAGCGGAGCGACAAGACCTACGGGCTCGTGTCGATGTGCTGCGGTGGTGCGCTGGCGACCGGCACCATCATCGAGCGGCTCTAGATCTGCACCTCTCGACCATTCATTCCGGCGCCTACCTCTGGAGGGGACCGTGGTTACGACTGAGCACCTGACGTTCGAACGCGACGGCGCCACCGCCATCGTCACCATGAACCGTCCGGAGGCGAAGAACGCGCTGAGCCTGCCCATGCTGGTGGGCATGAAGGACGCCTGGGAAGAGATCGACGGCAACGACGACATCCGCTGCGCCATCCTCACCGGCGCCGGCGGCACGTTCTGTGCCGGCATGGACCTCAAGGCCATGGGCGGCAGCGATGCCGAGAAGTACCAGCCCCGCATGGCCGAGGACCCTGATCTGCACTGGAAGGCGCTGCTGCGCCACTACGACCTGCGCAAGCCGCTGATCGCCGCCGTCGAGGGCTGGGCGGTGGCCGGGGGCACCGAGATCCTGCAGGCCACCGACATCCGCGTGGCAGGCGAGGGCGCCATCTTCGGTGTCTTCGAGGCCAAGCGCGGCCTGTTCCCCCTCGGGGGCTCGACGGTGCGGCTGCGCCGGCAGATCCCTTACACGCTCGCCATGGAGCTCTTGCTGACCGCCCGCGAGGTGCCGGCGGAAGAGGCCCTGCGCATCGGCCTCATCGGTCACGTCGTCCCCGACGGCACTGCGCTCGACAAGGCACTGGAGATCGCTGCCGTGGTCGGGGCGAACGGGCCGCTGGCGGTCGAGGCGATCAAACGCAGCGTGCGGGAGACGGAGGGCATGTCCGAGGTGGACGGCCTGGCTCACGAGCTCGAGATCGGCTGGCCCATCTTCGCCAGCAACGACGCGGCCGAGGGCCAGAAGGCCTTCGCCGAGAAGCGTCCCCCCAACTACACCCGGACGTGAGCGGCAAGGATCGCCAGCTCGACCCACCGGCCGGAGGGGGCTACCCGGGCATCGACGGTCTGGCGAAGACCTGGGCCGACTCCCCGTTGAACCGGCTCGCGGCGGCGGCGCGCCGCGTCGGTGCGGTGGCGGTCGGGCACCCCCTCGACGACGACGACGTGGCAGAAGCGGCTGCGGAGTTGTCCGCATTGGCGGACCGCCTGGAGGCGGCGGCCGAGAAGGACAGGCGGACGCGCAACCAGCCTGTGGCAGAGGGGCATCCCCAAGACCTCTTCTCGACGAGCCCGGTGATCGGCTTCGCCAACCCCGTGGCGCCACCGGTGGCGGTCTGGGCGGTGGAAGGCCACGAGGGATGGCGCGAGGTCCGGGGCCGAGTCACGTTCGGCTACGCCTACGAGGGACCGCCGACCTGCGTGCACGGCGGCGTCATCGCCGAGTTGTTCGACGAGCTGTTGGGCATGTCGAACATTCTGGTGGGCTCAGGAGCGATGACCGGCACGCTGACCATCCGCTACCGGCGGCCGACCCCGCTGCTGGCGCCGCTGGAGCTCGCTGCCCGCCACACGGGGGCGGAAGGGCGCAAGGTCTTCGCCTGGGGCGGCATCTACTCCCAGGGTGAGCTCACGGCCGAGGCCGAGGGCATCTTCATCACGGTCCCGCCGAACCGCATGCTCGACATCGTGTCGGGTAACGCCCACAGCACCGAGGCTCCGCTGGTGGACCCGGACTGGCGGCGGATGATGGCACGGGACGCGGCCAGCAAAGGCGACTCGCCAGGCTGACGGACGGCGTCTGCGGTCCTCAGACGCCGGAGGCGGACACGAAGCTGAAGCGCACGTGCCGCCGGGGATTGTCGAGGTTCGGATCCACCAGGACCACGGACTGCCAAGTCCCCAGCGCGACCCGGCCCCCGAGCACGGGCAGGGTGACCGAGGGACTGATGAGGGCGGGGAGCACGTGGTCGGCGCCGTGGCCGGGCGACCCGTGGGCGTGCCGGTACCGGTCGTCGCGTGGCAGGAGGCGCTCGAGCGCGGCGAGCAGATCGGTGTCAGACCCGGAGCCGGTCTCCATCAGCGCGACGCCGGCAGTGGCGTGCGGCACGAAGACGTTGACCAGCCCGTCACCCAGGTCCGTGCAGAAGCGCTCGAGCTGGGTCGTGAGGTCGATGATGCGCTCCCGGGAGGCATCGATTGTCAGCTCGATCGACCGCATGGCCCAATCAGTCTGCCCCAGACATCCCCATTAGCGTTCCGGCGTGCGACGGCTGCTACAGACAAACGCCGCAATGGCCGTCGCGGCTCTTGGAGCGACCATGGTGGCGGGACCAGGCCTCGCCGGGGCGGCAACTGTCGCGCCAGGGCAGGATCACGCCTGCATTGTGGGGACGCCTCCCGCGTCCATCGACTGGTCGGCGTTGACCAATCCCATCCTCTCTTACCGCACGGTTGGTGTGAAGGACCAGGCACTGCAGTGGTCCGGCGGAGCGTGGCACATGCTCTACAGCGACATGTCGGCGATGAAGGCCGCGCCACACGTGCACTTCAGCGTGGCCGTGTCGTCGAGTCCGGATCTGCAGCACTGGACCTCGCCGAAGCTCATTGCCGGCAACGCCGCCTCCCCCGACATCGTGCGCTCACCCTCCGGCACATTCATCGTCACGTATCAGACGCCGCAGGGGCTGGCCTACCGCACGAGTGCGAACGCGTCGTTGCAGTCCTGGTCGGCCGCGCACCCGCTCGGACGCGGGCTGGCACACCGGATGATCGACGCCGCCCTGGCCTTCACCGCCCACGGGGTGATTCTGGGGTTCAAGGCGGGAACAACGACCCAGCACTTCGAGATCGCCTGGGCACCGTCGCTGTCCGGGACGTTCCACCTGGTGGGCCAGCCCGACATTGTCGTCTACAACGACACGGTCGAGAACTACGAGTTCCTGACCGTCGACGGCACCTGGCACCTGGTGGCGACGTCGAACACGCTCGACCAACCTTTCATCTTCACGTTGAGCCCCGGCGATCCGGCGACACCGTCAACCTGGCTGCACTGGAGTGCTGGTCACGAATTGTCCGTGCCGAGCGAGACGTTCAACAGTGGTGCAGGGATCTCGAGCGTCGGCTACGAGCATGCCAACTCCGCCTTTCTCTGTGTCGGGCCGGCGGGGGAGGACTACCTCACCTATGCCGGGAGCACGGAGCTCTCGCAGTTCGGGGGATGGGGGCACGCCCGCATCGGGCTGGCCCGGAGCACCGACCTGGTGCACTGGGAGGTGCCACCCGCTTGAAGCTCGGTGGCCGGCGTGATGCCCTCATGCGTGACGCAGCCGACATCTTTGACCAAGGAAAGACGAGGAGTATGTTGCAACCAACCCGGGTTCGGAGCCCAGTATGAAGCGCACCGTACTGTTTGCCACGGCAACTGGCCTGGCTCTTTTCCTGCCGTCCTGGCCCGCCCTGGACGGCAGCCCCGTTGGGACGGTGGCGTCGGCCAGTTCGCCCTCCGGCGCGCTTGCCAATTCCACGTACCAGGCGTTCCAGCGGAACCTGTACCTGTCGACGTACCAGCTCTATCAGGGCGACGGCACCCAGTTCTCCTTTCTCTGGCCGTTCACGAATGCCTCGGCCGGGACCGACTACCTGGCCGGCGTGTCCGGTGACAGCCAGTACCTCTCCGACGTCGAGACCCGACTGAGTGGCCTGCTCAAGTACCAGGACACCAACGAGAAGAGTCCGACCGGGGCTGCCCAGCCTCCCGCCTTCGAGTCGGCCGTGGGTTCGCCATTGGGGTCCGTTGGGGCCACCTATTACGACGACAACGCATGGGTCACTCTCGACCTTCTCCATCAATACAAACTCGACCACGACGCTTCGGCGTTGCAGTTGGCCGAGCAAACCTTCAGCTTCATCGAGACTGGCTGGTCTACGAATGCCACCGCCCCGTGCCCGGGTGGCGTCTATTGGATCGACTCGTCGAGCAGCACGCAGCGCAACACCACCTCGACCGCAGCGAGTGCCGAAGCGGCGGTCGAGCTGTACCAGGTCAGCGGCTCTTCGGCCTACCTCACCTGGGCGAAGTTGATGTACCACTGGGTCAACCAGTGCCTCGCCGTTCCTGCCGGCACTTCGAACGCCGGCCTCTACTACGACCACATCAACTCCAACGGCACGATCAATACCGCCATGTGGAGCTACAACCAGGGCAGCATGATCGGTGCAGGAGTGCTCCTCGCCCAGGTCACGGGCCTCCGCACCTACCTCCAGAACGCGGCGAAAACCGCCCGGGCGGCCATGTCCTACTTCGGGACGGGCACGGAGTTGGACACCCAGGGCCCGGCCTTCAACGGGATCTACTTCCGCAACCTGTTCTTGCTCAACGAGGTCACACCCAACAGTGAATACGCCATCGCCGCGCACACCTACGCAAATTTCATGTGGAATGACGAGCGCTCTCCGTCCACGGGGCTGTTCTCCTCCACGTCGGGCGTTGGCGTCACGCCGGATTACAACGTGAACGGCACCGCACCAATGGTCGAGATCTACTCGCTGCTGGCCGGCAGCTCACCATAGGTTGTCGGAAGAAGCGTGTGCTCCTGCAACTTCATGAGGCAACGTGCTTCCGGCGGTGGCGCAGCGAGACCAGGATGATCAATGCTCCGACGACAAGTCCGAACACGAGGATGAGGATGTCGTGCGGAGACCGATGGCCGGTCGCAACTCTGCCCAGCCCATAGGCGGTTGGTGCCACCGAGAGGGCGAAGGCGAGCGAAGCCACGAAATTCCACAGGACGAATTGGCCGTGGTGCATCTTTGCCGTGCCGGAGACTATGGCGGGTGTCACGAAGACAGCCAGCCGCCCCCATTTCTCGTAGGCCTGCTCGCCCCGCTCCACGATCTTCTGTCGCCCCGCCTGCCGCTTGCCCGGTCTTTCCAAGATCTGGCGACCCCAGCGGAACCCGACGGCATAGCCAATCAAACCGCCCACCTCGCCGGCGATGGTGGCGATCACGATCACGGCAACCAGGTTGAGTTGACCCTGACTTGCTGCGACGGCCGCAGCCCCGACCGCAGCAGCTCCGATGAATGGGACTCCTGCCCAAGACGCCATGACTGCCAAGAACAGAACGAGGTACCGCCACCAGACGGTCGCCAGTCCCGTTGCCAAGAGGACCGATGACACGGTCCTCACCATACCGTTCCAGAGCGCCGGTTCGGTGAGGCAAACCCCTCCCGCTTCGACCGAACGTGCGGTTACACCGGGAGTGATTGTTCGCGGCGAGATGACGACAGCATGAAGACGCCGATCACAATGAGCCATACGGTTTGAGGAAATGCGACCACTCGTTCAAGGCCACCATGCCCGAGGCCAACGGAGTGTGAGCTCTCATAGGCGACCAGAGCGGCGAGGGCGAGCACACCGAGGCAAATGGAGAACGCCCGCAGGGTCCACGGGAGCCTGAGTGAGCAACCGAGCACAATGATGGAGACGTTTCCGAACACAAAGGACAGAGTTGCGCCAAGCCCGTGCAGCGTGGGAACGCTGTTCTCCGGGAATAGACCCACCAGCACGACACCCACTCCCGCGATCTCCATGCATCGGAATCCGATTGATGCCCCCCGCTGATCGAGATAGGTGCGACTGTTGAGGAGAGAACCAATCAGCATGGACGCACCCAAGGCCACGAAGGACAGGTTCATCAGGTCGTGTTGTGGCGAGCAAAGAGGCTGACCGTTCCACCGACCACAGACGGTGTTCCCGAGGTCGCTGATCGTGTTCCTACTCCAGCTGTAGTGGGGACGCCACTGTTGGCCGACGACTATTTGTACGACGTAGTACTGCAGGCATGACACATAGAGGATCGGTCCGAGCCTGGGTCGCAGGCGACCGAGTGTGGCAACGCGTTGGCGCCACGGCACGGCTCCTGTCTAACTGAGGGATTTCGCACGGTCCAACGCCAATCTGCACAATCGTGGGGAGCTGCGGGCACGCACCTGGGTCGATAAGAAGGGCGGTCGGTGCCCGGAGCCGGCTAGGGCCTGTCACGACCAGTGCTGAGAGGTGGCGGGTCGGTGCCCGGAATTCCGCCGTCGGTAACGTGCTCGGTCCATTCAGACCCCGACCAGTAGCGCCGCTCGTGTCGTCCCGATGGGTCGACCAGCCAACCGGGGGCGATCCCAGTGAACGTGACCTTGCCCGACGAGTCGTCGAGAGCATCAGATACTTGATCTGGGGATGAGGCATCGGTGAACGAACTCGTCGGGGCGGACATCCTTTGTTGTCCACGCCGGCGTCGCCGCGACGGGAACGCCCGCATCGCGAAGAGCGCGAAGAAGACAACCAGGAAAAACCAGGAGCCATGACCGTAGAAGTACGTGACCACAGCATATTCGGCCGGGTCGGAAATATCGGTCGGGTCGGTCGGGTCGCTGGCTGTCCCGCGATGAGCCCGGCTCCGCAACACCCCCATACACAGGGACAAGAGACGGATCAGGCGGCCGGGAAAGGGGAGCGAAACACCTCGTCTGGCCAAGCGAGGCTTTCGACATTGAGGCGAGAGTGGAAAACGTGGAAACCCTGTACCAGCATTCCGGCGGCGATGACGCACTCCATCACCTCGAGGACCTCTTCTACGAGAAGGTCCTGGCCGACCCCGTTTTGAACGCTTTGCTCCCTGAACGGGTGCCGACGCACGTGGACCATTTGACCTGGTTCACGGCGGAGTCCTTCGGTGGCCCCGACCGATTCAGCCGCCAGCTCGGGTTTCAGCACATAATCGATCTGCACCGGCATCTGAAGATCACCGATGCACAACGAGAGCGATTCATCACCCTCTCCATGGAAGCCCTGGACGAGGCTGGCTTGCCCGAGGACGAGCCCTTCCGAAAAGCAGTGCAATCGCATCTTGAGTTCGGCGCCCACGTCGCCCAACAGAACTCTTGGGTGGAGACAGACGCCGACCTTCACCCAATTCGTGAGGTGTCCCGTTGGTCGTGGGAGCCACGGACTCCGTAAGTCTGTGCGATCTACGAGCGACCGGCGGAGAGGTGCCACCCACAGCTCATTGAGCTCTCCCTCACGCGGCCGGACCTAGGGCTCGACGACGGACCAGCCGCGACGACGAAGTTCGACGGCGAGCCGTTCGGCGGGTATCTGGCTCAGTACGTCCTCTTGGATCGCCCGCCGCCATATCGGGACCTCGATCGACTTCTCTGATTCTGGTTCTGCGTCACGGAGTCGCTCCAAGAACGTATCGGCCTCGGTTCGAGTGAACTTGCCTCCAGCCTGGCGCTGCGTGAAACCCATCGGGCCGCGTGCATCTCGAAAATCGCTGTGACCGGCCTCCTGAAGCAGCGAGAGCAGTTCATGAATCTGCCTCGCCGAGGCCGGCGGCCCTTGCTGCTGCCCGAATGCCATGTCAAGCAGTCTTGCCGATCCATGTGACACGCTTCTGCTGGACTGTCGGTAAGCGCGAGTGTCAATGAGGCCGAACTCCATGGCTCACCTAGGGAGTCACAGACGGCGACTGCGAATGCCGAGTTTTAGAGAAATACCGAGGGGAGGCTCGTGACGGGTTCGCCGGCGCTTTTGACGGGAAATCCCAGTAGCCAAAAGCGGACCCTGGTGCCATAATCGGCTGGTGCCGGTGGAGGGCCACGTATACGGCGAACGGACCTGGTTCTATGACACCCGGAGCCCAGTTCGCAGGATGGGAGTCTCGGCTCACGGGGTGGATTCCACCATGGTCATCTCGCTGTGGCAGGGCGACATCTGCACCGGAACGTTCCGATTGCCCGCGAACGAGGCCGCACGTCTGATTTCGGCACTGGCCTACGGCATGACGGGAGCGATTTCGGAGCAACGCACGAGCTCCGAGGACGAGCCGGACTCATTTCGTAAGTCGTGGTCGCAATTCGTCCGTCGCATACTTTCGCGGTGGCCCACAAAGACGAGCACCCATTTGAGGCTTCTCAAGTGATTGTGCTCAATGGAGGTCGCTCCGGCGAAAGCATGCCCGACACCGCAGGCTGAGCGTCATCGACTTGGTCGAGCGGCGGCAGAACGACCGCTCCGCATCCGGCCCCCACTGCCAGCGAGTGAGCTGCTGGTGAGCCCTGCGCACGACCTCGTTGATGACGGATCGTTCGGTCTCGACTCCCAGAAGTGCGTCCGGACGAGGGCACCGGCGGGCTCGGATGGCAGAGACATCGTGCCCGCCTGTTGAGACGGTACTCAAGCGGCTTCACCTGCGGACGCGAAGTTGAGCCCTGTTCTGAACCGTCGGCACGGCGGTTGCGCGCCGGTGGGGAATGGGTTACCCTCCCCGAGCAACGACGGTTGGGGGACGTGGAGATTGATCACACTCTGATCGGGGGATGACATGCAACTCCGGAAACGCGACGAGCGGGTCGCAACGGCGGTTCGGTCTCGGTTCGAAGCTCGGCCTCTTGCAAGAGGGGTCATGTTCGCAACTGTCGTCCTCGGTACGTTGGGCCTCAGTACCGGGCTGATGGCGCAAGGCGTCGCTGCGTCCCACCCAAAGGGCACGTTCGTTCATCAGCCTCTCCACCCCGTGAGCGGTAATGAGGCGCTCGCGAAGCTTGGGGGCAAGGGATACGAGCAAGCGCTCGCGGACGCGCGCACACAGGCGGCGGCGCTACCTAGGGCAGGTGCCACGCTCGCTCCCTCCGCGACGTGGACTCCGCTCGGTCCGGATCCCATCAGTGCCAGCATCTACGGGACGAAGAACAGCGGCCGGGTCACCGGCCTTGCCATCGCCCCCGGAAGCCCTCAGGCGCTCTACCTGGCGGCGGCGGGCGGGGGAGTGTGGTCGTCGACCAACAACGGCTCGACGTGGGCGACGAACACGGACCTTCAGCCGGACATCGCCATGGGGTCGGTCGCGGTGGACCCGAGCAACACCGCGGCGGTCTTCGCGGGGACTGGCGAGGACAACGAGTGCCTTGACTGTTACTACGGCGACGGCATCCTCGAGTCCACGAACTCGGGGAGCACCTGGACTCTGTCGAATCCAGGCGGTGTCTTCACTGGCGTCGATGTCTCGAGCCTGGCCGTCGAGCCCGGGGCCGGCTCCCTTGCCACCACCACGGTCCTGGCCGGGACGTCGAGTGGCCTCTACGTCTCCACCAACGGTGGGAGTTCGTGGTCCGCTGAAGCCGGAACAGGCTGGTCGAACGGGAACGTGTATGACGTCGTCCTCAACACTCTGACCAGTCCGATCACCATCTACGCGTCAGTCATGGGGGTCGGCATCGAAGAGAGCACAACCAACGGCTCATCGTGGACGACGTTGACCTCCTCGCCGTTGATCTCGGGGAGCTCGTTTGAGAACGCAGCTCTGGGCATACACCCTGGGACCACGGCGGCAACGACGACGCTGTATGCATCTCTCGGGAGCTACAGCGGATACTTGGGGATGTTCAAGTCCACCAATGGTGGCGCAACCTGGAGCTCTCTCACCGTTCCTTACTACACAGGCGATGACTACGCCTACGACGGCACCAGCGGAGACTCAGGCGACCAGAGTTGGTACGACAATGTGCTGACGGTGAGCCCGAGCAACGCCAACGTGGTGGTGGCTGCCGGCATCGCCATGATCGAGAGCACCAATGGCGGCAGCACATGGACCAACTTGAACGGCGAGGCTTATTTCGGTGGCGGGACCAACTTCTACCATCCAGATTTCCACGCCCTGGCTTTTGACGGCTCGGGGAACCTCTACTTCGGCAACGACGGCGGCGCGTGGGAGCTCAACGCGGCCGGCGTGGCGTCGCCGGGCACGGTGACAGCCGCCAATTTCACCAACCTCAACACCAACCTCGACATCACTCAGTTCTACCCGGGCACCGCCCAATCGGGAAACGCTTCCCTGGTCCTCGGCGGAGCGCAGGACAACGGCACATCCCTGTACTCGTCCTCCAATTCGCCCTCGACGACCTGGCCGAACGTGGTGTCGGGTGACGGTGGAAACGACATCATCGACCCGGCAAACACCAATATCCAGTTTGCCGAAGCCGATCAGGGCCTCTATGGGACCACGAATGACTGGAGCAGTTCTTCGGAATTGTTTGCGCCGGGTTCTACGGACTGGGTACCTCCACTGGCGCTGGTCAGCACCACGGGGCCGACGCTCCTGTACGGTGGCTCTGTCGTGTACGAGTCGACCGACGGTGGTTCCAGTTGGTCGTCCGCGGCAACGTCGTACAGCGGGAGCGATGTCTCCGCGCTGGCTGTCGCACCGAGCAATGCCTCGGTAATTTACGCCGGCTTCAACGACGGAACTCTCCAGATGTCCGTGAACGGCGGAACCACGTGGACGACGCTAGTGAGCGGCGGATCCTCGCCGATTTCCGGCAAGTACATCACGCATATCGCTGTCAACAGCACGAATCCCTACACAGCCTACGTCTCGCTCGCGGACACTTTCCCGCAGTATGCGACACCGCAGAGCCCTCAAGTCCTGGTAGGCACCTCGCTCAGTACCTCTCCGAGCTGGACCGACGTCACCGGGGACCTCCCGTCTGGCGTGGCAACGAACTCGGTCGTCTCGGACGGTTCCGCCGGGCTCATCGTGGCTTCTGATGCCGGGGTATTCACGGCTTCGGCCTTGAATGGTTCGTCCACGTCGTGGAGCGAGATCGGCACCAACTTGCCCAACTCCCAGGTGATGGACGTCTTGCTCAATTCGAGCGGGACGCTCATTGCGACCACGCACGGGCGTGGCGTTTGGACCATCCCCTTCAGTACCGGGACCACTGTGCCCACCGTCTCGAAGGTCAGCCCGAACACCGGACCGACAAAAGGGGGCACCGCCATCACCATCACCGGGACCGGCTTCGTCACCGGCGCCAAGGTGGTGATCGGCCAGGGCAACGGCACCACCGGCGCCATCGCGGCGACCAGCGTCAAGGTCGTCTCGCCGACCGAGATCACGGCGGTGACTGGCGGGGGGGCCAAGGCCGGTGCATTCAGTCCGTTCGTCACCACGACGGGGGGCACCAGTGCCGCCAATGCCGGGGCCGACTTCAGCTATGGGGTCACGGTCACAAAGGTCAGTCCGAACACCGGACCGACAAAAGGGGGCACCGCCATCACCATCACCGGGACCGGCTTCGTCACCGGCGCCACGGTGGTGATCGGCCAGGGCAACGGCACCACCGGCGCCATCGCGGCGACCAGCGTCAAGGTCGTCTCGCCGACCGAGATCACCGCCACCACCGGTGGGGGGGCCAAGGCCGGTTCCTGGACCCTGTACGTCACCACCTCGGCGGGCACCAGTGCCGCCAATGCCGGGGCCGACTTCAGCTATGGGGTCACGGTCACAAAGGTCAGTCCGAACACCGGACCGACGAGCGGGGGCACCGCCATCACCATCACCGGGACCGGCTTCGTCACCGGCGCCACGGTGGTGATCGGCCAGGGCAACGGCACCACCGGCGCCATCGCGGCGACCAGCGTCAAGGTCGTCTCGCCGACCGAGATCACCGCCACCACCGGTGGGGGCGCCAAGGCCGGTACCTTCAGCCTGTTCGTCACGACGACGGGCGGCACCAGTGCCGCCAATGCCGGGGTCGACTTCACCTACAACTGAGAGCGAAATCGCCAAACGTTCTTGCCTTTGCCGTCGGCTTTGGAGTGGCGACAACGAGCGCGGCGCAATCGTCCTCCGCACGGGCCGTTGCCCGACATGTCGAGTCCGGCAACCCGGGCCCGAATGTCGTGACCGCGTTCGGAGCCGCCACCGCAGTGGCGGGGACAACGCTCAATGGTCTGGCCTCACCCGTCGTCGGGATAGCGGCCACCCCCACCGGTCACGGCCATTGGCTGGTGGCCGCCGACGGCGGGGTGTTCGCCTACGGCGACGCCGGGTTCCAAGGTTCCATGGGCGGCACGCCTCTCAACCAGCCGGTGGTGGGTAGAGCCGCCACCCCCACGGGAGGCGGCTACTGGATGACGGCGTCGGACGGTGGCATCTTCGCCTTCGGTGACACACCCTTCGAGGGCTCATTGGGTGGCACGCCCCAGAACGCGCCGATCGTCGGCCTGGCGGCTCTCCCACAGGCCACGCCTATTGGCTGGCCGCCGCAGACGGTGGTGTCTTCGCCTACGGGGACGCGCCGTTCGAAGGTTCCGATGGCGGTACCGCGCAGCACGCCTTCGCCGTCGGCATCGCCGGTCGGCCTGGTGGCTACTGGATCGCGTACGGCGTCGATCCTCGCGCAGCGTTGATCCCGTCGATCGCCGCCTATGTGGCCGGTCGGGCGGACAACGTCACGGTGGCCGGTACAGGACCTCACGACGAACCAGATCTATACAATTCCGACCCGGGCTCGTTGAGAACACGGCGAGCACCTTGAAGGTCGACATCCTGGCACCCTGCTCGGGCAGGCCCAGGCCGCGGGCCGATCGCTCACGCCCGAGGAACAGAGCCTCGCGGTCCCGATGATCGAGGACAGCCTGGACAGCGCGGCCGACACTCTGTGGACCCGCCTGGGGCCCGGGGCCGTCGGCGTCTTCGATCGGGCGGCGGGCATGACCGCCACCGTGCCGGCCAGCGATGGTGTCTGGGGATCCACCACGACCACGGCATTGGACCGGCTTGCCATGATCCGGGCTCTGGTGGAACCGAACTCCTTGCTCACAAGTGCATCTCGGGCCTACGTCCTCAGCCTCATGGAGAACGTCACCCCGGCGCAGGACTGGGGAGCGACGGGTGGTGTGCCCCCGGGAGTCACCGTGGCGCTGAAGAACGGTTTCGCCGTCCTCAACGGGTGGCAGATCAACACCACCGGATGGGTGAACGGAGACGGTCGTGACTACCTGATCGCCGTGCTCACCAACGAAAACGTGTCGGAGCAGTACGGCATCGACACGGTCAATGGTGTGTCCGCACTCGTCTGGCACGCTCTCGGGGGCTAGCCGACATAGGGTCGGATCTTCCCTGGCGCGACGCTCGAGCCTTTTCCGAGCTGACTTCCACCCGTCGTGTCGCCCGAAGGAACGGCAAGCCGCATAGCATCGTCGGCATGACGCCGGAGGAGATGGCCGACCTCGCGCACCTGCGACGGGCGCGCGACCGCATCGATCGTGACTTCGCCCAGCCCCTCGACGTCCCGGCGATGGCTCGCACCGCTCTCATGTCGCCCGCCCACTTCTCCCGGAAGTTCCGTGCGGCCTACGGCGAGACGCCTTACAGCTACCTGATGACACGACGAATGGAGCGCGCCAAAGCCTTTCTGCGTCAGGGGATGTCGGTCACCGATACCTGCGCCGCCGTCGGGTGCACATCACTCGGATCATTCAGCTCACGTTTCACCGAGATCGTCGGCGAAACCCCGTCGCGGTATCGCGGACAGGATCACCGGGACATTGATGCGATCCCTTCGTGCGTGAGCATGGTTGTGACACGACCTCAGCGCACAGCGATCGCAGTGTGAGCGTGCCGACCCCCGCTGCTTGAATCGGCCCCAAAAACAGGGGGAGGGCGCGCCCCTCGTCCGAAACGATCCCCGGCACCGAGCAGGATCGGAGAAGCGTTGCGCAGCTCCGCCTTCGTACAATCGCCGTATGCCAGTCACCGTTGCCGCCATGTTCATCTCCGTCCACGATCCCGAGGAAGCGCTGGGCTTCTACCGCGATGCCCTCGGCTTCGAGGTCCGCAATGACGTCAAGTCGGGCGATTTTCGCTGGGTCACCGTCGGCGCGCCGGGACAGGACCTCGACATCGTCCTCTCCCAGCCGCACGGCGGTCGGTCACAGACCGAGGGTGACGCCCTCCTGGCGCTCGTGACGCAGGGGTCGTTGCAAGCAGCGATCTTCCGTACGGACGACCTCGATGCGACCTTCGAAAAGGTTCGGGCATCGGGCGCCGAGATGCTCCAGGAGCCCACGTCCCAGCCCTGGGGCGTGCGTGACGCCGCGTTCCGCGACCCTTCGGGCAATCTCGTCCGCATGCAGCAGGCGTAGGAGCGAGACCCGTGAAGACTATGACCTGCAAGCAAATGGGTGGACCCTGTGACCTCCAGCTCCACGGCGAGACGGCCGACGAGGTCATCAAGGCGCAGGATCGCCACCTGAAGGACGTGGTGGCCGCTGGTGATGAAGCGCACAAAGGTGCCCTGAAGGATATGAAGGGTCGATGGAGGCATCCCATTTCCAACATGGGTTGGTACAAGCAGACGAAGCGCGATTTCGCCGCGCTGGCCGAGGACTGATCAACCCCGCCGCCCTCGACGGACGGCGCACCCGACCGGTGCTGTAGCCGTCGAGTGACGTCGACAGGGCAAAACCGACGTCTATGAGGCTGCCACGAAGCAGCCGGCCTCCACGGTGACCGTCATCTGTCCGCTCTCCTCGGCGAAGCGCGCCGCCACCGCCTCTCGCAGCGCCATGCGCTCCTCGGGTGAGGCGTCCTGGCCGGCGGCCGACGAAGCGATGAAGGCCACTACGTCGTCGGGGTCGGTGCAGACCATGGTGCTCGGGTGCAGGTGCCACGACACCGAGCCGAACGCCTTGCGCAGGATCTCCTCCCCGGTGGAGAGGCCGAAGCGGCCGTCGCACGAGTCGAGGGGCGACCAGCCCAGCGCCAGGCGCGACACCTCAGCCAGAGCGCGGAGGTGTCGCGGCCCGTTGGTCGCCGCCAGGAGCACGCCGCCGGGCCGCAGCACGCGGGCGAACTCCGCGGCGGCCCGACGGGGATCGGGGACGTGGTACAGCATGTGGTTCGCCACGACGACGTCGAAGGAGTCGTCGTCGAAGGGCAGGTCCTGCGCGTCGCAGACGCGGGCTCCGGCCAGTTCTATCCCGGACAGTGGAGTCACGGCGGCGGACGCCGCCGCCACCATGCCCTCGGACAGGTCGGTGACGGTGAGCCGGAGGCGGGGGAGGAGCGCCGCACCGTGCACCCACAGCAGGCCGGTCCCGCAGCCGACCTCGAGGACCTGCCCACCCTCTGGCCAGTCGATCCGGCTCACGAGCCACTCGAACCAAGGCTCTTCGGCTCGCGCGTACTTGGCGTGCAGGGCGATGCGCACGTTGAGATTCCCGGGGTCTTTGTACTGGCGTTCCCGGAGGTATTCCTGGTCGACGCCCAGCCCCTCCCGCTGCGTCACGGGTCGAGCCGCCCGGGAGGCGGCGCGGGCGGGACGGTCTTGATCATCTGCAGCGCGGGCTGGTCGCGCCCCCACAGCTCGGGCATCTCCTCCAGCGGCCGGAAGCCACAGTCGAAGTAGAAGGCGCGCGTGGCGGTATAGCCCTCATCGGGAGATCGTGGGCTGAGCGTCTTGACCTGCAGGTACGTGATGTCCCGCTCCGCCAGCCAGGACTCTGCGACCTCCAGCATCGCCTGTCCGATGCCGGCACGATGCTGCTCGGGCAGGACGCCCATCACCACGATCTCGGCGGCGTACGGGCTGTGGATGCGCAGCGTCAGGATCCCGCACGGGCGCCCGTCCGGAAGCGCCGCCACCACGGTCGGGTGCGTCTCCGCCGACTCGACATAGTCGGCGACGGAGTCGGGGAAGCCGAACCATTCCGGGAGGGCGGCCAGGACGTCCGCGCAGATGGCGCCGGCCCCCTCGTGTTGCACCCCCAGAGCGACACCGCGATCAGCCCGGCTCATGGGCGAGACAGCCGGGCGGTCAGACCGCCCGCTGCACGCCTTCCCAGTAGGGGTCTCGCAGCTTGCGCTTGTAGAGCTTGCCGTTGGGGTCGCGGGGCATCTCGGTCGTGAAGTCGATCGTCTTGGGCGTCTTGAACTTGGCCAGCTTGTCGCCGCAGAAGGCCAGGATCTCCTGGGCCAGAGCGTCGTCGGCCTCGACGCCCTCAGCGGGCTCGATCACGGCTTTCACCTCTTCGCCCCAATCCTCGTGGGGGATGCCGAAGACGGCGGCGTCGCCCACCTTGGGGTGCGACAGCAGGACGTTCTCGATCTCGGCCGGGTAGATGTTGGCCCCACCCGAGATGATCATGTCGATCTTGCGGTCGCGCAGGAACAAATATCCGTCCTCGTCGATGAGGCCGACGTCGCCCACCGTGAAGAAGGCGCCGATGCGGTTCTTCCGGGTCTTCTCCTTGTCGCCGTGGTACTCGAAGTCCGCCGATTGCATCGCCATGTACACGGTACCGATGACGTTGGGCTCGGTAATGCGGTTCCCGTCGTCGTCGAAGACCGCGATCTCGCTGATCGGCCACGGCCTGCCCACTGTGCCCGGCTTCTGCAGCCATTCCTCCACGCTGACCAGCGTGCCACCGCCTTCGCTCGCCGCGTAGTACTCGTCGACGGCGTTGCCCCACCAGGCGATCATCTTGTGCTTGACGTCGACGGGGCACGGCGCCGCGGCGTGGATCATGTGGCGCAGCGAGGTGACGTCGTACTTGTCCCGCACGTCCTCGGGCAGTGCCAGCAAGCGGTGGAACTGGGTCGGCACCATGTGCGAGGTGGTGACCCGTCGCTCCTCAATGAGCCGGAGCATGTCCTCGGGCAGCCACTTGTCCATCAGGACGATCGTGTGCCCGAGATGTAGCGAAGCGCTCCCGAAGCGCAACACCGCCGTGTGGTACAGCGGTGACCCGATGATGTGGACGTTGTCGTCCTGGGGCTGAACGCCGAACAGGAAGAGCAGCCCGGAGAGCCCCAGCGCAGCCTGCTCCGGCGTCACACCCATCAGCGACCGGTAGATGCCCTTGGGGTTCCCCGTCGTCCCCGAGGTGTAGTTCATGACGTCGCCGATCGTGCGATCCGAGGGCAGCGTCGTCGGCTGCGCATCACGCACGTCGGCATACGAAGCAAACCCCGGCACGTCGCCGACGGCCAACCGCCCGACCGCGTCCAACCCCACCTCGTCCGCGGCCGCCGTGGCCACGTCCGCGAAGCGCTCGTGCGCGACAAAGGCCTTGGCCCCCGAGTCCCTGAGGATGTAGGCCACCTCGGGCGCCACCAGGTGGTGGTTGATGGGGACCAGGTACCAGCCGGCCTGTAGGGCGGCCAGGTAGACCTCGAGCATCTCGGAGCAGTTGGGCAACAGGGTGGCCACCACGTCGCCCAGGCCGACCCCCTGGGCCCGCAGGGCGTGCACGACCTGGTTGGCCCGGCCCAGCAGCTCCCCGGCCCTCACCTCTTCGCCCTCAGGCGTCACCAGAGCCAGGTAGTCGGGGTCTTCCTGGGCCAGCGCCCAGAAGCCGAAGTCACCCATCAGCAGTCTCCTTGCAGGCTCGCGATTGCAGGGGACGCAAGTGGCAGCCCCCGCCATCGGCAGGCTAGAACGTGTTCTAACTTACGGCAATTTCCCCGACCCGGCGGCCCAGCCGGCCCGGCTCGGCACGGCAACAGATCAGGAGCGTACGACCATGGCTGCATTCCTCCAAGGGAAGGTCGTCGCCGTGACCGGCGGTGGCGGCGGGATCGGGCGTGCTGTCGCACTGGCCGCCGCCGGCGAAGGAGCCAAGGTGCTGGTGGCCGATTTCGGTGTGGGCATGGCCGGGGAGGACCCCAGCAGCGAGGTGGCCGAGGCTGTCGTCGCCGAGATCGCCAAGGCCGGCGGCGAGGCGATCGCCGTCGCGGACGACATCTCCAAAATGGAGTCGGGTGAGCGCCTCGTCGCCACTGCCGTCGAGAAGTGGGGCCGTATCGACGGCGTCGTGGCCGTGGCCGGGATCCTGCGGGAGCGGATGCTCTTCAACATGTCCGAGGACGAATGGGACGCCGTCATCGCCACCCACCTGAAGGGTCACTTCACCGTGTTCAGGGCGGCCGCCGCGGTCATGCGCAAGCAAGAGAGCGGCGGGGCGCTCATCGGGTTCACGTCCGGCGCCTTCCAGGGCAGCGTGGCCCAGGCCAACTACGCGGCGGCCAAGGGCGGCATCGTGTCGCTCGTCCGATCGGCTGCGGTCGGCCTGCACCGCTACGGGGTGACGGCCAACGCCATTGCGCCTGTCGCCCGCACGAGGATGTCGGCCAATGTGCCGTCCGAGCTCGCCGAGATGGGTGACGCCGAGGACATCGCGCCCATGGTCGTGTACCTGCTCAGCGACAAGGCGAAGCACGTGACCGGACAGGTCTACACGGTGGTCGGCTCCAAGATCGCCGTCTGGAACCAGCCCACCGAAGTCCGTGCGATGTGGGCCGACGGCCGCTGGACACCCGAGCAGATCGCGGACCGGCTCGACGACAACGTCGGCCAGGAGCGCATGGCGATGATCGACCGCCTCGAGCAGATGCGGGCGGCGGCGTCCTCGGGCGAGAAGCCCAACGCCTGATCAGATGACGCGGTGCAGGCGGGGCCGGGGCTTCACCGCGCTGTAGATCTCCAACGAGTTCCCCTCGTGGTGCGCCGCCACAACGGCCGACGCGATGTCGTCGTCGTCGGCGAACACTCGGCTCATGCTCTGACCCCAGGTGACGGCCGACCCGCGATCTGGCGCTCGGGATGCTCCCAGGGCGGAATGCACAGCTCGATCTGGTACATCGGCTCGAAGGTGACCACATGGGTCGCTCCGTCGCCGTGCGCCGCGAGCCATGCCTCCTTCTCCTCGTCGGTCCAAATTTTCTCTGTCATCGGAATCCACGGCTGGACGGTGGCCATGTGCTCGCACCTCCCTCTCTCAGACATATCGGTTTCATCAGGAGAAGCCTTGAGAACGCACGGTCTTTCGCGAGAGCCGACGATTACACCCCGTATTCGGCGCGAGGCGGCCTGTTGGATGCCGCAAGGACGCTGGAGCGGTGGAGGAAATGGCGGGGTCGCCCCGCCTGGCCGGCTCGACCAATTCCGGGGGACGGAGCCGTGCTCTGCAACAGCGCAACGAGTGTGCGCGCCGCCCACGTGGAATCAGGCCGGCTGTTCCGCGCTCTCGAGCGGCGTGTCGACCTCGTCGTCCTCGTCGTGCGTGAGGAGCCATTGCTTCCAATGCGCGCGCGTCCGTAACAGAATGATCACGCCGCCGACGACCAGGATGACGCCGGCCAGTTGCACGAGGTCGGAGCCGAGACGGCCGTCCTCGCCCAACCAGAGGTGCTCGTCGAGGGAGCGCTCAATGCCCCACAACACCATGGCCGTGCCGAGCACGATTCCCGAGGGGTAGCCCGTCCGGCGTGTCCCGTTCGGCCACCGGTCGAGACGTCGTTCGATGGCGATCAGGATCAGGTAGACGGTGAAGTCCTCGAGAGCCTGGAAGATCGGGACCGGCAGACGCGGTCCCGCCTGGCCGGCGTAGTACATGCCGAACCATTGGTGCGTCGGGTGGCCGCCCCCCGCCACCATCAGCTGGGGCCCCAGGAGGCGGCCGAGGGCCCAGCAAGCCAGGAGGACGGGTACCACGAGGTCGAGGGCCCGACCCATGGGGAGTTCCGGGCAGCGGCGTCGCGTGAGGATGATGCCGACCGGCACCGCCAGCAACAGGCCGCCGAATGACGAAAGCCCGCCGTGCCAGACGGCGAGAATGTCGCCCGGGTTCTGGGTGTAGTAGCTGAGGTTCGACAGCACGTGCATGGCGCGGGCGCCCACGACAGCAGCGAGGATGATCCAAAGGAAGACGGGGACGAGCCAGTCGGTGGGGTAGCCGTTCTTGCGCAGGCGCCGCTCGAAGTAGACGAAGCCGAACCAGAATGTGAGCGCGAGCCCGATGCCGTAGGTGTGGACCTGTAACGGTCCGATGTGGAACTCGACGGGGATCGGTCTCATGGCTCGGTTCGGGCCAGGTTAGGACCCGCAGGCGCGCAACTGGGTCCGGGGGGTGGGGAAGCGGAGGTGCGAGTGGTGGGAGGGCGAAGCTGGCTACGGCCGGCCGGCGCCCACGAAGCCGCCGCTGAGCCGCAGTCCCGTGATCCAGACCGAGGCTCCGGTATAGGGCGCCTCGATCATCGAGCCGCCGCCCACGTACATGGCCACGTGCTCGGAGCCTCCCGGGCCGTAGAAGAGGAGGTCGCCCGGCTGCAGGTCGCTGACCGGCACCGGTGTCGAGTCGGCCATCTGGGCCCCCGAGTAGTGAGGCAGGCCGACGCCGACCTGGCCCCAGGACCATGCGGTCAACCCGGAGCAGTCGAAGCCGGGGCTGGCCGAGCCCTTGGGAGACTCACCGCCCCAGACATAGGGGACGCCGATCTGGCTCTCTGCGGCCTGGAGCGCACCGGTGCCACCGGGAGAGGAGGGCGGAGGTGCGGCCTGGCTCAGAGCGGCCGTCGTCGCGCTGCCCGCAGCCTGCGACGGTGCCGCTGTCGGGGTCGCCGCGGCGCTGCGGCCGCGGCTGCAGCCGCCTGTGCCTGGCGCTCCTGCGCGGCCTTGGCGGCGGCGGCGATCTCTGCTGCCTGCTGCTCTTGAACCAGTTGGGCGATCTGACCCTGTTCCTGGGACAGCGCGCTCTTCTGCGACTGGATGGCTTGCGCGTTCTGCGCCACGGCGGTCTGCTCGGCGGTCACCTGCGTCTGGGCCTGCCCCTGCTCGCCCTGGAGTTGGCCCACCTGTGTGTTCAACGAGTTCTCAGCCGTGTGGAGGTTGGCGACGGCAAGGGAGATGTCGCCTTCGGCGACCTTGTTGTACTCAGTGGTCGCGCCGAGGGTCTGCTCGTTGCCGCTGAAGATCGGGTTTTGTGCGGCCGCGGTGCCGTCCGAGATGTAGTTGGCCACGGCAGCCTTGGACAGGGTGGACCTGTCCTTCGAGACCTGCGATTGGTCCGCCGCCACGTTGGCCTTGGTCGTCGCAATGCTCGCGTTGATCTGAGAGAGGTGGTACTGGGCGGCGTCGTACTGCTGGCTCAGCGCCGACATCTGGTCCTGCGCCTGGCTCAGTTGCGCCTCGATGGCTGCGGCCTTCGCCTTGGCGTCGGAGATGGCGTCACCTGCGGCTGGGCGCGCCGCCATGAACGCAGTGCTTGCCAGCACTGAGACTACGGTCAACGCGGGGATCCCGACCCGCTGGAGCAAGCGAGCGCTCCTGGGAGACCGCGGCGCGGAGTGGTGGTGAACCCGCTCTACGTCAGTCACGATGGCCAACATTCTTATCGGACGCCTTCCGTCGATACAACCACCCTCGGTGGGAAACGGGTGTGTGTGGTAGCACCAGAAGTGCGAAAGCGCAGCTCATTCTAGGAAAGCAAGAAATCCGAACTTATGATGAACTCCAGGGAGATAACGGAGCCTGCGGCAGGGAACTACGGTCGAACGCATGGGTGAAATGATCGAATTCGCAAGCAACGGGTCGACGGCGGGGGGTTATCTGGCCACTCCCGAGAGCGGGAGCGGGCCGGGAGTGGTGGTGATCCAGGAGTGGTGGGGCCTGGTGGACCACATCGAGGACGTGTGCGACCGCTTTGCCGCAGCGGGCTTCGTGGCCCTGGCCCCGGACCTCTATCACGGCAAGAAGGTGCGACCCGGTGAGCCCGACGAAGCGGGCAAGGCGATGATGGCGATGCGGATGGAACAAGCCGGGCGCGACATGAGTGGGGCTGTCGACGAAGTGCTGCGCCGGAGCTCGGGCGCCAAGGTCGGCGTCATCGGGTTCTGCATGGGCGGCGGGCTGGCGCTCGTGCTCGCGACGCAGCGACCGGACGCAGTGGCCGCGGTCGTCCCGTGTTACGGCATCATTCCGTGGCCGGACGCGCAGCCCGACTACGCCAACATGTCGGCGGCCGTCCTAGGGCACTACGCCGAGAAGGACAGCTTCTTCACGCCGGAGGCCGCCAAGGCGTTGGAGCAGCAACTCCGCGACCTGGGCAAGTCCGCTGAGATGATCATCTACGCCGGCACGGACCACGCGTTCTTCAACGACACGCGTCCGGAGGTGTACGACGCCGAAGCGTCGAGCGCGCTGTGGGACCGCACGTTGGAGTTCTTCACCGAACACCTCGGCTGAGTCGAGCGCCCGCCGGCACGTGATCACAGGACCCGTGGGGACTTCTCCCGGTCCACGCATCGACCGACATGCCGAGTAGCCACCGACGGTCCGCCAACCGCCTTCCGCCAACCGCCCTCCGCAGTCCGCAGCCCTCGAGAGGCGGGTCCACACCGCCCGAGAGGGCCCTGGGACACGTTTGTTACCATCGCTCCATGTCTGCACGCTCCCGCGACCTCCCCCGGCGCTCCTGCCTCTCGACCCCCGGTTCCAACGAGAAGTTCCTGGCCAAGGCCCCGACCGTCCCGGCCGACATGACGTTCCTCGATCTCGAGGACGCCGTGGCGCCCTTGGAGAAAGAGGCCGCCCGCCCCAAGGTGGTCGACGCCATCAAGAACCTGGCCTGGGACGACCGCGTGCTCTGCGTGCGGGTCAACGCGTGGGACACCGAGTGGACCTACGGCGACGTGATCGAGGTCGTGGGCAACGCCGGCGAGCGCCTGGACGAGGTCATGTTGCCCAAGGTGCAGTACGCCTCCGACGTGGTCGCCCTTGACCTCCTGCTGACCCAGGTCGAGAAGAAGTCGGGATTGCCGGTCGGCCACATCGGCATCGAGGCGCAGATCGAGACGGCGCGCGGGCTCATCAACGTGGACGACATCTGCGCGGCCTCCCCTCGACTGGAAACGATCATCTTCGGCCCGGCCGACTTCGCGGCGAGCATCGAGATGCCGGTGCTCACCGGCGGGATCGAGATCCCCGAGTACCCCGGCGACCACTTCAATTACGTCTTCAGCCGCATCCTCATGGCGGGCCGGGCCAACGGGCTGCAGGTGATCGACGGGCCGTTCCTCAAGGTGCGCGAGCTCGACGCCCTGCGCGAATACTCCATGCGCGCCCGCATGCTCGGCTACGACGGGAAGTGGGCCCTCACGCCCGACCAGGCGGCGACGCTCAACGAGGTCTTCTCGCCCACCCAGGAGCAGTTCGACCGCGCCTTCGACATCCTCGACGCGTACCAGAAGGCCACCGAGGACGACCGCAAGGGCGCCGTCATGTTCGGAGACGAGATGATCGACGAGGCCAGCCGCAAAATGGCCATCAAGTTCGTGAGCAGGGGAGAGCGGGCCGGGCTCACCCGCAGCCCGGGCTAGGGCCGGCCTCCGTCGCTCGTCTCAGCTGATGAGGCGGCGGGCGATGACCTTGAGGGCCAAGGTCTCATCGGCTCCCTCGAATATGGAGAGCACCCGGGCGTCGACGAAGTAGCGGCTGACCGGGAATTCCTCCGCGTAGCCCATGCCGCCGTGGATCTGCATGGCTTCGCGGGTCACCCACTCCGCGGCCCGGCAGACGTAGGCCTTGACCATGGACGCTTCGAGCGTGCCTTCGCCCTGCGCCATCAGCCGCGCCACGTGGTACGAGCTCTGGCGCGTGGCCTGAATGATCACCGCCATCCGGCCGAGCTTGGCCTGGGTCAGCTGGTACTCGCCGATCGGCGATCCGAACACCTTGCGTTCGGCCGCATAGGCGAGGGCGGCCTCGTAGGCGGCCTGCATGACGCCGAGCGCACGCGCCGCCGTCTGCAGCCGGCCGTTCTCGAACCCCTGCATCTGGAGATAGAAGCCCTTGCCCAGCCCATCGGCGCCACCGATCAGGTTGGCTTTCGGGACGAACCAGTTCTCGAACGCCAGCTCGTAGGAGTGCATCCCCCTGTAGCCGAGGGTGTCGATCGGTCGACCCTCGAGCCGGCCCGGCTGCAGGTCGGCCGGGCGTTCCGGCCCGTCCTCCTGCGTGAACACGAAGCCGTGGCCGTCACCCCGCGGCTTCTCGACGACGAACATGGAGATGCCGCGGTGGGCGAGGGAGCGGTCGGGGTTGGTGCGGGCCAACAGCATGAGCACGTCCGCCCGCGCCGCGAACGTGCACCAGGTCTTGACCCCGTTGATGACCCACCCGCCGTCGACCGGCGTGGCGGCGGTGACGATGCCGGCCACGTCGGACCCGAAGTCGGGCTCCGTCACGGCGACGGCCGCCAAAATCTCGGCGGAGGCCAGCTTGGGGAGCCACTGCTTCTTCTGCTCCTCGGTCCCGCCGTAGACGAGAGCTCGGGTCAGGATCTCGGGCCGGGTGATGAGCGAGCCGCCGACGCCGAGCGAGCCCCAGCTCAGCTCCTCGGTGGCGACAACCATGCCCATGTAGTCGCTCTCGCCGCCGGACGCGAAGCCGTCGTACTCCTCGGGAACGGACAGCCCGAAGCCGCCGAGCTCGGCGAGGCCCTCAATGACCTCCTCGGGGATATCGAGGTTCTGGCGGTGCACGTGCTCGGCGTGGGGCCGCACCTTGTCCACGGCGAAGCGGTGGAACGTCTCGCGGACCAGCTCGAAATCCTCGCCCAAGTGGCGCGGGCCCTCGGTGGTAGCCAGGCCCGCCAGCACTGCCGGATCGCGCTGCTCCGCCAGGAACGCGGCCGCCGGCGCATCCCAACCGGGCTCGACGCCCCAGAACGTTTCGCGGCCGGCCACGCGTCCGATGAGATCCGCCAGGACGTCGGCCACGAAGGCCCCGGCGATGCGGGCCTCCACGTCACCCAGGGCGCCGTACTCGAGCGTGGCCCGCGCCGTGGCCACCGCCGCCGCGGCGTGCGCCACGTCATAGGCGACCACCTGGTTGGCATCAATGCCCCCGCCCTCGCGCACCGCGGCGCAAGCCTGGTCGACCAGGCGTTGGGCCAGATCAACGGCGTCAGCGGCGGGGGCGAGGTCCGGAGCGGTGGGCGTCGTCACGTGGAGCGACCCTAATAGCTCACCAAAGTGCTCCTCTTTCGCCGAGGTGAGGTGAGTGAGGTGAGGTGAGGTGAGGCGAGGTGAGGTGAGGTGAGGTGAGGTGAGGTGAGGTGAAGGTGGGATGGCGTGGCGTGGGGTGGGGTGGTGGGGTGGGGTCGTTCAGGTCCGACGGCCGATGACCGTCACGAGCGGCGGAAGGACCACCGGGTCGTCACCGGGATCAACGCCGGTGAGCGATTCCAGGTAGCGCGTGACGGGGCCGGGCCCGACCCCCGCCGGAGCCTCGGCCCAGGCGTCGACCACGTCGAGCCCGGCGTGGCGCACCAGCGCGGGCAGCAACGCGCCGACGTCAGGGTGGCGCGCCTCGGGCATGGACAGGGGCATCCCCGCGATGCGGCCGGCCGACGTGATGGGCTCCTGTGCCACCACCCAACCGCCTGGCCTGACGGCTGCGGCCATCATCCGGACGACAACGGCCGGGTCGATCACGTGCAGCAGGAGGAAACGGCAGAAGGCGAGGTCGACCTCTTCGGGCAACGAGAGATCCTCGCCGGCCTGGGTCAGCGCGATCACCTGGGCGTGCGCGGCTGCGGCATGCGCCACTTCGTCCCGGGCTGCCGGGTCGCTGTCGACGGCGTAGACCCTGCCGTCCCGGCCGACCATCTCGGCCAGCGCCACCGAGACATCGCCCCCGCCGGCGCCCACATCGACGCAGCGCCAACCGCCTCCGAGGCCCAACCGCAAGAGCGCCGTGGCCAGAGGGCGGCGGTAGACGTCGTCCCGGAGACCGATCATCTCGCCGATTTCGTCCCGGCCCACCTGCTCCACCATGGTTTTGCACTCTACGGCGCACACGGGCCTGGCTCCGTGCCCGACCCCGACCCCGACCCCGACGCCGACCCCGACCCCGACCCTGTCCCGCCCGGCGCCGAAGCCGGCGACCGGTAACCTCACCCTTCGTGAAAGTAACCATGCTGCTGTGCGACGCAGCCCAGGTGTCCGACGGCAAGCTCTTCATCCTGGGCGGCGGATGGAGCATGACCGGCCCCGATCCCGTGCCCTCCGCCGTGGCGCTCAAGATCGACGTCGATTGGCACGAGGCGGAGACCTCGCACCACTGGGAGCTCTTCTTAGAGGACGCCGACGGCCAGCCCGTGCTGATGGAGACGACGGAAGGGACCCAGCCGGTCGAGGTACGCGGGGAGTTCACCGTGAGCCAGCCGCAGGGGATCCCCGAGGGCTCGCCGATCGACGTGGCGCTCGCCGTCAATCTCGGCCCCCTCCCGTTGGCCCCGGGCACCCGCTTCGCCTGGCGGCTGATGATCGACGGGGAGTCGTTGCCCAACGCCTCGCTCGGCTTCACCACCCGTCCCCGTCCCCAGCCGGCAGCTGAGTGACCGTCTACGACCGGCCGTTCGGCCGTTACCTCGAGGACTTCGTTCCCGGCGACATCTACCGGCACTGGCCGGGCAAGACCATCACCGAGTACGACGACCACCTCTTCTGCATGATGACGATGAATCACCACCCGCTGCACACCGACGCGTGGTTCGCCGAGCACGAGACCGTGCAGGGCAAGAACGTCGTGGTGGGCAACCTCGTCTACTCCTTGGCCCTCGGCATGAGCGTGCCCGACGTCAGTGGCTCCTGCATCGCCAACCTGGAAGTCGAGTCGCTGTTACACCGCTCGCCCACGTTCCACGGCGACACCATCTACGCCGAGACCCGGGTCCTCGCGGCCACGCCGTCGAAGTCCAAGGACGACCGCGGCATCGTGACCGTCGAGACCAAGGCCTTCAACCAGCGGGGCGAGGAGGTCTGCTCTTTCCGGCGCAAGCTGATGGTCTGGAAGACGGCGGCCGCGCCGGCGCGGCAGCGTCCCTACGGCGACGACGTCTGGGACTGAGGCTCAGCCGCTCCGGGCCGATCGGGTCCGGCGCTTCCGGCGCCGCCTGCTGGAGTGGGGGGAGGAGCACCGCCGCGACCTGCCCTGGCGGCGCACCCGTGACGCCTGGTCGATCCTCGTCTCCGAGGTCATGCTGCAGCAGACCCAGGTCGACCGCGTCAGACCTCACTACGAGCGCTTCCTGGCCGCCTTCCCCACACCGGCGGCCTGCGCCGCGGCGGGACCTGCCGCCGTGGTTCGCCAGTGGTCAGGGCTGGGCTACAACCGGCGGGCGCTGAACCTGCAGCGGGCGGCGGCCGTCATGGTGGCCGAGCACGGTGGGGTGGTGCCGCACGAGGACACCGCACTCCGTGCGCTGCCCGGCGTCGGGCCGTATACGGCGCGGGCGGTCCGCGCCTTCGCTTTCGGCGACGACGTGGCCGCCGTCGACACCAACGGCGTGCGGGTTCTGGCCCGGGCCGTCGCAGGTACCCCTCTGGCGCTGCGCCAGGCGACGACCCTCGGTGACCGGCTCGTCCCGGCCGGGGAGTCGTGGGAGTTCAACCAGGCGATGTTCGACCTGGGGGCCACGGTGTGCACGGCGGCGCGTCCCGACTGCGCGCGCTGCCCGCTGCGCCGCCAGTGTGCCTGGCGACGTCAGGGACCCGAGGGGGAGGACAGCGATCCGTGGCGGCTGAGCCCCACGGCACGATCGCAGAGCAGGTTCGCGGGATCGGACCGCCAGGGCAGGGGACGACTGCTCCAGGCGCTCCGCCACGGTGGCGTACGACGCAGCGGGCTCGCCGCCGCCTGCGGTTGGCCCGAGGACCCCGTACGCGCCGAGCGGGTGGCGACCGCCATGGTGGCGGAGGGCTTCGCTGCATGGTCCGGCGTGAAGGATCCCGTCCTCCGGCTGCAAGAGCGGCGGGCCGGCGAGGCGAGCGTCACTCTGCGGTGAGGAAGTCCATGATGTGGCGGTTGACGAACTCGGGCCGTTCGATGTGGAGGAAGTGGCCGGCGTCGTCGACGACCTCGACTGCGGAACCCTCCGCCATGAAGTCGAGCGGTGACCCCATGGACGAGAGCAGCATGCAGCCGTCGTCGCGACCGTGGAGATAGAGCGTCGGCTTCGGCGTCGGCAGCAACGCCGCCGCCTGCTCGTCGGCCAGCTCGGGCACCTGCAGGGACGGATCCCACATGGCGCGGTAGTAGCTGATCGCCGCCAGCATGCGTTCGGGAGCGCCGATGGACTCCTTCACCTTGGCGACGTCCCACGTGCCGTCGTACCCCGGCGACCAGTCGCGCCAGAGATGGTCGATGAAGGAAGCGTCATCGAGGGGGAGCGCCGCCTCGGCCAGCGGGGACAGGAAGAAGAACATGTACCAACTCTTCTGAAGCTGCGCGTAGGTGAGTAGTGACATGCCGATGGAGGCCGTCGGGGGGACGGCTGCGGTGACGGCCCGGCGCCAGCGTGCAGGTTGGTGCGCCACCGCGCCGTACGCGGTCAGCGCCCCCCAGTCATGCCCGATGATCACGGCGTCGTCACCGCCGCCGAGCACCTCGTGCAGCGCGTTGGCATCCTGCACCAGTGCCCCAACCTGGTAGCGCCCATCGGCCGGAATGGCGGTCGGGGCGTACCCGCGCAGGAAGGGTGCGACGGCGTGGAAGCCGGCGGCAGCCAGCTCGGGCAGCAAGAAGCGCCAGCTGTGGGCCGAATCGGGGAAGCCGTGCAGGCACAGCGCCAAGGGCCCATCGTCCGGCCCGTCGGTCAAACAGCCGAATTCCAGCCCGTTCGCAGTGAATTGCTCCATGAGCGCAAAACGTACAGCGTCGGGGCAGGGTAGCGTCGCGTGGGTGAACGTCACGTTCTACGGCGTGCGGGGCTCGTGCCCGTGCTCGGGGGATCGCTACAGGCGCTACGGGGGCAACACCTCATGCCTCGTGATCGACATCGAGGGGGACGAGCCGCTGATCGTCGATCTGGGTACCGGGCTGCGCGCCTACGGCGACGTCTTGCACCGGGAGGTGCGGGCCCTGGGAACCCCCATGCACGCCACGGCGCTGCTGACCCACCTCCACTTCGACCACATTCTCGGGATCCCGTTCTTCGGGCCGCTGCACGACCCTGGCGCGCGCTTGACCGTGTACGGCCCCGCGCAGCCCAATGGCAGCCTCAAGGACGCGCTCCACGCCGCCGTGCAGCCGCCCGTGTTCCCCATCCACATGGAGCAGTTCCGCGGCGAGCTCATCACGGTCGACGTCGGCGCCGAGGACTTTTCCATCGGGTCGGCCAAGGTGATGGCCCGGCCCATCCCGCACTCCGGCGTGACGCTCGGCTTCCGCATTGAGGCCGAGGGCCGTTCCGTGGCTTACATGTCGGATCATCAGGCCCCGCTCGACCGGCGGGCCATCCCCGAAGCCGTCCTCGAGCTCTGCCAGGGCGTCGACCTGTTGATCCACGACGGCCAGTACACCGACGACGAGTTCTCGGCCAAGGCCGACTGGGGCCACTCGACCGCCGCCTATGCGGTGCACGTGGCGGCCGAGACCGGAGCGAAGCGCCTGCTGCTCTCGCACCACGACCCCTCGCACACCGACCGCGAGCTCGACCGCATTCTGAACCAGGCCCGCCGGCTTCCCGAGGCCAAGCTCGTGGAAGACATCTCCTCGGCGCACGAGTCCCAGTCGATCGACCTCGGCAAGGCGTAATCATGTCGGGCCTCGACCAGGCCCGGTTCCGCGAGGTGCTCGGGCACTTTGCCACCGGGGTCACGATCGTCACCGCGCTGGAGGACGGCCTGCCTGTCGGTTTCAGCTGCCAGTCGTTCGCCGCCCTCTCTCTCGATCCGCCGATGGTCATCCTGTGCCCGGCCCGCAGCTCGACCAGCTGGCCCCGCATCGCCAAGGCGGGGTCGTTCTGCGTGAACATCCTCGGCGAGCACCAAGAGGCCATCTGCCGTGCCTTCGCCATCTCGGGCGGCGACAAGTTCGAGGGCGTCGGCTGGTCGCACGGGATCACGGGCGCGCCGGTCATCGACAACTCGCTGGCGGTCGTCGAGTGCCGGCTGGGTGACATCTTCGACGGCGGCGACCACGAGCTGGTCACCGGCCACGTCGTCGCGATGCAGATCGGCGAGGGCAGCCCGCTCCTCTTCTACCGGGGCGGCTTCGGCCGCTACGCCTCCTGATACGTTCGCGCCGATGCCAGAGCTGATCCCCTCCTCCCTCATAGACGACGTCGTCCTGGTGCGCCCCGACGTGCACGGCGACGAGCGTGGCCGCTTCGTGGAGACCTATCGCCGCAGCTGGTTCCCCGACCGTCCCGAGATGATTCAGGGCAACCGCTCGGAGAAGCAGGCCGGTGCGCTGGTCGGCCTGCACTTCCACCTGCACCAGGCCGACTACTGGTATGCGCTCCGCGGCAAGGTCCGTGTCGTCCTGCACGACCTGCGCGCCGGCTCCCGCACGGACGGCGCCACCGAGGTCATCGAGCTCGACGGCGACGTCGATCAGGGCGTGTACATCCCACCCGGGGTCGCGCACGGGTTCGCGGCCCAGACGGACATCCTCCTCACGTATCTCGTCGACCATTACTACGACGACACCGACGAGCACGGGCTGGCCTGGGACGACCCCGCCGTCGGGGCCGACTGGGGCGTCGTCGATCCGATCCTCTCGAAGCGGGACCAGAGCAACCCCCGACGCGACGACATTCCCGAGGAGATCCGGCCCCGATAGGCCGCCTTCGGCGGTCGCCTCGGCGTTCTGCTCCCAGCCCTCCCGGAGGGCTCATCGGCCGCGGTGTGGCGCGCCTCTCTGATCCTGTTGAATAGGGGACGGTGCTGATCGGTGGGCTGGTGGTCGTCTTCATCGTCCTGGGGGTCACCGCGGCCGTCCTCCTGCTCCGGCGCTCCCACGATGACGTGCACTCCGTCGAGCACTACCACCGCCAGCTGCACACGCTCGAAGAGATACGGACGCACCCCACCGGAGACATCGCGAACGGTCGGGACAGCGACGTGGCCGCGTTCCCCGCCAGCGCGTTCCGCGTCTCGGGCTCGTCCACGGTGCGCCTGACCGAGTCGGACCAGCCGGTCGTCCCGCCGGTCCCGCCCCCGCCGGTGCCCAATCCGTCCCAGCCCCTGACGTTCGACGACGACGCCAGCCCCGATCCGGTCCCGGCCACCTTCATGACCGGCAACGAGGACCGGGTCATCCACTCCATCAATCATCGTCCCCGCCGTCTGGGCGGTCCGATCGCCGCGGTCGCCGCCGTCCTCGTCCTGATCGTCGTGCTCATCCTGACCGGACTGCACTCCGACACACCGAGGCATCACGGGAAGGCGGCCGGGGCAGTGACGACCGCCACCACCACGCACCCGGCGACCAAGCCTCACCACGAGACGACGACCACCACCAGCACGACCGCGCCACCTACCGTCTCGGCGCCGACGACGACGACGGCGCACACGGCGACCTACCTGGTTTCCGGCTCCACCTACTCCCTGACCGTCGCCGCCACGTCGGGGGAGTGCTGGGTCGACGTCACCAATCCGACGACGGGTGCGGTGCTCTTCACGACGACGCTGCAGTCCGGTCAGTCCCACGCCATTGCGGCCACCGGGCCGGTCACGGTGATCGCCGGCGCCCCCGCGGTGTTCGCGGCGACCGTCAACGGCTCACCGGTGACATTGCCGCCGGGCAATCAGGCGCCGTTCACCCTGAACTTCCAGGCGGCCTCGTAGGCGTCCAGCGGTCAGCCCTTTTCGGCCAGGCCGAGGACGTCGAGCAGGAAGGCGTAGACCAGGGCCTCTTCCTTCCAGGCTTCGTAGCGGCCCGAGGGCCCGCCGTGGCCGGCGCCCAGCTCGGTCTTGAGCAGCACCCTGGTCGAGGGCGAGTCGGCCCGCAGCTTCGCCACCCACTTGGCAGGCTCCCAGTAGGCCACCCGGGGATCGTTGAGGCCCGCCGTGACGAAGAGGTCGGGGTAGGTGCGCGGCGAGCCGTCCGGGTTGTGCCCGGTCACGTTGTCGTAGGGCGAGTAGGTCAGCATGCGGCGGTAGGCCGACTCGTCCGCCAGCGGATTGCCCCATTCCTCCCACTCGCCGACGGTCAGGGGGAGCTCGTCGTCGAGCATGGTGGTCACGCAGTCGACGAAGGGCACCTCCGCCACCAGGGCACGGAAGAGCTCGGGCGCCTGGTTGGCCACGGCGCCGATGAGGAGCCCGCCGGCCGACGCGCCCCGCCCGACCAGGCGGCCCGGGCGGGCGATCCCGGCCGCCACGAGGTGGTGCCCGCACGCGATGAAGTCCGAGAAGGTGTTGGCCTTGTGCTCCATGCGCCCGTCCTCGTACCAGGCGCGGCCCATCTCCCCGCCGCCGCGCACGTGGGCGATGGCGAAGGCGACGCCGCGGTCGTAGAGCGACAGCCGGTGGGGTGAGAAGGACGGGTCGATGCTCATCTCGTAGGCGCCGTAGCCGTAGAGGACCATCGGTGCCGGCAGCTCCAGGTCCTTGCGGTGGACCACGGAGAGCGGGACCCGTCGTCCCGTCGGGGGCGACGGCCCATTCCCGGTAGGTGGTGTACCGGCTCGGGTCGAAGTCGCCCAGCACGGGCTCCTGCTTGAGCAGCGTCTCCTCGCGCTCGTCCAGCGTGATCTGCAGGACGCTCGACGGCGTCACCAGCGAGGTGCGCCCGAAGCGCAGCGCGGGCGCGTCGGGCTCGGGGTTGGCCCCGAGCCAGGTGGACGACGGGCTCTCGATGGACGGGATGATCCAGCCGTCCTGGAGCAGGTCGCCGGCGAAGGGGTCGTCCTGGCCCGGGAGGGGGAGCACGTGCACCTGGGTCTGGGCCTCGGCGCGCTCGCTCAGGACCAGGGCGCGGCTGAAGGCGTCGACGTCCTCAATCCGCGTCCCGGGGCGGTGCGGGATCACCTCGCGCCAGGCCGTCCGTCCGTCGCCCGAGCGCGCGTCGTCGGGCGCGGCGAGCACCCGGAAGTCCTGGGCCTCGTCGTTGGTCAGGACGAGGAACCAGCCGCCGCCGCCGGCGGCGCCGTCGTCGTCGGCGGGCGTGAGGTGGTCGACGGAGTACTCCACGCCTTCCCGGCGCGGCAGGACGACACGGGGCTCGGCCAGCGGGTCGGCCGAGGGGATGGCGAGCCACTCGGTGGTGTTGGTGCTGTGCAGGCCGATGAGCACCCACGCGGTGTCCCGGGTCGAGCCGGTCCCGAGCGAGAAGCGCCGGTCGGGCTCCTCGAAGACGAGCACGTCGCCGGCCGGGGTCGCTGCCCAGCTGGTGGCGCCAGAGCTGGAAGGGCCGCTGGGCCTCGTCCATGCGGACGTAGAAGACGTAGTCGGCCGTCCGCCGACCAGGCCAGGCCGTACCCGGTGTCGGGAACCGACTCGGTGGCCGCCGGGATGCCGGCATCGAGCGGCCGGAACTGCAGCTCGTACTTCTCGTTGCCGCGGTGATCGGTCGAAAAGGCGAGCCAGCGATGGTCGTGGCTCACCGCGGCGCTCCCGACGGCGAAGTAGTCCGTGCCCTCGGCCAGCACGTTCTCGTCGAGCAGGATCTGCTCCTCCTCGCCGGGCTCTCCGGCCGGCGGCAGCTCCTGCAGGCTGCGGGCGGGGCGCCGGCAGTGGATGCCGTAGTCCTTCCCCTCCTCGGTGCGCGAGTAGTACCACCACGGCCCCCGCCGGGTCGGCACCGACATGTCGGTCTCCTTGATCCGGGCCTTCATCTCCTCGAAGAGGCCGCCGCGGAAGTCGGCGAGGGGCGCCGTCGCCTCTTCGGTGTAGGCGTTCTCGGCTTCCAGGTAGGCGAGGACCTCGGGGTCCTCGCGCTCCCGGAGCCAGAACCAGGGATCTTCGCGGTCGTCGCCGTGGGCGGAAATGACGTGCGGGCGCCGGGGTGCGCTGGGGGGGCTGGCCATAGGATTGAGAGCCTGCCACGGCTGGCGACACGCCAGTGAGCCCTGGAAGACGTTTCGGCTGGCCCGGGTAGTTGTTACTATCTCCATAGGGGAAATTCCCCTTTCCTCCGACTTCAGGAGCCACATGGCCACCACGGATCTCGACCTCGGGCGGTACCAGCTCGGGTGGAGCGACGCCGAGGACTACGTCTTCAAGCCCAAGAAGGGCCTGAACGAGTCGATCGTGCGCGAGATGTCGGAGATGAAGAAGGAGCCCCAGTGGATGCGGGACTTCCGGCTCCGCGCCCTCAAGCACTTCGAGCGCAAGCCGATGGCGCCGTGGTTCGCCACGCAGATGCCGAACCTCGACTTCGACGACATCTTCTATTACATCAAGCCGACCGGCGGGCAGGTGGACAAGTGGGAAGACCTGCCCGACGCCATCAAGAACACGTACGAGAAGCTCGGGATCCCCGAGGCTGAGCGCAAGTACCTCTCCGGTGTCACCGCGCAGTACGAGTCCGAGGTCGTCTTCCACCGCAACCGCGAGGATCTCGAGGAGCAGGGCGTCCTCTTCTGCGACATGGACACGGCCGTGCGCGAGTACCCCGAGATCGTGCGCAAGTGGTTCGGCAAGATCATCCCGCCCAACGACAACAAGTTCGCCGCCCTCAACTCGGCCGTGTGGTCGGGAGGCTCCTTCATCTACGTCCCGCCGGGCGTGAAGGTGGACATGCCGCTGCAGGCGTACTTCCGGATCAACGCCGAGAACATGGGCCAGTTCGAGCGCACGCTGATCATCGCCGACGAGGGCTCCCAGGTGCACTACATCGAGGGCTGCTCCGCTCCGGTGTACTCGACGGACTCGCTGCACTCCGCCGTCGTCGAGCTCGTCGCCCTGCCGGGGTCGCGCATCACGTACACGACCATCCAGAACTGGTCGACCAACGTCTACAACCTGGTGACGAAGCGGGCCCGGGCCGAGGCCGAGGCGCACGTCGAGTGGATCGACGGCAACATCGGCTCACGCCTGACCATGAAGTACCCGTCGGTCTACCTGATGGGACCCAAGGCCAGCGGCGAGGTGCTCTCGGTGGCCTACGCCGGGGCGGGCCAGCACCAGGACGCCGGCGCCAAGATGTACCACATCGCCCCGGAGACCACCTCGACCATCGTGTCGAAGTCGATCTCCAAGGACGGCGGCATCACCACCTACCGGGGCAAGGTGCACGTCGACCCGGAGGCATACGGCGCCAAGTCCTTCGTGCGCTGCGACGCCCTGCTGCTCGACGACGAATCGATCTCGGAGACCAAGCCCTACATGGAGGTCGGCGAGCGCAGTGCCCGCATCGGCCACGAGGCGACAGTCTCGAAGGTCGGCGACGACCAGCTCTTCTACCTGATGAGCCGGGGTCTCTCCGAGCAACAGGCCATGGGCATGATCGTCAACGGCTTCATTGAGCCGGTGACCCGCACGCTGCCGATGGAATACGCAGTGGAGTGGAGCCGCCTCATTGAGCTGCAGATGGAAGGCTCGGTCGGCTGAGCCTCCGCGCAACCCCGCCTGCGGCGTGGCACCATAGAACCGTGCCGATGCGCGAGGAATGCACGCACTTCCAGAGCCGGACCTACGCGTCGGGCGAGGCCGCCCGCTTCTGCGTGCTCGATCTGGCCCCCGAGGCGCCTTGGCGCTGCCCCGAGAACTGCCCCTCGTACCATCGCCGGATGGCCGACGTGGGCTGGGTGCACGGGAGCCTGGTGGAGCCGGCCATCGAGGACGAGCCCGGCGCCGGCGGCGAGGACGTGGCGGAGTTGCTCGACTCGGCCGAGGACATCGTGAACGAGGTGGCGCCGGACGTGCTCGAGTCCGTGCGGGCCGAGGACGCCCGCCGGGAGCGCTCCGCCAACCGCTGGTGGCGCCGCAAGCGCTGAGCACCGGCGCCGTAGCGGTGCCTCCTCAGCGACCGGTGAACTTCGGCGGGCGCTTCTCCATGAAGGCCGTCACCGCCTCGGTGAGATCGTCCGAGGCCAGCATCCCGGCGTTCCAGGTCGCCACGTAGTCCAGGCCCTCGGCCACGGTCCGGCCCTCGTTGGCGAGCCAGCACGGCCTTGGTGCCCTGGACGGCGATGGGGGAGTTGGACGCGATCTCCAGTGCCAATGTGTGCGCCGCCTTGTGCACGCCTTCGGCGTCGGCGGCGAGGTCGTTCACCAGACCGATCTCCTTGGCCCGCTCTGCGCTGATGTCCTTGCCGGTGTAGGCCAGTTCGGCCAGATGCCCTGCGTTGATGATGGCCGGCAGGCGTTGCAGGCTGCCGAGGTCGGCCACGATCGCCATCTTCGCCTCGCGCACCGAGAAGACGGCATCCGCTGAGGCCAGCCGGATGTCGCAGGCGGCGATGAGATCGACGCCGCCGCCGATGCAGTAGCCGTGCACGGCGGCGATCACGGGCTTGGGGCAGCGCGCCACCGCAGTGATGGCGTCCTGCAGCCGGAGCACCTCGGTGCGACCGCTGCGGGCCCGGGCCGCCATGGAGGAGCCACCCGCATCACCTCGACCGCCTCCGCCACCTCCTCCGGTGAGCATGCTGCCCATCGCCTTGAGGTCGAGGCCGACGGAGAAGTGCGGGCCCTCGGCGGCCACGACCACGGCCCGCACCGTGGTGTCGGCGGACAGCACCGCCATGGCCCGGGGCAGGTCCCGCCACAGGTCGACTCCCATGGCGTTGCGCGCCTCGGCCCGGTCCAGCCACAAGGTGGCCACACCTCCAGCGTCCGCCTCGTCGTGCGCTATGCGCAGCACCGGTGACTCGAAATCGACGATCTCTCCCATGCCACGAAAGGCTAATCCGCCAGGTGGGGAAGCCGGCGGGGTGCCACTAGAGTGCATGGGCCACATTGGCGATCCCGAAAGAGGACGTGACCCTGCACACCTTCACCGCTGAGGCTTCCGCGGCCCTGGACGGGCCGGAGTGGCTCCGCGAGCGGCGGGCCGCCGGCTACGAGGCCCTGGCCTCGTACGCGCTGCCCTCCGAGAGTGAAGAGGTCTGGCGCTACACGCCCATCAACAGCCTGGTCCTCGACGATTTCGCGCCCCCGAGCCACGACGGTCCGGCCCCGGCGGGCGACCAGCTTCTGGCCGCCGTCACGACGGCGCTGGGCTCGGTGACCGGCAGCGTGCTCGTGCACAACGGGCGGGCCAGCACCTTCAACACCCCTCGCCCGGCCGGGGCGGGGCCGGCGGTGTTCGCCATCGGGCGGGCCGACGACGTGCCCGGCTCGGCCGAAATGTTGGGATCCGTGCAACAAGGCGGGGATGCCCTCGTGCGGCTCAACGACGCCTTCGCTCCCGACCCGGTCTTCGTCGACGTCCCCGAGGGCGTGCAGGTGGGCGCGCCCGTGCTCATCGTGCACTGGTGCGACGGCTCGTCCGCCTTCCCCCGCACGAGCGTGCGTGCCCGCGAGGGATCGAGCGTGTCCGTTGTCGAGGTCTTCGCCGGAGCCGAGGGAGCTGACCGCAGCCTCGTCGTGCCGGTCACCGAACTGGCCGCGGCGGACGGCGCGTCGCTGGACTACGTCTCCTTGCAGATCCTGGGCGACGCGGCCTGGTCGATTGCCCGGCTGGCGGCCCGTGGCACGGCCAAGTCGTCACTGCGCACCTTTACCGTCGGCCTCGGCGCCTCCTACGACCGGGTCCGCGCCGACGTCTCGGTCGAGGGGAAGGACGCCCGCAGCGAGATCCTCTCCGCCTATCTCGGTGACGGGACCCAGGTGCACGACATCCGCACCCTGCAGGACCACGTGGCCCCGCGCACCACGAGCGAGCTGCTGTGCCAGGGCGCGGTCGCCGGGACGTCCCGCTCGGTCTACAGCGGGCTGATCCGGGTCCATCGCGGGGCCGTCCGCAGCGACGCCCGCCAGACCAACCACAACCTCGTCCTCGACGAGGGGGCCCACGCCGACTCGGTGCCCAACCTCGACATCCTGGAGAACGATGTCCGCTGCTCCCATGCCTCGACGGTGGGTCCGGTCGACGAGGACCAGCGCTACTACATCGAGTCGCGGGGCGTGGCGCCCGGAAATGGCCGAAGGGCTCATCGTGCGCGGCTTCTTCGACGCCATCATCGACCGGTCGCCTGTCCCCGAGGTGATCCCCTTCCTACAGCGTGCGGTGCACGAGCGTCTCGCTGTCGCGCTGGGCGGCCGAGCGCTGCCCGCCGGTGTCTGAGACCGTGGCGCTCTGCGCGCCCGACGACCTGGCCTCGGGTGAGGCGCGGCGCTTCGACGTGTCCGGTCACCGCATCGCGCTGGTGCGCATCGGCGACGACTTCTACGCGCTGGACGACGAATGCAGCCATGAGGACTACTCGCTCTCCGAGGGCGAGGTGTGGGCCGAGGAGTGCGAGATTGAGTGCCCCCGCCACGGCAGCACGTTCGACCTGTTGACCGGCGAGCCCTGCTCGCTGCCGGCCACGCAGCCCGTGGCCACCTACAAGGTCCAAGTGGACGACGTCGCCGTCGCCGTGGTGCTCCCGTGACCGTCGACCACGTGTTCGAGGTCCGGGGCCTGCACGCCACGGCCGGCGGCAAGGAGGTCCTGCACGGCGTCGACCTCACCGTACGCAGCGGTGAGGTTCACGTGATCATGGGCCCCAACGGCTCGGGCAAGAGCACCCTGGCCCATGCGCTCATGGGACGCCCGGGCACTGAGGTGACGTCGGGCTCCATCACCATGGACGGGCAGGAGCTCACCGGGCTGCCGGCCTGGGAGCGGGCCCGCGCCGGGTTGTTCCTCGCGCTGCAGCATCCGGTGGAGGTCCCCGGAGTGAGCCTGCACTCGCTGCTGGCCGCGGCGGCGGCCGGTGGCAGTGTCAGCGAGGTCGGAGCGGAGCCCGCCGCCACCCTGCAGGGACGTATGGAGGAGGAGGCGAAGGCCATCGGCCTCGACGCCCGGCTGCTGCGCCGGCCCCTCAACGTCGACCTCTCGGGTGGCGAGCGCAAGCGCACCGAAATGGTCCAGCTGGGCGTGATCCGGCCGGCCATCTGCATCCTGGACGAGGTTGACTCAGGTCTCGACGTTGACGCGCTTGGTGAGGTGGCGCGGCGCCTGCAGCACGACACCACCGAGTGGGGCGTGGGCCTGCTGGCCATCACCCACTTCAGCCGCTTCCTGGTGCAACTCGAAGCGGACCTCGTGCATGTTCTCGTCGACGGCCGCATTGTTGCCACGGGCGATGCAGCACTCGCGCTGCAGCTCGAAGAGACCGGATACGCGGGGTACCAGGACAAACGCTGAGCCACGGCGCCCGGCGCGCCCGGGCACCCCGCAGACCGCCTGCCGTCATCTGCGCGACAGCGCTTGGTACCGTTCTTCTCCATGGCGAACGGTCGTCCGACGGGCGACGGGTCGGATCGCTCCCCCGAGAAGGGCCGCGGCAAGCACGCGAACCAAGAAGGCCTGGCCGCGCTCGGCCGGCAGATGCGCACCGGCCCCGAGGGCCCGAGTGTGGCCAACGAGTCTGGCCTGCGCGAGCTGGGGTCCCGTATCGACTCGGAGCGGGGCAAGTCCAAGGCAAGGCACACCCGGAAGCCCAAGTGGAGCAGAGGCAAGAAGGTGGTGGTGGCGCTGTGCGCGTTGGCCGTGCTGGTGGCAGCCATCGCCGGCGGCACCTATGCCTACCTGTGGTACCGCTACGACCAGATCAACAAGGTGCACATCGACGCCGAGGTGGCGGCCCAGAGCGGGGCGCCCTTCACCATTCTCGTCATCGGCTCGGACAGTCGGGTCGGCGAGTCGAGCCAGGCAGCTCAGTCGTTCGGATCCGCCTCAGTGGTCACCGGACAGCGCAGCGACGTCGTCCAACTGTGGCGGGTGACGCCGTCCACCAAGCAGATCCAGATCCTCTCAATCCCGCGCGACACGGTCGTCTCCATGTTGCCCCCCGATAGCACGCAGTTCGGCACCTACAACCGCATCAACTCGTCGTACAACTCGGGCGCCAACCAGTTGGTCAAGACGATCACCGCCAATTTCGGCATCCCCATCAACCACGTGGTCCAGGTCGACTTCTCCGGCTTCCAAGATGCCGTCAATGCCCTGGGTGGCATCTATCTGGACTTCCCCTACCCGGCCAAGGATGCCTACTCCGGCCTCAACATCACCACGCCTGGTTGCCAACTGCTCAACGGGTCACAGGCCCTCGCCGTGGCGCGGGCCCGCCACTACGAGTACTACGCGAACGGGTACTGGCAGTACGACGGGACGAGTGACTTCGGCCGGATCCAGCGCCAAGACGTGTTCCTCAAGTCCCTGATCACCGCGGCCAAGTCGAAGGTGAGCCCGCTCACCGTCAACGCCTTCATCGGCTCCGTGCACGAGGGCGTCACCATCGACGACGGCTTCGGCTTCAACGAGCTCATCGGCCTGGCGCTGACCTACCACTCGTTCGACCCCACAAACCTGCAGGCCCAGACCCTGCCCACCGAGGCAGCCAACGGGTTCGGCGACCTCGGTGACGTGCTGACGGTGCAGCAGCCCGAGGCGCAGCAGATGTTGGTGAACTTGTTCGGGTCCGACCTGACGACACCGACCAACCCGCCACCGGACGCGAACGGCGTACCGAACCCGCCACCGCCCGTCACACCCACCACTGTGGCCCCGGCGAGCCCCAGCACGCCGTCGAGCGGGTCCACGGCGCCCCCCACGCCGGCCCCGCCCTCCTTCAACCCAACGCCCTGTACTCCGAGCTGAGATGGGCGACGCCGGCCGAGTCCGGCGGACATTGGAGACTGTTGAACAGAGGCCTCAACCCGAGGCGCCCGATCTGCGCCCCGCCGTGGCCCTGGTCCAGAGCGGGGACGGCCGCGAGGTCATGACCCGGCCCCTCGGGCCGAGGAAGGTCAGCTCCTCGTTGGCGTCGCCGGACACGGTCCATCCCCTGGAGTGCACCCGATGATGGTGGAACTCACAGAGGAGCGCGAGATTGTCGAGGTCGGTGCGGCCACCGGGTTTCCACGCCACGATGTGGTGCACGTTGGTGAAGGTCACGTTGGCACAGCCCGGGAAGCGGCACGCTCGGTCTCTTCGCCGCACCTCTCGGCGCTGGGCCTGCGTCGCGAAGCGCCGGGCCCGGCCCTCGTACATGGTGTGCCCGACGTCGTCGTCGACGGCGATGGCGATGGTGGCGTCACAGGCGAGTCTTTGCACGGTCGGCCCATCGATCAGGCCACCGAGCTCGAGCTCAGCGCCCAGGGTGCTCTCCTGGCCTGATTCGTCGAGGAGGGCGTCGAGGGGGACGTGGGCGACGACGAAGTAGGGACTGGGCCCGGTGGCGCCCCCGGGGCCCGAGGAGCGGATCAGCTCTAAGAAGGCGTCACAGCGGCGCTGGTCCCAAGGGGTCTTCCCGTCGGAGGCGACGTGGCGGGCCCGGGCCTCGAGACACGTCTTGGTCTCGGCGTAGGCCTCGGGCGCCAGCTGCACCGTCACGGTGCCGAACCCGTCGTGAAAACGCAGGGACCGGCGCTCGTGCGCCGAGCGCCCAACGGATGTGGTGGGCCTGGCCCTCATGCGGGCGATGTCGGCCAGCTCGCGGACGCTGCACTCCTGGGCCTGGTCACAGAGCTCACGGTCGGTCTCGGGCGTCGCCACGTCGGCCAGCGCCCTGACCTTGTCAAAGGAGATCTCCCCGGCGCACAGCGACCCCACCAGGTGCGGGCAGTCCGGGACCTTCTCGCCCACGTGCGCGTAGGCCCGGGCGCTCGGGGCCGAGACCCCGAAGCGCTCCAACGCCCAGGCCTCGGTGCAGGTCGCCCCCTCGTCGCGGTAGGCCTGGCGCCGGTCGAGCTCGGCCAGTTTCGCCACGATCCTTCCGTCGGCGGCTGCTCGAGTCCGGAAGTCCTCGTCGAGGCCGGCCATCAGCTCCTCGGTCGAAAGGTCGGCCAGCGCACCGATCAGGTCGGCACCGCTGGCGTCGGTGAGAGTCGCCGTCATCACGAGAGGAACGGTCCCCGATCAGACGAGGACGTACAGCCAAGTCGGGCGGAACCCTCGTAAGAGTGGTCCTGCGCCGCCGTCCCGCCGTGCCGCCGTGCCGTCGTCCCGCCGTGCCGCCGTGCCGTCGCGATTAGGAGGCTTCGGCCCCCACCTCGTCGAGCCCCTGGGCCAAGGCGTTCCAGCTCAACGTGGCGCACTTGATCCGCACCGGGAACTTCACCACGCCCTGCAGCGCGGCGAGCTCGCCCAGCTTGTCGAGATCGATCTCCTCGGGCTCGCTCTCAACCACGTCGGAGCCGTCGCCGTTGCTGTCGGGCCCGAGGTTCGCCTCGTGGATCGACATCATCCCCTTGAAGGTCGAGATCAGCCGGCGCACCTCGTCGACGGGCCTGCCCTTGACGGCAGCCGACATCAGCGAGGCCGAGGACTGGCTGATGGAGCAGCCCGAGCCGCCGATCTTGAGGTCCGCCAGCTTGCCGTCTTCGACGACCATCGACACCACGACCTCGTCCCCGCACAAGGGGTTGAACCCCTCCACACGGTGGGCCGGCGGGGAGTCCAGCTCGCCTCGATTCCGGGGTGAGCGGTAGTGGTCGAGGATGATCTCGCGGTAGAGCTCTTCGAGTTCGGCCATTAGCCGAATAATCTACCGGCTTCGAGCAATCCCTCGATCAGGACCTCAATGTCGTGTTCATCGCTGAACAGGGACAACGAGGCGCGAGCGGTGGCCTGGACGCCGAGGCGCCGCATGAGCGGCTTGGCACAGTGGTGGCCCGGTCGGACGCAGACGCCGAACTGGTCGAGCACCTGCGCCAGGTCGTGTGCGTGGACGTCCCGGTAGGCGATCGAAAGGACCCCGCCCCGGTCCTCGCCGGCGGGCGGCCCGAAGACGCGCACGTCCGAGCCCAGCTTCTCGTCCAGGCGGTCCAGCGCAAAATTGGTCAACGCGAGCTCGTGGGCCCGGATGCGGTCCATCCCGATCTCGCCGAGGTAGGCGATGGCCGCCGTGAGGCCCACCGCCTCGGCGATGGGCGGCGTGCCGGCCTCGAAGCGGGCCGGGGGCGGCGCCGCCTTGAAGCTGTCGAGCTTGACGTCGAGGATCATGCCGCCCCCGCCGAGGAAGGGCGGCATGGCGTCGAGCAGCTCGGCGCGTCCCCACAGGACGCCGATGCCGGTCGGGCCCATCATCTTGTGGGCCGAGAAGGCAATGAAGTCGACGCCGAGGTCGCGCACGTCGACCGGCGAGTGGGGGACGAGCTGCGCGCCGTCAGCCACCACCAGCGCGCCGGCCTCGTGGGCCACCGAGGTGATGTGGCGCACGGGGGGGATGGTGCCGAGCACGTTGGACATCGTGGACAACCCGACGACCTTGACCCCGTCGAGCAAGCGGTCCAGATCGTCGAGCACGAGACGCCCGTCAGAATCGATCGGGATGTAGCGCAGGTCGAGGCCACCGAGCTCCTCCGACAAGATCATCCACGGCACGATGTTGGCGTGGTGCTCCATCTCGGTCAGGAGCACCGCATCGCCGGCGCGCAGATTCGAACGGCCCCAGGACTGCGCCACCAGGTTCAAGGACTCCGTCGTGTTCTTGGTGAAGACGATCTCGTGTGCCGCATCAGGGGCACCGATGAAGCGCCCGGCCACCAGGCGGGCCCGCTCGTACAGGGCGGTGGCCTCCTCGGCGGTGGCGTAGACCCCGCGGTGCACGTTGGCGTGCGTCGTCTCGTAGTAGCGCGACATGGCGCCGATGACGGCCTGGGGCTGCAGCGCGGAGGAGGCCGAGTCGAGATACACGACCGGTCGGCCGTTCACCGTGCGCGTCAGCAGGGGAAAGTCCTTGCGCAGCGCCTCGACGTTGAGCGGCGGCGCGGGCGCCGGTGTGTCGGGCGTCATCGCCACGCCTCGTAGCCCTCGGTCTCCACCTGGGACGCCAGCTCGGGGCCTCCGCTCACGACGATGCGCCCGTCCATCAAGATGTGCACCACATCCGGAACCAACTCTTCGAGCAATCTGGTGTAGTGGGTGATGGCGAGCACGCCGAGCTCGGGGCGCTTCTCGCGCACCGCCCGCACACCGCGCCCCACGACGCGCAGCGCGTCGATGTCGAGGCCCGAGTCCGTCTCGTCCAACACGGCCACCAGGGGCTCGAGCAGCGCCATCTGCAGGATCTCGTTGCGCTTCTTCTCGCCGCCGCTGAAGCCCTGGTTGAGATGGCGGCTGGCGAACGAGGTGTCCATGCCGAGCCGCTCCATCCACTCGGTCATCAGCACCCGGACCTCCAGCACCGAGACCTCCTCGGTCCCTTTGCGGGCGGCCATGGCCTGGCGCAGGAACTGGGTGACCGACACGCCCTCGATGGACTCGGGGTACTGGAAGGCAAGGAACAGGCCGGCCTTGGCCCGCACGTCGGTGGCCCAGTGCGTCACATCCTCACCCTGCAACAGGATGGAACCGGCTGTCACCGTGTAGGCGGGGTGGCCCATCAGCGCGCCGGCCAGCGTCGACTTGCCGGCGCCGTTGGGGCCCATGAGGGCGTGGATCTCGCCGGCGCCGACGGTCAGATCGAGGCCACGCAGGATGGCGCCGTCCTCGGCCGAGACGTGGAGGTCCCGTATCTGGAGCAGCGGGGGGGCGGTGGTCATCTTCTAAAAGCTTACCGTTTTAGTCAGGTATTCCGCTAGGGGCCGCCGCGCCGGCTCCGGCGGAATACCCGCGGCGGCCCTCACCAACCTCGCTCGACCCATTCGCCCAGGTGAGGGGACTCGTTTCCGACCGTGGTGGCGGTCCCATGGCCGGGCAGGACGATGGTGTCCGGGTCGAAGGCGGCGAAGATCCGGCGGTCGATGGACTGGATGATGGTGTCGAAGTCGGCGTTCTCGAACGAGGTGTTGCCCGGGCCGCCGGGGAAGAGGGTGTCGCCGGTGAACAGCAGGTTCGTCCCTTCCACGGCGAAGCAGATGGAGCCGGGGGTGTGGCCCGGCGTGGCCAGGGTCTTGATGCGCAGGTCGCCCACGCTGAGCTGCTCGTCGTCCTCCAGAATGAGGTCGTAACTGGGGAGCATGCCGGCATCGGCGCTGGTCACGGCTACCGAGATACCGGCCTCGCGCACGGCGGGCACCGCCTGAATGTGATCCCAGTGCCCGTGTGTCTCCACCACCTGGTTCACGCCCAGGCGCTTGCAGATGTCGAGCAATTCCTCGTGCTCGTTGGCGGCGTCAATGAGCATGGCGTCACCGGTGCGGCGGCAACGCAGGATGTAGACGTTGTTGTCCATCGGGCCCACCACGATCTGGTGGACCTCGGCCGTCGCGTCGCTCCAGATCTGCTCCAGTTGTCCCATGGCTCCAGCGTCGCACATCTGGTCGCACCGCTCCTTCGTCTGGTAGACACGCTGGTAGGAAGAGGCAGAGGAGCCCTGGCATGAATTTCGCCTTCAGTGACGAGCAGGAAGAGCTGCGCACCGCCGTGCGCCGGTTCTTGGCGGAGAAGTCGCCCGAGACCGAGGTGCGCCGCCTGATGGACACGACCGACGGCTACGACCCCGCCGTGTGGAGCCAGATGGCCGACCAGCTCGGCCTGCAATCGCTCACCATCCCCGAGGAGTTCGGCGGCTCGGGGTTTACCTATGTGGAGCTGCTGGTCGTGCTCGAGGAGATGGGCGCCGCCCTGCTGTGCGCGCCGTTCTTCTCGTCGGTGGCGCTCGGGGCCAACGCGCTGCTCACCTCCGGCGACGACGAGGCCAAGAAGTCCTACCTGCCCGGCATCGCCTCGGGCGAGACGATCGCCACCCTGGCCATCACCGAGGACAACGGGAAGTGGGACTTCAGCGGGATCGAGTGCGCGGCCACGCAGAAGGGCGACGGCTGGGTCCTCAACGGCCACAAGATGTTCGTCATCGACGGCCACGTGGCCAATCTCATCATCGTCGCCGCCCGCACGGCCGCCGGCGTCACGCTCTTCGCCGTGCAGGGTGACGCGCCGGGCCTGACGCGCACACCGCTGCCGACCATGGACCAGACGCGCAAGCAGGCCCGCCTCGAGTTCGCCGACACGCCCGCCGTTCTGGTCGGCGTCGACGGCGGCGCCGAGGCCGGGCTGTCCAAGACGCTCGACCTCGCCGCCGTGGCTCTGGCCGCCGAGCAGGTCGGCGGGGCGCAGCACGTGCTCGACGCTTCGGTCGAGTACGCCAAGACGCGCATTCAGTTCGGCCGGCCCATCGGCAGCTTCCAGGCCATCAAGCACAAGTGCGCCGACATGCTGCTCGAGGTCGAGTCGGCCAAGTCCGCCGCCTACTACGCGGCCTGGGCCGCAGCCGAGGACTCCGACGAGCTGCCCGTGGTGGCGTCGCTGGCCAAGTCGTACTGCTCGGAGGCCTACTTCCACGCGGCCGCGGAGAACATCCAGATCCACGGCGGCATCGGCTTCACGTGGGAGCACCCGGCCCACCTCTACTTCAAGCGGGCCAAGTCGTCGGAGCTGTTGCTGGGCGATCCCTCGTACCACCGCGAGCTCCTGGCACAGCGCATCGGCATCTGACGTGCCGGGGCCCTTCAGGGTCCGCCCCGGGCCGGCGGGCGACCTCGGCACCTACGCCAGCACCACGACGCAGGGCGGGCCCGTCCACGGCCACGTGGTGCTGGTCCACGACCTGCCGCGACCCAAGGGTGCGGCGGCTGACGTCGCCCTGACGTACCCGGCGCTGGCCGACCGGCTGTCCCGCGAGTCGGGCTGGCGGGTGGTGACGGCTTCGCTGCGCGGGGCGGGGGAGTCGGCGGGCGACTTCTCGGCGCTGGGGTGGCTGGACGACCTGGATTTCTTGGCCTCGAGCGAGATCCCCGAGTCCGCCCCCCGGCTCGTCGTCGGCTTCGGGTTCGGCGGCGTGCTTGCGCTCCACCTGGCATCTCGCGACGAGCGGGTCGCCGGCGTGGGCTGCCTGGGCACCCCGGCCGATCTGGGCCCGCTGGCCGACGACCCGGCACGGCTGCTCGATCGTTGCCGCCAGACCGGCGTGGTCCGCACCCCCGGGTACCCCGCTTCCACCGACACCTGGGCCAAGGAGCTCTCCGTCCTGCACCCGGCCGAGGATGCCGCTCTGCTGAAGGGGCGGCCCCTCCTCATGGTCCACGGCTCCGACGACCCCGACGTCCCGCTGTCCGATGCCCGGGCCCTGTCCGATGCGGCCACGGGCCCCTCGGAGCTCCACGCGGTCCACGGCGCCGGCCACTGGCTCCGGGCCGACCCCCGGGTCATCGCCATCCTGGTGGGCTGGTTGGAGCGGCGGCACTAGGCGCTCGAGAGGGTCGTCAGGACAACGGGTCGTCAATAATCGCCCTCTGCCATCCGTGTCCGCCGGGAGGACCCGGAATGCGCTCAAGCCGCCTTTCGCCTTGCCGATGACTAGGACGTGTCGGGTTGGGGAGGTTCGAAATTCACGGTGGGCCTCGATGCGCCGGAGCCCGCCTCAGCCCAGCCCTACGACCAGGAGCCCGCGGCCGCCGCGCCCACAGCAGCCGTCGACGACGACCTCACGCCGGAGCCGGCTCGTTACTCGACGCGCGATCAATCGCCCGGCGGAGAGCCTGCGCAGCGTTTCGGGCATCGGTGGCGTGGGTCAGGTAACGGACAACGACGAAATGCCGGAGGCCGGCACTCGTCAGGGCGGGGATCTTCTCGGGGGTCACTCCGCCTGTCACGAATACAGGAACACTGGATCGTGCGCTGGCCTGAATGACGTAACCCAGGCCGGTCCCGGCGCGGCCGGGCTTGGTCGGGGTGGCTTCCACGGGCCCCGCCGAAATGTAGGTGACCTCCTGGTCCGCCGCGCCCTCCAGGTCGGCCGGACCGTGCGTCGACAGGCCGACGATGGCATCGGGGCCCATGATCCGCCGCGCCAGCGAGACCGGCGCATCGTCCTGCCCGACGTGGACGCCGTCCGCTCCCGCCTCGAGGGCGAGATCGGGCCGGTCGTTCAGGACGAAGGGCACGCCGTGCTCGCGGCACACCGCCACCGCCACCGCGGCCCGGGCCAGCAACGGCTTGGCTTCGAGCTCCTTGTCGCGCAGCTGGACGACGTCCACCCCGCCGGCGATGCAGTCGCGCAGGAAGTTGGCCAGGTCCGGGCGGTCCGGCGTGCACAGGTAGAGGCGACGCGCCGAGAGGTCGTGACGCGCGCTCCCGGTCCCGCCCCCGGTCACGCTTCGGCGTTGGCGCGTGCCCTGGCCTTGGCCTTCATCGCCTTCTTGGTGGCCCTGACCTTGGCCAGGCTCTCGGGGTCGGTGATGTCGGCCACCGACAGGGAGCTCCCCTCCTTGCCGTAGGGGGTGCTGACCTTGCGCCAGCCGTCCGGGCAGACGCCCAGCTGCTTGCCCAGAAGCGCGGCGAAGATCTTCGCTTTCTGTTCGCCGAAGCCCGGTAGGGCGCGTAGCCGGGCGATCAGCTCGTCGCCGCTCCCCACGCCCTTCCAGATGGCGTCGGCCTTGTTGCCGTACTCGTCGGCCACCACCCGGCAGACCGCCTGCACCCGGCCGGCCATGGAGCCGGGGTAGCGGTGGAGGGCCGGCTGCTCCCGGAAGATGCCGGCCAGCTCCTCGGGGTCCATGGCGGCGATCGTGGCGGCATTGAGGGGGCCCTTTGTGCCGAGCCGCTGCACCAGGTCGGCCGGCGAGGAGAAGGCCTTCTCGATCGTCACCTGCTGGTCCAGCACCATTCCGATCAGCAGGGCCAGCGGGTCACGGCTCAGGACCGCGTCCGCCTTGTCGTCGCCGGTGATGTGGAGCGCGGTCCGTGCCATGGGAAAGATCTTGGCACGGCGGCCGGCCAGGAACGGAAGTGGCCGCGGGAGCGCGGCGCGGGCAGACTCTCGCCATGCACATCCCGGCCAAGGTCGACTACGGAATCCGGGCCCTGCTCGCGCTGGCGGCGGCCGGGACGCCGCAGACGGCCGAGTACCTGGCGGGGGAACAGGGCCTGCCGCCCCGCTTCCTCGGAGCGATCCTGGCCGACCTGCGCCGAGCCGGGGTGGTGGCCAGCCAGCGGGGCGCCGAGGGCGGCTACCGGTTGGCCCGGGACCCCGACGCCATCACCATCGCCGACGTGATCCGCGCCCTCGACGGCCCGCTGGCCGAGGTGCGGGGCTACCGGCCAGAGGCGACGAGCTACGGTGGCGCGGCCGAGAACCTCCAGCAGGTCTGGGTCGCCGTCCGGGCCAGCCTGCGCTCGGTGCTCGAGAAGATCACCCTGACCGACGTGCTTTCGGGGAAGCTCCCACCGCACGTGGAGAAGCTCGTCACGGACCCGGATGCCTGGATCGCCCACTGACGACGAGGGTGCGGCGCTCGTCACCGTGCCGGCCAGTGACTATCTGTGGTTCGTCGACCTGGCCCTCCAGCAGATGACCACCATCGTCGAGGAGCTGGGCGACGACCTGGTGAACCGCCGCCCCGGGTTTCGCGACACGAACTCCGCCTACGTGATCCTGACCCACTGCCTCGGCGTCATGGAGTACTGGGGCGGCGCCACGGTGGCCGAGCGCCCGATCCAGCGTGACCGCGCCGCCGAGTTCACGGCGAGTGGCGACGTCGCCGGACTGCTGCGACGCAGCGAACAGGCCCGCCGGCGCCTGCGTGAGGATCTCGTGGGCCTGCACGCAGAGGCCCCGCCGGTCAACGTGCAGCGCGACCCCGAGGAACCGGTGCCCTACACCGAGACCAAGGGGTCGGTGCTGCTGCACATCCTGGAGGAGCTCTACCAGCATCTCGGGCAGATGGAGCTCACCCGGGACGCGCTGGTGACGAGCCGGCGACGATGACGCCGGGGAGCGGCGGGTCGCCGGTGCCGATCGCCTGCAGCCTGGACGCGTCCTCGCTCGGGGAGCGCGCCGACGAATGGCGCGCCCTGGTGGACTCGTCCGTCACCTCGGTGGAGGCCGGCGAGACCGAGGTGCGCCTGGTGCTGCGCGAGTCGGATGCGGCGCTGACGAAGGCGGTGGCACTGGCGCAGCGCGAGAAGGAGTGCTGCGCCTTCTTCGACGTCTCGCTCGCGCTGCAGGCGGATCGGCGAACGCTGGTCCTGGCCGTGCCCGACGGGGCCCGAGACATGCTGGCCGCTTTCGTGGCGATGCTCTCCGCCTGATCGCCTCGCAATCAGGCGATGAAGGGGGCGCGGCCGTCGGCCTCGATGCCCAACTCGGCGATGGCCTCCGCCACGACGGACGCCTCGATCTTTCCGCCCCGGGCGAGCTGCTGCAGTACGGCGACGACCAGGTTGGCGCTGTCGACCTCGAAGTAGGACCGCAGCGCCTCGCGGGCGTCGGAACGCCCGAAGCCATCGGTCCCGAGTGACAGGTAGGGACGGTCGACGAACCGGGCCACCTGATCGGGAACCCCGCGCATGTAATCGGTGATGGCCACGACGGGAGCAGGCCCGTCGCCCAGCGCGGTGGTGACGACGGCTGTGCGGGGCTCCGCTTCGGGGTGCAGGCGGTTCCAGCGTTCGACCTCGAGCGCGTCGGTGCGCAGGTTCGTCCACGACGTGACGGCCCATGTGTCGGCCGCGACGCTGTAGCGCTGGGCCAGGATGGCCTGCGCGTCCATGGCGACCTTCCACATCGGTCCCGAGAAGCACAGTGACGCCCGCAGTTCGCTCTGGCCCAACGCCGGGGGGGCCGGGGCGAAGGGGTAGATCCCCTCGATGATCCCCGCGCGCACTGCCTCACCGTCCGCGCCCTCGGGCAGCGCCGGCATGGGGTACGTCTCGTTGTAGAGCGTGAGGTACCAGAAACGGTCCTTGGGGTCCGCCCCGAGCATGTCCCTCACCGCCTCTTCCATGATGACGGCCACCTCGTAGGCGAACGAGGCGTCGTAGACCAGCGCGGCCGGGTTGGTGGAAGCCAGCAGGGGGGATTGCCCGTCGTCGTGCTGCAGGCCCTCGCCCATGAGGGTGGTGCGCCCCGCGGTGCAGCCGGCCAGGATGCCGCGGCCGCGCATGTCGCCCAGCGCCCAGGCCAGGTCGCCCACGCGCTGGAAGCCGAACATGGAATAGAAGAGGAACACCGGCACCATCGGTTGGCCCCAGGTGGCGTAGGCGGTGGAGAGCGCGATGAAGGTGGACAGTGCACCGGCCTCGCTGATGCCCTCCTGGAGCAGCTGTCCCGACGAGCTCTCCGCGTAGTTCAGCGGCAGGTCGGCATCGACCGGGATGTAGTGCTGACCCTCGGGCGCGTAGATCTTGGCCTCGGCGATCAGCGGCTCGAGCCCGAAGGTGCGGGCCTCGTCCGAGACGATGGGTGCGACGAGCGAGCCCACGGTGGGGTCGCGCACGAGGTTGCGCAGCAGGCGGGCGAACACCATGGTCGTGGAAACCGATTGCTTGCCGGACCCGGCGGCGAACTCCTCGAACACCTTGGCGTCGGGTTGCAACGCCGGCGTGGGCCGGACGACGCGGACGGGCAGCGGGCCATCGAGGACGCGGCCCCGGGCCCGCAGGTACTCCATGGCGTCGGACCCCTCGGCGGGTCGGACGTAGGGCGGGTCCCCCTCGAGCACGGAATCAGGGATGTCGTCGGTCATGTAGAGGCGGTCGCGCAGCGCGCGTACCTGGGGCTTGGTCATCTTCTTGATCTGGTGCGTGGCGTTGCGCGCTTCGATCTCGGGGCCGAGCGTCCATCCCTTGATGGTCTTGGCCAGGATGACGGTGGGGGAGCCCTTCTGCTCGGTGGCCAGCTTGTAGGCGGCATAGAGCTTGCGGTAGTCGTGCCCGCCGCGGGGGAGGGAGACGAGGTCGTCGTCGCTCAGGTCCTCGACCAGCTTGCGCAGGCGCGGGTCGGGTCCGAAGAAGTGCTCCCGGATGTACGCCCCCGACTCGACGGCCAGCTTCTGGTACTCGCCGTCGACCGTGGTGTTCATGCGGTCGAGCAGCACCCCGTCCACATCCTTGGCCAGCAGGGCGTCCCAGCGCGAGCCCCAGATCACCTTGATCACGTTCCAGCCGGCACCCCGGAACACCGCCTCGAGCTCCTGAATGATCTTCCCGTTGCCGCGCACCGGACCGTCGAGCCGCTGCAGGTTGCAGTTGACGACGAAGATCAGGTTGTCGAGGTGCTCCCGGCCGGCCACGCCGAGGGCGCCGATGGACTCGGGCTCGTCCATCTCGCCGTCGCCCACGAAGCACCAGACCCGGCTGCCGCTGGTGTCGACGAGTCGGCGCAGCGTTGAGGTAGCGGTTGACGTGGGCCTGGTAGATGGCCGCGATGGGACCCAGACCCATGGAGACGGTGGGGAACTCCCAGAAGTCGGGCAGCGAGCGCGGGTGGGGGTAGCTCGGGAGGCCGTCGCCCCCGACCTCGTGACGGAAGTTGTCGAGCTCCTTCTCGCTGAGGCGCCCCTCGACGAAGGCCCGGGCGTAAATGCCGGGCGAGGCGTGGCCCTGGAAGTAGACCTGGTCGCCGAATCCGCCGTCGGCCTTGCCGCGGAAGAAGTGGTTGAAGCCGACCTCGTAGAGCGCGGCCGAGCTGGCGTAGGTCGAGAGGTGGCCGCCGATGCCCTCGGTGCGCGTGTTCGCCCGCACCACCATGGCGGCGGCGTTCCAGCGGATATAGGCGCGGATACGCCGTTCCTGGTACTCGTCGCCGGGGAACCAGGGTTCGGCGTCGGCCGGGATGGTGTTGACGTAGGGCGTCGAGACGGTGGCCGGGAACTCGACCTGCTTGGTGCGCGCCCGCTCCAGGAGCTTCATGAGGAGATAGCGCGCCCGGGCCCGGCCCCGGGCGTCGACGATGGCGTCGAACGAGTCGAGCCACTCCTCGGTCTCGCCCGGATCGGTGTCGGGGACTTGGTGGCTGATCCCGTCAAACAGCATTTCTCCACGGTACCGGGAGGCGGGGGACCACCACGACCACTGGTCGCGGGTGTTACACATTCGTTCATGTCTCCCGAGAGTGGCCCCATCGTCGTGTACACGGACGGCGCGTGCCGGGGCAACCCCGGCCGCGGCGGATGGGCCTGGGCCGTGCCGGACGGCCCCTACGCCAGCGGTGCCGAGACACACACGACCAACCAGCGCATGGAGATCACGGCTGCGCTCGAGGCGCTGCGCTCCTTGACCCCTGACGCGCCGTCAGGAGTGGAGGTGGTGAGCGACTCGACCTACGTGGTCAAGTGCTTCACCGACGGGTGGTGGAAGGGGTGGCTGCGCCGTGGCTGGAAGAACTCGCAGAACAAGCCGGTGGCCAATCGCGACCTGTGGGAGCCGCTCATCGAGCTCGCGCTGTCCTCCGACGCCGCCGTCAGCTGGCGTTGGGTGAAGGGCCACTCCGGCGACCGCTGGAACGACAGGGTCGACGAGTTGGCCACCCAGGCTGCCGATCTGGGGACCGGAACGAGCGGCTGAACTGGGCAGGCGCCGGACCGAGCGGTATGGTCCGAACGGTAGGCTGTTGCGAGAACGCGCCGGGCATGGAGAGGACTCTCGCCAGTGCGATCGGGTTGTTCCGGGGAGGCCGAGCGCGCCGCACGGACGTCGTGAGCACACAGGGAGAGGAAGGCGATGGCAGGCGAGGACGAGTTCGACATCGTCGTGATCGGCGGTGGTCCCGGCGGCTACGCCACTGCGCTCTACGGGGCTGCGGCGGGCCTGTCCGTTGCCATTGTGGAGCGGGACAAAGTCGGCGGCACCTGTCTCCACCGCGGCTGCATCCCGGCGAAGGAATTCCTCGAGACGGCCGCGGTCTACCGGACGATCGAGGGCTCCAAGGAGTTCGGGATCGATACGTCGGGGGTCTCTCTCGACTTCTCGGTGAGCCAGGACCGCAAGAACGCAGTGGTGGGCAAGCTCTACAAGGGCCTGGCGGGTCTGCTCAAGGGGCGCAAGGTCACCACGTTGATCGGCACCGGCACCCTCAAGGAGGACCACCGGGTCGACGTGCTGGACGGAGAGGATGCCGGCCGCGTCATCGTCGGCCGGAACATCGTCCTGGCGGCGGGATCGGTACCGTTCCTGCTGCCGGGCTTCGAGGTCGACGGCCGCCTGATCATGACGTCGGACGAGTTCCTCGACCTCAAGGAGCTCCCCGCCTCGGTGGTGGTCATCGGCGGCGGCGTCGTCGGGTGCGAGTTCGCCTCGCTCCTGGCCGATCTCGGCTCCAAGGTGACCATTCTGGAGGCACTCGACACCATCCTCCCGGGCTGTGACGACGACATCACGCGGCTGCTCGTCCGCTCGTTCAAGAAGCGGGGCATCGACATCGTCACCGGCGTGAAGGTCGAAGGGCACACGCCGTCGAGTGACGGGACGATGACGACGGTGAAGGCAGGGGATCAGACGTTCGACGCGGACGCGGTCGTGGTGTCGGTGGGCCGGCGCCCCCGTACGGAGGGTTTGGTGGCCGACGGGCTGGGCGTCGAGATGGACCGGCGCGGCTTCGTGGCGACCGATGAGTATCAGCGCACAGGCGTCGACGGTGTGTTTGCGGTGGGCGACATCGTGGCCGGCACCCCGCAGCTGGCCCACGTGGGCTTCGCCGAGGCCATCGTGGCCGTCAAGACCATGCTGGGCGAGCCCGTCGTGCCGGTCGACAATGCCAAGGTGCCGTGGGCCATCTACTGCCGCCCCGAGGTGGCCTTCTGCGGCATGACCGAGGCGCAGGCCAAGGAGGCGGGCATCGCCGTGGTGACCAAGAAGGACCCCTTCGGCGGCAACAGCCGGGCGCAGATCATCGGCGACACCGAAGGCGTCGTGAAGATCATCGCCGAGCAGCGACCCGATGGGACAGCCGGACGGATCTTGGGCGTGCACCTCTGCGGGCCCTGGGTGACCGAGCAGCTCGGGGCCGGCTACCTGGCCGTGAACTGGGAAGCATTTCCCGAAGAGGTGGCGCAGTTCATTCAGCCGCACCCCTCACTTTCCGAGACATTCGGTGAGACCATGCTCGCGTTGAGCGGAAGGGGACTGCACGTTGGCTGACGTCATGATGCCGCAACTCGGCGAGACGGTGACCGAAGGGACCATCACCCGCTGGATGAAGGCGGTCGGCGACGCGGTCGAACGGGACGAGCCGCTGTTCGAGGTCTCGACCGACAAGGTCGACTCAGAGGTGCCCTCACCGGCGGCGGGCGTGCTGAGCGAGATCCTCGTCCCCGAGGGCGAGACGGTCGAGGTCGGCGTGAAGCTAGCGGTGATCGGCGACGGTGCCGGTTCTCCGCCGGCCGCACCCCTGGCCGAGGCGGCCGAGCCCGCGGCACCGGCACCGGCACCGGCACCGGCACCGGCACCCGAACCCGCACCGGCAGCGGCCGCCCCGCAGGAAGTGGCAGCACCTGTTCCACCCGCACCCGCACCCGCACCCGCACCCGCACCCGCGACGGCTCCCACCGCGCAGAGCAACGGGGACGGGGTCGGGCCGAACGTCCTGTCGCCCATGGTGCGCAAGCTCCTGGCGGAAAACGGCATCAGCGAAACCGAGGTGACGGGCACCGGCTCCGGCGGGCGCATCACCCGGGACGACGCCCAGCGCGTCGTCGAGGCACGTCGCGCCGCGGCCCCGCCGCCCGCGCCGGCCCCGACAGCTGGACCGCCGGCGGCACCGCCCGTCCAGGCGGCGCCCGCCGCATCCGTGGTGCGGTCGCCGCAAGCGCCTCCGGTCTCGATGGCCTCGTTCCGGGCCGCCGGCGATCAGATCGTGCCCTTCTCCAACATGCGGCGCCGCACGGCGGAGCACATGGTCCGCTCGAAGGCGACGTCACCGCATGCGTTCATCGCCAACGAAGTCGACTTCGAAAGCGTCGAGCGTGTGCGCAAGGCCTGGGGTGAGCGCTTCAAGGCCGAGGAGGGGTTCGCGCTGACGTACCTCCCCTTCGTCGCCCGCGCCGCTGTGGAGGCGTTGCGCGACTTTCCGTTGCTCAACGCGTCGGTGGTCGACGACTCGCTGCTCGTCCACGCCGAGGTGAACCTCGGGATCGCGGTCGACCTGTCGCACGAGGGTCTGATCGTGCCGGTCATCCACCGGGCCGAAGAGGTCACGCTGCGCGGGGTGGCCCGGCGCATCCGCGACCTGGCCGAGCGGGCCCGGGGCCGTCAGCTCAACGCGGACGACATCGCCGGCGGGACGTTCTCCATCACCAACGACGGCCCCTTCGGCACCTACTTCACGGTCCCGATCATCAACCAGCCGCAGGTGGCGATCCTGGCCACGGACGGCATCGCGCGCCGACCAGTGGTGGTGACGCAGCCCGACGGTTCCGAGTCCATCGCCATTCACTCGACGGGCATCCTCGGCGTCAGCTGGGACCATCGGGCGGTCGACGGCGCCTACGTGTCGCTGTTCCTGCGCAAGGTCGCGGACCTGCTGGGGAGCCGCGACTGGGCCGCGGAGCTCTAAGGCCAACGGCGGTGCTGCGCGTCCGCTCGCTCGGAACGGTTCCCTACCACGAGGCAGACGCGCTCCAACACGCCCTGGCGACCGAGGCGGCCGACGACTACCTCCTGGTGTTGCAGCATCCGCACACCTACACGCTGGGGGCCCATGCTGACGAGCGCCATGTGCTGGTCGATCCGGCAGCCGTCGGCGCTGTGCTCGAGCGCACCGATCGCGGTGGGGACGTCACGTACCACGGGCCGGGCCAGTTGGTGGTGTACCCGATCGTCACGGTGCCCGACGAGCCGGCTTCCGGTCCCGCGCAGGTGCACCGGCTGGAGCAGATCGTCATTGCCACATTGGCGGATCTCGGCCTGAGCGGGGCAACCAGCGAGGACGAGTACCCGGGCGTGTGGCTCGACGCCGGCGGTCGGCATCCCCGCAAAATCGCCGCCATCGGTGTGCGGACGCTCCGGGCCGGGCCGGGCCGCCGCCGCACCCTCCACGGTGTGGCGCTCAACGTGACCTCCGAGTTGGCCATGTTCGGCCACATCGTGCCGTGCGGCATCGCGGATCGGGGCGTGACCTCGCTGCGCGCCGAGGGCATCGACGCGCCGTACGGGGTGGTGGTCGACGCGTTCGTGGCTCGCGCCACCGAGGTGTTCGGCACCGGCGATGTGGAACGTTACGACGTGCTCCAGGGCGCCGCTGACGTGCCCGGCACGCCGGCTGCCGGAGAGCGACCGCTCCTGCGCCGCCTGCGCCAAGCCGGCGTGGCACCCGAGGACGGCCTCCACATCGGGCAACGCAAGCCGGAGTGGATACGGGTGCCGGTGCGCATCGGCAAGGGCTACCGTCAACTCGGCGCGACGGTCCACGACCTCGGGTTGGTCACGGTGTGCGAAGAGGCAGGGTGCCCGAACATCTACGAGTGCTGGGCCGACGGCACGGCGACGTTCATGATCAACGGCGAGCGTTGCACTCGAGCGTGCGGCTTCTGCCAGGTGGACACCCGCCACCCCCTCCCGCTGTCGCCTGACGAGCCGGAACGGGTGGCCCAGGCGGTGGAGCGGATGCGACTGGGGCACGCGGTCGTCACCTGTGTGGCCCGCGACGATCTGCCGGACGGTGGCGCCGGCGCCATGGCGGAGACCATCAGGGCGATCCGGACCCGCACGCCGGAGACGACGGTCGAGGTTTTGATTTCAGACTGCCATGGCGATGCGGCATCGCTCGATGCCATCTTCGAGGCGCGGCCCGACGTGTTGAACCACAACATCGAGACGGTGGCGCGGCTGCAGCGGGCCGTGCGGCCATCGGCCGGCTACGCACGCAGTCTCGCTGTGCTCGCCCGTGCGGGCCAGGCTGGCCTGGTGACCAAGTCCGGCCTCATGGTCGGGCTGGGCGAACGCGAGGACGAAGTCGTCGCCACCATGGCCGACCTGCGTGGCGTGGGCGTCTCCATCGTCACGATCGGGCAGTACCTGCGGCCGAGCCGGGATCATCTCCCGGTCTCGCGCTACTGGGCACCAGAGGAGTTCGACCGCCTACGCGAAACGGGTGCCGCGCTCGGCGTGGCCCATGTGGAAGCGTCGCCGCTCACGAGATCGAGTTATCACGCCCGCGAGGCGGCCATGGCCGCCGGCCAGAGAGCCTGAACCGGAGGGCAATTAGGGGGAGGGCGGGGCGCCCGTCGATGTGTGCTCCGTCCATTGGGCCCCGTCCCACCATCGGAAGGGGGCCTGTCCGCCGGTGTCGGGGTACCAACCCGCAGGAGCCATGGCTGGACTGGGGGGCGGAACCGGAAGGGGCTCCCACCCGGCGTACGTCATGTGGCCCGGTCCGAACTGGCCCTTTGCCGCTCCCTCTTCGACCGCCTGCAACTTCTTGCGGATGTTGAACCAGTAGATCAGCGAGGGAATGGCCAGGAAATTGACCAGGATGACCAGGAGGAGCCAGAGAATCTTCTCCTGGCCCGCCAATTTCCACTGCCATTCCGGACGCTTGACGATGTCGACCAGGGCGACGATCAACATGACCAACGACCCAATGACGACGACAACCCAGAAGACGAAGAACACCGCGAGGCCGATTCCCACACCTGAGTTGTCGGCGATGGTCATGGCCGCCTCAGCGTAGGAGCGAATCATGATCCGGGTCGCCCACCGGGCCCGTCCCTTTCTCACCGCTACGCTCGTCGGCAACCGACCGGGGCGCCTTGTCCGGTGGGTTGGGAACAGAGACAGGAGACTCGGGAGAGGACTGATGGCGAGCGTCTCACAGAACCCGGAGGCCGTTGTCGAGCAGGCGGTGGCCCAGCCCGTGCTCACCCCGCTCACGGCCAGCGCCGTCATCCTCGTCCTCACGATCGAGGATGGGGGTGAGTCGGTGATCTCCGACCTGCTGGCCGATCTTTCCGGACTTGCTCGTACGGTCGCGTTCCGTGCGCTCGACGGCGGCCTGGCGGTTGTGGCCGGCGTGGGATCGGACGCCTGGGATCGCCTTTTCTCCGGTCCTCGGCCGCGCGAGCTGCATCCGTTTCAGGCGCTCGAGGGCGATCCACACGGGGCGGTGGCCACGCCGGGCGACCTCCTGTTCCACATCCGGTCGGCGACGATGGACCTCTGCTGGGAGCTCGCCTCGCTCGTGGTCGGGAGGCTGGCGGGAGCCGCCACGGTGGTGGACGAGATCCACGGGTTCAAGTACTTCGACGAGCGGGACCTCCTCGGATTCGTCGACGGGACGGAGAACCCGACAGGCCAGGCCGCGGCGGCCGCCGTGACCATCGGGGCCGAGGACCCCGCGTTCGCCGGAGGGAGCTACCTGATCGTGCAGAAGTACCTGCACGACATGGCGGCGTGGGAGGGGCTGTCGGTCGAAGAGCAGGAGCGGGTGATCGGACGGGCCAAGCTCTCCAACGTGGAGATGGACGATGACGTCAAGCCTTCCAATTCACACGTCGCGCTGAACACCATCGTGGAGCCCGACGGCACGCAACGGCAGATCCTGCGGGAGAACATGCCCTTCGGGTCGCTGGGTGCCGGGGAGTTCGGCACGTACTTCATTGGCTACGCGGCAACGCCGTCGGTGACGGAGTTGATGCTGCAGCACATGTTCCTCGGGGATCCGCCCGGCAACTACGACCGAATCCTCGATTTCTCGACGGCGGTGACGGGCTCTCTGTTCTTCGTGCCGACGGCGGACTTCCTCGACGACCCACCACCGCTGCCGGGCGAAGCTGGTGACGGGACATCGGACGAGATCGGCGGGACATCCAGCCAGGAAGCCCTCCCCGCCGGTGGGTCGGATGGGTCGCTCGGCATCGGCGGGCTCGGGGGTCGTCCCGCCTAGCGCCGGCCTTGGCGGGTCAGGACGCCTGACGCGACCGGGGCGGATTGGCTGGTCCGAACCAGGTCGCGAGTGCAGAAGGCAGCTCCGGATCCGTGAGCTCGCCCACCCACGCGACGTACCCGTCGGGCCGGATCAAGACGGCAGAGGGCGCAGTCACCTCTCCCAGGACCGGGAGCTCCCAGACGCCGGCATGAGTGGCCTCGACCAGCCGGACCCGGTCCGCCCAGGGGGCAAGGTCGAAACCAGTGGGTTGACCGAGGTTGAGGAGCACCGGTCGCGCGTCGTGCAACAAGCCGAAGACGCGCCTGGGGACGCCTCCCGTTTCGAGGTCGAGGTCAGGCATGCGCCGCCCGAGCAACGGATGCCCCTCTCCGAGGTCGTAGTGGATGTCGAGCCCGGAGAGCATGCCCCCGTACCGTTGCCGCGGCTCCTGCATGCTCAGGAGTTCTGTGATGGTGCCCTGCAAGGCCTCGGTGCGGGCCTCGGTGCGGGCGTCGGTGCGGCGGAGCGCGATCTGCGCCATCGTCATGCGCAGGACACGCGCGCCGATCGGGTGGCGCTCGGCGCCGTAGGTGTCGAGGAGGCTCTCGGGTGACGTCCCTTTGACCACCTGAGCCAGCTTCCAGCCGAGGTTCACTGCGTCCTGCACGCCGATGTTGAGACCCTGTCCACCTGGTGGAGCATGGATGTGGGCGGCGTCACCGGCCAGGAGCACGCGGCCCTCGCGATAGGACACCGCCTGTCGGGTCATGTCGGTGAAGCGGGAGATCCAGCTCGGGCTGTGCACCCCGTAGTCCGTCCCGTCGGCGGCGATCAGGGCCTGGCGGAGATCCTGCAGGGTCGGCTCACCGGTGCGGTCGAGGTGCGGCTCGGTCAGGACGACCCGTATCGAGGCTCCCACCGCCGCCCCCCCGTCCGCCACCCGGCCGATGCCTCCGCCTGGCCGCAGTCCGAATTCGGGTTCCTCGTCCATCTCGACCTCGGCGATGAGCCAGCTGGTCGTCGGATCCCAGCCGGCGAACTCGATGCCGGCCGCCTTTCGGACAGGGCTGCGTCCGCCATCGCACCCCACGAGGTACTCCGCCCGGAGCGATCGGCCGTCGGACAGCTCGACCACAACCCCGCTGCCGTCCTGGGTGAAGCCCGTGACGTCACGTTGGCGGACGATGGGCACTCCCAGTTCTTCCGTCCAACCGAGCAGGAGGCGTTCGAAGTGGCTCTGCCAGAGTGCCAGTCCGTAGTTGTGGCGAGTGGGAAAGTCGCTGATGTCGAGCGGGACGCCGGCGAACGCCTGGACCTGCATCGCCTTGCCTTCCGCGAGGAACCGATCGACGACGCCGCGCTGATCGAGCACCTCGATGGTGCGCGCGTGCAGACCGCCGGACCGCGACCCGTCGAGCACCGTGTTGGCGCGGCGCTCGACGACAACGACGTCGGTCCCCGCCAGCGTCAGTTCGGCCGCCAACATCAGCCCCGTCGGTCCTCCTCCGGCGATCACGACCGCATGCTCGGTCATCGACGTCCTCCGTTTGATGCAGATGGCGAGGACAACGCATCCATTGAGAGCTCCTGATTCGAGGGGTCTGGCCGCGACAGCCGCAGCGGGGGAGTCATGATGAGCATGTTTGGGTCGCTTGCGGCAAGACCCCCCTCCCGCGGTATGTTGTCCATGGCGACGTTCACTGCTCCATCCCGGCGAGGGAACCGCTCTTGCTGTTTGGCGAAGAGCCGTGCTTCCATCTGAAGATGACGATCAGGGCGTGGATGAGCTGGAGCAGCGGCAAAGACAGCACGTTCGCACTGCAGTGCTTGGACCCCGACATCACCGTGACCAGGCTGCTCGTGACCGTCAACGAGGATGCAGATCGGGTTGCCATGCACGCAGTGCGGCGATCCCTGCTGGAGCAACAGGCGGATCGGCTCGGTCTGCCCTTACAGGTGGTGCCGATCCCTTCTCCGTGCCCGAATGAGGTCTACGAAGCCCGCATGAGTGAGGCGATGGGCGCGGCGGCGCGAGAAGGAATCAGCGCCATGGTGTTCGGAGATCTCTTTCTCGACGATGTTCGGCAATACAGGGAGCAGGCAATGGCGCCTACCGGCATCGTGCCCATCTTCCCGCTCTGGTCCCGCCCCACAAATGAGCTCGCCGTGGAAATGCTCTCCCAAGGTCTCCGAGCCGTCCTGACGTGTGTGGATCCGACGAAATTGCCGCCGTCCTTTGTCGGACGGACATTCGACCAGGATTTCCTCGACGACCTTCCGCCCGACGTGGACCCTTGTGGAGAACGAGGGGAGTTCCACACCTTTGTGTGGGATGCACCTCTGTTCAGTTCTCCCATACCGATCCGGACCGGTGAGAGAGTCACCCGCGACGGGTTCGTGTTCTGCGATGTCATGCCCGCCGCGGGATAGTTCCGTAACGGGGGCCCGAGTTCGTGCGACTACCCGGGTCGGACGAATCCGGTGAACATCTTGCCGATCTCGAAGGTCGCGGTTCCCGTGGTGATCGCTGGATCGCCGGCAGCAAAGATCCGGAGTTCGTCCTCGTCCTCGGCTTCGACGACACCGAGGCCCAAGAGCCGGTGCCGTCGAGGACGGGCCCGAATACGACCATGTGGCCGGAGTCGACAACGGGTTGCCAATAGGAAGCGTGACGGCCCATGACCTCGCGCTCCTCATCGGTCATATCGAGGGCGAACGTCGGACGTTGCGCTTTGAGCCTGAACACGAACGTCCTCATGCGCCGAGTCCACGAAGAGCGGCCTTCTCGCCGAGGATCGCTCATGGAGGACCTGGAACGGTCGGCTCCGCTCGCTCGCGGTGTCGGCGACAGGGTCGCCACTCCGGCCGCCGTTACGGCCGCACCGGCATCGTCGAGTCGAGATCGGTGGGCGCCGCCCGGGACAAAATGGTCACGCCGATGGCCATGACGCAGAAGGCGGCGGCGGCTACGGCTTTCTGGTCGGCACTCACGGTGAAGCGCTCGTCGAAGATCCAGGCGCTCAACACGATGGCCACGGCCGGGTCGACGACGACGATCAGAGGCTGGGACACGCTCAACGGGCCGACCTGTAGGGCCGCCTGTTGCAGCACCGAACCGACGACTCCGGACGCAATCAACGCGTAGAGGGGCCAGTGTTCCAGCGTCGCGAGCGGGCCCGATACCGCGAGCACATTGGTTGTCGCCTTGATGAAGGCAGCCATCAGGGCCCAGGTGATCGATGCCGCGGTGGCGTAGAGAGCGGCGCGGCGGATAGGAGATCCCCAGCGCGCCATGACGGCCAACACGGCGACGATCCCGCCGAACACGGCCAACGCGAACACCCAATCGGCCGCGTCCGGCCGGAGGTGGCCGCCGTGGGGCTCGGCGGCGGACAGAAAGACTGCGAGAGCCCCGCAGGTGATGAGTGCGGCAATCCACGCCGTCTTTGCGATGTGCTGGCGGATCCAGAACCGGCGCAGGAGCAGCGCAAAGACCAACTCGGTGATGAGGAGGGCCTGGACGACCGAGAGCTGCCCGCCATGGAGCGCGACCGCCTGGAAGGCGAACCCCCCGGCGGCGGCGGCCCAACCGAGAAGCCAGAGAGGCTGGCGGATCAGGTAGACGAGCAGGCGCCAGTTTCGGTGCTGATCGGGCACGCCGGCGCTGGCCGTGTGTTGGGTCATGAGGTGTATCGCGTTCGCCAGGGCGGCGGCCAAGGCGAAGATGATCGTCACAGTCACGTCATGACTTCCGATCGAGCTCTCCGCCGCCGTCCATGAGCAGCGCAGATTCTGCACTGCTTTCGGATCGGGCGCCTGACCATTCCCCTTGCATATCGCAGCAGCAGGCCGAATGGGCCTTTCTGGGCGCCCGAGTTGGGGCGATCGCCATGGAGCGGCAACCCGAGGGGCCACGCCTCGCGATAATGCTCCGGTCGGGCGACGAAACCACAGCCGGAGGCCACGTGTACCTGGAGTTCACAGAAGAGCAGCAGACACTGCAGCGCCAGCTTCGTCAGTATTTCGAGGACCTGGTCGCTACCGTCGAGGGTTCGCCCTCCGACGAGCCCACCTATACCCGTTACATCCGCCAGATGGGTCAGGACGGCTGGCTGGGCCTCGGCTGGCCTGTGGAGTACGGCGGTATGGCCCGGGGGCCTGTCGATCAGATGATCTTCGTCGAGGAATCCCACTGGGCGGGTGTCCCCCTCCCGCTGCTCACCCTGAACAGTGTGGGTCCGACCATCATGGCCCTCGGGACCGATGAGCAGAAGCAACGGCTCCTGCCCGGGATTCTCAGGGGGCAAGTCCACTTCTCCATCGGCTACACCGAACCCTCGGCGGGTACCGACTTGGCCTCCCTCAAGACACGGGCCGTGCGCGACGGTGACGAGTACGTGATCAACGGCCAGAAGATCTTCACCAGCGCGATCCAGTACGCCGACTACGTCTGGCTGGCGGCCCGGACCGACCCCGACGCACCCAAGCACAAGGGCCTCTCGGTCTTCATCGTTCCGGTCGACGCTCCCGGGTTCCACTGGACGCCGTTGCCCACCATCGTGGGCGACATCACGAGCTCGACCTTCTACGAGGACGTCCGGGTCCCGGCGGCAAATCTGGTCGGGGCGGAGAACCAGGGCTGGAAGTTGATCACCAACCAGCTGAATCACGAACGAGTGGCGATCTGTCCGGCCTCGGGGCTCTTGAGGAGTCTTACCGAAGTCCGTCGGTGGGCGCAGGGACACCAACTCGGGGATGGGCGCGCCGTCATGGATCACGAGTGGGTCCAGATCATCCTGGCCAAGGCGCACGCAAAGGTCGACGTGCTCAAGTTGTTGAACTGGAAGGTGGCATGGGCTTCGGACAAGGGTTTGAATCCCGCTGATGCGTCGGCCACCAAGGTGTACGGCACCGAGCTCGCCCTTGAGGTCTATCGGCTGTTGCTCGACGTGGTCGGTCAAGCGGGGTATCTGGTCGAGGGATCGCCCGGGGCGGTGTTGCGAGGCCGCCTGGAGAACCAGTCCCGGAGCCAGACCATCTTCACCTTCGGGGGTGGGACGAACGAGATCCAGCGCGACATCATCGCCATGATCGGGTTGGGGATGCCTCGCTCGCCTCGGTAGGGCGCTCCGGCCGCTCGGCCAGCACACAATGGAGAGACGGTCCTGACCTGGAATTTGCCCGGCACTGCGGGAACCGGGCCGGTAGGCTTGGCGGCGTGTTCGAACGCTTCACCGACCGGGCACGAAGGGTCCTGACCTTCGCGCAGGAGGAAGCCCGCCTACTCAACCACTCGTTCATTGGCACCGAGCACATCCTCCTCGGACTGATCCGTGAGGGCGATGGGCTCGGGGCCAAAGCGCTGGGATCGCTCGGAGTCTCCTTCGACGTCGTACGAGAGAAGGTCGAGGAGATCGTCGGGATATCGGTGAGCTCGCCGAACGGCTCGCCGCCCTTCACCCCGCGGGCCAAGAAGGTCCTGGAGCTTTCGTTACGGGAAGCGCTGCAGCTCAATCACAGCTATATCGGTACCGAGCACATCCTCCTGGGGCTCGTGCGGGAGGGAGATGGCGTGGCTGCAACTGTGCTCGTCGATCTCGGTGTGGATCTCGGGCGAGTACGCCAGGCAGTCAACAACCTCATGACGGGCGGACCGGAGGAGGCTCAGCTGGGCCGGCACTCGGACGAGCCACTTGGCGTGACGACCCACGCCTTGCCACCGCGAGAGCCTTCCTGTCCGAAATGCGGCGCAGGTGTCGCCGGAGCGGCGCGCTTTCGCACAGTGACCGTTCCCCCCGACGATGAAAAGTCAGATCCGGTGTCGCTGTCTGTCGTGTACTGCGTGCAGTGTGGCACCGCGTTGCACATGTTCACGCACGACACGACGTAGCCAACGGAGGGCGGAGTGGCGATGGGAGGGTGACGCAGCATTTCGGCTATGCGATCGACCGGCGCTATCTGCCCGTGCTCCTGCCTTTCTTGCTGCGGCCATCACGAGACGGCGTGACGCTCACCGATGACGGGCTGTTCCGGGCGACCTTCGGCCTCGTCAAGATCACCACGCCCCGGACGAACGTGGCGGGTGCGCACATCACCCGTGACTATCGGTGGTGGACGGCGGTCGGGGTTCGCATGTCCTTCGCCGACGACGGGCTGACTTTTGGCACGAACCGCGCCTGCGGCGTCTGCGTCCACTTCACTGAGAAGGTGCGGTCGTCATTTGGGCGGGGCGGTCACTCGGCGCTCACCGTGACGGTGGCCGATGTGCAGGGTCTGGTGGCGGTGTTACTCGGTGCAGGCGAGGGGTCAACCGCGGGTTGAGGCGCGCTCATCCGGGCGGGGCGAAGAACTCCAGTGCAATGTTGTCGGGATCGCGGAACGAGAGGCCCGAACCGTAGGGGGCGTCAACGATGCCGCCGTTCTCAATGCCCAGCTGGTTGAGCCTCGATTCCCACTGCTCGAGTTCGGCGCGGTTGGCGCACGCGAACGCGACGTGATCCAAGCCTGCCTGTCGTTCGTCAAAGGGACCCGAGCCGTGCGGATCGGGGAACTGGTGGATGCCCACCAGTGTCTGGCCTCCGAGCAGCCATACGACGTGATGGAACGTCCCCGTATCCTCGTCGAGAACCGGCGCGCTTCCGATGAGGTTCTCATACCACGGACGACTTCTCTCAAGGTCGGTGACGGTGAGAGCCACGTGAGTTACACCGGGGAATTCGGGCACGATGTCCTCCTTGCACGATTTGAGCGTGACGATAGCTCCTTCCTTCGCCCGGCTTCTCGGGTTGACAGCGACGCGGTGCCGGCCGGCGCCGCCCAGGCCGCTTGGCGTCAGGGAGCAGTGCCGAACTCGGTGGCCAGCACTTTCGCAGTGAGCGGGTTGTGGCCCCTGCGTACGGTTGAGCGGCCGAAGTTCCAGTAGGTCGCCTCGGCCACGTGGTGCGTGGCGATCCACGTGGCCATCAGTTTGACCCACGTCGCATCATCGCCTCCGCACACCTGCTGGCCGGACACGGAGATCGGCTGTCCGCTGGCGCTGCAGGTCCCGAAACCCAGCCCCCACTCGGGGAGCACGATGGCCTTGTCGTGCGAGTCGGCAAAGGAGACGAGCCAGTTCAGGCCGTCAGGCTGGGTGAGCATGTGCGTGAACTCGGCCCTGGCTCCGGGATAGTCCTGCTGCTCAAGGTCATAGACGTCGAGGCCGACGTCATCCACGTAATTGTTTCCCGGGTAGTACCGGGAAAGGTTGCCGACACCGAGATCCCCTCGGGTGGGATTCCATTCGAAGGTGAACTGCGACCCGGGAACCGCCCGCATGGTGGTGACGATGTCGTCGAAGTACCGGACGTAGGCGGCCGCGCAACCCTGGGCCGCCCAGGGGAACCAGTTGCCGTTGAATTCCCACCCGAACCGGATCACCGAGATTGGGAAACCCGCCCTGACGATGTTCGCGCCGACCGTGCGGAAGTAGTGGTCGAACTCGCCCCTCGCTCCTTTTGTAAGCCCGTAACAGCTGCCGCCGGTCTGTTGTGCGTCGGTGTTGGGCGAATAGGCGTCCGGCAGCATGTTCACGCCCCAGATCATCGTGTAGCCCTTTCCCTTCCAGTTCGTGTACGGCCAACGACCCTGCGTGATGGTGGACCAGGTCGTCCCCTGGAGGAAATCCATCGCGTAGCGGGGCTGGGCCCCGATGGTGGTCGTGAAGGCCGGCACTGCGCTTGGATACGCCGCGCCGGAGTAGACGCCAAGCACCTGATTCGAGTCGACTGCGGAGGCGGTGCTCGAGCTCGGAGCCAGCCCCGACGAGGCGGCCACGGCGACGAGCACGGCGACGAGAGCCAGCGTGGAGGTCCGGGCGATCCGCCGCGACTCCATCGCCAATTCCCGCCTAGGTCGCCCGCACAGCACGGACACACCCTTGCAAACCGCGAGGCAGGAAGCAGGTCGGGCGCGGCAGGTACGGGCGGGCCCCGCCCGTGGTCCCCAACGGCCGTTGGCTCACACCATGTCCTCGGGCTGTCCCCGGGCGAGGCCGAAGCAGCCCGAGGCCCACGTAGCCTTGACGTCTGTGTCGCGTTCCCGGTTGACGGTCATCGCGCTGGTGAGCCTGCTCACGACGGCGCTGCTGGGCCTTGCCGTCTCCCACGGCTACAGAGCGCACGGCCTGGAGCGCCAGGTCGTTCAGCTCTTGGGGCACCATCCGGACGTCGGCCGTTGGGCGGATCTGGCCGACGCCCTCGCCGTGCCCGTCATCGCCGCCGTCCTCATCGTCAGCCTGGTCTTCGGCGCGCTGCGGCGCGTCCTGGTGCGGGTGGCCGTCTTCGCCGGCTTTGCCGCCGCCGCTCTCTTGATCAACGAGCAGATCGTCAAGCCGGCGGTCCAGGAGAGGATCGACGGTCAACTCAGCTTCCCCTCCGGGCACGTCGCTGCCGTGTGCGCGACCGCGCTGGCCATGTGGATCGCGCTGTACCCGGTTCTGGGGAAATGGGCTCGCAGCATCACGTTCGTGGTCGGTGCCGCCTGGACCCTCCTGATGGCGCTGGCCGTGGTCGGCGCGTACTGGCACACCCCGCTCGATGACATCGGATCGATCTTCCTGTCCGTCGGTGTCGTCACGGCCGGGGCCGCCATCTTCAGGCCGAAGCCGGGTGCAGAACCCGCTGTGCCGGTGGAGACGGCTCGCGTGCTGGAAGGGGTCTGAGGGGTGGCCCGCCCCGGGCGATAGCCTCTGGGTCGGGTTCCGGGGGAGACGTTCTCGGCCCTGGCTGATGGACTGTCCGTCATTCCGGTCGCGTCGAGCCCCGCAGGTTCCTGCCCGATGATCACGACTACCAACATGTGGAGCTGAGCATGCACTCTGGCGGAGAGCCGTCGACGAACGAGATCCTCGATCTGCTCGTCGGCAGGCCGGGATGGCGTCTCGAGCCGAGGTCGACGCCGGGCACGACCCCGCTCTGGTGCTTCGTCTTCAACGGGAAGATCGAATACTCGGTGACGGGAGACGGGAACTCCGTCCACCTCTACGTGATGGAGACCGATCAGGAGATCGTCTTCCCCGATGCGGACGCGCTCATGGCCTGGCTGCGGGCCAATCGGGCGGAGGCGGTCCTGGAACCGGAGCTGCCGGGCCAGAAGAAGTCCCGCTTCCGAAAAATCACCGAGTGGGGCTGACCCCTTGACGCGCTAGGGCGCCACCAACTCGATGGCGATGCCATCGGGGTCGCGCAGTTGCAGTGAGGGGTGACCGCCTTCGAGCACCACGCCGGCGTGGTCGATGCCGACTCCGGTGAGGTGCGCCGCCCAGGTTTCCAAGGCGGCACCATCGGGCACCGCCAGCGCCAGATGGTCCAGGCCGTCGCTGGTCGGTCCGGCCGACGCGTCGCGTGGCGTCGCCGTCTTGGTCAACACCACGACAAACCGCCCACCACGGTGTTGGAGCGCGACGTAGCCGATGTCGGGGTCGTCGGCGAAGGGAACGAGCCCCAGCACCGCGCTGTACCACTTGGCGCTGGCACCGACGTCGGAGACCAGCAGCTGCAGGTGCGACAGCCCGGTGATGGGCGCACTCCGGTCCATGGCGGTCACCCGACGGATCCTAGTGAGACGGCCCGGCAGTCGGCTTTGCCGCCGCTGGTGGCACTAATCTCCGCCGCCATGCCGTCGACCGGGAGAACCGTCCTGTCATGACGGTGGTGCTGATCCACGGTGGTGGTGCGACGGGCGCGTTCTGGGACCGCCTGGTGCCCTACCTCGACCGGGAGCCTCTGGTCGTCGACCTGCCCGGCCGCCGAGCCCGGCCGGCGGTCCTGGCCGCGCTGACGGTCGACCGCGAGGTGGCGTCGGTGGTCGCCGACATCGAGGCGGGCGCCGCCAGTGGTCCGGTGACACTCGTGGCGCATTCCTCCGGAGGCCTGATCGTGCCCGGTGTCGTCGCCGCCCTCGGAGACCGCGTGGGGGCGATCGTGCTGAACGCGGCGTTGGTGCCGGCCGAGGGGGAGTGCGGCATCGAGTGCATGCAGGAGCGGCACCGTGAGGGCTTGCGTCTGGCGGTCGCGGCGGCCGAGAGGGAGGGACGGTCGATCACCCTGCCCGCCCCCGCCGACCCCGAGGCGCTCCGGCGCTCCTACGGCGGCGACCCGCTCGACGACGCCACCCTGGCCTTCGTGGCCGACCCGGCGCGCTCGGTGGAGGACACGGTGCATCACTACTTCCAGCCGGTCCGTTGGTCGGTCGCCGCCGGCGTGCCCATCACCTACGTGCTGAACGAGCGGGACCGCCCGATCCGGCCCGAGATGCAGGAGGTGATGGCGCAGCGGCTGCCGCCTCCGGTCGAGGTCATCCGCCTCGATTCGGGCCACCTGCTCCCGGTGACGTCACCGGCTGTGTTGGCGGAGATCGTCAACCGCGTCGCCGCCTGACGGCGTGGCAGGAGGCACGGCCGCCGTGGCGTCTCGCCCGGCCCGGCGCCGCAACAACGCCGGCGTCGCCACCGCCAGGGCCAGGATGGCGACGACGACCACCGCCAGCACGATGGTCCCGCCCGACACGCCCTTCTTGGTGGCGGCCGCCCGGTCCGCCGTCGCCGTGCCGGCGCCCCCAGCCGCCTGCGGCATGGCCTCGTACTGGGCCCGGGCCACCCGTTCGACGTTGGCGGGGGAGATGGGTTGCGCATTGCCGGACGCTGCTGAGAAGAACGACAGGAGATCGACGTACACGCCGGCGCGGATGACGATGGCCTCGCCGACGCCGTCCTGGTTGGTCGCGGCGAAGTAGGTGACGCGGCGGGCCCCCGGGATGGACGACACCGGGTCCGAGCTCACGATCTCCCCCGACTCCAGCGAGTGCCGCGCCGCCCCCAGGAACACCTGGGCCCCCACCGCGTTCGGGAAGCGGACCAGCAGGTCCTGCACCTGGTTGCGTCCCCCGTCGGCCTGCCACACCCGCTCGTAGGTCGAGATGGACTTGCCCAGGGTGGACAGCGCCCCGGCGGCCGCCGACGGGTCCGGCGCGTTGGAGGCGAACTGTGAGGGGTTCAGCCGCCCCTGGGAAGTCGCGGCGTAGCCCGGTCCGAGGTTGGGGATCACCACCCGGCCGAGCGTGGGCGGCGACGGACTGGCCGCCACCGCGGCGGTGCCGGCGCTCGCGACCACGACGAGGAGAACGCACCCGGTCATGGTGGCCACGCCACCGGAACGGGCCCAGCGCCGGGCCCGCAGCATGATCACGCGACGAAGTACTTGGCCTCTGGGTGGTGGCAGATGATGGCGTCGGTCGTCTGCTCGGGGTTGAGCTGGAACCCTTCGCTGACCGTCACGCCGATGCGGTCCCCACCCAGCAGATCCACGACCTTGGCGTTGTCGGTCAGGTCCGGGCAGGCCGGGTAGCCCCAGGAATAGCGCCCACCCCGGTACTGCTGCTTGAAGAGCCCGTTCAGGCTCGGGCCGTCCTCGTCGGCGAACCCGAGCTCCTGGCGGATCCGGCGGTGCCAGTACTCGGCCGTGGCCTCCGCCATCTCGACGCTCAGGCCGTGCAGGAAGAGGTACTCCTGGTAGTGGTTCTCGGCGAAGAGCCGGGCCGTTTCCTCCGAGGCCCGGGCGCCGATGGTGCAGAGCATGAAGCTGGCGAAGTCCTCGTCACCCGACCCGGCCGGGCGGAAGAAGTCGGCGATGCAGAGCCACGGCTCCTTGCGCTGGCGCGGGAAGGTGAAGCGCATCCACTCCGAGGACCGGGACTCGTCCTTCCAGATGACGAGGTCGTTGCCCTCGGCGTTGGCGGCGAAGTGGCCGTAGGCCACGGACGGCACCAGCAGGTCGGCCTCCTTGGCCTTGCCCAGCTGCTCGCGCAGCGTGGCCTTCACTCGATCCTTGAACTCGGTGTCGTTCTCACCGTTCTCGGGCCGGAAGCCCCATTGGTTACGGAACAGCGCCGTGAGGTTGAGGTACTCGGCAATCTCGTCGATCGGGATGCCGACGGCGACCCGGCTCCCGACGAAGGGCGGGGTGAAGAGCGCGTTGTCCGCCGCCACGTCGGCGCGGGCGGGCTGCCCCTCGACGGGGGTGGTCTCCTGGGCGTCCAGCCGGCTGCGCCGCGGGACGTTCTTCTCGGAGATCTCGCGTCCGAACAAGGGGTCGTCCTCGCCCTTCTTCTTCAACTCGACGAGGCGGTCCATGGTGCGCAGGCCCTCGAAGGCGTCGCGCCCGTAGAAGAGCCGGCCGTCGTAGACCTCGCGCAGGTCGCGCTCGACGTAGGTGCGGGTCAGGGCGGCCCCGCCCAGCAGCACGGGAATGTTCGACAGGGAGCGGTCGTTCAGCTCGACCAGGTTCTCGCGCATGATCAAGGTCGACTTCACCAGCAGCCCGCTCATCCCGATGGCGTCGGCCTTGTGCTCCTCGACCGCGCTCACCATCTCGTTGATGCCGATCTTGATCCCGAGGTTGACTACCTCGTAGCCGTTGTTGGTCAAAATGATGTCGACCAGGTTCTTGCCGATGTCGTGCACGTCGCCCTTGACGGTGGCCAGCACCACCGTGCCCTTGCCCCCCTGATCCGACTTCTCCATGTGCGGCTCCAGGAAGGCGACTGCGCTCTTCATGGTCTCGGCCGACTGCAGCACGAAGGGCAGCTGCATCTCGCCCGACGCAAAGCGCTCGCCCACGACCTTCATCCCCTCGAGCAAAATGTCGTTGACGATGGCGAGGGCCGCCGTGCCCGATTCGAGGGCCTCGGTCAGGTCATCCTCCAGGCCGTTGCGGTTGCCGTCGATGATGCGCTGGGAGAGGCGCCGGTCGACGGGCCAGTCGCTGTGGTCCTCGGCCGGCCCGGTGTCGGCCCTGACTCCCTCGAACATCGACAGGAGCTCCTGCAAGGGGTCGTAGTCGTCGGTGCGGCGGTTGTAGACGAGGTCGAGGCAGATTTCCTTGGCCCGGTCGTCAATGCGGGACAGCGGGAGGATCTTGGACGCGTGCACAATGGCAGCGTCGAGCCCCGCCCCCACGCACTCGTGCAGGAAGACCGAGTTGAGGACCTGACGGGCAGCCGGGTTGAGGCCGAAGGACACGTTGGACAGGCCGAGGATGGTCGACACGCCGGGCAGCTCCGCCTTGATGGCCCGGATGCCCTCAATGGTCTCGATGCCGTCCTCGCGGCTCTCCTCCATCCCCGTCGACAGGGGCAGAGCCAGCGGGTCGAAGAGCAGGTCTTCCGGCGCGAGCCCATAGCGCTCGACCGCGATGTCGCGGATGTTGCGGGCGGCCCGGAGCTTCCATTCCGCCGTGCGGGCCTGGCCCTCCTCGTCGATGCAGGTGCAGACGACCGCGGCCCCGAACTCGCGGGCGAGCCGGAGGAAGGTGTCGAGCCGTGTGCCCGGCCCGTCGCCCTCTTCGAGGTTGACCGAGTTGAGGACGGGCCGGCCGCCGATCCACTCGAGCGCGGCGCGGACGACTGGGCCCTCGGTGGAGTCGACCATGAGCGGCACGCTCGACTGCGTGCAGAAGCGGCTGGCGATTTCCTTCATGTCGGCCACGCCGTCGGCGCCCGTGTAGTCGACGCACACGTCGATGAGGTGGGAACCCTCTTTCACCTGGTCGCGCGCCATGCCGACGCAGGTGTCCCAGTCGCCGTCGAGCATCGCCTCGCGGAAGGCCCTGGACCCGTTGGCGTTCGTGCGCTCGCCGACGGCCAGGAACGAGGTGTCCTGCGCGAACGGGACCGAGGTGTAGATGGAGGCCGAGGCGGGCTCGTGCACGGGGGTGCGCGCGGCCGGGGTGGCGCTGGCGCAGCGCTCGACCACGGCGGCCAGGTGGGCCGGTGTGGTCCCGCAGCACCCGCCGATGACCGTCACCCCGAACTCGGTCACGAAGCGGTGCAGGTGGTCGGCCAGTCCCTCGGGGGTGAGGTCGTAGTGCATGTTGCCGTCGACCACCGACGGGAGGCCCGCATTCGGGACGCAGGCGAGAGGGACGCGGCTGGCCCCCGAAAGGTGGCGCAGCGCCTCGCTCATCTCGACCGGGCCGGTGGCGCAGTTGAGGCCGACCACGTCGACCTGCATGGCATCGAGCACGGTCAGCGCGGCGCCGATCTCGGTGCCGGGCAGCATGCGGCCGGTCAGCTCAATGGTCACCTGGGTCTGCAGCGGGACGTAGCGGTCCAGCGCCACCATGGCGCGCCGGGCGCCGTTGACCGCGGCCTTGATCGAGAGCATGTCGAACTGCGTCTCAATGAGCAGGAGGTCGACGCCGCCCTCGAGCAGCCCCAGCGCCTGCTCCTCGTAGGCGTCGCTGAATTCCGCGTACGGAATGTGCCCGAGCGTCGGGAACTTCGTGCCCGGTCCCATGGAACCGGCCACCCAGCGCGGCCGCTCGGGCGTGGAGAACTCGTCACGGACGGCGCAGGCCAGCTCGGCGGCCCTGCGGGTCAGCTCGCGGGCCCGGTCGCCCAGCCCGTATTCGGCCAGGACGACCGACGTCGAGCCGAAGGTGTCGGTCTCGACCACGTCGCAGCCGACCTCGTAGAAGGAGCGGTGCACCTGGGCCACCAGGTCCGGGCGGGTCTCGACGAGCCATTCGTTGCAGCCCTCGAGCTCGGGCCCTCCGAAGTCGTCCGGCCCCAGGCCCAGCAGCTGGAGGTTCGTCCCCATCGCGCCGTCGAATATGACGACGCGCTCGCCCAGCGCCTGCAGGTAGGTGGAGGCTGATGGGTCGAGCCGACCAAGGAGTTCAGGGGAGGGGGTGACCACCCCACCAGGATACCGGTGACCCCCGGGGCGCCCCGAACGGGCCCCGGTAGCATCCGGCCCCATGGCACCACGGATCTACACCAAGCGGGGTGACGACGGGACGACAGGCCTGCTCTACGGCGGGCGGGTGCGCAAGGACTCGTGGCGGATCGACCTCAACGGTGTCGTCGACGAGGCGCAGGCCGCCATAGGCGTGGCCCGGGCGCATACCCCGGTGGGGACTGAGGTCAACGACCGCCTGATCACGCTGGCCCGTGACCTCTACGTCTTGATGGCGGAGGTGGCCACCGCCCCGGAGAACCGCTCGAAGCTCCAGGCGGGGTCCAGCCTGGTGACGCCGGACATGGTGGCCGCGCTGGAAGCCGCGATCGACGATCTCCTCGCCCGCTTCGACATGCCGAGTGATTTCACCGTGCCGGGGGAGAACAGCGTGGCGGCCGCCCTCGACCTGGCCCGTACCGTCGTGCGCCGGGCCGAGCGTCTGGCCGTGGCCGAGCCCATGGACAGCTCGCTGGTGGTGGCCTACCTGAACCGGCTCTCCGATCTCTTGTGGGCCATGGCGCGCTGGCAGGAGGGGCCCGAGCACGTGTTGTCCAAAGAGCCGCGGCCGCGGCCTTAGACCTCGATCGGCCCCCGCCAGCGGCCCCGGTGGATCCGCTCGGAGGTCGTCGTGCCCGGCCGCTCCAAGGAAGCGGACCGGTGGTCGCGCCCGTCGGGGTGACCGAGCAACACGGCGCAGAACAGCCGCCAGCCTTCGGGCACGCCCAGCCGGGCGGCCAAGTCCGCTTCCCCCCGGAACGTACCGACGATGCACGCGCCCAACCCGGAATCGACGGCCCCCAGCAGGACGGTCATGACACCGAAGGCCGCGTCCCCGATCCAGTAGGGGACGGGCCACGCGCCCTCGTCCTCGCCCAGGCCGGCTGCCGCCTTGTCCGCTTCGGCGTAGCGCGCCACATAGGCGTCGGCCGAGCTGTAGGCGAGGAGGACGACGGGCGCCCGGGCCAGGCCGTCCGACCACTCCTGGTGGCGGGTGCGCCATTCCTTGTCCGTGGCGGCGTCGAAATAGCCCGCCGTCTGGTCCGGCCCCTCCAGGACGACCCAGGCCGTCCCCTGCGAGTTGCCGGCGGTGGGGGAGCGCAGCGCAGCCATGAGGATCCGGTCGACCTCGTCGCGGGAAACGGGCTCGCTGGAGAAGCTCCGCACCATGGCGCGGCGTCGGATGGCCTCGTGGAGCTCCACGGACGGGAGTCTCCCACCAGGGCGCTGGGCTGGGCCGATCCGGTCCGAGCCCGGCGGGGCCCCGCCGGGAATGTTGACCCCACCGGGAGTGTTTTACAGTTTGATGCCAGCCGTATGAACGACCTGGTGCGACCCGGAGGTTCGACTGTGCCCACTCCCCGAGACCTGCTGAACGATGCCAAGGCGTCCATCCGCGAGGTGGACCAGGCTGACGCGCAAGCCCTGCTGGAGGGCGGTGGCGTGACCTTCCTGGACGTCCGGGAGCCCGACGAGTACGAGCAGGGCGCCCTGCCCGGTGCCGTCCACCTGCCCCGGGGCCACCTGGAGTTCCAGGTGGAGGGCAAGCTTCCCGACAAGGCGGCACCCGTCGTCGTCTACTGCGCCGGGGGCGTGCGCTCGGCCTTCGCCGCCAAGACCATGGGCGACCTGGGCTACACCGACGTGCAGTCGATGATCGGCGGGTTCAACAAGTGGAAGGACGACGACCGCCCCTGGTCGGCTCCGCAGACCCTGACGCCGCCCCAGCGCAACCGCTACCAGCGCCACCTGCTCCTGCCCGAGGTGGGCGAGGTCGGCCAGCTGAAGCTGCTCGGGTCGAAGGTCCTCCTGCTCGGCGCCGGCGGGCTGGGATCGCCGGCGGCCCTCTACCTGGCCGCGGCCGGCGTGGGGACGATCGGCATCATCGACATGGACGTCGTCGACGAGTCCAACCTGCAGCGCCAGATCCTGCACAACATGGACCGCATCGGTGATCGCAAGGTCGACTCGGCCAAAAAGACGCTGACGGCGCTGAACCCCGACGTCAACGTCGTGACCTACGACGTGCGTCTGGGCGCGGACAACATCCTCGACATCATCGACGGGTACGACGTCATTGTGGACGGGACCGACAACTTCCCGACGCGCTACCTGGTGAACGACGCCTCGCTGCTCAAGCGGATCCCCGTGATTCACGGCTCCATCTTCCGCTTCGAGGGACAGGTCACGGTGTTCGACCCCTACAACGGCCCCTGCTACCGCTGCCTCATACCCGAGCCGCCGCCGGCCGAGTTGGCGCCATCGTGCTCGGAGGCCGGTGTGCTGGGCGTGCTGCCCGGCATCATCGGGTCCATTCAGGCAGTCGAGACCATCAAGGTCCTCCTCGGACTGGGCGACCCACTGATCGGGCGCCTGCTCGCCTACGACGCGCTCGAGGAGTCGTTCCGGACCTTCAAGGTGCGCCGGGACCCGGCCTGCCCGGCCTGTGGGCCTGATGCCGGTGAGATCGTCATCGCCGAGTACGACGATCTCTGCATGCCGCACGCGCACTGACGCTCACCCTTCCCTGCGACGTGCAGATCGTGGTCGACCGACTCGGGTTGAGGGCCACCCGGGACGGCCGGCCCAGCAATCGGGCGGGATGAGCAGCTAGACAGGTGCGCATGAGACCCACCGCGGCTCCGGCCGAGACCCTCCTCGTGAACGGCGTCGAACTGGCGTGGTCCGAACGGGGGAGCAGTGCGGCGGGGACACCGACGCTCGTGCTCTGTCACGGCTACACCGGGTCGTCCCTCGACTTCTCGCTGGTGGTCGACGCTCTGGCCTCCGACCGGCGTGTGGTCACCCTCGACCAGCGGGGGCACGGCCACTCGACGAAAACGGGCCACCTCGAGGGCTACACCATCGAACAGCTGGCGGCGGACCTCGCGGCCTTCGTCGAGGCGGTGGGCGAGGGGCCCGTCGATCTCCTGGGTCATTCCATGGGCGGACGGGTGGTCATGGGGCTCGTCTTGGCCCGGCCCGACCTCGTGCACTCGTTGATCCTCATGGACACCAGCGCGTGGTCCTTCCTTCCGCAAGACAAGGAGATCCGCGCCCTCGTCCACGGCTTCATCGACGCGTTCGACCCGGCGGGGGGCATGCCGTCCTCGCTCAGCATGGGTGGCCCCGAGGACGCCCTCATTGAGTCGCACACGCCGACCGAGTGGCGGGTGGAGAAGGACGCCGTCTACGCCGGCATGGACGCCTACGCCGTCAAGGCCCTGGGCGGCGCGCTGATGGGCGATGCCGCTGACGACGCCGTGTCCCTGCGGGCCGGTCTTCCGTCGATCGTCTGCCCGACGACGGTCGTTGTGGGCGAGCATGACCACCCGCTGGTCGACCAGGCGCCCGAACTGGCCGGCGAGGTGGCGGACGGCCGGCTGACCGTCATTCCGGGGGCGTACCACTCCCCGCAGCTCACGCACGCGGCCGAGTGGCGGGCGGCCGTCGAGGACCATCTGGCCTGGGCCGCGAGGTACGGAGCGGCAGAGTGAGCGACGCCTCGATATCGCCATTGCAACCGGAACCGGAACATCGCATTGAGCTCGCCGGTACCGATGTCGCCATCCCGCCTCTCGGCGTGGGCACGTGGGCCTGGGGCGACAAAGGCACCTGGGGCATGGGCGGCTACGACCAGTCCCTGACGGAATCGACCATCCGCGACGCCTGGGAGGTGAGCATTGCTGCGGGCGTGGTCCTCTTCGATACCGCAGAGATCTACGGCGGCGGGGAGAGCGAGCGCATCATCGGTCGCCTTCTCGCCGCAGACCCGAGCGTGCGCAACCGGGTCGTCATCGCGTCCAAGTTCATGCCGAGCCCGTGGAGGCTGAACGTGCGCGCCGCGTTGCTCTCGGCGGCCCGCAAATCGCGCGAGCGGCTGGGGATCGACGTCATCGATCTCTACCAGATTCACGGGCCCGTCTCCCTGCGTTCCCACGACGCGCTGGCCGAGGCACTGGCCACGGCACAGGCTGAAGGGCTGGTGCGCGCCGTCGGCGTGTCGAACTACTCGGCCAAGGAGACCCGCGCCATGGATGCGGCCCTGCGCCGGCGCGGCCTCCGGCTGGCCAGCAACCAGATCGAGTTCTCCCTCCTGCGCACCAGGCCGCTCCGCGTCGGGCTCATCAGCGCCTGCCGCGAGCTCGGCGTCGTGCCCTTGGCCTACTCACCGATCGGACAGGGGCGCCTGACCGGCAAGTACTCGGCATCCAACCCACCTCCCCGTGGTCGCTCGTTCTCGGACCACCCCATGGCCGAAGTGGACGCGATCGTCGCGCTGCTGCGCCGCATCGGCGAGGCCCACGGCGACCGGACGCCGAGCCAGGTGGCACTGGCCTGGCTCATTGCGCAGGGAGCGGTGCCGATCCCAGGGGCCAAGAACGGGGACCAGGCCCTCCAGAACGCGGGGGCCCTGGGCTGGCATCTCTCCCGCGAAGAGCTGGACCTCCTCACCCAGGCCTCGCTCTACGGCACCCGGACGATGCAACAGCGCATTTGGCAACATGGCTGAGACCGGCGGTACCGTCTTGAGGTGATCGCCGTACTCGCCGACGCGGGACTCCCGCCCCTGGGGGGTTCGCAGTTCTTCGCCACGCAGTTCGAGTTCGTCCCGGTGACGATGATCGTGGTCGCCCTGGCCCTCTACCTGTGGGGCGTTCGGCGCAACAACGCGCTGCACCCGCGTCACCGCTGGCCGGTCGGGAAGACGGTTGCCTGGATCGGCGCACTCTTCACCACGGGAGTGGGCATCTTCAGCTTCGTCGGCGTCTACGACGGGGAGCTGTTCTGGGACCACATGATCCAGCACCTGATCCTCATCATGGTGGCCGCACCGCTCTTCGCGGTCGCCTCCCCGTTGCGGCTGGCCTGGTGTGCCACCTCCGGCACCGCGCACATCGTCGTCACCGAGGCCTTGCGCTCCCGCGTCGCCAAATTCCTCGGCAACCCGATCGTCGCCTTCATCCTGTACGCCGTCGTCATTCCGGTCAGCCACCTGACGGTCTGGTACAACTACACGCTCACGCAGGAGAACGTGCACAACGCGGAGCACCTGACGTTCCTACTCGTGGGCTACCTGTTCTGGCGGCAGATCTTCGGGAACGACCCCAACGCGCACCGCCTCCACCCCGCGCTGCAGTTCTTCTACCTGTTCATGGCCATCCCGATCGACACCTTCACCGGGCTGTCACTGGCCGGCGCCAGCCATGAGCTGTTCCCCGCCTACTTCGCGACCCACCGGACGTGGGGCCTGTCCTACGTCACCGACCTCCATGTCGGCGGCGACATCATGTGGGTTGTCGGCGACACGCTGATGCTGTGGCCGATGATTCCCGTCGCCCTCCGTTGGATGCACATGGACGAGCGCAGGGCGGTGCGCGTCGACCGCGAGCTCGACGAGCAAGCGTTACGCGACGCCGCCGACGCCGCCGACGCCGCCGACGCCGTTGTCGGCCCCGCGCCCGATCACCCGCCGAGGTCCATCAGCTCCACGCGGACCCCGTCGGGGTCGGTGCAGTAGACGAATTCGAGAGCCGTCCCGCCGAGGTCGATGGTCGTCCGGGTCGACTCGACGATCGCACCACCGAGCTCCACCATCCGAGCCGCGATGCCGGCCACGTCGCGTACCCGGAAGGACAGGTGGGTCAACCCGAGCTGGTTCACTGCCCGCCGTTGGCGCGGGCCGAAAGGTGCGGGCTCTCGGAAAGCGAGGAGCTCAATGGCGGTCGGGCCGCGCCGGATGAACTGCGACGTGACGTCCACATCGGGGAATTCCATGAGCCGGGCGAACTCGGAGCCGATGGCATGCGACTCGGCCTTCTCGAAACCGAGCGCATCACAATAGAAACGCAGCGACCGCTCGAGGTCGCTCACGCAGATGCCGAAGTGCGAGAAAACGGGTTCTGAGGCGTCGATCACGCCCGTAGTTTGCCTGGTGTCGCCGGGGTACCCCGATCCTTCGTAGGCTTCCTGCCGTGACGTCCGAGAAGAACGACCCCCAGAGCAGCCCCGAACGCCTGACCGACTCGGGCATCGCCATTCAGCCCGTCTACCGAGCGGAGGACCTCGAAGGCTGGGACCCGGCCGCGCAACTGGGGGAGCCGGGGGCCTTCCCGTACACCCGGGGCGTCCACCCCGGGATGTACCGCTCGAAGCTGTGGACCATGCGCCAGTACGCCGGCTTCGGCTCCGCCGAGCAGACCAACCAGCGCTTCAAGTTCCTCCTCGATGCGGGGCAGACGGGGCTGTCATGCGCCTTCGACCTCCCGACCCAGATGGGCTACGACTCCGATCACGCCCGCGCCGAGGGCGAGGTGGGCAAGGTCGGTGTCGCCATCGACTCCTTGGCCGACATGCGCCTTCTCATGGCCGACCTCCCGATGGACAAGGTCACAACGTCCATGACGATCAACGCCACCGGCGCCATCCTTCTGCTGCTCTACCAATTGGTGGCCGAGGAGCAGGGAGTGGCGAGCGACAAGATCCGCGGCACCATTCAGAACGACATTTTGAAGGAGTACATCGCCCGAGGGACCTACATCTACCCGCCCCGTCCTTCCATGCGCCTCATTGTCGACACGTTCTCCTACTGCGCGGAGAACCTCCCAAGCTGGAACACCATCTCCATTTCGGGCTACCACATCCGTGAGGCCGGCTCGACGGCGGTACAGGAGATCGCCTTCACACTCGCCAACGGGATCGCCTACGTCGAGGCCGCGATCGCGGCCGGCATGGATGTCGACGCGTTCGCGCCCCGGCTTTCGTTCTTCTGGAACGCGCACAACAACCTCTTCGAAGAGGTGGCCAAGTACCGGGCGGCGCGGCGCATGTGGGCCCGTATCATGACGGAGCGGTTCGGCGCCAAGGACGAGCGCTCCAAGATGTTGCGCTTCCACACACAGACTGGCGGCTCGACGCTGACCGCCCAGCAGCCCGAGAACAACATCGTCCGGGTGACGGTGCAGAGCCTGGCCGCCGCCCTGGGGGGCACGCAGAGCCTGCATACGAACGGCTTTGACGAGGCGCTCGGGCTGCCCACGACGCGGGCCGCCAAAATTGCCCTGCGCACCCAGCAGATCGTCGGGTTCGAGTCCGGCGTGGCCGACACGGTCGATCCTCTGGCCGGTTCGTTCTTCGTGGAATCGCTGACCGATGAGGTCGAGCAGGCGGCAAATGCGTACCTGGTGCGGATCGAGCAGCTCGGCGGGGCGGTGGCCGCCATTGAGGCCCGCTTCATGCAGGAGGAGATCGAGGCGGCGGCCTACAGCTTCGCCAAGTCCGTCGACGACGGCGAGAAGGTGGTCGTCGGCGTGAACCGCTTCACCGATGCCGAGGGGGAACCCACCGAGGTCTTCCCGATCGACGTCGAGCTCCAGCAGATCCAGATCGACCGCACGCGGTCCGTGCGGGCCGAGCGCGACCAGGCCGTGGTGGACCGGGCTCTGGCCGATGTCGCCGAGACGGCCAGGGAGAGGGCAACCTGCTCGTCCCCATGAAGGTGGCCCTCAAGCAGATGGCGACCCTCGGCGAAGTCTCGGACGTCCTTCGTGCGGAGTTCGGCGTCTACCAACCCGGGGGCTGAGCCGTGCCGGAACAGGGGCCAACCTCGTTCTGGCCCCTGTTCGGCCTCGTCGTCCGCACGCCGCGCCTGGAACTGCGCCTGCTGCGCGAGGACGAGTTCGCCGCTCTGGTCGAGGTCATTGATGCGGGTATCCACGACGCCGCCGTCATGCCCTTCTTCTTCCCCTGGACCGACGCCGAGCCGCGACGGCGGGCCCGGGAGGCCGCGCAGTGGATGTGGCGGCACCGCGCCGAATTGGTCGCCGGAGAACTGGACGCTCACGTGTGGCGTGTTCGTGGGCGGGAAGCCGATCGGTGTGCAGGATGTCGGCGCCCAGCATTTCCGGGCCGTCCGCTCCGTCGAGACCGGATCGTGGCTCGGCCGAGCCCACCAGGGACAGGGTCTCGGCCGTGAGATGCGGGAGGCGGTCCTGCACCTGGCCTTCGCCGGCCTCGGCGCGGAAGAGGCGCTGAGCGGCGCTTTCGAGGACAACGTGTCTTCCCAGGCGACCTCTCGGGCGGTCGGGTACGAGGAGAACGGGGAGGCGAGAGGGCACCGTCGCGACGGGTCGGCGCGCACCATCCGCTTCCGCCTGGGCCGCGACGGTTGGGAACGGCGCCGGCGTCCGGACATCGAGATCCTCGGGCTGGAAGAGTGCCTTGACATGTTCGTCGCCCCTGCCGGCTGAGATCGCTCACGCGGGGCCACCGCTCCCGGCGTCCTCAGGACTCATCCAGCGGCTTCAGCATTTCGGGCCCGTCGTCACGACGGGCCTTCCGGCCGCGTCCGGAGAACCTCCCGAGGATCCAATACCCCCGCCGCTGTCGCACGGCACTCCGTCGGAACGGATCATCGGGCTCGAGGTGTTCGAGAGCGCCGGCGACGACCTCGTCGAACACGATGGACGCTTCCTTCGACCGCTTGAGCGCCACCAGCTCCGTGGCGATGGCCCACTTCTGGTACAGGATCGTCCGCTGATCTCCGCCCGTTCGCTCCAGGCCGGTGAGGGCCTCGGTGAACAAGCCCAGTGCCAGTTCGTGATTGCCGAGGTGTCGGTGCGCCTGGGCCAGATCGATCTCGGCCCGGAAGGTCTCGGGGCGGTCGGGGCCGAGCGAGCGCCGGGTCGATTCGAGCACGCGCACACGGAGCGGGAATTCATCGCCGTAGCGGCGGAGCTTGCGCAGTGTGATGGCCAGGTTGGTCGCCGTCTGCCGGGAGAGCTCGCTGTCGGTGCCGTCGTCACGGTCGGAAGATTCGAGGACGCGCTCCCAGAGCCGTCGTGCTGCATCGTGCTCGCCCAAACGGTCGAGCACGATGGCGAGGTTGAACTGCGTCCACATCATCCGGACCCCGTCGTCCTGGGCTGACCGGTTCTGCAGGGAGAGCGAGGTCGTCAGCACCCGCTCCGCCTCGCGCAGCTGACCGGCGTCCCGCAGGGCCCGGCCCAGCTGCAGCATGGCGTCGAACGTTGTCGGCTCCGACTTTCCGTACAATTCCTGCCGGGCGTCGAGGAGCAACCGGGCCTCCTCCACCTCGCGGGCGCGACCGTGGTCCATTGAGGGCCGACGTTATCGGCCGGAGCAGGCCCGCCGGGAGGTGCGACGAGCAGCATCGGGGGACGGGGAGACCCGTCCGGCACGACGGCTCAGGCGACGGCGCGACGAATGTCGTCGAGCGAGACCTCGGTCGTGTGGTGCCCGCCACACTGCGCGCACCCGTGCGTGTGGATGGACGAGCGGATGAGGCGGGTCCGGGCCTCGTTGAGGAAGACCGTGAAGTGCTTCCCTCCCGGGCCGATCTCGAGCTCCCAGTAGGGGCGCCATTCGGTGGAGATGCGGCGATGCCCGACGGCGATGCCCTTGAGGATCCGACAGAACCGCAACTGCCGGGCATCGAAGATCCAGGTGCTGTGGCACGACTCCAACGTGATCATGTTCATGACGCCATCGTGACGGACGACCCTCAACAGGAACTCGGAGGGACCTGGTCGAGGCCTGGGAATCTGATTGCGGTGTGATGACGAAGCCGGTCGTGATCGGCTTCGTGACTCAGGCGGTGACGACGGCCTCGAAGTGCTCCACCACCGGGAAGGGGTCGTAGAAGTGATGCAGGGCGGCCCGCCAGTCCTGATAGGCCGGGGAGCCCCGGAACCCCTCGGTGTGGTCCTCCAGGCGCTCCCACTCCACCAGGAGCAGGAAGGATCCGCGTCGTTCCACGCCGCGCTCGACGCGCAACGACACGAAACCAGGGCTTGCGGCGATGAGCGCTTTCGCCCGGCCCATCGCCTCGAGAAAGGCGTCCTCCTGCCCGGGAACAACCTCCAGGAGCGCGTGCTCCGTGATCACGCGCCGAGCAATCGTGCGCGCAGCGCCGGATCTGTGGCTGCGTCAATCGCAGTCCAGGCCAGCGCGATCGCGCCGTCACGCACGGCGGCGTCCGCCGACGGGGTGACACAGGCGGCGGCGAATTCGCGCTGATGGTTGACCGCGCCGTGGGTCTCGATGCCGATGAGCGGGTGGATGGTCGGGACTGCGAGCGAGACGTTGGCCATATCCGTCGAGAACGTCGGCAGCGGGGTGCCGTCGTCGTCGGCATCGAAGCTTCGGCCGAGCGCCTCGGCGTTGGCCCGGTAGGCCTGCAGCAGGACGGGGTCGGCCTCCATGTGTGAGTACACCGGCGACAGTTCCTCATAGTCGAGCGAGCACCCGGAGGCGAGCGCTCCTGCCTCGAAGCACGCGTCGACGCGGGGCCGCACGGCGGCCAGGCCGGCGGCCGTGCGCGAGCGGACCATGTAGCGGGCAGTGACCGAGGCCGGGATGATGTTGGCGGCGGCCGAGCTCTTCGTGACCACCCCGTGCACCTGGTCCCCCGGAGGCAGTTGCTGACGCAGGAGGCCGATGGCCACCTGGGCGATCGTCAGGGCGTCCTGTGCGTTGACCCCTTCCCAGGGCGCGGCCGAAGCGTGGGCTTCGCGTCCGCCGAAGTGGACGTCATAGTGCGCCACCGCCAGACAGCTCCCCGTGAGCCGCTCCGTCGGCCAAGGGTGCACCATCATGGCGGCATGGACGCCGGCGAAGGCGCCGCGTTGCAGCATGAGCACCTTCCCGCCGCCGCCCTCCTCGGCGGGCGTGCCGAGCACGCGCACGGTCAGCCCCAGCTCGTTCGCCAGGGAGGCCAGCGCGAGCCCGGCTCCCACCGCGGTAGCGGCGATGATGTTGTGGCCGCAGGCGTGGCCGACGTCCGGTAGGGCGTCGTACTCGGCGCACACGGCCACGACCAGCTCTCCATCGCCGGCCCGGGACTCGAACGCCGTCGGGAGGTCGTAGACACCCTCATGAACGGGGAGGCCTCCCGCACGGAGCGTGCCGGCGACGGCATGGGCCGAGGCGGTCTCCCCGAAGCACAGTTCGGGTGTGGCATGGACCGAGTGGCTCAATGCGACGAGTTCGTCCAGGTGGCGGTCGACGACCGCGGCGGCGGCCTCCTTGGCTGACGAGGTGGTGACCGGTGAGGCGGTCACCTATTCAATGACCGCCACGACGTCGCCGGCACCGACGGAATCGCCGGCGCTGACCTTGATCTCCTTGATCACTCCGTCCTTCTCCGCCGCGACGGCGTTCTCCATCTTCATCGCCTCGAGCAGACAGATCGACTGGCCCACCTCGACGACGTCGCCCACATCGACGAGGACCTTCACGATGGTGCCCTGCATGGGGACGGTCACCTGCCCTGAACCGCTGCCGGCCACCGCCGCCGCGGTGCGCTTGGGCCGTGCGGCCACCCGCCCGGGTGCCGCCGCCGTGCCGAGGTCCGGCACCCACAGGCGCACCGAGTAGCGCCGACCGTCGACCTCGGCGGTCACGTCGCGTTGCACGGTCGGCACTTCGTCCTCGGTTGCCGCCGGCGCCGGCGCGCCGGCCGGCTCGACGACCAGATCGCTCAGGTCGAGCGTGTCCTCCACCCATCTGGTCGAGTGGGTGCCCGCGACGAAGTCAGGGTGGCTCAGGATCGCCACGTCTGCCGGCAGCGTTGTGGCCACCCCTGTGATGGTGGTCTCTCCGATGGCGCGCAGCATGCGGCGCCGGGCTGCCTCGCGGTCAGGGGCCCAGACGATCATCTTGGCGATGAGGTTGTCGTAGTACTGGGAGACCGTGTCGCCGGACTCGTAGCCGGCATCGAGGCGGACGCCGGGACCCGAGGCCGCATGGAACGACGTCAGGGTGCCCGGAGAGGGGGAGAAGCGCCCGCCACTGGGGTCTTCCGCGTTGATGCGGACCTCGATGGCATGGCCGTTCCGGCTGATGTCACCCTGGGTGAAGTCGAGTGGCTCGCCCGACGCGATGCGGATCTGCCAGGCCACGAGATCGAGCCCGGTGACCAGCTCTGTGACCGGGTGCTCCACCTGCAAGCGGGTGTTCATCTCAAGGAAGTAGAACTCGCCGTCCTGATAGAGGAACTCGACGGTCCCCGCGTTGTAGTAGCCGCAGGCCTGCGAGACCTTGACGGCGGCAGCCCCCATCGCCTGGCGGACCTCGTCGGGGAAGTCAGGTGCCGGGCTCTCCTCGACCAGCTTCTGGTGGCGGCGCTGGGCCGAGCAGTCGCGCTCTCCGAGCCACAGCGTGTTGCCGTGCTGGTCGGCGAGCACCTGCATCTCGACGTGCCGCGGCCACTCGAGGTAGCGCTCCAGGTAGATCTCCGGACGGCCGAAGTAGGCCTGGGCCTCGCGGGCTGCCGATTCCATCGCCTCCGCCGCCTCTGCTGCCGCGGTCACGACTTTCATGCCGCGCCCGCCACCGCCGTAGGCGGCCTTGATGGCGACCGGCCACCCGTGCTCCTCGCCGAATGCCACTACCTCGTCGGCAGAGGTCAGCGGCTCGGAGCGGCCGGGGACCCCGGCGACGCCGACTTCCTCGGCCGCGAGCCGGGAGCTGATTTTGTCGCCCATGACCTCAATGGCCTCGGGAGGTGGCCCAATGAATGTGACGCCACGCTCGGTAATGGCGCGGGCGAAGTCGGTGTTCTCCGAGAAGAAGCCGTAACCGGGGTGGACGGCGTCGGCGCCGCTCTCCTCAATGGCGTGGAGGATCGCCTCGGTGTTGAGGTAGCTCTCGGCTGCCGTCTCGCCGCCGAGGGCGTAGGCCTCGTCGGCCATGCGGACGTGCAGGGCGTCTCGATCGAGGTTGGAGTACACGGCCACCGTGGCGATGCCGAGCTCGCGGCACGTCCGGATCACCCGGACCGCAATCTCCCCACGGTTTGCAATAAGGACCTTCTGGATCACGCTGGCCTTTCCTCCTTGAGGCGGACCTTCACAATTGCACGCACCCTATGGTGTCTGCCATGTGGGGCGGGGAGTGGGACATCCACTGGCTCGACGAGGTCGACTCGACCAACACGTATGCCCGTGAGCGGGCCCGTGCGGGGGCGCCCGCCGGGCTGGTCGCCGTGGCCGACCACCAGACGGCCGGCCGGGGGCGACTCGACCGCCGCTGGGAATCGCCGCCTGGGGCGAATCTGCTGGCCTCGGTCCTCCTCCGACCCGATTGCGGAGGCGGTGCTGTGCACCTGTGTGCTGGGGCGGTGGCGCTGGCCGGGGCCGACGCCTGCCGCGAGGTGGCCGGGGTCGAGCCGGTGCTCAAATGGCCCAACGACCTGCTCCTCGACGGCGCCAAGCTGGCCGGAGTCCTGGCTGAGGCCGAATTCTCCGGGCCGACCCTGACCGCGGTCATCGTGGGCATCGGGATCAACGTGGCCTGGCCCGGGCCGGCCGAGGCCGGAGGTACCTGCCTGGACGACGCGGGCGGAGCGGCGCAGCCGGTGGACCGTCAGGTCCTCCTCCAGCGGCTGCTGGACGGCCTCGAACCCCGGTGTGTTCTGCTCGAGGAGCAGGCCGGGCGGCGCGCGCTGGCCGACGAGGTACGGCGGCGTTGCGCCACACTGGGCCAGCGGGTGCGGGTGACCCTGCCGGGGGAGGAGCTGGTCGGGGCGGCGCGCGCCATCGACGACGCCGGCCGTTTGATGGTCGACACAGCCAGCGGGCCCCGTTCCGTGAGCGCCGGAGACGTGGTGCATCTGCGCCCCGACCAGGGCTCCGAAGGGGCAAAGGGCCTGGGCTAACATGCCAGCCCTATGCGCCTTCTCGTCACGGGAGGTGCCGGTTTCATCGGGTCGAATTTCGCTCGCTACTGGGTGGAACAACACCCCGGGGACCATGTCGTCGTCTACGACGTCCTCACCTATGCCGGCAACCGACCAAGCCTGTCCGACATCGAGGACAGCATCGTCTTCGTGAAGGGGGACATCTGCGACCCGGCCGCAGCGGAAAAAGCGCTGCGGGGCGAGGAGATCGACACGATTGTCCACTTCGCCGCCGAGTCGCACAACTCGCTGGCGGTGCTCAATCCGGGGTTGTTCTTCCGCACGAACGTCATCGGGACCCAGACCATGCTGGAGGCGGCCCACCAGGTGGGCGTGGAGCGGTTCCACCACGTTTCGACCTGCGAGGTCTACGGCGACCTGCCGCTCGACGCCACCGAGGCCTTTCACGAGGACTCGCCCTACCGCCCCCGTACGCCGTACAACGCATCGAAGGCCGGGGCTGACCACGCGGTACGGGCCTACGCCGAGACCTACGGCCTGCCCATCACCATCACCAACTGCGCCAACAACTACGGCCCATTCCAGTTCCCCGAGAAGCTGATCCCGCACTTCTGCGCACTGGCACTCGACGACCGGGCACTGACGCTGTACGCCAGCACGGAGAACCGTCGCGAGTGGTTGCACGTGGACGACCACTGCACCGCTATTGATGCGGTGCTGGCCCGGGGGCGGGTGGGGGAGACGTACCACGTCGGCAGCGGCGTGGAGGCGTCCATCATGGAGGTGGCCGACCGGATTCTCGCCACCCTCGGCAAGCCTGATTCGCTCAAGACGATCGTCCCCGATCGTCCCGGTCACGACCGGCGCTACATCCTCGACTCCTCCAAGCTGCGCAAGGAGCTCGGATGGACGCCGTCGGTGGAGTGGGAACAGGGACTGGCGGACACCGTGTCGTGGTACGCCACGAACCGCGACTGGTGGGAGCCATTGCGGGCCCGGGCGCCGATCGCCGAAGGGTCCTGGGGAACCGGAGAGGACTGAGCGATGCGGATCCTGATCACGGGGGCGAACGGGCAGTTGGGCCGCGACCTGGCCGACTGCCTGGCGGGGCGCGTGCCGCTCGGCGGACGGCGCTGTGCGCTGTTCGGCCCCGAGGGTCCCCGGCCCGGCCTCAACCACGAGGTGCTGGCCACCGACATCGACACCATGCGGGTCGACGACCGGGACGCCGTCCTGGCCACTTTCAGCGCCTTCCGACCCGAGCTCGTCCTCCACGGTGGCGCGTTCACGGCGGTCGAACGCTGCGAGACCGAGGTCGACGCCGCCTTCGCGGTGAATGCGACGGGCACCCGTCACGTCGCCGAGGCGGCCGCCCTGGTCGGTGCACACGTCGTCTACGTGTCCACCGACTACGTCTTCGACGGCACCGCCTCACGCCCCTACCGGGAGTGGGACGCCCCGAACCCGACCTCGGTCTACGGCGCCTCCAAGCTGGCGGGCGAGCGGGAGTGCCGGCCCGGGTCCACCATTGCGCGGACGAGCTGGCTGTGCGGGGCCCACGGCGCCAACGTCGTCGTCACCGCGCTGCGGCTGGCCGGCGGCGACGGTGCGCTGCGCTTCGTCGACGACCAGCACGGGTCGCCGACCTTCACGGCCGACCTGGCGCCCGCCCTCGTGACCCTCGGCCTCGACCGCCGACCCGGCATTTTTCACGTCACCAACGGCGGCGCCACCACCTGGTGGGGCCTGGTACGGGCGGTACTGGCCGAGGCCGGAGCCGACCCCGAGCGGGTGCGGCCCATCAGCACAGACGCGCTCGAACCACCGCTGCTGGCACCCCGTCCGGTGTTTTCGGTGCTGGACAACATGGCCTTGCGCCTGAGCGGGCTGCCGGCACTGCCCGATTGGCGGGACGCGCTGGCCCGGCTCGTGCCCGCCCTCCGGGGCCAGTTGGCGGCGCTATGAGCCCGTCGGCCAACGACCGCACCAACCGGCGGGCCGTCGCCGTCATCGGCGCTGGTTATGTGGGATTGCCGACGGCAGCGACGCTGGCGCACTTTGGCCACCACGTGGTGCTGGCCGAGCGCGAGCAGTCCAAGCTGTCGGCGTTGCGCTCTGGCCGCATGCCGATTGTGGAGGCCGGCCTCGACGAGCTGGTGGCCGGCGGCGTCGCGGCAGGCAATCTCCATTTCACCGACTCGGCGGTCGACGCGGTGGCCGGGGCTGCGTTTGTGTTCCTGTGCGTGCCGACACCCCAGAGCGCCGACGGTTCGGCCGACCTGTCCTACGTCGAAGCGGCGGCGAAGGAGATCGCGTCGTCGTTGGAGCCCGGGGCGATTGTCGTCAACAAGTCAACCGTGCCCGTCGGCTCGGCGAACATGGTCGAGCGGGTGATCGGCCGCCCCGATATCGGCGTCGTCTCCAACCCAGAGTTCCTGCGGGAGGGCACGGCGGTGCTCGACAGTCTTAACCCGGACCGGATCGTGGTGGGTGCGGACGACGCGCGGGCGGCGGTCAAGGTCGGGGAGCTGTTCTCGTCGACCCGGGCGCCGCTGATCGTGACCGATGCCACGACGTCGGAGACGATCAAGTACGCGTCGAACGCCTTCCTGGCCACCAAGCTGAGTTTTGTGAACGCCCTCGCCGGCCTGTGCGAGGAGGTGGGAGCCGACGTCCGCGACGTGCTGCTCGGCCTTGGCTACGACAAGCGCATCGGGTTCGAGTTCCTCCGCCCCGGCCCGGGATGGGGCGGCTCGTGCCTCCCCAAGGACACCAGGGCGCTCCTGCACATCGCAAGCGAGGCGGGCTACGACTTCTCGCTGCTGGCGGGGGCCATCGCCTCCAACGACGAGCAGTTGTCGCGGGTGGTGGCCAAAGTGGAGACGGCCTGCGGCGGTTCGGCAGACGGAGCCACCATCGCCGTGTGGGGCCTCACCTTCAAGGCCAACACCGATGACCGTCGCGACTCACCGAGCCTGCAGATCGCCCATCGGCTGGCCGACCTGGGAGCCACGGTCCGGGCGTTCGATCCCACGGTCGACGCCGAGACCGACGTCCCCGACCTGCATGACCTGCAGCTGCTGGCCGACCCCTATGCGGCGGTGGCCGGCGCCCGCGCCCTCGTGGTGCTCACCGAGTGGGACGAGTTCCGCTGGTTGGATTTCTCCCACGTCTTGACCGCCATGGCCGAGCCCAACATCGTCGACGCCCGGAACCTGCTCGATCCGGCCGCTGTGCGCCGGATGGGCTTCTCCTACACGGGGATCGGGCGCCAGTGAGCCGGGTCGTGGTGGCCGGCGGAGCCGGCTTCCTCGGTTCGCATCTGTGCGACCGCCTCGTCGAGCGGGGCGACACGGTCGTCTGCCTCGACGATCTTTCCACCGGATCCCGAGAGAACGTGGCGCACCTCATCGGCCACGACCGGTTCAGCCTCGTCGTCACCAACGTCAGTGAGAAGGTCGAGCTGCCGGACGCGGACGCGTCCAAGGTCGACGCCGTCTGCAACCTGGCGTCCCCGGCGTCGCCGCCGGCCTACCTCGCCCGCCCCTTCGACACGCTCGCGGTGGGCAGTGAAGGTACGCGCCGTTTGCTCGAGTTGGCCCGGGAGCACGAGGCGCGGTTCTTGATGGCGAGCACCAGCGAGATCTACGGAGACCCCGAGGTGCATCCGCAGGTGGAGAGCTACCGGGGCAATGTCGACCCGACCGGACCACGCAGCGTCTATGACGAGGCCAAGCGCTTCTCCGAGAGCATGACCATGGCCATGCACCGGACGCACGGCGTTGACGTGGGCATCGTGCGCATCTTCAACACGTACGGCCCGCGCCTGTCCGCCGGCGATGGTCGCGTCGTCTCCAACTTCATCGTCCAGGCGTTGCGCGGTGAGCCGTTGACGGTCTACGGGGACGGGAGCCAGACGCGGAGCCTGTGCTTCGTCGAGGACGAGATCAGAGGGCTGCTCGCGCTCCTCGACTCCTCACTGGTCGGGCCCGTCAACATCGGGAACCCCGATGAGCGATCCATGCTCGAGCTGGCGTACTTCGTCCTGGAGGTGAGCGGGTCAGGGTCGGATATCGTGTTCGAGCCGTTGCCGGCGGACGACCCGACCCGCCGATGCCCTGATATCAGTCTGGCGCGGCGCGCGTTGGGCTGGGAGCCCCAGATCGGCCTGCGAGAGGGCATCGAGCGCACAATTCAGTACTTCGCGGACAGAGTGCAAGACTGACGATCAGATGACGGAGCCAGGCGTGCCAGAGAACGATGTGACCGCCGCGGGCGAAATGACCGAGGAGATCCCGCCACGGACCTACGAGACATTGACCGTCATCGTGCCGGTCTTCAACGAGCGCGCCACTGTGGCAGAGGTCATCCGTCGTATGCGCGCCGTCGAGCTCCCCGTGGTGCTCCAGATCGTTGTCGTCGATGATGGGTCGAGCGACGGTTCCGACAAAGTGCTTGGTGCCATCGAGGACTCGACCGTACGGGTCCTGCGCCACAAGGTGAACCAGGGCAAAGGCGCAGCCATCCGCACCGGATTGGCCGGGGCGCGCGGCGACCTCGTCCTGATTCAGGATGGCGACCTCGAATACGATCCCAACGATTGGCCCCGCCTGCTCGAGCCGATTCTGCGAGGGAAGGCACGCGTCGTGTACGGCAGCCGCTTCACCGGCGAGCGCAAGAACATGATGCCGCTGCACTGGATCGGCAACCGTTTTCTCTCGCTCGTCACCAACGTGCTCTACAGCTCGACACTGTCCGACATGGAAACCTGCTACAAGCTGTTCGATTCCCGCGTGCTCGAAGGTCTGACTGTTGTCTCCGACCGTTTCGACTTCGAGCCCGAAATCACCGCCAAGGTGCTCCGCCGCGGCCACCGAATTTACGAGGTCCCGATATCGTACGCGGGCCGCGAGCATCACGAGGGGAAGAAGATCACCTGGCGCGATGGTTTCGAGCGCGCTCCGGGCCCTCGTGAAGTTCCGCTTCACCCGGGAGTACTGAGCCCCGGGTGTCCGGCACGATCGGCGGCATTGTGGTCGACCACGACGCCGGGCCGTTGCTCGAAGGTTGCGTCCGCTCCCTCCTCGAGAACGGGGCCTCGCCTATTGTCGTGGTCGAGAACGGGGCGGCCGGCAGCGCCGCCGCCGCGCTCGAGGATCCGCCGGTCGGGCCGAATGCGGAGTCCGTGCTGCTCGTGCGGCCCGGTCGCAACGTGGGCTTCGGCGCCGGGGTCAACCGGGGTCTGGCGGCGTTGGCCGGGGCGTCGGCGCCGCCCGAGTGGATCCTCGTCTGCAATCCGGACCTCGTCGTCCACCCGGGCGCGCTCACCGCACTGCGCCAGGTGCTCGAGACCGAGCCGGCCTGGGCGTTGGTCGGGCCGCGTATCTTCACCGAGACCGGTGCGGTGTACCCCTCGGTGCGCAACTTTCCCTCCCTCTCGGATGCGGCCGGCCACGCGCTGCTGGCGCTGTTCAACCCGGAGAACCCCTACACGCTGCGCTACAACCCCGGTACGCCAGAGGGCAACGTGGTGACGGGGGCCGGATGGGTGTCCGGTTCGTGCTTCTTGGCCCGGCGCAGCGCGCTCGAGGAGTTGGGAGGCTTCGACGAGGCCTACTTCATGTACAACGAGGACATGGACCTGTGCTGGCGTGCCCACGATGCCGGTTGGGGGGTGGGCTTCGCCGGGACGGCCGAGGTGACCCACGTGCAGGGAGTCAGCACGGCGCGCCATCCCTACCGGATGATGGCGGCACACCACCGCTCGGCCCTCCGCTTCACTTCTCGGACCACCAAGGGCTGGCGCCGCGCCGCGCTGCCCCTGGCGGCCTTGGTGCTGGGGGTGCGCATGGCCATGGCCACCCTCCGCATCGCCCTCAGCCACTAACGCATTGAGCGGGCGCCGGGGTCTGTTCATCGTCGCGCTGGTGGCCATCGGGGTCACCGTGCTGGTGCTCATCCTGGCGGCGGCTGTCAGCGGGCCTCGTCACAAACCCATCGTCCACGTCGAGCCGCAGGTCACGTTCGCACTCCCTCCGGCGACATCCGGCTGCATCGGCGCGACCGCACAACCCGGCGGTGGGGAGAAGGTGCCGCTGACGGTGAGCGTGGTGGCCGGGCAGGTGGCCGAGACGGTCGACGTCTGCATCGGCAGCCCGGGGCGGCCCTATCCCTTCATCCTCGATACCGGGGCAGGGCAGTCGACCATTGACGCGGGGCTGGCCCGTCGGCTGCGCCTGGCCGGCGCCGGTGCGGCGACGGAGTTTGCCGGCGTCGGATGCACCGGCACCGCTCGGCCCGTTTCGGTGGGGGACTGGTCGCTCGATGGGGTTCCCCTGTCCACCCAGCAGCTCACCGCCGCCACCTTGCCCCAGATGGGCGGGAAGGGCGAGCCCGTCGGCCTGCTGGGCTCCGACGTGCTCTCCCGTTTCGGCGGGATCCGCATCGATTTCGACGCCGGCGCACTGGTGCTGCCCGGCCCGGAGGGCGCGCCACTGCCTCAGTCCGCCCCGTTCAGCGGACCGCAGGGCTCACCGCCGACAGCACTGACGCAGGGGGAGGGCGGCACAACGGTGCCCCTCACGGTGACCCCGGCAGCGGGCGACGTGTCACTGAGCGTGGCGGTCCGTTTCGTGCGTGGCCCGCGGCGCGAGTTCGTCGTGGACACGGGCTCCTCGCAGAGCGTCGTGTCCTCCTTGGTGGCCAGGGGACTGCCGCTGCAGGCCACCGACCTGGCACAGCGCCAGTCCACCGTGTGCTCGGTGATCACGGTGCCGCTCGTGCACAGCGGGTCGTGGTCCGTACCGGGGCTGGCCCTCCATCCTCAGCTCATCGGCTCGACCAACTTCGGCACGATCAGCCTGTCCGGCACCCAAGGTCTGTTGGGTTCGGATCAACTGCGGCGTTACGGGTGGGTCATCCTCGACTATGCCGACGGCCAGATGGTGCTGGGGTGACGGCGGTCGCCGTCGCTCACGCCAGCACTGCGCCGAGGGCGTCGAGGAGCTCGCCGGTTCCCTTCTCGCGGACGGCCTGCGTGTCAGCGCCGTCGAGGAACACGCCCTGCTCGGTGAACGTCAGGGTGGTGCCAGATGGAGCCGGGGCGAACTCCACCGTCGTCACCGAGACGGAGATCAGCCTGTCGTCGGCTTCCATCACGTAGCCGTAGACGATGCGCTCGGCGGGCACGATGTCCCGGTAGGTGGCCTCGTAGGTGTAGACGGGCCCATCCGGGGGACCACCGCGGTTGATCTCGGTGCCGCCCACCCGGAAGTCGAGCTGGTAGCCCGTCGACGCCGGTGCGCCGAACCAACGCGCCTTGGATTCCTGGCTTGACCAGGCGGCGAAGACGCTCTCGGGCGGGACTGGGTACGTACGCGTGAGGGTGAAGGTTCCGTGCTCGGCGGTCCTGCGGGTCATCTCAAGCTCCTCTCGAGGGTGATGGGGGTTCAGGTGCAGCGGCTGCTGACTGCTCGGTGGCGAGATCGTCGGCCAGGATCTCGCCCAACCGGTCGAGCCGCCGCTCCCAGAGGGCGCGCTGGCCGGCGAACCAGTCCTCGGCGAGGCGGAGCCCCACCGGCTCGAGCCGGCAGGTCCGAGTGCGTCCCACCTTCTCCGAGCCCACGATGCCGCACGACTCCAGGACGGCCAGGTGCTGGACCACGGCCGACAGGCTCATGTCGAGGGGCGAGGCCAGCTGGCTCACCGTGGCCGGGCCGCCGCTGAGGCGTTCCACCAGGTCACGCCGGGTCGGGTCACCCAACGCCCGGAACACGTCGTCGACCGGTTGATACTTAAGCATCTACTTAAGTATCAACACGGGGGGGTCTCCTGTCAAGCAGACACGGTGACGGCTTCATCGGTCGGCTCATTCGGGCCCGGACAGTCCCAACATGTCGGTGACGCCGTGATCCCGGCCCGCGGTGTAGCCCCCGTCGACGGGGAGGGCGTGGCCGGTGACGAACGAGGCGTCGTCGGAGAGCAGGTACGCCGCCGCGGCCGCGATCTCCTCGGGACGGCCCATGCGCCTCCCCAGCTTGTGCTCGTGGACGATGTCGGCCAGCGCGGCCTCCATGCCCGGTCCGAAGATGGAGGCGGTCATCGGGGTCTCGATGAACCCGGGGCACACGGCGTTGACCCGGATGCCGCGGCCGGCGTAGTCGATGGCCATGTTCTTGGTCAGGAGGACCACGCCCCCCTTCGACGCGCTGTAGACGCTGCCGCCCGCCGTGCCCTCGAGCCCCTCGATGCTGGCCACCGTCACCACCGAGCCGCGCTGACCGTCACCGCGCGCCGGCTGCAAGAGCATCTGTCCGATCACGTGCTTCGCCGTCAGGAACGTCCCGGTGAGGTTGACGGCAATGACGCGGGCCCACTCTTCGGCGGGGAGCATGTGCACGGGGCCCCCGCCGGCGACGCCCGCCGCGTTGACCAGACCGTCGACGCCGCCCCCGAAGGCCACCGCAGCGCGTACGAGGTCGACGACCGACTCCTCGTCGGCCACGTCGACGTGCGTGAAGAGCCACCGCTCCTTCCCGCTCGCACCGCCCGGCACGTCGCCCGCCTGCGCCAGGTCGGCGCCGACGACACGCGCCCCCTCCTCGAGCAGTCGTGCGGCCGTGGCCTCGCCGATGCCCGAGGCAGCGCCCGTCACGATGTAGGTCCGGCCGTCCAATCCACGCATGGTGCCTCCGTTTGGTTGCGCCCGGGCGACCCGGGCTGATAGGAGCAGTGCACAGTTCTAGCCCGGGGCGTTGTTCCCGGGACCGTCCACCGTCCGTCGGGGGGAGCCCACGCTATGAAGTTCGCGCTGTTCTACGAGATCCCCGTCCCGCGTCCGTGGGAGGAGGACAGCGAGCTCACCGCCTACCAGAACACGCTGGAGCAGGCGATCGCCGGCGACAAGCACGGCTGGCACGCCTTCTGGACAGTCGAGCACCACTTTCTGCAGGAGTACTCGCACTGCTCCAACCCGGAAGTCCTCTACGGCGCCATCGCCTCTCGCACCGAGAACATCCGGCTCGGCTACGGCGTGCGGCTGATGCCCAAGCCCTACAACCATCCGGTGCGCACGGCAGAGTCGGTGGCGGTGCTCGACCTGCTGTCGAAGGGGCGGGTCGACATGGGTGCCGGCCGGTCGGCCACCCGGGCCGAGCTCGAGGGCTTCGGCATCGACCCGGCCGAGAGCCGCCAGATGTGGCAGGAGGCCCTCGGACACATCGTGGGCTGCTGGACCAACGACGAGTACGAGTTCGAGGGCGAGTACTGGCGGATGCCGCGCCGTCGTGTGCAGCCCAAGCCCTGGCAGAAGCCGCACCCGCCCCTGTGGGGCGCCACCACCAGCGACGAGGGTCACGCCCAGGTGGGCGACCTCGGCCTCGGCCTCTGCTCGTTCGCCGTCGGTCTCCCTCCCACAGAAGTCAAGCGCAAGATCGACGTCTACCGGGCTGCCGTCGAGCAGTGCACGAAGCCGGTCGGTGCTTTCGTGCACAACCAGGCAGCGACCTTCACCATGGCCCTGTGCGGCCCGGACGCCGACAAGGCCAAGGAGGAAGCCCGGGAGTCCTTCGAGTGGTACCCCAAGACGGGCGCCCGCCAGATCGCCACGCTCACCGACTGGATGGCCGAGCGCAAGCAGGAATTGGGCAGCTACTCCTACGCCGCCGACATGAAGAAGACCGACGACGAGGGCACGCTCGACCTCCTCAGCCTCGAATACCTCGTGGACGCCAACGCCTGCGTGTTGGGGACGCCCGAGCAGTGCCTCGAAGCATGTCGGGCGTACGAGGCCGCCGGGGTCGACCTGCTGCTCTGCCTCGTCAACCCCTACAAGATCTCGCACGAGACCGTCATGCAGACGATCGAGCTGATGGGCACCGAGGTGATCCCGCACTTCGCCGACTGACTTTCCTGCCCCCGATCGGTCAGGCTTGGGGGATGGCGAGGGACGCAGGGCGCTGGTGGCAGGCGCCGACGGTCGTGGTGGCACTGACGGTGGTCGTATTGATGACCGTCACCGCCGCCACACCGGCCGGGGCGGCGGCGAAGAAGGGGACGACGATCGCCAAGGCCCCGGAGCTCGCCAAGACAGGCCACGTCACCTTCTGGGACTGCTCGGCCAAGACGACCTTGCTGTTGGTGGTGGTCAACACGCTGACGCTGCACCCGGGGGCGACCCTCGACGTCTCGTTCACGGTGCGCAATGGCGGCACGGGGTCGTGCAACTACACCGCCCCGAACGCCGGCGTCGCGCCCGGGCCCACCGCCACCACCCTGACGGCCGGTCCCTGCGGCTCGGTCGGCTTCGAGATCGAGGATTCCCACCACCGCAACGTGTGGCCGGGGGACGAGGTCGTCAATTGCCCTGCACTCGGCTTCGCCCAACTGGCGGCCGGCGCCACCGTCTCGGGCACCGGCGCGTGGGATCAGACCAGGCCCGACAGCACGCGCCGGGTGGCGCCCGGGAAGTACACCCTCGTCATGGAGAACAAGCACTTCGACTTTCCCCTGCGCGTCGCCAAGTCCTGATTCGCCGGGCGGGCCGGCCGCACTCCGCCGGGGGGTCCGCGGCGTCGGTGAGAGGCCTTCACTTCGTCAGGGCACGAGCGCGATCTTTCCCACGGCGCGCCGGCCCAACAGGTCCTCGAGCGCACCGGCCACATCGTCGAGCGGATACTCCGCCGGCCGGACCGGGTCGAGCTTGCCCGCCTCCACCATGTCCAGCAGGTCGCCGAGCAGCGCGCGCTGTTCCGCCGGGTGGGTCATGGCCCAGATGCCCCAGTCGATGCCGATGACGGACCGGTTGCGCAGCAAGATCTGGTTGAGCGGAACGGACGGGATGTCACCCGACGCGAACCCGATGACGAGATAGCGCCCCCGGTCGCCCAGCGCGCGCAGCGCCGGTTCGGCCAGCTCCCCACCGATCGGGTCCACCACGAGGTCGACACCGCTACCGCCGGCCCACGCCCGCGCCGCGTCCTTGATCGATTCCGCCTCCGGTTCCAGCACCGACTCGGCACCGGCATCGAGCGCCGCCTGCCGTTTGTCGGCACTCGATGCGACACCCAGCACCCGGCAGCCCAGCGCCCGCGCCACCCCGATGGCAGCCAGCCCGACGCCACCGCCCGCCCCGAGGACCAAGACGGTCTCTCCGGGAGCGGCATGGGCCCGGTCGCGCAGCGCAAACAGACACGTGCTGTAGCTCTGGGTGAAGGTGGCGGCCCGGGCCGCGTCCAAGCCCTCGGGCAGCGCGATGGCCGAGCCTGCCGCCACCACGACGCGACTGGCGAAGCCTCCCAGGCCCACTGAGGCCAGCACCCGGTCGCCGACGGCCACCGTCGTGACATCGGGTCCCACCGCCACGACGTGCCCGGCCACTTCGCTGCCCGGGACGAACGGGAGTGAGGGCTTGATCTGGTACCGCCCGGCCACGAAGAGGCCGTCCACGAAGTTCACACCCGCTGCCTCGACGGCCACGGCGACCTCGCCCGGTCCGGGCTCGGGGTCGGGTCGCTCCTCCACTCGCAGGACGGACGGTGGGCCCAACTCATTGCAGACGGCGGCGCGCACGGGTCGAAACGCTAATAGAGCCCCGCCGACCTCGGGCGCCCTTCAGACGTGGCCCACATGCAGGTTCTTTGCGTCGGAAGCGCCGAATTTCGTCGAGCCGCCCTCCAACCGCAGTTGTCCTTCACCGACCTGCTTAAGGGTCCTTCGACCCGGGCCGAAAGTCCTCTGTGGGTCTTTTCACGCACCTGGCGCGCCCGATCACTCTGGCCGGCTCAGACCCGGCCGCGACCGAGCAGTCCTGGCGGCCCCGCCGCTGGGTATGGATGGGCGGGCTCGCCTCAATCACCGTCTTCGCTCTCGGTGGCCTCTATGCCGTGCCGGCCGCGGTGTCCTCGCCGGATTACCAGTCACAGCTTCAGGGCGCGCGCCCGGCTTCCGTGTTGGTGCCGACAACAACCACCACCACGGCGTCTACGACGACGACGACGGCTCCCCCCGCCAGTCCGCCGGCGGTTCTGGCCGCGGCCCCGGTCACGCCCCCACCGGCCGCCGCCCCGCCGGCCGCCGCCCCGCCGCCCGCGCCTGCTGCGCCCGCGCTGCCGGCCTACGGCCACGCGAGCACGCCGGGCTGCACAGCTGCTCTGGCCTATCTCCTGGCCTATGCGGCCCCAGGTTTCGCCCTCGACTGCCCTGGATACGCATTGGGTCATGAAGCGATGACGTGCCTCCATGGCACGCCGCAGTACCCGGATGCCTGTCCGAACGGACCGACGATCGCCATCTCGGACGCCTGCCCTCAGGCCTATATGAACGAAGCCGCCAACTCGTGGAACCTGACGGGCCAACTCTCGACCGAGCAGCAGAAGTTCGGTGCCTCCTACCCCGACATAGATCCTTTCGGGGCCTGCCCGTAGACAATCCCGGTGGGGGAAGGCGCGCCGCGCCTACCGTCGCTGCGTGGAACGCAACGGGTCGCCCCCGTCAATGCCACCCATCCGCCCGGTCCGTCTGGACGAGCTCGCTCTGCTGCCCGAACTCGAGGCGGCAGCCGACACCATGTTCGAGCCGCTCGGGATCGGTCCGCTGCCCGGTCCGGGCACGGTGGACGAGTTCGCCGCTGCACTGGTCGTCCTGGTGGCAGCCGACCCGCCCGTCGGCCTGTGCCGCATCGACCGCATCGACCGCATCGACGGCATCGGCGCCGGCTGCGCCCACCTGGAGCAGCTTGCGGTCCATCCGGATCAGGCCGGCCGCGGTATCGGGCGGGCCCTGCTGCGGGCCGGCTGCGATTGGGCCAAGGCCGAGGGCTACCCGGAGATCACCCTCGCTACCTACCGCGACGTGCCCTGGAACGGCCCGTTCTACGCTTCGGAGGGCTTCGTCGAGCGCGGGACCGTGGACGACTTCCTGCGCGCCCACCACCTGCCCCCCGAGGAGCCCGTCATGGGACGCTTCGGCACCCGCGTCCTGATGCTCAGGAGCCTGTGAGCTCGGCGTAGCGGAAGCAGCCGACCAGGTGGTCGTTGATCAGCCCGCTGGCCTGCAGGTGGGCGTAGCAGACGGTGGGTCCCACGAAGCGAAAGCCCCGCCGGCGCAGGTCGGCACTGAACGCCTCCGACTCCGCACTCACTGCCGGCAGCTGCGCCATCCGGCGCCACTTGTGGACGAGGGTCCGACCTCCCACGAAGCCCCAGATGTAGGTGTCGAACGAGCCGAACTCCTTCTGCACCTCCAGGAAGAGCCGGGCATTGCGCACGGCGGACTCGACCTTGGCCCGGTTGCGGATGATGCCCGGGTCGAGGAGGAGCTTCTCGATCCGGGCCGGCGTGAAGCGGGCCACCTTGGCCGGGTCGAAGCCGGCGAAGGCCTTGCGGTAGCCCTCCCGTCGTTTCAGGATCGTCGACCAGCTCAAGCCCGCCTGCGCCCCCTCGAGGACCAGGAACTCGAAGTGGGTGTCGTCGTCGTGCACCGGCACACCCCATTCGGTGTCGTGGTACGCCACCATGTCGGGGTCGCTGCCCGCCCAGTCGCACCGCTTCGGCCTCGGCGTGTCGCTCATGGCGCCACGCGAGGGGCGACCTGTGACGAAGGTGCGCCGATGCGGTAGAGCACATGGCGCCGGAGCCGGCTGCCCTCGGGTAGCGCGGGGTGGTCGAAGTCACCGGCCGCATCGCGCGTCATGCCGAGGCGCTCCATCACCGCCTGTGAGCGGACATTCACCGTGGTCGTGAAGGCGACGATCTCGCGCAACCCGGCCTGATCGAAGCCGTAGGCCAACGAAGCCATCGCCGCCTCGGTGGCGTAGCCGTGACCCCACTGATCGGGGTGCAACCGCCACCCCACCTCGACGGCCGGCGCGCAGGGCATCTCCTCACGCACCCGGTGCAGGCCGACCATGCCGATGAAGGATGCACCGCCCGTCACCTGGACGGCCCAGAACCCCCAGCCTTCGCGCGCCACTTCCTCGCCGTAGCGATCGAGCATGGCGTCGCTCTCGGCCCTGGTCGGCGACGAGCCGATCGACTCGACGACCAACAGATGGGTGTTGAGGGCGAAGAACGGGGCACGGTCCACGTCGGTGAACGGTCGCAGCCGCAGCCGCGCCGTCACGAGAGTGGGGCCGGGATTCGCCGTCACCGAAGCCGTGATCAGGTCCCGGTCCCGCCGTCCGAGGCGGCCTTGACCACGGTCTCCGCCGCCCAGCGATAGTCCGCCTTGCCCGAAGGTGACCGCTGGATCACGTCCACGAACACCACTTCCTTGGGCAGTTTGTAGCGGGCGATGTGCGTCGCGGCCTCTTCCGCCACCGACTCCCCGGTGGTGGTCGCACCGTCGGCCAGCTGCACCACGGCCACCACCTCCTGGCCCCAGCGCTCCGACGGTCGCCCGACGACGACCACGTCGGCCACGGCGGGGTGGCCGGCGATGGCACGCTCCACCTCCTCGACGAAGATCTTCTCGCCGCCCGAGTTCACCGTGACCGAGTCACGCCCGAGCAATTCGATCTGCCCGTCGGCCCGGTGCCGGGCCCGGTCCCCCGGGATTGCATAACGGACACCGTCGATCACCGGGAAGGTACGCGCCGTCTTCTCCGGGTCGCCGAGATACCCGAGCGGCACGTTCCCGGTCTGCGCCAGCCAGCCGTTCCCCTCGTGTCCGGGCGGCAACACACGGGACAGCGTCTCGTCGACCACCAGCGTGCCCGGCCCCGGCAAGAACGAGCCCACCGCCACGTCGTCCATGGACGTCACGTGCATCTGCGCGCCGGTCTCCGACGAGCCGGCCGAGTCGGAGATGACGAGGTTGGGGATGCGCTCGACCGCCATGGCCCGCACGGCCGGCGTCAGCGGCGCCCCGCCGTTCCCCACGGCGAAGAAAGAAGAGAGGTCGTAGGACTTCTTGTCGAGCTGCACGAGCAGCGGGCGCAACACCGCATCGCCCACGATGGTCATGGAGTTCGCCTTCTCGCGCTCGACGACGCTCCACACGTCCTCAGGATCGACGCGGTGGGTGTCGTCGGGGAAGATGAGCGTGGCCCCCTGGGCCATGAGCATGAAGCAGGCCCACTGCGCCGCGCCGTGCATGAGCGGCGGCAGGATCATGAGCCGCACCGGGAAGCTCTCGGCCAGCCGCTCGGTCAGCTCCTGGTAGCTCGTCACGATCTTCCACGTGCCGACCTGCCGGCCGCCCATCGCCGCCATGAAGATGTCGTGCTGGCGCCACAGCACGCCCTTGGGCATGCCCGTGGTGCCTCCTGTGTACAACACGTAGAGGTCGTCGGGGGAGGGCTCGGCCGGCGGCCCCTCGGGCGAGGATGCGGCCAGCGCCTCCTCGTACCAGACCGCCCCGGGAAGGAGGGGGTGGCCCGAATCGTCCTGGACCTGGAGCAGCACCTCGGGGGGCGAGTCCAGCGTGGGCAGCACCTCGGCCAGCGTCGGGGCCAGCGAGGAGTGCAGGATCATGGCGCGGGGCCTGGCGTCATTGAGCAGGTACTGCAGCTCCTCGCCCACGTAGCGGTAGTTCACGTTGAACGGCGCCACCCGGGCCCGGTAGGAACCGAGCATGCCCTCGAGGTATTCGTTGCCGTTGTAGAGGGCGAGCGCAACGTGGTCCTGACCCGACTCCCAGCCCGCCAGCGCGGCGCGCTCGCGGTGCACGCCCAGGCCGCGATCGTGCAGGTACGAGGCCAGGCGACGGGACCGGTCCGCCAGGTCGGCGTAGCTCAGGCGGCGATCGCGCCACACAATGCATTCCCGGTCGGCCAGGGTCTCGACGAGCGTGTCGAAGGCCTTGGCCAGGTTGAACTGGACGGTCTCTGTCTGGGGCACGGCCCCGCACTGTATCGGCGGGTCCCTCCTCCGGCGGCCGGCCCTCCCGGGACCCCGTTTGTCCGACCTCCTCTGCGATCGGCAAAGATCACGGCGTGGACGTCCGCAATCCCGCTACCGGCGAAGTGCTCACCACCATCGAGAGCCTGACCGCCGAACAGACCGATGCCGCCATTGTGAAGGCTGCCGCCGCATTCGAAGAATGGCGGGCCGTCGCCCCGGGGGACCGGGCCCGGCTGCTGCGCCGCTTCGCCGCCGCCGTCGATGCGGACATCGTCCAGCTGGCCGCCCTGGAGGTCATCAACGCCGGGCACGTGCTGGGCAATGCGCGTTGGGAGGCGGGCAACGTGCGCGATGTGATCGAGTTCTACGCCGCGGCACCCGAACGTCACAGCGGCCGGCAGATCCCCGTGCCGGGCGGCCTCGATGTCACCTTCCACGAGCCGCTCGGAGTCGTGGGCATCATCGTGCCCTGGAACTTCCCCATGGCGATCGCCGGCTGGGGCTTCGCGCCGGCCCTGGCCGCCGGGAACACGGTCGTGCTCAAGCCGGCCGAGCTGACCCCGCTCAGCGCGCTGCGCATCGGCGAGCTCGCGCTCGAGGCCGGGATCCCCGAGGGCGTCCTGCAGATCCTGCCGGGCAAGGGCAGCGTGGTCGGCCAGCGCTTTGTCGACCACCCTGCCGTGCGCAAGGTGTGCTTCACCGGCTCCACCGAGGTGGGGCGCACTGTCATGGCCGGCTGCGCCCAGCAGATCAAGCGGGTCACGCTCGAACTCGGCGGGAAGAGCGCCAACATCGTCTTCGCCGATGCCGACCTCGAGCTGGCGGCCGCCCGGGCGCCTTCCGGCGTGTTCGACAACGCAGGGCAGGACTGCTGCGCTCGTTCGCGCATCCTGGTGCAGCGGTCCGCCTACGAGCGCTTCATGGAAATGCTCGAACCGGCGGTGGCCGGCGTCAAGGTGGGTGACCCGACGCTCGAGGAGACCGAGATGGGCCCACTCATCTCCGAGGCCCACCTCGCCAGCGTGGCTTCGTTCGTGCCACACGACGCTCCGGTGGCCTTCCGCGGCAGCCGCCCCGACGGCCCGGGCAACTGGTTCGCCCCGACCGTGCTGGCACCGGTCGACCCCGGCGCGCGGGCAGCGACCGAGGAGATCTTCGGGCCCGTGGTCGTGGTCATCCCCTTCGAGGACGAGGCCGACGCCATCCGCCTGGCCAACGACACGCCCTACGGTCTCTCCGGGTCACTGTGGACGCGCGACGTCGGCCGGGCGCTGCGCGTGGCGCGCGCCATCGACACCGGGACCCTCTCGGTCAACTCGCACTCCTCGGTGCGCTACTGGACGCCCTTCGGGGGCGCCAAGCAGTCGGGGATCGGGCGCGAGCTCGGTCCCGACGCGCTCGAGGCGTTCAGTGACGTGAAGAACGTCTTCATCAGCTCGGAATAGGAGAGGCATGAGCGACGACCCCATCCCTTACGCGCACCGCCTGGTCGGCCGGGTGGCCGTCGTCACCGGTGGCGCCAGCGGCATCGGCCGCGCCATGTGCGAACGCTTCGCCAGCGAGGGCGCCTCGGTCGCCGTGGTCGACCTCGACGAGGAGGCCGGCGGCGCGGTGGCCGCCGCGGTGGGCGGCATGTTCGTGCGGGCCGACGTCACGTCCTCCGACGAGGTGGAAGCCCTGTACGCCGAGGTGGCCGGCCGCTACGGCGGGATCGACGTCTGCTGCAACAATGCCGGCATCAGCCCACCCGACGACGACTCCATCCTCGACACAGGGCTGGAGGCCTGGGACCGCGTGCAGACGGTGAACCTCACGTCGGTCTACCTGTGCTGCAAGCACGCCCTGCCCCACCTGCTGGCCCGGGGCAGGGGATCGATCATCAACACCGCCTCCTTCGTGGCCGTCATGGGAGCCGCCACGAGCCAGGTCAGCTACACGGCCTCCAAGGGCGGCGTCCTGGCCATGTCGCGCGAGCTCGGCGTGCAGTTCGCCCGCCAGGGCGTGCGGGTGAACGCGCTCTGCCCGGGACCCGTGAACACGCCGCTGCTCCAGGAGCTCTTCGCCAAGGACCCCGAGCGGGCGGCCCGGCGGCTGGTCCACATCCCGATGGGGCGGTTCGGCGAGGCGACCGAGATCGCCGCCGCGGCGGCGTTCCTGGCTTCCGACGACTCGTCGTTCATCACCGCGTCGACCTTCCTCGTCGACGGCGGGATCTCGGGGGCCTACGTCACGCCGCTGTAGGCACCGGCCGCCCTGCCCGTGTGGGACGAGGTCCTGCCGGTAACATCGCACGACATCTTTGCGGGGGTGGTGCGGATGGCGATACGTCCCCCGTCGATCTGACGAAAGGCGCGATCAGTGTCGATCTACGAAACGGGAGAGATGGCACAGCCAACGGTGCCCGCACCCCGGGCCGCGCCGACATGGGTGGTTCCGTTGGTCATCGCAGCTGTTGTCGTCGGCCTCGCCGGGCTCGGAGTGGGCATCTACGCCGTGGCGACGACCCCGGCGAAGACGTCGGGACCCCGCGGTCCCGTCGGGCCGGCCGGAGCAACCGGTGAGCAGGGCCAACAAGGGGTGCCCGGCGCGGTGGGCCCGGCCGGCCCAGCCGGCGTGGCTGGGGCCTCGGGAACCCTGGGGACCACGTCGATCGTGGCCGGACAGGTGCTGACCTCGGCCCCGAATCCTGCGATCGGTACCGTGCTCGTCGCGAGGACCTCCTGCCCCGCCGGGAGCATCCTGCTGACCGGTTCGGCGCAGGTGACGGCGACGGGGACCATCGCCGACCGCAATGTCGAACTCCGCGAATCACTCCCGCTCGCTCCGAATATCTGGCAGACCGTTGCGCTCGTCACCGGGCCGCTGGGCGCGGGAATGGCGATGAGCATGAAGCCCTACGTGGTCTGCGGGATACAGGCGCGACCCCCCGTGCCCAAGGCCACGACCACGACCACGGTCGCTTCGACCGTTCCCACCACGTAGAGCCCCGCCGGCGGTCAACGCCTGGCGCGGCGCCGGCGCCGCGCAAGGAGAGAACGGGCAAGGAGAGAATCAGCCTCCGAGGCTGGCCCGCAGTTCGTGCAACTCGTCGCGGAGCGCCTTCACCTCTGCTCGCAGCTCGGCCAAGTCGGCGGCCACGTCGTTGTCGACGGTGCCGGATGCCGCCGCGGCTGCTGCGTCACCGGCGGACGGTTGCGTCCCCGTGGCCACGGCGCCCGCACTCACTTCATGTGCCTGATCAGCCACCATGGTGGTGGCCCAGCGTTCCTCCTTCTGCCCGGGCCGGCGCCCCACGTTGTGGGCCAGCGGCTCCTGGTGGGAAGCCAGGAGGTCCAGCTCATGTTGTACCTCGTCGAGGCTGTCGAACGTGGCCATCCGTTCGGTCCGGATGCGCAGCTCACCGATGGTCTGCGGTCCGCGGAGGAGCAGCACGGCCAGGATGGCGCACTGGCGGTCGTCGAGCCCGAGTGCCTCAGGAAGCACCTGGCGGTAGCGGACGACCGAGCGGCCGTGTGAGGGCAGCACGAAGCGGACCAGCTTCTCGTCCTTGAGCTCGTCGAGCGCGGCAAGCACTGTCGTCTCGTCGTAGCTGACGACCGGCTCCCTGTTCGAGGTCTGGTTGCAGGCGGCCTGCAGGGCATTCACCGTGAGCGGGTACTGCTGGGGGGTGGCGAGGCCCTTCTCGACGAGCGCGCCCAGCACGCGCGCGGACTCGGGGCTCAGCAGCATGCGACGGAGCATACGGGGATCAACTCGGCCCGGAGATCTCGAGCGGGGCGGCCAAGGAGGGGCCGGAGGGGCCGAAGCCGAGGTGGGCCATGGAGACCGGTGCGCGCGCCGGCGCTGAGGACGCCCAGCCCAGAGATGGCAGCCAGGGCGAAGAGGGCGGGCGCGGTGACCAGCCCGATGGCAACCCGGCGCCACCGGGCTCTGGCCTGGCTCACCATGGGGAAGAACTGGGGATGGAGGTGGTGCCTCTTGGGGATGAGGCGGAGAAAGGTGGGGAGAACATCTGGATTTCGCGAAACGGCATTGACCCCGCGGTTCGGGTGGCGCAATCTGTCCCCAGTTCGGAAACAACAGCCCGCCGAACCTCAAGCGAGCACCGCAAGGTAGGAGCGAGGGAAGCCCGAAGGGAAGCCGCAAGGCGGAACGGGGGGAAGCCGAGAGAACGCTGTAAGGCGGGATCGAGGAAAGGGAGCGAACCCCGCAAGGGGGGCGTGACCGGAGTGGGCAGGAGGATCCGACTGGAGATGGTCCGTGGTGCGTCACGGTGACTTCCCTGGAGTCGCCGAGACCGGCTCGGGCGGGGGTTGTCCGACACGACCCCGGCACGGTGCCAGCGGGTCATCGATGACGTAGCCCCGAGGAGCACGGGAGGCTTCGGCCGAACGGTTACTCGGGGTTGCGTCGCGCCCGGGCACTTGTTCTGCTTCCCCGTTCCCTTCCCCATACATGGGTAACGGCCATGAGGGGTCCGACCCCCGCTGATCGTCGAAGGTTCCGCCTAGCCCTGGCGCAGGGAGGCCCAGAGCTTGGCCGGCCGTTGGCCCGCCGCCACCTGGCGATTCAGCTCGGCCTGGACCAGGGAGAGATCGTCGGGATGCGTGACGCCGATGCAGCGGCCCTGCGCCGGGAGCACGGTAAACGAGCTGGAGGCGAGCGAGGCGGACACCACCTCGGGCAGCAGGACCTCGGACTCCTCGGAGGCGTCGACGGCGGCATCCATGGCGGCCTGGAGCGTCTTGTGGAAGGCCGGGGTGAACCCCCACAGGTTCATGGAGACCCGGGCGTCAGGCGGGAGCTCGGCCGGCTCCCTGCCATCGTCGGCCACAAAGCCCCCTTCGGGTGTCCGCGTCACCTGGCGGCGTTCGTCCACTCCGAGGAGCGTGCCGTCCTGGTCGACCCGACAGATGCCACGAGTGACCGGGGCATTGCCGATCACGGCGTCCTCGAGGCGGTAGCCGACCAGCGCGTTGGTGTCGCCATGGGCCTGCAGGTGGGTCGCCAGCTGGGCGCAGGCCTCGGTCCCGTAGATGTCGTCGGCGTTGCCCACGCCGTAGGGCCTGGTGCCCACGTGGTCGGACGCGCTCGAGGACGGCATGCACCGTGCCGAGCGGTGCGGGCTGGGTGGCGAAGCGCACGTCGACGGCCTCGGGCCACGTCTGCTCGACGTGATAGCGGATGGCCGCGCCGGTGCTCGGGCCCAGCACCAAGACGATGGTGCGAAAGCCCGCCGCGACGGCGTCGGAGGCCACCAGGTCGATGACCGCTTCGCCCTGGGGGCCCACCGGTGCCAACGGCTTGCAGCCCCCGTACCGGCGGGCGCGCCCGGCCGCCAGGACGACCAGCGCCGGATCCGCCCCGCCGCTCTTGTCGGTCATGCGCTCCAGCGGAAGACGGCGCTGGCCCAGGTCATACCGCCGCCGAACCCCGTGAGCAGGAGGTGGTCGCCGTTCTGTACGCGGCCGGCCTCGATGGAGTCGTACAGGGCCAGCGGGATGGAGGCTGAGGAGGTGTTGCCGTAGCGGTCGATGACGACGGCGGTGCGCTCCTCGGGGATGCCGAGGCGTTGGCAGGCCGCCTGGATGATGCGCAGGTTGGCCTGGTGCGGCACCATCAGCGAGATGTCGTCGGGCCCCAGTCCGGCGTCAGCCATGGCCCGCTCGGCCGACTCGACGACCACCCGGACCGCCCGCCGGAAGACCTCCTTCCCGTCCATGAAGAGGGTCCCGCCGTGCTCGCACTTGAGGAGGTGCTTGAGCGATCCGTCGGAGTTCAGGTTCCAGCTGATCAGGTTCCCGGGGCCGTCGACCGGCTCGACCACGACGGCGCCCGCCCCGTCGCCGACGATGATGGCGATTTTGCGGTCGTTCATGTCGGTGATGCGCGACAGGGTCTCGGAGCCGATCAGCAGGACGGGGCCCGAGCCGATGGAGATCAGGCCGGCCGCGGTGACGAGGCCGTAGACGAAGCCGGAGCACGCGGCGTTCAGGTCGAAGGCGCCGCCCTTCATGCCGATGCCGTGCTGCACGCTCGGGGCCGTCCCGGGGACGATGCCGTCGGGCGTGGTGGTGGCGAGCACGAGGTTGTCGATCTCCTCGGCGGTGCGCCCGGCCTTGTGCATGGCCGCGACCGCCGCTTCAATGGCCAGGCCCGAGGTCGTGCCGCCGATGTGGCGTTCGCGGATGCCGGTGCGTTCGACGATCCAGGCGTCGCTGGTGTCGAGGTTGACCGCCATGTCGTCGTTGGTGACGACCTTGTCGGGTACCGCGATGCCCCAGCCTGTGATTTTGATGCCCGTCACGCGGCAGATCCGGAGCGTACGGCGTGGATTCCCACGAACCCTGCGTCCCCGTAGATGATGCCCCCCGTGTTGATCGCCACTCCGAGGCGTGCCCCGGCGACCTGGCGATCACCCGCCCGACCACGGAACTGCGTGGCCAGCTCGACCACCTGGGCCAGGCCGGTGGCGCCGAGCGGGTGCCCGCGCCCGACGAGGCCGCCGCTCGGGTTCACGACGAGACCGGGGGAGTCGATGCCGGTGGCGCCCGCCTCGGTCGCCGGCCCGGCCTCGCCGGGACCGAAGAAACCGAGCGACTCGAGGGCGTAGAGCTCCTCGGCGGCCGTGGCGTCGTGCAGCTCGACCATGTCGGCATCGCCCGGGCCGAAGCCGAACGCTTCCCAGGCTGCCTCGGCGGCCTGGGCCAGCCTGTCGTGGTAGTCGATTGAGCCGTTTCCCGAGCGTGCCACCGAGCCGATGATACGGGGCGCCGAGGCCGGGGCCGGGACCGAGGGCCCGCCCAGCACGACGGCGGCGGCGCCGTCGGTGAACGAGCTGCACATGAGCCGGGTGAGGACGCCGGCCACCTGGGGTGAGGCGAGCACCTCCTCGATCGTCACGCGCCGTTGGAACTGGGCCAGCGGATTACGCGCCGCGTGCTCGAAGGCCTTGACCGCGGCGGCGGCGATCTGGCGCACCGTGGCGCCGACCTCGGCCATGAGCCGGTGGGCCCAGCCGTTGTTGAGTCCCATGAGGATGCTGCCGGCGGGGTTGTCGTCGGCGTGGCGGCGGTCGTGCAGGTCGTGGCGGTACTCCGCCGGGAGGCCATCCTCAATGCCGGCGATCGTGCCCGCCCGGTCGCCGGTCCACATCTTCTCGACGCCCAGCGCCAGGACCGGGCGGTCCTGGGCGGCGGCCACCATCGTGGCCAGGTGCAGAGAGGAGCTCCCTCCGGCGCACGAGTTGTCCACGTTGACGATGGCGACCTCGCTGAGGCCGGCCTTGCTCAGCCAGGTCTGCCCTTTCATGCACCCCTGATCACTCAGGCGCCCGGCCATCGCATTGCCCACGATGACGAGCCCGAGCTCGTGGGCCGAGACTCCGGCATCCCCCAGGGCCTCGTGCACGACCTCGAAGGCCATGGTCTCGGGCTCCAGGTCGCGCCGGCTCATGTCGCTCATGCCCGTGCCGAGGATGGCGATGTCGGTGGCGTTCATGCCGATACCCCCGCCAGCGCCGGGAGCTGCTCGCCCACGAACGCCGCTCGAAGTTGTCCGAAATGCTCGACCGCAGGTGATCCCGCCACCATCACCAGAATGTGGCGGGCGCCCGCGTCCGCGTAGCGGCCCAACGCGGCGGCACAGGTCCCGGGCGAGCCGGCCACGAGGTGGCGATGGAACGCCTTGGGGGGGAGGCGGTAGAGCTCCGAGAGCCACTGGGCGCCCCGGGCGGGCGCCTGCTCGTCGTCTCCGACACAGGCAAAGACGACGACGCCGGCCTGCACGGCCTCGGGATCCCGCCCGGCCTCGGCCGTCTCGCGCCGCAGGGCCGCCAAGGCGGTCCCGTACTCGTCCGGGGCGAGGAAGAGGGGCACCCAACCGTCGCCCACGGCGGCGGCCCGCCGCCGGGCGGCAGCGCTGGCGCCCCCGAACCACAACGGGACCGACGCTGACGCGGGCTCCTGCACGTAGTCGGCGCCGCGCGCATCGGGGCCGGCCCAGGCCCGGCGGAGCCCGGCGACGCCCTCGTCCATGAGCTGACCGCGGCGGTGGTAGTCGACGCCGGCCCGCACGTACTCGTGCTCGTGGATGCCCACTCCGAGCCCGAGGACGAAGCGCCCGTCGGAGAGCAGTTGGAGGGCGGTGGCCTGCTTGGCCACCACGGAGGGCGGCCGAAGGGGCAGCTGGAGGACACAGGTCCCCAACATCGGCCTGGTGGTCGTGACCGCGGCCACGGCCAGCGTGGTGAGGGCCTCGCCGATGGGGTGGGGCCAGTAGAGGTGGTCCACCGCCCACAAGGAGTCGGCTCCGGTCGCCTCGGCACGGCGGCAGAGCTCGACCACGTCGGCGGCGCTTCCGGTAGTACTGCGGGTACTACCATCTCCGGTGGAGAGTTCTCCCTGCGTGGTGGCGGGGAGGATGAACCCGAGCGAGGGTCGTCGTGCTCCACTTCCTACCGGGGTCACACCGTCATATTACGTCGGTGGCCGCAGCAGTGACTATTCCGCTTCTGGTGGGTCCGAGGGTGGGTGCACGGCGCCCGAGGCGCTTCCCGGTGCGCCCAGAACCGAGAGGGTGCAGCGGGCCTCGCAGATGGCGCGCCCGTTGTCGTCGGTGAGCGAGATGCGCCAGACCTGGATGGTCCGGCCGACCCGCACCGGCGTCGCCTCGGCGGTCAGGTGGCCGTCGCGCACCGAGCGCAGATGGCTGGCGTTGAGCTCGATCCCGACCACGCTGCGACCGGGCTCGGCGGCCAGCGCGGCGCCGAAGCTGGCGGCCGACTCGGCCAGAAGGGCCGACACGCCCCCGTGGAGGATGCCGTAGGGCTGGTGCACCTTCCAGTCGACCGGGAGCCGCATGACGACCCGATCGGGTCCGGCCTCGAGGACTTCGACGTCGAGGAGCTCGTGGATGCTCGCTCGGCCATCGGGCAGCACCCGCCCGTCGTCGGGGGTGGAAGGGGGTGAGGTCACCGGCGGATGTTAACTGTGCGCCGATAGCCTGAGCGCGTGCCCGACGTGGTCGACCTGCGCAGCGACACCGTGACCCGGCCCACGCCCGCGATGCGCCGCGCCATGGCCGAGGCCGAGGTCGGTGACGACGACTACGGCGAGGATCCGACGGTGCGGGAGCTGGAAGAGGCCTTCGCGGCGCGGGTCGGCAAGCAGGCCGCGCTGTTCGTGGCCTCCGGGGTCATGGCGAACCAGATCGCCATCCGCGTCCTCACCGTTCCGGGGACGGCCGTGGTGGCGGGACGGCGCCAACACGTCGTGGCCTACGAGTTCGGCGCGGCCGCACTGAACGCCGGGATCCAGTTCGTCGTCGTCGACGACGATGACGGCATGATGGAGGGCGACGACGTGTGGTGGGCCCGCCAGGCGGCCGAGCACCATCAACCCGTGGTCTCGCTCGTCAGCATCGAGAACACGCACATGGCCGCATCAGGCGCCCCGTGGTCGACGGCTCGGCTCCAGGCGCTGGCCGAAGCGGCCGGGCCCGTGCCCATCCACATGGACGGGGCACGCCTCTTCAATGCCGAGGTCGCCACCGGCATCCCGGCCGCCGAGTGGGCCGCGCCCGCCACGACGGTCATGTGCTGCCTGTCGAAGGGTCTCTGCGCGCCGGTGGGCTCGCTCCTGGCGGGAAGCGATGATGTGATGGCTGAGGCCCGCGTGGCCCGCAAGCGTCTCGGCGGCGGCATGCGCCAGGCGGGCGTCCTGGCGGCACCCGGGCTGGTCGCGTTGCGCGACATGGTCGATCGTCTGCACGAGGACCACGCACGGGCGGCGTGCTTGGCCGAGGCCGTGGCGACGCGCTGGCCCGCCGGCGGGCTCGATCCGGTCTCGGTGCGCACCAACATCGTCACGTTCTCCCATGCCCAACCGGAGAAGCTGCTGGCACACCTGGAGGCTCAGGGCGTCCTGGCGCACGCGATCGCGCCGGAGACGGTCCGCTTCGTCACGCACCACGACGTGGACGACGCGGGGGTCCGGCGCGCCATCGCCGCGCTGGAGGACGCACCGTGAAGATCCGCATCGGCATCAGCGCAGGCGGCGAGAGCCTCGGCCCCGAGGCCATGGTCGCCTTGGCGCGCGGCATCACCGACTGCGGCTTCGACTCCCTCTGGCTGCCCGAGGTGCTGACGCGCCCGGGCCCGGACCCGCTGGTCGGTCTGGCGTGGGTCTCGGGCGCCTGTCCGGGACTCAAGATCGGAACCACCATGTTGCTGCCGGGGCGCAACCTGGTGTGGCTGGCCAAGGCGGTGGCGACGCTGGACGTGTTATCGGGTGGACGCTTCCTGCTGACCTTCGTGCCCGGGCTCGGTGTCGGCGGCGAGCGCAGCGCCATCGGCATTCCCAGTGCCGCGAGGGCCGAACAGATGGAAGACGCATTGCCCGTGCTGCGCCGGTTGTGGGCCGGCGAGGTCGTCAGCCACGAGGGGCCGGCCGGCTCATTCGCCGACGTCTCGGTGTCGCCGCAGCCGGCGCAGGATCCCTTCGACGTGTGGCTGGGCGGCAACGTCCCGGCCGCGCTCGATCGCTGTGGGCGCCTGGCGGACGGGTGGATCCCCGCCTTTTGCACACCGGCCGACGCCGCGGCCGGCAAGGCGGAGATCGATCGGGTGGCGGCGGCGTACGGACGCGCCATCAGCCCGGAGCACTTCGGCGTGAGCCTCGCCTACGCACCGGACGGGACCGACCTCGGCGCGCTGGCGTCGTCGCCTCTGGCCCGGCGGGCCCGGGGCCGTCCGCTGGAAGAGATCATCCCCGTGGGACGCGGCGGCCTGCGCTCGAAACTGCAAGAATTCCTGGAGGTCGGGTTCTCCAAATTCATCGTGCGCCCGATGGCGCCCCCGGGGGAGTGGCAGGCCGAACTGGAGCAGTTGGCCGGCACGGTGGGCGACCTGCAGACGTGACGGGGGCGGCGGCGCTGCCCCCTACGCTGCCACCATGCCCGAGCGCCCTCTCACCCTCATGGCGGTCCACGCCCATCCTGACGACGAAGCGATCGGGACGGGGGGGATCCTCGCCCGCTACAGCAGCGAGGGCGTGCGCACCGTGCTGGTCACGTGCACGAATGGAGAGTTGGGGACGCGCCGGGTGGCATCAAGCCGGGCGAGCCGGGGCACGACGAGTCGGTGGTCGTGCCGCTCCGCCGTCACGAGCTCGAGGCCAGTTGCGAGGTGTTGGGCGTGTCCCACCTGGAGCTCCTCGGCTATCACGACTCGGGCATGGAGGGGTGGCCGCAGAATGACGCCCCCGGCTCCTTCTGGCGGACCCCGGTGCCGGACGCGGCGAAGCGGCTGGCCGCGTTGATGCGCGTCTACGAGCCGCAGGTCGTCGTGACCTATGACGAGAACGGCTTCTACGGGCACCCCGACCACATTCAGGCCAACCGGGTGACGCACGCGGCCCTTGCGGAGTGCGGGATCCCGGCCAAGCTCTACTACACCGCCGTGGCGCGCTCGCTGATCCACGGCTTCGGCGACGTTCTGGCCGAGGCCGGCATCGAGCGGCCGGCGGAGATAGAGGAGAACCCCGATTTCGGCACGCCGGACGAGCTGATCACGACGACCGTCGACTGCAGCGCCGTCGCCGGTCGCAAGTACGCGTCGCTCGCCGCCCACGCGAGCCAGAGCGACAACATCTTCTTCCTTCAGATGGGTGAGGAACTGTTCTCACGTGTGATGGGGTCGGAGAGCTTCATCCGGGTGCAGGACGCGACGGGGGCGCCGGTGCCCGAGGACGACCTCTTCGCGGGGTTCCGCTAGCAGCAGGGAGCCAGGGTCCCGAGCCGGGCCTGCGCCCCCACGGGAGAGAGAGGACGCAGAACCCGGTCCGGTGTGGTCCCTACGTCGCGCTGCCGGCCGGGGTGGCGCTGGCGCGAGCGTGGGGAACCGATCCGACGAGGCAGAGCGCGGCGGCGGCGATCAGCGCGACCACGGCCCCTATCTCGATGGTGAAGGCCTGCTTGGCGAAGGGGGCGAGCCACGAGTCCTTGAACCCGAACAACCCGACTGCCACCGACAGGAGGAAGCCGGCGATGGTGGTCAGGGCGAACCCGATCCCGATGATTGCCGCCCACAGCCGGCGCACGGCCACGACGCCGATGCCAATGATGAGGGCGGTGATGGACTGCAACAGGAAGAGCGGCCCGATGGTGGGGATGGAGCGGTAGCCGTCGGGCTCGTTCCACAGGTGGAAGTGGATGAAGGCGGACCAGAGCAGGAGCGCCCCCCCGACGGCGAAGGCGGTTGTCGCCGCCAGGTCGACCGGCCGGCGGGAACGGCCGGGGCCGACCACCAACACGGCCCGGAGCTTGTGCATACCGGACATCTGCATACCAGGCATCCGGAGACCGGCCTGCCGATGGATGTCGGGGCTGGTGGTGGCCACCGCAGAGATACGGGCGGCGACCGCTCCGGGATTGTCCGTACCGGGTGAATCTCCGGCGTGGGCCGGTCCGTATACCTGTGGATGAGAGAATCACATGTGGCCGAGGGCGAGCTGTCCGACGAGGCCCTCCTGGCCGGCATGGCCGTGGGGGACCAGTCGGCGGCCGTCACCTTTACCCGCCGCTACCAGCGGCGGGTGTTCGGCCTGGCTTATTCCATGACCAGCGATGCCGGCCTGGCCGAGGACGTGGCCCAGGAGGCGATGGTCCGGGTGTGGCGCCACGCGCCCGTCTTCGACCTGCGGCGGGGATCCGTGACCGCCTGGGTCCTCACCATCACCCGCAACCTGGCCATTGACGCCCTGCGCCTCCGGCGCGCCGTCCCGACCGACCCGGAGGACTTCGCCGCCACCGCGATGGCCAGCTCCGAGCACAACCCCGAGGATGCCGTGCGCCGCGGTGACGTTCGTCAGATTGTGCAGGCCGCGCTGCAGACCATCCCGGAGGAGCAGCGACGGGCCGTGGTGCTGGCGGCTGTCTTCGGGAGGACGGCGCTCGAGATCAGCGAGTCCGAAGGGATCCCGCTCGGCACGGCGAAGACGCGCATCAGGACGGCATTGATCCGGTTGCGGGCGGCCGTCGAGCGGGCAGAGGGGGCGCGCGATGGATGACGACGCGAGAGAGCGAGGATGCGAGGAGTACGGCAACGAGCTGGCTGAGCTCGCGCTCGGCGTGCTGACCGGCCGTGAGCGGTCCCGGGTGCTGTCCCACGTCGAGTCCTGCCCGCGCTGCGCCGAGGAGCTGGAGGTCCTGTCCCGGACGGCCGATACGGTGCTGCAGGCGGCCCCGGACATGGAGCCGCCCTTGGGGTTCGAGGTGCGCCTCTTCGAACGGATGGGCGTGGCCGATGTGCGCCCGCGGCGCCGGCGCCTGCGCCAATCGCGCTGGGTGCCGGCCGTGGTGGGCGTCGCCGCGGCGGCCCTGGCGCTCGGCGTGGGTCTGGGCGTGAGCTCGTCTCCGGCGCCGATCCCGACCGCGCAGTCGCGGGGTTCGCACCAGGCGGTGACGGCCGCGCTCGTGACGGACGGGAAGACGGTCGGCCACGTCGTGATCGTCGGGGGCGACAAGCCGTGGATGTCGATGATGCTCGACGATTCGACTGCGCGCGGGACGGTGCACTGCGTGGTGGTCACCCAGGACGGCGTGACGCACAACGTCGGGACCTTCGATGCCCGTGGGGGCTACGGAGCCTGGACGGCGCGGCTCCACGTCGACCCGGCCGACGTCCGCACCGCGGAGGTGGTGTCGCCCAGCGGGACGGTGATCGCCACCGCCACGCTGGGCTGACGACCGCCTAGGAGACTGTTGAAATAATCGGCAATTGGTGCTCGCGATTTGGGCGCCGATCGTCGAGAATTGGTGAGTGCAAGGACACAGCGAATTCAATCCTGAGCTACTCGACGCTGCAGCTCTTTGTCGACAGCTCGTCCCCGATGGAAGCGTCGAGGCATTTCTGGCCGACCATCGCCATGAACTGTTCCCCGACGAGATGTTCGAGGACCTGTTCCCGTCTGGTCGTGGTCGCCCTTCGATCCCAGCGGACGTGGTGGCTTCTGTCATGGTCCTCCAGGCCCTCGAGGGACTCTCGGACCGGGATGCCGCCAGGGCGCTGCGGGACCGGATCAGCTGGAAGGTGGCCTGCGGGTTGGCCCTCGACGACGAGGGGTTCGATTTCTCGGTACTCACCTATTGGCGCACCCGGCTGCGCAAGTCCGAGCACCCTGAGCGGATCTTCGATGCCGTGCGCTCGGTCATCGACGCCACCGGGGTCCTCAAGGGCAAGACCCGCCGTGCGCTCGACTCGACCCTGCTCGACGACGCGGTGGCCACCCAGGACACCGTGACACAGCTGATCGCCGCCATCCGCCGGGTGCGCCGGGTCGTCCCGGGAGCCGACTTGGTGCCTCTGTCCGCGCATGACTACGAGTCAGCGGGCAAACCCCTGATCGCCTGGGACGATCCGGTGGCCAAGTCGGCCCTGGTCGACGAACTGGTCAACGACGCCTTGGCTCTGTTGGCCGCCTTCGAGAACGAGAACGAAGAGCCCGAAGCCACCTCGGCTCTCGGGTTGTTGGCCCTCGTCGCCGGCCAAGACGTCGAACAAGACGACGACGGCACGTGGAAGATCGCCCAGCGTGTGGCACCTGACCGGATCATCTCGACCGTCGATCCCGAGGCTCGCCACATGCACAAGTCCCGTTCTGAATATCGCGACGGCTACAAGGCGCACATCGCCATCGAACCCGAGACCGGACTGATCACCGCCGCCGCGCTCACCCCGGCCAATACCGCCGACGGGCCGACGGGGGTCGATCTGTTGGCCGATGAAGCACCCGGACTCCAGGTCCTCGCCGATGGCGCGTATGGATCGGGCGAGACACTCAACGCGCTGGGCAAGGCCACACACCGCCGCGCCATCAAGCCCTGGCCTTTGTCAGCAGCGATCCCAGGTGGGTTCGCCCGAGACGATTTTGTCGTTGACGCGCAGGCGGGAACCGCCACATGCCCGGCCGGACACACCGTGAGGATCACTCCCGGGCGAGCCGCTGTATTCGGGATCCGCTGCTCGGGCTGTCCACTCCGAGCGCGGTGCACAAAGGCCAAAGACGGCCGGACACTCCACCTTCATCACCACGACGCCGAACTCGTCGAGTCTCGTCGGGCGTGGCGCGATGGTGACTTTGCCGACGACTACCGACGATGGCGTCCCATGGTCGAACGCTCCATCGCCTGGCTGGTCGCCAACGGCAACCGACGGGTCCGGTTCCGCGGCGTTGAGAAGAACCAGCTCGGGCTCTCCCATCGAATTGCCGCCATCAACCTCCGCCGCTTGGTGAACCTCGGGCTGGAGAACGAAGGAGGGTGGCAGCTCAGACCCAGCTGACCCCGGGCGCGCAAGTCCGGGTCGTCAAAAATGGGACCTCACCTCGGGCACTGCCCATCCTGGGTGGCCGGCTTCAACCCATTTTCACGCCGGCGCTTCGGTGCGGACATATCCCGGGCTTGCTCGACTGAAGATACGCCCCGAAAGGCGATTGTTCAACACTCTCCTAGTACCGGTAGGTGTCGGGCTTGTAGGGCCCCTCGACGGGCACGCCGATGTAGTCGGCCTGCTCCGTGGTCAGCGTGGTCAGCTGCACGCCGAGCGCGCCGAGGTGCAGGCGTGCCACCTTCTCGTCCAGGTGCTTCGGCAGCACGTAGACGTCGTTGACGTACTGGCCCGTCTGGGTGAACAGCTCGATCTGCGCCATGGTCTGATTGGTGAACGAGTTGGACATGACGAAGCTGGGGTGGCCCGTGGCGTTGCCCAGGTTCAGCAGCCGGCCCTCGGACAGGACGATGATGGCGTGGCCGTCGGGGAAGACCCACTTGTCGACCTGCGGCTTGATGTTGATCCGCTCGATCCCCGGCGTCTTGGTCAGGCCGGCCATGTCGATCTCATTGTCGAAGTGACCGATGTTCCCGACGATGGCCTGGTGCTTCATCCCCGCCATGTGCTCGGCGGTGATGATGTCCTTGTTCCCCGTCGTCGTGATGATGATGTCGGCCAGCGGCAGGATGTCCTCGAGCGTGGTGACCTGGAAGCCCTCCATGGCCGCCTGCAGGGCGCAGATCGGGTCGACCTCGGTCACCACGACGCGGGCACCCTGGCCGGCGAGCGACTGGGCACAGCCCTTGCCGACGTCGCCGTAGCCGCAGACGACGGCCACCTTGCCGCCGATGAGCACGTCGGTGGCCCGGTTGATGCCGTCGATGAGCGAGTGGCGGCAGCCGTACTTGTTGTCGAATTTCGACTTGGTCACCGAGTCGTTCACGTTGATGGCCGGGAAGAGGAGCTCGCCCTTCCTCGCCATGTCGACCAGGCGGTGCACGCCCGTCGTCGTCTCCTCGGTCACGCCCTTGATGCCGTTGGCGATGGACGTCCAGCGGCCCTGGTCCTCGGCCAGGCTGCGGCCGAGGACGGTGAGGACGACCTCGAACTCCTCGGAGTCAGCGGTGGAGGGGTCAGGGACTTTGCCCGCCTTCTCGAACTCCACGCCCTTGTGCACGAGCAGGGTGGCGTCGCCACCGTCGTCGAGGATCATGTTCGGTCCACCCTCGCCGGGCCAGAGCAGGGCCTGCTCGGTGCACCACCAGTACTCCTGGAGTGACTCGCCCTTCCAGGCGAAGACCGGGACGCCCTGGGGGTCCTCGACGGTGCCGTCCGGCCCGAGGGCTACGGCGGCGGCGGCGTGGTCCTGGGTGGAGAAGATGTTGCAGCTGCACCAGCGGACCCGTGCCCCGAGCGCCGTCAGGGTCTCGATCAGCACCGCCGTCTGGACCGTCATGTGCAGGGAGCCGGTGACCCGGGCTCCCGCCAGAGGCTGGCTGGCGGCATACTCGGACCGCATGGCCATGAGGCCGGGCATCTCGTGTTCGGCCATCACGATCTCCTTGCGGCCGTATTCGGCCAAGGACAGGTCGGCCACCTTGTAGGGGAGGGGTGAAGTCATGTTGCTGCTCCTTTGGGTCGGTCTCTGCGTGCGAAGACGCGCGAGACGGCGGCGGGCCGGACGGCGGAAGCGCAACGCACGTGCTCCGACCTCTGTCGGAGGCCGCGTACCCATTTCAACACTACGCGATGGGGATGGGTGGGGCGCAACTGTCCATCGCCCCCCACCTCTCCCTCCGCCCTCGAATCAGCAAGTCCAGCGCACGCGCCTGAGCCTGAACCTTCAGCGAGCGGCGGGTATCGGTCGCCGGGCGTTCGGCTTGTTGCGATAGCCAGTATGAGCCCGATCGGTGTTGTCGCGGTGGACGTAGCTCGGTTGTGAGGGTTCTGTCTCCGCCGGGACCGGGTGGCTCACCTCATGCCAGACGGGGCTCACCGGAGTGGTGCGCGGCGGGCACAAGACCACCACCACGTCCGACGACTCGGCACCAGAGGCCCGAAGATCTGGTCCCACGCAATTTCACCGCCCATCGAGAGCCGGAGATCTCAAAGAACTCACAGCGGGGGCGCAGCGTACATGACAACGCTAAATCCTTGAACACCTGTGCTATCCAGGGACACGAGCCGACGCGAAGAGAATCGAGGCCAGGCTCGGCACCCGGGACAACAAACGGTCCACCGGGCGAAGGGGGCGGGGCACGTCGTGGTAAGGGAGGCCCACGATGCTGAGCTCAATGAATCCACTGGCCACCAGGAATTCGGCGAGAGCCCGACGGGTGTAGAGGCGGAGATGGCCAACCACATCGTGGCCCGGGCGGCCGTAGATGCCGGTCGTGCTGACCTCGGAGAATATCGGCTGGACGCCTATGAGGAGCAGCGCCCGGTTGAACCAGGCCGCCAGGTTGGGGGTGGACAGGAGAAAGTGTCCACCGGGCACGAGAACCCTGCGGACTTCGGCAAGGGCGGCGTCAGGGTCGACCAGGTGTTCGATCAATTCGAACATGATGACGACGTCGACACTGGCCGAGGCCAAGGGCAGGTGGCCCTCCACCGATGCTTGAACCGCTGGCACGCCTCGCTGATACGCCCGGTGGACTGCTGCCCCCGACAAGTCCATTCCGACGAGTGCCAACGAGGCTCCGGGCCGGGCTTCACACTCAGCAATCGCCATGGAGGTGACCATGCCTCTCCCGCAGCCGATATCGACGGCTTGCAGCGGCCGCGCAGCAGCTACGGCGATGTCGGCAACTGCTCCCGTCAACCGGGATATCACCCAGCTGGGCCGGCTGGGAATTTCCAGCGAGGTGTCACTTGCCGGGATAGATACGTTGGAGCTCGAACGTGCGAAGGCGGAGGTCACAATGCCTTCCTGTCTATCAAAGACATGAGCAAGGCGCGCCCACGCGATGGCGACTCCCGGGGGATGGCCAACTGGCTTTCGATCTGCCCGGAGGAGTTGCACCTTGGGTGGACTGGCATTTTAGAGGTGCCACGAGACCACGTCCGCTCGCGACAGGACCTGGCGGTGCGCTTGAGTCAGCGGAATAGTCGGATCGAGAAAGCCGTCGATGTGCGGATCGATGCACTGGGCGCGGAAGACGTCATCTTCGATGAAAGTGTTTTTGGATCGAGGCTCAGCGCGGCGAGCAGTGACACGGTGGACCGGCGGGATATTGCCCGACCAGGCGTCGCCTCCTTCTGGGAAGTAGATGGTGGGCAAACGATCGCGCCTAGGAACCCGCTCGGATGGGCCGTGACCTGCGGAAATACGCTGACCGCAGCTGAACGTTGTTCCTGGTCAACATGGGGCGGGCTCGGTGAAGGATCCTTGACAAGCTCTGCGATCCGCTGCGCTCTTGGAGCTGTCTGTGCCGGCACAGTCCGGCCAATGCTGCCATGTCTGCTCGGGAACGAACCTGAGTTTACAGTTGCGCTATGGCATCCATCGGCAGTGGCCCTCGAGACCAGATCGCTGTCTCCAGCTCGTCAATGAGAATGAGGGGTCCCTCGTCCCAGCTCAAGGCGCCGGCAGATGTTCGTGGCGCGTCCAACGACCGAGTCCGGGTGCTCTACATCGGCGGAGCCGGACGCAGCGGCAGCACGCTCCTCTGTCGGGTCATGGGTGAACAGCCCCATTTCCATCCTGTCGGGGAGGCCGTGAACATCTGGCAGCAGGGCGTCATCGAGAACCGACGCTGTAGTTGCGGTAACTCATTCCACGAGTGCCCGTTTTGGCAAGACGTTGGCGACAACGCTCCGGGGATATTCGATCGGACAGCTGCTGGCCAGTTCGCTACTTTCACCGAGGAGTGGCTCCGTACGCGCCATCTGCCCAAGCTGTGGACCCGCAGGACCCGAACCGACTTTGCGACCATGCTGCCACCGGGGTATTTACAGGCCCTCTCTCGGCTCTATGAAAGTATCCGGGAGGTATCAGGAGCGAAAATAATCGTGGACTCCTCCAAGAGTCCCATCTATGCATACCTCATCGGTCTGGTTGACACTTTGCAAGTGACGAGCGTGCAGTTGGTTCGTGATCCACGTGCAGTGGCCTTCTCCTGGCAACGCCGACTGATCGACCCGCAGGCCCCGGAGACCACCTACCTATCTCAACGTCAGATGGCAAACGTGACGCTGGAGTGGATCATGTCGAACCTGTCTATGGAGATCGTCAGCCGCGTCAACGCAGGTCGCCAGCGTCGGCTGAGCTACGAGGAGTTCGTGTCAGATCCGCTTTCCACCGCTCGTGATCTCGCTGAATTCGCCGGCGAGGCATTTCTCCAATCGGGCAACAAACCGGACGTAGGGATGGTGCTGCCTACGGTGCACATGGTGTCAGGTAATCCCAATCGCTTTGTGACCGGAGAGATCCCAATTGAGCTGGACAACGAGTGGCGATCGGCGTTGAAGGGCCCACGGAGGCTCCTCGTGACGACAATGACGTTGCCGTTTCTGGGCCGCTACGAATACCACCTCAGGTAAGGGCGCTGGACGTAGAGCCCTCGCCGAGAGATGCAACGAAGTTATGTACCTCCGATCGCACGGGGCCAGGCGACCAAGCCCTCATGGGATCCGTTGATGGCTCCGACCATGATCGCGCCGCCGCGGTCAGTCGAATCCTCCAGGGCCCGTTCGTGCAGAGGCCCGCAGCTGTTGTCATCACCATCCACAGAGGTATGAAGATTCCTCGTGCGCTCAAACCGCGGAAAGCCTCGATACTGGAGCATGTGGAAACGGATCCGCTGCTGGGCCTTCGCCGGGCACGTTCCGCGCCGTCGGACATTGTTGCCCGCACCATGGTCCGACTGAGGCTGACCTCTGTCGATCTGTAGTGATATATCCGGAGCCTCCTCGCTACAACGGCCGGTAGGCCGAGCTTCCGAATGCGAGCACCGAGGTCCGCCAAGCGTCTCGAAAACGGCGCGAGGCGTGACAAGGGCGTCGGGCATGTCCTCGGTAGGCGACGTCGACATGTAGGGCAGATTGGAATGGCCTTTGAGGGGCCAGTCAGTCAGGCTGGTCCTTGGCGAACGACGGATGCCGCCACACCAGTTGATCCCTTGATCACCGGCGTAGAGGTCCGAGGTCGCTGAGCCCCAGCCGACGCTTCTCGCACCTGCGGAGTTCACATCGAGACCGGCATGGATGGTCTGAAGCGGGAGGCGCGGGATCGGATCAGGTAGCCGAGGATTTTTGATCGTTGTCGATGACCATCAACTCATCGGGCACCAGGGTCCTCTCGCTCAACGAGGCCAGGAGAGCCTGCCCGCGCCCCACGAACCGATATGGCAGGATAGTGTTCGACACCCCTGGTGCCATTAGGGTTGTATATCGACTCAACCAAGTTTCAACATCCGGCAATCCGATGACGTCCACGAGCCAATCCGTCAAAGAACCTTTGGACGATCTCGTAACATTGGAGCCGGACGAACGAGACCAGGACGATCCGCAGGTCCCGGTCAATCGCTGGGTGCTCATTGCGATTTCCGTTGGGCTCGTGGCAGCGTGCTTCAGTCAGGACGCTGGTCTCCTGATTCGGGGGACAAACCTCACACTCATCATCAACCCCACGGAGTTGATGGGTCGGGCCCTTCTATTCTGGCGACCGGGATTTCAGTTCGGACAAGTCGCTGATCAGACGTTTGGCTACCTGTTCCCGGTCGGACCCTTTTTCGTCGTCGGACATTGGCTACACATCCCCGCTTGGTGCTTAGAGCGGCTCTGGCTCGGGGCCATTTTCGTTGCCGCCTTCTGGGGCCTGATCCGACTGACGGAGGCGATGTCCATCGGCACTCGCTGGGCGAGGGTTGTGGGAGGTCTTGCCTACTGCCTGGCTCCTGCGCTCATCGTCCAGGGTGGCAATCCGGCCGCCATGATGCCGGCCGCCTTGCTGCCGTGGATCATCCTTCCTTTGGTGCGGTGCTCGGTTCAAGGCGGTTCGCCTCGGCGTGCTGCCGCCTGGTCCGGGCTCGCGATAGCGCTAATGGGAGGGATAAACGCGGCCGCCACCCTGGCGGTGCTGCCCGCACCACTCCTCTATCTGCTCACCCGGAAACCGAGGCCCCGCAGGCTCATCACATGGTGGGTCGTGGCCGTTTTCCTCTCAACCTTTTGGTGGGTGGTCCCGCTCATCCTGCAGGGCCATTACGGATTGAACTTCCTTCCGTTTGAGGAAACTGCCAGGACGACGACCTCGACCGCATCGGCTTCCCAAGCGCTTTTGGGCACCTCCCTGTGGCTCAACTACTTCATCCTAGGTGGACCCGCGGCCCCGGCCGGTTGGACCCTCGTCAGCGCGCCAATCGCCATCGCCGGGACGATCGTGGTCACAGGCGTCGGGCTCGCGGGCTTGGCTCTGCGAAGGGTCCCCGAACGGTTTTACCTTGTTCTGCTGCTGTCAGTCGGGATGGTGCTCGTGGCAGCAGGCTATAGCGGCGAAGTGGGAGGGGTTTTCGGTTCCGCGGTTCGTAGCCTGATCGACGGGCCGGCCGCTGTGTTTCGCACCGTCAGCAAGTTTGAGCCCCTTGTCGCCCTGCCCATTGTCATTGGTCTTGTCCACATACTCGGCATACCGTGGTGGCGACGACAGCCCGTCCAATGGACGCGCCTGCCTTTAGCAATCGGGGGTTTGGCGGTCGTTGCCGCCGCCATCATCCTTCCAGCGCCATTCATCCGCAACCAACTCTCCCCTGGGTTTCAACTTCCGCCGTACTGGGCGTCCGCGACCAACTGGCTCAACCATCGTGCCGGCAACGAGACATCGTTGCTGCTCCCGGCGTCGTCGGTCCCCGCATATAACTGGGGCCAACCCAATACCGAGCCCATTGACGCCTTTGCCCACACTCCGTGGGCGGTGCTGAACATCCTCCCACTTGGTTCGGTCGGCAGCATCCGTCTCATGGAGGCCGTCGAAGAATCTCTCGATTCGGGATATGCAGCAAACGGGCTGGCCGACTATCTCGCCCGAGCAGGCGTCGGTTATCTGGTTGTGCGGAACGACTTGAATCTCAACCTGAACGGAGCACCGCCCCCAGATCAAGTCGCCACCGTGCTCGCCAACACTCCGGGTATCCGTTTGGTGCATAAATTCGGGCCTGTAGTCCGCAATTCCGTCGTCCCTGATTTGCGAGAGGTGGATGTCTACCAAGTTGAGCGTCGGGTGGAGGTCGTCCATGCCTACCCGGAGAGTGACCCAGTCGTGGTCAGTGGCGGTCCCGATTCCCTCTTGGCCATGGCAAACGCAGGCCTGCTGCAGGGGAACCGAGCAACCATCCTTGCCGGCGACATCGGCGCGTCGGGCGCTGTGCGAGCCCCCGGGGCCAACTGGGTCGTCACCGACACGGTCCAACATGTCGATGTCAACTTCGGGGCTCTGCGTTATAACTCCTCGTACCCACTTGCCCCAAACCAGTTGAGCCCCAATACCGGGAAGCCCCCACAGCAGTTCCTCGTCGTACCGGGCATCGCCCATCAGACTGTGGCCGAGCCCATTGGAGCCGCGAGAGTAACTTCCTCCAGCTATGGGTCGACGATCTTCCAGCGCAGCCCGGACGAGGGACCGGCTTCCGCATTCGACGGTGATCCTTCGACATCCTGGGTGGCCAGCGAGGTCGATGACTCAGTGGGTCAGTGGGTGTCGATCAACTTCGGTCGATCGGTCCGGATGTCGAAGATCACCGTTACCCCGCTTGACGATGGGGCTGACCGTCCCCGGGTGGAATGGCTGCGAATCACTACGCAGCGGGGCACGGTTGTGCAAGATATCGCCCCGGGCCAGAGGCCCCAGACGTTCCGGGTTCCGGCGGGGCCCAGTCGATGGATGCGCCTGACGCTCGACCGCGTGGCGTCGCCAGCGGTGAACACCCAACTGGTCGGCGCCGGTCTCCGAGACGTGGCCATCCCCGGGGTGCACTTCCAACTGGCACTGAAAGTTCCCTCGGACGAGACAAAGGTGTTCGCACGACCGGGCGCCAGCGTCCCCACCTATGTGTTCAGCGCTCCGGTGGACAACGTCAAATTCCACCTAGGGTTTGCGAACGCCGTCGAGGCCAACCTCACCCGGTCCTTCACGGTCCCCCGGGCGGCCTATTTCAAATTGACGGGAACGGTGACACCGCGCTTAGGGTCCGCTCTCGATGCTCTCCTGCGACACCCGGGGGCACCTGGAACCCGGTTCGTCCTGGCGTGCGGCAAGGGTCCACCCGTCCTCGTTGACGGTGTTCGGGTCCCCACTCAAGTGACTGGAACCATTCAAGACCTGATGTCGGCACTCCCGCTCGAGGTGACATCGTGTGTCAACGTGCCTCTGCTCGCGGGGGGTCACCTGGTAACGGGCGCCGACGGCGAAGGTCCCTTCCGATTCACGAGCCTGGTCTTGCGCGACGCTCTTGCCCCAAAGCCGTCGATCGTCCGCACCCGCTCAGTCGCCGTGAAGGGCTTTAGCGGGAACAACCGCGAGATACTCATCGGCCCGGGTTCGGCCTCCTACGTGTCGCTGGCAAGCAACTTCAACCCGGCGTGGTCGGCCACTCTTGGCGGGAGAGCATTACGGCCCGTCCGCATCGACGGTTGGCAGCAAGGCTGGATTGTCCCCGCTGGCCGCGGCGGGACCATCTCGGTCACCTTCGGCCCCGAAAGCCTCTACCGGATCAGCCTGCTCGTGGGAGCTTTTCTTCTCCTAGGCGTGTTCGTCCTTGCAGTCGTGCCGGGTAGGCGTAAGCGCGCCTCGAGCGTGATCGCGGCACCGGTGCCGCCAGGCATCTTGGTCGTCGCCGGGGCGGGGGTCGTTCTCGCTCTCCTGGGAGGCCCAGTGGCACTGGCTTTGCTTCCGTGTATCGTCATCGCCCGATTCTGGCCGCGACTTCTGCCGTGGGTGGTCGCCGCGGCGATGACCGGCCTGGGTGTGGTCCTCGTCGTGTACGCGGGAAGTGAGCCCACCACTCACCAGGGAGCATTCGGCGTCGCGGGCCAGGTGCTCGCGCTGGTCGCGCTCGCCGCAGTACTCGGTGGAGTGTGCGCGTCGGCGATCGCATCGGGCTGGTGGAGAGGACACGGTGCCCGTGCCCCGCAGAACGGGACTAGCGCAGAACGGGACTAATACGTCGCGGGTCGAACGTCATTTGGACTGACAACGTCAAACCCGCCTCGACCCCGCACGCCGGACGCCGTGGACGGGGGGACGTCGACACAAGGACGTCGACGGGGGGATGGTTGCCCTTCGTCGGCCCACCGCCCAGCGTCGACGGACGTGGCGCCACCAGGGTTCCGCCTTCGTGTCATTTGCCGGATTTATCGCTCCGCAAGTCTGCCGCTGAAGATCGAGCCAGAAAACGGGGTTCAGCGGTGGGACCGCGGTGTCCCTGTGGGGAGGTACAAAACGTCAAAACCATAAATCCCAGTGATGTGGTTTCGAGTCCATTTCGGAACCGCTTCGCTGCTGTCGCCCGAAATGACTTTCGGCCCTGGCGCGCTCCGAGCAGCTGAGGCTATTTTGCAGCAGACACGGGTGTGGGTGCATGCTGTCAAATGGAGGCGGGAGGATGATTGATGAAATTCAGATCCGCCCAGGGTTCGCGGGTCAAAGATGGTGGACGGGTGAGTGGTGCTCCCGGTACCCTATTGTCCACCCCCCGGCACGAGCTGCCATCTCCAAGCGTTGACCAGGTCGCCGACAGAGCCGTCGGAGACGAAGCATCCTTCGACGGCGCGGAGCGGCCCAGAAGCATTCTGTTTGTTTCCTGGCGGGACCTTGCGAACCCGATGGCCGGCGGATCGGAGTTGCTCGTTCATCAGTTGGCGTCAGGGCTTGCGCAGGGTGGCTATGACGTGTCGTTGCTTTGCGGTGGACCAGTCGAACCGAACGGCCTCTATCGAGTGGCGGACGGAGGTGGTGAGTTCTCGCAATATGTTCGAGCTCCCTTCCACTACCTTCGATCGTTTCGGTCCGCAGATCTTGTAGTCGAGGTGTGCAACGGGATGCCCTTCTTGGCGCCATTGTGGCGCCGCGGGCCGGTTCTGTGTCTGGTCAACCACGTTCATACGGAGCTGTGGAGGGGTCGATTCGGGCCGGTCGTTGCTGCATGTGGAAGCATGATCGAGTCGGACGTGATGCCTCGAGTGCATCGAAGGAATCTCGTCGTGACAGTTTCCGAGTCCTCTCGCGCTTCGCTTCTCGAGATCGGGGTCGCGGAGGAGCGAATTCGAATGATTCCCCAGGGGGTTGCGGAGCCTCCTCCCCTGGTCGAGAAGTCTGGTCCGCCCCGTTTCGTGGCCGTGGGACGACTCGTTGGTTACAAGCGAATCGACCTTCTCATGGAAATGTGGGAGACCGTCCGACACCAGACAGGTGGCACGCTGACCGTCATCGGTGACGGTCCGGACCGCGAAAAGCTCGAGAGCACCAAGGTGGAGGGTGTCGAGTTCACGGGGTTTGTCTCGGAGGCTGAGAAGCACCGCCTTATAAGCGAAGCGAGGCTCCTTCTCCATCCCGCCGCCTGGGAAGGGTGGGGCCTGGTGATAACCGAAGCCGCTATAAGGGGCACACCAGCGGTGGGCTTCGACGTGCCCGGTGTGCGCGATGCAATCGTCGATTCCGAGACCGGGCTACTGGCGAGCGACTCGGAAACGTTCAAGAGACATTGGATCCGGCTGACCGAGGACGAGGATCTTCATCGGCAGTTCAGGGAGGCCGGCATCAAACGTGCACTGAGCTACCCGGTGAAGGCCACGGTCAAGAAGTTCGAGCAGATTGCCGTCGAAGCTGTACAACGTCACCATGCAAAATCGTTCGTTCGCCGCTCCCAAGCCGAGTCCCGGGGAGTCGCGACAGCTGACGTCGGTGAGTGAAACGTCCCTACGGAGGCTCTACGAAGACGGTTATTTCCTCGGGGGGCACCTCCAACCAGTTCCTGCGAACTCCCTGCAAGTACTGGCCATTGTTCCGATCGACGGATCTTGTCGTCGATGTGTGCAACGGGATGCCGTTGTGGCGACGAGGACCGAGCCTCTGGCTGATCAACCATGTCAACACGGAGCAGCGGGACCAGTTCTTCAATCCGCTCGTCGCCTCGTTCGGGATCTGGAACAACCCCATCGGCAGATTCGTGCTGGTCAGGATCTCTGGCTTTCCACATGCCCCACGTCAGCCGATAGTTGTGTGGCGACCACTTGTCCCGGGTTGCGTGCAGAGCTTGACGTTTCCAACGAAGGCAGAGGGTTCGATGCCACGCAACCGCGTCGTTCGATTCGACAGCGACTTCCTGGGTCAGCAAGCCGCTTACGCGGATCAGTATCAGTCCGGGCGACCACGTGACCTTCGACCTCCAATCAAGGGTGAACAAATTTCCTCCTGCGCCAGGAGCTGCGCCGCGCCTGCGCCTGGGAATCACCGCTCAAGAAAGCAGGGGTGTCTTGCTTGAGCTCTTCGTGGTTGACGAGGGGGCCGGGCCAACCGTGGTTTTGATACACGGGCTAATGAGCTCATGCAAGGACTGGATTGCCGTGGCAGCGCAACTGACGGTGGACCACCGCGTGCTCATCCCGGATCGCCCTGGTTACGGAAAGAGCGGACATGGGCCGTTGTCGATGAAGGAGAACGCCGAGTGTCTGGCGGAGATATTGCGCACTCGGGGGTCGGGACCTGTCATCGTGGTCGGCCACAGCTACGGCGGGGGTGTGGCCGTGCTGCTCGCCGCCCGCCATCCGTCGCTCGTGTCCGGGTTGGTGCTCGTGGCCCCGGTCGGTCGACCAAACCGAAAGCACACATGGGGACGCCACGTGCTCGCGTGGCCAGTAATCGGCGAGGTCGCGAGCGCCACCAAACTACTCGTCCTTCTTTGGCTCCAGCCGCGATTACGCCAGCTCACCAGATTGGCCAGCAGGCGATTCTCGTGGTTGGCGGGCGCACGGCCCGACGACCGCCACATCGAGGAAGCCTCGAAGTGGCAGCCTGGATTGTGGCGAACCGTCGCAGCCGAGCAGAGATCCTTATTGCGGGAGATCGCCTCGATTGAGACCTCCCTGCCTGTGCTGCGGCTCCCGACCGTGGTGGTGACAGGTGCGCTCGATGATGTCGTCCCACCCTCAATCGCTGTGAGTACTGCCGCAGCTGTCGAGGGCGCGGAGCTGGTGATCGTCGCTAATACTGGTCACCCCCTACCTTGTGAGGCACCCAACGCGGTGGTGTCTGCGGTGCACTGCGTCGAGATGCGAATAGCGGTAATGAGGCCCGCCGGCGAAGATGGAGGGGCCCCTAGAACCTAGCGATTCGTCCTGGGGCCGAGGAACTAAAGCTCGGATCGTGCGAGCCGCGTCTGTCGGCGGGCGCAAGGTCACCATGTCTGGACCGGAATCCCTGTCCAAGAGGCCTTGGCTCCGTTATGATCATCTCTCGTCGCCGAATTACACTGCCGCTGTGTCAGCCCACGAGCCACGTGTCCACACGGCGAGTCCGGCTTGCTCCGAGTGGTCACGCCAACCTCGATGTACGGTGGCGAGGCACTGCGAGCTGACACGACGAAGGGCTTAAATTGACCGAGTTGGAGCACCGAAGTGAATTCGCCGTTGGTGCCGAAATGGCCGCACCCGTGCCCCCGCAGCAAGAGAAAGCGGTTCGTTGGGATTCATGGGGCCCTGTAGTCGTCACGGAGGACGTCTCCAGGGTGAACACCGCGCCGGCTGCCGCCTCCGCCCGGTTGGAACACATGGCGGCGCGGGCGATTGAAGCGGGTCTGCACCGAGTCCATCTCCTTGCGTGGCGCGATCTTGCTGATCCTGAGGCAGGCGGCTCGGAATTGCACGCCCATCGGGTGGCGACACTGTGGGCCCGTGCAGGCCTCGATGTCACGCTGCGTACTTCCACTGCTGCCGGGCACGGGCCATACGAGATGCGCGACGGTTACAAAGTCCTTCGCAAGTCTGGGCGATACGCCGTCTTCCCGCGGAGCGCCTTGAGTGGACTGGTGGGGCGCCGAGGCAGTCCGGACGGGTTAGTCGAGATCTGGAATGGCATGCCCTTCTTCTCGCCATTATGGGCGCGCTGCCCACGGATTGTATTCCTACACCATGTACACGCCGAGATGTGGCGCATGGTGCTCTCCAAACACCTTGGACCGATTGGCGAGTTGGTAGAACGCCGGGTGGCACCTCCGTTCTATCGAAGTAGTCGGGTTGTCACCCTTTCTGCGTCTTCACGCGATGAGATCGTTGACATGCTTGGCCTGTCCGCATCGCGAGTGAGCGTGGTACCGCCAGGTGTGGATGCTCGCTTTACTCCCGGTTCCACACGTTCTGCGGATCCGCTAGTAATGGCGGTCGGTCGGCTTGTGCCGGTAAAACGCTTCGATGTTCTTGTGGACGCGCTGGTGGAAGTGCGGCGCTCCGTGCCCAACCTGCGAGCGATCATTGTCGGCGAAGGAATCGAGAGGCCACGACTCGAGGCAAAGATCGCGCAGATCGGCGCCACGGAGTGGCTGTCGTTGCCTGGCCGTCTCGCCGACGGCGACCTCCTCGAACTGTACCGCCATGCTTGGGTACTGGCGAGCACTTCCCTTCGTGAGGGGTGGGGCATGTCCATCACCGAGGCCGGGGCGTGTGGCACACCCTCGGTAGTCACTCGCATCGCCGGTCATGTCGATGCGGTGGAGCACGGTGTGTCCGGGTTGCTGGTCGACAACACACAAGCTTTCGCGGTTGCCTTGGATACCGTGCTCCGTGATGCAGCGCTGCGTGATCGCCTCGACCAGGGCGCGAGAGCGCGCGCCGCCATCTTGACGTGGGAGGCAACCGCCGCAGGAACGCTCGAAGCGCTGGTCAAGGAGGCCGAGGCTCGCGCTGTGAAGCCTCGCTAAGGGAACGCACTCCACATTCAGACACATCCAGTGACGGAGGTCTTTGACAACGTGTTTGGCTGCATCACGGATATCGGAGATTATGGACACCCTGACTATGGGCCACTATGTTCGGCCAACCGGCCGCGTCACGGTGTGCCCGGACGTTGCGGGCAAGAAGGGCAGGGACTGCGCGGGACTTCTTCATGATCGATGACCTCGGTGACTCCAATCTGTTGGTGTCTGCAGTTCCCCGCCGTCCGCGTCGCGGTGGTCCCAATGTCCACCGTTGATCAGCCCCAAGTGTTGCTGCCACGGCCCGCCTCCCGACACGAACTCGCCATCTTGCGATTTCCAGATCGACGCACAGACTGGGTCGTCATACTCATCGCATCATTGGAAACGCCGCTCGACATCGTCGAACTGAGGCGGCGAGTCGGCGCCCTCTACGGGGCGGTCCCCATGGTTGGGGCCAGGCTGCGCCATGAAACGTGGGATCCCGGCGAGCCGCCCGAACCGGTGGTTCTCGACGGCGAACCTCTTGATGATCCCTGTCTTGATGCCGCATTCGATCTGGCAACGGAGCCGCCTGTGCGATTCGTTGTGGGAAATGAGAGGCGACGCCTGGCGGTGGCGTGCCACCATGCCGCCTTGGACGGCCGAGCCCTCGTCGCGATCATGGTTGCGCTATTGGGAGGCCCCCTTCCCGCACCAGTGACTTCGGCTCCGCCAGGACCGCGCGGATCCAAGTCCGATCTGATCCGCCGTTTTTTGACTCCCGCCGACCGAATTGCACCCTCATCGATATCCCCGCGCCGCGATACATACGTGAGCGAAGAGATCGAGTTGAGCGGCCAGTCGGTTACCGCCCGGTTGGCCCAGGCATGTGTGGATGCGGCCTCAAACCACAACCGGCGCTTGGGGGCACCCTGGCACCGAGTCGGTATTTCGGTTGCGAAGGGCGGCCTCCCCGGTGTGGGGAACGTGGCCAGCTATCGCCGACTGGACTTGCGGGCCGGGGATCCGGTCGCGCCATCCGTAGCCGCCGCTCTGCTTTCTCCTGATGAACCCACCGAACAGACGCGAGCCGGGCTCGCACTTGCCCTGACTCGCCCCATCGTTAACCGCTTCTCAGACTCGATGCTCGTATCGAACCTCGGTCGCCAGTCCCTGCCGAATACAGCACGGCTCGAGTTCTTTCCCGTCGCACGTGGCCGCTCTGCGATTGCGTTCGGCGCCGTCGGGGTGGATGGGATGGTCTCAACGCTGTCGCTCCGCGCGCGAGACCTCACAACGGCCGACGCACAGAAATTACTTGAGGACGCGGTGCAATTCCTCAGGAAGAGTGGATCAAGCGAACCCGTCCCAGATGGCCCGAGTTAGGCGGCCGTTTCCCCCCGGGGCCGTTTGGCTCCGACGAGTGCACCCAGCCCGTAAGCGGCCGCCTCCCCTCCCCGCATGAATACAACACCCGCGGCGACGACTGGTTGTGCAACCAAGCGACGCCAGTGGCGACCGTAGGCTCCGATCGCAGCCCTTGTCTGGCCGGCGAGCGCTCCCGGATGATCGCGCTTGTACGACGCAAGTCCCCGTCCGTAGTAATAGCGCTTGCGGAGGATACCGCCCAGGGTGATCCGACCCTCGTCGTGCACGATCAAGTCGGGGATCCAGGTCAAGGTGCAAGCATCTTCGAGCATCCTCGTTCTCAGTTCAGCATCCTCGGTACCTGACAGTGACGTCACAAACCCTCCGGTGTCGATCATGTATTGGCGCCTCACTAGCCGTGGCGACTGCACAAGTACCTCTTCGATGCAGCAGCTGCGCTCGAGCGCCCTGCAGCGAGTCCAGTAGCCGACCCCCACGGTCTTCTCGGGAACGAAGACGCCGTCGGCGTTCGAAGCTGCGTCCATCGCTCGTTGCAGGATCGACGGGGGTAGCTCCATGTCACTGTCTATCCACATCACCCAATCACCAGCCGAGCGTTCGATACCCAAGTTACGTTGGGCGCTGCGCTCTGGGCCGGCTTGAATGGCATTGTCGGCGAGTTGCTTTGCCACTTCCCAGGTCCCATCCTCACTGTAGTTGTCGACCACGACCAACTCCACTGCTGGCCAAGTCTGCTCCCGGATGGAACGCAAGCAGCGTTCGATGGTGCGGATCGAGTCCTTGGTGGGGACCACGACAGAGACAAGCGGCCAAGTGTGTGGCATCGCAGGTTTGGACTGTTCGCTCTCTGTCACCAGCGGTGAAGCATGTCAGAATTCCTTCCCGTTGACAAGAAAGGCTCTCCTGACTGGTCCGTGGGTGCCTCGACAAGCCCTGACGCGACAACGCCATCTCCCTCTACGTTTTCGGGCTGCTTGACGGTCCTAGAACGAGTCGAGGAGGATGGCGTAGTTCAGAGCCAACGTATGGCGTGGGATTCTCGGTGACGACCGGGCGACGGTGATCGAGGATGTGGACTTCGGAGTCCGACACCGTCGACGTCCATGTGCGCCCAAGTCTTTCGACCAAGCGTCGCTGTGGGCGTTGTGGGTGCGGGCACAGAGCTATGACCAGGGAGAAGGCCGACGCAACTAGCGGGCCCTCGACCTGGGCACGCTGCGCTGCTTCCTCCGGGCTGATTCTCGGAGGAGCGACATTTCGTAGTGCCGATGGCATGCACCATCCGGAGCAGGTCCGAATAAATGCGATTCTCAAATCGGCTGGAGTCGACACAACCGACGTGACCATGTGGTCGAAGCAGACACGATGCCGCCGATAGCGCAGTCGCCTCCATACCCTTCGGGAGATGCTCGATGACGTCGAGCAGAGTGACCGTATCGAGGGTTGTCGCCTCGAAAGCCAATTTGCATGCGTCGGTGCAAGCGCTTATCCCGGCTGCGTCCTACCTAGGTATCGACTCCCACCTTGGACCTGGGAATGCTCTATCAGCCATCCGCTCTTGCACCCCACATCGAGCAAACCGCTTGGTTCGACGTGATCGACAACAAGCGGGGCGACGACTGGGCGTCATGTCTACGCTCGCTCGCGCCCGAATGTGCGGATCTCATCGAAGCTCGGAATGTTCAAGGGGGCCCACGGCGAAGCGCACGGCACATGAGGAGGCAATAATCCGGCTGGGTGCAGGACACTGCGCTCAGTTCAGTGGATTCGAGCAGCACCTAGTCCAGTGTCACCAATCGTTGGCTGGCATTCTGGGAGCGCGCGGGAACGCCAGACGATAGCGGGACTCGTCAGGGGTGTGAGGTCCCAGCCGGCGTTCGAGGTCGGTTCATGAGGACTTCTCGGTAGCCGTCGAGAGCTCCGACCACTATTGCCCGAGCCGCGGTGAGCCGAATCTTCCACGACCCGTCCGCACGCAGACAGGCCACACTTGTGGCGATCGTCCATACGGGTATGAAAACTCCGAGGGCGATCAACCGCTCAAGCCCTCGATAATGGAGCGCGTGGAAGCGAATACGGTGCAGGGCCATACGTCGTGCACGTTCAGGGCCATTGGAGTTGGTCGCCCGCACCATTGTGACACCGATACTGAAGCCCACCCAGCCATAGTGTCGAATGCGGCAGTCCCTTACAACGACGCTCCGTAGTCCGAGATTTCGAATGCGAGCACCCAGGTCCGCCTCCTCGTAATAAATGGAGAACCGTTCCTCGTCAAGTCCATCCAGCGTCTCGAGAATGGCTCGAGGAACGGCGTAGGCATCGGGCATGTCCTCGGTTGGCCAGGTCAGCTCGTCTGGCAGATTCGACTGGCCCTGCAGTGGCCATATGGTCCGGGTGGTCCACGGCGAACGATGAATGCCACCACACCAGATGATCCCTTCATCGCCGGAATAGATGAGGGGACCAGCCAGCCCAACTCCACGATCCTCGAAGACCAGCGCGAGCTGGTCGATCGCCTCGGGTTCGACGACGTTGTCATCGTCGACGAAAAAGCAGATGGTCGAGGATGTTGATCGCCAGCCGACGTTTCTCGCAGCTGTTGGATTCAGGCCGAAACCGGCATAGATGATATTGAGCGGGAGTCCGGGTACCGGCTCAGGATGGGCGGAGCGTTGAGGATCGTTGTCGACGACAATGACTTCGTCCGGTACCCGACTCCCCTTGCTCAACGAGTCCAGAAGAGCCTGCAGCCGCTCTGGCCGTCGAAAGGTGGGGATCACGACGGCGACCGTCACGGTCCCCGACTCCCGGTGAGCGGGAGAATTCACACAACGCCCCGACTGAATCGGTGGCCACGAGCCGATGCCTCATGCACCGAATCAGCGCGCCGAGAGGTTCGCTCGGAACACTGGCGACATGACCGCGATGAGACGAAAGCTCGACATACGATATCGCACGCCCACGTGCCATTTGCGTTGTACATCAACGCAACAAGTTACCAGATTGATCGCTTCATCACCATCTGCGTCAGCTCCTTCTCCGCGTGCGGCTGTGGGTTCGGGCTCACCTTGAACGTTCCCCGGTAGGTGAGGAGCTGGATCACGCGCGCAGCGATGGGGGCCGCGAGCCGACGCTATCTGAGTCAGGCCCTGTGCCTACCGTCGGTACCGCGAGGAACGCCCTTACCCGAACATGTGGGCGCGCTTCAGCGTCTCAGGGGGAGCGGCGCGGGAACAACGTCGGCTGGAAAACGCTGGAGACCCAGGTGCCTTGAGGGCGACGATCTCATCCTCGAAGACCCGAGGGGTGCGCCGGGGGCTCATATGAGGGCATCTCGACCGGGCAGCGAGTGCCTCGCAGCCCCTCACTCGGTGGCGCCGAACCAGGACGGAAACCCAGCTCTTGGACACCCCATGGTTCGGGGTGGCGAGCAACATGGTGATCCGGTTGGGGAATCCGATCAGAGTCGAGAGTCCCAGGTCGACCTGAGCAACAATATCGAACCTAACCTCATTGACGTTGGTTGTACTATACGCCGCACACTCCTATGTCTCACAACACGAAATGGAGCGTGCTGGCTTGTTGAAGTGGCTCACGGTGGTGTGGTTCCTGAGTGTCATGTTGGTAGCTAGTGTGATCGGTGCTCCTGATGCAGACGCACAAACGAGTCACCACAGTTCCAGTTCGACCAATTCGAAGGTCAGCGTGGTCGTCTTCGGTGATTCCACCGCCTTCACCTTGGCCTACACCCTCGGCGTGGGGCCGCTGCCCAAGAAGCTCCACTACTCGCTGCAAGACGAAGGTTACATCGGCTGTGGTTTGCCCCAAAACATGCCGTATCGTTCGGGAGGGGTGGTATGGCAGCCAAAGCCCGTCTGTAGCAGCAGCACCACCACTCCTTTGCCCAATACACCGCTGGCCGAGCAGCCATTGCTGGTGCAATGGGAAAGAGCGACCTCCAAGTATCACCCCAACGTTGTCGTGTTGCTGGCCGGACGATGGCAGGTCACGGATCTCTTGTATGACGGTGGGTGGACGAATATCTTGAACCCGATCATTGCTGCAGTCGTGAAGCAAGAGCTCGAGTCGACCTCTGATCTGTTCACCTCAGCAGGAGCGAACGTGGTGTTCCTGACTTCGCCGTGCGTCGACGAGCGAGTGCAGCCCGATGGTCAGCCGGTGCCGGAGAGAGATCCCGCTCGCATCGCCGCCTACAATGTGCTGATTCGACAAGTCGCAGCCGAGCACCCGACCACCGACTCCGTTGTCGATCTCAATGCTCTCGTCTGCCCGGGGGCAAGGTACACCCCCACGTACAAGGGCACGACCATACGGACGTCTGACGGCATCCATTTCACAGATCAAGCTGGCCTAGTGCTTGGGCGAGCGCTCATGCCACCCATCCTGTCGGCCGGGCGCAAGCAGATGGCCCGTGACCGCGCAGCGGGATCGAGAGCTGCCACACGCTCCGGCGGTTGACTGGTCGGAGACATGGTTAACCGGCTTCATTGTGCAGATGCGGTGCTTATGACATCGGTCGGAATCCAACGCACCACGACCTGTGTGTTCTGGAGCCTCAGCCCAAGAGCAACTATGCCCCGCCGTCGCAATTACTTTCAAGCCCTCGCTCACGTACAGGATTGAGTGGCGAGGTGGGAGGACGGGGCACAGCTGCCGAATCGGATCACTCGCTGTCCCGGATCCGTCTACGTCGTTGACTTCAATACTCACCGTGATGTGACTCGTGCGGCCATGACCGGGTCTCTGTGAGCTGATCCACCCGCTGTGCGTGTCCGAGCCCACGATGTGGGGAGCGAGGACAACACGACGATGAAGAGACGGCACCACACGCCCGAGCAGGTGATCCGCAAACTAGCTGAGGGCGAGATGCTCCTCGGCGAAGGCAAGTCGATCGAGGAGGTGGTCCGTCACCTCGAGATCACCGATTCGACTCGCACCGCTGACGCAACCACTACGAGGGCATGAAGGCCGACGTCGCCGAGGAGCTGCGAGAGCTGTGCAAGGAGAACGCGCCGTTCAAGAAGCTGCTGGCCCAGGCCGAGCTGGACAAGGCCATGCTCAACGAGCTCAACCGGGGAACTTCTGACCCCGGACTGCCGCCCGCGGGCCGCGAGTGCCTTCTGCACGCAATTCGGGGTCTCCGAGTGCCGGGCCTGTCGTGTCGTCGGCCAACCCAGATCGACCCAGAGCCTCGTCGCACCCGATGCCCTCCGACGATGAGCTGGCACTGCGGACCTTCCTGGCGTGACCTCGCCCGGCGCCGGGCGAGGTGGGGCTGGCGGTGGGCACCACTGGCCGCCAAGGCACCCGGCTGGAGGGCGAACCCCAAGCGGGTCCACCGGCTGTGGATCGCAGAAGGCCTGCGTGCGCCCTACCGCAAGCGCAAGAAGCCGCTGCGGGGAATCGGGGAGGCCTTGGGCCCCTTCTGCCCCATCCGGCCCAATGTGGTGTGGGCTCTCGACTTCCAGTTCGACCAGACCTCCGGGCGGATGCTGAAGATCCTCAACGTCGTCGTCTCATGCCCGATGGCTGGGAGCTGATTGCTCCTCGTTTTGCGACGTTGGGCATGCGGAAGGCCGCCCGCGAGTTAGAGACTCTCCCTCGGGACGGCTTGATGGGACCGGGTTTACCAGCACCAGGAGACCTTCCCATCTGGAGCGCACGGCCGACACGCTCGCCGCCCATATCACGAGCGCCGATGTGCGTTCGAGCACGACATCTGGTGGCTCGACTGTTGCACGTTAGTCTCTACGGGGGGCTCCGGATCTGGGCGATCCCCCTCTTGCGTCACGGAAGCTTGCAGGGTCGCGAAGCCTCGGGCATACCCCCAGAGCACTGATCGACCGCCTCACATCGCCTCCAGGTCCGATCTCGTAATCCCGGTGGTGAACCGATGAGGATCATCATTGTTCTGAGCCACCGATGCCCCCTGAGCTCAAAGCGACGCTAGAGTCATGGCGTCAACGCCCCATGTGGGTCGAAGTTTCCCGCCATGCGGCTCCTCGTGTCGAGAAGCCGCCCGACGATTTCTTCCCTAAGAATTGCGTAACCCATACTTGAACGTGGCTAAGAGATAATGGTGTCGCGGCTCCGCAAATGCCGAAGCCACGCGATCGCGTGCATGGCTTTCGCCACGGTCTTGGCGAGTATTTTGTTGACACCCGCTTTGCCCGTAAACGGGGCGACACTTCACCGAACGATCGTGGTTCGTCAGGACGGTCGTGGCGATTACCGCACGATTCAAGCAGCCGCTGATGCTGCTCATCCTGGGGATACGGTGCTGATTTATGGCGGCACCTATCGGGAGAGCGTCACGGTTCCCCCAAAACAGACGACGGCGACGGAACCGATTACCTTTGAGGCTGCGCCGGGGCAGAGGCCGATCATCTCGGGATCCAATGTGGCAACCGGTTGGACCAGGGTCGGGATTGGCGTCTGGAGACTCGTCAAGGCGAACAGCTATTTCGGGTCCTTCAATCCCTTCGCGACGGATTGGCCGACTGCCACGCTTCCCAAGAGCGAGCAACTGCGTACCTGCGGCGGGGTATTCCTTGGTCCCACGATGCTTGGCCAGCAGGCCTCGATGAGCACCGTGCTAAGGACGTCGAATACCTGGACCTCCCGGGTGAACCAGGACACGACGACCATCTGGGCGAACTTCGACGGGCGTAATCCCAATAGGGGACACGCCGAAATCACCAAGAGAGAAATGGATTTCACGGCGGCCTGGAACCAGTCGTATATCGATGTCGAGCGGCTGGAGATCACGCGCGCTTCCGCGCCGCAAGACCAGAACTACTGGCGCCCTGCGGCACTGCCTCCTGACGGTGCCCTGAGCACGAATGGTGGCTACCGATGGGTTATCCGCAACGACGTATTCACACAGAACTCCGGCGTAGCCCTGGACTTCGGAATGGGCTCAATGCGCGTGGTGGACTTGCACGGTGGCCTCGTCCCGAGCAACTTCGGTGGTCATGTGATCGAAGACAACGTCTTCATCAACAACGGAACTGACGGTGCTTTCGCGTGGAAGGCGCCCTTCGTGACAGTTAGGGACAACCGATTCATCGATGACAACCTCTTCAACGTGCAACTGGGGTCGGAAGCCTACTTGAAGGTCGTCGACGAGAGCCCTGGTCTCCGAGTCATACACAACTACTTCTTCAACAGCCGGCCCTATTTTACGCCTGCCATGTGGCTCGACTCCCAGGTGCAGGACTCCACGGTTTCACAGAATGTGCTCGTCGACACTGGCGGGGTAATCTACGAAGCCGATCTCGCCAACAATCTCTTCGACAACAACATCATGTTGAACCACTTCGAACCATCTGCATCAGCGTTCGGTGGCACGCCGAGTGGCGGTATCGAAATCTTGGAGTCGAGTAGCGTCTCTGTCGTCGACAATCTGTTCGTCGACCAAGCGCGAGTTGCGATCAGCAACGTTCACGCCGCAGGAAATTCTCAGGAATTCGAGAATTACGACGGCGTGGCGCGCTCGATGTATCTTTTCAAACCTGGCACCCTGACGAGCCTCGGTCTTCGGCGTGTTCGTATCCATCAGAACGTCATTTCCAACAATTTGTTCTACGACCGCGGTATGACGAAGGTGCTGTTTACTCAACCCTCGACCTACGACCCGGTGGCGCTGCAATCGGGTTCCCTCGTCCAGTACATGGCCAACAGGTTCTGGGACAACCGCGTTGACTTCAACGTCTACTACAACGGTGCGAAGAAGGTGAACGACTTCGACGCTTCCCTCGATCCAGACGAGCACAGCGTCACCGTGCCTGGCAGGAACACTGCGTCCTACTCGTGCTCATCGGATCGTTGTGTGGTATTCATGCAGATAAATCGACGGAACGCGCCGATGAGCATCGGAGCTCCCGCCATCACCTCTGGGTATCTCGGCAGCAGCAAGCTCCTGCCCGGTGATTTGCCCCCTGCGGTCACAACGGACTTCTTTGGGCGACGACGCTCCCTCGCTCGTGTAACAGTCGGACCTCTCGCAATGACGCACGGAGGACGACAGGTCGTCCAGGTATGGCCGTAGTATGTGAGAGCCCTTGGGGAGGACAAGCACGTGCTAGATCGCAGGTATTCGCTGCCCCATCGAGAGGTACCTCAACTCCTACGTGGAGCGGGCAAAGGATGGTCGACGAGGTCCCGACCCTTTCATTCGAACGGGCCACTTTGACATCGAACGAATCATGCTCCTGAAGGAAGCAATTGCGGTGCCGCTGCCAGGCTGACTTCGGGGTGACCGGTCTCATCCAAAAGGTCGATCGGCGTGATCCGGCTGATTTCGACGCGCGCTCTCCTGCAGACCCGCTATGACCTCAAAATGGGTTTCTGAGGCCAGGAAGATCCGGGTCAATTGTTAAGCAGCAAGAATTGTGGTTGATACTCATGGTCATTCTGGAGGATGGCCCCGTCGTCCTGCGTGCCGTTGATGCTGTACGAGACAACGAGTCCACCCTGGCCAGTGAGTTCCGGATGGAAGGTGGGACCGTAGGCAATTTCGTTCGGGTATTCGCTGATCTGTGGAATTGAATATACCGGTTCGGGCGTGCTCCAGGGCCCCGTAAGTGAGCACGCATACGACAGATCGACCGTCGAGGCGCCGAAAGGAATTGACACTGCGACGTAACCGCTGCCACCTGCTTGTGCGGAGATACCATCAAGTGTAGAGCCGGTATTGATCGGTAGGGCGTTGGCCTCACCGCTCTCCCATTGCATGCCGTTCCAGTATGTCCAGTCACTGACGTTCAATGTCTGACCACGTGGCACACGCGCGATCTTCATCCCGACGAACGCGCCGGTCGACGGGTTGTTGTCGAGGCCGTAAACGTACGTGTAGGAGGCATCCTGAACGACCGCGTTGCCCCAGATGGTGCCCGGATCCGTGGGGAGCGATACGATCGAACTGTACGAAGGCGCGCCGCCACCCGAAAGCGAGAGAACTGCGATACCGGAGTTACCGGTGAACCGTGGATACAAATTGCCTGGAGCGAACTCGTTCACATAGATCAACTGGGTTCCATTTTCGACGTAGGTCGAAGCGAAATACCAACGATTCGTGCCGCCCGACGTGTCTGGGATCAGGGATTGCGGAGAGCCGTAAGTGCCGCCTATGTCGGTGTTGAGGTTGGGTATCTCACCGACGAGTTCACTGTTGTTCGGCATGCCGGTGATGCTTGTGAGGCCACTCGATTGTGCCGTGCCGATCAGTGTGTCAGAGAAGACGAAGGACTCCTGTCCGTCGGGGAGCTCGGTAGAGTAGGCCCCGTCTCCACCGAGCCAACCCGGTCCAGTCTCGTTTGCGAATACGCTGCCGAGACTCGAATCCACGATTGCTGTCGGGTGGACCGTTGGTACGCAGTCCGCCCCTTGCGTCCCTCCGCCGATTTCAGTCTCGACCCCTGACGCCTCTTCGCCGATTTGAGTCGGACCCGTGAAGGCTCTCTCCGTGCCATCTGATTCCACGAGATCGTAACCCGGGGTCAATGGGTTGATGACAAAGCCGAGGACGGTCTTCCCGGTGCCGCCTAGAGAGCCGTAGAAGGCGGCGTCACCGAAGCTGAAGATGCCCCCGTCGGAGGCCACGAGCCAGTAGCCCCTGCCGTCGGGCGTGGAGGCCATGCCGACGATGGGTTGGTTGAGGTGGATCGCCCCGGTCGAACCGTAGAAGGCGGCGTCACCGAAGCTGAAGATGCCCCCGTCGGAGGCCACGAGCCAGTAGCCCCTGCCGTCGGGCGTGGAGGCCATGCCGACGATGGGTTGGTTGAGGTGGATCGCCCCGGTCGAACCGTAGAAGGCGGCGTCACCGAAGCTGAAGATGCCCCCGTCGGAGGCCACGAGCCAGTAGCCCCGTCCGGTCGGCGTGGCCGCCATGCCCACGACTGGCTGGTTGAGGTGGATCGCCCCGGTCGACCCGTAGAAGGTGGCGTCACCGAAGCTGAAGACGCCGCCGTCGGAGGCCACGAGCCAGTAGCCGTGCCCGGTTGGCGTGGCCGCCATGCCCAAAACGGGCCGGGATAGATGGATGCCAAGAGAAGCGGGCGATCCTAGCGAGGGTGCTCCACCATAGGAAGTCATCGAGCCCGCCCAGGTGGTGGTCCAATAGCCGCCGTCCGGATCGACCGCCATCAGCCGCCCCCCGCCATACGCGCCCCACATCTCGGTTACCGCACCAGATGTCGATGGCCGTGCCGCGCCCATCGAGACGGAGACCGCGACTGCCGTGACGAGGATGGCGAGAACCGAACTGAGGCGCCAGAACGTCCGAGGCTTCTCAGAGTTCCGGCGTTTCGGATGCGTCCGCATGATTCCCTCCAGCCCCGACAGCGAGATCGCAGGGAATAGCGAGGCGACTGATGGCTATTTCGGCGACCCGGCTGACTCAGGGAGTCCCGTGGTTTTGCGTCCCCCCCTCACGAGGGGTTTGCCTTTCTCGACTGCTACCAATTCGACGCGTTGCGTCGTTGAGTCAAGGCCGCAGATGGCCCGTTTGCCTTAGGCGACCAAACGGCAACCGGTGAGCAACTTCGCGTTGGTTTCGGGCATACGACTTTCGATTCACGCGTCCGTCCGATGAGCCATGAGGCCCGTTCCATGAGGTAAGACAACGCTTGATCAACGACTGAAAGGCCCGGAGCGTACGGATACGGCGTGCGATCTCCGTGCTTACAGGGTCCTCGCGGCGGGATCTGCGAGAACCAGGACAGCGGGTGGAATTCCCACCTTCCCGTCCACTGGCACGGGGATCGTGAATCGGATTCCTCGAACTGGATGAGAACGTTCGAATCCTCGCGGGGCAGTTCCCCCTCCCCGGACGCGTTGTCAACTGACTTCCATACCGCTATGGCTGACGCCGCCTCGCACCGTCCGGCATTCCGGGCACACCGTGTCGGCAAATTGGGCGGGCGAGCGATGTGAATTAGCTTGATGGCCGACGCCTATGCGGACGCCCACACGTCCTCGACGAGGTGTCGCAGGTCGTCGGCATCGGGCGGAGACAAGATCGTCGCCACCTCTTCGCCGTGGCCGTCGAGGATGCAGGCGTGAGGCGCTCCCTGCTCAAAATCCAATCCAGCGTGCAACATGGAGTACGGGCCTCCTTTGTTGGGTGATTCCGGAGAGAACCCAAAGTTCCCACCGGAGGAGGCCCCCCTTCATGACATTCAGTCCGGCAAGAACCGCTCGATCCCCGGGCCATAAGGCCGGACGCGCCACCTGTCGGCGCAGGACGGCAACTTCGTGGCGGAGGATTACGACCTCGATGGCCTAGTCCTCTTGCCCTCTACGTGCGAGACGGAGTAACTGGAGGAGACGGACGAGGGCCATGTAGAGGAAGGAGAGCGCCACGCTCCATCTTCGTCATCATGGCCTCGCAAACGAAAGTCCAGGTCGGTGGTTCCGGATGACGGTTTCGGAATCCACGAGGTCGCACACAATTTCCCGCCTCGAATGCCGGCTATGGCAGAGAGCGGAGTGACGCGGAGGCAGGTCGCTTCCTGAGGCAGACCCAGGCCGCTTCCTGAGGCAGACCCAGGCCGTGAACAGGAGGGTGCCACCTGGGCCGCTAGGACAACGACGCCAAATACGGCGATGGGGCGCCAGGACCACGATGCCAAATGCGTTGAGCTGGGCTGGGCGATCCAGCAGGCCAGGAAGCAGGCCATTCCAAGGAGGAGCGGCGGCCATGGCCGTGCGACGTCCCAGAGCGATTCCGCCGCTGATGACGATGCCGCTTGCACCTGCGATGGACATGGTGGCATCGAGCGCAACGGGCAACGGCAGCAACGGCAGCGACGCCGCGTGTTGCTCGAGCACGCCAGCGATCGTCCAGACAATGTCGCCAACACAGCGGTAACCAGTCCGAGTCCGAGTCCGAGCGTGGCGCTGGGGCGAGGACGACCGTCAGACGCTGCGCGTTGACCCGCACGTTACGGAAAGATCAGCGTGCTGACAGCGACGAGGAGGATGTAACCCCCTTTCGTCGGCACCGCTGCGAGGTCGTATCGGGTTGCGGTCAAAAGGGACAGAGCGCTCGGAACGGTCAGGACGTCAAGCTGCACGAACAGGCCGAGCAGCACGAGAGCGAATTAGGTATGAAGCAGTGACGTCATCTCGCGTACAGTACGAATTGTCGATGAATTGTGTTTGGGCAGTGTCGCCAAAGCCACTCCGGTGGCCACCGCGATGGCGGCCGAGAGGCCGTCAAGAACCCAGGCCAAACCGACAGCAGTTCCAACGCCGATTCGGGTCGCGTTCTCGATGTTCCCGCCCATCGTGAGAACCGCTCTGCTGAGACAAGAGACCCTCCGCGAACGGCCAGTGGGATGGCGATGATCGCCAGCGCGGCGACGAACAGCACCGCAAGCAATGGAAGATCCCGCAGGTAGGCGACGAAAGGGGACAGGTGGAAGACGCGGTCCAACCGAGCTGTTTAGTTATGGAGCGATGAGTTCTACCGTCACACAAACCTGCTCTGGCCTCATGGACGCCTCAAAAGTGCCCCGAAATTCTGAAGGTCGAGTGAAGTTCGCCTCCAATAGATCGCAGCTGAATAAAGAGCGGTAATGATCACCAGCGAGATTCCCGTGGCCACAATTTGCGTCGTTTCAAAGATCAGACGAACGATAATTCCACCTATGCCATAACACAGTACGGATAGCCCCGCCGCATACGCCAACGGCCAACTAAACGGGTGCATTCGATCAAACTTCCATAACAAGATTGCCGAGCAGACGTTAGTTACAACAATCGAAATTGCCCAGGCGACTGCAGCGCCCGTCAACCCAAACCGCGGAATCAAAATGAGATTCGCGACGACGTTCAGACTCAAAGCGAATGCCGAGATCAGGAGGTTCCAGGAACTCCGACCTGCCATGAGTAAAAGGATTGCATTATTTCCGAGGCCGGTATTCACCAGCATGGAGAGCGAAATGATGGTGAGGGCGGTTGCCCCAGTTTCATAGCGTATGCCAAATACCGACAAGAATATCGGGGAGAAAACCGCGAGCACCAGCAGAATTGGGAATCCGATCACTGTTATCCACACAGCTGAGGTTTGATAAAGCTTATTTGCCTCACTCCTTAAATTCAGATGTAAAAGTCGGCTGGCTTCAGGGGCAATCGCGAATCCGACAGCCAAAGACGGAAGTATCGAAAGCGACACATATCGACTAACGATGGTATAAACGGCCGCATTGGCCGGGCCCGCGATCGCACCGACCAACAGAACATCGAGCCACCCGAGGAGTATGTCGAACGTGCCGGCAAGGCTCCGCGCCAAGCTGAACCGCCAAAAGTGTGACCACGATCCACCTTCTTGGGAAAATAAGTTGGTTCGTGGTCCTTTCGTTCCGTGAATCATGAGGAGAAATCTGGTATTTGCCACAAACCGCCCCTGCAAGGTTTCCAAGAACCCTACGGCTGGACGGCCTTGCGTCTCCCTGACCTTTCGAAGCAAAACACCGACCGACAAGACCAAACCTATCGCCAAGGGTGTCGCCCACGAGATTGCAGTGAAGAGAAGGCTGCTACCGACCAGAGCAATCGCCACCAGGACAAGAAGAACCCTCAACAGGGGAATCAAAATGTTATTAATCCAATTAAGAGCGCCAATTGTCCAAGCACGAGTGGCGGCAAGAATCACCGCCGTGGCACTCACCATTGGAATGAATGCCGCAAAAATTCTCAAGATGTGACCGGTCGCGATCACCTCAAATCCGTTAACCAACACGCTTGCTAGCTGATCTGCGAAGAAATAGATGAAGCCGGCGCCGATGATCGATACGACCACCGTCGGAACCAAAGCAACGACAATTAGTCCCGGCACAGCCTCTTTGCGCGATGCGCGCAGACCGGGCAAGAAGCGAAGAAGGCCAATATCCGATCCCAGTGTCAGGATACCTGCGGTAATTGTGAAGATTGCTATTGCTTCAAAAAGTGCGCCCGCTGTTCTTGGGCGGAACTCGTGGGCGACGATGACTGTGAATAGAAAAGTAAAGATCGCATTAAAGGAAAGCCCAAGAAATACCGCGGAGCCGCTCCGCGCCAGAGTGTTTAAGGGAGTAGATTCCTCTACTTGGTCGTCGTCGCCGTTCATTGCAGATCTATGATGACGTACGCCGCGTCAAGAAGAGGTCGTTGTCCGCGAGGATCCGAGTCCGGTATTGCGCTCGCCAAAGGATCAGAGATGCTCGTTTCCCTCGTCGCCCAAGATCGGGTTTCGTCTTTAGGAGCGAAGACGCACCGGAAGCACCCTCAGCCATAAGAATGTGGTGGATCAAGCTAAACAAGAGACGACGTCCCATCGACGATCCGCGCTTGCAGCCCGGTCGGCCCAGCCCCGGACTTCGCCTACCACCACATTATCCTCTGCAAGGCCATAATCAGACGCTGCCAACGTTTTCGCTCTCAGGTCTAACTCGATCCCCATCGCTCATAGGTCCTCGTCGCGCATTGCTCGGACGAACCAACCCATAGCAACATGCCAAATCGACATAGGTAGCACCCTGTCGGAGCTTCGGGCTCGCTTCGGACCGAAGACACGTCAACGTCTTTTCAAGTCTGTCTCGAACGCTTCCGAACCGCGATCCACTTTTCTGCCAACTCCGGGGCATCAATCGACTGGTAGATCAGATTCCGCTCACCCGGAAGCCATGACATCTCTGAAAGTTCCATTTGGAGTGGAGTTTCCCAGCACCTCGGCTGTTCAAGCGGGTCTAGCGTGAGAGAGGCCATCCCCACCAGCTGTCGCTTCGGATTCTGGGTCACCCGACTGACCTCCCGGATCACGTGGCGACGCTGGGCCTCGCGCCGCTCCCTCCGGCGGGTTCCCCGGGGTATGCGCGAGGCGTTCCTATCGGCGCTCGAGGCGCCAGGGCTAGGAGGGGCGGGGTTCCCCTCCGCCATCAAGCTGGCCGTGGCGCACACCGCCGGCAGGGGCGGCACCATCGTCGTCAACGCAATGGAGCGGGAGCCGGCGAGCGACAAGGACAAGCTCTCCTCATCCGGTCTCCCACCTCGTCCTGGACGGCGCGCAGCTGCTGGCGGCCGCCAGCAGCGCCCAGCGGGTCACGGTGTGCGTGCCCGCGGGCCGCGAGCAGGTCGCGTCCGCGGTTTCGACGGCGATGGCCGAGCGTGCCGCAGCCGGCTGTGCGCCGGTTTGTTTAGGAGTCATGGTCCATCGGACCGATTCGTCGCCGGCGAAGAGTCGGCGATGGGGGTGGGTCGATTCGGGCCACTCCCTCCCGTCGTTCCGTCCTGACAAGGAACGGCGCTGCGCATCGCCCCGAGATGGCTGCGCATCGCCCCGAGATGTTGGGCAGAGCGCCGGCCAGTGCGGCACGTGCACCTATGGGTTGCCTGCTATCGCCGATGACGTGACGCGGCTCGCCGGTGGTCACCACCGGCTCATGGCGCGGCTGGAGCGCAGGCTCCGTGAAGTTGACGGCCGGAGTGCCTGCCGGCACCCCGACGGTGCCGTCAACCTCGTCCGAAGCGCACTCGCTGTGTTCGCCGCCGACGTGGCCGCGCACGTCGAGGGGCGCCGTGCATCCGCTGGAACCCACCCTTCACAGCTCCAGTTTCCCAACCGGCGAGGGCGGTCTCACGGTGATCCGCATTCTCATCGACCCTGTCGCCTGGGACGCGTACGGCTATTGCGCGGAGCTGCTGCCCGAGGCCATCCCGATCGCCGGCGGGGTTTCCTGAGTATGCAACGGCTTCAAGATCCCGCCGCCCTGTGCGAGATCGACGCATCCGAATTCCCGACCGCTGTGTTCGCTTCAAGGCCTCGGCTAATCTTGAGCCGATGGCCGACGCGACCGTCGTCATCCTCGTGGTGATTCTTGATGGTGGCGTCTGCACCAACGACCTGAAGTGAACAAAATGTCATGTCCACCGAAGGCACCGAGGAGGGCGAGGGGGCAAGATTGTGGGGTTCCCCGCCACGGACGAGCAGCGGCATGCGCCGTTGTTCTAGTGACGTCGTGTGTTCTCGCCTCTTGCAGCAGTTCTCCGACTCCGCGGCGAAGGACTGCGCCTAGCACTACCACCACCACAGCGCTGGCCGCGACCTCCACAACCGAGACGCTGCCTCCTGCGCCGGGCGTGGCCGTGCCCAACGTGATCGGGATGAAGATCACACCTGCGCGCTTCTATCTGCGCGCCGCTGGCTTCGTCACCACCCCGATGACCGCGCCCTGCAACAAGGGAACCCTGACCAGCCAGAGCATCGTCGCTTCGCTCTCGGTTCCGGGAAAGTTGCCTCACGCGGATGTCGGTGCCGTCCCTCTGGTCCCCGGCACCTCGAGGCCGAAGGGCTCGTTGGTCGGGATCACGTGGTCGGGCTGCTATCCCGGAGGCTCGGTCGTGCCGAAGATCACGGATCTCAGTTTCGCCGTAGCGGTGAAGCTGCTGCACACGGCTGGACTGTCCTGGGCCTGCTACTCAATGGCCACGACCACCACCACGCGACCTCCGACGATGACCACCACTCGACCTCCGACGACCACCACGCGCCCCGTCACAACCACCGCGCCGCCGAGCACCGCACCAGCAACGTCGACCACCTCGACGACGATGCGCGTGACCTCAACTGGCGGGACCTCCTCCGTGGCGCACGTAGTCACGTCGACGCCGCTCAAACCCCCGCAGACGGTGTTGAGCCAGGACCCGGCACCGGGCAGCCTGCTCACACCCGGTACTTCGGTCACAATCACCATGCACGCATGCCCACAGTGAGCCGACCATGACTCCCGAGGGGCTGGCGATCCGGTAGGCCACCGAGGCTGACCTCGGTCGGGCCGTCGAGATCCCGGTGCTTGGTGCAGTGCCCGGCCCAGGCTCGGTGGAGGATCCCGCCGACCTGGCTCCCTACGTGGCCGCGCTGTGCGAAGTCGACGGCACCGGCGGAGCCGTGCTGGTGGCCGAACTGAACGGCGGGGTCATCGGCGTGCACACCTATGAGGGCGCAGGGTACGTCAGGTGTCCTAGGTTTCGTGAAGTGGACTCTTGTTGTGGACGCGGCGTTGGCGGAGCACGATGAAGGCCACAACCGCGATCACGACCGCCAGTCCCGCGATGACGAAATACCACGTCGGCGGCGAGCCATTGGTCGTTGTTGTTGAGGCCACCGCGTTGTGCGATGTGGGTGGCGCAGTGGGGACAGGCTCGGGCGCCAAGCGGCCTTCGAACGCGGCCACCGTCCGGTCCGGGGCCAAGATCCAACGCTGCTGGGTGACGACCACCCCTGGCCAAAGGCTCTGGGGCGGCATCGACACCCACGCGGAGGTGCCGTCCGACGCGTAATTGACGGTCATCGAGCCGAGGACACCCAGGTACTTGTAGCCCACATCGACCTCGTACACGGGCAGAGTGGACGGAGGATCCTCGAACGGGGGGGTGCCGAATACCGACTCGGGCAGCCAGGCCTGCACGAAGGCGGTGGCCTGGCTGCTGTCGAGCGTACGTCCGGACTCGGGGCCGTTGCCGGTGACGCTGGCGTCGAGGATCCCGAGCCCCGGGGCGAGCTGGGTCAGCGAGGGCTGGCCGCCGGTCTGGCTGGTCGTCGGGCTGCTCGTGGGGTGCGACTGGGCGCCCGCCGGCGCCGCCACCAACGCCAGCCCCAGGAGCCCGAGCGCTCCGAGGACGAGGCCGAGGAGAACGCGGCGGGCAGGGGATCGGAGGAGTCGCATGAGCGCGTGAGACTACAGTTCAGTACAACGCGCCCGAGCGGAGCAGCCCGCATCGGCGACTTCTTCCGCGGGAAAGGTCGAGATCGCCGGTAGTGACGACCGCTCTTACCGGTAGGAAGACCGCAGGGTTTCACAACGAATTGACAACCGGTTGACGTGGTGAACAACTTCACACTAGACCGTCAACGTTCGGCGCCGCCGGACGGGGGGTACTTAGGGGAGGGCTGGATGCGTCGTTCGAGACTTGCGTTGCTGGCACCGGGGGCAGTGTTGGCGTTGGGGTTGCCAGTAATGGCGGCTGGGATGCCATCCGGTTCCGCGGGCGCCGCTGTAACCGACGGGTGCACGTTCGGGCAGTACCCGAACGTACCGGGGGGTCAGAGCCAACTCCAGGTGAGCTGCACGTTCACCAATGCGGACTCGTCGTCGAACGAGACCGTCGAGGACTTCCCACAGGCCGTCTGGCACGACGGTGCCGCCTGGCAAGTCACCGGCGCCGCGACCACATCCGGGAGCGCGACGGTCACGGCGGCTGCGGGGCACTTCAACGCCGCCACCGACATCAACGACACGATCTCGGGCCCGTCCGGCACGACCTTCATCCCGGCCGACTCGTTCATCGTCGCCGTGAACAGCCCCACCTCGGTCACGTTGAACAACAAGGTGGCCGCGACCAAGACTGGGCAGACGCTGACCATCGACAACTCGGACACCCGCTCGCTGACCAACGGCGTGACCACGAGTGGCTCCACGACCATCTATTCGGGCCCCGCCCATGCGGTGACCACCGGCGTGACCACAAATGGCTCGACGACGATCTATTCGGGCGCCGCCCGCACGGTGACCAACGGCCACACCACGAATGGCTCCACGACGATCACATCGGCCACGGCCGCGTTCACCTCAGCTGACGTCGGAGCCACCGTGCTGGGCAACGGCATCCCGGCGAACGACACGATCGCCTCGGTGACCAACTCCACCACGGTGGTGCTCACCACCGCGGCGACGGCGACGGCGACTGTGTCGTTGACTTTCGTGCGCGTCAGTTCCACTTTCACCTCCGCTGACGTCGGAGCCACCGTGCTGGGCACCAAGATCCCGGCGAACGACACGATCGCCTCGGTGACCAACTCCAACACGGCGGTGCTCACCACCGCGGCGACGGGGACCGGAATCGCGCAGGCCCTGACCTTCGTGGATCTCGGTTCCAATGCCGACTTCACCTCCGCTGACGTGGGCGGGTTCGTGACGGGCACCAACATTCCGCTCTACGACACGATCGCCTCGGTGACCAACGCCTACACGGCGGTGCTCACCAGCGCGGCGACGGCGACCGGGATCGCACAGAGCCTGACCATCGACGCCAACCAGCAGGTCTCGTCGACCCGTGAGGTGACCGACGCGAGCATCACCTCGGGCAGCACCGCGCTGTCGTCGGCCAGCGCCAACTTCCAGGCGTCGGACGCGCAGCTCCCGGTGACGGGGTGCGGCATTCCCACCGGGACCTACATCGCCTCAGTGACCGACTCGTCCGACGTGGTCCTGTCGCAGGCGGCCACCCTCACTCGGCCCTTCGCCGTCTCCGACGGCGCGACCACCAGTGGGTCGACGACGGTGACTTCGGCCACGGCCGACTTCAGCGGCCCCTGTGACGCGCACAAGGCCATCAGCGGGGCCGGAATCCCGGCCGGTGCCTACATCAGTGGCGTGACCAACTCGACGACGGTCACGATTTCGGCGAAGGCCACCGCGACCGCCACGGGCGTCAGCCTCACCGAGTCGCCCGGCGTCACCGCGGTGATCGGGCTGCCGTCTCCAACGGCGCCAGCCAACGATGACGCGGTGTCCACCATCGGGTCGACGCTGACGCTCAACCCGACGCTCGTCAAGGGCGTGGCACCGTGTTCCGCCGGGGAGCCCGCGGGCGAGACCATCGAGGGTGGCTGGTACAACCCGGGCGACTACCAGGCCAACACGCTGGCGGGAGCGCCGGCAGATCTCCCGACCAACACGATCGGAGAGATCCTCTACCCGACGTCGGTCGTTTCCTTCGCCGGCTACGTCGTCAACGAGGGCGCCAGCACACCGGGTGAGCTGGACACCGCGGCGCACACCGACATCATCCTGCCGTTCGTGCCGACCGGCCTGGCCCTGTGCGGAACCCCCGCACTAGGCATCGGCTCGTCGTTCTCCTTCAACGGCTCGACGCTCGCCCAGCAAAAGGTGCCGACAGGCATCGGTACCCCAGGCACCGCCGCCGTGCGCGGCATCGAGAATCTGGGCAGCGGCGTCTCCACGACGACCGGCACGGCGTACCTCATCAACGGGAAGGGTTCGTCGCCCTACAGCGGTAACTGCACCACCAACTTCCCAGCCGTCGTCACTGCCACTCCCTGCAACTGAGAATCGAGGCTGATTCGCTGATCCTCCCTATGTGATTCTCGGGGAAAGGGTCGGGGCATTGGACAGAACGCGACAGGGGAGCGGGCATTGAGCCCGCTCCCCTGTCCGCGTTCTCAACCGGGGGAGCCGCCTGACCTGGGCGGCAGCGGCACTCGCTGTTGGGCCGAGCAACTGAGGCTGACAGGCGTGGACATTCTGCTCCAGGGCAGCCAAGCCGTACGTGGTCGCGACTGGTCAGCCGTAACCCCGGGCTCATGGGTGCGCCGGCGTTGGGGGGTCCGCCATGGGGCACAATGGATTCCCCGGGTGGCATTCCCACTTTTGAGCCCCCGTAGCTCAGGGGATAGAGCATCGGTTTCCTAAACCGTGTGCGAAGGTTCGAATCCTTCCGGGGGCGCCAGATGACCTATTCCCCATAGGCTTGACCCCATGGGCTTGGGGTTGTCGAGTTAATTCGCGTCGCCCTTGGGGAGAAGGAAACCGTCGCCCAGGTCGCCATATGCGTTGAGTTGCGCGCCCAGGAGGGAGGTGTTGTATTTCGCCTTCTGGAGGGCATCAGAGCCCGACTCAGGATCTGAACAGGTAAAACTGAGGTCTGGACGCATCCGAGCCGTCCTGTCATAGCGGTTGACCATGTGGACTCGCGCTGAGGTCGGCCGAACGGAATGCGGCCATGGGGGTTGCAGCTCGTCGAAGGCGATTTGCAGAGCCTTCGCGATGAGAAAAGGCGTCCACCGTTCGTTGGACCGATGAGAGTAGATTCTTCTGTGGTGAGCATTAAGGCCCCGTTATGTGGAGCGGTGATCATCGTGGGGGCGGTGGTCATCCCGTCAGCGCTAGCACAAGCCGCTTTCACTGTGCCCAATCGGCCGAGTCATCAGCGGCTCAACCAGCCCGCCCTGGGCGTTGCCGCAAGGCCCGCCTTGCTGACGAGCGCGCCACAACAGGTCATGTCGACCACGAGCCAAGCCACCACAACGTCATCACCCGCCACCACGACGACTCCGCCTGAGGCAACCGCGGGCACGACGGCGTCGACGGACACGGCAACCGCGCCTTCGAGCAGTATGCCGCCTCCGAGCGGTTACACGGCGCAGCAGCGGATCTTCGACGACCAGTTCTCGGGGACGGTTCTCAACCCCTGGCATTGGAATACGTATCTCGGCGCAGAGGGGATCCGCTGGAACGCCGACGGCGTCCTGCCGTTCCCTTATTCCGGCGGGGACGCGGGCCATGAAGATCTCGAGATGTACGGTCCAGCACAGGTCTCCGTCGACAACGGGCTGACGCTGACCGCGCAGCCGAACACGAATCAATGGGCCAGCGGCTATCCGTGGATCAGCGGCGTGGTGACTACGATGGGCAAGTTCACGTTGCCGACGACCGGTTGGTACGTCCAGGTCAACGCGAAGATGCCGAACATGACTGACGGCATGTGGCCGGCCATCTGGTTCATGCCTGCGGTCGCGGGCACCTCCGTGAACGAGCTCGACGGATACGAGGGCGGCTTTGAGTTCTACCCACCCCCGAACCCAGCGCTGCATTCCACCTACCATTCCACCTACTTCCTGAATAGCGGTACGACTCTGAGCAAGCTCGTCAAAGTGAGTGCCAATCTCCCCACAGGATTCCACGTCTATGGCGTCCAATGGATCCCGGGCGTGTCCATCACGATCTATCTCGACGGCACGCAGGTCTGGCAGGTGACCGAGGCTGAGGCGGGTTCCATTCCTGCGGAGCCCTACGGGATCATCCTCGACCTGGCGGTGGCCTCAGCGAACACTGATTGGTGGCATACCGTCACCAACGCCAGCACGCCGACCTCGTCCATGCAGGTCGCCGAAGTGCAGGCGTACTCGTAAATTCTCCGGCCTGCGCGGATTCAGAGTTGGCCGGCGCCGTGCAATCCCTTCTCGGCGAGTTCGATCGCCGCCTCGGCGACGCCTTTACCCCGGCGACAAGCACAGCCTGATCGCGCTTCTCGATGAGAGCACGTCACTGCAGGTTTCGGCGCCGCGCTCCAATAGCGGAACGTAGTGCCCGCCGAACTCGGTGAAGCGGCCGCTGCCGCGATTCTCACGAAGGCCGCTGACAGGACTGAGATAAAGCCCTACTCCGGACACCTCCTGGCGGTGGCAATCCGCACCTGATTCTTGATGCCCTTGCCCCGCAACGAGGTGCGTCTGGCCCGACACGCGGCGACCACTCTTCTTCTCAAACGGCCCAGAAGGCTGCATCAACAGGGCTTCTCACCCTACCCAGCTCGTGCCGAAAACGTCCCACCTTGCCGGCGTAAGGAGGACGCTGAGCGTTGGCTCACGAGCGTGGAGGCGTCCCAAGCGGGACGGTTCTTCTGTGAACCCAGCTGGACATGAGGAGCGCCGACTGACCAGACGATCTCGCGGTCGAGATCCTCAGGATCAAGCCGGAATCTCCATCCCGACCTCCTTCCTCTGTCGCACGATGGACAGGTTGACTCTTGGGTCATTCACCGAGTGGGGTGACGCGGAGTGCCAAAGAGGGAGAGGTCACCGCCGCGGGTAACCTTCCGCAACCCCCCTTCATTATGCGGGCCTGACCGGTCCCCCGAGCCCGGGGTTCATGCTCCGAGTGAGGACCACGGGCCACCGTGGAAAGACACCAGGCTCCCGATCACTGACGAACGGGTGAAGTCGGCCGTCGAATTTGCGCCCTCAATCTGCTCCCTGCGGTACATTTGCGCCCAATGTTGACAAACCAGAGAGATTTAGTCAGGATTAGGTTTAGAAACGGTCCGGTCCGAGGATTCTTAGGGAACTCATACATGTGGATGACACGTTCCTTACATCCGCGGGTTTGTCTTGAGGCGGGGCCATGCTGTGAAAAGGCCACCGATGCCTAAAGCCAGAGGCAATACCTGTCGAAAGCACATGACAGGAGCCTCAAAGGAGTTGACTCATGGAACTCGCGAAGTCCACTGAAGCCTTCGAGACCCAATGGGATGATGGGATCGCCCGCTGGGATCAGGCTGCTGTCGATTCCCCGGCGGTCGACGGGGTCCTGACTCGCGCCTGGGAAGCGAAAGCGGGATTGCAGTGGGTCAGGAATGACAACGGTCCGCTCAATGGGTTCCGCTGGTTCGTCTGGGACCGGTGCGGCCTGGGCCGCCCGCCTTCGCGGGTGGAGAAGAGGGCCAATGCCGATGAGTCCAGAGGCGTGAGGAGTGTTGTGACGTCGGGCTCGCCGATACTTCGGTTCGTGACTCCCGAGGGCCCCATCTCCGGCGGGGCCGGATCATGCGATGGACCTGCTCGGTTGGGCGTCGTCGACCATTCCTGAACACTCACCCACGCGCACGTCGGGCTTCGCGGTTGTACCTGCCTCTGCTCAGATGCGGGTTCTCGAGAAAATCGGCAGCGCCCGAAGTCGGGGAGAGAACCGCACATCGGGTGAACAGAACCAGGTCCGGTAGCATCCTGCCTCGAGCGAATGCGAAACCGTCAACTTGCTGACTTGAGAGTCTCGCCTCCGAGTCATGGTGCTGGAGGTCAGGACATCATGCCGGGTCATCAGGAAATCAAGGCACTCTCAGCCGATGAGGCGCAGCGGGCGGCCGTTCGGATCGCCGAAATGCAGAAATGGGCCCGCGAGGCGTACCTCAGCACGAGGCATGTCGAGGACATTGAGGACATCTGGGTCCGTTATTTCGAGGCGGAACACCACCTGCACTGGATCCTTCCGCCGGCTACGGAGCCCGAAGACTCCTGATTCAGTCGTGAGGCGCTAGGGACGCCCCACGCCGCCGGCGATACGGTCGCCAATCCCCTTGTCGATGCTGCGCCAGTACTCGAGGGCACGGTCCAGGACCGGCGGGGACACTCCTTGGCTGAGGTGCCCCACGACGTTGGAGACGAGACGGTCTCGCTGGGAGTCGTCCATGACCTCCCGGACGAGGGTGCCGGCCTGGCCCCAGTCGTCGTCGTCCCGGCGCAGGGTGTAGGCGGCATGGACGAACTCGCCGTCGGCGTCCCATCTCTCGACGTAGGGGTAGCGCTCCGGGTCGGCGGCCGGACCACCCTTTGAGTTGGGCGCGTAGACGGGATCTGTCGACGTTCTGTACCCGCATGGCGCCGTCCTTGCTGTAGCTGTGCACGGGGGCCTGCGCAGCATTGACCGGGATCTGCTTGTAGTTGACGCCCATGCGAGCCCGGTGGGCATCGGCGTAGGAGAAGACGCGGGCCAACAGCATCTTGTCCGGACTGACGCCGATTCCGGGGACGAGGTTGTTGGGTTCGAAGGCGGCCTGCTCAATCTCCGAGTGGAAATCGGAGGGGTTGCGATCGAGGGTCAGCCGCCCGACCTCGTGCAGCGGGTAGTCGCCGTGGGGCCAGACTTTGGTGAGATCGAAAGGGTTGAACCGGTAGGCCCTCGCTTCCTCGAAGGGCATGATCTGCACCCGCAACGTCCAGCTCGGATAGTCCCCGCGCCCAATGGCATCGAACAGATCGCGTCGGTGGTAGTCACCGTCCTCCCCGGCGATCCTGTCGGCATCCTCCTGCGTCAGGAATTCGATGCCCTGATCGGTCTTGAAGTGGTACTTGACCCAGAACCTCTCGCCGTTGGCGTTGACCCACATGTAGGTATGGCTCGAGTAGCCGTTCATGTGCCGCCATGACTTCGGGATACCGCGATCGCCCATCAAAATGGTGACTTGGTGGGCCGATTCCGGCGACAGGCTCCAGAAGTCCCATTGCATGTCGTGATCGCGCAGGTCAGAGTCGGCCCGGCGCTTTTGGGAGCGGATGAAGTGCTGGAACTTCATCGGGTCGCGGAGGAAGAAGACCGGCGTGTTGTTCCCCACCATGTCGTAGTTGCCTTCGGACGTGTAGAACTTGAGCGCGAATCCGCGTGGGTCCCGCCAGGTGTCCGGGCTTCCGCGCTCGCCGGCGACCGTGGAGAAGCGGATCAGGGTGTCGGTCTTGGTGCCGGGTTGGAAGACGGCCGCCTTGGTGAACTGGCTGACGTCTGCAGTCGACTTCGAAGTGGCCGAACGCACCGCCCCCCTTGGCGTGGGGCTGGCGCTCCGGGATCCGCTCCCGGTTGAAATTCGCCATCTGCTCAATCAGGTAGTGGTCCTGCAGGAGGACGGGCCCGTCCGGGCCGACGGTCAACGAGTGTTCGTCGCTGGCCACCGGATTCCCGGCGTCCGTGGTGGTCGGTTGTACGTCATGGTTCGCCATGATCGCCCCCTTGCTCGGGTGTCGTTGGTACGACTCTAAGGTCGTCTCTGTTGTCGTGGCGCGGTGACCGCATTCCTGGCGGGAGATCCGGCCGCAGGGCGGGCGAGGACACCAACCATGGCGCGGTATCGGAGTACCAGCGGTACCACCGGTGTCCCTTCTGTGCGGCCCATGAAGCCCTCCCTCCTTGCCATACCCACGGCCGAAGGAGCCCAACCCCCTGCAAAGTTGACTGCCCGCGGTGCGCCGACTCCTTAGCTGTCGCGCATGGCGTGGAGCTCCACTCGTACGGAGATCTCGGGGTAGACGCGGACCATCAGCATGCTCGGAGGCTTCATGCCGAACTCGCGAATGTCGAAGACGTCCTCGCCCGTGAGCGCAATGCCGTCCTCGCGCACCTCGATCTGCATGCCATGCGCGAACATCGCGTGTCTTGCCGTGAAATGAGATCTCGCCGGTGACCATGTAGTTGGGATGCACGTCCTCCAGAGCGATAGCGGTGAGTCGCCCGGAGATAGTCGGGAAACGCCGAGCGTCAATGCGACGTCGCAACTCGCGGTCGTAGAGCTGGTTGCCCGACGTGAGGCGTTCCACGGCCAGCTCCAGCTCACCGGACACGGCCTGATTCAGGTCCAGCGATCCGTCCGCCCGCGTGGCGGCTTCGAACCATCCGGTGATCCCGCGCGTCTCCGTATTGATCGGATGGAGGCTGGAGCGTCCGCTGACCCAGACGCAGGAGCGAACCGAGTCGAGGGTGTAGCGAGTGAGCGCCATCTGCCTTCCGTTCCCCGGGGTTCCGTCCACCCGGATCCACTGCACGTGCAGCACGAATACTGGCATAAGGTCGCCGCATGGCTCGTTTGCACATTCCGGCCGGCGACGGGGGCGACGCGGTGCAGGTCTGGTCGCTCCAGCCCGAACTGGGCGCCGCTGCCACCCGTTTCGTCCACGCGGCGTACAACAAGAGCATCCTTCCCACCCGCGTCCGCGAAGCGGCGAGAATGAGGATCGCCCAACTGAACGAGTGCACCGTATGTCTCGGGTTCCGGGCGGATACGGTCAAGTCGCAGGGCCTCGACGAGGAGTTCTACTGCGCTGTGGGAACTCCCGATGAAGCCGGGCTGAGCGAACAGGAGCGTCTGGCGGTGGAGTACGCCGAGCGCTTCGCCATCGACCACACCAGCATCGACGACCAGTTCATCGAACGGCTCCGCAGCTCGTTCACCGATGCCGAGATCTTCGACCTGACCGTCTGCCTGTCCGCCTTCCTCGGGCTCGGGCGGACCCTCCGGGCGTTGGGGATCACGGAGACGTCACTGACCGACGTTTAACGACCGACGTCGAGGCGCCGGTCGTGGCGTATCGAACGCCGCATCCCGGTCCTTTACCGCCTGGCGCAGTCCGACCTCGGCGATCTGCTTCGAGAACGCCTTGGCTTCGGGAGCCCGGTGGCCTATGGCGTCGTTCAGGGCAGCGAATCGCTGCAGTTGGGTGCGCCCCATGAGCTCGACGCCCATATTGACGACCCGCTTGTTGGCCACCAGGAGATCGCGGCCGATCAGCGCCATCCGCTCGGCCAGGTCGAGCACCACACGGTCGAGCGCATCCGCCGGCGCGGTGGCCACCACGAGGCCGATCGTCCAGCGCTTCGGTGCCGGTCAAAGTGTCGCCGGTGAGGACGAGCAGCTTGGTCCATTGCGGACCCAGGTTGTACAGCCACATGTTGGTGGGCGGGACACCCATCGAACGCACCGGTGGGAAGCCGATGGTGGCGTCCTCCGCGGCCACGACGAGGTCGCAGTGCAGAGCGAGATCGGTCCCACCGGCCAGGCAGTTCCCCTGCACCTGGGCGATGACCGGCAACGCGCAATTCCAGATGCGGGCCCACCCGTCCCCCAGGGCGAGCATGGCGGTCACGTCGCCTTCGATGGCCGCGTGCTGTGGGAAGTCGCCGGGGTCGGTGTCCTCGGCGATGAAGCCGTAGCCCGAGGAGAACGATCTCCCGGTGCTCCGGATGACGATGACGCTGACTCCGGCATCGTCCTCCGCTTCCTGCACTGCGGCGAGGAGCTCGCGGATGCAGCGCGGCGTGAGCGGGTTGTGGTGGTCCGGTCGGTTCAGCGTGAGGCGTCGGACGCGGCCGATCTCCTCGACGGTCAACGTGCTGAAACTCGTTGTCACTCCGGGTCGACTCCAGACTCCAGGCGGGACTTGATGACCTTGCCGCTCTCGTTGCGAGGGAGCAGCTCGACCACGGTAATCCGGCGGGGCACCTTGTAGTCAGCCAGTCGGTCCAGCAGGAAGGCGCGCAGCTCGTCGTCGGATGTGTCGTCGCGCAGCACGACCCACGCCGCCACATCCTCGCCCAGGACCGGATGCGCCACGCCGGACACGGCGGCCTCGGTCACTGCGGGATGCTCGAAGAGGGCAGCCTCGACCTCTCCTGGCACCACGTTGTGACCGCCCCGGATGATGATCTCCTTCTCCCGACCGACGATCCAGAGGTGGCCGTCGCTGTCGAGGTAGCCGAGGTCACCACTGTGCAGCCACCCGCCGTCCCACGAGTCGTCGGTGTTCTGGTGGTCGCCGAGAGAGGACCGGGCAGGGCGACTCCCCTTCGATGGTCACCTCGCCGACTTCTCCCGCCGGCAACGTCGCGCCACCCGGGCCTGCAATCCGGACGTCGACGCCGGGCAGCGGGATCCCCACCGACCCCAGGTGCCGTCCGCCGTCGCCCATCGGCATCGCCGAAACCGCACCGAACTCGGTCATCCCGTAGCCGCACAGGACCTCGGCCGCCGGAAGGCCCGCTCCGAAGCGGCGCAGGGTGGCCGCCGCAATGGGCGCACTGCCCACTGTGACCACGGCCAGGCTCGAGAGATCGGCTGTGCCGAACCGGGGCGAGGCGACGATGAGCTCCACCATGGCGGGCACCAGGAAGGCCGAGACAGGGCGGTCCCGCTCCACCGCGGTGATCCAGGCCTCGGCGCTGAAGCGTGGGAGGAACCAGCCACTCATTCCGCCGCGGAGCGGGCCTGTGACGAGGAGCGACCCGCTGGTCGTGGCGAAAGGCGAGGAAGAGAGGAACCCGAGGCCCAGCCAGGCGGACGGCACGCGCGCCGTCGTCGAAAGGCCGCCGTGCCGTACGAGGACCCCCTTCGGCCGGCCCGTGGTCCCGGAGGTGTACATGATGTCGGCCACGTCGTCCGGTCCGTAGGCCGGTTCCAGGTCTCGATCGTCGGGGGAGAGCAGGTCGGTCCAGAGCACGTCGCCGCCTGCTCCGGTGCACACCACGGTCCGGACCGCCGCCCGGACCTCCGGAACGACCTCGCTGCACAGGATGACGGAGGCCCCGGCGTCCACCAGGATCGCGGCGAGTTCGACCGGTCCCAGCCGGGCCAGGAGCGGGACCGCCACCGCGCCCGCTTTGTGGATGGCGAGGTAGGAGACGAGCCACTCCAGCGGCTCCCCGTTCCCGATGAGCAGGCCGACCCGGTCGCCGCGGTCGATTCCCTGCCCCCGCATGCCGTGGGCGAGTCGATTGGAGCTGCGATGCCAGTCGGCCAACGTCAGCAGTTCTCCGTCGGCCAGGTTCCGCCAAGCCACGGCATCGGGGAACGACGCCGGCCAGTCGCGCCACCAATTCCGGCTGGAGCATCGTCATGCCCGCGCACCCCATCGGTGCATCAGTAGGGGGCGCCACCCTCGAGGATGCGTCCGCGGGTTGTCCACCAGCATGGTGGCGATGTCGGCGTCGCTGATGCCACGGTCGCGCATCACCGGGAGCACCTCGTCGGAGATGTACGTCCAACGCCAATCACCCGGCGCATCCGTCATGGCGCGGGGAAACCAGTCGACGAAACACATGGCATCGTGCGAGAGGACGATCCGCTCGGCGTAACCCCGGGCGCAGAGGCGCGCCACGGCATCGACGCGCTCCTCCAGGGTGATGCCGGGCAGACCGAAGTGATCGAAGCCGAGGTAGGAGCCGTTGTCGATCAGGCTCAGGTGGTAGTCGGTGTTGACCGTGCCTCCGCTGTGGCCGATGACCACCCGGGTCAGGTCGACGCCTTCCTCCTTGAAGATGCGCTGCTGCTCCAGGCCCCAGGGCTCGGGGGGTGTCGGCGTATGCGTCGTGATGGGCACTCCGGTGGCCCGGTGCGCCTGCGCCACGGCTCTGAGCACGCGCTCGACGCCGGGCGTGATGCCAGGGCGATCAGACGCGCACTTGAGGATGCCGGCCCGCACGCCGGTGTCTCCGATCCCTTCGCGATATCTCGCGGACGAAGAGGTCCACCATCGGCTCGGGCCCTCCGAGAATGGTCCCCGGGCCTTGGAAGTGAAAGTACATCGGAACGTCGTTGTAGGTGTACACACCTGTTGCCACGACGACGTTGATCTCCGGGACCTCATCGGCGATGGCGGCCACCCGCGGGATGTAGCGGCCCAACCCGATCACGGTGAGATCGACGAGGGTGTCGATCCCGTGGTCCTTGAGCTCGCGCAGTTTCGTCACGGCTCGGGCTTGCTCCGCCGTTTCGTCCCATTCGTCTGCTGTCTTCTCAATCTCAGGACTCAGCACGAAGATGTGCTCGTGCATCAGTGTGCGCCCCAAATCGGCTTCCGTCGACCGGTCCTCGCACCGTGTTGACCTGGGCCATCGCCCCTCTCTTCTCCTGCTCCGCGTGGCGGACCTCGGGCGATCGTAGCGGGGGTGTGGTGATTATCCCTGCGTGGAATGGGGCACAATGTCACAGCAGGGCCACAGCGGATCCTGCGTCTGTGTCGAATCGAGCATGTTGGGATAGGGGCGTCGCCAACCGAGGACCCCCCATGTCACCCACCGCCCAGCCGAGCAGAGCCGCCGAGAGGGACAGAGCCAAGTCCCGGGTGCGCTTTCTCACCCGCGGCGCGATCGTCGCCGCCAGCGGCGCCACCGTGGCCCTCGGCATCGTGGTAGCCCAGGATCACCCTGGCGCCGGCGCCGGACGGGGCGCGGCGGACTCGAACGCCTCGTCGGGTTCGACAGCCGTGACCAACAACAGCAGCTCCTCTGGCACGAACTCTGGCTCCTCCGACTCCGGCACGACGGGTACGACCGGCAACACCGGAACCTCCTCCTCGTCGTCCTCGACCCCGTCGGCCAGCTCCTCATCGCCCACCGTGACGTCGGGCGCCACGTCGTAGTGCAGCCCGACCACTGACGTGCTCGAGCCCGCCCTGACGGCCCGCTCGTTCCGTGCCATCGGCACCACCGCCACCGTCGTCGTGCAGGACCCCGGCGACGCGGAAGTCGCCGAACGATTGCTCGCGACCGAGCTCATGGCCATCGACCTCGCCTGCAGCAGGTTCCGGGACGACTCGGAGCTGCAGGCGGTGCACGCCGATGCGGGCCGGACGGTGGCCGTGAGCCCGCTGCTCTTCGACGCGCTCACCGTGGCGTGCGACACGGCCGAGCGGACGGGAGGTGCCGTCGACCCCACCGTGGGCAATGCCATCGCCGCGCTGGGCTATGACGCCGACCTGGACGAGGTGCGGGCCCGTCCACCCGTCCCGCCCCGGGCGCTCGGCCGCGGTCGCGGGCTATCAGCATGTGCAGCTCGATGCCGCGCAACCGGACCGTCCGTATTCCGCGGGATGTCCGTCTCGACCTCGGCTCGTCAGCCAAGGCACTGGCCGCTGATCGGGCCGTTGCCCGCATCGCCGACCGCATCGGATCGGGCGCGCTCGTGAGCCTGGGTGGCGATGTCGCCGTCGCCGGCCCACCCCCGACTGGTGGGTGGGCGATCGGCGTCGCCCTCCGGTCGTCGACGCCACCCGAGGAGGCTGACCAGGTGGTGGCCATCAGGCACGGCGGCCTCGCCAGCTCGGGCACCTCGGCCCGGACGTGGAGGCTCGGCGATCGTGACGTCCACCACATCATCGATCCGCAGAGCGGGGACTGCTGTCGAGCCCTGCTGGGAGCTGGTCTCGGCGACCGGCTCCAGCTGCGTCGAGGCCAACCTCGTGACGACCGCCGCCATCGTCTGGGGCGAGCGGGCCCTCGACGAACTGAGGCGCTTCGAGCAGTCGGCGCGGCTCGTGCGCCTCGACGGAGAGGTCTTCTTCGTCAACGGCTGGCCGAAGGAGTGCGCAGCATGAATTCCACCGCGCTCTGGTACACCACGCGGGCCAGCGGCCTCATGGCGCTGATCCTCCTGACGCTGACCATGGTGCTCGGCATCACCACCACGACTCGGGCCCGGGCCCGCAACTGGCCTGGCTTCGCGCAGCAGGAGATGCACCGGCGGATCTCCATGATCGCCGTGGTCTTCCTGGGCATCCACGTCGTCACCAGCGTGCTCGATACGTACGTCCACATCAGCTGGGCCGCCATCGTCATCCCGTTCACCTCCAGCTACGGACGGTTCTGGGTCGGCGTGGGCGCCATCTCGCTCGACCTGATGATCGCCGTCTTCGTGTCCAGCCTGCTCCGGGCCCGCATGCGCCCCGGGACCTGGCGTGCCATCCATTGGCTGGCCTACATCAGTTGGCCGGTTGCGTTGGCCCATACGTTCGGCATGGGGACCGACGCCGGCGAAGGCTGGGTCATCGTGCTCGGTGTCGTCTGTGTCGTCGCAGTGGCTGCTGCGCTGGCCTGGCGGATCCGCCTGGCCGCCCGCCAAGCGTCGGCGAGGACCGCCAACGCGACGGTCGCCGGTGTGCCGCCGAAGCATCTGGCGCTCTCGGCGCGGCGGAGGACAGGAGCCCCGCATGGCTAACGTCAGCGAGGCCCTGCCCATGACCAACCGCTACCGGTTGCTCGGGTACCCAGCCGACCTGGCCGGTCATGTCGCCGCGCTGGGTCCCGTCCCGCTTCCCTCGGCCGGTGCCCGTGGCTGGCGCGAGGCCTTTGTCTCCACGCTGGAGGCCTCCGGCTTGTCCGGACGCGGCGGCGCCGGATTCTCGGCCGCCATCAAGCTCGCCGTCGCGCACAGCCGGGGGCCCGGAGGCGCGGTCCTGGTCAACGGCATGGAGGGGGAGCCGGCCAGCGACAAGGACAAGCTCCTCCTGATCCGTTCGCCGCACCTCGTGCTCGACGGCGCGCAGCTCCTGGCTGCGGCCACCGGCGCACGACGCGTGATGGTCTGCGTGCCCGAGGGGCGCCACAACGTGGCCGCGGCCGTGGCGCGGGGCCTGCAGGAGCGCGTGGCGGCCGGGTGCGCTCCCGTACCCGAGGTCATGGTGCGACCACCCGATCGCTTCATCGCCGGCGAGGAGTCGGCGCTGGTGCGCTGGGTCGAGTCCGGCGAGTGCCTGCCGTCCTTCCGACCGGACAAGGGCACCGCCCTGCGGATCGGGCGCCGGGGTGCTCTGGTGCACAACGCGGAGACGCTGGCGCACGTTGCCATGATCGCCCGCACGGGAGCGGACGCGTTCCGGTCCCACGGTCTGGTCGAAGACCCGGGAACGTCTCTCGTCACGATCTCGGGTGCGGTGGAGCACCCGGGCGTGGTGGAGATCGACCGAGGCGCGCCCCTGATCGACATTGCCAACAGGGCCGTCCCGGCCGGCGCGCCGCAGGCGCTCCTCGTTGGTGGCTACGGCGGCGCGTGGGTAGGCCCAGCGCACTTCACGACGCCCTACGCCTCTCTCTCGCTCCGTGCCATCGGGGCGACGGCAGGGGTCGGCATCGTCATCGTTCTGGGCCAGAGTGGCTGCGGGCTCATGGAGTCCGCCCGAATCGCCCACTACCTGGCGGGCCAGAGCGCCGGCCAGTGCGGACCATGCGTCTACGGGCTGCCCGCCATCGCCGACGACCTGACCCGACTGGCTCGGGGGCAGGCCGATCCCGGCCTCCTGAGCCGGCTCGACCGCAGGCTGCGCGAGGTCGATGGTCGGGGCGCCTGTCGTCATCCCGACGGAGCGGTGAACCTGGTCCGCAGCGCGCTGCACGTCTTTGCGTCCGACGTGAGCGCGCACGTCGCCGGCGCAAGGTGTTCGCACTGGAACCGTCCATCGCAGCTCCGCCTCCCGGACGCGCCGCGGGTGGTCCGACCATGATCCGCATCCTCATCGACCCGGTTGCCTGCGACGCCTACGGCTACTGCGCCGAGTTGCTCCCCGAGTCCATCACGCTCGACGAGTGGGGCTATCCGATAGTGGACGGCAAGCCGCTGCCCCCGGAGCTCGTCAGTGCGGCCAAGCGCGCGGCCCGGGACTGCCCTCGCCGCGCCATCACATTGCGGGTGCGCAAGAGCGCGCACTAGCAGTGGGTCCATCGGCGCCACAATTGCCGGCATGGATGGAGGCGGGCGATGATACGTGAGGGGCTGGTCGTCCGCCCCGCCCACGAGGCCGAGCTCGGCCGCATCGTGGAGCTGCTCGTGCAGGGTGTGGTCCCGGGCGGGCCACCCAGCAGGGAGGACCCCGACGAGCTCGGTCCGTACCGTGCCGCGTGGCGCGACATCGTCGAGCGTGACGGCGTCGTGCTGGTCGCGGACCTGGCCGGTGCGGTCGTCGGCGTCTGCCAGCTCATCGTCTTTCGCCACCTCCAGGCCCACGGCGGTCTCTGCGCCGAGATCGAGTCGGTCCATGTGCACCCGGATCACCGTGGCACCGGGGTGGGCGGCGCGCTCATGGGCGACGCCATCGCCCGGGCCCGTGGTCTGGGCTGCTACCGGGTGCAGCTGACCTCCAATGCGGCCCGTCCCGAGGCCCACCGTTTCTACGAGCGTCTCGGGTTCGTGCCTCCCATGCCGGCTTCAAGCTGTCACTCGAGTGAGAGGACTCCCCGCTTGACTCACTCGGGTAATCATGTAATCTTGTAATATGACGCAAGCGAGCAACGAGAGTGGAAGCGGAGCCCAGCGGGGGAGGCGGCGTTCCGCCGGCCCACCGCCCTCTGGGCCCGAGCAGGAGAGGCTGATCGGGGCCTGGTTCGCCGGGCGGGTGCCCTGCCACCTGGTTCTCCGACAGCCCGACCATCGCCATCGACGGTGACGAGATCCAGGTGGTCGGGACGCTCGCCCCGCCCCAGCTCCCCGAAGGTGCGGGCGAGGACGAGGTGCGGGTCGCCGAGCAGGCCCGCATCGGCGGGTTCCGCGAAGAGACTCGCGGCGCTCGCATCCGCATCGCCGACGAGGCCCAGCCGGCGTTCCGCCGCGCCGTGTCCTGGGGTGCCGACTGCGGGGGCTCCCGCGTCCTCTTCACGACGGCGGGGGTGCCGGTCATGACCCGGCTGCGCATGGACGACCGCCAGGCCCTCGATACGTTGATCGACGCCGGCGTGGCGCGCAGCCGCAGCGAGGCGCTGGCCTGGTGCGTCCGCCTGGTGGCCCAGCACGAGGCCGAGTGGATCCGCGAGTTGCGCGAGGCCATGTCCGCCGTGGAGGAGGTCCGCAACAAGGGGCCGAGGAGCGCCGCCGGCGACGGCTGACCGCGCCGGCGTGCCAGCATTTGGCATGGCACTTGCACACTTCCATCAGGTCCAGGCCGATCTTCGCGAGCCGTATCACGCGCTCACGAAGGCCATCCCCGATGTCATGGCGGGCTACGGCGCACTCCACGACGCGGCCTTCGTCGAGGGAGCGCTCGACATCAAGACCAAGGAGCTCATCGCCCTTTCCATCGCCATCACCCGCGAGTGCGACGGGTGCATCGCCGCCCACGGCCGGAATCTGGCGCGACTGGGCGCCACGACGGAAGAGGTCGCCGAGATGATCGGCGTGAGCCATCACCATGAACGGTGGCCCGGGCCTGGTGTGGGGGCCGCGCGCCCTGGAGGCCTTCCTCGAGTACAAGGGGAGCTGAGAGCGAGCGGCGCCGGCGCGCCGCAGCTTCAGCGCGCCAGCGCCGGCGTGAAGCGGCAGTCGAGGTGCTTGATGCCGTTGATGAACGGCGACAAGAGCCGGTCCGGCTCGCCGACCGCCTCAATGTCAGGAAGCCGCTCGAACAGGTGGCGGAACATGACGTCAATTTCCTGGCGGGCCAGATGGGCCCCCAGGCAGAAGTGCGGCCCCGCCGCGCCGAACCCGATATGGGGGTTGGGGTCGCGCCGGACGTCGAACGTGAAGGGGTCGGCGAAGACGTCCTCGTCCCGGTTGGCCGAGTTGTAGAACATGATCACTTTGTCGCCCTCCACCAGCTCGATGTCGCCGAGCACGGTGTCGGCCGCCACGGTGCGCCGCATCCAGATGACGGGGGAGCCCCAGCGCACGATCTCGTCGACGCCGGTGGCGGCGATGCCCGCCGGGTCCGCCTGCCAGAGCGCCCGCTGATCCGGGTAGGTGGTCATGGCCAGCAAGCCGTGGCTGATGGCATTGCGGGTCGTCTCGTTGCCGGCCACAACGAGCAGGATGAAGAAGGCAGCCACTTCGGTGTCGGTGAGCGCCTCGCCGTCGACGTTGGTGTTGACGAGGGCCGAGGTGACGTCCTCGGTCGGGTGCTCCCGGCGGTAGGTGGCCAGGTCCGTCATCAGCAGGTTGAGCTGTTGCGCGGCATTCATGAAGGCGACCATCGGGTCCTCGCCCGGCGTCACGTACTCGGTGTCGCCGGCCGAGAGGATCACGTTCGACGCGTTGAACACGGTGTCGTAGTCGGCGGCGGCGATGCCCATCATGTCGCAGATGATCTCGAGGGGGAGCCGGGCCGCCACGTCGACCACGAAGTCGCAGCCGCCCCTGTCCGCCACGCGGTCGATGACATCGTCGGCCACCAGCTCGATGCGATCCTCGATCGACTTGATCATGCGCGGGTTGAACGCAGCGGACACGATGCGCCGCAGGCGGGCATGCCGCGGGTTGTCCATGTTGATCATGGAGCCGAAGAAGTCGAGCATCTCCTCGGGCATGTCGATGATGGAGGTGGCGCCCCGCCCGGACTGGAAGATCTCCGGGTGCCGACTGGCCTCCGCAATGTGGGCGTGGCGCGTCAGCGCGTAGTAGCCCTTCCCCCTCGGGATGACGTAGCTCAGCGCCTCGGGGATCTCGGGCTCTTGGTAGAACGGCATCGGGCGCTCACGCCGGAGCGTCTGGAAGGCGCCCTCCCGCTCGTCCCAGGGCCGGGCCCAGAATGCGGTGTCGGAGAGGTCGATCTCGTCTGCGGTGAGGACAGCGCGTGGTTCCACGAACCGCCACCCTATCCACCCTCCCTACACTGCGACCATGTGCGACACGCTCTGTGGTCCCGGTCCCCGCGGCATGGTGTTTGCCAAGAACTCCGATCGCCCGCCCGGAGAGGTCCAGATCGCCTGGCCGTTCGGTCGCCGCGCCTCGGCCGGGTGCACACTGCGCACGCAGTACCTTTCCATCGGTGACACCGGCGCGCACGCCGCGTTCCTCTCCTGCCCCACCTGGCTCTGGGGGGCCGAGCACGGCGTCAACGAGCACGGCGTCGCCATCGGAAACGAACGGGTCAGGACGACGCACGACGCGACGTCGGCGAAGCCGGCTCTGATCGGCATGGACCTGGTGCGCCTCGGACTCGAGCGCGCCCGCACCGCCGCCGAGGCGGTCGACGTGATGGCAGGGCTCCTCGAGACATGCGGGCAGGGCGGCATCGCCGACGCGGCCCACCAGGAGGCCTACGACTCCTCCTTCCTCGTCGCCGACCCGTCACAGGCGTTCGTGCTCGAGACGGCCGGCTCGGACTACGCCGTCGCGCCGTTCCCCGCCGGCGTGGCCATCTCCAACCGGATCAGCCTCGGCACCGAGTGGACACAGGCCTCCGCCGCCCTCGCGGCGGGCGACGACTTCGACCGGTTCCGCGACGCGGCGCAGGACACGGCCAACGCCGATGTCCGCCTGGCGGCCAGCCGCCGTTTCCTCGCCTCCGCCGGTTCTGGCGGGCTGACATCGGCCGCCACCGCTGCCCATCTGCGCGATCACGGGACCGGACCCTGGGGCGCCCCGGGCACCGACGGTCCCGTCCACGAGCCGCCGAGCCGTGTGGGCGCGGACTACGGCGGGGTCACCGTCTGCATGCACGTCCGGGACCTCAGCGTCACCGCCGCCTCCATGATCGCCGAGCTGCCGCCGGACCTGGCCGAGGGGGCGCCGCTGCGCGTCTTCGTGGCGGCGGGGAGCCCGTGCACGAGCATCTACGTGCCCGCCTTCCCGCGCACCGCCGCCGGCCCACCCCCGTTCGTCCCCGCCGAGCTCTCGGGCGAGGACCTGTGGCACGCCGCCGACGCCCTACGCCAGGTGGTCGAGGCCGATCCCGCTGCGCTGCCGGGCCTCCGGGAGAGGCTCAAGCCGGTCGAGGACGAGTTGTGGGCCGAGGCCGACGACGTGCTCCATCACCCGGCCCGGTGGGCCGAGGCGGGCGGATCGTGGGGCAGCCGTGCCGTCGCCGCGCTGGAGTCCTGTATCCGCTCATCGACCTAGGCGCGGCGATACGCTGCGGCGACACACCCGTGTGTGCTCTTACTCGCCTAGGGGGCTGTCATGACCGATGTACTCACTGACGACGAGATCGCGGTCGGCGATGTCGTCAGCACGCAACTCGAGAAGATGTGGGGCTGGTACCTGGCCGGCGGCATCATCGCCATGATCTTCGGCTTCTTCGTGATCAGCTACCGGCATGCCAGCGTCTATGCCATCGTCTACCTGGCCAGTGGGTTCTTCATTGCCGGCGGCCTGTTCGAGCTCATCGGTGGCTTGCGGGCGGCCCGCCAACGCTGGCCGCTGATCATCTTCGGCGTCATATGGATCGGTGCGGGCATCGTCGGCTTCGTGTGGCCGCACATCACCATCTTCATCGTGGCGGTGCTCGTCGGCTGGGCCTTCCTGGTGCTCGGGATATTCGACATCGTCAACTCCATCCGCTACCACTACCTGCCCTACTGGTGGGCCTACCTCATCCGCGGCATCATCGCCGTCGCCTTGGGTTTCCTCTGCATCAGGCACCCCGGTGCGCCATTGACCGCGCTGGTCGTGCTCATCGGCATCGGGGCGATCCTCTTCGGTGCCGTCGAGCTCATCGGCGCCTTCTCGGCCCGGCACGCCACCAAGCACTGGGCGGCCTACAAGGCGCAGGCCCAGGCCGGCTGAGTCCGGCGGGGGAGGAGCCGTGCGACTGGCCAGCTTCTCCCTGGCGGACGGACGACCTCGACCCGGCCGGATCATCGGGCAGGAAATCCTCGACCTGAGCGACGCGTCGACAGGGCTCCCGTCGACGATGGCCGAATTGCTCGCTCTCGGTTCGGAGGGGCTGGAGCGGGCCCGCGTGGCAGCAACCGGTCCGGCCCCCCGGCATCACGTTGCATCGGTGCGCCGCCACGCACCGGTGACCGATCCGCCCGCCATCCTCGCCATCGGCATGAACTACCGGGCCCACGTGGCCGAAATGGGGCGCGAGCCGCCTGAGTGGCAGTACTGGTTCAACAAGCAGCGCACCTCCATCACCGGGCCGGGTGATCCCATCGTGTTGCCCTCCGTCTCGGACATGGTGGACTACGAAGGCGAGCTCGCACTCGTCATCGGCCCCCGTTGCCAGCACGTGCCGGCGGCGCGGGCGTTCGAGGTGGTTGCGGGCTTCACCATCATCAACGACGTGAGCACGAGGGACTGGCAGTGGCGGACGCCCACCTTCACGATGGGGAAGTCCTTCAACACCCATGCGCCATGCGGCCCCGAGCTGGTGACGGGGGACGAGCTCGGCGATCCGGGGTCACTGGCCATCCGCACCCGGGTCAACGACGAGCTCCGTCAGGACTCGACCACGGCGGACCTGATCTTCGACTGCGCCGAGATGATCGAGTACCTGACGACGGCCTTCCCGCTCGAGCCGGGCACCATCATCGCTACCGGGACACCCGCCGGTGTGGGCGCCGGCTTCGACCCGCCGCGCTTCTTGAAGGCCGGCGACACGGTCCGCATCGCCATCGAGGGGATCGGCGAGCTGTCCAACCCCGTGGTGCAGGGAGGTCCGCCCGAGCCTGTCGGGCTCGACTGAGGTGTCAGCCCTCCGACTGCAGAGCCCGGAGGCGCTCCGCCAGGCTGGCCATCACCTGGAGCGCGAAGGTCGGGGTCTCGCCGACCAGGAACAAGAACCGGCGCTTGTCGATGACGGCCAGCGTCGAGTCCTCGACGGCCACTGCCGTGGCGCTCCGGGCCGATGCGTCGACGATGGCCATCTCCCCGAAGGTGTCGTCGGGTCCCAGGCTGATGACGTGGCCGTTCGACAGCCGGAGCTCCACCGTGCCGGCGATCACCCCGAACATCTCCTGGCCGGTGGAGCCTTCCTCGAAGATCACCGTTCCCGCAGGGAGGTCCCTCGTCTCGCTCGCACCCTTGAACACTCCCCGAACCGTCACGCTCATCAATCCGTCCCCTTCGATGGTCCGACAGGACCGGTGCGAAGCCCTCGACCAGATGGTAACCCCGGTTCCGTGCCGGGCGCCGGTGCATGAGGAGCCCGTGGGCACGGCAGAATGGGGGGGTGTCCGACACCCAGTCCCAGCTGAGCGACGCCGAGAGGGCCGATCGCCTGGACAAGCTCCAGGGGATCATGGACCTGATGCGGCCCGCCGTGCAGGCTGACGGGGGTGACCTCGTCCTGGTTCGGGCTGATGTCGAGACCGGGGTGATCGAGGTCCAGCTCCAGGGGGCGTGCAGCTCCTGCGCCATCAGCTCGGCCACGCTGTCGGGCGGGGTGGAGCGGATCCTGCGTGAGCGGCTGCCCTGGGTCACCGACGTCGTGGGCGGGATCGACGACTCCTTGAGCGTCGACGAGAGCGCCGCGCTCGGCTCGGGCGGTTACGTCCCGAGCCTCTGAGCCTCCTTTTCGGCCTCTTTCGAGCAGTTCCGGCCCGTCCCGTGGTGCGGGAGTATTGATTAGTTAGCTCAACTAACTATAATGGGTGCATGTCCTGGCCGTCCCTCGAGCTGACCCACGAAGAAGTCGCCAGCCGCCTGCGTATCGCCGTGAATCGCCTGCAGCGCCGCCTCCGCCAGGAGTCCCTCGGCGGTCTCTCGCCGGCCCAGGCGTCGGCGCTCGGCTCGGTGGGCCGGCACGGCAGTCCGACCCTCGGCGAGCTGGCCGCGCTCGAACAGGTGCAGCCGCCCACCATGACGAGGATCGTCGCCAGCCTGACGGAGGCGGGAATGGTGACGCGGGCGGCGGATCCCAACGACCGACGGAGCGCACGGGTCCGTATGACGACCGCGGGGCAGCGGACGCTCGAGCAGATACGTACCCGGAAGAATGCGTTCCTGTTGCGCCGCCTCGACGACCTCACCTCCGAGGAACAACGGCATGCGACTGAGCTCGTCGAGCTCCTCGAGCACCTCTTGGCGGAGCCATGAGGTGGCGTGTGCGCGAGGCCGGACGCCGCACGTTCCGCGCCATCTCGGTCCGCAACTACCGGCTCTACTTCACGGGCCAGGTCATCTCCGTGTCCGGGACGTGGATGCAGACGGTGGCGCAGGCCTACCTGATCCTCTTTCCGCTCCACGGCACCGGTGTCGATGTCGCCATCGCCACCAGCCTGCAATTCCTGCCTCTGCTCCTTTTCGGACCGTTCGGAGGCTTGATTGCCGACCGGATCGACAAGCGCAAGGTGCTCTACGCCACCCAGGGGACGGCGGGGATCCTGGCGCTGATCTTGGGCACGCTGGTCGTCACACATTCGGCCAACTTGTGGGAGGTCTACGTGCTCGCCGCGGGCCTCGGGTTTGTGAACCTGTTCGACAACCCGTCGCGCCAGACCTTCGTCTCCGAGATGGTCGGGCTGGATCTGCTGCCCAACGCGGTCAGCCTCAACAGCGTCTTGATCAACTCGGCCCGGGTCATCGGGCCGGCCATCGGCGGCGTGCTCATCCTCTTCTTCGGCGTGGCGACGTGCTTCTACATCAACGCCGCTTCCTATGCTGCGGTGATCGTGGCCCTCGCCATGATGCGCGCCTCCGAGCTCTATCGGCGCCCGGGCGTGGTGCGAGCCAAGGGCCAGGTCCGGGAGGGCCTGCGGTATGTCTGGGCCACACCCGACCTGAAGATCCCGCTTCTCTCCATGGCGGTGGTCGGCGTGTTCGCATTCAACTTCACCGTGACGCTGCCGCTCCTGGCCAAGTTCACCTTCCACGGCGGTGCCGGCCTTTACAGCTGGTTCCTGGCGGCCATGGGGGCGGGAGCCGTTGCCGGTGGGCTCGCCACCGCCTTCCGGAGCCGGCCGTCCACCCGGCTCTTGGCCGGTATCGGCGTCGTCTTCGGCGTCGGCATCCTGGCGGTGGCGCTGGCACCGACCCAGACATGGGCCATCGTGCTGCTCATCCCGATGGGGGCGGCCAGCATCGCCTTCGTGGCCACCAACAACGCCACCCTGCAACTGCGGGCGGATCCGGCCATGCGAGGTCGCGTCATGTCGCTCAACGCGATCGCCTTTCTCGGCAGCACGCCCATCGGAGCCCCTCTGCTCGGCTACCTGAGCGACGTCACCAGCCCGCGACTCGCGCTGGTGGTCGGCGGCGTCGGCACGCTGGTGGCCAGCATTCCGCTCTTCGTGCTCGGTATCCGCCAGCACCGCGAAGGGACCGAAGGACTTGTGATGGGTCTCTCGAGTCCCGCCACGACCAACGTGGTTCCCCTGCCGGCGACGGGGACCCCCTTCGAAGGCCGGGAGCGCCGCTCGAGCTAGTGCCTCGACCGGCAATGGAGGGGCTGCGGGGCGTGCGAATCGGAACGCTCTGGTTGCAGGGCTGCGGTGAGGGCCTGGGTGGCTACCCGGACGAAGTCGTCGTCGGAGGCGCTCGACACGGCGGGCAGCTGGAGGAAGTGGCGGGCCACGGTCAGGCCGAGGATGCTGCTCACAGCGATGGCGGCTCGCAACTCGGCGTCCGGGCCGCCGATGCCGGCGGCCAGGTTGCCGATCCGCTCGTCCAGATGGTTCCGGACGGCTTCGGAAGCCTCCGGCACGGTCAGCATGGACCGGACCAGGGCCCGCATCTCGGGAGGTAATGCGGCGGCGCGCACCTTGAGGACTTCGGCCAGATGGTCTGCGGCTTCTTCCGGCTCGCCGGTTGGGAGTTGTATGGCGGCGGTGAACAGCGCCGACTTTGATCCGTAGTGCTGCAGGACCAGGGATGGGTCGACCCGGGCCCGGTGGGCGATGTCCCGCACCGTTGTCGCCTCGAATCCCCGGTCACCGAACTCCTCCCGCGCGGCGTCGAGGATCCGGGCCTGTGATGCTGCGCGGCGGGCCGCCCGGGTCGTCATCGGCGTGCGGGCCGGGGTGTCGTTGCGCATGGTTTTCACTCTACATACGTTGAGCGAAGCGATCGCCTGCGGTACGGTTTACTCAACACTTGTTGAGCGACAGTTCTGAAAGGACCCGCGATGCTCATACCCCTTGAGGGCCATCCGATCGTCTGCGAGCCGAAGGCCGCTGCGGCACACTTCGGGGGGCGGGCGTGACCTCGGCATCGAAGAACGCAAGTGTGCTGTTGATCGGCGCATCTCGCGGTCTTGGTCTCGCGATCGCCGAGGAGTACGTCGACCGCGGGGCCCAGGTCGTGGCAACCGTGCGGGGCCAGGCCCGGACGGCGCTCCACGACCTCCAAGAGACCGTTGGTGGACTGGTGGAGCTCGAGCACGTGGACATCACCCTCCCCGACCAGGTCCAGTCATTGAGACGGCGGCTCGGGTCGCGCACCTTCGATCTGCTCTTCGTGAACGCCGGGATCGGCGTAGCGGAGACGGTCGCTGACGTCGCCACTGACGAGTTCGTCCGCGTGATGGTCACCAACGCTCTGAGTCCGATGCGGGTCATCGAAACACTCGGCGACGTCGTCCCCGCCGACGGCACGATCGCCATCATGTCCTCCGGTCAGGGGAGCGTCGCCAACAACCACAACGGCGGCTTCGAGATCTACCGGGCCAGCAAATCGGCCCTGAATCAACTGATGCGCAGCTACGCCGCCCGCCACCACGACGACCCGCGGACGCTGCTCCTCATGGCTCCAGGCTGGGTCAAGACCGACCTCGGCGGTCCCAATGCTCGCCTCACCATCGACGAGAGCATCCCCAACCTGGTGAGGACCGTCGACGCCCAACGCGGCCACACCGGTCTCCAGTACCTCGACTACCAGGGCAACGCCGTCGCCTGGTGAGTACCCGGCTCCCGGACGACACACGCGGGCAGAGCCCTGCCCGATCGCGGCGTCGACTCAGCTGCGCTATCGCTCCGCTCTCCCCGTTTGCCTCAACTGCAGTCCTGCTGGGACGTCCGCCTCGCCGACACCCCCGCGAGTCCCTCCACGACAAGTCCTGATCCTGTTCTTTCCGACACAAAGGGAACCCGCATGTTGATCGCTCTCGAAGAACACTGGATTGTCCCGGGCGTCACCTCCGCCCTGAAGGCCCGCGTCCGGCCGGACGAAAGCCTCGCCTTCAACGAAATGGGCGACCACCAGCAGCGCCTGGAGCTGGGCGAGGGCCGGATCGCGGCGATGGACGCTCAGGACGTTGCGTGATGCGGCAGAGAGACGGAGAGCTGGGTCAGCCCGGGTGCACGAGTTCCTGCGCCACAGGGGACATCACCGCGCCGAACTCGGCCACCAGCGACAGCAGCAGATCATCGACCGAAATGATCCCGGCGAGGTCCTTGTCCTCGAGCACCGGCAGTCGCCGGGCGCTGGCCGTCTTGAACACCGTGAAGGCGGCGAAGACGTCGGCCGAGCCCTGAATGGTGACCGGGTCCGGGGTCATGACGGCCTCCACCGGCGCTGCAGGCGGCTTTCCCTCCCCGACCCCGCGCACGGCGATATCGCGGTCCGTGACGATTCCCACCAGACGATCGCCGTCGACCACCAGGAGCGAGCCGACGCGGTGGCTCCCCAGCAACCGTCCGGCCTCCTCCAGGGTGCATCCCGGAGGGACGGTCACCGGCGCCGTCCGCAGGCACTCTCTCACCAGCATGGCTGTTCACCCCGTTCGCTGTGTTCGACCAGTCGTCTTGCCTGGCCAACAGTAGGGGAAGTGGCCGCCCCGACCCGGGGCGAGTGCTCAGGCGGGTTTGGGCTCCTTCGGCAGTCCGAGCGTCCGTTCGCCCACGATGTTGCGCTGGATCTCGGCCGAACCTCCCCAGATCGTCTCCGAGCGTGAGAAGAAGAAGAGCGATTGGAGGTTGTTGACCGGGTAGCCCGCCCGGGCGCGGCGTGCGCCCGGGAGCAAGGCGTCCGAGAAGTTGTCGCCCTGCAGGATCTGGCTGCCCATGCCGAGGATGTCCATGGCCAGCAACATCGTGTCCTGGTGCGCCTCGGACCAGAACATCTTGTTGCACGCGCCCAGGGCCGCGGTCGTGTGCGTGCCGTTGAGGACGTCGGTCAACGTGCGGTAGCCGTTGATCTGCATGATCTTGATCTTCGACCATGACCGCGCCAAGCGCTGGCGGATGAGGGGATCGCTGTCGCGTCCCCTTGCTCGCGCCTCGGCGAGGATCTGGTCGAACTCCTTCTGGAAGCGCCGGTGCCCGGTCGTCGACGACGTGCCGCGCTCGAAGCCGAGCGTGGTCATCGCAACCTTCCATCCGTTGTTGATGCCGCCGATGACGTTCTCCTTGGGGCACCGCACGTTGGTGAAGAAGACCTCGTTGAACTCCGCGGAGCCGTCGACCTGCTCAATGGGTCGCACCTCGACGCCGGGTTGTTTCATGGGCACGAGGAGGTACGAGATGCCGGCGTGCTTCGGCACATCGGGATCGGTGCGGGCCAGCAGGAAGATGTAGTCGGCGTAGTGCGCCTGCGTCGTCCACACCTTCTGCCCGTTGATCACCCACTCGTCGCCGTCGAGCTCGGCCCGCGTCTTGAGGCCGGCCAGGTCCGAGCCGGCATCGGGCTCGCTGAACCCCTGGCACCACGCGATCTCGCCCTTCAAGATCCCGGGGATGAATTGTTGTTTCTGCTCTTCGCTGCCCCACTGCAGGATCGTCGGCCCGACGAGGGTGTCGCCGAAGAAGTCGGCGCGCAACGGCGCACCGGCACGGCCGAACTCTTCGTTCAGCACAACCTGTTGCAACAGGCTCAGTCCCTTGCCCCCGTACTCGGTCGGCCAGCTGGCGCAGATCCACCCGCCGGCGAACAGCTTGGCCGTCCACTCCTCATTGAAGGCCTTGCGTTCCTCGGGCGTGAGGGAGAACTCGGGCCCGCCCCACCCCTCGGGCAGGTTCTCCTTGAGCCATCCGGCGATCTCCGTCCTGAATTCCTCGGCTTCGGGTGGGTAGGTCAGGTCCATAAGAGGCACGGTACCCGTCCTGTCGGCCCCTTTGCGACCGAGTCAGGGACCCGATGCCGTGGGTCCGTGTCGGTAAGATGCCCGGCGGGAATGTTGGCCTGATCCCTCCCACACTGGGACCGACGGAGAAGGAGGTGCGGCCATGTCGAGGGGCGAACCCCCCAGTAGTTCAGCCGGCGCATGCACTACTCCGTGCCGCAGCTGATTCACGCCGAGGGCGTGGTCCTGAGCCCCGAGCGCGGGGAGGGCACAGAGGCAGGCGCCGTTCGCTGATCCTCCGCTGCGCACTTTGCCCGCGGACATCCGATCCGAACTCCATCGAGGACGCCACAGGAGGGAGCTCCATGGCCACGCCCCCGTCAACGAGCGCGCCGAGCCGCTCACGTCTGATTCCAGGACGTTCCCGCGACGCCGAACGCCCACCACACCAGCGCCGTCGCCGCACGCGCCGCATTCTCGCGTCGGAGGGCGTGTTCGATTCCATCGTGTCGCTGGCCGGTCTTCTCGGCCGCCCGGTCCGAAATCAGACCGGCCAGGAGATCGGCCGCTTGGACGATGTGGTGGCCCGTTGGGCCGACGGTCAGATGTACCCGCCCGTGAGTGGTCTCGTGATCCGGGTCGGGCGCCGTCTCGCCTTTGTCCCGGCATCCGCCATCGACCGGATCGGCCACGCCGAGGTCATCCTCCGGTCGGCCCGGCTCGACCTGCGCGACGTCGTCCGCCGTTCCGGCGAGGTGCTGCTGGCGAAGGACGTCCTCGACCACCAGCTCGTCGACGTCGAGGGTGTCCAGGTCATTCGCGCCGCCGACCTGTACCTGGCCGAGGTGATCGGCCGCATCCGGCTCGTGGGCGCCGATGTGTCCAACGCGACGCTCCTGCGCCGTCTCGGACCGCGTCGGTGGCGGCCCCGTCCCACGCCCGATCGCGTCATCGACTGGGCCGCCATTCAGCCCTTCACCGAGTCGGCCAAGGACGTGAGCGGTGCGGCGACGCATGTGCGCCTCAAGACGACGAACGAGGGCCTGCACCGGTTGCGGCCCGGTGAGCTGGCCGACCTCCTGGAGGACCTGCGCCGCGACGAGCGTCGCGAGCTCCTCGCCGCGCTGAGCCCGGACGAGGCCGCCGACGCCCTCGAGGAGATGCAGCCCGACGACCTGGAGCAGCTCCTGCGCGAGTCGGACCCGGTCGAGGCGGGTCGCCTCGTCGCCGCCATGGAACCGGACGAAGCGGTCGACGCGTTGCGTGACCTGCCCCTGGCCGTGCGAGGCGAGGTCCTCCGCCACATTCCGTCGGTGACCGCGCTCGCGCTGCGCGAGTTGCTCGGCTACGAAGAGGACGAGGCCGGCGGCATCATGACGACGGCGCTGGTGACGGCCAAGTCGGGGGACAAGGTCAAGAAGGTGGTCGACCGGCTCTCCGAGGCCCGTGCGCACGGTGCCGACCTCGATGCGGTCGCGGTCGTCGACGATGACGGCCGGCTCCTCGGTGACGTCTCCGTGCTCGACATCCTGCTCGCGCTGCGAGCGTCGACCGACACCCGGATGTCCGCGCTCCTCGGTGACGAGGACGTCGTGACCGTGAGCCCGTACACATCCGCGAACGAAGCGGCGGCGCAACTCGTCGAGGCACGCCGCCATTCGATGGTGGTCGTCGACGACGGCGGGTGCCCCGTTGGGCGCATCCTGGCCGACGACGTGCTCGACGCGCTCGTTCCGACCAAGGGCCGCTTCCACTTTCCACGTCTTTTGTCATGAAGGTGCGGGTGTCGCGGCGGTGGCTGATCTACCTGGCCGCCGCCGGACCAGGGCTGATCGCGGCGGCAGCCGGCAACGACGCCGGCGGCATCGTCACCTACTCCTCCGCGGGTGCACAGTTCATCTACCGCACCCTCTTCCTGATGGTGCTGATCACGGTGGCCTACGTCATTGTGCAGGAGATGGTGGCCCGTCTCGCGACGTACACCGGCAAAGGCCTGGCCGCGCTCATCAGGGAGGAGTTCGACCTCCGGCTCACCGCGTTCGCCATCACGGCCTTCGCCATTGCCAACATCGGCCTGATGGTGACCGAGTTCGGCGGCATCGCCACCTCGTTCGAGCTGTTCAACGTGTCCCGCTACATTTCGGTGCCCATCGCCGCCGTGGCGATCTGGTCGCTCGTGCTCTTCGGCTCCTACCGCTACGCGGAGCGCATTTTCCTGCTGCTCACCGTCGTGTTCATCGCCTACCCGATCGCGGCCGTGCTGGCGCATCCGAACTGGCACCAGGTGGCGGTCAACACCGTGTGGCCCCATTTCGAAGCGTCGAAGTCGTTCCTCTTGCTGTCCGTCGCCCTGATCGGCACAACCATCACCCCGTACATCCAGCTGTACGAGGCCGGTGCGGTCGTCGACAAGGGCGTCAAGCCGGAGAACTACCATTTCCAGCGCGTCGACGCCATCACCGGCGCCGTTCTCGCCGCACTCGTGGCCATGTCGATCATCATCGCCACCGGGGCCACCATCGGGGGCACGGGCCCGCTCACGTCGGCCACCACGGCCGCCGAGGGGCTCAAGCCGGTCGCGGGGGCCTTTGCCACGACACTGTTCGGCCTCGGATTGCTCGGGGCCTCCGCCCTGGCGGCCGCCGTGGTCCCGCTCTCGACCTCCTACGCCGTGGCCGAGGCGATCGGCGTCGAGCGCTCGGTCTCGTCGAGCTTCCGTCAAGCCCCCGTGTTCCTCGGCATCTTCACCTTCCAGATCATCATCGGCGCCGCCGTGGTGCTCGTCCCGGGCAACCTCATCACGCTGATCCTCAACACCCAGGTGCTCGAGGGGGTCATCACGCCGGTGACGCTGATCCTGATCCTGGTGCTGGCCAACCGGCGCTCACTGCTCGGGTCGGCGGCCAACGGTCCGGTGGCCCGCTGGCTCGGCGGATTGGCCATCGTCTCGGTTGCCGTCGTGGCCGGTGTCTACGTCCTGGTGACCGTGCTCGGCTGGGTCGGCCTAGGCTGATCGGGGCGGGGAGGGGCCGCCCGACGGCGCCGTTTGCGCAGGACCAGGGCATTCGGGGAGGCTAGGGGGTCATGGTGAGCCGAGTCGGGATATCCATTGCCTAAAACGCCTCGCCAGAAGTGGATCGAGACAAAGGAATCCTGGGAGCGCTCTCGCCACATCGAACCCCCCGCCCCGATTGCTGCCGCGCCGCCCCAACCTGGGGGTTTGCGTGTCGCCTTCCTCATTTATCGGGGCAATCCCCGTTGCGGTGGGCAGGGTGTCTACACCCGGCACCTGACCCGGGAAATGGTCGCCCTGGGTCACTCGGTGGAGGTCTTCGCCGGTCCTCCGTGGCCCGAGCTCGACGAGGGAGTGGGCTTCACGCCGGTGCGCGGCCTCGACCTCTACCGCCAGCCCGACCCCTTCCGCGTCCCGGCCTGGAGCGAGTTCACCTCCCGGGAGGACTGGACCGAGTTCGGCATCATGTGCACGGCCGGTTTCGGGGAACCCCTGGCCTACTCGCTGCGGGCCCGCCAGCTCCTGGCCGAGCGCCGCGACGAGTTCGACGTCGTGCACGACAACCAGTGCCTGGGCAGCGGGATGCTGGGCATGGTCGAAGACGGGTGGCCCCTGTTGACGACGTTGCACCACCCCATCACGGTCGATCGCCAACTCGCTCTTTCGCACACGACGAACCCCTGGCAGCGATTCACGACGCGGCGCTGGTTCGGGTTTCTCGGCATGCAGGTTCGGGTGGCCCGCGCCTTGCCCGCAGTGCTGACGGTGTCCCAGAATTCGCGCCAGGACATCGCGGCCCAGATGGATGTGGCGCCCGAGCGGATGACGGTGGTCCCCGTCGGGGTCGACCACACCGTGTTCCGTCCCTTCGACGACGTCACCCCGGTGCCCGGACGGATCATGGTCACGTCGAGCAGCGACGTCCCCATGAAGGGACTGGTCCCCCTCCTCGAGGCGGTGGCCAAGCTGCGGACCGAGCGCGACGTGGAGCTGACTGTGATCGGCCGCCTCAACGAGGGTGGCCGGGTGGACCGCGCCATCGCCCGCCTGGGGCTGGCAGACGCGGTGCACTGTGTGAGCGGCATCACCGACGACGAGCTGGCCCGCCTCTACGGCGAGGCGCAAGTGGCGGTCGTGCCCTCCCTCTACGAGGGATTTTCGCTTCCTGCCATCGAGGCGATGTCCTGCGGTGTCGCGGTCGTCGCGACAACGGGTGGCGCGTTGCCCGAAGTTGTGGGCACCGATGGCGAGACCGGTCTGCTCGTGCCGCCCGACGATCCGGGTGCACTGGCGGGTGCCATCGCCCGTTTGCTCGACGACCCGGAAATGTGTGCACGCCTCGGTGCGGCCGGGCGGGAGCGGGTGATGGGCCGGTTCACCTGGCAGATCACCGCCGCCGGGACAGCGGCCTGCTACCAGGCCGTTCTTGAAGGGAAGCCGCTCCCGGGCGCGCCGCTGGCCGCGTTCGAGGGTCCGGGGACGTCGCTGTCCCGGGGAGCAGCCTGATGCTGACGGTTGACTACGACCGGCTTGGAGTCGGACAGGGTGATCTCGTGCTGGACCTCGGGTGCGGGTTCGGCCGTCATGCCTTCGAGGCCGCCCGCCGTGGCGCGTCGGTGGTGGCCCTCGACGCAGGCCCCGACGAAGTGGCGCAGGTGCGCGGGACCTTCGCCGCCATGATTGAGATGGGCGAGATCGCTCCGGGCTATCCGGCGACCGCCGTGCAGGGCGACGCGCTCTCCTTGCCGTTCGCCGATGGAACCTTCGATCGGGTGATCGCGTCGGAGGTGCTCGAGCACATCCCGGACGACTCCGCGGCCATGCGCGAGCTGTCCCGTGTCCTCCGCCCCGGTGGCGCCATGGCCGTCACCGTGCCGCGCTGCGGACCCGAGGTCATCAACTGGGCCCTCTCGGACGAGTACCACGACACGCCCGGCGGGCACGTTCGCATCTACCGGCGATCCACGCTGGAGCGCCGTCTGAGTTCCGCTGGGCTCGAGCCCACGGGCTACCACCATGCCCACGGCCTGCACTCGCCGTACTGGTGGTTGCGCTGCCTCGTCGGTCCGTCCAACGACTCGCACCCCGCAGTCGAGGCGTACCACAAGCTGTTGGTCTGGGACATCGTCAAGGCTCCGTTCCTGACGCGCACCGCCGACCGGATGCTGAGCCCCGTCATCGGCAAGAGCCTGGTGCTGTACCTCACCAAGCCCACGACCAGCGTGGCAGACCTGCACGACTCGCGCCCCACGGTGCCTCGAGGCGTGCCCGGACGGCGGGGGCCGACCACACCGAGCCAGGGAGCTGCGGCATGACCACTGAAGAGATCCGTTCCGCCACGGTGCCGGAGGTGCCCGGCATCCTCACGAGTGCGGACGTGCTCGCCACGGGCCGCGCCATCGCGGCGGTCCAGCGTCACGACGGGCAGATCCCGTGGTTCGAAGGCGGCCACTGCGACCCGTGGAACCATGTCGAGGCGGCCATGGCGCTGACCGTGTGCGGCCTGGTCGACGAGGCCGTCGACGCCTATCGCTGGCTGGCACGGCGTCAGCTCCCCGACGGCAGCTGGTTCAACTACTACCAGGGCGACGCGGTCAAGGACCTGCGGCTCGACACGAACGTGTGCGGCTATCTGGCGGCCGGCGCCTGGCACCATCATCTGATCACGGGCGACGTCGAGTTCCTCGGGGAACTCTGGCCGACGATTCAGAAGGGGATCGACTTCATCCTGCGCTCGCAGCAGGCCGATGGCTCGGTGTTGTGGTCTCTGGATTCGGCCGGCCGCCCGGAGCGCTATGCGTTGCTCACCGGCTCCTCTTCCATCTACCACTCAATGCGCTGCGCCGTGGCCATTGCGGAGTGTCTGGCCAAGGACCGCCCGGACTGGGAACTCGCGGCCGGACGACTCGGGCACGCCGTGGCGCATCACCCCGGTGCCTTCGCCCCCAAAGTCGAGTTCGCCATGGACTGGTACTACCCCATGCTGTCGGGTGCGCTCGAGGGCGAGGCCGGACGCCAACGCATTGCGGAGGGATGGTCCACCTTCGTCATGGAGGGTCTGGGCGTGCGCTGCGTCTCGACGGGTGACTGGGTGACGGCAGCCGAGACTGCGGAATGCGTGCTCACTCTCGACGCCCTCGGCATGGACGGCCCCGCGTTGGACCTGTTCTCGGCGGGTCAGAACCTGCGGTTGCCGGATGGGTCGTACTGGACGGGCATGGTCTTCCCCGAGCGGGAGACCTTCCCCCGGGACGAGCGGACCACGTACACGTTCGCGGCCATGGTGTTGGCGGCTGACGCGTTGTCCAACACCAGCCCTGCCGCCGGTCTGTTCCGGGGCGAAGGGTTGCCCGCCGCCCTCGACCTGGCCGAGCCGCACTGTGGAGACGCCATTGAGGGCTGCACCATTACGGATCCGCCGCGGCGCTTCTCCCGCGGCTGAACGCCGCCACGGCGTCCGCTGCCTCAGGGCCTCGGAGGGCTCAGAACGTTCGGGCGGTCCGGCGCCGCGGGTAGATTCCTGCAGGATTCCGATGTCTCCCCACCGACGCGCCGGGGCAGCGATTGCCTGACCAGCTGACCGCTCGTGAGGACCCGCGGGTGACGCGCCGCCGCCGCCTCACCCTGGTCGCGATGTGCATCGCGCAGGGCATGACCCTCCTCGACGTCACCATCGTCAACACCGCGCTGCCCTCCATACAGCGGGAGTTGCACATGACGGCGGGCCAGCTCGAGTGGGTGATCAGCGCCTATGCCCTCTCCCTCGCCGCCTTCATTCCCCTCGGCGGAGCACTGGGGGACCGCTTCGGGCGGAAGCGCTTCTTCCTGGCCGGCATGGTCGTCTTCACCCTCGGCTCGGTCGCGTGTGCCCTGTCCACCTCCGATGTGGCGCTCATCGGGTCCCGGGCCCTCCAGGGTGCCGGCGGCGCCTTCATGTCGGCCCTGACGCTGGCCATCCTGACGGAGACCTACCCGGTCGAGCGGCGGGCGGGCGCCTTCGGCATGTGGGCTGCCATCTCCGGACTCGGCTTCGGGCTCGGACCGGTGGTGGGAGGAGCCCTTCTCTCGGTCTTCGACTGGTCCTCGGTCTTCTGGGTCAACGTGCCGTTCGCGGTGGCCGGGTTCGTCATCGCGTACGTGGCCGTGACCGAGTCGCGCAGTCCGGAAGGCCGCGCGCTCGATGTGGTCGGGATGGTTGCCGTCGCCCTCGGTCTCCTCGGCATCACCTTCGGGCTCATCGAGTCCTCCAGCCACCCCTGGACGTCGCTCGATGTCACCGGTCCACTGGTGGTGGGTGTGATCCTGGTGGTGTTCTTCGTTCTGTGGGAGAGCCGGACGTCGTCACCGATGCTCCCCCCGAGCCTGTTGCGGGCCCGCAGCTTCGTCTCCGGATGTGGCATCTACCTGCTCACGTACCTCGCGCTGGCCGGGGTGATGTTCTACGTCACGCTGCTGTTTCAGGATGTCGAGGGTTGGTCGCCGTTCCGGACCGGGTTGTCGTGGTTGTCGATGAACATCCCCTTCATCATCACCGCGCAATTCGCCGGCAGGCTCAGGCGCCGCTTTCAGCCCGTCGTGATCGTGGTCAGCGGGTGCCTGGCCGGCGCGGTCGGCGTTGCCGTCCTCGCACTGCTGTCGGACACCACGTCGTTTGCGGTGGCCTTCGTCGGCTACGTGTTCGTGGGAATCGGTTGGGGAACGTTGGTGCCCGGCGTGGTCAACGTCGCCATGCGCGATGTCCCTCCCGCCGTCGCGGGAGGCGCATCAGGGCTCGTCAATGCAGCCAGGCAGGTCGGGACCTCGGTGGGTCTGGCTGTCCTCGGCGCCATCGGGGTGCATGCTGCGACGACGGCCTGGGCCAGCCGCAGTGCGGGGGTGCCGGGTGCCGCCGGGCAGGCTCAATACGTCGCCGGGGGGCAGATCAGTGCCGTGACGCACACACTCGGTGTGCAGTACCGGCCCGATGCGGCGGCCGCATTTGTGTCGGGGTACCACGTGGCACTGCTCGTTGCCGCCGGAGCGACGCTCGCCGCGGCCGCAGTCGCAGCGGTGGGGCTGCGTTCCGGTGCGACGGCCCTCACGCCGGCGCCGGCGGTGGTTCCAGGGCAACCACAGGGGGCGGACTCGCGGCCCTGATGCGCCTGCCGGTCCTGAGGGGGAGCTCGGTTTGCCGGCGTTCGGTCAGCCGGGCAACGTCACGCGCCGCAAGACCCGCAGGCTGCCGCAGGCCCCGTCGTCGGTGAACTCGCCTGAGGAGAGCGCCGCACGGTACAGCTCGTAGGGCGGGCGTCCTCCGTCGGCCGGATCGGGGAACACATCGTGGATGGCCAACCAGCCTCCGAGCGCAACGTGCGGAGACCAGCCGCGGAAGTCCGCCCAGGCGGGATCCTCGCCGTGCCCGCCGTCGATGAAGCAGAAGACGAGCGGCCGGTCCCAACGAGCCGCCAACGTGGCGGAGTCGCCGACAATGCCCACCACGGACGACTCGAGGCCGGCAGCGGTGATGGTGCGGCGCCAGTGCGGCAACGTGTCGAGACGACCCACCTCCGGATCGACGAGATCGGGTTCGTGGTATTCCCATCCGGGTTGGTTCTCCTCCGAGCCGCGGTGATGGTCGATGGAGAGCAGGGCCGATCCCGTGGCCTCGGCCGCGGCGCCCAGGTAGACGGTCGACTTCCCGCACCAGGCGCCGATTTCGACGAACGTCGCTGGTGCCGACGCCGGGAGGTCGGCGTGGCCGGCGCGCAGGGCCGCGGCGAAGAGCGCCTCGCCTTCGTCGTCGGGCATGAAGCCCCGCGTGCACCGCGCCGTCTCGAAGAGGGACTGCACGCGCGCCGAGTCGAGGGCGTCGTTCCCGGGCACGGCGCCGGTCATCAAGTGGTGGGCGCGCCGGCCGCCCGGAGCGATTGGGCCAGTCCGGAGCGCTCGCGGGTGCCGAAGGCCACGTTGACCCGGAGTCGCTCCACCGATTGGGCGACCGTGCGGGGTCCAGACGAGAGCGGGTTGGCATCGAGGAACACGATCGCCCCCTCGGCAAATTCGGCGTCGCCGCACAGGGCGGGGATCGCCTGGATGATGCGCGGGGCGCGTTCTTCGGGAAGCGGTCGAGCATGGCAATCCAGTTCTCGGTCAGTCGGGTCCACACCGCTTGGTTGCCGACGAAGTTGCTCAGGAGCGAGCCGAGGACGGCGGACCCGTTCTGGCTGCGGACCTCGGTCATGGCCAGGTCGAAGGTACGCAGGCACAGGTCGGCATCGGGGAACCCGGCGAGTGCGCCGAGGGAGCGCATCTCCTCTTGGGGCGTTGACGCATTCCGGTAGCGCTCCAGCAGCGCGTCGTAGTCGCCGGGCCGCAACAGCTGCGACACGACGGCCAAGGTGGCCGACTCGATGTCGGGAGGGATCGGATCGCCCCGACCGCCGCCGATGGGTGAGGCGTCGAAGCGTCGGGCGGCCTCCGCCCGGACGCCGGGGTCGGCGCCGACGGTCCCCATGAGATTGATGGCCAGTGCGCGCAACGTCGGGGTGCGGTCGCTCTCGCCCGGGGCGGCGTCGAAGCCCAGCCGGCGGTGGATGGGCCCGACGAGCGCCCTCACCGCCTGCTGCAGCGCATCCTCGTCCTCTGCCCGCGCGATCCGCTTGGTGAGGAGCAACGCCCCGCCCACGGGGGACCAGGCGGCGGCCTCCGGCTCGTCACCGAGCCGCGAGGCCAGGACCAGGAACTCCTCGAGCGCGGAGAGGCCGGCCAGGGTGGTGGCCCAGGTGTCGGCGACCAGGTTGGCCCGCTCCAGCGGAGTCAGCTGGGAGAGGTGCTCGGCGAGGGCCGTGCGGTGCGCCGTCTGGTAGCCGACCCGGAAGATGCCCCAACCGCCCGCGTTCACCACGGCGAGGCCCTGTCCGGCCTCGGGAATCGGCTCGGGGTCGGCATCGAGGACGAGGTGGCGCACTGGTGCGCCGGGCCCGCCCGCGGCGGGGAGCGCCCGTACCGCGACAGGCACGCGCCACTCCGACCCGATGGACGAGGTCGCCCCGGCGGGGACCGGTCCGAGCGAGAAGGGCTGCTGGCTGAGCGCATCGCCGTCGAGAGAGACCAGCGGGTGGCCGCCCTGCAGGATGAACGTGTCCATCACGTCGCGCACTGGTGCGCCGCTGGCGTCCTCGAGGGCGTCCCAGAGGTCGCTGGTCACCGTGTTCCCGTAGGAATGCGCCTTGAGATAGGTCCGCACGCCGTCGCGGAACACCTCGGCCCCGATGTGCTGCTCGAGCATGCGCAGCACCCCGCAGCCCTTCTCGTAGGTCAGCACGTCGAACATGCCCTCGGCCTCTTTGGGCGGCCCCACCGGGTACTCAATAGGACGGGTCAGGTGCAGCGCGTCGACGGCCAGGGCGGCCTCGCGAGAGGGCGCGAAGCCGATCCAACGGTCCCAGGAGGGCCGGAAGGCGTCGACACAGAGCATCTCCATGAAGGTGGCGAAGGCCTCGTTGAGCCAGATGCCTTCCCACCAGCCCATGGTCACGAGGTCGCCGAACCACATGTGGGCCAGCTCGTGCGCGATCACGTCGGCGACGCGCTCGAGCTCGGCGCGGGCGGCTTGGTCCCGGTCCACCAGGAGGGCGGTGTCGCGGAACGTGATGCAGCCGAGGTTCTCCATCGCCCCGGCGGCGAAGTCCGGGATGGCGACGAGGTCGACCTTGTCACCGGGGTACGGGATGTTGAAGTACTCCGTGAAGAAGCGCAACGCGAAGGCGCCGATCTCAAGAGCGAACTCGGCCAACGGGAGCTTGCCGGGGGTGCAGACGACCCGGAGCGGCACGCCGTCCACGTCGACGGTCTCGGTCATTTCGAGCTTGCCGACGACGAACGCCACCAGGTACGTCGACATCTTCATGGTGGGGGCGAACCGGATGCGCTGCTTGTGGCCGACGTGGTCGATCCCGATGACGGGTGAGTTCGAGATGGCCTCGACGTCGGGCTCCACAATCAGGGTGATCTCGAAAACAGCCTTGCGGTCCGGCTCGTCGAAGCAGGGGAAGGATCGACGTGCATCCACGGACTCGAACTGGGTGGTGGCCATGGTCTGGGTCTCGCCGTCCGGTCCGGTGTAGGTGGACCGGTAGAAGCCGCGGAGCTTGTCGTTCAGGGTGCCGCTGAACCGACAGCTGATGGTGCACGCCCCCGGTGGGAGCAGGTCGGCCGGGTGGAATGTGACCTGCTCCAGCTCGTCGTTGAAGCTCACGCTGCACAAGATGGTGATCCCGTCGGACGTCAGGACTTCGACGTCGCTAATGGCCAATTCGGCCGCATTGAGCACGATCTCGTCGGCGGTCTCATGGACGACGGCGTCGATCCGCACCGTGCCCGAGAAGGTGGCGGACGCCACGACCGGCTCGATCTCAATGTGGTAGATCTCGGGCTCGATCGTCCGCGGCAAGCGGAACGGCTCCGAGGCGGGCGCGACGGCAGACCTGGGCGCTGGAGGCATCCATGCAGGCTACCCGCGGTGCCGCGGGTAGGTTCTCGCTCCGTGCCCGCTCAAGAAGCCCAGCCCGCCCACGAAGCCGACATCCACGATCTCGACGTGGTGGCCATCGGATCGCCGCTGCTCGACGTCATTGAGCTGGCCACCGACGAGCAGCTGGCCCGGCTCGGCCTGGAAAAGGGTTCGATGACGCTCATCGACCTGGCGACCGCCAGCGCCGTGCAGGAATCCATGGGCGCTCCCCGCTTCGTTTCCGGCGGATCCGTGGCGAACACCACCGCCGGGATCGCCGAGCTCGGTGGCACCGCCGGTTTCGTGGGAGCCGTGGCCGACGACGAGGTGGGTCGCGCCTACGCCGTGAACCTGCGGGCGGCCGGCGTCGAGTTCGAACCGCACCTGAGCGAGACCGCGGCCGGGGACGGGCTCGGCACCGGCCGCTGCATGGTGCTCATCACCGAAGACGCCGACCGCACCATGGGGACCTATCTGGGTGCCGCTTCCACGTTGTCGCCCCGGGGTGTCCCGACGTCCTTCGTGACCCGCGCCTCCGTCGTGCTGCTCGAGGGCTATCTGTGGGACGTGCCGGCGGCCAAAGAGGCGATGCGCCACGCCGCGGCCACGGCCCATGCCGCGGAGGGCTCGGTCGCCCTCTCCCTGTCGGACCCGTTCTGTGTGGAACGCCACCAGCGAGAGTTCCTCGACCTCCTGGTCGACGACGTGGACATCCTGCTCGGGAACGAGGAGGAGGTCACCATGCTCTTCGGGGTGCACTCGTACCGGGACGCGTTGGCGGCGGCGGAGGAGACCGGTCTGCTCGTCGTCATGACCCGGGGGGCGCAGGGTGCCACCGTCCTGACGGCAGGGGGGCCCGAGGAGGTCCCGGTGGTCGCCGTGGGCCAGGTGGTCGACACCACCGGCGCCGGGGATCTCTTCGCCGCGGGGCTCCTGTTCGGCCTGACCCATGGCATGGGCCCCGTCGACAGCACCAGCCTGGGCGGGCTGTGTGCTGCAGAGGTGATCTCGCACACAGGCGCCCGGCCCGAGGCAGATCTCAAGGCATTGGCTGCCGATGCCGGACTCATCCCGAGCTAGCCGGCCGGCCGCGTGAGCCTTTCCATCGGCATCGTCGGGCTGCCCAATGTGGGCAAGTCCACCCTCTTCAACGCATTGACCAACAACGAGGTGCTGGCGGCCAACTATCCGTTCGCCACCATTGAGCCCAACGTGGGCGTGGTGGCCGTGCCCGATCCGCGGTTGCAGCGGTTGGCCGATCTGTACGACGGCGCCCCCGTCGTCCCGGCGACCGTGACCTTCGTGGACATCGCGGGTCTCGTCCGCGGCGCGTCGCAGGGGGAGGGCCTGGGGAACCAGTTCCTGGCGGCCATCCGCGAGACCGATGCCATCTGCCAGGTGGTGCGTGCCTTCCACGACGACGATGTCGTCCACGTCGACGCACGGGTGGATCCGGCGAGTGACATCGAGACGATCAACACCGAGCTGATCCTGGCCGACCTGCAGACGGTCGAACAGCGTCTGCCGCGGCTGGCGCGTGAGGCCAAGGGCGACCCGTCCCTCCGGCCGACCGTCGACGCGGTCACCGCCGCCGAAACCATTCTCGGAGCCGGTCGTACCATCACCGAGGCGGCATCGAAGGGCGAAGTGGACGTGGCGCTGCTGCGCGACCTCCATCTGTTGACGGCCAAGCCCTTCATTTACGTCTTCAACGTCGACGAGGGCGCGCTGGGCGACGCCGGATTGGCGGCCAGCCTGACCGAAAGCGTGCTCCCGGCTCGGGCCATCGTCCTCTGTGCGCAGATCGAGGCGGAGGTGGCGGGCCTCGACGCCGCCGATGCTGCGGAGCTCCTGCGCAGTTACGGGCAGGAGGAGTCGGGGCTCGAGCAGCTCGTCCACGTGGGCTTTGCCACGCTCGGCCTGCAGACCTACCTGACGGCGGGACCGAAGGAGGCGCGGGCGTGGACGATCCACATCGGTGACACCGCTCCGAAGGCCGCCGGCGTCATCCATACCGACTTCGAGCGCGGCTTCATCAAGGCGGAGGTGATCAGCTTCGAGGATCTCATGGCGGCGGGCTCGGTCGCTGCGGCGCGCACCGCCGGCCGGGCCCGCATGGAAGGCAAGGACTACGTCATGCGCGACGGCGACGTGGTCGAGTTCCGCTTCAATACCTGAAACTGATCGCAATGGGTTTCGGTTGGACGCGGGTCAGCCCATGACGCGGCCCAACGGACGGCCCAACTGAAGGGCGGCCGACCAGGGACCTGGACTGAATGCAAGGGTCAACGCCTTGCGAATCGCCCTTCCCCCGTTGGAGTTGGGCTTGTGCATCGTCAACGGACCATGCAGAGAGAGGTTGCAGACCCAAAGTGGCACGCTGACAACGTTTCCAGAGCACCTGCCCCGCTCCGGGGTACTTGAGCTGGCAACGGACTGTGACCACATGGGCGGGGCGCAGGAGCCACTTTGGTCAACATTCGAACAACGTTCACTCAACATGCAACGGTGCCCGAGAGTTTTGAGAGCTACGGGCCACTGGCGTTGCCGTTGGCATTGGGAGGCGTGACACTGAACGACGTCGTGATCTGCTTCCCCTGCGCGTCGAGCACGTACCACGGGCCGCCGTCCTGGTCGATCGCCTGTCCCATGACGACGCCGGGCGAGACGTCACCGTTGTAGAGGTAGAGCGGGTGGCCGCCGTAGGACAACTGGGTGGAGCCGTCGGGCCGGCGGAGGGTGCCCACCAGGGAGCGGTCGACGCCCTTCCCGACGCGCACGGTGCCGTCTTTTATGAGGGGCGGCCACTGGAACACGCAGCCGTCGTTGAGGCAGGCGCTGTGGGTCGGTGTGTCGGGCACGAAGTCGTACAGCGTGTCGCCGCGCCCCGTGGCGAGGATGGGCCCGACGGGAGAATGCTGGACCGTCAGTGTCAGCGAGCTGTCCGTGGTCGGCGGGGAAGAGAGCGTCGTGACGCCCGCGCCCCCACAGGCGCTCAGGAGTAGGCCGAGGCCGGCGAGGGCTGCCGGAACGACCAGGGCGGTACGGCACAGCCGGCTCCTCATCAGGTGCTCGGAGCAGGGACGTTCGTGCCGAGGAGCCAGCTGATGGAGGCCAGCGCGTCGGCCGTCGTCCAGTTGGGCCCCTGGGGGTTCTGCAGGTCGTGCAGGCCGCCATCGTCGAGGAGCCCGCGCAACTTCGAATCGAGCGCACCCTTCTGGTTGGGCGCCGAGGCGTCGACGAAGCGTTCGCGCCCGGCTGGGTTGATGAGGATGTAGCCGTCCGTGTGGTCCACGTCGTAGGTCAAGGGCTCTCCGGTCCACCAGTCCGTCTTGGCGGGCTGCTCTTCGGGCACGATCTGGTACGCCACCCCGAAGGGCTTCCAGAAGGCGGCGATGTTCGCCGCGGTCCCGGTCCAGAGGTCCCAATCGGCGCCGAACTCCTTCTGGTAGGCGGCCAGGCGGGCCACCGAGTCACGGCCCGGGTCGACGGTGGCCTCGACGAAGACGACGCGGTGCGCCAGCCCGGCGGTGCGCAGGTCGCGCTGCAGGGAGATGAAGGCGCCGGTGACGAGTGGGCACTCGTCCTGGCACAGGGACAGGAACGGAGCCAGGACCACCACCTTGCCGCGCAGGTCGGCGAGCGAGACGGCCCGTCCTTCTTGGTTGACCAGGGCCACGCTCTGTGGCGTGGGCTCGTTGAGGATCAGCCCCTGACCCGGCGGCGGCGGCCCCGGCGCGGAGGAGCCGCAGGCGGCGAGCAGCAGGCCGAGGGCGAGGGCGACAGCGAGAACGGTGAAAGGGGCTCGGCGGGGAGCGAAGCGGGTCAGGCGTCGTCCTCCCCGGGGGGCAGGAACGTGAAGGGCAGGTCGGCCAGTGCGATCAGCCTCGAGGCGATCCAGCGGGTCAGCTCGTCGAAGATCGGGACGAGGAGGACCGGCTCCTCCAGCTGCTGCTCACTGAAGCGGAGGGAGCCCTCGTAGGTCGCCTCGGCGGCCCAGCGGGTGGCGCCGTCGGCCTCGTCCGCCTCAGTACGGACCTGCTCGATCGTGGTGGCGGTGCGGACCAGGTTCGCCGGGTCGCCCAACGGGCCGGTGGCGGGCAGCGCGGTCATGACCTTCTCCGTGTCGGGGGCCTCGGCCATGCGTTGCACGCGCAGCGCCACCTCGATCACGACCTCGGGCAGCTCGTCGGGTGGCTCGCCGATCGACCAGCTGCGGTACGAGGTCTGGCTCCACGTGGGCCAATCGACCGAGACGTCGGCCCGCACCCGCGGGGGCTGCTCCTCGCCCGGCAGGCTGTAGGAGGTCTCCCACGACACATCGCCCAGGAAGACGTCGACCTGGAATCGCTCCTCCACGGCCTGGCGTTGGAGGAGCGCCCGGTCGAACGAGGAACGGATGGTGCCGATGAGGTCGACGAGGAGATGATCGAACACGCCGCCCGAGGATAGGCCCGCCACGGAGGCGCCCGGCTTCGCCCACCAGGTCGACGCCGTACCGGGCGACGGCTGTTACCGTCGGGCCGATGGGTGAAGCGTCGTTGTGGCTGGGGCGCAGGGTGATCGCCTACGCGCACCAAGGCGGCGCCTGGGAGTCGCCGTCATCGACCCTCCACGCCATTCAGCACACGCTCGAGGCGGGCGCGACGGGAGTCGAGCTCGACGTCCACGCCACGGCGGACGGTGAACTGGTGGTCTGCCACGACGCCACCGTCGACCGCACCACCGCCGCGCAGGGCACCATCGCGTCGTTCACGCTGGCCCAGCTCCGTGCGATGGACTTCTCGTACTGGTGGATCCCCGGCGCCGACGTCAGCCCGGGGCGCCCCGACGCCGACTACCCCTTCCGCGGCAGGGCACCGGGTGACCGGTCCTTCGGCATCGCCACGTTGCGCGAGGTCCTCGAGCGGCACCCCGGGGTGGTGCTGAACCTCGACATCAAGCAGACGGCGCCCGTGGTGGCCCCCTACGAGGAGTCCCTGGCCCGGCTCCTGGCCGAGTTCGGCCGCACGGACGACGTGATCGTCGCCTCTTTCCTGGACCCGGCCACCGACGCCTTCCGCACGTTTGCCCCGGACGTGCCGACCTCGGCGGGGACGATGGCCACGGCCGCAGCCTGGCAGGCGGTCCAGGCGGGCGAGGACCTGCCGGAGAGCGCGGCGGTCGCCTTCCAGGTGCCCGAACGCCAGGGGGATCTGGTGATCGTCGACGAGCGGTTCGTGGCGGCGGCGCACCGGGCCGGCAAAGCGGTCCACGTGTGGACGGTCAACGACGCCGTGTCGATGGAGCGCCTGCTCGGCCTCGGGGTCGACGGGATCATCTCGGACGTGCCCACCACGCTCTGCGGCGTGCTGGGCTCAGCGGGAGTGGCCTGGAACGGAGAATGAGGCCTCGGGCGGTCGTGCGGACACGCCGGGCCGTCAGCGTGGTGTCAGCCGCGACCGCAGTTCGGCTTCTTGCCGTGGTTGGCCTTCTTCTTTTTCCTGAGCTTGCGCTTCACCGTTCGCTTCGACATGAGGCGAAAAGCCTAGACGGAATGCGGCAGGTAGTCCGATAGCCTCGGACGGATGCGGTCCGGATGGCTGCTGCGGGACGGCGATGTGGTGTGTGCGCTCGAGCTGGCCGACTCGCCGGCCGAGCGCGGCGCGCTGCGGGGGCGCCCGGGCTGCGAGGGGGCCTTGCACGTCGACGGTGCCCGCACGGTGCACACCGCAGGGATGAAATTCCCGATTGACGTGGCCTTTCTCTCCGGCGACCTCACCGTGGTGCGGATGGCCCGGCTCAAGCCGTGGCGAGTGGCCATGGGAGGCCGGACGGCCCGGAGCGCCGTGCAAACCGAGGCCGGATCGCTCGAGCGCTGGGGTGTGCGGGTCGGCGATCAGCTCGAGGTGCGCGAGGTCCCGAGCGGTCCGAACGGTGCAGACGGTCCGAACGGTGCAGCAAGCGGCATGCCGTGAGCGAAGAGCGGCGGGGCCGGCTCGTGCTGGTGGCCACGCCAATCGGAAACCTGGGTGATCTGTCGCCTCGGGCGCGCGAGGTGCTGACGGCGGCCGACGTGATCTGCTGCGAGGACACGCGTCGCACCCGGGCCCTCCTGTCGGCGTGCGGCATCACGGCGAAGGGGCCGAACGGGGACCGGCTTCTTTCGCTGCACGGCCACAACGAGGCGGCCCGGCTCCATCGGGTGGCCGGCGCGGTCGCGGCGGGGGCCATGGTGGCCGTTGTCAGCGACGCGGGCACGCCCGGGATCTCGGATCCGGGTGCGTGGCTGGCGTCACAACTCGCCGCCGCCGGCGAGACGGTGAGCACCGTGCCGGGCCCCTCGTCCGTCCTCGGCGCGCTGGTCGTGAGCGGGCTGCCGGCCGATCGCTTCTGCGTGGAGGGGTTCCTCCCACGCAAGGGGCCCGAGCGCCGACGTCGCATCGGCGCGCTGATGGCCGACGCCCGCACCACGGTCGTGCTGGAGGCCCCGAGCCGGGTGGCGGCCACGCTCGCCGAGCTGGCCGCGGCCGACCCGGCGCGGCCGGCCGCCGTGGTGCGCGAGCTGACCAAGCTGCACGAGGAGGTCTGGCGCGGGACGCTGGCTGAGGCGGCAGCGGTGTTCGCCGCCCGCGAGGTCCGCGGTGAGGTCGTGTTGGTGGTCGGCGGGGCGCCGGCGGCGGCCCCGGCCGACGAGGACAAGGTCGAGGCGGCCGTGCGGTCCGCGCTCGGCGATGACCCTGGGTCGGGCCCGCGCCAGGTGGCAGAGCTCGTGGCGGCCTCACTGGGAGTGCCCCGGCGGCGCGCCTACGAGGCCGCCCTGCGCGTGCGGCGGGAGCCCGATTGAGGCGGGGACACGTCGGGACCCGGCTGAGGGCGCCGGTACGCTACCGGCGGTGCCCCCCTACTACCTGACCACCCCGATCTATTACGTCAACGACGCGCCGCACGTGGGTACGGCGTACACGACGGTCAACGCCGATGCCCTGGCACGCTGGCATCGCCTGCTCGGGGACGACGTCTGGTTCATGACGGGAACCGACGAACACGGCGCCAAGATCGTGGAGGCGGCCGAAGCGAACGAGACCACTCCCAAGGAGTGGACGGACCGCACCTCGGCGCGCTTCGTCGAAGCGTGGAGCCGGCTCGACATCGCCAACGACGACTTCATCCGCACCACCGAGCCGCGGCACTACGAGGTGGTCCAGCAGTTCCTGCAGCGCATTTACGACAACGGGTTCATCGAACTGGGCTCCTACTCGGGCCTCTACTGCGTCTCGTGCGAGGACTACTACCTGGAGGACCAGCTGGTGGACGGCAAGTGCCCGGTCCACCACCGTGCCGTCATTGAGATGAAAGAGGAGAACTACTTCTTCAAGCTCAGCCAGTTCGAACAGCGCCTGCTCGACTACTACGACACCCACCCCGACTTCGTCCGCCCGACCTCCAAGCGGAACGAGGCCCTCGGCTTCATCCGGGGCGGCCTGCGCGACGTGTCGATCACCCGCACCTCCTTCACCTGGGGCGTGCCTGTGCCCTGGGACAGCGGCCACGTCTTCTACGTCTGGTACGACGCGCTCATCAACTACCTGACCGTGGCCGGGTACGGCGGCGATCCCGGTGTGTTCGAGCCGCGCTGGGCCGCAGCCCACCACCTGATCGGCAAGGACATCCTCAAGTTCCACTGCGTGTGGTGGCCGGCCATGTGCATGGCGGCCGATCTGGAGCCACCGGCCGAGATCTTCGTGCACGGGTACCTGCTGATGGGCGGGCAGAAGCTCGGCAAGACGATGATCGCGTCCGGTCTGGCCGGCGGCGAAGGCGCCGAGGCGCTCAAGATCACCGACGTCTCGCCGCTGGCCCTGGCCGACGACTTCGGTGTCGACCCGTTGCGCTACCACCTTTTGCGCGAGGTCGCGCTGGGCGGTGACGGCGACTTCTCCTACGAGGGCATCGTGGCGCGCTACAACGCCGACCTGGCCAACAATCTGGGCAATCTCGTCTCGCGGGTCACGACCGTCGTCAGCTCGAAGTGCGCGGGGATCGGCCCCGGCTGCGACCCCGCCAGCGGGCTGGCGACGGTGGCAGCCGCCGTGCTGGAGGGGGCGACGACGGCATGGTCCCGTTGGGCGCCGCACGAGGCGCTCGAGGAGACGTGGCGGCTCATCGGTGCGGCCAACGCCGAGCTCGAGACGGCCGAGCCCTGGAAGATGGAGTCCGGGCCGGGCGTCGACGCCGTCCTCGGTGACGCCCTCGAGGTGCTGCGGATCGTGGCGGTCCTCATTGCGCCGGCCATGCCGTCGACCGCGGTCGAGGTGTGGCGACGGATCGGCGTGGAGGGCGACCCCTCGTCGGCACTGGTCCCCCGGGACGCCCAGTGGGGCGGCTACAGCGGCGGTGTCGCCGTCGTGAAGGGGGACCCCCTCTTCCCGCGGCGAAAGGCCTGACCTTGGGCGGTTGGTTCGACTCCCACTGCCACGTCCAGGAGGAGTACCTCCCCGGCGATGCCTCCGGGACGACGGACCTGGAGCCCGTCCTGACCCGGGCGGCCGAGGCCGGTATCACCCGGATGGTCTGCATCGGGACCGGAGCCGCCACCTCGGAGCAGGCGGTGGCTCTGGCCCGGGCGACCGCGGTCGCCGCGACGGCCCCGAGAGCGTGGGCCTCCATCGGGCTGCACCCGCACGAGGCGAGCCAGGGCGTGGACGAAGTGGCCGCGTTGTTGGCCCGCGAGCTGGAGGCACACGACGGATCAGTGGTCGCGGTCGGGGAGTGCGGCCTGGATTACTTCTACGAGAATTCTCCACGCGACACGCAACGCGCCGCCTTCGCGGCACAGATCGCGTTGGCGCACGCGCACGAGTTGGCGTTGGTGATCCACGCCCGCGACGCGTGGCCTGATCTCTTCGACGTGTTGGAGGCCGAAGGCGTGCCCGACCGCACCGTGTTGCACTGTTTCACGGGGGGCCCCGACGAAGTCGAGCGGTGCCTGCGCGCCGGGATGTATGTCTCGTTCAGCGGCATTGTGACGTTCAAGAATGCGACCGACGTGCGAGAAGCTGCGGCGCGCTGTCCGCTCGACAGATTGCTGGTGGAAACGGACAGTCCGTTCCTCGCACCGGTGCCGCATCGGGGTCGTCCCAACGAGCCGTCCTACCTTCCGTTCGTGGGCGACGCGATCGCGGCGGTGAAAGGTTGCACGGTCGACGAAGTAAAGGAGCGCAGTGCGGCCGCGGCTGCCATGGTGTTTTCCACAGGAAGCTAAATCACGCGCTGTTGCGCGTAATACGAGAACCTTGTGACCTGGGTGTTTGACATTGAATTCCGCTAAAAACTCGGTCTGAACAGGGAGTTCATCTAAATGTCGCGGGCGGCGGGGTCCGTGACCTGGGGAAAGAGCGCGCGAAAACGTTTCCTCGGATTCCTGGTTTGCGTGGTCCGTGACGGGTTATCTAAGTTCTCCAGGAACCCCTCGCCACCCGTACGTCGGCGCGGGTGTGCACTGTGTCCCCGATGAAGGGTGGAGCCCTGCGGAACCAGAGCACTGGGGGGAGGCGCCTCGGCGTTGCTGCAGTTGTTTGCGGCACGTTGTTCGTCGCGCCTCTCCTGCTGTTGCAGAGCGCGTCAGCGCACACGTCACGGTCACAGGCCGCGGCGGGTCGCGCGCACGACGACGAGAAAGTCGTGCATTCGTCTTCACGCCTCCATGGTGTGAACCTGCCGTCGCATCTCGTCGCGTACCAAGCGCCGAACACGACGACGTCGACGACCGCGCCTGCGACCACGACGACCACGGCAGCACCGACCACGACGACGGCGCCACCACCGAGAACCACGACAACGACCGCACCGCCGCCGCCGACCACGACGACGACCGCACCGCCGCCGCCCGCGCCGACGAACAGCGAAGGTGGTGAGGCCACGTGGTACGCGGCCGCGCCGGCGGGATACTGCGCCAGCCCCACGCTCCCGTTCGGAACGGTGCTCACGGTGGTGAACAACGCGACCGGCGCGTCCACTGACTGCACGGTGGATGACCGTGAGGCCGCGGGCTACCCCCGGGTGGTCGACATGTCACCCGAAGGCTTCTCGCAGATCGGCGACCTCGGCCAGGGAGTGGTGGACGTCACAATCTCCTGGTGACCCTTTCCGGCGCTGACATCGCACAGCTGTTGTCGGCGCACGGTCTGCACCCCAGCCGAGCCCTGGGGCAGAACTTCGTCGCTGACCCCAACACCGTCCGCCGCATTGCGCGCCTCTCGGGCGCCGGTCCCGGCACCCGGGTGCTCGAGATCGGGGCAGGCCTGGGCTCGTTGACCCTGGCCCTGGCCGAGACGGGCGCCACGGTCGTGGCGGTCGAGACGGATCGCCATCTGGTCCCCGTCCTCCGCTCTGTCGTCGAGGACGCCGGGGTGGAGACGGTCGAGGGGGATGCCCTCGAGCTCGACCTGGCGGCGCTCCTGGCCGAGCGGAGCCCCGGCCCCTGGAGCCTGGTGGCCAACCTCCCCTACAACGTGGCGACGCCTCTGGTGCTCAGGATCCTCGTAGAAGTGCCTGCGGTGGCCCACCTGCTCGTCATGGTCCAACGAGAGGCCGGAGAGCGCATGGCGGCCGCGGCGGGCGAGGACCCCTACGGAGCCGTCTCCGTGCGCATCGCCTATTTCGCCCGGGCCGAGGTCGTGGGGCGGGTCCCGGCCTCGGTCTTCATCCCGCGGCCGCGGGTCGAATCGGTCCTGGTCCGGCTGGAGCGCCGGCCCGAGCCCGCCGTCGACCCGGCCCTGGTGTCCTACGAGCGGTTCAACGCCGTGGTCCGGGCCGGCTTCGCCCACCGCCGCAAGATGCTGCGACGATCCCTCGCCGGCGTGGTCGACCCGGCTGCCTTCGAGCGGGCGGGGGTGCGGCCCGACGCCCGGGCCGAGGAGCTCGACGTCGCGGCCTTCGGCAGGCTGGCGGCCCTGTGAGGAGGCTCCTGGCGCCGGCCAAGCTCACGGTGTCGCTCCGGGTGACCGGCGTGCGGCCCGACGGCTTCCACGAGCTGGACGCCGAGATGGTCACGCTCAGCCTGGCGGACGAGCTCGAGCTGGACGCAGAAGGCTCCGGGTTGGCCCTCGAGGTCGAGCCGGGGGTGCGGCCCGAGGGACTGCCGGGCCCGGGTCAGAACCTGGTGGAGCAGGCCCTGGCCGCCTGTGGTCGCAGCGCGGCCATCCGCCTGACGAAGCGAATCCCGCTGGGCGGCGGGTTGGGTGGGGGGTCGGCGGACGCCGCCGCCGTGCTGCGCTGGGCCGGCTGCGCCGACCCCGACGTGGCGGTTCGACTGGGTGCCGACGTGCCGTTCTGCCTGGTCGGGGGGCGGGCGCGGGTCCAGGGCGTGGGAGAAAGGGTCACCCCGCTCCCGTTCGAGCCCCGTGACTACCTGCTGCTCCTGCCGCCGTTCGGCGTGGACACGGCCAGGGTCTACCGGGCCTGGGACGAAGACCCCCAGTACGAGGGGCCGAATGCGCTCACTCGTGCGGCCCTGGTCGTCGAGCCGCGGCTCGTTGCGTGGCGGGACGCCTTGGGGGAGTGGGCCGGGACGGCGCCGGTGCTGGCCGGGAGCGGCTCGACGTGGTTCGTCGAGGGCGGTGCACCGGGGGCGGCGGCTGGGGCTGGGGCCGCGGCTGGGCCTGGGGGGAATGTGCCGAGGCAGCTGCGCGTCGGAGCCGAAACGGGGCGGTTGGTGCGCGCCCGCACCGTGCCGGCGGGCTGGGACGGGGACTGAGGGGAGAGCGAGAGCGGGGCGGTGGCTGTTACTTGCCGGCCCGGCGCTGCCAGCGTGTGGCCTTCAGCATCTTCTTGTGCTTCTTCTTGCGCATCCGCTTGCGGCGCTTTTTGATCAGTGATCCCATGTGCTGCGGCAGGCTAGCGGTCCCAGGGGTCGACTGCCAGGTCGGTCCCGGGCGCGAGGAGGCAGACATGGGCTTCGAGATCCTCCGGCTCGACCACGTGCAACTGGCCATGCCGGCGGGCCGGGAGGCAGACGCCGAAGCTTTCTACTCGGGGCTCCTCGGGCTGACCCGCCGGCCCAAACCCGAGCCCATGGCCTCGCGCGGTGGCTGCTGGTTCGAGGCGGGACCGGTGGCGGTGCACCTCGGCGTCGAGGAGGACTTCCGCCCCGCCCGCAAGGCCCACCCGGCCTTGGTGGTCCGCGATCTTCCCGCCCTCGAAGCGGCCCTCCGGGCCGCCGGGGTGGAGGTGCGACCGAATCCTGACGCCGCAGCGGGGAGCGGTGCCTATGTCGACGACCCCTTCGGCAACCGGATCGAGCTCATCGCGGAAGGCTGAAGCCGGATAAGCCGAGGTGAGAAAGGGCCGAGGTGAGAAAGGGCCGAGGTGAGAAGGGGCCGAGGTGAGAAGGGGGAGGCGCCGGCAGGGACGGCGGCGGACCGTCCCCACCGGCGAGGCCGGCGGCGGGAGGGGTACTCCTTGGCGGAGGGGGGACTCCGCGCCGCCGGGGGATGCTGAAACAAAGTCTGCGCCCCGTACCTGGGCGGCACGTTGGCGCTTCATAAGAAGGCCCGAAGAATCGTGCTCAGGCCTCTTCGATTTTCGGACGGTTGCCGTTTGCGGCGGGCTCGACCGGGCCGGCCACCGTCGGCAGGCGCATCGACATCCGGGCCCCGCCGCGGCGGGTCGTTCTCGGCCACGATGGTCCCGCCCTCGGCCTTGACGACCTGGGCGACGATGGCCAGGCCCAGGCCGGACCCCGGCAGTCCCCGGGCGGCCGGGGACCGGTAGAAGCGGTCGAAGATGTGCGGCAGGTCCGCCTCGGCGATGCCGGGGCCGTGGTCGCGCACCACGACCGTGCCCTCGCTGCACTCGACCGAGACCGGCTGCGCCGGGTGGGCTCCACTTGCGGGCGTTGTCGAGCAGGTTGCCGACGGCCCGGCGTAGGCCGTCGTCGCTGGCCACGACCCAGCAGGGCAGCGCCTCGAGTTCGAAGTGCACGTCCTTGGATCGTCCGTGGGTGTTCTGCACGGCGACCTCGTCCTGTACGAGAAGGTCGAGGCGGAGGGCCTCCCGGGCCGCCGGCCCCCGGTCACCCCGGGCCAGCTCGGCCAGGTCGCCCACAATGTCGGTGAGCTCCTGGAGCTGGACGAGGACGTCGTCGACCAGCACGGAGCGGTCCTCGGCGCTCAGCTCCTCGACGCGGCGGATCACCTCGAGGTTGGTGCGCAGGCTGGTGAGCGGGGTGCGGAGCTCGTGCGAAGCGTCGAGCACCAGCTGGCTCTGCGCCCGCCGGGACGACTCCAGTGCCTCGAGCAGGCGGTTGAAGGTGCGGCGCAGGCGCCCCAGCTCGTCGGGGCGGCCCGGCGAGAGCCGGCGCGACACGTCGGTCGTCTCGGCCAGGTCCTCGACCGTGTCGGTGAGCGAGTTGAGCGGGACCAGCGCGGTGCGGGCCACCAGCCAGCCCAGGGCGATGGCGAGCAGCACCCCGACGAAGGCCACCGCCCCCAGCAACGCGGCCAGCTTCTTCAACTCCGAGTCGACGTTCAGGAGCGTGGCGATCTGCAGCGCACCGCCGGACTCGAGGATGCCCGACTGCACCGTCGTGCCCGCAGGGAGATGCTCGACGTACTCGCGCATCTCGTTCCCGTCCACGATCACCGTGGTGAAGAACGCCGGCGCCAGGTTGACGGCGACCAGCCGCACCTGGCCGGTCACCGGGAGGCCGCCCCCGAGACGACGGCGCCCGTGGTGTCGATCACCTGTCCCAACGTGGCCGTGGTGGAGCCGATCTCCTGGCCGGCCACCAGCTTCTGTGCCGCGGTGGTGAGCGAGCTGTCCGCCGCGTTCAGCAGGGTGTGGCGCGCCACCAGGAAGGAGCCGAGCGAAGCGGCGAGCACCGCGACCACGACGGCGACGGTCGTCGCCAGCACGAGGCGGGTGCGGAAGGTCACGAGTCCCGCAGGACGTAGCCCACGCCGCGCACCGTCTGGATGCAGCGCGGCTCGCCACCCTCCTCGAGCTTGCGGCGGAGGTAGCCGACGTAGACGGCCAGCGAGTTGGTCCCCGAGTCGAAGTCGAAGCCCCACACCCGGTTCAGCAGCACCTCGCGGGTGAGGACCTGGCGGGGGTGGCGCAGGAACATCTCGAGCAGGTCGAACTCGATGCGGGTGAGCGTGAAGGTGCGCTCACCGCGCTGACCTTCGCGCGTGGAGAGGTCCAGCGTCAGGTCACCCACCCGCAGCAGGCCGCCCTCGCCCTCGAAGCGGCGGCGCAGCAGGGCGCGCAGCCGGGCCAGCAGCTCGGCCAGCGCGTAGGGCTTGACCAGATAGTCGTCGGCACCCGCATCGAGCCCCTGCACCCGGTCGTCGACGGCGTCGCGCGCGGTGAGCATCAGCACCGGCGTGTCGTCGCCGGCGCTGCGCATGCGCCGGCACACCGTGAGCCCGTCGAGGTCGGGCAGGCCGAGGTCGAGGATCAGCGCGTCGGGCGGGGCCTGGGCCAAGGCCTCGAGCGCCTCGCCCCCCGAGGGGACGGTCACCACGTCGTAGCCCTCGAGACGCAGGGCACGGTCGATCGACCGGCGGACCGCGGGGTCGTCGTCCACCACCAGGATGCGCACGACCACAGAACCTATCGCCGCGTCTCGGCCGGGCACCGACCTTCGAGATGTCTAACCTCTAGGCGGCGCCCGCCACGGTCCGGGGTAGTTCAATCGGCAGAACGTCGGCCTTTGGAGCCGGATGTTGGAGGTTCGAGCCCTCCCCCCGGAGCACTGCTCAGCGACCGGTGGCTTTGTCCTGCTCGGCCAACCGGGCCAGGTAGTCGTTGTAGGCCGCGAGGTCGGCGTCCTCCTTCTTCTCTTCGGGCGTCTCCGGCGGCGGCGTGCTGGTTCCGGCGGCGGTCGCGGTCGGTCCGCCGGGATCGGTGTCGGCGGCGGCGGCCAGCGACTCGTCCTGGGCCGCCTCGTGGACGAAGCGCCACCACATGTAGACGGCGTAGGCCGCGAAGAGGGGCCACTCGAACACGTAGGCCCAACTGAGGCTGTTGCCGCCGAGCGCCCGGCTGACCTGCCAGAGGCAGAGCGCCAGGAAGGCCGGCACCACAATCAGGATGACGACGTGGAGCTTGATGGCGCGGCGCGAGAACCAGACCTTCTTGTCCATCAGCCGTCCGGGAAGAGGAAGTCGGCGAGGATGGCGGCGAGCTCCAGCGGCCGGTCGCCCTGGATGCTGTGGCCCGCCCCCTCGACACCGATGACGGTGGCCGTGGGCTGGCGCCGCAGGAGCTCGGCCACGTCGTCGTCGTCGACCACGGACCAGGCCAGGCCGCGCACGAGGAGCAGGGGGACGGTGAGGCCGGAAACGGCGTCCCACAGGTCGCCGAACTCCGCGATCCGGTCAGCGGTGTCGGCGCCGGTATCGGTGTCGGCGCGGAAGCGGGCGTAGCGCCAGACCCAGCTGCCGTCCTCGCGCTGGACGGCGTTGTGGAGGATGCCCCGGCGCAGCGAGGACTCCGAACGGCCGGGGTTGTGCTCAATGGTGCGGGTCAGCAATTCGTCGAAGCTGTCGAAGCTCGCCGGGCCGTTGACGAAGTTGGTGATCGGGCGCCGCCTTCTCGGCGTTGACCCCCGGCGTGACGTCGACGAGCACGAGGGCACGGACGAGCTCGGGGGCGTGGGCGGCCAGCGCGAGGGACGACAGGCCGCCGAGCGACATGCCGACGACGCCGCGCGCCTCGGGCGCCAGCTCGGCGATCACGGTCGCCAGGTCGCGGCCGTTGCTGCGGGCCGAGATGGAGCCGTCGGGCCCACCGTCGGAGTGGCCGTGCCCGGGGAGGTCGACGGCCAGCAGGGGCCGGCCCAGGGCCAGCGCCACGGTGTCCCAGGTGTGGGCGTTCTGCGCCCCGCCGTGGACCAGCACCAGCTCGGGGGAACCGGTGCCCCAGACCAGGCTGGAGACGGCCCGTCCGGCAGAGACCTCCACGTCGACCCGCCGCACCGTCGGCGGCCCGTCGTAGGGCAGGCCGTACTCGACGGCGTTCTCGTGGAAGAGCCCGAACTCGTCGTAGGGCTCGCAGTTCGGGCACGCCCACGAGTGTCCCATACGCACGCTGAGCAGTCTCGGCGGGCTAAGAATGCGCGATGCCCGAGCGCCGTCTCTCCGCCGTCGTCCTGGCCGCCGGGGAGGGGACCCGGATGCGGTCCGAGCGCCCGAAGCCCCTGCACCTCCTCTGTGGGCGCCCGATGATTCTGCACGTGCTCGACGCCATGGCCGAGGTGGACGTGCGGCGGGTCGTCGTCGTCGTGGGCCACCGGGCCGAGTGGGTGACCAAGACCCTGGTGCAGCACGCGCCGTCGACCATGGAGATCGAGTTCGTCGAGCAGCTGACCCGCACCGGTACCGGCGACGCGCTGGCCGTCGGGCTCACGGGGCTGCCCGAGGACGATGACGACGAGGTGGAGGACGTCGTCGTCCTCCCCGGCGACACACCGCTCCTCCGTCCGCAGACCCTGGCCGCACTGGTCCGGGCCCACCGGGCCGAGGACGCCGGCGCCACCCTCCTGACGGCCGTGGTGGAGAACCCGCTCGGCTACGGCAGGGTCGTCCACGGCAAGGACGGGCACGTCGTCCGGGTCGTCGAGGAGGCCGACGCCACCGAGGAGGAGAAGGCCATCGACGAGGTCAACACCTCCATCTACTGCTTCCGGCGCAGCATTCTGGCGCCGACGCTGCGCCGGCTCAGCCCGGCCAACGCCCAGGGCGAGTACTACCTGACCGATGCCATCGGCGTCCTGAGCAGCGCGGGGTACGCGGTGCGCTCACTGGTGCTGCCCGACTCCATGGAGGCGGCGGGGGTGAACGACCGGGCCCAGCTGGCCGTGGCCGAGGCCGAGCTGCGCGACCGCATCAACGAGCGCTGGATGCGCCGCGGCGTCACCATGTGGGACCCCGAGCGGACCTACGTCGACGCCGAGGTCCACCTGGAGTCCGACGTCTCCCTGTTGCCCGGCGTGATCCTGCGCGGCAGCTGCGTCGTGGGCGCCGGAGCCGAGATCGGGCCCAACAGCGTGCTGACCGACACCACCGTCGGCGACGGAGCGGTGGTGGCCGCCAGCGTCTGCACCCTGGCCTCCATCGGCGCCGGGGCGCGCGTCGGCCCCTACAGCGTGCTCGAGCCCGGGGCCGAGGTGGCGCCCGGGACGGAGCTGGGGCCGCACTCGGTGGTGGCGGGGCCCCAGGGCTGAACCGGGCGCTCGAACGGGCCGAAACGGCTCGGCACGACGCGGCACGGCGGGGCGCAGTAGCGTTGGTGTTGTGGAGTTGATCCCGCGGCGTCGCCTCGAGCTGGTTTCCGGACGTGCGCACCCCATCCTGGCCCGCGACATCGCCGCGCACCTCGGCGTCGAACTGGGTGAGGCGAACCTGCGCGAGTTCGCCAACGGGGAGATCTACTGCAAGTACGACATCTCCATCCGCGGCTGCGACGTCTTCATTGTGCAGACGCACGCCAGCCCGGTGAACGACTCGCTGATGGAGCACCTGATCATGATCGACGCCGCCAAGCGCGCCTCGGCCAAGCGCATCACCGCGGTCTGTCCCTACTACGGCTACTCGCGCCAGGACCGGAAGTCCACCGGTCGTGAGCCCATCACGGCCAAGCTGGTGGCCGACATGCTCTCGGCGGCGGGAGCCGACCGGGTGATCAGCGTCGACCTGCACTCCGGGCAGATCCAGGGCTTCTTCGACACGCCCTTCGACCACCTGGTGGCGACTCCCGTGCTCGAGTCCTACATGCGCGAGAACTTCGGCGGCGACGTGGTCGTGGTGGCGCCCGACGCCGGGCGGGTGAAGGTGGCCGAGCGCTACAGCCAGCATCTCGGCTTCGACCTGGCCCTGATCCACAAGACCCGCGCCGCGCGGCACCTACAACGAGGTCAAGGCCCGCCACGTCGTCGGTGACGTCGAGGGCCGGCACTGCGTCCTGATCGACGACATGATCGACACCGCCGGGACCATCTGCGCCGCCGCCGAGCTGCTGAACGACGCCGGTGCCTCGGACATCTCGGTCATGGCCACGCACGCCGTCCTGTCCGACCCCGCCGTGGACCGCCTGAAGGCGGCGCCCATCTCCCGGGTCGTGGTGACCGACACGCTGCCGGTGGCCGAGGACCGGATCTTCGACAAGCTCGAGGTCCTGTCGGTGGCCAAGATCATCGCCGACGCCATCGACGCCGTCTTCGAGGACACCTCGGTCTCCGAGCTCTTCGGCGGGGACAACCTGGTCTAGGGGCCCCAGGGGGCCGGTGGTCCGCCCTGCTGCGGTGCGGCTACGCTGGTAGGCCGTTCGCCGGAGGCCCCGCGCCGTCCGCGACCACCGCTCTCGCCACCTGAGGAGATTCGCAATGGCCGAAGTCGTACTCGCCGCCGAAATCGGGCGCCCCACGGGCTCGCGCGCCGTGCGCCGCCTGCGGCGTGAAGGCAAGATCCCGGGCGTCATCTACGGCCACGGGACCGACCCGCTGCCGGTGGCCATCGTGGCCCGCGAGCTCCGCGTCGCCCTCAACAGCGAGGCCGGCGCCAACCAGCTCCTGTCCCTCGACACGGGGTCGGGCACGTATCTCGCCCTGGCCCGCGAAATGCAGCGCCACCCGGTCGCCCAGACGGTGACCCACGTGGACTTCATCATCGTCCGCCGTGACGAGGTCATCAGCGCCGACGTGCCGATCATCCTCGTGGGCGAGGCGCTCGAGGTGCACCACGGCGACGGCCTGGTCGACCAGCAGATGTTCACACTTGCCATCAACGCCCTGCCGACCGCCATCCCGTCCGCCATTGAGGCCGACATCAGCGAGCTCGTCATCGGTGGGCAGGTGCGCGTGTCCGACCTCGCGCTGCCGGACGGCGTCACGACCGACATCGACCCCGAGACTGCCGTCGCCATCGGGCAGCCACCGCGTGTCGTCACCGACGAGACGGCCGGCGAAGGCGAAGGCGAAGAGGGTGCCGAGGCCACTGCCGGTGCCGAGTCGGTCGGGGACGCGTCGGCCGAGGCGGGCAGCGAAGAGAGCTAGGCCCTGCGCCGCCCTTTTGCCCGGTCGGAGCACCGGGGGACACCGGCGGACCTGCTCGTCGTCGGGCTGGGCAACCCCGGAGCCGAATTTGCCGGGAGCCTGCACAACGCCGGGTCCGACACGGTCGAGCTGCTGGCCGAGCGCCACGGCGCCTCCTTGCGCGCCGAGAAAGGCGTCCAGGCGCGCGCCGCGGTGGTGACCCTGGCGGGGAGGCGGGTCGCCCTGGCCGTCCCGACCACGTACATGAACGACTCGGGGTCGTCGGTCCGTTCGCTGGCCACGCGTTTCGGGATCGACGAGCCGAGCTCCATCGTGATCGTCCACGACGAGCTCGACCTCCCACCCGGCACCGTGCGCCTGAAGGCGGGCGGTGGCCTGGCCGGGCACAACGGGCTGCGCTCGGTGCAGTCGCACCTCCACTCCCCGGACTTCCTGCGCGTGCGCATCGGGGTCGGCAAACCCCCCAGTGCGGCCCAGGGCGCGACGCACGTGTTGCGCCGGCCTCCCAAGGCGGTCCGTGAGCTGCTGGCGACGTCGGTGCAGATCGCGGCCGACGCTGTCGAGCGCATTGCCGCCGACGGGATGGACGCCGCCATGGCATGGTGCCATTCGCTGCCACCTGATCCATGACGACGATCCCCTCGACCCCAGTGGCGGCCGTTGGCGTACCGGACACGGCCGGCAGCCTGGCGGCCATTCCGCGCCTGTTGCGCAGCGACCCCGTGCTGGCCGTGTTGATCGGCGCGGCCGACGGCACGGTCGCCGTCCCCGAGGCGGCGCAGGCGGTGGTCGCGGCGGCACTGGCCGCGTTCACGGAGCGCACGCCGCTCCTGGTGGTCACCGCGACCGGCCTCGATGCCGAGCGCCTGGGTGACGACCTGTCCTGCTTGATCGCGCCCGAGGGCGACGGGGCCCGGAGAGCTGGACCCGGTCGTCGGTGCGCTGGCGGGCCCGGTCACGGTCCTGCCGGCCTGGGAGACCCTTCCCTTCGAGCGGGTGAGCCCCGAGACCGAGACGATGGGTCGCCGCCTGGCGGTGCTCCACGCGCTGACCGGGACGCCCGATCCGGACCTTCCGCCCCCGCCCCGGGTGATCGTCGCCCCGGTCCGGGCCATCCTGCAGCGGCTGGGCCCGCTGGGGGGCACGGCGCCCATCGTCATACGGCCGGGCCAACAGGTCGACGTGGCGGAGCTCCTGCCCGAGCTGGTGGCCATGGGCTACCGGCGCGAGCACCAGGTGGAGCACCGTGGGGAGTTCGCGGTGCGGGGCGGCATCGTCGACGTCTTTCCCTCTACGGCCGACGTGCCGGTGCGCATCGACCTGTGGGGTGACGAGGTCGACCGCCTGACCGCGTTCTCCGTCAGCGACCAACGGTCGTCCCACGATCTGCGCGCCGTCGCGCTCTACGGCTGCCGCGAGCTCGTCGTCACCCCGGCCCTGCGCGCCGCCGCCGCCGCACTGGTGACGCGCCGGCCTTGGGGCGCGGCGGTGTGGGAGAACCTGGCGGAGGGCGCCCAGTTCGACGGCATGGAGTCCTGGCTTCCCTTCCTCGACGACACGGCGCGGGTCCTGCCCGACCTGCTGCCGGCCGGGGCGCAGGTCGTCCTGGTCGAGCCGCGCCGCATCCGCGATCGCGGCGTCCAGCTGCTCGACGAGGAGGCCGCGCTGGCCGAGACGCTTGCGGCCACCTGGGGAGCGAAGGAAGGGGAGGAGGAGAGCTTCCCGCGCCTGCACGTTCCCTTCGAGCGCCTGCTCAGCGAGAGCGCGGCCGGCGTCACCGCCCTGCCGCCGGTCCCGGAGGGACCCGACACGGCGGCGCTCACGGTGCGCCGCTTCGATTCGGTGGCGGGGGACCCGGCCCGGCTGGCCGCCGGCGTGACGGGGCTGGTGGGGCAGGGGTACGCGGTCACGCTGTGCGCGGCCACGGTGGCGGGGGCGGGACGGCTCTCCGCTGCCCTGGCGGCCGAGGGCGTGCACGCGCCGGTTGTCGCCGCGGCACCCGGCACGGCGGGGCTCTGCGTGGTGGCGGCCCCGATCACCAGCGGGTTCATCCTGCCCGAGGCCAAGGTCGCCGTGCTCTCCGAGACCGACGTCACCGGCCGGCGTGTCCCGCACCGCCGGGCGCGCCCGCGGGCGCGGGCGGCCGACGGCTTCTTCGACGATCTCGAGGCCGGGAGCTTCGTCGTCCACCGCCAGCATGGCGTGGCGCGCTTCGAGGGCGTGACGACGAGGACCATGGGCGGGACCACCCGCGACTACCTGATCCTGCAGTACCGGGGCTCGGACCGCCTCTACCTCCCCGTCGAGCAGATCGAGGCGATCACGCCGTACAGCGGCGGCGAGTCCCCGACGCTCTCGAAGATGGGCGGCTCCGACTGGCAGAAGACCCGGGCCAAGGCCCGCGCCGCGGCCAGCGAGGTGGCGGCGGAGCTGGTGGAGCTGTACCGCCGCCGCCTGGCCGTCGAGGGGAGGGCGTTCGGCCCCGACACGCCGTGGCAGACGGAGATGGAGGGATCGTTCGGGTTCGTCGAGACCGAGGACCAGCTGAAGGCGATCGCCGACGTCAAGGCCGACATGGAGGAGCCGCGGCCGATGGACCGCCTGGTGTGCGGCGACGTCGGCTTCGGCAAGACCGAAGTCGCGGTGCGCGCCGCCTTCAAGGCGGTGCAGGACGGGACGCAGGCCGCCGTGCTGGCCCCGACCACGCTGCTGGCCAGCCAGCACGCGCAGACCTTCGCCGACCGCTTCGCGCCGTACCCGGTCAGGGTGGAGCTGCTCAGCCGCTTCCTCTCACCGGCCGAGCAGCGCAAGGTCGTGCAGGGCCTGGCCGACGGGAGCGTCGACGTGGTCGTCGGCACCCACCGCCTGCTGGCCCAGGACGTGCAATTCAAGGACCTCGGGATTCTGGTGGTCGACGAGGAGCAGCGCTTCGGGGTGACGCACAAGGAGGCGGTCAAGCGCATGGCCGAGGGCGTCGACGTGCTCACCCTGACCGCGAGCCCGATCCCGCGCACGTTGGAGATGGCGCTGACCGGCATCCGCGACCTCTCCATGGTCAACACCCCGCCCGCCGACCGGCGGCCGATCCTGACCTACGTCGGCGAGCACGACCCCTCGGCGATCAGCGAGGCGCTGCGGCGCGAGATGCTGCGCGAGGGGCAGGCCTTCTACGTCCACAACCGCGTGTCGGACATCGACCGGGTGGCGCGCGACATCCGCGTCCATGGTGCCCGAGGCCAGGGTGGCGGTGGCGCACGGCCAGATGGACGAGGGGAGCCTCGAGACGGTGGTGCTCGACTTCTGGGAGCGGCGCTACGACGTGCTGGTCTGCACGACCATCATCGAGTCGGGGATCGACATGCCCTCGGTCAACACGCTGATTGTGGACCGGGCCGACCTGCTCGGGCTGGGCCAGCTGCACCAGATCCGGGGCCGCGTGGGCCGGAGCGGCCAACGGGCCTACGCCTACCTGTTCCACCCGGCGGACCGGGTGCTCTCCGAGCAGGCCTACGAGCGCCTGCGGACGATCGGCGAACACACCGAGCTGGGCTCGGGGTTCAAGATCGCCATGCGAGACCTGGAGATCCGGGGGGCGGGCAACCTCCTGGGTTCGGACCAGTCGGGGCACATCGCCGCGGTCGGCTACGACCTGTACGTGCAGCTGGTGGCCGAGGCGGTGGCGGAGGCCCGGGGCGAGCCCCGGCCGACCCCGTCCACCGTCTCCATCGACGTGCCGGGCGACGCCCATCTGCCCAAGGACTACGTGGCGGCCGAGGACGCCCGCCTGGAGGCGTACCGCCGCCTGGCCTCGGCCACCTCCATGGCCGACGTGGACGACATCGGCACCGAGTGGGCGGACCGCTACGGCCCCCTCCCGGTCGCCGCGGACGGCCTGCTGGCCCTGGCCCGGCTGCGGGCCAGTGCGCTGGCGCGCGGCATCAGCGAAGTCGCCATGAGCTCGGTGCGCGCGGCGGGCGGGCGCCCGCCGACGGTGCGGGTCTCCCCGGTGTCGCTGCCGGCCAGCGCGCAGGTGCGGCTCCGGCGCCTGGTCCCGGGGGCGACGTACCGAGAGGACCTGGCCCAGCTGCTGGTTCCGATCACCAACGGGGATTCCGCGCCCGACACCGTGCGGGGCCTGATCGAAGAGCTGATCCCGCTGGCCGATGTGAGCCCCGGCGGGGACACCTTGTAGAGTGCGCGGCGCGTGAAGCGACTCCTCGTCCTCCTCCTCGTCCTGGCCGGCGGCCTCGCCTGGGCGGCCTTCTCGGTGCCGTCGAACGCGGCGACCGTCAACGGCGCCAGCATCAGCCAGCAGGACCTCAACTCGGACGTGAACGCCATCGCCGGCAGCGAGTACTACCAGTGCTACCTCAACTCCGAGGCGTACCTGTCGTCGAACGGGAGCGAGCAGCTGCCGCCCGTCGTCGGAGCCGGCACGGGCCAGTACGCCGGGGACCACCCGACCGCCACCACCGCCTTCGTGGCCAGCTACCTCGAGACCGAGATCGGCCACCAGCTCCTGCTGCAAGCGGCGAGCGAGCGCCACGTCACCGTGACCCAGGCCGACCTGGCGACCGCCCGTTCCAGCCTGACCCAGGAGATCTCGAGCGTCATGTCCGAGATCCTCCAGACCCAGCAGGGCCAGGACGTGCGCTACGGCTGCAGCCTCACCGGCCAGGCGGTGACCGGGCAGCAGGTCCTGAGCACGCTGCCGGCCTCGTTCGTCGACGAGCAGGTGCAGTTCGTGGCCACGGCCGCCGCGCTGGAGGAGGACCTGGCGGGAGTCGGCTCGAGCGACGAGGACCTGCAGGGCTACTACGTGGCGCACGGCGCGCAGTTCGACACGGCCTGCCTCACCGCGGCCGTCTTCTCCAGCGAGAGCGCGGCGCAAGATGCCGCCGCGCAGGTCGCCTTCGGCACCCCGTTCGCCACGGTGGCGTCGAGCACCAGCAGCAGCGGTGGCGGGCCGCAGGGCTGCGACGTTCTCGCCGACCTGGAGTCCAAGTTGCCGTCAGACGCCAACCTCGGGAGCCTGGCCACTGGCGCCGTCTCGGCACCGGTTGACGACAACGGGACGTACCTGCTGCTCCAGATCACCTCGCGCACGCCGACGCCCTACAGCAAGGCGAAGGCCGCCGTGGCGAACGCCGTGCAGCAGGCGGGTTCCACGGCAACGCAGAAGGCGCTCGCCGTCGCTGAACGGCGGTCCGCGGTGAGCGTGAACCCGCAGTACGGGGTGTGGGTGCCCGTGAACGCCTCGGTGCTGACGCCGTTCTCGCCCGAGCCGACGGACGTGCTCAACGCCACGGCCAACGTGGGCCGTGTGGCACCTGCTTCGGTGTCGGGTTCTGCCTCGTCTTCGTCCATTCCATCCAGCGGCTGAACGTGCAGCGCCGCCCCCACGTCACGGTGGTGGGCCTCGGGCCGGCCGGGATCGACCTCGTGGGGGACAACGTGTCCGCCCAGATGAGGGCGGCCCCGGGGCGGGCCTACCTCCGCACGGCGCGCCATCCGGCGGCAGCACAATTCGAGGGCGTCCCCGCCTTCGACCACCTGTACGAGGCGGCGGCCACCTTCGACGAGGTCTACGCCGGGATAGTGGAGGCGCTGGTGGCGGCCGCGGTCGAGGCGGCGCCCGAGGTCGTGGTCTACGCCGTGCCCGGCTCGCCGCTGGTGGCCGAGCGCACGGTCGACCTGCTGCGCGCCGATGGCCGGGTGGAGGTGTCCGCGCTCCCGGCCCTCTCCTTCTTGGACCTGGCCTGGGTGGCGCTGGGCATCGACCCCCTGGCCGAGGGGGTGCGCCTGGTCGATGCCAGTGCCTTCGGGCCCGTCATCGGCGCGCGGGAGCGGCCCGTTCCTGGTGGCCCAATGCTGGTCCCGCCACCTGCTCTCCGAGGTGAAGCTGGCCATGCCCGACGACGAGGCCCTCGAGCTGCCACGACCGGTGCTCCTGCACCACCTCGGGCTGGAGGACGAGGTGGTGGCGGCGGTCGACTGGTGGGAGCTCGACCGCACGGTGGAGCCCGACCACCTCACCTCCTTGTACGTCCCCGGCTTCGTTCCCGCCGACAGCCAGTCCGCCGGCGACGAGGTGGCCGGGCTGGTCGCCCTCATGGACACGCTGCGCGCACGCTGTCCGTGGGATTCGGCCCAGACCCACGCGTCGCTCATGCCCCACCTGATCGAGGAGAGCTACGAGGTCCTGGACGCGCTGGCCGGGCTCCCCGAGGGTGCGGCCGAGCCCGACGCCTACGCGCACCTGCGGGAGGAGCTGGGCGACCTGCTCTTCCAGATCGTCTTCCACGCCCGCCTGGCGGACGAGGCCGGGCAGTTCGACCTGGCCGACGTGGCGCGCGGCGTGCACGACAAGCTCGTGCACCGGCACCCGCATGTGTTCGGCGACGTCGACGCCGACACGGCCGAAGAGGTCGTCACCAATTGGGAGGCGATCAAGAAGGCCGAGAAGGGCCGTCGCAGCGTCACCGAGGGCATCCCGGCGGGTCTGCCCGCGCTGATGTTGACGACCAAGCTGGCGCGCAAGGCACGCGCCGTCGGTCTGGAGCCGGACGATGCGCGCAACGGGCAGGCGGCGGCGACGCTCGGCGCCCTGACCCGGCGTGCCGAGGGGACGGATCCGCAGGCCGACGATCCGTTGGCCGGTGACGGCGGGCAAGTCCAGGCCGCGTTGGGCGAGCTGCTCTTCGCCGTGGCCAACCTGGCCCAGCGGCTCGGCGTCGACGCGGAACAGGCGCTGCGCGACCGTGCGCTGACGCTGCGCGCGGACATCCTTCAGGCGGAGGGCGTCCCCGAAGACCAGGTGGGCAACCGCTAACGTTGTGCCCCGGTGTCCCACCAGGGGTGACACTCAAGGAGAGATGTCGTGAGCACCATTGAGCACGTGATCGGGCGCGAGGTTCTCGACTCCCGCGGTAACCCGACCGTCGAAGCTGAGGTGCTGCTCGATTCCGGTGCACGGGGCCGTGCCATCGCACCCTCCGGCGCCTCCACGGGCATCCGCGAAGCGGTGGAACTGCGCGACGGGGGTGAACGCTTCTCGGGCAAGGGCGTGCTGCGGGCGGTGGCCCACGTCAACGGCGAGATCGCCGACGCCGTCTGCGGGCTCGACGCCCTCGATCAGCGAGCAGTCGACCACACCATGATCGACCTCGACGGCACGCCCGACAAGGGTCGGCTCGGCGCCAACGCGATGCTGGCCGTCTCGTTGGCCAGCGCCAAGGCCGTGGCGGACGACCTCGAGATCCCGCTGTACCGCTCCATCGGAGGGGCGAACGCCCACGCGCTTCCGGTGCCGATGCTGAACGTGTTGAACGGCGGCGCCCACGCCAACAACTCCATCGACTTCCAGGAGTTCATGGTGATGCCCGTCGGGGCGGCGTCGTTCGGCGAAGCGCTGCGCTGGGGCACCGAGACCTACCACGCCTTGCGCACGCTGCTGGCCGAGCGGGGCATGTCGACCGCGGTGGGCGACGAGGGCGGGTTCGCACCCGACCTCCCGCAGAACGAGGACGCGGTCAAGTTGCTGCTCGAGGCGATTGAGCGGGCCGGACGGGTACCCGGCGAGGAGATCGCGCTCGCGCTCGACCCCGCCACGAGCGAGCTGTGGGACGACGGCGCCTATGTGCTGGCAGGGGAGGGCCGATCCCTCAGCCCGGCGGAGCTGGTCGACTACTGGGTCGAGCTGGTCGACCGCTACCCGATCGTGTCGATTGAGGACGGCATGGCCGAAGAGGACTGGGACGGCTGGGCGGCCTGCACCAAGGCCCTGGGTCAGCGGGTCCAGCTGGTCGGCGACGACATCTTCGTCACCAACGCAGAGATCCTGGAGCGGGGCATCCGTGAAGGGGTGGCCAACGCCATTCTGGTCAAGCTCAACCAGATCGGCACCCTGACCGAGACGCTCGACACCGTGGCGCTGGCCAACGGGGCCTCGTACGCCACCGTGATCTCGCACCGCTCCGGGGAGACCGAGGACACCACGATCGCCGACCTGGCGGTGGCGGTCAATGCGGGACAGATAAAGACAGGCGCGCCGGCCCGTTCGGACCGCGTGGCCAAGTACAACCAGCTCCTTCGGATTGAAGAGGACCTGGGGGAGTCGGCCGGCTTCCCGGGGCTGGCGGCGCTGTCGGGCGTGGGAGGGGCCGGACATGGCGCGGGCTGAGCGGAAGGGCTCCCGCCGGCCGGGGGCCGCCAAGCCGGCGGCCGCCAAAGGGCCACTGGGGCGAGCCCGTCTGGGTTTCGTCGGGGCGATCGTGGTCTCCGCCATCGTGCTCTTCGCCTGGTTCCCCGCCGGCTCGCTGCTGAGCCAACGCTCCAACCTCCACGGCACCGAGGCGGAGCTCAACGCGTTGCACGCGCAGGACTCCGCGCTGGCCCAGGAGAACAAGAACCTCAGCGATGCCGGCGAGATCGGGCGCATCGCCCGTGAGCAGTACCAGCTGGTGAGCCCCGGCCAGCAGGCCTACGAGGTCCTTCCTCCCTCCGGCGCCACGGCCGCGGGCACTCCCTACGCCGGTGACCCCGGGTCCATCGGCCCGGTGACCCCGTCGGCGACACCTGAGCTCCCACCGGGCGGCGTCACCACCACGACGACCACGGAGCCGGGCGCGACGCCCGCCGCGTCGCACTCGCACGCGAACGGCACGCCGCCGGCGTCCACGTCGACGTCATCGGGGGGATTCGTCTCGCGCATGGTGCACGCCCTCGAATTCTGGCGTTGACACCCGAGGGGGACGCCCGGGCGGGGCAGCCGGGTGCTGACGCCGACGTGGCGGCGGTGGCGCTGCTCCTCGGCCGCGACCCGGGGGGTGCCTTCACGGTCGTGGTGCGCGGTGACGGGGGTCGCCCCGCGGTCATCGCCAACGAGCCCTTCCTGCGCGACGGGACCCCCATGCCGACGCGGTACTGGCTGGTCGATCCCGAGCTGCGGGTCCTCGTCGGCCGGCTGGAGGCGGCGGGCGGCGTGCGGGAGGCCGCGGCGCAGGTCGACGAGACGGTCCTTGCGGACACCCACCGCCGCTATGCCGCCGAACGCGAGGCCCTCATACCCGACGGCTGGACGGGGCCACGGCCGAGCGGGGGAGTGGGCGGCACGCGCCAAGGGGTCAAGTGCCTCCATGCCCACCTGGCCTGGTGGTTGGCCGGCGGGAACGACCCCGTCGGGGCGTGGGTGGCGCAACGCCTGGAGCTGTCGAGGGAAGCGTAAGAGGACCGTTTCGCCCGGTGTGTGATACTCCCATGCCGTGAGCGACTCCGGCGCCGTGGCGGCGATCGATTGCGGAACGAATTCCACCCGGCTGCTCGTCGTCGATGCGGCGGGGTCAGTGGCTTCGCGACAGATGCGTATCACCAGGTTGGGCCAAGGCGTTGACACGTCGCGGCGTTTGCGTACGGATGCGATTGAGCGGACTCTCTCCGCCCTTCGGGAATTCCGATCCATCATGGATGCCGAGCACGTGGCGCGCGCTCGCATGGTGGCGACGTCGGCTGTCCGAGACGCGTCGAACGGTGACCTGTTTCTGCGGTCCGCGGCGGAGGTCGTCGGGGTGGAGGCCGAACTCCTGCCGGGCGCCCAAGAGGGTCGACTTTCTTACGAGGGCGCGACGGCCGACCTCCCGCCGGAGGACGGGATGGTGGCGGTCATCGACATCGGAGGTGGCTCGACCGAGTTGGTGCTGCAGCCCGACAGCGAGATCCGCTCGATATCCATGGACATCGGATGCGTCCGACTGACCGAGCGGTTCCTCCGCGGCGATCCGCCCCGTCTCGAGGAGATCGCACGCGCCAAGTCCGCCATCAATGCGCAGCTCGACCTGGCCGTCGACACGATCCCGGAGCTCGGCACCCTGGGACCGGACGCCACGCTTGTCGGCCTGGCGGGCACGGTCTCGACGCTCGCCTCCCTGGAGCTGGGCCTCGAGCACTATGACCGTGCACGGATCCATCACTCGTTCCTGACACGCGACGCGGTGGAGCGTTGGTGCGACGTGCTCGGGAAGGAAACAGTGGTCGAGCGCTCGAGGCGAGCCGCCATTCCCGAGGGCCGCCAAGATGTTCTTTTCGGAGGAGCCCTCGTGCTGGACGAAGCGCTGCGGAGATTCGATCTGCCCGGCTGCCTCGTCTCGGAGGACGACCTGCTCGACGGACTGGTGCTGTCGATTCGGGCCTGAGTCGCTGTGGCCCGCGTTCTCCGGCCCGGCCGGATGCCGAAAGCCACTCAAATGGCGACTCCGATCCCGCCCGAGCAACCACTCCGTGACACACCATCTTCGCTAATGTCTGGTCGCCCGTGGAAGAGCTGACTGAAGTGGAGGAGAGCAACAGCGGCATTCAGGTCATGACTCGGCCTCGTCATCTCCGCGCCGTCGGGGTGCAAGATGCGTGGCTCTCCCTGTCAAAGATCGCACCGCTGGCTCCCGCCGTGTTGGTGGCGCTCCAGGTCGTGGCGGTCGTGACGTTCGGAGCCATCACGATTCAGCGCTATCCCTTGTGGTCGGTGGTGGACGAGGGTGCTCACTTCGACAACGTCGTCTACGTCGCCGCGCACGGCTCGTACCCGGTCCTCGGCAAGACCCTGGCCACGGAGCAGGAGCTGGCCATCGGGCAAGGTGTCTACCCCCGGCACACCACCATCAACCCACGCACATTCGGGCTGGGGGGGCTCTCCTACGAGGCCTTTCAGCCCCCGCTGTACTACTACGTGGCCGCACCGGTCTCGCTGTTGAGCGGCAATTACCATACGAAGGCCATCCTGCTCAGATACTTCGGTCTTCTCCTTGTGGTGGCCGCCATCGCGCTGATGGCTCGTCTCAGCCGCCACGTGCTGCAGCGTCGCTGGCTCCTCGGTCTCTCCGGTGGCCTCCTGGTGTTTCTGCTGCCCGGCGTGATCGTGAGAATGGTCACGATCTCCGACGTGAATCTGGCCGTTCCACTGGCCATCCTCACGGTGACCGAGCTCTGGATCGCCTGGCAACGACAGTCTTCCGTGCGACTCCTCGTCTGCGGTCTCCTGGTCGGGTGCGGCGTCCTGACCGATTTGTATCTTGCCGATTTGGTACCGCTGTACGTGGCAGTCGCCGGCACGATGGTCTGGCGCCGTCGAAGGGCGGACACCGTCCTGCCTGCGGTCGGTGGAGCTGTGCTCGCCGGCATCGTGGTTCTTCCCTGGGTCGTCTTCAACGAGGTGAAGTATCACGCCGCCACGGCCAGTGCCCTAGCCAAACGAGAGCAGTTGGCCATCGTCAACCCACACAATGTGCGCGACACCATCGGTCAGCTCCCTGGGCTGACGGTGAGCAACCTCTTTCAACCTCTGATGGCCCAGGAGTGGGGCAACCGACTCATCGGCCATACGTTCTACAGCTACGTGGCCACGCTGCTCCAGGTTCTGCTCGTTCCAGGGGCGATCGTGCTCGCGGTGGCCCTGGGCCGTCGGCTCCTCTCCACCGGATTGTGGATCCTGATCCTCCCGTTTGCCTGCAACGTCCTGCTGTGCTGGTACATCGATATCGGACAGCAGTGGGAATCCGGGTCCATGGTGCCTCGCTACATCTATCCAACGCTTCCCATGGTCGCGCTGTTCAGCGTCGCCGCCGTGTTGAAACTGTTCTCGACGGTGCGTCCGCTTTTCGTGACGCTGGTGGTTTCGAGCGGGTTCCTGTTCGCGCTGTGGATCTTTCTCGTGCCGACCATTGCGTCGTCCTGACAAGAACGGCCAGACGGAATCACCCGGGCTGAAGCCCTCTCCTCCTCCAAATCAGTGATCTGACCAGGGCCGGATAGAACGACTGAGACGCCACTCGGCGCCAGCACCGAGATTCTAGATCCACGGCGAAGCACGATCCTCACCGCGACCATCTCCAGCCGGGCATGGGCCGCCCGAGCGTTGGTCCACTGCGACGAGTGATGCGTTCGAACGAGGCATTCCATCGAAAGAGTGCCCGCTCCGTGGGAACTAGCCCGATTGGGGCGCCTCGACGGGCATGGCGGTAGCCGGAACCGGCAAGACCTGCCGGCGAAGAGCCCGCTGCGTGAACCCGTCTTTGACAACGAGGACCACCAGGAGAATCAGAAGGGGAGCGGTTAGGAGCGTATCGGTCCCCACGAAGTAGTCGCCCACGAAGAAGTAGACACGCGGAGCGAGCAGCAGCCCGAAAACTACAGCGGTGAAGAGATGCCGCTGGGTCGGACCTGCATATCGAAGGAAGAGCGCAATCGGAGCGAAGAGGTAGAGGAGCTCATAGTCGCCGCTAGGAGTTGGCAGCAAGAGAATCGCCGTCACGATGAGTGTCACGACTCTCCAGAGTTCCTGATCGATGAATCTCACGTACAGAGCGAGCGAGAGCGTCCCAAGCACTTCAACTGGAATCTCGAGACGTTGCATGACTTGAGAAACGTCGCCTCCACCCTGGACCCCGTAGACGGCGTAGCCAATGGACTGTGCCCAAACAGAGAGATTTGTGCCGAATGAAATCTGAATGGGACTCCACCCCCACGCGTTCTGCGTCGACGAGAACCCACTCGCGAAACCGTGAACGTTTGAACTCAGGCCTCCACTGAACCACAGAAAACCGAGAACTGTCGCGCCGATGGATACGGCGATCGCCAACCAGATAAATCTCCAGCGAGCACGACGAAGGAAAACGACGAGAAAGAGTGCTGGGACGATCTTTGCTGCGATCGCTACTCCGATAAGTGATGCGGCAGACCGAAGGCGCTCCCGCTCCAAGCAGGCGACAAGAATCGTCAGAAGTACAAAGACCGAGATGTCGATGTTCGCTCGGCTGAGAGAATAGGTCACTGGGAACGAAGACGAGCGCGACCAGCGCGACGAGAGCAGCCTCTATGGCCGGCAGGGTGGCAAGAATCGAGCGCCAGATCCACCAGAGGAAATACCCAATGAAGGCTGCAAGATAGATGAACAAAGCGCCGAAGGGTTGCAACCAGTAGAACGGAGCAACCAACCAGTATGCGATAGGCGGATAGGAAGCACCGAGAACGGTGTAGGCGTCGCGAGCCCTAAAGACTTCCAGGGGGTTCAAGAAGTCGGTAAACGAATCGTTCAGAGAAAAGATCCAGGTGTTCCTCGTGACGTACGGAACGCTGCCGACCTGTAAATGAAGCACATCAATGAGCAGGTTGATCAGGATTCCGAGCCCAGCCACTCCGAAGACGACGAGAACCAGAGGCCTGTTCGAGGGCCTTCTGGAGACAAGCCTCGTGAAGAAGCGGCCGGCGAGCAGGATTATGCCGGCTACAACGAGGAGAAACCCAACGACCTGAAGGCTCCTTGAAAAGAAGATCTGTGTTCGGGGAACCGGTGCTGAGTACAGCTTCTCAGCGAGAGAGAGATCTCTGACGAAAACGTCGCTGCGTCTCGAAGTGCTTCCGGCGGAGAGCAATTGCGCCGCACCTTGCCAACCGGGTGAACTGAACTCCTGATAGCCAACCACGGCGCCGTTGAGAAGGAATACAATCTTTTGACCCAGGGTCAATTGCGAATTCGACGTTCGTCCATTGACCGACCGGAAGCGATTTCGATATCTGATAGGCCGATGGGTTCTCGAACGCTGCGTAAGTCAGCTTCGCCAAGATTTGCCTTTTCGCATCCAAAGAGAACTCAATACCGTTCCCCTTTTTCTGTGTGGTGACGACGACTGTCTGCTTGGAACGCTGCTGGCTTCCGACGCGGATCTCGAAAGACAATGTGACATCCATCGTTGACGTGGATCGGCCTATCGAGGCTGCGGATCCGAGGCTGAGCCGATTTTGCGTCCTTGGTGGAGTGCGGGGGATAGTGGCGTGGAAACTGCCGTCTTGGTTCACGACGTTGTTCTCCGGCGGCGTTGCGACAATGAGAAGCGTGACGCCGATCGCCAGAAGCGCTAGTCCCAAGGGCAACGCCGGCAAGGCGCGAACCCTCGCGTGCCGTGGCTGAGTCCGTCGCCCATCGTCACCGGGTGCAGGTGCCCCGATGAGCCGGCGACTTCGGTCGCTCGTAATGAGAACCAGCAAGAGCTCGACAAGAGTTGCAGCCAGAAGGAGCCCAGCAATGACACGTAGGACGATTTGGGCGATCGAGATGGTGACGGTGTAGGTCTGTTGAGCGATCCTGAAGTTCTGTACCGCGACAGCTGTGCCGGTGGGGCTTGGGGGCGAACCGAGAAGGCCGCGAGCGAACGAGACATTCAATCCGGAGTTCGGAACGGTGAGCTGAAATTGTTGACGGCCGTTGACTGTGGCACTGATTTGGTTCTGATTCGAGAGCTGGAGCCCCACCTCGTACCACCGGCCGGCGGTCACTCGGGGAACGACGGTAAAGGTGTAGCCCGTTACAAATTCGAGGTTCATATCCCAGGTGCGGTTTTGGCCTGCTCGGATGATTGCGGCCACCCATGGGGTCCGAAAGAGGATGCTTTTTCCAGCTGGTGCTTGCATCTGGAAGCGAAAGGAGAGCGTCAATTCCCCTTGGCCGGGTACGCGCCCGAACGGGCGTTCCGGCTCAGGGAAAACCTCGATCATTCCAGGAGAGACGCTTCGTGTTGCGCTGGTCTGAAGCGTGCCGGTGCGGGTCATCGGCCCGACGACAAAAGAGAGTGCGAAGAGGATCGCGGCGAGTACCAGGGTGGTAACGGCGCTGACGATGAGGCGACGACGAACGGCACTCTCTTTTGCGCGCGGTGATTCTGGTCCAACGGTGAGGTCAGGGCTCGGACGTGAGTCTCGTCTCCTCCGGGTCATCACGACTTGGCCGGCGGCCAGAGAACGACGTGCAGCTGGACTCGGAGTGCGTCCTCTACTTCGGCGGTGGTGTCGTTCATTGGCGGGACGGTAGTCATTTGATCCCAGCCGGGAAGTGATCCCCATAGGGGCGTACCGCGGCATGTGAACCAGGCGAAATCGAACCAGAATTGACTGGTTCCATCAGAAATCCCTCCCTGTGAATCGCGGTGCGCCGAACGCCGGTAAACAAAGAATCAGGAAGTAGATCTCCGCGGAGGCCAAGCCAAGGGATACGACTCGTGGGCCAACGAGAGATTCGGGTTGTAGCCCGGATCATCGTCGACCCACGCACCCCAGGTCGAGTGCAACATGCGGATGTCTCGGTCAAATCGAATGGCATTCTCGCCATCGGTTCCGCGAGTCCTCTGGATTTTCAAAGTGGATCAGCTCGGCGTGGGGGGTCCACCCGGTGCGCCATCCTGCCTGGTTGAGTCGCAGACAGAAATCGACGTCACCGAACATCCCTGAGAAGTGCTCCTCATTGAAACCACCGACTGCATCGAAGGCCTTGCGTCGAACCGCCATGCAGGCCCACGTCACGGCCGAGGGGCATTGGGCCAGCATGAGCCGGCCAAAATAGCCGGGGGAAAGGCTGTCAAAGTGCATCCGGTGTGGATTGCCAATGGTTCCGCCAATACCGACGACGACTCCTGCGTGCTGGATCGTCAGATCCGGGTACAGGAGTTTGGCTCCCACGGCGCCGATATCGGGAAACGAGAGCGTGCCGACCAATTCCTCCAGCCAGGAGTCCGTCAACACCTCGACATCATCGTGGATGAAACACAAGATCTCCCCGCGGGCACCGGCGGCAGCAATGTTCCTCTCCGCGGAGTCGCTCACATCACCTCTGTGCTCAATGACCGTCAGCCACTCGCCGCCGTCCCGCAGGTACTGCCTCAAGGGGGGCCGGAAGGCGCCATCGTCGAGCACCACGATCTCGAAATCGACATAACTCGTGCGTGTCCGGATACTGTCGATTGCACGACAGAAACGTAGGCCCGAGCGAGGCAGCACGATGATGCTCACAGAGGGCGGGCTCGCAGGCGGGGTCCATTTGATCCGGTTGAAGCTACTGCCCCGAATGTTGGTCGCTGTTGCCTGAACTCCGATGCGATCGAGATACTCCTGTACAACGAGGCGTGATGCCTCGATGACGTACGGCTTCGCGGTGAGAGAAGATGCTGTCGACGCGGGATGCGAGCGCCAGTGATAGAGGACGTGGGGAACATGAACGACCTGCGAGGCGCTTATCTCTTCGAGAATGCGAAGAACGAGATCCCAGTCCTGACTGCCTTCGACCCCGACTCTGAATCCGCCAACCTTGTCCACCAAATCCTTACGCATCATGCAGAGATGAGAGAAGTAGTTCTGTCCCAGAATGAGCAAGGGATCGAAATCGGGCTTGAAGTAGGGGATTGACCTCTGCCCATCATCCGAGATGTGGTCTTCGTCGCTGTAGAGCAGCCCGGCATCGGGCACCCCGGCCAACGCGATTGCAGCGATCGCCAGGGCGTGTTCCGCGAGAAGGTCGTCATGGTCCATCAGGCAGATCCACTCTCCGCCGCGCAAGCTCAAGCGCCGAATTGGATGAGGCCGAGATGTGCCCGTTCTCGGCTCGGAGAACGAGGCGGATCCGATCATCCAGAGTGACGTATTCGTCAAGGATCTTCGCGACGTGCGGCTCCGTAGAACGATCGTCCGAGATGCAGAGCTCCCAATTCGTGTACATCTGCTCTCGAACCGACTCGATTGCCTGGCGCAGGTAGTCTTCCGGGGCGTTGTACACCGGGAACACGATTGAGACGAGCGGCCGACTCGGGAGCGCTTCGACTTCGGCGAGGATCCGGGCCCGGGCAGAAGAATCCAACGTGTCGTACAGATCGATCCATTGCTGGTAGCGGTTGTCGGTCATGAGACGCTCGGTGCCCGACCATCCGCTCATGGGCTCGACAAGTGGAGGCGGGACTGTGCTCACCTTGTCTCGCATCACGTGCCGCCTTGCGCGGCGGACGGCGGAACGGAGGGTGCGGCGAGAGGACTCAGCAGCCTGCAATTGCGCCAGCTGAACTCGGGCTTGGTCGGCCGCTTCCATGGCCAGGGCCAGCCGGTTGGCGAGGCTCTCTTGACTCTTGACTGCGCTCTCCAGGTGCTCGACCTGGGCTTCGGCGACACGGAGGCGCGCGAGGAGTTCTGGCTTCACGTCGAGCATGCGGCCCTGCTTGTAGTCGGGCCCGTGATCGCTCACGTCGCTACTTTCATGCAGGCGCTGAACAGGGGGAACACGTGTAGCACGATATCCGACCCGTTCGGTGACTCCGTTGCATTCTCGGCTAGTTCGCAGTTCCCTCGTACGCAGCGATGTCGTCCAACGACCGTGTCCGCATCGAGCCGGAGGGGCTTCGGTTGTAAGACCGATACCACTCGATGGTCCTGGTCACGGTCTCACGAAACTCCCAACGGGGTACCCAGCCCAAACGAGATCACCGCCTTGTCGATGTCGAGGCGCAGCGTCTTCGCCTCGACTTCCAGGCCGCTCGCCGATCCGGCCGGCACCCACCGCCCCGAACCCCATGCTGAGACCAATCGGGTAGCCAATTCGGCCACAGTGGCCTCCCCGTCATGAGGGGCCCGAAGTTCCAGGCTCCTGACCACTCCGAGGTGTCTGTGTCGCCGAGTAGGCGAGTGGCCAGGGTCAGATAGCCCGACAGGGGTTCGAGCACGTGCTGCCAGGGCCGGGTCGAGGCTGGGATTCCTGACGACGAGATCCTTGCCAGCGGACAGCGCCCGAACGGCGTCAGGGACGATGCGGTCGGCAGCCCAGTCGCCACCGCCGATCGACGTTGCCCGCCCGGACAGTCGACCACGCTGACCCCATGATCAGCGATCCGGTCCACCGGGAAGAAGGAAGATCGATAGGAGTCGACAACCAACTCGGCACCCGCCTTGCTGGCGCTGTAGGGATCGTGGCCACCGAGAGGATCGATCTCGCGGAACCCCGAAACCTGGCCGTCGTTGCGGTAGCACTTGTCGCTCGTCACGACCACAACGACGCAAGGTTTCGCGGTCGCGACCACAGCATCGAGCAGGCTGGCCGTTCCTATCACGTTGACGTCGAACGTTTCGCGTGCGGCACGCAAGCTCTGCCGGACAATCGGTTGGGCCGCAAGGTGAAAGATGACATCGGGCAGGATTCCTCAATGGCCTTCCCCATCAATTTCAGTGTCGCGGATGTCGCCCCGCAAGTCGGCAGCCAGGACTTCGGCAATCCGTGCTGCTTCGAAGTGGTTAGGAGAGGTCGGCGGATCGAGCGCGTAGCCGGTGACGCGGGCTCCAAGCCGGTCCAGCCACAGCGTCAACCAGGAGCCCTTGAATCCAGTGTGGCCGGTCACGAGAACCGAGCGGCCATACAGGGCTTGCCAGGCGTCTAATGAAATGTCGGCCATCGCAGCGATTCACTGTCGCGCTCGTTGACCGACGATTGGATTCGCAATGTGAGTGTCGCTCACGTTGGTCGGTTCCGGCGCTGTTCCGGTCAGACGATGCCGTGCTCGGCCAGATGCTTCTCGATCGTATTGCAGATGTGATCGACGTGGGCTTCCGTCATCCCGGGATAGACGCCAAACCAGAACCCGTCGTTCATCAGCCGGTCGGTATTGTTCAAATCGCCCGACAACCCGAAACCCACTGCCGGATTCGCGCATCTCGTCGAAGCATGGCTGTCGGACCAGGTTGCCCGCAAAGAGCATCCTCGTCTGCACCCTGGCCTTCTCCAGGGCCTCGACGAGACTGTCCCTCGTTACTCCCGAACCCGGTTGGACGACGATGAGGAACCCGAACCAACTAGGCGTTGACCGTGGTGTCGCCTCCGGTAGACGGAGGACTTCCTTGAAGCGAGAGAGCCGGCGGTAGAACGCGTCGAAGTTTGAGCGACGAGCAGCGACGAAGCTGGGTAGCTTCTTCAACTGGCTGACACCCACGGCGGCCTGCATATCCGTCATCTTCAGGTTGTAGCCGAAATGGGAATACGTATATTTGTGGTCGTAACCCTCCGGAAGCGTTCCCAGGCACCAACCAAAGCGCTTCCCGCATGTGTTCGACCGGCCTGGCTGGCAGTAGCAATCTCGTCCCCAGTCGCGGAAGGATTCAGCGATCGTCGCCAGCTCTTCATCGCTGGTATAGACCGCTCCACCCTCGCCCGTCGTCATTTGATGGGCCGGGATAGAAGCTGCTCGTGGCCAGATGCCCAAAGCTGCCAGTGCGTCGCGTTCTCCACGCATCGCCGCGGAGGCTCGTATATTCGGATCCCATCCCGTCGCAGTTGTCCTCGATGAGCCAAAGGTCATTGGCGTCGCAGAAGCTCCAGTACCGCATCGATGTCGAAGGGGTTCCCGAGAGTGTGTGCCACCATCACGGCCCGCGTACGCGAGCTCAGGGCGGCTTCGAGCATCGATGTGTCGATATTGTCCGTCGTCTGCGTCCACGTCGACAAAGACTGGGATCACTCCACGTTGAACAACGGGCGCAACGGTGGTCGGAAATCCTGCCGCAACTGTGATGACCTCATCTCCCGGGCGAATTCGGCGATCCCCCAGGCGTGGGGAGGTCAGAGTGGAGAAGGCAAGAAGATTGGCGGACGACCCGGAGTTGACGAGTCGGCATTCGCGTTACCCCGACGAACTCCGCCAACTCCTTCTCGAGCTGACGGCAGAAGCGGCCGCTGGTAAGCCAGAAATCGAGGCCGGCGTCGACGAGGCTGACAACCTCCTCCTCGTCGAACACGCGTCCAGCGTAAGGCGCCGGCGTCTTTCCCGGCACGTACTGTTGAGGGACCCAGCGGAGCCGAGCATAGTCTGCAACCTTCTCGAGGATCTCGGCCCTGCAGGGAAGCAACCGACGGTTCTAGGAGGCCAGGAGGTCTCGGGGCCCTCATCGAGATCCGACTGGCCGCCGACGCCGTCTTCCGGATCATCTCCGACTCCAGGTCCGTCTGTCTCACGTACAGTGGAGCCCGGAGGCACGGACGGACCCTGCACGGTCATTGCGAGGGTTTCGGATGTGGGATCGGAAGTAGGAAGAGCCACAATCCGACCATCTTAATGAGATTACGGGGAGAGGGATTGTGCAGGTCCATACGGAGGAAGATCCGGAGCTCGTTACGGCAGGTGCCGGAATTCGGGCTCAACTCGCCCGAGGATCGCGTTGGAGAATGCAAACCCGCCGTTCCGTAAGCTGTTCTTATGCGGAACGAAATGCATTGGCAGTTTTCGAGCGGTGTTCCCAAGCTCGTCGTGCTCGATTTCGACGGGGTCCTCACCGACAACGGCGTCTGGGTCAACGAAGACGGGACAGAGTCAGTCCGCTGTGATCGTTCTGATGGCCTTGGCTTGGCCATGTTGAGAGAAGCCGGCGTCAGTGTTCTCGTGCTCTCAACCGAGCGAAATAGCGTGGTCGCTGCGAGATGTAAGAAGCTGGAGCTGGCCGTCGAATATGGTCTTCGCGAGAAAGGCTCGCGTCTCTCCGAGATCTTACGCGAGCGGGGCACAGACCCCAACGAAGTGGTTTACGTGGGCAATGACGTCAACGATATGAGCTGTCTGCAGCTCGTCGGAACGGCCGTCGTCGTCGCCGATGCGCATCCGGAGGTCACCGGACTTGCCGACGTCGTCCTTAGTCATAATGGTGGGCATGGCGCGGTAAGGGAACTCTGCGACCGCTTGCTCCAGCATGCTGAAGCACAGGGCTCGATCGAGGATCCTGAGGTTGCTGGGTGAGTCCAAATGGCATGCGTCAGAAGAAGGAGTCCTCGACCGCCCGGCACAGCGCGTGGTAGAGGACGACGTGCTGGCTCTGCACGTCGGCAGTTGCACGAGCACTCGTTCGAACGACGACATTGCCGAGTCGCATGAGATCCGTCATCTCGCCTCCACCCGTCAATACCACGATCGACATGTCGAGCGCTCGAGCGACCAAGGCCGCATTCGTCACGTTCCTTGATCGACCGCTCGTACTGATGGTCAGCAACACATCCCCCGGCCGACCCATTGCCACAAGATGCTGGGCGAATCCCAAATGCCGCTCTTGGATGTCGTTATCGACCGCGGTGGCCAGTACAGGATCTGCTCCAACCACCTGGACACGAAGGCCCGCCTGGAGGTTCTCGGCCAGAACGCGGCCAGAGTCGAGCTCGCTGAGCCGATCCTTGAGTGAGATCGGCAACGGCCGTGTTTTTTCGAACGACTTCGTGAGCTCACCGGCGATATGAAGGGCATCTGCCATGCTTCCGCCATTTCCGGTGAGGTACAGCGTGCCGCCCGATCCGAGTGAGGCCACAATGACCCTCACGGCGCTCGAGAGGGAATCGATACAGTCGGGAGGGAAGTCCGGTCGCCCTCGAAGCGCCTCCATGGCGAGGAGATTCGCCTCGATCTGATCGGTGTCCATCCTGGCTCCCCCTCCGCCGTTGTAAGTGTGATCGAGTGCCGTCACGGGAGCCCTCCGGCCCTGTAGGTGGGCATATCCTAGACCCACGATGGTCCATTACTAAGCTGTAAACAAGGTGTAACGTCCTGCATTGCCTGCGGTACAGATCAGCCGGTCCCGCGTGGCGGAGAGGTGCTAAAGATGATGGTGGTTCGTCTGGGAGATCGAGTCGTTGGCGAGGGTGCTCCCGCTCTCGTCGTTGCCGAAATCGGGATCAATCACAACGGTGACCTGCAGGTTTGCAAGGATCTCATCGAGTTGTCGGCGAAGGCCGGTTGCGAGGTGGTCAAGTTCCAGAAGAGGACCATCGAGACCGTATTCTCCGCTGAGGACCTGGGCCGCCCTCGTGAAAGCCCTTTCGGAAGCTCCAATGGAGACTTAAAGCGCGGTCTTCGAATTCGGTGCCGACGAGTATGCCGTCATCGACGAGTTCTGCGACACCCTCGGCGTGAAGTGGACTGCATCGTGTTGGGATGAAGCATCCGTCGAGTTCCTCGAGTCCTTCGATCCACCCTTCTACAAGATCGCGTCAGCATCTCTGACGGATGACTCGCTCCTTCGGCATCACCGGTCGACCGGTCGACCTATCGTGTTGTCGACTGGGATGAGCACCCTGGAGGAGATCGATCACGCCCTTGAGATCCTGGGGACCGAGGACTTGGTGTTGCTGCACTGCACGAGCACCTACCCCGCATCGGCGGACGAGCTGAATCTCCGAGCGATCCAGTCGATGCATTTGCGCTACGGCGTCCCGGTTGGGTACAGCGGACATGAAGAGGAGTTGTCCACCACGGTTGCCGCTGTTGCTCTCGGGGCATGTGTGATTGAGCGTCACGTCACCCTCGACAGAACTCTGTGGGGTAGTGATCAGCCGGCTTCACTTGAGCCCGAGGAACTGGCTCGGCTTGTGACGGACATTCGTGGAGTCGAGCGAGCTGTCGGCGATGGTCAAAAGCGCGTCGATGACTCAGAACTTCCGATTAAGGCAAAGCTGCGCCGAATTGGGTGACCCGCGAGGGCTCGCCCCCGAGCCTTCCGTATTATCCGGGAACCCGCGCCGTCCAGGCGGGGCACGATGATGGCCAGAGTTCGACCGAGATTGCGTGCGTATCCAGAGTGATGGCCGACCGCAAGAAAATCACGGTGGTGACATGCGCCTACAACGAGGAGGGCTGCATCGATGAGCTCGCGCATCGTCTCGCGGCTACTTTTGATGCACTTCCTCAGTACGACTTCGAGGTGTTGGCCATCGATAACGGGTGCACCGATGACACTCCGAGTCGATTGCGCGCAATCAGTAATGCCGACCGTCGATTTCGAATTGTCGAACTGTCTCGGAACTTCGGCCTTGAGGGCGGCCTCTCTGCGGGCATAGCAGTCGCTGATGGCGATGCCGTCATCATCATGGCGGCCGACCTTGAGGATCCGCCAGAAGTCATCGCGGAATTCATTGAAAAGTGGGAGGAGGGATACGAAAACGTCTACGGGCTTGTGCGCTCGCGTGGGAGCACCGACTGGAGGCGACGGTTAAACGGTCGCATCTTCTACCGCTTGATAAGTCGGCTTTCGGAACACCCCATTCCTCAGAAGGCGCGTGACTTCCGACTGATGGATCGAGCCGTCTATGAACGAGTTCGTGATGCCACGGAGCAGCGATGGTTCCTGAGAGGACTCGTCGCCTGGACTGGGTTTCGGTCCATTGGCGTGGAGTTCGATCAGCCGCCTCGCTTTGCCGGTCGTTCGAAGGCAGCCTCTTTGCAAACCATTGAGTTTGCGGTCAAGGCCATATTCGTTCATTCGATGGCGCCGCTTCGCATCATGACGCTCATCGGCGGCCTCCTGACCGGAGTTTCGTTCTGTGCTCTCATCGCCATCGTCGTGAATTCACTTGTAAATGGTGTTCCTTTTCCAGGATTTGGCACCATTATCGCCCTCATGTCCCTCTTCTTCGGCTTGCTGTTTCTGCTTCTCAGCGTGATCGGCATTTACATTGGTTTGATCTTCGAACAAGTGAGAGGACGGCCGAGTTTCGTCATTCGGAAGGTGTCGCCGATGGCTCCACCTACGAGGCGAATTGATACCCCCTCAGAAGAAGCGATTCCCTCAAGCTCAAGCGTGTTAGCGGTCGATCACGCCAAGCGACTTGGGGAAGAGGTGACGATCGTGGATCAGTCGTTGGCATCTGAGTGATTTAGTTCGTTGCTGTGTTGCTCGGGACTCTCTTGGCTCTGCTCGCTGCTTGCCTTTATGCCGGCGGCAATATCCTTCAGAAGCGGGCTGTCGACAGGCTGGGTGCTCTCTCCTTACGAAACCTAATCCATACAGTTTCCGAGCTTGGGTCCTCACTTCCCTGGCTGGCCGGTGCAGGAGTCTCGGTGCTCGGAATACTCATTCAAGTTCTCGCGTTTCAGCGAGTTCCGATCTCGGTTGTCCAGTCAGTGGGTGTCGTCGGAACGATGCTGCTCATCGTGGCGAGCAGGATGCATTTTCACGAATCCTTCAGCAAACGAGAGACACTCGGTCTGATCATTTCGATAGCCGCACTTCTCATGACCTCCCTCTCCCTCATCGGTGGAGAATCTTCGGCCGGCCAACAAGCCGAATACGCCACGTTTATCGTTGCGACGGCAGGGACAGCCACATTGGCGTGTACCATCTTGGTGTTTGCGAGCCGTATCTCGATGAGTGCGGACTCGATGTATGCCATTTCTTCTGGGATGTTCTACGGACTGGTTGGCCTATCTGCCAAGGGACTCTCGACACTGGTTGCCCACGGATCGTTGAGCACCGATGTCGGGAACGTCTTTCGATCCCCGTATCCGTACGTATTCGTAGGGGCTTGGGCCCTTGCCATCGCAACGTTTCAATTGGGGATTCAGCGCGGCCGCGTTGGTGCCATCGGGCCGTTGTCCGGGGCGACGTCAGCCGTTTACGTCGTTGCAGTCGGTACGCCGGTCTTCGGAGAGAGTCTTCCGCACACTGTCGGGACCGCTGTGCTCCGAATAGCCGGGTTCGTTTCTGTGGTTATCGGATCCCTGCTCTTCGCGTGGAGTGACAAGTCCGAAGTGCATATTGAGCCAGTCAATGATGCCCATACACTTCCGAAGGATTCCGCGGCAACGACGGAGTGAGATTTCGAGCAGCTATCGCTGAGACACGGCGTAGACGCAACGCTCCCAACAATCCTCGGCGTAGCGGCGAATATGGAGATCGCGACCGCCGAACTGTGCTAACTCAAGCGGGATTTCCCAAAGGTGATCTGGGCGGTGATATGTCATAACGGTCCACGTCGATCGATTCTCGGCAAGAATCTCAGATGCGCCGCCGATGAGGTCAATCTCCCCCCCCTCGACGTCAACCTTGACGAAGGAAGCATCGGACGCGGGGACCAGACTGTCAAGCGAGCAAACGGTCACCTCGAGCTCTCCCGTTTCGTCGAGCGAGGAATCGACTTCTCCCTTGGCAGCAAAGCGCGCGACGCCTGCCTGCCGACCAAGGGCACAATTGCTCAGCATGATTCGGGACTGGTCCTCCTTGGCCAGGGTCCCATGCCAACGATTCAGTTCCTCATAGTTTTCCGGGTCTGGTTCGATCAGGTAGGCCGCTTCGAATTGTCCCGATGTGTGTTGCCGAAACAGCGAGAAGCTGTCTCCGTCAAATGCGCCACAGTCGACGAATGTCTCCCGACCGGAGAGCTCGATCAATTCCGGATCGAAGTAGGCATCTTCCAGTGGCAGTCGTTTCGAGAGCGCATCGCTGTCCAATGTCATCAGCCACCGCAACTGTTCCAAGTAAATTTGTTGTGATCGATCATCAGCCCAAATCTCGGCTGCTGCCAGAACTCGGTCCGGATTGGCGAAGACGCGCTCGGGGATATCAAGCCCCCAATAGGGCAAGAAGTGCTCCTCATCGGCGGCGAACATCCAATGCCATGGAACGACGACGGACGCGCCCCCGTCCCGGAGCTGATTCATGACGGCGGCAGGATTGTAGAGGGTCGCCACGAACACCCCGGTTTGTCCCCATCGGTCGATTGCTTCGGCCGGCCCGATCACCTCCACCTCGTTCACCTTGGATCCCCAGCGTGTGGAATCGTTGTCAGTGAATGCGACAGGCGTATGGCCAGTCGTGTTGCGAAACATCCGGAGGCTCTCTTGCCCTAGCTGTCCCGTACCGTGAAATACCACCGGTCGTTCGAAGGAAGCGCCGGCGCTACCCCATCGCTCCCGGAAATCTGCAGCCACCTGATCCAAGCCGTTCTCAAGAACGCTGCGTAATTGCGCAATCCCGAACGGGCCATCTGATGACAACGACATTCTTCATCCTTTCTCTGGCGCCTCAATGTGAGATTGGGCCGTTGTGGTCGCGTAGAGGATGTACGGGGCGGCCACCCCATTCAAACTCCGCCTATATGTGCCACATATGGATCGGCCATACAATTTTGCCGTCCCCGCGTCCACCACGAGGAGCGACGATGGGTGTCCAGCAAGATAGTCGCAGTCGGCACTGTTTCGCTTGTGGTCATTGGGGTTTGCTGGAGGCACATTGACGAGTGCCACGGACTTCACGCCGGTAGCAAGTTCCATGTAGTTTCCGAATCCTCCGAAATACTGGAGTGTCAGCCCAGCCCTCCCGGCCAATTGCTTGGCTCGAGCCACCCCTTCAGTCGATGGCCACTCAATCGCCGAGTGCGGCGGAGGCTCGATCAGATCGGTCACTGCCTGAACTGGATTCGGGGTTTGTACGATCGCTGCGATCGGAAGCGAGATGGCGATAGTGATCGGCAACACCGATATCCATGCAATCCAGGGTCGTCGGCCGCCAGCATTAATGATCAATCTGTGGTGTGAACCAGCCCCAGAGAGGCGAATGAAGGCGGCCAGCAGCGTCCCCACGAGCAAACCGGCGATCGCGCCCAGCGTGGAACCCGACAAGAGATAGATGATTGCGGCAATGACACAGGCAGGAATGAGGGGCACGATGACCCCATTTGCTCGTACTGCCTCTAGGACTTGCCGTCCGCCTGCGTCGTATTCTTCACCCCGGGACGACACCAAGACAGCCAGAGCGGCGAGAGCAATCCCTACCGGGGTAAGGAGAGCCTCGAGTGGACCGGTGGCGATTGATTGAGCGACATAGTACGAGAGGGAAATTGTCGAGAAAATGCCAAAAAAAGCCGCGGTGAGTGCCGCCCGATCGGTTCGCACGTCGTCAACGCTTGGGGAGGTGGGGTTCCCGTCCCTTCTCATCCGGAAGAGTCCGGCGATACCCGTCGCGACGCATATGGGCAGGACAAAAAGAATCGGGCCTGGTAGTTGGATGGGGTAGTTGAGATAACCCTGCTTCCCAAACAGCGTTTGAAAGAAAAACAACTCGTGAATCGAGACTGGCGTCCGCATGAGCAAGAGAATCGTTGGGTACGCGACCAATCCGGCGAGAAGTCCGAGAAGCCACGGAGCAACGGCGCGAAGCCCGCCAAACCTCTTTGCCGATGACAAGAGAAAAAGTATGCCCATCGTGAGAACGGCTACCAAACAAAAGTCCTGATTCGACCAGGCCACGATGGCCGCTGCGCAGCCCTCCAGGGCGAGGTACCAAGGTCGGGAATTGCCCGCTCGGAGCCGCAAGAGATCTTCGAGCGTGATCGCCGCCAAGATAAGCGTAAGGAGCAATTCTTATGGGGAGCTCTTGGTATCCGCCGAGCGTGTTGTGAAGAGGATTATTGGCCACCGAGACGCAGGTCAGTGGGATCACAAACAGCAGCGCGAGAGCGATCGATCTCCGCTCAAAGAGGCGGTAAACAAGGAGGATGCCGCAAAATAATCCCGCCAAAGAGACGAGCGCCAAGAGTTGCGTGGCCAGCGTGCTCAGTGAACCGACCGAAAGGAAGGATGAAAACGGCTTAAGGATCCAGCCAAGTATTGACTCGTACTGCGGAATGTACGTGTTGTCCGGTACCTTGCCTGCGGCCTGAGCCAGGATGTCGTTAACGAGTAGGCATCATTGAAGCCCCACGTCCCCACCATGAATGACGGTTGGTAGGTAGACACGACATCACCCAGCGAGATGGCAATGATCACAACAGTTATTGGTCGTCGTACCCAGCGAGGCATAGAGGTCCACTGCAGAATCTTCCAGATGAAGGGAAGGAGAACGACAACTGCGAGGAATTCGCCGGGACCGAATCCACCCCATCGTCCTAGCGATACGGCTAAGTTTGGCTCCTCGACGGCAAAAATCCCGACGGAGAGACCGATCGATGCCACTACGACTCCGGCCCATTTCACCCAGGGCTTGTTCAGATGCTTCTCTCGCGGCAGGACTAGCGCCAGAAGTCCGATAAGAATCGACACGGCGTAGAGCGCGTGGTCATAGAACTTTGCGCGGTGGTAGCGAGCCTCCGAAACGATCGGTTTGAAGATCCCATGGACGCCGGTGTTCCCCCGGATTAGCCCCATGAGGAGCTGTTGCGATGACGATAAAGGCAACGATTCGGACGACCAACGAAACGAGCGTCGCGTTGTCCTGTTCCGATGTCGACATCAGGTCGTCGTCAGGATCCGACCGCTCCGTCATTTTATTGAAGGTTCTCATGCTCCCATGGGGCGTTCTGTTATGAAGCTCGATATACGGCCGCGGAGGTGCGGCCGAAGAGAGCAAATGGTGTACGTTCCCGGGGCATGATCGAGACTTCAGGCACTGCTAGAAAAGTGCAGCCAGTCAGTGGACGTCCCCAAGGCGGGGGAGCACTCAATGCTCTTCGGCGAGGAATTTTGGCTCTGGGCAAAGAGTGGTACTCGGCAATGGCAACTTACCAAGTGGGTGGAACGGCTCGGGAAGATTCCAGAAGCTGGAAGGTACCGATACTGGCTGGTCGATCGGCCGAATTACGCCTACGGCGTGCACAGGGCCGCCCAGAGCGCCCGTCGTCTCGGTTTCGAGCGGGTCACCGTGGTCGAGTTTGGTGTCGCTGGTGGTAACGGCCTTCTGGCCCTTGAACGGCATGCCAGATACCTGGGAGATCATTACGGGGTCCAAGTGGATGTGGTCGGATTCGACAGCGGTGAGGGTATGGCGCAGGCGCATGACTACCGTGATCAGCCGTTTCGATGGGGAGCCGGTTTCTATCGCATGGACGAGGCGGCGCTCAGGGCACGTATTACAAATGCGGAACTTGTCATCGGAGATGTAAAGACGTCGGTAGGGGCGTGGGTCGCCGCAAACAGGGATCGCCTTCAAGAGTCCCCAATCGGGTTCATCTCGTTCGACCTGGACTACTGGTCATCGACAATGTCAGCCTTCGAACTCTTCAGATACGAGGACGTCTCGCACTTGCTGCCACGAATTGTGTGCTGGATGGACGACATCATCTACAGCATTGAGTCGATAGGGGAATTGCAGGCAATAAGCGAGTTCAACGCTGAAGAACCTGGCGCACGATCCATTGGTCAAGTTGTTGGCCTAAGGGCGGGATTGCCATTCGACCCACCGTGGGCTGAGCAGATCTTCGAAACACATCTGTTCGAGCACCCTCGGTACAATGATTTGATCGAAGACGCACCGGAACAGCTTCCACTCGAATCTAGCGAATGAGGGTCGGTCGGATCGATCTCAGCGGTCTTCAGGTTCCAGAAGGTCCAAAATGACCTTCAGAATCGAGCACGTTCTGCAAGTATTCCTTGCGGTCGAGACGAGGAGCAAGGTCTTCTATCGGTAGAGATCTGATGCCGCCGTCAGCCTGCATCTCATTCGTTTGAACCGGTTGTCTCGCTTCATGGGGTGGCGTGGGGACTTCGCAGAGAACTGGGCCGTCCAACGTGAGAACCTGACGAACTTGCTCGATCAGAGAAGTGTCCCCGCGGAGGCGCTCAAATGCCCAGCCATACGCTTGCGCGATCCGGTCAAGCGGCGGCAAAGTGACGCCGCTTGTGGGGTCAGCCCCGATGAGATGGCCAAACCAGCGTTGCTGAGATGCACGGATAGAGGCGTACCCATCGTTGGACAGAACGAATAGCTTCACGGGGAGGTTCAAACGGCGGATGGTCTCCAATTCTTGAATGTTGAGCTGCAGCCCTCCATCTCCGTCAACGCAAATAGTGCGCTTTCCACCCGAAGCGACACATGCGCCGAGAGCCGTAGGCGGACCGGCACCCATCTGTCCGAAAGCGTTTCCAAAGATGGCACGTTGACCGGTGTGAAGTCGAAGGCTGAGTATGAAGATCTCAATGCCCAATCCAGAACAGCCGAACGCGAGGACGTCATCCTCGGTCACGACATCTGAGATTATCTCCGCAAAGTGGTAGGTCGAGATCAGTTCGCCGAGTTGACGGTGTTCGTCGGTGACGACGGGATAGCGCTCACGCCATTGATTACATCGTTTGCCCCACTCGTCGTCGTCCGACCACGGCGGCTCGTTCATATCGTCGAACGCGTCACGTAGCGATCGAACGAAGGTCGAAACGTTCGCTTGAATACCCAGATCGATTGCACCTTCCAGTTTTTCCAATTCGAAGGGATCGATTTCAACGACGACCTTTCGGGCATTTCGGCCGAAATCCTTTGGGTCGTAACCGGTGGTCGCAAGGTCAAGTCGGGCTCCCAGACATACGATCAAATCAGCGGCTTGTAGCGCAAAGTTCGGACCGCGAGCAGCGAGTGCTCCAGGGCGACCAACAAACAGGCGATGATCGTCGCCTACGACCCCCTGTGCCGGCCAGGTGCAGAGGACTGGGACATTCATTTCTTCGACCAGGTTGAGAACATCAGTCTCGCAGCGAGCGAGGCGTACTCCGGCCCCGAGCAGAAACAGCGGCCTTCGGGCGGTTTGAAACATGCCGAGAACGGCCTCAGCCATGCGATCGGCATCTTCTCGTTCCGAGCCGACCGTTTCGCTCGGCGGGATATACGACGAGAGAAGTTCTACATCGACAGGCGCCCCCTGAACATCGAGAGGCAGGTCCAGCCACACGGGACCTGGCCGTCCTGTAGTCGCCAGATGAAATGCCCGTTCGACCTCAAGGCGAATCATTGCCGGGTCCATGACGGTGACGGCGGACTTCGTGACGCCCTTCACCATCGAGACGATGTCGACTTCTTGCACCCCCCTCTGTCGGAGTCCAGAGGTCCCGACAAGGTCTGCCCTTTGAGCCTGTCCCGAAATCACAATAATGGGTACAGAATCGACCCATGCCGCCGCGACGCCAGTGATCGCATTTGTGCCCCCTGGTCCGGAGGTGACGAGGCAGAGCGCTGGGTGGCCCGACTGCCGCGCGTAGGCATCAGCCGCGGTGGCCGCCGCCTGCTCGTGCAGGGTGCACACCACCTTCATGTGCCCATGGATCCGCAATGCGTCGTTGAGATGCATGGCGCCGCCGCCCGTGACCATGAATGCCTGCTCAACCCCCAAATTACAGAGCACTTGAATGGCGGCGTCTGCGGCCCTCGCCTGGGAGGATCCGCCCACTTTCCCAACCACCGGCTAGGGCGTGGACGCGCCTGGACGTGTCTGGGTCGGCCTTTGCGGCCCCTATCGGGAGCTCAAATGGGTCGACTTCTGCCCTGGATTGCAAGCGAGGAACTGTGGTCAACATCGAAGTAGCGTAGTTCGGCCACGAGGAACCGATGGGGGACCAAGTTTGGTGCATTTATACATTATTTCACGGGCATTCCTGAGGTCCGCATGAGCGGTACGCCATGGGGTCTTCCGCGATCAGACCTCGAAGAGATCGTAGAGCGGCTGGCCTCCGACCTGGATAGGTGGAGTGAGGCGAGCATCCTGGTCACGGGCGGATCGGGGTTCATTGGAAGTTGGTTGGTTGCGTCTCTCATTTGGGCAAACCGGCGGCTCAAGCTCGGACTCAGACTCCAAATCCTGAGCCGACGCCCATCGCTCATCCCGCTGGACGAATCATCCAGCCTGCGCCTTGTGCAAGGAGATGTCCTCGACTTGCCACCACTGGTTGCACCCGATGTCATCGTGCACGGTGCTGCGGTCTCAAACGCCCCCCTTGGTGATGGCAGCAACCGGCCACTGAAGATGGCGGCGACCATTGTCGATGGTACGCGAGGCCTACTCGAGTTAGCCGCTGCCTCGAAGGCACGGTTCCTCTATATCAGCTCCGGAGCGGTCTACGGTCGGCAAATCGTTCCCTCCGCGAGCGAGGACGATTCAACCGCCCCAGATCCACTTGATCCCAATTCTGCGTACGGAGGGGCCAAGCGCTTGGCTGAGACTTGGTGTGCCGCCTCCACCAAGGACGGTCAGGTGGAAGCTGTCATTGCTCGACCCTTTTCCTTTGTCGGTCCTCGACTTCCTCTTGACCAGCACTTCGCCGCTGGAAACTTTCTTGCAGATCTTATGGCTGGCCGCCCAATCCAGGTCACGGGCGATGGCCGAGCCATTCGCTCATATCTCTACGCTGGCGAACTTGCGGAGTGGTTGCTGGTAATCCTTTCGAGAGGAACTGCGGGTCGCGCCTACAACGTGGGATCGTCCGAAGCCGTGACGATTGTTGATGTGGCTCATCGAATCTCTCGGCTGTCGGATCCCGCGCTTCAAGTCGAGGTCAATGGCTCGGCAGCAGACGGCGCTGCACATCGCTACGTTCCCGATGTGACGTTGGCGGCAAAGGAGCTGGGGCTGCAACAGAGGATTGCTTTGGACGAAGCACTCATTCGGTGGCGGAATTGGCTCGCATTACGTGGAGCCGGCGTGTGATCCGATCACGAAGGCCAGCGCTCCTTGGTGCGCTGGGAGCCCAGCCCTCTCCTCGACCCGTACAAACCTGAGGTTGCCGTTTGAAGACCAAGTAAGTCGGTCCGCTTTGGCTACTCCCAGGTCTTCCAGGGCGGGGAGCCGCTGGACCACAATTCCTCCAGGTGGTGAAGCTCTCTGATCGTATCAACGGGCTGAAAGAACCCTGGATGCCGGAACACGGAGAGCTGTCCGGCTTTTGCAAGATTCCCTAATGGGCCCTGTTCAAAGAGCGTCTCGTCGCCCTCGATTTCGTCGAGCACCTTCGGTGAAAGCACAAAGAACCCGCCATTGATCCAGCCTCCATCGCCTCGTGGCTTCTCCAAAAACCCCGTGACTTGATCACCGTCGATGTCCAAGGAGCCGAACCGGCCCGGTGGCTGAACTGCGGTAACCGTTGCCATGCGGTCGGCGTTGCGATGGAACGCGATCAATTCGGAAACGTTGACATCTGCGAGTCCGTCCCCGTATGTGCAGCAGAAGGGCTCATCGTCATCCAGGTATTCACCGACGCGCTTGAGGCGACCACCCGTCTGAGTCTCTAGTCCGGTGTCGACGAGAGTTATCCGCCAGGGTTCCGCGGTCGTCTGATGGACGTCCAAGCTGTTGTTGCGCAGGTCGAACGTGATGTCCGACGTGTGAAGGAAAGTAATTGGCGAAATACTCCTTGATGACGTAGCCCTTATATCCACAGCAAATGACGAAATCAGTAACTCCGAACGAGGCGTAGATCTTGCAGATGTGCCACAGCAGGGGGCGTCCGCCCACTTCGACCATCGGCTTTGGCCGAAGCGTCGTCTCCTCTGTCAGGCGAGTGCCCCGTCCCCCCGCCAAGATCACGGCCTTCACTCTCACACCTCCTCGTGCCAGCGTGGGATAGCTACGAATCAGGGCGACTTTAGTGGGGGCAATGCTGGGCCAGGTATTTCAGGCGCCATCGTTCCTGCGGCTCACGTCGCCGATCGGTCCAAACGGGCTAGGATTCGGCCTCAGAGAAGGCGTCAGCTGACGAGTTCTTCTAGCAGGCAGTGGAGAAAGGCACAGCAGGCGTGATCGCTTACACGATCGATTCGCGGGCGCACGTGGCGCAGGCCTGCCTGTCGAGCCGAAGGCGCCCTGATTACCACAGAGGCATCAAGCCTCGGTCACCGCTTGGCCAAGTCCGGGAGCCAGTCGGGGTCAGTCGATGCCAGATGATTGCCTACACCATCACTTCGCTGACCTACCTACCCAACGCGCGCGTTCTCGCACGCACTTACGCTCGTCACCATCCGGGGCGAACGCTTGTGGGTCCTCCTCATCGACGACGTTGAGCACAAGGTCATCGATGCAGGAGGAGCCGTTCAATGCGCTCCGCCTAAGCGATCATCGATCTTGATCAAGCCGAGATCCATCGAATGGCGATGCTCTTCGGGGGAAGCATCATCGCGACAATCAAGCCCTGGGTGTTTCAGCACTTTCTCTCCAGGGGAGCGGAGATGGTGCTGTACGTCGATGGCGACTTCATGATCTTCGACAATCTGGAGAATCTCGCGGGCAACGGAGACGACGGCGTCGTCCTGGTTCCACATGTGCTCTCGCCTGTTCCGCGCGACGGGATGCAGCCTGACGAGACCACATTGCTCGGATCGGGAATGTTCAATGCGGGAATGTTCGGTGTCGGGATCCAGCATGGCGGTTTCTTGGAGTTCCTCATGGAACGTCTAAAGAGGGAGTGCATATTCGACGCGAAGAGGATGCGATTCAACGAGCAACGCTGGCTCGATTTCGTCCCTTCTCTGTTCCCTCATCGTGTCGTGAAGGATCCAGGCGTTGACGTCGCGTACTGGAATCTCCATGAGCGACCCCTCGAGAAACAGGGTGACCGCTGGCTCGCTGGTGGGGTGCCCCTGCGAGCTTTTCACTTCTCGAGCTTCGAGCCGCGCGTCGAAGGTATGGCGGGTCGCTATGAGTTGGCGAATGCTGCTCCTCGGGTACGGCTAGGCGCGGATCCTTTGTTCGCCGAACTTTGCGCAGAGTACCGACGAATGCTCTATGCGGAGGGCTTGACAGATTCGCAGGATCCACCCTTCGCCTTTGACATGCTTCCAGACGGTACTCCCGTGTACAGCACGCTGAGGGAGCTCTTTCGGGCGCGCGTCCTGGCGGCCGATGCCGGGGCGGTCCCTATCCGCCTGATCCCTTCAACCCATTGGAAGTGGATGCTTTCCGGGCCTGGGCGCGCCGAGCAGTACGCAGGGGCGGGGCTTTCCGTTCCTCGGAAGATGTCGGAGGCGGCGTCCAGACCCGGCAGACGCGTGGATCGAGAAGGGGTTGGTTGCGGACCAGGCGCCGCGATGCTCGGAGCATGGGACAGGAAGAGGATGCTTGCGCCAGAACCTACGCCGAGCTGGGCGGTCGATATTTTGGGCCGGATGGTCGTCGACGACGCCGGCGAGACAGCGACCCGACCGGCGTCGAAATACTGCCTGAGCGAAGCGGATTCGTCTGCCACGGACCCCGCGCACCTCTCGTCCCGGGCGCTTACAAAGTGACGCTCGAACTTGACGCCGGGATACTCGCCGAGGGGATATCACAACTCGATCAGGCACTTGTCGTCGAAGCATTCGTCCAGGGCTATGCCGTGGGATCCGGCACGGCAAGCTTCTCTGACGTCGCTGCCGGGATGATCGAGCTCGATATCGCCATTCCGAGCCACCTTTGGGACGTTTCGCTCCTCCTTGGATTGGAACTGCGCGTCCTTACCCGCGGGCGATTTCGGGCGAGACTGGGTGCGATTGTCCTCGAACCAGGTGAGCGGCAGCGCGAAGGTCGTGAGTAGCGAGTCAAAGCACAACGATTGGCTGCCGGTCATGGCCGGCGGCAACGCGGGACTGCGGGTTGGCCGTGAAGTAGTCACGATCGCGGGCTCGACAGGCGTTGTCGTAGCTGGCCCGAATTGGCGGATGCCGCCCGGTCGCTATGTCGCCACAGTCCGAACCGCGATTGGGAAACTGCGCGGATCCGGATGACTCTGTTGTCGCCTTGGTCGAAGTGGCGGTGGGCAACAAGGTGCTGGCCGAGACGAGGCTCACCTGCGCCGAAATGGCTCGGGGACAGGTGAGCTCCATTTCTTGATTGGGCTGGACGATGCACGCCCCGACGCACAAGTTGGCATACGCGTCAGCACGCTGAAGCCAATTGACGCCGCCGTCACGTCCGTAGAGGTGGATCGATTCAGCGAGCCGTCACCAGCGAGCGAGTCGGTTGCCTGATCTCCCCGACAAAAGGTTCCAGGTCTTCGACGCAGAGATCCATCGAGCCGAACACGCGGGCAATCTCCTTCGATTGCTTCGACACGGTGTTGTGGCGTCGCGTTCCGAAGCCGACCGATCTGCATCTACTCGTCGGCGAACAGCTGCGTGAGGCCGGCGTCTTTGCTTCCCACATCACGCCTTCTGGTTATGCGCACTTCCGCGTCCTCGCCGAACAGGAGGCTCGCCAGCGCCAGTTTGTCGCGAGTGGGTCGAACGAGGTCACTCTCGAGGAGATCCATGAGGTGCTCGAGCCCGCCATCGCTTCCAAGGCCCTCCACGGCCTCGGTGCTGCCACCGAGCTGCAGATCGAGTCAGAGCAATGTGTTTGCCGACGCCGGGCTTGCCCGCTACCTTCGCGGGCTCCTGAGTGAGGTGTCCGTTCCGCTCGATCATCGTCTCGGACACCTATTTCAGTGGCGACCAACTTCGTTCACTCTGCTTGCGCAGCCGCAACTCGAAGGAATCGAGTTCGAGTCCATCTACACGTCGAGTGACGCCGCGAACCGGTAAGGGTGACCACCTGTGTGAAAGGGTGCTCCAGGACCTGCGGATCGAGCCCGATCAGCTCGTGCACATCGGGGACAATCACGAGGCGGACGTCTCTTGTGCGCGCCGGGTCGGGATTCGTGCGTTCCACTATCCGACGAATACTGACCGGTTCGGTCCTGTCGAGATTCGGGAGCGCATCGTCGGCGACGGAACCTAGCCACCCGCTACTGCGACCGCGTCCGAGGTGATGCCGGCATCACCGCGATCCGGCGGAGAGCGACCTGGACGTCACCCGGTCGGGAGCTCCAATCGGCGGAGCAGATCGCTTGGGAGACAGGAACTGTCTGTGTTCGGTCCCGTTTTCACCGGGTTCTCGCAATGGGTCCACGAGCAAGCCAGGGCTGAAGGAGCTCGGCGTCTTCTGTTTCTGATGAGGGAGGGGAGGTTCCTCAAGGAAATGGCCGATCATGCGGCGGTGGCGGATAGCTGGAAGCCGACCACGCACGCCGCCTGGGTATCTCGTGAGGCATGTGCGAGGGCTTCCATCTACGAGGGATCGGCGGCTGAGCTGCAAAGCTTTCTCGGCTCGCCTCAGCCCACCATCCCCGTCTGATCTGGCGGAGTCACTCGGTCTGGAGCCGTCGGACATGCCGGGGTTCGATTCGCTCTGTCGCACGTTCGGTCTCGGCCGGGATCAGGGCGGGGTGTTGCGGTCCATGCTCGATTGGTGCTCGGTCGCCCAGAGCTCATTGAGAAGGTCGTCGCACGATCCGCTGTGCGTCGGGCCCGTTTAAAGGACTACCTGCGTCGGCTGGCGGGTCCCGGGGAGGGACCGATCGGCCTGGTCGACGTCGGCTGGTCCGGCAGGATCCAAGAGAGCCTCGAGGCGATGTTCGACCGAGACGACGAGCCGCTGGTATTTCGCGGGTTCTATCTATTGGCCAATGTTGGTGCATCGGAGAGAGTTCTCCGGGGCACGCATCTCCAGGGATTCCTCGGCACTGTCGGCACGAACCCATTCGATATTGCTGCTATCACGGGCGGGGCGGAGATCATCGAACTGGTGAGCACCATGTGAAGAAGGATCGCTCCTCGAGATGGGCGAGGACGATCAACCGATCTTGGCTCCGCCGGTGGGGGGTGAACTCGAGCGCGACTGCCGGGAGTTGGTGCAGCAGGGTGCGCTCGCCTATCAGCGGGAATGGCGGGAGTATCGCCAGCCGGATCTCCCGACGTTCGAAACGACTGCGACGGGGGTCAGCATCCTGACCCGTATCTTGAAGCGCTTCATATCACTCCCCAATGACGATGAGGCCGGCGCCTTCAGTTGGTGGCTCCACGAGGAGAACTACGGGAGCCAGGAAGCCGAACAGCTGGTGCCGCCGCGGTATCTCCCGACGCTTCGGTACCGTTCTGCTGAGGACCTTCATTGGGCCTCCACGAGCGACATGCACTGGACAGGTGGAGCCGCGGCCTTGGTCGACAATGAGACGTCAGATGCGATCTTCTTCATGCGGGAGGGCATCGATCGACCCGGGACGGTTCAGCTCCCCTCCTGAGGGTACATTCCGGATAAGCGTCATTGCTCCTGACCGCCAAGAGGAAACGATCACCATTCCCGTGGTGCGAAATCGGCACGGGCTCAGCCTGGTGGAATGGCGCGGTGAGGTCCGGGGGAGTGACGAAGATCATCCTGCGGCCGGCCGAAGCGTTCACCCTCATTCGGCTCGATCTCGTTGAAATCATGGATGAGGGCGCCGAAGCCGAGCCGGTTGCACTCTTCCGCTGGTCGCAAGGAGAGCGGGCAACAGGCGCTCCGGACGAACGGCGTCCATTGGGTCGCATCACAGGTGATGGCGGTCGATGGAACCTCGACGATCACCATCGACTTCCCGACGCCGGTGGTCTCGCCAGCGCTCCGGGTCAGTGTGGCCGGAGCCTTCCTTCCGGTCTCCGCTGATCCGGTGGACGTCCCGGGGACCAATGAGATGGACACGGAGGACACCTATCTGCGACGAGAGATCGAAAATCTCCACCGCACCAAGCTTTTCAGATTCACGGCTTTCCCACGCCGGATCTACGGAGCGATCAAGCGGTCGTCGGCACGCGACGGACACGGGTCATGACCCTGGCTGATGATCAGTTCCTTATCGTTAGGTGAACCCCCCGCCAAGCGCACGCCCCACACGGTCGACGAATCGCCCCGCGTCCCCGTAATACTCGTCCGCGTACTTGCGCCCTCGGGCAGCGACGGGCGACCGAGTCCTTTCGTCGCAGAGGAATTCGACGGCATCAAGCATGTCGGGCACGGTCGAATAGGTCATGCCCCCACCGCTGCGCGCATGGACTGCCGCCGCACTCTGCTCGGGAACAAGTATGGGCGTGCCGACCAGGAGCGATTCGATGCACTCCCGCCCGATAATGGTGCCCGGCGCGAGATCGACGGTGACGCTGGCGTGGGCGAGCAGACGCCAGAGATCGGTCCGAGTCTCGACCCCGACCACTCCTCGTAGCGCCCGTCCCTTCCATGCCGCGGCGGTCCCGCCCTCGACCACGACGATGTATCTGTCGTGGAATGCGCGACGTCAGCCAGGCCACCTCGGGGGTCGGAGGGTCGACAAGCGGCACCTTGGCGCGGTCGCTGAGCACCAGCACGTAGCCAGTGAACCCCAGACCCGCATGGCGGTGCGCTGCAGCGAGAGGGTTCATCGGCACATGCATGCCCAGCATCTCTGACGCTCCGGTGGCCAGGCCAGGCGTGAAGGGCAGCTGGCGCAAGGACGTACCCGCCGCCGGCGGCACCGAGGCGATGGAGAAGGCCTCCTTCGCCTCGCCGAAGGCGCCGAGGATGGCCCGTGCATCGTCGCTGGGCTCGTCCAGGATCCAAATGGCTCCAGGGCCGGGGCGCGTGGACCATCGGGCCGTGCCAGCCTCCGGCCACCGGTCGCCGGGTCGAAAGCCGATGCCGACCAGATCGAAGGCACCGTCCGGCTCAGTGACCACGGCGTTCATTGGAGTGACGACAGTGACGGCAGCACGGCGGGACACCGCGCCTGCCACGGAGCGGGTGACGAAGGAGAGCTCGGAATCTCCCGCTCGCCACGAAGAGCTCAGGACGACGGCTATCGGGCGCCCGCTCACCGGGTCGGAGGCGTCGACTTCCCGGTCCCTGGTCCCGCGATCCGCTCGACGGCCGCGCGCAGCTCGGTGACTTCCTGGCCCAACGAACGCGCCAGGTCATCTGCCGTGAGTCCAAGGTTGCCCACCCGGTCGGACAGTTCGTCGCAGCGCCCTGCGATGGCATCGACCGCTCGCACCACATCACCGAGAAGCCGATGATCCGCGGTGCCGAGGAGTCGGGAGACAAGGGAGCGGACCTTGGCGCGTAGTCGCGCCGAGGGTGCCCGGGAATCGGCCGGCGCCTCATGCAGGCGTGCCCATCCCGTGTGCAGCTTTACTATGTGCTCGCTGGACCGCAGCGGTGGGAGAGGCTCGGGGGGGTCGGACGGCCGGCGGAACATCACCGGAGGCTTCTCGGTCACGCCTCGTTCTCCATGCGCTGGAGGCCGGCGTACCAGTCCTGCCACCACTTCTCCTCGCCGGGTTGACGCAGTGCACAGGACGAGTCCATCCGAGTGAGGTGAGGGTTCAAGTACGGATCACCAGCCAAGATGCTCGCCTTCCAGCGGTCGATGAAATGCACGATATCCCGAACATCGCCGGCAGTGCCTCGGCTGGGCGACTCGTGATGGATGAGTTCGGCGGTGGACTCGTAGAGGACCCGCAGGTTCGATTGCTGAAGTCGTAGGCAGTAGTCGATGTCATTCAGGTCGATCCCGAGCGCTTCGTCGAACCCGCCATGGACTTCGAAGATCGTTCGCCGAGTCGCGAGGCACGCTCCTGTTACGCCGGAGCATTCCCGGGTCGTCACCGCCATCGAAAGGTAACCCGGCTCACTCTCGTCGAGCCCGACAAGGGGATGTCCGGCCGCGCCACCCAGCCCGATGACCACGCCACAGTGCTGCACACGATGGTCGGGATAGAGGAGGCGGGCACCGACTGCTCCCACGTCGAGGCGTTCCGCTTGGGCGCAGAGTGCGTCGAGCCATCCGACCGACAGGGCCTCGATGTCGTTGTTCAAGAAGACGAGCACCTCGGCCGTGGCCAACGCGGCCGCAGTATTGTTCAGCTCGGCCCAGTTGAAGGGCCGGTCATCACGGAGAATGCGCACATCTGGCCTGACGGCGAGCCGTTCGAGAAGCGTCGCCGTCTCGGGCTGGTTCGAGCCGTTGTCGACGAGTATGTAGTCGGGGGCGATCGCCGCCGTGGTCCGGTCGATGGAGTCGATGCACGCGCGGAGGAGTCGAGGCTCGTCTCGGAACGGGATGATGATATTCGCCGTCTCCACGGAGCCCGGGGAGCGCCGGATACGCACCGACCCGGCAGATCCGCCCGGGAGCACAGTCGCGTTCTCTCCCCGGCGTCCGAGCGCGGCCACCACGTGGTCCGTGCCGCTGGTGGCGTCCGTGGGCACGGGACGGGGCGGGATGAGCCGATGGCACAAGACTTCGGGGATGTGTCGGACCGAGTCGGCCACCTCTGATGCGCGCAGCGCGAAGTCGTGCTCCCGAGCCTCCGGCACGCCAGCTGAACCGGCCGGCAGCCGCTTCACGACGCCGGCAGAAAGGGCCACCGGGCGGCCGACGCAGTCTGCGTGCAGAAGAAACTCTGGGGAAAAGGCCGGCTTGAGCCGAGGCCAGACGTGCTTTCCGTCCGCGCCAAGGCGGTCCTCGTCGCCGTACGCCATGCCGTTCTCGTCCAGCGCGGCCGACAGGAGACGCACCGTGTCACGGGCCCAGACATCTCCGGGAAAGATGAGCCCGACGTCCTCCCCTGATGCTGCTGTGAGCCCGAAATCCAGCATCTCCTCGTAGGTGCAGGTGGGCTCTCGCTCCCGGAGGGCAAAATGTTGGCGAATGCCCGAGACCACCAGGAGAGCCGTCACCTCCGGTTGCCAGGGCCGGTGCACCACCACCGTGAGCTTCCAGTGCGTGCTCTCCTGCGCGCCCAACGATTGGAGGGAATCGACTGTCTCAGCGGGCGGTCTTCCTTCGATCACCATGACCACGTGGAGGATGCGCAGCTGCGGGGGCCGAGCCAAGGCGGTGCTTTGCATCGCCTCCCTCGTTGACACCCAGCTGCCGTAAGGAACCGGGTCCTGGGCCACGTCGGGACGGAGCGGCGGGAGCGTCCTCGGGGCGAAGAGGACCCGGTCCACGTCGCCAATCTACCGGAGTGGCGCCAGGCTGCCTGGCGCGTTGGCGCAGGTGAGCGTGAACCTGTCACGATGCGGCCGTGCGGATTTCGGACCGTCTGCTCATGGGCCCCGGGCCCTCGAACCCGTACCCCGAGGTCACCATGGCGCTGGCCGCACCGGTGCTGGGGCACCTCGATCCGGAGTTCCTCGACATCCTCGACGAGACCAACGACCGGCTGCGCCAGGTTTTCGCGACCTCCAACGCCCTGACCCTGCCTCTGAGCGGCACTGGGTCAGCGGGAATGGAGGCGTCCTTCGTCAACTTCGTGCGCCCCGGCGACTCCGTCGTCGTCGGGGTGAACGGCGTCTTCGGGGAGCGGATGTGCGAAGTGGCGGACCGCCTCGGCGCTCAGGTCATCCGGGTGGAGGGGGCCTGGGGCGAGCCGATCGACCCGGCCCAGCTCCTCTCCGCCCACCCGGCGCCCGCGTTGATCGCGGTGGTGCATGCGGAGACCTCGACGGGAGTGCGCAACGACATTGCACCGCTTGGGGCAGGCAAGGGCGACGCGCTGTTGGTGGTCGACGTGGTCACCTCGCTGGGTGGGATCGAGGTCGCCGTCGACGAATGGGGCATCGATGTCGCCTATGGCGGCACCCAGAAGTGCCTGGGTGTCCCGCCGGGCCTCGCACCGCTCACCGTTTCCGAGCGCGCCTTGGAGCGCATTGTCGAGCGCCCCTCGAGCTGGTACCTCGATCTCAACCTTCTGGCCCGCTATGTCAACGACTCCTCGGGCGGGGCGCGGGTATACCACCACACCGCACCGGTGGTGATGGTGGCGGCACTGCACGCCGGGCTGGGCGCCGTCCTCGATGAGGGGCTCCCAGCTTCGTGGGAACGGCACGCCGAGTGCGGCCGCCTGCTGCAGGACGGGCTGGGCGACCTCGGACTCGAGCTGCTCGTGGCAGCGGACTACCGTCTGCCCCAGCTCACTACTGTGCGCATCCCGGCCGGCGTTGACGACGGCTTCGTGCGGCGCGAGCTTCTTTCCTCCTATGGCATTGAGATCGGCGCCGGCGCTGGCCGGCTGGCCGGGCAGATCTGGCGCATCGGCTGCATGGGGCACACCGCGCGCCGACGCAACGTTCTCGCGCTGCTGGGCGCGCTGAAGGAGGTACTCGCACGATGACTGCGGCCAGGGCGGTGCGCCACGCGCCCCTGGAACTCCGGGGGAAGCGGGTGCTGCTGCGCTCGTTGACGGAGAATGACTTTGCCGCCTGGCACGAGGTGCGGACCCGCTGCGCCAGCTGGCTGCTCAGGTGGGAGCCCCGGCCCAAAGGCGCGCCGGCGCCGATGGAGGACCGTCCGAGCTTCGCTGCACGCTGCGGAATTCGAGAACGTGAACGACACCTGGGGACCGGCTACGGCTTCGGGATCTTCGTGGGCGAGCGTTTCGCCGGCGAGGTGACGCTGTCCTCTATTCAGCGCGGGCCGTTCCAGAGCGGCGTCATCGGGTACTGGGTCGATGAGTCGCTGGCGGGACGCGGGCTGGTGCCCGAGGCGGTTGTCGTCACCCTGCGGTTTGCCTTCGAGGCGATCTCGTTGCACCGCGTGGAGATCGCCATCATCCCGAGGAACACGGCCAGCCGGCGCGTCGTCGAGAAGCTGGGTATCCGCGAGGAGGGCACCGCCCTCCGCCTTCTCGAGATCGACGGGGAGTGGGAGGACCACGTGCGCTACGCCATCACGGCGGAGGAATGGGCCGTGCGCGAGCGCGAGCTGGTCGAGGAGTGGCTCGAGAGCTGAGGGCGTCAGGTGTCGCCGCCACCCACGACTGAGGGTGAATGCCGGAAGAACTGCTCGACGTCGTGCTCGTAGGTGTACGACAGCGGTTGCTTGCCGGTCTGACGGCGGAGCCGCTGGGCCCGGATGAAAGTCTGCACGGCGCCGGCACTGGTGGCGTTGTACGTGAAGCCGGTCGCGGCGAGGCGCCTGGTGTCCACACCCCGGCCATAGCGGAGCAGATCCTCGAGCTCGGAGGGCAGGTCGAACAGGCGGGCCAGGGGGCGAATCTTCAAGGGGCTGAACGGCGAGAGGGGCACCAGCCGGGTGCCACAGATGTTCGCAACCTCGCTCCATGGGAGTCGGCCCTGGGCCGCCACGTTGTAGAGGCCGGGGATCCCGGCCTGGGTGACGTGGAGCAGTGCCCGCACCACGTCGTCCTCCTCAATGAACTGCAGGAGCGGATCGAAACCGAAGATGGACGGGCAGACGGGCCGCGCGAGGTTCCGGCTGATCGGTGTGGTGAGATGCTCGCCGAGAACGTTGGCAAAGCGGAGCACGGTGACCTTCGTGCCCGGGTTGTCCTCGGCAAAGTCCCGCATGAGCCCATCGGCTTCGACGAGCGCACGTTCCACACTGTTCTTCACCGGGCTCGTCCGGAGGGTGTCTTCCTGAAAGGTGTTCGGGTCGCTGGCGGCCGAGCCGTAGACCAGGGTGGAGGACTTGACCACGATGTGACGCACCGACGAGCCGGCCGCCCCGGCGGCGGCCAGCAGGTTCATCGTCCCGATGACGTTGATCTCGTGCATTGCCCGTCTCGGTACCGAGGTGGAGTTGGTGATCATGAACGTATGGAGGATCGTGTCGACCTGGGTCGCTTTCACGATCCGGTTCATGATGGAATACGTCTGATCGGCCCGGACGAACTCGGCTCGCTCGAACGGGACGGAGGGTGTCCCGGTTCCCATGCCGAGGATCACGTCCATATTCGGGTCGGTCTCGAGCGCCTGGATCATCCGGCCACCCCAGAAGGTGTCGGCTCCGGTGACGAGGACGCGACGACTCACGGGCGCCTCAGCCGAACCAGACGCTGCGCCGGTCGCGCAGCAGGTCGTAGACGGACTCCTGGAGCAGTGCGCGGATGCGCTCGGACTCCTCCATGATCCGGCTCTTGGAATACCGCTCCTGGTCCGCCGGGACGTCGAACTGGACGGGAGCGAGCACGCGCAGCTTGAACTTGGCGGGGAACGGCATGACCACCCCGAGCGGCCCCATGGCCAGAACGTTGGCCGTGATGGGGAAGTAAGGGAGACCGAGTGCGCGGGCCACGGTCGGCAACCGCAGCACGACCGGCATCGCCTCTTCGGCACCCACGACGGCGATGGGGACGACGGGGACACCGGCCCGCATGGCGATCTCGACGAAGCCGCCGCGCCCGAAGCGGCGGAGCTGATAGCGGTCGGTGAACGACTTGGACGTTCCCTTGGTGCCTTCTGGGAAGACGAGCGCGAGCTGCCGCTGCTCCTTCAACAGCCGATAGGCGTTGGCGGGACGAGCGGAGACGCCGCCGGAGCGCGCCCACAGGGTTCCGATGACGGGGATGGTCCGGAAGAAGTAGTCGGCCAATCCATAGACCGGCCGCCCGAGCTCCTTCTCAATCCCGTGCATGATGACGGGCGCATCGGACGGGATGGCGCCGGCGTGGTTGGCGACGAGCAGCGCACCACCCTCGGTCGGGATCTTCTCGAGACCCTCCCACTCCGTGCGGAACCACTTGGAGTAGATGGGCTCGTAGATGGCCCGCGCCAGGGCCCGCGTCCGTTCAGAACGGCCCCATTCGTCGACGTCGGACAGCCGGGGATCCTCGGTTTCACCGGCTTGCTCGGCGGCAACGCGGATCGACACGACGGCGGTCGATCGGTTCTTCTCGCCGACAACCTGGCGCCCGCTGGCCATCGCCCCATCGTACCGATCACCCGGACGACGGGATCCTGGCCAACCGAGCTACGGGCGGGCCGCCCCGATCAAGCCTTCGGTGAAGATGGGGGAGTAGGACACGGTCGATCCCGTGAAGGGGGCCTGAATCACGGTGTCGGTCCCGTAGGGCCCCGATCCGGCGTACATCACGACGTGGTCCACCTGGCTGTCCCCGTCGAGGTTGTAATAGAAGAGCAGGTCACCAGGTTGCAGCGCGTCGAGTGACACGTGGGTGAGCGCGGGCCACTGCGTCTCGGTCGTCCTTGGGATGGTGACGCCCGCTTGGGACCAGGCCCATTGGGTGAGTCCGGAGCAGTCGAATCCAACACCCGGCTCCTCGCCGCCGAAGACGTAGGGCACACCCAGCTGGGATACGGCCGCCTGCAAAGCGGCCATCCCCGCGCTCCCCCCTGAGGAGGATCCGCCAACGGGCCCGGTGGTACCCCCGGCCTGGTTGGCGGCCGCTGTGGCGGCCGCGGCACCGGACGAACCGCCGACCGCTCCCGCCACGTTCGCCGCCGTTGCCGCTGCGGCCGCTGCTTGCTGCTGCGCCGCCGCGCTGTGTGCTGCCGCTGCTGCTGCCGCTTCCTGCTTCGCCTCTTGAATGGCGGCTGCCGCGACTTGTTGGGCCAGCTGACCCTGCACCTGGTTCAAGGTTGCCTTCGTCGTAGCAGCTTCTTGCTCGTTGGCTTGCGCGAGCGACTTCGCCTGTGCCGCCTCCGACTGGGCTTGTGCCGCCTCCGACTGCTGGGCCACCTCTTGTGACTGCAAGCTCGTCTCGGACTGCAGCAGCGAGGTCTCGTCCTTGGTGAGGTTGCCGACAATCTGGTTCGTGTACTGGTTGCGTGCTTGGCTCAAGGTTGCCGACGTGGAGAAGTAGGACGCGAGCGCGGACTCAGGCGTTCCGTAGATGTATGCCGCCACGGCGTCCTTCGAGACGGCCCGACGGTCCACGTTCACGGCCGAGCGCGCATGGACGAGGTTGGCGGCAATCGTCTGCAACGCGGACTGCGCGTTCAGGAAGTTCTGCTGCGCCGTGTTGTACTTATCGTCGAGGACGGAGGTCTGCTGCTCCTCCTGGGCCAGCGTCGCCTCTATCTGGCTGACTTGCGACTGCGTGGCGTTGATCTGCGACTGGTTCGGAGCAGGTCCGGGCAGCGTGGTGGGTGTGGTCGCGCCCGCGCGTCGCCGTCGCCGTCGACAGCAGCGCGGCGAGTACGCCGACGACCATGGTCACCCTGACAGGAGGAGTCCGCCTGCGGGCAGTGCCCCGACAATTCACTGCAGCCACGGCGAAAGAGCGTAATGGCTGATCGGTGGCATCTTCGGCATCCCGTCTGATTCCTTCCGGTTGCGTCCCGAGTTCGCGCGCTGTTCACCTTCCGTTCGTGTATCGGCTGAATCGGTGGCCCGATTGACCGTTGACGATTGTCTCCATAGGGTCCCCGTACGTGGAGGGAGTCGTGTCAGTCGCTCAGGGGAGACTCAGAGGCGTCTGGCGCGAGGACTTGTGGTCGTTTTCGGGCATCCCGTACGCCCGCGCGCCGGTCGGTGCGTTGCGGTGGCGCCCCCCGCTGGAGGCCGACGATTGGAGTGAGATCCGGGATGCATCGACCTTTGGGCCGATCGCCCCGCAGACCGCCGCCGTGCCTGGCATCACGAGTCCGTCGGACCCGTCGTCGTCCGAGCCGCACAGCGAGGATTGTCTCTCGCTCAACGTGTGGACCCCAGAGCTGCCCGGGTCCCCCTCGGTGGAGCCGGGACACGGCCGACCGGTGATGGTCTTCATCCACGGGGGCGGCTTCACCTCGGGCAGCGGATCGGTCTTCCTCTACCGGGGCGGGGCGCTCGTGCGCAATGGCGATGCCGTCGTCGTGACCATCAACTACCGACTCGGTGCCCTGGGCTTCCTGGGTCACCGGGACCTCGCCGATCCGGATGGACTGGTCGGGAACTGGGGCATCCAGGACCAGTTGGCTGCGTTGCGCTGGGTGCGCGACAACATCGCGGTTTTCGGCGGTGATCCGAGTGCCGTCACCATCTTCGGTGAGTCAGCCGGTGGCTTCAGCGTTGCCACCTTGCTCGGCACGCCCGCCGCCAAGGGGCTCTTCCGGCGCGCCATCGTGCAGAGCGGGGGAGTGCACATGCATACCGTCGATGAGGCGGAACGCGCGGCCGATCGATTGGCGGCTGTTCTGGGCATCGCGTCGTGCACCAGGGAGGCACTGGAACGGATCCCCGCCACCGAGCTTGTGGCGGCCAGCGAAGAGATGGGGAAGCGACGACCGGATCCCGGGATGATCCCGCTCCCCTTCCTTCCCGTCGTCGACGGTGTGCTGCTGCCCGACCATCCGCTGGCTGCGGTGGGAAATGGCGCCGCCGCCGGCATCGACTTGCTGATCGGGACCAACCGGGACGAGCTGACCCTCTTCGGTCTCGGGAACCCCGCGCTGATGGCGCTCGACGCAGACGGTGTGACGCGCTGGGTCGAGAACGCCGTGCCCGACATGGCAGCGCCGGAGGTCATCAATGACTACCAAGCCGCACGGGAATCGCGAGGCGAGTCGGTCGAGCCCAACGCCGTCTGGGTCGCCATCGGGACCGATATCGTCTTCCGCTGGCCCAGCCTCCAGCTGGCGGCGGCCCACGGCGCCCGTGGCTCGCGTGCTTTCGTCTATCTCTTCGACTGGGAATCGCCGGCATTCGGGGGGATCCTCGGTTCTTGTCACGCGCTCGAGCTGCCGTTCGTGTTCGGCGCGGTCCACCTGCCCGTGGTGCAGGTCTTCTCGGGGGGTGGCCCGGCAGTCGAGACGCTTTCAGCACAGATGCAAGGCGCATGGCTGGCCTTTGCCGCCACCGGTGACCCCAGCCACGACGGGATCGATGCCTGGCGTCCCTGGGAGCCTGCAGGCCGCGCCACCATGATCTTCGGGGCCAACACCCGGCTCGAGGCCGCTCCACGTGACGAGGAGCTCGCCAGCCTGGAGCGCGCGCGGCCGCTGGTGTCGGGCGTGCCCGGGTAGGCCCGCCCGGGGACAGGGCGTTACCGGTGCCCGAAGGCCTGACCGCCGAACCGTCCCGGGAATCGGGTCCACCCGAATTGCAGGGATGCTCGACGGCCCTCGTGGGAACGATTTCCATAGCGGTGCCTGTTCCCTGGGAAGGCGGAAGTTCTCGTGGGGTGAACCTTCGGCCGAGTGTCGAGACGGTCGGGTCACTCGCCGAGAACATGCACAGGGGGGTCATGCTCATCACAGGGCTCGACTCGGTCAAGAATGGTGGCTCGGGGGCGTAGCCCAACAGGCAGAGGCAGGGCGCTTAAACCGTCCCCAGTGAGGGTTCGAATCCCTCCGCCCCCACCAGCAAAGCGACCTTACGTCGCTACTCGAACTCCGAGATGATGGTGTTCACTCGGCATCGGGACTCCAGCTCGGCGTGATCGTCTCCCAGCTCAGATTTTCTGAGCCCAGGACGTCCGGCAGCATTCCCGATGCTGCTTCGGGCGAGAGCCAGACGGTCGCACGCAGCCAGCGTGCCGTAGCGACCGCCTCGAGATTGAGCTCGTTGAGCCCGGGATGGCGGCCGGCCACGTCCACCATTATCGGAACGACGTCCCGGGGTCGGGGCAATCCAATTTCCTCGGGGAGCTGCAGCATCGAGATAATGGCTCGTCGCTGCTCGGCGCGCGGCAGATCCTGGAACGGTCCGGAGAGGTGGCCGCCAGCTCCAGCGACCGCGGCCCGGCAGGCCCGGTAGTACCAGTACGACGTCGTGTGGAGCTGCATGCCTCGGCGATCGAGACCGACCAGAAGTTCCTCGACCAGCAGTCGATCGTCGAGGATGACATCCACTACTGGTCGGCGAGGTCAGGATCGATGATGGCCGCAAGTCCTGCGTCGTAGCGCTGGACGAGGACGCGCTTCAGCTCGGCCTTGGCCAGATCCATTCCCCCAGGCAGGATCAGCGCCGCGTCCCCGAGGTCGACGAAGGCGACATCGCCGCCAGCCTCGAGACCCCAGCGATGCCGCAGTTCGGCGGGAAGGCTGGTCTGACCCCGGTTTGACACCTTCGCGTGAACGACTGGTGGGGACATACGTGCATTGTAAAGGGCGATGTCTTACAAGGCGCCACTAAGCAGGCCCGGAGCGCTTGGAACTGGGGAACGCGAGGGCCGATCAGACCCAAACTTTGACCAAAGACATCGTCCTGCGCCTCAGTGCGCCTCTTGTCCTCGTATCGGCGCAAACGGATTATTCAGTTGACGCTTACGTAAGAAGTCACTTACCCTCTGTCGGATGGATGCTGCCCTCAAGGCATTGGCGGAGCCGCGTCGGCGCGAGATCCTGCGTCTGGTCTGGTCCGATGAACTCCCCGCCACGGCGATTGCCGCGAGTTTCGCAGAGGTGACTCGATCGGCAATCTCCCAACATCTCGGTGTTCTCCGGCAAGCAGGGCTTGTTGTTGAACGACGCGAGGGCACGCGGCGCTTGTATCGATCAAACCACCACCAGATGGCCAAGCTCCGGGCATTCCTCGACGACTACTGGACCACCGGCCTCGAGCGGCTCCGCGACGTTGCGGAAGCCGCCGAGGCAACGAAGGAGAGTATTGATGGCTGAGCTAATACGCGAGATCGTGATCGGGGCCAGTCCGGCGACCATCTTCGAGTTCCTTACCGTTCCGGAGAAGCATGTGGAGTGGAATGGCACGAGCGTGGAGCTGGACCCTCGGCCGGGCGGCGTCTATCGGGTCTTGGCGGGAGGTGTCCATCAGGCGGCTGGTAAGTACCTAGAAGTCGTGCCGAACGAGCGGGTGGTGTTCACGTTCGGGTGGGAGCAACCGGACCACCCGATCCCGTCCGGATCGACGCGGGTCGAGATCCAACTCATTCCCGAGGGAGACAAGACCCGTGTGCGGCTCATCCATAGCGGACTTCCTGCTGACGCGGTCTCGGACCACACCAACGGTTGGGACCACTATCTCGGACGGCTCGCGATCGTCGCGGCGGGTGGAAAGGTCGAAGCAGATCGTGTGCCCGGTGGCTAAGGCCAACGAGGATGCTTTCACGGCACCCACCAATCAAACAAGGGGTTTTCTCGCATGAAGGCCGATCAGACCTGGACGTACATCCATGCCGAGCGATCAGCGATGGCGGACACGTGGACCGGGCTCTCGGCCGACCAGTGGACAGCATCCTCTTGGTGTGAAGGGTGGTCGGTTCAGGACACGGCCGGTCACATCCTCGCCGCAGCCGAACAGACTCCGCTCAACTTCTACAAGGAGATGGCGGCCGCTGGTTTTCGGTTCAATGTCTTTGCCGACCGGGCGGCCAAGCGCCTCGGGACGCTGAGCCCAGCGAGAGCTTGTCGACCGGCTCAGCGCCCGGACCACAACGACGAACCATCCGCCGGCTCCGGTGATGGCCATGCTGGGCGAGATTGTGGTCCACGGCGAGGACATCCGCCGCCCTTTGGGACTCGACCACCAGTACGCCGAGGGAGCTCTCGTCGCCGTTGCCGACAACTACAAGAAGACGAACCTCCTCATCGGCTCCAAGCGCAGGATCGCCGGTCTGCGTCTTCGGGCCAGTGACTGTGACTGGGGTTCTGGTGAAGGACCCGAACTCAGCGGCCCTCTCGCATCGTTGATCATGGCGATGGCAGGGCGCAGAGGGGTGCACGGTGATCTCGTTGGCGATGGTCTGCCCATTCTCGAAGCTCGAACCTGAAGCGACAAGCCCGGAGCTACCTGAAACCGTCTCTCAGAGTCTCAGCGGTACAATCCTTCCGGATGGATGCTCCTGATCCGGGAGCTGCGACTCGGGCCATCACTTCGGTTCAGCTCCTCCCGGTGCTCTTCGACGGTCGCCGAGTGGGCCTTCTCTCGGCGGAATCGCCCGGCGTTCGTGACGAGTGGGAGATGCATCCTCAGCCGGACGAGTTCTTGTACCTCCTGAAGGGCGAGATCGATGTCTTTCTCCGATCAGAACTCGAGATAGGGGATGATGAACGCACACTGCACCTGCGTCAGGTTGAGGCATGCGTGATCCCGAAGGGACAGTGGCATCGGCAAGTTGTGCTTGCTCCATGCAAAATGCTGTTCATCACTCCGGAAACATTGCACCGTTCATTTGAGCCCGATACAGGTTGGAGCGACTGAGGCGGCAGCCATTCCGTCTTGTTGAGATTTTCCGCTCGTCGCGGATGCGCTGGGGAACGGCCATTGTGAGGTGGCCGACCGAGAGTGTCCCGAATTGAGGTGACACAGCAGGTAAATTTCGCGTCATCCGAAGATGAGTCCTGTTCCAGCGGCTCGCAATTCCGGTCGCACCGGTATCTCAGAAAGGCATGGTCACCCCAGAATGCGATTCGTTCGCGCCTTGGCCGCATGGGGCACTCTCCTGTTGATCGTCCCGGCAGTTCTCCTTGCGGGCGACTCTGCCGCGCAGGCGGCCGAACCGAGCTCACTGACCAGTACCTCCTACACCGGCATCGACCCCGGCATCGGGCACTACTACACCTACGCCCCGAGCGTCATCCAGACGAGCCCAACGACGCGCGACGTGTTCGACTGTGAGAACTACAAGAGCAACGTCGTCCACGACAACGTCTACCTCTCCGTCGGTCATCTGGTCAATGGGCAATGGGAGTACGGCCCACTGAAGGCCGTCTTCGGCCCGGCCGACGACCCCAATCCCCACGGGTACTTCAGCGTCCACGCATGCGAGCCGGAGGTCATCAGGGGGCAACTTCCACTTCGGCGGGCAGCCGTACCAGTGGGCGCTCCTTTTCACCGCCGAGTCCGTCGCCAGCAACTCGAGCAACCAGTTGGGCATCGCCTTTGCCAACAATCCGGCGGGGCCCTGGAAGCCCGACTTGACCCCCATTGTGCAGACCGCCGACGACTTCGGGCATAACCAGTATCCGTACAACTGTCCGCCCAACCTGTACTGCCTCGGGCAACCAGCGGCCATCGACTTCGGGCCGAGCGGACACATCCTTGTGACCTATATGTCGAACGCGGGCAGCCCTGGGAACGACACGGCGCCGGCCGAGGGACTCGTGCTCCGGGAGTTGAACCTCTCCGACGTTCCTGCGTCGGGGCCCTGCTCGCAGTGTCTCGTCGCGTTGCCCAACGGGAAGAAGGTCGAGGCGGTGACGACGGCCGGCCTGGCCTGGCCGCCCGACGACGCGTCAATCGCCTACGACGCCGCGACGGATGACATCGTCATCTCGTATGACGGTGGCCAGCCGAACCCCGCCCTCGACGAGGCCCCCGTCACGCCCTGGGTGACGGTTGCCACCATCAGCGAGAGCGGGCTGCTGAGCGGGCTCGGCACGTGGGACGTTCTCGGAGACATCGGCTCGTGCCTTTCCGGTCACACGCTCAATCACAACTCGGGAATCGTCCGCCAGCCCAACGGCGACATGCCCAATGGGCACGAGTTGTCGATGATGTACACGGTGGCCAACCACAATCTCCAGGCCGTCTGGGGTGTCTGGGGCTACAGGATCTGGAACCTCGAGACGCCGCTCGGCTCCGGCCTGTCGCCGCAAGGCCGCTGCCAGCAGCGACTGCTCGGGATACGACGTGCTCACATCGGGCGGCCAGATAATCGGGGGGACCCCGACCGTTGGATCGAACGCCGTCGTTTCCGCGGCCCCCGCCGTGGGTATGGCGCTCACGCCGGACCGGCAGGGTTCCTACGTGGTCAATGCCGACGGGGCGGTGTCGAGGTTCGGGGATGCCACAGCCCAGCCCAGTCCGGTTGGGCTGCCACCAACGGCGGCCGGAGTCGTCGGGCTCGCTCTCGATCCGGTGACCGGCGGATACTGGGTCGCCGGCGCCAACGGCGCGGTCTACCCCGCCAATGCACCCGCCCTCGGGTCACTTGTCGGCAGGAAACACTCGGGGACCGTCGTGGCCATCGCGTCGACGCCGGCGGGCGTCGGCTACTACCTCGTCACGTCGACGGGCCAGGTCTTCACATTCGGGCATGCGCAGAACTTCGGGGGCCTGGCGGCCACCCCAGGGCCAGAGGATCACAGCCATTGCGGTCACGCCCGACGGTCTCGGCTATTACCTTCTTTCAGCCGCCGGCTCCATCACGACGTACGGCGACGCCCCCAGCTACGGCCCAGCCGCCGTGCCTGGCGTGACAGGTCAAGCGGACGCCATTGCGGTGAGTCCCGATGGGCTCGGCTACGTCGTGGCCACCTCCGGAGGTCAGATCGTGCCGTACGGGGAGGCGGGGGCGGCAACCGACCCCGCCGTGCCGGCCGGCGCGGCGCCGGTCGCACTGACATTCTTTTGAGCCGGGGGCTCTGGTACACACGGCGGTGACGCGTCGCTGGCCATGGCGCTGCGACCCAGGTACCACATGGCTCCGTAGGCGCCCAGTATCACCGCCGACCCGACGCACAGGAGGGGCAATGCCGCTATCTGAGGCGGGTGCCAGCCGCGGGCCCAGCCGAGCGGGTTCAGCGGCCCGTTGGTGCCGACGACGTAGCGATGGAGCGTTCCGGCGAACTCCATCACCTGGAGCAGGGCGACGGTGGCGATCCCGACCAACAACAGGCGCTTGACCTCCGGCCGAGCGAGCCTGCCCTCTATTGCTCCTGCGGCGAACACGATGAGTCCCACGAAGACCGGGGTGTCATAGCGGCCCATCCACGTCAGGTAGACGGTCGACACGTAGTACGCCTGTGCTGCCACGGGGAGAACCAGGAGCACCGTCAGTAGGGCGACGATTGCAGCCGCACGACGCCGGGTCGCCAGCAGCACGCCGGGGAGGATGAATCCTCCGGCCAGCATCGTCCACAGGATCGCCACCCACGCCGGTCCGCTGTACTCGTTGTTTCCGGTGGCGCCGATCATCTGGGCCCAGAAGTCCGACTCGTACCCCAACGAGAAAGAGATCCGGCCGGCCCACGATGCGATGTGGGGCAGGTGGTTGTCCTTCAGGTAGCCGGGGTTGGCCGGGGCCTCGGCGAAGACCAGCCACCAGAGCGCGACCAGCAGGATGACTGCCACCACGGCCAGCATCGGCCAGAACCACGTCAATGACGAAAGCCGTCGCAATTTCGTTCTCCCCGCGCAGCTCAGGAGAACCAAGAGCGCCACACCTGCATAGACGAAGGAGGCCGGCCTCGAAAGGAGAAGCAGGACCAACGAACCGGTCATGATGGCGGCGATCGTGGCTGTGACCGGCCCGTCGGTCACGACGAGGGTCACGCAGACCCAAAGGACCAATGCAGAGCCGATTTCGAGCTGGCTCGAGCCCAGAACCCCGAACTCCGCGATGAAGGACGGCGTCGCCGCAATCAGGACCCCCATCAAAAGTACGGGACGGCGCCGGGAACACGCCAGCGCGATGGCCGTCGCGAGCAGGGCCGCTCCCAGTACGGATGTCAGGAACCGCGACAGATAGAACCCGGTCCGGTTCGGTGCCAAAGAGAAAGGCAGGCCCGTGAGGAGCGCGGGCAGTGGTGGCTCGCGGCTGACATAGTTGGCGATCGGTCCGGCACGCGCCGTTCCCGCGAGCGACGTCGTGTCACACTTCGCCGAGACGGCGTGATTGGCGTAGTAGCAACTCTCGCCTATGGCGAAGACGGGTACATGCTCGATTCCGGACTCGATCTGCGAGCCGGCCTTGAGCGTGAGCGGAGGGAGGAACTGCCCCGACCAGACCGCCTCGCTCTGGTAAGCGTGCTGCGGCTCATCAGCTCCAGCGAAGATCGGTTGCGCCACGCTCCACGCGATGCCGACCACGACGAAGGGTAGGAACGCGACGATCCAGGCGCGCCAGAAGGACGGGGCGGGCTTCATACCTTCGCGCGCCACCGTGGTGTCCTGCATGCGACCGCGTGTGTGCAACCCGATGCTGTCGGAGATCACGGGCGGCTGATCCGGCACGTTTCCCGGCTGTGGTGGGGCAAGGCGGACCGCATGGGTCGAAACTACCGAACCAGGTGCTCTGAGGCAGACCAGCGCGAAGGCAATCGGGGGAATTCCGCTCGAGCGCCCGTCTCCGGGTCACTGAGCCGAGGCGGGAAAGACGCCTTGGAGCGACCGGCGACCGTGTGGCTCAAGAGGCCGGGATTCTGAATCTCCGTCCTCTGCGCAGCCGAGGCGACCGTTCCCCCGCGTGAAGCACGACACCGTCGAGGTGGCGGTCCTGGGACCGGTCGTCGTCCGCGGCGCGGCCGAACCGTTTCGCCGCTCGGCCGCGCGTGAACTGGTCGTCTACCTCGCCTTCCACCGCGGTGGCATCCGTCATGCCGAGTGGTCCCTGGCGATCTGGCCCGAACGGCCGGTGTCACTGTCCACCGCGCACTCGACCTCCTGCGATGCCCGCCGGGCGCTGGGCCAGGACGCCGAGGGCTGCCCGCACCTCCCCCGTGGGGTCGACCTCCGCCTGGGTGACTCGGTCACGACCGACGTCGAGCGCTTCGCAGCGCTCGCCACGGCGGACGACCCGCACGAGCTCCTCCGAGCCATGCGGCTGGTCCGGGGCCCGCTCTTCGCGGGGTTGCACCGAACGGACTGGGCCGTCTTCGACGGTACCCACTCGGACATCGAGGCATTGGTCGTGCGCACGGCGCTCCGCGGCGCGGACGCCTTCGTGCAGCTCGGCTGCGGGGACGAGGCCGAGTGGATGGTCAGGCAGGCACTGCACCTGAGCCCGTACGACGAACGTCTCTACCGCGCGCTGCTGGTGGCCACGGCCGCCCAGGACAACCGGGTCCGGCTCCACGCAGCCATGGCGCAGTTGCGGACTCTGGCCGGAGAGGCAGCCCGCCCACCAGCCCGGACGGCAGGGCACGCCCCGTCGGACTGCCTCCATCCTGCGACAACGGCCCTCTACCGTGACCTGCTCCTGGGGTCGCCTGCCGCCGGAGGGCACCCCGCCAGGCTGTAGGGTTGCCACCCGCCATGGCGAGAAGCTCTTCTGGGAAATCAGTCGCACGCGCCGCCGCAACGGGCGGCGGCACCACTTACCGCGGGCAGATGCCGGTGAACTGGTACGCCGCGCTCATCATCATCATCATCATCGGGGTGGCCTCCATCGCAGTGGCCAAGTACAACTACAACAAGACGCCGACAGTTGTGGAGCCGACGGTCGGCACGTCGTGGCACGCAGGCTTGGCCTTTGACATCTGCGGGACCATGGAGTCGGCGCTTCCAGCCTCGCCGAGCACCGCGACGACGGGTCTCACCACCACGGGGAGCGGCGTCCTCGCCATTACGCCGAAGAAGGCGAGCGAGGCGGGCAACAACGCGACCTTGGGCAAGTTCGCCGACGGGTATACCGGGTTGACGTTGACCAACACAACGCTGCAGTACCCATCGACGAAGACTGCTGCCTACAAGAACGGCGAGAAATGCCCGGCCGGAACACCCGATGCCGGCAGGGTCAGCGTCGTCCAGGCGCGGGCCTGGGTGATCTCGACCAAGACCGCCAAGAACGGGGAGGAAGAGGAGACCGGAGGTGTCACGACCCTGAAGCCCGCGAATCTCAAGCTCTTGAACCGTCAGCTGATCACGACCGGATTCGTACCCGAGGGCACGCAGATGCCGAAGCCGCCGTCGTCGACCATCCTCGCCCTGACGCAGGTGCTGGCCGGCGGCCAGGCGCCGGTGGCCACCACGACCACGACCGCCGCCGGCGCCACGTCGAGCACGGCGCCCTCGGCGACCACACGACGGCTCCGCGCCGACCACCACGACGACGACGAAGCCTTCGTCCACGACGACGACCAAGTAATGAAAGCGGTTGTCCTCGTAGGCGGCGAGGGGACGAGGCTTCGGCCTCTGACGCTCTCGACGCCCAAGCAGATGCTCCCCGTCGTCGGGGTGCCCATGATCGAACGGGTGCTTGGGCATCTCGCCTCGCATGGCATCGACGAAGCCGTCCTTTCGCTCGGTTACCTCCCCGATGCCTTTCTCGAGGCCTACCCGGACGGCCGGGTCGCCGGCATGGGGCTGACCTACGCCGTCGAACCGGAGCCGCTCGACACGGCTGGCGCCGTTCGCTTCGCCGCCACGTTCGCCGGCATCGACGAGACGTTCGTGGTCCTCAACGGCGACGTGCTCACCGATCTCGATCTGACCTCTCTGGTGGCCTTTCATCGCGAACGCGGGGCCGAGGGGACGATCGCCCTCCACCCGGTGGCTGACCCCTCTGCCTTCGGCGTCGTCCCCACCGATGACCATGGCCGCGTGTTGGCCTTCGTCGAGAAACCGCCTCGCGACGAGGCGCCGACCAACGAAATCAACGCGGGCACCTATGTGCTCGAGCCGTCGGTGCTCGCGCGCATCCCAGAAGGGGCCCGGGTATCGATCGAGCGGGAGACCTTCCCCGCCATGGTGCGCGACAGTGGGCTCTTCGCGCGCTCGGACGACAGTTACTGGCTCGATACGGGGACTCCTGCCGCGTACCTGGAAGCCAACTTCGACTACCTGAACCAGAAGCGCGGCCCGATCGTGACTCCTGAGGTGGTGGACCGGGGCGACGGGGTCCTCTTGCAGGGCGAGAGCGATCTGGAGGGGGCGGTGAGGGGCCCGTCCGTCATCTTCTCCGGCTGCGTGGTCGAGTCGGGCGCCCGGGTCGAGCGCAGCATTCTCGGGCCCGGGACGGTGGTTTCTTCCGGCGCGGCGGTGGTGGACTCGGTGCTGATGGCGGGGTGCCATGTCGCTCCCGACGCCAAGGTGGCCGGTTCCGTCATGGGGCCGCGCTCGATCGTGGGGCAGAGGGCCGATGTCCGGCCCATCTCCGTGCTCGGCGCCGATGCAGTGGTCTCGTCGGGGACGCTGGTCGACGGCGAGCGAGTGTCAGGCTAGAAAGGCAAGGGCATGCGCACGTTGGTGACGGGAGGTGCCGGGTTTATCGGGTCGAACCTGGTGGACCGCCTCCTCGTCGAAGGACACGAGGTCGATGTCGTCGACGACTTCTCGACGGGCTCACTGTCGAACCTGGCCGAGGCCCGCGGCAGTGCCGGCCGGGCACTCACGATCCACCATCTGGACATCACCGCGCCGGCCGTCATTGAGCTGATGGCACGGCGGCGTCCGGAGCTTGTCTTCCATTTGGCGGCGCAAGCCGACGTGCGCGTCTCCGTGGCCCGCCCGGCGTTCGACGCAACGGTCAACGTGGTGGGATCGCTCAACGTCCTGGAGGGGGCGAGGCAGGCCGAAGCCGAGCGCTTGGTCTTTGCCGCCAGTGGCGGAACGCTCTACGGCGAGCCGGCCGCCGAGGACCTCCCGGTGCGCGAGTCGCACCCCCAGCAGCCACTGTCCCCCTACGGCGTGTCCAAGAAGGCCGTCATCGACTACCTGGTGGCCTACCGCGAGCTGCACTCCCTGGAGTTCTGTGCCCTCGCCCTGGCCAACGTCTACGGGCCCCGGCAGAACCCGCACGGCGAAGCCGGTGTGATCGCCATCTTCGCCAACCGTGTGCTCAGCCAGAAGCCGGTGACGATCTTCGGGGACGGCGAGCAGACTCGGGACTACGTCTTCGTCGATGACGTCGTCGATGCCTTCGTGCGAGCCGCCACTCGTGGCGGCGGCCTCATCTGCAACATCGGGACCGGCCGCGAGACGTCGGTCAACGAGCTCGTCACCGCCATGGCCTCCCAGTCCGGCCAAGAGGTCGAGTCCGTCCTGGCACCGCTGCGGCCCGGCGAGCTGCTCCGGTCGAGCCTCGATGTCGAGCGGGCGGCGATCCAACTCGGGTGGCGTGCCTGGACACAACTCGACGACGGGGTGCGCGCCGTGCTCGAGTTCGTGCGGGCCAACTCCGACTGACGTCAGCGAAAGAGGTCTTCGTCCGGAGGCCGGATCACCTCGGCGCGCACGGAGGCGGGGCGGAGCCACTCCATCGGCACGCCGCGCACCACCGCCACCGGAACGCCGCGATCCTTGCCCATGACCAGCTCGGCGGCGGACGCCAGCTCGTCGGCGACGCAGATCTCCGTGGCGACGAGCTCGCGGCCCCCCGCATCGGCCGTGCCCTTCAGGTCGATGACCGCCGCCACGCCGGCGCACCCGATGGCGACGTCGGTGACGCCCTTGCGCCAGGGTCGCCCGAACGTGTCCGAGACGATCACACCGAGCGTTATCCCGAGGGCGTTCTCCAGCCCGGCCCGGATGCGGCGGGCCGAACGGTCTGAGTCCTCGGGCAGCAGGGCCGCCGTTCCGTCCGCCACGTTGGAGAGGTCCACGCCGGCATTGGCACAGATGAAGCCGTGCCTGGTCTCGCTGATGATGAGGTCGCCGCGCTGGCGCAGCACGCGGACCGACTCCTGCCGGACCAACGCCAGCTTGGCCGCCGGATCGCCGTGGTCGAGCTCGACGATGCGGCCCTCCGCCTTCGAGACGATCTTCTGGGTGACGACGACCACGTCGCCCGCTGCCAGCTCGGGCCCGTCGGGGTCGGCCGGCGCGACGGCGCCGGCGATCAGGGCGGCCAGGTCCGTGCCGGGCGACACCTCGCCGAGACCGCTGATCGGGAAGACCAGCACTCCTTCAGCCGACGGCATCGACCACCGCCCGGGCGAGCGCTTCGGCCCGTTCCGGCGTGTGCATGACGGTGGGCGTCACCACACACCGCAGCCCTTCGGCCTCAATGGCACTCGCATGGGACGCGTCAGCGACGTCCACGACCAGGGTGCCCACCCAGGGCGCATACAGCCGGGCCACACCCACCACGGACGGCTCGGTGCCGAGCTCGGCCATGAGCCGATCGGCCGGTCCCTTGAGTGCCGCGCCGGCGACAATGGGTGACACGGCCACGACCCGGTCCCGGCGTGCCACCAGCGCCTCGCGCACACCGGAAACAGCCAGCACGGGGCCGATCGAGACCACGGGGTTCGAGGGGCACACGACGATCGTGTCGGCGCCGCCCAGGGCGTCCATGACGCCGGGCGCCGGGCGGGAGCCGTCGGCTCCCTCGAAGCGGACGCCGCGCACCGGCACGTCGTGGTGGAGCCGGACGAAGTAGTCCTGGAAGCTGACCTCGGTCCCCGGCGGGCCCAGCACGCTCGTCTCGGCCAGCAGAACGCGGGTGCGCAGTGGGTCGTCGGTCACGGGCATGAGTCGCACGGCGATGCCGCGCCGGCGGCCGAGCTCGGCCGTCACGGCGCTCAGCGGTGCTCCGGCGCGCAGCCCGCCCGTGCGGAACAGGTGCGTGGCCAGGTCGCGGTCGCCCAGGCGGAACCAGTCGTCGCCGCCGAGGCGTCCCAGCTCGTCCATGACCGCCCAGCTCTCGCCGGCCACGCCCCATCCGGTTTCGCGGTTGTCCACGCCGGCCAAGGTGTAGGTGACGGTGTCGAGGTCGGGGCTGATGGACAGGCCGTGCAGTTCCATGTCGTCGCCGACATTGACGATCGCGGTGATGTCGTGGGCCGGGACGACGCGCACGAGACCGGAGAGCATTCGGGCGGCCCCGACGCCGCCGCACAGGGCCACCAGCACGTTGTGAGCATAGGAGCGCCCGGACGCGGGCCGTTCCGGCCACCCCTGGTACCATCGCCGCCCGCTATGCCAGTGCGTATCCCATCGGATCAGCACGAGACGGTGGTGTCGGTCCTCAGGGAGGCGGCACGCGTCAACGGAGACGTCGAGGCGTACGTCGAGCTCGACGGCGAAGGCGGGCGGCGCAGCCTGACCTTCGCGGAGTGGGACCGGGCGTCCGACGGGGTGGCCGGTCATCTGTCCCGCCTCGGAGTGGCCAAGGGAGACGTCGTCTGCCTGCTCTTGCCTTCGTCCATCGACTACGCCGTGCTGTACGGCGGGTTGCTCCGCCTGGGGGCCATCACGTCGGGGATCAACCCGCGCATGGGGGCCGGCGAGGTGGCCTCCATCGTGGACCGGGCCGCCCCGGTGCTGCTGGTGGTCGATCCCGGGACCGGTCTCCGTCCTGACGCGGGGGCAGCCGACGTGGTCACCCGCGCCGAGGCGCGTAGCTGGTGGGGCGAGCCAAGCCCGGACGCCTGGCCGCAGCTGGGCTCGTCCGACCCCGTCGCCGTGGTCTGGACCAGTGGGACGACGGGTCAGCCCAAGGGCGCCCTCTTCGATCATGCCAACCTGGCCGCGGCGGCCCGGGGGACCGACGTGCTGAGCCAACCCGGAGATCGCCGGCTCTCCCCGGTGCCCTTCGCCCACGTCGGCTACATGACCCGGGCCTGGGACGAGATCGGAAATGCCGTCACGACCATCATCACGCCAAGCCCGTGGCGGGCGGACGAAGCCGTCCGCGTCATGGCGGACGAGGGCGTGACGGTCGGGCAGGGCGTCCCGACGCAGTGGGCGCTCATGCTGGCCAGCGCAGAGCTGCCGCAAGCCGACCTCGGTACGTTGCGGGTCGCCGCGACGGGCGCGGCGCGCATGACCGCCTCCATGGTGGCCGAGGTCCGTCGTCGGTTCGGCGTGCCCGTCGTCGTGCGCTACACGTCGACGGAGTCCTCCCTGGGGACCGGCACGACCCTCACCTCGACCGACGAGGAGGTGGCGACGACGGTGGGCCGTCCCGTGGCCGGCGTCGAGCTCGCCATCGTCGACGACGGAGGGGATCCGGTGCCCGACGGCTCGGTCGGCCGCGTCCTCCTGCGATCCGCTGCGGCCATGCGGGGCTACTGGGGGCGTGGCCCGGGTCGGGGCCGCTCCGTGATGGAGTTGGTCGATGCGACGGCCACCGCGGTCGTGCTCGGCCCGGATGGGTGGCTGACGACCGGCGACTTCGGGCGGCTCACCCCCGAAGGCAACCTGCAGCTGTCGGGTCGGGCCCACGAGCGCTACATCCGGGGTGGGTACAACGTGTACCCCGCTGAGGTCGAGGAGACCCTCTCGTCGCATCCGTCGGTGGCGCGGGCCGCCGTGGTCGGTGTGCCCGACGACGTCCTGGGCGAGGTGGGCGTGGCGGTGGTGGTCGCGGCGGGGGAGCAGCCCGACCTGGCCTCGCTGCGCGCCCACTGCGCCCGGGAGCTCTCCGACTACAAGGCGCCCGATGCGTTGGTGGTGGTCGACGAGCTCCCGCTGACGCCGATGATGAAGGTCGATCCCGCGCGTCTCGCCGCCCTGGCGGCGCGCGGGGCGGAGGAGCGGCAGCTGCGCCTGGCGCGAAGTCGTCGTCCTGGCGCCGGGGTGCTAGGCAGTGGCCCAACCGGAGAAGAAGACGAGAAGGAGCGCGCATGAGCCCCACGACTCGAGTCGGGGAGTCCGATCCCAACCGGGGGACTGCCCCCGAAGCCATCACCCCTGGTCGCTACACCGGCCGGGTGGCGCTGGTCACCGGCTCCGGCTCGGGCATCGGGCGTGCCACGGCGCGCCGCCTGGCCGCGGAGGGTGCGGCCGTGGCCTGCCTCGATGTCACCACGGACGCCATCGAGGCCGTGGCCGCCGAGATCAATACGGAGGCGGCCGTGGCGGGCGGGTGCGCCATCGCGGTGCACTGCGACGTCACCGATGAGGCTGCCGTCGGTGCTGCCGTGGCCCGGGCCGCCGGGGAGCTGGGCTCCATTACCAATCTGTGCAACATCGCCGGCGTCGGCGGGTTCGCCCACACGCCCGAGCAGTCACTGAGCGGCTGGGACAAGATCATCGCGGTCAACCTGACGGGGACCTTTCTCATGTGCCGGGCCGTATTGCCGGACATGCTCGAGCACGGCGGTGGCGCCATCGTCAACACCATTTCGACGGCCGGCATGAAGGGCCAGCCCTACTCGGCGGCGTATTGCGCCTCGAAGGGCGGCGCGCGGCTGCTCACCATGGCACTGGCGGTCGAGTACATGGCGCGCGGCGTGCGCGTGAACGGCGTCGCCCCCGGTGGCGTCGACACGCCGATCATCCACAACTTCGGCCCTCCCGCGGACGCCGATTGGAAGCTCATTGAGCGATTGATGACCCCGATCGGCTTCGCGTACCCGCACGAGGTCGCCGGAGCGTTCGCCTACCTCGGTTCGAGCGAGGCGGACTACATCACCGGGGCGATCCTCTCGATCGACGGGGCGATCACCACCTGAGCCCGTCCCAGACGTCCGGGGTCGCGGAAGCGGCAGGCCTGCGCGTTGCACTCGACGCAACGCCGTTGCTCGGGCTCCCGACGGGCGTCGGGGCCTTCTGTCAGGGCGCGCTGGCGGCATTGGCGCGGCGCCCGGGCATCGACGTCCGGGCCTACGCCGTCAGCTGGCGCCGCCGCCGACTGCTCGAGGCGCATCTCCCGGACGGCGTCGAGGCACACCAGCGACCGATGCCGGCCCGTCCCCTGCACGCGTCGTGGGCCCGATGGGACACGCCGCCGCTGGAGTGGTTCATCGGCAACACCGACGTGGTGCACGGGACGAACTTCTTGGTGCCGCCGACCGCTCGCGCCGCGGCAGTGGTCTCGGTGCACGACCTCACGCCGCTGCACCACCCCGAGCTGTGCAATGAGGCGACGCTCGCGTATCCGGGGTTGATCCGCCGTGCCCTCCGTCGCGGCGCGTGGGTCCACACCGACTCCGCCTTTGTGGCTGACGAGGTGATGGAGGCGTTCGGTGCCGATCCGTCCCGCGTCCGCGTCGTGAATCCAGGCATTCCCGACCTGCCCGTCCCCGCCGAGGTTGCTGCCGCCGCAGTGCTGCGACGTTTCCTCCCTGCGGGCGTCGAGCGGTTCTGCCTGGCCATAGGGACGGCCGAGCCGCGTAAGGACCTGCCGGGTCTGGTCCGGGCGTTCGAGCGCGGTGGCCGAGTGCCAGGCCGATGTCGCCCTCGTCCTGGCCGGGCCTCCAGGGTGGGGTGAGCAGGCACTGGACGCAGCCGTGGCGGCGTCACCGGTCCGGGGGCGGGTTGTCCGCACGGGCTGGGTGACGCAGCCTGATCTGGCGGCGTTGCTGGCGCGGGCCAGCGTGCTGGCCTACCCCTCGCTCTACGAGGGCTTCGGGCTGCCGCCGCTGCAGGCCATGCGGGCCGGCGTGCCGGTCGTCGCCACCCGCGCCGGATCGTTGCCCGAGGTGCTCGGCGACGCCGCGGTCCTGGTCGAGCCAGGTGATCACGATGCCCTGGTCGAGGCGCTCACACTCTGCCTGGACGACGACACGGAGCGCCGCCGCCTCATCGCCGCGGGCACGGCGTGGTCGGCCCGCTACTCATGGGAGCGCTGCGGTGAGGAGCTCGAGTCGCTCTATCGCGCTGCGGCCAGCAGCCGTGGCTGAGCGGCCCGCACCCTCGGTGCTGCTCGCGGTCGAGCAGCTGCGGCGCCGCGTGCCCGGCGGCATCGGGGCCTACGCCCGCGGCCTGCTCGGAGGTTTGGCTCTCGCCGCGGCCGAGGGCGACGAGGTCGAGGTGACGTTGCTGGCCAGCCGGGCCCCGGGCGGTGCCGGCGATCCGCTCGAGGCGTTCGACCGGCCGCTGCACACGTCGCGTCTGCCGAGCGTGCTCTTGACCCGGGCGTGGGACCACGGGCTGTTCCGCGCGCCAGCCGGTTTCGACATCGTCCACTCGGTGTCGCTGGCCTCACCCCAGCTGCGGCGGTCCAGCCCGCAACGGTTGGTCGTGACGGTGCACGACCTGGCGTGGCGCCGGCACCCCGAAGCGACGACGCGGCGCGGGGCACGCTGGCACGAGGCGGCACTGCGCCGGGCCAGCCGGTCGGAGGCCGCGCTCGTGGTCCCGTCCCGGCTGGTCGAGGCGGACGTGCTGGCGCTGGGCGTTGCGGGCAGCCGTGTGACGGTGGTGCCCGGCGGTGCCGATCACCTGCCGGCGCCCGACCCCGGCGCCACCGACGCGCTCCTCCGGCGGGTGGGCGTTTCCGGTGACTTCCTTCTCACCGTCAGCACGCTCGAGCCTCGGAAGAACGTGGAGCGGCTCGTGCTGGCCTTCGGCCAGGTGCGCGACTCGCTCCCGGGCCCGTGGCCGCTCGTCATCGTCGGGCCGACCGGATGGGGTCCCGAGCCTCCGGTGTCGCCGCCCGCCGATCATGTCGTGTTCACCGGCCCTGTCCCGGGAGTCGTCCTGTCCGAGCTCTACCGGCGGGCCCGCGCCTTCGCCTATGTGCCGCTCACCGAGGGGTATGGCTTGCCCCCGCTCGAGGCCATGCACTCCGGCATCCCGACCGTGGTGTCCAACGAGGTACCGAGCGTGCACGACCTCGGTGCGCCGGACCCTGTCCCGGCGCGCATCGTCGACCCGCTCGACATCGATGACATCGCCCGCGGGTTGGCCGCTGTCCTGACCGATGATGCGCTGCGCGCCCAATTGGCCCGCCAAGGCAAGGCGTACGCGGCGACACGGACCTGGCGCGGCGCGGCCCACGCCCATATCGACCTCTGGCGGTCCCTGGTATGACGAGCGCGCACCTGCACGTCTCGCTCGATGTCTCGGCCGTCCCGGCACGGCCCGGTGGGGCCGGCTACTACACCATGGCGATCGCGCAGGGCCTCGGCGGACGCGACGACGTCGAGCTGGCGCTCGTCGCACGACGGGGTGACGAGCAGCGCTGGCACAGCCTGGCCGCGGGCGCCGAGGTCCGTGGTGCGGTGCCGGTCTCGCGACCGGGCCGGCTCGTCTTCGAGCAACTCCGCCTCGGTTCTGTGCTGCGTACGATCGGGGTCCAGGTCCACCACGGACCCCACTACACCATGCCGGCCCGCTCGCCGGTGCCCTGTGCCGTCACAATCCACGACTGCACGTTCTTCGACCATCCCGAGTGGCACGTCCGTTCGAAGGCCGCCTTCTTCCGCCGCGCCATCCGCCGCGCCGCACGGCATGCCGCCGTGTTGATCTGCGTCAGCCAGGTGACAGAGGACCGGCTGCGCGCCGTGTGCGACGTACGGGCACCTGTGGTCGTGGCGCCGCACGGGGTCGACCATGAACGGTTCACTCCGCGCGAGCCCGTTGAGGGAGCGGACCGCGCCGTGCTCGCCGCGTTGGGCGTGCCGGTCGACCGGCCGTTGGTCGCGTACGTGGGCACCCTCGAGCCTCGTAAGGGGGTGGTCCCGTTGGTGGCGGCCTTCGACCAGGTGGCCCGCAACCATCCCGACGCGGTTCTGGTGCTGGGAGGTCAGACCGGCTGGGGGATGGCGGAGACCGAGCGCGCGCTCGCCGCAGCTCGCCATCCAGAGCGCATTGTGCGCACGGGCTACCTGCCCGACGAAGCGGTCCCGGCCCTGTTCCGCCGGGCCGCGGTGGTGGCCTATCCGGCGTACGAGGAGGGGTTCGGGCTCCCCGCCCTCGAGGCGCTGGCCTGTGGTGCGCCGCTGGTGACCACCGAGGGCACCGCCATGGCGGAAATGGCGGGGGGCGCGGCGCTCCTGGTCCCGCCCGGCGACGTGGCGGGGCTGGCCGCCGCGCTCGGGACGGCCCTCCAGGAAGGCCGGGCAACGGCCCGCCGGTCACTCGGGCTCGAGGTGGCGGGGGAACGGACCTGGGAGGCGAGCGTGGCGCTGCATCTGCGTGCCTATACCGTCGCCCTGGCGGCCTCGCAGTAGGGTTCCGCGGATGCGCGCGCTGATCACGGGCGGAAAGGGCTTCGTGGGCCAGTGGCTGGCCGCGCACCTGAAGGACCACGGTGACGACGTCACCGGGATCGACATCGAGACAGACGTGGCCGACGGCGCCGCGGTGAGCCGGGTCATGACCGATGTGGCGCCGGAGGCCGTCTACCACCTGGCCGCCATGACGCACGTGGGAGAGAGTTGGGAGGATCCCAGCCGGGTCCTGCGTGTCAACGTGCTCGGTACGGCGGAGATCCTGGCCGCGGCCCGGTCGCTCCAAGGCAGTCCCCGAGTCCTGGTGGTCAGCTCGGCCGAAGTCTACGGCGTCGTCACCCCCGCGCAGCTGCCACTGACCGAGGACACACCCACGGAGCCCGCCAGCCCCTACGCGGCCAGCAAGCTGGCAGCGGAGGCGGTGGCCCTCCAGGCCTGGCGCGGGTACGGCCAGCCCGTCGTGGTCGTGCGGCCGTTCAACCACATCGGCCCGGGCCAGTCACCGAACTTCTTCGTGCCCGCCCTGGCCAAGCGGATCGTGGAGGCCCGTCGGAGCGGGGCCCGGTCCCTGCCGCGTGGGCAATCTGACGACCCGGCGTGACTTCACCGACGTGCGCGACGTGGTGGCGGCCTACCGGCTCCTGATCGAACGCGGCGTGCCCGGCGCGGTGTACAACGTCTGCTCGGGGCGCGACGTGGCGATGTCGGAAGTGGCGGAACAACTCCTCGAACTGGCCGGTGCGGACCTCACGCTCGAGACCGACCCCGACCTGTTGCGCCCGGTCGATGTGCCCGTGTTGCGGGGGAGTGCCGGGCTGCTCCGGGCCACCACGGGCTGGGAGCCTCAGACTCCCCTCGCGACAACGCTCGCCGACGTCCTGGCCTCGTGGGAGGCGGACTGACGGCGAGCGTCGTCGGTGTGAGAATGGTGGTGCTCAGGCGCTCACACGCTGGCGGATCTGAATCCGGACCTCACGAGCCTGCTCCTTGGCCTTCGTGGTGACCTGTGAGACCGAAGAGGGCAGCTTGTCCTCCAGCGGCTGCAGGGTGGTCTCGACGAAGTGCACGGCCGTCTCGGCCAGGTCGTCGATCTGCTGGTAACCCTTGACCACGCCCTGGCGTACCTCGCCGATGCGCTCGTCGAGCGAGAGGTCCTTGGAGAGCCGGTTCTGGAGCTCGACCCGCTGGACCTGGACCCGCTGGTAGCCGAGCACGCCGAGGCCGACGGCCACATATGCCGCGTCGCGGGCGAGGTCCGTGACACCCTTGGAGAGAGTGGTGATGTTGGTAGGTACTTCAGGCATTTTTGGCCTCCTGTCTGGTCGGTTCACGCCGACGTTCGTGACACAGGAGCCGCCGGCGGGCCGCTGCGTTCGTGTACAACAGTATCACAAGTGTTAAACAGTAGCAAGCACTCGAGGTGAATTTCGTGCCTGCAGGGGTCGATGCCGAACGGGATAGCCTCGGCCCCCTGATGGACGCCCAAGTGCCGGCCGTGGTCGCCGTCGTGGTCACGACGGACCCCGGGCCCTGGCTCGACGAGGCACTTTCCTCGCTGGCGGCCCAGGATTACGAGGAGCTCTCGGTCCTCGTCCTGTCGACCGGGGAGGACGATCCCGAGGTCATGCGGCGGGTGGCCCGCGTGCTCCCCGATGCCTTCGTGCGCCGGTTGCCGGGGCGACCCGGGTACGCCGCCGCCGCCAACGAGGCCCTGGGCATGGTGGAGGGAGCGGCCTTCTTCCTGCTCCTCCACGACGACGTCGCGCTGGACCCCGATGTGGTGCACAAGCTGGTCGAGGAGTCGTTCCGCTCCAACGCCGGGGTGGTGTCCCCGAAGTTCGTCAACTGGGACGACCCCCGCGTCCTCCTCCACGTCGGGATGAGTTGCGACAAGACGGGCGCCGTGGTGGATCGCATTACTGAGGGCGAGTTCGACCACGGGCAGCACGACGCCGTGCGCGACGTCTTCGTGGCCCCCGGCGGCTGCATTCTGGTGCGGGCCGATCTCTTCGCGGAGCTCAAGGGCTTCGACGGCGGGATCATCGCCATGGGTGAAGACCTCGACCTCTCGTGGCGCAGCCAGGTGGCGGGCTCGCGTGTCGTGGTCGCTCCGGACGCCCGGGTGCGCCATCGCGAGGTGGTCGCCGCCGGGCTCGAGCCGCTCGTGGTCGCCGGCGAGCCCGAGGGTCGCCACCCCGTCACCATGCAGTCGTTGCAGCGGCGCCACGAGTTGCGCGCCGTCCTCAAGTGCTACACCCGGTTCAGCCTGTTGCGAGTGCTGCCGCAGGCCGCACTCCTGGCCTTCGGTGAAGTCATCGTCGCCGTGCTGGCCCGCGATCGTGACCGGGCCCGGGCCGTCACCGGCGCCTGGCGCTGGAACTTCCGCCGCCTTACCGAGTTGTCGACGCTGCGGCGCGAGCTCGCGGCGCACCGCCTCTTCCCCGATGCCGAGGTGCGCCGGCTGCAGGTACGGGGCAGCGCGCGGCTCTCGGCCTACTTCAGCCGTCTCTCCCACCAGGGCTTCGAGGCGGCGAACGCCGTGGCCGCCACGCGGGAGCGGCCCGACGGCGAAGACGCGCCCACGGCCGAGGTGGCCGTCCTCACCGGGAGCGTCGGTTCGGCCTTCAGCGAGGATGCCGACTTCGACGAGCTGGACGACCTGGGTCGGCGCGCCGGGCGGGACCGCTTCGGGCGCCGGGTCCGCTCGGCACCACTGAGCACCGGACGCCAGCGTGCGGTGGCGCTGGTCATTGCGCTCGTCGTCATCGCGGTCGGGCACGCGCGACCTCTTCTTCGGGACGCTGCCGCTCGTCGGGCAATTGGCGCCGTTGACTTCGTGGGCGACCAGCTGGCACCACTTCTTCTCGGGCTGGCAGTCGACCGGGGTGGGCACCACGGCGCCCGCCTCTCCCGCCTTCGGGCTGGTCGGACTCACCGGCACCGTGTTCTTCGGCGCCATGGGGACGCTGCAGCGGGTCCTGCTCCTCGGGTGCATCCCCCTCGGCGCGTGGGGCGTGTCGAGCTTCCTGCGGCCGCTGGTGTCACCGCGGGCCCGTCTCGTCGCGGTCATTTGTTACCTCGGGCTCCCGCTGCCCTACGGCGCGCTCGGCACGGGCCGCTGGGACGGGCTGGTGGCCTACGCCGTCTTCCCGTTCATCGCGCTGCGCCTTGCCCGCGCCGCCGGCGTCGCTCCCTACGCGGTCGAGCCCGGGTCCCATTGGCGAAGCCGTCCGACCGGCCAGGTCGCCGTCCTCGGCGCCGTCATCGCGGCGGCGTCGGGTTTTGCGCCGGCGGTGCTCCCCATGGTCCTCGTCATGGCGGTGGCCTGGATGCTGGGCTCGCTGCTGGTGGGCGCGCGCGAGCCGACCTGGCGGGTCCTGGTCGTGGCGGGGCAGGCCGTGGTGGTGGCGCTCGTCCTGGCGTTGCCCTGGGTGGTCGGTACCGCGCTGGCGGGCAGGGGATCGGTGGCCATCTTCGGCCTGCCCCTCTCCGGCGCGACCGCGCCCAACTGGGCTGATGTCCTCCGGTTCGCGATCGGCCCGGCGGCCCGGTCGCCGCTCGCGTGGCTCCTTGTGCTCGGTGCGGCGCTCCCACTGGTCATCGCCCGAGGCACCAGGCTGGCCTGGGCGGCGCGTCTGTGGGTGATGGCGCTGGCGTCCTGGGGTATCGCCTACGCCTCGACGCGCGGCGATCTCGGGTCCTTCACGCCGTCCGAGACCGTGGTGCTCGCACCGGCTGCACTCGCCGTCGCGGTCTGCATCGGGATCGGTATCGCGGCCTTCGAGGACGACCTGAGCGGTCGCGAGTTCGGGTGGCGCCAGCTGGTGAGCGTCTCCGCTCTCGTGTTCGTCGCCGTCGGCCTTGTCCCGGTGCTGGGCGCAGCCGTGGGCGGCCGGTGGGATCTCCCGTCGCAGGGCATCGAGCAGCCGCTGGCCTTCCTGGCCCAGCCCAGCACCGGCGTGGCGCGCGTCCTGTGGCTCGGCGACCCCCGGGCGCTTCCGGCGGGAGGGTGGTCGGTCGAATCGGGCCTCGCCTACGCGCTCACGCCGCAGGAGTTGCCCGACTCGGCCCAGGTGTTCACGCCCGCCGGTCCAGGACCGGCCGGCGAGGTCGCCAAGGCCGTCCGCCTGGCCGTGGCCGGCGGCACCGTGCATCTCGGCCGTCTGCTGGCACCAGCCGGCGTGCGCTACGTCGTGGTGGTGGACGCGCTGGCCCCGTCCATGGTGGGGACTGGCCCGCCCTCGGTGAGCGCACCGCCGCCCGCCGACCTCAATACGGACTTGCTCCGCCAGGACGACCTCCAAGTCGTCCCGGGCGTGCTCGGCGTGCAGGTCTACGAGAACGGGGCGACCATGCCGGTCACCGCCACGCGTGCCGGTGCGCTGCCCGTGCAGGCGTCGATGTACCCGAGTGCGGCAGACGTGGCGGGCTGGCACGCAGTGCTCAGCGCGCTCTCGGACGGTGCGGCGGCCACAGGAGCGGTGCCGGCGGGCACCCTCTATGCGGGCTACGCCCCGGCGGGCGCGTTCGCCCTACAGGTGGACGGTCACACGTTGACGCGGCAGCCGGCCTTCGGCTGGGCGGCGCAGTACGCGGTGAGCGCCAAGGGCCCGGCCACCCTCTCGCTCTCCCAGTTCCCCCTCGTTCCGCTCGTCGTCCTCCTGGAGCTGGTGGCCTGGGTCGTGCTGGCGCTCGCCGTCATCGGCCGACCGCGCCGTGCGCGCGAACGGGCCCCGGCGGGGGCCCTGCCTCTGGTCGCCGAGGCCGTCGTCATCAACGAGACGGTGACGTTGTGACGCCCGCGCACATGAGCCGGGAGCGCCGGTGGCGTGTGGCCGCACTGGTGGTGCTCGTCATAGGCGGTGTCGGCATCGCCGCGGGCGTGCGAGGCACCCCGGCGCCGGTGGGTGCTTCCCCGAGCCCGAGTGCGTTGGTGGGCGCGCCCGACGCGGAGTCGACCGCCTGGTACTGCACGGGGCAGTCGACCGCGGGCGGCGTGGTGCCTGGCTTCCTCGTGCTCACCAACACGACGGCGAATTCCGTCACCGCCGATATCACCGCCGTGTCCGACTCGGGTGCGACCGGGCAGACGGCCGCTGCCGTCCCGGCGCACGGGGTGGTGGCGCAGTCCCTCCCCGCCCTGTCGGGCTCGTGGGAATCCGAGACGGTCATCACCTCCGGGGGCGGGGTGGCGGTCACCCAGACGATGAGCAACTCCTTGGGCTGGTCGCAGGCACCCTGTCAGAGCACCACCTCGGATCAGTGGTACTTCGCCGGCGGTTCCACCTTCGCGGCCAACCAGCTCTACATCTCGCTGTTCAATCCCACGTCGACACCGGTTGTGGTCGATCTCAGCTTCGTGACGCCGGCGGGCATGGTGCACCCGATCAACTACCAGGGGATCGTGCTTCCGGCCGGACAGGTGGCGGTGGAGAACGTGGCGTCGGAGGTCCAGCAGATCTCCACCCTGAGCACGGTGGTGCGAACCCGGACCGGCCGCGTCGTCGCTGCCGCGGTGCAGGAGATCGTGGATGCGGGCGGGACGACCGGCGGCATCTCGCTCGTGCCGGGCGCGATGACGCCCGAGCCGCACTGGGCCATCCCGCAGGCGCAGGAGGTCCCGAACGCCTCTTCCGAAGTCGATGTGTTCAACCCAGGGACGACCACCGAGTCGGTGACGGTGCGCTTCCGGTTGCCCTCCGGCCCGCTGGCACCGTTGACGGACAAGATCCTGCCGGGAACGACCTGGCCCCTCATGACGAGCGCACAAACGCGGATCCCCTCCAATGAGACCTACGCCACCACCATCGACGCCACCGGGGGAGCAGGCGTCGTGGTCAGCCGGGCGGTGAACCTCGCCAGTTCGGCCACGCCGCCGCCGCAGGCGGGCACGGTGGTGGCGGTGGACGGCCTCAGCGCCGCCTCGCCGACGGGCGAGTGGGTGGTGCCCCCACCCGGGCCCAGCGCCAGTCCCGCCGTGATCGGCGCGGCGCCAGAGTCCCTCGCCCTGTTCAACACCTCCACGTCCAGCGAGACCTATAGCGCAGCCTCCACGACCGCCGCGGGGAACAAGGTCATCGCCACGGGCACGCTGGCGCCCGGGACCTCGGTGCTGGTGGACGGATCGCCGCTCTCGGTCGCGGGCCTCAACCCGATTGTCGTGCGCGCCTCGGGTTCGATGGCGGTGAGCGAGGAGGCGAACCCCAGCGCGGGCGTCGGCATCGTCTCCATGCCCGGCATCCCGTTGGCGTCCGCCATCGGGGCCTGAGCGGTCGGGCGGGCTCCGGAGCGGAGGACCGGTCTACAGGTTGTGGCGCTGGTAGCGGCGCCACAGGGCGCGGCCACCGGCCAGGACGGCGCCGAGCAGGAGCAGGGCGAAGAGCAGCGGGCCGGCGAGGCGGACCACCCCTTCGACACCGGTCACGAAGCCGCCGATGCTGGCGTGCCATGCCCGTACCAGGCCGGACTCGGGCAGCGGGCCGGGTGACGGGGCCGGGGTGGTCTCGCTCACCGTCACGGTCAGCGTCGAGTACGACGTCTGGCTCGTGAGCAGTTGCAGCTGGCCCTGCAGCTGCTCGGTCTGGGTCTGAATGGAGTCCAGCTGCTCCTGCACGGCCAGAACGTCGCCCACGGTGGTGGCCTTGGCCAGGATGGTGAGGTACTGCTGACGGCTGTCCTGCAGCGCGGTGATACGCGACTGCAGGTCGACGTACTCAGCGGTGACGTCGGTGGCCTTGGTCGTGAGGTCCGACGTCTTGCCCAGCGCCTGGGCCTGCTTGAGCACGGTTGCGAAGCTCTGCACCGGCACTTGCAGCGTCACGCTGCCCGAGGGGGCACCCCCGCTCGCCGCGCCCGACTGCGTCTGCGAGTTGGCCACGAAGCCCCCGGAGGCGACGGCGAGGTTGCTCAGCTGGGTGACGGTCCGTCCCAGGTCGCCGCGCCGCACCGTCAGGCCCAGGGAGCCGGTCTGCTCGATTTTTGCCGGCTGTCCTACGGCACCGCTCGGCAGCGGGGGCGCCGTCGTCGGGGTGGTGACCGCCGGGCCCGACGTCGCTCCCGACGCCGTTCCCGCGTTGAATGGCGCATTGGGTGCTGCCGCAGTGGCGTGCTGCGAGGAGAAGCCGGGCGGGACGGTGGTGGTCGGCGCGCGGCCCGGGGGGGCGACAATCGGCCGGGGCGGGCTCGACGACAGGTTCGACCGCGCGGGACTGCGCACCAGCGCACCGACCGCCCCCGCCAGGACGAGGACGACGACGATGCTCGCCGCCACCGACAGCACCCGGTGGCGGCCGGCGATGCCGGTCATGCGCCGCACGCGGCCTTGGCGGCGGAGCGGATCGGGGACCGCGGTCGTCGGGTCGACGTCCTCGTCCTCGGTGTCGTCGGCGCCCTCGGGGAAGCGGCCCGTCGCCCGGGCCACAATGTCGTCGGGCCCCGTGGCGGGGACCTCGAAGGTGGCCGCGGCACCGGCGAGCAGCGCAGCCAGGCGGTCGTCGTCGAGCATGGTCATGGGCCGGTCTCCTCGGTACGAGGTGCGTCCCCGGCGCCGGCCAGGGCGCACAGGGCGGGGTCGGCCGCCAGGCGGCGGCGCGCCTCGTGCAGGCGGGACTTCACCGTGCCCGGTCGCCGGCCGATGGCCAGGGCGATGTCGCGCTCGCTCAGGTCGGCGTAGTAGCGGAGGACGACCGGCACGCGCAGCGACAGCGGCAGCTGCTGCAGCGCCGCCAGCACGGTCTCGGCCATCTCGCCCTGCTCGGCTCTCGCCTCGGGTTCGATGCCGGGAGCCGGCACGTGCGCCAGAGGCTCGTCACCGGCGCGGCGGTCGCGGTGGGGGATCTCGCGGCGCAGCTTGGAGTAGCAGGAGTTGACGACGACGCGGTAGAGCCAGGGCCGGATGCTCGGGACGGCGGAGAGCGAGTCACGGAAGCGCCAGGCCCGGAGGTAGGCGTCCTGTACAGCCTCCTCGGCGTCGGCCCGGTTGCCCAGGATCAGGCAGGCCGTACGAAAGGAGGAGACGTAGCCGTCCTCGAGCCATTCCGAGAGTTGCTGCTCCACCATCCCCCTTCATGACGCTGCGTCACCCGGATCGGTTCGATCCGCCCGCGTTGCGTGGGCTGATGGGGCCGTGCCTAGCGGGCTGCCGGTCCCTCCGGGGTGCCCGTCGCGGGGTTGGGCGGAGGCCAGGGCGGGGGAGCCCATGTCTCGGGGTCGGCCTGGTGAGCTGGCGGTGCCGGGGCTGCCGGGACGGCGACGGCTCCGTCACCGATGGCTCCGCCGGCCTGGGTGTGGGGGACGCCCCCATTGCCGCCGGCGCCCCCGCTGCCGTTGCCGCTGCCGCTGCCGCTGCCGTTGGCACCGTTGCCGGTCGGCGCGCCGATGGCCGCTTCGTTGAAGTGCGGCACCGACTTGGTGCCCTCGTCGTGCACGGGCGACCCGTGGGCCTCGTCGACCAGGCGGGCCACTTCGGCGCCGTCGATGATCTCGTTGTCCAGCAGCGCGCGGGCGATGGCGTTGAGGCCGCCGCGGTGCTTGCTCAGCACGTCCATGGCGCGGTGCTCCTCGACCCGCAGGATCCGCTCGACCTCTTCGTCAATGACCTTGGAGGTGTCCTCGGAGTAGTCACGCGTGTGCATGAGGTCCTCGCCCAGGAAGACCTGGCCGGCCGAGCCCCAGGCCATGGGGCCGATGGCGTCGCTCATGCCCCACTCGCGCACCATTTTGCGGGCGAGCTCGGTGTTGCCGACAAGGTCGTTGGCGGCACCGGTCGACAGGTCGCCGTAGACGAGGAGCTCGGCCACGCGGCCACCCATGCGCACGCACAGCGAGTCCTCGATGTAGTCGCGGGGGTGGATGTGGCGCTCCTCCATCGGGAGCTGGTGGGTCACGCCGAGGGCCATGCCCGTCGGGAGGATGGTCACCTTGTGCACCGGGTCGGCGTTCTCGAGCACGTAGGCCAGCACGGCGTGGCCGCCCTCGTGGTAGGCGATGCGCTCCTTCTCGGACTCCGAGAGCACCATGGACTCGCGTCGCTGCCCCAGCAGCACCCGGTCCCGGGCCGTCTCGAAGTCGGCCATGGCGATCTCCAGGCTGCCCCGCCGTACCGCGTGCAGGGCGGCCTCGTTGACCAGGTTGGCCAGGTCGGCTCCGCTCATGCCCGGCGTGCCGCGGGCCACGACGCTGAGGTCGACGTCGGTCGCCATGCGCTTGCCCTTGCAGTGCACGGCCAGAATGGGAAGGCGCTCCTCGAGGTCGGGCAGCGGCACCACGATCTGGCGGTCGAAGCGGCCCGGCCGGAGCAGAGCGGGGTCGAGGATGTCGGGCCGGTTGGTGGCCGCGATCATGACCACGCCCTCGGAGGTGTCGAACCCGTCCATCTCGGAGAGCATCTGGTTCAGCGTCTGCTCGCGCTCGTCGTGCCCGCCGCCGAGGCCTGCGCCGCGCTTGCGCCCGATGGAGTCGATCTCGTCGACGAAGACGATGGCCGGCGCCTGCTTGCGCGCCGTCTGGAACAGGTCGCGCACCCGGCTGGCCCCCACGCCGACGAACATCTCCATGAAGTCCGAGCCGCTCACCGACATGAAGGGCACGCCCGCCTCACCGGCGACGGCGCGCGCGATCAGTGTCTTGCCGGTGCCCGGCGGCCCGACGAGCAGCACGCCCTTGGGGATCTTGGCGCCGATCTCCTTGAAGCGGGCGGGGGTCTTGAGGAAGTCGACGACCTCGCTGATCTCCTGCTTCACCCCGGTGTAGCCCGCCACGTCCTCGAACGTGGTCGAGGGCCGGTCGCTGCTGAAGGTCTTGGCCTTGGAGCGCCCGATGGACATGATGCCGGACATCTGCCCCCTGGTCTGGCGACCGATGAAGTAGATGAAGGCGGCGCCGATGGCGATGATGAAGATGTAGGGGAGCAGGTCGGTGAAGAGGTTCGACGATGGGGTCGGGAAGCTGACTTCGACGCCGTCGTTCCGCATCTCGGTCACGTCGTTGGGCAGGGAGGGGCTGGGACCCTGGACCGTGTAGGACGTCCCGTCCTTGAGCTTGCCGGTGATCTCGCCGGTGGAGTTGGAGATCTGCGCCGTCGAGACCTGCTTGGCCGACACTTCCTGGAGGAACTTGGTGTACGAGACCGACTTGGCGTTGTTGGTCTTGATCGTGCCCACGGCGAGGAGGACGGCCACGATGCCGATGGCCAGGACGCCCCAGAGCCAGCGCCAGTTCTGCCCCGACGGTGCCCCCTGTTGGGGCGTCCCGTCCCCGCCAGCGGGCGCGTTCGGCTTGCCGGCGGGCTTCTCGGTACGCTGCGCGCTCACGGCGTCCATGCTAGGCGCCGACCTCGGTCTATGGTGACCGCCCGGCCTCGTCACGTCGCGGTGACGGATCCCCCTGCAGGTGAGGGCACTGCGAGCACCGGTAACCTCTGGTCGATGACCGATTCTGAGCCGGGCGGGACGGCTCCTGGCCCAGCGGGCCCGCCCGCACGGGCGCCAGGGCCCCTCCCGGACGGGTACGTGCCGCGCGAATGGCTCCAGCAAGCGCCGCCAATATCGCCCGTGTCGCCCGGCACCGGCGGGGCCGGCGCACCGCCCGTGCCGCCCATGCCGCCGTACGACCCGACGTTCACACTGTTGCCACCCCCGCCCTCGGTGCTGCCGGCCGGCGACGTGCCCTTCCTCGATACACCGTGGGTCCCTCCGCAGACGAAGCGCCAGGGCTGGATGTGGCTCGTCTACGCCGTGGTCGGCTTCCTGGTGGGCCAACTCGGCGCGCTGATCTTCGGCTACATCGCCGGGGCCATCGCCGGGAAGACCGGCGCGCAGATGACGGCGATCGCCTCCGCGGCGGTGCCGCCCGAGTGGTACGTCGTCACCACGCTGCTCGGGCTGTGGATCGGGTTCATCGGCGCGCCGTGGCTGGCCAGCCGGACCCAGGGCACGCGCCACTTCTTCCGCGACCTCGGCGTGCGCTTCCGCGTCATCGATCTGGTCGGCATCGCCATCGGCGTCGGCGGCCAGATCCTCGTGGCCATCATGTACGCGCCCTTCCAGCACGACATCAAGAACTTCAACGGGCCGTCCCAGCGCCTGACCGGCGCGTCCCACGGCGCCGGCTTCGTCGTCATCGCCATCGCCACGGTGCTCCTCGCCCCCGTCATGGAAGAGCTGTTCTTCCGCGGCCTGCTCCTCAAGGCGCTCGTCCGCCTGTTCACGAAGTTGGGGGCAGCCGGCGGCGCCCGTGCCGCCGGAGTCGTCCTGGCCGTGATCGTCGACGGGCTCCTCTTCGGCCTGGCGCACGGTGAATGGGTGCAGCTGGCCGGGCTGGCCAGCTTCGGCATGATCCTGGCCGCCGTCTCGTACCGCACGGGCCGCCTGGGCATGAACATGGTCGCCCACGCCAGCTTCAACCTGGTCGCCATCATCGCCATTGCAGCGAGCGGGAGCGTCATCATCCACTGACGAGCCTGCGGCGCGAAGCGCGGCGCGGATGCCCTCTATGGTGGGGCCTCGTGAGCAGTCCCGTCAGTCGCGCCGTGAGCCGCCCCGTGAGCCGCATGGACCAGGTCTTCAAGGCCTACGACGTGCGCGGCACGGTGCCCGACCAGCTCGATGCCGACATGTGCCGGGCCATCGGTCGCGCCATGGCCCGCTTCGCCGGCGCGCCCCAGATCGTGGTAGCCCGCGACATGCGCGAGAGCGGTGTGGAGCTGGCCGCCGCCTTCTCCGACGGCGTGCGGGCCGAGGGCGTCGACATCGTCGACCTCGGCATGGCCTCCACCGACTTCTTGTACTTCGCGTCGGGCCACCTCGACTCACCCGGCGCCATGTTCACGGCATCGCACAACCCGGCCCGCTACAACGGGCTCAAGCTGTGCCTGTCCGGGGCGCGGCCGATCGGGCGCGACACCGGCCTGGCCGACATCGAGGCCGGGGCCGAGGAACTGCTGAGCCAACCGCTGCCGCCCCTGACGGGGACCTGGCGCGAGCAGAACCTGCTGGGCGAGTGGGCGGACCACGTGGTGTCCTTCGTCGACGTCGGGTCGCTCCGCCCGCTCAAGGTCGTGGCCGATACCGCCAACGGCATGGGCGGGCTGGTGGTGCCGATCGTGTTCGAGCGGCTCCCCTTCACGGTCGACATCCTCTTCCCCGAGCTCGACGGCAACTTCCCGAACCACCCGGCCGACCCGATCCAGCCCGAGAACCTGGTCGACCTCAAGGCGGCCGTGCTCGAGCACGGGGCCGACATCGGGCTCGCCTTCGACGGCGACGCCGACCGCGTCTTCCTGGTCGACGAGAAGGCAGAGCCCGTCTCGGGCTCGCTGACCACGGCGCTGGTGGCCGCGTCCATGCTGACCAAGCACCCGGGCGAGACGATCCTCTACAACCTGATCTGCTCCCACGTGGTGCCCGAGGTCGTGACGGAAATGGGCGGCCGCCCCATCCGCACCCGGGTCGGCCACTCCATCATCAAGCAGGTGATGGCCGACACGGGAGCCGTTTTCGGCGGGGAGCACTCCGGCCACTACTACTACCGCGACAACTTCCGGGCCGACTCGGGCATCATCACCGCGCTGCTGGTCCTGGAGTTGCTCAGCCAGAGCGGGCAGCCGCTCTCCGAGATGCTCCAGCCCTATCAGCGCTACGTGGACTCCGGAGAGATCAACACCACCGTGACGAGCCCCGCCGCCACGGTGGCCGCCATTGCCGAGCACGAACGCAAGGCCGGGGCGTCGGTCGACATGCTGGACGGGCTCACCGTCGAGCATGGGGACTGGTGGTACAACGTCCGCCCCTCCAACACCGAGCCTCTGCTCCGCCTCAACGTGGAAGCGAAGACAGCCGAGCGCTGCGCCGCCCACGTGGCCGAGGTGCAGCAGCTCATTGCCGCCAACGCCGGCCTCGCCGCCGGCCTGACCTGAGGAGTTCCTCATGAGCCTCGACCCGCTCCTGCTCGACGTGCTGGCCTGCCCCGTGGACAAGGGACCACTGCTGTGGTTCGAGGACGAGGACATCCTCTACAACCCGCGGTTGCACAAGAGCTACGCCGTGGTGGACGGCGTGCCCGTGTTGTTGATGGATGAAGCGGTCGCGGTCGGGGATGCCGAGCACGAGCGCCTGATGGCCAAGGCCGAGAGCAACAAGGTCCGGGCCACCGGCCCCGCGTCTGGGTGAACGAGCGGGCCCTCCTCGACACGCTTGGCATGTGGGAGGCCACGGCCGGTCTGCCCGAGCAGTTGTCCGGGGCGTTGCGGGCGGCCGATGACGCATTCGGCGGGATCGCTCCCCGGGGTGGTGGCGCCACCGCCGTCCGCGCCGTTGCCGCGTTCGGCCTGGGGACCGGAGGCAGGGCCTGCGCGGCCGCGGCCGCCCTCACCGCACCCGACCTGGCCGTTCCTTTCTGGTTCGGCCGCGGGTCCGCGGTCCCGGCCTTCGTCGACGCGTCCACGCTGGTCCTCGCCGTGTCCTCGTCGGGCGGCACCGAAGAGACGCTGACGGCCGCGGAGAAGGCGATCGGGCGCGGGGCGAACCTGGTGGCCGTCGGGGGCGCGCCCGGAGGGCCGCTGGCCCGTCTGGCCGCCGACGCGGGCCTGCCGTGGTGCCCGGTGACGCCGGGGGGCGCCACGGCGCGCGCGGCGTTGGGGGCGACCACGGTGCCCCTGCTGGTCGCGCTGGCCCGAGCGGGACTGCGGCCGGACTGCTCGGCGGCAGTCGACGCGGCAGCCGCCACCCTGGCCCGCCGCCGGGACGTCCTGCTGGCGCCGGGCGGACTCGCGGCCGAGCTGGCGCGCCGGCTCGGCCGCACCATCCCGCTGGTCTACGGCTCCGCCGGCTCGGCCGCCGTGGCGGCCCGCTGGTGGAAGGCCCAGGTGAACCTCAACGCCAAGGCTCCCGCGTTCGCGGCGACGTTGCCGGACCTGACCCACGACGAGCTGGCCGGCTGGGGCCAGGGTGGTGACGTGACGCGTCAGACGATGTCGCTGGTGCTGTTGCGCCACGCCGGCGAGGCACCGCGTACGGCCGCGCAGTTCGACGCGGTGCGGGCCGCGACAGACGAGGTCATGGCCGACGTGCTCGAGGTGCAGGGCGAGGGCGACGACGAGCTGTCCCGCTTCTTCGACCTGACGTTGGTGGGCGCGCTCGTCTCCTTGCACCTGGCCGCCCGCGAGGGCGTGGACCCGGGACCGGTTCCCGCGGTCGACGAGGCGCGGGACGGCCCGCCGACCTGACCAGCGCAGCGGAGCGACGTCTGGAGCAGGCCGTCGAAGTGGTGCCGGCGCTGCCAGCCGGTGCCGGCGTTCCGGATTCGTTCCGGGTTAGTTCAGGCGCTCGACGATCATGGCCATGCCCTGCCCACCGCCGACGCACATCGACTCCAAGCCGAACGTCTTGCCCGTGTCCTCCAGCGCGTTGAGCAGCGTGGTCATGATGCGGGCGCCGGTCTGGCCGAACGGGTGGCCGAGCGCGATGGCGCCACCCTTCACGTTGAGCTTGTCCCAGTTGATGCCGAGGTGCTTCGCCGACGGGATCACCTGGGCGGCGAAGGCCTCGTTGATCTCCACCAGGTCGATGTCGTCGATGGTCATGTTGGCCCGGGTCAGGACCTGGCGGCAGGCGTCCACCGGGCCGAGGCCCATGATCTCGGGGTTGACGCCCGTGACGCCGCTGGCCACGATGCGCGCCAACGGCGTGATGCCGAGCGTCTTGGCCTTCGTGTCGCTCATGACGATGACCGCGGCGGCGCCGTCATTGAGCGGGCAGGCGTTGCCTGCCGTGACGGTCCCACCCTCGCGGAACACCGGCTTGAGGTTGGACAGCCCTTCGAGCGTCGTGCCGGCCCGCGGCCCGTCGTCCTTGGTCACGACCGTCCCGTCGGAAAGGGTGACCGGGATGATCTCGCGCTCGAAGAACCCGTTCTGCTGGGACGCGACCGCCCGCGTCTGCGAGAGGAGCGCGAACTCGTCCATCTCCTCACGGGTGACCTTCTCGTACTCGGCCACGTTCTCCGCCGTCTGACCCATGGCGATGTAGACGTCGGGCAGGCCCGCCGCCGGGCTCCACGGCTCGGTCACGGCGGGGGCGCGGACCTTGGTGCGCTCCTCGGCCGCGCCGAACGCGGTGTTGTGGGGGCCGGTGTCCGACGCGCCGTGGGAATAGCGGCTCACCGTCTCGACGCCGGCAGCGATGAAGACGTCGCCTTCGCCGGCGCGGATGGCATGGGCCGCCATGCGGATGGTCTGCAGGGAAGACGAGCAGTAGCGGTTCACGGTGACGCCGGGCGCGTTGTCGAGCCCCGCGAGGAGTGCGGCCACGCGGGCGACGTTGTAGCCCGCCTCGCCGGCCGGCTGTCCGCAGCCGAGCATGACGTCCTCCACCTCGCCGGGGTTCAGCTGCGGCACCTGCTCCAGCACGGCGCGGAGCACCAGCGCGCTCAGGTCGTCGGGTCGGCACTCGACGAGCGAGCCCTTGTTGGCCCGTCCGATCGGGGTGCGACCGGTGGCGACGATGACGGCTTCAGGCATGGTGATGGCTCCTCGGGTTTCGATTCGGGACTCGCTCGTGCGCCCGGGGAACCCGCCCGGGGCGGATTGCAGGTTACTTGGCGGTAGGGAGCGGCTCTTCGCTCCCATTGGCTGCCCGAGCGGGCCGGACTGTAACGTGTTCTCGCGCGTCGAGCCCACACGGCCGGGCGGGCGACGATATGGCGCTGACGTGGGCCGATACAGCCCCGCCGCCCGGGAGGGACACCATGGAAATTGCCTTGACCCAGGAGCAGCAGGCGCTCAAGAGCGAGCTGCGCGCGTACTACGAGAACCTTTTGACCCCCGAGCTCGAGCAGGAGCTCTCGCTGGCGGGCGGCATCGGTCCCGTGGTGCGCAAGGTCGTGCGGCAGATGGGGAGCGACGGCTGGCTCGGCATCGGCTGGCCGACCGAGTGGGGCGGGCAGGGGCGCTCAGCCGTCGAGCAGTTCATCTTCTTCGACGAGTCCATGCGGAGTGGGGCACCGGTCCCGATGCTGACCACCAACACGGTGGGGCCGACGATCATGAACTTCGGCACGCAGGAGCAGAAGGAGTTCTTCCTGCCCAAGATCCTGGCCGGCGAGATCTCGTTCTGCATCGGCTACACCGAGCCGAACTCGGGCACCGATCTCGCGTCACTGACCACCCGGGCCGTCCGCGACGGCGACGAGTACGTCATCAACGGCGCCAAGATCTTCACCAGCCTGGCCGGCGACGCCGACTACATCTGGCTGGCCACCCGGACCGACCCCAATGCGCCCAAGCACAAGGGGATCTCCATGTTCGTGATCCCCATGAGCACCCCCGGCATCCGCGTGGTGCCGATGAAGCTCCTGGGCGACCACAACATCAACTACACGTTCTACGAGGACGTGCGCGTCCCGGCCACCTGCCTGGTCGGTGGGGAGAACCAGGGCTGGAACCTGATCACCAACCAGCTCAACCACGAGCGGGTCACCCTGTGCTCGCCGGGGATCATCGAGCGCGTCCTGACGGACGTGCGGGCGTGGGCCCAGTCCACGAAGTTGCCGGACGGGCGGCGCGTGATCGACCAGGAGTGGGTGCAGGAGCACCTGGCCCGGGTGCACGCCGAGCTCGAGTTCCTCCGCCTCATCAACTGGAAGGTGGCGTGGCAGGCGACACAGGGGCAGCTCGACGTGGCCGACGCCTCGTCGATCAAGGTGTTCGGCACGGAGTTCTACCTGCGCGCCTTCCGCTCGCTCATGGAGATCATCGGGCAGGCCGGCTACCTCACGCGCGGGTCACCCGCCGCGGTCATCGCCGGGCGCCTGGAGATGTACGCCCGCTCCATGATCATCCTCACCTTCGGTGGCGGCACCAACGAGATCCAGCGGGACCTCATCGCGATCTTCGGCCTCGGCATGCCGCGGTCGCTGCGCTGAGCCCGCCCAGAGCCAGGAGATCCCATGGACTTCAACTACAGCGAAGAGCAGGAGGCCGTCCGCCAGTTGGCCGGACAGATCTTCGGCGACCGGTCGACGCATGAGCGGCTGAAGCAGGTGGAGGCCGCCGCCGGCGACGACGGGCCCTTCGACCGTGAGCTCTGGAAGGAGCTGGCCGACGCCGGACTGCTCGGCATCCACCTCGGCGAGGACGTCGGGGGCGCCGGGCTCGACTTCGTGGCGGCCTGCCTGGTCGTGGAGGCGGCGGGCCGGACGGCGGCCTACGTCCCGGTGGTCGAGACGATGGTCTACGGCGCGCTGCCCCTCGACCGCTTCGGCACCGATGCGCAGCGCAAGACCTGGCTCAGCGGCGTGGCCAGCGGGGAGACGGTCCTCACCGCGGCCATGGCCGAGTTGGTCGGCGAGGTGATCCTGCCCGGCGGATCCGAGCCCACCACCACGGCGACCGCCCAGGCCGATGGCTCATGGGTGCTCTCGGGCACCAAGGCCTGCGTGCCGGCGGCCCTGGTGGCCGACGCCATCCTGGTGCCGGCGACCTGCCAGACCGCGGACGGTTCCGCCACCGGTCCCGGCGTCTTCATCGTGGAGCGCGGCGCCGAGGGTGTCGTCCTGACGCGGCAGACGACGACGACCGGGCGGCCCGAAGCGATCCTCGAGCTCGACGGTGTCCGCGTCGGTGTCGACCGGCTGGTGGGCGAGGGCTCGGACGGCGCCGCCGTCATCGACTGCATCACCGAGTTCGCCACGACGGCGCTCTGCATCCAGGAGGCGGGCGTCTGCGCGTCGGCCTTGGAGCTCACGGCGGAGTACACCAAGACGCGGGTGCAGTTCGAGAAGCCCATCGCCACCTTCCAGGCGGTCGGGCAGCGCGCCGCCGACGCCTACGTCGACACCGAGGCCATCCGGCTCACGGCCTGGCAGGCGGCGGCGCGGCTGGCGTCGGGGCTGCCGGCGACGTCAGAAGTGGCGATCGCCAAGTTCTGGGCGGCCGAGGGTGGCCGAGCGCGTCGTGCACGCGGCCTCCCACCTCCACGGCGGGGTCGGCGTGGACCGCGACTACCCGCTGCACCGCTTCTTCCTCCTCACCGAGCAGATCGAGCTCACGCTGGGCGGGGCGAACGAGAGCCTGCGCCGGCTGGGGCGGATCCTGGCCGACGAGCCCGTCTGACCGGCCCCATCCGCCGCCGCACTCAGGGCTGGGCGGCTCGGTCCGGAGCGCTCGGCGGGAGCGGATTGGAGAGCCCGAGGCCGTAGCCGGCGAGGAACACGCCTGCTTCCTGGTGGCGGGGGTACGCCCCGGCCAGCTTGTGAAAGGCGGGCGAGTGGTCCGGATGGGTGAGGTGCGCGACCTCGTGCACCAGTACCGAGTCGAGCACCCACTCCGGCACGACGCGCAGACGGTGTGACACACGAATGTGGCCCGAGTGGTACGAGCACGAGCCCCAGCGCGCCGTCTGGTTGTCGACCCAGCGGACGGAGACGGGACGGGCCCCGACCAGGTAGCGCTCGCTCAAGTCGATCGCCCGGGCCAGCAGGCCGTCGTCGTCGAGGCCCGACTGCAACCGGTGCCGCGTGAGCAGGCGCTCCACCAACCAGTCGATCGTCTTCTGGCGGCTCTCGAGGTTGAGATGGGCCGGCAGCGAGACGACGATGCGCCCGCCGACCCACTTGGCCTCCGACGTCTTCTTGCGACGCTTGCTGATGCGGACCTCGACCTCGGGCGCCGCATGGGTGGCACCGACCTCGTCCGGCAAGGGTGCTGCCGCAGTGTCCGCCTCGACCGGCCCCGGCTCCGTCTCGGGCCCTGCCGCCCGCGGCGGGCCGACCGGACCGTCCGGCGGCGGCTCGAAGAGGTCGGCGACATCGAACAAGGTCACGCCCCGCATTGTGGCCGACGCGAGTGACCGGGTCCTGCATCCCTGGTCAGGATCCCCGCATCGGGGAGTGCACGGTGTCTACGATGCCACTGCCCGCCCGAATGGACGCGGCCAGAAGACGGAGGGACGGGAATGGCTGTTCTCTTGGCAGCGAGCGGCGACGTGATTCTGATCTTCGTCTACGTCGTCGTCGTCGTCTTCGAGATCGCGGCGCTGTGGAAGGTCTTCGTCAAGGCGGGGCACCCCGGCTGGGCGGCCATCATCCCGATCTACAACCTCTACATCGTGTTGAAGATCATCGGGCGGCCGGCGTGGTGGCTCCTGCTCTTTCTGGCGGGCGTGATCATCCCGTTCGTGGGCTGGATCATGCTCGTCGTCCTCGGCATCATCATCGCCATCGACCTGGCCAAGTCGTTCGCCAAGAGTTCCGGCTTCGCCGTCGGCCTGTTCCTCTTGAACTTCATCTTCATCCCTATTTTGGGCTTCGGCGAGTCGCAGTACGTCGGTCCCGCCGCGGGCGGCCCCAGGACAATGTGATCCCCGCCGCCTGCCGACTCAGCCCAGATCGGCCAGAGCGGATGCGGCGCGACGTGCGATGGTCCCGTATCCACAAAGGACTCCGGTGGCCTGCGCGCTGGCGAGCAGCTTCCGTGCCGTCTCATGGTCGCCTGGGTCGCGGCTCTCCAGCAGCATCCTGCCCCACGCAAGTTCAGACCGGGCAACAAAAAACTTGGCGCCGGTCCGGTGACCCGCCGCGACAGAGTGTGAGAAGTACGACTCTGCCTCACCGTACCGACGAAGGACCGCGGCGAGGCCTCCGAGCGTCCGGCTGATGGGACCCGATGTGGCGACATCGGTATAGAGCCACTGATCCGCGAAGGGAGACAGGAGCTCGAGCATCGGACCTGCAAACTCGGCTTCCCCGAGTTCAGCGGCCGCGTCGGCATACGCGATCATCCCGGTGAGCCACGTCGGGTCAAGCGGCAGATCGAACCCCGTCGCCGCAAATCCCTCCAACAGGTGCCGTGATTCCTCCGAGTGGTCGGCTTCGGAATGTGCCAGAGCAAGGACCGCCACGAACACCGGGAGGCCGGCATTGTCGTCGATCGCCTGTTCGATCATCGGGATGAGGTCACGGAGGGTTCCGCGCCAAAGGCTCACCATGATGAACTGCGCACCGAAGATGACAGCGGCATCGGGCTGGCCGCCATCGATTCCGACCTGCAGGGCTTCCGTCGCCCACCGTTCCGCCTCGTCGGTCTCGCCGGCGATCAGTGCCCTGGTCACACGCTGGAGCGTGTGCACCCAGGTCAGGAAGGGCTGGTTGAGTTGTTGGACGAGGGGAGTCTTTATTTCGAAGCAACGGTCCATCTCGACGATGTCTCCCGAACATGCAGCCGTGAACCGGCGACCACTGGCGGCGGAGCACAGGAGGAGTGGATCTCCGATTCGCTGGGCGCGAACGAGAGCCTCGGATGTCCGTTCTACGGATTCCGGAAGGAGGGACGGCACGGAGAGCGGCAGAGAAACGTGGTTGAGAACTCGCACGATGGTGACATCATCCCCACTTTGTTCTGCGAGAGCGATGGCGTTCTCCGCGAGGTCCTTGCGGCGATCAAGCGGGCTCCCGATCGTCAGCTCGGAACACAACATGGCAAGGAGAAGTGCCCGTTCAGGACGATCAGCGGGGAGCCGAGCCAGAGCGAACTCCAGTACCTCGATCTTCTCTGCGTCGATCGTATCAACGGTGCTGAACGTCCCTCGGTCATTGGCGAGAGTTGCGGCGACCAGTTGATCCGTGTCGCTGAGATCGATTGCCTGGCGCGCCGCGCCCAGCAGCGTGTCACGAAATGTGGGATCTCCTGTCTGACGCTGAGCGGTTCCGAGTCCAATACGAAGCTCCAGCTCGAGCTTCGCATCGTGCTCGCCCACGCGTCCGCAGAGGTCGAGAGCCTGCGAGGAGTAGCGCAGCGCGTCATCAGGAGCCAAACTCTTCAGCGCGGCATCGGCGGCCTGGCGTGAGTACTCGATCGCCTTTGTCACGTCCACGGGTTGCATGGCACTGCACCAGTGGCGAGCGAGTTCTCCGACCCGCGCGCCGGGTCGTTCACCGCAGAGCTCCTCCAGAGCTTCTGCGACCTGTCGATGTGCACGAGCGCGGCGGGTGGGACCGAGGTCTTCATAGAGGGTGTGCTGAATGAGGGCATGGGCGAACATGTAACGACCTGTGGTATTGGCGAGCTCCCGCACGAGCGCGATTGCCGCGGCCGCGTCGAGAATGTCGAGCACTTCCTCTTCCGAGATCCGAGAGGCGCGGGCCAGCACTTCCAGATCGAAATCCCGGCCGATGACCGCTGCCACTGAGAGCACCTGCTCTGCCGCCGGCCCCAGTCGTCCGACCCGGGATCCGACCACCACGCGCACGCTCTCGGGCAGAGCGATCTGCTCGGGAGGACCTTGCGCCGTCCACCGTCCGGCGGTGTCCTGGTAGATGGCACCTGTCTCTGAGAGGTGGCGCAGAACCTCGCTCACGAAGAATGGGTTGCCATCCGTCTCGCTGTGGACAGCGTGGGCGAGTGTCACGCCGGCATCGTCCATCGGTTGGCCAGCGGCGGCCTCCATGAGCGAGAGCACACCGGTGTCGTCGAGTCCGGTCAGTTCGAGGCGCGAGACGCCGCTCTGTCGGTGCAGCGCGGCGAGAGTCTCGACAAGGGGGTGCGTCCTCGACAACTCGGTGTCGCGGTATGTCGCAATGACGAGCACTCGCATGTCGCGGTCGGTTGCGATCAGATGCTGCAGAAGCAGCAGGCTGCCTTTGTCAGCCCATTGGAGGTCCTCGAAAACCAGCACGACAGGCTGGTCCCCAGATGCTCGACCCAGGAGCGACACCGCTGCGGCGAAGAGCAGGAATCGTTCGGTCTCAGGGTCGGCGGCCCTCGAGTCAGGAAGTTCAGGGAACCTCCTCGAAAGGGCTGGGACGAGCCGGCCCAGATTCGCCCCGTGCTCTTCGACAAGGGCGCGAAGAGCGTCCTCGGTGGCGTGGGTGACGTAGTGGTTCAAGGCCTCTGCGAACAGCTGATATGGGGTGGCGAGATCTTCTTCGCAGTGGCCGAAGAGGACGCAGGCCCCGTGTTCGAGGGAGGCCCGCGCCGCCTCGGCCACCAACGCCGACTTGCCGATTCCGGCCTCACCCGAGATGAGGAGGACCTCCCGAACCCGGTCTGCAGCGACGCGCTTGGTCGCGTCGGCAATGGCCTGTGTCTCCACCTCTCGCCCGACGACACCGACCGTGGGTCGCACGGCGAGACGGCCCGGGAGTGGAATGGAGATCTGCGAATCGACCACTTCGACCGGTTCCCAGAGGACCTCGACGGTCTCGACCGGATCGGACAGGCCCTTCAGACGGAGCTCGCCGAGCGCGCGGCACGCATGGCGGTTCCGGCGACCGGCCATCAACCGCACCACCTGGGCCGCCAGGACCTGCCCCCCTTCGCACGCGGCGCACAGTCGGGCTGCCTCGACGACGGCATCGCCAAAGTAATCGCCGGCGTCCTTGGTGACCTCGCCTTGGCTCAAGCCGACCCGCAGGCCGATCGAGATGTCACTCCCGCGATTGTCCAGTTCGACGCCCTGCTGCATGGCGACCCCACAGGCCAACGCTGCCGAAGCGGAGGGGAAGACAACCATGAGTCCGTCACCCAGGTTCTTCACCTCGGTACCCCCGGTCGCAGCCACGGCCTGGCGCAGAATCGAAAAATGCCCGCGACGGACCTCGTCGGACTCTTCGGGCGAGAACCACTGGGACAACTCCGTGGAACTCACCACATCGGTGAACAGGACGGCCACGTTCTCGGCGGTCATCGACGGCGCCCTCCTGCCAGCATTTTGCAACCGTAGCGAGGCTGGCAAACGACCGCCGAGATGTCCTTCTGGGTCGTTGCTGCGTCGCCCCCCTCCGAATCCCCTGTGCTGATGCTGGCCCCCGATGGGCGCTAACCCAGCACGAGGTCGGCCATGGTCCGCAAGGTGGCGACGTCGCCGTTGATCAGCATGGTGGTGGCACGCGACTCGCGCCAGGCCTCCAGGTCGTCGCGGATCTTCTCCACGGGTCCGACCAGCGCGATGTCCTCCACCATGGCGGTGGGGACTGCGGCGGCGGCGTCGTCCTTGCGCCCGTCGAGATAGGCATCCTGAATTTTGGTGGCCGCCTCCTCGTAACCCATGCGGGCGAACACGTCGAAGTGGAAATTCATCTCCTTGGCCCCCATGCCACCGATGTAGAGGGCGAGATACGGCCGGAACCCGTCCGCCGCGGCGTCCGTGTCGTCACTGATCACGGTCGGGGCGAAGGCCAGCACCTCGAAGTCCGCCGCGCTGCGCGCGCGGTCGGCCGGGCGAAGCCCTCGTCGAGCGAGGCCTCGAAGGAGGACATGGCCCGGGGGGAGAAGAAGATGGGGAACCAGCCGTCCGCGATCTCCGCCGCCAGGGCGACGTTCTTGGGGCCCTCTGCTCCCAAAATGATCGGGATGTCGGCCCGCAACGGGTGCACGATCGACTTGAGGGGCTTGCCCAGCCCCGTCCCGCCCGGATACGGGAGTGGGTAGTGCGGGCCGTCGTTGGTCACCGGCTTCTCGCGGGTCAGCACCTGGCGCACGACGTCGACGTACTCACGAGTGCGCGCCAGGGGGGCGGGGAAGGGCTGGCCGTACCAGCCCTCGACCACCTGCGGCCCCGACACCCCCAGGCCGAGCACGAAGCGCCCGCCCGAGAGGTGGTCCATGGTCTGGGCCGCCATGGCCATGGCCGTCGGGGTGCGCGCCGAGAGTTGGCAGAGCGACGTACCCAGACGGACCCGCTCCGTCTGCGAACCCCACCAGGCCAGCGGGGTCAGTGCGTCGGAACCGTAGGACTCCGCCGTCCAGACGGAGTCGTAGCCGAGGCGGTCAGCTTCCATCACGAGCTCCACCGCGTCGGGCGGCGGACCGGCGCCCCAATAGCCCATCTGCAGACCGATCTTCATCGTCTTCACGTGTGACTCCTCTCGCTGGCTGACGTGACTCGCGTGGGACCGACTCTGTCAGACCTTGGCCACGATCTCCTCGGCGAACCAGTGGACCGGGCCCAGGCGTGCGGCCAGTGCCTCGTCGTCGGGGGTCCCCGGCGCGACGTTGACGAACATCCAGGGCGCGCACACGAAGTCGGTGACCCCCGCGTCGGCGAAGCGGCGGTAGAGGTCGACGCTGGGCCGCTCGTTCAGCGACAGGTAGACGGTGAAGTCGTCCTTGTCCCGGCCGGCCTTGGCCAGCGCGTCGTGCAGCTCGGCCAGGTGGATCCACGCCTCTTCCTCGCTGTAGGCGCCGGCCGCGATCCAGCCGTCGCACAGCTCCGCCGTGCGCCGCAGCGCGACGGGGGAGTGGCCGCCGCAGATGAACGGCACCGGCTCGGTGGGGGCGGGCTCCATCTGGCATTCCGGGACGTCGTAGAAGTCGCCGTGGAACTCGACCCATCCGCCGCTCCAGAGCGTGCGCAGGGCGACGATCATCTCGTCGAGGCGCTTGCCGCGGGTGGCGAAGTCCTGTCCCGTCAGGTCGAACTCCTCCTTGCTCCAGCCGACACCGATGCCGAGGCGCAACCGGTTGTCCGACAGCACCGCGGCCGTCCCGACGGACTTGGCCACCGTCATGAGGTCCCGCAGCGGGGCGATGTAGATGCCGGTGGTGAAGAGCAGGTTCTCCGTTGCGCCGGCGCAGGCGGAGATCACCGCCATCGGGTCGGGCCAGGCCGTGTGGTCCTCCCAGCCCGGTGCACCGTCTTCGGTCTTCGAGTAGGTGTAGCGCGACGAGCGGTGGCGCGGGTTGAACAGGTGATCGGAGACGTACATGCCGCCGTACCCCAGGCCGTCGCATTCCCTGGCCATGGGGAGGATCTGACTGGTCGGCAGGAAGGCGACAGCCTGATGGAACCGGACGTCGTGGTCGCGCACGGCGCGGGCCTCAGCGGGCCTGGTCGGGCAGCGGCGTGCCCCCGACGGGGGCGGATGGTGCGAAGGCGATCGGGATGTGCTTGGTCCCGTTGATGAAGTTGGACTGCAGCCGTTGCACGTCGCCGTCGAGGCGCATGTCGGGGATGCGGTCGAGGAGCCGGTCGAACATGACCATGATCTCCATGCGGGCCAGGTTCGCCCCCAGGCAGAAGTGCGGCCCGCCGCCGCCGAACGCGATGTGGTTGTTGGGTGAGCGGGTGATGTCGAATGTGTCGGGGTTGTCGAACGCCGCCTCGTCGCGGTTGGCCGAGGTGTGCCAGAAGACGATCTTGTCGCCCTCCTTGATCTCCTGCTCGTGCAGTTCCATGTCGGCCGTGGCCGTGCGGCGGAAGTGCATGACCGGCGTGACGTAGCGGAGCATCTCCTCGACGGCGGCCGGGAGCAGCGAGCGGTCCTTGCGCAGGAGCTCCCACTGGTCGGGGTGGTCGAAGAACGCCGTCATGGCGCCCGACATGAGGTTCCGGGTCGTCTCGTTCCCGGCCACAATGAGGAGGAGGAAGAACAGATCGAGCTCCAGCTCGTTCAGCTTCTCGCCCTCTATCTCGGCGTTGAGCAGGACGGAGATGAGGTCCTCCTTGGGCTGGAGCTTGCGGGCCGTCGCCAGCTCTTCGGCGTAGGCGTAGACCTGCATGGCCGATTCGCCGGAGTCGGCGCCCTCCACCTGGTACTCGGGGTCCTCCGAGCCGATCATGCGATTGGACCAGTCGAAGACCATGCGGCGGTCCTCCTGGGGCACGCCGAGGAGCTCGGCGATCACGAGGAGGGGGAGCTCGGCCGAGATCTCCTCGACGAAGTCGGCCGTGCCGCGCTCGCACACGGCGTCGATGATGCCGTCGGCGTACCCGACGATGTGCTGCTCCAGGTCGCGCACCATCTTCGGTGTGAAGCCCTTGTTGACCAGGCGGCGGTAACGCGTGTGCATCGTCGGGTCCATGTTGACCATCATCAGCTGCTGCTGGGCCAGCTGATCGTCGTCCATGTCCGGGAAGAGGGAGCCGCGGCGGGCCGAGGAGAAGTGCTCCCAGTCCCGGTTGACCTGGACGCAGTCGTCGTAACGGGTGATGGCCCAGAACCCGCCGCGGGGAGCGCCAGCCTGCGGGTGCCAGTAGGCGGGCGCCTCACGGCGCAGCTCGGCGAACCACTGGTGGGGCACGCCGGCCACGAAGTTGCGCCCGTCGATCAGGTCGATCTCGTCGAGGCTCATGGCCCCCCCTTTCGCGCACCTCGGCGACCCGCCCCACGGCGCCCGGTGCCTGCCCATTCGAGGCTGTTTCTAGAACGTGTGTCAGTGATCATAGGGGAGTGTGCGGGGTGACACCGCCTGACGGAGCTGGGCGACCGGGCGACCGAGGGGCGAGGGGCTGCTCTCGCCATTTCGCCCTGGGGAGAGATCCCGATCCCGGATCACCCTCGCCCCGGCCGTCGTTCCCGCGGCGCAGCGGGTCGATGCTCAGGCCTTTCCCTCTGCGGTGAAGAGCGCACGCCCGCTCGAGGTACCGATGGCAGCCCTGTCCCGCCGCAACCCGGCCTGGGCGTCCTCGGCATGCCCGTCCCCCGGGTGGGGGGGCAGGGCAAAACCGGTATAGGCCACGCGCCGCTCGCGGCGCCTCGGATGCGTCGAACGGTGCAGCGTGCAGGACATGTGCACGGTGACGTCACCCCGCTCGGCGCGCAGCGTCACTGCGGGAAGTTCGAGCTCCCGGTCAACCTGCACCCGGGCGATGTTGGCCCGGTGCGATCCGGCCACCACGTCAAGACCGCCATGATCCTCGTCGACGGGCGTGAGGCACACTCCGATCGTGAGGCCACAGCAGAACATGGAATGCCCGCCCCGGTCACAGTCCTTGTGCCAGGGCAGGCAGACCAGTCCGTCGACCGAGTCGACACGCTTGAGGAGTCCTTCGGCGGTCACGTCGGCGAAGTGCTCGCCGAATGGATCGCCGGGTCGGTGACCGTCGTCGAGCAGGTCGCCGATGGAGACGTACCGCTCGCCGGCGATGAGGGTCCGGAGCGCCGGCGACTGCTGTGCGAAGTCGAGGATCCGGCACGGGTAGGCCTCGCCGCTGCGGGTGGACGCCCACCACGATGTGCCATCGCCGGGCCGGGCCGCCTCGACCGCGGCGCGCAGGTCGGCATCGACGGCATCCATCTCCTCCTCCGTGAACACGTCCTGCAGGAGGAGGAATCCGGCTTCCCCGAGGAAATGTGCCGCGTCGGCCATCGCCTCGCCGGGCCGGAACCGCTGTTCGAGGTCGAGCGGCGACCCGTCACGGGCCAGGAGCGAGACGTCCCCCGGTCGATAGACGGCTCGCCCGTCGAGCAGGGAGCGCAGCACCGGATCCCAGGCGCAGAAAGCGTCGTTCGAGGCCGGATCGCCCTCCGTCCGCCCGGCGATGACCAGGCCGAGCGCAGTCCGCCGCTCACAGAACAGGTCGGCGAAAGCGGCGCGATCGAGCGCGACGCTCGCGGTGGCGCCCGCGGATCCCGGCACCACGTCGATGCCGTCGGTGGTGGGCCGCAGCGTCCACGCTGCGGCGTCCACCCGGATGGTGATCGGCGGAAGGCCCAGCCGTGCAGCGTCCTCGGCGGCGCGCGCACCGTGGCGGGCAGCGGCTTCGCACCACGCGCCCTCGAAAAACGATGCGGGATCCGCGGGGCCGGTCCCGTTGATCGGTCGCGTCCCGCGTGTCGACGCTCATGCGCGTCCTCCGTTCATATCGTCTCCTTGGCCGCCGCATGGAGGCTGCGGAGTCCCTTTTCAGCGAGCGTCACGAGGGACTCGGGCGCCGCGATCTGCCGTTGCCGTGCCACGTCCGCGATCAGATCGACATCCTTGCGGAGCAGCGGCCCGGCGACACGGCCGAGACCCCCGATGTCGAACCCGGGCGCGGCGAGCATCGTGGCGGCCCGGCTCGCGCCGCTCCCTCGCTCGAAGACCTGTGCCATGGCCACTCCGTCCAGGCCCAGCTCGTCCACGAGGGCGAAAGCCTCGAGCGAGAGGGCGATCTGGGCCGTGAACACCAGGTTGTTCACGAGCTTTGCCATCTGCCCCGCGCCGATGTCCCCCACATGGAGTATCGGGTCGCCGAACGCCGCCAGCACGGGTCGGGCCCGGTCGAGGCCGGCCTCGTCGCCGCCGACCATCACGAGCAATGTTCCTCGCGCCGCCGCCGGGCCACCACCGCTCACGGGGGCATCGAGGACGGTAATGCCCTTCTCCGCGCCCAGCAGATGCAGACGGATGCATGTGTCGGGGTGCACCGTCGAGTGCACCAGCAGCGTCCCGCCAGGAGCCAACCCGGACAGCACACCGTCGGCGCCCTCCACGACCTCGGAGACGTCCTCGTCTCCCGTCACGCAGATGCAGACGATCGACGACGCCTCGGCCACGGCGGCGGGAGTCGATGCCGCGGTGGCTGCGGTGTCCCCGAAGGGCTGCAGGCTCTGCGGTCGCCGCGCCCACAGCGTCAGTGGGAAGCCCGCCTCGACGATCCGGCGTGCCATCGGCGCGCCCTGGCTTCCCAATCCGATGAAGCCCACGCTGACGCCATCGGACCCGGCCATCACACGAGAAAGGGCAGCCAGACGGACTTGGGCGCGTACCCCTCGATGGAAGCAAGGGCGTCGCCCGAGGGCACCGCGTGCAGGAAACCGGCCCAGCCGTCGAGCAGGTCCGCGACGTGCACGGCGAAGGGGAGCACCTCCAGTCCCTGTGCCTTGGCGCGCTCGCGCGCGCTTGCGGCATGGACGCTCAAGCGCACGACCTGCAGGATCCGATGCGACCGCAGGGGCTCGGGAACCTCGGCCATCAACGCTCCGACCGCCTGGTGGAACCTCTGGGTTCTCGTTCGGAACCGCTCGGGGAGGTGCTCGAAGAGACCCACCTGGTGCTCGACGGCGGCGATGAAGCTCATGTAATGGCTCCCCTCGATCTCGCCCTGTTCGAGCAGGGGAAGGACGTAGCACTCGACCCAGGCGCGGATGTCGTGTGGCTCGAGTTGGGCGATCAGAATGGCTCGGCGGTCGTCGATGTAGGTGAGACGGTTCTCGAAGATGGCGACCACGAGCTGCTCCTTGGAGCCGAAGTGGTACTGCACGGCGGAGTTGTTGCCGCTGCCCGCCGCCGCGCCGATCTCGCGTCGCGACACACCCTCATAGCCGCGCTCGGCGAAGAGCCGCTCGGCCGCGAGGACGATCTGCTCCTTCGTCGAGAGGGGGAGCGTCGCCGTCGACATCACCGGACCATCCCGCCCATGAGACCACCTCTTTACAGAACAAGTCAAGTGTCTTAAGGTCCAGACGACCCGCTGAGGGCGGGATCCAGGACCAGGAGAGGACCACATGGACACCTGGACAGACCGAGACGAACGGCAGGCGGCCGCCCGGGCCGAGTACGAGCGCATCATGACCACGCCGAGTCCCGATCCGAGTTCGGCGTACATCGACGTGGGCGTGATCGGTTTCGTGTTCGGCGAAATGTGGCGGCGCGGTGTCCTGTCCGCTCGCGACCGCCGCTTCATCACCTTGTCCTGCCTCGGGTCCACCGACGCGGGCTTTCCCATTGAGACCCATGTCTGGGCGGCCCTGCACAGCGGCGACATCAACGCCGAGGAGTTCGACGAATTCGTCCTGCATTTCGCGACACAGCTGGGCTGGCCCAAGGCGTCCGTCCTGAGCATGCACGGCATGATGGCGACGGCGAAGCTGGCCGAGCAGCGAGGAGCTGAGGTCCCGCCGCTCGCGTTCGTGCCCTGGACCGATCCCGTTCCCGACGGGGAACGCCACGCTCGCGGCGAGGCCGCGTACCGTGCCGTGCACGGCCAGGCCCCACCGCCCCCGTCGACGGCGTTCCGTCGGGGGGCGTACCTGGACTACCTGTACGGGGAAATCTGGACGAGGAAAGAGCACCTGACCCGGCGGGACCGCAGGATCATCAGCATCTGCTGCTGCGCCGCCGTCGGTGTCGAAGCCGAGACCCGGGCCCATCTCGAGGCGGCCCTGCAGAATGAGGAGCTGACGATGGAGGAGTTGCAAGAGCTCGTCGTGCATTTCGCCGTCTATGTCGGTTGGGCGCTCGGCCGCCAGCTCGACGATCTTCTGGTCGAGGTCGGGCAACGATCCTGAAGCGCATGACCGGGCAGACTGGGTGCCCAGTCGCCGGTCGGGGGTATGTTCGCCGGGAGGCCATCGGAGCTCCCGACTGCGGCCGAGCGAACTGAGGACGGCGGCATTGACCTATTGCCTGGCCCTGCGGCTCCACGAGGGCATGCTCTTCCTGTCCGACACCCGCACCAACGCGGGCGTCGACAACGTCGGCACCTACCGCAAGATGCACGTGCTCCAACCGGCCGACGATCGCCTGTTCGTGATCGAGTCGGCCGGCAGCCTGGCCACGACGCAACAGGTCCTCGACCGCATGGCCAAGGACCTGGAGGCGGGCGAGGCCACCGAGAGCCTGGCCACGGTGGGGCACTTGTTCGAGGCCGCCTTGTATCTCGGGCGCGTGAGCCGCGAGGTGGCGGACGAGCACAAGGAGGCGCTGGGCCAGGTGGGGGCCGACGGCACGGCGACCTTCATTCTGGGTGGCCACGTGGGTGACGAGGACCCCGACATTTTGCTCGTCTACCCCGAGGGCAACTACATCCGCGCCTCGGACGAGCGCCCCTTCCTGCAGATCGGGGAGAGCAAGTACGGGAAGTTCATGTTGGAGTTGGCCGTGGAGGCGCACGTCGACCTCGTCACGGCGGCCAAGATCGCGCTGGGGTCCATGTTGAGCACGGCGGCGGCCAACCTCTCCGTTGGGCCGCCGTACGACATCGGCTTCTACTTCAACGACACCCGCAGCCTCAGCCAGTTCCGCATCGACAACGACTCGCCTCTCCTCCAGAAGTTGCAGAAGGTCTGGGAGCGCCATCTCCTCGACGGCATCGCCAAGCTTCCCGCCATCACGCAGGACGACCTGAGAGAGATCGACGACCCGGCCGACATGGGGATCATCGAACCGACGGAGTAGCTGGGGCCGGTCCTCCCGGACCGGACCCGGACCGCACGTGGACCGGACGAGGAGGAGACGCATGGACGAGGGAGACGCTGCGCCCGACGACCGGGCGCACGCGCAGGCTCAGGATCCGCTGACCGAACGCGTCTCGACCGGCAGTCTCCCGTCCGACGAGGAGATCCGGGCGATCGTCGAGGCAGGCTACGAGCGTTTCCGCCACGACGAGGCGGGCAAGGTGGCCGACTACATCCCTGCTCTGGCCGAGGCCTCGCCGCACACCTTCGGCGTCTGCGTGGCCGGGGTGCACGGCGGGCTCTTCGCCATCGGCGATGCCGAGCAGGAGTTCACCATTCAGAGCATCTCGAAGCTCTTCGTCTTCGCCCTCGTCTGCGACGTGCTCGGCCCGGCCGAGGCCCGGCGCAAGCTCGGCGTCAACAGCACCGGGTTGCCCTTCGACTCGGTGATGGGCGTCGAGCTCAACGAGGAGCGCACCATGAACCCGATGGTCAACGCCGGCGCGCTGGCCACCACGAGCCTCGTGCCGGGCGGCACGGCCGAGGAGAAGTTCGAGCGCGTGGTGACGGCGCTGTCGGCGTTCGCCGGCCGCCCGCTGCGGATGGACGAGGCGGTGTACGAGTCCGAGGCGGCGACCAACGACCGCAACCGAGGCATCGCGCACCTCCTGCGCGGCTACGGCCGCATGTACTGCGATCCCGACATCGCCACCGACAGCTACACGCGGCAGTGCTCGCTGCGCGTGCTCGGCGCGCGACCTCGCCGTCATGGGGGCGACGCTGGCGGGCGGCGGGGTGAACCCGCGCACCGGCGCGCGGGTCGTGGCCTCGGCGACGTGCAAGCGGGTGCTGCCCGTCCTCGCCACGGCCGGCCTCTACGAGCGCACGGGAGACTGGCTCTACGAGGTGGGCCTGCCCGGGAAGAGCGGGGTGAGCGGGGGATTGGTCACCGTGTCGCCCGGGAAGGGAGGCGTGGGCACGTACTCGCCGCCGCTCGACGACGCGGGCAACAGTGTCCGGGGCCGGCACATGACCGCCTACCTGTCCGAGCGCCTCGGGCTCAACCTGTTCTCGTCGTCGCCCCGCCTGGAGGGCCCGGTCCAGCAGGGGGGTTGACAGGGAGGCTTCACAATTGAATACTTGTGAAAGAAACTCATTGTGAAACCACCGAAAGGACGCCCCCTCATGACCTCCCTCACCGACCGGACCGAGACCAGCGAAGACCCCGGGACCAGCCCGGACTTCGAGTGGACGAAGACGCTGGCCGCACCGGCCGAAGCCGTGTTGGCCGCCCTGTGCACGCCCGACGCCATTTCGTCGTGGTGGTGCGCGACCTCGGGCTCGGCCGATGTGGGGGGCAGCCTGGAAATGGCATCCCGTTCCGGCAGCAAGATGCTCGACGTGCGTGTGGAGCCCGCTGAAGCGGGCCGGGTCGTCTGGTCCGTCGAGGAGGCGCCGCTCACGCCGGAGTGGGTCGGCACGACCCTCGTCTTCGAGGTGGAGGAGGCCGGGGACGGGGCGACGCTCCACTTCCGCCACTTCGGCCTCACCCCGCAGTGCGAGTGCTTCGACATGTGCCACGAGGGGTGGACCAACGCGCTGGGCCGCCTGGTCACCTTCGCCGAGACCGGTCGGGGCACCGAGGACAGGAACAGCTTCCAGGCCAGCACGCGCGTCAACGCCTCGCCCGAGGCTGTGCTCGCCGCACTGCGCTCGCCCGAGGCCATCAGCTCCTGGTGGGCCCCGACCACGGGATCGGGCGATGCGGGCGGCACGCTCGAGGTGTCGTTCTTCAGTGGAAAGGAGCGGCTCGTCATGCAGGTCGAGCGGGCCGTGGCGGGCCGGGTCGCCTGGTCGGTGCAACAGGCCGCGCGCACGCCTGACTGGGTCGGGACGACCATCTTCTTCGACGTGGAAGAGGCGGGCGACGGGGCCATGCTCCATTTCCGCCACCAGGGCCTCACGCCCGACCTCGAGTGCTACGACATGTGCGACGCCGGCTGGACGTACTACCTGGGCAGCCTCGTCTCCTACGTCGAGCTGAGCCAGATCGCTGACACGGGGGACAGCTTCGTGTCCACCAAGACCGTCGCGGCCTCGCCCGATGCCGTGCTCGCCGCGCTGCGCGCGACCGCAAGCGTGACCGACTGGTGGGGCCCGGCGACCGGCTCGGCCGAGGCCGGCGGCACCTTCGAGGTGTCGTTCCTCGATGGCCGCCAGGTGATCCGCCTGGATGTGGAGCCCACCTCGCATCGCCGGGTCGTCTGGTCCGTCGACTCCGCCCCGCTCACGCCCGACTGGGCGGGCACGACCATCGTCTTCGAGGTGGAGGACACCGGCGAAGGGGCCACGATCCGGTTCCGTCATCGGGGTCTCACGCCTGCGCTCGAGTGCTACGAGATGTGCCACGAGGGCTGGACGCACTACCTCGGCAGCCTGGTCTCTTACGTCGAGACCGGCCAGGGACACCCGAGCCGCGAAAGGTCGTGAGCGCCCCGGCCGCGCCAGCGGGGAGAATGGCGGCCTGATGCCGGCGTCCGACACCGACAGCCCCGCAGGAACCGACGCCGTCCTGCGGGCGCTGGCGGACCCCCACCGACGCGACATCATCCGGCTCATCCACGACACCGAGCTCCCGGCCGGGCAGATCGCGGCGAACTTCACACTGACCCAGCAGGCGGTGAGCCAGCATCTCGGGGTGCTCAAGAAGGCCGGGCTGCTCGACGAACGCCGGGAGGGCACCCGCCGGCTGTACCGGTTCCACTCCGACGCGCTGACGCCGGTGCGCGAACTCCTCGACGAGTTCTGGCCCGACGCGTTGGAGCGGCTCAAGCGAGTCGTCGAACGCGAGCACCCGAAGGGGGAAGCGAAGTGACCACACCGGCCTCACGGACATCGGACTCACCGCCTGTGACCGTCAGCGTGCGCATCGCGGCGCCAGCCGAGGTGGTGTTCCCGTACTTCACCGACCCGGCGTTGGCGGTCAAGTGGATCGCCGACGCGGCGTACCTCGACGCCCGCCCCGGCGGCACCTTCTCGGTCGATGTGCGGGGCAATCCCGCCCGGGGCGAGTTCGTGGTGATCGAGCCGCCGCATCGCGTGGTTTTCACGTGGGGCATCGAGGGTCGGGGCGACTTCCCGCCGGGGAGCAGCACGGTCGAGGTGGTGTTGCAGCCCGACGGCGACGAGACCGTCGTCACCCTCACGCACCGGGACCTGCCCACCGAGGACTCCCGCCGCTCGCACCAGGGGGGCTGGGGCGAATTCCTGGGCGTGCTGGCGCAGGTGGCCGGCTCGACCGATTCTTCCGGCTGATCAGGTCCGGCCGCCGCGCCGGCTCGGGGCAGATCGGGGCGGCGGCCTTCCATCGGGCGCGCCCAGCCGCGCCACGGCCCGGGCCACCCGAAACGAGAACGTGTTACAGTTTTTTGGTAGCGCGGCCTTGACCTGGCAGGGACCGCTGAGTGCACGCGAGGCTGCCCCACGATGTTCCTCGAAGAGAGCCCCGAACAGCAGCAACTGCGTGCGGAGCTGCGCCAGTACTACGCCGATCTCCTGACCGAGGAGGTGCGCGCCGGCCTGGCCGAAGGCGGCGAGGGCGGCGAGGCCTGGAGCCAGGTCGTGCGCCAGATCGGCAAGGACGGCTGGCTCGGCGTCGGGTGGCCGACCGAGTTCGGCGGGCAGGGTCGCCCCGCCACGGACCAGTTCATCTTCTTCGACGAGACGCGCCGCGCCGGCGCGCCGTTCCCCTTCGTCACCATCAACACCGTCGGGCCGACCATCATGCGCTTCGGCACCGACGACCAGAAGTCGTTCTTCCTCCCGCAGATCCTCGCCGGCGAGCTGAACTTCGCCATCGGCTACACCGAGCCCGAGGCCGGCACCGACCTGGCGTCGTTGCGCACGCGTGCCGTGCGCGACGGTGAGGAGTACGTCGTCAACGGGGCGAAGATCTTCACCAGCGGGGCCGACCAGGCCGACTACGTCTGGTTGGCCTGCCGCACCGATCCCGACGTCCCGAAGCACAAGGGCATCTCCATTCTGTGCGTGCCGACGACCTCGCCGGGCTTCGAGTGGTCGATCATCCATACCGTGGGCGGGCTGACGACGACGCAGACCTTCTACGACAACGTGCACGTGCCGGTGGCCAACCGCGTGGGCGACGAGAACGAGGGCTGGCGCATGATCACCACCCAGCTCAATCACGAGCGAGTTGGTCTGGCCGCGTGGAGCGGACTGGCCATTTCGCTCTACGAGGACATCGTGGACTGGGCGGCGGCGCAGCCGACCGACGACGGCCGGACGCTGATTGCGCAGCCCTGGGTGCAGATGGATCTCGCCAAGTGCCACGCCGAGCTCCAGGCCATGTGGTTGCTCAACTGGCGCATGGCCGTGCACGTGGCCGACGGGGAGCTCACCGGCGCCGAGTCCTCGTCGATCAAGGTCTTCGGGACGGAGCGGATCATCGAGGTGACGCGTCTGCTGCTGGGGGTGGTGGGCGCCGCCGGCTACCTCGTGCCGGGCTCGCCCGGCGCCGTGCTGCGCGGCCGGGTGGAGGCCACGGGCCGCCAGGCGCAGATCAACACTTTCGGGGGCGGTGTCAACGAGGTGCAGCGCGAGATCGTGGCGACGGCCGGGCTGGGTATGACCCGGGGGGCGCGGTGAGCGCGGCGGCTGCTGCGGCTGCATCTGCTGCTGCGTCTGCGTCTGCGTCTGCGTCTGCATCGACGGAGGGCCGTTTCGAAGAGCTGGCGGCGTTCCCTGACCACAGTGCCGAACTCGCCGTTCTGGTCGGGCAGGCGGCGGGCCCGCCGAGCCTGGCCCCCGACGCGGTCAACGCGCCGATGATTCGGCACTGGGTCGAGGCCATGGGCGACCACAACCCGGTGTACGTGTCCGACGACGCGGCGCGCGCCGCCGGCTACGACGAGCTGATCGCCCCGCCCACCATGCTGCAGGCCTGGATCATGCGGGGCCTGCGTCTCTCGCTCCTCACCGAGGAGGCCCGGGCGCAAGGGGCTGGGCAGGGGAGCGGGCCGAACGAGAGGATGATGGGCCTGCTCGATGACGAGGGCCTCACATCGGTGGTCGCGACCAACTGCACGCAGCACTACGGACGTCCCCTGGTGGTCGGAGATCGGCTGCTGGTGCGCTCGGTGATCGAGGCGATCTCGGATCCCAAGCGCACCGGACTGGGCACGGGACGCTTCATCACCACGCGACTCGACTACGTGGCGGTCCCCGACGCCGACGTGCCGGTATGGCCGGCGTCCGACGGCGAGGTGCAGTCGCTCTACGAGGCCGGGGACCCCGTGGCCACCATGCGCTTCCGCATCCTCAAGTACCTGCCGCCGGTGAAGAAGGCGGCCCGGCCGCCGCGCCCGCGACCGGCCGTCACGCAGGACAACGCCTTCTGGTTCGAGGGCGCCCGCGCCCACAAGCTGCTGATTCAGCACTGCACCTCGTGCGGCACGCTGCGCCACCCGCCGCTGCCGGCCTGCGCGGTCTGCGGCTCCCTCGAGTGGGACAGCGTGGAGTCGAGTGGCCGCGGCACGCTGTACTCCTACGTCGTGGTGCACTACCCCCAGGTGCCCTCGTTCGAGTACCCGCTGCCGATCGGGCTGATCGAGCTGGAGGAGGGGACCCGGCTGGTGGCCAACCTCGAGGGCATCGGCCACGATGCGATCGAGATCGGCATGCGCCTCGAAGCCGAATTCGTGGACTTCGACGACGAACTCTCGCTGCCCGTGTTCGTGCCGGCGGGTGCAGGGGAGGACGCCTGATGGACTTCAAACTGAGCGACGAGCAGCTGGCGGTCTCCGAGGCCGCCGGCGGGCTGTTCTCCGGTCTGGTCGACGCGGAGAAGATCGCCGCGGTCGAGAGCAGCACCGAGCGCATCGATCGTGATCTCTGGCAGGCGTTGGCGTCTGCTGACTTGCTGGGGCTCGCCGTCCCGGAGTCCGACGGCGGCGCCGGCTACGGCCTGATGGAACTGTGCCTGTTGCTCGAAGCGCAGGGGAACGCGGTGGCCCCCGTGCCGCTGTGGTCCACGCTCGTGCTCGGAGCGCTGCCGCTGGCCCGCTTCGGCTCGGACGCCCAGCGCGCCGCCTGGCTGCCCGGCGTCGTCGCCGGCGAGGTGATCCTCACGGCCGCGCTGAGTGGCACTGCCGGCAGCCCGACCTCCATGCCGTCGGTGCGCGCCAGCGCGTCGGGCGAGGGTTGGCGACTGGACGGGACCGAGCTGGCCGTGCCCCAGGCCCACCTGGCGGACCGTATCGTCCTGCCCGCCGCGCACCGGAGACGGTGGCGTGCTCCTGGTCCTGCTCGACCCCGCAGCGCCGGGCGTCACGTTCGAGCGCGCCGCCACCACCAACCGCGAGATCCACCCGCACCTGCACGTCGCCGCTGTGACGGTGGGAGAGGACGACGTCCTCGCCGGCCCGGACGCCGGGCGCGCCGCGCTCGACGTCCTGCAGGTGGCCGCCACCACGGCGTTGTGCGCGCTGCAGGTCGGTGTGTGCGAGGCCGCGCTGACGAAGACGGCGACCTACCTGAACAGCCGCCAGCAGTTCGGCCGTCCGTTGAGCACGTTCCAGGGCACCATGCTGCGGGCGGCCGACGCCGCCATCGACATCGAGGCGATGCGCGTCACGTGGCAGAACGCGGCCTGGCGCTTCGATGCGGGCCGGGACGCCGCCGACGCCGCCCGGGTGGCCAAGTGGCAGGCCTCCGAGCGCGGACAGCGGACCGTGCACGCCACCCAGCACCTGCACGGGGGCATGGGGGCGGATATCTCCTACCCGATCCACCGTTATTTCCTCTGGGGCAAGCAGATCGAGTTGCTGTTGGGGGGGCCGAGCGCGCAGCTGGCCAAGCTCGGGGCCGACATCGCCGCGCAGGCGCTGGCCCGGGCGGAGACGACGGCGTGAGCGCGGCTGCGTCTGCCGCGGCGGGCCTCGATCTCTCCGGGCCTGTCTTCTCTACCGTCAGCGTGGGCGACGAGCTCCCGACCCTGGTGCTCCCGATCACCCGCACGCTGATCGTGTCGGGAGCCATCGCGAGCCGTGACTACCAGGACGTGCACCACGATTCGGTGCTGGCCAAGGAGCGCGGCTCCCAGGACATCTTCATGAACATCCTGACGACCAACGGACTGGTCGGGCGCTACGTGACCGACTGGTCGGGTCCGCGCAGCCGGCTGTCGGAGGTCGACATCCGGCTGGGCGCGCCGAATCATCCCGATTGCACCATGACCCTGACCGGGTCGGTGACCGGGAAGGGGGAGCTGACCGACGACGGGCGCTACGGCGCCGTGACCGTCTCGCTGCGCGGGGCCAACGACGTGGGCGACCACGTGACCGGCACGGTCACCGTGCTCCTCCCTGTGGCGGAACGGACGTCCTGATGGCGTCCTCCCACTCGTTCTCGGGCGCGACCGCCATCGCCGGCATCGGCGCCACCGAGTTCTCCAAGGACTCGGGTCGCTCGGAGCTCCGGCTGGCCGTCGAGGCGGTCGCCGCCGCGCTGGCGGACGCCGGCATCGCCCCGTCCGAGGTGCAGGGGATGGTGACGTTCAGCTCGGACACCAATCCCGACATCGACATCTCACGCAGCCTGGGCATCGGCGACCTGACCTTCTTCAGCCGCATCCACTACGGCGGCGGCGCGGCATGCGCCACCATCCAGCAGGCTGCGCTGGCGGTCTCCTCGGGCGTGGCCGACGTCGTGGTCTGCTATCGCGCCTTCAACGAGCGATCGGGCAGCCGCTTCGGCGCCGGGGTCCAGGGACGGCCACCGATGCCGACGGCCGAGAACGCGCACATGGCCTCGTACCTGCCCGTCGGATTGCTGACCCCCGCCTCGTGGGTGGCCATGGCGGCGCAGCGCTACCTGCACGAGACGGGTGCCACGAGCGAGGACCTCGGCCGGGTGGCGGTGGCCGACCGCAAGCACGCGGCGACCAACCCGAAGGCATGGTTCTACGAGCAGCCGATCACGCTGGAGGAGCATCAGAACAGCCGCTTCATCGTCGAGCCGCTGCACCTGCTCGATTGCTGCCAGGAGACCGACGGGGGACAGGCGCTGGTGGTGACCTCCCTCGAGCGCGCCCGCGACCTGCAGACCGACCCGGTGGTCATTCGCGCCGCGGCGCAGGGCTCCGGGGCGGGCCAGGACATGATGACCAGCTACTACCGGGACGACCTGCTCGGGCTGCCCGAAATGGCGGTCGTGGCCCGTCAGCTGTGGGAGACCTCGGGGCTCGGGCCCGACGACATGCAGGCGGCCATCCTGTACGACCACTTCACCCCCTACGTGCTCTACCAGTTGGAGGAGCTCGGGTTCTGCGCCAAAGGCGAGGCCAAGGACTTCGTGCGCGACGGTCGCCTGGAGCTCGGTGGCGAGCTGCCGATCAACACGCACGGCGGCCAACTCGGCGAGGCCTATCTCCACGGCATGAACGGCATTGCCGAGGGCGCCCGGCTCGTGCGCGGCACCTCGGTGAACCAGGTGCCCGATGTCGAGCACGTGGTGGTGACGGCGGGCACCGGCGTACCGACGAGCGGTCTGGTCCTCGGCGTCGATCGCTGAGCGCAGTTACCAGCTCAGCCGGTGGCGAGCCCGCAGCTCGTCAGTTCCGAGGTATAGCCGCCTGCGGTGATCTTGACCGGGCCGACCCCCGGTGCGTACCAGGTGGTCGCCTGCAATTCCTTCTTGAGGGTCGGCATGATGGCGGCCGCCAATTCCTTGGAGGCCCCCTTGGCGACGTTCGTGAACGTGATGGCTTTCACCGTCAAGTGCACATCGACCAAATGGTGGAAGGTACCCATGGAGGTCCGCAGGGTGGTGACCGAGCCGCCTCGTTGTGCGAAATCGACGGCCATATCGAGCGCTGTGGCATTGGCCGGAAGGACGCTCCTGAGCTCGGCAATATCCGTCGCGCTCGAGCGGCGCGGCGATGTGCGCGTGGGACACCGTGGTCTTCCCGGAGAGCAGCGACTTGACACTCGGATCCGTGGTGTCGCCCGTGTAGTTGTACAGCTGCCCGGCGACCTGGCCGCCCGACGGCACCGTGATCAGCTGCCCCGTTTTGCTCAAGATGTAGTGGAGTACGGCGTTCGTCGGTACAGATGTGCCGTCGACCGTCGACGAGCTCCCCTCGGTCACCGTCACCGAGCGGCCTTGCGGGACGCTCCCCACCGACGACACCGTCAGGGTCTCCGTTCCCGTGGCGCCCCCTCCGGTGAGCGACTCGTGACAGGTCCAGCCGACTTTGAGCGGGAAGAAGTAGCCGGGCCACGTCGGGCCTCCGTTGGTGACCGCGCCGGCGCGGTTGCTCCAAGCGGCAGGAGGGCCGACGACGGCGAGGGCAACGAGTGCAGCACATGTCGTCACCAGCGCAATCACCGTCGCGGTGCCGGGCTCTGCGGTGCGGGTCCGCAGAATTCGTCTCGGCTGGATTGGCATCACGCTCCGTTCCCTCGTCCCGCCGTCCACTCCGCGTCCGGGGTCGGGTGAGCGCCCGATCGTAGTGGTGCGGCGCGACGGTCAGATGGGACGGTCGCCGACCGCGGCCTCGAGCGTCGCCGCCGCGTCGGCGTCCAGCAGCCGGTACGCCCCGCCCTTCTCGGCTTGCCACAGCACGGGATCGGCGCAGTTCCAACGCTCGGCCCGCAGCGATCGCTTGAGCACCTTGTTGGTGGCCGTGGCGGGGAGCGCCGCGCTCATGCGCACGAAACGGGGCGCCCACTTTGTGCCCAGATCGTCCTGCGCGGCCAGGAACCCGGTCAACGCATCCGCGTCGAGCGTGTCGAGACCGGGCCGAAGCTGCACCGCCGCCATGACCTGGTCGCCCACGACGGGGTCGGGCACGGCGTAGACCGACGCCAGCACGATGTCGGGGTGACGCTGCAGGATCCGCTCGATCGGGGCCGAGGCGAAATTCTCCCCGTCGACGCGGAGCCAGTCGTGGTCCCGGCCGGCGAAGTAGAAGAAGCCGACGTCGTCGCGGTAGGCCAGGTCGCCCGTCCAGTACCAGCCCTCCCGGAGCCGGGCCGTCTCTGCCTCAGCGTTGCGCCAGTACCCCTCGAATCCCGCACCACCAGCCTTGGACACCAACTCGCCGATGGCCTCCTCGGCGTTGAGCAGCCGGCCGTGGTCATCGAAACGGGCCGGCGGGCACTCGGCCCCGGTGGCCGGATTCAGCACGACGGTGCCCTCGGGCGCCCGCCCCAGTGCGCCGGGCGGCGTGTCCGGCGTCCGCTGCACCGTGGCGCCTCCTTCGGTCGAGCCGTAGGAGTCGGTGACGGCGACGCCGAAGCGCTCGGCGAAGCGCGCCACGTCATCGGTCGACCCTTCGTTGCCGAACGCGCGCACCAGCGGGTTGTCTGCGTCGTCCGGCCGCTCGGGTGTGGCGAGAATGAAGGACAGCGGCTTCCCCACGTAGTTGAAGTAGGTGGCTCCCGACGCCCGCACGTCGGGGAGGAAGCCCGACGCGGAGAACCGCCCCGAGGCCGGGAGCGAGACGGCCGAGCCCGCCACGAGGGCCGGCCCCCAGCCGGCCATCAGGGCATTGGAGTGGAAGAGCGGCATGGAGAGGTAGCAGACGTCACTCGGCTGGAGGTCATACATCTGCGCCACGATGGCCCCGATGCGGGCCAGCCGCCCCTGGCTGCACAGGCATGCCTTGGGCGCGCCGGAGGTTCCCGACGTAAAGAGCAGATAGCCCAACGACTCGGGTGTCACCGATCGGTCGGCCACCTCTTCGGGCTTGGCCCACGCGTAGGCCTCCAAGGTGCCCCGCGCCGATGCGGTGTCGAGCACGAGCACGCGCTCGTTGTCGCTCCGGACGTCTCCGAGTGCGACGCCGATGCGCGCGCCCTCCACCAGGGGGAGGGAGGTGGTGTCGGTGATCAGGAACTGGCATTCGGTGTGGGCCAGGTCCCGCACCAACTCGTCGCCGCGGTGCGTCGGGTTGGCCCCGACCACGACGGCGCCGGCCAGCGCCGCCGCCTCGAGCCAGAAGATGAACTCGGGCACGTTGTCGAGGAGGAGGGCGACGTGGAACGGCCCGTCCTGGCGGGTGGCCCGCAACCAGGCCGCCCGCGCCGCGGCCCGGGCGACCACCTCGGCGTGGCTCAGCCGGAGGTCGTTGGCCACCAGTCCGAGCCCGTCGACGTCGGCCAGCGCCAGGACCGCGTCGGTGATCGTTTCCGTGCGCGGCGCCGGTGTGGCGCCGGGCGTGGCAGGCTGCGCCTCAGCAGGGGTCACCGCATCTCCAAACGTCTCTGACCTGGGGTGGAAGTCCCATTATTGGAACACGTTGCACTTTAATCGGACCCGTGTTACCGTCGCAGGAGCGCCGGCGGAACGGACCGCGGCACCGTAGACGAGGACGTGCAACCCATGGAATTCGGCATCTTCAACGCCGCGTGCCTGCTGCCGCGGTACGTCGAGCAGCACGGAGCCTCGGCCGAGCACGATCGCATCATGGACGAGGTCGCCTTCATCGTGGCGGCGGACAAGGCCGGCTTCAAGTACACCTGGGCCTCCGAGCACCACTTCCTCACCGAGTACTCGCACCTGTCGGCCTCCGAGTCCTTCCTGGCCTTCGTGGCCGCCAAGACCAACACCATCCACATCGGCTCGGGCATCTTCAACATCACGCCGCCGGTGAACCACCCGGCCCGCATTGCCGAGCGGGTGGCCATGCTGGACCACCTGTCAGAAGGTCGCTTCGAGTTCGGCACCGGCCGTGGTTCCTCCACCACCGAGCAGAAGGGGTTCGGGATCCAGGATTCCGAACTGACGCGTGAGATGGTGGCCGAGACCCTGCCGCAGATTGTCCGGATGTGGAAGGACGAGGACTACAGCTACGACGGCAAGTTCTTCTCCATGCCCTCGCGCAACGTGCTGCCCAAGCCCTACTCGAAGCCCCACCCGCCCATCTGGATGGCGGCCGGGAGTCCCTCGACGTTCGACCTGGCGGCCGAGCTCGGCGTGGGCGTCCTGTGCTTCGGCTTCTCGACGGCCGACCAGCTGACGCCACTGGTCGCCCGCTACAAGGAGAAGATCGCGGACTGCACGAACCCGGTCGGCGGCTTCGTGAACAACAACGTCATGATCACGACGACCATGATCTGTATGGAGGACGGGGCCAAGGCGCGCAAGACCTTCCTCGAGGCGGACTCGAACTACCACCTGAGCCTGGTCTTCCGGTACCTCGACACGTTCCCGAAGCCGGCCGGGGTCCCCGAGTGGCCCGCCATCGTCCCGGCCATGGACGCCGACTCGCTCGACGCGGTCATCGCCTCGGGTGACGTCGCCGTCGGCACGCCCGACGAGGTCACCAAGGCGATCGAGCGCTACACCGCGACCGGCGCCGACCAGCTGTCCTTCGGCATGCTGTCGAGCTCCATGTCGATCGAGTCCTGCGAGGAAGCGGTCGAGACGTTCGGAAAGCACGTGCTGAAGAACTTCGACAAGGACCCCGTGCACAACACGACCAAGCAGCGGCTCGCCGCCGGCGGCTCCTAGCCCGCCTAGCCCGCCCAGCCCGCCTAGCCCTCCGGGGTCTCTCGCTTTTCCGGCTCACTCTCCAGCCGGAACTCGCCGGCTCGGAACCGGCGGTCGATCTCCTCGGCCACTTCGCCCGGTCCGCGCCCACCCACGCCGACCCCATGGCGTTCCTCGACGCCCTGGCGCTCGAACTGGGTCCACAGATCGTCGACGACGGCGGCGTCGGCCAACGCCCCGGCGTGTCCCGGCTCGACCGTGCGGTCCATGACCCGCTGCTGCACGACCGCAATCGGTGCCCGCAACACCGCGTAGTGGAGAGCGACGCCGTCCCGGGCGCAGGCCGCCACGAACAGGTCGAGCATGAAGGGGTAGAGGATGCCCTCGGCCACGCTGACATAGCCTCCGGCGGCGAAGACGGCTACCGCCTGGGCCGCGGCCTGCAGCACCACTCTGTTCTGCGCGTGCGCTTCCTTCCGCCACGGCTCGATCGCGCCGCGCCGGAGCTTGGCGAAGAACCAGTCGAGATCGAGGCAGACCGAGGGCTCGTGGCGGTCGGCCACCAGCGGGGCCACGGTGGTCTTGCCCGTCCCGGGCGAGCCGGTCAGGAGGAGGAGGGGCGCCTTCGGCACGGATGCATCTTCGCGTGCGGGTGGCCGGGCTCAGCCTTCGGCTGCGACGCCCACCACCGGTTTGTTCAGGACGACGCCCCCTTCGGATCCGTCGAAGTTGGCGTCCCCGTAGTTGAAGATGCCGCCGTCAGACGCCGCGATCCAGTAGCCGCGTCCGTCGGGGGTCGCCGCCAGGCCGACGGCCGGCTTGTTCAGGGGGGTACCGCCGGCAGAGCCGAAGAACCCCGCGTCGCCGAAATTGAAGATGCCCCCGTCCGACGCCACCAACCAGTACCCGAGTCCGTCCGAGGGCGCCGCCATGCCGACGATCGGCTTGTTCAGTGGCTTGCCTCCCATCGACCCATGGAAGGCGGCGTCGCCGAAGCTGAAGATGCCGCCGTCAGACGCCACCAACCAGTACCCGAGTCCGTCCGAGGTCGCCGCCATGCCGACGATCGGCTTGTTCAGTGGCTTGCCTCCCATCGACCCATGGAAGGCGGCGTCGCCGAAGCTGAAGATGCCCCCGTCCGAGGCGACCATCCAGTAGCCGCCGCCGTCCGGCGTGGCGGCCATGCCGACAATGGGGGCGTTCAGCGGCTTGCCGCCCTGGGAGCCGAAGAAGCCGGCGTTCCCGTAGTTGAAGATGCCGCCGTCCGAAGCGACCAGCCAGTAGCCCCCCTTGGATGGCGTCGGCGCCATGCCGACGACCGGCCGATTCAGCCGGATGCCACCTGTCGAACCGTGAAAGCCGGCGTTGCCGAAGGTGAAGATCCCGCCGTCGGAGGCGACCAGCCAGTACGACGAGTTCGGCGGCGCCGGGGGCGGCGGCGAGGGTGGACCCGGGAGCCCGGCCGAGCCCGAGAAGGCAGAGACCTGGTCGGTCGACGGTGCCAGCAGCAGCCCGTCGCCGACCGATGGTGTCGGGAAGTGATTGGCCTGGCCGCTGACGGAGACCTGCTGCACCGTGGATCCGTTCGCCGGGTCGAGGCCGTAGAGCGACGACCCGCCAATCGACCAGACGAGCCCGCCGGCGGTGATCGGAGGGCCGTGCGCCCCCGACGCCGTCTGCCACTGTGCTCCGAGGGGGCTGGTCTGAATCGCCTGCACCCCGTTCCCACAGGGAACGTAGACGACGGTCCCCGAGATGGCGTCCCCGCCCTCGGAGACGCTGCCGCAGACGCTGATGGGCGCGGTGATCTGACCGTTGATCCCTCCCAACGAGGCCTGGCTGAGCAGGTAGGCGGTCGACGACTTGCCCACCTGCAGAACGGTGCCGTTGGGGAGTAGCGCCGGCGGGCTCGATCCGAGGTCCAGGTCGCTCGAGTTGTCGGTCTGCCAGGTGCTCGGGGCGAAGTACTGCGTGCGCGCCAGGCCCGGCGACAGCTCCAGGACCGAGTCGCCGTAGTCGTACGGAGTCGACGACGACCCGTTCCCCGTCGTCAACCAGATGTTGCCCGCCACGTCGACCTCGGGCGCGGCGCCGCCCATCCACACGGCCCCGTCGTGGCCGATCGGCACCGCCTGGTAGTAGCCCGGCGCCCCGCCGCCTTCGGGCACCGAGACGACCCAGCCGCTGTAGGTCGAGCAGTCACCGGCGTTGCCGCCGTAGCCGAAGACGACGTGGCCGTCGCTCAGGTTCAGACCGGTGCGCTGCAGGATGGCGGCCGGACCCTGTCCCGGCGGGTCGACGGCCACGTCGAGGTCCACCGTCCCGCTGTACATGTTGAAGCCCACCAGGAAGTGAGCGGGCGCACCGCCCACCAGCTCGTCGGCCACGGCGAAGACCTCTCCCCGCGCCTCGTCGACGACCGGGGTCCCGGTGATGCCGACATGCGGGCTGATGTCCCCGCACGGGAGGTCGCCGGACGGCACCGGGGTCCCGACGTGGGTGGACCACAACACCGCCCCGGTGTTGGCGGCCAGCGCGTACACGGTGTCGTTCTCCGTCGCCACGTAGACACGCCCGGTGGCCTCGAGCGGCTCGCCGTAGACCTGGCCGTCGAGGACCGGTGACGTCCACGCCGGGTTCGGAGGATTGAACGTCACGCCCGAGGTGTCGGCGCCCGTTCCCAGGGGATCGCCGTGATAGACGGTCCACGACGAGGTGGCGTCGACGTGCGGCGTTTCGGCATGGACAGACGCGCCAGCCGAACCGATGACACCGGCCGCGCCGGCGCCGAGGACGAGCAGGCTGATCCCGGCGCATACCGTGACGAATCTTCGCCGCAGGTGACGCGCCGGCTGAGAGACCCGCCCGCGTGGGCGCAAGGATTTCGTTCTGGCGCTGATCGACGAACCGTAACTGGTCGGGTCGGCGCTGTCGAAATGCATTGTGTGACAATTGTGAGGGAGGCGACCTCGGTTTTAGTCGCCCGCGTGCACGATGGCGCCGGCCCACGTGTAGTCGGGCTTCCCCGACGGCGACCGCTCTACGGCGTCGACCACGTAGAGCCGGCGGGGCAGCTTGTAGCCCGCGATCGACGTGCGGCAGTGCTCTTGGAGCGACTCCAGCGATGGAGCCTCGTGACCCACGCGGGGCTGTACGATGGCCGCCACGGTCTGGCCCCAGCGCTCGTCGGGCGCCCCGCACACAATGGCGTCCATGACGTCGGGATGGGAGCGCACGGCGGACTCGACCTCCTCGGGGAAGATCTTCTCGCCGCCCGAGTTGATGACGATCGACCCCCGGCCGAGCAACGTGATCGATCCGTCCGACTCCACCGTGGCGTAGTCACCCGGCATGACGAAGCGGGTCCCGCGCACCTGAATGAACACCTCGGCCGTCTTCTTCGGGTCGTTGTAGTACCCGAGCGGGATATCGCCCGAGCGGGCGATCTTGCCGATGACGCCCGACCCGGGCTCCACCGGGTCCAGGTTCTCGTCGAACACCACCGTCTCGCCCAGGAGGTGCACGGTCGGCCCGCTCTTCATGGCCGTGTTACCGGCGGTCACCACCGTCATGCCGTTGTTGCCGCCCTCCGAGGAGCCGATGGCGTCCGTGATCACGAGGGTGGGCAGGCGTGCGAAGAACTGGTCCTTGACCGGAGCGGAGAAGAGCGCGGCCGAGGACACCACGGCCACCAGCGACGAGAGGTCGTGGTCGGTCCCTTCGTCGTCCAACGACTCGATCAACGGCTTGCCCATGGCGTCGCCCGTGATCATGACGGAGTTCACCCTCTCGTCGCCGACCAGCCGCCACACCTCGTGGGGGTCGAACTTGGCCATCAGGACGATCTTGGAGCCGACGAAGCTCTGCCCCATGACGCACCACTGCGTGGCGCCGTGCATGAGCGGTGCGACCGGCAGGTGCACCAGGCCCCCGTTGGCGCCCTTGGCCACGATGGCCGAGGGGTCGCTCGCCCGCGTGTTCGTGACGGGATCGGTTCCGCCACCGAGCGCGTAGAAGACATCCTCGTGGCGCCACACGACGCCCTTGGGCATCCCGGTCGTGCCGCCGGTGTAGAGGATGTAGAGGTCGTCCCTCGAGCGCGGGCCGAAATCGCGCTCCTCCGACTGGCCCACCAGCACGTCTTCGTACGCGACGGCGCCGGGAGCCGGGTCGACGGCGCTGCCGTCCTCGATCACCACGACGTGCCGCAGCTGCGGGAGCTCGGGGAGGAGTGCGGCGACCAGTGGCGAGAACTCGCGTTGGTAGACGAGCGCCTGCAGGTTGGCGTTGGTCAGCAGGTAGCGGAGCTCGTCCTTGACGTAGCGGTAGTTGATGTTGATCCAGATCGCCCGCAGCTTGAACACGGCCCAGGCGGTCTCGACCCACTCGACCGAGTTGTAGGCGTAGATCCCGACATGGTCCCCGGGACCGATCCCCTGGGCGGCGAGATGGTGGGCCAGCTGGTTCGCCCGCGCCTCCATCTCGGCGTAGGTCCGGCGCTTGCCGTCGGCGACCAGGTACTCGCGTTCGGGATAGGCGTCGACGGCCGCTTCGAACAGGTCGGCGAGGTTGAACTCCATCGGTCCGAGATTAGAACACGTTCTTGTTCTGCGGGCAATCGTCCGTCGCACCTGCTCCGGGCAGCCGACCGCCCCTTCCCGCCGGCACCGATCCGGCGGCCTCCATCGCTTACCCGGAGATCCCCACGATGGGCATGTTGAGCTTGATGGAGCCCGTGGAGCCGTAGAAGGTCGGGCCGCTCGTGGTCGGGTAGGTGAAGACCCCGCCATCCGAGCCGCTCAGGTAGTAGCCGCCGGCGACGGCGGTCAGGCCGACGATCGGCTTGTTGAGCGTGATGGAGCCGGTCGAGCCGTAGAAGGGCGGGCCCCCGCTGGTCGGGTAGGTGAAGATGCCGCCATCGGAGGCCACCAGGTAGTAGCCGCCGCTCACGGGGGCGGCCATACCGACCACCGGCTTGTTGAGGGGCAGCGAGCCGGCCGAGCCCTCGAACGTGGCATCGCCGTAGTTGAAGATGCCGCCGTCGGAGGCCACCAGGTAGTAGCCCCGGCCGTCAGGCGTGGCGGCCATGCCCACGATGGGCTTGTTCAAGCGGAGAGATCCGGCTGAGCCGTAGAACTGGGCGTCGCCATAGGTGAACACGCCACCGTCGGAGGCCACCAGCCAGTACCCCCCACCGTCGGCGGTCACCGCCATGCCGACCACCGGCGCATTGAGGCGCATGCCTCCGGTCGAGCCGTCGAACTTGGCGGAGCCGAAGTTGAAGATGCCGCCGTCGGACGCCACCAGGTAGTAGCCGTCACCGGCGGGCATCACGGCCATGCCGACGATCGGCTTGTTGATCGGCATCCCACCCATGGAGCCGAGGAACGGCGCGCCCTTCCCGTAGTTGAACACCCCGCCGTCGGAGGCGACGAAGCGGTAGCCCGAGCGGGCGATCGGTGCGCTGGCCACGAACGGTGTGTTGCCCGCGAGCGAGCTGTTGCCGAGCCCGACGCAGGTCCAGTCGGTGATGCAGGAGACCGCGTTCAGTTGGGTGTTGGCAGCGCCCGTCTGGTTCGGCGTGCTGGCGAGCGTCCATGTCGTGCCGTCCCAGGCGAGCGCTTCGGTGCTGCGGCCCGTCGTCGGGATCGAGAACCCCACGGCCGAGCACGACGTCATGCTGAAGCAGTCGACGCCCTGCAGCTGGTTGCTCACCGTTCCGGCGTTGGGGCTGGAGGCGATCGACCAGCTGGAGCCGTTCCACTGCTCGACCAGGGTCTGGTACGAGGTCGTGCCGAAGCCCCACCCGACCGCCGTGCACCAAGAGGTGCCGATGCACGAGACACCGGTGAGATTGACGCTGCTCTGTCCGTCGGGGTTCGGGGTCGAGACGACGGTCCAGGCGGTGCCGTTCCATTGCTCGGCCATGCTCGAGTCCCCCCGTCCGAGTTGCCGACGGCCATGCACATCGTCGACGCGGTACAGGACACGGCAGTGAAGGAGGGACCGAGGCCCAGGCCCGTGGTCGGCGTGGTCTGGAGGGACCAGGTGGAGCCGTTCCAGCTCGCTGCGAGCGGCGCGTACGTGTTGCCGCTGTTGCCAGCCTGACCGGCCGCCATGCAGAAGGTGATGCTGGGGCAGGACACCCCGTACAGGACGTTGCCGGTGACGGCGGTTTGGTTGGGGCTCGACACGACGGTCCACGTGGACCCGTTCCACTGCTCGATGAGCGTGCTCGATGTGCTCGTTCCCGTCTGACCCACCGCCATGCACAGCATTGCGGCGGCGCAGCTCACCGAGGCGAGGGAGCCCGGTGCGCTCAGCGGGGGCGTCGTGGCCAACGTCCACGTCGAGCCGGTCCACTGCTCAATGAGCGGTGCGGTCAGACCGCCGATGTTCTGGTAGCCCACGCCCACGCAGAAGGCAGCGCTGGCGCAGGAGGCGCCTTCGAAGACGCCGCCGGTCACCGCCTGCGTGCTGGCGGCGGCGGTCCAGGTCGACGCGGTGACGGTGGCGGGGACCGTGCTGGTTGCCGCACTAGCCGCACTAGCCGCACTTGCCGCACTTGCCGCACTTGCCGCACCTGCCGCACTTGCCGCACCTGCCGCACCTGCCGCACCGCCGGGCGCAGCACCGAGGAACAGCCAGGCGCCCATGAGCGCGCAGGCCAAAACAGGAGCCGCATTGCGGACGGCAGTCTTCACGTGTACCCCTCTGACTCCGGGACCAGAGGAACGGTCCCGCGGTGGAGGAGACCCTACTGCGGCGGGTTGCGTGAAACCGGAATACTCCGTTGTCTGCCCACGGTTACTCGTAGACCCTGCCCGCAACGGCACAAGCGGAGTGCGTCCGGGTGTGAACTTGCAGTAGGCAGGGAGCACCACCCCAAAGCGAGCTCAAGGAGAATGTCGTGAAGAGCACCGGTTCCAAGGGCCTGGACGCTGGATTCACTTGGCGTCGTGAGGTCGGACTAGTCCACGTGGAATGTGTCCCAAACACCGATCCTGAGTTCTACGGATGTTGGTGGTCAGTCGCAGAAGGCTTTCCCGTCTGTACTGCAACTGTTGACTACCCTTCGCTCGGCTACCGCTCGATGTTCGGATGGGTGCAGGTTGTTCGCTCGACGGACAACGAATTTGGCGGTCTGCGATTCGAGCTGGACCCGTTCGGACTCTTCGGCGACGCACCCTCGCCTTACTGCTGGTACGGACAGCGCCCGATCCTCTTCGACGCTCCGTCACGTTCGGTCAGGGAATCCCTTGAGTGGGTGGCGCACAGCTTTTTGGCCACCACTCCCCTCGACGAGGTCGCAGCGTTGAAGGCTCGTCGAGTGGTGCCTCTTGTGGGGTTCTCCTGGGGATTTACAGACACCGGCAGCAGCGTCATCCTCAGCGACATCGAGGTGCTGACGGACCGTGAGTGGACGGCGACGCTCGACGTGCTGCGACAGGGGTATCCGATGTGGGTCTTCGCAGATGGAATCGACGGGTAGCGAAAGGGTGAGGCATCAGGACGGCGAGAGCGAGATTGCCCGGTTCGCCCGGGACTGTGGGAAACCTGCTGGGCCTAGGAGGGCGCGTCTGGGGGCGGCTCGTGCACGGCGGCCTCCCAGACCTTGCCGGACAGGCGCACGGCCACCACTCGGGAGACGGCGATGCCCACGGCCAAGGAGGTGGCCCAGGTGAGGGCGGCGCCCCAGGTGACTGTGCGGTCCGCCGGTCCGCGAGGAGGGGGTTCGTGGCGCACCAGGCGCCAGGCCATGGTGAGCAGGCGCTGGGTCACGATGGCGGCCACGGCCACCGAGGCGGCGTTGACCACCTTCCAGCCCATGTCCTTCTGCTCGGGGCTGGCGTTGACGGGTTTGTGAGGCCTCCAGGTGTGGTGGTAGCGAGGCTCCATTTGCCTTCAATGATGCCCCCTGTACCACTGGGGTTCAACTGGGGCCTCGGCTGAATCCTTGGGTGAGGCAGGGATGCAACGGCGGCACCGGCACGGCCCCCGAACCACCGAACTGGCCCGGTACCGCGCGATGGACTACCCCACGTCGTCGCCTTCACTGCGCGAGCTACAAGATGGTGCGTTGAGGTTGCGGTTGCATCCGTCCCATAGGTGGCGCAGGAGAGTCAGAGCCACGGCACATGCGCGGGCCCGTGCCGGACAGCAGACGTTGCCGCGTTGCCGCGTTGCCGCGAAGGTATGGCGTGCAGCCCTGGAACTACTCGAACAGGTCGGGGTCAGTCCGGCAGATCTCGTCCCACAGCGGCTGGAACGACAGCCATCCGGCGTAGGGCGAGGCGGAGAATTCGCGCGTGTACCGCGCACCCTCGTCGTCGATGAGCAGCGGGGTTCCCGCCGCCTCGGCCAGCAGCTGGGCCTGGCAGGAGCGCTCCATGGTGATGAACCACCACGCTGCCTCATCGACGGTGTGCCCGACGGTGAACAGCCCGTGGTTGCGGTGGATGGTGGCCTTGTGCGGGCCGAGCGCGGCCGCCAGAGCCTTGGCGGCGGCCTCCTCCAGCACAATGGCGCCGCCGCCCTCCTCGCACACGGTGTGGTCCTCGTAGAACACGCACGCGTCCTGCGTGATGGGATCGAGGGGGCGACCGAGGGCGGACCACGCCTTGCCGTGGACCGAGTGGGCGTGAGCGGCGGCCATGACGTCGGGGCGGGCCGCGTGCACGGCGGAGTGGATGGCGAACGCAGCGGGGTTGACCGGGCGATTTCCCTCGACGACCTCGCCGGTGTGGCTCACGAGGATCAGGTCGGAGACGCGGACGTGGCGGAAGCTCATGGCGAAGGGGTTCACCCAGAAGTGGTCGGTCAGCTCCGGGTCGCGCGCGGTGATGTGGCCGGCGACACCCTCGGAGAAGCCGAAGCGACCGAACAAGCGCAGCGCCCCGGCCAGCTTCTGCTTGCGGTGCAGGCGTTCCTCCTCCACCGTGTCGAACTTCGGAGGGGCCGGCGCCCTGAGCGTGCTGCGGGCCGCCGGACCTGCATCGGAAAGGGCCTGTGCCATGCCTAGAAACTATCGTCTGCCCATGGCCCACCCCACCGCTGCCTCTTTGGACATCGCTGCGCCCCCCGAGAAGGTCTGGGCGCTGGTGTCTGATCTGCCCCGGATGGGGGAGTGGTCGCCCGAGAACGCCGGCGGCAAGTGGGTGAAGGGCGCGACCGGACCCGCCCTCGGTGCGGTGTTCCAGGGCAACAACAAGAACGGTTTCCGGCGCTGGTCCACCACCGTGACCGTCGTCGGCTGCCAGCCCAGCAAGGTGTTCGAGTTCGCGGTGACCTCGGGGCCGCTGGCCGTGGCCACCTGGCGCTACGACTTCGAGGAGACCGACGCCGGCTGCCGGGTGACCGAATCGTGGGTGGATCAGCGCAAGCCCTGGTTCGCCACGCTGGCCCGCGTCATGGGTGACCACAGCGCCGAGCACGCCGAACAAGAGATGAAGGCGACGCTGACCAAGCTGGCCGCCGCCGCCGAGTCCTGACCGCAGTCACCTCTCCAGTCGGCCCACCACGTGTGCGGCCGCGGCGTCGTCGCCCGGCCCGTCCCGCTCCTGCAGCCGCTGCACCACGGCCCGGCGGTGCGGCTCGTCGACGTTGCCGCCGTACTTGAACTTGGCGGACACGTCCGACACGTCAATGGAGATCCCGAGGATCCCGAGCAGCTTCGCCGCGTGTGAGGAGCCCGGGTCGGCCACCTCGACGTCAGGCTGCAGGGTCGCCAGCTGGCGCCGCAAAATGGCGGCCACGCTCCCGGGCTCCACCCGCTCGTCGTGCACCGTCGCCCTGCCGGCCAGCTGCACCGCGCCGTAATAGGTCGTCGGGATGCCGAGGGCAGGGTCCTCGTCGCCGACCGCCTTCCACGACGACGGGATGAAAGCCCAGTCGTCGGCCACGCTCATCAGCACCCGCGGGTTCTCGGCCAACGCGGCGAACACGGGGTTGGCCCGCACGAGATGCAGCCATACCGTGTCGCCCTCCAGCACGAACTGCGTGGGCACGACGACCGGCAGGTCGCGCGCCGGGCCGCCCGGCGCGACCAGGTGGCCGAAAGGGTGGGACAGGACGAAGGACCGCCACTCGTCCTCGTCTCGCGTGGCGTCGACCGGGGCGATGAACATGCGCTTCAGTCTGGCGCAGCAGTGGCGCAGTGGCGCAGTGGCGCAGTGGCGCACCTGGTGGTGCAGCAGCTGCGCAGCCGGATTCAGCCGTCGGCGACCCCGAGCTCGTCCAACGACTCGTCCCGGTGGCGCTTGTAGTCGACCTTGCCGTTGGGCGCCCGCCCAATGGTGGTGACGGCCCGGACGCGCCGGGGCGCCTTGTACGAGGCCAGCTGCTCCTTCACGTGGGCGATCAACTCGGCCTCCGCCGGTGCTTCGTCGCCCGCCGGATGGAGCTCGACCACGGCCACGATCTGCTCGCCGTACGTCGGGTGCGGGACCCCTACCACCACGGCGTCGCGCACCGCACCGTGCGTCTTGAGCGCCTCCTCGACCTCCTCGGGGAAGATCTTCTCGCCGCCCGAGTTGATGACGACCGAGCCCCGGCCCAGCAGGTGGATGGTGCCGTCGGCATCGACCTGGGCGAAGTCGCCCGGGATGGAGTAGCGCACCCCGTCGATCTCCTTGAAGGTGCGGCCGGACTTCTCCTCGTCCTTGTAATAGCCGAGCGGGTTGCGCCCGCCCAGCGCCAGCACGCCCAACTCGTCGGACCCCGGCTCCACCGGACGGCCGTCCTCGGTGAGCACCCGGACGTCGGGGCCGAGCGTGAACGACGCCGTCTTGGCCGCCGAGCCGCCGCCCGAAACCGACATCCCCATGCCGAGCGCCTCCGACGAGCTGAAGGCGTCGGCCAGGAGCATGCCGGCATGGTGCTCCAGCAGGCGCTGTTTCACCGGCTCGCTCCACATGGCACCCGACGAGATGACCATGACGAGCGAGCTCAGGTCCCACTTCCCGGGATGTTCGTCGAGCACGGCCAGCAAGGGCACCGAGAAGGGATCGCCCACGATCACGAGGGCGTTGACCTTCTCCCGCTCGATCGCGTCGAGCATCTCGGTCGGGTCGTACTTGCGCGACTCGAGCAGGCAGATCCGCCCGCCCTCGGCCAGCACCGTGTTGGCGGTGAAGGCCCCGGTTCCGTGCATGAGGGGGCAGGCCGGCATCAGGGTCACGCTGTTGGAGGTCGCTTCGAGCGCGGCCCGCACGGGCGCGAGCCCGCCGTTGACGTCGTAGTGGCGCGTGCCGCCGTCGATCAGCCGGGCGAACAGATCGTCCTGGCGCCACATGACGCCCTTGGGCATGCCGGTCGTGCCGCCCGTGTAGAGCATGTAGAGGTCATCGCCGCTCCGACCCCACGGCGCCGACACCCGCGCGATGGCGGACTTCGCCGCGTCCTCGTACGGCGTGGCCCATTCCGGACACGGCCCCGAGCCGTCGTCGACCCAGAGCCATCCCTTGACGCCGGGCACCCGATCGAGGATGCCCTCGATGCGGTCGGTGAACGCCCCGTGGAACACGACGGCGATGGCGTCGGCGTTCGTCCACAGGTAACTCAGCTCGTCGTCGCCGTAGCGGTAGTTGGTGTTGACCGGGACGAGGCCGACCTTGACCGCGGCGAAGGTCGTCTGCAGGTACTCGGGCGAGTTGTAGAGGTAGATCGCCACCTTGTCCTGCTGCACGCCGCCGAGGTCGAGGAGGAACTGCGCGATGCCATCGGCCCCGCGGTCGAATTCGCGCCAGGCGACGTTGCGGCCACCCTGGGTAACGGCGATCGACTCGGGCTGCACGTCCGCCACCGTCTCCCAGACGTCTGCGTAGTTCCAGTTGCTCATGCCGTTGCCTCACTGCATCCCGCCACGCGGACTCCCTCCACATCGACCCCCCGCCCCCACAGGCATGCATGAAGCGAGGCGACGAGCCTACGCTCCGCGGGTGGATCTCGGCCTGCCAGGTGACGACGACCCCCGCCGGCGCCAGGTCAGGGACTGGCTCGACGCACACCCCCACCCCACGGGCCGTCAGCTGGCCGAGGCGGGCTACGTGGCGCCCCACTGGGCGGCGCCGTACGGGCTCGATGCCGATCCGCTGACCCAACTCATGATCGACGAGGAGCTGCGGCGGGTCGGCGTCAGGCGCCCTCTCAACCCCATTGGCATCGGATGGGCGGGGCCAACCCTCCTCTATGCGGGCACAGAGGAGCAGAAGGACCGCTGGCTCTGGCCCCTGCTCAGCGGGGAGGACTTCTGGTGCCAGTTGTTCTCCGAGCCCGGCGCCGGCTCGGACCTGGCGGCGCTCAGCACCCGGGCCGAGCGGGACGGCGACCACTGGGTCGTCAACGGTCAGAAGGTGTGGACCAGCTACGCGCACATCGCCAAGTGGGGGATTCTGCTGGCGCGCACCGATCCGGCCGCCACCAAGCACATGGGCATCAGCTATTTCGTCTGTCCCATGGATGCGCCGGGGATCGACATCCGGCCGCTGATCGACATGACGGGGGAGCACGCCTTCAACGAGGTCTTCCTGACGGATGTGCGGATCCCGGCCGACCACCTGATCGGGCCCGAGCACGGGGGATGGGAGCTGGCCAAGGTCACCCTCGGCAACGAGCGTGTGTCGCTGTCGGGTGAAGGGGCGCTGTGGGGGATGGGGCCGACGGCCGAGGACCTCGTGGATCTGATCCGGGGCGCCGGCGGTGCGCCATCCGCCTCGACCCGGGACCGCCTGGTCGACGTCTTCATCGAGGCCCAGATCCTCCGGGTCCTGCGCCTGCGGATGGTCTCGGCCGTCCTGGCCGGGCGGGCTCCGGGGGCGGAGGCCTCGGTGCGCAAGGCGATCGCCGATGCCCACGGCCAGCACATCATGGACGTGGCCCGGGACCTGGCCGGGCCCTTCGGGATGCTGGCCGGGACGGGTCCGGTGCCGGTGGGCGGCTGGGGCGGGGCGTCGGCCGCCGACCCCACCTGGTCCCGCGGCTTCTTGTTCTCGCCGGCGCTGACCATCGGCGGCGGCACGGCTGAGGTCCAGCGCAACATCGTGGCCGAAAAGGTTCTCGGTCTGCCCCGCGATCCCTGATCTTCTCCACCGTTGCCCCCCTGCCGGACATGTCTGGTCCGGTGGGAAATGGCCCGGGTGAACTACAGGTCGAGCGGCCCGGCGTTGGCGAAGCCCTGGCGGACACCCTGGCCGGCCCGGGCGGTGAGCGCCTCGGGCTCGTAGAGCATCAGGTAGGCGTTGCGGGCGTGGTCGCGCGAGCGGTTCCTGAAGACCATGGCCAGCTCGGCGGGATCGTCGGACTCGTCCTCATGGACGAAGACCTCCAGGATCGGCGTGTTGGTCATGAGCTGGGCCGTCATGATCCCGGTCGAGGCCTCGTGAGCGCAGACCTTGTCCACCTGCTCCCGGCCCGGCATGCCGAGGGCGATCACAATCCGGCAGCCGTCCTCCTCGATCATCTTCTTGGCGGCCACGGCCAGGTCTTTGAAGCCTGGGACCGTGCGGCGAAGCGTGGTGAATTTGGTGCCGTATCCAGGGCATTCGGACAGCTCGTCGAGCGCTTCGCCCCCCATGTCGTAGCGGGCGAACATGGTGTCAACCACGCCGATCAGGTCCATGAACCATTCTCGCGCAGAGAGTCGCCTGGTCCGGCCGGCATGCGCTGGTCCACAATTACCCGGTGAGCGACCCCAATCCAGAAGAGCAGCGGCATCAGCATCATCAGCGGCCCCATGCACAGCCTGCGAGCTGGGTCGAGCGTGATGCGGCGGTGGTCTGGCACGGGTTCACCCAGATGTCGGCCTATGCCGGCAACGCGCCGCTCGTGATCGACCGGGCGGAGGGGCGTGAGCTGATCGACGCCGACGGGCGCCGCTACCTCGACGCCATCTCATCACTGTGGGTCAACACCCTCGGGCACCACGTCCCCGAGCTCGACGCCGCCCTCGTCGCCCAGGCGGACAAGGTCGCCCACTCCACCATGTTGGGCAACGGCAACACGATCGTCGTGGAGCTGGCCGAGGCCCTCGCCCCCGTGGTCCCGGTCGACGACCCGCACTTCCTGTTCGCCGCGGATGGTGCGGTGGCGGTCGAGCAGGCGCTCAAGATCGCGTTCCAGTACTGGGTCAATCGCGGCGTGACCGGCCGCACCTCCTTCCTCGCGCTCGGCGATGCGTACCACGGCGACACCATCGGCTCCCTCTCCCTCGGCGACGGTGGCGTGTTCAGCGCCGTCTTCGAGCCGTTGTGTTTCCCGGTCGTGCGCACGCCCGGCTACGTCGACCCGGGCTGGGCCGACAAGGCGTGCGCGGTCGTCGAGGCCCATGCCGACGAGCTGGCCGCCGTGGTCATCGAGCCGCTGGTGCAGGGTGCGTCGGGCATGTTGTGCGCCTCCGCGTCCGATGTGCGGCGGCTCGGGGAGGCGTGCCACCAGGCCGGCACGCTGCTCATTTGTGACGAGGTGGCGACCGGGTTCGGGCGAACGGGGACGTTGTTCGCCTCCGAGCAGTGCGGCCTGCGACCCGACCTGCTGTGCGTCGGCAAGGGGATCACGGGCGGGTATCTGGCCATGTCGGCCACGGTGGCGTCGGGCGAGGTGTTCGGCGCGTTCCTCGGCGCCGATCTCGGGCCCGAGACCTTCTACCACGGGCATTCCTACGGTGGGAACGCGTTGGCGGCGGCGGTGGCCCTCGAGCACCTGCGGCTGGTGCAGCAGTGGGATGTGTTGGGGAATGTGCGGGCGCGCGCAGACCAGCTGTCGTCATTGCTTGGAGAACTGGTCGCCGGTCGGGCCGAGGTGCGCGAGGTTCGTCAGCATGGGTTGATGGTGGGCGTCGAGCTGGACCCGCCCGCGCCGGGGCTGCGCTGGGGTCGCCGGGTGTGCGCCGGTGCGGTGGCCCGGGGCGTGCTGCTGCGTCCCCTCGGTGACGTCGTGGTGCTCATGCCGCCGCTGACGACCACGTCAGATGAGATCGTGCGGATCGTGGACGCCCTGCATGGGGGCTTGAACGACCTGGCCGGCGCTTCGTCGGCCGCCACATGAGCGACTCGCCCTGGGAGTCACGCATCCGGGCCGCCCTGGATCGGGTCGTCGACGAGGGCTGCTGGCGTGCGCCCAGGGAGTTCGACGCCCTCGGCCCGGCCGGACTGCTCGAGGGTCGGCCGGTCGTGTCGTTCGCGTCCAACGACTATCTCGGATTGAGCGCCCATCCGTCCGTGGTGGCGGCCGCGCGGCGTGCGCTCAGCCGTTGGGGCGCCGGCTCCGGCGCCTCACGCCTGGTCACCGGCAGCCGCCCCATCCACAGCGAGCTGGAACAGGCGCTCGCGGAGTGGAAGGGGACCGAGGCCGCCGTCACCTTCCCGACCGGGTTTGCCGCCAACCTCGGCGTGCTGTCGACGCTCGGCGGGCCGGGTGTGCGCATCCTGTCGGACGAGCTGAACCACGCCAGCATCATCGACGGCTGCCGGCTGTCCCGCTCAGCGCTTGCGGTCTACCGCCACACTGACATGGGCCATCTCGAGGCGCTGCTGGCCGAAGACACGGCGCACACGCCCACGCCGACGATCGTCGTCACCGACTCTGTCTTCTCCATGGATGGGGATGTCGCCCCCCTCGCAGACCTCGTCACCCTTTGCCGGCGCTACAACGCCCTCCTCATACTCGATGAAGCCCATGCCGTCCTCGGCCCCAACCTCCCACCAGCCAACGGGCGGGACGGAGGCGGGGGGTTGGGAGGTCGGGACCGCGACGGCATGCAAGGGGGAATGGTCGTGCGGGTCGGCACGCTGTCAAAGACATTGGGATCGCTCGGAGGATTCGTGGTGGCATCGCGCGGCATCGTCGACCTCATCGTCAACCGGGCCCGCTCGTACATCTTCTCGACCGCCCCGGCGCCGGCGGACGCCGCAGCCGCCCTCGCTGCGCTCCGCATCCTGCGCTCCCCCGAGGGAGCCGCCCTGACAGGCCGCCTCGCCGCCCTGATCGACCGGGTGGCGGAGGCCGGGTTCGCACCACCCGGACATCCGAGCCCGATCATCCCAGTCGTCCTGGGCCGCGAGCAGGCCGCGCTGAGCGCGTCGGCAGCGCTGCTGGACGAAGGTCTCTGGGTGCCGGCCATCCGCCCGCCCACGGTGCCGGCCGGCACCAGCCGTCTGCGCGTCACCCTGTCGGCTGCCCACCGTGACGAGGATGTCAGCCGGCTGTTACACGCGCTGACGCGGCTCCCGCGACCGGCCGCCACGCCCTCGACACCCGCGACACCCGCCGCACTCTGACCGGCGTGCGCCCCCGCCGCGTGGTCGCCGTCGTCGGCACGGGGACCGATGTCGGCAAGACATGGGTTGCGGCCAGACTCCTGACCGATCTGCGCGCTGCGGGCTCGCGCGTCGCCGCCCGCAAGCCGGCACAATCCTTCGAGCCCCACGACGACCCCGCCGGTCTGGACGCGGCCGTGCTCGGTGCCGCCAGCGGCGAGCGCCCGGAGGAGGTCTGTCCACCTCACCGCTGGTACGAGGTGCCGATGGCGCCCCCGATGGCGGCCGAGGCTCTGCGCCGCCCGCTCTTCACGATCGACGACCTCACGTCGGAACTGCGCTGGCCCGCTGAGGCGATCGAGGTCGGATTGGTCGAGACCGCCGGTGGAGTGCGTTCGCCGTTGTCCTGCGACGGCGACTGTCTCGCGTTCTGTGTGGCGTTGGGCCCCGACGTCACGGTGCTGGTGGCCGACGCGGGGCTGGGGACGATCAACGCGGTCCGGCTCACCCTCGACGCGTTGGGTCCGTTGGCATCCTCGGCGGTGGCGGTGCTGAACCGTTTCGACGCCGCCTCCGACCTCCACCAGCGGAACCTCGAGTGGCTGCGCGTACGGGACGGACGACGGGTCTTCACTGCTCCCGGGAACGACGCAGAGCTGCTCGACCTCGTCCGCGGCTAAGTGTGCTTCAGCCAGTTCGCGCCGGACCGGCCGGATCCCATCCTGCAGCGTGCCCGGCTCGTGCCTGGACCGGGCACAGTAAGTCGTACGCAACGAAGCCGCCACGGAGTACTTCTGCCCGCAGGACAGCCGGCAGGCATTGAAAGATGTGCAAGAGGCGCTGACGCAGGGATCCAACTCGCGACCTTTCCTTCGCTGTGGGAATCGAGGCCGCGCCGAACGTACCGGCAGCGCCAGCCGCTCCGAAGCGGCCGACGGGAGTCGGGACTCTGCGGCGCCGGCCGCTGTGCCGAAACTTCGGGGGAGATCCCCGCTCACAGGAGTTGGCGGCACAGATAGTGGAGCGGTCGGCCCGGATCTCGGCGCTGCACCGGGAGCAATTGGCCGACATCGCCGAGTTCGACCGGGCAGAGGGCTGGCGGGGTGACGGCGCGGTCTCCATGGTGGCCTGGGTCACCGGGCAGTGCCGCGTCAGCACGTCGACCGCCCGGCAGTGGGTACGTTCCGGGCACAATCTCGAACCGTTGCCCTGCCTGGCGGAAGGTTTGGCCTCGGGCGAGCTCTCGCTGGACTTGGTGGACCCTTTGGCGGAGGTGGCCTCGCCTTCCAGCGATGCCGCGCTACGGGAGGCCGCCACGCATTGGAGCGTCCAACAGGCGCGAGAGTTGGCGGCCTGGCACAAGGCGACGGCGGAGGCGGAGGCGGAAGCGGAAGCTGCGGCGGCCGCTGGTTCAGCAGCCCGAGAGTTCGAACAACGGACGCTGCGATTCAACGATTCGAGGCGGTCGGTCTGGGTCGCGTTCACCAGGGACGACTACGCGATCGCGAAGTCGGTGCTGGTGGGACGGGTGGCGGCGCAAGGGGATAGGCAGGAGGGCGAGACTCCGAGCGATGCACCGACCTCGGCCGATCCGCTCGGCTACGTGCCCTACGACAAGCGCCTCTATGACGCGCTCGTCGACCTCTTCCAGACGGGGAGTGGGCCGCGTTCCGAAGCTGGTCGGTCCGCTGGGACGCAATCACGGCCGCGGGTGGTGGTGCATGCACCGCTGGAGGTGCTCGTCGGCTGCTCAGCTGACGACGTGGCCGAGATCGCCGGAGTTGGTCCCGTACCAGTCGAGGTCGTCCGGCGGCTGGCCTGTGACGCCAACGTGGATCTCGCGGTGGAGGATCGCGACGGTTCGATCTTGGATCAGGGTCGGGTTCGGCGGGATCCGACCCCAGTGCAGCGCGTGGAGATCGACCGGCGAGACAAAGGCTGCCGGTTTCCCGGCTGCAGCTACACGGAATTCACGAACGTCCACCACATCGAGCACTGGGCCGACGGTGGACTGACGAACCTGGACAACCTGGTCACGCTGTGCCGACGCCACCATCGCGCCGTGCACGAATTCGGATGGAGCCTGTCCGGCGACGCCGACTCGGTGCTGACCTTCACGAGCCCCCACGGGCGCACAATGCAATCGGTACCTTCTCCGACCTGGCGGCAGTCCGCTGTGGTCCGCGCCGGTCAGAGACAGCAGGCAGAGCGCAACAGGCCGATGCGCCGTTGAGCTCCGCGCGTTGGGGTCCCCGCGCCCCGGACCCCGAGGCGTGGGGCTGATCAGCGAGAGCTGAGCTTCGGGTGCCCGGAGTCGCGGCAGCGCGCCTGCCAACCGGTGGGGATGACCGAGACCGTCATGCGGTGTCCGCATTCGGGACAGAAGCGCGGCGGATCGAACGCTCGCCCGCAGCCGGGGCAATCGGTGGACGGCTTGCCGCAGCCGGTGCAATGAGTGGTCACGGTGAGGGCCACGTGGTGAGGGGGTGGGTGGTGAGGGGGTGGGTGGAGAGGGGGTGGATGGTGATGGGTTTCAGATGGCGGCAGTGAGGGCGCCGATGGGCATGCGCAGGTCCTCGAGCATCTGGAGGTCCTCGTCGGCGGAGCGGCCGAGCGTCGTCAGGTAGTTGCCGACGATCAGGGCGTTGATGCCGGCGGTCATACCGATGGCCTGGAGGTCGCGCAGGGTGACCTCGCGGCCGCCGGCGTAGCGGAGGATCACCGAGGGCAAAGCCAGGCGGAAGAGCGCAATCCAACGGATGGCATCCCAGGCGCCGAGGATGGGTTGGTCGCTGAGCGGGGTGCCCGGTCGGGGATTGAGGAAATTGAGCGGCACCTCGGTGGGGTCGAGCTCCTGGAGCTGGATCAGCAGCTCGACCCGCTGCGCCACGGTCTCGCCCACGTTGATGAGGGCGCCGCAGCACAGCTCCATCCCGTTCGCCTTGACGAGCCGGCAGGTGTCGGCCCGCTCGTCCCAGTCGTGCGTGGTGACGATGCTCGGGAAGTAGGAGCGCGCCGTCTCGACGTTGTGGTTGTAGCGATGCACGCCGCCTTCGGCGAGCCGGCGGGCCTGGTCCCCGGTGAGGATGCCCGCGCTGACGGCGATATTGAGGCCGGTCTCGTCGTGGATCACCGGCACGAGGTCGAGGATGCGCTGCAGGGTGCGCTCGTCGGGCCCGCGCACGGCGAGGACGATGCAGAACTCCGAGGCGCCGAGGGCGGCGGTCTCGCGGGCGGCGGCGAGGACTTCGTCGGTATCGAGGAAGGGGGTGGCCTTGACCGGCGTGTCGAAACGCGAGGACTGCGAGCAGAAGTGGCAGTCCTCGGGGCAGCCGCCCGTCTTGGCGGACAGGATGCCTTCGATCTCGACCTCGGGCCCGCACCAGGCCAGCCGGACCTGGTGCGCCAGCGAGGCCAGCGCCATCACGGCGCCGTCGGGGAGTGCGGCCAGGGCAGTGAGCTCGTCCGACGTCAGGAGCCGTCGCTCGTCGAGGAGGGCCCGCTCGGCTCCGGCGATCACAGCTCTGTCCGCCGCACTCAGGGCGACTTGGGGAGGAGGCGGCGGCGCCGCGGCAGCGGCTGTGGCTGCGGGGCGGAAGGCGACAGGGCTCGTGGTGGTCACGGCGCCCACGGTAGTGGCAGGGTGTGGGCCTCCGGAAGTTGGCCGGAGCGCTGGGAGGAGTGGTCATGGCCTGGGATTTCTCGACGGAACCGGAGTTCGAGGAGAAGTTGGAGTGGATGCGCGGCTTCGTGCGGGAGGAGGTGTTCCCGCTCGAGACCCTGGATCTCACCTACGACCAGGTGCGGGTCCTGATCGGGCCGCTGCAGGAGCGGGTCAAGGCCGAGGGGTTGTGGGCGGCCCACCTGCCGCCGGCGTTGGGCGGCATGGGGTTCGGGCAGGTGCGGCTGGGGCTGATGCACGAGATCCTGGGGCAGTCGCCGCTGGCGCCGGTGGTGTTCGGCAACAATGCGCCGGACTCGGGGAACGCGGAGTTGCTGGCGGTGGGGATCGAGGCGAGCGGGAATGAGTCGCAGCGCTCGCAGTGGTTGCAGCCCTTGTTGGACGGGACGCTGCGGTCGGCCTTCTCCATGACCGAGCCCGACACCGCGGGATCTGATCCGACGCTGTTGAAGACGTCGGCCGTCCGGGACGGCGAGGAATGGGTCATCAACGGGCACAAGTGGTTCACATCCAACGGATCCGTGGCGGATTTCCTGATCGTGATGGCGGTGACGAATCCGGACGTCCATCCGTATTCGGGGTCGTCGATGATCATCGTGCCGGTCTCTACGCCGGGGGTCGACATCGTGCGGGACGTGTCGACCATGGAGGACCCGCATACGCCGTACGGGCGCTTCGGGAACCACGCCGAGATCAGGTACGTGGACGTGCGGGTGCCGGTCGGGAACTTGATCGGGGTGGAGGGGTCGGGGTTCGCGCTGGCGCAGCACCGGTTGGGGCCGGGGCGGATCCATCACTGCATGCGCTGGTTGGGGCAATCCCGGCGGGCCTTCGACATGTTGTGCGAGCGGGCGGTCTCTCGGTATGCGCACGGATCCATGCTGGCGGAGAAGCAGACCATCCAGAACTGGGTGGCCGACTCCATGGCCGAGATGCAGGCGGCCCGGCTCATGACGCTGCAGGCCGCCTGGAAGATGGATCAGGAAGGGGCGGCGGCGGCGCGGGTCGAGATCGCCATGATCAAGTACTTCGGGGCGAAGGTCCTGTACGACGTGATCGACCGCGCCATCCAGGTGCACGGGTCGCTGGGCTTCTCTTCGGATTTGCCGCTGGAGTCGATGTACCGGGCCGCTCGGGCCGCCCGGATCTACGACGGGCCCGACGAGGTCCATCGTCAGACGGTGGCCCGGCGTGTGTTGAAGGGCTATGCACTGCACGAGGTGCCGACCGAGCACATCCCGACCCGGCAGGCCGAGGCGCAGCGCCGCTTCGCCGATCTGTTGGCGGACCTGACGGTGGATGCGTAGGCGCCGCCCGGTGCGGCTGGAAATCCTGGAATATCCGTCACAACTGGCGTGAGGGGAGCGCGGGGAGCGCAGGGAGCGCGGGTGTCGCATCGCCTGGGATTGGTGGGTGCCACTGTCGCCGTGGCGCTCCTCATGTCGGCGTGCGGGTCATCGGGATCGGGTGTGCCGACGGGGTCGCGCCATCCAGGGCACACAACGGCGTCGAGCACCGCGGCCCCGCCATCCACGACGACGTCCTCGACGCCATCCACGACGACGTCCTCGACGCCATCGACGAGCGGCTCCGGCTCGGGACCCATGGTGACAGCGACGCTCCCCGTGGTGGTGTGCCAGACGACCTCGGGTGTCACGACCACGACGGCAGCGCTGCCGGGGTCGGTCTCGGTCAGCGTGCCGTCATCGGCTGCGCAGGAAGGAAACCTGGCCGTCTACAGCGGCGAGTCCGGCGCGTTGATGCTCGTAGGCCCGACGGTCGGCTGGACGTGCACCGGCACCTTTGGGGCGGACGGCAGCGGGATCATGGCACTCGCACCGGTCGGGACGCCCGTGCCGACCGCCTCGGGGACCACATGGCACGTGCCGGCGTCCTCGCCGGCGCAGGCGATCGTGGCCATGGAGAGCGGGGGCAGCCCTGTGCAGGGAGCCGTACTGGCCTGTCCCCTCTTCAGTGCCGCCAAGGCGGCGACGCAGCAGGACCTAGGGAAGGGCTGTCCCATCAGCAGTCCGCCGGAAGAGCATGTCGTGCGGACGTCGTCGGTCGAGGTCGGGTTCCAGGACCCACCCGGCGTGGCCGGGGTCGGGTTCCCCTCGGGCGGTCAGAACGCAGCGAACGGAATAGTCCTGTATCAGCCGAAGCCGACTGAGCCGACGGCGTACCTGGCCACGTGCACCCTGCCCACGGCGCAGCAGAACCTGTGCGCGGCGGTGCTGAACGAATTCGCGGCGACATTCGGATGAGCCCGCTACGCAGTGCGATGAGCCGGTGTGCCTGCCTGCGGGCGGGGCTCATCCGAGGGAGTGGCTGACCGCCTCGATGTTGTTCCCATCCGGATCGCGCACGAAGGCCCCGTAGTAGTTCGAGTGGTACTGGGGCCAGAGCTGTGGCTCGTGCAGTGGCTCGGCCCCGGTGGAGAGGGCGGCTTCGAAGAAGGCCCGTACCGCCGTGCGGTCGGCGGCCTGGAAGGCGATGTGGGTCTCACGGAAGCCGTCGCCCGTCTGCTGCTGCCCAATCCAGAAGGTCGGCGACGGTGGGATGCCGTAGCCGATGGCGTCCCCGTCTTCCATGACGCGCCCTTCGCCAAGGGGGGCGAGAACGGCGTCGTAGAAGCGGGCGCTGGCGTCCATGTCGGCGCACTGGATGGAGACGTGGGCGAGCATGGGACCAGTTTGCCATTCCAACCTTCTTCCAGCATTGTGCGCCGGTCACAGGCGGCCTCAAGGTCGTTCGTCCTCGCTGCGTTCGGGCGCTCCACCTTGGCCCCGCCTGCTCCTTGGCGCATTTTCGCGATCAGAAGGTCGTCGGGAATCCCTGTCGTGAGGTGACGTAATCTGCGGCCGTGGTTGGCTCTGCGATGGTGCTGACGATCGACTGGACGACGACCGCCACCTTCGCCACGGCCATCGGGACCCTGGTGCTGGCGGTGGCCACGTTCGCCGCCGTGCGCTCGGCCAATCGGGCCGCCCGGGTCGCAGAAAGGGGCTTCTTGGTCAGCACGCGACCTGTCCTGGTCTCGTCCAAACTCGAGGACCCGATACAAAAGGTCAGATGGATCGACGACCACTGGGCCCAAGTAGGCGGGAGCCAGGCCAGTGTCGAATCCGTGGACGGGAACATGTACCTGGCTGTGTCGCTGCGCAACGTCGGTTCCGGCATTGCCGTGATGTTCGGATGGGCGCTGATGCGGGATCTCGTCCACAACGACGTCGCGCACTCGGATCTCGACGCGTTCCGATTGCAGACGCGCGACCTGTACATCGCAGCCGGGGACGTCGGCTTCTGGCAGGGCGCCATCCGGGAGGCCGATGATCCGATGTACGTCCCGATGTGCAAGGACATCAAGAACGAGCGGCCCTTCACGCTCGAGCTGCTCTACGGCGACCACGAGGGCGGGCAGCGCACCATCACCCGCTTCGGGATGGTCCCCCGGACCGACGGCGAGGAGCCCAGCTGGTTTCCCAACGTCGCCCGGCACTGGAACCTCGACCGGCCCGATCCGCGCTGAGCCTGCCTGTCAGGCGCAACGAAGGGAGGGAGCCCGCCGGGATGAATCCGGCGGATCAGGGGCGGAGACCCCGCAGGACAGTCGCGCAGGCTCGGTCGTAGACGGCGTCCTGCTCCTCGATGAGGCCCATGCCGAGGAGCTCGAGCGAGACCCATCCGTGCACGTTGGACCAGATGATGTGCGCGACGGCGTCCGGTGCGCCCTCGGCGAGCACGCCGGCGGCCATCGCGCGCTCGACGGCATTGACCAAGGTGCCGAAGGCCTCGGCCGCCACGTCGGCCACCGGCGCGCTCGGCTCGAATCCCGGCACCGCCCGGAGGAACATGATCCGGTACACCATCGGATTGGCCAGGGCGAGAGCCCGGTAGCGCCGGCCGCATTCCCGCAGGGCCTCGTAGGGATCGAGGATGTTGCCGATGGAGGCCATGGCGTCGCGCAGGCGCTCGAAGCCCTGCACCCACAGCGCTTCGACGATGCCGAACTTGGACTCGAAGTGGTTGTAGACGCCCATCGGGGCCACGCCGGCGGCGGCGGCGATCCGGCGGACGGAGAGGGCGTCGGGCCCTTCGGTCTCGAGGATCTCGGTGGCGGAGGCGAGGAGGGCGGCCTCCATGTCGGCGCTGGGAGTCCTCGTCCTGGTCCTGGTCCGAGGGCTTTCTGTCATGGGTCTCGCCTACTGAAGAACATCGTGCTATAACTCTAGCACAGCGTTCTATACGGTTCGTGTTCCCAATCCAGAAGGAGCCGTCGATGCCCGGATCTGACCTCGAAACCACGGTCATGGCGCCCGTGGACGGCGCCTCCCCATCCAGGGGATCCACGGACCGGCGCTGGATAGTGCTCCCCGTCCTGTGCCTCTCCGTCTTCCTGGTCGTGGTGGACAACACCATCGTCAATGTGGCGCTGCCCACGCTGAACCGTCATCTGGGCGCGTCCATCAGCTCGCTGCAATGGATCGTCGACGTCTACAGCCTGGCCTTCGCCGGCCTGCTGCTGGCCGGCGGCGGCATCGGGGACCGGCTCGGGCGCAAGGGCACCATGCAGGTCGGCCTCGTCTTCTTCGGCCTGTTCTCCGTGGCGGCAGCTGCGGCGCACACGACCGGCTCGTTGATCGCGGCCCGGGCGCTGATGGGCGTGGCGGCCGCCTTCATCTTCCCGGCCAGCCTGGCCATCCTCACGAGTATCTTCACGGATCCATCCGAGCGGCAGAAGGCGCTCGGGATTTGGGGGGCGACGTCGGGGATCGCGGTCGCCTTCGGCCCGATCGTGGGCGGCGCGCTCCTCGAGCACTTCTGGTACGGGTCGATCTTCCTCGTCAACGTGCCCATCGTGATCATCACGTTCATCGCCGGCCAGATGCTGATCCCGCGCCTGCCGCGCATCGCAGCCCACCGCTTCGACGTGCGGGGCGTCATCATCTCGACGGCGGGTGTGACCGCGCTGGTGTTGGCGATCATTGAGGGGCCACAGTGGGGGTGGGCGGCACCGGCGACGCTCGCATGCTTCGCGGCCGCGGCCGTCCTGCTGACGGTGTTCACGCTGGTCGAGTTGCGCACCGACGGGCCGCTGCTGGACGTGCGGGTCTTCAAGATCCCCCGCTTCACCGGCGGCGCGGTGTCGATCTCGGTGGCGTTCTTCTGCCTGTTCGGGTTCATCTTCCTGATCACCCAGTACTTCCAGTTCGTGAAGGGGTACTCGACGCTGTCGGCGGGCGTGCACACGCTGCCCTTCGCCATCGTGGCCGCCATCTTCACGCCGATCGCCGCCGTAGTGGCGCTCAAGGTGGGGACACGGCTGGTCGTCACCGTGGGGCTGTTGTTGATGGGAGCCGGCCTCGTCGTGGCGGCCTTCAACTCCTCGGAGGGCACCAGCTATTGGGGGCCGCTCATCACCGCCATGGTGTTGCTGGCGCTCGGGTTGTCGTCCATCACGGCCCCCACGGCGGAGGCGGTCATGGGCTCGGTGGGCGACGACCAGCGGGGCGCCGCCGCCGGCGTCAACAACACGACCCGGGAGCTCGGCGGCACGCTCGGCGTGGCCGTGTTCGGCTCGATCTTCGCCTCGTCCTACGCCCCGAAGATCATCAGCGCGTTCCGTCCGCTGCCCATCCCGGCCGGCCCCAAAGCCGAAGCGCACCAATCCGTGGCGGCGGGGCTGGCGGTGGCCAATCACGCGCCCCGTGCGGTGCGGCCGGCTCTGGAGTCGACCATCTTCACGGCGTTCCACAGCGGTCTCGAGGTGGCGTGCATCGCCGGCGCCGGCGTGGCGGTGCTGGGCGCGCTGGCTGCATTCAGGTTGCTGCCGGGCCGCGGGGCGCCTGAGGTGGAGCTGGACGGGCGGGCCGCATCCGTGGCTGCATCCGTGGCTGCGTCTGCGGCTGCGGCTGCGGCTGCGGCTGCGGCTGCGACTGGGTCTGGGTCTGGGGCTGGGTCCGACCCCGACCGCTACCCGGAGTACGTGCCGTACGTGAGCGCCTGAGGGCTATGAGCTGAATAACTACGAGCGGAATCCTTACGAGAACACGAGCGAGGCCCGGCGCACGCCGGCAATGACCGGGCTCGGCGTCCGTTCCACTGGACCGGCCAGCGAAACGGTCTCGAAGCGGTCCAGCAACTGACCGAGCACGACCCTGCCCTCCAAACGGGCCAGCGCCGCACCGAGGCAGAAGTGCGGCCCGAAGCCGAAGCTCACGTGTGGATTGGGATGGCGGTCGATCCGGAGCTCGCCGGCGTCGGGTCCGAAGACCTCCTCGTCCCGGTTGGCCGAGGCGTAGACCAAGAGCAGCGGATCACCGGCGGCGACCTCGACCCCACGGATTCGGGTGGCGGCCGTCGCCGTGCGCATGAACGAGATGACCGGCGTCGTCCAGCGCAGGAGCTCCTCCACGGCGCCCGGGATCAATCCGCGATCCGCCCGCAGCGCGGCCCACTGCTCTGGGCGCTCGGCCAGCGCCACGAGACCACCCGAGATCAGGTTGCGGGTCGTCTCGTTCCCGGCCACCAGCAGCTGGATCAAGAACATGGCCAGCTCCGCCTCGCTCAGCTCCTCGCCGCCACTCTCCGGATCTGACCCGACGGTGGCCAGCACCGACACGAGGTCGTCGGCCGGCGCCCGCCGCCGCTCCTCGGCCACGCCGATCAGGTACTCCCACATCTCGACCTGCAGCGCCGCCCGCTCCTCTTCGGAGTGTTCGGACTCGCCGGGGATCACGGCCTCGGACCAGTCGAAGAACCGCGGCCACTGCGACCCGTCCACCCCCAGCAGCTCGCAGATCACCTGTAACGGGAACGGGATGGAGAGGTCCTGTACGACATCGAAGGTCATCCCGCCCTGGATCTGATCCAGGAGCGCCCGGGCCTTCGCCGTCACCCCGGCCTCCATCAGCCGCACCATCGACGGCTTGAAGCCCGGCTGCACCAGGCGCCGGTAGCGGGTGTGCTGGGGCGGGTCGGTATGCATCATCGTCGGCGGCGTCTCGTACGTCGTGCCGATCTCGTCGGTCAGGATCCCGCGGGACGAGCAGAACCCTCCCGGGTCGGCGCCGAGGTGCGCGACCTCCGGGTGCGTCGTCACGGCCCAAAAGCCGCCGCCTTCTCGATCCACCCAGCAGACCGGCGCCGTCCGGCGCATCTCCGCGTACAACGCAAAGGGGTCGCCGCCCGAGTACAGGTTCGGATCGAGGAGGCGGCTTGCATCGGCTTCCATCGACGGGGCGGCCATGATTCAGACGATCAGTCCGTTGGGGCGCGGGTCGCCCTGCGCCTCGAGCAGGGCGTAGTACGCCTCGAGCGTGCCGGGCCCGTCGGAGACCGATTCGACGGAGCCGTCCTCGGCCAGGTTCAACAGCGCGCCCTCGATGATGAAGCACACGTCCGTATCGACCGTGTTCTCCGCCGGCACGTGCAGCGTGTGCACCGAGTTGGCCGGCTCGTAGAGATAGGACCCCGCCTCCACGTAGAAGTCGTATTCCAAATAGTGCCAACGTCCCGCCGACGTGTAGGCGTCGACGGACCCGGTGTGGCGGTGGGTCTGTAGCTGCACGCCGGGCTGGAAGCGGTTGAGGATCACCCAGGTGCCGTGGGAGGAGTCGAAGCGGACGACCTTGAGGAGGACGCCGGTTCCGGTGTCGGCCCAGGGCGCGTCGTCGGTCGTGACAAGGCGGACGGCATCGGCCGGGTTGGCGGGGGTGGTGATCGACATGTGGCGTTGCTCCTTCGGATCTCGGATCTCTTGATCTCTTCGCTGCTGTGGGGTGCGGCGGACTATTCGGGCAGGGTAGCGAGGAAGTCGAGGTCGATGGCGGCCTCGAGCGCGGCGGCGGTGCGCAGTACGACGAGGTCGCCGTGCTGAGGCCCCACCAACTGCAGGCCGATCGGCAGGCCGCTCTCGCTCATGCCGACGCAGACCGACGCCGCGGGGGAGCGGGTCATGTTGAAGGGATAGGTGAAATGGACCCAGGCGGCGGTGGTCTCGCCGTTGACGGTGCTGGTCATCTCACCGGCGTGCGGCGCGAGCGCGGAACAGGTCGGCGTGACGAGGATCCGCGCCGTGTGGAACAGCTCTACCAACTTGAGGTTCATGTAGTGGTAGTTGTCGAACACCCGGAGGAGCTCCTCCGCCGTGGTGGACTGCGCGGCGTCGACGAAGTGGCGCAGGACGGGGTGGACCTCGTCCCACCGCGGGTGGTCGAAATACGGCCGCAAGGTCCGGAGCGTGGAGGCCCCCGTCAAGGTGAGGAAATCCCCGACGGGGTCGGCATCAAAAACAGAATCCACCACAACGACGTCGGCGCCCAGTGAGGCCAGGGTCTCGACGGCGCGCGCGCAGGTGGCGGCCACCTCGGCGTCGACGTTGGCGTAGCCCAGGGTGGGGGAGTAGGCGATCCGGACGGGCACGTGCGGGTCGTCGAGGGCGGCCATCCAGTTGGCCTCGGGGCGGGGGAGGGCGCGCAGGTCGGTGGGGTCGGGGCCGACGGCGACGTCGAGCGCAAGGGTGACGTCGGCGATGCGGCGGGCCATGGGGCCGTTGGTCGAGAGGTCGATCCAGCCGGGCGGGTTGGGGCCGCCGGCCGGGACGCGGCCGAGGCTCGGCTTCATGCCAGACAGGGCGCAGCAGGCGCTCGGAATCCGGATGGACCCGCCGCCGTCGGATCCGGTGGCGAGCGGCACCATCCCGGCGGCCAGCGCGGCCGAGCTCCCTCCCGACGATCCACCGGGTCCCCTGGAGGTGTCGAACGGGTTCAGCGACGGGCCGAAGATGGCGTTGGACGTGTTGCCCATCCACCCGAACTCGGGCGTGTTGGTCTTGCCGACGACGACGCAGCCCGCCGCCCGCATGCGTGCCACGAAGGGATCGTCTGCGGTGGCGGGTGGGTCGTCCGCATGGAGGGCGGAGCCGTAGGTGGTGCGGAAGCCGACGGCGTTCTGCAGGTCCTTGACCCCCAGTGGGATCCCGGCCAGCGGCCCGGGGTCGGCGCCGGCGGCGATGCGGGCATCGACCCCGTCCGCCTCGTCCAGCGCCCTTTCCCCATCCACGGCGACGAAGGCGTTGTACGCCGGGTCCAGCCGCTCGATCCGGTCCAGGGCGGCCTGGGTCAGGTCGCGGGCCCTGACCTCCTTGGTCCGCACCGAGCGAGTGAGCTCGGCCAGCGATGTGGTGCGGAAGTCGATCTCAGTCATGTGGCCCCCTCCGGTCCCTGTGCCCAGCCAGTGTCTCGCCCCGGCCGTCGCTACCCGGCCGACGGCGACAGACCAGCGACCGCATCGGCCAGGTCGATCCCGATCGGGACCACCGCCGGCGCCGGGACGGTGATCCCGTTGTCGACGTAGCGCTGGATATGGGCCCGGCATTCCGCCACCGACCCGTGCACGATCAGATCGTCCACCACCTCGTCGGGGATCGCCGCCAGCGCGCCCTTGCGGTCGCCGGCGGCCCAGGCATCCCACATCGGCTGCAGTGCCGGGCCGCGCCCGAGCCAGCGGTGGAACTCTGCGTACGCGTGCACGTTCAAGTACGCGGTAATCATGCGGCGACCGATGGTGCGGGCGACAGCGGCGTCCTCGGTCACGATGACGAAGATCCGGGCCGCGATCTCGCGGGGCGCCCCGCCGGCCGCCTTCGACACTTCCGCCACGGATGTGGCGACGTCCTCGGCGCTGAGCCAGTTGAGGATGGCCCCGTCGGCCTCCTTGCCGGCCAAGTGCAACATGCCCGGCCGCAAGGCCGCCAAGTACACGGGCGGCAGCTGCTCGGGAATGCGGGCCAGGCGGAACCCCTTGACCCGGAACGTCTCGAAGTCCTCGGTCACCTTCTCGCCGCTGAACGCCATGCGCAGGAAACGCAGGGTGTCGCGGATGCGCCGGTACTGGTTCTCGAAGGCCAGGCCGTTCCAGTCGGCCACGATCACCTGTGACGAGGCGCCGAGACCGCAGAAGAAACGTCCCGGCGCGGCGTCGGCCATGGAAGCGAGGCTCTGGGCCAGGAGCGCCGGTCCCCGGGTATAGGCCGGGGTGATGGCCACGCCGAGATTCAGCTCGGGCTCCCATGCGGCGGCCAGGGCGAGCGGCGTGAACCCGTCGGAGCCGTCGACCTCGGCCGACCACAGGTCCGTATACCCGAGCTCCCGCAGCCGGGCGAACCACTCGCGGTGGGCATGCAGGGGGATCCCGTCGAAGGGGATGGTGATACCCGGCCGGGCCGGCGGGACTCCTGCGGTCGGGCTCATCTGGCCGGGCTCATGCGTCAAGGGTTGCTTCGGCGGCGGCTGCAGCACCCGAACCGGCGGCACCACTCGACCCACTCGAGCCATTCGACCCGCTCGAGGCACTCGAACCCAGACCATGGAGTGAATCCGCGTCGTCGAAGGACAGCGCCAGCTCGGTCTGCTCTTCATCATCGCTGCGCGGCACGGGGACGCCCCAGCGCTCCATCCCGGCCTCCATGTGACGGATCACGGTTTCAATGACCTCGACCCGCCCGTTCCGCTTGTTTTCCGACGACACCACGTCCCAGGGGGCCAACGGGCCATGGGTCAGACGCAGCATGTCCGACACCGCCTCGTCGTACTGCGGCCGCTTCTCCCGGTTGCGCCAGTCCTCGTCGGTCAGCTTCCAGGCCTTCAGCGGATCGTCCCGACGTCGTTCGAACCGGCGTAACTGCTCCCCGTCCGACATGTGCATCCAGAGCTTGATCACGACCATTCCCTCTTCGGCCAGAGAGTGCTCGAAGTCGGTGATCTCTTCGTAGGCGCGCCGCCACTGCACTTCGGTGGCGAATTGCTCCACCCGCTCGACGAGCACACGCCCGTACCAGCTGCGGTCGAAGATGGTCATCCCACCCCACCCCGGCAGCGGCGGCCAGAAGCGCCACAAGAAGTGATGCCGCAACTCGTCGGGCGTCGGCGCAGCGAACGGGGCCACGTGGACGTGCCGGGGGTCGAGCGGCTCGACCAACCGCTTGATGGCGCCGCCCTTGCCGGCGGCGTCCCAGCCCTCGAAGACGATGCAGACCGGAGGTCCAAGGTTGCCGTGGTTGAGCTGACCGCCGTTGATCAGCCGCAGGTGCAGCAGGCGGCGTTGCGCCTGGCCGAGCCGCTTCGCCTCCTCGTCCTTGGACAGCTTCAGCGAGAGGTCGCTGTCCTCGAGGCGTGGATAGGGCAATCGTGGAGCGGATTGGTCGAGGCCGTCGTGTTTCGTAGAGCCCGCTGTGTCGCCCCCGTCATCGGAGCCGCTTTCAGAGCCGCTGTCGTGGCCGCCGTGCTCGTGCTTGCTCACGTTGTCTGTTGTAGCCGATCCACCAGACCGGCGGCGACCGCATCGGATGCGGCGACAGTGGCGGCGGGGGTGGCGGGGGTGCCGGGGGTGCCGGGGGTGCCGGCGAGGCTGCCGGCGAGGCTGCCGGCGCCCTCTTCCGCTGCTGCCGCCACTCGGCGCACCAGCGCCTGCTCACCGGCGATCACGAGCAGCTCCTGGTTGGAGAGATGGCTCACGCGCCCCACCTTGCGCCCGGATGGGTCGAAGATGCCGATCCGGGCCCCGACGTAGCGAGCCGAATCGAAGGCCAGCGTCGCCACGGATCCCTGGATGGCGCACATCGCCTCGAGCTGCTCCAACCCGAGCCACGACTCGTTGTTGTAGGACAGCACCAGCAGGTCGCAGTCCACCGAATGCACGACCGACTCCAGCGCCGCCGCCATCGTGCGCTTCGAGTTGAACGCGGAGTGCGTGGACGGGTCACGGGCATCGAGGCGCTTGCGGGCCACGCCGTAGGCCTCGGGAGCGTCCCAGGCCACCAGCGTCTCCCACACGTGGTAGTTGGTGAAATACCGGTGCTGGTTGTACGGCGGATCCAAGTACGCCAGGTCGAAATGCCCCAATCCGGGTCCCGATGGAGAGGTCAGCTCCACCGCATCGCCCAGGAGGGCGCGCCCCGGACCCGCCAGCAGCTCCGGGACCCGCAGCTCCAGCGGCTTGGCCGAACGCGGCGCCCACTGCTTCACGTAGGCCATCTGCACGCCGGTGGTCGAGTCCACCCGGTCCGCCGCCTCGATCAAGGACGTCAACAGGAGGGGGAACAGGGGCGACCCCGCATACTCCGAGTCGATGGCGTCCCGCACGGCATCTATCCGAGCGGCGTTGTGCGGTTGGAAGAAGCGGGCCTCATGGCTGAACGTCTCGGTGACGTAGCCGGGTTGGCCGGGGAGACCGTTGAGGTGGGTCACCGCCGCCTGCAGCGCAACGGCATCGGTGGCGGCGGCGTCCGTCTCGATGTAGGTGCGGGCGAAGGTGTGGGCATAGCGGGCACTGTCGACGCCGGTGACGTGGACGCCCTGGGCCTTGAAGGCCTGGGCGACGCGGGTGGTGCCGGTGAAGAGATCGAGGGCGGTGGTGGCACCGGAGGCCTGGCAGATCCGGGTGAGGACGGGGACGAGGCGGCGCTTCGAGCCGATGTATTTGATCATCGCTGGCTCACGGCGGTCACGGCGGACCACCCTACGATGGGCGGTCATGGTGCCTGGGGACCATCCAGAGACCGTCGATGGGGGCGCCGACTCGCACTGGGTGCAATGGCACGGGGCCTACGAGGACCCGTCCTCGAACCTGTCCCGGCGGCTGCGCGCGGTGCAGTCGATGGTGGGCGCGGCCCTGGACGACCTGCCGGCCCGTGCTCCCGCTTCGGGCGCTTCGGGCCCCTTGACCCATCCAGAGCCGATCCGGATGGTGAGCCTGTGTGCGGGCCAGGGTCGGGACGTAATCGACGTGGTGGCGACCCATCCAAGGGGGACGGAGGTCTCGGCGCTCCTCGTCGAGCTCGATCCGGCCCTGGTGGCCTTCGCCCGGGCCCGGGCTCGTGCCGCCGGGCCCGGCGTGGCCGACCGGATCCGGGTGGTGGAGGGGGATGCCGCGGAGTGCCGCCAGTATGCCGACGACGTGCCGGCCGACATCGTGCTGGTGTGCGGGGTGTTCGGGACCATCAGCCCGTCGGACATCACGCGCACCATCCAGGCGATGCGGGGATTCTGCGCACCCGGGGGCCACGTCGTGTGGACCCGGCATCGGCGCTCGCCCGACCGCACGCCGGCCATACGGGCCGACTTCGCCGCCGCCGGATTCACCGAGGTGGGCTACGAGGCCCCCGACGGGACCATCCTGGCCGTAGGGCATCACCGCCTGGATGGGGCAACGGCGCCCTTCGACCCTGACCAGCGGCTGTTCGAGTTCGTCGGCGACGGGTGGAACCCCGCATGAGCGAGGGCGACCCGGGGGCGGCCAAGCCCCCACGACACCGCCTCCACCCGCTCGAGCTCATGGCGGTCTCATGGCGCACCGCCAAAATGGAGCCGGCCCGGGTGATCGTGCCCGGCCTGGTCATCTTCGGCCTCGATGCGGTCCAGGGCACCTTCTACACAGAGGTCGCGGTCGACCATCTGGGCATCGGGTCGGTCGTCGGCGCCGTCCTCTTCGCCTCCTCCGCCCTGGGGCTGACCTTCTACGCCGGCATGCTCGAGCGCCTGGTCGGCTCGGTCGAGCGCAACGAAGCGGCCCAACCCGTCTTCGTGGTGCTGCGCACCCTACCCTGGGGGCGCCTTCTGGTGGCCGAGGCGATCCTGGTCGTGTTCAGCGCGGTGGCCTCGGTGGCGCTGGTGGTCCCGGGACTGATTGTGGGGACGCTGTTCGCCCTGGTCGGGCCTCTCATCAACCTGCTCGGCAGCTCGGTGCCCGACGCCTTCAAGCGATCGCTGCAGCTGGTGTGGCCGCACTTCATGCTCGTCTTCCTCTTGATCACCCTGCCCCTGGCGGTCGAGCACGAGGTCGTGGTCTTCGTCGCCGAGTTGGTTCCCCATGAGCACGTCTGGGCGGTCTTCCTGACCACGTTCATCCTCGGCGATCTCTTCGGCATGGCGCTGGGCCTGATGGAGGTGACCCTGGCCGAGCGGCTCGTGACCGGAGCGCAAGGGCCCGGACACGACCTACTGTCGGCAGACGTGGAGCTGCGCAGTCCGCCCGATCCAAGGCGGCCATCCACCGCGTAACCGCCGGGTTCGCAAAACGTCCGGACAACTGCACGAACACCGCAGGGCACAGATACCGACACAGACGGATAGGCAACAGACACCCCGACCCAGAACCCCTCCCGAGGAGGCCCACCATGGAAGAGACGATCCACGGAACCACGATGCCGGTGCTCGAGCTCTCGCTCGCCGACGGCGAGTCCATCGTGTCGGAAGCCGGCGAGTTCAGCTGGATGTCGGACGCAGTCCAAATGGCCACCAACACCGGCGGCGGCATGGGCGGCAAAGGCATCATGGGGGCCGTCAAGCGCGCCGTCTCCGGTGCGAGCTTCATGATGACGACGTACACCGCCCAGGGCGGCGCCGGCTCCATCGCCTTCGCCTCGAAGTTCCCGGGCCACATTCTGCCGATCGACGTGGCACCGGGGAACGAGTTCATGGTGCACCGTCACGGCTTCATGGCGGCCACGCCGGGGATCGAGCTGTCGATGGGATTCCAGCAGTCCTTCAAGGGCGGCATCTTCGGCGGCGAAGGCTTCATCCTCCAGAAGGTCGGCGGCACCGGCCGCGCCTTCATCGATCTCTCGGGCGAGGTGATCGTCTACGACCTCGCGGCCGGGCAGACCATGCGCGTGCATCCCGGCCACGCCGGCCTCTTCCAGGCCTCAGTGCAATTCACGACGCAGAGGGTGCCCGGCTTGGCCAACCGCTACATGGGCTCGGACGGCCACCACTTCGCCGTGCTGACGGGCCCGGGCCGGATTTGGCTGCAGTCGATGCCGCTGCCGATCCTCGCCGGCGTCATCGGCGAGTACATGCCCGACCGCGACGACCATCGCGGCGCCGAAGGTGTGGCCGCGGGCGTCGGGGGCGCCAAGATCCTGGGGGACATGTTCAAGTAGTCCGCGACCGTTCCCTTGGGTGGGTGGGCTGCGGTCCATCCGCCGGAATCGGTCCGGCAGGAGGGCTCGGCGAGCCGCCCCGATTCAAGAGACGCTGAGGGCGTTGGGCGGGACGGTGAAGGGGACTTAGGAAAAATGGTGGATCGGCATCAAGAGTCGGCGGCCGGCGGGCCGGCGTCCGGCTGGTTCCACTCGATCCATCCAGAGCCGGTTCGGCCGTCGTCGGCCCTGCACCGCACCATCGCCCGGGGGAAGCGGCTGATGCGGCCGTCCTCGTCGTTGCGGAGCAACACCGGCCCGAAGGCCACCGGCGTCACCTCGAGGCCGAGCGCCTTGACGGCGTCGTCCGAGCCGGCGGTGATCTCGATCCGTGCTCTGGATGGGAAGCCGTGGTCGCCCAGATCCTCGGTCACGGTGAGCGCCGTGGCGGGATGGACCTCGCCCGGCCTCTGGATATATCCAAAGAAGACGGGCACGCCGACGTTCATCCGGATGTCGGCCAGGTGGACCCGGGTGCCGTCGTCGAGACGCAGCGAGCACCAGCACCATCCAAAGGCCCACCAGTCGCGTACGCCCCACGAGTGGTCGCGCTGGCCCTGCCCGTCAATCGTGAACGTTTCGCCGTCGACCGTGACGGTGCCGGTCACCAGGCAAGGGATCTCGTAGCGCGTCGTGAGGTCGTAGTGGTAGGGGACGCCGTCGGTCGTCCAGGTGAGATTTAGGTCCAGACGCGCCGCAGGACCGGTCTGCTCGCCCGACGTGTACACGGCCTCTGGCGGGTCGATGAAGTTGGCGGGCGCGCTGGCCGCCAGGCGGAACGATTCGAGTGGGCGCACGAGTTCGATTTCAATCCGCTGGTCAGCGGTGTCGTCAGGGCCGATAGACGCCTCTGAAACCAAGCCGTCGCCGGGCGGGACCGGGGCCCGGTAGTCGACTGAGCAGAGGCCGGGACGGTCCGGCCACACGATCCAGGTCGTCCACCACGCCACCTGGCGGTTGGGGTAGAGGCCGAGCCGGAGCCAGCCACCCATGGAGCCGTCGGCGCGGACGAAGTCGCAGTAATAGGACTCGTTCCACAGGCCCTCACCGTCGGGCCTGTGGCGGGCTTCGTCGTCTGGCAGGACGACGTGCTCCCCCGTCACCGATTGGGTCCCGGATGCATGGCGGAGGAACCTACTGGGCCTGGCACCTCGACGATGGGATCGTCGCGATCGTCGAACTCGGTGCGAAGGGCCTTCGACATCACGGCGTGCTGGAAGTACAGGGTCGTGATGTAGGTGAGCTCGAGGATGGCGACCTCATGGAGGTGGCGTTGCAGCTCGGCGAACAGCGCGTCGGGGACGCGGCCATGGTCGTAGACGAGGCAGTCGGTGTAGGCGAGGACGGCCCGTTCGGCCGCGTTGTAGGTGCCCTCGGGGGCGACGCTCCACGCCGGGATGTGCGTGATCTGCTCCTCGGGCATGCCGAGCTCGCGCATGGACTTGGCGTGCTGGCTGAAGACGAACTGGCTCGATGCGGCGTAGCCGGCCCGTATCTGGCCGAGCTCGCGCAGCGTGGGGTCGAGCACCCGTGTGGGCGATTGGTAGAGCCCGAACCCTTTGACGCAATGGTCGAGGATGTCGGGGCTGAGGGCGAACACGGTCCACCAGTCGCCGGTGGTGCCGTCCCAGCGGCCCGGTTCGGCCACGGGGTCGCGGCCCTCGAAGAGCCACTCGTACATGGTGGTGACGATGGGGGCGGTGGCTTCGTCCTTGGGGACCTGGCGGAGGCGGGGCACGGGCCGGCCGGGGCCGATCAGGCCCGGACGGGCTCGGCGGCCAGCTCCGGCTCGGCGGCCAGGTGGACGTCCTTCGCCTTCGCCTTCGCCGGCGCATGCGCCACGTCGGATGGGGTAAAGGCGCGCATCCAGCAGGCGAACTCCAGCAGAATGCCGTCGGGATCCTGGAAGTAGATGCTGCGCACGAAGACGCCGGGGTGCAGCGCGTCGCTGATGCCCCATTCGGAGTCGTCGTGGTTGGCGACGTCGGTGCAGTCGATCCCGGCGGCAGTCAGGCGATCGCGATACTCCTCCATCTTCTCGGGCGGCACGTCGAAGGCGACGTGGTTCATGGAGCCGATGGCGCTCGTGAGGTCGCCCTGGTCGGGGCGCCCCGCCGGCGCGCTCGATGCCCGGCACACCGTCGGGCGCATCGGGGAACCAGAAGAACGCAAGGCAGTCACCGCCGCCGCAATCGAAGAAGAAGTGCTGACCCATCCCGGCCGGCAGCTCGATCGTCTTGACCAGTGGCATGCCCAAGACGTTCGAGTAGAAGTCGACGGTCCGCTCCATGTCGCGGCACACCAGCGCGAGATGGTTGATGCCCCGCAACTCGAATCCGCTCGTGTTGCCTGCCATGAGCCTGCCCTCCCTTGGCGCCGCCGCATGTGTCGTGGCCGGGCGGCCCGCCCCAGGATAGGCCGCCTCCGCAATCTTGCCGCGGCCCCGAGCCGTATGACCCTCGAGCAGCTGAACCGATGAAGGGACGACTCGACATGGCGGCAGAGCGGCAGACGGGCACTGGTGGGAGCCAACAAGATCCAGGTGGCGGGAAGATGGAGGGAGTCCCGGCTGGCGGGGCCGGACGTGTCTTGGGTCGGGCCGTTGCCGGGACTCTCTCCGCTGTTGGGCTGGGCGCCGCGTCCCTCTCGCTCGCCCTGGTCCTGGCGGTGCCCGGTGGGACCGCCGGAGCCACCGGCACGCAGGCCAAGACCATCAAGATCTCGACCGCCAAGATCTCCGGTGTGGGGACCGTGCTCACCACCTCCTCGGGTTTGACGCTGTACCGCTTCACCGAGGACTCGCCGGGCACGTCGACGTGCACAGGCGCCTGCGCCAAGATCTGGCCACCGCTTCTGGCGCCGAAAGGCGCGCACGTGTCGGGACCGCACGGCGTGAAGGACCTGTCGCTGCTGAAGGTCGCCGACGGCCATTACCAGGTGGCGTTCCACGAGCTTCCGCTGTATCGCTTCGAAGGTGACAAGAAGAAGGGCCAGGCGCACGGGCAGAACGTGGGCAAGGTGTGGTTCGCCGTGTTGAAGAGCGGCATCCCCGCCACAGCGACAGCTGGTGCTGGTGCTGGGGCCACGTCGACCACGGCGCCCGGCGCGTCGACGACGCAGCCGGCGACCTCGACGAACCAAGGTTCGCAGTCGAACTCCAGCACGGGGGCGAACGTGACCACGCCGACGCCGACGCCGGTACCGACTCCGGTCACCCAGCCACCGACGCCGGTCACCCAGCCACCGACACCGGTCACCCAGCCGGCACCGCCGATGACCACGCCGACCACCTCCCCGACGACGACGACTGCGCCAAGTGGTGGGGGAGGCGTCGCGTTCTGACGGCACGTGCTCGTTCGGCACGTGCTCCGGTCGTGCCGAACGAGCGCTCCGGGATGCGGCGTGGGCGGCCGAGACGATGGCGCAGGGATGGTCGGCGGGGTTCAGCCCGCGTCGAGGGGGGCGCCAGTCAGGTGCCGGCGATACCGACCATGGGCGCGTTGAGGTGCTTGCCACCCATGGAGCCGTAGAACGCGGCGTTGCCGAAGGCGAAGATGCCGCCGTCTTGGCCCTGGAGCCAGTAGCCGGTGGCGCCGGGGCTGGCGGCCATCCCGACGACGGGCGCGTTCAGCGCAGTGCCGGCCATGGAGCCGTAGGGCGCGGCGTTGCCGAAATCGGCCACGTTGCCGTTGGCGCTGGACAGCCAGTACCCGTTCGAGCTCTGGGTGGCCGCCATCCCCGTGATGCGATAGCCCCCGGGCGCGAACGCGGGCTGCCCCTCGTTCCGCGCGTTGCCAAAGTTGAAGACCTGGCCGTTGGCGTCGACGAGCCAGTAACCACCCGCGAGGTAGCTCGTGGCAGCCGCCGTCACCGGGTAGGCCAGATTGTTGCCGCCGGTGGAGCCGTAGAACTTGGCGTCGCCGAAGGCGAACACGCCGCCGTCGCTGGCGATCAACCAGTAGCCTCCGCCATCGAGCGTGGGGATCAGGCCGATGATCGGTTTGTTCAGGGTGATACTCCCCGTCGAGCCGCTGAACTGCGCGTCGCCGTAGGCGAACACGCCACCGTCACTCGCCACCAGCCAGTAGCCCTTGCCGTCGGGCGTCGCCGCCATGCCGACCACGGGCTTGTTCAGGTGCATGCTCCCCGTCGAGCCGTAGAACTGCGCGCCGCCGAAGCTGAAGATGCCGCCGTCCGAGCCGACTTGCCAGTATCCAGGCGCCGGTTGCGGGCAGCTCGGGCTGGCGGCCGGCGCCGCAGTGGGGTTGGCCGGCGCCAGCACCGGAGTGGCCGTGCTGGTGCCGTTGGCCTGGAAATTCAGGTCGGCCAGGTACATGGGGCGGATGCCGCAGGAGAGGTAGCCGATCGTCGTGCCCTGCCAGGCCGCGAAGGCCATGACCAGCTGCGTGACACCTCCCGATTGCGGGAGGGCGTACACATCGGGGCCGCCGGGCCCGGACATGCCCGGGGACGTGGCGAGCATCGGTCCCGTCGACATGTCGGTGCAGGCGGCGGTGGGACCCGACGGGCAGCTGGCCCAGCCGATCCCGTAGGTGGAGGCGCCCTCGTCGCTTCCTGCGTAGAAGAGGTAGTAGGTGTCGATTGGGGGGTTGCTGCCACCGGCCGGCGTCTGCGTCTCGACCATGTCGGGACCTTCCACGATCCCGGTCTGCCACGGCTCGTCGTCCTGCAGGAGCTCGGTCGGAGTGCTGCTCGTCGGCAGGAGGTCGGACCCGAGCGGCACAGACCACAGAATCGTGGACATGGCCGGATTCAAGTGGTTGCCGTCGCTTTTCCAGATCAGCCAGGAGGCACCGGTCGAGTCCGTGAAAATGTCCGGGTCGATGCTGCCCCCGTAGCTGCCGTCGATCGTCGATGGCCCGTAGAAGTTGCCGTTCTGGCAGACGATCGGCGTGGACCGGGTGTCGCTGTACGGCCCCTGCGGCGAGGACGAGGTTGCGATGCCGATGCACTGGTCGCCCGTGTTGTTTTCCGTCGCCGTGTAGTACAGGACGAAGTCGTTGTCGGCCGCGTCGCGTGCCACGCTGGGAGCCCAGGTATCACCGGGTCTCGCCCACGAGCCGACCTGGGGGAGCGCATCGAAGCCGGTCAACGGGGTCCAGTTGACCCCGTCGGGCGAGGTCGAGACCTGGATGTTGATCGTCTGGCTCGGTGCGGCGAAGTTCTGGGTGGCGAAGCCGTAGTACACGCCGCCGAATTGGAGGATGCCCGGGTCCGGGAAGTCGCTCCCATGCACCGGCGCCCAGTTGCTGGCGCTCGCCGCTGGGGCGGCCGCCCCGCCGAGCGACGCCACCGTCCCGACGATGACGACGAGGGCAGCCAGGGTCGCGCACGCGACGCTCCATATCGCGCGCCGCGGCTGCGACGGCGTTGCTCGTCGCCGCGCACGAAGGGATGGGTCGAAGTTGAAGATGACGTCGTATGTGCAGCGGTGAGAAGGCCACCGTCCCCCTGTCGGACTCGTGATCGTGGTTCCCAACCGATTCCGCACGAGGTGCGTGCCCCATGGTACAGAGCGCGATGGCGCGCCGGCAGGCTGGAAACCCGCGTTCTCGGGAATTTCATGTTGTTGTGCGTGCCGTGAGGTCGCCGGGGAAGTGGCCGTGGCCGTGGCGCTGGGTGCTCTGTCGTCGACCCCCTACGACCGTTCCCTATAGGTTCGTCGGGTGCACCAGGGGCGACGGGACACGCAGCCACACGAGAACTGACGCAACGGGAACGGATTTCGTTCCCCATGGCGCCAATCCGTAACGAGATTGAGACAAGGATGAAAATGACCGAACAACGCAAACCCGTCGTGGACGCCGGATTCAAACTCCTGAACCTCACGCACAAGGCCGCGCTGCGCGTGACGGGCGGCCGTTGGCCCAAGATCCTCTTCGGCATGCCGGGCGTGGAGCTGCAGACCATCGGGCGCAAGTCCGGTGAGCCCCGTACGACCATGCTCACCACGCCCATCCACGACGAGAACCGGGTCGTGCTCATCGCCTCGAAGGGCGGCGATCACCGCGATCCACAGTGGTACCTCAACCTGGTCGCCAACCCGGACGTGGAGGTCACCATGAGCGGCCAGACCCGCCCCATGCGGGCCCGGACGGCATCGCCGGGCGAGAAAGCCTCCATGTGGCCGGACATCATCGCCGTCTACAAGGGCTACGACAGCTACCAGAAGAAGGCCGGGCGCGAGATCCCGGTCGTGATCTGCGAGCCGCGCCCGGCCTGAGGGCCCGAACAGCTGAGCGCCGGATCGCCGGAACGCCGAGGAGCCTCAGCGCCGGGCGCAGGATCACCAGCCGGTAGGTGGCGGTACGATGCGCCCGATGTCAATGGAGCCTGCTGGCTCACCAGGTGGATCGATCGAAGGCACGGGGGCCGAGGCCGAGACCGGCGCGGGGCTGGATGCGTCGTGGGCCTCGGGGACCGGCGCTGGTCCGGAGGGCGCGTCTTTCGACCTCAGCATGGCCGTCTCGCAGCTGGCCTCGAACAGCACCGACCTGCGCATCATGCTCAAGCTCCTGGTGGCCCAGCTCTCCGACGCGCTCGGCGACCGGATCTCGGTGGAGCGGGCGGGACGCTTCCGCAAATCCGACGAGATCAAGTCGGTGCGGATCAGTCTCGGTGACGACACCCTGGAGGCGGTCGTCGAAGGTGGCACCGTCCGCTGCACCATCGGGCACTCGTCGGGTGGCATCCGGATCCGCAGCGAGCAGGTCGGCATGGACGCCTGGCTGACCCGGCTGCTCTCCACCCTGCAGTCGGAGGCGGCGCATAGCGAGCAGACGCGTCAGGCGTTGGAGAACATTGTGATCGGAGGCCAATCGTGACCGAGGAAACGCCGCAGCCGGTGAAGGCGGCAGAGGCGGTGGCCCAGGCGCCCCCTCCGGTGCCGCGCGACCTGCCCAAGGACGCCGCACACCGGCTCGAGGAATTGGAACACGGCCTCTTCACCTCCGACCTCTCTGTCAACGAGTTCCTTCTCGTCAAAGAGGCCGGCTTCCATCCGCTGGGTTTCGTGATGGGATCGTCGATCTACCACATCGGCATACAGACCCGGAAGTGGGGGCAGAGCCAGGAGCTGACCAAGCTGACCGAGGCGATGTACACCGCCCGCGAACTCGCCATGACCCGGATGGAGGAAGAGGCCCAGGAGCTCGGGGCCGACGGCGTCGTGGGTGTGCGCCTCGACGTCAACTACTACGAGTGGGGCAACGATTCAGCCGAATTCATCGCGTTCGGCACCGCAGTCAAGGCGGAGGACGGGACCTCCTATCGCAACGTGCAGGGCAAGCCCTTCACATCGGACCTGTCGGGTCAGGACTTCTGGACCCTCATGCAGACGGGGCACGTGCCCCAGGGCTTGGTCATGGGGACGTGTGTCTTCCACATTGCGCATCGCAAGTTCACCCAGGCGCTCGGCTCCATGGGGCAGAACGTCGAGCTTCCCAACTTCACCCAGGCGCTCTACGAAGCCAGAGAGCTCGCCATGACGCGCATGCAGGACGAAGCGACCCAGCTTGAGGCGAGCGGGATCGTGGGCGTGCGCTTGGAGGAGAAGTCGCATCAGTGGGGCTCGCACACCATTGAGTTCCTGGCGCTCGGCACGGCGGTCACCAAGCGCAGCGGGGAGGTCACCCTGCCCAAACCGACCACCATCATCTCGCTCGACAACTGATGAGCGACCTTGCGGGACCGGGGCAGGGGCCGGATCCGGGCGTTCCGGGGTCTGCCGCGCCGGATGGCGCGCCGACCAGCGACCTCCCGGAAGCGGCGGTCCGCCGCCTGGAGGCCACCTCCTTCTCCTCCGGCCTCAGCGTGCCCGACTTCGCGGCCTGTCTCGACCTCGGCCTGCAACCGGTTGCCTTGGTGCAGGGGTTCTGTGTCATGCAGTGGGGTTGGTACGGGCCGGGCGGCACGATGCGCGGCATGTCGCCCTACATGGGGGGCCAGCAGACCCCGGGGTCGTACTCGGAGACCTACCGCTGCCCGCACGGCTTCGTCTCCAACGAGCACCGCTCCTGGGGGCAGAACCTCGAGCAGCCCTGGGTGGAGCAGGCCTGGACGCAGGGCTATCACACGGCGTACGGCCGCATGCTCGAAGAGGCCAGCACGCTGGGCGCCCACGGGGTGATCGGAGTGGCGGACGTCGTTTCCAACGTGGCCGACACCGGGACGACCGAGTTCCACTTCCTGGGCACAGCGGTGAACGTGGAGGGCGGCCCGCCGCCCGCCGGCGGCGTGCCGTGGAGCACCTACCTGGCGGGGCAGCGCCTGACCAAGTCGATAGAGGCGGGGTTCATGCCGGTGGCCGTCGTGGCGGCCCTGGCCTCGGTCCGGATCTGGGCCTACTGCATGACCGAGTACTACATGGAGGGCTCCATGGGTGGGTGGGGCAACAACATGGGACCGGCGCTCGTGGAGCAGGTGAGCAAGGCACACATGGCGTCGCGGCAGCTGGCCCGCAAGCACGTGCGCGAGCAGCTGGCCGGCGACGAGCTGCACGGGGCGAGCATGGACGTGGTCACCCGGGAGCTCTCCGCCGGCGACGAGGTCATCGACTGCACCTTGCGGGGCAACCGGATGCGACGCTTCAAGGACTTCGACCCGGTGGTGCTGCCCAGGCCGACGGTGCGGCTGTCGTGAGTGCGGCCGACTCGAGCGGGGCCCCGGGGGATGGCCTCGGCCTTGCTCCCACCCAGGACGTCCGGGCCGAGATGCTCAAGGGCGCCCAGACCATGGCCACCCCGGCGCCCCCATCCAAAGAACGCGGCATCACGTCGGATCTGTCGGTGGACGAGGCACTGCTGTTGCACGCGGCCGGATGGGAGCCTCTCGACCTGGTGTGCGGCGTCGCCGTGGTGTCGGTCCCGGTCGGCGTGTGGAACTGGGGGAGAGGCTCCATCTCACTGGCGGGGGACGCCCACAACGCGGCGGTGGATCAAGCGGCCCGTCTGCTACGCGGGGAATGCGGCAAGGTGCACGGGCACGGTGTCGTCGGGGTGCGGGTCGAGGTGTCGGTGCACCCTCACCACGTTGACGTCGAGCTGGTGGGCACGGCGGTGCGCCCCATGCGAGCCCAACACGGCCGGGGCACCGACGCCGCGCTGGCCATGCCCTTCGTGTCGGACCTGTCGGCCCGCGACTTCACCCTCCTGCAGCGCGCCGGCTGGATGCCTGTCGGGCTCGCCTTCGGGGCCAGCTTCGTCTACGCCCCTCGGCGCAGTGCCGGCACCGCCATGAAGCAGACGAGGCAGAACGTGGAGCTGACCAACTACACCGAGGCCATGTACTCGGCCCGCGAGTCGGCCATGGAGAAGATGCAGCGCTCCGCCTTGGAGGCGGGGGGCGAGGGCGTGGTCGAGGTCAAGGTGACCGAGGGCCCGATGAGCTTCGCCCGCCACGCCATCGGCTTTACGGCCTGGGGCACAGCCGTGAAGCTCGTGGCCGAGGAGCACCAGTTCGTCCAGCCCCAGGTGGTCCTGCCGCTCGACGATGCGGTGGTCACATTTCAGGCGGAGAGCCTGCGCAGCGGTGGCCAAGGAAAGGGTCGGAAGAGATGAGTACGCAACAGGCCGGCGCCGGCGCCGGCGCCGGCGCCGGCACGGGGGGGCGGGACTGGGAAGCCTGGGCCCGGACCTTCGAGTCGATCGACGGGCCGGACGACTTCGCCGCGCTGTTCGCCCCCGAGGGTCGGTTCTGCGACCCGGTGACCCCGTGGACCACCGATCTGCACAAGGTGGCCCGGGACACCGACGCCGTCTTCCCGGATTGGAACCAGCGGGTGGACCGGATCCGCGGCGGCCGGGACTGGGCCGTCTTCGAGTGGACGGGGACGGCGACCTTCCACCCGGGCGAGGGCAAGGCCGGCGTCCCGATCTCCATGACGGGTGCCACCGTGATCGACGTCGACGCCGACGGCAAGGTCACCGCGTGGCGGGACTACCTCGATACCAACGAGCCGACCCAGCAGATCACCGCCGGCCTGGAGCGGGCCCTCGAAGGCGGTTGACCCCTCAGTCCACTGGCTCCTCAGTTCGCTGAGTCTTCAGTTCGCAGAGTCTTCGCCCGCCCCCGTCGCCGTCCCCGCCACCGCGTTGACGTGGGCCATGCGGGCATCGTGGGCCTCGTCGAGATCCTCGGCCGCCTTCTCGTCACTGGCCATCTCGGCGTCGATGTCCGCGTCGGCCCAGCCGATCACGCCCATCTCCTCGAAGGCGGCGCGCACCTTCGGTCCCCATAGGCCGATGTCACGCAAAATCGGCACGATGCGCATGAAGAGGAAGTTGCGAAACTCCCGCAACGTCTCGCTGTTCTCCACATAGACGCCGATCTCGGGTGGCAGCTCGAGGCGCTCCCACACCTCCTCGCCCAGGAAGCGGTCCCGCATCAGATAACAGGCCTCGATGCAGAAGTCCTCCCGCTCGGCGCGCTCGGCCTCGCTCAGCTGCGGGTAGTAGTCGCGCAGCGCCAAGCGCCCGAACATGACGTGGCGCGCTTCGTCCTGCATCACATATGCGTTCAACGCCTTGGCCAACGGGTTCTGTGCGTTGTTGCGAATGACGCCGAAGGCGGCCAGCGCCAGCCCCTCGACCAACACCTGCATACCGAGATACGTCATGTCCCACCGGCTGTCGGAGATGACGTCATCGAGGAGCGCCTTGAGATACTGATTCAGCGGATACACCAGCTGCACCTTTTCGTGCAGGTAGCGGCTGTACACCTCGACGTGGCGCGCCTCGTCGATCACCTGGGTCGCGGCGTAGAACTTGGAGTCGATGTCGGGAACGGTTTGCACGATCTTTGCCGTGCAGATCAGCGCGCCCTGTTCGCCGTGCATGAACTGGCTGAAGCGCCACGCCTCGACATGCCGGCGCAGCTCTCCCCGGCGCTTCTCGTCCATGTCGTCCCACCACGGCGTGCCGAAGATCGGCATGATCTCGTCGGGCATGCCGACGGGATTGGTCAGGTCGACGTCCGTGCTCCAGTCCAGGCGATCGCTGCCGATCCACTGGCGCCGGGTGCCCTTGTCGTACAGGCGCAAGAGCTGGTCCCGCCCGCCCGTGTAGTTGAAGTCGAACATGGTGGTCGACGGCGACTCGATGCCCCACTTCGGGTCGAAGGCGAAGTCCGAGTCGGTGCTGGCCGGGCTCGTGGTCATGAGGCCCCCTTTGGGTCACATCCAGCTGCAGCGCGCTTCCGACTGCAGCTGTCGGCGGGTTCTGCCAACCGCGACGCTACCCCCTTGCGTGCCTGCAGTCAGATGGTGAGGCCGCTCCGCTCCGGCCGGGGCAGACCGGATGCCGGGAGACGGCCCGACATCGTTCCTGCGAAGGCCTCCCCCTCCGCCCAAATCCGTCGAAAGCCTTGCTCAGCGAAAGTCGAAGGCGACCTTGATGGCGCCGCTCTCCTCCTGGTTGGCCAGCAGCGTGAAGGCCTCACGCCACTCCGGCAGGCGGAAGGTGTGCGTGAGCATGCCGGTCATGTCGATGCGCCCCTCGGAAGCGAGGCGGAGGTAGTGCGCGATGCCGTGCATGCGCACGCCGTCGACCTCCTCGACCCCGAAAGCGTTGGAGCCCACCCACGAGATCTCCTTGAAGTACAGCGGCGACCACTCCCAGCGCTCGGGTGCATGCACCCCGCTCTTGACCATGGTGCCGCGTTGCTTGAGGAGGCGCACGCCGACCTCCGCCGTCTGCGCGGTGCCGACGGTGTCGTAGACCACGTCGAACCCACCCGGGTGCGCCATGGGCAACGAGCTGCCCTCGAACCTGTTCAGCACGCCACCCGACCAGGCCGCCGCTTCCTCCAGCAGTTGCTCGACCGGGAAGGGGTCGACGACGGTGGCGCCGAGCTTGCGGGCCAGTGCAGCCTGCGCGGGCCAGCGGGCGACCACCATCACCTCCACGTCGGGATAGAGCGCCTTGATGATGGCGACGGCCGTGACGCCGAGCGCCCCGCTGCCGTAGACGAGTACCTTGCCGCCGGGCGGCGGCGGGTGACGCGTCACCGAATGGAGCGAGACGGCAAAGGGGTCCCCGATGACGGCCACTTCGTCGCTCACGTCGGCGGGGACGGGGATGAGCATCGACTCGTGGGCAGGCAGGTAGTCGGCGAAGCCACCGGGAGCGTCCTTCGACGTCCCGGTATGGATGCCCGCCGCAATGGGCCCCTGGGTGAAATGCCAGCAGAGGCTGTAGTCGCCGTCCTGACACGACGGGCACGGCGGGTCGATGCCGCGGGGGCCGCAGGAGAGCCAGGGGTTGAGGACGACGCGCTGGCCGACCTCGAGCGTCTTCACGGCCGGGCCGACCTCGACGACATCGGCCACCACCTCGTGCCCGAAGACCGTCGGGAAGGTGAAGAACCCGTTCAGTGCGCCGTCGCCGAAGTCGTCGCCGAAGTCCATGAAGACCATCTTGGCGTCGGACCCACAGATGCCGGTCAGCCGCGTCTTGGCGACGCACCAGTCGTCGCGCAGGAGCTTCGGGCGCTCGAGCTCCTCGAGGCGCATCGGGGTGCGGGACAGCCCGACCATGAGGTTGTTGGAGTCGTCCGGTGGCGTCCAGCGTTCGCCGCGGACGCCATAGAGCAGACCTTGCATTCGTACGCTCCTCCTCGTGGATGAACAGACTCGTGGATGAACAGACTCGTGGATGAACAGACTCGTGGATGAACAGACTGGTGGATGGTCAGACCTGCTAGTTGAATCCGCCGAGGCCCAGCTGTCCCAGAAGGAGCGACGGGTCGACGGTTCCGTTGTTGTTGTTGGTGTTGGTGGAATGGCCGAGCGCGATGGCGAGCACGAGGAGTGCCAGCCACCCGATCGCGACGATGATGCCGGCGATGGCCATCCCGTCGCCTCTCTGCGCCCCGTTGGACCGCTTGATCTGGGAGCGGGCGATGAAGCCGAAGATGACGCCGAGGATGGCCGGGAGGAAGAAGAGGCCGGCGCACCCGCAGATCAACGCCGCGACGGCCAGGCCGTTCGTCTTCTGCCTGACGGGCTGACCGTAGGGCGCACCGACGCCTTGCGGCGGATACTGGCCGTAGCCGTAGCTCCCGTACGCGGGCCCGGCGCCTGAGGCCGGCCCGTGGACGGGAGAGGTCGGTTGCGCCGGATAGGTCGGAACGGACTGGGCGGGTGCCCCGGCCGGGCCAACGGTGGGCGGACCCGTCCAGAGCTCAGGCGGGTACCACCTGCCGTCGGAGGCCAACCACCATCCAGGACCCTGTGAGGTGTTGCTCATGCCGTGCCCGATCCGTCCGCGCCAAGTGCCGCCTGGAGCATAGGAGGCATCCCCTCGGCAATTGGTGGCCCATGGCCCTGATGGTGGCTCATGACACGTAGGGGCAGTGCCGGCATCCCGACTCGCAGCAGTAGCCGCGGCGCGCCAGATAGCCGGCGGTGAGGACGGTCAACCCGGAGCGCGGGTCCACATAGGTATCGGCGCCGGTGCCGAGGGCCTCGGCATGGGCGCGAATGATCCGTGGGTAGGCGGGATCGCCCGGCAACAGCCGGTCAGGATGTGGCTCCGTCAGAGGACGGTCAGCCAGTGGTTGGGGAGGGGGAGCGCCGCTCTCGGGCGCTCGCGCCTCGGGGCGCCGCTCGTCCATTGGACCAGGGCCGCAGAAGGCCGATCCCGGGTGAGGGACCGGCCTTGCGCGTTACCTCTTTGCAGCCCTCTTGGCGGGGGCGCGCTTGGCCGGAGCCTTGCGAGCCGGCGCCCTCTTGGCGGGAGCCTTGCGTGCGCCGGCGCCTTCTTGGTGGCCCGGGCCGGCGCCTTCTTGGCGGCAGCCGGAGCAGCGGACTTGCCGGCGGAGGCAACGGCGGCCTCGTTGGTCGGGAACGCACCCTTCACCAGCTTCGGTGCCGTGGCCGGGGCCAGGACGGCGTCCTTGAACGCCTTCACCGGAGTGATGCGCGCCTTCTTGGAGGCCTTGATCCGGATCGCCTCGCCCGTGGCCGGGTTCCGACCCATGCGCGCGGCACGGTTCACCTTGACGAACTTGGCGAAGCCAGGGATGGATACCGGCTCACCCTTCGAAACGACGGCGGTGACGACATCAGTGAATCCGTCGATGACGGTGATCACGGTCTTCAGCTCGACATCGGACTGGACCGCGACTGCTTTTGCGAGTTCTCTCTTGTTCATGGCGCCCATTGTGGCCGATGCGCGCCCAGTAATGCACATCTTTCCGGGCACGAATGCAGATATTTGTGCCCAAAATTCGTTTTGACAGCGCTGAAAGCGTCATATCCAACGGTCGTCACCCATTGTCAACGGCAGTTATGGCGTCCATTGCCCCCAGTAGGGACGGGCGCCGTCGCGCTTTTCCATGAGGATGATCACCGTTCCCCATGGATCGCGGCACCAGGTCGTCCGCAGTCCCGCGACGTCGGCGACGCCCGCAGTGAGGAATTCGACGCCGCGGCCCTCGAGCTCGGCACGCGTGGCGCCGATGTCGTCGCACAGCATGCCGATATGGGTGATGCCGACCCTGGTGACAGCCGGTCGTCCGGTCTCCGGCGGAGCGACGTGGGCCGCCGGATACTCGATCAGCTCTACGACGCGGTCGTCCTGCCCAAAGCCCACGATGGCCGCGTGCAGGACCACCGGTGACGGGACGAGCTCCCCCATGTCGTGCTCGATCTGCTCGCCTTCCATGCGGTAGGGCGGCGACAGCACCGTGAGGCCGAGGACTTCGGAATACCAGCGTGTGGCGGCCTCGACGTCGGGGACGCAAACGGCGGAGTGGGCGAATCCGGTGAGCACCGGCCAGAGGCCTGCTCAGCTCCAGCGAGCGAGCTCGTGCTGCAGGCGCTTGTTGATGCGCCGGATGTGCATCCGGCTGCGGCGGTCGACCTTGCGCAGGACGATCACGCCCACGAACACCAGCGGCGCTGCGAAAGCCGAGAGCCCGCTGAGAATCACCACGCGCAGACCGCCCGAACCGCCCCCACTTGCTTTCACGGCACTAGTCGTACACCGTTGGATGCGCGCGCACCAGTCCATTTCGCACTAGGAAATGGGAAATGAGAAGGCCCAGATGAGCGATACTGAACCCCCGCTGCATCCCGATGACGCACAAGGGGCCGTCTCCGGGGCGCAGGGGGAGACGGAAAAACCGGCGCAGCGGACCAAGGCCGAGAAGAGCGGGACGCGGCGCGGGCACCTCCCACGCCGGATCTCGGCGTGGGTGCTCATTGTGCTGGCGTCGATCCTCATCCCGGTCTCGGTGATCTCGGTGTGGGCCATCCGCACGGTGACCAACACCGATCAGTACGTCGAGACCATGGCTCCGCTGGCCCGCAATCCGGTCATTGTGAACGGCCTGGCGACGCGGGCGACCGACGCACTGTTCTCGACCCACGTCGTGCAGAACAAGGTGACGGCGGCCCTGCCGGCCAAGGCCAAGCCACTCGTGGCGCCGATCGTGAAGGAGGTGCACTCCTACGTCTACGGGCTGGCGCTCAAGGTCTTCTCGAGCCCGAAGTTCGGCCAGTTGTGGGACCTCCTGAACCGGCGCAGCCACAATGCCGTGATCAACATCCTCACCGGCAAGCAGACGCCGCTGCAGAAGAAGTTCGCCAAGGGCGGGCAGATCGCCCTCAACCTGTCGCCTGCGCTCAACAATCTGATCTCGGATCTGGACTCGCACGGCGTGAGGCTCTTCAACCCCATCAAATCGATTTCGACCGAAGGGGCGAGCTTCACCGTCGTGTCGAGGCAGCAGGTCTCGAAGTTCTCCGGGCTCTTCAACCTGGTCGTGAAGCTCAAGTGGGCCATCCCGGTCATCGCCCTGGTGCTGGCGATCCTGGCGGTGGCGCTCGCCCTGGAGCGGCGTAAGACGCTGCTGCGCCTGGCCGTCGGGGTGGCGTTGATGACCATGCTGGTGCTGACCGGCTTGTCTACGGGCCGCGGGATCTTCATCGGTCAGGCCACCGGTGGTGGTTTCCACGCCGAGAGCGCCGCCGCTGTCTGGGACACCGTGCTGCGGTTCCTCAAGGCGGATCTGCGTTGGACGCTGCTGATCTCCGTCCTCGTGGCCTTGGGCGCCTGGCTCGCCGGGCCGGCCCGCTATGCGGTGTGGATCCGGAGGACCTGCGCCACGGGTGGTCGCTGGGTGGCTGCCCAGGCCCGCTCGCTCTCGTCGGGTGCCGGGCGCGCCGCGGCCGAGTCGAGCCGCGTGCGCCGCACGGGTGGCTGGATCGTCGAGCACCTCAACGGCCTGCGCATCGTGGGCGTGGTCGTGGCGGGACTCATCCTTGTCTTCGGCGGGAACCTCACGGGGTGGAGCCTGCTGGTGATCGTGATCGTGCTGGCGGTGTATCTCGGACTGCTCCAGTTGGTAGCCGCCTGGGCCCGCAAGGTGTCGGGGGCGGGTGGTGACACGGATACCGGCAGCGGCCCCGATTCCGGCGCCAGGGTGCACTCAGGCACGGCATAGGGAAGCGGCAATAGGCGCGAGCGGGCGAGGCGGAAGCCCTCCGCCGGCAGGGGTGCGCCAGGGGCGCTCCACAATTCTGCGGCTGCACATCCCTCCGCCCGTGATTCTTATGGGGTCTTTATCCGGCACCGGTAGCCTGCATGGCATGTCCATGCGGTGGAGGATCGGTCTGGTGGCGATCATCGCCGCCGTCGTCGGGGGCTTCCTGCCGCACGGCGCGCTCTCCGTCGCCGACACCTCGGTCACCCAGGTGGTGCGGGTCGCAGAGGCTCCGCTGTCAGGGCCGGTGAACTGCCTCGACGCCACCTGTGGCAAGGGCAGTCCGGCACCCGCCGCGCCCTCGCCGGGCATTGCGCTGATGGCGGTCGTGGCGGGCGCTCTGGGCGTCGCGGCAGCTGCCGCCAGCATCCGGCGCCGCCGTGGCCGAGTTCTCGCCCTGCCTGCGGGCGCACGCGACCCCCTGTTCCACCCGCCGCAGTTCTCCTAGCTCGACCTGCGCCAGCGCCGGCCCCTGCGTCGGCCCCTGCGCCTGCATCAGTCCCGGAAGCCGCGCCATCGCTGGCTTCCGTTTCGAGCCTCCGAGTAAGGGCGCCCTGTCGCCTGCTCGGCCCAATCCAAGGAGAACAGCATGTCGAAATCCCCATCAGGGTCGTCGCGTCCGGCGCGACCCGCCACCCAATCCAAGACGAGCGCACACACCAACCGGGCGGAAGGCGTCCAACACCACCACACGCCGGGCCCCGGCACCCCCCACGGCCCGCTTCCGCACCCGCCATCCCGTCCTGACCGCCCTGGTCCCTGTCGTGCTGGTGGTGGCCGCCATCGCCACCATGATCGTGGTCAAGGCCGCGGGCAACGCCAACCCCCCGGCGGCGGCGTCCTCCCACCTCACAGCGGGAGGCGGATCGTCGGCGCCGGCCGACCCCGGGACCACGGCCCTGTCCCCACAGGTCGCGGCCGCGCTCACCGTGCCGGCCGCGACGCTGAACGCGGTGGGCAGCCCATCCTCGGTCGTGCTGCCGACCAAGGTCGGGAGCGGCGCCATCCTCATGGGCTCCGACAACAAGCCGTTGATCACCTACGTCGGCGCCGAGTACTGCCCCTACTGCGCGGCCGAGCGGTGGTCACTGGCGGTGGCGCTGTCGCGCTTCGGGACCTTTTCCAACCTCGAAGGCACGCATTCGTCGGACTCCGACGTGTACCCCGACACCCAGACGCTCTCGTTCTACGGGTCGAGCTACTCCAGCCCCTACGTCGATTTCCAGGCCGTCGAGGAAGCCACGAACCAGCCGGTCGGGAACAGCTACGAGACCTTGCAGACGCCGACGGCGGCGCAGAGTGCCCTGATGGCCAAGTACGACGCCGAGGGGAGCATCCCGTTCCTCGATATCGCCAACCGCTACGTGATCACCGGCGCCAGCTTCTCGCCGCAGGTGCTCCAGGGGCTGTCGCGGAGCCAGATCGCGGCTGACCTGTCGAATCCGAACAGCACGGTGGCGCAGGCGATCGACGGCGCGGCCAACGACATCACGGCGGCCATCGCCACGGTCACCGGGAACCAGCCCTCCAGCGTGGGCAGCTCGGCCACCATTGCGGCGATCGCCCAGAAGCTGGGGGCGTGACGATGGCGACGACGCACGTCACCGCCCGCCGGGTGCCGGCCTGGGTGCCGGCCACGTCGCTGGGACTGTCCCTGGTCGCGGTGGCCATCGCCTCGTACCTCACGGTGGCGCACTACACCGACCCGACCGCCCTGGCCTGTCCGGACACCGGCATCGTCAACTGCGCGCTGGTGACGACGAGCTCGTGGTCGGTCGTGCTCGGCGTCCCGCTGGCCGTGCTCGGTCTGGTGTGGGCGCTCGTGATGACGGGGCTGACCGTCCCCCGGGCCTGGCGCGCCCGGGCCGGTTGGGTCGACGGCATCCGGCTCGTGGTGTCGGGCGCCGGCGCGGCCATGGTCCTCTATCTCGTCTACGTGGAGCTCTTCCGGCTCGGCGCCATCTGCCTGTGGTGCACGGCCGTGCACGTCACTGCCGTGAGCCTCTTCGGGGTGATCCTGGCCGGGCGGGCCGCCTCGTCGAGCCTGGTCCCGGCCCCTACCTGAGGACGGACCCGGTGTGTCCTCCGGCGACGGCGGCGCATGGGCGCACCGGCTGTCTCAGCCGATGACGTCGCCGCGGGCCGAGAGGATGGCGCGGAGGCGGTCCTCGACGTCGACGTTGCTGTGGTCGTCGGTAAAGACATAGTTGCGCCCATGCCGGATGGCGTCGAGCACGTTGGCCGCCACCGTGGCCGATGACACGGTCCCGACGGGGTTCATGCCGGTCTTGATCATGCCGGGCATGACCACGCTGACCCCGATCGGCGCCTGGAGTGATGCGAACTCGGCGCGCAGGACATCGGAGAGCCCGAGCACGCCGTGCTTGGCCACGGTGTAGGGGCCCAGGCGTCCCAGCGCCAGCACGGATGCCATGGAGGCGGTGTTGACGACATGACCCTCTTCCTTCGACGCCAAGATGCGCGGCACGAAGGAACGGATGCCGTGGATCACGCCCCACAGGTCGATGTCGATGACCCGGTGCCACTCCTCGAGCGGGATCTCCCACGAGTAGCCGCCGTTGACCACCCCGGCGTTGTTCACGGCCACATGGAGCCTCCCGAACTGCTCGACGGCCGCGGCGCCGACCCGCTCGACGGCGTCTGGATCCCGGACGTCGACCGTGACCGCCACCACCTCGGCGCCGTGGTCGGTGAGTCTCGCCGCATGCGATCGGAGGCTCTCCTCGTCGATGTCGGCCATGACGACGCGCATTCCCTCGGCGGCGAAGGCCTCGACGACGGCCAGTCCGATCCCACTGGCTGCACCGGTAACGACCGCCGTCCGTCCCGTGAGCTCCTCCATGGAGCCTCGATGGTAACGGAGGGGCAGAAGACCCCTCATGTGCCCCTTGTCGCCCGTCGGCGAAGATGGAGGCGGGATGGAGCGGGTGTGACTGATTCGACAGAGGGGAGCTGGGGCCGCCTGGCGCCGCTGCGCAGAGCGCTCCCGAGGCGCAAGGTCGACGCCGAGGGCGAGCTCCTCTCGGTCCCCTTCCTTCTCAACTTCGTGTGGCTGGTGCTGGGGGTGCTCGTCGTCCTGGAGGCGATCAACGGCATCTTCCATACCGCGGGACCGGACTGGCTGTGGGACAACTGGATCTACAACGCGATCCTGGGTATCGGTGCCGCCCTCGTCCTGGCGCGGGCCGCCTTCGAGCCGATCGCCCGAAAAGCGTGGCTGGCGTTCGGGCTGGCCCTGCTGCTCTGGTTCATCGGGAGCACCGCCTGGACGGTGATGTACGCCGGCAACCCCAACCCTCCGTATCCCTCGTTCGCCGATGTGTTCTGGTTGGCGTGGTACCCGCTCATCGCGATCGGGATCTTCTTCCTCATCCGTGTGCGCGTCCCCCAGTTCGAGCTGCACCGCTGGATGGACGGGATCGCGGTCACGCTGTTGGTGCTGGCCGTGGGCTTCGCGCTGGTGATTCAGCCCGCCACCGCGCACAAGACGATCGGCTCGCTGGCCACGTTCGTCGTCTTCCTCTATCCGGTGCTCGATGTGCTGCTGATCGGCGCCATCCTCGGTGTCTACGGCCTCATGGGCTGGCGGCCCGACACCGATGTGGATCCTCGTCGGTCTGGCGATCCTCGGTACGTCCATCGCCGACGCCGTCTTTGCCATTCAGGAAGCCGAGGCGCGGGCCGTCGTCTCGGGCAACCGCTACAACTTCATTTGGACGGCGGCCGTGCTGCTCATCGCGCTGGCGGCGTGGGCCCAGGCTCCGGAAGCCGACGAGGAACCCGAGATGGTCTTCGGGATGCGGGCGGTGGCGCTGGCCCTCTTCGCCGAGGCCCTCGCCATCGGGATTCAGATCTACGCCATCTTCAGGGAGGTCGGCAAGAGCGAGCGGATCGTGACCGTCGTGGTATTGGTCGTGGCGTCCGTGCAGATCATCTTGACCCGGCCGCGGCGAAAAGAGGAAGAGCCTTCGCCGCTACCCGACACAACTGAGCCGGTGCCGGTGCCGATGCCGGTCGAGGATCATTCCGGACCGTGAGCACGACGTCGGCCGGTGCCACCGGGCCCCGGCAGACGCCAGAAAAGGCCCTTAGTGTGGCGCCGTGTCTCCCGAACTGATGCCGGCGGCCGTCTACGTGGGCGACGGGAGGATCGAGTTCGACGAGGTCCCGCGCCCCGAGCCAGGACCCGACGAGGTCCTCGTCGAAATTGCGGCGTGCGGGATTTGCGGCTCCGATCTGCACATGGTTCTGGAGCGCTACGCCAGACCCGGTGCCATCCTCGGCCACGAGTGGTCCGGCATTGTGGCTGCCGCGCCGAGCGATTCGGGCTGGTCTCCCGGTGACCGGGTGGTGGGGAATGCGGCAGCGGGTTGCGGCGTGTGCCGGCCCTGCCGAAGAGGTCGCCCTTCGGTCTGCCTGCAGCGTGCCTCGGCCGACTTCACCGGGTACCGGGGAGCGTTCTGCCAATTCAAGACGGTGGCAGCCGAGGGCCTGATCCGGATTCCTGATGCACTGGCGACGCGGCCGGCGGCGTTGGCCGAGCCGACGGCGATCACCTTGCACGCACTCCGTCTGGCCAACGTACGCCCGGGTGATCGAGTGCTCGTCACGGGTGCCGGTCCGGTCGGGCTCCTGATCATCGCCGTGCTGCGCGCGCAGGGGATCTCCGACATCACCGTCAGCGAGCCGTCGCCGGTCAGGCGCCAGCAGGCACTCGACGTCGGGGCGACCAGGGTCCTGGCTCCGGACTCGCTCGAAGAGCCACCCATGACCCTGCCGGTGGCGGAGCCGTTCGCGGTTGCCTTCGAGTGCTCGGGGCATGCCAGCGCGGCCGAGGCTGCCTTGGGCCAGCTGGACTATGCCGGCACCCTGGTCATCGTCGGCACCGGGTTCGATCCGCCTCGGTTCAACCAGAACCGGCTGATCATCTTCGAGCTCGAGGTGATCGGGGCCTACAACTACGACGACGACGGCTTCGCTCCGGCCGTCGAGCTTCTCGGCAGTGGGATGTTGCCGCTCGCACAATTGATCGAGCCCGAGGACATTCCGCTCAGCGAAGTGATGAGCGCCATGGAACGGCTGGCCCGAGCCGAGATCCCCCGCAAGGTGATGGTGCAGCCGGGACTGCCGTCATGAGCCGGACGCCGTTTGCTCCCCGCCTCAACCACGTCGCGATCAGCGTGGACGCCGACCTCATGGACGAGGGGGGCCGGGTCGCGCTCTTGGACTTCTTCTCGGAGATCTTCGGGTGGACGGAGGGGGACAACAGCACCGAGAAGGGCAATCCCCTCATCCTGTACACGGGATCGTTGGGACAGTTCCTCTACCTGCTGCCGGCGAAGGACGAATTCATGGTCACACCGAACATGGATCACTTCGGGCTGGAGGTCTCCTCCATGGAGGAGCTCACCCAGATACTGGAGCGGGTGAACGCCTACAAGGCGAAGGACGACCGCGTCCGGCTCACCGAGGTGGGGACCATGGTCACCCGCTACGGCGACAAGCAGTACACGCTGACGAACGCGTACATCTGGTTCTTGATCCCGTTGTGGATCGAGCTCCAGCACATTGAGCAGCGCTCCGAGGCCTGAACGGCGAAGCCGATGTGCGTGACGGAGTAACCACCCAGCCGGCCCGGGGTCCCCAGATGCTCTGGCTATCGCCTTGACCGAGACGGCACAGGGCTGAAGTCCACGCGGCTCGAACCAAAGGCCGAAATACGCCGTGTTCCCTCATTCCGGGCGAGAAATTCGCTCACGTCCGCTGCCGTGCTGAGTCTGCCGAGGTCGTAGCCCTGGATTACGTAGCAGCCGACTGGGTCAACAACTCCACTGGCGCGGCCGTTTCCGCCCCTTCGGCGATGACGTCGAGATCCAAGGCGTCGGCGATTCCGATAATGGACCTGACGAGCGCCACGGCCTGCCGGCCATCGCCAATGGGCTCGACGAAGCTGCGGTCAATCTTCAAGATGTGGCCTTGGCAGGCTTGCCGGTGGATGACGGTCGGCATCCGGCCAGGTCTACCCGGACTCGGATCCGCCGCGATTGCGAGGCGCCCCCCAATCAGCGCCGCTGAGACAGGTTGGCTTTCGGGAGCGGTGGATCAGGATTGCTTGGCGTAGCCTCTGGGGACCGGATCACTTGGGTTGGCAGGATCCTTGAATCCGGTGCACCCCGTCCACCACGAATGCCCTGATGCAAAGGAGTTCCACCATGCCTGATGAATCCGATGACAGCCCTGTTCTCGACACGATTGCCGCGATGACCGCGGTGTCGGTGGCCGAATGTGATCTGCCGCCCGCCGCCCTCATGTTGGTTCGACTCGCTGCCCTGGCAGCGGTCGACGCCGGCCCTGCCTCGTACCTCCTCAACATCGGCCCAGCAGCCGAAGCCGGAATCACGCTTGAGGACGCGCAGAACGTTCTCGTCGCTGTGGCTCCCATCATCGGAACGGCCCGGGTCATGTCAGCCGCGATCAACATCGCCGAAGCCCTGGAGTTGGCCATCGAGGTCGTCGAGGGTTCGTAATTCGCGGTCGCCATCGCGCGGGAGCCCACCCGGAGAGACAATCGGCGGTCGCCGTTGCATTTGAACTGCTCGGGGGGGACTCCATTTTGGGTCCCCCCCGAGTCTGGTTCATCTACCCGTCTCGTTTGCCGGTATCCGACGTTCTTGACCGAGGAGCCGCTCACGGCCTCTTTCGATGTTCGCCGCTGTTCACAGGGTTACTGGATACGGCCCAATTGCCCCAAGGCAGAGTGTGGTCCGACGAACGTCGTCATCGGCGCAACGTCCATGCTGCCCCAGCCGTTCTCAGCAAGGCGTGACCGCCCCCACCCGTCCTACTTGCCCGCTTTGCCGAGCGCCCCTTTGAGCGCACTGACGGCGTCAACAAATTTCCCGCGGTCGATAATCGCCCGTGCGTTGATCGCCGAGTTGCTCGACTGTGGGCTTGACGCCAACGCTGCGTACTGGACAAAAACTGCTGTTCGGAAAGTCCTCGCAGCGGTGACCGCAGTGTTGACGTCCTTGCGATACGCGCCGGGCCACGGCAGTCCGTCCATCTGGCGGACAAAGGTGCCGAGCGCAGACTGGTATCTACTTGCCGAGGACGCGTAGTGCTGAAAGTCGGCCTGGCGTTGAGCTTCCACGGCCGCCGCATCGCTTCTTGCGTAGGCCGCCGTCTGCTCTTCGCTTGTCACGCAGCTCGGGTCTGTCGATGCGCCTGTCGCGTTGCAGCCTTGTCCGAACCCAATCGCTTGTATCGTGTTGTTGTCGAGCACCAACTTCTGTTCCTGCTGGGTGATGTCGGACCTGACGGCATTGAACGCAGTCAAGTAGGTCATGGTGGCGGTCGTCTCCGTTGCCAGGCTCGTGGCGAACGAACTGACCAAGTACGGATGGCTTACCCACGTGGTCGTCGGCGCTGCGATCGGAGATCCTGTCCCGCCGACGCGGCATCCCGATAGTCCGGCCAGCAGCATGCCTCCCAAGACCACGAGGACATGGGGCCGTCTGAACATCTTGGGAGATGAGATGCCGCAAACCTTATTCGGCACCGTCCGCCGTCACAACGGGACACCAACGACGTCCTTCACCTGGGACTGGGCACCGTGTGGGGGCTCCGCAGTTCGTTGAGGTGCCGCTCAGCCGGACGCCGCTCGCTGCCGCGGTTGCGCGTATTTTCGATGTCGATGCTGGGTCCGTTGACTGCCCGGCCGCTTTACCGCAAGGATCTGGGGCCAAATCGAGGCTGATGCACGATGTTGCGCGGAAGGTCCCCCCTAAAGCAGCGGGATGGCGCCACTACTGGGTACAGGATGGGGAGAGCGGTCGAGAGAGCAATGACTCTTGGTCCACTTCGAGCGCCTTGCGGACACACAAGGTCCAGTCGTGCCATAGGGCCGGGTCGACTGACAGTCTCGGACCCTCCAACTGCATCCACCTCAGCAGATTGAACGTTGACTCCGGCTTCCGGCAATCCCGCTCAGAGAACAGGCGGATGAACACATAGGCCGCCAAGGAGCCCTGATCCAGGGTCAGTCGTGGCTCATCAGTGCCGGCGTCGGACTCGGAAGTCATTGTGCCTGACACCCGTGCGGGGTGCCCTGTATCTCGATCCTGGTTCCAAATCACGGGAGCCGTATACCGACACAAGATCAAGCCGTCTGTGGAGGCCGCGCGTAAGGCGATGGAAGCCCTCTTCACACCTGCATCAAACGCCGTTTCGCCTCTGCTTTCGCTCCCGGCGCTTGATGTCCGGGTATCGTTCGGAGCGCGTAGCTGCTCTACCTGCGATTTTGTGGAGGCGATGGGACTTGAACCCACGAACCTCCTGACCCAGTCTCCAGTGGGATATGTTGCGGTGCAGGTCAGGTGTGGTCTGTCACCAACTTGTCCCCACAAAATCAGTCGAATCCCCAGCATGTTTGCGTTCTGTGGATTGGCCGAAAATGGCTCAAAATGGCGAAGCCGCGATTTATTCGGCCATTTCCTGGGTATACAGACATGTAGGCCAGTAAAGGATTGAGGCGATACACCATGTTTCTGCCCGAATGTCAGTGCGGTGATTCGTACGAGTCACACCAGCACTACCGCACTGGTAGCGATTGCTCTCGCTGCCAGTGCCCGATCTATCAGCGCTTGATTCGTCCTGAAGAAGCGGTCGGGGCCTGGCACCTTGGTCGCGCTTCCAAAGCTGCATAAATCGCGTCGTGAGTTCCATCCCGGACCAGCCTTGCTTTCCGGCTGTTGTGTGAACGTTGTGCAAGATCAGGCCATTCGGCTTGTTCCAATAGGCAGAACGCACGAGGCAGGATTACCGGCGCCATCGTGATCGGCAGGTCCCATGTAGGAGGGGAGATCAGGCGGAGTGGTGCGATTCAGCCCTTTCATCCTGGGGGCTGAATCGCGGACTGCTTTCTCAGTCGGAACAGATATTCACGTCCGAATTTCTTTTTCGCACTGTTCTCACTGAGAGCAAGGGAGGGCCGTTCCCGCTACCGAAGCCCAAGAAGAGCCGGAGAACCTCGAGCCTCGGCCCCGTGATGTCGCACCTGAAGGCACTCCAGACTCTCCAGAAGGACAAGCTCAAGGCGCACGGTGCCTCCGTTGGTGACGGGTGGGCCTTTCCGAACGAACTGGGCACCGCGCTACTCCCCGGGGATGATGTCAACCGGGTTCCGTCAGACGGTGAGGGGTGCGCCGACGTTCGTCCGATCTCGTTTCACGGATGCCGTCACACATGCGCGACTTTGATGCTCAAGGCAGGACAACCGGTGCACGTCGTGTCGCGCGTCCTCGGACCCGCGAGCGTGCAGATCACGTTGGACTACTACGCGCACGTCACGCCGGGTCAGGACGAGCGCGCGGTGGTTGCGCTCGTTGCGATGTACTCCTGAGTGAGTGGTGACAAATTGGTGACATCCGGATCTGTCACCAGTTGTCACCGGAGCGCGTGAGGCGCTCTACCTCCGGTGATTGGTTTGGTGGGATGTTCGTGAAACCCGATGACCTGCACCACCGGTGAGCGATGGGCTGGTTCCCACAGATTAAGCAGGGAAGTCTCCACAATCTCCTGATCGAGTCGTTGACCTAAAAAGGGGAGTTTGCTTTGCGAAATGACCCTTGATGATGGCAACCCCCTGAGCTGAGACCGCAGGTCGGAGTGTGGTTCGGGAGCGTGATGCGGTCAATTCCGCACCATGGTCGGCAATGCGGGGCAGCTGCTTCGCCGCCGCCGCCGCCGCCGTCCGTGATCTGGTTGTCGACGGTCACTACGAATACGAGAACGACAAGGGAGGTGACATTGAGTTTCGGATCGACCGTGAGACGAGGCTCCACTTTCACTTGACCTCGCACCGGCGGACGGAAGATCGGCAACGTTCGATCCACTTCTCGCAGCATCGGAGTAGAACCCCTCGACGAAGAGGATTAGAACCGCCCTACTCAACACTCCCCAGCGACGTTGCGAGCAGACTCGTGGGTATATAGGACCGCACAGCGGATGGCAGCGACTAACGCGACTCGCCCAACGTGGTCGGGTCGAGGTCTGGGTCGATGGCACCAAGCGGTCGATGCTCGTTGAGTACCAGGGGAGGGACTCGTGATCCTCGCATTGCGAGTGCCTTTGAACGTCGGCAGAACCCCTTCTGGCTCCGGCACCATGCGGTTTTCAGGTTGATCGGGTCCTCGACTGGCCACGGCGAAGGCGGTACATCCGAATCGTCTCGAACTCCTTGGCGGTCGTAACTCGGCCGACGTATTCGCACGCGAACTCATCACCGCACTCGAGTGCGCACAGAGCGGCGAAAGCATCGGTGACGTAGACCTCACCCTCCGGGGTCTTCGGCTCGATGCGGGCCGCACGCGTCATCTCACGCCCCCAGTAGGCCGGAACACCTCGGACCGGATCGACCAATGGGAGGATTGGTCCGACGTGCCCGCCGATTCGCAGTCCGAGCGGTTCGGGCAATCCGAGACCGGACAGATCGATCCTTGACATCGCTTCTTGCAACGCCAGCGCGGCATCGGCAGCACTCGACACGTCCTCGAAGACGGCCAAGATCGCATCGCCCCAGGTGTTGCGATACTTGACCTTCTCCCTGAATGACTCCAATACTCTGGCGCAAGGAGCGAGAACCCCATCAACGAATTTTCGCTGATGTTGATCGGTGAGACGGCTGAATCCCTGAAGATCGGTGAACAGCATCGAGCCGGTCGTCCACCGTTCACTGGGCTCCGCCATTACCCGTACGCCATCTGGCGGCCGCCATCTTTGGATCGAAATAATGTGCCTTGCGCGCCCTGTTCTGCGCCAGATTTCGACGTCATGCCCCGTCCCGGCCACGGGATCCCCCGCCTCGCCGTCCCACACCGCGAGCTGCTCGGCATCGACACCCAGGAAGGAAGCCCTGTTCAGGGTGTGACCCATTGCGATCCTCGAGGAATAGCCGAAGAGCGGTGTCTGACCCGTGTACGGGGAATCCGACGCGATAGTCACGGACGAGGCACGGTCGAGACATGCCCGGTAGCGATCCGACCACTCCCTCCCACCTGGGCGGACGGAGATCGCATCGAACTCGTCGGCCGAGAAGGGCAGGAAGACATTCAGCGATACATCGTGGCGGAGCAACTCCTCGGCAATGATGATGTCAGAACCATACGCGAGTGATCCGAAGGCCGAATCGAACGACCGTGATCCGACGAACTCTCCGACCGCCGCCAACACCCGGGCCTCGTCGTCCAGCATGATGCCAACGGTGTCGCCTGCCGAGGCGGTTCGATGTCCGCAGTAGTGCAGCACGCCAGGGAGAGGGAGCACTTCGAGGACTTCGACGTCTAATTGCAGTGCTTCGCTTACAAAGCGAAGTTGGCGGCGGGTCGTCGCAATGGAAGCCACGTCGTGGCAAGCGAGGTTCGCCGCCGCCAGTGCGGATCGCGCTTGCTCGACGTCGCCGAGGATCAACCAGGCTTCTGCTTCGGTCGCCGCTCTCCAATAGGCAGCCATTCTCTCGACATGAGGGTCGACCCTAACGAGTCCGAGCGTGCGCTCTGCCAACGACTTGCTTCGTTCCGGGTCACCGGCGATCAGCCACATCGTCGCTGCGTTGATGCTGGCGAAGTAGCGGCCGTGCCTGTCAGCCACGGACTCGTAAAGACGAGCCGTCTCTGCAGCCAGGGCCTTCCTCTTCCCACCCTGGGCCGCCAGAGCGGCTTGCTTGGCCAGACGCCCCTCGAGTGCCGCAGCATCCTCACGGAGCTCGTCCGGCGCGTCGCGAGTCGCGGCCACCAGGTCCTGCAGTTCCCGAATGGCAGCTCGTGCTCTCTCCTCTGCGCCCGAGCGGACGAGGGCCAATGCGGCAAGGTAGCGGGCGTTGAGATCATGGGGGTCGCTTGCCACTACCTCACTCGCGGCGTCGTAAGCAAGAATTACATCTCCATGTGCGAGCGCTGACCGGGCAACATCGAGGTGGTCGGTCATGGTGCTCGTTTCTCAGCTCGATCCCGGCGGCCTCGCCCGGATCGTGGGGCAGATGTGTCCGTACGGCGACCCTGGAACATATGCCTGCCACTGGCTGGGCGACATCTCGACACCACCGAGTCGGGCACAGATCATCGATCGGATCGTGTCGAAGCTTCCCGTCCAGGCGATGGTTGGATTCGCGGCCACGGAGCCGTTCGCGTCTCCCGTCTCCACGGTCCGACCATCCGGACTCACGAGGATTCCGTACAGCGCGGCACCGTCGCTCCACAAGGTGTGCGATCCGTCGGCGACATCCCACATCGTGACATTCCCATTGTTGTCAACGGTGGCGAGGTGCTTCCCATCTGGAGTGAAGGCGGCGTTCCACACGGCGGAGCCGTCATTCCAATCGGAAACGCTCGTGTGGTCGGCAACGTTCCAAAGCGAGATCTGTCCTGAGGCGGAGGAGACTGCGAGCAGTCGGTCGTCGTGGCTGAACCCCAATACCCCGTCAGTCGCGCTGATTGGCCACGTCGCCAGACGTCTACCGGTCGCCACCCTCCACACCGAGAGGTGACCATCGGGTCCGATCACCGCCACCAGGCGGCCATCCATGCTGTTGGTCGACGATGCGGCCGAACCCACATGGGCGATACTCGAAGACCGACCGTTTGCCACGTCCCAACGGATGAGCCATCCGTCCTGCGAGAGGGTGTAGAGACTGTGTCCATTGGGGCCGAACGCCGGTGCACTCTGTTCGACATGGGATTGCCAGGTCGTGACGGAACCCGTCTTTCTGTTCAAAAGCACCAGCTGCCGATAACCATCAGTGGCCGCCAGCAGGGTGCCGTCTGCACTCATGGTCAGACCGGTGATCTCGCTGCCCTCGTTCCAGCTTTGCTCCGACTGACCGGTCCTGGCGTTCCAGACGGCGACGCGGCCACGGAGGTCACCGGTGGCGAAGACCCTGTTCCCCGGGCCGGATACCATGTCGAGTACCGTGCCGGCGGCTCGCATGGCGGTGCCGCTCCATCGAATGACGCGCCCGTTGACGTCGCCGGCCGCCAGCGTTTGGCCATCCGGGCTGAAAGCGATCGACGAGACGGCGGTTCCGGCATTCAGACTTGTTCTGGTCTCTGTCGCGAGATCCCAGATCGAGACCAGGCCGGCCGAGTCAGCAGACGCCAACGATTGGCCATTGGGACTGAAGACGACCTGATTCAGCGCGCTCCCGTCACTCAGAATCGTCCTCTGCCCGCTCGCCCTGTCGATGAGGACGATCTGGCCGTCCGCGTCGGTCACCGCGAGCGTGTTGCCGTCCGGGCTGACGGCGGCAAAGGCGGACGAGCCGACGGACCAGGTGGCAATCTGCGTTCTCGTCGCCAGCTCCCAGACCCTTACGACGCCGAGGGAATCTGTGGTAATAAGTTCCTTCCCGTCAGGGGTGAAGGCCACGGTCCCTATGATGTTCGGATCGTTCCAGACGACATGGCCTCCGGTTGTGACGTCCCACAAGCCGATCTGACCGACATCACCCCCGATTGCCACGGTGCGCCCATCCGGACTGAACGCAACGCTCCACACCGAGTGCCCAGTTGCCCAACTGGTTACCCGTTTACCGCTCGCCACGTCCCAGAGGGTCACGATCCCGCCGTAACCACTCGTCACAAGCGTCTTCCCATCAGGACTGAACGCAAGCGTATTGACGACTTGCTCTGCCTTCCACGCCCGAGATGCCCCAGTTTGCTCATTGCGAAGCACGACCATTCCGTTGAAGTCGCCCGACGCGAGCTCGTCGCCGTCTGGACTGAAAGCGACCGCCATCACACGTGCTGGATCACTGAAGATGCCCCGGAGGGGCAGCAGCGCCGATTGCGTCAGCGCATCTCTCGCTTGCGCTGTCGGTGCGCGCCCATATGCCTCGATACTCAGCAGCATCCCGAGCGGAACATTCGTCGAGAGAAGGCTTCTCGCTTCCGCCGCCATCTGCTCGGACTGCGATTGGTGCGAGGAGGTCACCGCCGACTGACGCTGCACAAAAGCGATGACAGTCGCCAGCAGGGACACGACCAGTCCGCACGCGACGGCGATGGCCACCATTCGCAGTCGTCGACTCACGGCTCGTCGACTTGCCACGATGTAGGCCACTTGGTCGTCGGTCGGTCTCTCGCGGTGAGACCCAATCTGCTCATACCAATCCTCGGCGGTCTGGAGGTCACGACCGCGCAGGAGGAAGCTGCGATCCCTGTTCGATGAGCTCCATTCCTGCGCTCTCATGAGCAGACGAGTGTGCATGTCGCGCCATTCGATATCGGTATCGAGCGCGTCTATGAGCACGTTCAGCGACTGCTCCCATCGATCTCGATTGACGAAGGACACCCAGTTCTGGCGTGTCAGCCCCTCCGGAAGCTGATCGTTGGGTACGTCCCGTAGCAGGACGGGGATCACCTTCTTGTTCTCACGTTCCGCCACTTCGAGCTCACGTCGACATTCACTGGAGGCTGCCGACTGCGGCGTGATCACGTAGACGTAGGCCCTACAGGACCTGATGCCCCGCAGTACCCGGTCCCGCCAGTCGGACCCCGGCTCGATCGACGACCGGTCGATCCAGACCTGCTTGCCCCGCCGAGCGATCTCGGACTCCAGATACCCTACGAACTCACTCTCTTCAGGGCGACGCGCGTACGTAATGAAGGCATCGAGAAAGCTGTCGCCCTCCGCCTCGCCGTCGGCCTGGGGGTAATTCATTTCCAAATTGTTCATTCAGGAATGGGACTCGAGAGGCCTCTGGCGACGCGTCACTCGCGGATAATACCCGTTGCATGGAACGGCCGCCCCTGGGTGCCGACAGTGTCGTCCAGATGGGATCAGCTGGACTTTCGCCAGCCGGAGAATGGCCACGAGGCTGAGCTATGGCGGTGTCGTCCCTCTACCTGGCATTCGTCCGAACACTCCAATTTCTTTGGCTCGAGGGGGTGACTGCGCCGAATCGGAGATCGGGTCTTGCTCCGTCATGAGGTGGCGGTGCTGCGCCGCCAAGAGGCCCGTCCGGCGTTCCGGCCCATCGACCGGGCGTTGCTCGCGGGGCTGAGCAGACTCCTTGATCGCCCGCGCCTGGCGCGGTTTTTTTGTCCGTCCCGAAACCAGCTCCGCTGGCAGCGGATTTGGTACGTCGTCGGCGGACCTATCACCTCCAGACCTGCGGCAAGGTGTGTGAGCATGGAGCGCTTCCACCAGACCCTCAAACGGCACCTAGCCAAAACCGACCCCGCCACCTCGCGCAAGGCGCTCCAACGCCACCTCGACCGCTTCGCCACCTACTACATCGAGGTCCGTCCCCATCGTGCCGTCGGCCGACGTACCCCGGCCGAGGCCTATTCGGCCCGCGACAAGAGCGGCCCTGAGGGTCCCTTCATCGAGGTGGTCGACCACCGTGTGCGGGTCGCGCTGTGCAACCGGACCCACAGCGATCCGATGGGACACGGTGTTCGTTGGCGGCCAATCCCGCACGGGTGTCCTCAGGTGAGACGACTCGGTCAATGCGAAGCTGCCGACAAAAACGAGATCTCGAAGACCCTATGGTTTGGTTTTGCTTGGGTTGGTTCGTTTTGGTTGGTTTGGTTGTTTGGTTGGTGGAGGCGATGGGACTTGAACCCACGAACCTCCTGACTGCCAGTCAGGCGCTCTACCAGCTGAGCTACGCCCCCAGTGGTGGAGGACAACGCTAGCAGTCCGAGACACCCGCCTCGTCTCGTCCGAGAGGCCCGTGACCCCCGAATTGTCCGCCGACCGGCCCCATGGTCCACCCCGAATCGGCCCGGAACCGACCAGGGCGTCGCCTACCCTGGTGCCATGGCACGCGCGTACGACGTCGCTGCGGTGGAGCGCAAGTGGCAACGACACTGGGATGACGAGGGCACCTACCAGATCGACAACGACGATCCCCGGGAGAAGTTCTACGCGTTGTGCATGTACCCCTACCCCTCGGGGGCGGCGCACCAGGGCCACGTCCGGAACTATACGTTCGGCGACCTGACCGTCCGCTATCAGACCATGCAGGGCAAGGGGGTCCTGAGCCCGATCGGGTTCGACTCCTTCGGGCTGCCCGCCGAGAATGCCGCCATCAAGACCGGGACCCATCCGCGGATCTTCACCGACGCCAGGATTGCGGAGCTCACGGCGTCGCTGCGCCGGCTCGGTGCCGTCTACGACTGGCGCCGGGAGATCCACAGCCACGACGCGTCCTATATCAAGTGGAACCAGGTCATCTTCCTGCGCCTCTGGGAAGCCGGCCTGGCCTACCGCGCCCTGGCCCCGGTCAACTGGTGCCCCGGCTGTCAGACGGTGTTGGCCAACGAGCAGGTGCTGGCCGACGGCACCTGTGACCGCTCGGGCGACATCGTCATCAAGCGTGACCTGGAGCAGTGGTTCTTCCGCATCACCCAGTACGCCGACGAGCTCCTCGAGGGCCTCGACGACCTCGAGTGGCCGGAACGGGCCAAGACGATGCAGCGCAACTGGATCGGGCGGTCGGAGGGCGCGGAGTTCGACCTGCCGGTCGAGGGCCGCGACGGCCTGACCGTGCGGGTCTTCACGACTCGGCCCGACACCAGCTTCGGCATGACCTATGCCGTCATGGCCCCCGAGCACCCCCTGGTGGACGTGCTCACGACCGCCGACCAGCGCGAAGCGGTTGACGAGTTGCGCGCCAGGGCTGCGGCGGCCACCGACATCGAGCGCATGACGGAGGGCGACGCCAGCGCGCTCGGCAAGCGCGGCGCCTTTACGGGCAGCCACGTCGTCAACCCGTTCACCGGAAATCCCGTGCCGCTTTATGTAGCCGACTACGTGCTCATGGGGTACGGAACCGGGGCGATCATGGCCGTGCCGGCCGAGGACGAGCGCGACTGGGCCTTCGCGACCCAGCATCAGCTGCCGATCGTGCGCACGGTCCAGCCCCCCGAGGACTGGGACGCCAACGGCGGAGAGGCATACACGGGCGCTGGCGCCAAAATCAACAGCGGCTTCCTCGACGGCCTCGACATCGACACCGCGAAGGCCCGGGCCATCGACTGGCTCGAGGAGAAGGGTGTCGGCGAGCGCAAGGTCAACTACCGCCTGCCGCGACTGGCTGGTGTCGCGCCAACGCTTCTGGGGTTGTCCGATCCCCGCCGTCTACTGCCCCGATCACGGCGTGGTGCCGGTGCCCGAAGATCAGCTCCCGATTGTGGCGCCCGACGACGTGGAGTTCCTGCCGACGGGACAGTCGCCGCTGGCGTTGCACGAGGGCTTTCTCCACACCACCTGCCCTGTCTGCGGGGGTCCGGCCCGGCGCGAGACGGACACCATGGACACCTTCGTCGACTCGTCGTGGTACTTCCTGCGCTTCTGCGACCCGTGGAACAGTGAGCAGCCCTTCGCGCCGGTCGCCGCGCAGCACTTCATGCCCGTCGACCAGTACATCGGCGGGATTGAGCACGCCATCCTCCACCTCCTCTACGCCCGCTTCTACACGCGTGCTCTGATCGACGTCGGGCTGGCACCCGGCATCGACCGCGAGCCCTTCAAGCACTATCTCGCTCAGGGCATGATCCGCATGGACGGGACCAAGATGTCCAAGTCCAAGGGCAACCTCATCGCGCCCGAGCATTACTTCGACACCGTTGGCGCCGATGCCCTCCGCTTGTTCCACCTCTTCGCGGGGCCGCCCTTCGACGACATGGACTGGTCCGACCAGACGGAGCAGGTCATTGACGGCTGCGGGCACTTCTTCGACCGTCTCTGGCGCACGTGCACGGCCGACCAGCCACTGCGGTCCGGGGTGCAGACGCCCGCCGACATGGCCGTGCGCCAGGGGGTGCACCGCACCATTGCCGACGTGACCAGGGACCTGGAGCGCTGGTCGTACAACACCGCCGTCGCGCACTGCATGGAGCTGCTCAACCTGGTGCGGCGTTACGGCAACGCCGCCGATGTCGCGCCCCATGCCGACGTGTGGAACGAGTCGCTCGATGCGCTGCTCAAGCTGCTCGCCGTCATGTCGCCCCACGTGACGGCTGAGCTGTGGGAGCACCGCCACCCGGGTGAGCCGTCGGTCCACCTGCAGCGCTGGCCCACCTTCGACCCCGAGCTCATCCGTCAGGACACCGTCACCATGGTCGTCCAGGTGAACGGCAAGCTCCGCGACCGCATTGACGTGGACGCCGGCATTTCGGAGGGCGACGCCGAGGCGGCCGCACTGGGTTTGCCGAAGGTGGTCGAGGCTCTGGGCGGGTCCACCCCGAAGCGCGTCGTGGTCCGTCCGCCGCGCCTCGTGAACGTCGTCGTCTGAGCCCCGCCACACAACCCAACCGACTGCCCAACAGCTGGCCAGAACTCTCTAGTGGAAGCCGGCCACCACGGTCTTCCACATCTCCGGGTCGACTTTGTAAGGCGCGTAGAAGCTGAATCGGTCGACGATCTCCCCGAAGCGGCTGCGCACCTCGCCCGCGACCTGGTCGAGCGGCGCCACCACCGCGAAGGCATTGAGGACGTCCTCGTCGATCAGCTCTCCCATCTTCACCCAGTCGCCGCGCTTGGAGAGCGTGTTGAGCTCTGGCTGCAGGTCACCCCAGCCATGGAGCTCGAGGACGGGACGGTAGGCCGGCGTCGATCCGTAGAACGCGATCTGCTCGCGTACTCCCTTGGCGGCCGCAGCCATGCTCTGCTCGTCCGTGCCCGTGACGATGAAGCCGGGGTAGGAGACGGTGAGATCTGCCCGGGTCTTGCCGGCTTTGGCCGCGCCCCGTTCCAGCGCGGGCAGGCTCACCTCGCGCAGGTAACGCTCGGTCGAGAAGCCGTGCACCAGGAAGCCGTCGCCGACTTCGCCCGCGACCTCAGTCATGTACTCGCCGACTGCGGCCAGCAGGATCTTGGGGTTGCCGTGCGGGTTCGGGCCCGGGTTGAAGAAGGGCGTCATCAAGGTATGCGTGTAGAACTCGCCCCGGAAGGCAAGCGGCTCACCGGTTTCCCACGTCTGCCAGATGGCCCGGATGGCCAGTATGAGCTCCCGCATACGCGGCGCCGGGTGCGACCATGGCATGGAGAAGCGCTTGGTGATGTGGGGCTTGATCTGGCTCCCCATGCCGAGCATGAAGCGGCCCTTGGAGAGCAGCTGGAGGTCGTTGGCCAGGACGGCCAGCGTCATGGGGTTGCGAGCGAAGGCGACTGCGATGCCCGTGCCGAACTCCAGCTTCTCGGTGGCGGTCGCCCCGACGGCGATGGGCAGGAAGGGGTCGTGGTTCGTCTCGGCCGACCAGACCCCGTCGTAGCCGCTCTCCTCGGCCCTGACCGCCTGCACCGCGATCCCGGTCGGGTCGAACCCGATGCCGCCGTCGATCTTCAATGTGCGACCAATCCCCTTTGCTCGACTTCTACCCACGCTTCACCAACGCTCACTGTTCCTCGCCCCGCAGGAAACGCTCCAGCTCCGCCGCGATCTCGTCTCCCGACGGCACGGCGTCGACCCCCATCGCGTTGCCCTCCGATGCGTCGATGTTCTCCTCGAGCTTGCGCACCATGGCCTGGTGCTCGGCGTTGTCGGCGATGAGCTGGTCCACCTGGCGCCGCGAGCTGTCGCCCGCCCGGCGCAGCGCGGAGGAGTCCAGCGACAGGGAGCCCACCGAGGCGAGCCCTTCGATGAGCGCCGCGCTCGCCTCGGGGAACGGCATGCCCGCCACGTAGTGGGGGACCCGGGCCCACAGGCTGACGGCAGGCGTCCCGTTGGCACCGAAGGCCATTTCCAAGGCAGCCAATACGCCGGCGGGCACCTCGAGTTCGCCCTGCACGATCCCGACCTGCTCAATGAGATTGGCCGACTCGGCCGGGGCGGTGGCCGCCAGCTTCACGGGTCGCGTGTGGGGCGCCGGCGCCGGGAAGGCACCCAGGCCCACCACCATGCGGACGCGCCAGGAGCGGGCCAGCCCCACCACCGCGTCGGTGAAGGCGCGCCAGTGGAAGTCGGGCTCGGGCCCGACCAGGAAGAGCATGTCGCGCCCGGATTCGTCCGTCCCCTGCCGCACGACGGTGCGAGGCCAGTTCAGATCGGTCGTGATGCCGTTGACGATGCGCGCCACGGGGCGCCGGGCCCGCTGGTCGAGGAAGTGCTCGCCGTTGAACGTGACGATGGGCTCGGTATGGCTCTGCCCGAGCAACGTGGCGATGGCCGTCGTGGCGCCGAGGCCGGCGTCGACCCAGCCCTCCAGTGCCACGACCAGGATCGGTTCCCGCAGGACGGCTTCTTGGTGGACCTCGAAGATCTCGGTGAGCCCGTTGCCCTCGGGGCTCACGGGGCGGTCTCCAATGCCTCGGCCGCCATCTCGAAGAGGCGCCCGATCTGCAGCGGGAATCCCTCGACGCTGCCCTGGTCGCCCGCACCGGCGCCGGCCACGTAGCGGGCGTAGACGCCCTGCAGAATGCAGGCCAGCTTCCAGTATCCGAAGGCCTGGTAGTAGCCGATCCCCGAGACGTCGAGGTCGGACACGGCGTCGTAGCGCTCCTGGATCTGCGCCTTGGTGGAGAATCCGGGGGCGGTGGTCGGCGAGAGCCCGAGCACCGCCATGGCGTCGCCCGGGTCGGACCAGTAATCCATCAACAAACCGAGGTCGGCGAGCGGGTCCCCGAGGGTGCAGATCTCCCAGTCGAGAATGGCCCGGACGGTGCCGTCGTCGGCGAGCACGACGTTGTCCATGCGGTAGTCGCCGTGCACGACGGATGTCCGCTGCTGTTTGGGGATGCGTCGGGCCAGCTCGTCGCTCACCCGCTCGACGAGCCCGCCGTGATCGACGCCCTCGACCTGCATCTGCTCGTACTGCCCGCGCCAGCGCTTGAGCTGACGCTCGATGTACCCCTCATGCCGTCCCAGATCGCCCAGGCCGACCGCGTCGGGGTCGACGGCGTGCAGCGCGGCCAGCGTGTCGGCCATGTGGCCCCCGACGACGCCCCTGGTCGCCTCGTCGAAGGCGGCCTCGGCCTCGGGTGCGCTGCGCAGGATGTGGCCCTCGACGAACTCCATCACGTAAAAGGGCCGTTCGTTGACCGCTTCGTCGGTGCACAGCCCGACGGTGACCGGAACGGGGATCCCCGCCGGTCCGAGTGAGGTCATGAGCCGGTACTCACGCGACATGTCGTGGGCGGTGGGCAGCACGTGGTGCAGCGGCGGACGGCGCAGGGCCCAGGCCTGCCCCGCGGCATCCTCCACGCGGTAGGTGAGGTTGGAGCGGCCGCCGGCGATCAACGTGAAGGTCAGCGGCAGGCTGATCTCGGGCAGCTGCCCCACCATCCAGTCGGTGACCTCGGCCTGGTGAATGCCTTCCGGCGCCTGCGACACGCGAACGACGCTAATCGGTGCCACGTCACCCGGGCAGACGCCTGCGCCCTCAGCGGCCGCTCAGATCCGACCCCGATGGGCGGGCTTCACCGGCGCCCACGTGGGACGTCGTTCCCGGCGGGAACTGCCATTAGCGTCTTGCCCGATGGACGTCACAGATGAGACCTTTCAGGCCGAGGTGCTGGACCGCAGCATGACGGTGCCGGTGATCGTGGATCTCTGGGCCACGTGGTGCGGGCCCTGCAAGACGCTCGGGCCCATGATCGAGAAAGCCGTGGCCGACACCGGGGGGGCCGTCGAGCTGGCCAAGGTCAATGTCGACGACAACCCGGCGGTGTCGAGGGCCTTCAACGTGCAGTCCATCCCCGCTGTCTTCGCCCTCAGCCAAGGCCAGGTGGTGGACCAGTTCATCGGCGCGGTGCCCGAGGCGGAGATCACCGCCTTCGTGCAGCGTCTGGCGCCCGCCCCGAGTGAGGCGGACACGTTGGCCGCGGCCGGCGACGAGGCCTCGCTCCGTCACACGCTCGAGCTCGAGCCGGACCACGCCGGGGCCACCGAGGGCCTGGCGCGCATCCTTCTCGATCGGGGCGACCCTGCAGAAGCCCTTGCCCTGCTGGCGCGCCTCCCCGAGACCGAGGCCAGCCGGGTGCTGGCGGCCGAGGCCCGCCTCCTCGAAGCGGGGGTCGACGTCTCGGGCACGGACCGGGCAGAAATGGAAGCCAAATTGGACGAGCTGCTGGACCGGGTGCGCGACGACGATGCGGCCCGCCAGGAATTCGTGGACCTCCTGGAGGCCATGGGCCCCGACGACCCGCGCACCAAGGAGTACCGGCGGGCGTTGACGGCGCGCCTGTACTGATGGCCGCGCCGGCCACGGGGACGCCGACGACCGCGACGACCACCACCACCGACACGGCCCCACGGCTCGCCCCGTTGCTCGACCTCGGCGGCCGGCGCCACGACCTGAGGCACCGGGCGCTCGTGATGGGCATCCTCAACCGCACCCCCGATTCCTTCTACGACAGGGGCACGACGTTCGAGCTCGACAAGCTCTACACGCGAGCCGAGCAGCTGGTGGCCGACGGCGCGGACATCCTCGATATCGGAGGGGTCAAAGCGGGGCCCGGGCCCGAGGTCACCGAGTCCGAAGAGCTCGATCGCGTGGTCCCTGTCGTGGCCGGGCTGGTGGCCCGCTTCGACACACCCGTCTCGGTCGACACCTGGCGTGCCTCTGTGGCGCGCGCCTCGTACGCCCAGGGTGCGGTGATGGGCAACGACATCAGCGGACTGGCCGATCCCGACTACGCGCCCGCCGCGGCCGAGCACGATGCAGCCGTCGTCATCACGCACATTCGCCTCGCCCCGCGGGTGGCCGATCCTGATCCGCACTACGACGACGTCGTCACGGACGTGGCCCGCTTCCTCGCCGAACGTGCTGACGGCGCCCGCGCCGCCGGCCTCCCCGCCGAGCGGATCGTGCTCGATGCGGGACTTGACCTCGGCAAGACCGCCGAGCAGTCGCTGACGCTGCTCCGGGCGTCCTCGACGCTGGCCGCGCTGGGCTACCCGCTGCTGCTGTCGGCTTCCAACAAGACGTTCCTGGGCAAGATCCTGGATTTGGAGCTCACCGAGCGACGTGAGGCTTCCATCGGCGCGGCGGCCCTCGGCATCGCCTGGGGCTGCCGCCTTGTGCGCGTGCACGACGTCAAAGGCACCTGCCGGGCCCGCGATGTCCTCGCCGCCGTCAGCGAGGCGGAGTGAGCGCGGCCACGGCGTCCGTCTATCTGGTCAAGGGGGATGACGCCGCCTTGGTGGCCCAAGCCGTCCGCGGTCTCCTCGACGACGTGGTGGGCGACGGCGACCACGCGCTCGTCGTGGAGGAGATCGGTGGCGGTGCCGCCGACGAGCTCAGCGTCGGCGGGGTCGTCGATGCTTGCCTGACCCCACCCTTCCTGGTCGACCGGCGGGTGATCGTCGTGCGCGAGACCGGGCGCTTGCTCACCGCCGATGTCCCGCGCTTGGTCGAGGTCATCGAAGACCCTCTCCCGTCGACCGTGCTGGTGTTCGTCGGTGGGGGAGGGACCGTTCCGGCGCCACTGGTCAAGGCGATCGGCGCGGCGGGCAAGATCATCGACGTCGCGACGAGCAAGGCTGGCGACCGCAAGGCCTGGCTGCACGATCATCTCAGGTCGGCGCCGGTCAAGCTCGAGCCGCGGGCCGCTGATCTCCTGGCCGGTCACGTCGGCGAGGATCTCGGCCGCGTCGAAGGTCTTCTCGGCGCCTTGGAGGCGGCGTACGGCGAAGGGGCGCGGATCACGGCCGACGAGCTGGCGCCGTACCTCGGGGAGGCGGGCAACGTCCCCCGTTATGAGCTGACGGGCGCCATCGACAAGGGCGAGCCGGGGGAGGCGCTGCGGGTGCTCCACCGCATGCTCGAGGCGGGCGGCCTGGCCCCGATCCAGGTCCTCACCACCCTGCACATCCACTTCACCAACATGCTCCTGCTCGATGGTGATGACGTCAGCACGGACCGCGACGCCGCCGCTGTGCTCGGCACCGCTCCGTTCGTGGCCAAGAAGGCGCTCGAGCAATCGCGACGCCTCGGGAGCACCAGGATCGCCGAGGCGATCAACCTGATCGCGGCCGCAGACCTCGACGTGCGCGGAGCCAGCGGCATGGACGCGGCCATTGTGGTCGAGATCCTGGTGGCTCGACTGGCCCGGCAGACCCGCCCGGTCCGGGCGTCGCGCCCGCGGGCCGGAGCCCGCCGCTAGAGCAGCTTCACCGTGGCGACGAGAACCACCAGCGGTGATTCTCGAGGTCCCGGACCCCGTACTCGCGCAGCCCGTACGGCTGGTCGGTGGGCTCGCTCTCCACTTGCGCGCCGGCCGCCTTTACCCGGGCGAAGTGCGTGTCCACGTCGGGGACGATGACGGACAGCCCTCCATGCGAGATCGGAGAGTGCTGCGGGGAGCCCATCTCGTGCTCAGCCGTCACCCGATGGAGCCAGATGGGCGCATCCCCGTTGCGGACCTCGGCGTGGACGACCGTGCCGTCTTCGAGTCGCTGCAGCCCACCGGAGGTCAGGCCGAAAGTCCCGACCAGGAAGTCGTGGGCGGCTTCGATGTCCTCGTAGACGAGGATGGGGATGACCGCAGTTGTCGTGGTGGTGGTGGTCATGAAACAACTGTGCGCCTTGCGTCGTTGTGTGTACACCCCGAGGACGCCGCCGGTCGGTTCCGGCACCGCGAGCACCCGGGTGCTGGACTGGTCGCATGCTCGAGACACCGGAAGAGATGGTGAACCTGCAGGCGCTCCTCGACGCCTCCATGGCGACCGCCGGTCCCCATCTGCGTGACATCATCACCGACGAGCGCCGCCTCAGCGCCGTGCAGTTGACGACGCGCCTGCAGGGCATGCGCCTGCTGGTGCTGGCCACGGTGACCGCCGACGGGCGGCCGCTGGCCGGGCCGGTCGACGGCTACTTCTTGCACGGCACCTTCTGGTTCAGCTCGGGGCGGGACTCGGTGCGCGTACGCCACCTGGAGGCTCGGTCTGAGTGCAGCGCCACCCACCTTCCGGGAGAGGAGCTTGCCGTCACTGTGCACGGGAAGGCCCACCCCTTCGCCCTCGATGACCCGGCCTACGGCGAGTTTCGTCAGGCCATGCTCGACGAGTACCTCCCCAAGCAGGGTCCGGCGTTCGAGCAGTGGCTGGACGGCGCTGACGCCGTCGGCGTGCGCATCGTCCCCGAGAAGATGTTCACCTTCTCCATGGCCCAGTAGAGGGCGGGCTCAGGCCGGTGGACAATCCGGCAGGTTGTCCCTGGCCCAGGCGGTCAGCGCCTCGAGCGCGGGCATCAAGGCCAGGCCCGACTGGGAGGCCCCGTAGGTCACCGCAACGGGGGGCCCGTGCTCCACGGTGCGCACGACCAGGCCGGCTGCCACCAGTCCGCCGAGGCGCTCCGACAAGACCGAGTCGCTGATGCCCCCCACCAGGCGCTTCAGTTCCGCAAACCCCGCGGGTCCTTGGACCAACGCGCCCAGGAGCACCCCGTTCCAGCGCTTCCCCAGGAACCCGAAGGCCCGCGAAAGGGCGGCGTCGCAGGCCCTGGGCTCGTGCTCCACGATCGCCTTGGTGGCCATGGGCCCCATTATACCGAGCAGCCCGGAAAATCGGGGGTGCTTCTGGAATAGAAGTGATTCCACTATGTTGAGAGAGGTGACTAGTAAATACAGAGCACCTGAGGAGTGACGAGCCATGACAATCACCGAAACGGCGATCCCGCCTGTGGGTGCCGAAAATGCCTTGGGCCCTTTGAGCTCCGAAGGCCGGGCCCTTCTGTTCACCGAGGCCCGCACTGCCAACTCGTTCGCCCCTATCCCGGTGTCCGACCAGGAGCTTGCCGGCATCTGGGAGCTGGCCAAGTGGGGGCCCAGCGCGGCGAACACGCAGCCCCTCCGGGTGCTCTACGTGCGCACGCCGGAAGGGAAAGCCCGGCTGCTACCCCACATGAGCGAAGGCAACCGGGACAAGACTGCGTCCGCCCCGGCCGTGGCCGTGCTGGCTCGGGACACTCGGTTCCACGAGCACATCCCGACCGTGCTGCCGTTCCGCCCGGAGATGCGCGAGGTGTTCGAGGAGAACGAAGAGATGCGCCACGGCATCGGCACCTTTAGCGCGGCCTTGCAGGCGGGCTACTTCATCATGGCCGTTCGGGCCAGTGGCCTCGCGGCCGGGCCCATGGGGGGCTTCGACGCTGCCGGTGTGGACGCCGAGTTCTTCCCCGACGGGCGTTGGACCAGCACCCTGGTGGTCAACATCGGGCACCCCGGCGCGGACCCTTGGTTCGAGCGGCTTCCCCGTCTGGACCATGACGCGGTGCTCGATTGGGCCTAGCGGTGCTGTCGCTCGACCATAAGTCCGGGCGCGCCGCATTCCGGCGCTGAGGGCTGGAGCAGGCTCGGGGGTGAGCGAGAAGGAGTGAAGAAAGAGGGTGTCCGCCGCTACTCGGCGGCCGACGCCTCGATCGCGGCCACCCGCCGCACCAGACGCGACTTGTGGTTCGCAGCCGTGTTCTTGTGGATGACGCCGCGGGCGGCCGCCTTGTCGATCCGCTTCACGGCCAGGCGCAGGGCCTCGACGCTGTCCTCGGCGCCGCTCTCCGCAGCCGTCACGGCTGACTTCGCGCGGGTGCGCAGCTCGGCCCGCACCGACTTGTTGCGCAGCCGGCGCTTCTCGTTCTGGCGGTTCCGCTTGATCTGGCTCTTGATGTTGGCCACGTGTCGATCCTCAGTCTTCTTCGAAAGGGGGCGGCGGTGGGCCGAGGCTCACCGGTGCGGAGGACAACTGTAGCAGGTGGCGGGCCTATTTCGGCCGGCGCCACGCGGACCGGGCTGGCGCCGCATTCCCAGGCCGGCGACCGAGGTTGCCGACCTGGGCCGGTACGATCGACGGACCGTGCCGCCCCCCGTTACCGCAGCTGGACCCGTTGCGATCGGGCAGATTCGCAACTTCTCCATCATCAGCCATGTCGACCACGGCAAGTCGACCCTGTCCGACCGCATCCTCGAGATCACCGGCGCCGTCGATCCTCGCCTCATGCGGGAGCAGTACCTCGACTCCATGGACATCGAGCGGGAGCGCGGGATCACCATCAAGGCCCAGAACGTGCGGGTGGTGCACGCCGGCCACATCCTCCACCTGATCGACACCCCTGGCCACGTGGACTTCGGCTACGAGGTCTCACGGTCCCTGGCTGCCTGCGAAGGGGCTGTGCTCCTGGTCGACGCGTCACAGGGCATTCAGGCCCAGACGCTGGCCAACTGCTACCAGGCCATTGAGAACGACCTCGAGATCGTGCCCGTCCTCAACAAGATCGACCTGCCGGCAGCCGACCCGGAACGCTGCGCACTCGAGATCGAGCACGTGCTCGGGCTGCCGGCCGAGAGCATCTTGCACATCTCGGCCAAGACGGGCGAGGGGGTGCCCGCTCTGCTCGACGCCATCATTGCCCGCATCCCCGCGCCCAAGGGCGATCCCGCGGCGCCGCTGCGCGCGTTGATCTTCGACTCCTCCTACGACCAGTACCGGGGCGTCGTGAGCTCCATCCGGATCGTCGACGGCTCGCTGCACGCTGGTGCTCGCCTGCGTTTCATGCAGGCCAACGCCGTCCACGACATCGAAGAGGTGGGCGTGCGCACCCCGGTAGCCGTCCCGGTCGAGGGGCTCGGACCGGGCGAGGTGGGCTACCTCATCGCGGGGATCAAAGACGTCGGCGAGGCCCGCTCGGGCGAGACCGTCACGACCGCGCAGCACGGCGCCACTGAGGCGCTGGCCGGCTACCGGGATCCCAAGCCCATGGTGTTCTGTGGCCTCTACCCGGTCGACGGCGACGAGCTGCCGGACCTGCGTGACGCCCTGGACCGGCTCAAGCTCAACGACGCCAGCTTCACCTTCGAGCCCGAGTCGTCCCACGCCCTCGGGATCGGCTTCCGCTGCGGCTTCCTGGGCCTGCTGCACATGGAGATCGTGCGTGAGCGCCTCGAGCGGGAGTTCAACCTCTCGCTCATCGCGACCGCGCCGAGCGTGGAGTATCGGGCCTTCCTGACCGACGGCACGGAGCTCGACGTCGACAACCCGACCGAGCTTCCCGAGGCCAGCCGCATCGACCACATCGACGAGCCGATGCTCTCGGCCACCATCATCACGCCCACCGAGTACACGGGCACCGTCATGGAGCTCTGCCAGAGCAGGCGGGGGGAGATGACCCGCATGGAGTACCTCTCGCCCGAGCGAGTGGAGCTCGTCTACACCCTGCCCCTGGCCGAGGTCGTCATCGACTTCTTCGACCAGCTGAAGAGCCGGACCAAGGGGTACGCCAGCTTGGATTACGAGCCCGAGGACTACGCCACGGGCAACCTCGTGCGGGTCGACATCCTGATCAACCACGCGCCGGTCGACGCCTTCTCGACCATCGTGCACCGGGCCACGGCCGATATCTACGGACGCAAGATGGCCGAGAAGCTCCGCGAGCTGATCCCGCGTCAGATGTTCGACGTCCCGATCCAGGCGGCTATCGGCGGTCGCATCGTGGCTCGCGAGACGGTCAAGGCCAAGCGCAAGGACGTCCTGGCCAAGTGCTACGGCGGTGACATCACCCGCAAGCGCAAGCTGCTCGAGAAGCAGAAGGAAGGCAAGAAAAAGATGAAGAACATCGGCCGCGTCGAGGTGCCCCAGGAGGCCTTCATCTCCGCGTTGCGCCTGGGTGACGACTGAAAGTGGCGAGCTGGCCTCCGTCCGAGCGCCCGGACTCCCGTACCGCCCACGGGTGCAGCCCTGGCACTCGGTAGACTTGAGTGCCAGGCACCCGATGACCCCGCCCCCTGACTCAATCCCGCTCACCGACGTTGCCGGCGACGAGTGCGCCCTCAACGCCCGGCGGGCGGCCATTTTGGAGGCCGTGGTCACCGAGTACATCGGGACCGCCGAGCCCGTCGGCTCCTCCCACGTCGCCAATTTTCCGGGAGTGCAGGTGTCTTCGGCCACGGTCCGGTCGGAAATGGTGGCCCTCGAACACGAGGGGTACTTGGTCCAGCCCCACACCAGTGCGGGCCGCATCCCGACCGACAAGGGCTACCGCTTCTTCGTCGACCACCTGACCGGGCCCGGCGTCCTCGGTCCCAGCCAGCGCAAGCAGGTCAGCCAGTTCTTCGACCAGGTCCACGGTGAGATGGAGACGGTGCTCGAGCGCGCCTCGGGCCTGCTCTCGGAGCTCACCTCCTATGCCGCTGTCGTGGTCGGACCCTCGCATGAAAGTGCCTCCATCCGCTCCGTCCAGCTCGTCGGCCTCTCGCCACTGCACGCGCTGTTGGTGGTGGTGCTCTCCGACGGTGCTGTCGAAAAGCGGACCATCGACCTCCAGACGGAGACTTCGGACGAGGCGCTTGCCCGCGCCGCCGCCCTGCTCGCCTCCCACTTGGTCGGGAGCACGCTCACCCGACCCTGGGCTGTCCCGCCGAGCGGGTCCGCCGAGCTCGACCACCTCGTGACCGCGGCGCGCGTGGCCTTCGACTCACTCGAGGGGGCGATGGAGGCCGACCAGGTGTTCGTCGGTGGCCCGGCTCGCCTGGCGGAGTCGTTCGACGCCGTGGAGACCGTGCGCTCGGTCCTGGCCATCCTCGAACAGCAGCTGGTTGTCGTCTCTCTTTTGCGCGACGTCCTTGACCGAGGGCTCTCGGTGGCCATCGGCACCGAGCACGGGTTCGAGCCACTCTCGTCGTGTGCCGTCGTGGTGGCGCCGGTGTCTATCGACGGACAGGACCTCGGCGCGGTGGGACTTTTGGGCCCGACGCGCATGGACTACGCCCGGGCCATGGCCGCGGCGCACGTCGTAGGCGAGCGTCTTGGACAGCGCATGAGCGGGGGCCCCGATGGCCGTCACTGACGGGTTGGGTGATCTCTATGCCTTGCTCGGGGTCGGACCCGACGCCAGTGACGACGAAATCAAACGGGCCTACCGCGCTCGCGCCCGCGAGCTGCACCCCGACACCAACCAGGGTGACCCCGAGGCCGAGGCCCGCTTCAAGCAGGTGACGGTCGCCTACGAGGTCCTGCGCGATCCCGAGCGCCGGGCCCGCTACGACCGCTTCGGCCCTGAGGGCGTCTTCGGTTCGCAGCCCGGCGCAGGCGGCGGGTTCGGCTTCGAAGGAGGCCTCGGCGACATCTTCGAGGCGTTCTTCGGCCAGATGGGTGGGGCCGGCGCCCGTCGGCGCGGTCCGCAAGTTGGCGCCGACGCCGAAGTGCGCCTCGATCTCGAGTTCGCCGAGGCGGTGTTTGGTGCTCGCAAGGAGATCACCGTGCGCCTGCCTGCCACCTGCGCGACATGCGAAGGCCAGGGCACGGCTGCCGGTACCGAGGCAATCACCTGCATCGACTGCCAGGGGACCGGCGAGCTGCGCCGGGTGCGCCAATCGCTGCTGGGGCAAGTGGTCACCAGTGTGGCCTGCTCGCGCTGCAACGGGACGGGCGAGATGATCCCCAACCCGTGCGCCGACTGTCACGGGGAAGGGCGCCGCATGCAGGAGAACACCTTCACCGTGGAGGTGCCCGCCGGCGTGGAAGAAGGGTCGACGTTGCGGCTCGCCGATCGAGGCGCGGCCGGTCAACGCGGTGGGCCGAGCGGCTCGCTCTTCGTGCACCTGGTCATCAACTCCGACCCGCGGTTCGAGCGCCAGGCGGACAATCTCCACACCACGCTGACCATCAGCGTCGCCCAGGCTGCACTCGGGACCGAGACCGACGTCGAGACGCTGGACGGGCCCCAGCACATGAGGATCGGGCCGGGCACCCAGCACGGGCAGATCGAGCGGATCCGCAGCCTCGGCGTGCCCCACTTGCGCGGCCGTGGCCGCGGTGACTTCTACGTGCACGTGTTGGTGGCAACGCCAACCGAACTCACCCCCGAGCAGGACGAGCTGCTGCGGCAGTTCGCGGCGTCACGACGTGAGGCAGTTTCCGCTCCGGGGGCGGGGGGCGGCGAAGGCGTGTTCTCGCGCCTGCGCTCCGCCTTTGGCTAGTCCTACTGGCACCTTCGCTGCGATTGCCGTGCGGGCAGCCGCCGCTGCGGAGGTCTTCGTGGACGAGCCCGCGCGGCCGGTGCTCTCCGAGGAGGACGCCCATCATCTGGGCCGGGTGTTGCGGCTGCGCGATGGCGAAGAGGTCATTGCCGCCGATGGGCAGGGTCGCTGGGCTCGTACCGTGTGGCGTGGCACGGCGATTCTCGAACCGGTCACGACCGGAACAGGTGTCGGCGGTGACGGCGCAGTGCAGTCCGAGGCCCGCACCGACCCCGCCCTGACCGTCGCGTTCGCGCCCGTCAAGGGTGAGCGGCCGGAGTGGGTGGTCCAGAAGCTGACCGAGTTGGGCATTGATCGCATCGTGCCTCTCCGCACCGAGCGAAGCGTCGTGCGCTGGACCGGTGCCCGGGGGCAGTCCAGTGTCGAGAAATTGCGCCGGGTGGCGCGTGAAGCCGCGGCCCAGAGCCGCCGTGCATGGTTGCCCGAGATCTGCGACACCATGGCGTTCGCCGACCTGCCCGCACTGGGCGACCCCGGCGAGGTGGTCCTGGCCCAATTGAGCGGCGACCGCCCCACGGTGGCCCAGCGCGTCGTCGCTGTCGGGCCCGAGGGTGGGTGGAGCACGGACGAGCTGGCCTCAGACCTGCCCACAGTGGGATTCGGATTGAGTGTCCTGCGGGCGGAGACGGCGGCCGTCACCGCTGGTGCACTCCTGGCCTCCCTGCGGACGGGGACCGTGGCCGTAGCGGAGGGGCCGCCGGAATGACGGGCCCCCATGGTCACGGGTAGGACCCGAGGCCCGGTATGTTCGGAGCAGTGATCAGGCAGGCGCAGAGGGACGGCGACCCCCGGGGATGACCGACGCCAGCGACTGCCTGTTCTGCAAGATCGTGGCGGGAGAGGTGCCGTCCGAGATTGTCCACGAGACCCCGACCACAGTGGCTTTCAAGGACACCACCCCGGCGGCACCGCTCCACGTATTGGTGGTGCCGCGCCGCCACATCGTCGATGCATCGACGATCAGCGCGGAAGACGGCCCCGTCCTGGCTGACATGCTCCTTTCCGCTCGAGCCGTGGCCGACGCGGCCGGCGTCGCGGCGCCGGAGCGGGGCTACCGCCTCATCTTCAACGTCGGGCCCGATGCGCTGATGTCGATCCCGCACCTCCACCTCCACGTACTGGGGGGCGAACCACTGAAAGGACACCTTGGCCTCACCTGAACGCACCATGACCACGGCCCTACGCGCCGAATGCTTCGTCCCCGGCAACCACCTGATGGCCGGGCTCCTCGGGACACGCGACGAGTATCTGCGTCAGGTTGAGCAGGCCTTTCCGGACGATCAGATCGTGGTGCAAGGCGATCGCATCTCCGTCGAAGGACCGCACGCCGAGCTCGTGGTGCAGTTGTTCGAGGAGCTCATTCTCATGGTGCAGGCCGGCCGCAGCCTCGACCTGTCGACCGTGGCCCGCGCCATCGACATGGTGCGCGAGGACATCCGCCCGAGCGACGTCTTGCGTTCCGAGGTCGTGCGGGCCGCCGGTGGCAAGACGGTGCGTCCCAACACGGCCGGACAGAAGCGCTACGTCGATGCCATCTCACAGAGCATCATCACCTTCGGTATCGGTCCCGCTGGTACCGGCAAGTCGTATCTGGCGGTGGCCCAGGCCGTACACGCGCTGCAGTCCCGGCAGGTGACGCGCATCATCTTGACCCGGCCCGCAGTCGAGGCCGGCGAGCGACTCGGCTTCCTGCCGGGCGACCTGATGGCCAAGGTCGACCCGTACCTCCGCCCACTCTACGACGCCCTGTACGACCTGCTCGAGCCCGAGGGCGCGCAGCGGCTGTTGGACCGCGGCACCATTGAAGTGGCACCCCTCGCCTTCATGCGGGGACGGACGCTCAATAGTTCGTTCATCATTTTGGACGAGGCACAGAACACGACGCCCGAGCAGATGAAAATGTTCCTGACCCGGATCGGGTTCGGCTCCAAATGTGTCGTGACCGGAGACGTCACCCAGATCGACGTGCACGGAGGTCGCTCTGGGCTCGTCGGCCTGGAGCCCGTGCTCGGCGGCATCGACGACATCTCGTTCGTCCACCTGAGCCGTCGGGACATCGTCCGCCACAAGATCGTGGCCGACATCGTCGATGCGTACGAGGTGGCAGAAGGGCGGGCGGGTTCCACCCAGTGACGATCGACGTCTTTGCCGCCGATGAGCAGCAGGACCATCCGATAGACGTCGGGTTCTGGGCGGGCTTGGCACGCCGGGTCTTGGCGGCGCGAGGCATCAAAGGGCAGACCGAGGTCTCGCTCCTCTTCGTCGACGAGGAGGCCATCGCCGCGCTCAACGGGCAGTTCCTGGGCAAGACCGGCCCAACGGACGTGCTGTCGTTCCCCATCGAGGACGAACCCGGCCCCACGGGTCGCTCACCCGACCTCGGGGGCAGCGGGCCCGGCACGTCGCCCGAACAGGGCCCGCTCATGTTGCTGGGCGACGTCGTGATCTGCCCCGCCGTGGCGGCGCGCCACGCGGTGGATCACGAAGTGTCCTTTGAGGACGAGGTGGCGCTGCTGGTTGTCCATGGTTTGTTGCACCTCCTCGGCATGGATCATGAGAACGTGGCGGAGGCCGAACGGATGGAAGCGATCGAGCAGGAGTTGCTCGCGCGCTTCTACCGGGTCAGCCACGAGGCCTGAGCGTGCTGAACCTTCTGGCGGCAGAGGGCTTCCACGCCGAGGACGCCATTCTGATTGTCGTCATTGCGGCACTGCTCGCCGGCTCGGGCGTGCTGGCCATGGCCGAGACCAGCCTCGTCCGTATGAACCGGATCAAAGCCAAGTCCCTGGTCGACGAGAAGAAGCGAGGCGCCCGGCAACTGGCCCGTCTGGTCGAGAACCCCGCCAACTTCCTGAACCCAATCCTCTTGTTGGTCCTCATCTGCCAGCTGGTCTCGGCCACCCTGGTCGGCATTGTCGCCGAGCATCTCTTCGGCGGTCTCGGTGTGCTGCTCGGCATCGTGTTCGAGATCGTGGTGATCTTCGTCTTCTTCGAGGCGGTACCCAAGAACTGGGCGGTGCAGCACGCCGACCGGGCCGCGCTGCTCAGCGCACCCCTCGTCAGCACGCTGATCCGCTTCCCACCCGTCCGCTGGATCTCGTCCGTCCTGATCGGCTTGGCCAACCTCATCATCGGTGCCAGCGACGACGAGGAGGGCATGCCGCGCTCCTACATCACCGACTCGGAACTCAAGGCCATGGCCGACGTGGCGCACGAGGAGAAGGTGATCGAGCAGGACGAGCGGACCTTCATCCACTCCATTATCGACTTCGGCGACACGGTGACCCGCGAGGTGATGACGCCTCGCCCGGACATGGTTACCGTCGGGGGCGACGTGACCGTGCGCGACGCGCTTGAGGCAGCACTCGGAGCGGGCTACAGCCGCATACCAGTGGAGGCGGAGGGGATCGACGACATCATCGGCATCGCCTACGCCAAAGACCTGGTCCGCGCCGAGCGGGTGGGCAAGGCCGCGCAGCCGGTACGCGACAGCATGCGGCCGGCAAAATTCATCCCCGAGTCCAAGGAGGTCTCCGACCTCCTGCGCGAAATGCAAGAAGAGAAGTTCCACATGGCCGTGGTCGTTGATGAATACGGCGGCACCGCGGGTCTCATCACTCTGGAGGACCTCCTCGAAGAGCTCGTGGGCGACATCGTCGACGAGTTCGACGTGGAGGAGCCAACCGTGGAGCGCTGCGAGGACGGCTCGCTGCTGGTGAGCGCGGCCTACTCGGTCGATGACGCCGACGAACTGCTGGGCGCCGAACTCCCGCACGGGCCCTGGGACACGGTGGGCGGGCTCATGTTGGACCTGGCCGGGCGGGTGCCCGATCCCGGCGATTCGGTCGAGGTGGACGGCTTCCGCCTTACCGCAGTGAATGTACGTGGAAGGCGCATCGAGCGCGTCCGGATCGAGGCAACCGGTGCGCCCGCCGACGACCAAGCCGACAAGAGGAACGACCCCGCCAACAACGTCTCGCAGAACGGGAACTGAGGCCGGTGCGCTCGGGCTTCGTAGCCGTCGTCGGCCGCCCCAACGTCGGCAAGTCCACTCTCGTGAATGCCATGGTTGGAACGAAGGTGGCGATCACCTCTTCACGACCGAACACGACGCGGCATCGCATCCTCGGTGTTCTGCACGACCCGGCGGCGGACGCACAAGTGGTTTTTGTCGACACGCCAGGCATTCATCGTCCGCGCAGCACACTCGGCACACGGTTGAACGAGACGGCGACCGACGCGCTGAACGACGTCGACGTCATCATGGTGATCGTCGACGGCACCGCGGCCATCGGCCCGGGGGACCGGACCGTGCTGGAGCGGTCGGTGCGTCAGGTGCAGCGGGTCACCGCCGCCGCCCCCAGGTCCCGCAACGCCGACGATGTCGACCCCGACCCCGACGACGACTCAGACGAGGAGGTCGCCGAACCCCCCGGCCTGATCGTCGTGGTGAACAAGGTCGACAAGGCCAACAACGCCCAGGTGATGCAACGTCTCACCCAGGCCAAGGCGGCGGTCGACACCCTGACCGCGCCGGTCGAGCTGGCCGACGTCGAGTACTTCCCGGTTTCGGCGCGCACCGGCAAGGGCGTGGACCCATTGACGGCCTTCCTCATAGCCCGGCTGCCCGAGGGCCCGCCTTTCTTCCCGCCCGACGTCATCACCGACACGCCCGAGGCGCTCTGGGTGGCCGAGCTCGTGCGCGAGCAGCTACTGGCCAAGACGCACGACGAGCTGCCGCACGCCATCACGTGCCGGGTCACCGAATGGGAGTGGCCGCACATCCGCGTCGAGATCATCGTCGAGCGTGACTCGCAGAAGGCCATCGTCATCGGCAAGGGGGGCGAGGTCCTCAAGGCTGTCGGCATCGCCGTGCGGGAAGAGCTTCCGGAGGGGACCTACCTCGACCTCCACGTGAAGGTGGAGCGCCACTGGCAGAACCGCGACGAGATGCTCAACCGGCTGGGTTACTGATCCTTCCCGAAGCCGCCGCCTCTGACCTTCGGGGTCGATGCGGCCCATCCTCAAAACTGTAATCAGATACGTTTATAGTTTTAAAATGTCCCCCGCCCGCTCCTCGCGCTCCTCCCGCCCTTCCAGCCGATCCTCGCGCCCGGCGATCCCAAACTTTGACGTGGGGCGGCCCAACCCCCCGACCCTGAGCGATGTCGCCGATCCCGACACGCTGGACCGGGTGTTCAAGGCCTTGGCGAATGAGACCCGCCGGGGGATCCTCGCTGCGCTGCACGACCGAGGCGGGTACTTCAGCTCCCACGACATCGCCCGTCGTTTCGACACCCACTGGCAAGGCATCTCGCGCCATCTGCGGATCCTCACCGAGGCCGGGCTACTCGACTGCGACGTGCGGAGGAACGAGCGGGCCTACACCCTCAACAGGAGCCAACTCCGGCAGATTCCAGGTCGGTGGATCATGCGGGTCGCTACCGAGGGAACGCGGAACAAAGAAGGCCGGCTGGTCTTCGAGTTCGGCGAGTAGCAAGCCCCGCCCCCTTCAGCGCTCAGCGCTCAGCGCCTACGCGCCCTCGCCCTCCAGCGCCCGGCGCAGAAACGACTCAACCTCGTGGAGGTCCACCGAGCGCCGCATGGGCGGCAGGGTTGCCAGCAGCACGCCGCGATAGGACGCCGTCGCCAGCCGGGGATCGAGCACGGCCACCACCCCACGGTCGTCCGCGTTGCGGATGAGCCGCCCCGCGCCCTGGGCCAGCAGCGTGGCCGCCCGTGGCAGATCGACCAGTGAGAAGGCGCCCCCGCCGGCCCGGTCCCGGCGTGCCTGCAGCAACGGGTCGTCGGGTCGCGGGAAGGGGAGCTTGTCGATTGTCACGAGCGACAGGGCCGGCCCGGGGATGTCCACGCCCTGCCAAAAGCCCATGGTGGCAAAGAGGCAGGAGGTCTCGTCGGTTGCGAACGTCTCGAGCAAGAGGTTCTTCGGGAGGTCGCCCTGCAACAGCAGCGTGTAGGGGAGCTCAGGCGCCAGTGCGGCCGCCGCGGCCTCGGTGGCCCGCTTGCTCGTGAACAGCGCCAGGGTGCGCCCGCCGGCCGCCTCCAGCAGCCGGGACAGCTCCTCGTGGAGCGCCTCCTCCGCTCCTGCGGCACGCCGGTCGGGCAGGTGACGGGCGACGTAGAGCAGCGCGTGAGAGCGGTAGTCGAACGGGCTCCCGACATTGAGCTCTTCTGTCGGGAAGGCCTGGAGCCCGACCCGCTCGACGATCCGGGGTGGGATGGTGGCGCTGGTCAGCACCGACGTCACCTCGCCCCAGAGCATGGTGGAGAGCACGGGACCGACGTCGATGGGGGAGAGGCGGAGGCGGACGTTGCGCCGGGTGCCGTCGACCCAGGCGACCTCGCCGTCGCCGCGCGTCTCGAACCGGTGCAGGTCTTCGGCCAGATGCACGGCCGCCTGCAAGGTCCGTGTCTTGCGGCTGGCGCGGTCAGGATCGGGGTCGGAGCCTCCGTCCTCGGGCAGGAACGAGCGCTGCGCGCCGCCCCGGCGCAGCGCGTCGGTGACGCGCCGGCTGACTTCGGCACCACGGGCGAGCAGCTCGGCCAGCTCCCGGTCGTCCACCGGCGGCCGGGCCTCGTCGTGCAGCACACGCGTCCCGACGCGGTCGCCGAGGAGCGCACCGAGCTGATCACCAACCGACGCCAGGGAGTCGAGGAGGTCGGCGTCGCGTGGCTCCACGAGGGAACGGGCGGAGGTCACCAGCGAACGGAAGCGACCCGGGGTCACCTCCACCCCGAGGCTCGATGTCATCACCTCTTCGAGCTCGTGCGCCTCGTCGAAGATGACCACGTCGTGCTCGGGCAGCACGACGCTGCCGCTGGCCAGATGCGCCCCGTAGAGGTGGGTGTTCACCACGACGACGTCGGCCACGGAGGCCCGTTCGCGGGCAGCCTCGGCGAAGCAGCGCCCACCGGACGGGCAGTTGTACGCCCCCGGGCACTCCCGTGGGCCGACGCTGACCATGTTCCAGGCCCGGTCGGAGGGCTCGAAGCTGAGGTCGGCCCGGTCGCCGCTCTGGGACTTCTGCGACCACGCCACCAGCTGGCGCACTTCCTCGACGATGCCCTCGGGAGGCGCGCCCTCGGATGCCCTCGATTCGCTCTCTTCGACCGCTGCGGGCTCGTCGGCGCGACCAGCCCCCTGGTCGCCCAGCTCGGCCTGGATCCCACCCGTGCCCACCTCGGCCACCCGCTGGCGGCAGACGTAGTTGCTCCGGCCCTTGAGCACGGCGAAATCGAGTGGCGCCGGCAACCCGAGGCCGGCGTCGACCTGAGGCAGGTCCTTCTCGGCCAACTGGTCCTGCAGCGCCTTTGTCGCAGTGGCGATGACGACTTTCTTGCCGCTCAGTGCGGCCGGGACGAGGTACGCGAGCGACTTGCCGGTCCCGGTCCCGGCCTGGACCACGAGGTGGGTCCTGGTGACGATCGCCTCGGCCACGGCACGGCACATCTCCTGTTGCTCGGGTCGGTGCTCCCCGCCGGACATCTGCGCCGTGATCTTGTCCAGCCCCTGCACGCCATCGTCACCGGCCTGGCGGGCATCTGCTTCGGACCCACCCGAGGACCCGAAGACATCGAGGTCGTCGAGACAGTCGGGCTCGGCGAAGGAGTCGACGTCCTCGTCCGTCATCGGAGATGACGCTACAGCTGTGGTGTGGCGCGTCCCGCCCAGGCCCTGGTCACGACCGGAACGACCGGAACGGCCGGAACTGCCGCGGCCACCGCCACCCCCACCCCTGCTCAGGCGTGGTTGACGACGGCCACCTCGACCACCGACGCATAGTCCTGGAAGGCCTGCTCGCCGAAGCCGGTCCACATCTCGAGCGCCGGCGGCGGCAAGTGGGCCATCATCGCCGCCCGCTGCTCGTCGGTCATGCGCTCCCGGATGAGGCCGAGGATCAGCCAGATCTTGTCGCCGTGGAAGTTGGCCATGCCGTGCCCCGGCAGGGCGCCCCACTCCTCCATGGAGAGGTATTCGCCCGCCAGCGGCAGCACGTTCCGCTCCTCCTCGGCAAGATGCTCGCCCAGGTGCGCGCACAGTTCGTCCAGCCGCTCCTGGGTCGCCCGCTGTGCCGCGATGTCACCAGGGGGCCATGCGGCCAAAGCGGCCCTGGCCTCCTCCAGCAGCGCCAGCGCCTCGTGGTGCTGCTCGGCCATCTGGTCCATCAACTCTCCCGCGCCGTCGCAACGCTCCCGCAACAGCGGGAAGACCAGGTGCTCCTCGCCGTCGTGGTGCGCCTCCAGGAAGGACAGGATGTTCTCGTAGTAGTTGGCAATCAGCTCCACCCGCTCGGTGTCGCCGGGCGCAATGCCCCCGACCAGCGTGGGCGCGGCTCCGAGGCTGTCCCGGAAGACACCGTGCACGGCGAACATGTCGGTGGTGTCGGGGCGAGGTGCAGCGCCTGGCTCGGACATGGGGCTCCTCCTTGATCCTCCGCCCCACACCGCCTGGCCCGGGGTGCAGACACTTCAACACGAATGGCATCCCCCGTGCCAGAAATCCGGCGCAGAGCCAGAACTCCAGGAGGGGCATGCCGCGGTAGGTTCATCGAGTGTCCTCTGCCGTCCGTGATCCAGGGAGTGTCCAGGGACGGGACCAGGGACGGGACCCGGGTGCGAGCAACGGCGCCGATCAGGCGACGCCCGACCCGGTCCCTCCCGAGTTGGATCTCTCTCGGGTGCCCGTCCACGTCGCCTGCGTGATGGACGGCAACGGCCGCTGGGCCAGTGCCCGGGGCCTGCCCCGAACCGAGGGGCACGGCGCCGGGGAGACCGCCCTGCTCGATGTGGTGAACGGCGCCCTCGAGATCGGCATCAAGTGGATCACCCTCTATGCCTTCTCTACCGAGAACTGGCGCCGGCCACCCGACGAGGTGCGCTACCTCATGAACTTCAACCAGTCCCTCCTGATGCGGCGACGCGACGAGCTCAACGAGAAGGGGGTGCAGATCCGCTTCGCCGGCCGGCGTGACTGGCGGGTGCCTCGGCGGGTGCTGAAGCGCATGGACGAGTCGATCGAGCTCACGAAGCACAACCGGCGCATGGTGATGACGATGGCGTTCAACTACGGCGGCCGGGCCGAGATCGTCGATGCCGTCCGCGCCCTGGTCGAAGAGGGCACCGCGGCGAACAAGATCGACGAGAAGGCGATCCGACGGCATCTCTACTTCCCCGACATGCCCGATCCCGACCTGGTGATCCGCACGTCGGGCGAAACCCGCATCTCGAATTTCCTGCTCTGGGAGATCGCCTACAGCGAACTGGTCTTCCCCGAGATCCTCTGGCCGGACATGCGCCGCCGCCACCTCTACGAGGCGGTCATCGACTATCAGCGCCGTGTGCGCCGCTTCGGGGCCGTCAACCCCTGAGGGTGGCGCCGACCCGCCGGCCCGTCTACCGGGCCGGGGCAGCCGGGCGACCCGCCGGCACCCGCCCGACTGCGAGAATGGGGGGGTGAGGATTTTCAGCCGGATCGCCATCGCGGTCGGGATCGCCCTGCTCGCCATCTTCGTCCTCGCTGTCGTCACGGAGGGCCACGCCGGCGCCGGCGCGGCCGTCGTCGCCTTCATCGCCATCGCGGTCCTGGTGGGTGCCGGCAACGCCCTCTACGGCCGCCACTCGCACGGGAAGAAGGCGGTCGATCGCGTCCGGCCCGCCCAGGAGGCCCAGAACCGGGCGGCCGACCTGGCCGCCGAGGCCCGCCGGGCCGTCGCCGAGGCCGAGCGCCGGGGTGAGCGCTACTGCCCGCTCGACCCCGCCCACCGCACCGCCACCACCGACAGCACCCGCACGTGAGCCTCTTCCGCGACAAGGGCGTCGTCCTGCGCACCTACCGCCTGGGCGAGGCCGACAAGATCATCGTGTTCCTCACCGAGCGCCACGGCAAGGTGCGCGCCGTGGCCAAGGGCATCCGCAAGACCACCTCGAAGTTCGGCGGGCGCCTGGAGCCGCTGACCCAGGTGGACCTCCTCCTGTGGCAGGGGAGGAGCGACCTCGACATCGTGAACCAGGTCGAGGTCATCCACGCCTTCCGTCCCGTCCGCGAGGACCTCGACCGCATGCCGCAGGGCATCGCCCTCCTCGAGGTGAGCGACCAAATGGCCCAGGAGCGCCATCCCGACCCCCGGCTCTACTCCATGCTGGTGGGCGCCCTCACCGCCCTGGCCGACGTCGACACCGACCCGACGCTCGTGGCGCCCTCGTTCTTCTTGAAGGCGCTCGTCCTCGAAGGCGCGGGCCCCGTCCTCGATGAGTGTGCCTCGTGCGGCGAGCCCGACGGCGTGGTGGAGCTGGTGGCCTTCGACCTCGTGGCGGGGGGCACGCTGTGCCGGGCCCACCGCAGCGGGCGGCACATGAGCCCGGGGGCGCTGGTGCTGCTGCGCCGCATCCTCGGCGGGGACCTGGCCGCGGTGCTGGCGGGGCCGCCGCCCCCGTCCGCCGAGGAGGTGGCCGAGCTGGCCACGGAGGCGATGGAGGCGCATCTCGACCGGCGCATCCGCTCGGTGCGCTCGACCGCCGGGCTTTGACCCCCTTCGGCGTCTACGTCCACGTCCCGTTCTGCCGGGAGCGCTGCGACTACTGCGCCTTCGCCACCTACACCGACCGCGACCATCTCATGGAGCGCTACGCCGACGCCTGCGTCCTCGAGGTGCAGCAGGTCTTCGGGGCGGCCGACCTCGCGCCTCCGACGTCCATCTTCTTCGGAGGGGGCACCCCGTCCCGCCTCCACCCCGACACCCTGTGCCGCATCCTCGACGCCATCCCGCGCGCACCGGACGCCGAGGTCACCGTCGAGTGCAATCCCGAAGATGCCGACGACGCCCACCTCGGGACCTACCGCCGTGCCGGCGTCACGCGCGTCTCCTTCGGCCTGCAGTCCACCCAGGCCCACGTGCTGGCCGGACTGGGCCGGCGCAACGTGCCGCATGCGGCCGAGACCATCGCCGCCGCGGTGCACGCCGCCGGCTTCACCACCTGGAACCTCGATCTGATCTTCGGCGCCGCCACCGAGAGCGACGACGACTGGGCGGCCACGCTCGACCACGTCCTCGCGTTGCGACCACCCGCCGCCGCACCTCAGCGCCTACGGCCTCACCGTCGAGCCCGGCACCCCGCTGGCCGCCGACCCGGCGCGCCATCCCGACGACGACGTCGAGGCGCGGCGCTACGAGCGCGCCGAGGCCGTCCTCACCGCCGCCGGCTACCACTGGGAGGAGATCTCCAACTGGGCCCGGCCCGGTCACGAGTGCCGGCACAACCACCTCTACTGGGAGCAGGGCGACTACGTCGGCATCGGCTCGGCCGCCCACTCGCACCGCGCCGGCACGCGCTGGTGGAACGTGCGGACGCCGGACCGCTACATCGACGCCGTCGACGCCGGGCGCTCGCCCGAGGGCGGACGCGAGGAGCTCACGCGCGGAGCAGCGGGAGTTCGAGGCGCTCTCGCTCTCGCTGCGCACGCCCCGCGGCGTGCCCTGGGAGAGCCTGGAGCGGCCCGAGGAGCTGGAGGGCCTCGTCGAGCAGATCGACGGCCGGGCCGTGCTCACGCTGCGGGGGCGGCTGCTGGCCAACGAGGTCAGCGCCAGAATCCGCTCCGGTATCCTGCACCGATGACAGAGACCGCCGAGGCGCCCGAGGCTGGCACCGACGACCTGATGGAGAAGGTGGTGCGGCTCTGCCGCCACCGCGGCTTCATCTTCCCCTCGGCCGAGATCTACGGCGGCTTCCGCTCCACCTACGACTACGGCCCGCTCGGGGTCAACATGCTGCGCAACGTCAAGAACGCCTGGTGGCGCGCCATGGTCCAGGAGCGCGACGACGTGGTCGGCCTCGACGCCGCCATCCTCGGCCCGCCCGCCGTCTGGGCCGCCTCGGGCCACCTGGCCACGTTCACCGACCCCCTGGTCGACTGCAAGAACTGCCACGAGCGCTGGCGCGAGGACAAGATCGACGGCGTCTGCCCCAACTGCGGCTCCAAGGACCTGACCGAGGCCCGGGCCTTCAACCTCATGTTCAAGACCCACGCCGGCCCGGTGGAGGACGAGGGCCACGTGGCCTACCTGCGCCCCGAGACGGCCCAGGGCATGTTCACCAACTTCGCCAACGTGCTCGGGACGACGCGCAAGAAGCCGCCCTTCGGCATCGCCCAGGTCGGCAAGTCCTTCCGCAACGAGATCACGCCGCAGAACTTCGTCTTCCGCACCCGCGAGTTCGAGCAGATGGAGATGGAGTACTTCGTCCCGCCCGACGAGGCCCAGAAGTGGTTCGAGTACTGGCTCGAGGAGCGCATGAACTGGTACCTCGAGCTCGGCATCCCGGCCGACAAGCTGCACCTGCGCCACCACGAGCAGAGCGAGCTGTCGCACTACTCCCGCGGCACGGCCGACGTCGAGTTCCTCTTTCCCTGGGGCTGGGACGAGCTGGAGGGCATCGCCAACCGGGGCGACTTCGACCTCACGGCCCACGCCGCCGCCTCGGGCGAGAAGCTCGACTACTTCGACCCCCAGACCAACGAGCGCTACACGCCCTACGTGATCGAGCCCGCCGCCGGGGCCACCCGCACCATGATGGCGTTCCTCCTGGCCGCCTACGACGAGGACGAGGTCGGGGGAGAGGCGCGCACGGTACTGCGCCTGCACTGGCGCCTGGCGCCCTACCAGGTGGCCGTGCTGCCGCTGTCGAAGAAGGACACCCTCGAGCCGCTGGCCCGCCAGGTGCTCAAGACGCTGCAGCCGCACTTCATGTGCGACTACGACGTGACCCAGGGCATCGGCAAGCGCTACCGGCGCCAGGACGAGGTCGGGACGCCGTGGTGCGTCACCGTCGACTTCGACTCGCTGGAGGACAACGCCGTCACCATCCGCGACCGCGACACCACCGACCAGGTCCGTGTTCCCATCGCCGAGCTGCTCGGCGAGCTGCGCCGGCGCACCGGCGAGGAGTAGGGCGGCCTCAGGCCACCTTGCGGTACTTGCGCACCGCGATCGGCGCGAGGACGACGAGCAGGCCGACGGTCCACAACAGGGCGGACCACACGGCGCCGGAGTCGTGCAGGACGCCGCCGACCATCAGCGAGCGTGCCGCGTTCACCACCTGGGTCACCGGCTGGTGCTCGGCGAACGCCTGGAGCCAGCCGGGCATGGTGGCCACCGGGACGAAGGCCGACGAGGCGAAGAGCAGCGGGAAGATCAACGGGAAGACCATGACCTGGGCCGTCTCCGCGTTGGGCGCGGAGAGGCCGATGTAGGCGAAGCCCCAACTCAACGCATAGGCGAAGAACAGGATCACCAGCACCCCGCAGAGGAACAGCGCGAAGTTGGTCCCGATGCGGAAGCCCACCGCGTAGCCGACGGCCGTGATCAGCGCGACCACGAAGACGTTGCGCACCAGGTCGGATGTCGTGCGGCCGGCCAGCACGGCGGAGCGGCTCATCGGGAGGGCACGGAAGCGCTCAATGATGCCCTTGTGCAGGTCCTCGGCCAGCCCGGCCGACGAGCTCATGGCGCCGAAGATCACCGTCTGCACGAAGATGCCGGGCATCAGGAACTCGATGTAGTGGCCGCCGGGGACATGGATGGCCCCGCCGAAGACGTACGTGAAGAGCAGCGTGAACATGATCGGCTGCAACGTCGTGAAGAACAGCGCCTCGGGCGTCCGGATGACGGCGAGGATGTTGCGCTTCGCCATCGTCGACGATGTCCGCCACGGCCCACGACAGGCGGTTGCCCTGGCTTTGCTGCTCCACGCGTACCGGTGGTGCGGTGAGAGTGGTCGTCATGCGGCATCCTTCCCGTCGGTCACGTCGCGCTTGCGCCCCCGTCCGAAGCGTCTCTTCGGTGTGGCCGCCGCCGCCTCTTCGCTCCTCGTCGATCGTCGTCTTGTGACCGGTCAGGGTCAGGAACACGTCGTCGAGGCTGGGCTCGCGCAGCGCCAGGCCGGCGATAGAGATCTGTGCCGCGTCCAGCGCGCGGAGCACGTCGGCGCCGGCCCGGGGACCGTCGTTGACCGTCAGCTCGACCACCAGGTTCTCGACGATCGGCGGCTTCTCCGACAGCGGTGCCAGGAGTTCGACCGCCCCGTCCACGGCGCTGCGCTCGCCCAGCGTCACCGAGACGACCGATGTCCCCAGGTCGGCCTTGAGTTGTGCCGGCGTGCCCTGGGCGATGACGCGCCCGTGGTCGATCACCACGATGTCGCGGGCCAGCCGGTCGGCTTCCTCGAGGTACTGGGTCGTCAAGAGGACGGTCGTGCCCTCGCGCACCAGCTCCTCGATGGCGGCCCACAGTCCCTGGCGGCTCTGGGGATCCAGCCCGGTCGTGGGTTCGTCGAGGAAGAGGACGGGCGGATTGGCCACCAGCGCGGCGGCCAGGTCCAGCCGCCGCCGCATCCCGCCCGAGTAGGTCTTGAGCACGCGATCGCCCGGCGTTGGCCAGCCCGAATTCTTCGAGGAGCTCGTTGGCCCGCCGGGCCGCCACCTGGCGGCTGAGGTGGGAGAGACGGGCCACCATGTGGATGTTCTCCCGGCCCGTGAGGTTCTCGTCGACGGCGGCGTACTGGCCGGCGAGCCCGATGATGCTGCGCACGGCTTCGGGCTGGGTGACCACGTCGTGGCCGAGCACCGAGGCGTGCCCGGAGTCGGGGCCGAGGATGGTCGACAGGATGCGCACCACCGTGGTCTTGCCGGCGCCGTTGGGGCCGAGCAGGCCGAGCACGGTGCCGGCCTCCACGTCGAGGGAGACCCCGTCGAGCGCCCGGACATTGCCGCGGGGGAAGACCTTCACGAGATCGTGGGCCTCCACCGCGAGGGATGCCTGCGAAGAATTAGCCATTACCAAAGAAACTTAGTGATAAAGTTACTTACGTGTCAAGACAATGGTCTCGTTCGGAGCTCGGGCAGCAGCTGCGCGCCGAGATCACGGGCTACCTCGGTGCGGCCAGCGAGTTCGACGAGGGTCTGGCCAAGAAGCTGAAACTGAGCAGGACCGACATGCGGTGCCTCGACCTCGTGGCCCGCCTCGGTCCGATGACCGCCGGCCACCTGGCCGAGGAGAGCGGGCTGACGACCGGGGCCGTCACCTTCATCCTCGACCGCCTGGAGGAGGCGGGCATGGTGACCCGGCGGCGCGACACCGAGGACCGCCGGCGCGTCTGGGTCGAGATCGTCCCGGAGGCCCAGCAGCGCCTGCAGGGCCTGCAGCAGCCCGTCGCCGAGGAGATGCGCCAGGTGGCCCAGCGCTTCAAAGCCGACGAGCTGGCCGTGGTGCGCGACTTCATGCGCCAGGCCAAGGAGGTCTTCCAGCGCCAGGTCACCGGCACGGTCAAGGGCGACGCCGGGCCGTCCGACGGTGATCCCGAGGACGGCGCGCGCCACTGATCAGCGCTCCGGAGGAGCGCCGGAAGGAAAGTAGGCTGGCTTGGCCCGTCCCAAGTTGGGAGGGCAATCACTTCGAGTGACCCGCGCTCGCTGACGCGGTTCGCCCGTTCCAGGGCAAGGAGGCCCGATGCCGTTCGTCTTCGATTTCGACCACACGCACGCCCGTCCGCCAATGGAGCTCAAGGACCTCCTGGGTGGCAAGGGCGCCAACCTGGCCGAGATGACGTCGGTACTCAAGCTCCCGGTGCCGCCCGGGTTCACCATCTCGACCGACGCCTGCCGCGCCTACATGGCCGGCGGCTGGCCCAAGGAGCTCGACGCCGAGGTGGCGAGTGCCCGGGCCCGGCTCGAGAAGGCCATGGGCAAGACGATCGGCGACGCCAGCGACCCGTTGCTGGTGTCGGTGCGCTCCGGCGCCAAGTTCTCCATGCCGGGGATGATGGACACGGTCCTCAATCTCGGCCTCAACGACGAGTCCGTGGAGGGCCTGGCCAAGCAGACCGGGGACGAGCGCTTCGCCTTCGACTCCTATCGGCGCTTCATCGCCATGTACGCCCGGATCGTCCTGGAGCTCCCCGGCGAGGAGTTCGACTCGCTCTTCGACGCCGCCAAGGAATTGGCCGGGACCACCTCGGACGCCAAGGTGCCCACCGAGCTGCTGCGCTATCTCGTCGACTCCTACCAGCAGATCGTCGAGCGCCACACCGGCAAGCCCTTCCCCCAAAAGCCGACGGAGCAGCTGCGCGGCGCCATCGAGGCGGTGTTCCGCAGCTGGAACGGTCCCCGCGCCATCGCGTATCGCGACCGGGAGCGCATCGCCCACGACCTCGGCACCGCCGTCAACGTGCAGGCCATGGTCTTCGGCAACCGCGACGACAACTCGGGCACCGGCGTGGGTTTCACCCGGGACCCCGCCACCGGCACGAAGGGTGCCTACGGCGACTTCCTGGTCAACGCCCAGGGTGAGGACGTCGTGGCCGGCATCCGCAACACCGAGCCTATTTCGGAGCTGAAGAAGAAGTTCCCCAAGGTGCACACGGAGCTGCTCAAGATCTTCGCCCGCCTCGAGGGGCACTACGCCGACATGTGCGACACCGAGTTCACCATCGACCAGGGCAAGCTCTGGATGCTGCAGACCCGGGTGGGCAAGCGCACCGGGGCCGCCGCCCTGAAGATGGCGGTGGACATGGTGCGTCCGAGCGACCTCGGGATCTCCAAGGAAGAGGCCGTCTCGCGCATCACCGAGGACCACCTCGACTCCGTCCTGCACCCCCAGTTCGCCAGCTCGGGCTACGCCACCTGGGCCAAGGGCCTCGGTGCCAGTCCCGGTGCCGCCGTCGGGCGCATCTACTTCACGGCCAATGACGCCGCTGCCGCGGCCGAGCGTGGCGAAGCCGTCGTGCTGGTGCGCAGCGAGACGTCGCCCGAGGACGTGCACGGGATGCTCGCCTCCGAGGGGATCCTGACCGCGCGCGGTGGGTTGGTCAGCCACGCCGCGGTCGTCGCGCGCGGGCTGGGGCAAGCCGGCCGTCGTGGGCGCCGAAGTCCTGCGGATCGGCGACCGCCAGGTCACGGCCAACGGCGTCACGCTCTACGAAGGGGACTGGGTCTCCCTCGACGGCGGAGCGGGCATCGTCGTGGCCGGGGAGGTGCCGCTGACGGCGGCCAAGCCACCTGTGGCCTTCGACACCGTTCTCTCGTGGGCCGACGCCATCCGCAAGGGCCTCCTGGCCGTCCGGGCCAATGCCGACACCGGTGACGACGCCGCCAACGCCCGCAAGCTCGGGGCGGAGGGGATCGGCCTGTGCCGCACGGAGCACATGTTTCTCGGTGAGGACCGCCTGCCCGTGGTGCGCCGCATGATCCTGGCCGACACGCCCGCCGAGGAGGCCGCGGCGCTCGAAGAGCTGCGCGTCGTCCAGCGCGAGGACTTCATCGCCATCCTGGCGGCCATGGACGGGCTGCCGGTGACGGTGCGCCTGCTCGACCCGCCGTTGCACGAGTTCTTGCCCTCCACCGAGGAGCTGGCCCATAAAGAGGACACCGTCGGGCTGAATCCCGAGGAGCGTCGCATGTACGAGGCCGCGCTCTCCTGGCGCGAGTCCAATCCCATGCTCGGCACCCGTGGCGTCCGCCTCGGGGTGATCAAGCCCGGGCTCTACGCCATGCAGGTGCGTGCGCTCATGGAGGCGGCCCGCCAACGGGTGGCCGACGGCGGGCACCCCGTCGTCGAGATCATGATCCCGCTCACCGTGGCCCGCGCCGAGCTGGCGCTGGCCCGGGGCTGGGTCGAGGACGCCGTGGCCGACGTCAACAAGGAGCCGGCGCCGAGCCCCACGAGGGGCGCGGCCAAGGCCGGCACGGCCAGGCGGGGCAAGCTCGAGGTGACCATCGGAACCATGATCGAGACGCCCCGGGCCGCCCTGCGGGCCGCCGAGATCGCCGAGGTGGCCGACTTCTTCTCCTTCGGGACCAACGACCTGACCCAGATGACTTTCGGCTTCTCACGCGACGACGTCGAGGGCCGCATGATGGACGCCTACCTGGAGCTCGGCCTCTTGCCGCGCAACCCCTTCGACGTGGTCGACTTCGACGGCGTCGGCGAACTGGTGCGTCTCGGGACCGAGCGGGGCCGGTCCACCAAGCCGGGCCTCAAGGTCGGCGTCTGTGGCGAGCACGGGGGAGACCCCCAGTCGATCGGCCTCTTCTACGACGCCGGGCTCGACTACGTGAGCTGCTCGCCCTTCCGGGTCCCCGTGGCCCGCCTGGCCGCGGCCCAGGCCGTCCTGGCGGAGAAGGCGTAGCCGGCCGGGAGCGGGAGCCTGCGACGAGGTCGTCCTTCCTGATCGCCCGGCGACCTGGGAGTGCCGCAGCGCAATGAGGGTCCAGACGGCATCGACCAGGTCGAAGGCCCGGACGCCAGAGCACAAGCCGTAGGAGCTGGACGGGGCACGGTCCAGGCACGGATGGAGCGAGGACAGCGCCGCGGTACCGTCATGTCGTGGGGATACCGGACGAGGAAGTGGCCCAGGTCCGGGCGGCCACCGACATCGTGGCGCTCATCAGCGAGCACGCCGCGCTGAAGAAGGTCGGCCGGCGCTGGAGCGGGCTGTGCCCCTTTCACACCGAGAAGACGCCCTCCTTCAGCGTCAATGCCGAGGAGGGCTTCTACTACTGCTTCGGCTGCCAGGAGTCCGGGGACGCCATCACCTTCGTGCGGGCCATGGACCACCTCGACTTCGTCGACGCCGTGCGCTTCCTGGCCGACCGGGCCGGCATCACGCTGCACGAGGACCAGGAGATGGGGCGCGACCACAAGCGCCGGTCCGAACTGCTCGAAGCCATGGAGCGCGCCGTCCAGTGGTACCACGAGCGCCTCCTGCGCTCGCCCGACGCCGGCCGGGCCCGCGACTATCTGCGCTCGCGCGGCTACGACGGGGATGTCGTGCGGCAGTTCCGCCTGGGTTGGGCGCCCGACGACTGGGACGCCCTGGCCACGTCGCTCAAGCTCCCCGAGAAGGTCCTGTCGGACTCGGGGCTCGGTTTCGTCAACCGGCGCGGCCGGGTGCAGGACTTCTTCCGGGCCCGCGTGCTCTTCCCCATCTGCGATCCCTCCGGACGACCGATCGCGCTCGGCGGGCGCATCCTGCCCCCGCAACCGGGCCAGCCCCCGCCGGACCGCCCGGAAGCGAAGTACAAGAACTCGCAGGAATCGCCGATCTACTCGAAGCGTCGCACGCTCTACGCGCTCAACTGGGCCAAGAAGGGCGTCATCGAGCAGGGCGAGGTCGTGGTGTGCGAGGGCTACACCGACGTCATCGGCACCTTCCAGGCCGGCGTGCCGTGGGCCGTCGCCACGTGTGGCACCGCGCTGGCCGAGGAGCACTTCACCCTGTTGCGGAACTTCGCCAAGCGCATCGTGCTCGCCTACGACGCCGATGCGGCCGGGCAGAGCGCCACCTCGCGTGTCTACGAGTGGGAGCGCAAACACGAGGTCGACGTGGTGGTGGCGGATCTTCCTGGTGGCAGCGACCCTGGGGAGCTGGCCCGTACCGACCCGACCGAGCTGGCCCGCGCCATCAAGGAGGCTCGTCCCTTTCTGCAGTTCCGGGTCGACCGCATGCTGAAGGCGGGCGATCTCCGAACAGCCGAGGGGAGGGCCCGGGCCGCTGAAGCGGCCCTGACGGCCGTAGCTGAGCACCCCGACGACCTGGTCAGGGACCAGTACGTCATGCAGCTCGGCGACCTCTGCCACGTCGACACGGCCAAGCTCCGCGAGCGGCTGGAGTACCTCCGCGCCCATCCTCCGGTCGAGAAGCCGGCCCGGCGCAGCCGGGGCTCCCGGGACGAGCCCCCGCCCCGTGACTACCCCGAGGACGACGGCGACCTGCTGGCGCCGGACGGCGTTGGGAACGGCTCCGGCCTGACCACGGCGCTGCGACCTGGGCCTGGGCTCGAGGCGCTCAAGTTGGCCGTCCACCGTCCCGAAGATGTAGTTGATCGTGTGCACGCGGTTTTGTTTACCGACCGGGTGCAGCGGCAGGCGTTTGTCGCGCTCTTGGAGAACGACAGCGTGCATGAAGCGGTCGAGATCGCGTCACCGGAGGTGGCCAGCCTGTTGCGACGCGTCATAGTCGAAGAGCCGATGGCGGGTGACCCCGAGCTGGGTGATCCGGTCGACTCCGTCGTCGTCGTGATGCTCCGCGACGCGGCGAAGCGAGCCCTCGGTGACGTCGCGATCGCATCGCGGGTGACGGATGATTCCTGGCAGGCTCGGGCGGCGGAGACCGTCCAGGTGCAGCTCTGGCTGGACGAACTCGGAGAATCTGGATCTGGGCGCGACGCGGCCGATCGGTTGGTAGCGTGGTTGATTCAGAGGGAACCCGAGGAGTGAGAACGTTGGCAGGGCGAGGGTGAGCGAAGAGGCAGCAGTCGCGATCGACGAAGGCGACGTCGATACTTCGGACGCGCCTGGCGAGACACTGGCCCCGATCGCGCACGTTGCGCTTCCAGCCGGTGTCTCACAAGTCGACTTCGAGGCTGCACTCGCGGCGGGTCGCGCCAAAGGACACCTCACGCAAGCGGAACTGATCGATGCGTTGCGTTCGGTCGAGCTCACTCCTGAGGTGCTGACGATCCTCATCGATCGCGTCACCGCCGAAGGTGTCGCACTCGTGGCGGACGAAGAGGAAGACCTCGGGGTTGAGGTGGCGCCGCCCAATGACACCCGGGCTGTTCCCAAGTCCAACGGGGCCCTGCGCGTGCGGACGCGCGGCGTGAGACCAACGGGAAGCGGACCGTCTCGAGCGGCGATTCGGGCGGCAGCTCGGAAGACCCGGTACACACCTATCTCAAGGAAATTGGCCGAGTTCCGCTGCTCAATGCCGAGCTCGAGGTCGAAATCGCCAAGGCCATTGAGGGAGGCAACGCGGCGGCGGCCAGGCTGGGCGCCCATGAGCTTGCCTTGGCCGGCGAAGGGCCCGCGGAGGACGTGCTCGATGCCGGAGGGTTGTCACGGAACAAACGGCTGATGCGCAACGGCCTCAAGGCGAAGGACGAGCTCATAGAGGCCAACCTGCGCCTCGTCGTCTCCATCGCCAAGCGGTACCGCAACCGCGGCCTCGCCTTCCTCGACCTGATTCAGGAAGGCAACCTCGGTCTGATGCGGGCGGTCGACAAGTTTGACCACACAAAGGGCTTCAAGTTCTCGACCTATGCCACGTGGTGGATCCGACAAGCCATCACGCGGGCGATCGCGGACCAGGCGCGCACCATCCGGATCCCGGTGCACATGGTCGAGACGATCAACAAGGTGGTGTGGGCACAACGACAGCTGTTGCAGGAACTCGGTCGTGAGCCGACCATCGAAGAAGTAGCGCAGCGCGTCGAGCTGCCGATGGAGCGCGTGCGCGAGATCCTCCGCATCAACCAGGACACCGTGTCACTTGAGCAGCCCGTCGGCGATGAGGATGACTTCAACCTGTCCGACCTCATTGAGGACAGGGGAGCGGTGGTTCCCGACGACGCGGCAACGCGCTCGTTGCTCGACGCTGCAGTGCGCGAGGCGCTCGGGCACCTATCCGAACGAGAGCAGGACGTTGTTCGTCTGCGCTTCGGACTCGACGACGGCAAGATTCGCACGCTCGAAGAAGTTGGTCGGGAGTTCGGGGTCACCCGGGAGCGAGTGCGCCAGATCGAGTCGAAGACACTGGCCAAGCTGCGCCGGCCTGATGCCGCCCATCTCCTGAGGGACTACCTCGAAGAGTCCTGATCGCCTGAATTTCGGGGCGGAGCCTGACCGATGGGGGCATGGTCACTGATATCGTTCGGGTTCGGTTTTCTCGACCCTTCCGGGGTAGCTCAATGGCAGAGCAAGCGGCTGTTAACCGCTAGGTTGAGAGTTCGAGTCTCTCCCCCGGAGCATTTCCCAGCTCAGAGGCCCTAAACGCTGCCTGCCCGTCGAACATGGGCACTCCACGGGCACTAAGCCTTTCGCTTCGCTGCACCGATTGGGCGGACATCTCCTTGAATCATTTCCGACATCGCCTTAGCGATGGTCTTGTCCCGGTCTTCGGTTGCGTGCTGATAGCGCAACGCCGCAGCAGGCGTTGAGTGTCCGCCACGACGCATTAGTTCTTTGGTGCTCGCACCTGTCGTCGCCGCCATCGTTAGTGAAAAGTGTCGAAGGTCGTGAAATCGAAAATGCTCTAATCCGCAGATGGTTCGAGCCTTCTGAAACGGCGTGGCGAAGGATTTCATTCGCAGGGCACCCCACCACGGCCAGTGAGCAGCAGGGCATTCGGTTCTGCGGCGACGAAGAGAGACAGGTGGTCGTTGATCTCCTTCATCGCAAAATCAGGCAGATGTACGGTGCGAACGCCAGCGTCAGTCTTAGGACCGGAAAAGAGCAAGGTGCCATCATTCAACTCCGAGAGAGCCCGCTCCACTCGGACCTTGGATCCGAGCGGATCAATGTCTTTGCGGCGAAGTGCCAAGACTTCTCCACGTCGAAGGCCGCCCCAAGCTGCCAACGTAACGGCGATCCGAAGCTTTTCGGGCATCGCATCAGAAAGCGCCGCCACTTCAGTAACAGTCGGAATGGGCTTGTCCATCGTTCGGTCGGACCCCGCACCTGAAATCCGGCAGGGATTGCGCAGCAGGCGTTCGTCGTGGACGGCGGTGCTGAAGATCGCACGAAGAAGTCGATATGCCGTCCGAGCATCTCCTGACTTCGTCGATGCCAATGATGCGTGCCAAGTTCGAACCTGAGACGGGTTACATCGGCGATGGTCGTTTTGCCAAAGGCCGGAATGAGGTGGCACTTCAAGAGTGACTTGTACTGCATGACGGTGCGGGGTCGTAGGTCGGGGCGAGAGGACAGCCACTCCTTGGCGTATTCAGCGAAGAGAACCTAGGCCATCTATGGACTCCCCATCATCATCGAACCTGATTACGAACGGGACTCCGGCAGGTGTCGCACATCGGTGAGCCGCTTGTAAGGGGGTTAGCACCATCCCGCTAGTGATGACTTACGGATCGATTGCCGCCATCAATCGTGACACCGCTCACCTGACCCCATCGGAGGACGTGCTTTTCATGAACAACGCGGTTGTGGTTAGTTTTATCCCCTCCTTTTGGGGTGGTCTGGCCCCTTGTTCGGCTGGCCGTCACCCCGCAATATCGGATTACCCACCCTGCAACGTCGGACTGAAGGTCCAGTCCGGCAGGACAATGAGGCAACCTGGAAGGAGAAGGCCGATGGAAGCCAAGTCTGGTGTGTTCCTTTTTTGTCGTCGTCACGTCCCGAGGATCGTTGCTGGCTGCGTGTTCGCCTTGCTGGCTGCGGGCTGGGTGCCTCTCGATGCACAGGCGGAAGCTCAATCGCCACCTCCAGGCAATTTTTATCGTGTCCAGGCGACTGGAGTAGGTCTGGCGAGGGAGGTATCGGGGACATTCTCCGTCCCTAACCCGCAGCCCAGCCTCAGCACGAACGGCGTTCATTCCCTCGCCGAACTCGCCCTCATTCAACCCGGTACCAAAACAATATCGGTCGAATTAGGCTGGACCGTCGATAAAAGCTTCAACAAGGGCCAGCTATCGCTATTTGCATATGGGTTTGCGACTACCGAGTGGGTGAGTGGCTACATTCCCATTGCCTGGCCGAACCCGCAGCCAACGGTTAACCTTAAAATTGCTTATAGTTCTTCAAAATCCGGAGCGAGTGGGTGGTCATTCTACGTAAACGGAAAGCTGTCTGGTGGCCTTGCGGAGACGTTCTGGACGGAACACGGCGTGTCGTTTACTGCGGGCCGAGCGGCTTGGTGGGGAGAAGTGGATTCCTCGACTAACCCGGCATGCAGCAAAATGGGCAACGGCATCCTCGGTTCCAAATCGGGATCTGCCACTATCAGCAGCGTTCAACAGGACAATAGTCCGGTGACTCTGAGCCAAGGATCATTCAACCTTAGTTATCCCACCAATTTTTATAGCAATCCTCCACCTTATTACGACTATAAGCTCTTGTCTCCGTCGTCGTTTTCCTACGGCGGTCCCGGGGGCTGCACAAGCACCAATCATGCCTCGAGCGTGGTAAGCGATGGCAGCAGTTACTGCGTAGTGCAATCGAGTGGTGGGGGTGCTCCATCCGGTGCAGCGGCTGCTCCATCCGGCGGTTCGGTCGAATGCTGGGGAGAAAATACCTCGGGTGAGCTCGGGGTTGACCCGGACGCGGAGTCGTATTCGGATATACCGGTATCCGTGCCCGACCTTTCAGGCGTGGTGAGTCTGGTCGCCACACCCCCAGGAACGTTCTGTGCGCTGCTGTCAAGTGGCGGAATCAAATGCTGGGGGGCAAATAGCTTCGGACAGCTCGGTGATGGCAATATGACGAACTCGTTTGTTCCCGAAGCAGTCGAGGGTGTCACCAACGCGACCGATCTATCCGTCGACGACGACACCTTCTGCGCCGTACTCGCAACAGGTGCGGTGAAGTGTTGGGGATCCGGATCACAGTTGGGCATTCCATCTGAACCGGTACCAGGCTCTGATGTGCCTGTGAGCGTTCAGGGAGTTTCGGGTGCCACTAGCCTTTCAAGTGGTGGCGATGCCTCATTCTGCGCAGTAGTGACAGATGGCGAAGTGAAGTGCTGGGGTCTGGGCGGAGACTTAGGAAATGGTTCCTCGTCCGGATCTCTCACCGCGGTCCCGGTAACTGGGCTCTCAGGGGCGACGAGCGTCGTGGGGATCGATCCTGGCGGCCCGGGAACGACAACGTATTGCGCAATCCTGTCCGGCGGAAAAGTGGATTGCTGGGGCAATCAAGCTCTCGGCAACGGAAGTGACGCCAACTCATTTGTTCCCGTTCCGGTTACCGGACTAACCGATGTCACAAAATTGGTTGGGCTCATCCGCGGACCATCATTCTGCGCTCTGCAGTCCACGGGCGGTGTCAAGTGTTGGGGAGACAACATCTACGGAGAGCTCGGAGACGGAACTACGTCTGGTCCTCAGACTTGTGGTGGGCCTGCGTGCAGTACGACACCAGTGGCGGTGAGTGATCTCAGCGGAGCAGTCGACCTCGGGGGTGACTACACGTCAACGAACTGTGCCGTCGTCTCGAGCGGCGGGGTTAAGTGTTGGGGCGCCGAAGGAGTGGGCGAATTGGGCGACGGTGAGCAAATCGGACCGGATTGCCCGAACGTGGGCTGTAGTGACATACCACTGAGTGCGGACAACATTTCACAAGCGACCGCTGTTTCGAGTGGCGGCGACTCCAATTTCTGTGCGGTGCTTTCGAACGGCGGAGTCGACTGTTGGGGCTCTGACGCCTATGGTGATCTTGGCGATGGAGTTCTCGGTCAGTTCTCTGATGTTCCAGTTCCAGTGGTAGGTCTTGGCTAGAGCTTTCGCGATTCTTGAGGCCCTCTGAGCAGAGAGGAGATCTGGTGAGTCACGACGAGCAGAACTTTCCATCCCACCTGACGAGGCCGGGGTACGATCTGGCGACAAACCGGCCTATGGGAGAACGGTGGTCGCGACCTACGCCCGATCGTTGTCTTGCCTGGGGGACTTGATCCCGAGCTTGTGGGCGAGGTTCGTGAGCTCCGCTCGGCGTCGGGCTCCGGTCTTGTCACGGATTCGCTCCAGGTGCGAGTGAACGGTCGTCGTGGCGATGAACAGCTGAGCGGCGATGTCCTGGTCCGTCTCGCCGGCGGCCACGAGGGCCAATACCTCGCGCTCCCGCTTGGTCAGCCTGTAGGCCGCAGTCTCTCTCTCTGCCTTGAGGAGGTAGGAGGCCAACGTGGGAGACACATAACTCGCACCGGAGGCCACGATCCTGACAGCTCGGGTGATCTCCTCGGCGTCACTCTCCTTGGTGAGATATCCTGCAGCGCCTGCCGCGATCGCATCGACGACGTCCTCGGGAGATCCGGCTGCAGAAACGACCAGCACTCGATGCCCTTTGGCGCATACGTGTGCGACTCCGGCCGATCCTTCGATGCCGGGCAGATGCAAGTCGAGGAGGACGACATCGGCCTGCGTGACCACCTTCTCGAACTCCTCGATTGAGCTGGCGTCTCCGACTAGGGCGAGATCATCGGCAGCGTCGACGGCCACGGCCAATCCCTGCCGGTACACGGGATGATCATCGACGATGGCCACGGAGATCATGACGGACCCCAGAGCACGATACGAGTTCCGCGACCGGGGGTAGAGGTCACCTGCGCACGACCCTTCACCTCGGCCAGGCGTTGTGTAATTGATTCCGTGATGCCGAAGCCCTGGGCCACGAGCGGATCGAATCCTCGTCCGTTGTCAACCACAACGACCTCAACTCCATTGGACCTCGAGCAAATGTCCACCGTGGCGGAGGAGACACCGGCGTGCTTGGCGACGTTCGTCAGGGCTTCCCTGCATGCCTCGCCCAAAGCGATGGCCACCGCAGGCGGCAGCAGAGGAACAACATCGTCGAAGCGGAGGTCGACCTGCAATCCCCTTCCGCGGTAATCGCGGGCGATCGCCCGAAGGTCATCCCCGAAGGACCCTTTAGAGGTGCTCGTCGCGCCACTCAGCTGCTGTTGCAGCCGCTCAGCCTCCAATCGAGCCCGGGCCTTGATCGACGGAAGGTCCGTATACCGAAGGCTGCCGACTGCTTCAAGTGTCTGAAGGGCACTGTCGTGGAGTATCCGCAGTTGCCGGGTTCGTTCACGCTCGGCCGCCAGACGAGACCCTTCTTCGATGGCCCTCGTCCTGGCTGTTTCGAGTCGAGCTGCCACTCCGTGAATCTGACGTACGAAGAGCTGTCCGCCGGCGAAGCAGATGACCATGGCACCAGAATTGGCCACCATCTCAGGCACTCTCTTGCTGAGTGTCCCCACGGCGACAGCGATGGCCGCCACTCCGGCGGCTCCAGTGCCGAGGAAGTTCGCATCGGCGGCCTGACCGGCTGCAGCGCTGGGTGCGAAGCCCCACGTCCCCCAGTTGATCCACGTCCAGCGGTCCTCGACGCTGACGTTTGCCCGGCCCACCGCCACAGTGGCGACCGCGGTCAGGGCATCGATGGCCGAAGCAGTTCGATCCGGCCAATGTCCGCTTCGATACAGCCTGCGAGCGAACCACACTGATTCGAGAGCGGCGAGGCCCCAAAGAAAGAATGCAGCTGGCAGACTCCGGTACCGTCGCCTGCCGGCCACCAGCGCGGCCAACCCAGTGGCCAGACCGGCGGATCGGAAGGCGAACAGGGCGGCCAGGATTGCCCGATCCGCCCGCCGGACACCCTCATCGGATCGCTCCCTTCGAGCATTCGGGCCAAAAGGGGCCTTTCTCACCACGACGCGGCTCGGACCTCCTGTCAGGCTTGTGACGTGGAGCGGCGAGTCACCGCCCAGATCCTGGCCCGACAGCCCCTGTTGAGGGCGGGGCTCCAACGCATCGCCCTCAGTGCCGGCCTCCAGCTCACCGAGGACCAACCGGCGGATCTTGTCCTGTGCGGCCCGGACCAACGGTCTTGCGGTTCGCCCGTCGAGGTCACTATTACGTCTGACGCCATCACGGTCGTTTGTTCGTCGCTTCCCAGTCCCCAGGTCTGGAGAGCGTTGCAGCGAGTCGTCCACCGGGCTTTGGGTGGCTCGCACGAGAGCGACGGGCACAACCAAGGTCAACCGGACACCTCGACCTTCAGCTGACCAGATATCAGCGGAGCCCCCAACCTCTGTCATCGATGTCGCCAGTGGCACCAAACGCGACTCGTAAGCCGATCCGCCACCGGGGATAAAGCCTGACCCTTGGTAGCGAACGGTGATCCTTGCGATGTCGTCCTCGCTCGTGGCGCGAACGACCACGCGCTTTGGACGATCGAACTCCAATGCCGCCAGGAGCGAAAGGTGGACAGTGTTTTGCACAGCTGCCACGACCTCAGACGTAGGCTCGGTTGCGAGTTCTGTGGTCACCATTTCGACCCGGACTCCGCCGGCAGTGAGGGCCTCAACAGCATCGTGAAGGCCCTGGACCAAATCAGAGGGAACCTCTCCTCGACTTTGCAAGATGTGCCGCAGGCGGCCCGCTTCGTTTCGGGCGAGCAGAGTTGCATCGTTCGCGTCCCGGCACTCGGCTATGGAGCGGAGCGCTTCCGCCGTCGCTCGATGAACCTTTCGATGCTGACGACTGCGTTCCGCCTCGGATGCCCTCGCGGTCGCCCGCTCCAGGGCGAGACTGTCAGCCTGGTCGCGCAGTCGGGCGTAATCTCGGTGAGCTTCGACGTAGACGCGGAACGCCGCGTGCGACCCCACCCAGTTGACGACGTCATTTATGGCGAGATCCCAACCCGACACATGGGCATCGCGGCCTTTCGCCCGTAGGCCGGACCAGAGGCCCGCGATGCTCAGGACGCCCATCGTGCTCATGCGCTCGAAGGGCCGTTCTGAACATGAGGACCCCATTCCCGCGCCAATGACAAGGTTCTTCATCCACGGTGCACCTTCACCCTGGTCCAAACCGGCTTCACACGCGATAAGTCCGGCAGCGCAAAACGCCGTGTCGGCCCAGATCACGAGAGGGTCGTCTAAGCGCCCTCTCCTCACCAGCCTTTGCGCCATCCACGCCGACTCGGCTGTCGCTATGGCAAGGAGCAGCACCTGCAGTTTGGGCCGACGAAAGCGTCGAAGGTCGCTTGCCACCATGAGAGATGAGAAAAGGAGCTGGCCAGCCCTCACCGTCACGATCAATCTGGCGATGGAGGACTCCGTCTGCTCGAGCGCGGCAGCGCGCTCCGACTGATCCAATGGGTTCGAGGCCGCACCGAACCCCGTGTCGTTCTGGAGAGGTGGCGCAGGCTCGTACTCAACGTTGTTGCGCAACTGGGCAGTAGTCCCGGGATCCACACCGCCGGTAGGAGTCCGATCGCGAAGCGCGCGTAAGGCCGTCCCGAGTATTTGCTGGAGCGCACCCATGCCTTGGTCTCTTTCCTCAGATCATCCAGATACGTTCGCAATGCGGCAGTCGGCGGCCGCGGCGCGGAGGGAGCTAATTGCTTTCGGCCTGATAGGCCCGGCATGGCTCGCCACGCAACGAGCCGCACGCCGGCAGGGTGGTCGTTGCGGTGACACCGGGAACCACGTTGACGACGAGGGACGACGCGGCCAGGCCGCCCAAACCGACCGTTGCTTGTTGGCCGTTGTCGAGCGTGTCGAAGGCCCATTCCGGCCGGTCGCCACCAGGTGCGGAGATCACCACGCGCAACTCGGTGCCGGGCCGGAACGTGTGGGCGATGGGGTCGATCGGTATCCGCAGCAAGGAGTATCGATCGGGCGAGAGGTTCCGAGCGCCCGTGGCCAAGTAGGTGGGGTCGGTAAAGAGCGCCGTCGAGTCCGGGGCGTCAACCTGGTTCGAACTGCGCAGGAAGCCCGAGGTGATGTATTCCTCCTGACCGGCTGACGGACGGACCTCGGTGATGGTCGCCTGGAAGTCCTCGACCGGAACCGCTGCCTTCACCCAGAGATCCAGGGTGGCCGGCCCGACGATCGTGGTTGCGGTCGTGAAGGGCGCGGTCTGGAACGCGATCCCGTCGGCCGCCGGCACTGGCGTCCAGTCCCAGGGGGGATTGGCGGCCCAAGCGTTCGCGCCGGGAGGGAGGCTGGTGGCAGGCCGCCCGCTGGGATCGACGCTGAGGGGGGCGGTGGCCTTTGCAGAAGGCAACTTCGCAAGCAACGACTCGCCGGGACCGAGGTAGAGCTTCGTCACGGTGCCCGTCGGGGGCCAGGTGGGGAAGTCGGCGCTGTAGGTGGACTCGATGTCCCCCGGACCCACGCTTCCGGCCCCGCTGTCGAAGAGCACCCGCACGAGCGGTGTCTGCGCCGCGAAGTCGGCGCGCGCGGCGGTGACGTCGGGCGCAGTGGTGAAGCGGAGCGCGGGCAGCGGTGCCTGCGCTTTGACCGACGAGGCGAAGGAGGCGAACCGGTCGAGGACGAGGGCGTCGAGTGAGTTCGGCTGGGTGGGGACCTTGTCGGCCACATAGAGGTCCAGGAACTCGAGCCACCGGCTGATCGTCTGGGGATCGGTCGAGTCGATGTGGCCACCGTTCACCATGTTGGCGAACACCGGCGTCGTCTTGGGGATCGCATTGATGAGCGCGGTCCACTGCGGCCCAGTCTGCTCGTCCTCCAACGCGCCGGAGAGGAAGACCGGGACAGTGACATGCGCAGCCCAGTCGACCATGGAACGGCGATCGAAGAGCGACGGGTCACGGCCCGAACCGGTGCCGGGTGCGACCAGCTGCGGGCCGACAAGACTGGCCAGGTCCTGTGACTGCTGGTGGAGCGCCTGGTTCTGCAGGCAGGTCGACGAGGCCCCGTTTGTTGCGGCCAGTTCCGCGTCGATCTCGTAGTAGGTCCAGGGCTGGCCGACGCCCGAGATCGGGGTCGTCGAGGCCTGGACCAGCGCGCCGTTGCTGTAGGTGGCGGCGGGCATGGCGTCATCGATGCGAGAGCTGATCCAGCTGGAGGCGAACCCGTTGTTGTAGATGCCTCCGGGGTACCCGGTCGAGAAGAGATCGTCGGTCGGGCTCATCGGCGCGATAGCGGCGAGACCCGGTGGATCGGTCCCGGCGGCCGGGAATTGCGATAGACCCGAATAACTGATGCCGACAAGACCGATCGCATGGTGGGCCACCCAGGACTGGTGCGCGACGATCTCGATCGCATCGTAGGCGTCGTAGTCGGACGGATAGCCGAAGAGGTCGAAGGCGCCGCCCGAACAGCCGGTCCCGCGCATCTGGAGACTGACGGTGGCGAAGCCGGAGAGCCGCGCGACGACGGCGCCGACGTCGGTGGCGCTGTCAGGCAGCAGGTTCGGGTCCCCGCAGTTGTTGCAGGGCACGCCGAGGGCGCCGTCGAGCAGCGATGGGATGGGGTCGGTCGGGCCCGCAGTGTCGTAGCCCGAGTACTCCATGACAGTGGGGCAGGGGGCGGTGGCCGAACAAGTCTCCCCGTAGGGGTAGCGCACCGTCGCAGCCAGTTCGATCCCATCGCGCATGGTGATGTAGTTCAGACCGTCGTGCATCGGCTGGCCGGTGTACAGAGGCGCGTTGGTCGCTGGGTTGGCGCCGGGGGCGAGGACGGCGAAGGGGCCGGTCCGCTGTCGGGTCGTGTCGTCGCGCCAGGAATAGTCGTGGCCGGGCTGGAGGTTGCGGATGATCAGTGACCCCAACGAGTCGGCCGTGCCGGGGTTGCCGGTCACATGAACCGCCGCATAGTTCTGGACGAGGGTGATCCGGTCGCCCGGGTTGGCGCCGGTGAGCCAGGCCTCGTCCACCGACCCGTTGCCATGGAGGGTCGTGCTGGGCGAAACGGCGCCGGCGCCGTCGGTCAGCGCCGGCACGAGAGCCGCGCCCAGCGTCGACACCGCCATCAATACGGCCAACGAACAGAACCGCATCACTACGCGCACTTTGGCACCCCCGTTTCGGCACGAAGTTAGCGTGGATCTGGGTGTCGTTCACATGGGCCGGGACGGGTCATGGCTGTGCGATTGGAGGCACCTCAATGTTGCTGCCCGCCACCTCGGTCGCCCTCTGGGATTGCTCGGCCGATGAGGCAGCTCAAAACCCTCTTTTTTCCGGACCCCATGGACACCAAGGACTGGGCCGTATGACGGTGTTCGATCTGTCCCTCGATGCGTTGAAGAGTACGAGCGGCCACTCAGAGAGACAATCCAACCGCCGATACCATGGTCGTCGTGCCCGATGCCAAGATTGAGCAGGTCCCGGCGGCGCTGCTGAGCAGCGAAATCATCGAAGCATGGCGACTCGTGTCCGCCGAGCCGGATCTGTTGGGGGTGAGGGCAGAAAGGTGGCGTCCGGTTGGCAACACTCACGACGCCACCGCCTTGCTCAACACCGAGCCGAGTCTCCCTCTGTGGACGGTGATGGTCCCTGTCATGCAGTCCGTGCACGGACTGCCTATGGAAGCCGTGTTGCGTGAGGTAATTCCGGTGGCTCTGGCGTCCGTCACCGCGGTAATCGAGGTCTATGAAGAAGACCGAGAAGCGTGGGTAGTGTGCGGCACTCCACTGGGAATGGATCTGATCGCGGCAGTCGACGGGGTCCTTGATCGTCTCAAAGATCCAATACGCGACGCCTGCCGCAACGCCTAGGAGCGACCTCCTCGAGTGCTACCAGCCCGTGGCTGCGATGATTGAACCGTTGAGCCCTCTTCCAGCCATGGACCCGTCATTGGGGGCGTCCCCGTAGTTGTTGACCGATCCATTGGCGGAGGCCACCCAGTAGCCCCCGCCGTCCGATGTGGTGAAGATGGCGGAGGCCGGGTTCAGGCCCCCGTCCAGTCCCGCTGGACTGCCGAAGGACCCGGCGTCGCCGTAGTTGGCGATGGCGCCGTTGGCAAAGAGGATCCAATAACCCTTGCCGTCGGGGGTGCGTACCGCCGAGGTCACCGGAACACTCTGCGGTCCAGGGGCTCCGTAGGACGGAGCGTCACCGAATGGGTAGACGTGGCCGGTCTGGGTCACCAACCAGTAGCCGTTGCCGCTGGCGTCGGGCATGACGGCCACCGCCGCTCCGGAACAACCACCGATACCCGGGCAGCTTCCGGCGAAGCGTGCATCGCCAAAAGCAAAGACCCCACCGTCGGAAGCGACCATGAAGTAGCCGCCTCCGTCGGCGGAGGGCACCATGCCGACGATGGGTGCGTTGAGCGAGTTGGCCAGACGCGAGCCTGCTGGGTGCAGACCCAGTCCTGGAACCGAGCCGTAGAAACCGGAGTCGCCGAATGCGAAGACCCCACCGTCGGAGGCGTCGAGCCAGTAGCCACCCTTGTCCGCCGTCGGTACGATCCCGACGACCGGGCGTTGGAGCCGGAGCGAACCGGTTGAGCCGTGGAACACTGCCGATCCGAACGTGAAGATGCCCCCATCGGAGCCGACGAGCCAGTAGCCGTGGCTCGTGCTCGTCGATGGCGTCGTCACCGGCGGTGGCTGTGATGGTGGTGGTGCAACGTAGGTGAACTCGTCTCCGCCGTTCAAGGGACTCGAGCCGCCAGGTGTCGTGATGACAACGTCGACGGTGCCCGCAGCATTCGGCGGCGCTGACGCTGAAATGGAGCCATCGAAGTTGACCTCGTAAGGGGCTTCGACTCCTCCGAAGGTCACACTGGTCGCCCCATAGAGGTAGTTACCCGAGATCGTCACCGTGGTTCCCCCGGCGGTACTCCCGGATGCCGGAGTGAGTGAGGCCACGCTGGGTTGGGGTGCGCCATAGAGGACGGAAAATCCACTGGACGTAAAAGCTGTCGGATAGGCGATGATCGTCCCGGATGCATCGCTCTGGTCGACATCAAACAAGCCGACCGCCGACGTATCGGCACCGTCGAGGCCAAGGGAAGAGAAGGTGGTCGAGCCGAAGTCTGCCAACGTCGACTGAAATCCATTCACGGTTGGGGCCTCTTGGATCCACTCCGCCGTTTGCGCTGCGATGGAGTAGGAGAACGTATTCGTGTAGGTCCAACTCTGTGTGTGGTCTTGGATGGAGATCGTCCAGCTACCGGGGGCAACCTCCAAAACCGTCGCACTCATGCTGTCGGCCGGTGCGACTGGCTCGGGAATCACAACTTCGTCGGCGGGAAGGAGCTCGTACCAGGCGTTGTACGTCGTTGTGTCGCCCGAGGTCGCTTCACCCGTTCCGGTTTGGATGAGGTCAGGATTGACGACGCCGTCGATGCCGACCCACTGAGCGGCGTATTCGGCTGCCTCGGACGGGACGACCGACGGGACCGTCCAACTGCCCCCCACGCCGCTGAAGGTGGTGCCGCTGGCGATATAGCCCGCCCAGTTCGTGCTGTCGAGGGAGTCCCGAGATCCCGACCCAGTGGTGTGTCCGAGGATGTGCGGACTCCGTCCTCCAGCCCAATGCACGGGGGAGGGTCCAATTGGCGAGGGTCCGTCCACTGTCCCCGCAGGCGTCGTCGAAGCGCCGGCCGTGATCGGAGTCACGTGTGGAACCGCCGGATTTCCAGTGGCAGCGCCAGCCGCAGCGCCGGAGAGGACAACCCCGACCGAACAGAGGGTGACCAGTGCTGCGAGAACCCGTACGCGCCGCCACGACATGATGAGACCTCTCGTCCGACGACGCTCCAACTTCTGGCGTCGTATCCGCGCACGGTCGCCATGCCGCGCGTGTACCTCAGGGATGATTCTGGCGAGCGCAGCCGTTTCGGTGATAGGGCCGTTCGAACCCGCCACCCACAACTTCCGGACAACAGCCTTCCGGCCTTCATCGATTGACCGTCAGGTTCCGCTTGCGCGCGAACTCGAGGGGTCAAGTCTCGTCCCCCGGAGCACTGCACAGCCCAATGAGACGTGCCGCTGCTTGCCGGTGGAGTGTGATCAGGGTGTCGACGTATGCATGCTGCGCTCTCACCTCAGCGAGGCGCTCGAAACCGCTCCTGCCCTACGAAGGTGCGATGTGGTCCAGCTAGGAGCCGAGTCGTGCGACTCGCCGAGCCAGCACCTCAGTCAAGCTTTCTGAGACGCGGGCGATTCGGTCGCCGGAGGGGATGGAACGATCAAGGATCGTCTTTGCGACGTCGCCCCACAAAGCCGTGTCCTTTTCCATCTGGCTGACCATGGCGGCTCTTGACGCGTCCGGACAAGGATGCGCATCGACCCATTTCGTCATTTCATCAGCGACCGGAAGAATCTCATGAGCCCACTGCTCGAGTCCGACGAGATCGTCTGTTTCGCCGACAGTCCAGAACATGCTCCAGAACATGCTCTGGAGCTCCTTGAGGGGTGCTCTGACCTCCATCAATTGAGTGTCCCACTCCCGTGCATCGAGCCGGGCGAGTTCCTGCGTCAGCCGATGGACATCGGATCGGATGTCGTCGATCTCCTTCCGGCTGTCGTCGATCTCCTTGCGGGTGTCGTGCTGCTTCGCTTCGACGTCGGCAGACTGTGCCGCGGACCCTTGGAGTTGCTCGAGCCGGGCCACTCGCCCCGTGAGCCAGTCGATCTCCTGAGGGACGTCGCTCAGTCTCGCTCCGCCGTCGACAGACTGCGCCGCGGGCCCTTGGAGTTTCTCGAGCCGGGCCACTTGCTCCGTCAGCTGGTCGAGCAGTTCGCTGACAAAAAAGAGGCCCTCGAACAGGCTTGTGTCGGTGGCCCACACCCGATCGGTCAGATCCCTGGTCGCATTTTGGGCATTCACGCTGTCCAAGGTGGCTTGGATTCGGTCCTGAGCCCTCATGAGAACGCACCGCCACACACGTGCCTACCGCGGGCAGAACGGAGTGTTCCATCAGGCCCGTTGACCAGAAGGGATGTGGCGAGGTTCGATCCTCTGGCCCGGTAGGGCCAACGCCGCAGAACGAGAAGGAGCACTACCACATATTGCAGCACGTCGTGCAACAACGTGCAATAGCCGCTGGGGAAGTGACATCCTCGAATCGAACCGCTCCTCAGGGGTTTCCGACTGCGATGGTGTCAGCCCGGCAGGTGCTCGCCGAGGAACTGAAGTGATGCCGGCTCCTGCGAGGTGAAGAATGGCCCCGTGTGACATCCCTGTGACATTTGGACCGTCGCCGTCTTGGGCAGGTTTCGGACAAGGGCGAGCACGCCGGCATGGAACGGGTCGTCGTTGCCGGAGGCGACGCGGACCGGAGTATCCGACAGTGACGCAGTGTGGGTCACGGCATCGTCGGCAGCGAAGTCAGTTGCTGATGCATAGGCGCCGGGGTTCGCAGCCTGCGCCTCTTCGTAGGTGGTCCAGATGGCAGGGCTGATGGCGGCGACGGCCCGAATCAGTTCCGGGTACTTCTCTGCCAGGAGCAGAGCCCCGTAGCCTCCCATCGAGATGCCCATGGTGCCGATCTTCTGTGGGCTCTGACCGAGGTGCATTCGCTGGCACAGAGGGATGAGCTCGGAGACGACCATCTCCATCGGGTTGTCACCGGGATGGGGATTCCAATAGTCGCCGCCACCGTCAACCGTCACCATGGCCATGGGAGGCAGTCGGTGTCCGTCAACCACGAGTGCGACCGCCTCGCTGGGCGTCAGGCCGTTCAGGGCATCCGTGTGGTTGCCGCCGTAGCCGTGCAGCATGACGACGAGCGGGAGGGGAGTCCCCGGCTCGACTCCCGGAGGCCAGGCGATCGTGTAGCCAACGGTCCGGCGTCGCGCCTCGGAATGAAAGGAACCCGAGAGCGAGCGCCCCACGTCCGCGAACCGAGGCGCGGGACTGCTCACGGCGCATGCTCCGTCAATCTGATCGAGCGCCTGCTGTCCGGGCAGGACGCCGTGGGAGATCAGTTCGACGCCAACCGCACCCGCGAGGACGATCCCGCTTGCGCCGCCGAGACCGGTGGCCAACAACCGTCTCCGTGTCCAACGGGTCTGGCTCGGAGTGTCTATCTCGCTCGGAGCGTCCGGGTTCATGGCGAACAGTGGGGCAGGTCTCGGTTGCCGTGGCTCAACAAGGCGAGAGTGTGCTGCTGTCGGAGCCGACTCGGCGCACCGCAAGTCCGGTCAACGCCATGGCCAGTACGATGGCTCCGAGATCGATGATGTCGATTGCCCCAATGTGGAAGAGGTTCCGAGGGCCGGGTCCGCCATCGAAGACCCACATGCCGGCGCCGGTGAAGAAGGCCGCCATGGCCAGCGTGATGGCGTAGGCCAGCCGCCGCTCGTGGAGAAGCACACGCGGTGACAGATCGAGCCGGAGCACCAGCTTGGCCAAGCCGATGAGGATCGCCACGAGGGCAACCGGGCTCACGACCATGAAGACGACCTCGCCCGCAGGGAAGCCGGCCAGGGCGGCCGGGTGCGCCCAGTACGAGGTCACGAACAGCGTTGACGCCCAGGCGTAGGCGGCCACACCGCCCGGGACGATGCCTTGGCGGACCCATCGATGCCCGCCCGTGCCCGGCCAGCCGTTGGCGAAATGGTGTGTGCCGACGATGAGGATCCCAAGCCCCGCCATGACCAAGAGCAGGGGAGGGAGGAGTTCGCCGATGTGTCCATGCAGAAGCCTCTGCCCGGCGGACCAGACAATCGGGAGAGCCGCGCCCAGGCACAGCGCGCCGAACGCCACGATCGCAGCCGACATGACCAGCATGGCCCAGGACGTCGACTCCGTGTTCGGGGGTGACCACTGCCACCCGATGGTCAGCTGGGACCACATGGCGAGTGCGAACACGATGAAAACCGACAGCGCGCCGCCGATGGCGACAAGGCTGCGCCGTTCGGAGTCCTCAGAGTCGAGGGGTTGACCTCCCAGGCCGGCGGTGGCGGATCTCGCCACGACGCCGTTGCGGGCGACATCGAGCGTCCGGCAGAACGAGTGGGGCCGCTCCTCCATGTCGGCGACGAGGAGCTCCACGAATTCGTCGCCATACCGGGAGCGCCACCCCTTCGGATACCAGCGCAGCAGGCGGAGTGCTCGGCTGCGGAGCACCGATTCCTTCCTCCTCATGCCGGCCCCCACGAACCGGCGAGGCGACGCAGTCCCAGATCGGCGATCCGTCGCTGGGCGCCCAAGTGGATGCGCAGCGCTTCGGCGCCGACCGCAGTCAGCTGGTAGGGGCGCCGGCGGTCGTCGCTCTCGACCGACTCAATAAGGCCCTGTCCCTCCAACCGGCTGAGCGCCTCGTACAGCGTTCCCGGGGCCAGCCGGACGTCGGCGAATCGCTCGATGTCCTTGGTCAGGGCGTAGCCGTGCTTGGGGCCTTCGGCCAGGCTCGAGAGGATCAGTGTCGCCGGGCCCGCATAGCGCCCGAACCCCGAGAAGCGCTCGTTCGCCTGCGGTGTTGCGGCGTCAGTGGGCTTGCGGCGGGGCATGCGGCGTACTCTATATCGGTTGACGATCTATCGGCAACCGGTTTATTTGGACGATTCCCGGGAAACGTCAGCGCCGTGCTGGGTCAAGAGCCGTTGACAAGGACGCGCCGTAGATCAGTGAGCGCGTGCGGGAGTTGCTTCGGGCAGAGATATTCCGCGGCGAACTCGCCGACGACGTACGACTGGAAGGCGCTGAGGTGGCGCTGCCCGAGTGATCCGGCGACGGTGCTGACGCTCTCCTGTCGGGCGAAGTCGGTGCAGGCCAGCTTGCCGTCGCTGAGCTCCGCCCGAGTGCTGACGCCTTTGAAGGTGCCCGGTACCACCGAAACCATGTGGAGGTACGCCGCACGCGGCTGCGGCGGGAGATCCGGGTCCTCGTAGTAGAGCGCTTCCTCGGCGAGCGCCGCCGCAGGAGCCCGGGGCGCGATCTTCGGGATCCCCTTGACCGGGAACACCATCAGGTCGACATAGAGGCGCCGTTCGGCGTAGTCACCCGATTGTCCCGGCACGAGGCCGTGGTGCACCATCCAGACGAGCCCGCCGCCGGCCACGAAGAACTCCGACCCGCCGTAGCCCTGGCCGTTGGCACTGTTCGTGCTCGTATGCCACGCCCGGTCGAGCGGCTTGGTGCAGGGGCCCGTGACCGATCGGCAGTCGGCGATGCCGATGCTGTAGTCGGGGGTTCCCCAGAGGTTGGCGGAATAGAACATCCAGAACGTGTTGCCGGACTGGACCATGGAGGGCGCCTCGACGAGGCCGCCTTCCCACGCCTGGGTGGCGCCGATGAGCTCGTGCGGCGGACCGACCGTCGAGAGGCCGTCGGGCGAGAGCTGTTGGGAGTAGATGTACGTCGGGAGGTGGCAGCAGTCGCCATCGCTCTTCCACAGGAGCCAGGGTGTGCCGCCGGAGGTCACGAAGATGCTGGGGTCGATCGCCCCACCCTGTGTCGTCGGGCAGATGAACGCAGCGCTCGAGTCGTCCACGAAGGGCCCGGCAGGGCCGGCGCTGGTGGCACGGGAGATGCACATGGCGGTGTTGGGTCCGTGCGTCGTTTCGACGCACCCAGGGGTTTTGGTATTGAAGACACAATGGAGGGGATGGGTCGCCGGCGTCGAGTAGTACAGGACGAACGTCCCGTCCGGCCGGGCCCAGACCGCGGGTGCCCATTGATAGCCGGGCACGGTCCACGTGGGCAGCGTGGGCAGCGCATCGCCCAGGTAGTGGCCGGCGAATCCCGTGGCGCGTGTGATGGCGATGACGGGGATGTGGGCCGGTGCCGAGTAGGCCGACCCCGTTGAGCTGGTGGCATACGCGTAGACCGAATCACCATCGACGAGGGCATAGGGGTCGGCGAAGTCACCGTTGAAGATCGGCAGACCATTGAGCAGTCCGTTGAGCACGCTCAGCTGGACGCCATGCGACATGGAGGGGTTGGCGCCGATCGGGCCCACCGTGGCGTCGTGGCCCGGCGTGACGTAGGGCTGGCCGGCCCGCACGACGGGGGCGAGGGGGCCGGCGCCGCGAGGCCCGGTCGTGCGGGTGGTCCCTTTGGGAGCGGCGGCCGTGGCGGTGCTCGTCGCGAGGGCTGCCCCTGACACGCAGAGCAACAGCACGAGAAAGACGCGCCGGACGACGCGCCGGGGCGCGGCGTGGGTCGGGTGTTGCGCCCCCTGGGGGCCGGTCACCGTCGGGCGCACGCGCCCATTTTGGCCCACGGCGAGAACCCGAAGCGTGCCCGGCCGGGAATCCCGGCGGGGGCCGTCAGCCGGACTTGGACAAGAGCATGAGGGCCGCGCCCTCCGAGCCCGGGATCTCGGTGACGGGTGCGAACTCGAGCTTGGCGCCGCCGAGGATCCACTCCTGGAGGTCCTCGGCCTTTTGCGGCTTGGAAAGGTAGTAGCCCTGAATGAAGTCGCACTCGGCTTCGGCCAGCATGGCGCAGGTGAGCTCGTCCTCCGCCCCTTCGGCGATCACGTAGAGCCCGAGCGAGTGCGCCATCTGGATGGAGGAGCGCACGATGATGCGGTTGCTGGCCTCGTTGGGCAGGTTGGTCACGAAGGAGCGGTCGATCTTCAACTCGTTCACCGGCAGCTTGTGGAGGTATTGCAGGGAGGAATAGCCCGTGCCGTAGTCGTCGATGCCGAGCTTGATCCCCCGGGCGGACAGCTCGTAGAGCACCTTGGTCGCCGCACTGAGGTCCGCCATGATCTCGGTCTCGGTCACTTCCAGCGTGAGGAGGTGGGCTGGGATGTCGTAGCGGCGGAGACACGACTCCACGCGGTCCACCAGATGGATGTCGGCGAACTCCCGCCCTGACACGTTCACCGCCAGCCCCATGGTGATGCCCGCCTCGCGCCACCGAGCCAGCTGCGAGCAGCCCTCGTTCAGGACGAAGTCGGTGATCTGGGGGATCAGGCCCATCTGCTCGGCGATCCCGATGAACTCCTCCGGCGGGATGAACCCCTGTACCGAGTGGTTCCAACGGCACAGAGCTTCGACGTACGCGATCTCCCGGGACTTGACGTCCCCGATCGGCTGGTACATCACGCTGAGCTCCGTCCCGGTCTCGAGCGCGTGCGTCAACAGGCCACCGAGCATGAGCCAGCGCTGCATGCTCTGGTCGTGCTCGACCGAGTAGACCTCCACCGTGCCGCGGTTCTTCTTGGCCAGGTACATGGCGATGTCGGCCCTCTGCAGTAGCAGCGCCACGTCGTCACCGTGCTCGGGTGCCATGGCGATGCCGGCGCTGGCCGTGACCGCCAGCGTGAGGCCGTCCATTTTGATCGGGCGTTGCATCTCGACGTTGAGCTCGTGGGCAATCTCGATCGCCCGCTCCGGATCGGTCACGTCGGGGATCACGAGAGCGAACTCGTCGCCGCCCAGCCGGGCCACGGTGGCGCGCCCGGAGACGGCGCGGAGGAGGCGCTCGGCGATTTCGCACAAGAGGCGGTCGCCGATGGCGTGACCGAGGGTGTCGTTGACGTCCTTGAAGCGGTCGATGTCGAAGAGCACGACGGCCACCCCGCCGCTCTCGCTCAGGGCGGCAGCAGCGCGTGTCAGGAAGAGGATCCGGTTGGGGAGCCCGGTCAGCATGTCGTGGGTGGCCTGGTGCGACTTCGAGTCGACCTCGTAGCGCAGCTCCTCGACCAAGCGGGCACGCTCGAGGCTGGTGCTGGCATGGGCGACGAGCGTCTCGAAGAGTCGGAGGTCGTCCTCGTCGAAGCTGTCCTGTTCTTCGTCGCGATCGATGGCGACAATGGCGCCGATGGGAGTGTGCCGGTTCATGAGGGGCGCCACCATGGCTTCGCGGTACTCGCCGGCAATCGGGTCCGTGGTGACCGACGAGTGGCCGTCTGCCACGGACTTATGCAGTGACCCCTCGCCCGTGGAGATGGCCTGCGTCACGATCGACGCCTCGTCGAGCGTGATCGGCTGCACCCCCGACGCACCTCGGTCGTTGAAGGAGATCCGGCGGGGGATCCCCGAGGGCTCGGCCAGGATGAGCTCGGCCCGACTGGCCCGGAGCACGGTGCAGACCTCTTCGAGGACGTCGACGCTCATGGATGCCGGCTCGAGGTTGGCCGTGCTCATGGTCTGGCTGAAGTCGTAGAGGTGCTGGAGGGACAAGAACCGGACGCGGAGTCGGGCGTATCCCCGGAAGGCGACGACGATCAGGGCAGCCACGACCACCAGGGGCAGAGTCGTCCTGGGGTTGCGCCACGCGGCATCGAGGAAGGCGAAAGCGAGGCAGAGGCTCGTCACCAAGAGCATGGCGTTGATCGCCACCAGGATGATCCCGGTCCGTTGCTTCGCTCGGCGGCCATTGAGCATGGTCACGACACGGAGCAAGAAGGTTGAAGAAACCTGGCCGGCCACGATCGCTGCCGCACCGACAACCCACCCCACGAGGCTCACCGGGCTGTGAGATCCCAGGAGCTCGCGGTAGATCAGCACAGTGAGCGCCGTCACGAAGGCAGCCGACGCCACGTTGAATGCCATCTTCAACAACGCCTGGCGTCGCAGCGCAGTGAAAGTCAGGGCAACGGCGCAGACCGCGCTGAGGACGAGGAGACTCGGGGCGAGGAACACCATCCCGAGGAGCACGGGCACTTCCTCGAGCACGATGTCGAAGGTGTCTCCACGGAATGGCACCTGGACCGGCAGCAGGTCGGCGACCACCCAGAGCACGCAGACGATGCCGAACATTGCGCCCTGCGGGATGAGGAGGCGAACGGGCGCCAGTCCGTGGAGAGGGCCGACGAGCAAGAGGCCGACGGTGATCAGGGCCAGAAGAGAGGAGAAGGCGTAGACCTTCAAAGCGAAATGCCGGCCTGACACCTCTTCGGGCCGCTGGATCGAGTCGCTCGCTTCATCAACGAGGGGCAAGGCTTGGGGACTGACGGGCCCGTCTTCAAGAGCTTTCGTCGAATCCATTGATCCCACCGACTTTGCGGCCGCACGGACGGCCCCCATGCCATCCCCGAACACCTTCCAGATATCGGCGGAATCTGTTCAAGACTTGAGATTGCACCGTGCCTGCAAGGATCGGAACCGACCTACCCCTGGAACGCGTGCCGGCCGACGCCGGGTCAACGCTGGCCAGAAGGGGTCTTTTCGGCGCTCGACCAGGGATTTCGTGATGCGGGGCGCTCAGGGAGCGGTCGAAACGCCTATGCAGATCGGGAGGCACCCTCCTGGATGCTCCGGAGGAGGGGGCGGGCCAGGACCAGCGCCACGACGCACTGCAACGTCCCGGCCAGCACCAATGGCAACCGGAGGTTGGCCAGCGCCGCCACACTCCCGGCGATGAGGGCGCCGACGGGGGCCGCGCCCCAGATGATGCCGCGGGACGCCGCGCCGACCCGCCCCATCACCTCGGGGGGAGTCAGCCTCTGACGGAGTGCGTTGGACACGACGGCGCCGACACCGACGGCGAACCCGACCAGCGCGAACGCCGAACCAGCCAGCTGCCAACCCGGCGCCGCGGCCATGATCAGGTAGCCGACACCTGAGACGAGGGCCGCACCGATCAGTGTCCGGGCGCTGTCGAACCTCCTCACGAGCCGGTTCGCCGCCAGGCTGCCGAGGAGGCTCCCGACGGCGCCGACGGCGAGGAAGACCCCATAGGCCCCTTCGCGGACCCCCCATTCGGTCGTGGCCAAGAGGACCAGAACCCCGGCCTCCATTCCCTGCAGGCCGGCGAGCGAGGCCACCATCAGAACCAGGATGCGCAGACGGCGGTCGTCCCAGATGACCCGGAGTCCCTCCCAGATGGACGGCGACGACTGGTCGGATTTCGGGGCCTTCGAGCGAAACCCGACGAGGGGCAAGCAGGACAACACCAACGCAACGGCGTCGGTGAGGAAAGGAACTGCCTTGTTCATGGCAAACAGCCAGGTCCCGACGACCGGTCCACCGAGGTTCTCCGTGGCAGCCTCGGTGCCGACCAGAACCCCGTTGCTGTATTCGAGCCCGTCGGATGGCACGAGGTCAGGAACGACGGCCTGCAGCGAGGAGTAGTAGATCGCCCGCCCTGCAGCGTTGACGAGCACAACGAGGATCAAGAGGGCCAGTGTCATCCGGTCCTTCAGGATCAGGAATGCGCCGGCCGCTATCGCCGCCGCTCGGATGACATTGGCAAGGGCCATGAGCGGGCCACGTGCGAACTTGTCCGCAAACGCTCCGGCGGGCAGCGCCAGCAAGAGCCACGGGACCGTGTCCGCCGCGACCACGCTCGAGACGGCGAGGGGGTGGGGGTTCACGATGACGGCCAGGAGCGGGACCGCCCCGTACACCATGCCGTCGCCGGAGCTGGCCAAGGTGAACCCGACCCAAAGGCGGGTGAACGGCCGACCGAGCCTCTTCCTCCGGATGCGGTGTTTCGCCCGGCCCCGGGCGCTCACAGAAGCCCCCGCCCGATCCCTCCGTTATGCAGATTTTCAGGCGCTCGCATGGATGCCGGCTTTGTTCCCCTCTGGCTTCTGGCGCGACAGCGGCGGGTGCCGCTTCAGCGTAAAACAAATCGCTAAAGGCGGCAGCCCGCCGTGTCGAAAAACTGGAGGCAAACGCCCTGTACCGACGTCGGGACAACGCGAATACCAGTTGTGCTTGAGTTGTCAGTAGCTCAAGACCATCTCACGAATCTCATCGCGCCACCTCCTTTGCACGTCGGTACCGGCTAAAGGGGTAGGAGAGCGAACAACCGTGGTACCGGTGCTCTCCTCCCCGCGCACAAGTTTCGCCCAAATTCGCAACCGTCCTGCAACCAGTCAAAACCCTGTCACCAGGTGAATTGGTTCGCTCGGTTGCAAAAATGGGCTCTTTTACGAACGGAATTGGCGTTCGTCACAACGCCTTGACCCACAACTTGTCCACAAAATTTTTTTGCGGATCGAGCCTTTTCGCGGTCGAAAACGACTGTTGGGACGCCACTGATGAAGTTACATTCGTGTGCTTTGCGGGTGGCGAAAACGAGCTGACCCTCGTCGGGGATCGAGCCGGCTGGAGGCCACCCGCGGCGGGTTCCCTCGAGCCGGCGGGCCGGCAGGCCGACGCGTGCACTGCCCCTCCGAATTCGGACCGTGCAGAAACTGTCCCTGCAGAGGTTGCGGCACGTTGCCGGCCCGGCCGTCTGGCGCGCCCGTCTCAGGGAAGGGGCGCCCCCGGCCAGGCGAACCGTGAAGGACAACGGACGGACAACGGAGACAACGGACGGACAACGCACGTCTGACCACGGCCGGGTCGGCGCGGCCTCGTCGTTGTGCCCGATCCGTGTCGAGCGGTCTGCGTCATTCGAATCGCGTCATTTCGGGTGTGACGCGGTGCGGAAACCCCTTCCCGACTGGGGTACCAACGCCTGGTGGCTCGTTGCAGGACGCCGGGGCTCAGGCGCTGAGGATGGGGTGGCTGTGCTCCGACGTGTCGGCGGCGTCGGATCGCGCCACCCAGACCCGTTGCCCCGCCTGCAGCCCGAGCTCCGCCGCGCTGCCCCGGCTGAGCTGGACCCAACAGGTGTCGTCATGGGCGAGGTCGACGTCCACCTTCACCTCGAACCCGAGATGGGTGACGCGCGCCACGGTGCCCTCCACCGCGGTCGCGCTCGGCTTGCCGTCGGCGACCGGGTGCACGACGAGGTCGTGCGGGCGCACCCACTGCCCGCCGAGCCGGGTCGCCGAGCCCAGGAAGGTCAGGACGAACTCGTTGGCCGGGTGGTCGTACATGTCCGCCGGCGCGCCCACCTGCTCCAGGTGGCCGTGGTTGACGATGGCCAGGCGGTCGGCCACCTCCATGGCCTCCTCCTGGTCGTGGGTGACCAGCACCGTCGTCACCGGCAGCGTGGCGTGCAGGTCGCGCAGCCACAGGCGCAGCTGGGTCCGCACCTGCGCGTCGAGCGCGCCGAAGGGCTCGTCGAGCAGCAGCACCTTGGGCTCGATGGCCAGCGCCCGGGCCAGGGCCATGCGCTGGCGCTGGCCACCCGAGAGCTGGGACGGGTAGCGCTCGCCGAGGTGGGCCAGTCCGACCAGCTCGAGCAGCTCGTCGACGCGCGCCTTGATCTCGGCTTTGGGGCGGTGGCGGATCTCGAGCCCGAAGGCCACGTTGCGCCGGACCGTGAGATGGCGGAATGGCGCGTAATGCTGGAAGCAGAAGCCGACACCGCGGCTGCGCGCCGGCGTGTTGGTCAGGTCCGCTCCCTCAATGCGGACGATGCCACTGTCGGCCGTGTCGAGGCCGGCGATGATGCGCAGCAGCGTCGACTTGCCGCCGCCGCTCGGGCCGAGCAGCGCCGTCAGGGAGCCCGTCGGCACCTCCAGCGAGACGTCGTCGAGCGCGATGGCGTCGCCGAAGCGCTTCGAGATGGACTCGACCTCGATGCTCACGTCGCCACCTTGCCGTGCCAGGCGTCCCGGTTGCGGTCGGTCAGCGTCAGGAGGCTCAGGACGATCAGCGCCGCCAGGCACAGCACGACGGCGCCTACGTACGCGGCCTGAGGCTCGAGGTTGTCGATGCTCTGAGAGATGAAAATAGTGTAGGTCTGCGTCTTGCCGGCGATGGCGCCCGACACCACGGAGACGGCGCCGAACTCGCCCAGGACGCGGGCGGTGGTCAGGGTGACGCCGTAGGCCAGGCCCCGGCGGATGCTGGGCAGCGTGATGCGGCGGAAGACCGTGAACGGCCCGGCCCCGAGCGTGCGAGCCGCCTGCTCCTGCTCGGTCCCGATCTCTTGGAGCACCGGCAGGACCTCGCGCACGACATAGGGCAGTGAGACGGCCGCCGAAGCCATGATGATGCCGGGCACGGAGAAGATCACGGTGATGCCGCGTGCGGCGAGCCAGTTTCCCCACCAGCCGGTGTGGCCGTAGACGAGGATCAGCGAGAGGCCGATGATCACGGGGGAGACGGCGAGGGGGATGTCGATGAGCGCATCGAGCAGCCACGCCCCGGGGAAGCGTTGGCGGGCCAGAATGAGCGACACCCCGACACCGAAGATGGTGTTGAGCGGCACGGCGACGGCGACCACGAGCAGCGTGAGCACCAGGGCGTGCAGGCCGTCCGGCGTGGTGAAGGCGTCCCACGCCTTGCCGAGTCCGGGCGAGAAGGCGTGGTAGAAGACCGCGCCCACCGGCACCACGACGAGCAGCGCCAGATAGGCGAGCACCCCGTAGCGCAGCGGGAGCCGCCAGCGCGAGCCCTTCATATGGTGTCCGGGATGTCGAAGCGCCGGCGGAACCACCCGATGACGAGGAGCACCACGAGCGCGATGGACACGAGGACGACGGACACCGCGCTCGGCGCCCGTGAAGTCGTCGCTCTGGGCCAGCCCGAAGATGTAGGACGAGGCGACCTCGGTCTTGAACGGGAGGTTTCCAGAAATGAGGGCGATCGACCCGAACTCGCCGACGGCCCGGGCGAAGGCGAGGCCGGCACCCGCCAGCACCGAGGGCAGCACGCTCGGCAGGATGACCCGGATCAACACCTGTCGCCGCGTGGCCCCGAGCGAGGCGGCCGCGTCCTCGGTCTCGGCATCGAGCTCGGCCAGCACCGGTTGGACACTGCGCACGCAGAAGGGCAGTGTCACGAAGAGCAAGGCGGCGGCGACGCCGAGCCGCGTGCCGGCCAGGTCGACGTGCAGCGGGCTGTTGACGCCGTAGAGGGTGAGCAGGGTGAGGCCGGCCACCACGGTGGGCAGCGCGAAGGGGAGGTCGATGACGGCGCTCACGAGCGACTTGCCGGGGAAGTCGTCGCGCACGAGCACCCAGGAGATGGCCAGGCCGGCGATGGAGTTGACCACCGCCACAATGGCGGAGAGCACGAGCGTGAGCTCCAGCGCGGAGACCGCCACGGGATTGGTCACCTCGGCCCAGAAGGTGCTCCACCCGCCACTGAACGCCTTGGCGACGACCGCGGCCAGTGGCAACAGCACCAACAGCGACAGGTAGGTGACGGCCAGCGCGGGACCGCCGACCCGCCCCACCACCCTTCCTGCCGCGGCCAGGGCCGGGGGAGGCGCCGAGGGGGGACGACGGCGCCGGTGTCCCGGCCCCGGCCGGCGGTCGGCGGGCGCGCCGCCACTCCCTGGCAGACCCAGGTCGTCGACGACGACGCCCGCACTACTCATTGGTGATTACGAGCTGGCGGTGGAGACGCCGAGGGACTGCTCGATCTTGGCCACGATGCCCGTGGTGGGGTCGAAGAACTTCGTGTTGACCGAGGTCCACCCGCCGAGCTTGTTGATGGTGAACAGCGTCTTGGGCTTGGGGAAGCTGAACTTGGCCGCCACCGACGGGAGCACGGGGCGGTAGCCCTGCTTGCCCCACACGGTCTGGCCGGCGGGGGAGAGCAGGTAGGCCAGGAAGGCCTTGGCGGCGGGGCTGGCCGTCTTCGTCACCGCGATCGGGTTCTGGATCAGGATCGTCTGCGGCGGCGTGATGACGGAGACCGGCTCGCCCTGGCTCTTGGCGTAGAGCCCGTCGTCCTCGTAGTCGAGGAGGACGTCACCTTGTCCCGACAGGAAGGTCTGCAGCGCGGCACTGGCGCTGGCCGGCTGGGCCACCGCGTTCTTGAGCAGAGCCGTGAGGTACGACTGCGCCTGCGCCGCTGACTTGCCGAGCGAGAGCTGGGCGCCGTAGGCCGCCATGAGGTTCCACTTGGCGCTGCCCGAGCTGAAGACGTTGGGCGTGATCACCTTGACGCCCGGCTTCACCAGGTCGGCCCAGGTGGTGATGTGCTTCGGATTGCCGGGTCGCACGATGAACGAGACGATGGAGTTCGTCACCATGCCCTTGGTCGGCGTGCGGTCCCACGAGCTCGAGACCAGGCCGGCCTTGACGACCTTGGTCATGTCGGGCGTCAGCGAGAAGTTGACGAGGTCGGCCGGAAGCCCGTCGACCACCGACGTGGCCTGGGTGCCCGAGGGCCCGAAGGAGGAGGAGACGGTGACCCCCGCGCCGGCCTTCGTCTTGGCGAAAGCGGCGACGAGCGCGCTGTAGGCGGGCTTGGGAGTGGAGTAGGCCACCAGGCTCACCGAGCCACCGGAGGCCCCGGCCGGGAGGGCACCGAAGGCCAGGCCGCAGAGGGCCAGGGCACCGATGGCGGCGCGGCGGCCGAGCCGGAGGCGACGGGCGGGGGCGCCCGAGGACGCGTCGGAGTACAGGGGTTTTCTGTGCATCCGAGCAACCTAATACACCTGGGTCGCTAACTCCAGGCGGGTTGGTCAGGAATTGCTCGAGGCCAGGGTCGGGGAGAACGCCCTGTTCAGAGGGCCAGCAGGGCAGGCTGAAGAGGTCCCGAAGGTGCGTGGCGGGGCGAGGACTCAGGCCCCGGCGGCCTGGCCTGGCCCGAACGCGGCCTGGCGGCCCTCCCGGGACTCCAGCATGGCCCAGTCGGACCGGGCCACCAGGTCCTCCAGCGAGGTGCGCTCGCCGCCCTGGCGGGTGGTCCAGCCGCAGCAGACGTCGACCGCGGCGCCGACGAACGCCCGCGTCTCGGTCGCGCCGAGGTGGTCCCGGATGCGGCCGGTCAGCGTGGCGCCGTCGGACTCGTCCAGGTGGAGGGTCAGCACCAGGAACTGCGTGCCGCCGATACGGGCCAGCACGTCGGTCTTGCGGAACGTCACCGACAAGGCGCGGGCCACGGCTTGCAGCGCGGCGTCACCGGCCTGGTGACCGAGGCGCTCGTTCAGCTCCTGCACGTTGCCGACGTCGACGAAGAGCGCGTGGACCGGCGCATCCTGGCGGTCGGCGAACTGCAGCAGCTGGGTGCCCGACGCGATGAGCCCACGGCGGTTCTGGAACCCGGTCAGCTCGTCGCCGCGCGACAGCTGTAGGAGGCGCGCGCTCAGCTCCTCGAGCTCGCGCTCAATGGCGAGGCGCCCGGTCATGTCGTGCAGGATGCAGCACGTCTGCGGCGCGCCGTCCTCGGCGCGGAACTGCAGCGTCGTCATCTCGATCTCAATGAAGCGGCCGTCGCCCCGCCGCAGGCGGGACACGCCGACGGCCGACCCCGTTCGCTCCCGTTCGGCCACGGCGATCTGCCAGCGGGGGTCCTCCTGGTCGACCAGCCCGTCGCGCCCGAGGGCGCAGATCTCCTCCGCGCGCATGTCGAGCATGGCGCAGGCGGCCGGGTTCGCCGCGGTGATCCGGCCGTCCTGGGTGCAGAAGAGCACACCTTCTGCACCCTGCGTGAAGAGGACCCGATACCCGACAAGGCCGACCGTGTCTGTGTCCTGAGCCACCATGCCGTTTCGTTCCTTTAGGCGATGCTCGACTGCCACCCGGAGCGCGCCGCTCGGCTCACGAGAATACCGAGGACCCTGCCTGAACTGCGGTTCTTCACTTGGCGTTGTGACTTTCGGCTCTATTGAGGAAGGGCGCGAACGTGCCGATGTGGCGGGAAGGAGATGGACCGTCCGGGCCCCGGTTCGTGCCTGGCGCCCGGGTTCGAGGACTTCAGAAGAGGTCCCCCGCCTCCCCGTCCTCCTCTTCGGAGCCTGCTCCGGAGTTTTGCCAGCGCTCCAGCCAGCCGCCGAGCCGCCGGCCGAGATCCTGCACTCCGCCGGCCGTCCGGTCGAGGATCCGCGCGAAGCGCTCGCGGTAGTGGGCCACCGCATCGTCGAACTCCTGCGAAGGCGGGGGCTCCTCACCGCGGCGGGGGTAGTCGCCGTCGCGGATGCGGTCGTAGGCGCCGGTCTGCACCCATTCATGAGCTCCTTGACGCGCCGAGCCGCCACGGGGTGGGTGAGGTTGAGCTCGGACCAGAAGCGGGTGTGGCGTGAGAAGAGGTCGTCTTCACCCTCGTAGTCGTTCGCCTGTTTGAGGAACGCCTCGAAGTTCATGCCCGGGACCGAACCTCCGGCCAGCTCCATCAGCACGCGGCACGGTTGGAGCGGGTCCGCCATCACGAGCGCCGCCGCCCGGTCGGCGGAGAGCTCGGCGGCCCGCGACCACTCCAGCAGCGTCAGGTACATGGCGCGCACCGGGAGCCCGAGCAGCAACGAGCGCGGGAGCGCGCCGAGGAGGAATTGGCTCAGGAGGACCAACGCGGTCGTGTAGGTGGAGTGCTCGGAGAGCACGTGCGCCGTCTCGTGGACCAGGACGGTCTCCACCTCCCTCTCGGGGAAGGAGCGCAGCATGGAGGAGTTCACGATGACGATGGGCTTCTCGGCGCCCATCGTCATGGAGTTGATCTGGGGGTCGTTGACGACGGAGAGGTCGGGCACCTCGTCGAGGTCGAGGACGCTGCAGCAGCGCACGTAGGTGCCCCAGACCGCGGGCACCTGCTCGGGCCCGAGGCGGATGGCGTTGCCCATCACAATCTGGCGCAGGCGCCGCTCGTGGCCCAGGTCCGTCAGTCGCTGGATCACGGTGTCGAGCAGCGGCACCCGTGTGCAGGGCGGAGGTGGCCGCCTTGTCCGCCGGGTGTTCGTAGGCCTTGGGGCTGATCCGCTCGTAGCTCCGGGCAACTTCTATTGCCACTCGCCCCTCCCGTCGCGTGGGTACGACCGAGCCTCTGTCCGGCCCGCCGAACTCCTCCTAGGAAGCCAGCCGGCTGTTGTAGTTCGAAATGGTGCTGGTCACGTTCTGGGCCGCCGACGTGACTGCTGCGGCCGGGCTGACGCCCTGGGTGTACATGGAGATCTCGGCGTTGAGCACGTCGGTGCGCACGTCGGCGTAGGGGCCGATGACCGAACCCGAGGTAGCGGCCGAGTTCACGCCGTTGTTGATCTCGTTGTACGCCACCTTGTAGCCGGGGCTGGTGGCCCACAGGTGCTGGACCGTCGCCGTCTGTGCCGAGGACTTGCGGACGGGGATGTAGCCCGTTCCGGCCGCCCACGTGGCCTGGCTCTGCGTGTTCATGAGATACGAGACGAACTGCCACGCCGCCGCCTGTTGGAGCGCGGGGACCTTGTTCGAGATGTAGACCCCCGAACCCCCGGGCTCGACCCCGCCCTTGACCAAGGAGCTGTAGACCGGGAAGGCGCTGATCCCGAGCTTCACGTTGGCGTACTTCCCGCTGCCGAGGAGCTGGGTCACCGTGCCCAGGGCGGCCGACGTCTCAATGGTCATGCCGTACTTGCCGCTGCCGATGCCGAGCAGGTTGTCGAATTCGTCCGGCCCGGTCGAAGGGTTGGTCGTGGCGTCGCCCGAGCGCACCAGCGTGCTCAGCTGGCTGAAGATGGACACGGAGGCCTTGGTGTTGAACGCCGCTTTGGTGGCGCGCGCCGTGCGCCCGTTGTTGTTGTTGACGAAGAGCTGGTTGGCCGTGGCCAGCCACGTCTCGAGGTGCCAGGGGTCGAGGACCAGGCCCATGCCGCTGCCCGAGGCCTTGAGCGCCTTGGCGTCGCTCACCATCGCCGCCAGCGTGGCCGGGGGGTCGGCCGGGTTGAGGCCGGCCTTCGTGAAGGCGTTCTGGTTGAAGTACAGGATCGGTGCGGAGACCGCGAAGGGGAGGGCCCACTGCACCCCGTTCACCTTCCAGTAGGCCAGGGGCCGGGGCAGGTAGTCGCTCGTCGAGTACTTGGCCGCGTTCATGCAGGACTGCACCGGGAGGAACGAGCCGGTGTCGATGGCGGCCTGCGTGCGCTGGTCCTCGAGCTGGACCACGTCGGGCAGTTGCCCGTTGGAGAGGCCGGCGAGGTATTTCTGCCAGGTGTCGTCGTACCCGGCCTGGGTCACCAGGGTCACGTGCACCTTGGTCTGGGACGAGTTGAACGCGTTGGTGATGCCTTGCAGCACCGTCAGGTTGGCCTCCGACGCCGACTCCCAGAAGGTGATCTGCACCAAGCCCTTGTGGTTGGTCAGGGTCTTGAGATTGCAGGAGGGGAGGCTGGCCGCACCGGCTGGGGCGCTCGCGCCGATGGCGGCCGAGGCGGCCGTGCCGCTGAGCGTCGTGACGAAGAGCGCGACGGCGGCGAATCGGGAAAGACGAAGGGTCCGCATGTCAATTGCCTAGCACCCGACCGCACGGGCGCAGCGCCGCCATGCGGCCCTTTTCACGCTCCGATTACTTGACGGCGCCCGCGGTGAGGCTGCGCACCAGTTGCTTTTGGAAGATGAGGAGCAGGATCACCAGCGGCACGAAGGCGATGACGGCGCCGGCGAGCGAGACGGGGATGGTCGACACCTGGGTGCCGAGCAGCTGCTTCAGGCCGATCTGCACGGTGTTGAGCGGCGTCGTCCCGCCGGTCGACACCAGCGGCCAGAGGTACTGGTTCCAGGCCCCGAGGAACGAGAACACCGCCAGCGCGGCGAGGGAGGGCCGAGCGAGCGGCACCGCCACCCGCAGCATGAACTTGAGGTGCCCGTAGCCGTCGAGCTGGGCCGCCTCCTGCAGGTCGCGGGGGATCTGCAGGAAGGCCTGGCGCAGCAGGAAGATGCCGAAGCCGGTGGCGAGGAAGGGGATCGACAGCCCCGCGTAGGTGTTGAACCAGTGCAGCGAGGTGATGGTGTCGAGGTTGGTGATGAACGTCACCTCGAGCGGGATCATCAACGTGGCCAGACAGAGTGCGAAGAGCGTCCGCTTGAACGGGAAGGTCAGGAAGGCGAAGGCGTAGGCGGCCAGTACCGACGTCACGAGCTGGCCGACGACGATGATCGCCGTCATGATCGCCGAGGTCGCCACGTACTTCGACATCTGCCCCCCGTTCCACGCCGCGCTGTAGTCGTGCCATTGCGGGTTGGTCGGGAAGAGCGGTGGCGGCTGGTGGACCAGCTGGTCCGCCGGCAGGAGCGAGTTCACGATCGTCACGTAGACCGGGAACAGGATGATGATGGCGCCCGCGGTCAACAGGGTGTAGCTGGCGACCGTGCGCAGCCGGCGCCGGGGCCGGCGCGGGGTCGGGGTCTCCGGCGCGGCCGGCTCCGAGACCGGAGACTCGAGGACGTCAGTTGGCATAGCTCACCCGCCGTTCGAGGAGCCGGATCTGCAAGAGCGTGAGCACCAGCAGAATCAGGAAGAGGACGGTGGCCATGATGGCGGCGGCGCCGGCGTCGTTCTCGATCTGCAGCGTGTTGATGATGTTGTAGATGAGCACGTTGGTGTGCAGGCGCACCGCGTTCTGGTTCCCGATGAGGATGTCGATCGCACCGAAGGCCTGGAAGGCGTAAATGGTGCTGATCACCCCGGCGAAGAAGATGGTGGGGGACAGGAGCGGCACCGTCATGCGCCAGAAGCGTGTCCAGGGGCCGGCGCCGTCGATGCGGGCCGCCTCCAGCAGCTCGTCGGGCACCGACTGCAACCCGGCCAGCATGACGATGAAGGACAGGCCGAGGAACTGCCAGATCGTGATGAGCGCCACCGCGGGGAGGGCCCAGGTGGAGCTCTCGAGGGCCGGCGGGTTCGGGTTGATCCCGAGCCAGGGCAGCAGCCCGACCACCGGGTTGAGCAGGGTCCCGAACACCACCGAGGCGACCGCCACCGAGCTGACCACCGTGGAGGAGAAGATCACCCGGTAGACGGCCATGCCCTTGAGCTTGCGGTGCGCCGCCACGGCCAGCCCCAGCCCGGCCAGCAAGCTGACCGGCACCACCAGCACGACAAGGAGCAAGGTCGTGACGAGGCTCTGGGTGAACTGGGTCGAGGTGATGGTGGGGATGATCTGGTGCAGCCCGACGTAGTGCGCCGGCAGGCCCGGCACGGGCGGGGTCTCGTAGAGCATCAGCTTGAAGTTGCGCAGGAAGGGATAGAAGGAGAAGACCCCGAAGAGCACCATGGCCGGCAGGATCAGGAGGTAGGCCAGCAGGGACTGCTTCCGGCGCCGGGAGCGCACGGCCGACGAGCCCCCCCGGCCCCCGCCTCCGCCCGCGCCGTCCCCACCGGCCGCCAACGGGTCCGGCACGACCGGAAGGGCCGTCGTGACCGCCGTCACAGGCCCCCCAGCCGCTCCCCGCCGGCGGGGTCGAAGAGGTGATAGACGGCCGGGTCGGGGTCCACGGCGATGCGCACGGCCTCGCCGATCTTCGGCTTGGCGGCGGTGGCGCTCTGACGCACGATGATGCGGGCGCCCGTCTCGGTCTGGCAGATGACGTGGGTCTCGGCACCGAGCAGCTCCACGATCACCACGGTGGCGCCGATAGCTCCGTCCTCGCTGAGGTGCAGTGCCTCGGGCCGCAGGCCGAGCATCACTTCGGGCCCGGCGCCGCGCACGGTATCGGCCATCGCTGCGGGCAGCGGCACCGACGCGCCGGGGAAGGCCACGCTCAAGGTGCCGCGCCGGTCCTCGCCCGCGACGGGTGGCGCGCCGCTCTCGACGAGCATCCCCTCCATCAGGTTCATGCCCGGGCTGCCGAGGAAGTGCGCCACGAACGAGTTGGCCGGCCGGGCGTACAACGCCTCGGGTGCGGCCACCTGTTGCAGCTTCCCCTCGCTCATGACGGCGATGCGGTGCCCCATCGTCATGGCCTCCACCTGGTCGTGGGTGACGTAGAGCGTGGTCGTCGACAGGCGCGCCTGCAGCTCCACGATGTCCGCCCGCGTCTGCACGCGCAGCGCGGCGTCCAGGTTCGACAGCGGCTCGTCCATGAGGAAGACGAGGGGCTCCCGGACGATGGCCCGGGCCAAGGCCACCCTCTGGCGCTGGCCGCCCGAGAGTTGCCCCGGCTTGCGGTCGAGGAGTGTGGTCAGACCGAGGGTCTCGGCGGCCCGCGTGACCTTGGCTGCCCGCTCTTCCTTGTCGACGCCGCGCTGGCGGAGCGGGAACTCGATGTTCTTGGCCACCGTCAAGTGCGGGTAGAGCGCGTAGCTCTGGAAGACCATGGCGATGTCGCGGTCCTTGGGGTCGACGTCGTTGACCACCCGGTCGCCGATGGAGACCGTGCCGCTCGTGACGTCCTCGAGACCGGCCACCATGCGGAGCGCCGTGGTCTTGCCGCAGCCGGAAGAGCCCAAAAGGACGAGGAGCTCGCCGTCGGCCACGCGCAACGTCAGATTGTCGACCGCGGTCGTGTCACCGAACTGCTTGGTGACGCCGTCGAAGCTGACCTGTGCCAACCGTGCTCCTTTCGGGCGGCCCGCCTTCGGCCACGGATCCTCGCGTGCGCGCGACGGTAGCGAACGGGTGGGGTGAGGGCAGGAATGCCACGCGGCGCTGCACGCCGGATCAGCTGGCGGGGATCTTCCACCCCATGGACTCGGCGATCTCCTTGCAGGTGGGGCAGAGGCCGTAGCGCTTGGGGTCGCGCCCGGGCACCCACTCCTTGCCGCAGAGGGCCCGCACCGCGGTCCGGTTGACGATGCCCTCCACCACGCTGGGCCCGGCCGAGACGTAGTCGCCCCCTTTGGGGGTGTAGCCCTCCAGGACGATGTGCGCCATCCGGTCGTGGTCACCGTCGTCCAGATCGGGGTCCGGACGGGCCGGGGCCAGGGTCGTCCCTCCCGCCGGGCCCGGGCTGGGGGCTGTCTCCGTGCCGCTCACGGGCTTCAGCGTATGCCTCCGGGGGCCACCCCGCCGCCCTTCCGGACCTCCCACCAGGGGCCGGACCGGCCTGCCCCGGGCCCCCTTCCCCCTACAATCGAGGCGTCACCATTACAAAATTACGCAGGTCTCACCAGGGGTCGGACCCGTTCGGGAATGCCCTCCCTCCCCACATGGTTGACCAGTCAGACGAATTGCCATTACGGCATTACCAAAGGAAAGCCTGATGACGAACGAGAACGTGACACTCCCATTGTTGCCCCTCACTTCAGGGGTCGTGCTGCCCGGGATGGTCTTCACCATGGCGCTCGAGTCCGATGAGGCCCGTGCCGCGGTCGACTCCGCCCGCTCCGCCGGCGGGCGTCTCCTGCTCGTGCCCCACATCGAGGGCCGCTTCGCCGCCGTCGGCGTGATCGCCGAAGTCATGGAGGAGGGCGACCTTCCCGGTGGCCTGCCCGCCGTGGCCATCCGGGGTGACCGCCGTGCCGTCATCGGCACCGGCGTCCCCGGCACCGGGGACGCCCTCTGGGTCGAGGCCGAGCCCCTCGACGAGCCCGAGCCCACCCCGGTCGCCAATGAGCTGGCCCGGGAGTACCGCGCCGTGCTCGAGAACATCTTGCACAGCCGGGGTGCCGGCCGCATCGCGGCACAGCTGCGCGAGATCCACGATCCGAGCCGCCTGGCCGACATGGCGGGCTACTCACCCGATCTCTCGCTCACGCAGAAGGTGGAGGTGCTCGAGACGCGCGACGTCGAAGCGCGGCTCCGCCTCGTCCTCGGCTGGGCCCGCGACACGCTGGCCGACGTGACGTTGCGCGAGAAGATCAAGACCGACGTCGAGGAGGGCATGGAGAAGACGCAGCGCGAGTTCCTGCTCCGGCGCCAGCTCGATGCCATCCGCAAGGAGCTCAACGGCCTCAGTGGCGAGAGCGGCGACGAGGACCCCGACGACTACCGGGCCAAGCTCGAGGCGCGTGACTTGCCCGAGCACGTCCGCAAGGCGGTCGAGCGCGAGGTCGACAAGCTCGAGCGCACCAGCGACCAGAGCCCCGAGACGGGCTGGATCCGTACCTGGCTGGACACCGTGCTCGAGATCCCCTGGGGCACCGAGTCCGAGGACCGGCTCGACATCCCCGAGGCGTCGCGCATATTGGAGGCCGACCACGACGGTCTGGCCGACGTGAAGGAGCGCATCCTCGAGCACCTGGCTGTGCGCAAGCTGCAGGCCGATCGTGGCCTCGCACCGGTGGACGGGCGCGGCTCGGGGGCCATCCTGGCCCTCGTCGGGCCTCCGGGCGTCGGCAAGACGTCGCTCGGTGAGTCCGTGGCCAACGCGCTCGGGCGCAAGTTCGTCCGCGTCTCGCTCGGCGGGGTGCGTGACGAAGCCGAGATCCGCGGCCACCGCCGCACCTACGTCGGGGCCCAGCCGGGCCGCCTGGTGCGGGCGCTGCGCGAAGCCGGGACCATGAACCCGGTCATCGTGCTCGACGAGGTCGACAAGATCGGCGCGGACTACCGGGGCGACCCGTCCTCCGCGTTGCTCGAAGTGCTCGACCCGGCGCAGAACCACACGTTCCGTGACCACTACCTCGAGGTCGACCTCGACCTGTCGCGGGTGCTGTTCATCGCCACGGCCAACGTCACCGACACCATCCCCGGGCCGTTGCTCGACCGGATGGAGGTCATCCGCATTGACGGGTACACCGAGTCCGAGAAGGTCTCCATCGCCAAGCACCATCTGGTGGGCCGCCAGCTCACCCGGGCGGCGCTGCGCGAGGACGAGGTCCAGATCAGTGACGAGGCGTTGCGTGCGGTCGTGTCGGACTACACCCGGGAAGCCGGAGTCCGGAACCTCGAACGCGAGCTCGGCAAGCTGCTGCGCAAGGTGGCCACCAAGCTCGCCTCGGGCGAGCGTCAGGCTCCCGTCGTCGTCGAAGCGGACGACGTGCGGGGTTGGCTCGGCCGGCCGCACTTCTACTTCGAAGCGGCCGATCGGACCAGCGTGCCCGGTGTGGTCACCGGCCTGGCCGTGACCGGAGCGGGCGGCGACGTCCTCTTCGTCGAGGCCAGCGTGTCCGACGGTCCCGAGGGGCTCACCCTCACGGGTCAGCTGGGCGACGTCATGAAGGAGTCGGCCGAAATCGCGCTCTCCTACGTGCGCTCGCACGCCGACGAGCTCGGGATCGACCCGACGGTCTTCGCCGGCAAGCGGTTCCACGTGCACGTGCCGGCCGGCGCCGTCCCCAAGGACGGGCCTTCGGCCGGCGTCACCATGACGACCGCGCTGGTCAGCCTCCTGCGCGACGTGCCGGTGCGCTCGGTGGTCGGGATGACCGGTGAGGTCACCCTGCAAGGCCGGGTGCTCCCCATCGGTGGCGTCAAGCAGAAGGTGCTGGCGGCGCACCGGGCCGGACTGACCGAGGTCATCCTGCCCGAGCGCAACGGCAACGACCTCGAGGATGTCCCCGAGGAGGTGCGTGACGTCATGACGTTCCACCTGGCCGCCACCATCGCCGACGTGCTCACCCCGGCTCTGTCCGGGGCGGGCATCGAGGCGGCGGACGGCTCCGGTGCGTCCCCGTTGGGCGCTGCCGCCTGAGGGCGGGCAGACTGAGGACCATGGACGACAAGGACATCGTGGAGCGCATCACCCAGCTCGCTGCCGAGGAGCAGCAACTCGAGGAGGCGCACGTCGGCGAGGGGTTGAGCGACGACGAGCTGAAGCGCAAGCGTGACCTCGAGGTGACGCTGGACCAGCTCTGGGACACGCTGCGCCAGCGCCGCGCCAAGCGGCATGCCGGGCAGGACCCCGACTCGGCCTCGGAGCGCCCGGCCAGCACCGTCGAGGGCTATCTGCAATAGACCCGAGGCTGCAAGAGGACCGGAGGGGTGGGGTCGGCCGCGCGCCGGCGCCACCCCGAACGGTCCGGTCCGGCCCCCGCCCGAGATTCAGTCCGCCGGCATCTGGCGGTTGAGCGACGGGGACACCAATCCGGCGAGGCCGCGCAGGTTGCCGATCGTCACGTCCAGCCAGTCGAACGAGTCGCGCCACACGGCGATCTTCCCGTCGGCGCCGACCACGAAGCGGCCGTAGACCCAGAACCGCGCCGCGAAGCGACCGAAGTTCAGCTCGTCCACCCGGTCGGTGAGCACCACATCACCCTCGGTCGCCACGTGATTGAGGTGGACGTTGAAGCCCAGGCGGCCCGGCCGCAGCCAGGGGCGGGCAATGCGCTCCAGCCGGTCCCGGCCCCGGATGGTGGGCAGGGACACGTTGGTGTACTCGAGGTCGTCGGCCACCAGGTCGAGCGCCGCATCGACGTCGTAGGCGGCGAGGGCGCGCAGGAACTCGACGACCACGTCCGCCGGAGCGGTCGCTGAGGAAGAGGGCGGAAGGTCAGGGCTGGGCAGGGTCGTCATGGCTTCCCATTGTCCCCGAGGCGCGGGCTCCCGTCGACGGGGATCGCCGCATCCGGCGCCACACCGGGGGTGCCAGGGCCACGGCGACCAGAACCGCCAGCGCCAGGAGAAACAGCGCGTCGTAGGACCCGTAGCCGTCGTAGGTGAACGCCACCGTGTGCACGCCGGGGCCCACGACGACGCCCACCAGTGCCGGCGCCACCATGACCGTCGGGGCCGGCCGGCCGTTCACGGTGGCGTGCCAGCCCGGGTCGTACGAGGCGCTGAGGACCACCGTGGCCCGTCGCGTCGTGTGCACCACGGCGCGCGCCGCGCCGTTCTGCAGGTCGGCGTGCTCCGCCACGACGCGCCCGGGCGATCCCTGCAGCGCCGACGCGTCCGGCGCGGTCGGCCTGGACGCCGCCTGCCCGTTGAAGGCGACGGTGAGGTCGCGCTGCTCGTTCAGGATGGGTGATTCGAGGAGGGTCGTGCTCTGCGAGCCGACGTCGGCCCGGGTCGCCGTGAGCTCGCCCGTCGTGTCGTAGACGTGGATGTACCCGGTGTGGGGGAGCGCCCACAGGCAGTAGTCCCCCGAGCAACCCACCTTGTCGGCTTCCACCGGCGACGTCATGCCGGAGGGGGTGATGATGTAGCCGATGCCGAAGAGCGGGTAGTCGCCCGGGTTGCTCTCGTCGAAGAAGTACTCGGGATCGGTCATGAGCGAGGCCGTGCGCAACGTGTACCCGACCTCGTCGATGTCCTTGCTCTCCAGGTACTTGAACACCGGTACCGCGCCCACCAGGAAGTCCTCCCCCCAGTTGGTCGGTGACCCGGCGTAGACGCGTCCGTTCGGGTGGGCGCGCACGGAGGCCAACAACGTGTCGATGTGCGGGTCCTGCTGCGTGTCCGCTTCGGCCTGCAGGCCGATGTTGGTCGCGTTGTGGCTGTCGTAGGTGTCCATGTCGCTCCAGGCCGGGAACAGCACCAGAATCAGCGCGACGATGCACAGCCCGGCGACAATGCCCCGCCCGGCGGGTTGCGCGGCCCACCCGCGACGATCCTCCGGGAGCAGGGCCAGCGCGCCCCGCAGGACGAGCGTGCCCAGGAAGACGAGACCGATGCCGGCCAGCAGGATGCCCGACAGCTGCACGCCCATTTGGAAGCGGCGGATGAAGATGTCGCTGCTGCCGGGCAGGATCTTGTAGAAGGATCCGAACGTGGTCCGCCCGAACGACATGATCAGCGTGACCACCCACATGACGATGAGGGCGCGACCGGCCACCAACGTGCGCCAGCGCGGCAATGCAGACGCCGATCCCCACGGCGACGAGCACGGTGACGATGGGCAAGAAGACGTGGAACCCGGCCGGAAAGCGGTCGTTGTCGTAGAGGTTGCCGGTGACCAGCCACCACAGCATCTGCCGGGCGCCGTAGCCGTTCTCGAGCGGGGTGCCTTCGAGGATCTGATTGCGCGCCGCCCAGTGGGACTGCTGGAGCACGGGGACGATGACCCAGGCCGACGCCAACGCGGCCGCCGCGCCGAGCGCCACCGCGCGCCCGAGTCGCCGCCAGAGGTCCGAAGGCACAATGAAGGGCCACACGACGAGCGGCACGAAGGCCAGGTACCCGGTCTCGTAGTGCAGCGCCACCGTCAGCATGATGAAGAGCACGGCGAAGAACGCAGCGCGCCGTCCGGACAGGGCCCGGTAGGTGAAGCCCCACGCCAGCGGGAGCGTCCACGAGGCCCACAGCTGCGTCCACACGCCGTAGCCGACCCACACGTAGGCCTTGGTCTCGTAGCCGATGCCGGCGGCCGAGGCGAGGAACGGTGCGACCGCCGCCGCCGACGCGGCCGTCCAGCGGCTCAGCCCGAAGAGCCGGCCGCTCCAGTAGACGGCGATGGGCCACAGAGCCAGGAGCAGGTACAGGGACCAGCGGAAGACGGTGTCGGGGTTGAGGAACGTCCCGAAGACGCCCGAGATCATGGACGGCAGGCTCTGGTAGTGGAGGAACTGCGGGGAGCCGAGCCCGAGGTAGGGCCACCAACTCGTCAGGGGGAGGTGGCCCTGGCTGATCCGGGCCGCGGCGGAGCGCAGCATCTGCTCGTGCAGGGAGCTGTCGTCGAGGTACGGCACCGCACGGAGCTCGGGCCGGAGCTCCCACAGCCCCCAGGCCAGCGCCAGGGCGACCAGGATCCACGGGCCGAACCAGGCGGCGGTCCTGCTGGCCGGCGTGTCCACTGCCGGCACGGGCGCGGCCGCGGAGGATCCGGGCGTGTCCTCCTCGACCATGGTCACGGCGCACCATGATGCCGAATTCCTCAGACCGGCGTCTGATCGCGCTGCAGGACCCTGAGGAGTTCCTCGTAGGGGCCGAGCAGGAACGCGGTGTCGCCTCCGGCGAAGACCGTGCCTCGCCGGGGCGGATGTTCCAGGACACCGTCGGCGGCGCGGCTGAGAGCGATGACCCGCGTCTTCGAGGAGAGATCCTGCATGGCGAGCCCCTGCAGTCCGCCGTTCGGCGCAACGGTGAGGCCGGCCACCAGGAAAGGCTGTTGATCGACATAGAACGTGCTGAGGACGTCGAGACCGAGGGCGGCGCCGACGAACCAGGGTGCGGCGAGGGCCGAGGTGGACCGGACGTGCTGGAAGCCGAAGCTCCGCTCCATCATCTGCGCCAGCTCGCGGTCGAAGACGCGGAGGACCACGGGGACGTCGTCCCAGCGATCGCCCAACGACTCGCGGACGGAGAGCCCGGTCTCGATGTTGGTCAGGTCACCGCTCGTCAACACGGCCACCGCTTTCGCGTCTGCGATGTTCACCATCCGGTGGGTCTGTCCTTGCGTGGCGTCCGCGATGACGACGGGCACGCCCAACGCCCGGGCCTGGGCCAGGTAGCGGTTGTCGGCATCGCGTTCGATGACGACCACGGATTCGCCTTCGGCCACGAGACGACGGACGACGCTGATTCCCACCGCGCCGAGACCGATGACGATCACGTGGTCCACCATCCCGGGTACCTGTCGCCTCCCCAGCGACCGCTCAATGCGTCGGCTGACCAGAATGTTGGTGAAGAGCGCGAACGCCGTCGACACGAGCGCCACTCCCAGGACGATGAGGATGATGGCGCAGACGATGAGCCACGGGCTCTGGTGGGAGAAGCTGTAGTCCCCGTAGCCGACGGTGGCCACGGTCTCCACGGTGAAGTACAGGGATGACAGGAAGCCGAGGTGCTGCTCCGTGCCGGCGGGACGGAAGGTGTAGTGCAGGACGATCGTCGCCACCACGATCAGCGCGAACAGCGCCGAGGCCACCAGCGCCAGGGCGCGGTTGCCCTCCTCGAGCGCGATGCCCACCTGCAGCCGGATACGGCGGGCCAACCCGACTGAGCGCGTCGGGCCGTCCGCCTGCCGTGTCGTCCCGATTCCCATGCTCTGCAACTCGTCCCGGGTGCCGAGGACAGCGACGCGGTCCCCGCCGTGCAGCGGGTGGTCGCGGCCCGGGCACATCTCCATCGGAGAGTCGCCGCCGGGCATGATCGCCACGGGAGCCAAGTGGCCGAAATGGGCGCGGAAGGTGTCGTGCGTGTTCTCTCTGGCGTCGACGGTGAGCTGCACCACCGCGAAGTCGACCCCCGCCAGCTCAATGGCGTGGGAGGGCCGGAGCAGGCAGGCCTCGACGAAGGAGGGTGCCGCCAACGACGCCACGTCCAACACACTGCCCAGGCCTGAGACCCGTTCCAGCGCCCGCGCCACCGACGGGTTGGCCAGCTGGACCACGAGGGGGAGGTCCGGTCGGATCTCCTTGATCCGGAGAGCGGTCTCGAGCGTGTGGATCTCGTCGACCTCGACACAGACCACCGCAGCCGCCCGCGCCAGCCCGGCTTCTTCGAAACCTTCACCTCGGTGCGCGTGACGCCGGACATGGGGCACCCCCCAATCGCCGAGGGTCCGCCAGCGACGCGGATCGGCGTCGTCGTCGATCACGACGACCGGGGTGCCGCTGAGCGAGAACTGCTCCACCGCTCGCAGCCCCACGCCCTGCAGGCCGCAGACGATCACGTGACCCTGCATGCCGTCGGGACCCTCGCCAGCCATCAGGAAATGTTGCCGGGCCGATTCGCCACGGAGGTTGCTGCAGCGTTGCCGCAGCGTTAAATGTCGGTGCTCGCGCTCACAGTGGGCTAGAACCCCACGTTGGGGCTGTAGCTCAGTGGTCAGAGCAGGGGACTCATAATCCCTGGGTCGTGGGTTCGATCCCCACCAGCCCTACTGAGGGCCGTGTAGTGGAACGGGTGATGTGTCCCATTCCCGTAACGGTTGATCTGTCACCCAGTGACGGGTGATCTGTGACGGAGTAACGGCTGATCCTTGGTAACGGCTGATCCTTGACACGGCCGTGGCCTTCACCATCGCCGTGCCCCGCTGACCGTCGGCCCCTCGGAGTCCTATGCGCCGGGCTCCCCGGCCGCCCAGGCGACGGCGCCACCGCTCAGGTTCTCGGCCGTCCAACCGGCCTCGCTGAGCGCCTGCGCCGCCGAGGCGGAGCGCCCCCCGACGTGGCAGGCCACCACGATAGTGACGTCTTTCGGGATCTCGTCGAGACGGTCGCCCAGTTGCCCCAGGGGGATGTTGACGCCGATGGGATAGGCCCAGGCCTCGACCTCGTCGGGCTCGCGGACGTCCAGGAGGAAGACGTCCTCGCCGCGGGCGATGCGTGCTTTGACCTCGTCGGGCTCCACTTCGGCATAGGGCATGGTCCCAACCCTACGGTGCGCCACCGAGTGCCCCGGGCCGCCGGGTGCCCGCCGGTACGCTGGATCCGATGGCTCTGCCTCGGAAGTTCCTCAACGATGACGAGGAGCTGCTGGCCGAGTTGCGCCCGCACTGGGTCTTCCTCTTCGGCCCGCTCTTCACCTCCATCGGCGTGTGGGTCGCCCTCGTCGTGGTGGTGATCCTGTGGCACCCCGGGAGTTGGGCGAACTACCCCTTCCTGATCCTCGCCCTGATCCCCGGCCTGTGGTTGCTCGGTCGTTTCGTCCGCTGGCGCTCCTACGTCGTGGCGCTGACCTCCACGCGGATCCTGGTGCGCCAGGGCATCATGGGGCGAGACACCGTGCAGCTGCGGCTGCAACGGATCACCGAGGTCAACATCCGCCAGGAGCTGATCGAGCGGGTCCTCGGGACGGGCTCGTTGATCATCGACGTCCAGGGTGAGGACGACTCGCTGACTTTGGAGTACATGCGCAAGCCGGCGGTGGTGCAGCGTGTCATCAACTCGCAGATCAACGAGATCGTGGGCGGGGGCCGGCGCGAGGCCGTCCCGGCGGCGATGCAGCCGCGGGACCGGCACGGCACCCCGTACGCCGACCAGTACCAGGACGACGAGCACGACGACGGGCACGGCGACCGCCGGGGCTACGACCCGCGCCCGACACCCCGCCCTTCGGCGTGGGCGGGGTCGACCCCGCGCAGAGCCCGGGCCCGGCCCCCCGCGCCGCCGACCCGGCGCCCACCGCCGGCGCCGCGCCGGGCACCCCCCACTTCGAGATACGGGACCGGCTCATAGAGCTCGACGACCTGCGCCGCCGCGGCATCCTCTCCGAGGAGGAGTTCGCCGCCAAGAAGAGCGAGCTGCTCAACCGCATCTGAGGGCCGGGAGGGAGCGCCCGACCGGGGACTTCGCAACCACGGGGCAATCGCGGGGGCCAGGTGGGAGCATGGCTGTACCCCACCGAAAAGAGGGCCACATGTACGCACACGTCGTCGCCGTCGATTTCACCGATGCCGAGGAAGCCGTCAAGGGACTGGAGGAGCTCATCCCCACCGTGAAGGCGACCCCTGGCTTCGTGGCCGGCTACTGGATCCGCTTCGACCAGTCGCACGGGGCCTCCGTCGCCGTGTACGACACCGAGGAGCACGCCCGCGCCGTGGCACCGCCGGTCGGGGGCGGCATGGGCGGCGTCACCATCACGGGCGTGGAGGTCGGCGAGGTGATGGGCAGCGCCTGAGGCAGGAGAGGCCCCGCCGGGCCGCGGGCTACCGTGGACACGGTGAGCGCCCCTCGATACCGCTGCGACGGCTGCGGCAACCTCACCCGCTTCGACGTCACGATCTCGCAGAAGACGAAGGCCTTTCACCACTACAACGTGGGCGGCGATCTCGCCATCGAGGACGAGCAGGTGCTCGCCCGCAGCGTGGACGAAGTCGTCTGCCGCTGGTGCGGCCACGGGCGCAGCGTGGTGGAGATCACCGGCGAGGAGCTCGAGGAGCCCGGCGAGTCGTCGAAGGTTTCGTGACCGAGCCGCCGGCCGACATCCTGCGCCGGCTCCGGCCGATCCCCACCTACACGGACCACCCCACCACCACGCCCCACGACATCGTCGGCGTGACACCCGACGGCGCTTCCTGCCGGATCGAGGTGGTGGAGGCCGCCGCGCCGGTTCTGCTCCTCTTCCTCTCGGCGGCCTGCCTGGGCTGCCGGGACCTCTGGGAGGGCCTGCGTGCACTGCACACCGGCCTGGCCGGCGCCGCCCGCCTCGCCGTGGTGACGCGCGGCCCGGGGGAGGAGAGCCCCGAGGCCATCACGGCGCTGGCCGGTGACGCCCCCCGCAGCACGGGTATCGAGCTCGTGATGAGCACCGAGGCGTACCGGGACTACCGGGTGGGAGGCCCGCCGTTCCTGACCGTCGCCGCCGCCGACGGCGTGCGTACCGAGAGCGTGGCTTGGGGCGTCGAGCAGACGCTGCAGACGGCCCTCGAAGGCCTGCGGCCCGGATAGCGATGCCGCCGGATGTCACACCCCCTCTGCATGCTTGGCCCCAACAGAGAGGGTCAACGACATGCCGACTTCCAGGGACACCGCCAAGGTCATCGAGTTCTCCAACGTCGCCGCGCTCCACGGCGAGCCGACACTCTTCGCGACGCCGGACATCGAGCCCATCGGGCTCGGTGCTGCGGGCGATCTCACCATCGACTGCGACCGCTGCACGCTGCGTGGCACGGCGGCCTGCGACGACTGCGTCGTCAGCTTCCTCCTGGAACGCGAGCCCGAGGACGCCGTCGTCATCGACGCCGACGAGGCGCGTGCCATGCGCATGCTCGAGCGCGCCGGCCTGCTCCCGACGTTGCGCTTCAGCACGCAGGCCGGCTGAGCGCCGCCACACGCCGCCTCGCCCCCCCGACCGCGCCGGTGGCGCGCGGTGAAGCGCCACCTCCTCGTCACCAACGACTTCCCGCCCAAGGTCGGTGGCATCCAGAACTACCTCTGGGACCTGTGGAGCCGCCTCGACCCGTCCTCGTTCGTCGTCCTCACCGCATCCTCCGACGACGAGGCCGCCGCCTTCGACGCCGCCCAGGCCGAGCGGGGCATCCGCATCCAGCGCGTGCCCGGCAAGATCCTCTTCTTCCCGACGCCCGACGCGCTGGCCACCGTACGCGCCGTGGTCAAGGAGCACGAGGTCGATCTGGTCCTGTTGGATCCCGCCCTCCCACTCGGTCTCCTCGGGCCGCATCTCGACGTCCCCTACGGGGTCATCCTCCACGGGGCCGAGGTCACCGTGCCGGGCCGGCTGCCCGGCACGCGCCCCGCGCTGGCCCGGGTCCTGCGCGGGGCGCGCCTGATCGTGTCCGCGGGCAGCTATCCGGCCGCCGAGGCCCGCCGCGTCGTCCCGGACCTCACGGCCTCGCTGGTCGAGATCCCCCCGGGTGTCGACGCCGGCGCCATCGTGCCGCTCAAGGCGGCCGGGCGCCGGGCGGCGCGGGCCGGGCTCGGTCTGCCCACCGAGGGACCGTTGCTCACGAGCGTGAGCCGCCTCGTCCCGCGCAAGGGCATGGACGTGCTCATCGAGGCGGCCAACCGCCTGGCCCCCTCCTTTCCGGACCTCGTGGTGGCGATCGCGGGCGACGGCCGGGAACTGGGCCACCTGCGCCGCCTGGCCGAGCAGAGCCCGGTGAGGGTGGACGTGCTCGGCCGGGTGAGCCAGGAGGACAGGGCCGCCCTCCTCGGTGCGGCCGACGTGTTCGTGATGGCCTGCCGCAACCGTTGGCTCGGTCTGGAGCAGGAGGGCTTCGGGATCGTCTTCCTCGAGGCGGCCGCCGCCGGCGTGCCCCAGGTGGCCGGGGACAGCGGGGGCGCGTCCGAGGCCGTGCTCCACGGCCGGACGGGCCTGGTGGTGACGGACCCGGGCAACCCGGGCGCCGTGGCCGAGGCGCTGCGGAGCCTCTTGGTCGACCCCAACCGCCGGCGCAGGATGGGGCGGGCGGCCCGATCTAGGGTGCAGGAATCCTTCGACAACGACGTTCTCGCTTCTAGGCTGGCCGACACGCTGGCCGGAGTGGCAATCTGACGCACCGCCGCGCTGGCAGCATCGACAGGAAGGAAGCCCCGGGTGGCCGACCAAGCCACAGAGAAGATCTCGATAGCGGCGCCCCCCGAGCGCTGCTTTATAGTCGCGGCCGACCTCGAGCACTATCCCGAGTGGGCGGCCGACATCAAGGAGGTCGAGGTCAAGGAGCGTGACGACCTCGGCCGCCCGCTGCTGGTCACCTTCCGCGCCGCCGCCTTCGGGCGCAGCACGAGCATGACCCTGGCCTACGACTACTCAGAGGCGCCGCATGTCCTGTCCTGGAAGCTGACCCAGGGTGACATCACCACGAAGTGGGATGGCACCTACGTCTTCGACCCCGGCGAGGGCGGTGCCACCGACGTGACCTACCACGTCGAGGCGGAGCTGCGGGTGCCCATTCCGGGCTTCATCAAGATGCGGGCCACGAGCCGCATCATGGCCACCGCCATGCGAGAGCTGAAGGCGCGGGTCGAGTCGGACTCGTGACTCCCGACGGGGGCCAGCGGGCCGCCGGCGTCACCTACGGCATCGACATCGGCGGGACCAAGGTCCTCGGCGTCGCCCTCGACCGCGCCGGCGAGATAGTCGCCGACGCCCGGGTCGCCACCCCGAAGGGAAACGGCACCATCGTGGGCGACCACGTCGCCGGGGCGGTGGCCGAGGTGGTGGCCGACCTGGACGCGAAGCTGGAGGCCACGGCGCCGACCCCGGTGGGCGTGGGCGCGCCGGGCATGGTCGACCGCCGGGGCCGGCTCTGCTTCGCCCCCAACCTCCCGCAGGCCCAGGGCGTGGACTGGAACGAGCTGATCGGCGTCCATCTGCCCGGGCGCACCGTGCTGGTCGAGAACGACGCCAACTTCGCCGTGCTCGCCGAGCACCGGCTGGGAGCCGCCCGGGGTCACGACCACGTCGTCATGGTCACGCTGGGCACCGGCATCGGGGGCGGCCTCGTCGTGGACGGGCGCGTCCAGGTCGGGTCGGCCGGCTTCGCCGGCGAGATCGGCCACATGGTGGTGGACCCGGCCGGCCCCCCGTGCCCCTGCGGGCGGCGCGGCTGCTGGGAGCGTTTCGCCTCGGGCGCCGGGCTCGGCGTTCTGGCCCGGGAAGCGGCCATGGCGGGACGGCTGGGCGAGGTGGTCCGGCTGGCCGGTGGCGACCCCGAGAGCGTGCGCGGCGAGGACGTCTCCGCCGCTGCGGCCGCGGGGGACCCGGCGGCGCAGCAGGTCATCCGCGAGGTCGGCGGGTGGATCGGCTTCGGCCTGGCCAACCTGGCCGCCGTGCTCGACCCGGAGTGCTTCGTGCTGGGCGGCGGCGTGGTGCAGGCCGGCGATCTCCTGATTGCGTCCGCCCGGGCCGCCTACGCCGAGCTGGTGGAGGGCGGAGACCGGCGCCCCGGCGCGGTGATTGCGCCGGCGGCGTTCGGGGAACGGGCGGGAGCCGTGGGCGGCGCGCTGGCGGTGCGGCAGGGTGGCTTGAGCTGATGCGCACGGGTGTCGTGCTGCCGATCTTCCAGGAGACGCCCGACCCGGCGTTCGCCGCCGCGTCGGCGGCGGTCGCGGCCGGGGTCGACGGCGTGTTCTGTTACGACCACATCTGGCCGATCGGCCAACCCGAGCGGCCGGCGCTGGCACCCTTTCCGGTCCTCGGCGCGCTGGCGAGCATGCTCGAGCCGTCCGACGGCCTCGGCGAGGGCCCCTATCTCGGCACCCTGGTGGCCCGGGTCGGCCTGGTCCCCGACGCCGTGCTGGCCGCGCAGTTCCTGGCGCTCGAGGGCCTGGCGCCCGGGCGGGTGATCGCCGGGCTCGGCACCGGTGACCGATTGAGCGAGCAGGAGAACCGCGCCTACGGGATCCCCTTCGCCCCCGCCGCCGAACGCCGGGCCGAGATGGTCGGGTTGGGGCGCCGGCTGGCTCGGGCGGGACTCCCCGTGTGGATGGCCGGGGGGCCGGCGGCGCGGACCGAGGAGGTCCTGGCGGCTGGAGCGGCGCTCAACGTCTGGGACGCCGAGCCCGCGCTGGTCGCGCAGCGGGTGGCGGGGCCCCCGGGCGTGGAGGTGACCTGGGCCGGCCCACCGCCGTCGGCCCCGCCGCCGCTCAGCGAGAGGGTGCGGGCGCTGGACGAGGCGGGGGCCACCTGGGTGATCTTCGGCTGGCCCGTCGACGTCGACGAGCTGGCTGCGGCGGCGCGCCAGCTCGGCTGAGTCCTGGTCCGTCAGCGCGCGACCCCGGTCCTAGACTTTCACGATGGAGTTCCGCCGCATCAACGGGTTGCCGCCCTACGTGTTCGCCACCATCAACGATCTCAAGGCGGCGGCGCGGCGAAGCGGGCGTGACGTCATCGACCTCGGCTTCGGGAATCCCGACCTTCCTTCGCCCGACGTGGCCGTCGCCAAGCTCGCCGAGGCCGCCCAGAACCCGCGCAACCACCGCTACTCCGCCTCGCGCGGCATCCCGAAGCTGCGCAGCGCCATCACGGACCTCTACGCGCGCAAGTTCGCCGTCGAGCTGGACCCCGAGACCCAGGTGGTCACGACCATCGGGGCCAAGGAGGGCTTCTCGCACCTGATGTGGGTGCTGGTCGGCCCGGGGGACACCGCACTGGTGCCGTCGCCTTCGTACCCGATCCACATCTGGGGCCCGCTGTTCGCCGGCGCCGACGTACGCCAGGTCCTGTTGCAGGGGCCCGACGCCGAGTCGGTCGACGCGTCCGACCCGGGTGAGGCCTTCTTCGAGGGGCTGATGCGCGCCTGGGAGGAGTCCTGGCCCAAGCCGCGGGTCATCGTCATCTCCTTCCCGCACAACCCGACCACCGCCTGCGTCGACCTGTCCTTCATGGAGCGCCTGGTGGCCTTCGCCCGCGAGCACGAAGTGGTCCTGGTGCACGACTTCGCCTACGCGGACCTCGGCTTCGACGGGTACGACCCGCCGTCCATTTTGCAGGTGCCCGGCGCCGCCGACGTGGCGGTCGAGATCTACACCATGACCAAGTCGTTCTCCATGGCGGGGTGGCGTGTCGGCTTCGTCGTCGGGAACGCGGAGATCGTCCAGGCGCTGACCAAGCTCAAGACGTATCTCGACTACGGGACGTTCCAGCCGATTCAGATCGCCGCCATCGTGGCCATGAACGAAGCGCCGGAATATCCCAAGGAGATCAACGAGATCTACCGGTCGCGCCGCGACGCGCTGTGCGACGGGCTCAAAAAGATCGGCTGGAACCTGGTACCGCCCAAGGGGACGATGTTCGTCTGGGCCCCGATTCCCGAGCCTTACCGCGAAATGGGCTCGCTCGAGTTCTCCAAGTATCTGGTCAGCGAAGCGGGTGTCGCCACCTCGCCGGGTGTCGGCTTCGGTCCCGGTGGGGACGGACACGTCCGTTTCGCCCTCATCGAGAACGAACAGCGCATCGGCCAGGCCGTGCGCCACCTGCGCGCCGCGCTCACGAAGCTGGGATAACGGGGCGCCTTTTCCCGGCGCGCCCACAGGTTGGTTTGAGGATGATGCGGGAAGATCCGCACCGTGGCGCGCCTGGACCAGACCGTTGTTGCGCGCGGCGGCTACATCAGCCAGTTCGATTCGTTCCGGGTCATTGCCTGTTGCGCCGTCGTGCTCCAACACTCGTTGCTCTGGAACGTCCAGGCCGGCAACACGACAGCCTGGGCCTTCGTCATGCTCTTGCACTTCAGTCGGACGGCCTTCTTCTTCCTCGCTGCCTTCCTGTTGACGTACTCCCAGATCACCCGGCCCCGCTCGACGCTGGGGTTCTGGCGCCGCCGGTACGTGCAGATCGGCGTTCCCTTCCTGGTGTGGACATGCATCTACTGGGTCTTCACGATGATCACCGGCAACGCGTGGGACCAGGCGTGGTCGCTGCTGTGGAACTACACCCTGTACGGCTACTACCAGCTCTACTTCGTGGTCGTCCTGCTCTTGCTGTACGCCGTCTTCCCGGCGCTGCTCCGTGTGATCCGGGCCTCCTCGCACCACGGCGCCCTCATGGTCGGGAGCCTTCTGTGCGCGCTGCTGCTGGCGGCTGATCTCCACTACACGTCTTCGTTCGGCGTCGTGGGCCAGTGGACGCTCGACCTCGCCAGCAAGTGGCCCTGGGCGCGCAATCCCATCACGTACCAGGAGCAGTTCGTGGCGGGAATCCTGGTGGCCCTGCACTTCGACCAGGTGCGAAGCGTCGTCGAGCGCTGGTATCGCCAGGTGATCGCCGGCGCGATCCTCATGGGCGTGATCGCCACCATGTGGTACCTGATCGCGGTCTGGACGGGTACGTCCACGGGCCGCGCCTCGGATCTCTACCAGCCGGTGGCCTTCCTCTGGTTCACCGCGGCGGTGGCGGCGCTCGAGTGCGGCGCGTGGATGTGGTGGCGGCACAGCGCGCGCCGACCGGGAGCGCGCCCAGGTACCTCTCAGCGGAGTACCTCGCCGGCCTGACCGGCGGGATCTTCCTGAGCCACGTGCTCTTCATCACCCTCGTGCGCACCTGGCTCGGCGACGCGGGCATCACCCCACACCTCGGTTGGGCTGGGACCGTCGCGGTCACCTTCGTGCTCACCATCGGCGGTGCCGCGGTCTTCACCGCTCTCATGCTGCGCACGCCTCTGCGCTGGGTCTTCACGGGCCCGGTGCGCGCCGAGCAACGCGCCCGTCTCGGTCCGGAGATGCTCAGGACGAGTCCGGCGGCCGACCCGGAGAGCATCCCGGTCGAACCGGCGCGCACACCGGTGCGCGTCTGATTGCGTCGCGCTGAGGCCGTCGCGCTGCGGCCGCCTGCCGCTGTGGCGCGCCTGAAGGTCGTAGAAACTCAGCGTCAACTCAGGAAATGCTCATGCTTTCCTCACAACATCCTCATGAGCTTCTGGCCCCGTTCCCAGTAGGGGCCCAGACGACGTGGGCATTCTGAGAGACGTGAGTACTCGAGACGCGAAGCAGACGTTGTGGTTCGTACGCCATGGGGAGAGCACCTGGAATGCGTCCGGGTTCGTACAGGGGCAGGCGGACGGACCGGTGCTGACTCGCAAGGGCCGCACCGAGGCAGCGAGCATCGCCGGGCGTCTGGCCGACGCCACCATCACCGCCATCTACACGAGCGACCTGAAGCGGGCACGCGAGACGGCGGAGATCGTCGGGCGCGCCGTGCGGATCGTTCCGCAGGCCGATCGCGCCCTGCGCGAGCGGAACTTCGGCCAGGCCCAGGGTCGCCCGCAGAGCGAGCTGCCCTCAGCGACATCGGGGATCGAGATCGATCGTGTCGTCGACGCAGACGCCCGACCAGCGGAAGGGGAGTCCCTGACCGAGCTCTACGAGCGTGTCGCAGCCTTCATCGACCAATTGGAGATGCGTGCACCGGAGGGCGATGTGCTCGTGGTCACGCACGGGGGAGTGATCCGGGTCGCCCAGGCCTACTGCAACGGCGTCCCAGCCGCCGGTATGGCGTGGGATCCGGTTCCCAACGTAAGTGTCCGGGGCCTCAGCCGGCCCCATCCATCCGTGATCGCGCAGTAGCGCAATCGAGAAGAGACAGCAAGGAGCGAGTCATGCGACCAACGATGTTGCAACTTCCCCAGAGGACCAGCAAGCCGAGAGCGGATGGCCTGACCATGATGGTCGACGGCGGGTTGCCGACGCGTCGAATTCCAGGACGTGGTGGAGAGCGGCGCTGAGTTCCTCGATTTCGTCAAGTTCGGCTGGGGCACGGCGATCGTGACGACGGATCTGCAGCGCAAGATCGACGTGATCAAAGACGTCGGCGTCGACTTCTACTTCGGAGGCACCCTCTTCGAGAAATTCTTGCGACAGGACCGCTTCGACGACTTTCGCGACCTCTGCCTGAGCTACGGGTGCCAGCACGTGGAGGTCTCGAACGGCACCATCGACCTGCCCCACATTGAGAAAGCCGGCTACGTCCGGAAGCTGGCGGGCGATTTCAACGTGGTCTCCGAAGTCGGCTTCAAGGACTCGGAGCGCTCCGAGCTCCTGGCACCGGACCGCTGGATCGAGTGCATCCACGAGGATCTCGAAGCCGGGGCGTTCCTGGTGACGCTGGAGTCCCGCGAGAGTGGCAGCTCCGGCATCTGCCGACCGAACGGTGAGCTCCGCTTCGGCCTCATTGAGGAGATTCTGGACAGCGACGTCAACCCTTCGCAGCTGCTCTTCGAGGCGCCGTCCACCCAGCTTCAGTGCTATTTCGTGCAGCGGATCGGTTCCGACGTGAACCTCGGGAACATCCCGTCCACCGCGCTGCTCGGACTCGAGACGATCCGGCTCGGCCTGCGGGCCGACACACTGGAGTGCTTCGAAAGCGCCGTGTCGTGAGAGAGAGCCGCGACGTCTTCCACCTGGCGATCCCCGTCGACGACCTGGACGAGGCGGAGGCGTTCTACGTCGGCGCGCTCGGGTGCAAGCTGGCACGGCGGTACGCCGACCGCATCACACTCGACTTCTTTGGAGACCAGCTGGTCTGCCATCTCTCGGACGAGCCGCGCCAGCGTGCTTCCGAGCTCAGCCTCTACCCGAGACACTTCGGTGTGACCTTCCGCGAGGGCCGCGACTTCGATGCGCTCTACGAGTTGTGCGTGCAGCGCAAGATCGAGTTCTTTTCCGACGTGAGCACGCGGTTCGACGGGCTCGTCGAGGTGCACCGGACGTTCGTGCTGCGTGACCCGTCCGACAACCTGGTGGAATTCAAGCAGTACGCCGACCCCCGGATGATGTACTGATGCAGGCCGTCGCCACGAGAGTGCATGCGGCCGCCGCTGCGCCAGCGCCTGCACCCGAGGTCGCACTCTGCGATGTCATTCGTGCCCGGTCGGTGTTGCTGGGCGATCGGATCTACATCGAGCATGCTCGAGACGGGAGAACGCTGACCTTCCGCCGGCTGGAGGAACGTATGGACCGGTGGCGGGGCCTCCTCGGCGGGGTCCGCGCCCATGGGTGCACGACCATCGGCCTTGTCATCAATGATCCGGTGGCCTTCGCCGACGCATTTCTGGGTGCCGTGAGCGCGGGATTGTGGGTCGCACCGCTCGACCCGTCCATGCCGGTGAGCGGCGAGGGCGGCCTGGAAGCCGCCCTGGTACGGACAGGCGTGGATGTGGTGGTGGCGGATGGGCCCGTCCCTGCCGGCATCGACACCGCGTGGGTGGAGCTGGACCGCATCGATCACCTCGAGGACGGACGCGTGACGCGGCCTGGGGCCACGGCGCCACAGCGCGCCGGCGCCGGAGGCGTCGTGCTGTCCTCGTCGGGCACGACCGGAGCGCCCAAAGTCGTCCGGTTGGGCCAGGACAAGTTGCTCCACACGGCGGCCAGCGTGGCGTCGCACCTGGAGCTCGGACCCGAGGACCGCGGCTTCAACCCGCTCCCGCTGTTCCACATCAACGCCGAGGTCGTGGGTGTGTTGTCGGCGTTGGTCGCCGGTTCCAGTCTCGTCCTCGACGACCGCTTCCACCGGAGCGGCTTCTGGGACCTGATGGGCCGCCGGTCGATCACCTGGATCAATGCGGTGCCCGCCATCATCTCGCGGCTGAGCGCGCTGGAGCCGGACGAGACCGTGCCCGGCTCCATTCGGTGCATCCGGTCGGCGTCGGCGCCGTTGCCCGTGGCGGTGGCCGATCGGTTCGAGGCCAGCACGGGGATCCCGGTCATAGAGACCTACGGGATGACCGAGGCAGCCAGTCAGATCACGGCCCATCCGCTGTCGGTCCCACGCCGCCCGGGGTCGGTCGGGTTGCCCGTCGGGGTGGAGTTGCGGATCGTCCGTCAGAGTGACCCGGTCGGCGGCCCGCGGGAGGCGCCCGAATTCCACATCGGCCATGTCGAGGTCCGTGGCACGTCGGTGGTGGAGGGCTATGTCGGAGGCAGGCACCAGGACCGTTTCAGCCCCGACGGGTGGATGCGGACCGGTGATCTCGGCCACCGGGACGCCGACGGGTTCCTCTACCTCCATGCCCGCACCGATGACGTGATCAACCGGGGCGGGGAGAAGGTGCTCCCCCGGGAGGTCGAGGAAACCATCGGCGCCGACGCCATGATTGCCTCGGTGGCCGTGGTCGGTCGGGACGACCCCGAGCTCGGGCAGGTGCCCGTTGCGTACGTCGTCCTGCGTGCCGTCGCCGGTGCTGACGGTGCGGACGACGCTCCCTCTCGCTTCGAGGCGCAGGAGGTGGCCGACCGGATCAAGAAGACCCTGGAGCGCGATCTCGTGCGCGCCAAGCGACCGGTCGCGCTCTGTGTGGTAGAGAGGATGCCGGCCGGCCCCACGGGCAAGGTCATGCGGCGCCTGCTGGACACCCCCGAGGCACCCGTCCTGTTCAGCTTCGACCTGCGGTGACGACGGCAGCGGTGACGACGGCAGCGGTGACGACGGCAGAGTCGCCGCTCTCGCCGAACCGGCCGGTGCGGGGCACCCGCAAACGGCTCGATCACATTGATGCCATGCGGCCGGTGAAGCAGGCCGGCGTGGTATCGACGCACACCCTCCTGTTCTTCGCGCCGGTGGCGGCAGGACTGTCCGTCGGGGCGTCGCTGCAATTGCTGCACGTGACGCGGGAGGCGTTCCTCTTCGTCTCGGCCTGCATGCTCGCGTACAGCGTGCGGGACCTGCCGGGCATCGACCATCGCACCTTCTGGCGCCGTCGCTTCGCGCTCGTCGCCGTGCCGTACCTGTGCTGGACGGTCATCTACTTCATGGTCGCCCTCCCCGGCGAGCACGGGACACCGAGAGCCGACACGCTCCATCTGCTCTATCTCGTCGGCACCGGCTACTACCAGCTCTACTACCTGCTGGTGCTGCTGGAGTTCTACGCGCTGTTCCCGCTGCTCCTGGTGCTGCTCCGGAAGACCGCCGGACACCACGGTCTGGTGCTGTTCGTCAGCGGCCTGGTGCAGATCGCGCTCGTGTCCACCATGCACTGGGGCCTGGTGCCGGGGTGGATGCAGGGCTACTGGGCCACGCGCGAGGTGACCTCGTACCAGTTCTATCTGGTGGCCGGCATGGTCGTCGCCATGCATCTCGACGAGTTCCACGAGTGGCTCTGTTCGCACGTCCTGCTCATCGTGGCGGGCACGCTGGCGGCGGCGGTGGCGGCCGAGGTCTGGTACTACCTGGCGGCCGACAACGTGGCGTCGTGGCTGGGCTCGAGCTCCGACCCCTTCCAGCCGATCGTGATCCCGTTCAACGTCGGCGCCATCGCCTGCATCTATCTGATCGGCGTGGCCCTGGTGCACCGCCGCCGTTCGAAGCGGACGCGGGCCCTGGTGCAATCGGGCTCGGACAACTCCTACGGCATCTACCTGGCCCAGGTCCTCTTCATCACCATCATGAGCTGGCTCGGGTGGCAGCGCCTCAACGAGTACCTGCCCTGGCCGCTGGTGGCCGTGATCACGGTGGCGGTCGTCTTCGCGTTGTGCATCGGGCTGACGGAGCTGTTGGCCCGTACGCCACTGGCCAAGCCACTGACCGGCCGGACCCGGGTGCCGTGGCGGCGCACCGGCACGCCTGCGGTGGCGCGGCCCGTTGCTCAGGTGGCCGAGTTCGTCAGCGACGCCGGCGGTGATCAGGTGCCGGCAACGGCGGCGGCGATGGCAGAGGCGATGGCTCGATAGCCGGCGTCGTCCGGATGCACGTTGTGGCCGAACGGCGGCCGACCGCACATCCACGTGAGGGCACACGTCCGGGCCACATTCGTCGGCACGGAGGCGAGGCCGGACCAGGGCACATCGTGATGGTTCCCGATTTCGAAGGCTGAGGCCACGTCGGCGATGGGCTCCCCGGCCGCGGCGTAATCCGACCGCAGGGTGGCGTCGAGCTGCTCCATCACGTTGAGGGTGGCGACGGCGAAAGCCTGCCCGCCGGGTCCCCTGAGATAGTCCCCGAGATAGGGGTCGTAGTGGCCGACTCCGACGATCCGGGCACCCGGGGGTGCCGCGGCCCTGAGCCCAGCCAGGATCTGGGCCAGCTGGTCGTGCACCGTGGTGAGCGACCCGGTCACGCAGGACGTGTCGATGACCTCGTGGCGCAGGCAGGGCAGCAGGTCGTTGAAGCCGAGATCGACGGTGACCAGCACCGTCGTGGGATGGGTCTGGAGGAACGCCTCCGCCGCCAGGAGCTGGCTCCCCTCGGCGTAGGGGCACTTCCCGCCGCCGCCGAGCACGGTCACCGTCGTGGCGCCCGGACAGCCCAGGTGCGCCACGGTCAGTCCCGGCCAGCGCTGCCGCTCCAGCGGCACCAAGTCCTCGGCGTAGCCCGAGCTCGTCGGTTCACCGTGCGGATCGGTCGGCGTGGGTTGGAAGCCGACCGAGGCCGAGCCACCGAGGGCCAGGAGGTACGGCGGCGCCGTTGCCGCGTCCGCCGGCGCTCCGGACCACACGCCGACGAGGGCGACCGAGGCCACGACGGCACCGGCGGCGAGACAGGCCACGACGAACGATCGCGCCCCGCATCGCCACCGCACGCGCACGTGCACGTGCTGACCGCCCTTGCCACCGCCTGGTCGGCGGTGCCCTGCCCGCTTCACGGGAGGCCGGCGCCGGGCACAGTCGTCCGTACCTTCTCGAGTGCTCCGTTGCGGGTGGCTCGTGCCACGGAGGCGTTGCTGTCGACGGCGGTGACCAAGTACAAGGTGCGCCGGTCATCGTCGCCCAGCATGCAGGCGTAGCAATTCCAGGACGTCGTCACCCGCTCCAGGACCTCGCCGCCTTCCGCCACGCGCACGCATTCGGCCGCCAGCGCGTTGGCGACCCAGACGGATCCGTCGGCGCACAGGCAGATGCCGTCGGGGGCTACCTTCGTGAGCGGGGCCCACACCCGTCGATTGGACAGCACGCCGTCGGCGGCGCGGTCGAACGCGCTCAGGCGGCCGCCGAAGCTCTCGGCGATGATGAGCGTCGCGTCGTCGTCGGTGATGACCGCACCGTTGGGGAATTGCAGTTCGGGCGCGGCCTCGCTGCTGGTGCCGTCGGGGTCGACGCGAATCAGCGAGGCGGGGGCGATGGCACTCGGCTCCACCGTCCCGTCGGAGAGGCCGTCGAGGTCGAAGCCGAAGTTGCCCGCGTAGGCTTGTCCGTTCGACGCCACCACCATGTCATTGGCGTGCCACGTGGCCAAGGGTTTCAAGTCGCCGTGCTCGACGATCGTTCCGTCGGGCTCGCGACGGTAGATGACGCGGTCCAGGCGTGAGTTGATCAGCAGACGCCCGTCCGGGAGCCAACCCAGACCCGCCGGCTCGCCGTCGAAGTCCACCTCGACCCGGCGCTCGCCGTCGGGTGACACCGAGAGGACCGCGTGGTCGAAGAAGTCCGAGTACCAGAGGCGGCCGTCGTGCCAACGTGGGCATTCGCCGAAAAAGAGGCCGGACACGAAGGGCTCGGCGGTCAGGGTTTCAGTCGTCATGTCGCACCTCCTGCCGGCCGGATCCGGCAGTGCAGTTCAGCACAGCCGATGACCGGTGCGGGGGCGGCCCGCCGGGGGTACCTTTGACCCGTGACGTACTGGGTGCTCAAGGTGATCCTGACCCCGATCTTCTTCGTCCTGTGGCGGGTGAAGGTAGAAGGGCGGGAGAACATCCCCAAGCACGGCCCCGTCGTGCTGGCCGCCAACCATCAGTCGTTCTGCGACTCCTTCTTCATTCCTCTGGTCGTGCGGCGCAAGGTCACGTTCCTGGCCAAGGCGGAGTACTTCGACTCCTGGAAGACCGCGTGGTTCTTCCGGGCGGCCGGGCAGATCCCGATCCGCCGCACCGGGGGAAGTGCGTCGGAGCGGGCGCTCGACACCGCCCGCAACGACGTGCTCGGGAAGGGCGACATCCTCGGCCTGTATCCGGAGGGCACCCGCAGCCTCGACCCCTACGTACACAAGGGCCGGACGGGCGTGACGCGCTTGTCCCGTGAGTGCCTCGTGCCGGTCATTCCGGTCGGCGTCGTCGGGACCGTCGAGGTGCAGCCGGTGAACTCCAATTTCATGCGTCCCTTCAAGACCGTGGTGATCCGCTTCGGCAAGCCGATGCAGATGGACCCACCGGAGAACCCCGACGACCCGCTGGCCAACCACGACCACACCCAGTGCCGGGCCTTCACCGACAGGCTCATGCACGAGATCGCCCGGCTCTCCGGGCGTCCGTACGTGGACGAGTACGTCCCGGCCCGGGCGGGCGTGGTCTCAGCCTGAGCGAACGCCCAGCACAGGCGTTTCGTAAGCAACCTGAAACAAGCAGTTCATATTGACCGCCTAAGTTGTCGTCTATGGCTGGCTACGTCGTGCGAATAGCGCTGCCGGACCGGCCGGGTGCCCTGGGCCTCGTGGCCAGCAGGATCGGGGCAGTCGGGGGGGACATCGTGGCGATCAACATCTTGGAGCGGGACGAGGGTCACGCTGTCGACGAATTCGTCGTCGAGATAGGCGGGCACCATCTGGTCGAGCTGCTGCAGAGCGAGATCCACGAAGTGGACGGCGTGTCCGTCCTTGAGATCAGGTCGGCGGACTCGACGACGCCGGCGGGCTGACGACGTAGGCGCATACGTGCGCCCCGTCCATGAGGTGCGCCACCCGGCGGACCGACGCCCCCGGCAGCGCATCACGGATGAAGGCGAGTTCGCTCGAGCAGGCTTGGGCGAAACCATGGGCGACGGTGAGGATGGCGCAGTTGTGTTCGGTGATCCGCCAGCTCCCGTCGGGGAGCTTCTCCGCCTCAGCCAAATAACCGTCCCCGTCGAGGATGGCCGTGAGCGCGGCCACCTGTTCGTCGAAGGGGAGGTGCGCCGTCTTCGGCAGCGCGCCGGCGACGCGTCGTTGGCGTCGCTGCTCGAAGAGCTCGTCGACCTGGGTCGCACCGGGGCCGCCCAGATACCCGAGGAGCTCGGTGGTGAGGTCGCCGTAGCGTTTCGGGTAGAGCGCCTCGGCCGCCGAAGTCAACTCGTAGACGTGACGGGGTCGGCCCCGTCGCGCGCCCTCGGCAACCTCGTCACGATGGGCCAGGAGCCCGTCCTCTTCGAGGTGGCTCAGCTGGAGCCGGATGGCGGCGGGGGTGAGGGCGAGCGCATCGGCCACGGCTAACGCGTCCAGGGGGCCTTGGCGCTTCAACAGGTTCACGATGGCCCGCCGCGTGGTCGGCAGCTGTTGGAGGGGCGACTCGGGCTCGGTGACCTCCGTGACGGTGGTGGCGGGTGCGTCGACGGCGGGCTCCGTGGTCACGGCAGTATCAGGTGCACGTCGCCGAACTCGTGCCACAGGTACCCCTCTCCGAGGGCGGCGGCGTAGGACGATTCGAGGAGGGGACGACCCGCGATCGCTTCGAGCATGGCCAGATGGGAGGCCTCGGGTTCGTGCCAGCCGGTCAGGAAGCCGTCGATGGAGCGCACGGGGTGCTCGGGCGAGACGACCGTCTCGGTCCAGCCTTCGCTCGGGTGCACGTGGCCATGATCGTCGACCACGGACTCGAGTGCACGCACCACCGTGGTACCGATGGCGATGACGCGCCCGCCGGAGCGCCGGGTGTCGTTGATGCGGTGGGCGGTCGGCAGCGAGACCCGGAAATACTCGGCATAGGGTGGCTCGCTGGCCTCCAGGGAGGCGACGCCGGTGTGCAGCAAGAGCGGCGCCACGCCGACCCCCTTGGACACCAGGCGCGTGAGCACCTCCGGCGTGAAGGGCCGACCGGCACTCGGCATCTCGGCGGAACCGGGATCGGTGGCGTAGACGTTCTGGTAGGCGCCGATCGGATAGCTGCCCTGGACGTAGCCGTAGCGAATGGGACGGCCGTGCCGGGCGAGGAAACTGTGCAGGCGTTCGGGTGTCTCCACGCTGGAGACCCAGAGCCGCACGCCGAGGCCGCCCGGCCCGGGGGAGTAGGGCGCGAGCAGGGATACCCGGCCGCCGCCGGGCAGCTCGATCGGGTCGCCTGCCGAGGCACCGAGGTGGGCCTCCCCGTCGCGTCGGACCTCGACGGTCCACAATCCGGCGGGCAGCTTGGTCGAGAGGTGCACCTGGACCGCCGACCCGTCGGGTGCGGTGCCGTCGATTTCGGCGGCCAGCGTTGCCGACGTGTTGATCACCACGAGATCGCCCTCGGCCAGGAAGCGGGGGAGCTCGGAGAACGTCGAGTGCACCAGCGCGCCGTCGGACTTGGTCGCGACGAGCATGCGGACGGCGTCGCGCGTCATGCCGCGGTACTCCGGCGGGGAGGGCGCCTCCAGCGCGGCGGGCAAGGAGAACGACAGCGGGTGCAGTTCCGGCAGGCGAACCGGCGCCGCGTGCTCCAGGCTCGGCACGGCCAGCGCGCTCATGCCACCGCCCCCGTCGACAGCAACTCGGCCGCGCGGTAGCGGCCACTCGGGCGGTCGCTGCCGATGAGCTCGAGGAACCCGGGCACCGCGGAGCTCGGCTCGGGGCGATCCGAGATGTCCTCGCCGGGGAACGCGGCCTGGTGCATCGCCGTGCGCAGATCGCCGGGATCAACCGACCACACGGTCAGAGCGGGGAACTCGGCCGCCAGCACGGCGCCGAGATGCTCGAGCGCCGCCTTGCCGGCGCCGTAGCCGCCCCACCCCTCGTAGGCCTCCACCGCGGCGTCCGACGTCACGTTCAGCAGGCGCGGGTGCGGCGCGTCGAGCAGGAGCGGCAGCGCATTTTGCACGACGCCGAGCGGGGCGACGACGTTCACCTCGAAGGCGATGCGCAAGTCGTCGAGGGGGTAGTCGGCCAGTGAGGGGAGCGGCGATGTCCCGAGCGTCCCGGCGTTGTTGACGACGAGATCGAGGCCACCCAACTCGAAGGCCGCGGCGGTCAAGTCGTGGCGGTGCTCCTCGTCGGTGACGTCACCGACGACGGTGATGACCCGCGCACCGGGCGTCGTCCCGGCGCGGATGCGGTCCGCCGCCGCGTCCAGCGTCGCCGGCTCGCGGCCGTCCACCACGAGCGACCATCCCGCGCCGGCCAGTCCGGTCGCCAGCGCTTCCCCGAGTCCCCGGGATGCTCCCGTCACGATTGCCACGCTCATGGCTGCCCACCCTTCCGAGCGGTCGCTCCGCTCTACCAGGTGAATATAACAAGGATTTCCTTGGTTTATTTCTCAGCCGCTCACGGAGATGAAGGGTTGAGCGGGATCGTGGTGGAACTCCCGATGAAGTTGGTGTCTCCGGAGTAGTCGGCCCTGATCGAATCACCGGCCGCCGCCACGGTGAACACGGCCAGCGTGGCCTGCCCGTTCGCCACCGAGCTCGTGCCGATCGCGTTGCCGTCCTCGAAGAACGTGACGCTGCCCGTCTCCCCGGACCCCGTGGTCGGGAAGATTGTCGCCGTGAGCATCACCGGCTGGCCGGCGATGGAGGGGTCGGCCGAAGCCAGGACGCCGACGGTGGTCGACGCCTCGGTCACGGTGACCGGAGGGGCCCCCGTCGAGGAGCTCGCGAGGAATCCTGCGCCGCCACCGTACGAGGCAGTCACGGAGTCCGAACCGAGGGGCAGCGTGGTGAGGAGCATGCTGGCGGACGTGACGCCGCTCGTGGTCGAGACGACGGAGGTTCCGAGCGGGGTTCCATCGAGGCTGAACGTGACGCTTCCGTCGGGATCGGCGGTCCCCGTCGTCGGTGCCACGGTCGCGGTGAGCGTCACGCTCTGACCAGATGTCGACGCGGACGGCGACGAAACGAGGGCCGTCGTGGTGGACACGGGCGACACGTTCTGGGCCACTGCGCCTGCGGAGGATGTGAAGTCGGCGTCGCCGCTGTAGGAGGCCGTGATGTCCTGCGTGGCAGTCGTGTCGTACGACTGGGAGCACGTCGCGATCAGAGGCGGGCTCGGCGGGAGTGCCAGCCCTTGGCAGGCCGGAATGGGACTGCCGTCGTCGCTGAACGACACGGTGCCCGTCGGCGTGCCGGACCCGGGTGCGGTGACGGCGACCGTCGCGGTGGAGGCGATGGTCTGTCCGACCAGGCCAGGATCAAGCGGGCTGGCCACTTCCGTCGACGTCGCTGCCGGGTCGACCGTCTGGGCAATCGTGTCCGTGGACGAGCCGCCGACGAAATTGTCGTCCCCCTCGTAGATGGCGGTGATCGGGTGCGCACCGAGTGCGAGCGCTGAGGTCTCCAAGGTTGCCTCTCCGCCGGAGACGGCCCCCATTCCGATCAGGGATCCGTTGTCATCGAACTGCACCGTGCCGGTTTCGCCCGACGCCGACGAGCTTATGAAGGCGGTGAAGACGACCGCCTGGCCGACGACGGACTGCCCGGACGCGCTGGCCACGGTCACCGTCGTCGCCGCCTCGGCCACGCTGACGAAGACGGGTGCGCTGGACGTGCTCGTGGCGAACGTCGGATCCCCGCTGTAGGTGGCGGTGAGGGAGTGCGGCCCCTGCACGAAGCTGGCGGTGTCGAGCGTGGCCGTGGCGACGCCGGCCGTCGTGGAGACACCCACCGTGGCGAGTGGCGTTGATCCGTCCAAGAACGTGACCGTTCCGCTCGGAGTCACCGCTGCGCTCGCGGCCGGAGTCACCGTGGCCGTGAGAGTGACGGACTCTCCGTAGATTGTGCTGGGTGACGATGACGTGACGATCGTCTGGGTCGGGATCTGCCCGAGAGTCTGGACCAGTGAAGCGGTGCTCCCGGCGTCATCGGCGTCGCCGCCGTAGGTCGCGACGATGGAATGTGTCGCGCCCGACCCGAAGGTCTCCGTGCAGCTGGCCTGCAATGGCGAGGCATCCGGCACGCGCAAGGACTGGCAGCCGGAGAGCGGGCTGCCGTCGTCGGTGAAGGAGATGGTGCCGGTGGGCGTCCCAGAACCCGGAGAGGAGGGCGCCACGGTGGCGGTGTAGGTCACCGGCTGGCCTGCTTCGAGGCTGGCCACAGAGGGCGCGATCGTGAGGTTCGTGGGATCCGGCTTGACGATCTGGGTCAGACCGGGCGACGTGCTGGGCCCGAACAGCACGTCGCCGCCGTAGGTGGCTGTGATCGACCCGGATCCAACGGGCAGGCTCGACACGTCCACCGTGGCACTCGTCACGCCCTCGGCGTTGGTCGTCACGGGAGAGCTGCCGAGGAAAGGACCACCGGCAGAGAAGGAGACCGACCCGGTCGGGCCCGCACCAGAAGCCTGGGTCACCACCGCCGTGAGCTGCACAGGCTGCCCGAAGAGCGAGCCAGCCGCGGCGGAGGTCTTGACGCGTGTCACGGTGGCGGTGGCGGGAGCCCCACCGGTCAGCCCGACCTCGCCGCTGTGGGAGTAGCCGGCCGTGGCGCCGTGCAGAACGGACGCGAACGCTCCGGTCGCGGCACCGGTGTCGACGACATACTCAGAGCCCGGTGACGGTGTGAAGTCGCTCTCGAACACCGGATCCGCGCTGCCGCCCAGGGCGAGCGTGCCGTTGGTGATCCGCCCGTAGTCGGCGACCGAGCTCGGCGGCCCATCGATGCCAAAGGCCAGGAGCCCGTCCGGCTCGTTCGTGATGGTCGAGCTCCCGTCCACGCTGATCAGCCCGCCCGGCGCGACGCCGATAGTGCCGTCGTTGCGCACCGCGGTGGAGGTTCCTCCGCCGACGCCGACCGTTCCATCGGCGGTGAGGGTGCCCGAATTGATGACCGGCCCGTCGAGGGTGAGCCCTGGGTGACCGGACGTCGGCGTTGCGCCCACGGTCAGTGAGCCGTCGTTCTGCAGTCCGGACGAGATGGTCAGACTGGGCGTCGTGGCCCTCGCGCCGGCAGTGCCACCGGCAGTGCCGCCGGCCGTGCCGCCGGCCGGGGCCGCGGCACCGGTGACGATCGTGAGACTGCTGCCGACCGACACCGTGAGCTCGCCGATGGAGAACGACGAGTCGGAGAGCGTGACGTTGACGTTGCCCGTGATGCAGGCGTCGACGCCGACGCCGTTCGGCACCCCGGCGGACCAGTTGGCGGCGGAGTCCCAGTCTCCTGACGGACTGCTCCCCGTCCAGGTGTCGTTACAGCTCAATGTCTCCGTGGGGGGTGCACTCCCCAGGACGAAAGAGGACGCGTCGAACACGGTCGTCGTCCCTGCCACCACCACGAGACCGGTGGCGGCCACACCGACTCGCCGCACCAGGCGCCGGTGGGATCGGCGTTCCGCGCCCTGCACTCCGGCCTCGCGATGTGCCACGTTGCACCCCCTGGGCCCCGGCGTGGACCCACGCCCGTCCGCCCACCCGGAGCCGAGCGCCTGCTTCCCATTCTCTCTGTTGCACACCAGTGGTGGTAGGCCCAAAGCAGCGCCAGCCCGCAGATTTCGTGCGTGGCGCACGGAAAACCTGCGCCGGCGCCGCTTGCGCCAGTGGGGCGACGCCGGCGGCCCGTGGTCATGCCGGATCGAGCTCGGCCCAACCCTTGGATTTCTCGACGGCCCGGCGCCACCCGGCGTGCAGAGCGTCGGCCAACTCGGCCGGCAGTTCCGGCTCGAAGACGGTCTCGGCTCGCCAGAGTCCGGCCAGCTCCGTCAGCGACGACCACATCCCCTCGGCCAGGCCGGCCACGGTCGCCGCGCCGAGCGCGGTCGACTCGAGCGAGGCCGGCCGTGCCACGGGCATGCGGCTCTGCTCGGCCTGCAGCGCGAGGAGGAGGTCCATGGCGGCGGCGCCCCCGTCCGCCCGCAGCGCGGACAGTGGGTGGGCCGACCCGGCGGCCATGGCATCGGTCATGTCCCGCACCTGGAACGCCATGCCTTCGACACACGCCCGCGCCAGGTGGGCGCGTCCGACGCCGCGCGTGAGACCCGTGACGATGCCGCGCGCCCGGGGATCCCACCACGGGCTGCCGAGACCGGTGAGCGCGGGGACGAACGTCACGCCGCCGCTGTCGGGCACCGATTCGGCCAGGGGACCGACCTCGGCGGCCGCGGAGATGATGCCGAGCCCGTCGCGCAGCCACTGGATGGCGGCGCCCGAGACGAAGGCCGACCCCTCGAGCGCGTAGGCGACGGGGCCGTGCGCGTCGTCGGTGTGGTCGCCCAGGTCCCAGGCGCAGCTGACGGTCAGGCCGTCGGGCGCCGGCGGGCGGTCGGGTCCCGCGTTGGCCAACGCGAAGCTGCCGGTGCCGTAGGTGACCTTCACCATGCCGGGCTCGAAACAGGCCTGCCCGAAGAGGGCGGCCTGCTGGTCGCCGAGCACGCCCGACACCGGGACGCCGTCGAGGACGGCGGAGGCGGCACCGAGGTCGCTCAGCGCCGCGGTGCCGAAGCGGCCGGCCGACGGTCGCACCTCGGGCAGGGTGTGCGGCGGCACGCCGAAGAGGGCACAGAGCTCGGGGGACCAGGAGAGGGTGGCCGTGTTCAGGAGGAGGGTGCGGCTGGCGTTGGAGGGGTCGGTGGCGTAGGCGCCGCCGCGTGGACCGCCGGTCAGGTTCCACAGCACCCAGCTGTCGACCGTGCAGAAGGAGAGGTCCGGATCGTCGGGAGCGAGCGCGAGGTCGCCGTTGCGGAGGAGCCACGCTGCCTTGGTGGCGCTGAAGTAGGGATCGAGCACCAGGCCGGTCGTGGCGCGCACGAAAGGGAGATGCCCCGCCTCGGTGAGCTCGGCGCAGATGGGCGCGGTGCGCCGGTCCTGCCAGACGATGGCGCGATGGAGCGGCCGTCCGGTCGAGCGGTCGAAGGCGACGAGCGTCTCGCGCTGATTGGTGATCCCGATGGCGGCAACGGTGTCGCCCCGCTCGGCCAGCCGGGCGCCGAGCTCGGCCAGGGTGGACCGGACGCTGTCCCAGATCTCGGCGGGGTCGTGCTCGACCCAGCCCGGCCGAGGAAAGTGCTGAGTCAGCTCCCGGTAGGCGACGTCGGCCACCCGGGCCCGCCCGTCGACCGCGAGGGCGCGCACCCCCGTCGTGCCCGCATCGACGGCGACGGCGACCCTGGCCATGAGGTGCTGACGCTAACGCTTCGCGGGTATTTCGCGGGTATCCGGCGCCCTTTTGGGCCTCCCGTGAGGGGTCCGCGCGCAAACATTCGCGAACGGCCTGTGACCTGCATGAACGGCGGGGGCATTTGGTTGACAAGGGCGTAACTACAGTGCTGTAATGACACAGCATCTCGTGTCTCGGGGAGGGGCCAACCACAACATGTTGTGGTGAGGCGGTTTTCGACCCCTTCTGGGCGCTGGATCGGGAAGCACGCCGTGAGACAACGCTCCGCTGAACTGGGGGTGGGGTGACGGCGACCAAACCGGCAGGCAGTACCACCAGCAGGCAAGCAGCGACACCCCCGGAACGAACGACACCACAGGAGGACCCCAGCACCATGGCCATCGCCCCCCAGCGATCCGAGATCGGCATCCGCCGGCACTTCACCACCGAAGGCGTGCACCCCTACGACGAGGTGACCTGGGAGCGGCGCGACGCCCGTATCACCAACTACCGGGACGGCACCGTGGCCTTCGAGCAGCTCGGAGTCGAGGTGCCCGAGTCCTGGAGCGTGAACGCCACCAACATCTTGGCGCAGAAGTACTTCCGGGGAACCCTCGGCACCGACGAGCGCGAGTGGTCGCTGCGTCAGGTGGCCGACCGGGTGGCCGACACGCTGACGGCGTGGGGGATCAAGGACGGCTACTTCGTCGACGACGAGGAGGCCCTGGTCTTCAACCACGAGCTCAAGTACCTCGTCATCCACCAGAAGGCCGCGTTCAACTCGCCGGTGTGGTTCAACATCGGCGTGCAGGGCGTGCCGCAGCAGGGGTCAGCATGCTTCATCCTCTCGGTCGAGGACAAGATGGACTCGATCCTCAACTGGTACACCGAGGAGGGCATCATCTTCAAGGGTGGTTCGGGCGCCGGGGTCAACCTGTCGCGCATCCGCTCGTCGCACGAGTTGTTGAAGGGCGGCGGCACGGCGTCGGGCCCGGTCAGCTTCATGCGGGGCGCCGACGCCTCGGCCGGCACCATCAAGTCGGGTGGCAAGACGCGCCGCGCCGCCAAGATGGTCATCCTGGACGCGGACCACCCCGACGTGGAGGACTTCATCTGGTGCAAGGCGATCGAGGAGCGCAAGGCCCGCGTCCTGCGCGACGCCGGCTTCGACATGGACCTCGACGGCGCCGACAGCCACTCGACCCAGTACCAGAACGCCAACAACTCGGTGCGGGTGACCGACGAGTTCATGGAGGCCGTCATCGACGGTCGCGACTGGAACCTGACGGCTCGCACCGACGGCTCGGTCATCCGGACCGTGCCCGCCCGCGACCTCTTCCGCCAGATCGCCCACTCGGCCTGGGAGTGCGCCGACCCCGGCCTGCAGTACGACACCACCATCAACCGCTGGCACACGGCACCGGTGACGGGGCGGATCAACGGAAGTAACCCTTGCTTCCCGGCCTCGGCCAAGGTCCACACGGACAAGGGGCTGATCCCGTTCCGGGAGCTCCTCGAGCGTGCGAACTCCGGTGAGTCCTTCGGGATCTACACCCATGACGCCACCAACCCCGACGAGCCGTCGCAGGAGATGGTGATCACCTCGCCCGAGGCCTTCATGATCACGGGGTACAACGACATCGTGAAGCTGCGCCTCGACAACGGGGTGGAGCTGCGGTGCACGCCCTCCCACAAGATCTTCACGGCCAACCGGGGCTACGTGGAGGCACGCAAACTGGTCTTCGACGACGAGGTGAAGCTCTTGGACCTCGAGGCTCCGGCCGTTGAGGCCGACCTGGGCCTGCCGGTGTCGTCAGACCCGGAGGACTACTGGACCAATGGTGACCACGCGCTGCCCCTGCGTTTCCCCGATATGTGGTCGGAGGAGTTCGCGCACTATCTCGGCTGGCTGGTCGGGGACGGCTCCACCTCGGGGACCACGGTCGCCTCCATCTACGGCAGCCAGGAAGACCGGGACGAGATACTGCCCCGGCATGCTGAGTTGCTCGACTGGGTGAACTGCGAGCGCCCGATCAAGCTGTCCGAGCAGGCCAACGGGACCGCCCAGCTGCGGCTGGCCCGGCGCGCCTTCAAGCAGTTCATCGAGGCGCTCGGAGTCAAGTCGGTCAAGGGGCCCGAGAAGACGGTGCCGTGGTCGATCGAGCAGGCGCCGGCCGAGATGGTGGCGGCCTTCCTGCGGGGGCTCTATGACGCCGACGGGTGCGTAGTCGACTCCAGTCAGCGCTATGTCGGACTGGGCTCTAGCTCGCCGGATCTGCTGAAGGGCGTGCAGACGCTGCTCAGCACTTTCGGCATCATGAGCCACCTTTACCAGACGAAGCGCGCCGAGAAGGAGGGCTCGTTCACCTACACCAACAAAGCCGGGGAAACCAAGCGGTACGGGAACGCGGCGGCCTACGACCTGCGGATCACGTCGGCGTCGATCGTCCGCTTCGCCCAGCACATCGGGTTCACGTTGAGCCGCAAGGCAGCGCTCTTGCGAAGCCTCGTGGTCGAAGCACCGAGGGCTCCGTACTCGGCGCGCACCACGGCTCATCTGCTCGAGCGCACCAACGACGGCGTCGAGCTGACGTACAACCTGTCCGAGCCGCGCAACCACTCGTACGTGGTTGATGGGGTAGTTGTACGCAATTGCTCAGAATATGTTCATCTCGACAACTCAGCCTGCAATCTGGCTTCCATGAATTTGCTCACCTTTCTCGACGAGAACGACGAGTTCGACGTGGACGGATTCAAGGCGGGCGTGGCGGTCATGTTCACCGGGCAGGAGATCATCGTCGGCAACGCCGACTATCCGACCGAGAAGATCGGCGAGACGACGCGTGCCTTCCGCGAGTTGGGTATCGGTTACGCCAACCTGGGCGCGCTGCTCATGGCGCAGGGCCTGCCCTACGACTCCGACGCCGGGCGGGCCTGGGCGGCCGCCATCACGGCGCTGCTCACCGGCCACGCCTACGCCACGTCGGCCAAGACGGCGGCCCGCATGGGCCCGTTCGCCGGGTACCACGAGAACGCTGAGCCGATGCTCAACGTGCTGCGCATGCACCAGGCCGAGGCGGCCCGCATCGACGAGGACGTCGTGCCGCCCGAACTGCTCTCGGCGGCCCAGGAATCTTGGGACCGGGCGGTCGATCTGGCCGAGGCCTACGGCGTGCGCAACTCGCAGGCCAGTGTTTTGGCGCCGACTGGAACCATTGGCTTGCTCATGGATTGTGATACCACCGGGGTCGAGCCGGACCTCGGCTTGGTCAAGACCAAGAAGCTGGTGGGCGGCGGCACCATGTCGATCGTCAACCAGACGATTCCCCGGGCGCTGGCCAAGTTGGGCTACGGCGTCGAGCAGGCCGAGGACATTGTGCGCTACATCAACGAGAACATGTCGATTCTCGGCGCGCCCCACGTGGCTCCCGAGCACCTGCCGGTCTTCGCCTGCTCCATGGGCGACAACACCATCCACTACACCGGCCACATCCGCATGATGGGGGCGGTGCAGCCCTTCATCAGCGGCGCCATCTCCAAGACGGTCAACATGCCCGAGGACGTGACGGTCGAGGACGTCGAGCAGCTGCACATCGACGCCTGGCGCCTCGGCATCAAGGCCGTGGCCATCTACCGGGACAACTGCAAGGTGGCCCAGCCGCTGTCGACGACAAAGAAGGAGGCCGCGGCGATCGGTGGCGACACCGCCCCGGCCGGCTCGGACGCCGAGGCCCGCGACCGTGCCGTCACGGCCCGCATAGCCGAGCTCGAGGCTGCCTTGCTGAGCGAGCAGCAGCGGGTGACCTCGTCCGTGGTCGTGGGCGCCGTGCGCGAACGCCTGCCCCGCAAGCGCAACTCGGAGACGTTCTCGTTCCGGGTGGCCGACTGCGAGGGCTACGTGACGGTCGGCCAGTACGAGGACGGTCGTCCGGGCGAGGTGTTCATCAAGGTCTCCAAGCAGGGATCGACTCTGGCCGGAATCATGGACGCCTTCTCCATTTCGATCAGCCTCGGGCTTCAGCACGGCGTGCCGCTCGCCACCTTCGTGCGCAAGTTCGCCAACATGAAGTTCGAGCCGGCGGGCATCACCGACGACCCGGAGCTGCGCATCGCCACCAGCCTCATCGACTACATCTTCCGCCGGATGGCGCTCGACTTCCTCTCGGTGGAGGAGCGCTCGGACCTCGGGATCCTCTCCACGCAGGAGCGGACGCAGCCGACGCTGCCCGGTGTGGAGGAGATGGCGACGCCGTCGGTCGGCCTCGTCGAGGACGGGTTGAGTAGCGGGCGTGCGGGTGCCGGGCCGGCGGCGCAAGCTCTGGCCCGGGCCGAGCAGCTCGATGCGCCCCTCTGCTACAGCTGCGGCAACACGATGCAGCGGGCGGGCTCGTGCTATGTGTGCGGAAGCTGCGGGTCGACCAGCGGGTGCTCGTAGCGAGTCGGCAACCGATCTCTCTGGTCGCGCAAAAGGAGTTCCGGCATAATCCATGAGATGGAGGGACCGGCCGAGCTGCGGGACAACGGACACTGGAGGATGGCCGTCTGGGGTCTCCGCGTGGGATACCTCGGGTTGGCCCTCGCCGTCGCAGGCCTTCTGGTGATGTGGTCGGGTTCCAGTCCATGGGTCCTGGCTGCCGGGGTGATTCTCTGGCTGGCCGCTGCGGCTGTGACATTGGCCGGGTTCATCTGGGCGCGGCACGACCTCGGCGACCGGCGACCCGGCTTCTGGTCGATGCGGTTCATGCTGATCCACGACACCGTCCACGCCCGACCCTCGGCTTAGCGTTTCTTGTCGACTTCGAGGCTCCCTCCCACGCCCGCTCCTTCTGGCGCGCTCGCCGGGATCTCCGTGCTCGACCTGACCCGGAACTTCGCGGGGCCGTACTGCTCGATGCTGCTGGGTGACCTCGGGGCCGATGTGATCAAGGTCGAATCACCGGGTGCGGGCGACGACACCCGCCAGTGGCGACCCCCGGAGTGGAACGGACTGAGCGCGACGTTCCTAGCCGCCAACAGGGGCAAGCGAAGCATCGCCGTCGACCTCGACAGTGAAGGCGGCCAGGGCATCGTGCGGCGGCTGGGGGCGAAGGCCGACGTCGTCATCTCGAGCTTTCGCCCCGGCTCGCTGGACAAGCGGGGTCTCGGGTACGAGGCCCTGAGAGCTGACAATGCACGGCTGGTCTACTGCTCCATCACGGCCTACGGGTCGCAGGGGCCGAAGCGCGATTGGCCGGGGTACGACCCCATCCTCCAGGCCGAGAGCGGCATCATGGCGCTGACCGGCTACCCGGAGGGCCCGCCGGCCCGGCTCCCGATCGCGGCCATCGACCTCGGGACGGCCATGTGGGCCTCGGTCGGCATACAGGCGGCGCTCCGCACCCGTGATCAGACCGGCGTGGGTGGGCTCGTCGAAGTCAGCCTCTACGAGACCGCGACCTGGTGGTTGTCCTACCTGATCGCCGGGTACATGGGCTCGGGGGAAGAGCCTCAACGCCACGGGAGCGGGGCGCCTTTCCTGGCCCCGTACGAGGTCTTCGCGACGTCCGACGGCGACCTGATGGTCACGGCGGCGAACGACGACCAGTTCGCGCGGCTCTGCGACGCGTTGGGATTCCCCGATCTCCCCGTCGATCCGTCCTACCGCCAGAACGCCGACCGTGTGGGCAATCGTGCCGCGCTGCACGATCTCCTGCAGGCCCGCTTTCTCGAGAAGTCCGGGGAGGAGTGGCACGTTCTGCTGCGGGAGCGGTCTGTGCCGTCAACGCCGGTCCGCTCGGTGGCCGATTTCGTCGAGGACGACCAGCTGGCAGCGCTCGGGATGCTCGTGCCGCTCCCGCACCCCGACGTGCCGGACCTGCGCGTCGTCGGCGCGCCGCTCAACCTCGACGGCATCCGGCCGACGTCACGGCGGCCTCCGCCGCGCCTCGGCGAACACACCGAGCAGGTGCTGGCCGAGCTGGGTTACTCGCCACAGGAGATCGTCGCGCTGTCCCGGCAGCACATCGTCGGAGGTGACGAGCCTTCGTAGTCCGGCGCGCACCACGGACACGAACGAGCCTCGAGGTCCTTACGCTGCAGACATGACCGTCACTCTGAACGAGCCCGAGCGCCAGTACCTGCAGAGCCAGCCCCTGGCCCGTCTCGCCACCGTCGATGCGCAGGGCGCGCCCCAGAACAGTCCGGTCGGCGCGTTCTTGGACGACGAGACGGGCGACATTCTCATCGGCGGCCACGCCATGGGTGCCACCCGCAAGTTCCGCAACGTGAAGGACAACGGCCAGGTGGCTCTCGTCGTCGACGACCTCGTCTCGCGGGACCCGTGGACGGTGCGTGGCCTGGAGATCCGCGGCACCGCGGTTGCGCTGGAGGACGTCGACCCGCCGGTTCCGTTCATGAGCCGTGAGGTCATCCGCATCACACCCACGTGGATCTCGAGCTGGGGCGTCGACCCCGGGAATCCGGACCGGCAGATCCGCCGTTCCTGACGGCTGCCGCCTCGTCAGTGGACTGAGGGACGGGTCGCGAGCCTGGGGAAAAGCCGGGCACCGAGGTGGACGGCGAAGTCGATGGCCAGCGCGGGCGAGACCTTGGGATCGGCGGCTGGAGGGTCAGGGAGGTTGTCGTCGTGGCGCGCGTGCTCGTAGAGCCCGTGGCACATGTGACGGCCAAGCGTGCCGAGCGCCCGCAGGCCGTTCACCTGCTCCGCCTGGAAGGGCGGCACCGGGAGGGGCTCCATGTCGGGCCAGGTCTCGGGAGGCCGTGGGGTCTCGAGACTGAGGAGACCCCCGAAGGTGCGTGCGGCGGCCTCGCGAGCGGTGAACGGCTCGCCCAGGTGCCACTCCTCGCGCAGCGTCGCCATCAACGAGGTGTGGCGGTACTCGTCGGTGTAGACCGAGCCTGCGGGCACCCACGGCGAGATGATCACCGCCGGCACGCGGTAGCCCGAGCGATCGAAGGCGAACCCGAACTGCTCCTGTGACGCATCGGGGTCAGGGGCGGGCACCGTGCCAGGGGGGACATGGTCGTAGGTGCCTCCCGGCTCGTCGAAGCCGACGAAGAGCATGATGTTGAAGGCGTTCGACCCGTTCTCTGTCGCAGCGGAACGCACGGCGTCGTAGATCCGCCCCAGGAAAGCCTCGCCGGCGAGGATGGACGAGGGCGAATCGATCTCCACGTCGACGCCCGCCATCAGGGCGCGGCCGAATGCCGGGTGGTAGTCGCCATGACCGGCCAGCAGGTTGGGCTCGATCAGGCAGAAGTCGGGCAACGTGCCTGCGGCGGCATCGGCCTCGAACTCGCTGAACGGCACGAAGTTGGTGGCGAAGCGGTCCCGCAGCCGTGCCATGTGGATGAACCCGGTGAAGGAGATGGGGTCGGGCTCGAGCACGTAGACCTTCCAGGTCTTCCCACAGCGCTCGAGACGATTGAAGATCGTCTCCGCCGTGTTGTGCCGCATGAAATTGGTGACCGGCCGGTTCACCACGAAGCCCGATGACGTGCCAGCCGTCCAGAAGGACCGGTTGGCCAAGGTCTGGGACGGGACCTCGCTGAACCAATGATCGAACACCCCGAAGCCCCGGGCCAGCGCGCTGATCACCGGGACCTGCTCCGGCGTGTAGCCCGTCATGATCTGGCTGTATTCCTCGTACGTCGGCTGCCGGCCGAGCTCGAACGTGAGGAAGCTGATGTAGTCGGTGACGAAGCCTTCCATCGTCGACTGGGTGCCCGCCGGTGGTGTGTTGTGGGGCGCGACCATGTCGGTGGCGTCCTTGAAGCGGTTGGCCTCGTCGAGCACGTTGAACAGCTGGGTATTTGTGTGTTGGTACTCCTCACCCGGGTCGGGGTCCGGTGCGTCCATACTGTCGGAGATCCCGTAGGGGACGATCCCGCCTTCCGCCCCGTGCTCGGCCCAGGCCGGAATGGGATTGCTGAGGTCCTTTCCGATCACCCCTTCGAACGCCTCGACGTCCCCCGGCTTGTACAAGCGCCCGAGCAGGTTGTCGAACGATCGGTTCTCGAACAGCACGAGCACCACGTGGTCCATCGCGTTCTTTCGTGCTGGGGTCATCGGCTCCCTCTGCGCGCCTGGCGCTGTGCCCAGCTGCGGCGCGGGCGCGACCGTACGCTACCGCCGGCTTGCCCTGCGCTCGCCCGGCGGGCGTGGAGCGCCGGGACCTACGGACGGCGTCCGTTGGGCATGAGGTCGCCCGAGCCCCATTGGCCGAGCGAGTTCAGCTGCACCTGGTCGCCCGTCGCCTCGACGATCTGGTCGCCGCCGACGTAGATGGCGGTGTGGTACACGGTGGTCCAGTCGGTCTGGCTGGTACCCCAGAACACGAGGTCTCCGGCCGACAGCGCGCCGAGCGCGACCGGCTGACCGGCGGTGTTGTACTGGTCGTCGGAGACGCGGGCAAAACTCACGCCTGTGCTCTCCCACGAGGCCAGCGCCAGGCCCGAGCAGTCGTAGCCCACCGGTCCGTTGCCACCCCAGATGTACGGCTTGCCGAGCTGAGCGAAAGCAAAGAGGACGGCCCTGTCGCCAGGGGTGACGGGGGCGAACATCAGGGCCTCGGTCGGCGGAGCGCCCAGGGCATCTCCGAACGGTTCGGCGGTGCCGTTCTGCTCCTCCACCCAGTAGCCCTGGCCAGAGGCAGACGAGACCACTCGCTCCGCCGGGTCGAGGCTTGGACCTCCGGCGGCGGAGCCGGCGAAGACGGCGTCACCGAAGTTGAAGATGCCGCCGTCGGAGGCGACCATCCAGTACCCCTTGCCGTCCGGGGTGGCCGCCATGCCCACGATCGGCTGGACCAGAGGGATGGAGCCGGTCGAGCCGTAGAAGGCGGCGTCGCCGAAGCTGAAGATGCCGCCGTCGGACGCCACCAACCAGTACCCCTTGCCGTCGGGCGTCGAGGCCATGGCCACGATGGGCTTGTTCAGCGCGATGGAGCCGGTCGAGCCGTAGAAGGCGGCGTCGCCGAAGCTGAAGATGCCGCCGTCGGACGCCACCAACCAGTACCCCTTGCCGTCGGGCGTCGAGGCCATGGCCACGATGGGCTTGTTCAGCGCGATGGAGCCGGTCGAGCCGTAGAAGGCGGCGTCGCCGTAGTTGAAGATGCCGCCGTCGGACGCCACCATCCAGTAGCCCTTCTGGTCATTGGTGGCGGTGATGGTGATGATCGGGTGATTGAGCGGCAGGCTCGCCGCCGAACCGAAGGCGCCGGCGTTGCCGAAATTCCACACGGCGCCCTGGCCGTCGGCCAACCAGTAGTTGTCCGACGGGATGCCCGTGGACGATGTGGTGCTCTGGGCGCCCACCGCACCGGCCGTGCCGGCGCCGGCCATTGACGCGCTCCCGACTCCGAGGGCGGCGACCGCGAGCGCGCCCACGGTCAGGCGGCGTGCAGAAGCGGTGAAGGCACCGAAGCCGCGTCGGACGGCGGACGACGATCCGGTGGACACGGCTCAGGCATCGACGCGCCACCTCTCTTCCTGAAGACCTGCACTGGGGGGTGACGAGGGAATTTGGGCGTCAGTTGCGTTTGCGATCCTCTGGCCCCGGTCAGCCGGTGGCCTGACAGCTGCGTCAGCTCTTGATGATGAACTGGTAGCTGAAGGGCGCCGAGATGGGCGTCAAGGTGAAGGCCCGCTTGCCCGACGTCACGATCACCTTGGTCCCGCCCGCGCCGACGTCAACCTGAGAGGGGCCGAGGAGCACCTCCTTCTGGGAGCTGCTGGGGTCGAGGACGCCCTCGAAGCTCGGGTGTTGGCCCGCGGCGCCGATGCTGACCCACGAGCGGCCGGTCGACGTGGTCACCGTCACGGCGTAGGCGGCGATGTCGATCCGGTAGGTGCCGGTCCCGTTGCCGGCCGAGACCGGGGTCACCAGGGGCTGCTTTGATGATCCGGCCGATGCGTGGTGCTCGGTCGTCTGCGTGGCGCTCGGGCTGCCCGTCGCGCTCGGGCTGCCCGTGTTGCTCTTGTCGATGATGCCGGCCTTCACGAGCCCGAGTGTCGCCCCCGCTGCGACCACGACCAGGGCCACGAGCACCACCAGGACCCGGAGCCAACGGGCCGGACCGGGCCCCGCAGCGCGACGACTGACCGCCGGGATCTTGTCCGTCTCGGCGTAGGTCGGGTAGGCGTCGCGGAAGAGTTGTCCCTGGCTGTCGGTCACGGGCCGTTCGACGATGGCTGTGGCCGACAGATCAGGCTTGAACCCCGCCTCGCCCGCTTGCACGTCCATGGCCGTTTTTCGACCTCCCACGCCCCGAACTTGAACTCCGCCAATTCGCCAACGCAGCGCCCCGGATCGCCCCGCGGAGCCCCGGGGCCCATCTGCACGGTACCGCTTGCTTCTCGTTACAGGATCGCACGCGGAATGGGTCAGGTGGTGCGCGGGCCAGGTCGAAACTGCACACCCTCAGGGAGAGCTCAGCGGCCCACGCTTCCGTCGAGGAGCTCGCGGGTGATGTCCATATGCCCCACGTGCCGGGCCGTCTCCTCGATCAGGTGGAACACGGCCCAGCGGAAGGTCGTCGGGCGGAAGTCGCCCCGGGAGAACAGGTCAAACGAGGTGACCTGATCCAGGACGGCGTCCGCCGCTGCGCTCTCGTCCCGGTAGAAGGCCACAGCCTCGTCGACGCCCCAGCCCTCGGGGAGCTCGAACATGTGCGCCCGCCAGGCCATATCCATCTTCTCGCCCGCGCCGACGGCTCGGAGCCAGAGTCGTTCGCTGTACCCGAGGTGGACCACGACGACGCCCAGCGAGTTGGCCGCCGGAGCGGGCTGCCAGCGCAGCTGCGTGGCGTCCAGACCCTCGACCTTGAAGATCGCACTCTCGCGGAGGTGCTGGAGCCAGCCCCGGGCCATTGCCATCTCGTCGAGCGGCCGGGCCTCCTCTGGCCGCGGCACATGCAGCGATGGCGGGGTCTCGGCCACCGACGCGTCAGGTGGTGCGGGTTAGGGAAGGTTCCCGGTCGTCGCCGTCGTCGGGGTGACCAGGGTTCCGCCACACACCGACGTGTACCAGTTGGCGATCGTCGTTCCGTCGGTTTCCAGCTTCGGGTTCTTGCCCAGCGTCTCGAAGGAGGCGAGAAGGCTCGTCACACTCGTGGAGTTCTGGATCGCGGTCCTGAACTGCTTGACGTAGGAGAGCAGGTCCTTGAACGCGGACTGCACCTTCGGCGGGGCCTTCTTGATCGCCGCCAGGGCCTTTTGCACTTGGTTGAAGTCGACGTTGTAGGCGCTGAGCATCGCCTGCTTGGCGGAGGCGAAGTTGCCGGATGTCATGGCCTTCTCAATGGCGCCTTCGGCCGCGGTCGAGCCGGACTCCTCGGACTTGACGCTCTTGCACATGGCGCTCTTGGGCGACGACCCCTTGGTCCTCGTGCTCTTGGCGGAGGCCGCCGTCAGCGGCGCCAAGGCGAGCGTCAGGCCGAGCACGCCGGCACACATACCGACCCACCTCGATCGTTGCCTCACGGTCGCCACCTCCATGTCTCGGGCCAGGACAACGACGCTACAGCACGACCTCTGGTGACACAGGGGATTGCAAGGACTCTTTCGAGGGGCAGCTTCGGGCTGCATCGTCGGCCGGGCGTTAGGGTGGGGAGCTGACGGGGCGTCAGAAAACTTGGGGGCACGCGTTGGATGATCTGAACGGCAAGGTTGCCGTCGTCACCGGGGGAGCGGCGGGTATCGGCCGCGGCATCACCCAGTCGCTGCTTGAGGAGGGCGCACGCGTCGTGGTCGCCGACGTCGAGGAGCCAGTGCTCCAGGCGGCGGTGAAGGAGCTGACCGGTTGCGGCAACGTCCGGGGCATCGTGACCGACGTGTCCTCAGCGGCTTCGGTCGAGGCGCTGGCCGAGGACGTCTTCGCCCGAGAGGGTGCGTGCCACCTGCTGTTCAACAACGCCGGGGTCACCTCGGGCGGCGGCGGGCGGCCCTGGGAGCAAGAGCCCAACGACTGGGCCTGGTGCTTCTCGGTCAACGTCTTCGGCGTGGCCAACGGCATGCTGTCGTTCGTGCCTCGGATGATCGCCTCGGGCGAGCCCGGCGTGGTCGTCAACACCTCGAGCATGGACGGCGGGATCGCCCCCGTCCCGTACGCGTCGGTCTACGCCTCGAGCAAGGCGGCCATCTCGTGCCTCACCGAGGCGCTGGCCCACCAGCTCATCGCCGCCGGTACCGATCTGCGCGCCGCCGTGTTCTATCCCTCGGGGGGCCTGCTCGATACCGGGCTGTGGACGGCCCAGCGCAACCGGCCCGACGCCCTGCGGCGGACGCGGCCGCGGCCGCCGGCGCCCGGCACGACCTTCGATGAATTCAAGGCGCAGCTGGAGGCGGCGGGTCGTTCTGTCGACGTCATGGACCTGCGCGAGCTGGGTCGCTTCTGCGTGCAGGGTGTCAAGAAGGGCGATTTCATCATCGGCTACGGGCTCGAGGAGGCCGCAGAGATGCTGCACCGCCGGGCCGACGCCATCGGCGCCGGGCAGCTGCCTCCGGCGGCCCTGACCTGATGACGACCACCCAGCCCGCGTCCGCCCGCTACACCGTCGTATCGGCCGACGGCCATGCCGGCGGTGACATTCAGGACTACCGGCCGTATCTGGCCAGCCGCTGGCACGACGAATTCGACGCCTGGGCCGCCGGGTACGTCAACCCGTTCGCCGACCTGCTGGCCCCGATCGCCTACCGCAACTGGGACAGCGAGCGGCGCCTGGCCGAGACCGAGTCCGACGGCATCGCGGCCGAGGTGCTGTTCCCCAACACGGTTCCCCCCTTCTTCACGGAGGGGAACCTGGTCGCCCTGCCCCCGTCGCCCGAGGACTACGAGCGCCGTTGGGCCGGCGTTCAGGCCCACAACCGATGGCTGGCCGACTTCTGCGCCGCCACGCCCGGCCGGCGGGCCGGGATCATTCAGGTCTTCGCCAACGACATGGCCGACGCGGTCGCCGAGGTGCAATGGGCCGCCGCGACCTTCGACCCCTTCGGTGGGATCCTGCTGCCGTCGATCCCGCCCAATTCCCAGCTGCCGCCACTGTGGGAGGACCACTACGAGCCGCTGTGGCAGGTCTGTGCCGATCTCGACGTGCCGATCAACATCCACGGCGGCAGCGCCCTGCCCGACTACGGCGAGCACGAGGCGGCGCGGGCGATGATGCTCATCGAGATCCCCTGGTTCAGCCACCGGTCCGTCTGGCACCTCATCTTCTCCGGGGTGCTCGAGCGTCATCCCGCCCTGCGCTTCGCCGTCACCGAGCAGGGTGTGGCCTGGCTCCCTCGTGGCCTGCAGACGCTGGACTGGTTCTACGGCCGCATGACGACCGCCAATGCGGCCGAGGCGAAGTTCTTCGGCGCCGCCGCCGCCAAAATGACGATGACGCCCACGGAGTACTTCGCCCGCAACTTCTGGATCGGCGCCAGCTTCCTGCGCCCGAGCGAGGCACCCCTGTGCCGGGGCCTCGGCATAGGGCACGTCATGTGGGGCGCCGACTACCCGCACTCGGAGGGCAGCTATCCCTTCACGACCGAGGCCCTCCGTGTGGCCTTCGCCGACTACGCCGAGCCCGAGGTGCGGGCCATGGTGGAGTCGACGGCCGCGTCGTTCTACGGCTTCGACCTCGACCGGCTGCGGCCGATCGGCGATCGGGTCGGGCCGCCGGTGACCGAGGTCGCCCGGCCGCTGGCGCCGGAGGACTGGCCGACCACGACGACGTGCAACGCGTTCGACCCTACGCAGATCCTGCGTGCCTGGTGAGCAGAGAGGAGCATCCATGACCGTTCGTTACGGCGCCCGAGCCGCGCAGGTGAACCGCGAGATCGAGGCCAAGAAGGCCGACATCTGGTCCGAGGCGGTCACGGCCGTCTATGAGACCGACCCCGACATCATTGCGGCCATACTGCCGCCGCCACTCGAACCGGGGCCCGAGCCGCTGGTGCGCATCACCATCACCAGGGTCGAGATGCCGGGGCTTCCCGTTTTCGGCGCGGGGTGGATCGGCGTGCAGGCGCGGCACGCGGACCGGTTGGGGGAGTATCCGATCCTCATGCCGATGACCACCGAGCAGTCGCTCATCGGCGGCCGGGAGATCAACGGCGAGCCCAAGAAGCTGGCCGAGGTCGTGGTCTCCCGCGACGGGGCGAACGTCTCGGCGCACATCGCGCGCATGGGCTCGGTGATCTGCGAGATCACGGGCACCGTGACCGGGACCCGCGAGAACTACGAGCTGGAGAAGACAGACTTCTGGCTCAAGCTGTCCCCCTCCTGCGAGGAGGCCGGCGTGCTCGACCAGGACCCCCTCCTCGTCTACGGGGAGAAGACCGAGAAGACGAGGCTGTACGAGGCCATTGAGGGCGAGCTCATCCTGAAGGAGGCGCCCCTCGACCCGGTGGCCGACCTGGTGGTGCGCCGCATGGTGGACATCAACTGGACGGAGCGGGCCTCCACGCAGGTCGGCCGGGTCATCGGGCCGGTGCCACGGGCGGGGGTCGAGCCGTTCATCCACCAGCGCTACGACGACATCTCGGTGCTCGGGGCGAAACGATGAGCGACCGCTACCTGATCATTTCGGCCGACGCCCACGCCGGCCTGCCCGCCGAGGGCTACCGGCCCTACCTCGACACGGCGTACCACCCGCAGTTCGACGAGTACCTGGCCGAGCGTCACGCCAACCGCGACGAGCTGCTCCGGATGAATTACGACTACATCATGGGCTGGGAGACGGACAACGAGGAGGGCTTGCGTGGCGCCTGGGACATCGACCAGCGCGACAAGGAGCTCGACGCCGACGGTGTCACGGCGGAGGTCATGTTCGCCGACGCCGACGCCATAACGGGCATGGCCTCACCGCCCTTCGGGGCCGGGCTCTCGGCGGGCTCCATCGCCGACCCCGAGCTGGCCTTCGCCGGGGCGCGGGCGCACAACCGCTTCCTGGCCGAGATGTGCAGCCGCAGTCCGGACCGTCACGGCGGCATCGCGCTCGTGCCCATCACCCACAGCGTCGAGCGCTCGGTAGCCGAGATCGAGTGGCTGGCCGGGCAGCCGGGCATCCGCGGGATCATGGTCCCGACGATGTGGCACGACCTCAAGCCCTACAACCACCCGGACTACGACCCGGTGTGGGCGGCCTGTCAGGAGATCGGGTTCCCGGTCCACACCCACTCGGGTGAGGCGCCCCAGGAGGAGTACAACGACAACGTCGGCATCTACCTGGCCGAGGTGGTGTGGTGGGCGGCCCGGCCGATGTGGCACCTTCTCTTCTCCGGCGCCTTCGAGCGCTTCCCGCGCCTCAAGTACGTCGTCACCGAGGCTGCCGCCTACTGGGCCGCCGACATGATGTGGAAGTGGGACCAGTACATGGGTGGCGGCCACACCACCAAGAAGATGGCCGCACTCCTGAAGGGGAAGATCTCCAAGCTGCCCTCGGACTACTTCGGGGAGAACATCTTCATCGGCGCGTCCACCATGTCGCGGGAGGAGATCCGCCGCCGTCACGTCCTGGGCTGTGACGTCGTCATGTGGGGGACCGACTACCCGCACCCGGAGGGCACCTGGCCCCACACACAGGAGCGCCTCCGCGGCGACTTCGGGGGCATCCCGGTGGAGGACGCCCGGAAGCTGCTGGGGGAGACGGCGGCCCGGTGCTACGACTTCGACCTTGACGCACTCCAACCGGTGGCCGACCGGATCGGGCCCACACCGGCAGACCTGGGGCAGGATCCGTCACTGCGCACCGATCCCGAGGAAGTCCGAACGGCGCGCTGGTGGAAGGACGAGTACCAGGTCCAGGCGCCAGGCTGACCGTCCCGCCATGAATCCGGGCCACATGGAGTACTGCGCCAGCGACGACTGGCGCCGGCTGGTCCACGAGACGATCCTGCCCGTGGCGTTGGCCGACGTGGAGCTCGGCGACGCGGCGATCGAGATCGGCCCGGGACCCGGGTTCACGACCGACATACTGCGTACCAAGACGGCGCATCTGACGGCGGTCGAACTCGACCAGGTTCTGGCGGCCGGCTTGGCCGAGCGGATGGCCGGGACCAACGTGGAGGTCGTCGTGGGCGACGCCACGGCGCTGACTTTCCCCTCGGCGCGTTTCACCGGCGCCGCCTCGTTCCACATGCTCCATCACATTGCGCCCGCCGAGGCCCAGGACCGGGTGTTGGCCGAGCTGGCCCGCGTGCTCGTCCCCGGTGCGACGCTCGTGGCGGCCGACGGGGTCTACAGCGAGGGCAGCGCGGCCTTCCACCAGGACGACACCTACAACCCCATCGACCCCGCCGAGCTGGAGCCCCGGCTGCGCGCCGCCGGCTTCGACTCGGTGCAGGTGCGCACGTACGACCTCGGGTGGGTGTGCACGGCTCGATCGAGCTGACTGCCGCGGCGGTCCCGTGGTAACGATCCTGTTCGCGCTGGGAGCAGCGTTCTCCAACGCGCTCAACATGATCACGCAGCACATCGCGAGTACGAGCGACCCGGGCCACTCCAAAGGGTGGCAGTTCGTCCGCTACCTGGTGTCGAACCCGCTGTGGCTGTTCGGCTGGGTGGCTCTGGCCGGGTCGTTCATCTTCCAGGCCCTCGCCCTGCACAACGGACAGATGTCGGTGGTGCAGCCCCTCCTGGTGACCGAACTGGTCTTTGCGCTCGTGCTGCGCCGGCTCTGGATCCGCCAGCAGATCAGGGATCTCACCTGGTGGGCGGCGGCCGTCACCTGCGGGTCACTCGCACTGTTCGTGGCGGTCTCCGAGCCCACCGGAGGCCACGTGCAGCCGACCAGCTCCGCCTGGGTCGGCGCCACCATCGCCGCGGGGGGAGCGGCGGCCATCCTGGCCCTGGTAGGGCGGCGCGGCTCGCCGGTACGACGGGCGGCTGCGCTGGGCGCGGCGACGGCGATCCTGTGGGCGTTGGTCGCCACGTTCATCAAGGCGATGACCGACACGCTCACACAATTCGGGGTCCTCGGGATGTTCGCCCACTGGCCCGTCTATGCACTGATCGTCGTGAGCATCGCGGCCGAATTGCTCGACCAGACTGCGTTGCACGTGGGGCCGCTCAGCGTGTCGCAACCGTTCATCGTGATCGTCGACCCGATCGTGAGCATTGTGCTCAGCGTCTGGATCTTCGCCGAGGTGTTCACCGAGAACGCGCTCCGTCTGAGCATCGGCATTGTCTCGTTTGCCGTGATGTGCGCGGCGGCCGCCGTGCTGGCCCGCACCACCCCGGCCAACATGGATCGCGGGCCGGCGCCGGTCACATCGCCTCCTCCGGAAAGAAGTTGACCCAGTTGGTCTGCATGGACGCGCCATCGGCGACGATGGTGGCGCCGCACACGTAGCGAGCCGCGGGGGAGCACAGATAGAGGATCATGGCCGCCATCTCGTCCGCCGTCCCCAGACGGACGGTGGTGCCCTCTGCGACCAGCTCGTCGGTGAAGCCGGCCTCGGATCGCCCGACGGTCGCCAACTCGGACTCGATCATGCCCGGCGTCGAGAAGACACCGGGTGCGAAGGCGTTGATGGTCACCCCGCGCCGCATCAGGTAGGGCGCCAGCGTCTTGACCATGTTGACGACCCCGGCGCGGGCAGCTCCCGAGTGGACGAACATCGGTGCGCCGCGTTCGAGGGAGAAGGTGTGGACCACGTCGACGATGGAACCAGACCCCGCCTCGGCCATCGGTCCCATGAAACGGCTGGTCACGTTCCAGGTGCCGTTGAGGTTGAGGTCGATGACGGCCCGCCATCCGTTGTCCGAGATCGTGCTGGGCACGCCCGGGAACTGGCCGCCGGCATTGTTCACGAGGAAGTCGACCCTCCCGTAGCGGGCGTAGACCGTGTCGCGCAGGGCGTCGACCTGTTCGGGCTCCCGGATGTTGGTGGGGACGGCCAGGCAGGTGCCGCCCGCCTGCTCAATGGAGCGCGCCACGCCGTCGAGCCGAGAAGCGGTCCGGCCCGCGATGACGACGCGGCCGCCCAGGCGGGCGAACGCGTGGGCCACCTCGCGCCCGAGCCCGCTGCCTCCGCCGGTGACCACGGCGACGGAGCCATCGAACAGCCCCTCGGCGAAGACCGAGACCGCCGGGCCGGCCTCCCAGGTCACCGCGGGTTCACCCCGCGAAGTCCCAGCTCTCGCCCTTCTCGTAGTGGTGCAGCACGTTCTTGGCAATGAGGATGCGGTGCACCTCGTCGGGGCCGTCGGCCAGACGCAGGGTGCGGGCGCCGAGGTACATCTGGGCCAGCGGAAGGTCGCTGGTCACGCCGGCCGCACCCCACACCTGGATGGCCCGGTCGACGACGCGGCTGTAGGCCGCCGGCACGAAGACCTTGATGGAGCTGATTTCGGTGCGGGCTTGCGGGTCGCCCTTGTCCACCTTCTCGGCGGCATGGATCGTCATCAGCCGGGCGGCCTGCAGGTCCATGTAACTGTCGGCCACGAAGCCCTGCATGAATTGCTTGTCCTTGAGGAGCCCGCCGTGCACCTCGCGGGTCAACAGGCGCTCGACCATCAGGTCGAAGGCGCGCCACATTTGGCCCACCGAGTTCATGCAGTGGAAGATGCGACCGGCGCCGAGCCGGTCCTGTGCCGCCCGGTGCCCGTCGCCGACCTGGCCCAGCAGGTTCTCGTAGGGGACGCGGACCTGGTCGTAGCGGACCTCACAGTGATCCGACCTGGCGCTGCCCCAGATGCCGATGCCGCGCTCGATGATGACGCCCGGGTTCGAGGTGGGCACGATGATCTGGACCATCCGCCCCGGACCCTCGTCGTCCTTCGAGTCCTTGGCCCGGCACATCACGATGAAGAAGTCGGCGGCCAGCCCGTTGGACGTGAACCACTTGTGCCCGTTGATCACCCACTCGTCCCCCTCGCGGATGGCGGTGGTCTGAATCGACCGCGGATCCGAGCCGGCGTTCTCGGGCTCGGTCATGGAGAAGCCCGACTGCATGGTCCCCTCGATGAGAGGGAGGAGCCACTTCTGCTTCTGCTCCTCGGTCCCGTACTTGACGAGGATGGTCTGGTTGCCCGAGTTCGGTGCCACCACGCCGAACAGCGACGCCGCGCCGATGGCGTAGGCGAGGATCTCGTTCATGTAGGCGTGTGCCATGAAGTCGATGCCCATGCCGCCGTACTCGGGTGGGAGGTGGGGCGCCCACAGCCCCTCTGCCTTCACCTTGGCCTGGATCTCGCCGCGCAGCGCCTTCGCCTCGGCCCGTTCGGCCTCGGTGACGTCGCGGCCTCGGGCGTGCCAGAGCACGGACTCATTGGGCAGGATCTTTTCGTTGACGATCCGGGCCGTGCGCAGGCGGATGTCGTTGATGTGGTCACTGAGCCCTTCGTTGGGCGTGACGTTGATGGGCATGGGTCGACCCCCCTGGTCGTCGTGTGTTCTGGCCGAACCTTACGCAGATTCGCCGGGTCGTTTCGTCCGGGCGACCCAGCGCCCGATCAACGCCCGCTCGTAGCGCCCGCGGCCGACGAAGCTCACCACCCAGCGGGTCAGTGCGCCGAAGCGGTTCTTGAAGCCGGTGAGGAAGGTGATGTGCACGACGAGCCACAGCAGCCAACCGATGAACCCACCGACCCGGACCGGGCCGATCTTGGCGACGGCGGTGAAACGCGAGATCACGGCCAGCGTCCCGAGGTCGCGGTACTTGAACGGTTTGGTGGGCTTGCCGTCCAGGCGGCGCAAGATGGAGTGGGCGGCGTGCGCACCCGATTGGATCGCCACCTCGGCGACCCCCGGCAGATCGCCGTGCGCCATCAGGTCGCCCACCACGAAAACCTCGGGGTAGGTGGGAAGCGAGCAATCGGGATTGACCAGGACCTGGCCCGCCTTGTTGGTCTCCGCCCCGGCCGCGCCGGCGAGGGTAGCTCCCAGACCGGCGGCGCGCGTCCCGGCGGCCCAGACCTTGGTGGCAGCGGGTATCCACTCGGTCGAACCGTCCTGCTTGGTGATCTCGACACCCCTGTCGTCCAGGTTGGTCACCAAGGCGTTGAGGTGGATCTCCGTGCCCATGCCGGTGAGGTCGCGCGCCGTCAGGCGCGCGAGGTACGGCCCCATCGACCGGTTGAGGCCGTCGGTGCCCTCCACCAGGACGACCCGGGTGTCGACGGGATCGATCATGCGGTAGTTGTGCCGGAGCGCGCGCCGGGACAGCTCGCGGAGCTGGCCGGCCATCTCCACCCCGGTCGGGCCGCCACCCACGACGACGAACGTCATGAGCCGCCGGCGCTCCACGGGGTCCATCTCGGCCTCGGCCAGCTCGAAGGCGCCGAAGATGTTGCCCCGGAGAGCCAACGCATCGTCGAGCGTCTTCATGCTGCACGAGTTGGCGCGGAACTCGTCGTGACCGAAGTAGGAGCTCGTGGCTCCACCGGCCACGATGAGGCTGTCGTAGCCGACGCTGATCTGCTTGCCGAACTCGTCGAGGTGAACTCTGCGGGCTTCGACGTCGATGTCGTCCACCTCGCCCAGGATCACGCGCAGTGACGGATAGTTGCGGAAGACGTCGCGGATGGCGGGTGCGATCTGGCCTTCGGAAAGGATCCCAGTGGCCACCTGGTAGAGCAAGGGTTGGAAGAGGTGGTGGTTGGTCCGGTCGATCAGGGTGATCCGTACGGGCGCCCGCTTGAGGGCGCGGGCGGCGAAGAGGCCGCCGAAGCCCGAGCCGATGATGACCACGTGATGCGCGTGGTCTTCGACGCGGGTCCCGGTCACAGGAGCCGGTCCACGACGGTCTGGACGTACTGGGCCAGCGGCATGGTGCGCACCTCCTCGGGGGTGAACCAACCGACGGCGTCGGTCGTGCCGTCGACCTCGGGACGCAGGGTCCCCGACCAGGAGTCCACCCGGTAGATGATCCGTACGGTGTGGAGGCTGGTGCCGTCGGGAATCGTCCGCACGTCCGAGAGGACGTCGAGCAGGAGCCCCACCGCGACCTTCAGCCCCGATTCCTCCTCCATCTCCCTGGTGAGCGAATCGACCGGCCACTCGCCGTGGTGCACGCCGCCTCCGGGCAGGAACCAGCGGCCCTGCAAGGTGATGGCGGGCGAGGCCCGGGCCAGGAGGATCCGCCCCTCGTCGTCCCGGCAGACGCCGTAGACGGCGATGCGCTGGCGTTTCTTTGTCACTGGCACTGCTCAGATGCTGGTCCCGAACCGGTCCGTCCGCCAACTCCTCGGGAAAGTACCCTGGCCGCGGCCTTCGCGGGCCAGATCGAAAGGGGTGCACCCGTGGACACCGCGGCCGAGCTCGAGGCCATACGTCGCTTGAAGTACGCCTACTTCCGGACGCTCGACCTGAAGCAGTTCGACGACCTGGGAGCGCTGCTGACCGAAGACGTCACCGCGTCCTACGAGGACGGCAAGACCGTGCTGCAGGGCCGGACGGCCATCGTCACGTGGCTCAGCGCGGTCCTGGGCGACACCGGCATGGTGACCGAGCACCACGGTCACCACCCCGAGATCACCTTCACTTCGGACACCACTGCGGAGGGCACCTGGTACCTGCAGGACCGGGTCATAGTGCCGGCGGCCGACCTCGAGATCGCCGGCACCGCGTTCTATGCCGACCGCTACCGCCTGACGGCCGAAGGCTGGCGTATCGCACATACGGGCTATACCCGGGTCTTCGAAGAACACCGCACCCACACGACGCTGCAGGTGCGCTCGTTCACCTCCCGCTTCGACGCACCGGGCTGAGCGGCTCGGCCCGCGTCAGGGGCGGGTGGCCGGGCTGAGGGTGAAGCCGGGATCGAACAGGGTGGTGGGCTCCAGCACCTTCTCGATCGCCTCGACGAAGTCGGGCTCGAGCACGACGTCGAGCGCTTTGACGTTCTCGGCGATCTGCTCGGGCCGGCTGGCACCGACAATGGCGCTGCTCACGTTCTGGTTCCGCAGCACCCAGGCCAGAGCGACGGACGCCGGGGTGTAGCCCGCCTCGCGGCACAGCGCGGCGTAGGCCTGCACCGGCTCGAGGACCTCGTCGCGCAGCAGCCAGCTCATCTCGCCGCCCTCTGGGCCCGTGGCCCGCGAGCCCGCCGGCGGGCCGGACTGGCCAGGCAGGTATTTCCCGGTCAGGACGCCCTGGGCGAGGGGGGACCACACGATCTGGCCCACGCCCTCCTTCTCCGACAGCGGGACCACTTCGGCCTCGATCACCCGCCAGAGCAACGAGTACTGCGGCTGACTGGAGACGATGCGGTCGAAGCCCATCTCGTCGGCCATCCGCAGCGCGTCCGCGATCTGCTCGGCCGTCCACTCGGAGACGCCGATGTAGTGGACCTTGCCCTGGCGCACCAGGTCGTCGAAGGCCCGCAGCGTCTCCTCCAGAGGAGCCTCGTAGTCGAAGCGGTGGGCCTGCAGGAGGTCGACGTGGTCGGTCTGCAGCCGCACGAGCGAGGAGTGGAGCGACTCCATGATGTGCTTGCGCGAGAGGCCGCGGTCGTTGGGGTTGGGCCCGGTCGGCCAGTAGACCTTGGTGAAGATCTCGACCGATTCGCGGCGCACGTGCTTCAGCGCCCGGCCCAGCACGGATTCTGCCGCGCCGATGGCGTAGACGTCGGCCGTGTCGAAAGTGGTGATGCCGACGTCGAGCGCCGCTTTCACGCACGCCGCCGCCGCATCCTCCTCAATCTGGCTGCCGTGGGTGATCCAGTTGCCGTATGAGAGTGCGGAGACGAGCATGCCCGAGCGTCCAAGGTGTCGGTAATCCATGGCCACGGAGCGTACCTGGTGCTCGTACGCTCGTCGGGTGGCTGGAGACGACACGCTGCACGTGCACCGGGGGCTGGATCTCCCGCTCTCGGAGATCTCCTGGCGGGCCACGACGTCGGGTGGCCCCGGCGGACAGCACGCCAACCGGACGCTCAGCAGGGTGGAGGTGCAGTTCGACGTCGGTGCGTCCCAGACGCTCGGCCCGCGCCAGCGAGCCCGCCTCCTCGAACGCGTGGGCGCGGTGGTGCGGGCCAGTGCCTCGGATGCGCGATCGCAGGCACGCAACCGCGAGCTGGCGCTGCAGCGCCTGGCCACCAAGCTGGACACCGCCCTCCGGGTCCAGCCCACTCGGGCACCGACGCGGCCGACCAAGAGCTCCCAGGTGCGGCGGGTCGACGCCAAACGACGCCGCTCTCAGACGAAGAAGCGCCGCCGGCCGCCGGGGGAGGACGACTGACGTCGGCGGAGCGGCCTATCCTTCAGGCGGTGAAGTCGAAGCCCGAGAGGGCCCGTCCGAGCACGTGGTCGAGACTGGCCAGCAGCTCCTCGTCCTCCTCGGCCCGCGGGCCTCGGAGCGCGGTCAGGGCGGCGTAGCCCTGGGCCACCAACGTGGCATCCTCGGCGCCGGAATCGGCGAGGCCGAGGTCGCCCGAATGCGGGAAGGGCGACCCGACGGTCAGCACGATCTCACCTTTCTCGTCCGGCTCGCCCTCCATGACCGAGCGCGCCGCCTCGGCCGCGGCGGGCCCCTCGATCTCCTCGATGTTGGGCGCCTCCCAGGTATTGGCGCCGCGGGCGGACTTGATCAGGCCGGCCCCGCTCACCCGGGCCCAGCGCAGGCCCCGGATCTCCGCCAGCGGGAGATGGGGCACGTTCAGGTTGAGGACCGTGCGCACCGGCGCGGCGACCAACAGGGGAATGAGGGCCACGGCGAGGTCGGCGGCCGATTCCCACGGGTCGGGGTCGCCGCCCACGCGCAATGAGACGGCGAGGGCGCTGATCCCGAGCTGGCTGGCGGTCAACGCGGCGCCGACCGTCCCGGAGTGCAGCACCGAGCGACCCACATTGACCCCGTGGTTGATGCCGGAGAGCACGAGGTCCGGCTTGGGCCCGACGGCTCCGAGGGCGCCGGCTATGACCGAGAGCGCGGGGGACGCATCGAGGCCGTACGCCTCCACCGCCTCGGCGCCCTCGACGTAGGCGCGCTGATAGGGGATGGTCGTGTGATCGGTCACCGAGCCGACCGCGGCACCGGCGCCGCTGAAGTTGGAGCTCGGCGCCACCACGATGATCTCGTGCGCCGGGTCGCCTCCCGCCTGGGAAGCCCAGGCCGCCAGTGCCCTCGTGAGGGCCGCCAGCCCAGGGGCGCTCACACCGTCGTCGTTGGTGACGAGAATCCTCACGGTCTGCTCACCCTACCGCCGGCGATCCCGAGGCCGCGGGCCCGTCCATCCCCGGTTCGGGTCCGTGTCACCGGGACTTCACATCAGGCCGCCGAGGCCCCTCACCCACGCCGAGGCCCTGGTCTGCTTCAATTCACTCGCAATGCCCGCCCCGTCGCCCAGGATCTCCGTCGCCTCACCCACCGGACAGCAGTGGCGCATCGGGCACGGCCGCCAGGAGGTTGTCGTCTGCGAGGTGGGCGCCACGCTGAGGGCCTACTCCGTCGGCCCGACCCCGGTCCTCGACGGTTTCGGCGCAGACGAATGGTCCCATTCGGGCCGGGGCCAGGTGCTCGCCCCCTGGCCCAACCGCCTGGCCGACGGCCGCTACGAGTTCAACGGGGTGCAGGCCCAGGCCGCACTCGACGAGCCGGAGCGTCGCAACGCCATCCACGGCCTGGTGCGCTGGTTGCCCTGGACGCTCCAGACCCGGCACCAGAACCAGCTCTCCCTCCGCCTGCAGCTGCATCCCTCGCCCGGGTACCCGTTCTCGCTCCTCCTGGAAATCGACTACCACGTGGGCCGGGAGGGCCTGACCGTCACGACACGGGCACAGTCCCTGGAGGAGGGCCCGATCCCCTTCGGTATCGGGTTCCATCCGTACCTCCGCGCCGGGGCCGACGTGGTCGACGGCGCGATTCTCCACGTCCCGGCCGGTCACACCCTGGACATGGACGACCGGGGACTCCCGACGGGAGGCCTCACGCCGGTCGAAGGCACCGACCGGGACTTCACCACGGCGCGCTTCGTGGGCCCGGCCGTGCTGGACACCGCCTACACGAGCCTGGAGCGTGACGCCGATGGCCTGGCCCGGGCCACGCTCGCTGTTCCGGGCGGAGTGGGAGGGGCGGCCCTGTGGGTGGATCCCGGCTTTCCCTACCTGATGGTGTACACGGGCGACACGCTCGGCGAACTACAGCGCCGCCGGCGGGCGGTCGCCATTGAGCCGATGACGTGTCCCCCCAATGCGCTGCGCACCGGCAACGACGTCGTCGCGTTGGAGCCCGGATACGAGTGGACGGCCCGCTGGGGGATCGAACCCCAGTGACCGCAGCACGGTGAGCGGCGCCGCCCTGGAGGGCCAGGTCGTCGCCGTCACGGGCTCCTCCAGCGGCATCGGCGCCGCGACGGCACAGGCGTTCGCGGCCGAGGGCGCCGCGGTCCTGATCAACTCGGCCCGCTCGGTCGAGGAGGGCGAGGCTGTCGCCGCCTCCCTCCCCGACGGCTTCTACGTGCAGGGTGACATCACGGAGCCAGGCGTCCCCGACCGCCTGGTGGCGGCCGCGCTGGATCGTTGGGGCCGCCTCGACACGCTCGTGAACAATGCCGGGACGACCGCCGTGATCCCGCACCACGACGTCGCGGCCGCTTCCGTCGACGTGTGGCGCCGCATCTTCGAGGTCAACGTCTTCGGGACGTGGGCCATGTCGGTGGCCGCCCTCCCGGCCCTGCGCGAGGCTCGCGGCTCGGTGGTCAACGTCTCGTCGGTGGCGGGCGTGCGCCCGACTGGCTCCTCCATCCCGTACGCAGCCAGCAAGGCGGCCGTCAATCACATGACCGTGCTGCTGGCCAAGGTGCTCGGGCCCGAGGTCCGGGTCAACGCCGTCGCCCCGGGTCTGGTCGACACACCGTGGACGGCCGACTGGGACGTGGTGCGCGAGGTGGTCACCCAAGTGACGCCACTCAAGCGCTCAGGGCAACCCGAGGACGTCGCGGAAGTCATCCTGTCGCTGGCGCAGGCCAGCTATGTCACCGGTCAGGTCGTCGTGATCGACGGCGGGCTCTCCCTGACCACCTGAGTCGTCTCAGCCCGGCGACATGACGATCCAGCGCAGGGCGATGGACAACGCCGCGCATGAGCGGCGTGACCGCGGTGGTGTCGACCAGCAGATCGAGCGGGCCGGCGATGGAGAGTCCCAGCTCGCGGCGGGCCCAGGCGGGCAGGACGCCGATCGCGGCGGCCACGACGAGGGAGTAGACCGCCCGCTCGCCCGGCCGTCGGGTCACGCCGCGCAGCAGCCAATCACGGGCCGCCCTGGCTTGCGGGCCGGCATAGAGCTCCGGCCGCAGGCGCAGGAGGTAGCTCTCGACCTCGGCGGAGGAGCGCGGGACCCAGTTGGCCCCGAGGGCCAGCGCCACCGGCGCCACTTCGTCGTAGTACCGGTCGCACTCCTCTGGCGTCAGGGGCCGGCTGCCGTAACGCTGGGACGAGGCCAGGAAACTCGCCACCTCGGCGACATGAATGAACGTCACGACCTCCGGGTCGTCGGCCGAGTAGGGCCGCCCGTCGGGTGCGATGCCCCGGACGCGGCGATGCACCCGGTGGACCTGGGCGATGGCCGCCTCGGCCTCAGCCACGGTGCCGAACGTCGTCGTCCCGACGAAAGATGCCGTCCGCCGCAAACGGCCCAACGGGTCCTCCTGGTAGCTGGAGTGCTCGGCCATCCCTGCCATGGCGAGCGGGTGCAGCGTCTGGAGCAGCAAGGCGCTTACACCGCCGACCAGCATGACGGGCAGATCCGCGTGGACCCTGCGGGCCATGCCCCCGGGTGGGACGTATGCCTCATCGGGATCCGAGGCGATCGGCCTCCGCTCCTGCGTGATGCCGATGGCGCGCCGGAGGTTGCGTGCCATGTCCCCGCGAGCCGGTGCGGCCAGGCCGCCGACGAGGCGAAGGGGTGTGGCGGCGACAGCGCCCCCCAGTGCCGTTGCGCGCTCCACCGGGTTCAACGACGCCATGGGAAAGCTTGGCACGCCACCGTGGCAGAGTGCAGTCCATGCGTTTCATCGTGGTGGGGGCCGGTGCCATCGGTGGCGCGGTCGGCGGCCGCCTGTTCGAGCGCGGGTACGACGTCACGCTGGTTGCCCGGGGCGACCACGGCCGCGCCCTGCAGTCCGGCCTCGTCCTCGAGGCGCCCGACGGTACCGTGACGCTGCCCATCGCTGTGGTGGAGGATCCGGCGCAGGTGGCATGGGAAGGCGACGACGACGGGGACCCGGTCGTCCTGCTGGCCGTCAAGGGACAGCACACCGATCACGCACTCACCCAACTCGCGATGGTGGCCCCGCCAAGCGCGCCGGTGGTCTGCATGCAGAACGGTGTGGAGAACGAGCGTCGCGTGCTGCGCCGCTTCCCGAACACCTACGGGATGTGCGTCATGTGCCCGGCCACCCAACTCCGCCCCGGCGTCGTCCAGGTGCACTCGGCCCCTGTCTCAGGACTGCTCGATCTGGGGCACTTTCCGCTGGGTGTGGGCGAACACGGCGAGACGATCGCGCACGCCATCGCGACCACGACCTTCCAGTCGGTGGCCCGGCCGGACATCATGCGCTGGAAGTACCGCAAGCTCCTCATGAACCTGGCCAACGCGGTGGAGGCACTGGCCGGGCCCGAAGGCCGCTACGGCCCGTTGGCCCGTGAGGCGCAACGCGAGGGCAAGGAGGCCTTGGCCGCGGCGGGGATCGACGTGGCCAGCTCCGAGGAGGACCGCGCGCGACGCGGGGACTTCCTGCAGATCGCGGCCACCTCGTCGGGGGAGTGGCAGGGCGGCTCCAGCTGGCAGAGTCTCGCCCGCGGGACAGGCTCCATAGAGGCGGAGTTCCTCAACGGCGAGATCGCGTTGCTGGGCGGTCTTCATGGCGTGCCCACCCCGGTGAACGCGTTGCTCCAGCGTCTGGCTGCCCAGGCCGCCGCGGAGGGCGCAGGTGCAGGGGCGTGGAACATCGAGGAGCTGAGCCAGATGGCCGATGTCTCCCATGGTGCATGAGCGGGTGGCGACACCGGCCTGCCGAGCCTGAACGGCTTTGCGATCAGTCGGCGTGGAGCGCGGCTCGGACCTCGTCGGTCGGGTCGGGCCGCAGCGCGCCGGGAGTCTCCACGCGGACCCCGTGTACCGTCCCATCGAGGGGCGCGGGAGGCGCGTAGCGCGAGGACACCGGGAAGCCGCTGTCCCAGCCGAGGCGCAAGCCCGCCCCGCCGTGCTGGACCGCCAGCGGGAGCATGCCCTCCACCACCGTCTCGTCGGCCTGCACCCCGTTCACGACCAGGACCATGCGACCCGGCGCGCCACCCTGGCCTACCGCGTACGAGATCGTGATCTCGTGGTGGCCGGCCTCCAGGAGTGATGGCGTCGCCAGTTCGAGCGCGTCGGCGGCCCGGGCGAAGGTGAAGCGGGCCTGGCCGCCGACCAGGTACAGGGCGTAACCCCCGAACCAGTCGCCCAGGGCGAAGATGACGCCGTCCGCACTGTCACGGTCTGTGTCGATGTCGGCGGTGATGTCGAATCCGCCCCAGAGCAGCGGAACCGATTCATCGGCGACGGCACCGCCACCGGGTCGGAAGGTGCGCGAGGGTCCTGCGGGCCAGACGGGGGGAATGAACCCACCGAAGCGGTCGACCAGTCCGTCAGAGATGGGAAGGACGTTGTTGCGCTGCGCCTCGGCGTCCCACAGGTCGCGCATCCGCCGGATCCGCTCGGGCTCGTCGTCGGCGCGGTCGGTCGCCTCGGAGAAGTCCACCGACAGGTCGAAGAGCTCCCAGCGGTCCTCGTCGAAGTTTCGGCTGCCCACGGCCAGCTCCTCCTCGTCGAGGATGCCGGTGCTGATGTGGTTCGTCGTCGCCTTCCAGCCCTCGTGATAGATGGAGCGCGAGCCCATCATCTCGAAGTACTGGGTGTGGTGCAGCTCGGGAGTCGCCGGGTCCTCGAGCGTGGCCAGGAGGCTTGCCCCGTCCACGGGTTGCTGGGCTACGCCGTCGACCTCGCTCGGAATCTCGAGGCCGGCAGCGCCCATGATCGTCGGCATGAGGTCGATCGCATGGGCAAACTGACGGCGCATGGTGCCGGGCTGTGCGATCCGTCCGGGCCAGTGCACAATGAGCGGCGTGCGGGTCCCGCCCAGCCAGGTGTAGCGCTTCCAGAGCTTGTGCGGCGTGTTGCCGGCCCAGGCCCACGCCCATGAGTAGTGGTTGTAGGTGCTGAACCCGCCCCAGTCGTCGTAGTGGGCCAGGTTCTCGCTCATGGACTCCCGGACGTGCGCGGTGAACCGGTGCTCGTTGAAGCTGCCGGCCACACCCCCCTCGGCGCTGGCGCCGTTGTCGGAGAAGACCATGACCAGCGTGTTTTCCAGCGCCCCCAGGTCTTCGAGTGACGAGAGCACCCGGCCGATCTGCGCGTCGGTGTGGGTCAGGAAACCGGCGAAGACCTCCTGCTGGCGGGAGAGCATGCGCCGTTCTTCACTCGAGAGGTCGTTCCAGGCCTGTACCCATTCGGGCCGCTCGGTCAGGACGGTGCCCTCGGGCACCACGCCCGACGCACACTGCCGGGCGAACACCTCCGCCCGCCAGGCGTCCCACCCCTTGTCGAAGACGCCCCGGTACGGTTCGACCCACTCGGGCGCCACATGGTGCGGGGCATGCATGGCGCCGAGAGCGAAGTACAGGAAGTAGGGCTTGCCGGGCGCCCCTTGCTGCTGGTCCTGCACCATGCGAACGGCCTGGTCGGCCAGGTCCTCGGTCAGGTGGTAGCCGTCTTCGGGCCGGCGCGGGGGCTCGATGTAGTGGTTGTCGCAGACGAGGTTCGGGGTCCAGTGGTTGGTGTCCCCCTGCAGGAAGCCGTAGTAGCGCTCGAAGCCGAGGCCGAGCGGCCAGGTTTCGAAGGGCCCGGCTGCCGAGCGCTGCCACCGTGGTGTGAGATGCCACTTGCCGACGGCCATCGTCGAGTAGCCGGCGTCGCGCAGGAGGCGGGGCAGCGTCGCTGCGGTCTTGGGGAGCCGGGCGTCGTAGCCCGGGAAGCCCAGCGGGATGTCAGCCAGGAAGCCCATCCCGACCGCATGGTGGTTGCGCCCGGTGAAGAACGCGGCCCTGGTCGGAGAGCACAGGGACGTGACATGGAAGCGGTTGAACGGAGCGCCGTCTGCCGCCAGGGCATTGAGGTGGGGTGTCCCGATGTCCGAGCCGAAGGCGCCCAGATGGCCGAAGCCGGTGTCGTCGAGCACGATGGCGATGACGTTGGGCGCGCCATGTGGCGGCTTGGGGTCGTGGGGGAAGCGAGGGGTCGACTCGGCCGGCGTGAAACCGATCTGCTGGGGTTCGTCCATAGGTCGAGAGGGTAGACCTTCCGCTGTCACGACCTCGCACGCAGGGCTAACGTGGTTTCCGATGCAGGGCCACGTTCCTGGACCGCCCCAGCCCCAGTTTCCGGAGGGCCTGGGCCCGTTCGTCGGGTACCTCGCGACCCGGGAGCCGCGACCGCTGGAGAGTCGCGCTCCCGAGGAGCCGGCATGGGCGGACGCCGATGGCATGCTGCTCGACCAGTTCGCCGACCTCGGCGAGTGGGAACCGATGCACCGGCCGCTGATGCAGGTGCTGGCCGTCATCGTGTCCATCTCACTCGTCGTGGCCGGGGTCGGCACCGTCCTGGAGATCTTGCTCGCCGCTCGCTGACGGGCGCGTGGCGCCGCGCTCCGCAGCGCGCCGTGCGTGAAGCGGTCAGGCTCTGCGCCGCCGTCGCCAGAAGAACCAGGAAGCAAGGACGCCGACGACAAGAGCGCCCACCAGGACGGCCGCGAGCACCTCACTCGAGAGGCCGCTCCCGGTCGAAGTGGGGGCGCCCGACTCCACGTGAGGTGCCGAGGTCGTCGTCGGAAGGGTCGTCGACGACGTCGTCGTTGTGGTGCCGCCTGCGCTCGACGCCGAGAAGGCCACGACGCGGGTCGCCGGGGCGCGAGCAGGAGGCCGGCGCCGATGGAAGGAGTGGGGAAGTGGTTGGCGGGGGCACCGATGGTCGCCTGCTTCTTCACCGCACCCGACGACGGGTTGAGGCCGTAGAGGACGCCGTTGGAGCCGATGCTCCAGACGAGGCCGCCGGCCACGATCGGAGGCCCGCCGCCAACCGTGGCGCTCCAGAGCAGTCGGAGCCCGGCGGGGGAGTCCGACGCCTGCACGGCAATAGGTCCGCTCAAGCAGGGCAGGTAGACCGTCGAGTCCATGAACGCCAGTCCTCCGTCGATCACGGTTCCGCAGGCATCCGCGAGCTCCGCCTGCTGGCCGCCGATGCCACCCAGAGCTGATCCGTTCAGCAGGTAGGCGGTGCGCGACTTGGAGGCGGCGACCACCTGGCCGTCGGCCAACAGCGCCACTCCGGTCGAGAAGTCGAGATCATGCGCGTTGTCCGAAGGCCACGACGACGGTGCGAAGTACTGCTCCAGCGTGAGGGAGGGGGAGAGCTCGAGCACCGAGTCGCTGTCGTCATAGGCGTGACTCGCCGACGTGATCGACCCGTTGCCCGCGGTGACCCAGATGTTGCCGCTGGCGTCGACCGTCGGGGCCGCCCCGCCCATCCAGACTGCGCCCTGGCTCTCGCCGGCGGCCGAGTCGACGTCGAATGCGGCCGGTGTGCCGCCGGCCTCGGGTACCGACATGACCCAGCCGCGGTACGTCGAACAGTCCCCATAGTTCCCGCCGTAGCCGAAGACGACGTGTCCGGCATCGAGCGTCAGCCCGGTGCGCTGGAGGAGGGCGGCCGGCGTGGAGCCCTTCGGATCCACGTTCTGGTTCAACACGACCTTCCCGGTCGCCGTGCTCAGCCCGACCAGTTGGTGTGCCGGGCGGCCGTTGATCAACTCGTCGGCCACGACGAACAGTTCGCCGCGCACCTCATCGAGCACAGGCGTGCCCGTGATCCCGACGGTGGGCGAGATGTCGCCACAGGGGAGGGACCCCGATGGCACAGGCGTCGCCAGGTGCGACGACCAGTCAATGGTGCCGTTGGCGGCCGAGAGGGCGTAGACGGTGTCGTTTTCAGTGGCGACGAAGACCCGCCCGCCCGAGACGATCGGTTCACCGTAGAGCGCACCGTCGAGACTGGTGGAGGTCCAGGCGGGCGAGGTGACGTCGACCGAGGTGACCGAGGTCGCGACCCCGCTCCCTGAGGGATCGCCGTGATAGACGGTCCATGAGGGCAGCGCTGTCGAGGTGGTCGTCGAGGTGGTCGTCGACGTGGTCGAACCGAACGCTGGCCCGCTTGCGACAAAGGCCAGGAGCAGGGCAGCGGACGCGGACGCGGCAATGCTGCCCTTTGATCGCCGAAGACGGGGAGGCCGCCCCGGGATGCGGCGATTCAGGCCTCGCCCGATCTCCCCCTCCGGCGCAGTGTGGAGTCGACGGCCACGGCCACGAGGAGGACGGCTGCGGTGGCGATGTCGGTTCCCGCGGTACTGATGTTGAGGAGCGCCAGCCCATTGGTGAGCGTGGCGATGACCAGGCCGCCAAGGACCGGGTGGATCGGCTTGCCGTGTCCGCCGAACAGACTGGCACCGCCGATTACCGCAGCGGCCACCGCATACAAGACGTAGGTACCCCCGTCGAACCCGACGGAAAGGGAGCCGAGGCGTGAGGCGTACACCACGACGGCGAGTCCCGCTACGAAGCTGCAGAGCGCGAAGGCGATGGTCCGGACGCGGGCCACGTGGATACCGGCGCGCCGGGCGGCCTCGGGGCTGGCACCGATGGCGTAAATGTAACGGCCGAGCCGGGTCCTGGCCAGCATGAAGGATTGGGCGACCACGACGACGACGAGGACCGGGATGACCCACGGCACACCCTGCACGGGGGTCACCACGCCCCGGTTCAGGTTGCAGATGAACACGAGCACGATGCCCGCTGCTGCAACGGCGACGATGGTGGCCACCGTGATGCCGAGTGGCGGCGCGCTCAAGCCTTGTGCGCGCCGTCGCCCTGTGCTGAGAAGGGTCGCCAGGGCGAAGAGTCCCACGGCTACCACGAGCACGATCCACCCCGCGGCCGGGGTCATGTTGCCGCTCACGAGGTCGTCGATCACGCCGTTCGAAACACTGATGACGCCGCCGACTGCACCCTTGTCGACGTCGAAGACGTAAATAAGGACGCCCTGCCAACCGAGTAACCCCGCCAGTGTCACCACGAACGACGGGATCTTGAGCCTGGTGATGATCGCTCCCTGGAATGCGCCGATGACGAGGCACGCGGCCAGGCCCACGATGAGGCCGGCCCACCACGGCCAGTTTGTCGGCGACCCGATCAGGGCCAGGGCGATGGCGGCTCCCACCGCGCCGACGAAGCCGACGGACAGATCGATCTCGCTGAGGATCAGCGCGTACAGCTCGGCCATGCCCAGAAGGATGATGAAAGTCGCCTGGACGAACAGATTGACGATGTTCGCCGAGGTGAAGAATGCGCTCGACTGCACATCGAAGAAGATGCAGATGACGATCAGGCCGATGATGATCGGGAGGGCGCCGCTCTCACCCCCGCGGATCCGCTTCAACCAGGCGCGCAGATAGTCGCCGAGAGAGTCCGCCACGTCAGGTGTGAGCGCGACGAGATTCTCTTGTGCCATGGCGCTACCCGGGGCCGCTCCCTGGCCGGGCGCGGTCTCCGGGCCTTTGCCCTCGGCCACCGGATCGTCGACGGTGTCGGTCATGGTGTCTCGATGCCTGGCGCAGTTGCCCGCGTCGACTGGCCCGTTGTCATGTATTCGACCACCACTTGCGTGTCGAAGTCGGCTGCCGGTCCTTGCGCCACCAGCCGACCGAGGTAGAGCACGGAAATCTGGTCGGCCACGGCAAAGACGTCGACAAGGTTGTGTGAGACCACCATCACCGCCGTACCCTGGCTCGACAGCCGCCTGATGAGCTCGAGCACCTGGCCGGTCTGGGCCACGCCGAGAGCGGCGGTGGGCTCGTCCATGATCACCAGCTTGGCGGCCGAAAGGACCGCCTTGGCCACGGCGACGGATTGGCGTTGCCCGCCGGACAGCGACGCCACCGGTTGGCGGATGGAGCGCACCGTCGTGACGTGGAGGTCGGCCAGCACCTGGCGCGCCTCGATTTCCATGGCGGTTTCGTCAAGGAGCCGGTGCCGCAGCTTCTCGTGCCCGAGGAACAGGTTCTGGACGATGTCCAGGTTGTCGCACAGCGCCAGGTCCTGGTAGATCGTGGTGATCCCGAGCGCCTCGGCGTCGTTCGGGCTGTGGATGTTGGCCGGCGCACCCTCCCAGAGGATCTGGCCTTCCGTCGGCGGCCAGAGACCGGAGATGGTCTTGATCGTCACCGACTTGCCGGCACCGTTGTCGCCGACCAGCGCAGTGATCTTGCCGGCCGGAACCGAAAGGTCGACCTTGTTGAGGGCCTGGACTGCCCCGAACACCTTGCTCACTCCCCGGAGCTCGAGCAGCGGTGCACCCTCGGTCATTTTTAGGCCCCCATCGCGGCGACGGCACGAGTCTGATTCTTCCAGTGGCCGACCCCCGCCCCGAGACCGGGACCGGGGGTCGGCCAGGAAGTTACCTCTTGTGGAAGGACATTACCCAGACCGGCGGGCCGGCCTGCCCCCGGTTACCCGGAGATGCCCGCCGCCTTGCAGTCGGCCGCGTACGAGCCGGCGCAGAGCTGCGATGCCGGCACGAAGTTGTCCTTGATCACTGTGGAGTTCATGTTCTTCGTGGTCACCCATGTCGGGGTCAACAGCACGGAGGGCACGCTGACGTTCGACGTGGTGTCCTCTGTCTTGCCGTTGGCCAGCGAGGCTGGCGGCTTCTGCCCGGCCCGCAGGTACAGAGCCAACGCCACTGCAGACTGCGCCTCCAGGTAGATCGGCTTGTAGACCGTGCCGCACTGGTAGCCGGAAAGCACGTTGTCGAGGCCGGTCAGCGTGGCGTCCTGTCCCGTGGTCGGGAAGGTCTTGGGCTTCACGTGGAGCGACTGCAGGTACGTGATGATCGGCGCGCCCGTCTCGTCGTTCGGAATGAGTGCCGAATTGACGTTGTGGTGGGCTGTGAAGACGGCCTGGAACTCGGTCTCCGCTGTCGGCGGGTCCCACGTTCCTGCGGTGTGCGCCACAACGGTCCACTTGCCCGACTTGAAGTACGGATTGATGACGCCGTCGTAGCCCTGCGCGAACAGGGTGGCGTTGTTGTCCGTCACCGCGCCGTGCATGACGACCACCTGAGGCTTCGAGATGTGCCAGGCGGCCACGCAGCTGACCAGGCCTTCGCCCATGACTTGGCCCACCTTCACATTGTTGAAGCTGACGTAGTAGGCGCGGCTGCCACCGAGCGTGAGCCGGTCGTAGTCGATCACCTTGACGCCACGCGACTTGGCGTAACTCTCAATCTGCGTCCCCACCCCGGAGTCCAGCGGGTCGACGAGGAGCACCGTGGCACCGTTGGAGATGTCGGTCTGCGCATCAGTCAGCTGCGTGGTGTCGCTCCCCAGGGCGTTCTGCACCACGTAGTCCGACGAGCTCAGGCCGGCCGTCTGGAGCGCTTTGGTGATGTCCGGCTGGTCGAACTCGACGTAGCGCGTCGAGCTGACCGTGTCGGGCAGGATTGCTGCCACCTTCCCCTTTCCGGCCGCGGCCAGAGACTTGAACTGCTTCATGAAGCTGAAGTTGTTGGTGAACGAAGTGGTCGAGACGTTGGAAGGCCCGCTCGCGCGAACTGAGGCCGAAGCCCCTCCACCTCCAACGCCGACCAGCGTCGCCGACAACGCGAGGGAGAGCCCCCCGAGCATGCCTGCTCTGCTGAAACGCACATTGTCTCCTTTGGTCCGGGACCGCCCCCTTTGAGCGAGCCCCCTGCTTCCTGTGTTCTACCGCGTGCAATGGGTTGTATTTCAGTTTTGTTTCAAGTTCAAGAACGATACCGAGGTATCCGGGCTCACGCTGGGCAAACGCTGTGAACCGCCGTTGCAGACAGAAGTCAGACCGGCTTCGTCGCCTCGGCCCAGGCGGCGGCTCCGGACAGCCCGGCGTCGTCACCGAGCGTGGAGCGGACGATGGTCAGGTCGTCGGGATGATGGCCGGGCCGATCCAGCACCATCTGGCGGAGTGGGTCGAAGAACTCGTCCTGTCTCCCCAGTCCGCCGCCGATGACCACGGTGCTCGGGTAGAAGGACATGACGAGGTTCGACACACCGGCCGCGCAGGCGGCGATGGCTTGCTGCCAGATGGCCAACGCCCGCGGCTCGCCCGCCGCCGCACCCGCCTGGACCTCGCGGGCGCCCTGGCTTTCGAGTCCTACCTCGCGGGCGGCTCGGGCCACACCACTGCCTGAGCCGAGTTCCTCGAGCGTGCACGGTGCCCCGTCGCGCCAGGCGCCCCAGTCGATGACGGAGTGGCCGACTTCAGCCAGCGATCGCGTGCCCCGCATCAGCCGCCCACCGTGGACGACCCCCGCACCGATGCCGGTCGAGATCGTGAGGTAGGCGATCGAGGAACTCGTGGCGCCGGCACCGAACCACGCTTCGCCGACCGCGGCCAGATCAGCGTCGTTGGCGATGCTGACGGGCAGACCGAGATGATCCGCCAAGCCGTCGGTGGACAGCTGATCCGGCCACTGCCTCGGGAGGTGGGGCGCCCAGAGAAGCCGGCCCGCCTCGTAGTCAACGACGCCGGGGAGCCCCACGACGGCGTGCGTGGCCGCCCCGTGGCTGCGCTCTGCGGCCACGGCGGCGATGAGGTCGGTGAACGACGCCGGCACATCAGCCTCTGCCGGGGTGGGGACCGACCGGCGCAGCAGGACCCGACCCTCCGAGTCCACGAGCGCGGCGCGCATCTGCGTCCCGCCGACGTCAGCGGCCAAGACAGGTCGCGTCACTCCCGGACCCTCACACCGGCTATTTTCACCCTGCTGAAGTCCGCCGTCGGCCCGTGCGTGCGCGGTCGCTATGCCGATGCCTCTCCGGGCCCGTATCCCGCCTTGCGGAGGAGACGGCGAAGATTCGTCAGCTGTTCGGCATCGATGTCCTTGTGACGCAGCGGATCGAACGTCTCGCTTCGATTGCCGAGAGTGGCCAGCACGTGCCCCTTGTGGGTCTCCTGCACCGTTGCCACCGCGTTGAGCAGTGACAGGATCGAATGCCACTCGATGTTGTGGCTCAGGGGATGGTTGAAGATCTGCGCCAACGTGTCCCGCTGATGGCTGTTCAAGTGCTCGGGCTCTCCCACGTGACTCCTCTCGTCCTTCGCCGTCGGGCGAAGGGCCCGCGGCGCCCATCCTGGCACTTGTCGTTCCTCGCACAGGCCCAAGCTGGCTCCATGGTGGTGAAACTGCGGCGAAGAAGGGAGACTCGGGCAGTTATGTCGATGTTCCGCAACCGAGTGGACGCCGGTCGCCGCCTGGCTGATCTGCTCCTGGCTTCTGCCGGTATCGGAGGGGGTGAGGTCGTCGTGCTCGGGCTGCCGCGGGGCGGGGTCCCCATCGCCGCCGAGATAGCGCAGGCTCTGGGCGCACCGCTCGACCTCATCGTCGTCCGGAAGCTCGGCCTTCCCTCCCAGCCCGAGCTGGCGATGGGGGCCATCGGCGAGGACGGGGTGCACGTGGAGAACGAGGATGTCATGGCGTCGGCCGCGCTGTGCGCCTTCGACATCGAAGCGATGGTGCGGCGGGAACGGGTGGAGCTCACACGGCGGGCCAAGCGCTATCGGGATAGCCGCCCCCGCCTCGACCTGCGGGGTCGCTGCGCCGTGATCGTAGACGACGGCATCGCGACCGGTTCGACGGCCCGGGCCGCCTGTCGCGTCGCCCGCGCGCACGGCGCCTCGCGCATCGTGCTCGCCGTTCCGGTCGCGCCCAAGGCGGCTGTCTCGGCACTGCACGACGTGTATGACCAGATGCTCTGTGTGGCCAACCCGGAGCCGTTCTACGCCGTCGGCGAATGGTACGACGACTTCTCCCCGACATCCGACTTCGAGGTGGTGGAATTGCTCCGGGACAGCGCTCAGCCGTAGGTGAAGGTCACTGCATTCGAGGCCCCTCCCGCCGTGGTGATCACCACTTGGGCCGAGGATGCGGTCGATGACGGCACGGTGACGGTGCAGGAGTTCTGGGCAGGGCAGCTCGTCGGTGCCACCTGTCCGTTGAAGGTCGCCACGATCTGACCGCTGGTGCTCAAGAAGTTGGCGCCGGCAACCGCGATGCTCTGTCCAGCAGAGCCGGTCGAAGGGCTCAACGAGGAGATGACCGGCGGGCCGGCGGGAGCGACCGCCACGGTGGTCGAGGTGGAGGTTGTGGTGGAGGTCGTGTTCGAGGACGGTGTCGCGCTGGGGCGAGTTGCCTCGCTCGCCCCGCCGCGGCGCGGGTTCGTGGACGGCGGGCGGGACGGCAAGGTGGTCGTGCGGACCGAGCGCGCCGCGGTCGACGACGAAGGCGCCGGGCCGGCGACCAAAGAGACGAGCAACGCGACAGCCGCCGCTGCCACAAGTGCAGCGACCACGGCAACGGAGCGGATCAGCCAGCGCTGAGTCCCCAGCGAAGAGGGGCGTTGGCTCCAGGGCGGAGTTTCAGCCGTAGGCCGGGTTTCGACGGAGGACGCCGGCCGCGGATCGACCGGCCGCTCTGGGCCTCGCCCGGCGGGAGGCTGGGGAGGCGCGCCCGCCGACTCGCGGGCGCGCCGCACAGCACTCTCCATCGCCCCCAGGGCGCGCTGACCGGGGGTTCCCGGGGGCGGCTCGGCCGCGTGCTCGTCTGCCATCGGATCCTCTCCTGCGTACTTGTTCCCCGAATGACAACTTCCATTCACGGCCTAACATTCCGGCTGTTGAGCAGGGAGGCAGTCATGCGATCGGACCTACTTTCCAGGCCGCGCCCATTGCGGCCCCAGCAGCAGCCCAGATCAGCCGAGCACGGTCACGGTGACGGGGTGGCGGCAGTTGTCGCCCCCCTTCTCGATCATTTCTTCAGCGGCCCGCCGCCGGTGCGCTTCGAGTTCTGGGATGGCTCGGCACTCGGAGAGACGCAGGGAGACACGGTGCAAGTGCGCTCGCCCGACTCGGTGCGCCGGCTCCTCTGGTCGCCCGGCGAGCTCGGCCTGGCCCGCGCCTTCGTGATGGGAGACATCGCCTTCGAAGGCGACATCTTCGAGCTGCTTGCGACACTGCACGCGGCATCGCCCGAGCCCATTCACGTGGGCTCACGGCTACCCTGGCAGGCGATGCAGGCGGCCCGCCGTCTCGGGGTCATCGGCCTGCCGCTCCCGCCCCCACCCGAGGAAGCGGCACCGCGGGGCCGGCTGCATTCGCGGACGCGCGATGCGCAAGCGGTGCAGCACCATTACGACGTCAGCAACGACTTCTACGCCATGGTCCTCGGGCCCGCCATGACGTACTCCTGCGCACGATTCACCCCGGGGATCGAGACGCTGGAGGCCGCGCAGGAGTCGAAACACGACCTCGTCTGTCGCAAGCTCGGGTTGGCTGAGCGATCGGGGCAACGGATCCTCGATGTCGGATGCGGCTGGGGCGGCTTCGCCTTCCATGCGGCCCGGCACTACGGCGCCCGTGTCGTCGGGGTCACGCTCAGCCCGGCGCAGGCCCGTTGGGCGCGCGACCGGGTCGTTGCCGCCGGATTGGAAAAGCAGATCGAGATCCGGCTGCAGGACTACCGGGACGTGCGCGACGGGACATTCGACGGCATCGCATCGGTCGGCATGTTCGAGCACGTCGGTTCGTCGAAGAGCGCGGAGTACTTCGCCACCATGCGCCGGCTGCTCAGGCCCGAGGGCCGGCTGCTCAACCATGCCATCTCGAGCGTGGGCGGATCGCGTATCGGCCCGGGCACATTCATCGGCCGGTACGTGTTCCCCGACGGTGAACTCATCGACGTGGGACAGGTGGTCCTGTCGCTGGAGGAGGCGGGGTTCGAGGTGCGCGACGTCGAATCCCTCCGAGAGCACTATGCCAAGACCCTCCGGGCCTGGGTCGCCAACCTCCTGCAGCACTGGGATGCAGCCGTGGCCGAGGTCGGGGTGCGGCGGGCCCGTGTCTGGCTCCTCTACATGGCGGCATCGGCCAATGGCTTCGAAGACGGCGGGATCTCCATCCATCAGGTGCTCGGGGTCGTCCCCGGGCCGGAGGGCCGGAGCGGTATGCCCCCGACGCGCAGCGCCTGGGACTAGACCGACCCTGTGGGTGTCCTGGCATCCGCCGCCATTACTCTGAACACCGTGTCGCGGGGCCTCCAGATCGTTGTCTGCGATGGCGACGAGACAGGGCAGGAGTTGCTCGACGAGGCGCTGCGAGTGTTGGACCCAGGGGTCCTCGGATTCGAACTTGCGTTACTCCGGTTCGACCTGTCCCTCGAGAACCGGCGAGCGACGGCAAACGACGTCGTCCGCCAGGCCGCCACCGCCATGCGCGAAACGGGCTTGGGGCTCAAGGCGGCAACCATCACCCCTGAGACGACCGGTGACGTCGGCAGTCCGAATCGCATCCTCCGTGAGGGCGTGGGCGGCTCGGTCATCGTGCGGACGGGTCGGCGCATCCCCGGCGTGGCCCCGCCGGCCTCCGTCGTCCACCCGATCGTGATCGTTCGCATGGCCGTCGGCGACGCCTACGGGGCGCAGGAGCATCGGACGGGCGACCCTGGGAGCAAGGGCGAGCAGGCGTGGCGGACGGAGCGCATCGACCGCTCGACGTGCCGCTCCGTGGCGGAGTTCTCGTTCCGCACGGCCGCCAACATGGATGCGTGCGTGTACGGAGGTCCCAAATGGACCGTCTCCACGGTCTACGAGGGGATGTTGAAGGAGGAGATGGATGCCGCCGCAGCGCGCTACCCCGAGGTGCCCTACCGCCCGACGCTGATCGACGCCGCCTATGCAGGGTTGATCACCGAATCCAATGCCAGCCCACTGGTGGTCCCGGCCCTCAATCGTGACGGCGACTGTCTCTCGGATCTGGTTTTGGCCTTGTTCGGATCCATCGCCGGGGCCGAGTCGGTGCTGCTGGCCCTCGATGACGATCTGCGGCCTGTGGTGGCCATGGCGGAGGCACCGCACGGGACAGCACCGTCCCTCATGGGCAAGAACGTTGCCAACCCGATGGCGATGCTGCTGGCGTGCGCCGCGGTGCTCGACCATGCGGTGCAGGAGGATCCCGTCGTGGCCGAGGCGGCCGCCGCCATCCGCCAGGCCACGCTGGGCGCGGCGGCGGACGGGATCAGGACCTTCGATCTGGGCGGAGAGGCGTCCACGTCGGACGTGGTCGACGAGGTCCTGCGCCGCCTACATGCCGGCGCCAGAGGCTGAAGGCCAGAGGCCCGAACCTGGCGAAGGGGCCGGCAGAAAATCCCGCTCGCTGCAGGTCAGGGCAAGCCGAGCGGGGCGAAGAGATCCCCGTTCTTTTCGATGCGTCGCAACACGTCGTCGGTCTCGAAGCGAAGAATCTGGGGGTCCTTCTTCGCAGCGCATCGCTGCACCTCGGCGGCGCTGACGGGCGTGGACACGGTTGGTGTCGGCATGGCGCGGACCGAGTAGACGGCCACCGTTGTCTTGGCCGAATGGTTCTGACTCCAATCGATGAGGACGCGTCCCCGGCGCAACGACTTGCGCATGTTGGAGACCACGAGATCACGGTGATCGGATTCCAGCTTGCGGGCAATCTCATGAGTGCGGTCCCGCAGGCTGTCCCAGGTCGTTTTCGGCCCGACAGTGGCGTACAGCTGCAGGCCTTTCGACCCGCTTGTCTTGGCGAACGTCTCGATTCCCTGCTGCGCGAGCGCGTCCGTCACGTAGCCAGCCACCACACAGCATTCGACGATGGACGTCCCCTCGCCAGGGTCGAGATCGAACACCATGTGATCGGGCCGAGCGGGGAGCTTGCGGTGTCGCCCGACGTGCCAGAGAGGCACGTGGAGTTCGATCGTCCCGAGATTGGCCGCCCAGGCCAGGGAGGGTAAGTCGTTCACCATTGCGTAGGGAATCACGCCCTGTCCGTCGCTCGCCGAGACATCCACCGAATGCACCCACGGAGGCGCATGGGACGGGATGTGCTTCTCGAAGAACGACTTGCCTTCGACCCCGTCGGGGAATCGCTTCATGGTCAGCGGACGCTCACGAAGGTGGGGGAGCATCACGGGTGCGACGCGCACGTAGTAGTCGATGAGCTGGCCCTTGGTGAAGCCGCTGTGGGGGAAGAGCACTTTCTCGAGATTCGAGACAGAGAGCTCGCGGCCTCCAATGGTCGTGCGCGTCGACACGGCCATCACTCCACCACGACCTCGTGGGATGCCTTGTCGGGGCGCAAGCCGCGCCACGTGGGGTGGCGCAGCCGACCGGCCGTCGTCCACTCGCCGAACTCGACCTCTCCCACCAGCACGGGACGCACGAAGTGCGCCGCGCCCGCATCCGCGGCCGGGAGCGGGGAGCCGAACGGGTTGCCCGGCGTCGCCAAGGGCTTGAGGTCAGCGAGGAGGGCGGTGCGGGCGCGCGCGCTGAAGCCTGTCCCGACCTTGCCGACGTAGCGCAGCCCAGCCTCGTCCGGGATCCCGAGGAGCAGAGCACCCAGGCTCTTCTGGCGCTCACCGCGCCCATCCGTCCAGGCGCCGATCACCACCTCCTGCGTCCGAAAGGACTTGACCTTCGTCCAATCGGGACTGCGCCGTCCCGCTCGATACGACGAGGCGCGTCGCTTGGCGATGACACCCTCCAGACCGTTCTCCACCGTCGCGGTGAGGATGTCCTGACCTGAGACATTCCGGAATGCGTCCGTGGTGATGAAGGTCTCGCCCGCGAGATGCAGCGACTCGAGCCGACCTCGTCGCTCGTCGTAGGTTTCGTCCATCAGCGAATGCCCGTTGAGATAGAGGAGGTCGAACGCCACGAAGGTGACCGGGTCGGAGAGAGATCGTCGCTTCGCCTCGCGCTGGTTCGCCACGTGCATGCGCTGTTGCAGCCTGGAAAAACTCGGCTTGCCGTTTTCGCCAAGCGCCACGATCTCGCCATCGATGATGCAGGTGGTCATCCCCAGGAACTGTCCGATGTCGGCCAGCTCCGGGAACGAGACAGTCACGTCGAGATCATTGCGGCTCTGGGCTCGAACGCGCCCACCTTCGACGAAGAGAATCGCCCTGACCCCGTCCCATTTGATCTCGAATGCCCACTCCTCCTCGTCGGTTGGGAGTTGTCCGGCGACGGCAAGCATGGGCTTGACTGAACTGGGCATTTCGTCGACCCGGGTGGACGGGCCGTGCCGATGGATCATCCAATCGCGATCCTTGGTTTGGAAGAGCACGAAGCTCCCCGTGCCCTTGGCTCCGTGGAGCACGAACTTGACCTCGGAGTCGGACCACTTCTCCACGTCGTAGTGACCGGTGTCCCAGATCGTCATCTGGCCGCCCCCGTATTCGCCCTGGGGAATCTCGCCCTCGAAGGTCGCGTATTCAAGGGGATGGTCCTCGGTATGCACGGCCAAATGATTCTTTTCCGGCGTCTCGGGGAGGCCCTTGGGGAGGGCCCACGAGGCCAACACGCCGTCACGCTCCAGCCGGAGATCCCAGTGGAGGCTCCTTGCGTGGTGCTCTTGGATCACGAATCGCTGGCCGGACGGCTGCTTGGGTGATCGGCCGCCCATCGGCTCGGGCGTCTTTTCGGCGTCCCGCTTGGTGCGGTAGCTGTCGAGCTTTCCCGTGTCGCTTCCACTGCGTCGACCCGTGGACCTTGGCGTCACCGGCCACCACCGTACCCGTAGTCTCGGGTTCGTCGACGCAACGCTGGGTATGAGAAGCGGACGCCGATTGATGGAAGGAGACGTGGTGAATGCGATGCGACCGAACTCGTCTGTACGTCCACAGAGTGCCTCGTGGGTCCTGAAGGACGCTGATGAACGTCGCTGAGCGGCTCGCCCGCAAGGCGGACAAAGTGCAACAGGATGCTCCTCCCATCGCCTTTGCGGTCGGCGTGTTCAAGAAGTTCGGCGACGACCGGGGCGGCTCACTTGCCGCGCTCCTGACCTTCTACGGTTTTCTCTCGCTCTTCCCGCTTTTGTTGCTTCTCGTGACGATCCTCGGCTTCTTCGGCGGCGCCGAACACTCGTTCGTCAGGCGGGTTGAGAACTCAGCCTTCTCCCAGTTCCCGGTCGTCGGCACGAAACTCAGCACCAACATCCATGGTTTGCAGGGGCGCAGCGTGTTCGGCTTGGTCGTGGGGATCCTGTTCGTGCTGTGGGGCTCACAGGGCGCGCTGCAGACCGCGCAGTACGCCCAAGCGGAGATCTGGAACATCCCGGGGGTGAACCGCCCGAGTTTCTGGGCCCGACTCGGGCGGACCGGCTTGATGATGCTGGTGCTCGGTCTGTTCCTCATAGCCAGCACCCTGCTGGCCGGCCTCGTGACGATCGGACATCAGGGTGGATGGGCCGTCGTCGGCGCGGTGGTGTCGTCGCTCGTCGTGAACATCGGCCTTTTCGTCGTCGCATTCAGGCTCCTCACCCCGAAACAGATTCCGTGGCGGGACATGGTGCCCGGCGCCATCGTCGGGGCGGTGGGCTGGACCCTCCTGCAGTACCTGGGAGGCATCCTGGTGGAGCACTCCCTGCGGAACACCAGCAGGGAGTACGGCACGTTCGCGCTCGTCCTGGGCCTCATCAGCTTCCTCTATCTGGCTGCCCAGGTGACCCTCTACGCCTCCGAGCTCAACGTGGTCCGGGCGCGCCATCTCTGGCCGAGGGGCATGGTGCAGCCTCCGCTGACCGCCGCGGACAAGGAGGTGTTGTCCTCGATCGCGCTCGAAGGAAAACGCCGGCCGGAGCAGTACTTGTCGGCGGGATTTCAAGCTGAGGAGAAGACCGTCGAGGAGCAGCCCGGCGCGTCGTAGGGCTCCACGCGTGGGCGCAGGCCGTCCGGCATTTCGCAGCTCTCGGGTGCCGTCCCGTAAGGTCGCGGGTGTCGCAACACAATGTGCGATGGGGGGCTGGGGGCTATGGGGATACAGGTCGATCAACTGGTTGAGACCGCGGTGACGCGGGCGGGGTCGGACGACTTCGGTGAGGACACCTGGCAAGAAGGCCTCGACGTCCTCGTGGACTCACTCACGACAGAGTCAGCGCTCAACGAGTTGGGCGAGAGCGTGATGATCGACCAGATCGTAAGTCTGCTGGTGAACCGGCTCGAGGTCGAGCACTGGTACGGGCGACACCCTGAGATCAATGAGCAGGAGATCGTCGCCCCGTTGTTCGGGCTCGGACTTCCCCGCACGGGCTCCACCGCCTTGAGCTTTCTCCTGGCCTGCGACACCGGCCGGCGATCGTTGCGCACGTGGGAAGCCGGGAAGCCCTGCCCGCCACCGGAGACGGCGACCGAATACACGGACGCTCGGATCGCCGAGACCCAGGTGGGGATCGACATCACGAACGAGATGTTCCCAGGCTTCGTCGGGATGCTGCCCACCTCGGCCACGGGCCCGCAGGAGTGCATCCTGATCATGGCTCTCGACTTCCGATCGCAGCTCTTCGAGGGCATGGCAAGCATTCCCGCCTACAGCTCCTGGCTCCTGTCATCCGACATGGAACCGGCCTACCGCTACCACCAGCGTGTCCTGCGGCTGCTGCAGTGGCGCTGCCCGCCGGAGCGATGGTGGCTCAAGACGCCGGCACACATGCACTCCATCGACGCGCTGAACGTGGTCTATCCCGATGCACGATTCGTCATGACCCACCGTGACGTCGGGAAGGTGCTGCCATCGGTGTGCGCCGTGTTCGAGGCGCTGTCCAACGTGTTGACCACAAATCCCGATCCCATGGCGATCGGTACACACAACTCGGAGCTGTGGCGCTACTCGCTGCAGCGCCTGATTGCGTTTCGGGACGGCGGTAACGAGAGCCGGTTCTTCGACGTCTCGTTCAGTCAGGTGCAGCGCGATCCTCTGGCCGCGGTGGCGCAACTCTACGCCGAGCTCGGAGACGATCTCAGCATCGATGCCCGTCAGCGGATGCAGGACTGGTGGGCGGAGAGCTCGAAGGAGCGCTCCGGAGCGCACACCTACACGGCCGAGACATACGGGCTCGACCCGGCGAGCATCCGGGAGCAATTCGCCTTCTACTACGACAGGTTCGACGTCACCCTCGAGGGCTAGAGACCCGAGACAGCCCCGACGGGGCCTTGAGATACCTGGTCTCGGCGGACGACTCTCGTAGACTGCCAGCGAGATGTCTGATTCCGCGACAACGACGCAAGCAGGTCCTTCGGCCCCCGTTCCCACGGCGAGCGGGTCGTCGACCGGCACGGCCCCTGACGAGGGCACGGGACCGATGAAAAGGATCATCCTGGGTGTGGTCATTGCGCTGCTGATCGTTGGCATCGCTCTGTTGATCGCCACCTTCGATGCGACCAGGCATTGGTTTGCGTTGCACACCGGCACTCTCCACGGAGGACCCGATCTCTATTACAACTTCTGGTCCGGTTTCGGCTCTGATCTGGGCGAGGCGACGCTCATCACGGCGGTCGGCGTCGGGGTGTACACCGGGGTTCGGAAGGTCAACTGCCACACGAAGGGCTGTTGGCGTATCGGCCATCACGTCCTGGAGGGCACCCCGTACATCTTGTGCCGCCACCATCACCCGGGGGTGCCCACCCGTGGTGCGACCCACGAACACATCCTCGAGCAGCACGAGAAATTCAAAGCAGAGAAGGCGGCCCGTGAGGCCAGGGGCCACTCGTAGGGACCTGCTGTGCCGGGACCTGCCCAGGCACTGAGAAGGCAATCATTGACGATGCGCCACACGGTGACGCTCGAATGAGAGCACGATGTCGGAGAACACCTGCTGCTCGTCCTGCTCGCCGTTGATCTCGAGGACTAACCCACGATCACGATAGAAGGCAAGAAGTGGCTCCGTCTCGACGTCGTAGACCTCGAGACGATGTATGACGACCGCCTCGGAGTCATCAATTCGCCCTTCACGTTCGGCCCGTGTGAGTAGCCGCCGTCTGAGTTCTTCGCGCGTGACATCGAGATGGACGACGGCCTCGAGTTCGATCCCTTCGACTTGTTTCGTCGTTTGGAATGCCGCCTCGGCTTGACGCAGGTTCCGAGGAAAGCCATCGAGTACATATCCGCCGCGACGACTTGCTCGGATAACTCGCTCCTCCAACATCTCGAATATCAGCTCATCGGGAACAAGATCGCCGCGCTGGAGAAACTCGGAGGCTGTGTTCCCGATTTTTGTACAAGCCTTGACTTCCTGGCGCAGGAGTTCTCCGCTGGACAAATGCGCGACTCCGTAGTGGTTGGCCAGCTTTTCGGCCTGAGTTCCCTTGCCAGCTCCCGGGGGCGCGACCAAGAGCACTCGCATTGACATGACCCTACCGCCGCCGATGGGGCTTTGAAGGCGGTCGCGAACGTGGGGCACAACCCGGCCGGTCCAACCGCGCATGCACGTCCCAAGCTGCTGCGTAGCCGGCACGAATTCTACGTAGCTTCGCGTCGCTCCCTGGTGTCTTGATACATCAGGATCGGCATACTCAATCGAATATCACTGAGAGAGGGGGTTCGACGTCGGATTGAGGTCAACCTCCTCGATGGCCAACAGGCCGGCGGTACTGGTTGCATTCGAGTGGTGCGGCCCAGCGAAATCGATCTCGGCCACCGGACACGGCGCCTGGATCGCGTAGCCCTGCCGCGGCATCACACCCGAGTGCGGCCAAGACGCCCACGAATTCGAGACGCTCGATCCCCTCGGCGACGACACGCAGACCGAGCGCGTGTCCGAGGTCGATGATGGAGCGGGCGATATCTTCGTCCCGGCCGCCAGGCTCTGCGACCTGGAGGCGCGACGTGAAGGTGCGGTCCAGTTTGAGCTCGCCGACCGCCAGCTCGTTCAGGTGGGAGATTGAGGAGAAACCCGTACCGAAGTCGTCGATCGAGACCAGGATGCCCGAGTCGGCGAGGCTCTGAATGACCCGCTTGGATCGGGTTACGTCGGCCACGACCATCCCTTCGGTGATCTCGAGCACGAGAGCTCCGGTCGGCAAGCCTGCCTGCGCCAGGAGCTCGCTGACTCGCCGCGGCAGGGAGGAGTCCAAGAGGTCGGTAGCCAGGAGGTTGACCGCGACCGCGGCCCGATGACCGTCGCGCCGCCACCGGGCACAGTCGGCGACCGCTTCCTCGAAGACCCAGGTGGCGAGGGAATGGATGAGCCCGCTCTCCTCGGCGAGAGCCAAGAGGTGCTCGGGCGGTATGAGGCCGAGGGTCGGGTGGGGCCACCGCAAGAGCGCCTCGACCGTCACCACCTCGCCCGTTCGCAAGTCGATCTCGGGTTGGTAGTGCAGCGCAAGGGAGCCTTCGGTCATTGCCGACCGCAGGTCCTCGATGAGCGCGAACCGGTCGGCCTCGTCGTCGAGGGCCGACTCGTAGACGTCGAAGGAACCCCGCTCGTTCTTGGCACGGTACATGGCGATATCGGCGCAGCGGATCAGGTCGTGGGCGGTCAGCGCGTGTTCGGGCGCCAGCGCGACGCCAATGCTTGCGCCGACTCGGAGGCTGGCGGTGCTGACGTCGATCGGCTGCTCGAGCAGCGTCGTGATGCGTTTCGCCACGGCCGTGGCTTTGTAGGCATCCGCCCCGTAGAGGAGTACGGCGAACTCGTCACCGCCCAGGCGGGCGACGAGGTCGTTGCGACGGACGACCTGGCGGATGCGAGGCCCGATCTGACGCAACAGGGCGTCCCCAGTCTGGTGTCCGAATGAGTCGTTGATCTCCTTGAAGTGATCGAGATCGATCAACAGCAAGGCCAGACCGCTGGTTTGAGTTCCTCCTTGGGGCAGCGCCCCCAGGGCTTCGTCGAGTTCGTCCAGGAGGTGTCGACGGTTTCCCAGCCCCGTGAGCTCGTCGGTCACCGCCTGGTGCTGTCGTGATTCGTTGAGCGCCCTCTGCTCGCGCAGCGAGACTGCCATGCGGGCAGCGGCCACCATCAGCGTCACGCCGGCGAGTACCAGCGCAATCGCGCTCACGCGCTGCACGTTGCCCAGCACCAGGATCACGGGGCAGGCCACCAACACGACTGTCAGGATGACGACTCGTGGCGCCTTTTCGACGAGCGGCGACGGCCCCGTTGCCGGGGCGCGCAGCCAGACCGAGCCGGTCATGACAATCATGGCCGCCGGCCACAGCAGGTCCAGCGGCGCACCGGCTTGATGGGCATTCGGCGCGGAGTGGTGCAGGGAGACGATGCCGCCAACCCCCATGAGCGCGCACCCGCCGGCGAAGAGGAGGGTGCGCGCCGGATGCCGCGGCACCAAGACGACCACCCCAAGGGCCAGAGCCAGCAGGACGACGTCGCCGACGGGATAGGCCAGGTTCACCATCACAGAGGCCGGCGTCCCACCAACCGCATGCACGACCGCGTCGAGTGCAAACGCAGCACAGATGGCCGCCGTCCCCAGACTGACAACGGCGCCATCGAGCCCGGCGCTCGCTCTGAGCTGGTCCAGGTCGGAGCGCACCAACAGGATAAGTGCCACGCCGGCCAGCGGGTAAAAGAGAAGAGAGACGTCGGCTATCGAAGGTGTCGAAGCGGGCGACTCGAGGGCCCAGGCGATGGAGCCGAGAGCCCAGGCGAGCAGGCCGGCACCGAGCGCCAGCGAAGCTCGCCGCCCAGGACGGTCGGTGAGCGCCCTTCCGAGGCATGCCAAGGCCAGGGCGACCTCTATGGCGGGGCCCAGCGGCCGTATCTGGCCGGCGCGCCGGGTGAGCAGGGTCATGGCGCAGAGGGCCAGGACCGCGACCGCCCACAGAGCGAGATCGCGGCCCGGCCAGCGCGCGCCGCCCACTGCACTCCCCTCGACCTCCGTCCTCGACGCCATGTGGTGAAATCGGCGTTTCAACGGCGGCGCTTGACGAGATAGTGCCGGGACTTGTTGCAATTCGGTAGCGGATTGGTCGGACGACGCCGAGTTCCAGCGAGGGCGAGCAAGCGGGCTCCACAGCCGCCGTCCAGGTAGTTCGGTCTCGGCAGCCCTTCGGTGCCGAAGGGACCACCCGACTGGGACGTATTGGGATCGTGAGCCCTGGTCCTGGGTTCCTCCCAGGACCCATGGTGGTGGGCTCAGGCGTCCATCGAATAGACCAGTCCGATAATCGTTCGGTAGTAGTCAGGTCCGATCGTGTCCGTGTCGGCGGAGCAGACGAAGGCCAGAGGCAAGTTGTCCGGGTCCCGTCCGAGTATCAGTTCCGTGGCGTTTTCGCCGACGTGCCGACGATCGGTGAAACCGTCACGGCTTCGCAGGGTGGACTCGATTCGATCGAGTTCGCCCAGCGATCCGACGTTGAACGTCATCGACCGGAGACCGAGCGATTGCTGGCCATGGCGAATGTGATGGAGGCTCGGCGTTTCACGCAGGAGAAGAACGGCGGATGTGGCGGAGACGTCGCCCAGGACAGCGACACCGTCCTCGCGAACGATCACGCTGAAGGGACCGAGCTCCCCGTAGAAATCGACCGACCGATCGAGGTCGGCCACGGCGACAAGCGTGGAACGGAGCGTCAAGGGCTGTACGGCCGGTTCCGCGTGCATGGTCCTCCTCCGTGGGTTTAGAGGTCCTTCTGCAACCAGAAATCTTGGTGTCAGGTTATCTCCAACGGCTTGCTTCAGGTTCGGTCGTCTCCTTCCATCGGGAGGAGACGAATGCAGCCGTCTCTCAGCCCTGCGCTGCCCCTGCCTGGTCGTTCACGATCCGCGGGTCACCCAGGTCCCGAATGCTGGTCGGTCCACCCGCAGCCATGGCGGCACACTCAGGTCTCCTGATCACGGTTTACCGTGCGACCGGCCGTACCCTCCGCTGGCCGGCGTCGAAAATGGGCTAATCGCCTTCGACGCCGTCGAGGGCAGCCAGAAGCTCGTCCCCCCAACGCTCGAGCCGAATGGGCCCAATGCCCTTGCACCGGGCCAACTCGGCCAGGGTCTTGGGGCGAGACGTTGCGATACCGACAAGTTCACTGTCGTTCAACACCACGTAAGCCGGCACCGACGCTTGCTTCGCCGCCCCTGAGCGCCATTCCCGAAGAACAGTGACGTAATTCTCGGTGGAGCCCATGGACCCGGAATCATCGTGCGGCGCAATGAGCTCCACGGTGACACCTTGTACGCGCACCTCAGAGCCGAAGGGCACTTGGAGTCGAGCGTTTCCCACTTGGATGATGGCCGTCGATTCGGTGAGTCCGGCCACAGTCCCCGAATGGCCTCCGTGGTCGAGCGTGAGTCCGATCTCTGCTGCCATCGCCGGTGCGCTCCGGCTCGGTCGTGGGGAAGGAGCAAGTCCGCGCTTGTTCGTTTGCTTTCGATCACGACGTGTGCCCGCAAGAGTGGTCGAACGACTCGAGGGCGCGCGTTCGGCATCGCGACCTGTTCCCTGTCCGCGTACGATCGGCGTCCGAGCTCTGCTCCCATCGAGTTCTGCCACAAAGGGTGACGGGTCTTGGGTATCGGCCAAAACCAACACCTGGCGGATGGCGCGTGTGAGCCCCACGTGGAAGACACGGCGTTCCCCCTCTTCGTCTTGGCTCAATCGGTGGGGGAACAACCCTTTGGAGGCGCCGTACACAATGACGTGTTCCCACTCTCGACCCTTGATCTTGTGGATCGTCGAAAGGTGCACTGCCGGTCCTTCCATCGGTCGCCGTCCCAGAGCAGATCGCAGCCAGGTTTCGAAGGAGGCGACGTCCGGGTGGAGCGCCGCCAACGACTCGAGCGCCAACAGATCGTCGGCATGCGTCGATCGGTCCGCCTCTCGCCGGGACGAGTCCAGCACGTCCATCGTCTCCCCCAAGCCCACCTCTGTCCGGACCGCCCGGACGGCGGCCACCGTGGACTTCCGGCACGCGTCGGCTACGGACTCGATGGAGTTCGCGTAGTCGGAGAGCTTGGACACGTCCCGTCCCGACAGGCGGCCGGCCAAGCGCCTGATGTCCGGGACCGACGTCATCGCCCGTTCCGACAGCATCTTCGTCACATTGGGGGCGATCCCCCGAGAGGGTCGGCGAACCGTCTGGGAGAGGTCCTCCCTTCGGATTGCATCGGGGGACTGGCCCATGCGCAGGTAGGCGAGGGTGGTTGCGATGCCTGTTCGCTTCAGCACATCCGCACTCAATGGGGCATCGCAGGGGACGCCCGCTTCGGAGAGGGCGACCTGAACCGGGAGCAACGTCGAGTTGACCCGGGACAGCACGGCGATCTGATCGAACTCCACGCCAGCGTCCCTCCACGCCGAGATCGCGGCCACCGCAGTCTGGGGGAGTAGTTCGGCATCGGCGTGCATGACAGCAACCGAGCCGCGTTGACGGAGGGGATCACCGAAGTCTGGAAGGGCATCGGTGCTGCCGATGGGCGTCGTGATCGTCTTCGTGATCCGTGCCCTGTTGTAGGAGAGCACGTGCTTCGCTGCGGTCACGACCGCTGGTGGACACCTGTAGTTGATTTCGAGTGCATATTCCTGCGCCCCAGGGAAGTACTCTTCGAATTTGATCAGGTACTCCGGAGTCGCTCCGGAGTAGCCGTAAATGACCTGGTCGTCGTCGCCGACGCCGAAGGTGTTGTAGGCCGGTGCGCTCAGCAGCCTGATCAGCAGCATGTGGGCTGGGTTGAGGTCCTGAAACTCGTCGACCAACAGGTGCCGACAGCGATTCTGGACAGCGCTCCGGGCCTCGGGGTCACGCAAGAGGATCTCAATTGAGCGGTAGATCTGTTCGTCGAAGTCGACGGCTCCGGCGTCGGCCAACGCCTCTCGATAGGCGTCGAAGCCCCGGGCCAGGCCGTTGGCGTCAGGGATCTGATCTTCGACCGTTGCCGGCGAGGTGAGCCCCAGTCGTACGGCCGAGAGCGCATCGATGTACGGGAGCACGGTGTCGGTGTTGGCCTGCCGGCGAACCTCGAAGATGCCCTGCAACAAGTCCCGTACCCGGGGCTCCTCCAAGACGCTCAGCCGCCCCCGACCGCCGAACTCGTTACAGATCCAGAAGCCGACGCCGTTGAGTGTCCGGATGTGGGGGCCACGGGCCGTGACGAGGTTGCCGCATCGCTCGTGGAGCTCGTCTGCGGCCTTCTTGTTGAAGGCGAGCGCGGTCACGGTCGATGGGTCCACCCCGCGCACGTCCATCAGGTGATGGAGGCGCTCGGTCAGCACCCGGGTCTTGCCCGAACCTGCTGGAGCGATGACCCTGGCGCCACCCGAGGGATGGCTCACGGCCGCCAGCTGGTCTGAGGCCAGGTCGGCCCCCGGCGGAAGGTAGCCAACGACGGAAAGGGATCCCGCTTCCGTGTTCCAGCGGTGCACGGTCCCCGCCCCATCGGGGAGGGGAAGGGGAGCGAATGGTCCGCCATCTATGTAGAGGGGTACCCCAGCCCCCGTCTCGATGTCGGCGAGCTCCGTTTCCCTCGCCCCCCGGGGAGCGAAGCTCCTGGCGGCTTTGCGCCCGTGCCACCAGATGGGCCCTGGGCCCCGAGCGTCGTAGTTGTTCGCCCAGACCAGAAAATGAAGCCGCTCTCGTGCGAACTCGAAGTGGGGACTCAGGTCATGGACTGGGAGAGAGCAGGTCTCGCGTTCCTGCAACACCTTCGAGTCGACTGCGAGCTCCACCACTACGGGTTGGCGCTGGAACCAGGCTTCTTGCAACCTCGCCAAGACCCCACACGGGTCCTCGAGCGCCTGTTGATCGATGACCACCCTGGGGCACCCAGCCCACGCGCCAGGGGGCGCTTTTCCAGGGAGCACGACCACACCACGGCCGAGCTCGGGAGGCCCTGGTACTGCCATCCGGCCCAATGTACTGGAGGGTTGTTTCTACCCCCCAGCCCCGTGAGCGGAGTCCTCCGGAGACGCAACCGTCGGAGTGAACGCAGACACCATCGGGTGAAGAGGTGAAAGGACGACGTTGTCGTCGCCGTAGCCGACCGTGCTCGGTGGCGTTCCACCGAGAATTCGGTCCCGGTCGAGATCCACCTGGCGACTCGCCGCACACTGGGCGAGGAATCGGCGCGAGCGCGAGAAGCGCATTAGTTCCTGGCGTTTGCGTGGTTGTGCCGAGTCCCTGCTCGTTCAGGTCGACCTCACTTCCTGAGTCTCGGTAGGTGTAGACAGAAGTGGATTGTCCGTTGCGAGCCCAGAGAGGAGAACGCCCATGGCGACTGAAATCGCCGAAGGCGGGCAAGCGGCCATTGACGCGTTCGCAAGAATGCGAGATGCGTCCTTGCCGGTTGAGGAGAGATACGACGTCAACTTCACCGACCATGACCCCGCCGCTGGGCAGCCCACCGGCCCAGGGGGTCCCGCCTGGTACTGGGAGCAGTTCGGTAAATCTTTCACCGACGTCGAACGCGAATTGATTGAAACGATCGCAACGCCGACGCGGCTCACAACCATCATGAACCTTTCGGGGACTCATACGGGCGAGTTCCTCGGTCACGCGCCAACCGGCAAACGCTTCACCGTCCGAAACGTCCAGGTTCTTGGATTTCGCGACGGCAAAGCGTCCGATCGCTGGGGCTCGACTGATGAGTTGGGCATACTCCAGCAACTCGGTCTGATCCGACCCCATCCGCATCGGCTGGACGCCCGGGCCGGCTGGCGTACCCGAGTGTGTCGGGGTCGGCGATGCCGGGCAGGAATAGCTTGGCCCGGTGGGCGTCCGGCCTACCCCCGAGAAAGGAAGGGCCTACGAGTAGGCCTGCACCTCGGCGACCTGCATGGAGCCGCCCGGCGAGGTCGAGGTCGGAATGGTACGCCAACCGGAGTCCTCGTTGGCGGCGACCTGGAGGTTGAGGATGATCTCGTAGGCCTGGGCCACGATCCCACCGGGGACCTGTGACTGGGTGACGCTCCAAACCTCGTTGCCGTCGACGTACTCTTCGATGCCGACGCCCGGTTGCCACTGGATCCCATAGGTGTGGTATCCCGCGGAAGCGTCGAAGCCGACGTTGGGAATGGTCTCAGAGACGTTGGTCCCTTCCGCGTCGAAGTAGCCCGTGGCGATGGGGGCCTTGTTGACGTTGCTCGGTCCTCCGTAGAAACCACCCTGGACGAAGTCGAGCTCGTTGACGGGGCCAGAGCCGGCCGGGAGGAACCACAGGCAGGGCCACAGTCCCTGGGTCATGTCGGGGACCTTGATCCTTGCCTGGACGTACCAGCCACTCTTGGGCAAGGAGAACTTGCCCTCGGTCGTGACGACGCCGCTGAGCCAAGTGGCGAACTGATTAGTCGGATCGGCGTACCGCGCCGTGGGCCCCGAGGTGTTTCTGGTCGCCGTGAGGGTCAGCCCGTTGTCGACCGAGACCTGGGACGGGGCGTACATCTCGGCATCGGTCCCGCCGGCCGGACCGCTATAGGGCAAGGCGAAGTTGCCCCAGTCGTTCCAGACCCCGACGGACGAAGCCATGTAGGTGTTCCACTTCGAGGTGTCGAGCCTCGTCCCCGAGAACTGGTCGTCGAAGATAAGCTGTGAGGGGCTGTAGCCGGTCGGCGGGGTCATGGCACCCGTGTTCCCTGTATTCCCTGTATTCCCCGTATTCCCCGTATTCCCCGTCCCCGGCGCGTACGTGGCCGCGGACCCGTTGGTCTCGACCAATGTGTAGCCGGGTTGCGTGGGATCGACGACCACACCTGAGACTTGGGCTCCGGTTCCGCCGAGCGAGCCGTCGTTGGTGGCGTCACTGAAGGCGAAGACCTGTCCGGCGGAGGCGACCAACCAGTACCCTCCGTCGTCAGGGGTGGGCGCCATGGCGACGATGTGGGGTTGGGGACTGACCGACATGGTCGAGCCGTAGAAGGTCGCGTCGCCGAATGCGAAGACGCCGCCGTCGGAGGCCACCAGCCAGTACCCGCCCCCGTCCCTCGTGGGCGTGATGCCGTCCACCGGGCTGGCGAGCGGGGCGGTTCCCATGGAACCTGCGAAGACGGCGTCGCCGAAGGCGAAAACACCACCGTCGGAGGCCACCAGCCAGTATCCGTGCCCGTCCGGGGTGGCGGCCATCGCGACGATGGGCTCCCTGAGCGTTACCCCGGCCATCGACCCGTAGAACGTGGCGTGCCCGAAGGGAAAGACATGGCCGGCTGGGCCAAAGATCCAGTAACCCTCCCCGTCCTGGGTCGACGCCATGCCGCCGAGTGGCCTCGTTTTCGGCCTCCTCATTCCGCCGTATGACGTTGCGCCGTCGTATCCCTGCACCCTCCCGGTGGCGTTCATCGTCCAGTACCCTCCCGCGGGGTCGACGGCCATGTGCGACCCGGAGCCGTAGGCGTGAGCACTAGACGACGTCTCAGTCAGTGCGCTCGCATGCGGGAGGGACAATCCGCCGGAGCCGCTGAGGATGCCCGCCAAGATGCTTGCGCCGAGCATCAACCGCAACGTTCGGGCGCGGACGCGCACGGAACTACTGGCCGGTGCCCGGCCGGGACGCCTCACAAGCACAAGGCTAGGCAACGGTGCGCGCCAGTGAACAGACATTCGGCCTTTGCCGAGCAATATTCACCCCACGTTTACCGGGCAGTCGCGAAAGGGTTACCCAGGAGTGTTGATACTTCGTGACAATACAGTGTTGTTGGATGGCCAGAGCGGTGACGGTCGGGTCGCGGGGTCGAAGGGACAGGCGATCATTGAGACCGTGTCCTCCGGGAGCGCATCGTGCAAGGTCGGCAGAAGCTGCTCGTTGGAGGTCATCTTGTGGCCGGCCGCTCGCCACCCCTCCCTGAGGGACCGTCGCCGAAGTCTCAGGTGGACGCCGGCGCGAAGTAATACTGCGCCAGCCCGAGCACCTGCTTCATTTCGAGGTGATCAATGTCGACCCGGACGTCGGCCACCACCTTGGCTGCGACCTCCTTGTGGTGTTGTTCGACGTAGGCAACCCAGCGATGCGATGCATTCGCCTTCCCGCTGCCGTGCCCCAACAGCAGAATTGCCCCTGCAGGCGCTAAGGCGTCGGTCAGCTCTTGCCAATACGCCGAACTGTCATCTTCGTACGTGCCCGAGGGATTGCCGGCGTGGTGGTGGACTTGGTGAAAGTGCCCGCGAGGATCCGTCGCAACGAGACGCTCGGGCCGTTGGCCGGCTGGAGCGTCAGTCAGGTAGATGATGGTCTCGTGGAAGTCGATGACAGCGACGACGTTCTTTCCGCGGAACTCCTCCAAGTAGTCGGCCATGCTCAGTCCTCTTTGCCCTTGGACTCGAGGTCGGCGACAACGGTGTCGTAGCCGGCGCTCGTCAACATTCGTCGCAAGTCGACGATTTGTTGGGCGTCGATGTCCTTCTCCTTCGGACGCCTGAGCACCTCTCTGTCTTGGCCAATGCGGAACACGAACATGTCGTCGTGCCGCTCTTCGATCGATCCGACTGTCTCGAGTAGCGAGATCACGTCGTGCCATTCGATGTTGTGACTCGTCGGGTGCTGGAAGATCTGCAGCAGGGTGTCTCGATGATGGCCGGCGATGTGCTTTGGCTCTGGCGTTGATGACATCGGGATCCCCTCGTCGTTGTGAACGATCTCAATGTAGCGAGAGTCCCTGTTTGCCCGCACAAGGTGCCCTGGAGACCTGAGAGAAGCCCAAAGGTGCGCCCTCTGGAATTGAATCTGCAACCCGCGGAAGAAGAGTTCCTGGCGGGGGGTCTGCGGAGGTGGCCCGGACTGAGTGACCTGCATAGATGTTCAGCCGTTGAGCACGGAAGGGCGCATCTCCACCGAGCACCAGCCAGATGGTGGGTTGGATACTTGGATCGGCTCCAGGTTCCGATCTGCCTTCGATCGCGCCGATCGGCCACTGCTCATCGCGATACCGCCTCCGAGACATGCTGCGGCCTCTGGCGGGCGGCTTCGATGATCTGGAGATCAGGCGGTTGGATGGCGAGCGGGCCACCTGCGACCGGTACCTCCCACACCATGGTCATGTACGAAGTCGATTGCGGGTCGTGCGGCAGCGCGCCGCGTGACACCGGCGATTTCGAGGGGACTCGACGTGGCCGCCGGCGGCCGTCTCCCATTTGGGGACGGGTAGGAACCGCGTTGGGCAAGCCGAGTCTGACGGCAAACCGAAGGAGTCGTGATAGACGTCAAGGAGAACTATCGAGCATGCGCTCTGAAACACGCTCACCGTGGCGGATGATGTCTTGCCGCGCTGCGATCCGAATTCGCCTTGGACAGGCAGCACCCGCTTCGGCTGTAGCCTGAGGCAACCCGTCTGTGACAGCACGAAGGAGATGGCCGATTGCCCGCTTGCTCCCGCTGCCTGGTTGAGGTGACCCCGGGGACTGCGCTTTGCCCCAAATGCGGCGCCGCCATAAGGCCGCCCGTCAGGCCGCGACCGACGCCCAAGCGGATCGGAAAGTCGCGACAACGGCTGAACGTACTGAACCGTAAGGATCGTGTGTTCGGCTCCGCCACTTCGGTGCTGCTGGTTTCGTTCTGGCTGCCCTGGTACAGCATCGGTCCATTCTCTGCCGATGGACTCAGCGTCCACGGCTGGTTGTTCATCGCCGTGCTGAACTCGATCGTGCTCGTGCTCTACGTGCTGATCACCGCGTTCGGCGTCGGCGACCTCGCGGCGCCGGGTCGTATGTCCAAGGATCAGCTGCTGGCACTCCTCACCGGAGTCAATCTGGCCCTCGTGGTGCTGGGCTTCTTGCTCAAGCCGGCCGGCTTCAGCTGGTCGTGGGGCGCTTTTCTCGCATTGGCCGCCGCCGTTGTGGCGTTTGTGCCCTTTGGGGTTCCCCTCATCCAGGCCCAACGCCGACGCTGAATCCGTGCAGCCATGCGCCGATTCTGAGCGATGGCAACCGCGGAGCGTCGTTTGCTCCAAGGGGTCGCCAGTCCTTGGCTTCCTCGTGTCGTAGGCGACTCCACGCGGTCGAATGCCTTCCCAGGACTGATTTGGCGGATCTCCGACCGTGAGGGCGACGGTTCACGTCACTGGGCCCCAAACCGTGTCTGCCATGTTCCCATACCCGGGGCGGTTAGCGCACCGACGAGGATCGGGCCGTCAGTGCTCACTCGAAGAGTCGGAGTCTCGTTCATGAGAAAGTTTGACGACTGAAAAGGAGAGCAGGATGAGTGACGTTCAGATAGCGAAGCCAGTCAAGACACACCTCCACATTGGTCAAGCGATCAGCCTTCGCGGGATGCGTGCCGAGGTCAAGAGGGCCGACGGAATCAATGCCAAGATTGCCGTCTTTCTGACCAACATCGTCGGATCGATGTGGTGCGCTTATGCGTTTGCCATCATCGCTCTGATTGGATTGCCACCGGCTTTGAAGCCTGGCGGCGAAGGAATCATCGCTTGGATCGCACAAACGTTCCTCCAGCTGGTGCTGCTGTCGGTCATCATGGTCGGCCAGAACGTCCAGAGCGTGGCGAGTGATGTCCGATCGCAACATACTTACGATGACACCGTGGAGATACTCGATCGGCTCGACGTCCACACCGCTGGTGGACTGAAGGATTTGGCTGATCGAATCGACAGTCTGGAGATCGCTCTGAAGCAGCAACGCGGATGATTGCGTCGCAAGCTGCCTCGTCTCCGGTCCGTTCGGAGCATCGCCGTCTGTACCGTCGGCCCGATTGGCCCGAGGGGCAGAAGGGGTCATACCTGACGCGGGTGTCAGTGAATGGCTATATTCCCGCCACAGGGGACGCTCTCGATTCCCGCCACACGGGATGCTTTTGCCGGCGCCCCAGGCATGTGGGACGGACCGAGGAAGGGGACGCAGATGAGGAGTGAGGCGCAGGGGTCGTGCAGCACGAATGGACCGGATGAACGCTCGAAACGACGACCGCGAAGGAGAAGTTACAACGTTGTCGTTCTCGGCGTGGCCGCGGCCCTTGTCACGCCGTTGACCCAAGCGCTGCTGGCCGGCGGGCCCGCAGCGGCCTCGTCCTCCAACGTCGACCCCAACGGCGTCTTGAAGTACGGCTTCGACCTCAACAACGAGTTCAACAACGACTTCGCTCCGGCGACCGAACTGAACGACTGCTCGTTCACGGTGACTTCGAACATCTATCAGTCCTTGACCATCCCGGGGAACACGGCCATCGCGGGCGGGGTGGCCCAGAGTTGGACCATTTCGAACAACAGCTCCACCGTCACCTTTCACATCCGACCCGGTCTCGAGTTCTCCAACGGCCAGCCGGTCACCTCGGCCGACGTGGCGGCAAGCTTGAACCACACCAAGACGAGCCCACTACGGTCGTCCCTGTTCGCGATCTCGAGCATCGAGACGCCCGACCCATCGACCGTGGTGGTCAATCTCAGCAAGCCGCAAGCCGGTGACTTCCTATGGGCATCGACCTACATCGACGGGCAGATCTACCCGGCCGACGCGATCTCGAGCCAATCGCGCCAGCCGGTGGGTGCCGGTCCGTACGTGCTGAAGAGCTACCAGCAAGGCTCGTCGATCGTGCTCGCCAAGAATCCAAAGTACTGGGATTCGAAGGCGTACCCCCTCGGAGGAATCGACTTCACGCAGGTGACCCAGGGACCTGAGGCAGCCACCGCGCTGACGTCGGGCGCCGTGGACATGATCGAAGTCGAGCCCGAGAACTACCCGCAGCTCAAGGGTGACCCGAGCGTCGGGATCTCAGTCGGCAAGTCGTACGACTACATGGACATCGAACTCCGCCAGAACACAGGGCCCTTCGCCAATGAGCAGGTGCGAGCGGCGCTCGAGTACGCCGTGAACCGGGCCGCCCTGAACAAGGTCGTCTTCGACGGTCTCGGCGAGCCGGCGTACCAGGCGGTGCCGTCGTGGTCGCCGGGGTATTCCAAGTCCCTTGGAAACAGCGATTCCTATAACCCCTCCAAGGCAAAGGCCATGCTGAAGACCGCCGGTTACCCCAAGGGAGTGAGCTTCAGCCTGATCATCCCGTCGGGCGACGCGACCTACGCGCGAGCGGCCGCATTGTTGCAGCAACAACTGGCCGCGTCCGGGTTCACCGCCAACATTCAACAGATCCCCGGCTCGGACTTCGAGACCGACGTCTATGTCAAGAAGCAAGGAGATGCGGTGCTGAGCGAGGAGCTCAGCAACGGCCCCGACCTCACGAACAGCTTCGAAGCCCTCTTCGAGTCGTCCGGGTTCCCGGCCAACGCGTTCGGCTCCGTCAATCAGCAGCTGACGCCGCTGATTGTGCAGGCCAACGGGTCGTTGAGCCCGAGCTTGCAGGGACCCCTCATGCAGCAGATCGACAAGACGGTGATCCAGCAGGGACTGCTCGTCCCGCTGGTCTTCATGCCGTCGATCGTTGCCTACAACAAGAACCGTGTTGGTGGGCATGTCGTCGCCCCGATCGGGCAGTGCCGTTCGGACCTGGCCGGCATCTACATCAAGAAGTAGTTGGCGGCGTGGGCCCGACGAGGAAGACCGAAGATTGGAAAACGCACCGCAGCATGAATTCTCGTTGAGCTAGTCGGCATCTATGGCGTCCAGTAGTGGCTCTCTTCTGACGTTTATTGCCCGTCGACTGCTCATCGCCGTTCTCCTGCTGTTCCTCATCTCTCTCGGCGTCTTCTCGCTCATCCTCATCATCCCTGGCAACCCGGCCGTCGCCCTCGCCGGGGGCGCCAAGGCGACTCCGGCGGAGATCGCCAAGATCACCGCTCAGCTCCACCTCAACGAAGGCTTCTTCGCCCAGTACTGGCATTGGTTGAAGGATGCGCTCCAGGGAAACCTGGGTAACTCCCTGTTCGAAAACGAAACAGTGGCCTCGGGAATCGCCGCTCGTTTCCCGGTCACGCTGAGCGTGGCGATCGGAGGGATGATCATCGCCATCCTGCTGGGTATCCCGGCCGGGATCATCTCCGGGCTGCACCAGCGCACCGCCCGCGACCGTCTGGTCACCGTGGGCTCGAGCATCGCTGTTGCCATCCCTGATTTCTGGTTGGCCATGATCCTTGTGATCGTCTTTGCGGTGAAGCTGGAGTGGCTGCCCGCCCTCGGCTATACGCCGATCACCCAGTCGCCAGCGGAATGGTTCCAGGACCTACTCCTGCCCTGGCTGGCGCTCGGCATCGGCGGTTCGGCTGTGATCGCACGCCAAGTGCGCGGCGCCCTCATCGACACCTTGGACCAGGACTACATGCGCACGGCAGTGGCCAAGGGCCTCAGCCCGCGAATGGTGGTCGGAAAGCACGCCGTCAAGAACGCCCTGAGCCCCGCCGTGACGGTGATTGGCATCCAATTCGGTTATCTCCTGGGAGGCACCCTCATCATCGAACAGATCTTCTCCCTTCCCGGGCTGGGCACGTACATCATCCAGGCCATCGACGACAAGGACATCCCAGAGATCCAGGGCGTGGTGCTGGTAGTAGCCGCTTCGTTCGTCCTCATCAACCTTGTCGTCGATGTGATCTATGCCTACCTGAACCCCAAGGTTCGCCTGTCGTGAGGACACGCCCATGAGCATGTGGATCGGCCCCGGCACCGGCGACCCGTTCGTCGGGCTCACCGTCATCCCCGAGACGGGGGACAGCCCCGACGAGCTGCCCGAACGGCGCGCCGGGTTCTGGATCCGGTTCCTCCATCAGCGTTGGGCCATCGCGGGGCTGATCTTCCTTCTGATCATCATCGTTGCCGCCATTTTCGCTCCGCTGGTCGCGCCCCACCCGCCGGACGCCCAGGACATCAACGCCATCAACGCCGGACCGTCCTTCTCGCACTGGCTCGGTACCGACGACCTCGGGCGTGACATTCTGAGCCGTCTCATCTGGGGTGCTCGCATCTCCCTGCGGGTGTCGTTCGAGATCGTGGCTCTGGCTGCCTTGATCGCCATCCCACTCGGTCTGATCGCCGGATTCTTCCGGGGTGCCGTCGACTCCGTCATCATGCGCACGATGGACGCTCTCTTCTCATTCCCACCGCTGATCCTCGCCCTGACTGTGGCGGCGTTGTTGGGCGCCGACATCAACGACGCCGCGATCGCCATCGCCATCGTGTTCGTGCCGGGATTCGTCCGGTTGCTCCGCGGCGAGGTGATCGCGGTTCGTGAGGAGGCGTACATCGAGTCGGCCCGAAGCCTTGGTGCCACGTCCAATAGGCTCCTCGGCCGCCACGTGCTGCCCAACGTCGCGTCGCCGATCATCATCCAACTCGCGCTCGCGCTCGGATTCGCCCTCCTCACCGAGGCCGGCTTGAGCTTCCTCGGAATCGGCGAACAGCCGCCCGCCCCGAGCTGGGGAGGGATGCTCCAGGAGGGATTTCAGTTCATCAACTCGGCACCGTGGGCGGTCATCTTCCCCGGGATCGCCATCATGCTCACGGTCCTGGCCTTCAACCTGATCGCCGACGGCCTGCGGGATTCATTGGGTCGGGAGCGACCGCCCGGAAGCGGCCTCGTCGGCGGGCGCGACCGGCGCAGGCGTTCTCTCGCACGTCCGACCACAGTCCGCAAGATGGATGACGAGGCACCGACCCCCGAGGCCGAGGACTCTCTCCTCCGGGTCGAGGGTCTTCGGATCGAATTCCTGACTCACGAGGAGTGGCTTCCGGTCATGGAGGACGCCAACTTCACGGTGCACCGAGGCACGACGCTGGGCCTGGTCGGCGAGAGCGGTTCGGGCAAGACCGTCTCCGCGCTCGCGGTCATGGGGCTCCTCCCGGCCAAGGTATCCCGGGTGGCCGGTTCCATCCGGTTCGAACACCAGGAGCTCACGACGGTGAGCCAGGCCGAACTGCGCAAGCTCCGGGGAAACGACATTTCCATGATCTTCCAGGAGCCGATGACCAGCCTGAACCCGGCGTTCACCGTGGGCAACCAGATCGCCGAGCAGGTGCGGACGCACTTTGGTCTCAGCCGATCGGCCGCCTGGAAGGCAGCGGTCCAGATGCTGGATCGGGTGGAGATCCCCCAGGCAGGCACTCGGGCGGGGGATTATCCGCATGCGTTCTCGGGCGGGATGCGCCAGCGCGTCATGATCGCCATGGCGCTGTCCTGCTCGCCAAAACTGTTGATCGCCGACGAGCCCACAACGGCACTCGATGTCACGACGCAGGCGCAGATCATCGAGCTGCTGCAGACGCTCCAGCGCGAAGAGGACATGGCGATGATCTTCGTTACTCACGATCTCGGCGTGATCGCCGATGTCGCCGACGATGTGGTTGTGATGTACGCCGGTCAGATCGTCGAACAGAGGGTTGCCGCCGATCTCTTCGCTCACCCACGGCATCCCTACACCGAAGCGCTGCTCCATTCGATCCCACAGCTCACGCCAAGAGGCCAGCCGTTGCACGCAATACCGGGCATGGTGCCGCGTCCGGACCAATTCCCGTCGGGCTGCCGGTTCGCGCCGCGCTGCTCCTACGCCGAAGACGGGTGCACCACGGCGTCGGTGCCCATGCGAGGGCCCTCACCGGAGGCGGGTATGACCGCCGGGCAAATGGAGAACGGTCGAACGCCTGTGACCTTGGCCCGCTGCGTCAGGCAAGACGAACTGGCGCTGTCCAGCCCGCCGGCTGATGCTGAGCGAGCTCCTCTGCCAAATTCCTTGGGCAGGACCGAAGCCTCCACGAGCGTCGAACCACTGGTGCTCGAGGTGAAGGACCTCGTCAAGGAATTTCCGCTCCGAAGCGGGTTGCTGCGTCGGACGACCGGGACGGTTCGGGCGGTCGACCATGTCAGCCTGGAGATCCGAGCCGGCACGACCGTCGGTCTGGTCGGAGAGAGTGGCTCGGGCAAGTCCACCCTGGCCAGGGTGGTCCTCCGCCTCATCGACCCAACGGCGGGGACGGTCGTGGTCGACGGGAAGGACATCACGTTGCTGCGCGGACCAGCGCTGCGCAGGCGTCGGGAGTCCATGCAAATGGTGTTCCAGGATCCGTATTCGTCGCTCGATCCCAAGCAGAGCATCGCCGACATCGTTGGTGAGCCCTTGGCTATTCACACCTCCATGAGCAGGGTCGAGCGGGAGCAGCGGGTGGTGCAGCTCCTCGCCCAGGTCGGGCTGGGCTCGCACGTCTTGTCGCGCCAGCCCCATGAGTTCTCCGGCGGGCAGCGCCAGCGCATCGCCATCGCCCGGGCACTGGCCCTTGAGCCTCGGTTGTTGGTGTGCGACGAGCCGGTCAGCGCACTCGACGTCTCCACGCAGTCTCAGGTGATCAACCTCCTCTCCGAGCTTCAGAGGGAGCTAGGCGTCGCATATCTCTTTATCGCCCACGACCTGTCGGTCGTCCGCCATATCAGCGACCGGATCGCTGTGATGTACCTCGGCCAGGTCGTCGAGGAGGGTGACGCCGGCGAGGTCTACGAGCGACCCACCCACCCCTATACGGCAGCACTGCTGTCTTCGATCCCGGTGCCCGACCCGGCGCGGCAGCACGAGCGGAAGCGAATCCTTCTACGGGGCGAGGTCGGCGAGCCGACGGATGGTGAACAGGGGTGCCGATTCCGAGCTCGTTGTCCCTTCGCCATGGAAATCTGTGCCGAGGTCGAGCCGGAGCCCTACCGCACGCCGGCCGGGACCACCGTCCGCTGTCATCTCCACACTTCGGGTCCGGTGCTGGCGGGTGGCACCCTCCAACTGCTCGACGAGCCTGTCAGTGGGTGAGGGGGCATGGGGGAGGGGCACTGGGCGGAAGACTCGTGACCGTTGCCCGTGTGCTGGCCGACAAAGCTCTTGGAGGATCGTGAAGTCCGCCGTGATCGCCCGACGAGTAGCCGTGCTCCCGTCGGCAGTCGTCGCGGGTTCGCTGCTCGTCCCAGGGTTTGCTGCTGGGGCGAATCACTCGAGGGCGCGAGATGCGCTTGAAACTGCGCTCGATCGCCTCGTTTCCAGCCCGAACGGGCCGCCGGGAGCGATCGCTGTCGTGCAGCATGGCCATGCCGTCTCGGTGGTCACGGCGGGCGCTGCTCAGGCGGGCGCCGCGACCTCACCGACTGGCTCTGACTACCCGGGTCGCCAGCGTTTCGAAAGCCTTTGGTGGGGCGATCGCCCTGGCCCTGGTCGCCGGGCACACCCTCGCGCTGGACGACACGATCGGGAAGTGGTTGCCGAGTCTCCCCAAGGCCTGGGACGTGGTCACACTGGGCGAGCTGCTGCACCACACAAGCGGGATCCCCGATTTCAGTGCCTGTCCCTCCTTCCGCACTGCCGTGATGGCCTCGCTCCTGGATCCTCCGCCGCCCCGACAGCTCCTGAGCTATCCGGAGAACCCGCCCTGTTACAACGCGGAGAAGCCCCTGGCGTTCACGCCGGGCACGAAGTACGAGTACTCGAACTCGGACAACGTCATCGTCGGCCTCATGATCGAGGCTGCGACTCATGAGGACTACAGCAGCATCATGTCGAAAAACCGTCTTGCAGCCGCTGGGGCTGTCCGGGACGACGCTGCCCTCATCTGCGCTCCTCCCCGCTCCCTATCTGCACGGGTACGCCCCGGACCCCCCGCAGGCACGCGAGGACGTGAGCGAGGTGCTCGCGGCCGGCTGGTCCTGGGCCTCCGGCGGCGTCGTATCGACACCCGCCGACACCAACCGGTTCGTGCGGGCGTACGTCCGGGGCACGCTGACGAACCCGGCCACACGGGCCAAAGAGTTCCAGTTCGTCAATGAGTCGTCCGAGCCTCCGGGCCCGGGGACCAACGCCGCTGGGTTGGCCATCTTCCGCTACCAGACGGCCTGCGGAACCGTCTTCGGACACACGGGCAACACGCTTGGTTACACCCAGTTCATTGCCGCGTCGGCCAGCGGAGGGAACTCGGTGAGCATCACCGTGAGCGAACAGATCACGCCGAAGACGGACCAGACCCTCTTCACCCAGCTTCGAAGAATATTCGAATTAGGCGTGTGCGCCGCTACCAAGGGGTGAATGCGGAGAACGGATGGGCCCCTTCAACAAGACCCAGACAGACGCCTTTCATCCGTGTGCCACCGTAAGACCCTCGCGCTGACAAGCAAGCAATGACTACTTTTTAAATGCGTCCTTGACTTTTTCGCCCGCCTGCTTCAGGTTGCCAGCGGCTTTGTCACCCTTGCCCTCAGCTTCCAGGGAACGGTCATCCGTGGCCTTGCCAGCCGCCTCCTTGACATGACCTTTCGCTTCTTGTGCTTTGTTCTTGGCTTTATCGACCGTTGACATGATTTGTCCTTTCATCGTTGAATCAGTGTGGTTCCTATACCCGCAAAGGGTTTTCCCCAACACGGTCCTTTAGATCTCGCGCTCCTTGTGCGACTCATCAACCCCGTCAGGGGTCGATGCTTCTGAGTAGATGGGCAGATCGGTAGGTGGCTTTCTTGTCAGGATCCTCGCGTCGCTCGTCATGGTCGAAGAATTACCCGCACCTTGGCATGTCGAATCGTTCGAGTCGGGGTGGATCAGTGCTTCGAGGAAGTTCGGGAATCCCAGATGGTTCAGTGACGTCCAGCCCCTACGGGTCCGGTGTCGTCCCTGACGGAGGAAGCGTGAATGAAAAAGACTTTCTGGGTAAGGAAACGTCTGTTGAAGTCGGTCCGAGGGGAGCGGAGATGGCAACGATCAGCATTAACGCAGAGGGGCGGCCTCACGAGGAGCTACCGCCGAGAGGAGCGATCCGGAGCCTCATCCCGGCCCGGCTCGATCGCCTGGGTTGGTCACGGTTCCACACCCGCATGGTCATCGCTCTCGGCGTGGCCTGGGTGCTCGACGGCCTCGAGATCACCATCGCCAGCAACGCCGAAGGTCTCATCAGCCAAAAGCCAAGCTCTCAACCTCTCCTCTTCCGAAGTCGCCTTCGCCGTGGGCACCGTCTACCTCCTGGGCGAGGTGGTCGGTGCCCTCTTCTTCGGGCGGATGTCAGACAAATTCGGCCGGCGCAACCTGTTCATGATCACCCTCGGCGTGTACCTGTTCGGCGGCGTGCTCACCGCTCTGACCTTTGGGCATTCGCCGGGCTGGGCCTACTGGCTGTGGGTTTCCCGGTTCATCGCCGGCATGGGCATCGGCGGTGAGTATGCAGCCATCAACTCAGCCATCGATGAACTGATCCCGGCCAAGTACCGAGGCCCGTGGACATCGCCGTGAACGGCACATATTGGGGTGGCGCGCTCGTCGCCACCGTGCTCACCATCCTTGTGGTGAACCACCTTCCGGCCAGTTACTCGTGGCGAGTCGCCTTCCTATTCGGCCCGGCGCTGGGCTTCGTCATCCTCTTCGTGCGTAAGAACCTTCCCGAGAGCCCGCGGTGGCTCCTCATGCACGGCCGGGAGCAACAGGCGGAGCGCGCCGTCGCTGAAATCGAGCAGCTCGCCGAACACACCGGCGGCACCCTGGGGGAGGTCGATGAGTCCAAGGCCATCGAGATCACCCCCGCTAACGATATCGGCTTCGTGGCCTTGGCTCGAACGCTCTTCGTCCACTACCCGAGACGGGCCGTTCTCGGGGCCTCCCTCATGATCACCCAGTCGTTCCTCTACAACGCCATCTTCTTCACCTACGCGTTGGTGCTCACCAAGATCTACAACGTCCCAGCGACGGATACCGCCTACTACTTCATCTTCTTCGCCCTGGGAAATCTCATCGGCCCGTTTACCATCGGGCATCTCTTCGACACCATTGGGCGTCGAAAGATGATCGCGGGCACGTACATACTCTCCGGCGGGCTCCTCGCCCTCAGTGCCGTCCTGTTCAACGCCGGGGTCCTCAACGCGGTGAGCCAGACGGCGTGCTGGTGCGTGATCTTCTTCTTCGCCTCAGCCGGCGCGTCTTCCGCCTACTTGACGGTGAGCGAGATCTTCCCCGTCGAGGTCCGGGCCAAGGCCATTGCCGTCTTCTTCGCCATCGCCCAGAGCTTCGGCGCCTTCGGCCCCTGGCTCTACGGCGAGCTCATCGGCAACGGTCAGGACCATTTCAAGCTGTTCGTCGGCTACCTCATCGGGGCCGGAGTGATGGTCATCGGCGGTATCGTGGCGATCTTCCTCGGTGTCGACGCCGAGCAGCGGTCGCTCGAGGACATTGCACAGCCGCTCTCGACCGCCCACCCGTCGCCCCACCTCTCGGCGGTGACCGGCGCACCCCGGGCGCCGGCGGCTCGGAGCACGCTTGTCTAAGTCTTTTCTGCTCCGGCGTCATTGCCTTGGATCCACCTATCTGACGCTCATTCGCCCAGGCGTTGGGCTCAGTCCCTTACCCGCCGGAATGGGCGCAGCACCAAGGCGGACAAGCATGGTCGGAATCGACGGCGCGTCCACGACCACGTTTCGGACGGTCGAAAGTGGGAAACCCCACATGCAGTGACGCGTTACGGCTACACCTTGATGTGCGAACAGACCGCGCCGAAGCAGCTTGTTTTGCAGGCGCGAGCCGCTGAATCGGCGGGATTCGACTTTGCTGTCATGTCCGATCATTACTTTCCCTGGGTCGACGAGATGGGCCACTCGCCCTATGCGTGGTCGGTCCTCGGAGCGGTCGCGCATGCTACGGATTCAATCGGACTCATGACCTACGTTACGTGTCCGATAAAGCGGTACCACCCGGCCGTTGTGGCTCAGAGTGCGGCAACGGTGAGCCTGCTGGCCGATGGTCGCTTCACCCTCGGGCTCGGGGCAGGGGAGAACCTCAACGAGCATGTGACGGGGGGTGGCTGGCCGCCAGTGAACGTCCGCCACGCCATGCTGACTGAAGCGGTGGAGATCATCAGGCTGCTCCTGGACGGCGGCTACGTGAACTATCAGGGCCGTCACTTCGAGGTGGATTCAGCCAAGATCTGGGATTTGCCCGACGAGCCACCACCGATCGGCATTGCGGTTTCTGGGCCGCAGTCATGTGAGCTGGCGGGATCCCTGGCAGACGTGATGATCGCCGTCGAGCCGAAGGCCGAGCTAGGTCAGATGTTCAGTAGTCACGGGGGCGACGGGAAGCCGCGGGTCGGGCAGATCCCGGTGTGCTTCGACCCAGATCGGGAAGCTGCCATCGATCGGGCTCACCGGCTCTTCCGGTGGTTCGGAAGTGGCTGGAAGGTCAATGCTGAACTCCCAGGTACAGCTTCGTTTTCTTCGGCCTCCCAGTTCGTACGCCGTGAGGACATAGCCGAATCGATCCCATGCGGCTATGACGTCGACGCCTTCGTCACGGCAATACGTGAGTTTCCCGAGGCTGGCTTCACCGACATCGCGATCGTCCAGATCGGTGGCGAGAACCAGGATGCATTCATCGAGTGGAGCGAGAGCGAGCTCTTGCCCGCTCTCCGCACGAGATGATTCGCAACGAGCAGAGTGCGGTGCTGTTTGACCTCGACGGCACGCTTCTCGACACGAATTACATCCACACGCTTGCGTGGTGGCAAGCATTGTCCGAGGCCGGGGAGAAGGTCCCTATGGCAGCACTTCACCGGCTCATTGGGATGGGTAGCGCGGAATTGCTAACCAAGATACTCGGAAGCCCTGACGAGGAGATCAGTCAGGCACACGGAACGCGGTTTGCGGACATGCATGACCTGATTCGACCTTTGCCTGGTGCGGCCGAACTGGTTCGCGTCGTTGAGGAGAATGGATCGCTGGTGGTGGTGGTCACATCCGCAGAGGAGCGGGAGGTCGACGTTCTCCTCGATGCGCTCGGATGCCGTGATTCCATCGACATGGTGGTCCATGGAGAGTCAGGAGCGGCGAAGCCTGCGCCCGACCTGTTTGAGATCGCTTTGGAACGTGTGTGCGTAAACGCTTCATCGGCCGTTGTTCTCGGCGACAGTATCTGGGACATCATCGCGGCGGCACACGCTGGAGTGAAGTGCGTCGCGGTGGAAACAGGCGGAATCGCCCGCTGCGTCTTGGAGCAAGCTGGCGCGGTGGCTGTCTACGAATCGAGCCTGGAACTCGTGGAATCCTTCGCGTCCAGCCCCCTGGCCCTATCGGCGTAACGAGGGCGGTGTCGTGGTTCGACGGCCCACATGTTGCGAACCATCCGGCTCGGCAGCTGGTGGTTTCACCGACCAAGGTGGAGGTAGCTGCTTACAATGGCCGTGATTATCGGAACCTCGGGCTGGCAGTACGCCGATTGGCGGGGCCGAATGTACCCGAGCGGCTTGGCGCAGAGAAAGTGGCTCTCCTTCTATGCCGAGCGGTTCCAATCTGTCGAGGTGAACAACGTCTTCTACCGCTTGCCGGAAAAGTCCAACTTTGAACGCTGGTGTGCTTCCACCCCGGACGACTTTGTGTTCAGCCTTAAGGCGAGCCGCTACCTCACCCATGTACTTCGTCTGAGCAATGCCGCGGAGCCAGTCCGGAGGCTCCTCGATCGCTCGAGTGGACTGGGTCACAAGCTAGGACCGGTCCTCCTGCAGCTTCCGGCGAACTTCCGCGCCGATCCAGTCCTGCTGGCCTCTGCGCTCGGAGCCTTTCCCCATCATGTCAAGGTGGCCTTCGAGCCACGCCACGAGTCCTGGTACAGCGACGAGGTTGCTGACATATTGGCGCAACACCAGGCGGCGTTCTGCCTGACTGACACCCCGCGGCGCAAGTCTCCGCTGTGGCGCACGGCTGGCTGGGGTTATCTGCGGCTGCACGAAGGGCGAGCCAACCCGGTTCCGTGTTACGGACGAACGGCCCTCACGAATTGGGCCAGGCGTCTCGCTGAACTGTGGGACGAGAAAGAGGACGTCTACGTCTACTTCAACAACGACCATGGAGGATGTGCAGTGCGCGACGCCCACCGTTTCGCTCTCGCCACCAGCCATGCCGGGCTATCTCCTTCGCGGGTGCCAACGAGCCGTGAAGCATCATTGACGGCGAAGGAGTGAGGGAGCACGCTCAGCGGGTTGCCCGACCGCGTCGAGCGGGAGCAGTGTCGTGGCCCGCGACGGAATTTGCGAGATCCGAGTCGTTGCTGAACGGCCTGTTCAAGGGATGGCGCTTCTGCGAAGCGACATGTGTCGGAGACGGGATCGTCCCGTCCCGGGTGGTCTCGACGTCAGTGCCGGGGCAACCAACGATGGCGTTTCGGGACACGCAACGTGGCCCAGGCACGCTCCCATTGCTCCTCCGACTCTCGCTGGCGGAGGCGCGCTTCGGCGACGAGGCGCCCGACCTCGAGGCAGACTGCCGACGACACGATGGGAGCAACTGAGGACGAGGAGTCGTCGGTCCATTCATCTCGGAGCCATGCTTCAGCGGCCACCGAGTCATGGTGCTCACCGAGGGCCGTCTGGACGTCCTCTGCCGCCGAAGACGTCCGCCGGGCCGGCTTGCCGATGATCGGGACTGCCGCCTCTGCTGCGTATCTGAGCTGCTTAGACTTGATTCGAACCCGATGGAGCTCTGCGGGCGACGGCTCCGGACCTGCACGGCGCACCTGTCGGCGTACGGCCCGCCACCGAGCCGCCACCAACGAGGGCAGGACGTCCGTCGCCCGACGCTGCGCCTCGTCCTTGGCCCCTGCGGCAATGGGGAGCTGTTCCGAGCCGGCCTGAAGCTTGTCCACCAGGTTCAAGTACCGATCACTCCCCAAGGCGTCTTCCAGACGGCCGCCGCATGCACGACGTTGTACGGCCAACCGTTGTCGGACGGCGGGCGGGGCGTCGGAGAGTCTGTCGGAGAGCACGTCTCGATCCCGCAGTTCCCCTAGCACCGTGCCAATCCATTTCAGGTCGCTGCGGACATGGCGGAGCCACACGGGATCGAGCACACCGCCGAAGGTCTTCAAATCTGAGCGGAGCCTTCTTGTCGCGACCCGCGCCTGGTGGACGTCTTCCACGCTGGGATCAGGATTGCGAAGCCGGAGCTGCCAATCATGTGTGACAAGTCGGTCGAGGCCCGCGTGCAGCGAGGCCCTGAGGACGTCAGCCACCGTGGACTGCTCATCCACGGTATGACTCGGTGACGGCAGGCGCGACAAATTCATCGCTTTCGCCAATTTCTGGTCGTTCTCGACGCGGGCACCGGCCTTTTCGAGCCGACGGACCACGCGATGCCCCCTCCATTTGCTGTCGCGAATCTCCAGCTCGACCTGGCGAAAGCGCGCTCCATCGCGAGGGCCGCCAACCACGAGTACAACGTCATCATCGAGTTCGGCGACGTCACGGGCTTTGTCATCTCGAAGGACAAGCCTCTGACGGGTCGTTTCGAGCACCGTGAGCTCGTGCAACGGGTGGCGGCGGATGACACCGCGCAAGATTGCGCTCGCATCGGTCGGAATCTCCTGGCTGGGGCCGGGCCAGGAGACCTCTGTGCGCTGCAGTGCCTGCCCTTCTGGGGCATGAGGCAGCTTGAGGGTCCAGGTGCCATCATCCTGGTTACCGGTGCTCCGATGTCGCAGGGTCATACCCTGCCGCCAGAGGCGGCGATCCATCGTGTCGAAATAGCGAGTGACCAGTTGCTCTTCAGGTAGACGCTCCGTCCCGCCGACCAAGTGGCGCAAATCCGGCAGCGCTAGCGCGAAAGGCGCCGCAAACTTAACCTCTCGTTCGAGCGTGGCATTTCGTTCCATACCATGTTGTGTACCCACGGACGCATGGGTCATGCGAGATTCCGGGCACCCGCACGCCCTCCACCAGTCACCCCTAGGGCCACCTTCCCGCTTCGGCAGGATCGACTGCTGTATCGCGGTGTGACCAGACCTTCGACCTAGTCGGTTACCCTACGATCTCATTGAAGGCGGACTATGTTGGAGCATCGCGAAATTGCGACTTCGCTGCCGCGCTCGCGCGGTTCTTCGTCGACGAGTCGTGCTGCGGGTCGCACTGTTGCGATTCGTGAGTTTCGCTTGCGAAGTCTGTCCGGCGAGACATTACGGTCGCAGAGGAGAAACCTCAGACCGCGGTCGACACCGATCCGTTGGCACCAAAGATCGATATGGCTCTGTACGAGCGTACTCTGGGAATGGCCTTGATGCATTTCGAAACGACCAGAGCGAGAACCTTGGTTCAGATCTTGCAGTCATGAGCCATCATTCATCAGGTGACAGAAGCGTCTAGGTCCTCGTCCGAGCCTCGCGACGAGAGAACCGGAAGCTGCGGCATATTTGGTTCAAAAGACCGCGTATCGGTTATCGACCGACGGCGCGCTCGAGCTGGAGTTTCGTCATCTTGGACCGACCCGCGATCCCTTTGCGCTTGGCCTCTTCATAGAGCTGGTCCCGGGTCCGACCTCCCGGACCCCGATGCGACCGTAGGCCACCTCGTCGACCCGACGAGATGTCATTCGTCGAACTCTTGCTTTTCGTCTTTGACTCACCGTGACGAGCGCGTTCCTTGTTTACAGTCCTGGCGGCGATCTCTTCGGCTTCTTCCTCTGAATCCCCGCGCCGCTTCAGACCGCCCTTGATGTGTTCGTACTGGCGCTCCCGCTTTGCGCTCCACGCTTGCTGTGGCATCGCTCGCTCCTCCGTCTTCGCTTGACGACAATGACCAATTACCCCGGACAATTTCTGCCAAAACGGCCTGTACCGACGGCGGTGAGACGATTGAGCTCGGTATGGGTGCAATCATGAGTGTTTATGGCGACTTGGCGCACGTGCGCCGCAATCGGCAAAGCCACTGGGCAATCAGTGGACCTTCTCTCGACCGCGATCCGCTCCGATCCTGTCTGCAATCGGAAGCCCGAACCATAGGGCCACGAAGCACCCGGTCACCCCGGCGGCGAGAAGTGCGGTGGGCCAGTTCAAGCCGACGAAGAGAAGAACCATCCAGACGGCAACACACACAGCCAGTGCGACCATGCCCAGACCGACAATGGCCTGCGTATTGGCGTAACGCAGCAGCCGTCCCTTCTCATGTCGACGGAATACCCAGCGGTGGTAGGCAACCGGACTGACGAGTAGCGCGATGGCCAAGGCTGCGCTGAGAAGGCTCACCCTGTAGAGAGCTCGTTCCAGCGTGTCGAGCTGGTGGAAGCGCATGGTGAACGGCAGAGAGAGCAGGAATCCGAACAGCACCTGCACACCGAGCCCCGCGACGCGTAATTCCTGCAGCAGATCACTCAGGTTGCGATTGTTGCGCTCTGCTTCCGATTCTCCTGTTTCGCTTGCGCTAATCCCGCATTCGTCCATGCTGCCTCGATATCGTCCAATAGTGTCCCTAACGCGACAGCAACGACACTATCTGTGGGCCGCCGACGATCGACGGGATCACTCTCCCGGAGACGAATCTTCTCTCCGGGACAGGCCGGCAGCGTAAAGGCCTCCTCCACCGCTCTCTTGTGGCCGGGAGATCCTTCAGGCGCTCTCGGCTCCCATCATCCCATCTTGGTCACCCCGGAGACGCCCTGAGGTTCCCCAGAATTAGTGGACACCTGACGAGCTGACCATCGGTCGGCTGGAAGGATGTCCGATATGGGAGTCACGAGACGTAGGTTCACGCTGGAGTTCAAGACGGAAGCCGCTCATCGGGTAATCGATACGGGCCGGACGATTGCCGAGGTGTCCGCCGAGCTGTCGGTGTCGGACAGCTCACTGGCCAGGTGGGTGCGCGAGGAGCGCCGTCGGCTCGACGCGGTGAGCGGATCGAGCGATGAACCGTTGAGCGCGGCGGAGCGGACCGAGCTGTTGCGCTTGCGCCGCCAGGTGGCCGAACAGGACAAGGACCTGGCCTTCTTGGGAAAAGTCGCCATGACCTGGCCGGTCACCATCGGAGGATGAAATGATGGCGGGCGGTCGTCGGGTGTGGTCGCCGAAGTTTGCTTGCCGCCGCGTGCGCGTGAAAAGTCTGGTGCGGGGCCGTGGGGACCACCGAATGTCGCTTTTGAGCACGAACCGGAGATTCCGCTTCACACCGTGGTCCTCTCCCGGTGGCCTCCAACTACAACATGGAGGTGGTGCATGAAGCAGATCAGGAACAAGGTGGGCGGCCTCGATGTCCACCGCGACAACGTGGTGGCCTGCACGAGGGTGGCGATGCCCGACGGCAGCGTCGAGGTCGCCAAGGAGCGGTTCTCGACCACCCAATCCGGCCTGGCCGAGCTGACGGCCTTTTTGATGGACGCCGGAGTTGACACCGTGGCGATGGAGGCGACGGGGGTTTATTGGCGGACGGTCTACTACGCCTTGGAGGGCCTCTTCGAAGAGCTGTGGCTCTGTAATGCTCAGCACGTAAAGAACGTACCTGGGCGCAAGAGCGATCTCTCCGATGCCGAGTGGCTGGCCGATGTGGCTGCGCACGGGATGGTGCGGCCCTCCTTCGTCCCCCCGCCCGATATCCGAGAGCTGCGCGAGTTGACCAGGTATCGCAAGACCCAGGTCGACGCCCGGGGCCAGGAGATTCAGCGACTCGAGAAGTGTCTCCAAGACGCCGGCGTGAAGCTCACCTCGGTGGCGTCGACGGTGTGGTCCAAGTCGTCGCGGGCGATGATCGAGGCCATGATCGCCGGCGAACGCGACTCGGTGGTGCTGGCCGATCTGGCCAAGGGACCGATGCGCAAGAAGACCGACCGGCTCACTGAGGCACTCGAAAGTAACTTCGGTCCTCATCACGCCGTCTTGTGCCGTCAGATCATCGACCACCTCGACTTCTTGGACGGCTCGATTGCCGCGCTGAGCGAGGAGATCTGCGCCCGACTCGTCCCTTTTGAGCCTCAGGTCGCCTTGCTCACCTCCATCCCGGGTATCTCGGCGACCACGGCCCAAGTCATCGTGGCCGAGACAGGCGCCGACATGAGCCGGTTCCCGACCGCGGGGCACCTGTGCGCCTGGGCGGGCGTGGCCCCGGCCAGTCACGAATCGGCCGGCAAGAAACGCCCGGCTGGGACCCGACACGGTTCGCCGTGGCTGCGCCGGACCCTGATAGAGGCAGCCCGGGCGGCGGTGCGCACCAAGGGCAGCTACTACTCAGCCCTCTACAGCCGCATCGCCCGGCGAAGAGGACCCAACAAGGCAGCGGTCGCCGTGGCCCACTCCATGCTCGAGACCGCCTGGCACCTACTCAGCACGGGTGCACTCTACGAAGACCCCGGCGCCGACTACTTCGAGCGTCGTCACGATCCCAGCGTTGAGGCGAAGCGGCTCCAGCGCAGGATCGAGGCTCTCGGCTTCGCCGTCACCATCAGTGAAAAGGCGGCATAGACCCACCCTCTCGACAACTCCACCTCGTCATTGCACCGAGGGGTGCCTCGTTGCGCGCGCCTCAGTGCTCCTGCGGCGTCAGCATTTCACCGGAGCTGCCGCGTACTTCGCTTCGAATCCACCAAAGCAGAAAGATTTGCGTTGATGGCCGCCGAGTGCGCGAACTTCGAGATCACCCGCATGGCCCGCCTGCTGGAGGTTTCAACGACCGGCTACTACCGCTGGAGGGCGGCCCAGGACCGCTCCCCGCTGCCGAGCGAGGTCCGCCGGGCCGATCTCGACGCCAAGATCATCAACTTCCACAAGAGCTCGCAGGGCACCTACGGGGCTCCACGGATCACGCTCGACCTCCACGAGGCCGGCGAGCAGGTCAGCCACAACACCGTGGCTGTCCGCATGGCCAGCCTCGGGATCGTCGGGGTGAGCCCGCGCCTCTTCAAAGTCACCACCACCTCCGATCCGGGCGCCACCTTCCCTCCAGACCTGGTGAATCGGGAGTTCCATCCCGAGGGGATCGACGAGCTGTGGACCTCGGATATCACCTATCTCACGATCGGAAGTGGCGAGGCCTACCTGTGCGCCATCCGCGACGAGGGATCGTCCCGGGTGCTCGGGTTCTCCGTGGCTGACCATATGCGCACCGAGATCGTCCTCGAGGCGCTGGACCACTCGGTTATGACCCGCTTCGGACAGGTCGAGGGCACGGTGTTTCATACCGACCGCGGCAGTCAATTCTCGGATCGCAAGGTCGTCGAACTCTGCGAGAGCGTCGGGCTGGTCCGCTCCATGGGAGCCACGGGCAGCTGCTTCGACCACGCCAGCGCCGAGAGCTTCTGGTCGATCTTCAAGCACGAGTACTTCTACCGGCACACCTTCGCCACCATGGACGAACTCCGCGCCGGCATCGCCCACTACATCAACTTCTACAACCACCAACGCCGCTGCGCCAAGGCCGACAACCTCAGCCCCATCCGCTACGAGTTAACGTTGGCCCACAAGCAACAAGCCGCTTAAATCCGTGTCCACAATTTCTGGGCAGCCTCACACGTGGCCCAGCGAACAGGAGGAGTGAAGTGGATCTCGGGCTTGCTGACGCACGCGTGCTGGTAGTTGGTGGATCGCGGGGCATGGGCCGCGCTGCCGCCGAGACGTTTGCGCGAGAGGGTGCTCGCGTGGCGGTGCTCGCTCGGGCCAGCGACGCGCTCGATGAAACGGTCCCTGTACTCTGCTCTCTAGGGAGCCCCGAATGTGTGCCCTTGACCGCGGATCTGACGAGCCTCAGCGAGGTCGACTCGGCCATTGGCGGTCTGGGCGAACGGTGGGACGGCCTGGAAGTTCTCGTCAACGCCGCTGGACCGGTCGACGTCGGGATCGGTCCTTTCGACGGGCTCGACGACAACGAGTGGCGTGCCACTCTTGATATCGGGCTGCTCAGCGTGGTTCGCACGATTCGCCGCTCCCTGCCCCTGCTCCGCCGAGGGTTGTTCGCGAGGATCGTCAACGTCTCTGCGCACTCCACCAAGCGGCAGAGTCCGGGCCTCGTGGCGTACACAGCGGCGAAAGCTGCCCTGAGCAGCCTGACGAAGAACTTGTCCCAGTCGCTGGCGTCCGAAGGCATCCTCGTGAACACCATTTCGCCCGGATCCTTCCTCTCGGAGGGGATGCAGGGCTACCTTCGATCCCTCCCTCCCGAGCGTGGCGTAGACAGCTCCAGCCTCACCGACGCAATGCGGGTCATTGCGGAGGATTTTGGTCACCCCGCGTATCTCGGGAGGGCCGGCAGTCCCTCTGAGATTGGGCCTGTCATCGCGTTCCTCTGCTCTCAGGTGAATAGCTACATGACAGGAGCCGATGTGAATGTTGATGGCGGGTCCGACTTCACCTGAGAACGCCGCTGGGAAGTTGTCTCCCCGGGTGTGAGGCAAGTGCCGACTTAGATTAGCGATGGACAACTTGACGACGTAAGGCAACGTCAACTCATGCCAGGTTCTCCGCCCAGGCAGAAGGGATCTCTCTTGTTCGCAGAAAAGCACCCAACCGGTCCGACGATCGGAGTCATCGGACTTGGCACTATCGGCAACGGCATCGCCCGCAACGTCCATGCGGCCGGTTTGCCGCTGGTCGTGTGCGACGTCCGCGCTGAAGCGACCAACCGTCACGCAGCCTACGCAAAGGTCGTAGGTTCGCCGGCTGATCTGGCTCGAGAGTCCGACATTGTTGTCGTGGCCGTAGTGAACGACGAGCAGGTCCGCTCTGTACTGTCGGGCCCAGAAGGTGTGTTGGCCGAAGGCGCAACTGGTATCACGGTCGTCGTAGTGAGCACCATCACCCCGGCATGCGTGGCCGCCATCGGCGCTGAAGCGACCGAACTCGGCGTGCCCATCGTCGATTGTGGCGTCAGCGGCGGCCCGTCGGCGGCGGCGTCCGGCAACCTGGTCTGCATGTGCGGCGGCGACCCCGAAGCGATAGCCGGCCTCGCCCCGCTGTTCGAGGCCATTAGCTCGCTCGTGGTGACCATGGGCCCGTTCGGCACCGGGTTGGCGGCCAAGCTTGCTCGCAACCTGGTCCAGTACGGAGGGTGGTTGGCTGCATACGAGGGACAGGTGCTCGCCGAAGCCGCCGGCGTTGAGCTACCCAAGCTGGCCCAGGTGGTGAGGGCCAGCGACGCTCAGTCCGGCGGCCAGACCACGCTTATGTTCCGACAGACCGTTGCGCCCTTCACGACTGCAGACGACGAGGGGTTGGTCCGGGCGATGCGTGCTGCAGTTGATCTCGCCCGCAAGGACTTGCAGGGTGCTTTGGCATTGGCAGACGAATTGCACCTCGAGCTACCGGTGGCGACGATGACTGAAGCGCGTTGCGCTGACATCTTCGGCCTTGGCGCTCCGACCACGGAGACCGATCGGTGATGGGGGAGTCACAACGTTCGGCCGCGCTGAGGTGTCAATTCGCATCCTTGAGAATTTGGAAGTCCCAATGTGGGGCCAGCCGTCGGAATGCTTCGCCTAAAATCGCACCAAACGACCACGTTTGACCGAAGTCCTTGTCCACTCAGCGGGTGACGAGACCACCGTCGGCGTGAATGACTGTGCCCGTCAGATAGCTCGAAGCATCGGAGGCGAGGAAAAGTGCCGGCCCCACCATCTCGTCGGCGTGTGCCACCCGTCTCAGCAAGGCGGCTCGGGCCATCCCGGCCGTGGCGGCTGGTCCGGTAGCGCGCGTCATATCGGTGTCGACGGATCCTGGTGCGAGGGCGTTGACCCGAATGCCTTCAGGAGCCAGCCCTGCGGCGAGCGCCTTGGTATAGGAGACCATGGCGGCCTTGGCGGCGGCATAGTGGGCGACGGTGGCAGAGAAGAGCCAGGCTCCCGCCGAAACCATGTTGATCACCGACGCATGATCTGAGACGCGTAAGTGGGGAAGTGATTCCTGAATGAGAAAGAGCGGCCCCTTGACATTGACGTCGATCGATTTCGTAAACCCCGGTTCGGTGAATCCACCGATGGGCTCGGCGAGAGCATTCGCAGCATTGTTGACCACGACGTCGATGGCACCGTACCGTTCCACTATGGCTGCGACGAGTGCACGCACTTCACCCAAGGAGCCCATATGGCAGGCGATGCCAGTGGCGTCGATGCCCACGGCACGTAATGACTCCTCGGTGTCCGCGCACGCGTCGGCCTTTCGACTCGCGACAACGACGCGAGCCCCGGCATGGCCGAATCCTTCGGCGATCGCGCGGCCGATTCCGCGCGTACCCCCGGTGACCAACGCCACCCGCCCATCAAGGCGGAAGAGCCGATTCACATCCACGCCTTCGGCGTCATCCTCCGCGCCGCCAGCACTTCGCACTGAGTCGATCGGGCTTTCGTCATCCTCTTCGGAGATCACGAGAGTCCCGGGCCGACGTGTGGGCAGACTGAAGTCACCTGGTCGGAAACTTCATGTGCGTCTATAGGCAACCAGCCCATGGTTCGAAATACCTCTTTCGTGGAGCGTGAACTGGAGCCCAATTCGGCCCGTCGTCGGTCATCGAGAGTTTTGCATATCATATGACATAGTCTGTGCTCGTGCTCGGCCGTGTCTCTGCGCCTAGTGATTTCCATGCGCGCTCGCGCAAGGCGCGGCTGGCATCGTGAGAGCCGGCGTCATCACATCGTAAGAGACCGACATGTACGTCGGCGACGTTGCCGGCGTTTGGTAGGTTCGTCCGATGAGCACGCTGGCCATACCGGACGGTCTCACGACGATCACGTATGACGTTCGTGATTACGTCGCACAGGTCACGCTGAATCGGCCTGAAGTGCACAATGCATTCAACGAGCGCATGCAAGATGAACTCGCTGCGGTCTGGCGTCATATTCGGCTCGATGACGCGGTAAGGGTCGTCGTATTGACCGGCGCCGGAGATCGGGCGTTTTGCACCGGCATCGATCGTGGCGATATTCCTGTCGATGAAGAATTCGATCCTTTTACCTACGACGATCCCGGCCAAAAGATCGGCCCCAAGAGTCAGGGGTTGTGGAAGCCCGTCATTGCCGCAGTCAACGGCATGGCCTGTGGCGGAGGGTTCTACCTCCTCGGCGAGAGCGACATCATCATCGCGGCGGACAGCGCCACGTTCTTTGATCCTCATGTGAGCTTCACGATGACGGCTGTCTATGAGCCAATCTTGCTGACCAACAGGATGGCCTTTGGAGACCTGGTGCGGATGAGCCTGGTGGGGGTGGCTGAGCGGATGTCGGCGCGGACTGCCCGTGAGACCGGACTCGTCTGCGAAGTTGTTCCCACGGAGCAGCTCCTCGAGTCCAGCCGAGCACTCGCAGGAGTCATCGCCCTACAACCGCCGACGAGCGTCCAGGCAACGCTGCGGACCTTGTGGGCGGCGCGGAGCCTTTCGCGGGAGCAAGCTCTCAGCCTGGGAAATGTCTTCCTTCATCTCGGCACGACCGCCCGGGCGCTGCAAGAGGGCCAGGAGCTCTTTGTTCAACAGAAGCGAGGAGAGTGGAAACTGCGTTGACGATCCGCGCCGCGATGGCGGCCACCTAGGAATCGACGCTGCCGGATACGTAGCTATGTGAGACTTGAGCGCAGGTCCTGCTTGAGTACCTTGCCCATTGCGTTCCGGGGGAGCGCATCGACGACTTCCAACTGCTCGGGGCACTTCTGGATGGCCAGACCCTCAAGGCGGCAGTGGTCACGGATATCGCTTAGCTCCACTTCGCATCCCTTTCGCGGAACCACTACCGCCACGACCCGTTCTCCCGTGCGCGTATCTGGCAGTCCGAGTACAGCCGCCTCGGCGACGGCGGTATGACGGTAGAGCATTTCCTCCACCTCGACGGCGGAGATGTTCTCGGCATTGCGGATGATGATGTCCTTGAGACGCCCGGTGATGCGAACGTTTCCAGCGGCGTCGATCGTGCCGAGGTCCCCGGTGTGGAACCATCCCTCGGAATCAAACGAAGTCTGGTCGAGCGCCGGATCGACATATCCCGAGAAGCATTGTGGACCCCGAAGAAGAAGTTCGCCTTCTTTTCCCGTTCCACAGACCTCTCCCTGCGCGTCGACGGCACGCACCGAGACATCCGGCGCCGGCCGTCCCACCGACGTTGTGAGGATCTCCACTGAGTCATCGGGTGTCGCGGACGTGGCGTTCGGGAACTCGGTGAGGCCCCAGCTGCCGATGAGTGGCACACCGAACGTTGCGCTCATTTCGAGGTGTATCTCGCTGGGCACAGGGGCACCGCCGAAGGTCCCGAACCGCAGGTCGGGAAAGAGTGACGGATCGTTGCTCTCGCGCGCCGCGTCCAGGTAGGCACGGAAGAATGGGACGGCTGTGCCTAACGCCGTGGGCTCGTAGATGGCCATTCGGCGGGGAGTTTCGGCAGGGTCGAAGAGCTCGAAGAGGACGAGGTGGACCCCGCCCCGAATGCTCGTCGCGAGGACCGACGCGCCACCAATATGGGTAATCGGCCAGGGGATTGGATACACGTCGCCCTCTCCGAATCCCATGAGTTCGAGCAAGGCGTTGGACGAGGCCATGATGCTGGTGTCCGTGTGGCGGGCGCCCTTGGGGTCGGCGGTGGTGCCGGACGAGTAGTAGATCCAGCGAGGAGCGTCTGACCCTGGCGCTGGGGGCCGCGCCGAGGTGTTCAGGTCTGCGGTCGGGAGATTGAGCCCGCTTCGGGATCCGCCAGTGCTCAGGTCATGCAGATCTATCTCCAAGACGTCGAAGTCACCGGACGTGGCAAGGTTGCGTGCCATGGCCCCGTGCGAAAATCCTCGGAACTCCTCAGGCACGATGAGGAGCTCGGTACCGACCTGTTGGGTGATGAACGACACCTCCCGGTCGCGCAGGATTGGGATCAAGGGGTTCTGGACGGCGCCGATCCTGGCCAGCGCGACCAGGAGCACCGCAGCTTCGATCGTCGTTGGAAGCTGCCACGAGACGACGGTGTCGCTTGTGACCCCCCGAGCCGAGAGCGCAGCGGCTGTGGCCTCCGCTTCGTCACGGAGCTGGGCTCGTGTCAACGACCGGCCGTGATCGTCGGATACCACAGGGGCGTCCGGTTGTTCGTCGGCCGCTTGAGCGACCAGCCCCCAGAATGTCAATGGCAATGTCGATCCCATCACCCAGCTCCGTTGTCGCCGAGGGCGACGACCTCGCTGCGGTCATGAGGATCACAGTCCTTGATCTCGGGGTCTCCCTCGAACATGAGGTCGATACTCTCGCTGAGATAGTCGTAGACCCAGGTGATGGGTAGACGCCCGGCGGACCATGCACGCAGCTGGCTGTCGAGGACGGCATCGACTGTCCGGACGATCGTTCGGGCACGACGCGGCTCCACACCCTCGAGCAGCTCCATGTAGACGCCCGATGTGGTCTGGTCCATTCTCTCGAGGATCTCCGTGGCGAAAGGGTCCGAGGACAATTCAAGTGACGCGATGAGCCGGGCCAGTTGAGGCTGATGTTGGAAAGCTCGAACCGAACGATGGAGTGCCTCGGTGAGCTTCTCCCGTGGCGACCGGCCTCGTGGTGGATGGCGAGCGAGGCTCGACTTGAGTGTGGCCGCCCATTTGACCAGTACTTCTGCGAAGAGATGTTCCTTCGACGAGAAGTAGTGGTACAGGGTACCGAGCGCGACATCGGCTTCCTCGGCCACGTCCTTGATTTGGATGCGTTCGTACTCGTTGCGCTCCAACAGCGCGAGTCCCGCGTCGATGATGCGTTGACGGCGTGCGAGCTGATCATCGGTCAAAAGGCTCGGCGAGACCGGTTCGGCCATGTCAGCCTCGTCCGGGGGGCTTCATCACGCCGATCCGTGGCAGCGCGGCTCGTACCTGGCTATGGAAGCAATCACTAGAAGCGCAGTCTAGCTCTTAGCGGAAAACGGGGCGGAGGGCTAGGAAGGAGATATTGAAACGTTGTTCTATTTGTGCAGAGGATCATGCTGACTGAACCAGCCGGCGTCGAGCGAGGCGGAGCACTGGCCATCCGTGAGAACACAGAGGTGGCGGCTCAAGTTCGGTTTCAAAGGCTCTCGGTGCGATCAGCTCGGGAGGGTCGTGGATAACGCCCAGCTACACGCGAATCGGGAGTTGCTGGTAGCCGCGCACAGTGCTGGTGTGGAGCGGGACAGAGTGCTCCTTGTCGACGGTCCAAGTCTTGTATCGCTTGACCGTCTCTTCGAGTGCAATCTTGCCCTCCATTCGGGCTAGCGCCGCACCCAGGCAGAAGTGAATGCCATAACCGAATGCAACGTGCAATCGGAAGTTACGGCGAATATCGAATAGATCCGCCCCGGGGTACACGCGTTCGTCGCGGCCCGCAGAGCCCGTCAGCAACAGCACCTTCGAATTGGCTGGGATGAGCTGCCCCTGGAGTTCAACCTCTTGGGTCAGCCACCGACCCTGTACAGGTGACGGCGACTCGTAACGCAGAAGCTCTTCGATAGCGTTGGGTATGAGGGACGGATCCTCGACCAGCGCTGCAAGCTGCTCAGGATGATCAGCCAGAATCAGCCCGGCCCACCCAAGTAGGCGGGCAACAGTTTCCGTGCCGGCGCTGACCAGAAGGATTCCGAACGCCGTGCATTCTTCGGGGGTGAGGCGCCGCGGCGCGCCGTCGTTGCCGGGGATCTCGGCTCGCACCAGGTCGGTGAGCATGTCGTCCTGCGGTCTTTCTCCGCGTTCCTTGATCAGTTCCCCGAGGTAGTTGAAGAGCCAGCCCGCTGACTGCATGGACATCTCGTTGCCCATCCCCACCCCGGGCTCAATATGGAACAGACCATCGATGTGGTGGCGGACATCCTCGCGATCAGTGGGTGGCACTCCCAGCAGCATTGCAATCACCGTGGCGGGGAGCCGGGCCCCGAAATCCTGTACATAGTCGAAACCGTTCTGTCCCTGCTGAGCATCGAGGAGACCCGCGCAAAGGGTTCGGATCTCATGCTCGAGCTCTGCCACACGACGAGGCGTGAAGGCCTTCGACACCAGACGACGTAGAGCTGTGTGCTCCGGCGGGTCGAGGAAGATCATCATGCCCTCGGTTTGGGCCTCCTCGGTCATGCTCTCTAAGACGGTGGAGTGTGCAGAGCTGTAGCGCTGTGGGTCCCGGTGGGCCCTGTCGATATCCTCAAAGCGACTCAAAGCCCAGAAGTCGTATTGATCGTCGTAGTACACCGGCGCCTCGTCACGGAGCCGCTTCCACACCGGATGAGGATCGTCTTTGAGCGATTCGTCGAATGGATCCCAACGCAGGTCGTCAGGTTGACCGGGGACTCTGCTCATCTCTCCATTGCCTCGTGCATTCGTGTCTCAATCATGCATCCTCTGGTGCCAGTCTGCCGTGACCCGACTGCAGCCCGGCGCAGCCAGGCTAATTGGATATAATATACTCGATGGCGATCGTCCAAGAACCAGACGTCGACAAGATCCCCTGGATCGTGGATCTTGATGCGCATGTGGTCGAGCCTCCGGACGTATGGTCAAGCCGTCTCCCCACCCATTTGCGCGATGCAGGCCCCCATATCGAGTACATGCCCGGGGGGGCGCCGAAACTCGAGGGGGCGTCCTACGTTGAATCTCCCGGGACCGAGGGACCCCCGGTTGCCTGGTGGTGTTACGAAGATCATCGGGCCTCAGTCAAACGCACGATCGCTGCAGCTGGCTTCCCAGCCGAAGAAGTGGTGCTGAGGGGGGTCACCTATGACGAAATGCGTCCGGGCTGTTGGCAGCCCAAGGCCCGTCTGGAGGACATGAGCCTCAACGGAGTGCAGGCCCAGCTCTGCTTTCCGAACTACCCGAGATTCTGCGGGCAACAATTCCTGTGGGGGAAAGACCGTACGCTCGCCCTGTTGTGTGTGGAGGCGTACAACGATTGGATGGTGGAGGAGTGGTGCGGTTCGAGCGGGGGCCGACTGCTGCCGCTGTGCCTCATCCCGCTTTGGGACGTTGACCTCGCGGTGGCCGAAGTCACGCGCAACGCGTCTCGCGGTGTACGGGCTGTGGCCTTCAGCGAGCTCCCCACCTTCCTGGGTCTCCCCAGTATCTACTCGGGTTACTGGGATCCGTTGTTCCAGCTCTGCCAGGAGACAGGGACCGTCGTCGCCATGCACGTGGGTTCGGGCACGAAGACGCCACAAACGTCGGCCGACGCACCGGACGCAGTGCCGGCGACCATTCTGTTCGGGAACAGCATCGGCGGGATGTCCGATTTCATGTTCTCCGGTGTTCTCGAACGTTTCCCGCAGCTCAAGCTGCTCTTCGCGGAATGCCAGATCGGCTGGATCCCCTACCTGCTCGAGCGGGCCGATGACGTATGGTCGACCCACCGAGGTTGGAGCAACTCCCAGCTGTACTGTCCCGAACCACCCTCCACGTACTACTACCGACAGATCTGGAGTTGCTTCTTCAAAGATCCAGTTGGGATGGCGCTTCTCGACCGTGTCGGCCCGCGCAATGTTGTCTTCGAAACGGACTACCCCCACCAAGATGGCACCTGGCCCCACTCGGTCGTGGCCGCAGCAGAACAGTTCGGTCAGCAGCCGCCCGAGATCGTGAACCGGTTGGCACGGGGGAACGCCATCGAGTTGCTTGGCCTCGACCTGCCGTTTGAGGCGCCGCGCGCCTGACGTTAGGCGGTTGCCTTGGCCGCCAAGGCGCCGAGGTCCGCACCTGCGCCCTTTCGCTCGAAGCGACCATGATCGTACGAGCGGATGGACACGTCGTGGCCGATCGCCTCAGCGCGTAGCGCGCTCACCGTGCATCGCTCCCGGGGTCGATGGGCCAGCGGATCAAAGGAGTACCAGCGACACGCATTCCCCCAGGAGATCTTCTCCATTTCATCGTCCGGTACGCCCGTCGCAACGTCAGCCAGTTCTTCGGGAGCCTGTGGCCATGACGAGTCGGAGTGCGGGTAATCGCACTCCCAGGCAATGTTGTCGATCCCGATCTGATGACGGAGCTGAATCCCGATCGGATCGGAAATGAAACACGTCAGGAAGTGCTCACGAAACACCTCGCTGGGCAACTTGGCGCCGAAGTCCTGCCCGGTCCACTTGTGGTGCATCTCGTACGTCCGATCGACCCTGTCGAGGAAGTAGGGGATCCATCCCGTGCCTCCCTCAGAAAGAGCGATGCGAATGTCTGGGAAGGTCTTGATCACGCGAGACCAAAGCAAGTCTGAGGCGGCGCTGCAGATGTTCATGGGTTGGAGCGTGATCATCACGTCAACCGGGGCGTCCGGAGCGGTCACGGCGAGCTGGCCTGACGAGCCGAGGTGGATCGACAAGACAACCTGCTCGTCGCACAGCGCCGCCCACAGCGGATCCCAGGAAGGGTCATGAAAGCTTGGGTACTTGAGGGCGGCCGGGTTCTCTGTGAACGTCATCGAATGGCAACCTTTCGCCGCCACCCGCCGTATCTCTTCCGCGCAGAGCTCGGCGTCCCAGAGGATCGGCAGTGCCATTGGGATGAATCGGCCGGGGTACGAACCGCACCACTCGTCGATGTGCCAGTCGTTGTAGGCGCGCAGGACGGCGAGAGCCAGTTCCTTGTCACGGCACGCCGCGAAGAGGCGGGCACTGAAGCCGGGAAAAGACGGAAAGTTCATTGAACCAAGGACCCCACCAGCGTTCATGTCCTTGATCCGCTCGTGCACCTCGAAACACCCCGGTCGCATCTCTTCGAACGCCGTCGGTTCGATGCCGTATTCCTCTCGAGGCCGGCCTGCTACGGCGTTCAAGCCGATGTTGGGAATCGTCTGGCCGTTGAAGACCCATACATCGCTGCCGTCGGGCAGCCGTTTGACACTGGGGGCGTCGTCCTGAAATTTCGCGGGCAGTCGGCCCTCGAAGAGATTGGGTGGTTCGACCAGGTGGTCGTCCACACTGACCATGACGAGGTCGTCGGCGTCCATAGCGCCCCTTCCTGCTTAGGTGGTGTGCTCTGCGAAGACCGGTCGGAAGTGCTCAACCACTCTGGGACCAAGGATGCTCGTTCGCTCGAGAGCTACTCCGATGGTTCAAAGAGTCCCTCGAATTCCAGCTTCGCATTGCGTACTCGGCCGTAGAGCAGCCAGTCCCCTCGGAACATCCCGTGCTCATATGGCGCGGCTGCTATGTGTGTGCGCGGCCCGCCGGTCGTGCTCGGCATGAATCGGATTTTCTCGAGCCCGTCCTTGAGCCCCGGCCCCGAGAGTGAAGGTGCCCGAAAGAGACCCTCAGCAAGCACGCGAGCCGTGTCGTAGGCCAAGACCGGGATTGCGTTTGGCCACATTGGTGGGTTTGCTTGATGTCGCTCGACGTACCGTTGGTGGAATCCCTCGATCAAGGGGTTGTTCGGGTCGAACTGGTCGATTCCCACCCAGCCTTCAAACTTTTCAAAGCCCATCAGATAGAACATGAAGGCCGTACCCATGATCCGCGGCGGATCCCACGCCAATTCGTCGAGCGCCTTGCGAAGGAATCCTTGTGCGGCCAACATGCCGTATCCCATGTAGCAGAGTGCATCTGGATTTGACTGCCGAAGGTTGTCCAAGTTCTCCGTAAGATTCGCCGGGCTCTGGCTGACGGTCTCGAGCGAGACGATCTTCAGGTTGTGCCTGCGGCATTCTTGTCGAAAGAAGCGGAAGTACTCTTCGCCGTTGGGTGACACTTCGCTGAGCACCGCGACGCGGTTGTACCCGTTGCGAGCAAGCCAGGAGACACAAAGCGCGGCGTCACCACCGCAGTCTCCGTTGCCGAGCCGAAAGCAATAGTCGCCAGCCAACCGTTCAGTGCCTGCCCAGCTGATGAGGGGGATTTTGAGCTCGTTCGCCAGCGGGGCGGCGACGATCGCGTTGTCAGAGCTGTATGCACCAGCGATGCCGATACAACCTTGGTCGACGAGGTACTTGAACCCATCCGCGGTGTTGCGAGCTGAGCCGCGCGGCAAGCCGTTCTCCGCGTGGAGCACGAACTCAACCGGGCGATCGAGCAGGCCGTCCTCGAGCGCTTCATCGAAGGCCATCCGGTGGATCTTGTTGTAACCGCCTTCCGGGCCGTCAAGCGCCGAACCAAGCCAGCCAATCTTGATCGGGTCTGGAGACCCCGCCCAACCGATTGCACTGTCTGCCATTGCGGGACTCCTTACATTGAGGTGCAGGCATGCCATGCCGCACTGGATCGACAGAAACAAATATAATGTACAATTCTTTTCGGCCGGAGGGCCGGAACGATGAGAAGCCTCCGGAAAGGAAGTTCGGTTGTCTGAGCCCGTCATCGAGCGCCCGATCCGCAGCGGGCTTGGCCGCGCGGAACCGCAATTTGCCGAAACTGCTTGCACCGAGCTGCCTTCTCGTGTCGCCGCGTGATGACGGAGTCCACGAGCAGCCTGGCGGACTTGTTGACCGCGCATCCCTTCTCCGATGCTGAAGCCCTGGTCAGCACCCTGGATCGGACCGTCACGGCAGGCACCGCGCGAGAGGAAGCCGCTCGAATAGGCGCTGGGCTGCGATCCGCTGGGGTCGAGCCCGGTCAAGCCGTGGTTGTCCAGCTGCCTAACGGACCCGAGTTCGTGTTCGCCATGTTCGGCGTCTGGCTGGCCGGCGCCGTGTTCGTACCGGCGAACGCCCGACAGCCACGGGCCGAGCTGGACCACGTCCTCTCGGCCACGGCGCCCGCATGCGTGATCGACACGGCTGGAATGCGCGTCTCGGGCCTGTCGCCCACCCTCTACGAGCCCGATACGGCCTTTGTCACCTGGACGTCGGGAACCACGGGGCAACCGAGGCCGATCCTGCAGACGCACACCGGGTACTTGGAACTGCTGGACCGCGTCCTTGGTCCGCTGCGGGGCCGGCCGGCCGATCCGGCTCGGCCACCATCGCCCAACCTGGTACCCGTGTCGCTCGCGCTGAACGCCGGCATCTACAACGTGTTGTTCGGTTTGCGGGCCGGAGCTTCCCTGGTGCTCATGGATCGCTTCAGCACAGCGGAGTTCGCGATGCTGATCGGTCGGTTTTCCATTCGTTCCACGGTCCTACCGCCAGCAGCCATGGTGATGCTCGCCGACGACGTCAACGTGGCCGATCTCACGCCGCTCAGCTACGTGAGGAGCATCACGGCGCCGTTGTCGCCCCTCGCGGCGCGTCGCTTCACCGAGAAGTTCGGCGTCACGGTACTCAACGGCTACGGCCAGGCTGAGATCGGAGAGGTCATTGGATGGACAGCGGGCGATGCGCGGGACCATCCCGAAAAAATCGGGGCGGTGGGGCGGCCCCATCCCGGGGTGGCCATAAAGGTGGTGGGGGAGGACCGGTCGGTGGCACCCGTCGACATGGTGGGGGAACTTCTGGTGAAACCGCCCCGTATGGCCTCGGGCTACGCGGACGGGGACAGTCTGGACGATCGGCTTGATCCGGAGGGTTACGTCCGCACCGGGGATTTTGCCCGCATCGACGGTGACGGCTTCGTCTGGATCGAAGGCCGGGTCGGCGATGTCATCAATCGCGGAGGGAACAAGGTCTTCCCTGGGCAAGTCGAAGAGGTCCTCCTCCTCTCATCCGGCGTCAGAGAGGTGGCCGTCGTCGGTCTCCCCGATGAACGCCTCGGTGAGGTGCCGGTCGCCTTCGTCGTGGGTGACGCGTCAGACGCCGAGCTCCATCAACTGTGCAGAGATCACCTCGTGGCGTACAGGGTCCCGGTGGCCTTTCGGCGCATGGACGCGCTGCCGAGAAGCGAAGTTGGGAAGGTGTTGCGCCGCGAGCTCGTTCTGCTGGGAGCAGCGAGCGAGTCTGACACCGCTTCGGATCCTTCCGGCCAGAAGGGGTAGATCGAGCGCCTTCTGGCGGCGGCCGGCTCAGCCGTCCCAGTCCTCGGTGCGATCGGCGGGCGACGGTTGACGACCCAGACGCATAGGCGAAAGTGCCGAGTCCGCGAGCAAGATTCGGGAGACGCGCTCGGTCAACGTGAGGTTCTGCGCCCCCAGCTCGCCCAGCCCCCGGTGGTGTCGCCGTGCCTTCTCGCGGTTGGCCCAGTCCTGCCACGTGGGTATGGCCCAGAGCAGGAAACACTCGCTGTCATCGACAAGAGCGGTCTCCCAGGCTCCGGCCAGAACCCACCCGAACTCTTGCATCACCGGGACGACGTCGTGATGAACGAACTCCAAGTAGGACGCGGAACTCCCTCTGGGCACCTGGATCTGCTCGTGCGCATACACCTCACCGCGTATTCCCGCCGAGCACGCCTGCTCAATCGTGGGCATCCACGGAGCTGGGACCAACAGACGATCGACACCGCCGGCCCTGAGCTCGGCTGCCGCCGCCCACCACGCGGCAAGCTTCGGGTCCTGGAGATCGCGGTGGCCCAGTTCGTGGCCGAAGGACCGGGCTAAGCCGTCGAATCCGTCTTCTTCCCACAGGTTGACCACCTGTGGCCACCGTCCCGTGCTGCCCACGACGCCCCACACGCCATAGCAGAGCTGGTGTCGGTCCTCCTGCGCCGTCGGGCTCCAATTCGCCGTCATGTGGTACATGTAGCGCCCACGGTTGTGGCCAATGATGTCGATGTACTCGTGGATGTAGACCTTGTCGTTGACGGGCAATTGGACTCCGGTCATCGCTGACTCGCCACGGCCGCAGAGAAGCAGGGGAGCTGCATTCCAGCAATGGCCCGTGGGACTGGGCGGAGACGTGTCAATTGTCGTGCGATTCTGACTCTGGCGGGCCGGTGTTCGACTATTCGACCGTCAGGCGTTTGCTTCCACCGACTCGAACAAGGAGCGCTCCCGGAAGAGCTGTGTCACCTTGTTCCCCACGTTGCGCATCATCTTCACGTATTCGGCGGCCGCCTTCTCGCCGTCCCCTTGCTTCATCGCTCGGGTGATTGCGGCGAGCCCGCGGCTCTCGACTTCCACCGCCTCAGGAACTTCTTCGAAGAAGTTTCCGGGCACGAGGGCGGACATCGCCCGAAGCGCCACGTTGATGCGGGGTGAAGCTGCGCCTTTCACGATCAGGCTGTGGAATGCAATGGAAAGATCATAGTGCTCCGCCGCTGTAGTGGCTTTGGCGAACTGGAGCTGGATCTCTCCCAGTTGTTGCGGCAGATCCTCACTTGCACGCGCCAGGGCACGCTTGGCTGCGAATCCATAGATCAAGCCGAACAGTTCGTAGTGGTCGTGAACCGTCGGTTCATCGAGCGCATTGATAAAGGCGCCCCGGTGCATTTCGTTGGTGACCCATCCCTCGCGCTCGAGCACGATGAGTGCTTCGCGCACCGGTATCCGACTCACGCCCAGGTCTTGGGCAATCGCATCCTGCGGAACCCGCATGCCGGGGCGCAGCTCGCCCTCGAAGATCAAGCTTCGGACATACGACGCGATGTGCTCCCCACTCGGCGTGCGGACGAGCTTTGCTTGGCGACTTCCGTTCGAGCGGACCTTGGCTGCAGTGCGGGAACTAGAAGTGGACGATGACATACGTATATCTTATGCGAACCGAGGCACCAGGCGGCCGATCTCCGCCTTCGCTGCTCGCAGCCTTCCGCAGCAGTGCCGCGTACGTCCATGTGGCCCGGCCTTCCGAGCCAACGACATGATAAAATATACAATCGGACAAAATGGGATACGTGGCCGCTGTGCTCGTGGAAGAGGACCGAAGGGGTGGGTCACAACCAGTGGGCGAAGTCGGAACCAGGACGGGTGGCGATGATCCCGCGCCGGCGGAGCCCATGCATCGGATGAACAGGTGACGGAGCCCCTCACGATCCCAGACTCCTCCCACGCCGACGGGCTCCTCTCTGTGCCGTCGGACGCCTCCATCGATGATGTCGTCGCGTTGGTGCGAGCCTGGATCGCGTCGGCCGTGCCGGCGGCGTGGGTCGAGGCCGGCCGTCGGGGCGGGCCGGCTGCTGTTCGTGAGGTCCGGACCCGGGCGGAGTATGAGGCGTGGTATCCCGTCTTTGGAAGATCTGGATTGGTCGCCGCTACGTGGCCCCGCGCGTACGGAGGGCTCGATCTCTCACGGGAGGCCGCCCGGCACGTCGAGCAGGAGCTCAGTCCGTTCAACCTGGGGCGTCTCAACCCTCTGGGGCTCAACCTGGCTGCGCCCGCCCTGTTCGCGCATGGGACCGAGGAGCAGCGACTTCGGTTTCTCCCTCCGATCGTGCGCAACGAGGAGGCTTGGTGCCAGCTCTTCAGTGAGCCAGGGGCCGGGTCCGACCTCGCATCCCTGGCCACCAGGGCAGAGCGGGACGGAGGGGACTGGGTTGTCACGGGACAGAAAGTGTGGACCACATGGGCGCACCTCTCCGACTGGGCCGTGCTGCTTGCTCGGACCGATGTCGACGTCCCCAAACGGCAGGGGCTCACGTACTTCCTGATCGATCTGCACCAGCCCGGTGTCGAGGTTCGCCCGTTGCGTCACATGGGCGGTGAGATCGACTTCAACGAGGTCTTCCTCGAGGGCGCCCGGGTTCCTGATGGGTGTCGGGTGGGTGAGGTCGGTGCCGGGTGGAAGGTGGCCAACTCCACCCTGTCGGGGGAACGGCAAATGGTGTCGGGCGCGGGCTCCGGAGGTGTGGACCGGATCGGAGGCTCGGGTGTCGGCTATCTCATTCGGTTGGCGAAGCGCCGAAGCGCCGAAGGGGGACCGGGCGGGTGGGTGGATCCTGTGCGACGTGACGAGATCATGCGCCTCTACTGCGAGGAGCGCGTGCGGGAATGGACGAACCAGCGGGTGCGCAGCCAAGCCCGGGCGGGGCGCCCCCCCGGCCCCGAGAGCTCGGTCGGGAAGGTCCACCAGGGTGAGCTCAACCAGCGCGTCCAGCTTGCGGCCACGTCGGTGTTGGGTGTGAGGGCGACGGCCTGGGACGGGGACCTCGGCGACTATGCCGCCTCGCTGCCCTACGAGGTGCGGGGGATGCTCCGCAGCCGCGCCAACACCATCGAGGGCGGGACCACCGAGATCAACAAGAACATCCTCGGGGAACGCGTCCTTGGCTTGCCCCGCGAGCCAGACCCGTATGCGTCGCGCCCGTGGCTGGAGGTGCCGCGCAGTTGAAAGGGTTCTCCACACTGCTGGTCGAGCGCGAGGGCCCGGTCGGATGGCTTATCTTCAATCGCCCCCAGTCCGGCAACGCCATGGATGCGCTGATGCTCGACGAGCTGGAGTCGGCCTGGCGTGAGTTGGACGAGGATCCCGCCGTACGGGTGATCGTGAACACGGGCGAGGGCGGCGTCTTCCAGACCGGCCTCGATGTGGTCCAACTCAGTCGGGATCCCGACGCACTTCGGAAGCAGTCCGGGCGGACGCGCCGTGCCGAGCTGCGCTTGACCTCCTGGCAAAACGCGGTGTGGAAGCCGGTCATCGCGGCGGTGAACGGAATGTGTGTCGGCGGCGGGTTGCATTTCGTGGCCGACGCGGACATCGTGCTCGCGGCCTCTGACGCAACCTTCCTCGATACGCACGTATCGGTGGGGCAGGTGGCCGCCTACGAGTTGATCGGACTGGCCCGACGCATGCCCTTCGAGGCGGTCCTGCGCATGGCGCTGGTCGGACGGCACGAGCGCATGTCGGCTGACCGGGCACTGGCACTGGGCATGATCAGCCAGGTGGTCGACCCGCCCGAGCGCCTGCGCGAAGAGGCTCAGGCGTTGGCGGAGAAGATCGCGCGCAACTCACCCGCCGCCATGGCAGCCACCAAGCGGGCGTTGTGGGGCGCGCTCGAGCAGGGACTGACCGACGCCTGCAAGGCAGGGGCCGCGGAGCTCGTGTCGATGTGGGGGCATCCCGACCAGGTCGAAGGTCCCGCGGCCTTCGCCGAGAAGCGAGAGCCGCAGTGGGCCACGACCGCGACCGATCTACCCAACCCTGACGAATGATGTCGAGCATCGACGAGAGGGACTCGCAATGATCTATGAAACCTTGAAACTCGAGCGCCACGGCCCGGTTGGCTGGTTGATCAACAATCGTCCGGAGCGCCTCAATGCCATGAACAACGCCATGCGGGACGAATTCGCCGAGGCGTGGAAGGAGTTGGACGCAGATCCCGCGGTCCGGGTGATCGTCCACACCGGAGAGGGCAAGGCGTTCCAGACGGGCGCTGACATGATCGAGATCGCATCCGACGGCGTCGGCTTCGAGCGGTATCGGGAGTCGAGCGAAAACTTTGATTTTCACTTCACCTCCTGGCACAACGAAGTGTGGAAGCCGGTCATCACGGCGGTCAACGGGATATGTGCGGGCGGGGGCTTCCATTGGATCGCCGACGCCGACATCGTGCTCGCGGCCTCTGACGCAACCTTCCTCGACCCTCACGTATCGGTGGGGCAGGTGGCCGCCTACGAGTTGATCGGACTGGCCCGACGCATGCCCTTCGAGGCGGTCCTGCGCATGGCGCTGGTCGGACGGCACGAGCGCATGTCGGCTGACCGGGCACTGGCACTGGGCATGATCAGCCAGGTGGTCGACCCGCCCGAGCGCCTGCGCGAAGAGGCTCAGGCGTTGGCGGAGAAGATCGCCGCGCAACTCACCCGCCGCCATGGCAGCCACCAAGCGGGCGTTGTGGGGCGCGCTCGAGCAGGGACTGACCGACGCCTGCAAGGCAGGGGCCGCGGAGCTCGTGTCGATGTGGGGGCATCCCGACCAGGTCGAAGGTCCCGCGGCCTTCGCCGAGAAGCGAGAGCCGCAGTGGGCCACGATCGAGGGGACCGCAGCGAGTTGATCCGAGGCTCCGCTTCGGTGGGATTCACCCAATGAGCGTCATCCCGCTGGCAGAGCTCTGGAGACGAGTCGCCGTGGTCTCGGGCATCGACGCGACGTACGGAGCACCTTTCGGCGCACTCGGGGTGGTGCCGGTGCCCGGCGCAGCTGCCCCCCTCTTCGCCAAGGCGCACCAAAGGGTCCACGGCGCGCGTGCCGCGGCACACCGCGGCGAAGGCAGCTTCTGGCTGCCCGGGCTGGATGCGGGGCCCTGCCTCACCGTCGAGGTGGACTCCGCGGAAGCGTTGGTGGCCGCCGCTCCCACGCTTTCCGCTGCGGAAGTCGAGCTGCGCATCACCTTGGATCCCACTCAGCTGGTCGAGGAATCGGCCCTGCGGGCCGGCGTCCCTGACGAAAATTGGTTGGAGCCTGCCGCCGAAACGGTCGAGACAATGGGCGCCGCTGCCACGCTTCTTCTGCTGGCCGGCCCGGGAGTCATCCGGCACATGGCGGTCCCGGGCCTCCACGATCTGGCCGTCTCGGCGGGAGTCGGCGTCTTGAACACCTGGGGCGCAAAGGGAGTATTCGATTGGAGGAGCCAACACCACCTCGCCACCATTGGATTGCAGGCAGACGATTTCGTGCTGAGCGGGCTCGACGAAGCCGACCTGATCATTGCCACCGGCTTGGACCAGGCTGAGTCTCCCGAGGAACGGTGGCGGTTGGCTCCCGCACTGACGGTCCATCCGGCCGGCCTTGCCCCGCTGGCTGAAGCGTGCGGCCCCAGCCGCCGCACGCCGATGACCATGCCGCCGCTACGTGCTCGTCTGGCGGAGGTGACACAGCGGGGGTGGAGCGTCGAGGCGAGCCCGTTGCCGCCGAGCCGCGCCACGAAGCACTACGCCGAGTGTGTCGCCGCCGGTGCGCTCGTGGCGGCGGACGCCGGCAACGCCGGGTTCTGGGTGGCGCGCACGCTGGGCACGACGCGGCTCGGCGCTGTGATCGTGCCCTCCACGCCCTCCCCGGGGTTTGCGGCGGCGTGTGTCGCCGTCTCGCTGCTCCGCCGCCCCAACCGCCCGGCCTTGGCCGTGATCGACCTTGCCGAGGCAGAGGCATCCACGGTGATCATGGACGCGGCGGCTGCGCTCGGCGTCCGCGTTCCGGTGGAGGCGTGGGATCCAGAGGGTGATCGCCTCGACGCCGTTGCCCACCGAGACCGGCTGCGTCAGTTGGTCATCGGGGGACTTTCGGCAGGGGACAGGCTCTGCAGCCTGACCACTGATCCGTACCAGATGTCGGAGATGATCGAGGCGGCCGGGCCGATCGTGGCCTGGACCTGAATCGGTCGCACGGAGGCGGAGTCCACCGATCAGCCCGACGTCAGCCGGCGAGCTCCGCACGCAGCTGAAACTTCATCACCTTGCCCGTGGGATTCAGCGGGAGAGCATCGACGATGCGGATGGTTCGCGGGACCTTGAAGTTCGCCATATGCTCCCGGCACCAGGCCACGAGCTCGTCCGGTTCGATGACCTGGTCGGGACGGGGAACGACGAATGCCACCCCGACCTCGCCGAGCCGCTCATCGGGGACCCCGACGACCGCGACCTGTCCTACCGCG
>CAVUKI010000002.1:0-466581 GCA_963741995.1 uncultured Acidimicrobiaceae bacterium
TACCGCGGTCGCCTTCGTCACGGTGCGGCCCCGGAACTGGCCCTTGACCACACTGATCTGCGCATCAGCCTGGGAGGCCACCTGGGCCAGGTGTGTCACAACCAGCACCTGGCGATCACGGCCGACCTCGTGGAGGGCCTCGCCCAGGGCCAGAGCGGCCGCGCCGCCCACCCCGGCGTCCACCTCGTCGAAGACCATCGTCTGGGGGCCGCCAAGCCCCACCAAGCGGATGGCCAGCATGGCCCGGGCCAACTCACCCCCGGAGGCGGCGCGGGCCAGGGGCTGCACCGCCTCACCGAGGTTGGCGCCGAGCGCGAGCTCAACGGGCTCACCCGTCCCCTCCGGTGCCACCCGCACTTCCAGACGCGCCCCTGCCATGGCCAGTGCACCCAGACGCTCGCCGACCAGGTCGCCGAAGGATCCGGCGGCCCGGACCCGAACAGCCCGCACGGCCGCTTCGGCTTCGGCGAGCTCGGCGAGGCGGGTGTCGCGTTCAGCCTGAAGTCGGGCGGCCTCGCCCTCGGCGTTCTCGAGCGCAGCAAGCCGAATGGCGCCTTCTCGGCCGTACGCCATGACGGCACGGAGGTCTTCGCCGTACTTGCGCCGGAGCTCGGCGAGGACACGCCGGCGCTCCTGCACGTCGATGAGACGTTGCGGATCGTCCTCCCAGCCCTCCACCTCGTCGCGCAGGGTGCGGGCCAGGTCGGACAGCTCGACGGCGGCGGCAGTCAGGCGGGCGTGGTAGCTCTCAAAGGACTCGCGGCCGGCCAGCGCGCCACCGGCACGACCGACCAGGTCCACGGCTCCGCCGTCGCTCACGGGGTCGACCAACTCGAGCGCTTCCAGTGCAGCATCGCGGTAGGCGGCGGCGTCGGCCAGGCGTTCCTCCTCCAGGCGCAGGGCGGCATCTTCGTCGGGATCAACGAGACCTGCCTTGGCGATCTCCTCCACCTGGTAGCGCAGGACGTCGGCTTCACGGGCCCGCTGCTGCGCATCGCCGCCGAGCCCGGCCAGTGCCTCGTCGAGGGCGTGGAGCTGGCTCCGGATGGCCCGCACCAGGCTCAGATCCGTGCGGGCGAAGGCGTCGAGGACGTTGCGCTGCGCCGTGGGCGTGACCAGGGCTCGGTGCTCGTGTTGCCCGTGGATCTCGACCAGCTCTGCTGCCGCCTCGCCCAGCGCCCCGAGCGGCGCCATGCGTCCGTCCACCCAGGCCCGGGACCTGCCCACGGCGGGGACCGAGCGGGTGAGGATCACCTCGTGGGCGGCGTCGCCCTCCCCGACGACAAAACGCGCTTCGACCAGGGCCTCACTGGCGCCGGTGCGCACCATGCCGGGGTGGGCCCGCCCGCCCAGCACGAGCTGCAAGGCCTCGACCACCAGGGTCTTGCCGGCACCCGTCTCCCCGGTCAGGGCCGTCATTCCTGACCCGAAGACCAACTTCAGGTCCTCGATCACGCCGAGGTCGCGCACGTGCAGGTCGGTCAGCACGGCGGGCTCACGGGTCCCGGTCCGCCAGGAGCCGAAAGCGCAGGATGCCACCGAAGGTCTGCGGCTCGTTGCGCACGACACGGACCGGACGCTCGGCCACGGTGCACGTGACCGTGTCGCCGGGCTGTAGCCGCCCGATCTCCTGCCCGTCGATGACGAGGACGCCGGACCGGTCGGGGGCGATCTCGATGGTGACCTCCTGGTCCTCGGTCAGCACGAGGCTGCGGTCCAACGAGAAGTGCGGCGCCACCGGTGTCAGCACCATGGCGCGCAGCGTCGGTGCCAGGATCGGACCGCCGGCGGAGAGGTTGTAGGCGGTGGAGCCGGTCGGGGTGGCGACGATGAGGCCGTCGGCCGAATAGGTCAGTGCCTCCTCGCCGTCGACCGACGTGGCCAGGCGGACGGTGTGGCCGAAGTCGATCTTCTCGATCACGACCTCGTTGAGCGCCAGCAACGCCGTGATGCCATCACCCACCGAACGGTCCGCGATCGCCACGTCGAGCGCGCAGCGCGATTCGACGATGGCCTTGCCTTCGAAGAATTTGGTGAGGGCGCCGCGCACCTGATCCGGCAGGAGATCGGGCAGGTAGCCCACGCGGCCGAAGTTCACCCCGAGAACAGGAACGTCATCGTTGGCGGCCAGGCGCACCACGCGCAAGAAGGTGCCGTCGCCGCCCATGCTGACCGCCACCGTGGTCCCGGCGAAGTCGACATCGGCCAGGTCCACGTCGGTACCCGCCTCGCGGACCCGGTCGGGCCCACTGAACTGGAGGATGCGGGCGACATCCCCCCGCCCGGTCAGCCACGTCGCCGTGTCGGTCGCCAACGCCAGCGCGTCGGGGCGGTCGGGGTGGACCAGGAAGGTGACGGTCGCCATCGGCGAGCGCTCAGCCGGCCGGAGGGGCCGGTGGAAGATGTCCGTCCGCCTCCGATACGGCGGCGGTGAGCAGGGCGGCGGCCTCCCCCGCCTGCTCCCCGTCCATGCCCTTGCGGGCGTGCACCAGGAACTCGACGTTGCCGGCCGAGCCGGTCAGGGGGGAAACCATCGCTCCCATGATGCCGGTTTTCGCGTCATGCAACGCGGACGCCACCCCCTGGAGGGCGCGCAACCAGAGCGCGGCGTCGCGGATCACGCCCTTGCCCCGGGAGACGGCGGCCCGGCCCGCCTCGAACTGGGGCTTGACCAGGAGGACCAGGTCGGCGGCGGGCGTCGACACCGGGCCCGTCAGGGCGGGCACGACACTGCGCAGCGAGATGAAGCTCAGGTCCGCCACCACCAGCGGGCACGGCTCGTAGGCGGGATCAGCCGCCGCCAGGTCCTCCACGGTGAGGGTGCGCACGTTGGTGCGCTCGAGCACGGTCACGGCGGGGTTCCCCCGCAGCGACGGATGGAGCTGCCCGTGCCCGACATCGACCGCATAGACGTGCGCCGCCCCCCGCTGGAGCAGGCAGTCGGTGAAGCCGCCTGTCGAGGCCCCGGCATCGAGGGCGCGCCGGCCGGCGACGGCGATGGGAAAACGGTCCAGTGCGGCCGCCAGCTTGAGGCCGCCGCGACCGACGAAGGGCGAAGGGGGCCCGAGCAGGACCACGGGCTCGTCCGGGGCGACGAGGCGGGCCGCCTTCTCGGCGCGACTGCCCGAGACGAGGACGGTGCCGGCGGCGACGGCCGCCTGGGCCTCCTGCCGGGAATCGACGAGGCCACGTCGCACGAGCTCGGCGTCGAGCCGGCGGCGCGCCCCGCTGGTCAGCTGGCGGCCTTCTTGGCCGCCGAGCCGTTCGCCTCCGAGACCTTCTTGGTGTGGGACTTCTTGGCGTCAGCCTTGGAAGAGCCCGAGGACGGCTTGATGCCGGGGAGGCGGGACGGAGCGACCTTGGAGGCGGCGTCGCGCGCCCGGGTGGCGGTCTTGCCGGCCTGGGCTGTCACGTCCTTGGCGGCCTTGCCGGCCTGAGCTGTGACGCCCTTGGCCGTCTGGCCGGCCTTGTTGGTCGCGCTCTTGGCCGTCTTGCCGGCCTTCGTCGTCGCGTCCTTGGCGGCCTGGCCGGCCCGCGTGGTGACGTCCTTGGTGGCGCTGCGGCCGGCCTTGGCCGACTTCTTCAAGACCTCGGCCACCTGGTTGGCCAGGGCCTCCAGGGACCGGGGGTCGATCTTCTCGAGCTGGCTGGCCACCTCGTGGCGCACCAGTTCGAGGACCTGCTCGCTGGACTTGTGGCTTCGCTCGACCAAGTTGTCGACCCACTCCTGTGCCTGGCTGCGCTGGATGTCTCCCGCGTTGACCAACTCTCGCACGATCTCCTCGGCCCGGCCACGGCTGACCTGTCCGAGGACCGTCCCGGCATCGAGGTACTTGCGTATGCGCTCATTGCTTGCCATGACACAAGAGTATCTGGAGTGCTAGCTGGCTGCAAGCACTTCATCCCGGGCTTTCCAGGGCCTGTTGCACGAGCTGGAGCAGGTCCGGTGCCACGGCGGCGGGGTCGGCGTCGGCCGGGATCTCGCCCTCCTCGGTGACGCCCGAGAGGACCAGGCCGAAGGGAATGCCCAGCTGGGCGGCCAGGGCGCCGTCGGTCGACGGACGGTCCCCCACCATGACCCGTAGGTCGCCGGGGTAGACGCGGGCCGCGATGGCATCGGCCGTGGGTCGGTGTGGCTTGCCCGCCACGTCCGGCGTCACCCCGCTGGCCGTCACCACCGCGGCCAGGAGGGCGCCCGCACCGGGCACGAGACCCGCTGGGGTCGGGTAGGTCGCATCCTCGTTGGTGCCGACCAGCCGGGCCCCGCCCCGGACGGCGGCCACGGCGCGGGAGAGGCTCTCGTAGGTGAAGTCGCGGGTGAGGCCCACCACGACGGAGTCGGCCGGCCCCTCGGGCACGACGACGACCCCGCGGGCGGCGAGCGCCTCGAGCACGCCGTCGGCACCGAGCACCACCGCGGTCGACCCGGGCGCGAGCATGCCGGCGGCCACGTCGGCCGAACGCAGCAGGTCCGCGTCGTCGGTGACGATGCCGCAGTGCGCCAGCTGCCGGTGCAGCTCCGCCCGCGTGGGGGCAGCGTTGTTGGTGGCGAACAGCACACGCACCCCGACCCCGCGGAATCGGGCCACCGCCTCGTCGACCCCGGGGATGGGCCGCCCTGCGAGCCACACCACACCATCGAGGTCGATGACCCATGTCCCCCGGGGCGGTGGTGGCCACATCGGGGCGAGGCTATCCGGCTCCCTAGACTCGGCGGGCGTGGCCGAACTCCAAGTCGACGGTGACGAGCTCGTGGTGCACTTGCGTCCGCTCGAGAAAGCCGAAGGCGCCCACGGCGACATCCGCGTGCCACTCTCCGCGGTGACAGCCGTCCGTTCCGTCGACGACCCGTGGCCCGAGCTGCGCGGCATCCGGGCGCCGGGGACGGGGCTGCCGAACGTGATCGAAGTCGGGACCCGCCGGGGCACCTTCGGGAAGGATTTCGCCGCCGTGCACGGCAAGGGGCCCGCCGTGGTCGTCGAGCTCGAGGGTGCCGACTACGGCCGCCTGGTCGTCACCGCGGACGACGCCGCGAGCCGGGCGGAAACCATTGGGCAGGCGGCGGGCCAGGTCTGATCTGCCTGCCGGGCCGTCGCCGGTTGGTCAGCTGTCGGCCCAGGGCGGCTGGAAGCTGATCGAACGAGCGACGTCACGCTGGGTGACGAACCCAACGACGCGCTGTTCCTTCAGGACGAAGAGCCGGGAACGTTGGTACCGGCACATCAGTGCGACCGCGTCTTCGAGGGGGACATCGACGTCGAGCGCCACCACGTCGGCGGGCCCGGCGAATTCGGCCAGGCTCACCTCCCGGGGGTCCCGACCCTGGGCGACGACGTGGGCGACGATGTCCCGGTTGCTGATCGTCCCGGCCAGGCTGCCGTCGCTCAGGCACAGCGGCGCAGTCTCGTCGCCGTGCGTGGCCAGAAAACAGGCGGCATCGGCCGCGGTATCCGTGGTCCGGAGGACATCGAAGTCCCCGCACATCACGTCCCGAAGGGTCCGCCTGGCACCTCCCGCTGCAGGTGATCTCGTTCGTCGGCGTGTCGCTCTGCCCTCTACCCTTCAGCCTCGCGCCCGACACCTCCGACGGCAATGCCCACCGCAGGAGCGCAGGCGGGCACCGTCGGCGCGCCGCTCGTGATCAACCAAAGGCAACGAGATTGACCGGGTCGGCCAGGATCTCACCGACGTCGCGCAGGAAGAGCGCAGCCGCCTGCCCGTCGGCCAGCCGGTGGTCGAAGGCCAGGCTCAAGGTGACGACGTGGCGCAGGGCGATCTCGCCCCCGAATTCCCAGGGTCGCCGTTGCAGCGCCCCGACGACGACGATGGCCGCCTCGCCCGGATTGAGGATGGGCACGCCGGCATCCACCCCGAAGACGCCGACATTGCTGAGGGTGATGGTCCCGCCGCGCATGTCGTCAGTGGTGCAGCGCGGCGGCGCGGGCGCGGGCCGTCAGGTCGCCCAGTGCGGTGGTCAGCTCGCGCAGCGTGAGATCCTGTGCATCCTTGATGTTCGGCACCACGAGCCCGTGCGGCCCCGCCACGGCGATGCCCAGGTGGACGTACCGCTTCGTCACCATTTCGCCAGATGTCTCATCCCACGACGAGTTCAGCGCTGGGTGCTCGCGCAGGGCGAGAACGACGGCGCGGGCGACGACGGCCAGCGGCGTCACGTGCAGCTCCTCGAAGAGCCGGTTGTCACGCAGCCGGTCGATCAGCTCGACCGTCGGAGTCGCATCGACCGTGAGGAAGACGCAGGCCTGCGGCGCCGTGGCCACACTGCGGGTCATGGCCTCCGCCATACGCTTCTGGACTCCCCGGACCGGAACCCTCGTCTCCCGCCCGTCGCCGTCCTGCGCCGAGGACCCGGCCAGATGCCCGGCCAGATGCGTGGCCAGGTCCTCGCGCGTGATGATCCCGCCGGGACCGTGGCCCGCCACGTCCGCCAGGTCGACCCCCTCCTGACGAGCGATGAACCGCACGGGTGGTGGGGCCAGAGGCCGCACCGGCGCGGTCGGCGTCCCGGTTGGGATCACCCGTTCGCGAGACCCGCCGCCATTGCGCCGGCGGCGGCTGGGAGCTGCCTCGGAGGGTCCGTAGCCGACCAGCATCGCCACCTTCTCCCCGGTTCCGCCCGTTTCGGGTTGCGCGCTGTCGATGGCGATGAGCGGCGCGCCGACGTCGACGGTCTCACCCGCTGCGGCCAGCAGCTCGACGACCGTGCCGGCGAAGGGACTGGGCAGTTCGACGACGGCCTTCTCGGTCTCCACCTCGACGAGGACCTGGTTCAGCGTCACCTCGTCGCCCACGGCGACGTGCCAGGCCACCAGCTCGGCCTCCGTCAGCCCCTCACCGAGGTCAGGCAGGAGGAACTGGCGACGGGTGCTCATGGCCGGAGGCACCGGTCGACCTCGTGGAGGATGCGGTCGGCATCGGGGAGGAAGTGGTGCTCCGCCCGGGAGGCCGGGTACGGCGTGGCGAACCCACCGACCCGGCGGACCGGCGCTTCGAGGTGGAAGAAGCAGCGCTCGGAGATCCGGGCCGCGACCTCGGCCCCGAGCCCGCAGAACACGCTTGCCTCGTGGGCCACGATCAGGCGCCCTGTCTTGCGGACGGAAAGCTCGATGGTGTCGAAATCCACGGGCGAGAGTGAGCGCAGGTCGACGACCTCAAGGGAGGTGCCCTCCTCCGCGGCGATGCGTGCCGCGTGGAGCGCGGTGGCCACCATTGGGCCGTAGGCGGCGACGGTGACGTCGCTGCCTTCCCGGAGGATCGTGGCGCGCTCCAGCGGGATATCGGAGAGTGACCCCTCGTCGTCGACCTCACCCTTCTCCCAGTAGCGCCGCTTGGGCTCGAAGAAGACGACAGGGTCATCGGACGCGATCGCCTGTTGGATCATGCGGAAGCCGTCGGCCGCGTTGCTCGGGGTCACGACGCGCAGCCCCGCCGTGTGGGCGAAGTAGGCCTCGGGCGACTCGGAGTGGTGCTCGACCGCGCCGACTCCCCCGCCGAAGGGCACGCGGATGGTCAGCGGGACTGCGACCCGGCCTTCGTTGCGGTAGCGCATCTTCGCCACCTGGGACACGATCTGGTCGAAGGCGGGATAGATGAAACCGTCGAATTGGATCTCGCACACCGGCCGGTAGCCCCGAAGGGCGAGCCCGACGGCGGTGCCGATGACGCCGGACTCGGCCAGCGGCGTATCGATGACGCGGCGGTCGCCGAAGTCCCGCTGCAATCCCTCGGTGACCCGGAACACGCCGCCGAGCTTCCCGATGTCCTCTCCCATGAGGACGACCTTCGGATTCTGCTCCATGGCCCTGCGGAGCCCGCTGTTCAGCGCCTGACCCAACGACAGGGTGGCCGTCACGCGCCCTCGTCGAACCCGGCCAGGTAGGCCGCATAGGCGTCCCGCTCCTCCAGGAGCAGGGAGTGGGGCTCCGCGTAGACATGTTCGAACACGTGCATCGGCCCGGGGTCGGGCATGGCCAGGCACCCTTGACGTAGGGAGGCGGCCGCCGCCTCCGCGCCGGCGTCGACGTCATGGACGAAGCCGTCATCCGCCAGGCCTTCGGCGTGCAGCAAGGCCGAGAGGCGGGCCAGCGGATCCTTGAGGCGCCACGCCTCGTCGTCCGCGGCTGAGCGGTACCGGGTCGGGTCGTCTGCGGTCGTGTGGGGGCCCATGCGGTACGTGACGGCCTCGATGAGCGTCGGGCCCTGCCCGGCCGAGGCGCGGGCCAGGGCGAGCCGCGTGGCGGCGAGGACCGCGAGCACGTCGTTGCCGTCGACCTGGATCCCCGGTATCCCATAGCCCTGCCCCCGCTGGGCGATGGAGGCGTGGGACTGCACGCGCACCGGCTCGGAGATCGCCCACTGGTTGTTCTGGCAGAAGAAGACCACCGGCACCATGTAACTGGCGGCGAAACCGAAGGCCTCGGCGATGTCACCTTCGCTCGTGGCGCCGTCGCCGAAATAGGTGAGCGCTGCAGAGGTGGCGCCGTCGAGGGTGATCCCCAGCGCGTAGCCGGTGGCGTGCAAGGCCTGGGAGCCGACGACGATGGCCGGCGTTGCGATGCCGTAGGTGGCAGGGTCCCAGCCGGAGAGGCTGGCGCCGCGCCAGAGGCGCAGCATCTGCGTCGGATCGACGCCGCGGCAGAAGACGACGCCGTGCTCGCGGTAGCTCGGGAAGACGAAGTCATCGGGACGCAAGGCGCGTGCCGACCCGACCTGGGCGGCCTCTTGCCCGAGGAGCGGGGCCCACAGTGCCAACTCACCCTGCCGCTGCAGGGCCATGGCCTCAGCGTCGATGCGCCGGACCACCACCATGTCGCGGTACAGGTCGCGCAGCTGGGCCGCATCGACGTCGGCCACGAGCTCCCAGTAGGGGCAGCCGACCGTCCGCTGCCCATCAACCGAGATGAGCTGGACCAGGCCGTCGAAGCCCGTCCATTCGGGGATCCTCGTCTCCGGAACCCGAACCGGTGCAGTGGTCACCTGGACTCCCCTCACGAGCTGAGCTCGACGAGAGGTATTTCACCATGAAGCTGCGCTTCGGAGCGGGAAAATGAATCAGATCAGACGTGGGACGCCTGTTTGTTGCTCACTTGTGGCAAGTGACGCAACGAGTCACTGCGGGAACGTTCGAGCAAAGCGGATCGACCGTCGCGCCGGCGACGAGTGCGCTCAGGAAGCTTTGCGGCGGGCGGCGGTCTTGGGCCGGGAGGGTGCCTTGGTGGCCTTCGCTGCCTTCTTGGCGGGAGCGGCACGCTTGGCCGAGGTCTTCTTGGCGGCAGGGCGCTTGGTGCTCTTGGTCTCAGAGGCCGGCTTTGCCGCAGCGGCAATGCTGGCGTTCAGCGCCTCCATGAGGTCGACCACCTTGGCGACGGGCTCCGGCCCTTCCTGCAGCACGATCTCGTGTCCTTGTCGCTTCTCCTCGATGATCGCCTCGACCTTCTCGCGATGCGTGTCGTGAAAGCGTCCCGGGTCCCACTCGCTCTCCATCGACTCGATGAGGAGCTGCGCCATGGAGAGCTCGCGATCGGTCACGTCCCCCGTCTCGGGCAGATCGAGATCACGTCCGGGGGCACGCACCTCGTCGGAGAAGTACATGGTGTGGAGGGCCAGCGCATCATCCTCGGGCCGGATGGCGACGAGGTACTCCTTGTTGCGCATGACCAGCGTGGCGATGGCGACCCGTCCGGCCTCGGCCATGGCCCGGCGCAGGAGGGCGTAGGCCTTGTCGGCCCCCTCGCCCTCGGGCGCCAGGTAGTAGCTGGACCGGAAGAAGACTGGGTCGATGTCGACCAGGCCGACGAAATCGGAGATCTCGATCTGGCGCGACTTCTTCGGCTCGGCGGACTCGAGCTCCTCCTCGGTGAGGATGACGTACTCGCCGCCGCCGAGGTCGTAGCCCTTGACGATCCGGTCCTGGGGAACCTCCTCGCCGGTCCGCTCGTTGACCTTCTTGTAGCGGATCCGGTCGGACGTCCCCTCCTCGAACTGGTTGAAGTGGATGCTCTTGTCCGAGGTGGCCGGGTACAGGCCAACGGGGATGTTCACCAGTCCGAAACTGAGAGCCCCCTTCCAGATCGTGCGTGGCACGCCCAACAAAATACCAGCCCAGAGCAGGTCCACCACCTTGTTACAGCCCGTTCGTCACACTGAGGCCATGGTGAAGGACGCCCCAGCCGGCTTCGGCCCGGCCCTGCTCAGCGGGTTGGCTGAGCTCGGCCCGGTGGAGCCGTTCTCCGGGGACCTGTCGCTTGAACTGGGAATTTCCGTCTGGCTCCGCACGAGCGGGACGTCACTCCTGGAGGCCCGGTCGTCGCTCCTGGATATCCGCCGCGTGATCCTGGAGGTCTGCGGCCTGGACCCGGCGACGGAGCCCTTCCCCCTGGTCGGGCGGTCCCCGCGGTCAGACGTGGTCAACCTGGTCGCCTACGTCTCCGAACTGCTCCGGAGAGCGTCGGCCGCGTCTGGGCCGGGGCGTGGAGGCGGTCGTCCGGGCCGTCGTGGCGGAGTTGCCGCCGCCGCAGGACGAGGCAGTCGGGGCGTAGTCTCCTAGAAGCCGAAGGCGCCGATGATGTTGCCGTTCAGGCCGGCCGCCGCCTCGCTGCCGAGATACGGGCGCATCGCCGTAGGAGAAGACGTCGCCCCGGGCCGAGGCGACCCAGTAGCCCTGGCCGTCGGCGGTGGGGAAGATGGCGGCGGCGGGGTTGAACGCATTCACGTAGCCGAGCGGGGCGCCGAAGTTGGTGGCGTCGCCGAAGTTGTCCACCACGCCGTTGGCGTAGAGCAGCCAGTAGCCGTGCCCGTCCGGCGTGGCCACGGCGTCCACCACGGGCACCGACGACGGCGTCGGCCCGCCGTAGTACGCGGCGTCGCCGAAGGCGTAGACGTCACCGAGACTGGTCACCAGCCAGTAGCCGTTCCCACGTGCGATCCGGCATCACGGCCACGGCCGCACCCGAGCACCCGCCGATGCCGGGGCACGAGCCCCCGAACTTGGCATCGCCGAACGCGAAGACGCCACCGTCCGAGGCGACCATGAAGTAACCGTGACCGGTGAAGGTGGGCACCATGCCGACGATCGGGGCGTTGAGGCTGTGCGCCAGTCCGGACCCGACGGGGTGGAACCCGAGTCCGGGAAGGGAACCGTAGAACGTGGAGTCGCCGAAGCTGAAGATCCCGCCGTCGGAGGCCACGAGCCAGTACCCGTTCCCGGTCGAGGTCGGGGTAATGGCCACCACGGGGCGCTGCAGCGGCGTGCCACCCATGGAGCCGTGGAAGGCGGCCGTGCCGAACGAGAAGATGCCGCCGTCGGACCCGACCAGCCAGTAGCCGTGGGAAGCCTCCTGGACCGGGAAACTCTGCGGGGCTCCCGGTGGCGCCGAAGTAGTTCGGACCTTGCGCCACGCTGGGCGTCAGCGTGCAGGTGCCGAAGCCCACGAAGGTGACCGTGAGCCCGTTGGAGGCGACGGTGCACACCTTCGGCGTGCTCGAGGTGACCGACGTCGTGCCGTCGCCGGTCGTGCCCACGATGGCCGTGAAGCCGAAGAACTCGTTGGCGGGCGACGGGATGTTGGTGATGGTCGGCGTGGTCGGGACGGCCCGCCCGATCGTGAAGGTCTGGGCGGGGCCAGAGCCCGCGAGATAGTTGAACCCGGGCCACCTGGGCGTTCAGGGAGCACGTGCCGACGCCGACGTAGGTGACCGCAAGGCCGTTGGTGGAGCAGACGGCCGGGCGTGTTCGACGTGACTGACGTCGTGCCGTCGCGCGTTGGTGTTGACGACTGCCGTGAAGCCCCCGCCGAAGGTCCCGCTCGTGGGCAGGTTCGTGATGGTCGGTGTGGTGGGCGGCGCCGGGGCCAACCGTGACCGTGGTCTGGGCCGAGGAGGACGGCGTTGTAGTTGCTGTCGGCGGCCTTGGTGGCGGTGACGAGGCACGTGCCCGCGCGAGCTCGAGGTGAGCTGGCCCGACGAGATGGCGACAGCCCGATGCGGTGCCGTTGACCACGGCGTAGGTCACGGCGCCGGTGCCCGAACCCGCCGCTCGTGGTGAGCGGGAGCGGCGTGGCCGAAGGTGCCCCCCGTCACGAGGTGAGTGTCAGCGTCGCCTGGTCGGCCAGGGCCAAGGTGACCGTGGTCGGGGCCGAGGAGACGGCGCTGTAGTTCGCGTCGGCGGCCTTGGTGGCGGTGACGAGGCACGTGCCCGCGGAGCTCGAGGTGAGCTGGCCCGACGAGATGGTACAGCCCGATGCCGTGCCGTTGACCACGGCGTAGGTCACGGCGCCGGTGCCCGAACCACCGCTCGCGGTGAGCGTGAGGGCCGTGCCGAAGGTGCCCGAGGTCGAGGTGAGGGTCAGGGTCGCCTGGGTGGCCGCGGCCAAGGTGACCGTGGTCGGGGCCGAGGAGGCGGCGTTGTAGTTGGCGTCGGCGGCTTGGTGGCGGTGACGAGGCACGTGCCCGCGGAGCTCGAGGTGAGCTGGCCTGACGAGACGGCGCAGCCCGATGCGGTGCCGTTGACCGCGGCGTAGGTCACGGCGCCGGTGCCCGAACCACCGCTCGTGGTGAGCGTGAGCGCCGGTGCCGAAGGTGCCCGAGGTGCGAGGTGACGCTCAGGGTCGCCTGGCTGGCCTGGGTTCACGGTCTCACGTGACGTGTCCGTGTTGCTGGCGTAGGTGATGTCGCCGTTGTACGTGGCGGTCGACCGTGTACGGGCTGCCCGCGGCGTCTCTCCGAGATGCGCAGTCTCGGCGACGTGGTCGATGGCAGCGATCGCACAGGTGCCACCCTGCGCCGTCGGAGCACGTCGACGGTGCCCGTCGGCGTCCCCGCCGGTGGCCGCCGCCGTGACGTCGTAGGTGATGGTGCCGGTGGTGCCTGGGTTCGGGTTGCCTGTGATCGCCACCGTCTGTCGCTGTGCTCGGTGCCTGCCGCGCCGCTCGGCGTGGCGGGGAGGCCGACCAAGGGCAGCACGATCGCAAGACCGCAAGAGCAGCCACTGCGCGAAAAGCCTGCTCCTCTTCCTCATCGATTCCTCCTAGTCGCCAAGTCGCTGCACCGGTTTTCGCCGTGCCGACTCAGGACGAGGCCCAGCACGGGAACGCACAATTCGAGATCAAATCCGCCACGCACAGCCGCACACTAGAGCGGTTCCGTGCCTGAGAACAGCGGCCGGTGAACGCGACATGCTGGCTCGGCGCCATCGGGAGTGCACGGCGGTCATCGACACCCTCAACCTCAACGAGAGGTCGAGGCTAGGCACGACGGAAACGCGGCCCACAATCCAGCTCTCCCCTTACAAGTGAGGGAGGAGTTGGCGCGGCAGACGGAGGGTCACAGCCGGCCGCCAGGATGCAGCGTCATGATGGAGGCCATGGCGACGAAGAGGCGGCGCAGACTCATTGTCGGAGCGATCGGGGCGGCCGTGCTGGTGGTCCTCGTGGCGTTCCTGGGCCCCTACATCTACATCCACTTCATTGAGGGCCCGGCTCCGGCCAAGCTCGAACTGCCCAAGTCATCGACCTCAACGACCTCGAGCACCTCGAAGGGATCCGCCTCGACGTCGTCGTCGTCGTCGGTTGCCGGTACCTGGAACGTCGGCACGGGTTCCCAGGCCGGCTACCGGGTGCAGGAGGTCCTGCTCGGACAGAGCTCCACGGCGGTGGGCCGCACCAGCAAGGTCTGGGGCTCCATGACGATCGCCGGTTCGACGGTGACCAAGGCGACGTTCACCGTCGACATGGCCAGCGTCGTGAGCGACCAGAGCGAGCGGAACGCGCACTTCGACGGGCCCATCATGGATGTGAGCCAGTACCCGACCGCCACGCTGACCCTCTCGGCTCCCATCGATCTGGGAACGATCCCCGCGGACGGCGCCGTCGCGCACTACAACGCCGTGGCCGATCTCGATATGCACGGAGTGACGAAGTCGGTGAGCTTCCCGGTCACGGCCGAGCGCATCGGATCCGGCATCGACGTGTTGGCCGACATCCCGATCACCTTCTCGGAATGGAACATCGCCAATCCGAGCATCGGAGGCTTTGTCACCACTGCGAACTCGGGCACGCTCGAGGTGCTGTTGCATCTCACGCAGGGCCCGGGGAACCCCGCCTCGAAGTCGTCCGGCTCGGCCGGCTCGGTCGGCGGCGGCGGGCCGATCACGGTCCCGAGCACGACCGTTCCTCCTTTGAGCGTTCCCTCCGGCTAGCCCCATCATCCGGACCCGGGACCGGACACGCAGATAATGTCGGGCTGCCCGACGGCCCCGTTCGGCGCAGCTCACCCGTTGCGGGATCCCGGTTGCTGTGTCACGCCTCTGCAGGGGTATGGCCAGAGGGTGCATCGCCCGACAACTCCGAGAGGATCCGTGACAACCGTCAACCAGCCCCTGAAAGGCGGCCGCAACGAGCTGGGCCTCCTCGGACTCGGGGCGGCGCAGGCTCAATGGTTGGGGCCCTGCCCTCGTGTCGATCGCGCTGGCGCTGGCCTACGGCCTCTACATCGCGCTGCGGACCTATGAGGTCGATCTCGGCGTCTACCTTCGCCTCGGCGGAAAGTACGTGTTCACGTCCCATCTGTATTCGTTCGTCCTCCCCAACACGAGCCTCCCCTTCACCTATCCCCCATTCGCAGCACTTCTCTTCGCGCCCTGGCAGCGGACGTTTTCGAGTGTCGGACTGGTGCAGGTGGTCTGGACCATGTGCAATCTGGCGGCCCTCGTTGGTGTGCTCGTCCTCTCCGTACGCCTGGTCAAGCCGTCCCTCGACAAAGTGGCGACCTGGCGTCTCGCTCTGGCGTTGAGCCTTCCAGCACTTCTTCTCAATCCGGTACTGATCACAATCGGCTTCGGTCAGGTCAACCTTTTCGTGACCTTCCTCGTCATGTGGGATCTGCTCAGCGATCGCAAGATCGGGAAGCGCCAGCTCCCCCTCGGCGTCGCCACGGGGCTGGCCGCGGCGGTCAAGCTCACACCGCTGCTGTTCGTTCCCTACCTGCTCCTCACCCGACGCTGGCGCGGGGCGTTGACGGCCGTGCTCACCTTCGGGGCATGCGAGCTGGTGACGTTCGCCGTCTCACCAACGTCTTCAAAGGCCTACTGGACGAAGGCCGTCTTCAAGCCAGGTCGCGCCGGCGACCTGTCGATCGTCGACAACCAGAACCTCTGGAGCGTGCTCGATCGGTTCACGCACGGCGTCCTCCCCGGCGCTGTCATGCTCCCGCTCCTCATTGCGACCGCCGTCGCGGGCCTGTTGCTGGCGGCCCAGGCGCATCGGCGATCATCGCCACTCTTGGGGGTGCTCATCTGTGCAGCGACCTGCCTCATCGTGTCCCCCATCTCGTGGGTCCATCACATGGTGTGGGTCGTGCCGGCGATCCTGTGGCTGGCCCTGGCTCCCGACAGGCCCCGCTGGGGACGCGTTCTCGCCGCGGCGACCGCCGTCCTCTTCTGGAGCGCACCCGTCTGGTGGGTGCCGTACAAGAACACCTCCGACCTCCACCTCAATGTGCTCCAGCTGATCGCGGGGAATTCGTTCTTCTTTGCCATGCTCATCTTCCTGGCCGGTGCAGCGTTGCTGGTGCTCCGGCGGGGATCTGGCCGATCGGAAGACCCAGTTCAGCTGCCTGGAGCATTGACGTAAGTCGGTCCAAAGGCCCGGGTTCGGCAAATCCTTCACCGTGAGTCGGTGACGATCTGCTCTCAGACCATCCCGGGGCCAGGGCGGCAGTCACGCCCCGAAACCTGTTGTGGGTGTGTTGTGCGAGTTCAGATCGAATTGCCCTACTCGGCGAATGCCGCGATCGCCAGACTCACGCGACGGGGCGGGGTGGCCTTGGAGTCTCCGGGGGGATTCGTCACCCCGCCCCCCTTTCGAGACCTGAGGCCGGACATCGCGAGGGTCTGGCTGGGGCACCTTGAGGGCGCTCGTCGTTCGATCCTTTCAGAGCACCAAACTCACCAGAGCAGGCGGTGGCCTGATTGTCCCGACCAAGCGCACATTTGTTCGTGGCTCGGTAAAGCAGGTCCTTTGCGCGAGCACGGTACGGCCGATCGCTTCGACGAACTTCAGCGTCCAGCCGAGGATGGCGGGTTTGGTACTCGGGGGCCGGCAGCACGTCGTCGACGAGCTCGCCAAGTACGCGCGCTTCGGGCTGCTGGAGGCGGTCTTTCGATGCAACGATATGGCGTCAGAGGCCGAACCGGATTACCTGCATATCCCCGGTTCATCCGGGAATCAATTGTGATACGCCGTCGGATGGATCCCACGAGCACCGAGAAGGTGGTGGCCCAGGCCCGTGGCGGGGGCCAAGGCTGCCGTTCTCACCGCTTCGGTACCAAGGGCCGAGCGGCCAAGAGCGCAGACGACGTGGGAGCGGCAGAGCGGCCACCCCAGCGGCTGAAAAACCAGGGGCGATGCCTCGATGTCAGTGCGTGTGGGGCCTTGACAGGCGCGAAACGAGCGGCCAACCTCGTGCAACGGTCGTGAATGGCGCACGACCGGCACGACCGGACATCTCCACTGGGACGGCGGAGATGTCGGGTGGAGGTGAGCGGGATGAACCGGGGAACCACTGCGACGCACGTGCAGGCCGTGCTCGCCATCGACGACCGTGTTCTTCGAAACTATTGGGTCACCCAGACGTATTCGGATCTGGCCGCCGGTCTGACTCGATTGCTTGGGCCAGATACGGCCAACTGGTGCACGTTCGGCACCTGGGCCTCGGATACGGTCGGGCGGAATATTCGGGGGGAGGACTTGCCCAAATGGCTCCATGACCGCGTCGTCCTTCACGATGGGATGATGGGTGCAATCCGCTCCGTGAACGAGGGACCACAGGGGAGGTTGCTCTCCGAGTGTCTCCACTTCGTCACCCCAGATCACGTCATCGATGTCGTCCGTGATCTCCTGAGTGCGTGTGCCATGAATCTCTCCAACGGCAACACCGAGGTGTTCGGCGAGATCGCTCCTGCAGCAGCCACCTTCATCGCGCGCTACGAAACCCATCCGGTCAGTGACGACGCCGCTCGTGCCAGTGTGCTCGAGCTGTGCGAGGGGGCACCCCCGTTCGAAGGCATCAATCGCCTGCGCGCCGGGTTCTCACTCTGGTGCGACGCCATGGAGGAGACGGCTCCCGCCGCCAGGAGTCAACGCATCCTGGCCGGCTCGCTGCAGCTCGGAGCGCATGAGCAGCATCACCTCCAGGGTGCGATCGCCGGCAGCATGGATATGGGGATCAACCAAGGCGCCGCGCTGTACCGAGAGCGCCTGGTCTCGGAGAGCGGGGCGTTTGCCCGCCTGGAGCCGTCGATCATCTCAGCTCTCGACCCCCTCGTGAGGGCCACCGGCGACCTCTGGGGTGATCTGATGACGAAGCTCCTTGGCACCATCGAGACGCCGGACGGAACTCTGCTGCTGGACCACGACGTGCCGCCGATCCCGAACCAGCCATTCACGCCACCCGAGATGGAGCCCGTCGTCGTCGACGACCTGGCGACGTTGTTGACTCGCTTCGACCGCAGTGACGGCAACGGGGATGGGAGTGCCGCCGCCGACTGGGTCAACCTCGACGATCGCATGAACTTCATCGCGAACCTGTTCGTCTCGCGCCATCACCGGATTGAGCTGTTCCAGCCTCCCTTCGACGGCGCGGTCGTTTCGGACATTAAAGCCGGGCGCATCCCTGGCCAGACGTTCTCCCTCGGCGGCCCAATTGCCGAGGCGCAGCGTCGGCCACCGCCGACAATCGGAACCCGGCGCTTCACCGACTCGTTCCTCGAGGGCCTCCGAACGGCTTCCGACTTGTCGGCCGATCAGGCCGTGAGCACTTTCTTCGAGCGGAGCGGGGAGGGTCACGCCCAGCTCTTTGTGCGACTGGCACAGCTCTCGGCCGGCGACGTTCCGGACGACCAGCTGCCCGGTGTCGGCCCGTACGTCAGCACCGAGGAGCCGTGGCCTGAGTGGGCGGATGCAGACCTCGTCAATCGAGGCCAGAAGTTCTTCCGTCAGTGGGGGCCTCAACTTGGCATGGCCTTGTGGATGGCGTCCCTGCCAGCCGACTACGCCTGTGCGAAAGGGGCGGTACCGCTGGCCCGAACCGCTCGGTTGACCGGGAAGCCGAAGCGCCGCTACGTCGAAACTGGGCAGATGATCATCAACGCCATGACGCCAGGCGCACTCGAGACCGGGGCGCTCGGCTACACGACGATCCGCCATGTGCGACTGATGCACGCCGCAGTCCGTCACCTCCTGCTCCATGCGGAGGATCTCCGGTCACCCGCCGGGGATGCCATCGAAGCCTGGGACGATGCGCTCGGCGTGCCTCTGAACCAGGAGGACCTGCTCGGATGTCTGTTCTCTTTCAGTGTCGTCGGAATCGACTCCCTCCGCCGATCGGGCGTCCGCGTCGACGACGCTGAGGCCGAGGCGTACATCCACGCCTGGAACCTGGTCGGCCACCAGCTGGGGATTCGCTCCGATCTCCTCCCTTTGGACTTGGCCGATTCCGAGGCAGTCTGGGGGCACATCAAAGCCCGGGCCTACGCCCCGAGCGACGCCGGCCGGGAGCTCACCGCGGCCGCCATCGAGTGCATGCGCGATCTCATCCGCATCGGCCCATTGGGGGGCCTTCCGGCGTCCGGCATCCGCCACTTTCTCGGCGACCAGACCGCCCAGCTACTGGGGGTACCCAAGGCCGATTGGACGCGATGGTTCTTCACCTTCGTGCAAGTCAGCGACACCCTCTTCGATCGGACCTGGGCCCGCCTGCCCGGCGTCCCCAATCTGTCCGCAGCACTCGGACTGAGGATGCTTGGCGGGTTCGAGCTCACCGAACGCGATGGGGACCGGGCGAACTTCCAGATCGCCGACGAACTCAGGTCCGCGTGGGGGATGGGCAAGGCCCCCTGACGACAGTTGACTTCTGGGAGATCGGGCCACGCCGGTCGGAGTGTGCCAGCCGCAATTTTCAACCGCAGTTGCCCGAGCGCTGCACCTCGCCGTAACCTGCAGCCGTACGAGAGGCGTCCCGTGCGACGTGGTCCTCCAGGAGGTGCTGCGTGACCACCGAGAACTTGGCAGTTCTCTTCTCTGACGTGGTCGGGTCGACCGAGTTGTCGCTCGCTATGGCGCCCGAAGCCGCCGACGAGGTGCGTCGCGGCTACTTCTCGGTCTTGCGGCAGGCCGTGGCCGCCACGGGTGGACACGAGGTCAAGGGCTTGGGCGACGGGATCATGGTGATCTTCGCATCGGCTTCCGCCGCGCTGGCCTGTTCCGTCGCCATGCAGCAAGGCGTCGAGCACGACAACCGTGACCACGCGTACAGCGTGGGACTGCGGATCGGGCTGAGTGGCGGAGAGGTCACCGCCGACGACGGCGACTACTACGGGGATTCCGTGATCGAGGCCGCCCGATTGTGCGGTCTCTGCGAAGGCGGTCAGATTCTTTCGGCCGCTGTCGTACCCCTGATGGCGGGGAGGCGGAACCGACATGTCTGCCGATCGGTCGGCGTCATGACCCTGAAAGGTCTGCCCGATCCCGTCGACACCGTCGAAGTGATCTGGGAGCCGCTCGTTTCTGCTGAGGCCGGTGGGGCTGTCCCGCTGCAGACACGGCTGACCGTCCGGCCGACCGTTGGCGTGGTTGGTCGCGAGATCGAGACGGCGTTGCTCGCCGCTGCCTTCAAACGCGTCGCGAACGGTGAAGGGCGGGAGATCATCCTCGTGAGCGGTGAAGCTGGCCTCGGGAAGACCACCCTGGTGGCCGAAGCTGCGCGCGCCGCCCATCGCACTGGTGCCTCCGTCCTGTTCGGCCACTCCGAGGAGGACATGGCCACGCCGTACCAGCTCTTCGCCGAATCTCTCGGCCACTACGTCAACAACGCCGACGACCAGCTGCTCAGGCGCCAGACGCGCGCCCATGGCTCGGAACTCACGCGCCTCATCCCTGCCCTCCGCAGCCGCATCACCGATGTGCCACCGCCAAGGGCTACGGACAGCGACACCGAGCGCTACCTACTCTTCACAGCCGTCGTCGGGCTGTTAGCGGAGGCATCCGCCGACGATCCCGTCATGCTCATTTTCGATGACATTCAATGGGCAGATTCCGGCAGCCTCCTCCTGCTGCGACATCTGGCGACGACTGAGCTGCCGATGCGTGTGCTCATTCTGGCGACCGTCCGTGACGACGAGTTGCCCAACGCGAAGGAATTCCGCGACACAGTGGGACAGCTTTGGCGCCACCCCGGGGTCTCACGGTTGGACCTCGAGGGCCTGAACCACGGGGACGTCGTGTCCTACATGGAAGCCGCAGCGGGGCACAAGCTTGACGAGAGCGGAGTTGCGCTCGCGCACGCCGTGCACCGAGAGACCGACGGGAACCCCTTCTTCCTCAGCGAAGTGCTCCGCTTTCTGGCCGAAACCGGAGCCATCTACCAGGACGCCGCCGGCCAGTGGATGCCGGCCGAGTCACTCGGTCTCCCAGCCCTGCCCGATAGCGTACGAGAGGTCGTGGGGGGCCGTGTGGCCCGTCTCGGGGACCGCGCCGAACGGTCCCTGTCCATCGCGGCGGTGATCGGTCGGAGGTTCGACTTCGATCTTCTGGTCAGGGCGACTCGTTTCCCGGAGGACGAAGTTCTCGAGATCCTCGAGGATGCCACCGCGGTGGCGCTCGTGCGCGAAGTCGCGGGCCCGCCGGGTCACTACATCTTCGCCCACGCACTCATTCGGCACACCATCTACGAGAGCGTTGGTCCGACGCGACGAGCCCGGGCCCACAAGCAGGTGGCTGAGGCGCTCGAAGATATCTGCGGTGGCCATCCCGGACCGCGGGTGGGCGAGTTGGCCCGGCATTGGCTGAACGCCTCGGGCGGCTCCGCTTCCGGCCGGGCGATCCGCTATCCGCGTCAGGCGGGCGACGCCGCCCTCAGCGCGTTGGCGCCAGCGGACGCACTCAGGTACTTCACCCAGGCCAACGAGCTTCTGGACCAAATCGACGACCCAGACCCCGTCTTGGCCCTCGACCTGGTCATTGGGCTCGGAACGGCGCAGCGCCAGACCGGCGATCCTGCCTTTCGTGACACGTTGCTCCAGGCAGCACGTAGGGCCGCCGAATTCGGTGACACCGAGCGGCTGGTCGCTGCTGCTCTGGCCAACAACCGTGGCTTCTACAGCGCGGTTGGCGCCACAGACAGCGAGAAGGTCGGCGTGCTCGAGACCGCCCTGAACGATCTGCCGGAGCACGGTCCGGAACGAGCCCTTGTCCTGGCTGCGTTGTGCTCCGAACTTGCCCACGGCAGCCCGCTCGAACGTCGACAGGCCCTGGCCGAGGAAGCCGAGACCATCGCCAACCACAGTGGCGACGACACCACCTGCGTGCGCGTGCTCAACCATCTCTACATCCCGCTCCAGGTTCCTCAGCTCCTCGGACCGGCGCTCGCCCGAACCACCGATGCGCTCGTGAGGGCGGAGCGGCTGGGAGACCCCGCACTTCTCTACTGGGCCGCCATGTGGCACTACGAGACGGCCGTCCGCTCCGGCAACATAGGCGAACTCGACCGCTGTCTTGAGATCCACGGGGCGATGGCGGACCAGCTGGGGCAGCCGGTATTCACCTGGGGACACACGTTCCTCCAGGGGCAGCGGGCTTTCATTGCCGGGGAAACGGACCGAGCAGAGGCGCTGGCGACCGAGGCGCTCCAGATCGGGACCGACAGCGGTCAACCCGATGCGGCGATGATCTACGGCTCCCAAGTGATCGGGGTTCGCGGGCAGCGGGGCACGATGTACGAGCTCATCCCGCTCATCGAGCAGATGGCGTCCGGCGCGCCGGAGGTCTCGCCCTGGATGTTCGGATCGCTGTTGGCCAAGGCCCACGTCGAAGGTGATCGCATCGATGGAGCACTCGAGCAGCTCGAGGCGTTCGCCGCTTCGGACTTCGACCTGCAGCTCGACCAGTTCTGGCTTTCGGGAATGGTCGATTACGCCGATGCCGCCGTCGAGTGCGCGGAGCCGAGGTACGCCCTGCCCCTGTTCGAGCGGCTTGCTCCTTGGCACGCGCAGCTCCCGGCCACCGGGGCATCGGCCCTGCCACCGGTGAGCCACTACCTCGGTGGACTGGCCGGCGTCCTCGGCCGCTACGACGAAGCGGATGCCTACTTCTCGCAATCGGCAGCGACGAGCGGACGGTTGGGAGCGAAGTTCTTCGCCGCCCGGACTGACCTGTGGTGGGGAAACGCCTTGGCCAGACGGGATCGGCCGGGTGATGCAGATGCGGCGACGGCGCGCCTGATCAAAGCCCAACAAGCGGCCCGGGCGCACGGATACGGCAACGTGGATCGGCGCGCCACCGAGGCACTCGAAGCCATGGGACTCTGATCGAACGAAAGAGGCGCATCGACACGGTTCCCGAGCCAGAGCCAGAGGCAGGACGCAGAAGAGCGCCTGACCCGCGGTGTCAGGGCCTCATTGACCCAAGAGCCAGTGATCGGGAGCGATCAGCTCGGCGGCCTCGGGCGGGCCCCATGACTTCTTCGGGTACATCAGTGGTTCCGGCTTGTCGTTCAAGATCTCGCCGGCCACCTTCCAGACGTGGGCCAGCCCGTCGGGTCGCGTGAACAATGAACGGTCACCGATCAAGACGTCGTGAAGGAGCCGGGGATACGCCGGGAGCGACGGCGTGTGATAACCCTGGCCCAATGGAATGACGACCCTGGACGAGCCGAGCGACACCGTCACGCCCGGTTCCTTCACCACCAGGGTCAGTTGGATCTCTCCATCGCCGGAGAGTTCGAATCCGAGGACACTCTTGCCCTTCGGTTGGTCCGGGAGACCAGGAACCGGGTCCCTGAAGATCACACTGACTCGTTGGTGACTCTCGGTCAGACATTTGCCGGTGCGGAGTAAGAACGGCACACCGTCCCAGCGCTCGTTGTCCACCCACATCCGAGCTGCGACGAATGTCTCGGTCCGAGAGTCGGCCGCCACCCCTGCCGTGGTCCGGTAGCCCTCGTATTGCCCCACGACCACGTCGGCATGAGTGAGAGGTCGAAAAGTGCCGATGACTTTCTCCCGCTCTTCGGCCATGCACTCCGGTTCGAGGCAATGGGGTGGATCCATCGCCACGTCAGCCGCCAGCTGGAGGAGATGCGTCACCAACATGTCGAGAATGGCCCCGGTGGACTCGTAGAACGACGCCCTCATCGCGACGTCGAGTGTCTCGGGTACGTCTATCTCCACACTTTCGATATGGGTTCGATTCCAGGCCCCGGCGAAGAGACCATTGGCAAAGCGCAGGACGTGAATGTCCTGGGTGGCTTCCTTTCCGAGAAAGTGGTCGATACGGTAAATCTGCGTCTCCTCGAACGTCTGGTGCGCGATGCGGTCGAGGTCGGTGAACGATTCCAATGAGGTGCCGAACGGCTTCTCGTAGATCACTCGAGAGCCTGTGGCCAGGTGATGGGCGCCGATGGCCTCTGTCAAAGGGCCGAAGGCTGCAGGAGGGACGGCCAAGTAGTGGATGAGCTGAGGCCGGCCGCCCAATTCCGCTTCGGCCTGTTTCACGACGTCGAGCAGCGTCCCGGGATCGGAACTGTCGAAGCCACCACCGGCAAAGCGCAGCCGAACGCGCACATCGTCCCAGGGCCCTTCCGCAGGCGGCGGTCCGAACTCTTCGAGACTCTCACGCATGCGCTCCTGGAATTCCTCATCTGAAAGATTGCCCCGGCCGTTGCCGATCAGACGCCAGTCGGTAGGGAGGAGCCCGGCGATGGCCAGTTGAAAAAATGCCGGCAAGACAAGTCGATGGGCCAGATCTCCCGTGGCTCCGTAGAGGATGAAGATCGTGGGCTCGGGCTTGAGAGGGCTGTCTGACATGGGCGGTGCTCCTTGAGCGATCGGGAGTGCAATTCGGGCCGGCACCGTGCACCCCAGCGGAGACTGCGTCCCGTGCCGCCAGGCACTCTTGGCACGAGCGCGGAGTTCTCTCGGCGCAACGCTAAGACACTGCAATGACCGATGTCGGGAAGGGGACTCTTTCGCCTGGGTAAACCCAAAACCCGCAGGCTGGACCTGCGGATTCGCTCTTGCACCGGGTGGCGGATCGGGACCCGGTCTTGCCCGTAACGGGCGGTCCGGCGTCGTCAGTCCTACGGCGAAGACGCAATGGCGTCAACCGGGTGTCGCAACCGTTGCCGCCGGTGGCGGTGAGACATGGACCTCGGTTCCGAACTGCCAGAGGTCGAGGGTCGTCTGGACGTAACCCTGTTGGCGGGGAGGTGCTGCAGGCTTCGGCGACGAAGAGGAGACGATGTAAGGGCCACCCTGCGACGCACCGCCGATGTCGTTCTGCGTGTAGAGCGGCTCCCAGGTCGAAATCTGCCGTACTCTTCTCTGAGGGTCAACCCACACGCTCACCTGTATCGGGATCTGTTTCAGCGCCGGGTCGGGCGTGCCGATCGGACCGGAGTTCCCGCTCTGGGTTGCAGCCAGCATGGATGCCAACGTGGCCGAGCCCACGTATTCCGTCGTGGCCACCCCTCGGACGTCGGAGGCACCGACCCGCATCAGCGGTCCAGAGACAGCGCTGAGCACTCTGAGCGGGTCGTCGGTGGCGAGCCAGGCGCTCGTGTACTGCGGAAGCAACAGCCAGGATTTACCGGAACCGTAATCCCAGGTCTCTTGGGGTAGGCGTGTCTGGTAGACCGACATTCCAATCTGGATGTTTCGGTAGCTTCCCCGTTGGGTGTAGCTCCCGTTCCCCGAACGGCATCCCGGACTGCTCACCGTCACCGCAGAGCGCAGGTGAGCGAGGTCGAGGACCCCGGACCCAGCCTGGGGTGGGCTGCAGCCTGGATACGACGTGATTGTCCGCCAGTCTTCATGAGCGGATCGGGCGGCCACCGTGTCACGAAGGACCGGGCCGGTTGTGATCTGAGAGGGCCCGGATATGGCTGGACCGGGAGAGGGTGCCTTCGGTGCACCGCCGTCGCGACTGATGCCGTACACGAGCCCCGCTGCCGCAACGACGAGGGCAACGCAGATCGCGCCGGCGATGAAGCGAATCCGGTGCCGACGCCGACGCGCCTCTGGGAACAGTGCCTCGGCATCGTCGCTCGCCGGCGGGCTCGGCGCCTCATGCGTCGTCGTCAAGAAAGCTCCTGGATCAGCGTGAGGACGTCGTCCCGGCGATAGCCGTAGCGACGGGCGAAGGCCAAGAACTCCCGGGCTCGACCCACGACGAGACCTCGCTCGGGAGCCCCCACGACCGTCACCCCACGACCGCGGCGAAACTCGAGAAGTCCCTCGTCCCGCAAGATGTGCATGGCTCGAAGCACCGTGTTCTTGTTCACTCCGAGCACAGCGGCGATGTCTTTTGTCAACGGCAGGCGTTCTCCGGGGGCGGCTTCGCCGTCCGCGATCGCCTTTCGTATCTCAGCTGCCACCTGGTCGTGTAGGGCGACCTGCTCGCCACGGTCTACTTTCATGACCAGCATAGTCCTAGTGATAGTAGATCTATAACTCACGGGTGTAAACCCTTCGCACCACCTTCTCCGCTGGCGCGCAGCTCATCTTGGAGGGCGGGGAAGGCACCCCGTTGCTGGGATCCTCGATCGTCATGGGCCCCAGTGCGACGCTGAACTTCACGATCGACGTTCAAGCCGGCGCGCCGGCGGCGTCGGCCCAGCTCGTCCAAGGCGTCTGGCTGCGGTCCTGTGGGCCCGCTCTCTGCGAACATGTGGTCTGTGGGATGGGAGACACTCGAACATTGGGGTGGCGCCGTCGCTCGCATCGCGCCGCTCGCCGGCGGAATCGCCAACGACGTGTGGGAGGTGCGCGTCAACGGGCATCTCGCGGTCGCTCGTCTCGGTGCCAGGAGCGACGCTGATCTCGCGTGGGAGACCGAGCTCCTCCAGCACCTCGACCGTGAAGGACTGACCGTGCCGCTACCGATTCCGACGGCGGACGGCCGGCTGTTCGCCGAGGGTCTGTTGGTCATGACCTACGTGGAGGGCGGACCGCCCGAGACGCCAGCCGACTGGCGGCGCGTGGCCGACACGCTCCGCCAGCTGCACCGGTTGACGCAGGGCTGGCCGCAGCGCCCGGGCTGGCGATCGTCGACCGACCTCCTGTACGCCGAGACGGGGACGAAGATCGACCTCGGCGCGATGCCGACCGAGGGTGTTGCTCGATGCCGAGCAGCGTGGGCGCGGCTCACCGGGCGTCAGACATGTGTCGTCCACGGCGATCCCAACAACCCTGGCAACGTCCGCATGACCGCGGACCGAGTGACGCTGATCGACTGGGACGAATCGCACGTCGACGTCCCCGACCTCGACCTGGTGCTGCCCCACAACGCCGCCGGTCTGGACGACGGCGCGCACGACATCGCCGCGCAAGCATCGGCCGCATGGGAAGCCGCCGTCTGTTGGGACGACGAGTACGCGGTCAAGCGACTCGCCGAAGTTCGAATGGTCTGAGCAGCGGCAGCGAACGCCGTGCAATCCACTCTTGGTGGGCAGTCCGGCCCGCTTGGGACAGAGGCCTCAATGCGGATGGGGGCCGAGAGACCAGGGCGGGCGAGGTAGGTATCGGGGGGGGCTTGAACACGGACAGCCGCGGTGCTGAACGCCTTGTTCGTGCCTATTGGCTGGTCAGGTAGCGCTCGCATGCCCACACTCGACACCAGCGGTTACCTTCGGCGCGCCGCCCAGGGTGGCACGGGAGTCTCTCGCCTGCCAAGCTATTGCTCGGCACACCAGGGTCACCCGCCTGACCCATGGGGTGGAGAACCCCACCGTCCACCAACATGTGCCCACAGCGTGACGACCCCGGCTCGCATAACCGGGCCGGGGTCGTCATGTCTCTATCGGCGGACTGTGCCCGTCGCCCCCCTACGAGGGGTCGGTGCACGGACCAAGTTGTCCGTCTGTTGTGCGACGGCCCGTCCGGTTGGCTCTATGTGGCAGTAGATCGGGCTGTCAGCATCCTGATTGAGGGGCGGTGACCTAGAGGCGGGAACCGGTACCGGGCCACCGCTCCTCGCCGGCAATACGACGAGCTGCTCCGTCATCTCACCCTTGACACGACGCACACCTGTCGGCCGACGGGACGACCGTCCCGGTCACGCCAGCCGCTGAAAGTTGCTCTGCGTCACGTTGGCGGCGCGGGTACGAAGGTGCCAAGTTCGCCCACGAGGTTGAGCATCGACAGCGTGGGGTAAAGCCCTTCGGTCGTCGCTTCGCATTAAGCTCGTATTCGGGACGACAGACGCGCGACAAACCAGGCATATTTACCGAGAAACCTGAAGTCGGCATCAATATCGGCACGAAGCCCGGGACGCCGTACCTTCACCGCGACGAGAAGGGCCATCGTACAGAGTCGCCCTGTGCACCTGACCAATTGATGCGCAGGCCGCGGGCGCCATCTCGAATGTCGCAAACAATCCATTCGACTGTGGTCCGAAGCTCCGCTCGAGTTCAGCCGCGAGCTCTGCCGTTGGGATGCTGGGCGCGTGATCCTGCAACTTCGACGATTCCTGCTGCACACGACCGGTATGCCGACCGGTGGTCCAGCGAGGCGTCGCCCGGTGGCCCGAATCCGAGTCGCCAAAGCAAGCCGGACTGGAGGGTTCCCGAAGAACTTCTCGACCGGCTGAATGACCCGATACTTGAGCGCGGGCCCGGACATGTTCGGCACTCCCCAGTCTGAGCGGCTGAGACTTGCTGAGCCTGCGAGGACACCCTGGGAGGATACCCCTCCCCGAACGTCGGCCTGGAGGCAAGAAAAACTCGGTGTCCCAGGTTCAGATGCTTAGTTCGGCAAGCATCATGAGAGCGACCTCTCTCTCGGGCTGCGCCATTGGGCCTGACCGTGTGCGGGCAAGAGCGGTCCACGCCGGCGCAGCCGCCCACACCCGGCGCCGATCATTCACATGGGACAGTTCTCGCGTCCTTCATCTCCACGGTGAGAGTATGAAACTCTTCGCCGCCTACGTTCTCGAGAGAATGCGGCGTGAGCGGTGCCCCCCAGACGGCTGAGCCCAGTACAGGCTTCGATTTCAAAGCCCTGGTATTCGGCCAGCACATTGCCGTCGGGATCACGACGGACGAAGTCGCTCGTCGCAATGATGTGGAGGACTCCACCCCAGCGGTGAGTGTGTACAGGGACCGTGGCACCGGGCGCAACGCGCCCATCGAGAACCCTCACACGATCGTCCTCGAAGAGGACTGCGTGGAAGGCGGGCGCCGCAACCAAGGCGTCGAGGTCGTCGGGCCAGGGCCACGCAGCGGAGTCTCGTCGCTCGTCTACGGGATGACGTCTTCCGGACTGACACCAGCATCCGAAGATACTCGCGCGCCTCACACCGCCGTGGAGTCTTCCAGGCTCCTCCCCTCGGTATGTCTCCAAGATGACCGAATCTGCGCCTGCGTAGGGCTGCCGCACCGCTTGGCGAGCGGCTCGTCCGGTTGCCCTGAACCACCGACGCCCCACGACGTCACGATGCCCCAGACACCGTCGACCATGAAAGACACAGTCACCATCACGTCCATGACGACGGCGATGGTCGGGCCGGCACGCACCACCCGATCCCGACCCGCTCCTGTGGCCTGGAGACTTCGAGCAGCCGAGGGCGGTCGGCCTCGCGAGACCTCGGGCACTCGTCCTCGGGGCTCGTGGTTTTCGGTGGGTCTCCAGGAAGCCAATCCCGTACGGTAGAGGCGTACGGCAGGAGAAAGACTCCCATGACCACCGAGACCGTCGCCATCCTGTTCACGGACATCGTTGGATCGACCGAGCTGTCTCAGCGCCTTTCGCCGGATGCCGCCGATGAAGTCCGCCGGGGTCACTTCTCCATCCTGCGCCAGTCGATCGCCGAGAAAGGCGGCACCGAGGTGAAAAACCTGGGAGATGGCGTGATGGCGGTCTTCGGCTCTGCGTCAGCTGCCCTCGGATGCGCCGTCGCCATGCAGCAGGGCGTGGAACAGGACAATCGTAAGAGTCGGCACCCGGCCGTCGGGCTGCGTATCGGCCTCAGTGGCGGCGAGGTCGTCCCCGAGGACGACGACTACTGGGGTGACTCGGTTGTTGAAGCTGCCCGGCTGTGCGCCCTCTGCGAAGGCGGGCAGATCCTGGCATCCGATGTCGTGCGATTGACGGCTGGTCGGCGCAGTCCTCACCACTACCGGTCGGTCGGGGCGTTGAACCTCAAGGGCCTGCCCGATCCCGTCGGGACGGTCGAGGTGCTCTGGGAGCCCCTCGAAGGGGCCGATACCGGTCTCTCCGTCCCGCTCCCCCGCCCTCTGGGTGTGCGTCCGGCTGTCGGTGTGGTCGGCCGCGAGCCCGAGGTGAAATTGATGATGGACGCCACCAAGCGCGTCGCCGCGGGCGAAGGACGTGAAGTTCTCCTCGTCTCGGGCGAGGCCGGTATGGGCAAGACGACACTTGTTGCCCAGGCAGCCAGATCAGCCTTCGACGTCGGGGCCTGCGTGCTCTTCGGGCACTGCGAGGAGAACCTGGCCACCCCCTATCAGCTCTTTGCCGAAGCCCTGGGCCATTACGTCACCCACGCGCCCGAGAGTGAACTCCTCGCCCATGTCGAGGCTCACGGCTCCGAATTGGCCCGGCTCGTTCCCGCGCTCAAGAGCAGAATCCCGAACCTCCCGGCGCCGAGGGCTGCCGACGCCGACACTGAGCGGTTTCTGCTCTTTGCCGCCGTGGTGGGCCTACTGGCCGCGGCGTCGGCGCACCAGCCAGTCGTCGTCGTCCTTGACGACCTTCAGTGGGCCGATTCTGCAAGCCTGCTGTTGCTGCGTCATCTGACGGCGGCGAGCGTGGCGATACGGGTGGTCGTGCTCGGGACCTATCGCGACAGCGAGCTTTCAAGTTCGCATCCGCTGATCGGTGCCTTGGCCGCCTTGCGTCGACAAAGCGGCGTCTCGCGGATCGACCTCCACGGACTCAGTGACACCGAGGTGGGGGCCTTGTTGGAGGCCATGGCTGGCTACACCCTCGATGAAGCCGGGGGCAACCTCGCCCATGCGGTGTTCTGGGAGACCGACGGTAATCCGTTCTTCGTCAGCGAGGTACTGCGCCATTTGTCAGAAACCGGAGCCATCTACCAGGACACGACGGGGCGATGGACGGCCAAGGACTCCGTTGATCAGATCACCCTTCCCGACAGCGTCCGCGAGGTGATTGCTGCACGCGTCGGGCGACTCGGCCCAGCGGCGGGGCGGGTGTTGGCGGTGGCTTCCATGATCGGTCGTGACTTCGACCTCGATCTGCTTGCCCGATCCACCAAGACATCCGAGGATGACCTGCTGGACATCCTCGAAGCCGCCGCCGCGGCTGCACTGGTGCGTGAACCGGCCGAATCCTCCGGTCATTACAACTTCACTCACGCCCTCATTCAACACACCATCTCCGAGGACATGGGTCCCAACCGCCGGGCCCGAGCCCACGGGCAGGTGGCCCAAGCACTAGAGGACCTCTGCCGGGGCCGTCCCGGGGCTCGAGTGGGTGAGCTGGCTCGTCATTGGCTGGCCGCCACCCAACCCATCGACATGACCAAGGCCATCGACTACTCCCGACAAGCCGGCGACGCCGCCCTCAAGGCCCTCGCTCCCGCCGAGGCTCTGGGCTACTACAACCAGGCGCTGGACCTCCTCGCACAACTCGAAGAACCCGATCCGGCACTTGGGATCGACCTGGCTATCGGACTCGGCAGCGCGCAACGCCAGACAGGTGACCCGCAGTTCCGCGAGACGTTGCTCGATGCCGCCCACCGAGCGGCCGACCTCGGCGACACGCAGCGCCTCGTGACCTCTGCCCTGCTCAACGACCGCGGCTTCCGAGTCCTCGGGTCCACTGACGACGACAAACTCGAGCTCCTGGAGACGGCGCTTGCGCGCCTCCCTGGCGACCACCCGGACCGGGCACTCCTGCTCGCCAATCTCTGCAAGGAACTCCCAGGGGAAAGCCCACTGGTGCGGCGCCGCGCGCTGAGCGATGAGGCTCTTGCACTCGCCGAGGCCTCAGGAGACGAGGCCACCATCGTCCGAGTTCTCATCCAGGTCGGGCTGATTCTTCGCGTGCCGTCGCTTCTCCGGCAGTCACTCAGCCGATCGGCGGACGCCCTCGCCCGGGCCGAGAGGATCGGCGATCCAGTTCTGCTGTTCGAGGCGGTAGCTCTCCGCAGCGTCATTGCTATCCAGGCCGGGGATATCGCCGAAGTCGATCGATCTCTCGAGATAGCCCATTCTCTGGCCAGTCGGTTGAACCAGCCAACACTCACCTGGGTACACACAGTCGAACGAGCCACCCGTTCTCTGATTGCCGGTGACACCGACAGCGCGGAACAGCTGGCCATTGAAGCCCTCAAGATCGGAACTGAGAGCGGCCAGCCCGACGCCGCGCTGCTCTTCGGTGCGCATTACCTCGAAGTGAGCTGGCAACGCGGAACTGTGGCCGACCTCGTTCCGTTGATTGAGCAGACGATTGTCGAAAATCCCGGGTTCCCCTCAATGGTGGCGGCACTTGCTCTCGCCCATGTAGAGGGAAACCACACTGAGGAAGCAAGCCGGATTCTGTCGGATGGCAGCTCCTCGGGACCCGATACGCCCTCGAGCGGAGCCTGGTTGACGGACCAGACCATTTGGGCGGAGGTTGCTATTGAACTGAGGCACCCGGAGAGCGCCGAGCGACTGTTCGAACGACTTGCTCCATGGGCGGATCAGTTCTCTGCCGGTGCATTGTCTGTTGAGGGCCCGGTCAGCCACTATTTGGGCGGTCTCGCCACCGTCCTTGGCCGCTATGACGAAGCGGAAGCGTTCTTTGTCCAATCGGCCGGGGTGTGCGACAGGGTTGGAGCCAAGTTCTTCCGCGCCCGTACGGATCTCTCGTGGGGGAGGATGCTCGCCGAACGCTGCGTCCTCGGCGATAGCGAGAGGGCTCGGCAACTACTTACCCAGGCGCGGTCGGCCGCTGCGGCCAACGGATACAGGACTGTGGAGGGACGGGCCGGCGCGGCTCTCGTGGGTTTGGACTGAGGACTGGCGGGATCCCCGTCACTTGGCTTCGCATTGATCAATAAGGTTCAACTTGGCGGCGAGCCGACACTGAAACACACTTCCGGGTCCGCACCGCCAAGGTGGACAGCTGCGGCATGGTGACCCTGGGTCACGACTCGAAGTTGTTCCACATCGGCATCGGTCGGCGCTTGAAGTGAACCCCTCCTCCTCTCCATCGCCGACCTTGATATTCGCATCGTCACCTTCGACCACAAGCTGCTCCGCCAGCTCACCTTGGCCACGACACGCACCTCTCGGCCCGCTGGGCTGCCCAGAGAGAGGGTTCGGATGTCCCGCGATGATCCGCGACTTCACAGAAGTGGTCGGAGGGGCGTTTGACCCGTGAGTACACCGCCGCTCAAGGGGGACTTCAGCTGAAGGCCGCGTAGCTCCCGGTAAGACCTGACCTGGTGGGGCGCGACCGAGCGGTCCCAGTTAGGAGCGGCTCACGAGGAAGCGAAGATGTGGGCCTACCCGAATCGCGGGTCATTCACTTGCAACCCACATCCGTATCAGTGGAAGTCGGCCCGAGAAGGCGAGTCCATGAACGGCCTTCTGGGCATCTCGCCGTCCTCGGCCAGGTGCGGCATATAGGAGAACACCCGAGAACCTTCGATGCTCGGGTCTAGGCGCTCATGCCCACGATGGGGGCGTTGAGGGGCTGGCCCCCGCGCGAACCCAAGAATGGCAGCGAGCTCGGGTAGGCGAAGATGCCGCCGTCGGCGGCCACGAAGTAGTAGCCACCAGCCACGACGGCCATGCCGACCACCGGCTTGTCGAGGCTGATCGAGCCCGTTGAGCCATAGAACGGCAAGGTGGATGGGTACGAGAAGATTCCGCCGTCCGAGGCCACCAAGTAGTAGCCGCCACTGACCGGGACCGACATGCCCACCACCGGCTTGTTGAGGACCAAGGAGCCCGCCGAGCCCTCGAAGGCCGCGTTGCCGTAGTTGAAAATCCCTCCGTCCGAAGCGACGAGGTAGTAGCCCAGGCCGTTGGGCGTAGTGGCCATACCGACGATCGGCTTGTTCAGGGTCAGCGAACCGGTCGAGCCGTAGAACTGCGCGTCGCCGAAGGAGAAGATCCCCCCGTCGGAGGCCACGAGCCAATACCCCCCGCCGTCGCCGGTGACCGCCATGCCCACGATGGGCTTGTTGAGGGGCCTTCCGCCCATGGAGCCGTAGAACTGGGCGCTGCCGTAGTTGAAGATCCCCCCGTCGGAGGCCACGAGGTAGTAGCCGTCGCCCCCTGGCATCACCGCCATGCCGACGACGGGCTTGTTCAGCTTGGTGCCACCCACCGAACCCAGGAACGGGGCGCCCGACCCGTAGTTGAAGATCCCACCGTCGGCCGCCACGAAGCGGTAGCCGGACCGGGCGATGGGGGCGGAAACCTCGAGGGGCAGACTGCTCCCGCCGCTGGCGGAGTCACCCACCGCCACACAGGCCCAGCCTGTCAGGCAGTCCACGCCGTAGAGGGCACTCTGGTTGGAGGTCGAGGGGCCCGTCGGCGTGGTCTGCAGCGTCCAGGCCGCGCCGTTCCACGTCACGGCCAACGTGTTCGCGGTGTCGCCCACGGCCGTGCAGGAGGTGGCACTGAAGCAACTGATGTCGTCGAGACCGGTCCCTCCGGACACAGCTGGGAAATCAGTCACCGTCGTCCAGGCCGACAGATCGCCGGTTTCGTCCCCGTTCCAGGTCTGGCCGTACATGGCGGACGGCTGCCCCCCCGTCTGGCTGTCCCCGACTGCGGTGCAGAAACTCGTCCCGGCGCACGACACGCCGTAGAGGTGGTAGTTGATGGTCTTCGAGGAGGTAGGAGGGTACGTACCGGTCCAGGTCGACCCGTTCCAGAAATTAGTGAAGGGCACGGTGTTGGACGAGCCGGAAAGTATCGTGTCGCCAGCGAACATGCAGAACGAGGGGGTCGTGCAAGACACGGCGAATACATGAATGTTGTTGTTGAACTGCGCCGTGATAGTCGTGGCCGTCCAGGTCGAGCCGTTCCACTGCTCGACCAGGCCCGAGCCGCCGGCCGCCCCGATCCAACCGACCGCCATACAGAACGCGCTGCTGGTGCAGGATACGCCGGACAGGAAGGTCGGTGTCGACGACGACGGGCTGGACTGGACCACGCTCCAGGTCGTGCCGTTCCACTGTTCGATCAGCGAGGCAGCGCTCGTGGTGTCAACGGAACCCACGGCTACACAGAACGACGTCGTGACGCAGGACACACCGGCCAGGTAGATGTCGGTCTCACCGGGCACCGTCGGCGCCGTCATCGGCGACCAGGTCGAGCCGTTCCAGAGCTCGATGTTCGCCGCATCGGTACTCACTTTGTCTCCGTTGCCCACCGCCACGCACCAGTCCGACGTCACGCAGGACACGCTCGCCATCCCGTTGGTCTGGTTGGCCGTGTTGTTGGTGTTGGGCATCGTCGTCCAGTTCGACGCGCTGACCTGCGCCGGCACTGTCAGGCCGTGCGCCGTGGCTGCCTGGGCGCCCCCAGAGCCGAGGAGCGCCAGTGACATGAGCGCTGCCGCGACGCCGGCCGTAAGGATCCGTACTGGTGCTCGCATGACTACCTCCGCAGTTCGTGGTGTGCCACGCGTCGCCGCGCCGTGTGCCCCATCTTCAGCCGGGCGCATGATAACGCCGTGGCAAGCCTGTGACATCGGAGCGTTCCCTGGTCACCACCCGGGTCGTCACGACGCATCCAGAGCGGACCGGACTCAGCCGGAGATCCCATCACGATCTTCGTGTTGAGTGGGATCGACCCGGTCGAGCCGTCGAAGGTGCGGCCGCTCGAGGTCAGGGAGGTGAATACCCCGCCGTCAGAGCCGCTCAGGTAGCTCGCTCGACATCGAAGCCAATCCTGAGGCCCCTACGAAAGCGCGTGTCGGAGGGGGGTTGGGGGCGTTCACTACACAGCCCCTGTGGCGGACCAAATGGGCCGCGTAGCTGGGACATCCCCTATCCCCTACCGGCACCATGCGGGCAGGGCCCCTTCCGGGACCGTTGGGACGCCAGAATGGCGAAACCATATAGAGGAGGATGCGTTTCATGCCCGGTGTCTTCGTGGTTACCGACAGCTCTTGCGACCTGGAACAGGACGACATCGCTCCCTTCAATATTGAGATCGTGCCGCTGACCATCCGATTTGGCGACGAGGAATTTACCGACCGGCTGGACCTGAGCACCGAAGACTTCTACCGACGAATGTCGAACAGCACGGACCTGCCCCAGACAGCCTGCCCGTCGCCCGGTGCCTTTGAACAGGCATTTCGCAATGCAAGCGGCGCTGGAGCGGAGGCGGTGGTGTGTGTCAACATCTCGAGCGACCTCTCGACAACTCTTCAGTCGGCTCGCACAGCGGCCGAAGCGTGCGCGTTTCCCGTCCATGTGATCGACAGCCGGACAGTATCGAGCGGGCTTGGCACTCTTGTGGTCGAAGCCGCCAAGACAGCCGCCGGTGGGGCCGACGCTTACGCAGTATTGCGACGAGTCAGTGATCTCATCCCACGCACCCACGTGCTGGCAGCCCTGAACACGTTGGAGAACCTGAAAAAGGGTGGGCGAATAGGGGGAGCCACTGCAATGGTGGGGTCACTGCTGTCGATCAAGCCGGTAATCGACCTGACCGGTGGCGTCGTCCACGAAGCCGGTAAGGCTCGGACTCGCAGAAGAGCACTGCAGATGCTCTACGAACGCTTGAGCACCGCCGGGCAGATCGAGGACGTTGCGGTGATGCATGGTGGCGCCGCTGATATCGATCAGTTCCTCGATCTCATCGCCACTCACTTTCCCCGAGAGGCTATTCGGATCGGTACATTGGGTGCTGTGGTCGGAGTGCACGGCGGACCCCAAATGATCGGTGTCAGCTGGATTGCGGCTGCGTAGGTGATCGGGGTGCCCCTAATCAGTATGGAACGGCCGGCTCCTCCGGCATCCGCATCTTCGTGGATCATTCACCTGTGCGGTGAACGGAGCCGACATACGGAAGGAAGGAGCCAGCCGTGTCCAGTATTGCCCACCGAGGTTTCGTCCACCTGGGGATGGACGTCGCGAAGGACTCGATCGCCGTGGCGGTGCTCTCGCCCGATCGCGACACCGCCGAGGTCGACAAAATCTTCCACGACTCCGACTCGGTGCGACGACTGGTCAAGCGTCTGGGCAAGCCCAAGGAAATCTGGGCTTGCTACGAAGCAGGTCCGACCGGTTACGACCTCCAACGTCTGCTCACGTCGATGGGGGTGCGCTGCGACGTGGTGGCACCCTCGCTGATCCCGAAGAGCTCGGGCGATCGGGTGAAGACCGACCGTCGGGATGCCCGACGACTGGCGGGCTTGCACCGAGCCGGTGAGCTCACCCCGGTCGCCATCCCAACGCCCGCCCAAGAGGGAGTACGCGACCTGTGTCGCACCCGCGGTGACATGGTCCAAGACCTCACCCGGGCCCGCAATCGATTGAGTGGGTTCCTGCTGCGTCACAGTGTCGTGTGGCGAGGAGGGTCACCGTGGACCGAACGCCATCGACGATGGCTCGCCACGCTGTCCTTCGACGATCCGGCCATCGGGGCGACCTACTCGCACTACCTGGCCACCGTGAAGCTACGGGACACCGCGCTCGAGTCGGTCGAGGCCGACCTCGTGCCGTGGTGCACCAAGGATCCCTTCGGTGACCAAGTGCAACGCTTGGCCGCCTATCGGGGCGTGACCAGAATCGGTGCGCTGTGTCTGGCCGCCGAGGTCTTCGATTGGCGCCGCTTCCCGAGAGCGAGACCCTTCATGAGCTTCACCGGCCTCGTGCCCGGGGAGAACTCGACGGGGCTCACTCAGCGTCGGGGCTCGATCACCCGGGCCGGCAACGCCCACTTGCGGGGCCAGCTCTGTGAAGCAGCCTGGGCCTATCAGCACAGTCCGAACGTCGGTGCGGGCATCAGAGAGCGTCAAGTTGGGGTGCCACCAGAGACCGTGGCCCGCTCGTGGGCAGCACAGATCCGACTGTCCCGACGCTTCCGACAACTCGCTGCCCATAAGAACGTGCGCTCGGTCGTGGCGGCAGCGATCGCCCGAGAACTCGCCGGCTTCCTCTGGGCCGAGATGGTGGCCGAGGTCTGACACCATGATCTTCCCCTCGCTCAGCGTGCGATCGGCGCCGCGTCTGAGCGAGCCCTCCACGACGTGCCGGAGCACCGCCGCAGCAGATTCGATCCTCGCCGGCGTTACGTCCAGCGTCCTTCTTTGCGAGGGCGTCACGGACGCCCCTATTCAGAGGCAACCACCTGCGAATGGCTTTTCTGCGATTCCGACTCGCGTACATCATCGTGGCGGTTCTCCGATCCACTGCGCTCCGGCGCGTCGTCGATGGCTCGCTCGACCACCACCATCATCGGCACGGGGACACGAGTAGCAGCCTCCACCCCGGTGTCAACACCGTTCGTCCTCACCCTTCGGGCTCCGGGCGCTCCGTGTTGACACCGGGGCCCCTCCGACTGCTCAAAAGCGATCAGGCGCCGCACCTCCGGTGCGTCGCGTCCAAAAGACAGTCAGAAGGACCGATGCGCGGGAGGTTGACAGGCCGTTCCACATCATCATCGCCGGGACGCGGTGCCGCCGTCCGGCACGAGTAGGGCAGGCGACGAGCGGCCTCGGAGGGCCAGGTCACCGCTTGAAATCCTGCCGGACAGTAGACCTCAGGGCCACCTCGAAATACGAAGCGCCCCATACCGTCCGTCGGAGAGGAGACCACCCATGTCCCATCACCTCGCGACTCCTCTCGCCGGCAAAACGGGGCAACTATATATCGATGATCTGTACGTCTTCCCCGGCGACGGAAGCACCGTGTTCATCGTGAACGTTAATTCCAGCGTCACCGGAGAACACTCCGAGCCTTCCTTCCGGCCCGGTTCTCGATACGAGTTCAAGGTGCATCTAAATGGTGCCGAGCTCGAGTCCTTGACCTACCGAGTGACATTTGGAGATGCGGATCCTGACGGTCGCCAGTCCCTGCAGCTGTTTGCACTCGCAGGCTCAGAAGCCCAAGACAACGATGCAGTTGGTGAACTCGTACTCGAGGGACAGACCGGTGATACAGCAAGCGGGAGAAATGTCCGGCTCTGGTCCGGACGAGTGGGTGACTCGTTCTACATCGATCTGTCTCTACTGGACATGGTCAACGGAGCCGTCCGCAACCGAAGGGCCCTTGATCTCTCGGCTTGGGACCCCAAGAAAGCAAAAAACAGCTTCGCTGAGACGACGGTCGACTCCATCGTGCTCGAGGTTGCGCATAGCCATCCGGACCTTCGACCGAATACTCCGATTGCGGTGTGGTGCGCAACAAAAGTTGCCGACGACAATGGTTGGCATCAGATCAATCGGTTCGGACGCCCGATGATATGGCCGATCTTTTGGCCAGATGACCTGCAGTTCACAAACCCTGCCAACAGTCGCCCGCCGTCCGAGGACTACGACGCCGACGGTAAGGAGATCGCGACGTTGATCGCATCGACCGTCGCGGCAACCGGCAGTTCTGGCGATCCCGAAGGGTACGGCGCCGTCGTTGCCCGTGAGCTGTTCCCGGACATCATGGATTACGTGGTCGGTACACCAGCGGTGTACGGGTTCGCTGGACGAAACGGTCGCACCCTCGCAGACAATGCGCCCGAGGCCATGCTCTCCCTAGTCACGAACACCGCTGTTCCCTCGGGTCTTAGGGCGTCTGTCTCAGAGCAGCTCCGAGACGCAAGCTTCCCGTACGTGGTGCCAGTGCCAAAATCATGACGTAGCCGTCGGCGTCACCGTCTTGGCATATCCCAGTACGCCATCGGGCCTGGGCCATCCCCGTAAGACTCCGGCATATCGTTGGGAAACGTGTTGTGGAGGTCTCGAGAAGCCCAGACCGACTCCTACGACTGGGATGTGAGGACCAGAAGCAGTGTCGCCAATAGCCCCCGAGTTTGAGTTCATCCTTCCCATGAGCTACCTCGACGAAGACGGCCGACTGCACTGGACCGGAGTGATGCGCCTGGCGACGGCACGCGACGAACTCGTGGTACTTCGGGACCATTCCCTGAGAGGCCCCGAGGATCCCCGCCTCACCATCCTGGTCCTCGCGAGAGTCATCGTGTCCCTGGGGACGATGGAGACCGTGCCGCCTGACGTGATCGAGAAACTCTTTGCGTCTGATCTTGCCTATCTTCAGGAGTTCTATGCCATGATCAATTTCGGCGAGGAAGAGGACGTCGTAGCACTCACGAGTCTGGCATTTGACGCTTACTTATCTTGCTGCCAAGACTGCGGCCGCCACGAGGGGGCCAGCTAATCGCGGTTCCCAGCGCTGTCCCTGTCCCCGAACGCACCGGATAGGTGAGGCAGCAGACGGTGTCAAATGAATGGCGGTGGATGATGCCCTACTGACCCTTTGCCTCGGCAGCCGCCTTGAGGAGGCCCGGCCAGGCAGTCAGCGACGTATCCAGCATTCCCTGCATTGCGCCAGGGTCGGCATTGACCGGGTCGCCGGCAAACGATTCGGTCGTCGTAACCTGCACACCGCTCGGCGTGTCGGTAAAGAGCCACTCATGGATACCCGTGATTCCATCGGCGACCCCGCCCCACAGAACACGCCTATTTTCAGTGACTTTGTAGACCGTTGACCTGACAGGAAAGTTGTAACTGGTCCAATCAAAAGAGTTGCCAGGTTCCATTCGTCCGTCGATGTGTGCCTCCGTGATGTCCTTTTGCCAGGTCGTCCACTCGTCCACGTCGGTGTGAAGCCTCCACACGACGGTGAGTGGAGCCTTGATGACGATCTCGTGCTTAGCCTCGATGCACCGCCTCGATAGCTGACTGACGCGCCGCGCATTCGCGGAAAATGCCTCCCGACGTGGGAAAATGACGGTGCTTAACGTCGTCGTTTCACCCACACCAAGGAGGCACTTTCTGTGAAGCCAGTATCGCGCGGAATCGACCGGATCGCGGTGACCTTCGACGATCCCAATCTGGTCGCCAATGCCGGCCTGCTGCTTGTCGCCACCTTGGTGCGCAAGCTCGGTCTCGAGGACTTGTGCAACGCCACCATCCGTCTGACCGGCCGGACCGGCGGCTTCGCTCCGGGCCGCAAGATCTTGACCCTGGTCCACGCCATGGTGGCCGGTGCCACCCACATCGATCACGCCAACATGTTGCGGGCGGGTTCGACGGCCAAGGTGCTGCCTCACCGGGTCATGGCACCGTCCACGCTCGGGACGTTCCTACGTGCATTCACCTTCGGTCACATCCGCCAGTTCGAAAAGGTGGTCGGTGACACCCTCGAACGCGCGTGGTCCCTCGGGGCGGGCCCGGGCGAGCGTGAGCTGGTGGTCGACATCGACTCGACGATCCGCGAGGTGTTCGGCAAGCTCAAAGCCGGCGCCGCCTATGGCTACACCAAGGTCCTCGGCTACCACCCGATCCTCGCCACGAGGGCCGACACCGGTGAGATCCTCCACGCCCGGATGCGCAAGGGATCGGCCAACACCGCCCGCGGCACCAAGCGCTTCGTCGAAGAGCTCGTCGCCCGCCTGCGACGGGCCGGGGCGACGGGCCAGATCATCGTGCGGTTCGACTCGGGGTATTGGTCGAATGAGACCATCAAGGTGCTCACCCGCCTGGGGGTCTCTTACACCATGGCGGTGCGCACGGGCACAAAAGCCATCGATCGCTGCATCGCAGAGATTCCCGAGCCGAGCTGGGTCGCCATCGCGTATCCCGCCGGCGGCGAGGCCATGGTCGCCGAGTGCACCTACAAGGGACGGCGCCTGATCGTGCGCCGCACCCGGCTCGTCGGCTCCCAGGCGAGCTTGTGGCCCAACTGGCGGCACTTCGCGTTCTTGAGCGACCTCGAATCCAGCGCGGTCGAGCTCGATGCCTTCCACCGCCGCCACGCCGTCGTCGAGCTGTGCATCGACGACTGGAAGGAGGGCTCGGGGATGGAGCACTGTCCTTCTGGTGACTTCTCGGCCAACGCGGCCTGGATGTGCTGCGCCGTGCTCGCCCACAACCTGATCCGCTGGAGTGCGGGCCTCGGTGGCCTCGTCGAAGAGGACACGCTGGTGGTCACCCGGACTCTTCGGACCCGCTACTTCTCGGTTCCGGGCCGGCTGGTGAACCGATCCGGCACGCCGACACTGCGCGGACCGACGCAGTGGCCTTGGGCCACCGCGTTCACACGAGCGCTGACCGACCTGCGGGCCGTTGCCTTCGCCCCCACTTGACGCACCACCCGCGGACCGGCGTGGCCGCAGACGTTCACCTACGCGCTGACAATCGAGATGACCACAAGAACCTCTGGCTCCTCGCGGCCCCGGGTCGAAACTCAGCACCGTCGAGGCCGTCTTGACAATGCGCTACATCGCCACAGGCTCAATCCTGCTCAGAGGCAATAAGGCGGTGTATCGAGGTTTAGCCTCGATGCACCGCCTCGATAGCTGACTGACGCGCCGCGCATTCGCGGAAAATGCCTCCCGACGTGGGAAAATGACGGTGCTTAAAGTCGTCGTTTCACCCACACCAAGGAGGCACTTTCTGTGAAGCCAGTATCGCGCGGAATCGACCGGATCGCGGTGACCTTCGACGATCCCAATCTGGTCGCCAATGCCGGCCTGCTGCTTGTCGCCACCTTGGTGCGCAAGCTCGGTCTCGAGGACTTGTGCAACGCCACCATCCGTCTGACCGGCCGGACCGGCGGCTTCGCTCCGGGCCGCAAGATCTTGACCCTGGTCCACGCCATGGTGGCCGGTGCCACCCACATCGATCACGCCAACATGTTGCGGGCGGGTTCGACGGCCAAGGTGCTGCCTCACCGGGTCATGGCACCGTCCACGCTCGGGACGTTCCTACGTGCATTCACCTTCGGTCACATCCGCCAGTTCGAAAAGGTGGTCGGTGACACCCTCAAACGCGCGTGGTCCCTCGGGGCGGGCCCGGGCGAGCGTGAGCTGGTGGTCGACATCGACTCGACGATCCGCGAGGTGTTCGGCAAGCTCAAAGCCGGCGCCGCCTATGGCTACACCAAGGTCCTCGGCTACCACCCGATCCTCGCCACGAGGGCCGACACCGGTGAGATCCTCCACGCCCGGATGCGCAAGGGATCGGCCAACACCGCCGCGCGGCACCAAGCGCTTCGTCGAAGAGCTCGTCGCCCGCCTGCGACGGGCCGGGGCGACGGGCCAGATCATCGTGCGTTTCGACTCGGGGTATTGGTCGAATGAGACCATCAAGGTGCTCACCCGCCTGGGGGTCTCTTACACCATGGCGGTGCGCACGGGCACAAAAGCCATCGATCGCTGCATCGCAGAGATTCCCGAGCCGAGCTGGGTCGCCATCGAGTATCCCGCCGGCGGCGAGGCCATGGTCGCCGAGTGCACCTACAAGGGACGGCGCCTGATCGTGCGCCGCACCCGGCTCGTCGGCTCCCAGGCGAGCTTGTGGCCCAACTGGCGGCACTTCGCGTTCTTGAGCGACCTCGAATCCAGCGCGGTCGAGCTCGATGCCTTCCACCGCCGCCACGCCGTCGTCGAGCTGTGCATCGACAACTGGAAGGAGGGCTCGGGGATGGAGCACTGTCCTTCTGGTGACTTCTCGGCCAAAGTGGCCTGGATGTGCTGCGCCGTGCTCGCCCACAACCTGATCCGCTGGAGTGCGGGCCTCGGTGGCCTCGTCGAAGAGGACACGCTGGTGGTCACCCGGACTCTTCGGACCCGCTACTTCTGGGTTCCGGGCCGGCTGGTGAACCGATCCGGCACGCCGACACTGCGCGGACCGACGCAGTGGCCTTGGGCCGACCGCGTTCACACGAGCGCTGACCGACCTGCGGGCCGTTGCCTTCGCCCCCACTTGACGCACCGCCCGTGGACCGGCGTGGCCGCAGACGTTCACCTACACGCTCGACAATCGAGATGACCACAAGAACCTCTGGCTCCTCACGGCCCCGGGTCGAAACTGAGCACCGTCGAGGCCGTCTTGACAATGCGCTACATCGCCACAGGCTCAATCCTGCTCAGAGGCAATAAGGCGGTGTATCGAGGCTTAGACACACCGGTGCCTGGAGATCGACCGTTGACGGAGTGGTCACTGCGCCTCCCTTGATGGGATCTTTCGTCGCCCGGCTACCCACGCTGTACGGCTCGTTGGGAACCGATTTGCCGCGGACAAATGCCCCCGTACATTGCCGGGAGCGGGACGTTTCCTGGTGCGCCCCGGTCTGCGGCCATTCGAGCGAAAACTCGAGACGCATCGATCGGAAAGCCGCCTCGCTGGGCTGAGGTTAGAACCTGAAGCGGGTCAGCCCGCCCGGCTCGGTGCCCAGTGTCACGGTCACCGAATGTGGCTTGATGCGATAGACGTTCCACGGGGGTGGTCCCTGCGACGGCGCGTTGAACGGGGCGGTGATACCGGTGCGGGTCTCATCGAGTTCGGCAGGCCACCCCTGGTCCGCCCAGGCCCTGGCAAGGCGAGTGAGTGTGGCCGGGTCGGTCTCCCGCGCTGCTTCACCTTCGGCGACGACGTCTGCATCGAGGATCGACACCGCGATCGAGCAGCGCGGGTCGCGGGCGACGTTGCGGCACTTCCGGGTACCCGATCCGGTCTGGAACCAGAAGCTTCCGTCCAGCCAGAGCGCACCGACCGCAGTCACGTGGGGGCTCCCGTCCTCGTTCACCGTCGAGAGCCACGTCGTGCGAGCGTTGTGGGCGTCTGGAGCCGGCGACGAGCCGGCATCGAGCTTTTCGAGGACGTCCGCCCAATTCACCGGGGGCAGCCCGTCCGCGGCACCTAAGTTGATGATGTCCACTACGTCTCCCTTTTCATAATCCGGCGGTCCTACTCACGGCCGCGATTCTACGTACGTGCCGGTTGACGAGGTGCCCCAGTTCGCCGGTAGGTGGCGCAGCTCGGCGCTACCGTGCCCCGATGGACGGCATGCCCCATCCCGGCGACCGCTACGCCCAGGCGTTCACCGTCGAACCCGGCCAGTGCTTGGCCATGGTTCACGACCGTCAGGGCCAGGCCACCCATTGCTCCGAGACGCCCTCGTGGACCGGGCGCTGGTTCTAGCCCGTGAGGCGACCGCTGGTGGCGGGTGTGGAGCTGTCCCGACCACCATAGAGGGCCTAACCGGGTTGCGGGAGTTTGGGGTCTCTCGACCCGTCCCGAAGGCCTATGGGGTTGATCATCGAGCACTCTTCCAGACATGACGTTGACGATGGACTTTCAGGACGCTTCGTTCCCTCGCGCGGAACGCTCCACCTTGGGGACAAGCATCGCAGCGCTCGTTGTGGCGCAGATCGACGCTTTAAGCCCTCGCCAGGTGAGGGTCGCCTGGCTCATGCTGACCCTTGCCCACGACGCATTCCGACTGGCACCTGAGCACGCCAGGACCGGTTCGTGACGCCCTTGGGCGAGCTCTACGGGGTGAGGAGCATTTGAGAGCCATGCAAGAGATTTTGGAAGCCCTGCGAGCTGTCTCGCAATCAAGGACCACCCGTTTAGGTATCGGCCTCCAATGAAGTCCGGTCTAGGCCATTCGATGCGATACTGGAACCGTTGGAAAACGACGGTCTCGTTTTGACCCGCCAGAAGTTGCGTAAGCAGAGTTTCGATACGTTCAAGACGTTGGTCCCTTTGATTCGTTTTTTCTTGAACGAAATAGCTGGCAATGGTTGCGGTCAACACGCCGATCAAGCCGATACCGACAAGCATGAAAAAGACGGCTACGCCTTGACCAAAAGTTGAGACGGGGGAGCGATCCCCGTAGCCGACTGTCGTGACGGTCTCGATGGCCCACCACAAGCCTTGCCCGAAGTTGTGGATGTTGGAGCCTTTGGCACTGCGCTCGGCGAAGGTCATCAGGCCAACGCCGCTAATCCTGTCGGCACTCCGACCACTCGTGCCGGGCGGACGGCGCGGGGTCGTTGTCCAAGTAGGGATTGCCTGACACTTGAGCATTGACCGGGTGCCCCAGTCCGCACCATGGGGACAGTCGAACGAAACCTCAGACTTAGGGCTTCGCAGGGCTCCGAGAGGTCGTTGAAGCGACGTTGCGGGTTTAAGAGCCAGTCCGCTGGAGCCTGGCTGCCGATGTATCCGCAATGGCATGCACTACCCTCGGCCGCCATGCTCGACACTGGCTCGAGTCCCGAACCAGTGCCCTTGGGCCCGTTGTGTGCAGGTCTGGCGCTCGCCGTCCGGACAACCAGCCTGGGCGCGCCCGGGCCGATCGGTGGTGGCCGCATTGGTGGCTTTGGCCGATCGCTGGCAGGTCGGCGCAACGATCGAGATCTACTACGCCGCCACCGTGCGCTCCATGTCGCAAAGCTGGCACAACTTCTTCTTCGGCTCGTTCGACCCCGCCGGGATGATCAGCCTGGACAAGCTCCCGGGCGCCTTGTGGGTCGAAGCCCTCTCGGTGCGACTCTTCGGCTTCCATGAGTGGGCGATCATGCTGCCTCAGGCGATCGAAGGCGTGCTGACTGTGCTCGTGCTCTTCCACGCCGTGCGGCGCCTGGCCGGACCCACGGCCGCGCTCGATCGCCGCGTTGGTCCTCGCCGCTCAGCCCGGCCACGATGACCCTCGACCGGGGCAACATCCCCGACAGCCTGATGATCCTGTTGGTGGTGCTGGCCGCCGACTCGACGGTCACGCTGATCCTGACCGGCCGTTGGCGCAGCGCGGTGATGGCCGCCGTGTGGGTCGGCCTCGCCTTTCAGGCCAAGATGCTCGAGGCGTGGCTGTTCTTGCCCGCCCTCGCCCTGGCCCACCTGGTGGCTGGCTCGGAGACGATCTGCTGAGCGCTTTGGCCGGATCGTGGTGATGGGGGCCACCGTCGCTGGTTATCTCCTTGTCGTACATGAGTTTCGTGGCGCTGACCCCAGCGTCACAGCGCCCCTACGCCGACGGCAGCAGCACGCAACTCCATCTACCACCAGGTCTTCGTGTACAACGGCTTCTCGCGGGTGGGGCGAAGTCCTCTTCCCCGGACGAGTTGCTCGGCGACACTCTGGGCACTGCGATTCTTCACCCAGGGCTGGCCTCCGCCAGCGTGGAACCGGCTGCTCACTGCGTCCTACGGGCGCGACACGGGCTGGCTGCTGCCCGCCGCAGTCATCGCTGCGATCGCCGATCGTGGTGGGCGTGCCGAAGAGCGCCGCGGACTGACCCCTGGCGTGCCGGGGCGCTGCTGTGGGGCGTCTGGAGGATCGTCCTCGGCATCGTCTTCAGTGTCAGCACGACCATGAACTCGTACTATGCCGGCGTGCTCACCCCGGCCGTGGCGGGGCCCCTGGGCCTCGGCGGCGCCTTGGCCTGGGCGCACCGTGGCCGTCAGAGCGTGCTCTTGCTGAGCGCCGGGACCGTGCTGGTCACCGTGGGCTACGCCACGTGGCTGCTCCCGCCCGAAGGCACGGGACTCCCGCCGTGGCTGGCTCTGGCTGTGGTGGTCGTCGGGATGGCCGTGGTCGCACTGCTGGGGTGGCTGGCCAGGGAAGAGCGGAGTGCCGGCCGGGCCTAGGATGCTAAGGAGAGCACTGGACCGTGCCTAGCGTGGGCGAACCCGCTACACGTGCCTCGACCCCCCTCGCCGTCACCGCCGCCGCACTGGGCGTGCTTGCTCTCGTGCTCGTGCCGTCGGTGGCCAGCGCTGTCAGTCGTCGCTCTAGGGCTTGGTCCCTTCGACACCCCATTCCAGCCGGCCGTGGTGACGACGTTCATGCGACACGCCTTCGCCCCGCAGTCCCCGCCGCCGGGCCTGGCCACGATCGAGTCCGTACAGGCTATGGTGCGCCCGACCTCAGGGCAACCCAGACCTCCGCGGTCGCCGCGCCCTACATCTACGCGACCGGGCAGGAGGTACTGCCGCTCGGCGGCTTCACGGGCACGCAACCGTCGCCCACCTCTGCGACGGTTCGGAGGCTGGTGGCCAAAAGCCGCTTCCACCTCGCGCCGGTTGCGACCCCTTCTGCCTGGGCGTCCGCCGCGTTCGTGACGGCGCACTGCCTGCGAGTCCCGCCGCCACGGGGGCAGCCGGCGTCCCCTCTGGCTCCGAAGATCAAGATCTACTACTGCACCCCGTAACGGGCCGGTTCCCTTGACCCGTCATCGAAAAGAGCAAACCAAGCCCAGCGCACCGTTTCGGCGCCGATCATCAGCATCGGATTCCCACACGCGCGTGCGCGACACACACGCTAAATATCCCCGTTCGCTGCCAGGCGGAATCACATCGGACACGTCGATTCCCATCTCAGCCTGGCAGTAGTCGTGTGGCTTGCGCTTGCCGCCCATTCCTGCCATTTCGACATGCGACGAGAGGCGCTCAGCTCTCTTCAGATCATCCGCATGGCTTGCGAAGGTACATCGCTGTCACGCAGGACTTCTCCGCTAGATTGACCCATGGGGCAGGGCTTCAGCGGAACCCATCGCGTTCAGAGGGTGTGGAACTATGGTTGAATGTATCGGAGCTCCAGGTGTCACGCACCACGATGTTGGAGGCACCGCCAGAGCGGGTCTACGAGATTGTCTGCGATGTGACGCGAATCGGCGAGCTCATTCCACAGTGCAAGGCGGCATGGTGGGACGAGGGTTCGTGACCTCGTGAAGGTGGTTCGTTTGCTGGCCGCAACGAGGCTGAAAGACCGCGAACCGTGGGAGCGTCGATACATAATATTATATCGCCGACCCTGGGCGCGCCTTCGTTTGTGTGCAAGGCGTGCGAAGCAAGGGCATTGCAGAGTGCACCTCACCCATTCCGACCGGTCGAAGAGGGGACCGAGGTCGAGGAGTCCTGGAGAATACTTCGTATGGCCGAACGGCTCATCGCCCTTGGAGACGAGGTCCTCATGCAGCTAAAGGCGAATACTGAGTCGAGCATTGAGGCGACGCTTGCCAAGTTGAAGAAGGTGGCCGAATCGGACCCCTAACCCGGACCTTTCAGTAGTCCTGAGGTGAGGATGATTGTGGCCGTTGCACGCACCGTCACGGCGAATCAGGTTGTTGGCGGAGCGATGACGGCGCGGATTGGGCGACATCGGACGATGAACCCGCTCACGGGTGCTGGCTGATCCGGCTAATGAGCGTGTTCGACCACGGGTGTGCCGTATCAGTGGGCCGGGGATGCGGATCAGTTCACGCGTCTGGACCAGTTCGGGCAGTCGAATGAAGGCCACGACGAGGTCGTCGGCCCAGGGCCAACCCTGGGCGATGCGCAAGGTGGTGCGTCGCGCCGAGTGCACCAGCACGCCGGTTGTGTGCAAGAGGGTGTAGCGCAGTCGCTTGGGCTCGGCTCGGGTCAGTTCGCTCTCGAGGCAGAGCCCCTTCATCCAGACCAAGAGGTCGCCGGCGATGAGGACCAGAGCCAGCCAGGCCGCGTTGATGGCGAAGTTGGCCGAGGGCAGGTTGGCCAGCCCGGTGTCCTTGGCATCGCAGATCCGCCGTTCGCATCGTCCGCGACCGCGATAGAGGCCTTCGAGGAAACACACGTCGGCCTCTTCGTGGTCGGTGATGAAGACCTGGTAGCGGTAACCCTTGACGTCGCTGAAGGTGAGTTGAGCCCCGGGATGGGGCAGTTCGCGCCGGGCGATCACTCGGGTGCCCTGGCTCCAGGGCGAAAGGTCCACCAGGTCGGTGATCTCGGCCACCTCGCCAGAGTCCCGCTCGTCGGTGCCATCGGCCGAAATGGCTCTTTGCCAGCACTTCTTGGGCATTTGGGTCACCACGGCCGCCAACTCGGCGCTGAGTTTGTGGCCGATGATGAAGCGCACGTTTCGCTGCGCGGCAGGCCTCGGTGAAGCGGGTGGGGAACAGCCTGCGGCGTCGGTCCGGGCGATCACTTCGCAGGTGGTGGGATCGATAGGCAGTTGGGCCAAGGCCTCGTCGAGCACAATGACGTGATCTTCGGCATTGCCCGGTGCAGCGTTGCCCGGGCGCAGGCGTGCGGCCAGTGGTTCGCCGGTGGCATCGAGGAAGGCCATGAGCGGTGGGAATCCGAAACCATGCTTGTAGTTCGGGGCTGCTCCCTCCTTCTCCGAATGCGCACCGACGAGGGTGGCGTCGAGGTCGATCACGTAGAAACCCGGGTCAAGACCGGCCGCCCAGGCCTCGGCCCGCGCCTTGGCCCGCCTGCTGATGCGATGCGTTCGAGGATCACAGCGTCAACGGCCTCGAAGGGCGGCCATGTCGTCGGCACCGAGGCCACGTCACCGAAGAGGGCCCGTTGGTCGGCGAAGACGCGCAGGTTACTGATGGCCGTTGCCCCATCGGCGATGGCCACGGCCATGTCGACGAGTAACCTGGCTGTGGTCATGACCGCGTCGGTGTTGCTCCGTGGGTGCCATCGCAGCGGATAACGCGCCGACGAGTCCCGAGCTTATCGGCCAGGTCGCAGAGCAGTCGGGCACCGGCATGGGCGACGACGCCCTGGCTGCTGGTGGTCACCGTCACATTGGGTCGACGCGTGTTACGCTTCACTTCGGAAGAGCCCTCCTGGATTGGGTTTCTGTGGTCTCGCAACCAACAGTTTCCATCGCCAAGAGGGCTTTTCCGCGTGAATGCAGCGGGAATGACGGACTTTTTAGTGAAAGGTCCGGGGCTAAGTTCGACGAGCAGAGGTGACGTTCCGTTCGATTCGCGGTGTACTCACCCCTCACGAGCCCTGCTGAGGTGCCCCAGTACGGGTTGGAGTAGCCTGCCGCCACCCTGCGGCACAAGTGGGGCTGTCTGCCAGAGCTGGGGCGCGGCCGAGTGATATCCGACAGTACCGGGCGGTCGAGCGGAGAGGTGTGGATTAGGCGGGAGAGGTCAGAACCACAACGTCAACTGGCTGGTCGCGGCCACGTATCGCCACCTGATCGGGGCGGCCCCCTGGGTACTCCGCCTCAATCAGCGAGTAAAGCGAAGCGGCAAGAACAATCTCGCCTGGTGACGCGTGGGCCTGAAGACGAGCACCAACATTGACGGCGTCACCCAGCGCGGTGAAGTCCAATACGCTCCCCGACCCCACATTGCCGACGAAAGCGACACCGGCGTTGACGGCGACACCGAGGGGTAGTTCGGCGACCTCCGACGCCAGTTCAAGAGCGGCGATCGCCGCCTTGCGTCGATACTCGGGGCCGGCGATGCCCTGGATGAACAGACCCATGACTTCGTCGCCGATCAGCTTGTCCACAATGCCTTCATTGTGGATCAGCACCTTCGTGGCCGTGGCATAGAACTCGTTCAGACGCTCGGCGAATTTAGTGGCGTCCGACTGCTCACCCAGAGCTGTCGAAGAACGCACGTCGGCGAACACGACGGCGATGTCGATCTCGATGCCTCCGGTCGGCAGACGATCGAAACAGCACTGACAGATGTTCGGGCTCTTGCGGGAAGGCTTGTGCCCCAGGAGGCCGATCATTTTGCCGGCCACGCCGCCAAAGGGGTTCAGGCAAAGTTTGCAGCGGGGATCGTGAGGAAGCCGACGAAAGATCCGTTGGGCGACCTTCAGGGGTTCGTGACCCTTGACGAGCAGGGCTTCCCAATCGACCGTGTTTCGCCACTCCTAAACTATGGCTCTTCAGCAGGAAAGCCGCCAGGGTCGAGGAGATCGTCCTCAGAACGCTTTTTTTTTTTTTTTTTTTTTTTTTTTTTTTTTTTTTTTTTTTTTTTTTTTTTTTTTTTTTTTTTTTTTTTTTTTTTTTTTTTTTTTTTTTTTTTTTTTTTTTTTTTTTTTTTTTTTTTTTTTTTTTTTTTTTTTTTTTTTTTTTTTTTTTTTTTTTTTTTTTTTTTTTTTTTTTTTTTTTTTTTTTTTTTTTTTTTTTTAAAAAAAAAATTAGCCAGGAGGCGACCGCTAATGGCGGGTGGGGAGTTGCCCGCACCACGTCGACTCCTTGGTCTGGGCATCGAGTCTGCGCACGTCCTCGAGCAGCTCGAGGATCAGTTTGACGCGCATCTGCTGGGCCGGTGACCCTGGGTTCACTTTGGCCAAGAGCGATTCGGCGTCAGAAACGTACTTTCCTTTGAAATTCCGCCTGGAGCGACCTCGGAGAAGAGCGAGTGCAGCCGGCAGACGACTCGAGCTCGCTGGCGGCCAAGATCCCAGTTCCGCTTCGAGAGGAGCCGGAGGACTTCGGCGTGATCAGCCGGCTCGACTTGGCGAAGAGCTTGGGCCCGCAGGGCAGCAACGGCGATCGAGTGGGCATCGTCGGGATCGTTCTTGTTCGACCGCTTGGTAGCCAACACCCGGATGCGCGCAGCCAAAGTCGCTGGCACGTCGAGGACGTCTTCCCCGCGGGCCACCAACTGCTGGGCCAGCAGGTAACCCATGCCGCCCACTGACTCGATGGCCCAGGTGCGCTTCTCGAATGGCTCGGCCCAGCCCAAAAGCTGCTCGACCTGGCGACTCGTCGCTCGGACCTTGACACTGGCGATCTGGTCCTCGTCCCGACCGATGGCCACCGCGGTGTGCGATGCCTTGTGCGGGTCGACTCCGATCATCACATTCATGAATACCTCCTTGGTTCGGTGGAAACCACGGGGGCACTCCTGCTTGTTGACTGTTCGTGCTCGATCCTCTTTTGAGCCACACCGTGGCGAAGCCCGAGCGGGAGACCTTTCGTTAAGAGGCCAACTGGCACAGGCCAGCGGCCGGACGGTGTCCCCAAGTTTGTTGAAGTGAGGTGGTGGTCCCCCTCCTGAGTCCTGCCGTGAGGTAGGTGTTCAGGAGACCAATCCAAAGAACCACCCAGGAAAGGGGACCACCAGTGAAGAAGAAGCTACCCGTCGTGACTGTCGCGCAGGTGGAGGAGGCAGATCGCCTCGCCGACCTGCCGCTCGAGGCGACCATCGCCCTGGCCGAGGTGGCCGGGGCCGTCAAGGAAGGCCTGCTGGCCTTCGCGTCGGCCACCGGGCTGGTCGTGATGCGCCAGATGATGGAGGCCGAACTGACCGGGCGTCGGGACCAAACACGCCAAGATCGGGCCCGCCGAGCGCGTCGGGAACTGGCACGGCAGCACCACCGGCTCGGTGGTGCTCGGCGGACGCCAGGTGAGCACCGAGCGCCCCGGGGCCGCAGCACCGAGGCACCGAGATCGAGCTCGACACCTGGAAGGTGTTCAGCTCGGCCGACCTGCTCAACTCCCTCGTCGTCGAGCGCATGCTCGCCGGCGTGGCCACCCGGCGCCACGCCGACGTGGCCGAGCCGGTCGGAGCAGAGCTCGAGGAGCGCTCCAAGTCCATGTCCAAGTCGGCCATCTCGAGGCGCTTCGTGGCGGCCACGACCAAGGCCATGGGCGAGCTGATGGCCCGGAATCTCTCGGACCTCGACGTGGCCGTGCTCATGATCGACGGGCTCGACGTGGCCGGCTCGTGTGTCGTGGTCGCCCTGGTCATCACCACCGACGGCACCAAGGTCCCCGTCGGGCTCTGGCTGGGCGACACCGAGAACAAGACCGTGGTCACCGCCCTCTTGGCCGACCTGGTCGCCCGGGGCCTCGACGTCGAGTCGGGCGTGCTCTGCGTCATCGACGGCGCCAAGGCGCTGGCTGCGGGCATCAAGAAGGTGTTCGGCGACGCCGCCCAGGTGCAGCGCTGCGTGCTGCACAAGCGTCGAAATGTCGAGGGACACCTGCCCAAGGAGCTGGCCGGGGTCATCGACAAGCGCCTGGCCCTGATCTTCGCTCAGCCCGACGCCGCCAAGGGGCTGGCCGCCGCCAAGGGACTGGCCAAAGAGCTCGAGGCCGACCATCCCGACGCGGCCGCGTCACTGCGCGAAGGGCTCGACGACATGTTCACCGTCCGGCGTCTCGGCGTCGGCGGCACATTGGCCGCGACGCTGACCACCACCAACTGCATCGAGTCGATGATCTCGATCGCCAAGCGGACGACCCGCCGAGTCACGAAGTGGAAGGACGGCTCGATGAAGAAGCGCTGGGTCGCCGCCGGCATGCTCGAAGCAGAGCGCTCGTTCCGACGCGTACGCGGTCACAAGGACATGGCCAAGCTGGTCGCCGCCCTTGGCCGCCAGGTCACACCCGCCGTTGTTACACCCGAAGAGTACGATCAGGCAGCAGCCTGAATGAGCTGTGGCCACCGCTGAACTTCAACAGCGAACGGGGCAACGTCAGCGGCAGGCACTTTTGAGTCAGTCCCGCAAGGACCTCTACATGCTACGAATCACCCGCAGCACCTGCCACCAGTCTCAAGCAGAATCCATATGGGCGTGTGGATAACCTGCGAGGCCAGTCTCTCAGGATCTGCCACTTTTGTTCAGTCGACAGGAGGCTTAGGCGAGTATCTTGCCCCGGTGACAGCAAGTCGCTGTCGTTTCCCACGACAGAAGGGGCCTCATGCGAGGTGCCGCCCGGCCGGCGTACAGTTTGGGCTGGGTTCTTTGCGTTCACCGTGATGCTGGCTGCTGCGGATCTGGGGTTTCGACACCAGCGCCGGCGCGGGCGACCGACCGCTTCATTCGCCCTCGCAGCTTGGTGCTCCCCCTGAGGTTCGCGGTAAGGCGGCAGCAAACGCATGGACCCTTCCCGATCACGACTATTTGAACTCGAGGGATGCCGGTGTGTCGCCGATCCGCGGTTCGACGGTGTCCCGTCTGGTGCCGGCGTGGAGGGTGCCCATGGCGGCCGGCGCATCGACGTCGCCGATCGTCGTCGCTGGAACCGCCTACGTGCAGGACCAGGCTGGGACCGTGTACGCGATCGACGTGTCGTCAGGCCAGGTGAAGTGGAAGACGAAAGCGCTCGGCTTCAGCGTCGGCCCCTACGGTGTATCAGTCGGCTGGGGGAAGCTGTTCGCGTCCACACCCAGCGGCGTGGCCGCCTTCTCACTGTCGAACGGTGCCCCGTTGTGGAGCCGTCAGATCACGACGACGCCCGGCCAGGGTGTCGACATCCAAACGGAACCCTACGGGGGGATGGTCTATGTGGCCACGGTGCCGGTGTCCTTAGCCGGGGGAATATACACCGGAGGTTCCATCGGCTACCTCGAAGCGTTGGATGCGAACACGGGGAGGATCGACTGGCGCTTCGACACCGTGGACTCGAAGGATCTTTGGGGCAACCCAGCGGTGAACTCAGGAGGAGGCGCGTGGTACCCGCCAGCCATTGACGTGCGCACAGGAGTTGTGTACTGGGGGGTGGCCAATCCCGCTCCTTTTGTCGGCATCACCCAATACCCGAACGGAACGAGCCGGCCCGGCGCCAATCTCTACACGGACTCCATGGTGGCGCTGTCTGCGAGGACCGGAAAGCTTCTGTGGTATCACCAAGCTTTCCCCCATGACCTCTACGATCGTGACGAAGTGCAGGCCATGCTCGTTCCCGTGGGGCGTTCGGTGGACGGGACCCGCCTGGTGGCGGTCAGCGCGGGAAAAGGAGGCTACGTGCTCGGGCTCAACCCTGTGACCGGCCGCCTCCTGTGGAAGACGGCGGTGGGGATCCACCGAAACGGGGACTTGCCTCGGCTCACCGGACCGACCACGATTCTGCCGGGAACGTATGGCGGTGTGCTCACACCGCCCGCCTCGGCCGGCGGCGTCGTCTATGCAGCGGCGTTGAATGCCCCCGACGACGCTGGAGCCTGATCAGACTGTCTACTTCGGCGGCAAGATCGGCACGATGGATGGCGACATCGTGGCCATGTCCGCTCGCACCGGCAGGATTGCATGGGATACCAAGGTCCCCGGTGATCCCACCGGTGGGGTGACGATCGTCAACAACCTCGTCCTCACGGCGACCTATCAAGGAGAGGTGCTCGCCCTCAACCGAGCGACCGGCGCAGTGGTGTGGAGCTACCGCGGTCCGGGCGTGGTCAACGGATGGATGTCCGTCGCCGGTGGCCAGATCTACCTGCCCGTCGGCTCGCCGGCGCAGCTGCTCGCTCTGAGGCTCCCACCCGCTCCATAGGGGTCCGTACTGCCCCAGTACATTGACGCCGGGCTGGTGGCGATTACCCCGACTTTCCAGAACGTTCCGTGCACGAGTCCACAATGGAGCAATGGGCTACCAGAGCTTCTTCGGTTTATGCGCCGAGCTGGATCGTCGTCACGTCAAGTACGACATCGGGAGCGATCGTGACCAGGCCCTCATGGTCCGGGTCGCCGTGCCGGGAGAACGATGGGAACTTGAAGTGTTCGACGACGGGAGCATCGAGTTGGAGCGATTCGTGAGTCAGGGCGTGGAATCTGATCACGACGCCCCTTCGAAGCTCCTGGCCTACTTCGACGAAGATTGACCGATGCCGGGGTGTCCCCGAACGCCAGGAGAGTGGCACCCCTAGCGAGGCATCGACGGAGTCGGTAATGCTTCTCCCGTGGCAATCACTCACGTCGTCCTGTATCCCGACGACTGGGATGCGCTCGATGAGGCGACAAGAAGCGCATACACCGCCTCAGCGGTCGGGCAAGGCATTGAGTTGAGGATCGCCTACCCCGCTACGACCAACTCCAACCAGGTGGGGACGGTCAGCGATGGCGACTTCACCGTTCTTGTTGCGCCCTACTACTCCGGCCCAACCCAATGTGGTCGTCCGGCTTGGGAACACATGCGCAGGGAGCTTCTTGGTCTCGACGACCCCTGCTTCCACTGAGCGTCCCCTCGCGCTGCCGGGTTGGAGCATCACCTTTTGACAGCGGCGATCGCCCGGCTTGGGTTAATCCGCCACGGGCACGCATTGCCGCTCCCGTTTTGGGATGCCTGAAGAAGTAATGAACTGACCCACTTTCGTTACAAGCGGTTACTCCCCGATGTAGGCGAAAATTGGACCCACGGCGTCGTCAATCTTGAGAACTGGAGTGACAGTGAACGTCATGTAATCGGAGTACAAAAGGACGTCTGCGCAGGCTGAGCTCAGGTCGTCGTTCTCGGCGATAGTGAACCCTCCAGTCCCATCGGCGCGTACGTAGTTCGCGAACTCCACCTTCTACGGCTCCACGCTTGCCAAAAACGTCCATGAGGCGCTTGACCTCATTCTTCGTCAAATGAGGCTTGAGCTTGTACTCGCTGATGAAGAGCATGGCTCTACCAGTCCTTTCGGTTCTCGGTGACCGACCTGCCGTCAGACTGCGAGCCCGGCACCGCTGGGCGGTCCCTACCCCGGTTGCATATGCGGTGCTTGGGTGAATTAAGTGAAGGTTTTCTCCCGCTTCGAGGCGACCCTGTGGGTCGGGAATCGAGTTGGGCCTCCCCCCTTCGCCGGATCAGCGGCGTTCTAGACGCCGGTCAAGAGCCTTACGACTCCGGTGGTGTCGGAGAGATCGTGGAGCACGGCGTTGGCTCCGATGCCCTCGAGCGAATCGGCCGTATAGCGACCTGTCCCAACGAGCAGACACCGGACACCGGCAGATCGGGCGCAATCAAGGTCTCGCGGCGTGTCACCGATCACCCAAACTTGATCGGGATCAGCGTGCCAGCCGGTCTGCTCCGCTACCCGCGCCATGGCGCGAGGCACCAAGAGCCTGCGATCGTGATTGTCACTGCCGTATGCGCCCACACTGAGATTGAGCCATTTGTCTAGACCGAAGGCCGCCACTTTAACGACGGCATTGGGGTAAACGTTCCCGGTTACAAGGGTGGACAATACGGACGGCCGGGCAGCAAGCTCGGCCAGAATTGTGGCAGCACCCGGACAAGCCTTTCCCTCGGCCGCAAGGCGACCTGTGGCGGCGACAGCGGCCAGCTCCCTCTCGATATGACGCAGCACCGCCTCGACCAGCTCGGGCGTCTCTTCGATGCCCATGTCCGACAAGTACTCGCGGACGATTTGCGGATCGGTCTTGCCGCTCATCCTCGGGCGGACCTCAGGCCGAACGCCGAGCACACGTTCAAACGCGACGTCGAACACGACTGCACCGAGCCCGCCGGTCTTGACCAATGTCCCGTCGACATCCCAGAGCAGGACCCGATCAATCACTGGAAAACCGTACAAGTAGCCAGGGGGCGGACGAGCGATCCCTGTCCCTAAAGGCGGTTTGGGGTGAACAGCTTGCCAAAGGAGGTAGTTCTCGCAGCGATCTCGTTATCGGTGGCTGTGCTGACGACGTGCGTTGTGGCTGATAGCGGCGCGAGCGGACAGTGGTGCTAGCACGAGATCTTTCTGCTGGCTGGCCACCTTGGCACTACCCCGGGGCTGGGGCACACTTCAAACAGAGACCACAAGTCGAGCCCAACGAATGGAGTGAGTCGGGAGTGTGAAGGCGCAGCTGCTGGCTAGCGTGTGGCCGTGATCCGGCAGGATCTGCGCGTCGCATCGTACCGGTCCCGGACCAACTCCGGCGCCGACAAGGTGGCTATTCGGCCCTGGTCCTCTTGATCGGGTTGGTGGGTGGCGTCGCCATGGGGGCATTGTCCGCGGCTCGTCGCACCCAGTCGTCCTTCTCGACCTACTTGGCCAGCACCAACCCATCGAACCTGAGCGTGGCTGTGTACGGGAACTTCAGCAACACCAACGTGGACTACTCCTCGTCCGCCACGCGCCAGGTAGCCCGTTTGCCCGGTGTGAAACATGTTGAAGTGGCAATCAGCCTCAATACCGCTCCGCTCAGTCCCAAAGGTGCCCCCCGTCTCGACGCCGTCACCAACATCTCGACGATTGCCAGCGTCAATGGCCTCTTCTTCGACCAGGACCGTCTGGCCGTCGTCGAGGGCCGCATGGCCAACCCCAACCGACCCGACGAAATCGTGATGACGGCGTTGGCGGCACACCTTCTCGGGGTCCACGTCGGCCAGGTCGTTCCCTTCGGCCTCTATACCCAGGAGCAGGAGAACCTTCCGGCCTTCGGCACGCCGAGCGTCCCGCCTCATCGTCGAATCAACGCCCATGTGGTCGGTCTCATCCAGTTGAACAACGCGATCGTCGAAGACGACATCGACCGGTTCCCGACGTTCATCGTCTTCACCCCGGCACTGACCAAGGAGGTCCTGGCTGATTCGGGAATAGGCGCTGGCGGCGCCGTCAGCTACGGTTTCCAGCTCGATCACGGGAACTCTGGCGTTGCCGCCGTCGAGCGCGAGTTCGCCCGACTGGTCCCACCGGGCGCGGCCTACGAGTTCCATGCCACTGCGCCGATCGCGGCGAAAGTGGACCGGACGGTGAAGCCGCTGTCCATCGCCCTCGGTGTGTTCGGGGCAGTGGCCGCCCTGGCTGCACTCCTTATCGGCGTCCAGGCCATCTCTCGCCAACTGCGCGACGCCGATGAGGAACTGACTGTCCTGCGTGCCCTCGGCGCCGGACCGACAACCATCGCGGCCGATGGCCTGATGGGCATACTGGGCGCCCTCGTGATCGGATCGCTCCTCGCCGCCGCCGTGGCCGTGGCACTTTCGCCACTGTCGCCGCTGGGTCCGGTCCGCCCGGTCTACCCCGGGTCTCCCGCCGCCTTCGATTGGACAGTCCTGGGCTTGGGGCTGTTGGTGCTCATCGGTGGCCTCGGTGCGATTGCCGTGGCTCTGGCCTACAGGGGTGCACCCCACCGTGCGGCACGGCGCTCCCAACGTAGCGCTCCGGGAACCTCGAAGGCCGTGACAGCGGTCTCGTCGTCGGGACTACCGGTATCGGCCGTCGTCGGGGTGCGCTTCGCCCTCGATTCGGGCCGGGGGCGCACCGCGGTGCCAATGCGTTCGGCGTTGCTGGGCGCCGTCCTCGCCGTGGCGCTCGTTGTCGCCACCCTCACCTTTGGAAGCGGCTTGCAATCCCTGGTATCGCATCCCGCGCTCTACGGGTGGGACTGGAGCTACATGCTCGACCCGAGCAACACGGTTCCTCCCCAAGCTCTATCGCTCCTCGAACACGATCCCAACGTCGCAGCGTGGACCGGGTACGACTACAACGATTTTCAGATCGACGGCCAGAACCTTCCCTTCTTGTTCGAGGGCGTCCACCCCCCGCACACACAACCGATCAGCCCGCCGATTCTGTCCGGTCACCCCATCGAACAAAAGGACCAAGTCGTGCTCGGGGCAGCCACAATGGCACAGTTGCACAAGCACGTCGGTGACTCGGTCGTGGTCACCTACGGCAATCCCAAAAATGCCCCCTATTACGTTCGGCCAACCCATCTTGTCATCGTGGGCACCGCCACTCTGCCCGCCGTCGGGTACTCGAGTGTCATCGCCGATCACACGTCGATGGGGACCGGCGTGTTGGCTTCCCACGACTTTCTGCCCGCCGCAATCCTGCAGGGCGGCAACACCGACCCTACGCTTAACGGGCCTGATCTTGTCTTCGTGCGCCTCCGGGAAGGCGGTGCCTCTGCCGCCGGTCTCGCGAGCCTGCAAAGGATCGCCGCCGCCGCCGACCGCGACTTCGCAGCCGTGCCCAATGGCGGCGGTCAGGGCGACACGGTGTCGGTGGTGGGTGTGCAGCGCCCGGCCGAAATCGTGAACTTTCGAACGATGGGTGCCACCCCGGCCCTGCTCGCTTCCGCGCTCGCCGCGGGCGCCATCGTCGCTCTTGGCCTCACCTTGGCGGCATCGGTGCGGCGGCGGAGACACGACCTTGCCTTGTTAAAATCCCTGGGTTTCATGCACAGACAACTGGCAGCGGCGTTGGCCTGGCAGGCGTCGGTCGCTGCCGTCGTCGGGATCGTGGTCGGCGTGCCTCTTGGGATAGTGTTGGGGCGCTGGCTTTGGACCCTCTTCGCCGGACAGATCTATGCGGTTCCCCAGCCCAACGTGCCCGTTCTGTCGGTTGCCCTGGTCGCGCTCGGCGCGCTCGTGTTCGCCAATGTCGTGGCCGCCCTGCCGGGGCGCAGCGCAGCCCGCACGCCCACCGCGCTCCTGCTCAGAGCTGAGTGAGCTGATTCCAAGGATAAAGGACCCGAAAGGTCGAACCCCCTCGTGCGAATCAATCCTGGAGGTGGCATTGTTACCGCCGTTTGGTTCAGCGCCTGCCCGTGAACGAACCGACCTTTCGCTCACCGACGCACTGTCCCAATAACCCACCCGGACTTGCTCTCTGAGTGCCCCAGACCGCCGGGAGGGTGGGACGCTCGGAGGAATACAGTCGTGCCTGAGGAGGCGATACACATGGAGCTTGTCCACGAGTTCGACTACTACGGGACCCTGAACCCGCCCGTGGTCTTCGGGAGCCGCATGTTCCTCGAAGTCACGGAAGGACAGGTGACGGGAAAGCGGCTAAAAGGACGGCTGTTGTCCGGTGGCGGAGACTGGATCGTGCTCGACTCGGACGGATGGGGGCAGGTTGACGTCCGTGGCCAGATCGGGACCCACGACGGGGCCTTCATCTACACGCACTACACCGGCCTACTCGAGCTCAACGACAAGGTGATGACCGCAACCACCAGCGGTGTTGGCACCGACTGGGGCGACCAATACTTTAGGACTACTCCCCGGTTCGAGACCGGCGACGAACGCTACAGGTGGTTGACCACCAGCCTCTTCGTTGCCGAGGGGCGCCTCAGAGAAGGTGGAGGTGTCGAGTACCAGGTTTACCGCATCACCTGAAGTCGCTCGGGTCCGTGGAAAGCACCTTCGCACTGGCTTGCCGGGTGCAGACCGATAGAAAGCTCTGAAAGGATTTTTTATGCGGGACAAACACGATTCGGCGGAGGCCAATGAGCCGATCGGTGGGGCGCCCGATGCCGACAACGTGGCGAGTCGGGCTGAGGGTAGGCCACCGGAGGAACAGACCAGCGAGGACCCAGAAGCACAAGCAGAGGCCATATTGCAAGAGTCCGAGGACCGCATTGCAGAAGGTGCAGACGGCTCGGAACCGATCGCTGAATAGGTACCCAGTACGACGCTGCCGGATGTGGGCGGTTATCGAGAGGACTGTGCTTGCAGTCGGCTAACTGCCGCCGTTCGGCTGCACATCAGGGGCAGGCGTCGTACCACTACCCCGAATTCCGATGGTGAGCCGTTGCGGCGTGTGGATCAACTCCAACGCCGGTGGGATCGATATGGATGATGGCATCCGACAGATTTGGGATGTGATGGAGAAGCTCGTGGTGGGCGACCTCGGCAATCTCGTGCGCTTTCGTGACTGGTAAGGCCCCATCAACGCTGAACCGAACTTGGGCGAGGAGACGGTGCCCCATCCAGCGGGCACGAACCTCAGTAACGGCCACGACTCCATCCACCGCCCCCACGGTCGTCAAGATGCGAGCGACGATGCTGGGATCGACGGCGTCGAGCAGGCGCTGGCCGACGCTCTTGGCCGCCTGGTAGCCGACAACGAGGATGGCGGCGGTTATCACCAGGCCCACAACGGCGTCTGCCCACTCTGCACCCAGAGCTACAGCGATGGCCCCGATGAGTACCAGCAGCGAGGTCACGCCGTCTGTGCGGGCGTGGATGCCGTCGGCCTCCAATGCGGCCGAACCAATGCGACGACCCACCCGAATCCGGTACTGAGCAACTACCTCGTTGCCTACGGCACCAACCACGGCGGCAGCCATGACGAAAGCAAGGTGCGTGATCTTCTGGGGATGGATGAGGCGGTCGATGGCCTCGTAGCCTGCAAAGGCGGCCGACCCGAAGATGAGCCCCAGGACCGCCAGACCGGCCACGTCCTCTGCCTTCCCGTAGCCGTAGGTGAAGCGTACCGTTGGTGCCCGTCGTCCGAGTCGGAAAGCCAGCCACAACGGCACAGCAGTAAGGGCGTCGGCGGCATTGTGCAAGGTGTCGCCCAAGAGGGCAACAGAACCACTGGCGACCACGACAAGGGCTTGGATACCCGCCGTTAGGAGCAGGATGACCAGGGAGATCGCTACGGCCCGGATGCCGTCCCGACTCCCTTCAAGGGCCTGGTCCAGCGAATCCTTGGCATCGTGTGAGTGAGGAGCGACCAGCCCCCTGAGCGCACTCAGTAGACCGCCGTGATGGTGGTCGTGGCCATGACTGTGTCCCTTCTCGTCGTCGTGGCTGTGTGGGAGTTCCGACACATCGCGGTGGGCAGTCACTGTTTCAGTTTTGTGCCAACCCCATCGGTTTGCACGTTGCGAATCGGTCGCATGTGCGATGTCCTCAGGGTGCCCCATATCGCTGCCGGGACTGGGTGCCACCCCCTGCGGCACCATGGGGACAGGTCGGCCCAGCGTGGATGTTTGCAGCTAACCCAATGGTGTCTTTGGGGCACTATCAGCTGTGGCCTGGTACGAACACCCTGACGTCCCCGACGCACTCCTCGTGACCTCAGCGCTGAATGGTGACAACTCGGCTTTTGCGTGCTGGCCGGACGGCACGTCAAAATGGCAGCCAGGTCCGTAGTTCAACGACTTCTCCAAGACCGCACTTTGGTCGCAGACGTACTTCAAGAGGCCACTGTCGCCGCGTTGATCGGATTGCCCCGGCTGAGGTCCCCGGAACGATTTGGGTCCTGGTACACAGGAATCGCCCTCAATGTCGCCCGCCGTTCGATTCGCGAGGTCGCTTCGGGCCTTTTCTTTGACGACATCGTCGATGGCGCTGCGGGGCCCGAAGATCAGGCCGAGGTAGCAGAACTGGCGCAGCGGGATCTCGATGCCGTTCACGAACTACCGCACGGTCAGCATGAAGCGGTGTTGGCCTTGTATTGGCAAGGTCTCAGTCATGCAGAAGCAGCACGTGAACTTGGGATCCGGCCGGGTGCTGTGAAGGCACGGCTCCATCAGGCACGAGAGAACCTCACCCAGACGCTCTCTGATCTCATCGATACAACAGAGGAGGTAGCAGTGACCCTTACAGATAACGATACCTATGTCGAGGCATCCCTTTTGGAGGTTCGCAACCTGGCTGCGGATGATCCCGTGCGTCGCACTCATGCCGTAACGCTGAAGGCGAACTCTGGCGATCGACGGTTGGTTATCTTCGTTGGCGCTCCGGAAGGTCGGGCGATGGTGTCCACGCTCGAATCAGTCGAATTTCCCAGGCCGATGACGTACCAGCTCTGTGTCAGCCTCGTCGAGGCAACCGAGGCAACGAGCACCGAAGTACGGATTACAGACTTCGTGGAGATGACGTATTTGGCAGAGATAGTTCTCAGCGTGCCCGATGGGAACACCAAGATCGATGCGCGTCCGAGTGATGCTCTCAACGTCGCCCTGATCGCGGAGGCGCCCATTGTGATATCGGACTCCCTGCTCGGTACCTGGGCCTCGCACGTGGCCGGCATTCCCCAAAGCGCGATTGAGGAAGCTATAGGCGGATCGATAGACGGAGAGTGGGAAACCAGGTGGCAAAAGCCCCTTGCGCCGCCCGATTGAGTCATCAACCCGGTGCCGCTCTTTTAGAAGAGGCTCATAGGTCCGAGCTCCACTATGGATCGATGAGGGTGAGTTCCGTACATTGGGTAGGTGGGACGGCTTGGGCGCAGCGATGGCAGTCCAATCTGTGGCGACGCGGCGCCTCGCCCCGGCCGCTGACCGGACGCTAACTATTTCTCTTGTAAGTGCCGAAAAGTACAGCGTGGCCGTTTCAGCCGACGATACATTCTGTGCGTATTGTGGCCACATGTCTGCCCGTCACGACGCCGGGTCAGGTGGTGAACATCGCTGCCTTGACGGTGAAGGGGCGGGGGAGGTTCGTCTCTGGAACGGGCCCGCGGTGGCCTTGATCGCGACCGTTATCGCATTGGTAGTCGTCGGGGGGGCGCTCGTGCATTAACACGACACCCCTGCCTGCCCCAGTTCGCTGCCTGGACGGTGGGACAATCCGGCACCATGTGGGCAGGTTCGCAGGGTCGGGGCCGCCCCTTATCGGGCATCCCCGCTTTCTGCCGACCTCGACCCCGTGAACTCCGAGTCGGCTGTCAGTGGCAGCGATGAGGGCAACTTCGTGCAGGATCCAGGCAATGGTCCGATTGGGGCGGGGCGGCCGAGGTGAAATCCCTGACCAAAGTCGACACCGGCAGCCCGCACGCATTCGAGCGTGGCGTCATCTTCGATTCCCTCGGCCACGGTGCGAACATTGAACGCTCGAGCAAGACGGACGATCGCCTCCACCACGTCGCGATTGGCTTGGTTGGTCGCCAGATCCCGGACGAACTCGATGTCGATCTTGAGCTGGGTGATTGGGAGCTTCTTGAGGTAGACGAGGCTCCCGAATCCGGTGCCGAAGTCATCGATAGCCAGCCCACATCCCAAACCTGCCAGGCTCCGAGCAAACTCCGCCCCGGCCCGTAGGTCGGTCATGAGAGCTGTCTCGGTTATCTCGAATACGAGGTCAGCTGGATCAGCCCCAGTTCTGCGAATCTCCTCCTCGATGAACGACAACATGCCCGGCGACTGCAGGGACGCGGCCGATAGGTTGCACTCGATGGTCCGCCCCTGAGCCGCCAGTTCGACGCTTCGGCCGACGACCCAGCGGTCGATTTCAGCTATCAGCCCGTATTTCTCCGCGACGGGCAAGAACTCGCACGGCAGGACGAGCTCGCCATCGCGGCCCACCATGCGCAGAAGGATCTCCTCTGCAGGGTGAGCACGGCCGAGCGGCACAATAGGCTGGGAGTACAGGACCAGGCGGCTCTCGTCCAACGCGTCGCGGATTCGGCCGACCCAGCTGAGAGCTGCCAGTTCGCGCCGCAACGCCTCCTCCTCCTTCTTCTCTTCAGTGGCATCCCGGAAGACCACGACTACGCCTTCGATGGTCGTCTCGCTTTGCAACGGCGCGGAGGAGAACGCCACCGGGAAGGTTGTCCCGTCTTTGCGAGTGAACGTGGCGTCAGAGCTGCGCAGTGTCCGGCCCAGCATGCGGACCTCGAGCAGTTCGCACTCTTCAGCTGGGATCGGTTGGTGGTCGGCGTCTTGGAAGTGGATCGTGTCGTGCATCGACTGGCCAAGCAGTTCCTCCTCGCTCCACCCCAGCATGCGCGAGGCGGCTGGGTTGACCGAGGTGACCAGGCCCTCCGCGTCCAACGTGTAGAGACCCTCGGCCATGTTGTCCATAACTGTCTGGCGAAAAGCCATTGCGTCTTTGCGCTCGGTGATGTCAACGACGACGTTGCCCACACCGATTATCTCGCCGTCGACCCGCACGGGGTAGAAGCTGGCGAGGAAGTGGGACACCCGCGTCGGCTTCTCCGCGCTAGTGCGGCTGAGCAGGATGTTGGACACGTGCTCGCCCGCCAACGCTCGGCGGTAGACGTCTTCGAGTTCGGGCCACAAATCTGGAACCGCTTCGGCGACAGTGCGCCCGATCTGTTCGGAAACAGTCCGGCCATCGATGTCGGCCAGTCGCTTATTTATCCGCACGATCCGCAGATCGTGATCGACCAGCTTGAAACCGACCGGGGCAGCGTCTCCGATGGTCTCAAGAAAGCTGAGTGCCTGCACCGCCTCCTTCTCCGACTGGCGCAGGGACAGCTCCAGATTCCGTTGGTCATCGATGTCGGTTGCGGTTCCGATCCAGAAGTCCACCGTGCCGTCGGAGCCGCGCACCGGCTCGGCCCGAAACGAGTACCAGCGGTACACCCCGTCGAATCGGCGAAACCGGCACTCGACGGCGTACTCAATTCCCGCGGCAACCGCCTCGACCCAAGCCTCCCGAGCCAGCTCCAGATCCTCGGGATGAGTCGCGTTCAGCCATCCGCCATCGCACGTGGTGGCCAGACAGGGGCCCGTGTAGGCGATCCCACGAGGGTTCAACGACATGGTCACCCCGTCCGCCGAGGCCGTCCAGATCACATGGGGCACCGAGTGCAGGATCAGCTGAGCGTCCGCGTCAGTCCGGCCCGCAGAAGGAATCGACCCATCGAGCGAAAAGCTGGAAACTGAGGGCAATCCTGAGGTCACTACAGCAGCGTCGGGACGCACCCGGGGGGTACCTTTAGCGCAAAGACTCAGATTTCTGGAAGAGGTGCAGTCGGAAGGTCTCCTTCCGAGCGATAGAGGCGGGCGCCCGCCTGTCGCGAGATGCCCAGCCGGGCGGACGCGTCCGTGATTGAAAGGCCCTCCTCATCGATCAGGGCGCGGATCACTCCCACCCGCATCGACTGGATCTCCCTTTCGAACTGGCGAAATGCCTCTGCCGCTTCCAGCCGGATATTCCTGCCGCCGCCGCCGATCAGGTCGCCCACGATCTCGCTCATGGGCCGACCCGCGAGCCGGGCCTCCCGCGCTCTTTGGAGAGGGCGCACCGCAGCCTCTACTGACTCGCACACGGCCCGACCAGAGTCAGACACCTTGTGAACGGCGGCCACGAACCGATCTTCTGTCATGAGTCCCCCATGCTGACGACCCCGATCACAAGTATGGCGCGGACGGACGTACGGATCGGCTGAGAGCCCAATCGCCGGGTGCCCCCAAACAGTGATGAGGTGCGTCCGCCTACATTGTTGATCGTGGCGGTTGTCTGTACCTGTTGCTCAAACTCAGTCGACTGGTGGGTCAGGTTGCGATCGCATCCAGACCAGCCGATCTGCCATGACTGCCTCGGCGGTTTGAACGCCCAGCGGGATGGTCAGCTCCAATTAGCGTCCGGAACTTGGCTCGTCACCGGGTTTGAGCCAATCTTCAAGGTTGGCGATGTGGGGCGTTCGGTGTCCTGGTATGAGCGGGCCGGTTTTGACGTGTCTCTCCATGACGACACCTACGCCTTCGCCCATCGCGGCCGAGATATTACTATTCACCTCGCCCACGCTGACGGAGACGAAATTGCTGGATCCGGCGCTCTCTATGTCCATTGCCAAGACGCTGACCGCGTTGCCGAGGAATGGATCCTGGCTGGCATCGAGGTTGATGGGCCTCGGGACGAGGACCACGGCAAACGAGAGGGTTCGGTCACAGACCCCGACGGAAACTTGATTCGGTTCGGAAGCCCGCTTCGATAAGGCGCCCCGCTCTTCATTGGACAGGGTGCCCCCCGTTCGATGCTCCTATGGGCTGTCAAGCCCGAGTTTGTCGTGAGGTAGGAGGCTGAACACCTCTCGAGCGACGTGGCGCTTGAGGCAGCGCACCGCCTCCTTCTTGGTCAGACCTTCCGTCCGGCGCCGATTGATGTACTCGGTGGTGCGAGGGTCATAGACCATGCGGGTGAGGATGATGTGCCAGAGGGCCGAGTTGGCCTGACGGTGGCGGCTGCTGTTGAGTCGGTGTCGCTGGTTCTTGCCGCTGTTGGCGTCGAGCGGCGACGCGCCGCAGAGGTGGGCAAAGGCCGCCTCGTTGCGCAGCCGCTCGGGATTGTCGCCGGCGGCGACCAGGAGTGCCGGTGCGGCGTCGGTTCCGATACCGAGGGTGCCGACCAGCTCGGGCGCGGTCTCTGTGACCAAAGGTTTGAGGATGGAATCGATCTCGGAAATCTCCTCTTCGAGAGTGATGGCGCGGCGGGCCAGCATGCGAAGGGGGAGCTTGGACAGCGAGACGATGTCGCGCTTGGCCCCGGGCCGATAGCTCGAGGCGCGCTCGAGGAGATTGAAGACGCTGAGGCCCCGGAGCTCGGCCCGGATGGGATCAGGTGCGGTCGAGACCAGGTTGCGCATCTGGTTGAGCGCCTGGGTCCGACCCTTGCGGGAGGCACTGGCCGAGGTTGAAAGGCACCTTGACGGAGCTGACCTGAATCAGGCGCTCGCGGTCCTTCGAGCTCTGCCCGCCCCCCAGGCCTTCCGGCCTGCCGACGCCGAGAGTCTCATGCAGGCGGATATCCAGAAGATGGCGGCGGCCATACCGCCTCCACCGTTGGCCCGCACGGCAGATGGCAGGATCAATCTTCTGGTTGAACTTGATCCCGACGCTCGCGCCAACAACGAAGAAGGGGCTGAACGAATCGCTACCAAAAATCTTGCTGAAGCTCCTGGCGTGTTTGATGACAGCGAATCTGACGCGTAAGACAGCCAACCCGATTAGTAATACAGCACCTCTGGCGTCCAGCAATCCGGTGATCTGATACTGATTCCATCGGGAGCCGCCCTCTGCGCCTCCGTAGCGCGGTCGGGACCCAACCGCGGACTTCGGCATCTCGGAGTCGACTCTGCGGCGCTGGATGGCCCAGGCCGACATCGACGACGGGATCAAAGACGGCCTGACGAGCGCCGAGCAGGACGAGCTGGTCCAGCACGCGATCCGCAAGGGCGCTGGAAGGACCCGATCGGACCCTTCAGCCTGTGATTGTCAGGAATCGGGGTTGGTACGAATGGATGTCGTGAGACAGCACGGAGTACCCAACTAGGGTGTTGATGTTGTACGACACGATGAGCTGATCGCCGGACGAAAGTTCGGGATGAAAGGTCGGGAAGTAGGCCATCTTACCCGCGGGCTGCCTCATCTCTGGAATGACGTAGACCGGCTGAGGCGCGGTCCATGGACCCGCTGGCGAGCTGGCGTACGAAAGGTCGACGGTGGTGTCGTAGAACAAGCCGCTCGGTACTGATACGGCAATGAATCCGTTGCCGTCCGGGTCCGGCATCACACCCGTGAGCTGGTTGACGGTCGGCACAAGCGCCGCGTTGGACTCGCCGGCTACCCACTGCGACCCGCTCCAGTACTCCCATGCGTTGATGTCCAATGATTGGCCAGCGGGCACCCGCGCAACCTTCACGGCGTCCATGCCGTAATGTGCTCCGTCGACGTTGGCTCCGTACACGTACAGGTAGCCACCGCTCGCCATGATGGCGGTCCCCCAATCCGTGTCAGGGTCCGTTGGCACCAACGTGACCGAGAGCAGCGTCGGGGGGCCCTGCGAGGGCACGGCCATCACGGCGATACCGGAGCGGCCCGAGAAGGACAGGGTCAAGATTCCAGGTGGACCCGTATACTCGTTGACGAAGATCATCTGGTTGTTGCCCTGCGTGAACGTTGCCAGAGGCTCCCAGATCGCCCCGCTGTTGTAGGTGTCGGGGATGAGCGCCTGGGGAGCGCTGTACGTCCCGCCGTAATCCGCCACCAGGTGGGACAGGTCGCCCACGAGCTCGCTGCTGTGCGCCATGCCAGTGAAAGTCGCCGTACCGTCAGGTTGTGCGGTCCCAATGAGGGTGTCGGCGAAGACGAAAGTCTCTCGACCGTCGCGTAATCTTGTCGAATAAGCGGAGTCTCCTCCGACCCAACCTGGCCCCAGCTGCCCGGCGAAAAGGTTGTCGAGAGCCTGGTCCGGGACAGCGTTGGGCGCGACAGCCGGCTTCAGGCCGTCACCTCCACTCGCCCAGCTCGACGCGACCGGCTGGGTGGTGGTCGTCCCGATCGTCGACGTCGACGTCGACGTCTTGGCAGTCCCCTTTGGGCCGCCGGTCGCTGGGCGCGAAGTCAGCTGACGCAGCGAAACTGACGCCGAGTGAGGGGAAGACCCCGCGTTCAACGCGACGGCGACTCCCACCGCTGATACGCAGACGAGTGCGGCAATGGTAAGGGTCAGCCACGGTCGCCGCCGCAGATACCCTGCCTGCTTCACGGATGCCGAGCGGCGCTGAGTACGGCGTCAAGTACACCAATCGCAAATCCTTGAACCTCCTGTTCGCCGTCCTTCTGCGTTATCTCGCTCAACGAACGTCGTAAGGCTTGAAGCTGACTTCGAATCTGCTCCAGGTCGGCCACGCGTCGTCACCCCGCTTGGCTAGGTAGAAAATAGGTAGAAAATCTCATATTGTCGTTGTCAAAAGCGCATCTTTACATGCGGTTTTGTTCGTGTCGGAGGGGGACTTGAACCCCCACGCCCCTGCGGGCACCAGCCCCTCAAGTCGGATTTGGCCACTGTTGAGGGCGGTACGTTTCACATAGTACTTGCTCAGGGCGTCACGTACCGACACGTACCGAGACGCTCTCCCACGTCGCTATTCAACGCGGATTCAACGCGGCCTACGCTCCGGATTCCATGAGCGACGCGCACGACCATCGACAACTCCTTCTCGGCGGCATTGTCGACTCCTTCTCCGCCATCGAACTACGGGGACAGGTCCTACTGGCTGGGTTCGTCTTGCAGGAGATAGTCGGCGAGATCATGGCGGCAGACCTGGGATTCCGGGCCATCGCTCAAAAGCTCACCTTCCTCTCAAAGCTCGAGGGACTCGGGCAGGCCGGAGAAGGCCTCCACACATGGGCGACAAGGGCCACGGCCGCCTCCGACCGTCGCAATGGAGTGGTCCATAGCCTCTGGTATCTCCAGGATGCGGAGGACGAGACTTCAGGCGCGCGATTCAAGATGTCGGCGAGGGGCACGCCGACTGCCGTCCAAGACGTCTTCGTGATCAAGCCCGAGACGACGGAGGAACTGGAAGGCCTCCTCCGAGAGTTGAACGAACTCGCAGTGGAAACGGAGAGCTTGAGTGAAGCTCTTCGGGCCACCGGTAAATGGAGCGGAGGCCGGATACGGGACTAGGAGTTACGCCACCGCGCTCCCCCGCCTCATCCCTGGCCGCTGGGCCGGCGTCGTACCGCCCCACAAGCGGGTGGACCCAACCCGGGACTAGCCCCGACTAGTGGCCGTGAACGTGGAGCGGAAACGCCGGCTCTACAGACTCCCGGGCTGGGTCAATACCCTGATCTGTATCGCGGCGCTCGTCGGCCTCTACTACGCGCTCCAAGGCGTCAACGACCTAGTCGCCCCGGCCAAGTTCAATCCCTGCGGCTCGATCAACCCCACCTGTGCGGTACATCCGACGCCGAAGCCGACGGGCCCGAGCACGACCGTACCCATCGCCTCGCCCACTACCGTTCCGGTTCTGACGACCCAACCCGCTAACTGCGGTGAGCTTCCGGTGGGTCCCGGCGCCGGACCGCCGCCCGCCGCTTGTTCAGGGCTGCCGTGAGCACCTCAGGGATGCCCCAGCCCGGTGACCCGTACGCCACCGCGTTCCCCCGCCCATCTCCCCGCGCTCTCGGGATCTGCCGTGCCTAACTCGCAGCAGTGATCTGCGGCCCCGAATGGTTGTCTCTCAGCCGCTCAGCTGTTAGCTGAGATTCCAGGAGCATCCCGATCCCAATGGGCAGCTCCCCGGACCCGTCGTGCCTCGCCTGAACGGCCGATCGGCACTCCGGGCAATCGACCACCCAGCTCCAATCGTGCCTACTGATCGTGGGGTGATGGGGATTTCGCATTTGGACCGACCTCCTACCTGCGATAGCCGTTTCAACTGGGAGGATACTGATAACCCCGGAGCTCGTCCACTGAATTGTTGTTCAAATGTTGTGGCAACTCACAGGGTCACGGCCCCCTCGCCGGCCTGACGCTCCCCGGTCTACCCTCAGCCCGTGGACCGAATGCCTCAGCCAAGGGGCTCGCCCATTCCGGTGGAGTGTTGGTGGCGATGGCCCCAAACGGTTCCTCAAGACGCTGCGCGATTAAATCTTCGTCGGCATCGGGCATCGGTAACGACTGCTCGTCGCCCAGACTCAGCTCGAGACCCGTCGACCCCGCCTGGATGCCCGTGAGTCGGACCTCACTGATTCGATCGACATACGAAGGTGATCGACGGCCCTCCGTGCCCGCCACCTGACGAGCGATACGCGTTGCGGTCTGCTGCAGGGCAGCACCGATCTCCGCCAAATCTCGCAATGGGATTTGGCCCGGTGGACTGCTTATGCCATCAAGGCTCAGCGTGTAATGCCGACTCGACACCTTGGATCTCCTCCCTCGGAACGGTCAGGCTATCTGGGCGTCGTGACCCTGACCTCTCGGCTCATTGGCTGTTGCCCTTGACATTCCGCCCCGTCGCCTTCGCCCACTTCTCGATGGCCTGCTTCTCCCACAGGCGCCCGCGGCCGAGGGTGACGACCTCCTCAGGAAAATCCGGGTCCGAGTGTGAGAGCTGGTCGACGCGCTGCCGGCTGATGCCGAGCAACGCGGCGACCTCTGTGATCCCGAGAACCTCCACGCCACCAAAGGTACTTGTCACAACGTCAAGGGGAACGTACCCTCTTGACGCAACGTCAACCCCGACGACAGGAGGAAGCATGACCACAGCAGTGACGTTCCCGAGGCGATTCGCCGACACTTGCGATTGCCAATGGGCAAAGGAATGCCCAGAGTTCCATGACCGGCTCATTCGCTTTGAGGCAGAGGACAGTGTCGATATGGGTCTACTCTTGCTCCGGATCGTCAGCCTGGGAGACGACAACGGCTCAGTCCCTGAATTGGGAAATGACCCTGGTGCCTTCCAACGGTTCGTCGCCGAACACAACTGGAGAGATCCGATCTCGATGTGGTCGCTGGCGGAATCGGTGACCTGGGTCTCCAACAAGTACTGGGAGGGTGTCGGAGCGCGCGACAGGTCCGGGGTGACGGCATGACGTGGACCTCTGGTCTCACCCGGGCCGATCGCCAAGCCGACTGGGACTAGATGACGCCGATGTGGCGAGCTGCCGCGGCGACGGCTAGAAGGAATCGTCTCGAGTCTGGTCATCCTGCCGCCCGACGAGGCTGCCCGGGTCGCTACTGAGACCCTCGAGTTCTTCGACTTCGGTGACTTCGAGGACATCTTGGATCGAGCCCGCATCTACACCTGAGCCCGCCTAGAAATCGTTGGAGCGTCTCGCACACCGCCGGTGGCGAACCCGGCTCCCATTTGCCAGACTAGAGGGCGGCGCAGCAGGGGTCCCTGCCCCGCGACGGATGTGATGCTCACCCGCCGAGCTTCCGTCGCATCTGTGCCCGAAGACGACCTCGGCCCGCAATAACCGGGCCGAGGTCGCTTCGTTTAGATCGGCATACAATGGAGCCCAGTTGAACACTTCGGGAGGCCTGGCTTCGGCCGGGAGTCGCTTCGCACAACCGTCACGCACATTTTGGCCTACGCGACGCGTGTTCGTAGCGCCGCGAATAACGGAACCCCTTTAGCCTCGAATCTGAGAGATCCGGTTGGCGTCCCTATGGACCCTTTTCAGTCCGCCCTTGCAAAGTGGGGCGCCGACCGGATCGAGATCGGCGGTAGGGTCCGCGGGCCTGGTGAAAAGGTGCGGGTCCATGTCGATGAAAGTCCCCGAGTTGTCGAGACTCGGGGGCTTTCGCGTAACCGTCACGTGTTGTTTCCCAATGCCTCACGTGCTCGTCGCACTCCGGTAAGGCGACCCAATTACGTTCTGGGCCTCAGGAGACGGCAGCCACCGCTGGCTGTTTCGTCGGGGTAGTCACGGTCGGGTGACCCGAATGAAAGGCGTCGGAACCAACCGTGACTACTAGAGACTTCCCTCGGATCGACTGGGCTGAAGTAGCAGCGCGGGCCAGGGCTGACCTTGGCGATGAACGGATCACACGGACAAGCGAGCGAGTACGGACCAGAATGCTGGTTTCTACTGGCTCAGTCCACCCCGGCGACTCCGAAGGTTTCCGACCTCAGAAGGCACCACCGATGAGTGGCGACCTAGCGCTCGATTGACGAGCTTGCTTTCCAAAAGAGTGACGCGGCTCGTGACAACAGCCAGGGGATGACGTTCCAGAGGAAAGGCGCCAGAGCTGCGGCGATCGTTTGAGCGAGCGGCATCAGGATGTCGCCGTGGCGTCGAGGGTCGGGTCCCAGCGGGCTCGCGTTCATGAGAATTTCTTCGGCGTGGGCCGCTGCGCCCGGTCGACCAGCTCAAGCAAAGCCGACTCCCATTCACCGACGTGGTCTCGAATGTCCCAGTCGATGGCTGCTGTGTTCTCCTTGGAAAGGTGTTCGACGATCTCGACAAAGGGGGCCCTGGATGACTGAAAAGTCCACACGCCGGCGCAAGGGACGCCGTACGTTCGGAAACGTCTACAAGCTCAAGTCAGGCCGATACCGCGCGTCCTGACTCGCCCCCGACGGCAAGCGTCGGGGGCGGTGTGAGCACGTTCGCGGCCGTCGCCGACGCGGACGCTTGGCTTTCGAGCATCCAGTCCGACATCGTCAAGGGCAACTGGCGTCCGCCGGAGCCGAGCCGCGAGACGGTTGGCGCCTACGCCGCCCGCTGGCTGGCTCTGCGTGTTGGGCGGGACGGTAGGCAGCTCTCCCCCACCACTTGCGAGCTGTACGAGCTCCTCTGGCGCCGTTGGCTCGAGCCGACCTTCGCCGATGTAGCCCTGGGCGACGTGACACTCGAAATGGTTCGCACCTGGCTGGCTGAGGCCCGCAACGCCCACCCGGGCAGCACCCAGCCGGCCAAGGCGTACCGACTGCTCCGGGTGATCCTCAACGTGGCCGTCGACGACGAGAAGATCCCCGTCAATCCCTGTCGGATCAAGGGCGCCGGCAAAGAGGTTGCACCCGAGCGGCCGATCGCCGGCCCCGAGCAAGTTCTCGTCATCGCAGACGCGATTGAGGGCCAATATCGGGCCCCTGCTCATTCTGGGCGCCTGGTGCTCACTTCGGTTCGGCGAGCTGGCCGGGTTGCGTCGCGGTCGGGTCGACGTGATGCACCGTCAGATCCATGTCACCGAGCAGCTGGTCGAGCTGTCAGGCGGCAAGACGGTCTTCAAGTCGCCGAAAACAGAGAGCGACCGTACCGTCGACGTGCCGGCCGAGCTGATGCCCGTCCTCGAGGACCACCTGACGCAGTACGTAGGCCCCGAAGCTGACGCCCTGCTGTTCACCAGCCCTGAAGGTCATCCGCTGCGGCGCACCAAGTTCTGGGCCCGCTGGGCGAATGCCTGCGCGTCTGCAGGAGTGACCGGACTCCGCTTCCACGACCTGCGCGGCTCAGGTGCCACGTGGGCGGCCGTGGCCGGCGCCACGCTGCCCGAGCTGATGCATCGTCTGGGCCACAGCACACACACTGCAGCCCTTCGCTACCAGCACGCCCCGTCCGAACGACACCGAGAGATCGCGGACCGCCTCGGCGCGCTCCTGCGCTCCAATCCACCCGAGATGGCGGACGTTCTTACGATCGGGCCGCGTTAATTGCGAAGGGTCCTTAGGACTTGACCGCTCCCACCACGGCGAGAACGACGGTGGCGATCGCCAATGCGGCCGTCCCGAGTGCTACCCACTTCGCAGACTCAGCGGATCGTTCACCGGCTCGCGCAGCCCGGTCGGTGGCTAGCCAAAGGCGCAATTGGACCAGGATCACGACGTCCTCCAACTGACCCCTCCGGCGGGCAGCACTGATGGCGGCGCCGACCTCCTCCGGCGGTGCAGTCAGGACCACTCGACGTCGCTATCTTCCATTGCTTCCCCCCTTTCGCTATTCAACGTAGGTTCAACGTCGCTACGTCGGGGACCAACATGGTCGCGACATTTTGGTCGTTCGACCTGGTCACGGTGCGTGTCGGAGGGCCTAGTAGAGCAAAGGCCGACTGGCGGCTCCAGCCCTGGGACCTGGGAAAGTAGGCGGCCGGAGGCCGGCTGGGTGCGGTTCCTGTAACACAGCACCCTCAAACAGCATGACATTGCACTTGGCAGAAGCCTTTCCGAATTCCGAGCACCCGCTTACTCTCGTGGCGTGCCCCAGCCCCCCGGCCAGTCTGCTTTTCGACTGCGGATTCAGCTGATCGACGTCGACCCTGGGATATGGCGCCGAATCCTCGTCCCCGGGTCGATCCGTATGAGCAAGCTCGCCGAGATCCTTCTTGCAGCGATGGGATGGTCCAACTCGCACCTCCACGCATTCACCATCGGTGACCAGCGATACGGAATGAACTACGACGACTTCCTTGAGGGCGAGATCGATGAGAAGTCAGTCACGGTCCTTCAGGCATTGCGTGACGTCCACCGATTCACCTTCGAGTACGACTTTGGCGATTCCTGGGACCACGAGATCCTCATCGAAGAGCTGACCAGGTCGCCGGTTGGATTGAAATACGCCGTCTGCACTGACGGAGCGAATGCGTGTCCACCTGATGATGTGGGCGGCACGTGGGGCTACGGCGAATTCCTAGACGCTATGGCCGACCCGACTCACAGCCAACACGCGACCTACCTCGAATGGGTCGGCACACACTTCGACCCAACCAAATTCGACCTCGTCGAGTCAAACGCCCGAATCCAAAAGCTTCGGTAATTACTTGGGACCACTAGGACGTCGTGCCTGATGCTCGCAATAGTTGCATGCGCCTCAAACGGCACCATGGGGGCACCCCTACCCGAGCGGTTTCCGGCAATCTCGACCGGTCTGGATAAGCGCGTCGCGCACTGAAGAGAGGCGATACCGATCAAGCTGGCGGCCCATCGTTTGCCCTGTCAGGCGTCTAAGAGTTGGAGTGCTGCCGCTGCCCGACGTTCGACGGTCCCGTAGCCGTGGGCCGCTGCGGCCACCTGCGCCTTAGTGAGAAGGTCCCAAGCCTTCTCGGTGTCACCCTCGGCCTTGCGCTGGGCGAGCATGCTCCCCCAAAAGAGATCCGTCACTGCAACAAAGAACTTGGCATTCATCCGGGTGCTGATCGCGGCAGATTGTTCGAAATAGGCATCCGCCTCGTCGTAGCGGCGGAGTACGGTCGCGAGTCCACCGAGAGAGTGGCTAACGAGGCCTGAAGCCGTGACACTGCCGGCAGCCACTGACTGCTCGGCCCAAGGTAGCGAGTCGGTCGAAGATCGGTCCGGCGTACTTCGGGTCTCCGCAATGAATCGCGGCTTCGGCGTAGCAGTGCATAGCGGTTATCGTCGTCCGAGAGATCGAAGTGTGCCGCAGCGAACTCCTCTAGTTGACGACGGGCATCCTCAGTGTGGTCGGCTTCTGCGTGGGCCAACGCCAGGGCGGCAGTCAACACCCCTACGCTCGCGGGAGCCTCGTCCACCATCTGCTCGATGAGGGGGATCAAGTCGCCCAACGTTCCTCGCTGGGTGCTCACGATCATGAGCTGCCCCGCGAAGAAGAAGGCGGCGTCGGGCTGGCCACAGTCAGTGCCGATTTGCAGGGCCTCTGTCGCCAACTGTTCTGCGAGGTCGGTATCTCCGGCGATCTGCGCTCGCTTGGCAAGGTGGAATGTATTCGTCCAGCTCAGAATCGGTTGATCGAGCTGCTCGGCCAGGGCACACATGATCTCGATACAACGATCCATCTCGTCTATGTCCCCGGCCAAGAAAACCGCGGTCGCTCGTGAGTGCGCCACAAGAAAGAGAAGCACCGGATCGCCGACGCGCTCGGCCCGAACCAAGGCGTCCTCCGTCAAGGCCAACTGCTGGCCGAGCATGGACGGCACCAGCAGTGGATAGAAGACTTGATTGACCACGCGCGCGATGGTGGCGTCGTCACCTGATGATGCGGCGATCGCCAGCGCCTCATCGGCCAAAGCCTTTCGCCGTTCGAGGGTACTCCCGTGGACGAGTTCTGAACACAATGTGGCGAGCACAAGCGCCCGGTCAGGGTGATCGAATGGGGAGGCGATCAACGGCCATTTCCAACACCTCAACCTTGTCGGTGTCGGTGGCATTGTTATTGCTGGTGTAGCCCCGGTCGTTGGCCAGTGCGGCGGCAACGAGTCGGTCGTATCGCCGAGATCGAGCAGCCTGTCGAGCCGCAGTGAGGAGCGTTTCTCGGGAGGCGGGGTCCCCGGTCTGTCGTTGGGCGGTGCCGAGCCCAATCGCCAAATCGATTCCCAGCACCGGATCGGGGTCGGCGACCTGAGGGTAGAGGTCAAGGGCCTGGGCGTAATAGCGCAATGCGTCGCCCGGGGCCAACGCACCGAGCGCGGCATCGCCCGCCTGTCTTCGAATATCCGATGGCCTTGGCCAGGTCGATGGGTGGGTGGCGCAGGTCCAGTGTCGGGCCAGTTCGCCCACCCGCGCACTCGGTCGATCCCCGCAGAGGTCCTCCAGGGCTTCGGCCACCTGCCGGTGGGACCGTGCTCTTCGGTTGTGACCGAGGTCCTCGTACAGGGTGTGCTGAATGAGGGCGTGGGCGAAGCTGTAGCGGCCGGTGTCGGCCACCTCGCGCACTAAGGCAACGGAGGCGGCGGCGTCGAGAATGTCGAGCAGGTCGTCCTCGCTTGTCTTCGTGGCCCGGGCCAACAGGTCGAGATCGAAGTCACGCCCGATGACCGAGGCCACCGAAAGCACCCGCCCGGCGTCCTTCCCCAATCGCCCGACCCTCGCCCCGATCACCACGCGCACACTGTCGGGCAGGGCCAACTGCTCCAGTGCGCTCTCGGCCACCCACCGACCGCTGCTGTCCCGGTAGATCGCTCCGGTTTCCGAGAGGTGGCGCAGTACCTCGCTCACGAAGAACGGGTTGCCGTCGGTCTCGCGGTACACGGCATGGGCGAGGCCTACCCCGGCGGCGTCGAGGCTCTGACCAGCCGCGGCCTCCAGGAGTGCCACCACTCCACTGTCGTCGAAGTCCCGCCAGTTCGATGCGGGAGACGCCGCGCTGGCGGTGGAGGGCGGCCAGGGTGTCGGTGAGGGGGTGGGTCTGTGACAACTCGCTGTCCCGGTAGGTCCCGAGGATCAGCACTCGCATGGCTTGTTCAGCCGCCGCCAGGTGGCGGAGCAGAAGCAGGCTGCCCTTGTCGGCCCACTGGAGATCGTCGAGGACGAGGACGACAGGCTGTTCCTGGGACATCGTGCCAAGAAGACCGACAACGGCGGCAAAGAGCAGGAATCGCTCGGTGTCGGAGTCGGTGGCCTTCGACGGTGGCAGGTCGCGAATGCGACTGGCCAGCGTGGGAACCAGCCGGGACAGCTCCGACCCGTGGGCCTCAACGTGGGCCAGGAGTTGCTCTTCGGGAGCGTGGGTGACGTAATGCCCGAGGGCCTCGGCGAAGAGTTGGTAGGGGGTGGCGAGGTCCTCCTCGCAGTGGCCGAACAGCACGCAGGCCCCCTCGTCGAACGCGGCCCGAGCCGCTTCGGCCACCAGAGTGGTCTTGCCGAGACCGGCTTCGCCCGAGATCAGGAGAACCTCGCGGCCTTCGCCCCCAGCACACACGCTTCGTGGCTTCGTCAATGACTGCATCTCAGAGTTCGCGTCCGACGACGCCCGCAACGGGGCGCACAGCCAGACGAGCGGGAAGGGGGATGGAGATCCCGGTGTCCGCTTCCCCCAGGGGTTCCCACAACACTTCGACGGTCTCGAGGGGGTCGGACAGACCCTTCATGGCGATTTCTCCAAGCGATCGGCACTCGTGACGGTTGCGGCGACCGGCCATGACCCGCACCACATCGCTCGCCAATACTTGCCCGCTTTGGCACGTGGCGCAGAGCCTTGCCGCCTCGACGACCGGGTCTCCGAAATAGTCGTCTTCCTCTCGGGTTACCTCCCCGCCGCTGAGGCCGACCCGCAGGCCTATCGAGTGTTGATCGATCCCGATTGTCCCGTTCCACGCCTTGTTGCATCGCCACGGCGCAGGCCAGGGCGGCTGACGCCGAACCGAACACGACCATGAGGCCGTCACCGAGGTTCTTGACCTCCGTGCCACCGGCCTCGGCGATCGTCTGACGCAGGATCGAGAAATGTCCTCGGCGGACCTCTTCAGCGGCGTCGGGCGACAGTCGCTGCGACAACGCCGTTGAGCCCACCACGTCGGTGAACAGGATCGTTGCGCTCTCGATGGCCAAGAAACACCTCTGGCTTGGAAGGCACCAGGGTAGGCGACGAGCCAGCCCCCGTGATCGGTAGCAGCCCGGGACGTCTCATGGCAGGCTACGTGGACCGCATCGGTAGACGTATCGGGTATTGATGTGGGGACAGGGGCTGACATGGCCAAGTATCGGGGAAATCTTCCGCAGCTCGCTAATCCCACCGTGATGCTCAGCGACAGCGGGATGGAAACCGACCTGATATTCCACGAGGGCTTCGACCTGCCTCTGTTCGCCTCGTTCACCATGCTTGATGCCAGCGCAAGCACAGACGCTCTTCGCGACTACTACCGACGCCACATCCAGGTCGCACGAGACGCCCATGTCGGATTCCTCTTCGAAGCCCCGACCTGGCGGGCGAGCAGCGTGTGGGCCAGGCAACTGGGTCTCGACGAGATAGCCGTTGCCGACGTGAACCGCAGAGCGATTGACCTCATGGTCCAGCTTCGGAACGAAGCGGGGGACATGCAAGGGGCCATGGTGATCAGCGGACTGATAGGCCCTCGCGACGACGCATACAACCCGGCACAGCTCATGAATGCAGATGAGGCCGAGAGCTATCACGCGGCGCAGATTGAGACGCTGGCGGGAACGGAAGCCGATCTCGTTACCGCCTTGACCCTGACCTACCCGGTCGAGGCGATCGGGATTGCCCGAGCCGCTCGGACATCCCAAATGCCCGTCGTGATCTCGTTCACGGTCGAGACCAACGGGGCTCTTCCCGACGGGTCGTCGTTAGGTGACGCCATTGTGGAGGTGGACGAGGCTACTGATTCGTACCCTGCCTATTACGGCATCAACTGCGCCCACCCGAGCCACTTCCTCGGTGTCTTGGATGCCGGAGAGGAATGGACCACCCGGATCAAGATGATTCGGGCAAACGCCTCTCGCTGCAGTCATGCGGAACTCGACGAAGCCGAGACACTAGATGACGGCGATCCAGAGGAGCTGGGTCGCGAATACGCAGAGATCCGCGAGCGGTTGCCTCAGATCAACGTCCTGGGTGGATGTTGTGGAACCGATGTGCGCCATGTGAGGTCGATCGCACGAGCCTGCATCTGAGCTGGCCATACCGGGCTCAAGACAACAACGGCAACCTAACTGGCGGAGTGGACTGATCCAGATCACCATGAAGAATGCGTCCGCTTGACGCGGAAGGTCCCCGAGGCACAACCGCCGCTGGACCGCGGCGACTTGGCCGTTCAGGCCATCGTCGAGGAAATGCTCGAGGACTGATCTGTTCGAGCAGGACGACATCGCGAGCACGCTGAATCTTCGATCGGGAGCGAGGGAGTGGTGACCTCGTGGGGGTCGCCCCGAACGAAGCAGGCACAACTGGGGCAGGGCAGGATTGGGGCGAAGCTCAGCCGTTGCGGCCGACAGCGTGTCCTAGCGGCACCCCTCCGTCACCAGCTGACGCCGCATCTCCCGCCGCTCGGCGCCCATCCGTAGTCGTCAGGCTGCAATCCACACTGCGACGGACAGTCGAGTTGCAACTGGCGCATCTTGTGGGGCTTTCACAACGGACGAACAACAGATTGGTCAACCGTGTTGGGATCCGGGCGTGGCGGCGCCTCCTCCAAATCTCCCTGAGCGTGGCCGACCGATATCTGAAAGGATGCGCGCCGGAGTAACCAAGGCGGTCTCCGCCCGGGGGTAGAAGACGAGGGGGATACATCCTGGGATTGACGACCAGGGAGTAACCCATGAGATTGTCCACGCTTCTGAAGTTAGCGGTGGGGTCCGGAGCCGCAGTTTTGGGCCTCGCGGTCGCGCCGGCGACGATGGCCTCTGCTTCACCGGCCACTTTTGTGCCATGTTCGAGTGGAGGCGCTGGACTGGTCGCTGCGATCACCGCGGCAAACGTGGCGGGCGGAACCATCAACCTGGCCCCTGGTTGCACCTACTCCCTCACTTCATCGAACAACGGAAGTTCCGGCCCTATGGGACTGCCGGGCTTCAACGGACTCCCGCAGGTCACGAACACAATCACCATCAACGGCTTTGGCGCGACGATCGCGGCCAACAACACGACGTTTCGCATCTTCCAGGTCAACGGCCCTAGCGGGCACCTCACATTGCAGGGCCTGACCCTCACTGGCGGCAACGCGGCCGCCGGGGGAGCCATCTTGAACGCAGAGGGCTCGGTCACGCTCAATAACTCCCGAGTCACTCGCAACACCGCACAAGGGGGCGGTGGCGGTATCGCCAGCGGTGTCGTCAATCCCAATGACCTCGGTCCCATCGGTACGCTCACCCTCAACGCCAGCCAGGTAAATGGGAACACCTCGGTCGGTGGCGGAGGAGGCGGCATCTTGAACCACGCGGGTACGGCCACGCTCAACTTCAGCCAAGTGGACGACAACACCAGCACGAACGGTGGCGGCATCGCCAGCGGCAACGGCATGGGCGGCGCTCCGGGCACCGGCAGCGCCACACTCAACGTCCTTGCTAGTCAGGTGGACAACAACACGGCGTCGGCTGCGCTGGGTGGCCCAGGGGCTGGTGGCATTGCCAATGGTTCCAACGCCACCATCACACTGAGCCAGGTGAACGGCAACACGGCACCCGGTGGCATCGGTGGCGGCATCTTCAATCACGGCACGATGACCATCAACTTCGGCTCGGTGAGCAACAACACAGCCCCGAGCGACACGCAGAACCCCCCCAACCAAGGGATCGGCGGTGGCATCGGCAATGGTGACCTCGGCGTACCCAACAGTGGCGTCTTGACGATCAACGTGAGCCAGGTGAACAACAACTCGGCTTCGGGCCCTGGCGGCGGGATCGCCGAGTTCGGCGAGGGTACTGGACCCGGGTTAGTCCCTGGTAACACGCTCGCACTCAACCTCAGCCTGGTGGCCGGGAACAGCGCAGCCGGAGGCGGCGGGGGCATCTTCGCTATTCCCGGCAGCCCGGTCACGCTAAAGCTCACTGCCATCATCAAGAACCACCCCGACAACTGCGAGCCACTCGGATCAATCACGGGGTGCTTTGGCTGAAAGCAATACTCATTCAGGCCCTGACACGACTTTGACGACTAACGGGGTGACGGCACTTCCTGAAGGGCCGTCACCCCGACGTCGCGTGTCGGTCAAGGCGCTCAGCATGAGTCCAGGACGGAACTGCTCCCGAACGCCCCCACGCTGGGACACTTGGACACACAGGGAATGGTGTTATCAAGCGAGCCACGCGTATCGGATACCAATCCCGAGAACGAGCAAGCCGAGAAGTCTGCGGATGAGCGTTTCCGGCAGATGCGGTTGCAGCCGGGCACCTGTGTAGCCGCCGAGCAGCCCACCGATGCCGAGCGCAATCCCGACTCCCCAGTCCGGGGCGATAGAGCCGCGATGACGGGTCGAGAGCACCAAAAAGGTAACGACACCAGCCACCGAGGTGACGAAGGTGGACGCGAGGGTGGCCGGTGCGACCTCGCTGGGTGGTCGTCCCGATCCGATCAGGATCGGAGCAAGAAACGCCCCACCACCGATGCCGTAGATGCCGCCGACGCATCCGACGACCGCGGCGATGAGGCTAAGAACAGAGGTTGGAAACGCCCAACGTCTCTGCCTGTGCTGCTTTTGAGGCATCAGGAGCCAGGCTCCAAGTGGAACAAGGACGCAGGCGATCACCGCGTCGAAGCTGGTCTGCGCGGGCAGTAGCTCGACCCGGATGATCGACCCGATTACGACCCCCGGCAACGTTCCCAAGATCAAGATCCGGGTGAGAGTTCCACCGGTCTGCCGCTGTCGCCAAAAGCGATAAAGCGCCCCAGGTGTCGCCACGACGTTGTACAGCAAGTTGGTCGGGGTGACCGATGGACTGGGTGTGCCGAGCACCCCCACCTGGAAGGGCAGAAGCAGCACCGCACCAGATACACCAGCAGGACTTGCCACTGTTGCGACGGTGAACGACGCCCCCAAAGCTGCGAGGTAGAGGGGAGGACCGCCCAACATTTGCAAACTGTACTGGCCCGGCCTGACCTCTCAACCTCGATCATCCGATCCGTGGAGGGGGTAGCCCAGTACGCCGGTCCGGAGGAGCGCATCCTGGGCACGTTCGGACTACGGACGCAAACAGATTCCAATGTCTCGCAGAGGTGAAAAAGGACGGTGTCCCCAAGTTTGTTGAAGTGAGGTGGTGGTCCCCCTCCTGAGTCCTGCCGTGAGGTAGGTGTTCAGGAGACCAATCCAAAGAACCACCCAGGAAAGGGGACCACCAATGAAGAAGAAGCTACCCGTCGTGACCGTCGCGCAGGTGGACGAGTCGGATCGCCTCGCTGGCCTGCCGCTCGAGGCGACCGTCGCCTTGGCCGAGGTGGCCGGAGCGCTCAAGGACGGCCTGTTGGCGTTCGCGTCGGCCCCCGGGCTCGTCGTGATGCGCCAGATGATGGAGGCCGAACTGACCGAGGCGATCGGCGCCAAGCACGCCAAGATCGGGGCCCAAGAGCGTGTCGGAAACTGGCACGGCAACGCCAAGGGATCGGTCGTGCTCGGCGGGCGCCAGGTGAGCACCGAGCGCCCGCGGGGACGCAGCAGCGCCGGGGAGGAGATCGGGCTCGACACCTGGAAGGCGTTCAGCTCGGCCGACCTGCTCAACTCCCTCGTCGTCGAGCGCATGCTGGCCGGGGTGGCCACCCGGCGCCACGCCGACGTGGCCGAGCCGGTCGGAGCGGAACTCGAGGAGCGTTCCAAGTCCATGTCCAAGTCGGCCATTTCCCGGCGCTTCGTGGCGGCCACGACCAAGGCCATGGGCGAGCTGATGGCCCGGAACCTCTCTGACCTCGCCGTGGCCGTGCTCATGATCGACGGGCTCGACGTGGCTGGATCCTGTGCCGTGGTCGCCCTGGTCATCACCACCGACGGCACCAAGGTCCCTGTCGGGCTCTGGCTGGGCGACACCGAGAACAAGACCGTGGTCACGGCCCTCTTGGCCGATCTCGTCGCCCGCGGCCTCGACGTCTCCTCCGGCGTACTCTGCGTCATCGACGGCGCCAAGGCGCTGGCCGCGGGCATAAAGCGGGTGTTCGGCGATGCCGCCGCGGTGCAGCGCTGCGTGCTGCACAAGCGTCGCAACGTCGAGGGGCACCTGCCCAAGGACCTGGCCGGGGTCGTCGACAAGCGACTGGGGATCATCTTCGCCCAGCCCGACGCAGCCAAGGGTCTGGCCGCCGCCAAAGGACTGGCCAAAGAGTTCGAGGCCGACCATCCGGACGCCGCGGCGTCACTGCGCGAAGGGCTCGACGACATGTTCACCGTCCGGCGTCTCGGCGTCGGCGGCACACTGGCCGCGACGCTGACCACCACCAACTGCATCGAGTCGATGATCTCAATCGCAAAGCGGACGACCTGCCGCGTCACGAAGTGGAAGGACGGCTCGATGAAGAAGCGCTGGGTCGCCGCCGGCATGCTCGAAGCAGAGCGTTCGTTCCGACGCGTGCGCGGTCACAAGGACATGGCCAAGCTGGTCGTCGCCCTTGGCCGCCGGGTCACACCCGCCGTCGTTACACCCGAAGAGTACGATCAGGCAGCAGCCTGAATGAGCTGTGACCACCGCTGAACTTCAACAGCGAACGGGGCAACGTCTGAAAAAGAGGTTCCGAAAACGCTCATGAGCTTGGTCCCTGGTTCGGGGAGCGGTAGACGTAGCCGAAACCGCGCACCGTCTGAATCAGCTCGTCGTCCTCCTTCCGGCCCAGCTTTGTCCGGAGACACATCAAGGCATACGCCACTCCCCCGGGAGTGAATCTAGAGTCACCCGCGAACAGTTCCATAAGCTTCTCGGGGGTGAATATCTCGCCTCGACGAAGGGCGAGCGCGGTGAGCAGGCGGTACTCGGGTGGCTTCAAGTTGACGGGCCTCCGGTCAATCGTGACCTTCTGCTGAACGAAGTCGATACGGAGCGTGCCGTCGTCGAAGGGTGTCAAGGGCTCCTCGGTAGCCACTTCTTTGAGTCTCCCTCTGTGATCCCATGGGTGTCCCCGTACGCCGGCATTGTGTCGCGGCAGATTCCCATTTGGGGTCGAGTCAGTACCGGAGGTCGGCGAGGACTCCGTAGTGGTCCGATAGTTGGAGCTGGTCGTCCGGTACGACGCCGAGCAGGTCGCAATGGGTGGGGTGTCCCACCCCTCCAAGTCGCGGCCACGCCGACAACACGTAGTCGAATCGTCGATCGGGATACAGTGCGACCGCCGCCAAAGGATTGCGGTTGGACCAGGTATTGCCTGCTGTTCCGTCTCCGGCAACCTCCCAGGCGTCGTAGAACACCAGTCCCGGTTCTGCGGTGGCACTCTGTCCGGTGAGCATGCGGATCTCGTCAGAGTCGGGTCCGGCATTGAAGTCTCCGCAAACCACGATCGGGTGGCGACGGTGGGTAGTTGTAGAAATGAGTTGGGCAAGCTGTCGGACTTGCGCCTGGCGAACGACGCTCGCACCAAGTGGGTAGTCCAGCATCACGGCAAAGAACTGGACAGGCCCCCGGTCGCCCCCGATCGTGATGGCGAGCGCCTCTCCCATTCCAGAATCATCTTCTCCTCGTAGCTTGCGGCGTTCGACTATCTCGAGCGGCCACCGGGACACTAGACCGGTGCCCGAAACCCAATCGCCCTGGTCCCAGTCGCCGGCGAATACGTGATGTTCAAAGCCCAGCCGTGCGGAAATGAGCTTGGCCTGTGTTGTCTCTGCGTTCGACCAGGACTCGATCAGACAGACGACATCAGGATTCGCGGCGGCCAAGGATTCCTCGATTGCCGCTTGTCGCTCCTGCCATTGCCCGTAACGGCCCCATACGTTCCAAGTCACGACCCGCAGACTCGACTCAACGACAGACCCGTAAGGCGCATAGTGATCGAAGCTCACCTCCCCAGTTTGCCCGCTTTGTCGAGCTCGGCGCAGTGGGATGACAGCTACCAGGGAGGGTCAGCAGCTCCGAATATCTCAGATCTCGGGGGGGGTGCCCCATATCGAATCATGCCGGCCTGGTGTCACGTGATTCGCCTCCAAATCGCTCATCCGCTTGCATCAGTTAGCGGCCGAGAGCGAGGTTCGGCTGCCTTTAGGACTGACCCAGCAACATCATCAAGACGAGCGGATCGAACGGGGATTCGACGAATCCGTAGTGGGCGTAAAAACTCTTTGCGTCGTCATCTTTGGCGTGGATTAGGAGAACCCGGACCCCGACCGACTGGGCCACCTCGAAGGCTTTCAGCATGAAGTGCTTTAGGAGCGCTGCCCCGAGTCCACGACCGCCGTGTCTCGAATCAACAGCCATCTGTGCCAGGAGAATGGCCGGCATTTCATTCGGCTGATTCCGCTGCATGCTCTTCGGAGCCGACGATCGAAGGATCGATGCTGTCGCCGACGCGTAGAAGGCAACAACTTCACCTGAGTCGGTTTCGACGACGACCCACGTGCGACTGCTGCCGCCCGCTTGGTTCTTGCGGGCATGGCGGATCAACCACTGGTTGAGAGCTGGCTTGCCACAGTCGAACCCATCCAGGAGGTGGTTACCGGCCAGCAGCTCCGGACCGTCGTAGCCCACTAAGCAGATTGCTCGAGTACCGAAGGATTGGAGAGCAGCTTGACCATCGCAGCCGGAAGCGCCGGCGGAGCCGAAAGCAACTCCTGCAGCTGATCCCACTCGGCATCATCGACGAAGAACACCCGCCGATCTGCGAGCTCGCTCTCGGCAGCTTCGACCGCGTGGCGCAAGACGAAGTCGTTAGTCGATTCACCTCGAGCTTCAGCGGCCCGACGCAGGACGGCATCCTGCTCGGGAGTGAGCCGCAAGCTCAGTCGTTCGGTCTTCGAAGCCATACAGAAAGTGTACGCCGTATGACGTACAAAGTCATCACTTCAACCGGGCTCCGGACAGGCAGAGCCGGTCAAGGCCGGCGCAGCCGCCCGAAGGGGAAGCCTTGACGGGCCCGGGCGGATCCCGCGGGCACCATGGGCGAGGCCGCCCCCTGGGCGGCCTACCTGCGCTTTTGCCCTTCTCTGGGTGGGTTGTCGCAACCATGCGACAAACTCTGACACATGACCGAAGACCTCGATTTCCGGAGCGACAAGAGCGAGAGCGCTGAGGGCGGCCGGGTGGCCGTCAGCCGCTGGGCCGGCTACCACCACAACCTCGACGAGGACGTGGTGGCCCAGGCCTTCTCGACGCCGGCCCAGAGCATGGAGGAACTCGACCCCGAGATCCGTGATGCCATCGCCTCCGACGCCCTCGAGCGTTCTGAGCTCATCGGCTTCTGGGTGGCCTGGCACCTCGCCGGCGGGTTCGACAACCTCGAGCGTGGCGGCTGGCACCGGGCGACGATCTTCCGCAAAATCCGCCGCTTCCGAGCCACCTACGGGGCACACCCCGACGAGTTCGTTCTCCCCTGGATTGAGCTCGACCTCGAGAGCCGCGTGGTCCGAGCAGGTCTCCCGGCAGCTCGAAGCAGCACGCAGCCGCGGCTTCTTCGGCTGAGCTCCGAGGTTATGGCTCGTGCGCACGTCTGATCAGCTAGTCGCAAATACGCATCTACACGAGCCGGATCTCCGGGAGCTGGCGTCGGGAGTCGACGCCCTCTACCTCTCCGGCCGAGCCGAGCTCCCGAAGCGTTTCCTGGCTCGTCTCGAGGATTGCCGGGCCTGGGCCGCCGAGGCCAAGCGAGCGGCACCGTGCGAGATCGGCGACCACACGTTCGGCATCGCTCCCCACGGGTGGGGCAAGTACCGCTTCTGTCTTGACCACCACATGGCGCGCATCGGCTTCTCGACCAGCCGCCACCTCCCCACCGTGCGCATCCAGCCTCGATCCGAGTTCCTCCATGCGGTTGGGCCCGGGGCGGCCGTGGCGACACTGCGGGAAATGCTCGAACCCGAACTGGGGCAGCTGCGCCTCTGGGTCAACCGGGTCGACCTCTTCGCCGACTGGCAGGGCTGGACGCTGAGCCTCGACGACGCCCACCGCTTCGTTAGCAGGGCCGAGGCCCTTCGCACCTACGAGGTCGGCGGCAAACTGACTGGGCTCGAGTTCGGGTCCCGCAAGACCAAGACCCTGCTGGCTCGTCTCTACGACAAGACGGCCGAGACGGCGGCCAAGGACACCGGCTGGTGGCACGAGGTCTGGGGCGAGCGCTACGTGCACGGCCTGCCGGTGCACCGACTCGAATTCGAGTTCAGTCGCCAGGGCCTGGTCGAGTTCGACCTCAACACACCGGACCAGGTCCTCGGCGCCGTCGGTGACCTGTGGGCCTACGCCACCGGGGAATGGCTGACCTACCGCTCCCCCTCCAACGACCAGACCCGATCCCGCTGGCCCTTGGCTCCCGAGTGGACGCAGGTGCAGAGGGCCACCCTCGGGCACCGGGCCGTCGGCGTGGAACGCCTGCGTCTGGCCCGGCGGTCGGCTTCCATTGAGAAGCTGCTCCCGGGCCTGACTGGTTACCTGGCGTCGTTGGGCGCCCTGATTGGCACCGAGGGCATCGACGAAACGTTGGGAGCCATCGGGCATCATCTGCACACCTACGAGATCGTCAGTCACACGCAGTTTGCCGACCGGGTGGCCCGCCGGCGCAGCGAGCAGGAGCTGCGGTGAGTCCGGCCGGTCCCGACTACGAGCGGGTGGCGGCAGTCCTCGTCCGGATTGGGCTGCGCATGGTCAGCGAGGGCATGGTTCTCGACGGCATGGTGAACGAAGACACAGTGCACGACGACAAGGTGGAACGGGAGGAGAGCGATGTTGACGGTGGCCTACTGCCGGGTGTCGACAGAGGAACAGGCAGCGGAGGGCTTCTCGATCGCCGGGCAAGCTGACAGCTGCGCGTCTACGCCGAGCTGCACGACCTCGGTGCGGTGACGGTCATCGCCGACCCGGGACTCTCGGGCAAGAACCTCGAGCGGCCCGGACTGCAGCAATTGCTGCACATGGTCGACGAGGGTCACGTGGCCAACGTGCTCACCTGGCGGCTCGACCGGCTCTCCCGCAACCTCGGCGATCTCATCATGCTGGCCGACCGGTTCGGGCAATCAAACGTCGCCCTGCACTCATTCACCGAGAAGATCGACCTGTCGTCGGCGACGGGCCGGATGTTCTACAACATCCTCGGTTCCTTCGCGCAGTTCTACCGCGAGCAACTGGCCGAGAACGTGCGCATGGGCATGCAGCAGGCAGTGCGCCAAGGCAAGTGGGTCAACCGCCCCAAGACCGGCTACGACCTCGTCGACGGCGAGCTCGTGCCCAACGAGATGGCACCTGTTGTCCGGCGCATCTTCACCATGCGGGGCGAAGGAGCCAGTCAGGGCAAGATCGCCGAGGCCACGGGTGTCAAGTACTCCACCGTGCTGAGCATTCTCGGGTCTCGCATCTATCTCGGCGAGGTCCAGATGAACGGCGAGTGGTTCCCCGGCCACCACGAGGCGCTCATCACGCCGGAGGCCTTCGCTGCTGCCCATCGGGGCCGGGTCAGGGGCCGGGCCCGTGGGACCGACCTCCTGTCGGGCCGGGTCCGATGCGGGTTGTGCCAGCGGCTCATGGCCCTCGACCAGAACGGCGAGGGTCGCAAGCTCTATTGCTGTCACCACCGGGGCCAGGGTTGCAGGCAACCCCGTCGCACGAACATCGGGCTGCACCGGGCCGCCGTGTTAGGGCTCCAGCTCATCGGCGACGACGTCGAACTGCAGGCCGCCATCCGCCGGGAGCTCAAGCTGGCGCCGAACGCCGGCCCTCAAGGCCGGCGGAGGGCCCCGGACTCGGCGCTCACGTCACGGTGTCGACGACCTGGTGGCTCAACGCCGCAAGCTGCTGCGCCTGTACTACGACGACAAGGTCGGAGCCGACCTGTTCGCCGAGGAGGAGGCTCGCCTGTCCGTGGCGATCCGTGAGGCGCAGCGTGAGTCCGAGGATGCCCAGGTCGAGGTGGCGCGCAATGACGATGTTGCACAGCACTTCGATGAAGTCGCTCAGCTGCTCGCAACTCTCGACGTCGACCAGACATGGAAGGCCGCGACTGAGGTGGAGCGGCGTGTGTTAATCGATGAGTTCATCGAGGAGATCACCGTGTTACCGGATTACCTCGACGTGAAAGTGCACGGAGCGCCTCCGCTGCACGTCCTCTACCAGGAGGTTGGACTCAAGGAGTCGGAGTTTTGATCGTGTCGGAGGGGGGACTTGAACCCCCACGCCCTTGCGGGCACCAGCCCCTCAAGCTGGCGCGTCTGCCTATTCCGCCACTCCGACGAGCCTGCAATGGGAAAGCAGCGTCCGGAGATCGTAGCGCGTGGCCATGGGCCCTCTTCCGAGCGCCGGCAGCCCGAACCGGGAGCCACGAGGGCCGATAGGGCCCGGCCGAGCTCTCCTCGGCTCCCCTACTGCCCCGGCAGCGACGGCGTGGTGTTGCTGGTCGACTCCGGTGCCCGGACCGCCCATAGCTGTGCGAACCACAGGAGGCTGGTGCTCCGGGGCATGGCGTTGACGCCGCCGATCTTCCGGCTCCAGACCAGCACCGTCGGCTCCGCGAATAGCGGGAGCGAGACCATGTCGTCCCACAGCTGCGTGTCCGCCTGGGTGTAGAAGCCCATGCCCGTGTTCGGGTTGAGTTGCTGCGAGGCCATCACCACCAGCGAGTTGAACTGGCTGCTCGAGAAGTTCGTCCAGTCCTGTGACCCGTTCTTCCCCGGCGGCCCCAGCAGCATCGTGTACCACGCCATGGTCTGGCTCATGTACGGCGTGAAGGTCACCGGGACCAACGCCAGGTCGGCGAAGCCGCTCGACAGCACCTGGCCCGTCTGGGCCGCACCGGCGACGGGGAGCAGCGTGGTGTCGAGGCCCGCCGCCTGCAGCTCGGCCCGGATCGTCGGAGCGGCAGCCGTCGCCCAGGGGTCGCTCGAGTCGTACACCATGTGCAGCGCGAAGGGCTCGCCGAAGGACGAGTGGTAGTAGGGGTCGCCCGGCGTGCGCTCCAGGCCCGTCGCCGTGATGAACGCGGCCGCCTGCGCCGGCACCGGTGTCACCGGGAAGTTGACGCTGCCACCGGCGCCGACCTTGGTCGTCGACGTCGACGACGACGGTGCCGGGACCGTCGTGGTCGGTGAGCCCGTCAGGGCCGGCTTGTAGTTCTGCTGACCCTGCACCACGAGATGGCTGTTAGCCGGCATGATCGCCGAGGACGCCCAGCTGACCTGTTGGTTGACCAGGTCCTGGCGATTGATCGTGAGGGCGATGGCCACCCGGAGGTCGGGCGAGAGGTCCGAGGCGATCGAGCTCGCCATGTCGAGTTGGAGCAGGGTCGCCGAGGCGTCCACCTCGCTCTGCGCCCCCGGGAGCCCGGTCATCTGGGTCAGGAACGACTCCGTCACCGTGGTGGGCGCCGCCACCTGCACGTAGCCCGAGGCCATCCACTGCGCCAGCTGCGCCGTCGAGGAGGCGAAGTGCACGGTGATCGACTTGGAGTTGGCCGGGGTGCCCCACCACCTGGGGTTCTGCACCAGGGTGATCGCCTCGGGTGTCACCGTGCCGAGCATGAACGGGCCGCCGGACAAGTCGATCGCCGGGTCGACGGTGGTGCAGGCCGGGTTCCACCCGACCTTCTCCATCACGTGGGCCGGCACCAGGTTGGCGAACAGCATCTGCCAGTCGGCGAAGGGGGTCTTGAACTTCACCGTGACCGTGTGCCCGCCGTTCGAACCGGTCACCGAGGCAATGTCGCGGTAGCCGGCGATCGTGGCCACGTCGGGTGACGAGACGACAGGGTCGCCCTTCTGCTCGTCCCAGGCGTACTTGAAGTCTGCCGCCGTGATCGGCACGCCATCGGACCACACCGCCTTGGGGTTGAGGGTGTAGATGATCGTCTCGGGGTCGGTGTTCACCACCTCGGACGAGATGGTCAGATCCGAGTTCTGCTCGGGGCTCCCCGCGCTATCCACCACGTAGGGGCTGGGCAACACCCCGGCCAGCACGGTCTGCGTGCCAGGCGTGTCCCCGCCCGGCGTGTTGGGGTTGCAGCCCGTCGGGCTCTGGGTCATGCCGAACGAGATCCTGCCACCGGCCACGCCGACGTACGTGACGGTGGTCCCGCCGCCACCGGCACCACCGGCGCTTCCGCAGGCAGAGGCCAACAGGGCCAGCAGCACTGTGCTCGTCCCGACCAGCCACGGCCAGCGCCGGGGGCGTCGGCCCCGGCCCGTCACTGCAGTCGGAGATCCAAGACGACGGTCGTCAGCGCGAAGACGATGGCCACGGTGACCGTGATGCGGTCCAGGTTCCGCTCCACCACCGTCGAGCCCTGCGCTGCCGCGCCCACGCTGCCCCCGAACATGTCGGAGAGGCCGCCGCCCTTCCCGCTGTGCATCAGGATCAGGAAGATCAGTCCGAGCGCGGCCAGCACCTCAATGACGATGTAGATCCAGGTGACAGTGTCCAATGTCGCCAGCACGGCGGAGCCTCCAACTCGCGTCCGAACGGCCCGTTCGGCCTAGGAACGGTAGCAGGCGGCGGTGGCCCGAATGATGTCGGTGAAGGCCGCCGCTTCCAGGCTGGCACCCCCCACCAGCAGGCCGTCCACGTCCGGCTCGGCCATCAGATCGGCCGCATTCTCGGCGTTCACCGAGCCCCCGTACTGAATCCGGACGCTGGCCGCCGCCTCGTCCCCGCCCACCTTGGCCACCAGCGAGCGGATGAAGACGCAGGCGTCCTCGGCGTCCATCGCCGTGGCCGCCTTGCCGGTGCCGATGGCCCAGATGGGCTCGTAGGCCAGCACCACGCCGGCCACGACCTCGGTGGCCAGCCCCGAGAGGGCGGCGAGCACCTGCTCCTCCAGGACGCTCTCCGTCTGGCTGGCGTCGCGCTGCTCCTCGGACTCCCCGATGCAGAGCACCGGCGTCATGCCATTGCGCAGCACCGCCCGCAGCGTCGCCGCCACGGTGGCGTCGTCCATGCCGAAGAGCGTGCGCCGCTCGGAGTGCCCGACGATCACGTAGGCCGTCCCGAGGCGGGCCAGGAAGCGCGGGCTGACCTCACCCGTGCGCGCGCCGGCGTCCTCGTCCGAGCAGTGCTGCGCGCCGAGCGCCAGCGGAATGTGCTCCTTCTCGACCAGCGTCTGCACCGTGCGCAGGTCGGTGAAGGGGGGATGGACCGACACGTCCACCCGGGCCACGTCTTCGGGCTTCAGGCGCAGGCCGAGGTCGCGCACGGTGTGCAGCGCCTCAATGTGGTCGTGGTGCATCTTCCAGTTCCCGCTGACCAGCGGGCGTCGTGCGCTCAATTGGGTGGTGCTCACCCGCGGGGTGCGTTCGGAGCCTGGCGCAGGGCGTCGATGCCGGGGAGGTGACCCTCCCGCTCGATGAACGACAGCGAGGCGCCACCCCCGGTCGACAGGTAGCCGATCTGCTGGCACAACCCGAGCTCTTCCAGCGCGCTGGCGCTGTCGCCACCGCCGACGACGGAGAAGCCGGGGCAGTGGGCCACCGCCTCGGCCACGATGCGCGTGCCCTCGGCGAAGCGCGGGTCCTCGAAGGCGCCGAGCGGCCCGTTCCACAGCACCGTGCCGGCGCCGCCCACGACCTCGGCGAACGCCGCGGCGGAATCGGGGCCGATGTCCAGGCCGGTCCAGCCGTCGGGCAGGTCGCCCTCGATCACCTTGACGCTCCCCCGCGGCCCGTGGCCCACCGAGGGCGGCCCGAAGGTGCCGCCGGGCTCCAGGGCCCGGGTGTCCATCGGGAGCAGGATGTCGACGCCGGAATCGAGAAGGGCCCGACAGTCCGCCACGTGCGCCTCGTCGAGCAGCGAGCTGCCCACGTGCTCTCCCTTGGCGGCCAGGAACGTATAGGCCATGCCGCCGCCGACGACCAGGGTGTCCACCTTGGTGGCCAGGACCTTGAGCACTTCGAGCTTGTCCGCCACCTTGGCCCCGCCGACGACGGCCACGAAGGGCCGGGCCGGCTGCTCCAGGATTCCCCCCAGCACCTCGATCTCCTTGGCGAAGCGCAGCCCGGCGGCGCTCGGGAGGAACCGGGGCGGGCCGACGATGGAGGCGTGGGCCCGGTGGGCCGCTCCGAAGGCCTCGTCCACATAGGCGTCGAAGCCGGCGATGAGCCGCTGCACGAAGGCCGGGTCGTTCGCCTTCTCGCCCGGGTCGAAGCGCAGGTTCTCCGTCAGCTCCACGCCGGGGCAGAGGGTTTGCAGCCGTTCACGGACCGGGTCCATCTCCCAGCGGGGATCCGGCGCGCCACCCGGCCGCCCGAGATGCGAGGCGGCCACCACGTCGGCACCCTCGTCCTGCAGCCAGCGCAGGGTCGGCAGCGCGGCGGCGATGCGGAAGTCGTCGGCCACCGTGGCCCGGCCGCGTACCCCGATGTGCAGCGGCACGTTGAAGTCCACCCGCACCAGCACGCGCCTGCCCTCGAGCGGGGGAAGGTCCCCCAGGAGCGGGATGCCGCGGAGGGGGTCCATCAGCGTCAGCCGCCTACCAGGACGGTCAGGTCGACCAGCCGGTTGGAGTAGCCCCATTCGTTGTCGTACCAGCCGAAGGTCTTGACGAGCGACAGCTCGTCGTTGATCGGCATCACAATGCTGAGCCCGGCGTCGAAGGTGCACGAGGCGGGCGACCCGATGATGTCGCTCGAGACGATCGGATCCTCGGTGTACTCCAGCACCTTGTCCAGCGGCGGCTTGGCCGCTGCCGTGGCGAAGGCGGCGTTGACGTCGGCCACCGACGGGTGGCCGTGCACCACTGCGGTGAAGTCGGTGATCGATCCCGCCGGCAGCGGCACCCGCAGGGACACGCCGTCGAGGTGCCCCTTCATCGCCGCCAGCACCAGGCCGGTGGCCCGGGCCGCGCCGGTCCCCGTCGGCACGATGTTGCTGGCGGCGGCGCGCGCCCGCCGCAGGTCCTTGTGGGGCAGGTCGAGCAGGTTCTGGTCGTTCGTGTAGGCGTGCACCGTGGTCATGAGCCCGCTCACGATGCTGAACTCGTCGTCGATCACCTTGACCATGGGGACGAAGCAGTTCGTCGTGCACGAGGCGTTGGAGACGACGACGTCCTTCTCGGGGTCGTACGCGTCGTCGTTGACGCCCATCACGATCGTGGCGTCGGCGTCGGCCGAGGGCGCCGAGATGATGACCCGCCGCACCGATCCGCCCAGGTGCGCCGCGGCCTTGGCCCGGCTGGTGAAGATCCCGGTCGACTCGATCACCACGTCGGCTCCGAGCACGTCCCAGGGGAGCAGCGCTGGGTCCCGCTCGGCCATGACTCGGATGTGGCGCTCCCCCACCAGGAGGTCGTTGCCCTCGACCTGGACCGGCACGGACAGGCGGCCGTGGGTCGAGTCGTAGCGCAGCAGGTGCGCCAGCGTGTCGGCTGACGTCAGGTCGTTGACTCCCACCACCTCCACATCGGCACCCGTGGCCAGGATGGCGCGCAGGTAATTCCGCCCAATGCGCCCGAAGCCGTTGATCCCGACCCGCACCGTCATCTCGTTCCCTCCTGTTGCCGTTCCGCTATGCCAGCAGACCCGACAGCGCCTGCGCCAGTTTGGCCGGGCTGTGGACCAGGGTGTTCTCCCCGGTCAGGGGAACGTCATGCACGGCGACAGCCGTCGAACCGACACTCATACCCCGGATGCTGTCACACAGGACCACGTCCACAGTGACATTGTGCCGGGCCAGGGCCACGACGTGGTCCGAGACGTCGAATCCCTCCGTCTCCGAGACCTCCGGGCGGAGGTTGCACACGTACACGACCTGGGCTTTTGTGGAGGCCACCGCCTCGGCGATGCCTCCCACCGCCACGGCGGCCAACACGCTGGTGAACAAGGACCCGGGGCCGATCACGACCTGGTCCGCCCCGGTGATCCGCTCCACGGCCAGAGGTGGCGGCTGGGCGTCCCCGGGCACCAGGGAGACCCGCTCGATGCCCGTCGTGCCCTTCACCGCCACCTGCCCGGCCACGGTGCCGTGACTCGATTCGGCCTTGAGCACGACCAGCTCCGAGGTGGCGGGGAGCACGTCCCCGCTCGCCCGGAGCAGCTGGGCCGCCTCGGCCACGCCCAGGACGAGGTCCCCCGTGGCGTCGATCAGCCCCGCCAGGATCAGGTTGCCCAGGGTGTGGCCCTTCAGCTCCCCCTCCTCGTAGCGGCGCTCGAAGGCGGCGGCCAGCGCGGAGTCCTCGTCGGCCAGGGCCACCAGGCATTTGCGGATGTCGCCCAGGGCCACGATGTTGAGCAGCTCGCGCAGCCGGCCGCTGCTGCCTCCGTCGTCGGCCACCGAGACCACGCCGGTGAGCAGGCCGGCGTAGCGCCGCGCCGCCTTCAGGGTGACCGCCGTGCCGTGGCCGCCGCCGATGGCCACCACCGAGGGGCGCCCGCCCCGTCGTCCACCATCACGGCTCATCGGTCGATGTCCCGGTGGAACACGGAGACGGGCTCGCCGTGTGCGCTCAGCCGCGTCGCCAGCTCCCGGGCCAGCGTCACCGAGCGGTGCCGCCCGCCCGTGCAGCCCATGGCGATGGTCAGGTACGACTTCCCCTCCCGGCTGAACGCCGGGAGGATGCTCGTGAGCAGGTCGTCCACCTTGTCCAGGAAGGCCTGGGACTCCGGCTGGCCCAGGACGTACTCGCGCACGGGATCGTCCTCTCCGCTGAAAGGCCGCAGCTCCTCCACCCAGAACGGGTTGGGCAGGAAGCGACAGTCCAAGACCACGTCGACATCGAGCGGGATGCCGTGCTTGTAGCCGAAGGAGATGACCGACGTCTGCATACGCGGCGCCTCGTCGTCGCCGAACGCCTCGAGGACGCGCAGCCGGAGCTGGTTGGAGTTGAGCTCGCCGGTGTCGATGAGGAGATCGGCGCGCTCGCGAACGGGCTCCAGCAGCTTGCGCTCGTCGACGATCGACTCCTCGACCCCCCGTGCCGCCAGCGGGTGACGCCGCCGCGTGCCCTCGTAGCGTCGCACCAGGACATCGTCGGCGGCGTCGAGGAAGACGACCCGGACCCGTCTCCTGGTCGCCCGCAGTTCGTCGAGCACGTCGGGCAGGTCGTCGAAGTACTCCGAGCCCGTGTTGCTGCCGCCGCGGCCGATGACCAGCGCCACGCGCTCGATGCCGGAGCCGGGGCGGTCCACCATCTCGACCATCTTCATGATCAGGCCGGCCGGCAGGTTGTCGATGACGAACCAGCCCACGTCCTCGAGCGCCGCCGCCGCCGTCGAACGGCCGGCGCCGGACATCCCCGTGACCACCACGAATTCGCTCATCGCCCTCCCGCCCTGGACCCCACAGCCCTGGACCCCACAGCCCTGGACCCCACAGCCCTGGACCCCACAGCCCTGGACCCCACAGCATTGTGCAGGGCGTCGTAGACGGCGAGCCCGACGTCGTCGGGCAGCCACGAGCGGGAGAGCAATTCCTCGAGCGACGCAGCCCGGACGGCGTTCACCCCGCCCATCTCCTTGGTCAGCCGGGCCTTGCGGGCGGGCCCCAGGCCGGGGATGTCGTCCAGGATGCTCCTGGTCATCCTTTTGCCGCGGCGCTCCCGGTGGAAGGTGATGGCGAAGCGGTGCGCCTCGTCACGCAGGCGCTGGAGCAGGTAGAGGGCGTCGGACCCCCGCCGGAGCCGCACCGGGTCGGGCGAGCCCGGGCGGTAGACCTCCTCGAACTGCTTGGCCAGCGAGGCCAACTCCACCTCGTCCTGGAGCCCCAGCTCGCGCACCACCCGCTCGGCCACCCCGAGCTGTCCCTTGCCGCCGTCGACCACAATCAGATTGGGCCGGTAGGCGAAGCGGCGCGGCCGCCCGTCCGCTGGTACCCCGTCCGGCTGTTTCAGGGCGGTGAGCCGCCGCGTCAGCACCTCTTCCATGGCGGCGTAGTCGTCGTTGCCGGCGACCGACTTGACCTTGAAGCGCCGGTAGTCCGAGCGCTTCGAGAGCCCGTCCTCGAACACGACCATGGAGCCGACGTAGTCGGTCCCCTGCAGGTGGCTCATGTCGTAGCACTCGATGCGCAGCGGCGCCTCGCGCAGCGACAGCGCCGACTGCAGCTCGGTCAGCGCCTTCGACCGCGCGTTGTGGTCGGCGGCCCGCCGCAGCCGGTGCCGGGCCAGGTCCTCGCCGGCCGAGCGCGTGACCGTGTCCTGCAGGGCGCGCTTGGCGCCCCGCTGCGGGACCGCAATGTCGACGGGGCCGCCGCGGATGGTGTGGAGCCAGCTCTGCAGCAGCTCGCGATCGGCCGGTTCCTCGGGCACCAGCAGACGCCGCGGCACGTCGGCGGCGTCTGCCCCGTAGACCTGGGCCACGACCTGCGCCATGAACTCGGGCCCCGACAGGTCCTCCACCTTCTCGGCCACGAAGCCCCGGTGGCCCACGACGCGCCCGCGGCGCACGAGGAAGATCTGCACCGACGCCTCCAGTGGATCCTCGGCCACGCCGACGACGTCGAAGTCCTCGGCGCGGTCGGAGACCATCTGCTGGGACTCGGCGGCCTTGTGCACGGAGACGATCCGGTCGCGCAGCCGCGGCGGCCCGCTCGAACTGCAGGTCCTCGCTGGCGGCGAGCATCTCCGCCTCCAGCCGGGCCAGCACCGGCTCGGTGTCGCCCGAAAGGAACCCCATGAGGTCCTGCACGTAGCCGTCATAGGCGGCGTGATCGACCGCGCCGACGCAAGGGCCGGAGCAGCGGTCGATGTCATAGAGGAGGCAGGGCCGCCGCAGCCGCTCGTGGCGGGTGAACTTCGTGTCCGAGCACGTGCGGACGGGGAAGCTCCGCACCAGCAGGTCCAGAGTGGAGCGGATGGCGCCAGCGTTGCCGTAGGGGCCGAAGTAGCGCACACCCTTGCGCTTGCGCCCGCGTACCACGGCCGGGCGTGGCCATTCCTCGTTGACCGTGACGGCGAGCCAGGGATAGCTCTTGTCGTCCTTGAGGCGGACGTTGTAGCGGGGCAGGTGCGCCTGAATCAGCGAGTGCTCCAGAATCAGTGCGTCGACCTCGCTGTCGACGACCACCCACTCGACGTGGTCGGCCTGGGCCACCATCTGCGCCGTGCGGGGCATGAGCTTCGCCGAGTCCTGCCAGTAGTTGGGCAGCCGGTGCCGCAGGGACTTGGCCTTGCCCACGTAGAGGACCCGGCCTTCGGCATCGTAGAACTGGTAGGAGCCCGGGGCGTCCGGGATGGTGCCGGTCGGCGGCGGATACTGCATCAGGCCCTCCACTCTCGCGCAGCCTCTGGTGGGGGGCGGTACACTGACGGCGCCGGCCTGGTTTCCGGCATACAACCTCGCATCGAGGCCGACATACCCGCGGATGGGCGACCAGGCTGTCCCCGCCGGCCATATCGATGCACTCCCGACAAGGGGGCAGACCAGATGCTCAGGCTTCAGACGCCACTTCCGGAGCGGTACACGTCCGCAGACGAGGACGAACTGGCCGACATGATCGGCACCGCCAGGGCCGCGCTGGGTTCCCGGCTCTTCATCCTCGGCCACCACTACCAGCGCGACGAGGTGATGCGCTGGGCCGATGCCCGGGGCGACTCGTTCGGGCTCTCCCGGATCGCCGCCGGGCAGGCCGAGGCCGAGTTCATCGTCTTCTGCGGCGTGCACTTCATGGCTGAGTCGGCCGACGTGTTGACGGGCGATCACCAGCAGGTTCTGTTGCCCGATCTCAATGCGGGTTGCTCCATGGCGGACATGGCGGACATCGACCAGGTCGAGGAGGCCTGGGACGAGCTGGCCCGCGTCATCGACGTGGACGGCCTGATCCCGGTCACCTACATGAACTCGGCGGCGTCCCTGAAGGCCTTCGTGGGCCGCCACGGCGGAGCCGTCTGTACGTCGTCCAACGCCCGGGCGGTGCTGACGTGGGCCCTCGACCGTGAGCAGGGCCGGGGCGAACGGGTCCTCTTCTTCCCCGACCAGCATCTCGGGCGGAACACCGGCTTCGAGCTCGGCTACGGCGCCGACGACATGCGGGTCTGGAACCCCCGCCTCGCCCTGGGCGGGCTGAGCGACCGCGAGGTCAAGGAGTCGACACTGCTCCTCTGGAAGGGACACTGCTCCGTGCACCAGCGCTTCCGCCCGGCGCACGTCGAGGCCTTCCGCGCCGAGTACCCCGACGGGATCGTGATGGTCCATCCCGAGTGCGCGCACGAGGTCGTGGACTTGGGGGACGTCATTGGGTCGACCGACGCCATCATCCGCGCCGTCGCTGCCGCTCCATCCGGCTCGGTCATCGGCGTCGCCACGGAGATCCACCTGGTGAACCGACTCAACAACGAGTCATCCGACAAGACCGTGGTCTGCCTCGACCCGCTGGTGTGCCCCTGTTCCACCATGTCGCGCATCGACCCGCAGCACCTTGCTTGGGTGTTAGAAGGTCTGGTGGAGGGCGAGGTGCGCAATCGCATTGTGGTGGATGGCGAGACCACCTCGTGGGCCAAGGTCGCGCTCGAGCGGATGCTGGCCATCACCTGAACCGGTGGCGGTGGCGGTGGCGGAACCGGTGGCGGTGGCGGAACCGGTGGCGGTGGCGGAACCGGTGGCGGTGGCGGAACCGATGGCGGTGGCGGAACCGGTGGCGGTGGCGGAACCGATGGCGGTGGCGGAACCGATGGCGGTGGCGGAATCGGTGACGCTGACACGCCAGTAGGGTCCTCAACCGTGCGGTGCCGCGCCGACTGGAGGCCCTTGCTGTGAGCGACTTTCCCGCCCCACCCGTGCCGGTCAACCACGTCCAGCCGGTCCCGCGCCGCATCAGGGCCTATCTGGCCGGTGAGGTCGTCGTCGACACGAATGACGCCCGCTACGTGTGGGAGAACACGTCGTACCCGCAGTACTACATCCCCCTGTCGGACGTGCGGGCCGACGCACTGGTGGACGAGAACCAAGCCATCGAGACATCACGGGGCGACGCCCGGCGCTACGGCGTCCGCGTGGGCGCCGTCGACCGTCCGAGCGCGGCCACCGTCGTGACGGCCGCCAAGGTGCAGGGGTTGGACGACACGGTGCGGTTCTCGTGGTCGACCTTCGACGCCTGGTTCGAGGAGGACGAGCAGGTCTTCGTCCATCCGCGCAACCCCTACACCCGCGTCGACTCCCTGCGGTCGAGCCGGCGCATGCGCGTGGAGTCCAAGGGCGTCCTGTTGGCCGAGACCTCATCGCCCGTCCTGTGCTTCGAGACCGGGCTTCCCACGCGCTACTACATCGACCGGACCGACGTTGACTTCACCCACCTGGTGCGGTCCGATACGCAGACCGAATGCCCCTACAAGGGGACGACGAGTGGCTACTGGTCGGCCAACGTCGAGTTGCGCATCCATCCCGACATCGCCTGGACCTACGACTTCCCCACCCGGGATCTGCTTCCGATCGCCGGGCTCATCGCCTTCTACAACGAGAAGATCGATCTTTTCTTGGACGGGAAACTGCTGGAGCGGCCGAGCACGCATTTGTCGTGACCCGTGCCGCCGGGTCCGGCAGTCGAACGCGGGCGCGCTGAAGCGCCGGATGGCTTTTGGCTTTCGAAGATGCCGGCGATGCACAGCCGGGGTGCTGCCGGGAACGACCAAGCCGGGGAGGCCGCCCGCTCAGGCCGCACTCGGTGGGGGCCGCTGGCGCTGCTCGCCTCGTTGTCCTCGCTGGGGCGGGTGCTCTTTTTGGTTGCGCAGGCGGTTGTGGAAGCCACAGAGGAGCCGGCCGTTGTCCTGGGTGGTCAGGCCACCCTCGGCGTAGGTCTCGATGTGATCGACCTGGCAGCTCTCGGCGGGCTCGTAGCAGTGCGGGTGGGTGCAGATGCGGTCGCGCAGTTCGATGGCCCTTCTGGTCCCACCGGTGAAGAACCGTGACCGCACGCTGACGTCGATGCGGTTGCCGAGGCTGAATAGGGCCCGCTCGAAGTAGGCCGAGTCCAGCCACGGCATGAGGGCCGACGGATGGAGCACCGTCCCGTTCTCGAGCTCACAGATGCGGCCGTGCAGTGTTTCGTAGCTGACGAAGACGCTGAAGAGCGGGGCGGGGCGGATGCCCTCGGCGGGGGCGGTGCGGCTCCTGGTCGCCATCTCGACCAGGGCGTCGGCCCGGCGCTGGCCCGAGGTCCGGGCCAGCTCGTCGATCCGCGCCGTGCGGCCCAGGCGCTCCTTGGCCTCGGCGCAGTCGGCCTCGAAGAGGTCGTGCTCGAGGCGGTTGAGCTCGTTGGAGACGATGGAGCCGTTGATGGGGTCGAGGTGCATCTGGCCGAGGTACATGCCGTTGAAGCTCGACTCGAAGAACACGTTGCGAGACGCCGTGCGCTCCTCGTCGGACGCCTCGGCCCCGTCGGGGTCGGCCAGCTGCTTCCAATAAGACAGCGCCCGGTAGAAGTCCTCGAACCCCAGGTCTGTGGCCTGGGAGACCAGCATCTCCTCGTCCCGGGCCATGGAGGCCTCGGTGCGGTGCCGCCTCGCCGAGGCGATGGCCTTGGCCTGCTCCTCCCCGATGGAACCCTCGCGCCAGGCCTGCGCCACCGCGGGCAGGTGGCGCAAGGTCCTCCCCAGGCGCACCCGGCGCTTGGCGGCAGAGCGTGGGACCCGGCAACGGCTCGAGATCCACGAGGCCGCCGTCTTGGCCCCCTCGGCTGCCCACTGCTCCCCCGCCTCGAAGGCGGCGGTGGCCTCGGTGACGAAGGAGTCAAAGCGTGCCTCCAAGTGGTGCAGCTTCTCCATGGACTCGCCGTCGCCGTAGTTCGGCGCACCAGAGGCGATCAGTGCCTCGAGGGCCTCGGCGAAGTTCTCCAACTCCATACGTCGATGGAAGCACATCGTTGTCACACGTCGGAGGGCCGACATTTACAGAATTTGCAGATGACAATTCGTCCGTGCGGGCGACCGTTCTACAGAGGGCGCCGAATCGTCGACGGTGGCGCCGGCGAACAACGCACAGCAACAAGAGAGGACGAAGCGAAGGCGCGAAGGCGCGCGCGACAAGCCGACGCGCCGGGCGTTACTTGGCTCTCGCCAGCACCGGCTTGAGGACCTCGCCGGTGTAGCTGCCCGCCGTCTTGGCCACTTGCTCTGGTGTGCCCTCGGCGATCACCGTGCCGCCCTTGTCGCCGCCCTCGGGCCCGAGGTCGATGATCCAGTCGGCGGTCTTGATCACGTCGAGGTTGTGCTCGATGACGACAACGGTGTTGCCCTGGTCGACCAGACGGCTGAGGACCTCGAGGAGGCGCCGGGTGTCTTCGAAGTGGAGACCCGTCGTCGGCTCGTCGAGGATGTAGAAGGTGTGGCCGGTGGGGCGGCGGCTCAGCTCGCTGGACAGCTTCACCCGTTGCGCCTCCCCGCCCGAGAGCGTCGGTGCGGGCTGGCCCAGGCGGACGTAGCCCAGGCCGACGTCGACCAGCGTCTGCATGTGGCGGGCGATCGGTGGTTGCTTGGCGAAGAAGGAGAGGGCCTCCTCACACGACATGTCGAGCACATCGGCGATGGTCTTGCCGCGGAACGTGATCTCCAGCGTGTCGCGGTTGTAACGCGCACCGTGGCAGATCTCACAGGGGACGTAGACGTCGGGGAGGAAGTGCATCTCGATCTTGATGGTGCCGTCGCCGGCGCAGGCCTCGCAGCGCCCGCCCCGCACGTTGAACGAGAAGCGCCCCGGCTGGTAGCCGCGTACCTTGGCCTCGGCGGTCTGCGCGAAGAGCTTGCGGATGTGGTCGAAGACGCCCGTGTAGGTGGCCGGGTTCGAGCGCGGCGTGCGACCGATGGGCGCCTGGTCGACGTCGACCACCTTGTCGAGCTTGTCCATGCCCTCCACCTTGCGGTGCAGGCCCGGGACCGCCTTGGCCCGGTGGAGGTGCTGGGCCAGTGAGCGCAGCAGGATGTCGTTCACGAGCGTCGACTTGCCCGAGCCCGACACGCCGGTCACCGCGATGAGGCACCCGAGCGGGAACGACACGTCGATGTCGTGCAGGTTGTGCTCCCGGGCGCCGCGCACGGTCACCACGTCGCCCGTGCCCGGACGCCGCCGGGCCGGGAGGGGGATCGATCTCTTCCCCGACAGGTACTGCCCCGTGATGGACGCCTTGTTGGTGAGCAACCCGCCGCGGCCGGCGACCGGTCCCGCGTGCACGACGTTGCCCCCGTGCTCGCCCGCCCCGGGCCCGATGTCGACGACGTAGTCGGCCGTGCGGATGGTCTCCTCGTCGTGCTCCACCACGATCACCGTGTTGCCGAGGTTGCGCAGGCGCTCCAGCGTGCCGATGAGGCGCTGGTTATCGCGCTGGTGCAGGCCGATGGAGGGCTCGTCGAGCACGTAGAGCACGCCGACGAGGCCGCTGCCGATCTGGCTGGCCAGGCGGATACGCTGCGCCTCGCCACCGGAGAGGGTTCCGGCCGAGCGGGCCAGCGACAGGTAGTCGAGGCCCACGTCGAGGAGGAACTGCATGCGCTCGCGCACTTCCTTGAAGACGCGGTCGGCGATCATGTGCTCGCGCTCGCTCAACTCCAGGTGTGCCATGGCGTCGACCGCGTTGGCGATGGAGAGGCTGCAGAGCTCGTAGATGTTGCGCCCGCCGACGGTGACGGCCAGGGACTCGGGCTTCAGGCGGGCACCCTTGCACTCGGGGCAGTCGACCTCGCGCATGTAGTTCTCGATCTGCTCGCGCGACCAGTCCGACTCGGACTCGCCGTGGCGACGCTGCAGCCACGGGATGATCCCCTCGTAGACCGCCTCGTAGGAGCGCTTGCGGTTGAAGCGGTTCTTGTAGGTGACGTGCACCGAGCGGCTGCCCGTCCCGTAGAGGACGAGCTTCTTGTCCTTGGCCTTGAGCGACTTCCACGGGGCGTCGAAGTCGAAGCCGCCGAACTCGGCCACTCCGACCTGGAGCCCGGTGAAGTACTCGCTGCGCGCCGCGGCCCACGGCGCCAGCGCGCCCTCGGCCAGGGAGAGCGAGTCGTCGGGCACGACCAGCTCGGGGTCGACCTCGAACTTGGTGCCCAGGCCGAGGCAGGCCGGGCAGGCCCCGTAGGGCGAGTTGAAGGAGAAGCTGCGGGGGGCGGGCTCCTCGAAGCTGATGCCACAGTGCGTGCAGGAAAGGTGCTGGGAGAAGGTGATGGCCTCCTCGGCCTCTCCCTCGTCGCCGGCGCCGCCACCCTTCCCGTTCATGACGAGCACCTCGGCCGTACCGCCGGTCAGCTCCAGGGCGGTCTCGATCGACTCGGTCAGCCGTTGGCGCATGGTGGACCGGCTGACCAGGCGGTCCACCACGACCTCGATGGTGTGCATCTCGTAGCGGGCCAGGTTGACCTCGGCCCGCTCGGACAGCTCGAGAGGGACGCCGTCGACCCGGACCCGGGCGAAGCCCTGCTTGGCCAGGTCGTCGAGCAGGGAGCTGTACTCGCCCTTGCGCCCACGCACCACGGGGGCCAGGACCTGGAAGCGGGTCCCCTCGGGCAGCTCGAGGACCCGGTCGACGATCTGCTGCGGGGTCTGGCGGGCCACGGGCCGTCCGCAGACCGGGCAGTGGGGATGGCCGATGCGGGCATACAGAAGGCGCAGGTAGTCGTAGACCTCGGTGATCGTCCCCACGGTCGAGCGCGGGTTGCGGGAGGCCGACTTCTGGTCGATGGAGATGGCCGGGGACAGGCCCTCGATGAAGTCGACGTCGGGCTTGTCCATCTGGCCCAGGAACTGGCGGGCGTAGGCGGAGAGGGACTCGACGTAGCGGCGCTGGCCCTCGGCGTAGATGGTGTCGAAGGCCAGGGAGGATTTCCCCGAGCCGGACAGGCCGGTGAAGACGATCAGCCGGTCCCGGGGCAGGTCGAGCGAGACATCGCGCAGATTGTGCTCGCGAGCGCCGCGAACGACGAGACGGTCGGCCATCTGTGGAGGATACCGGTGGGGTGTGTCACGTCATCCAGAGCCCTGGTCAAGGCGTCGGGTGGGGCCGCCCTGGGCCGCCGGGATCGGATCGGCGGGATCGGATCGGCGGGATCGCTGCCCGCAGCCGACGCGGCGTCAGGCGAAGGTCACGTCCTCTTCGCCCCAGTAGGCCTCCACCGCGCTGATGAGCCCGTCGTCCGTGATGGTGAAGACCTCGACACCCCGGATGTACATGGTGGCGCCGCCGGCCAGGCCGAGGGTGATCTGGAAGCGGATGGAGGCCTTGTCGGCCACCGGGTGGACCTCCTCCACCTCGAAGGTCATGGTCTCGCACCCGTCGAAGCCCGACTGGATGAAGGCCTTGATCTCGTCCCGGCCCGTGTGCAGGCCGCTCGGGTAGGGGTCCATCTGCACTGCGTCGGGTGTGAAGAGGGCGGCGTAGGCCTCGGCGTCCTTGGAGGTGACGACGGCGGCGTAGCGCGCCATGGCTTCGCGGAGCTGGGCGGTGGTGGGCACGGCGGAAGACGCTAGCCCCGGCGCGAGCTGGCCGGCGTGGACGGCTCAGCTGGGGACGGAGGCGCGCAGGTCGGCGATCTCGTCGCGCAGGAGCGCCGCCTCCTCGTAGCGGAGCTCGGCGGCGGCCGCCTTCATCTCGGCCTCCAGCTGGGTCATGAGCTCGATCGCCTCCGCCGGCGTCGAGGCATCGCCGTCGGCCAGCAGGGCCGGCCGCTGGTTGCCCCGCACGGCTGCGTTCTTGCGCACCTCGGCCCGGCTGCGCCCCGCCTTGGCCACGCCCCCGCCGCCGTCCCGCGCAGGCGCTCGAGGATGTCGGTGACCGACTTGCGGATGGTCTGGGGGTTGATCCCGTGCTCCTTGTTGTAGGCGATCTGCACCTCGCGGCGGCGCTGGGTGACGGAGACGGCCTCGCGCATGGAGTCGGTGACGGTGTCGGCGTAGAGGACGACCATCGCCGTCGACGTTGCGGGCGGCCCGGCCCATGGTCTGGATCAGCGAGGAGGCCGAGCGCAGGAAGCCCTCCTTGTCCGCATCGAGAATGGCCACCAGGGCCACCTCGGGCAGGTCGAGGCCCTCCCGCAGGAGGTTGATGCCGACCAGGACGTCGATGGAGCCCAGCCGCAGCTCGCGCAGGATCTCGATGCGGGTGATGGTGTCGATGTCGGAGTGCAGGTACTGCACCCGGACGCCGGCGTCGGCCAGGTAGTCGGTGAGGTCCTCGGCCATCTTCTTGGTCAGCGTCGTCACCAGGACGCGGCCGCCGGCCTCGACCGTGCGTGCCGATGCGGGCCAGCAGGTCGTCCACCTGTCCCTTGGTGGGCATGATCGTCACCTCGGGGTCGACCAGGCCCGTCGGGCGGATCACCTGCTCCACCACCTGGTCGGAGTGCTCGAGCTCGAAGGGCCCCGGCGTGGCCGAGACGAAGACGCACTGCGGCACCCGCTCGATGAACTCCTCGAAGCGCAGCGGCCGGTTGTCCCTGGCCGAGGGCAGCCGGAAGCCGTGCTCGACGAGCACGTCCTTGCGGGAGCTGGTCGCCGGCGTACTGCCCGTGCAGCTGCGGGACGGCGACGTGGCTCTCGTCGATCACGCAGAGGTAGTCCTTGGGGAAGAAGTCCAGCAGCGTGTAGGGCGTCTCGCCCGGCGCCCGGCCGTCGAGGTGGCGGCTGTAGTTCTCCACGCCGGAGCACACGCCGGTCTCGGCCAGCATCTCGAGGTCGTGCTCGGTCCGCACCCGCAGGCGCTGGGCCTCGAGCAGCTTGCCCTCCTTCTCGAATTCCTGGAGGCGCTCCCGCAGCTCCACCTCGATGGAGCCGACGGCGCGCTGAATGATGTCGTCGCCGGTGACGTAGTGCGTGGCGGCGTACACGGCCACGTCCTCCATCTCCTCCCCCATCTCGCCGGTCAGCACGTCGAAGGGCACGATGCGCTCGACCGTGTCCCCGAACAGCTCGACCCGGAGCGCCTGCTCCTCGTAGGCCGGGTGGATCTCCACCGTGTCGCCCCGGGCCCGGAAGGTGCCGCGCACGAGGTTCACGTCGTTGCGGGCGTACTGCAGGTCGACGAGGCGGCGCAGCATCGTCGCGCTGGTCCACCTGGTCGCCGACCTTCACGCCGAGGATGCGGTCGCGGTACTCGTCGGGCGAGCCCAGGCCGTAGATGCACGAGACCGACGCCACCACGATCACGTCGCGCCGCATGAGGAGCGAGGACGTCGTGGCGTGCCGCAGCCGGTCGATCTCGTCGTTGATGGACGAGTCCTTCTCTATATAGGTGTCCGTCGTCGGCAGGTACGCCTCGGGTTGGTAGTAGTCGTAGTAGGAGACGAAGAACTCGACCCGGTTCTTGGGGAACAGCTCCCGCAACTCCGAGGAGAGCTGGGCGGCCAGCGACTTGTTCGGCTCGATGATGAGGGTCGGCCGCTGCACCTGCTCGATCATCCAGGCGATCGTCGCCGTCTTGCCCGAGCCCGTGATGCCCTGCAGCGTCTGGTAGGCGTCACCCCGGCGCACGCCCGCGGCCAGCCCGGTGATGGCCGTGGGCTGGTCACCCGAGGGCTGGAAGGGGGAGACGACCTCGAATTCGGGCATGAGCCAACGAGGCTACCCGGGGGGTGTGACGGTTCAGGCGTGCGCCGCGCTGCTCCGGCGGCCGCCGCCAGCAGCCAGTCCCACAGCTTGGCCACCTCGGCCTCGAGGGCCTCCCGGTCACCCGAGTTGTCCAGGACGTAGTCGGCCTCCTTGACCCGCTCCTCCCGCGAGATCTGGGCCTTGATCCGCGCCTCGGCGTCGGCCCGGTCGAAGCCGCGCTGGGACAGCAGCCGCTCCAGCGCGATGTCCGTCGGGGTGTCCACCACCACGACCTTGTGCAGCTTGACCGTCTCGCGGTGGACGGCGGTCAGGAGCGGGATGGCCAGGACCACGATGTCGTCGGTGTCGGCCAGGGCGTCCCGGGCCTGGATCATGGCGATGCCGATGGCCGGGTGCGTGATGGCGTTGAGCGCCAGCCGGGACTCCTCGTCGGCGAAGGCGACGGCGGCCAGGGCCTTGCGGTCGATGGTGCCGTCGGCGGCGAGGATCCCGGGCCCGAAGCGGTCGACCAGCGGCTGGTAGGCGGGGCCGCCGGGCGCCACCACGTCGCGGGCCACCTGGTCGGCGTCGATCAGGACGGCGCCCCGCTCGACCAGCAGGTCGGCGACGGCCGACTTCCCCGAACCGATGCCGCCCGTCAGGCCGACGGCCAGCATCAGCCCAGGCTCGCCCGGCGCGGGGCCCGGACCACCGCGAAGAGGACGAGCGTCGTGTCGTCGAGCTCCTCGGTGACGAACCAGTCGTCGGCGGTGATGCCCGTGGCGCCACCCGAGTCGTCCCGGGCGATCAGCTTGTAGGCCAGCGGCAGCAGCCTGCGTGTAGGACCACACGTACCAGGAGTGCGGGATGCGGTGGCGGAGGTCGAGCACGTCCAGCCCGAGCAGCTTGTTGGCCTTGACCCGGCGGGCGGCCAGGTCGGCCTTCACGTGGGGCGCGGCGTCGACGCCGCCCAGCCAGACCTCGCCGAAGTGGCGCTCCAGCATGGACCGGAGCTCTTCCCGCTCGAAGAGGTGCAGGTGGAAGGGGTTCTCGAAGTCGGCCGGCTTGTTGGGGGTCAGCACGCAGCCGACGCCGTCGTCCTTGAGCACCCGGGCCATCTCGGCCACGTGGGGCTCGGGGTCGGTGAAGTGCTCGATGAGGTGCGACGAGCAGGCGCCGTCGAAGCTGGCCGGCAGGAAGCCGAGGTCCAGGGCGTTCATCTGCGCCACCCGCAGGCCCTCGGGCCCGTAGCGGGCCGTCGCCGTGGCGGCCGCCTCGGCGGAGTAGTCGACGCCGACCACCTCGCGGTCCTCGGCGAGGAACCGGGCCGACTCGAAGCCCTGGCCGCACCCCACGTCGAGGATGCGGCCCTGTCCGATCCGGTCCAGCACGGCCCGGTAGCCCGCCTCGTGCAGGGCCAGGAGGGAATCGGGGGTGACGCCCTGCTGCGGCCGCTCGCCCGTCAGCCGGCTCTTCGTGCTGGTCACCACGGACGCTCTCCCTTCGTGTGACACTCCGGGGTGCCGCTGGCTGCTTACACTACCCGGCGACCTTTCGGCCCCCCTTCATGACCACGTCCCCCACTGTCACCGCCCCCCGGGGGCGGCACGCGGCCCCGCGGCCGGCACGGGCGATCGGGAGCCGCTGGTGGTGGATCGGCGGGGCGGTCGTCCTGGCCGTCTTCGCCTACGTGCCCTCTGCTGGCGGTGCGGCCGGGCGTGGTCACGCCGGACACCAAGACCTACCTCTACCTCGACCCGCTGCGCTTCCTGAGCCAGGTGGCGTTCATGTGGAACCCCACGGTGGGGCTGGGCACGGTGACCCACGAGTACCTCGGCTACCTGCTGCCGATGGGGCCGTTGTTCGCCGTCTTCCACCTGCTCGGCGTGCCGGTCTGGGTGGCCCAGCGCCTGTGGCTCGGCTCCATCCTCATGGCCGCCGGCGTGGGCGTGCTCTACCTGTCGCGCATCCTCGGCCTGCGCGGGCCGGGGCCGACGGCGGCCGCGCTGGCCTACATGCTCTCGCCGTACTTCCTGCAGTACGCCGGTCGCATCTCGGTGATCCTGCTGCCCTGGGCCGGCCTGCCGTTCATGCTGGGCCTGACCATCGTGGCGCTGCGGCGGGGCGGGTGGCGCGAGCCGGCGCTGTTCGCCGTCGTGGTGGCGCTCGTGAGCGGCATCAACGCCAGCTCCATCATTTACGTCGGCGTGGCGCCGATCCTCTGGATCCTCTACGCCGTGGTCGTCCTGCGCGAGTCGACCTGGCGCCACGCCCTCAGCACCACGCTGCGCATCGGCGTCCTGACCCTGGGCGCCTGCCTGTGGTGGATGGCAGGCCTCGAGGTGGAGGCGGCCTACGGCGTCAACGTCCTGAAGTACACCGAGACCGTCCCCTCGACGTCGCAGACCTCCAACCCGGCGGACATCATCCGTGGCCTCGGCTACTGGTACTTCTACGGCTCCGATCACACGGGCCCTTGGACGACGGCCGCCGTCCGCTACACCCAGGACATCTGGCTGCTGGCGACGTCGTACGCCGTGCCCGTCCTGGCCCTGGTGGCGGCGGCGTTCGTCCGCTGGCGCGAGCGCGCCTTCTTCCTCGTGCTGCTCTTCGTCGGGCTGATCCTCTCGGTGGGGCCCTTCCCGTTCTCCCACCCGACCGCCATCGGCGGCGTCCTCAAGTCGTTCATGACGGACACCACGGCGGGACTGGCGCTGCGCTCGACGGACCGGGCCACGCCCCTCGTCCTGCTGGCCCTCTTCATGCTGCTGGGCAGCGGGCTCTCGGCCCTGTGGTCCCGCTTCCACATCGTCGGCCTCGTCACCGCGCATCCTGGTGGCCGGGCTGGTGGTGGCCAACAACCCGTCGCTCTTCCTGGGCGACTTCATCGCCAACAACTTCACCCAGCCGGCGTCGCTCCCTTCGTACCAGCTGGCCGCGATCAAGCATCTCAACGCGACCCATCCCGGCACCCGGGTCTTCGCCATCCCCGGGAACGACTTCGCCGCCTACCGCTGGGGCGACACCGTCGACACGCCGCAGCCGGCCTTCCTCAACCGGGACTTCGTCACCCGCGAGCAGCAGATCATGGGATCCATCGCCACAGCCGACACCCTCTACGCCACGGACGGCCCCATCCAGGACGGCACGGCCGACATGAACGCCCTGGCGCCCATGTCCCGCCTCATGGGCGCCGGCGACCTCATGGTCGAGTACGACCAGCAGTACGAGCGCTACGGGGTACCCCAGCCCCAGTTGCTCGCCCTGCAACTCCTGCAGACGCCGCTGGGGCTGACCGACCCGATGTCCTTCGGCACGCCCCGGCCCAACGTCTCCGTCGGTGTCGACCCTGAACGAGCAGGACCTCGTCGGTCCCGGGCAACGTCGGCTGGCCCTCCCCCATCGTCACCTACACCGTGCCCAACCCGCGGGCCATGGTCCGGGGCGAGTCGGACACGGGTGCCCTCGTCATGGAGGGTGACGCCACGGGGCTCGACAACCTGGCCGGTCTCGGGCTGCTCAACACCGACAGCGCCGTCTACTACGCCGGCACGCTGGCCAGCCAGCCGGCGCGGCTGCACGAGCTGGCTTCCCAGGGCGCCCAGCTCGTGCTCACCGACACCAACCGCAAGGAGGCCTTCCGCTGGGACACCCTCACGGCGAACTCCGGCTACACCGAGACGCCCAGCGACAATCCGGCCAAGACCGACCTGAGCGACAGCCCGATCGAGCTCTTCCCCGGCACGACAATCACGAGCAAGTCCTACGCCACCTACGCGGGCGCGGTGAGCGTGACGGCCAGCAGCTACGGCAACTCGGTCTCCTACACGCCCGAGGACCAGGCGTACAGCGCCATCGACGACAACTTCGACACGGCCTGGATCACCGGCACCTTCGTGCCGGACCCCAAGGGCCAGTGGTGGCAGTCGCAGTTCACCAACCCGGTCACCGCGGACCACATCACCCTGGTGCAGCCCCAGCGCGGCGACCGTTCGCGCTGGGTGTCGAAGGTCACCCTCACCTTCGACGGCAAGGATCCCGTGACGGAGGAACTGAACGCATCGTCCCACGTGACGTCCGGCCAGACGCTGACCTTCCCCAGCCGGACCTTCCACACGTTGCGGGTGACCATCGACGGGACGACCAACGACACGGCGCCGCCACTCGCAGCATCGGCGGTCGGGTTCTCCGAGATAGAGATCCCGGGCCAGCAGGTGCACCAGGTCATCCAGATGCCGACCCAGATGCTCACCAGTCTCGGTGCAGCCTCAGCCGCCGACCGCCTGACCGTCGTCATGACCCGCCAGCGCACCTCGCAGTACCCGCCGCGCAGCGACCCCGAGACGACGATCTCGCGCCAGTTCACGCTGCCCACCGCCCGGACGTTCACGCTGTCGGGCAGTGCCAGCCTTTCGGCGCTCATCCCCGACGACGAGGTCGACCGCCTCGTCGGGCCGGGCCACCACGCCGTCGAGCACGCTGCGGGACGCCTACTCGTCGGGCCGGCTGCCCGGTGACGTCCAGGCGACGGCGTCAGCCACCGTCGACGGGAACCCGACGACCGCGTGGGAGCCGGGCCTCGGGACCAAGGCGCAGGTGGGGTCCACGCTCACCTACGACCTGGCCAAGCCGCAGAGCCTGACCGGGCTCAACATGCAGGTGATCGCGGACGGTCGCCATTCCGTCCCCACGGCCTTGACCATCACTTCGGGCACCCAGACGCGCGACGTGACAGTGCCGCCTATCGCCGACGGCACTGTGCCGGGCGCGGTGACGACGGTGCCGGTCACGTTCCCCGCCCTCACCGGCTCGCACTTCGTGGTGACGTTCACCGGCGTCCGTCCGGAGTACGCGGCGAACTACTACTCGGCCGGCCCGCTCGAGCTGCCACTGGGCATCGCCGAGATCGGCCTGCCCGGTGTCAAGGCGAACCCGACGCCGGCGACGCTGCCGGGCAACTGCGTGTCCAACCTTCTGGCGATCGACGGCAAGCCGATCAGCGTCGCCGTGACCGGGTCGACCCAGCACGCCCTCGACGGTGGCGAGGCGCAGCTCGTCCCCTGCGGGCCCGACGCCAAGGGCATCACGCTCGAGCGCGGGGCCCCACGTGGTGCAGACGGCTCCCGGCCACAACCCCCCCTGCGCCAACACGGCGACCACCTGCACCGGGTGGAACATCGACCAGCTCGCCCTCGACTCGGCGGCCGGCGGCGGCGCCGGATCGGCCGCGCGCCCCACCGCGGCCGGCACGCCGCAGCTCACGGCGACCCAGCCGGGGCCGGCGGCCACGGTGGCGGCGACGTCCGTGCACGTCGACACGCACGGGGCCGACGTCACCGGCGCCACCGAGCCGTTCGAGCTCGTCCTGGGCCAGAGTGTGAACAAGGGGTGGAAAGCGGTGGCCACACCCGGACCCGGGGCCGCCCCGGGATCCCATCCCGTCGACCTGGGCCAGTCGCAGTTGGTGGACGGGTTCGCCAACGGCTGGCCGGTGACCGGGGCCGACCTCCATGCTCTCGGGGGCTCGAGCTTCACCGTCGAGCTCACCTGGACCCCCCAACGCGCCATCTGGGCCGCCCTGGCCGTCTCGGCCGCCACCCTGCTCCTGTGCCTCGTCCTGGGCTTCCTGCCCCTGCGGGCCCGCCGCTGGGTGCGGGCGCGCCTGCCGCGCCGCCTGCGGGGGCCGGAGGGGCCCGAGCCCCCCGAGCGGCCTGCCGTGCCCTTCGATGCCGCCATCCTGGCCCTCCCGGGCGCGCCCGCCCCCAAGGCGCAGCGCCAGCGCGGCTGGCTGCGCTTCCCCCGGGCGCTTCTGATCGGGGCCGCCTGCGGCGCCGCCGCGCTCTTGGTCACCCCTCCGCTGGCGGGGCTCGTCGTGGCCGTGGCGGTCGTCCTCGGCCTCCTCGTCCCCTGGGCCCGTGCGCTGGCCAGCCTGGCGGGGATCGCGTGCATCGTGGCCGGCGCCATCAACGTGGTGCAGGGCCAGAACGTCCATCACTACCTGTCCGGCTCCAACTGGGACGCGGCCTTCGTCAACGCCGGGAACCTCATCTGGCTCGGGGCCGTGCTCCTGCTCGCCGATGGCGTGATCTCGGCGCTCGGCCTGCGAGTGGCGAAGCCGGTGCGCCGGCGGAAGTTGCGGGCCCGGGCGCGCAGTGACGCGCGCCCACCCGAGAAGCCCCCGGTGATCGTCGGCATCGACGGTTGAGCCGCCGGTGCGCCGGCATCGACAAGCGCCGCGTGTAACCCGAGCCGCCTCTGTCCGTCTCCGTGAGGAAGCCTCGACACGAAGGAGCGGAGATGCGTCGAATCGGACTGCTGATCGCAACGGCGGGTGCTCTTGTCGCCCTCACCCTCCCCGCGCTGAGTGCGGCGCCGGCCGGCGCCGCCAACCCCACCAGCCCCCCGACCGTCAGCGCGGCGCAATGGACCGACACCCATGCCGCGTCGGCTTCCACCAGCCTGACGAACGTGCTCAACGCCGTTTCGTGCACGAGTTCGACCTTCTGCGTCGCCGTCGGGCAGCAGAACGTCGGTTCGGGCGGGGGAACGCTCACCGAGCAGTGGAACGGGACGGCGTGGAGCGTCGTGCCGAGCGTGAACGCGCCGGCGACCAGCGGCGACACCCTGGGCTCGGTCTCGTGCGTCGGGCCGTCGTTCTGCCTCGCGGTCGGCAGCACCGGCCAGGGACCGGTGGCGGAGACCTGGAACGGCACGGCATGGACTCTCGTCTCCGCCATCCTGCCCGCCGGCAGCACGAGCGCCAGCCTGGGCTCGGTTTCGTGCGTCGCCACCACCATCTGCGAAGTGCTCGGCACCGCGGTCAGCGGGAGCACGGGTTCGGTCTTCGGGAACCAGTGGAACGGAAGCGTCCTGTCGGCCACCACCGCCGCCACCCCGGCGGCCGCCGGCGTCACCGTCAGCGCCTTGGGGATGAGCTGCGTCAGTGCCACCTGGTGTCTCGCCGTCGGGGCCACCGACACGACGGCGACCTCAGTGCCCTTCAGCGAGATGTGGAACGGGACCGCCTGGGCGCTCGTCACGACCCCGGCGCCCTCGAGCGCCACGGGCAGCCTGCTGCGGTCCGTCTCGTGCACCGGCGTCAACTTCTGCGCGGCTGTCGGCCAGGGCGCCTTCGCCGGCCCCGTGAACCAGACCCTCGTCGAGACCTGGAGCGGTACCGCCTGGGCCGTCACCACGAGCCCCGACACCTCCGCCTCGTTGAGCCAGGGGCTGACCGGGGTGTCCTGCTTCAGCGCCACGACGTGCAGCGCTGTCGGGCAGGCCGCCGCCAGCTCGGGGCCGTCACCGGCCACCCTGGCGTTGACGTGGAACGGCACCACATGGGCGATCGTGCCCAACACGCCGAACGGTGGCACGGTGCAGACCACCCTGAGCGGTGTGTCCTGCATCACGGACTGGGCCTGCATGGCCGCGGGGAGCTTCGAATCGCAGCCCTCACCGGTCGTCAACGTGCCCTTCGCCATGTCCGCCCCCATCGCTCGCTCGGGCTACCGCTTCGTGGCCACTGACGGCGGGGTGTTCGACTATGGGTCCGGCGCACCGTTCCTCGGCTCCCTGGGCAGCACCCACCTCAACAAGCCGATCGTCGGCATGGCGGTCATGCCCGGCGGTGACGGGTACGACCTGGTGGCTTCCGACGGAGGGGTCTTCAACTACGGCAGCGCCCAGTTCTTGGGCTCGGCCGGCTCCCTGCCCCTCAACAAGCCCGTCGTCGGCATGGCGTTGACCGCGGACGGGGCGGGCTACTGGCTGGTCGCCTCCGACGGAGGGATCTTCTCCTACGGCGACGCCCAGTTCTACGGCTCGACCGGAAGCCTGAAGCTGAACAAGCCCATCGTGGGCATGGCGGCCACCCCCGACGGCAAGGGCTACTGGCTGGTGGCTTCCGACGGTGGCATCTTCAACTATGGCGACGCCGCCTTCTTGGGCTCGGCCGGCTCCCTGCCCCTCAACAAGCCCGTGGTGGGCATGGCCGCACCGGTCTCAGGTGGGTACTACCTGGTGGCCACCGACGGCGGGATCTTCACCTACCCGACCACCGGTGGGCCCACCTTCTACGGCTCGACGGGCTCCATCAAGCTCAACAAGCCGATCGTGGGCATGACCGTGGTGGCCGGGGGCTACTACCTCAGTGGCTCTGACGGCGGGGTGTTCACCTTCCCGACGAGCAACGGGCCGCCGTTCCTCGGCTCCACCGGCTCCATCGTCCTCAACGCGCCCATCGTCGGGATCGCGGCGTAGGCGAGGGCGCCGGCATCGCCTCCTCCGCCAGCGCTTCGAGGGCGCGACGTGCGGTGGCGTCCCAGGTGAACCAGCGCGCCCGGACCAGGGCGCCCTTCGACAACCGGCTCCGCAGCACCTCGTCACCGAGGACGCGCCCGAGCGCGGTCGGGAGGTCGTCGAGGTCCTCCACCAGGAGGCCCGACTCACCATCGAGCACGGCGTCGGCGTGACCGGCGATGGCCGTCGCGACGGCCGGGGTCCCGCAGGCGGCGGCCTCGGTCAACGTCATGCCCCATCCCTCGCGCTGGGAGCTACTGGCCACGACCCAGGCCCGGCGGTACCAGTCCACCAATGCCGCGTCGTCCACCCGTCCGGGCAGGCTGACCCACTCGGTGGCGCCGAGCTCGTCGCGCAGTGCCTCGAGCGCGGGCCGCTCGGAGCCTTCGCCGATGATGACCGCGCACAAGGCGGGGAAGTCGGCCTTGACGGCAGCCAACGACCGCAGGAGCGCGTCGAAACGCTTCACCCGCACCAGCCGTCCGACCGCGACGACGAGAGGCGTGGGCGAGCGCTGACCGCCCGGTGCGTAACGGTCGTCCACCCCGGGCGGCGCCACGGTCACCCGGTCGCCCCGGAGCCCCAGCAGCTCGACGATCTCGTCGCGTGACGAGTCGGACAACGTCACAATGCGGCTCGAGCGGTAGAAGCGCGGGGCGATCCGTTGCTCGGTCAGGTTGCCCAGGCGGGCCAGCGTCGGCGGCAGCACCATGCCCCACATCTCCGCGTGCACGTGGTGCAGGAACACGACGCGCGGACCCCGGTACCAGACCGGTGACAGGAAAGGCATGCCGTTCCAGATCTCGACGAGGGCGTCTCCGGGGCGGTGCCCCATGCGGATGCCCTCCCAGGCCGCCCCTGGGAACACCGCGTAGCGCCCCGACTGGCGCAGCACCCGGTAGCCGTCCCGGGTCAGCGAGGTCGGCGCGCCGGGCACCTCCGAGGTGCGGAAGGTGATGTCGAGCCCGGCGGCGGCCCAGCGGGTGGCGATCTTGTGGGCGTGCAACTCGGAGCCGCCCGCCTCGGGGTCGTCGAGGTCGCGCCAGGCGACGAAGTGGATGCGCCGGATACCGGCCTGGGCGGCGATATTCGCCAGGCCATCGGCCTCGGCGCTCTCCGTCTGTTCGCGGCCCGGCTCGAGCGCGGCCGGCACCGGCCCCAGATCGTCCCCCATCCGGGTCAGGATAACCCCACGCGCCGCCGCGCCACTCGGGCCCTGTGGACGAAAGCGAACCCGCAGACGACCGCCAGCAGCACCCCCGCCTGCACCGCCAGATCGACGAAGGCGGTGGCCCGGGGGGCCCCGTGGACGGCCAGGACCGCCAGCGTGAGCGCGGCGGCGCCGCCCCCCAGCACCACGGCCACCCAGCGCTGGCCGATGGCGAGCAGATACATGGTCAGCACCACGGTGACGCTGAGCAGGATCATGGCGAGCACCAGGGGTGCCAGAGCATCGGCCGCCGACGTGTAGGCGTGGTGGAAGACGAGCTGGAGGATCTGCTCCGGCGCGACCAGGGCAACGCCGAGCAGGAGCACCGAGGGGACGGCCAGGAGCACCAGCACCACGGCCAGCTGGCGCAGCGCGTGACCCCCCTGGCGCCAGCGGATGGCGGCCTCGGGGAGCAGGTACCCGCCCAGCACGATGGCCCCGAACACGATGGCCTTGCTCGTCACCGATACGGCGGCGTAGGCGCCGCTGTGCGAGGGATTGTCCCGGCCCACCACGAGCACGTCGGCGTTCTGCAGGACTGCCACCATCGACAGGGACACCGAAGCCACGACCAGATCGAGTGCGACCGTGCGCCGCACCGAGCGTTGGCCGCCGCCGAGCAGCCGATCGGGACGCACCGCCGCCACCCAGCTGGCGGCATCGAGCAGCCGGGGCGCCCGGCCGCCCGACCAGGCCCGGACCGACGCCCAGCGGGCGTGGGTCGCCGCCACGACCTCACCGATGAGCACGCCGACCGCGGCCCCGGAAGGGCCGTACCCGGCCGCCACGAGCACGACGACCGCGACGACCCGGAAGCTCATCTCCACCAGCAGGTTGGCCGCCAGCGGCCGGTAGGCCCGGTGCGCCTGCAGGAGGCCTCTGTCCAGCGAGAGCAGGACGAAGAAGGCGGCGGCCGTCAGGATCGCCGCGATGCCGATGCCGCTCTGCTGGTTGAGGAGGACGGCCACGCCGTGCCGGCTGGTGAACACGATGACGGCCCACACGAGGACGATCAGGGTGCACTGCCGGTGCACCCTGCCGGCCCAGCGCCGTACCAGGTGGCCCGTCCCGTCCTCGTGCCAGAGCGTGACGCGCCGCACCACCGCGACCACAACCGCGGAACCGGGCATGGACAGAATGAGGTACAGCCCCGTCAGCTGGTTGAGGACACCGTAACTATGGGGAGACAACAGGCGGGCCAGTGCGACGGTGAGGATGACGCTGGCCCCATTGGCCAGGACGCCGGCCGCGGCCAGCGGACCGGCCTGCAGGAGACCCGCCCGCATCGACTCGACGCCCGTGTCGCCCTGGGGGTCGAGGAGCAGCTCCCCTCCGAGAGCGGGCCCGACGGCATTGGGGGCCAGCGCCATGGCGGCCGGCACCCCCTCGACGACGACCTCGGCCGCGGGAGTGTCCGCGACCTCGGGGTCGTTCACGCGCGAGCCCTTGGCGCCTCGTCCTCCAGGCCGATCCGATCGACCGCGGGGAGGATCTGGCCCCGCAGGAGCTCGCCGCCCTCCACGCTGACGTGGATGCCGTCGGGTGAACGCACGTCGACCCCGGAGACCGATGCGGAGTAGACGCCGTCGGGACTCAGCATCCGGTTGAGGTCGATGACGCTGACCACCCCCGGATGCATGGCCGCCAGCTGGCGCACCAGGGCGTTGTAGGCCTGCACCCGGACCGGTGTGTTCTCCGACCAGGGCTGGCCGTCGGGCTGCCGGTCACTGGGGTCGACGTAGGGCATGGTGAAGAGCACCACTTTGGCACCAAACGAGTGGAGAATGTTGATGGCCGACTGCAGATCGGACGTGAGGTGCTCGTTCCAGGCCGGCTCGCCGATGTGCACCCAGCGCCCGTCGAGCAGGTGATCGGCGACCTCCCAGCGCCCGAGACCGAGGGCGACCACCTGGGGCCGCTGCCCGGCGATCACGAAGGGCCACAGCCCGCGCCAGTTGTCGCATCCCGGCGTGGCCGGGCCGGCGGCGCCCGACGTGAACACCTGGAGTTGCGGATCGAGATCGCACCCGACCGTGGCGTCGTCGATGACGCTGACCCCGTAGTCCTTCTGGGCAGCCACCGAGAGGCCCATGCCCAGCGTCATGGCGATGGAGTCGCCCAGGACGAGGAGGCGCATCGGGTGGGCGCCGTAGGCCCCGGCGTGCTCTAGCGCGGCGTACTCCGACGTCGTCAAGCCGGGGGGCAGGGGGAAGACCACCCGGGCGCCCCCGGACGAGTCGCCCCGGGCCACGGGCCCGGCCTTCGCCGGCGACGCCGTGCACGCGGGCAGACCGATACACGACAAGACGAGGCAGGCGGAACCCAGCAGGCCTCGCACACCCCATCGCGTCACGCCAGCACCGTCCTCTCCTGCCTTCCACCCTCGCCCGGACGGCAGGCAGCGCCTGATCGATCGAGCGGCCGCCAGAGGACCGGTCCCCGCGCGCCCGACTCCTCCTCGTCGGCCGATCCCGGCCGCCGCTTGAGCATCCACCCAGCGCCCTCAGGGGGCCTGGAGCACGCCCCCGCTGACGCAATCGGCCACCTGGATGGTGGCCCGGGCCGGGCCCTTCCCTTCGGACGCCCTGACGCAGGTGGCCAGGGTCCCGGCCGGCAGGACCAGGGGGTGTGTCAGCCCCAGTTGCACGTTGTTCCAGACCCAGGCGCCGGCCTGGATGGTGGGAAGGCGGCCGAGCGCGGCCGTCATGAACGCCGCCGCGTAGACGGGATCCCGCCCCAGCTGCCGCGTCGAGAGGGCGGGATCGGTGGCCACCACCACGGTGTTGACCTCCCAGACCGACATGGCGTGGCGGACCGCGGCGAGTTGCGCCGGGGAACCGACGGGGGGTTCTAGCCCCCCGAGGGCGAGGTCGGACAGCACCCTAAATCCCGACGCCGCCGTACCGGCGCGCCGCTCCACCCCCTGGGGGCCGCCACCGCCGGCCAGGCTGAAGGGCATGCCGAGGACGGCTTGCCAGGCCATGGCGGACTGAATGCCGGAGAACGGCGTCGGATACGTGAGGAGGACCCGGCCTGGCGGCAGGGTCGGCGCCACCTCGCTGTACCAGCGGGGCACGACCACCGCCTGCATGGTGAAGGGCAGGCGCTCGCTGAAGATCACCGCCGTCGGCACGAGGGCGACCCCGCTCACGGCCAGCGCGCCCAGGGCGCCCCGCCAGTCGGGCACGGCGCGGTAGGTCCGCTCCATGATCACGGCGAGCAGTACCGCGGCGGCCAGGTAGCCGAACGCCATGAAACGCTGCTGGATCACGTTCTGAATCAGGGGGATCCGGGTGAAGATCCAGGCCGGCTGCCACTGGCCCCGGCGCTCACCCAACGAGCAGGCGACGCACGCCGCGAAGGTGAAGGCGAAGAACCAGATCCGCCGATCCCTCCAGAAGAAAACCAGGCCGCCGACCATGACGGCCAGGAAGCCCCAGCCGATGTAGGTGGCGGAAGCCAGCGGTGCACCGTCGTACCCGCTGAGCGGAATGAAGGAATGGAGCACGGACGGGTAGCCGGTTGTGACGAAGTTCGAGGGGATGAAGCCCCCGATCACCCCCACGTTGGGCCAGACGAGGCCCGAGAGGTGCGCCGGCCCATCGAGCGCGAACCACACCGGCCAGGCCAGCAGGACCGCGCTCAGGCCGAGCGCGATGCCCAACGCTTCCGCAGCGTGGGGGAGGCGCTCCCGCAGCCCCGACCGGTTGGCGACCAGCGCGGCGGCCAGCAGTGCCACCAGGCAGATAACGAACACGACCGCGCCGATGGCCAGCAACTCCGAGGACAGGAAGAACTGTGCGAACAGGAGGAGCGCCAGCAGGATGCCGGTGACGAGGACACTGTGCCGTTGGCGGATCAGGATCTCGTCCAGGACGGCCAGGATGAGCGGCAGCAGCATGAGCGCCGCCGTCATCAGGTGGGCGAACTCGAGATTCGACAGGACGAAAGGCGAGAAGCCGTAGAGCAGCCCACCGACGAAGGCTGCCGGGGCCCAGGGGGCCCAGCGCCGGATCACCACGAACGCGGTGAAGGCCGTGAGCGCGGGCGTGATGGTCGAGGCCACGTTGAGCGACGCCACCGGGCCCCAGATCCACGTCACGGGCACGAGCGGGAGGCTCAGCCCGGTGACCGAGGTGTTGGCCAACAGGTTGATGCCGTGCGGGTGGAAGAGCGCAGTGGAGAAGAACGGGTTGTGCCCGTGGGCCAGTGCGGTGGCGGGCCACTGGAAGAACCACTGGAACAGCGCGGGGTCCCCGCAGCCGCACAGCGTGTGGGTGGTGGCGCCTTCAGTCCAGGCGTGGATCCACAGCACGAAGCCGAGCGCGAGATACACCGCTCCCGCCGCGACGAGGCTCATCCAAGGGCGCCACCGGTGCGCCCGACTCGCCGCGTGCTTAGCCAGCTTCGAGTGTGCCTGCAGTGGCGGGGGCGCGCCGCGGCAGCACCGGGGCGTCCCGTCCGGTCGACCCCGCCTCGTGATACTCCTCTTCGACGTTGACCGACCAGATGTCGTGGTCCGCGCCGAACATGTTCTCCACCGTCAGCATGGCGGTGTACATGGAGTGGTCCTGATTGTTGTACTTGTGCATCCCGTTACGACCCACCGGATGGATGTTGGGTGCCTCGGTCTCGATCCACTTGCGGATGGTGCCGACGTTGGCCTTGTAACTGAAGTCGTAGTACGGGTAGGCCTTGGGCACGCGTACGACGTAGCCGTGCTCGACATCGCCTTCGGCGGCCAGCCCGAGCGCTATCAGCTCCCTGGTCCCCAGCGCGATCAGCTCATCATCGGGCGTGTTCCACATGGCGTCGCCCTCGAAGACGAAGTACTCGAGGCCGAGGCAGGTACGCCCGTCCTTGACGAGATAGGGCGACCACGATCCGTAGTTCTGAATGCGCCCCACCTCGACGTCGGTGGCGTGGATGTAGATCCAGTTGTCGGGGAAGCTGCGTGACTCGGGCACGACGAGCGCCACCGTCAGGTAGTCGCGGTAGTGCAGGTCGTCTGCGGCCGCCACCACCTCGGGCGGCGGGGGCGGCGTGATCGTGTGCACCAGCTCGCGCATGGGCATGGTGGAGACGACGTGCGAGGCGGCGACCGTGTGCTCGGCGCCGCCCTGGGTGTACGAGGTCGACACGGCGCGGCCGCCCTCGACGTTGATGCGGGTCAGCCGCGCCCCCATCTCCAGGGTCCCCCCGGCGGCCTGCACCTTGTCCGCACAGATCTCCCACATCATGCCGGGACCGTACTTGGGGTACTGGAACTCCTCAATGAGGGTTGTGATGTCCGTCTGGCCGCGCTTGGGGAGGATGGAGTTCATGACCGCCTTGCGCAGGTCGAGGTTCTTGACCCGCTGGGCCGCCCAGTCCGCCGGCATGTCGGACACCGGCACACCCCACACCTTCTCGGTGTAGGTCTTGAAGAAGGTGCGGTACAGGCGCCAGCCGAAGCGCTTCACGAGCCAGTTCTCGTAGTTGGACTCGTCCTTGGGGGGGCGGATGCGGGACCACAGATAGGAGAAGACGATCAGCATCCCCTCCCAGAGAGCGATGTTGCGCAGCACGTTGAGCGCCCGGAGCGGGTAGTCGAGGAACTTGCCCTTGTAGTAGATGCGGCTCATACGGGGGCGCAGCATGAAGTCCCCCTCGGGCAGGATCTCGTGCCACAGGGCCTCCACTTCCGGGACCTTGGTGAAGAAGCGGTGTCCACCCAGGTCGAAACGCCAGCCGTCGCGCTCCACGGTGCGGCTGATCCCGCCCACCACGTCGTCGGCCTCGAGCACGACCGGGTGCTCCCCCCGTTTGGTCAGGAGATAGGCCGCCGTCAGGCCCCCGGGGCCCGCGCCGGCTATGACGACGGGCGCTTCTTCGAGGACGGTCACGAGGTAGGCAGGTTAGTGGACCCTTCGGGATCTCTCGGGGAGGGTAGGGGGCGGAACAGGGGTTTCCGGGGCACAGCTGCGGTCAGGATCCCGACGGGGCGTACTCGGTGAGGTTCATCGGCTCGTAGTACAGGGCGGGGTGACTGGTCACGAGGTTGCGCCCTCCCCCACCGTTCTTGGTGGCGGTGTCCAGCAGGTCGGTGGCGATGGTCTCGCACTTGATGCCGTAGGTCTGGTACATCGGCTCCCAGACCAAAAAGACGTGGTGGCTCGTCCCGGCCCGCTGGACCACATCGCCGGCGAAGGAGTTCGGGTCGGCCCCGTGCACGGCGTCGGCGTAGTCGACCCAGTCGACGATGGCGGGCCCCGTGCGGCGCGGGAACGTCAACATGTCGTATTGCGATGGATCGCGTATCTGACGGTAGACGGAGGGACCCAGCTGGTCCGGGCAGAAGGCGATGACGTCCCCCGGCTTGGCCTCCGCGTTGATGGCCGCCGCCACATTGTTCGCCTGGGTCCGCTGCGTCGTGACGTTCTGGGCGGAGGACACCAGGCCGGCCACGACCGCGAGCCCGACGACGATCACCCGGACCCTCGGGTTGAGCAACGTCGCCGTCCCCAGCGCCACGAGGAGGAGGAAGGGCAGGAAAACGACGGCGGCGTAGCGCGACGAGAACGCGCTGGCCGTGAGGATGCCGCCGGCGATGGCGGCGAAAAGCGTGCCGAGCACGACAAAGCTCAGGCTGCGCGAGCGGGGACGGGTGCGCAGGTCGAGCTCGATGATGCGCCCGGACCGGCCGAGGCCGAAGACGGCGAGCGCCAGCATGGCGAAATAGATGACGGCGAGGAGCCGGCCCTGGTTCGTCCCGGTCTGCAACGTCGACCCCTGGTTGTCGGTGAAGCCGGTGAGGGCGTTGATCACGGCCGAGAAGTTGGGCGGTGCCGCCCACGGGGTTCCCGTGTGCTTGGCCTGATAGATGAACGTCGGCACCCAGGGCACGAAGAGGAGGACGCCGACGGCGACCGCGAGCAACGCCGCCCGCGGCGCGGCGTCAGCCCGCCCATGCCGGTGCGCGCGCACGACGGAGACGACCAGCCAGATGCCGACCATGGCGACGAGGTAGACCGACCAGTACTGCGTGTAGAGGAGCGCCGCCGTGACGACGGCGACGGCAATGAGGTTGCCGGGGCGAGGTTTGTCGACGGCCCGCGCCAGGGCGAGGAAGCCGCAGCCGGTCAGGAGGATGACCAGGGAGTACATGCGGGACTCGGTGGCGTAGTACACCGCGAAGGGTGCGCTGGCCAGCAGCACGAGCGTGGTCCAGGCCACGGCCCGTCCCCCCAGGCGCCGCCCGCACAACCAGGCGACAGGGAGGGTCAGCACGGCGAACAGGCCGGACAGGGCACGCACGGCGTCGTTGGACTGGCCGAAGACGACGATCCAGAAGTGCAGGAGGTAGTAGTAGAGCGGCGGCGCCCCGTCGTGCTTCAGTGCATCGGGGATGTCGTGCAGCGGCAGCCGGGCGATGTTGACGGTGAGGGCCTCGTCGAGCCAGAGGCCCGAGCGGGCCCAGAAGCGAAGGAGCAGGCCGGCGGCGAGCACCAGCCCCACGGCGATGCCGACGACGACCCGCGTCCGACCGGTGAGAGCAGGAACCTCCTCAGACATGGGCCGCATGGTAGGACAAGGGGCCTGAGGTCTAGGATCATCCGCCGCCGGGGAAGGCCGGCGCCGGGGAAGGGAATCGACACAGCGAAGGGGGGAAAGGGGCGCCGTGACCCGTTACATCATCAAGCGGTTGGTGCTACTCGCCATCATCATCATCTTCGTGTCGATCGTGACCTTCTTCCTGGTCCACCTCTTGCCCGGCAATCCCACCGACACCATCCTCGGCCCCAACGCCACGCCGCAGAACGTCGCCACCCTCAACCACCAGCTCGGCCTGGACAAGCCACTGTGGCAGCAGTACTTCATCTGGATCGGCCACGTGTTCCAGGGGAACCTGGGCCAGTCCTACACGACGCACCAGTCGACGACGACCATCATCAGCCAGTCGTTCCCGATCGACCTCGAGCTGATCATCTTCTCCCAGATCCTCGCCTTCGCCATCGCCTTCCCCATGGCCATGCGCTCGGCCCGCAAGCCCAACGGGTTGTTCGACAACGCCTCCAACAGCGGCACCTTCGCCATGCTGGCCCTGCCTCCCTTCGTCATTGCGCCGGTCCTCGTGCTGCTCTTCGCCGTGCACTGGCACATCTTCCCCGGACCGGCCTCCTATGTGCCGCTCACGCAGGACTTCTGGTCCAACATCCACACCATGCTGTTGCCGTCCATCGTCCTCGCCCTGGGCGGGATCGTCGTCTACTTCCGATTGCTGCGGAACGACCTCATCTCCACGTTGCAAGAGGACTTCATCACCATGGCCCGTTCGAAGGGTCTGTCCGATCGACGCATCATGTGGCGCCACGCCCTGCGGCCGTCCTCGATCTCGCTGCTGGCGTCGGCCGGCGTCACCATCGGCAGCCTGATCGCCGGCACGTTCATCGTCGAGCTCCTGTTGCAGATGCCGGGGTTGGGGTATCAGCTGATCTCGGCCGTCAACCAGGACGACTACACCGTCGTGCAGGGCATCACCCTCTTCGTGGCCGTGGCCATCGTGCTGGTCAACTTCATCTTCGACTTCCTGTTCACCATCGTCGATCCGAGGATTGCCCGTGAGTAGCGTGAGCCTGACCAGTCCGACCAACGAGGCGTTCGCCGACATCAAGGAAGAGATCTCCGCCGAAGAGGCGGCGGATCCAACCAAGAAGAAGCTGGGCGTCCTCTTCTGGATCTGTGTGGCCTGGATTGTCCTGGTGGCGCTGGCGGCCACCTTCGCCAGCCTGCTGCCGTTACCCAACCCCGATCTGGGGAATTACAACAGTGTGCAGAACGCAGGGCCCGGCTGGGGCCACCTCCTGGGGACCGACGATCTCTACCGGGACATCTTCAGCCGCTTGATCTACGGGGCACGGGTCTCCCTGGTCGTCGGCTTCGGCGGCGCGCTGATCGGCCTGGTCGTGGGTGGCATCCCCGCCATGTTCTCGGCCTACCGCCGAGGCCGCATCGATACGGCCCTCAATACGGGTTCCTATGTGGTGCTGGCCTTTCCCGCCATCGTCGCCGTCATCGCGATCGTGTCCTTCTGGGGCAAGTCGTTGTTCAAGATCACGCTCGTGATCGGGCTCTTTGCGGCGCCACTGATCTTCCGCGTGGTACGGGCCTCGACCTTGTCCTACGCCACCCGCGACTTCGTGCTGGCCGCCAAGGCACTCGGCGCCAGCGACAGGCGCATCCTCGCCCGCGAGATCCTGCCCAACATCATGCCGACCATCGTGTCCTTCGGGCTCATCGCCGTGGCCACCATCGTCGTCCTGGAGGGCTCGCTGGCCTTCCTCGGGCTCTCCGTGCCACCACCGACGCCCAGCTGGGGCAACATGCTCAACGAGGGGTCCAGCCTGCTGACCGGGGCCAAGGGGCAGACGAACCCGTGGTTGGTCATCTTCCCGGCGTCGGCCATGTTCCTGCTCCTCATCAGCCTCAACGTCGTGGCGGACAAATTGCGGGCGTACTTCGACGTGTCGGACATCAAGCTGTGAGCGGGCGCCGATTGCTCGAGGTCGAGGACCTCCGCGTCTCCTTCGCCACCAGCCGCGGCCCGCTGCGGGCGGTCCAAGGGGTGTCACTGACCCTCGACCAGGGAAAGACGCTTGGGATCGTGGGCGAGTCGGGCTCGGGGAAGACGGTGCTCTCCCGGGCCATCATGGGGCTGCTCCCCCGGGCGTCGACCACCCAGACCGGGTCGGTCCGCTACGACGGCAGCGAGCTCCTCAACGCGCCGAACGACGAGCTGCGCAAGCTCTGGAGCACCCACATCGCCATGGTCTTCCAGGACCCCATGACGTCGCTCAACCCCGTGCAGCGGATCGGCAACCAGATCACCGAACCGCTCAAGATCCACCTCAAGCTGTCCAAGAGCGAGGCCAAGGAGACGGCGCTCTCGCTCCTCATGCAGGTGGGCATCCCCTCCCCGGTCGAGCGCTACGAGGCCTATCCGTTCGAGCTCTCGGGCGGCATGCGCCAGCGCGTCATGATCGCCATCGCCCTGGCCTGCGCGCCACGCCTCCTCATGGCCGACGAGCCCACCACCGGCCTCGACGTGACGGTGCAGGCGCAGATCCTCGACCTCCTGAGCCAGCTCCAGCGCGAGCGCGACATGGCCATGATCCTGGTCACGCACGACCTCGGCGTGGTCGCCACGCGCACCGACGAGATCATCGTGATGTATGCCGGCAACGTGGTCGAGCGGGCGCCCACCAACGTGCTCTTCAAGAGCATGGCCATGCCCTACACGGAGGCGCTCCTCAAGTCGACGCCGCGCATCGCCGAACCGAGCCATACCCGGCTCACCGCCATTGAGGGCAGACCCCCGGATCTGCTCAACCCCCCGTCGGGCTGCCCCTTCTCGCCGCGCTGCCCCTATGCGCAGGAAAGGTGCCACGTGGAGAAGCCACCGCTGGTGGAGGCGGAACCCGGCCACAGCTACGCCTGCTGGTACCCCCTGACGACGAGCGACGCGGCTCCTTCATCGCCCCGACCCGATCCGGTGCCCGCATGACCGACACCACGCTGAACCCCCCAGCGGTGGCGACCGACCCGTTGCTGTCCGTCGAGGACCTCCATGTCTCCTTCGGCCGGGGCAACGCGACCGTGCAGGCCGTGGCCGGCATCAGCTTCGGCCTGCGCCAGGGCGAGACACTCGGGCTCGTCGGCGAATCGGGATGCGGCAAGTCCACGACCGGCCGCGCCATCGTCCAAGTCGAGAAGGCCACCTCGGGCAAGATCACTTTCGGCACCACCGAACTGACATCCCTCGGCCGCGGTGACCTGCGCACGCTACGCACACAGGTGCAGATGATCTTCCAGGACCCGATCTCCTCGCTCAACCCGCGCCGTCGCGTCATCGACATCGTGTCCGAGCCGCTGAACATCTGGAAGATCGGCAGCAAAGAAGAGCGGCTCGAGACGTCCAGAGCGATGCTCGACCAGGTCGGCATCGACCCCTACGTCAATGGTTCTCGCCGGCCCCGTGAGTTCTCCGGTGGTCAGTGCCAGCGCATCAGCATCGCGAGGGCACTGGTCCTCAAGCCGAAGCTCCTCGTGTGCGACGAGATCGTCTCCGCACTCGACGTGTCGGTGCAGGCGCAGATCCTCAACCTGCTGCAGGACCTGAAGCAGGAGTACAACCTGACGATCCTGTTCATCGCGCACGACCTCGCGGTCGTCAAGAACGTGAGCGACCGGGTTGCCGTCATGTACCTCGGGCGCCTCTGCGAGATCGCCCCCTCCGACCTGCTCTACGAGACTCCGGCCCACCACTACACCGCCGCCCTCCTGGCTTCCGCCGTGGAGCCGGACCCCGAGACGCCGCGCACGACGGCGGCCCTCACCGGCGAGCCCCCGAGCCCGATCAACCCGCCGTCGGGTTGCCGCTTCCGCACCCGCTGCCCGCGGGCCGAAGCCCGCTGCGCCGAAGAGGTCCCCGAAATGCGGGAGATCGGCCCCCGCCACCAGGTGGCCTGCCACTTCCCCATCGGCACTTGAGCGGCGCCGCTTCCGGCGGGACAGCTGCCCGACCGCGCCTGGCCGCCGCGGCCTGCGCACAGTTCCCCGATCTACACGACGACTGGCCACTGCTGCGGGACGCCCTGGCTGCGGCCGGGGTGGACGCCACGACGGCGGTCTGGAACGACCCCGCGGTCGACTGGACGATGTTCGACCTCGTGCTGGCCAGCGGCACGTGGGACAACATCCATCACGCCGAGGAATTCCTGGACTGGGCGGACGGTGTCGCCGCCTCCGGCGTGCCCGTGCGCAACTCCCCCGCCACGCTGCGCTGGAACATCGACAAGCACTACCTGCAGGACCTGGAGCGGGCGGGCGTCCCGACGGTGCCGACGGTGTGGGCGGAACCGGGCGCGGGAGATCTCGACGCCGACACGCTGGTCCTGCCGGAGGGCGAGATCGTCGTGAAGCCTTCCGTGTCCGGCGGCGGCTACAGCACGGCGCGCTACCAGTCCCACGAGCACCAGGCGGCCCGGGCGCACGTGGAGAAGTTGACCGCCTCGGGACGCACGGCCATGGTGCAGCCTTACGAGCCCCGTGTCGACACCGAGGGCGAGACTGCCCTCGTCTACGTCGGCGGCCGCTTCACCCACGCCCTCCACAAGGATCCGATGATCCGCCGGGGCGTCGGGCCCCTCGACCACCTGATCGACAACCAGGTGGTCAGCGGCGCCACCGCGACGGCCGCGCAGCTCCATATGGCGGGCCGGGCCCTGGCCGCGGCAGAGGAGCTCCTCGGCCCCACCTCCTATGCCCGGGTCGACATGGTGGAGACATTGGACCGCGGGCCGGCGCTGCTCGAACTCGAGCTGCTCGACCCGGTGCTGTTCTTCACGCACCATCCCCCGGGCGCGGTGACGTTGGCCCAGGAGCTCGCCGGCCTGCTGCGCGGGGCGTAGCGGGTCCGCGAGGCGCTGCCTCAGGGAGGGGCGATTCCCCGGACGCTCAACGAGAGCGTTTCCAGTTCAGAAAATCGTCGGCTAGACGCCTTCTGCGACCGCCTCGGCCGCCGGTCCGTCGGCGACGGGAGCGGCCGCCTCCGCCTCGGGTGCAGCCGCTGCCTCACCCTCAGCGGGAGCTTGAGCCCCGGCGGGAACTTCACCCTCGACGGGCGGGATGTCGTTCCCGTGCTCGTCCTTGATCGGGATGACGTGGGTGCCGGTCTGCTCGGCGAAGTCGGCCCAGGCCGCCTGGGCCTCGGTCTCGGGGGTGAACTCGCCCTCGGCGTAGTCGAAGCCGATGTAGTTGCCCTCTTCGTCGTAGGCGTGCTCGCCGAAGGCCTCGCGGTACTCCTCGGACACCTCGCCACCTTCGGCCGCCTGCTTGATGGAGAGCGAAATCCGGCGGCGCTGCAGGTCGATGTCGATGATCTTGACCCACAGCTCTTCACCCGGTGTCACGACCTGTTCGGGCAGGTCCACGTGGTGCACGGCCATCTCCGAGATGTGCACCAGGCCCTCGATGCCGTCACCGACCTGCACGAAGGCACCGAAGGGCACCAGCTTGGTGATGCGGCCGTAGACGAGCTGGCCGACCGCGTGGCTGTCGGCGAACTCCTGCCAGGGGTCGGACTGCGTGGCCTTCAACGAGAGACTGATGCGCTCCTTGTCGAGATCCACGTCGAGCACCTCGACCTCGATCTCGTCGCCCACGGTCACCACCGACGACGGGTGGTCGACGTGCTTCCAGCTGAGCTCGGACACGTGGACGAGCCCGTCCATGCCGCCGAGGTCCACGAAGGCACCGAAGTTGACCACCGAGGAGACGACACCCTTGCGGCGCTCGCCCGGCTTCAGGTTCTGCAGGAAGTCGCCCCGCTGCTCCTTCTGGGCCTCTTCCAACCAGGCCCGGCGCGACAGCACGACGTTGTTGCGGTTGCGGTCGAGCTCAATGATCTTGGCCTCGATGACCTTGCCCACGTAGGGCTGCAGCTCGCGCACGCGGCGCAGCTCGACCAACGAAGCGGGCAGGAAGCCGCGCAGGCCGATGTCGACGATCAGGCCGCCCTTGACGACCTCGATGACGGGACCGGACACCATCTCGCCGTTGTTCTTCTTCTCTTCAATGGTCGTCCAGGCCCGCTCGTATTGGGCGCGCTTCTTGGACAGGACGAGCCGCCCCTCCTTGTCCTCCTTCTGAAGGACAAGGGCCTCGACGTGGTCACCGAGCGAGACGATCTCCGCCGGGTCGACGTCGTTGCGGATGGAGAGCTCGCGGGCGGGGATGACCCCTTCGGACTTGAAGCCGATGTCGAGGAGGACCTCGTCGCGGTCGATCTTGACGACCGTTCCCTCGATGACGTCGCCGTCGTCAAACTCGATGATGGAGTCACCCATCGCCTTTTCGAGATCGGCGTCACCGAGGTCGTCGTCGACGATGGTGCGGGGGGTGTAGTTCCCCTCGGCATCGAAGCTGCCCATCGCTTCGGGAGAGAGGAGGGAGGTGCGTGCTGCGTCAGCCATTGGGAAATGCTCCTTGCGACGGGTGCGACTTGCACCCGCAGGACCGCGCCGGGGTCAGTTCGAGGAATACGGGTTGCGCCGCCACCGGTGCCGACGGGCAAGACCGAGCATCGTACCAGCTGATCGGTGCGCCCAGCCCAACCCCGCTCGGCTCGGCTCGGCAGAGGCGGCTCAGCCGAGACGGCTCAGCAGAGACCCTCCGGGGCACTGTCGAGCACCGGCTTGCACGTGTTGCCTGTCCAGGTGTCGCCCGTGCCGGATGTACCCGACCCGGTGCTCGCGTCCTGGTAGTCGTAGACGGCGTCGTGCTTGGCGATGTTGTCCCCGAAGGTGTTGGCTCCCGAAGCCGAGTCCACGTAGATCCCGTCGTAGTCGGTGTTGGTGGTGTTGCCGGACACAGTGATGTGCGCCGTACCGAAAAGGCTGATCCCGTACTCGTAGTCGCCCGTGGCGACGTTGCCGCTCACCGTGGTCGGATTGATGCTGCCGTCGACACCTTCGATCTGGATCCCGTCGCCGTACTGGTTGCCCTCGCTCGGGCCACCCGCTGCGGCGGACAGATTGTCGGTGGCCCCACCGACGGTGTCGGACTGGATGTACCAGGACCCGGGGATCTGGCCCGAATCGGCGCTGGCGGAGATGTTGACGTCGTTGCCGGAGAGGGTGTCGCCGGCCACGCGCATGGCGCCCGTGTCGTATACCAGGATCCCCGTGGCCGAGTTGCCCGCGGGCGACACCCCGGAGGCGCCCGTGTAGGAGTTCCCCGTGATGGTGCTGGACAACACGGCTCCGCTCGATCCGAAGGCGTACTCCATGCCGTTCTGGCCGATCAGCGAGGTCGGCCCGATCCCGGTGACGACGGTGTCGGAGACGTCGCACACCGAGCCGGCATAGCGGCACGTGATGCCGTTCTTGTCGTACGCCTTCACGGTGTCGGCGTTGAAGGTGACGTGCGACGCCGGGTAGGGCGACCCGGCGTCCGAACCGACGTAGACGGCGTCGCCCGACTGACACCCGAAGTCCCCCGCCGGGAGCTGCACATTCACGACCTTGGTGTTGTCCACGTTCCCCGAGGCGTTGTGGTAATAGAGGCCGACGAAGTTGGGTGGACCGCAGGCGGTGAAGGTGGGCCCTTCCGTGCTGCCGTTGATGACGAGGTTCGACAGGTTGGCGGTGGCGCCGTCGGTGACATCGACGAGCGCCGCGACGGTGGTCAGGCCCTCGAAGTTCTGGGGGTCGGTGTCAGCCACGGTGGAGGTGGGCTTGAGAGAGGTGGCAATCGTCCCGTTGACGACCGTCCCCACGATGTTCACCGGCTTGGTGATCTGCAGCGGCTGGGTGAAGGTACCGGCCCCGACATCGATCGTGCTGCCACCCGTAGGCGCCTGCGTCAGCGCGTAGGGGATCGTGGCGCACGGATGCGCCGGCAGCCGGCAGGCGTTCCCGCCGCTGTCGCTCCCGCTGAGGGCGACGTAGAGCGTCGGGGACCCGGTCGCCGAGGCCGCTGGGCTGCCGGCGATGCCGGCCCCCGCGGCGGCCAGGAGGCCCGCCGCTCCACACAGCAAGAGTCCAACTTTCGGGTGACGCGCCATCGCACCTCCAGTGACTTCGGGTACCGCCGATCGCTGGGCACCCTAAGCCCTGTCGTCGTCAGCCGCTAGGCATTTTTTTGTTCAAGCCGTGTGTTTTCTCGTGGATTCCAGGGCCGTGTCACCTTTCCGTCACGTGCGCGCCATTCGGCGGACGCGAAGACGTGGCGACTTCCTGCGCAGGCCGTCAGCCCTTGGCCGCAGCCCAGCTCGGCCCCGTCGCCATGGAGATGGTGAGGGGGACCTTGAGGTCCGCCGCCCCGGTCAGGGCGGACTCGGTGAGGCGGCGGGCGTCGCCCTCCTCCCCCGGGGCCACCTCGACGATGACCTCGTCGTGCACCTGGAGCACCAGACGGCTGGCCAGCCCCCCCTCCTCGAGATCGTGGTCGAGGCGCACCAGGGCCATCTTGAAGATGTCGGCGGCCAGTCCCTGAATGCCGGCGTTCATGGCCTGACGCTCCGCCGCCTGGCGCACCCGGTAGTTCGACGACTCCAGGTCGGGCAGGGGCCGGATGCGGCCGAACATGGTGCGGGTGGCCCCCCGGATCTTGGCGTCGGCCACGGCATGGTCCATGTACTGCTTCACGAGCGGGAAGGCGCCGAAGTAGCTCTCCATGATGGCGGCGGCCTCCTCGACGGGCACCCCGAGGCGCTGGCTGAGCCCGTAGGCCTCCATGCCGTAGGCCAGGCCGTACGAGACCATCTTCGAGTACTCGCGCTGGGTGTGGGTCACCTCTTCGGGCGGGATCCCGTAGACGGCGGCCGCCACCGTCCGGTGGACGTCGGAACCGCTCGTCAACGCCTCGATGAGACCGGGATCCTCCGAGAGGTGCGCAATGCAGCGCAGCTCCACCTGGTCGTAGTCGGCCACCAGGAAGGTGCAGCCCTCCCCCGGCACGAAGGCGCGCCGGAACTGCTTGCCCTGCTCGGTGCGCACCGGGATGTTGTGCAGGTTGGGACGGTCCGACGAGATGCGCCCCGTCCGGGCCACCGTCTGCCCGAAGGACGCGTGGATGCGGCCGTCGGCCGCGATCTCGGCCAGCAGGCTCTCGCCGTAGGTGGAGCGCAGCTTCTCCACCTCGCGGTAGGCCAGCAACGCCTGAATGATCGGATGGTCTCCCCGCAGGCTCTCGAGGGTCTGCGCGTCGGTCGAGAAGCCGGTCTTGGTCTTCTTGCCCGGGGTGAGGCCCAGCTCGTCGTAGAGGACGGTCCGCAGCTGGGGCGTCGAGTTCACGTTGAACTCCCGGCCCGCGTGCTCCTGCACCTCGGCCTGCAAGGCGGCCGCGGCCTCCTTGAGCGCATCGGTGATCGTCTGCAGCTCGGCCCGGTCCACGCCGATGCCGGCCACTTCCATTTTGGCCAGGACCCGCACCAACGGGGTCTCGACCTCATCGTGGAGGTGGACCATGTCCTCGGAGGCGATGCGGTGCCGGAAGCCCTGGGCCATGCCGGCGACGTCGGCCGCCTCGCCGGCGCCGTCCTGGGCCAGGTCCCGCTCGGTCTCACCGGGCTCCACGATGTCGAGGCTGAGCTGCCCGGTCTGCTCGCGCAACTGCGAGAGCTCGTACTCACCGGTCGAAGCGTCGAGCAGGTAGGCGGCGACAGCCGTGTCCATCTCCAGGCCAGTGAGGTCGACGCCGAGCGGGAGCAGCGAGCGCATGGCCTCCTTGACCTCGTGGCCCACGAAGGCGCGGGACAGCACACTGTTGAGCTTCTTGACCACCGAGGCGGCGTGGAGCAGCGCGCCCGGCACCAGGACGCCGAGACCCGCCTCCTCGCCCTCGGTGGCCACGAGGATCAGCGCCACCAGGTCGCTGCGGCCGGGCATGCCGGTCCAGCGGGCGGCCAGGGCGATGCGGCCGGTGCCGAGCACGGACAGTTGCTCGGTCACCTCGGCCGCCGTCGCGGGCAGAGCCACGTCGCGCAGGTCGAAGGGCGGAACGACCGGTTCCGCCGGTGGGGCGTGCCCCCGGGTCGCGGCGGCGACCGCTGCCTCGGCGCCCTTGGCCGACGGGCCCGCACTCCCGGGGACGGGCTCGCCCAGCGCGCCGGCGTCGAGCAGTTCCTCCAGGCGGCCCCAGACCGTCTTCATCTCGAAGCGGTCGAACGTGGCCTCGGCCGTGGCCCGGTCCCACGCCCCCAGCGTCAGGTGCGTCACGTCGACGTCGAGGGGCACGTCGCGCACGAGGGGGATGATGCGGGCGTTCGAGCGGGCCAGCTCCTCGTTCTCGGAGAGGTTCTCGCGCAGCTTGGGGGTCTGCTCGTCCAGGTGAGAGAAGATGCCGTCGAGGTCGCCGTACTTGGTCAGCAGCTTGGCCGCGGTCTTCTCCCCCACGCCCGGGATGCCCGGCAGGTTGTCCGACGGGTCACCCCGTAGCGAGGCCAGCAGCACGTACTGCGACGGGGGCACGCCGGTGCGGTCGAAGATGCCCTGCTCGTCGTAGAGGGCGTAGTCGCTCACGCCGCGCTTGTTGTAGAGCACGCGCACGTAGGGGTCCTGCACCAGCTGGAAGCTGTCCCGGTCCCCGGTGACGATCACCACCTCGGTCTGCCGTTCCACCGCCTCGGTGGCCAGCGTGGCGAGGACGTCGTCCGCCTCGAACCCGGGGGCCTCCACCACCGGGATGGCCAATGCCGCCATGACCTCGCGGATCATGCCGAATTGAGGCGGCAGCAGCCATGGCGTCTCGGCCCGGCCGGCCTTGTAGTCCTCGAGGATCTCGTCGCGGAACGTGGCGCCGGGGGCGTCGAAGGCCACCGCCAGGGCGGAGGGGTGATGCTCCCGGATCAGGTACACCAGCATGGACGAGAAGCCGTGCACCGCGTTGGTGACGACGCCGGTCGAGGTGGCCAGCGTGTCGGGAAGAGCGAAATAGGCCCGGAAGGCCAGTGACATGCCATCGAGCAGCAGCAGCGGTCCGGATCGCTCCTGCGCCGGCGTCGACGTCATGCCGTCGACACTACGGGGTCAGCGTGCCGTCGACGACCTGTTGCGCCACGTCGCGCATGCGGGCGCGTGTCTGCATGGCAGTGCGCTGAATGAAGCTGAAGGCCTCGTCCTCGGGAAGGTCGTCGCGGTCCATCAGGACCTGCTTGGCCTCATCGACGACGCGTCGGGTGGCGATCTTGTCCTCGGCCCCGTCGGCGGAGTGCTCGGCCTCGTCGGCCGCAATGGCCCAGTCCTGCCGCGCCTTGGCCAGGACATCGGCGATGGCCGGCAGGAGGTCGCGGGGTTGGAACGGCTTGATGAGGTACGCGGACACCCCCGAGTCCCGCGCCTCTTCGATGAGATCGCGCTGGCTGAAGGCCGTGAGCAGGAGCACGGCCACCTGGTGGCGGGAGGTGATCTCGCGGGCGGCCCGGATGCCGTCCATCCCGGGCATCTTGACGTCGAGAATGGCCAGGTCGGGCTGGTGCTCCTCGACCAGGGTCACGGCCTCGTCGCCGCGGCCGGTCTCCCCCACGACCTCGTAGCCGGCCGTTATCAGGATCTCCTTGAGATCGAGGCGCACGATGGCCTCGTCCTCGGCGATGACGACGCGGGCCAGCGCGGTGGAACGGTTGGCGACCGTCATGCGTGCACCGCTTCGGTCACCACCCGACGGGGCCCCGTCACTGCTTGCCCGTGGCCACGGCGGCGAGGAGCTCGTCCTGGCGGCGCTCCAGGTCGCCCACGACCTTGCCGAGCGCGTCGCGCGCCCGCACCATGGCGTCGGCGTGGCGCGCTGCTTCGTTGTGCTCCTGGCTGGCGAGCGGGGTCTCCGAGACGAGGGCGCGCACCCGCGCCTCGTCGGCCGACTCCTGCACAACCGCCAACTGCTCATTCAGCACGGCCAACTCCTCCCGCGCCCGGACCAGCCGGGTGTGGACGTCTCTGATCCGCCGCTCCAGGAGGACGCGATGCATGGAGCGTCAAGTGTAGGTGGCGGGGAACCAGCGACGCCGCGCCTCGAGCTTCTCCAGAACCGGGCCCTCCGGCGGGTTCCCGACGCCCGGTCCGGGGGGCACCCGGACCCATCCGGCGCGCACCAGCGGATACCCGCAGGGGTCAACGGCGAGATAGTCGGCAGGATCCCCGACGTCGCTGACCAGGCCCGTCGCGTCCTGGCTCAGCCTCGCCGCCAGGGCCAGGTTGGACGAGCGCCCCAACCCGGCCTCGAAGAAGCCGCCGACGAACACCGGCACCCCGGCCGCGGCGCAGGCGGCATGGGCCGCCCTGGTGGCGCGCACACCCCCCAGGCGGCCCGGCTTCAGGCAGGCCATGGCGCACGATCCGTTGCGCAGCGCATCGCTGACGCGCCGAGGCGTCGAGAGGGACTCGTCCAGGCAGATGGGGACCGGAAGCACCCGGGCCAAGAGGGCGTGGGCCACCAGGTCCGCCGGCGGCAGCGGTTGCTCGATGCAGAGGACGTCGAACTCGGCCAACCGGCTGAGCGCCGCCACGTCCTCGTCGCCCGCGCCGAAGGAGCCGTTGGCGTCGACCTGGAGCACGAGACCGGGGTGGTCGGCCCGCACGGCGCGCACGGGTTCCACCTCCCAGCCCGGCTCGATCTTCAACCGGAGACGAGCCGCGCCGGCCCGCACCACCGTGTCGACCTCCCGACGCAACGCGGCGAGGTCGTGCCCGTCGGGGATCCCGACCACGGCACCGACGGCCAGGGCCTCGAAGCCCTCCGTCACGCCCAGATCGCTCGCCAGCGAGTGCCCGGCGGCGCGCAGCTCGGCGTCGGCGACGGCCATCTCGAACGTCGCCGCCAGCATCCGGTCCACCGCCGAGCCCCCGAAGAGCTGCGCCACCCCCGCCGCCATGGGCAGCTGACCGCCCCGGGCCGCCGTGGCCTCGAGCAGGCGGCGCACGCCCAAGTGCTCCGCGGCCTGCTCCACCGTCGCCAGGGCGGGGTCGACGGCAGTGCCCTCCGCCAGCGCGGCGCATTCACCCCAGCCCTCCGCCTCCTCGCTCACGACCCGCACGAAGAGCAGAGGCCGCACGCGGTGCACGCCGGCGGCGGTGCCGATGGCCTGGCGGAATGGGAGGTCGACCTGGACAAGCTCGACGCCAGTGAGCTTCATGGCGGGGGCGCTCCCACCCCGCCAACCTAGATCGCAGCTTGTACGATCAAGCGTTCTCGCCCGGATGGCGGAATGGCAGACGCGGCGGCCTCAAAAGCCGCTGTCCGAAAGGGCGTGCGGGTTCGAGTCCCGCTCCGGGCACGTCATGTTCCCAGGTCAGAGGACAAACGGGGCTGTGGAAACCGGCCTGTGGTCACAGATTGGTCACAAGTGTCTCTGAACACTGTCTATGTGCTGATCGGGGTGGTTGCGGCTGCCATCACGATCGTCACCACGGTCACAAAGTCGGGAAAGCAAGTACGCCGACGACTCGTTGCGTGGATCCGTCGTCGGCCAGTTCCCCCTCGAACTCATGTCCACGTCGAGCCGGACACCCGCTTCTGCATTTGGTCTCAGGCGCCAGCTCCCCACGCCGACCCGATCAAGCACGTGACCTTCCAAATGAGGTGCGTGATGACCAACTCGACCCCCAGCTACGACGTGCGAGTCGTCGGGGTCGAGCTTCGTGGCGTCGAGGGAAAGGTGCATTGGGAGAGCGCCCAGATCTTCGAATCCACTCCAAGGGGTTCGGTGCTGACCGATGTTCTGCCTGCGAATGAGCCAACGCACGGGATGCTGATCGTCGTCCTTGAGCGGGAGGCGCTCCCCTCCGGCCCGCACACCGCTCTGATGGTCGTCCGGGACCACCTCGGCAACCGCTTCCGCTCGCCGAAGACCACCTTCAAGGACGGGAACATCGGTTCACCTGATGGTCCGACGCCCCCGTCGCCAGCGGGGACGATTACTACCGGGCAGCCAGACCTCAGTGACCGAAGAACCGTCCACCATCTGGGCTACCTCCGCGAACGCAACCAGGTAGGTAGCCCAATCGAACCCCCGCGGAGAACCGGCGGCGTAGACCGGCCTTAAGCCCCGTCGACCATGGCGGCAACGGCTGAAGCTGCCTGAGAGCCGGCATCCTCGAACAGGTGGCCGTAGCGGTCCATCGTGAACGAGCTCGAGGCGTGACCGACCCGGCGGGCGATCAGGAGCGGCTGCTCCCCCGCTGCGATCAGGTGGGCGACGTGCGTGTGGCGCAGGTCGTGAAACCGGATCCGCGGTAGCCCGCTCTTGGCAACCCGCCGGTCGAATACCTTGGCCACGGACTCGGGGTCGAGCGGTCGGCCGTCGGGATCGGTGAAGACGAGACCGCGCTCGTTCGACCACCCGGCGCCGAGAAGTAGGCGGTGCTCCTTCTGACGGCGCTCCTGCTTGCGCAGCACGGCAACCGTCGCGGGGTCCAGGTCGATGCGCCGCCGGCCGTGGTCGGTCTTGGTCCGCTCTGAGAACATCAGGCTCGCCCAGGAGCGTGAGGAGCTGCTGGCGCACTTCGATCCTGCCCAGCTCGAGGTCGACATCAGACCAGCGGAGACCGCAAACCTCGCCGCGGCGCATCCCGGTCATGGCGGCCACTCGGAAGAGCGGGCCAAGAGCCTCTGTCGCGGTGAAGTCGAGGAAGGAGCGCAGCTGCTCGGGCGTCCACCATGACATCTCTCGCGGACGCGTCGACTTGGCCGACGGAGGGCTCGCCATGGTGGCCACGTTGCGAGCGAGCTCGCCCTTGCGGACGGCATCGCCCAGAGCCTTCTGCAGGACCGTATGCAGGTAGCGGACGGAGCGAGGGCTGAGACCGCCTTCCCGCCGGCGCAAGCCGGACGCCAGGAGGTCCGAATAGAGGCGATCGAGGTCGCCAGCGGTGACGTGGTCCAGGCGCCGGCCAGCGAGAGCCGGAGTGACGTACAGCAAGCATCGGCGGTAGCCATCGACGGTCGACGGACGCAGGCCGCTCGTGGGCAGTCCCTCGAGCCATCCGTCGAGGTACTCGCCGAGGGTGCGCTTGGCCGGCGGGACATAGGTCTTCGTCTGATTGGCATGGCGGATCTGATTCAGCGACTCCTGGGCCGCCTTTTTCGTCGGGAAGCCGCGGCGCTTGACCTGCCGACGCTTGCCGTCGGCGCCGCGGCCGAGATCGACCACGTACAACCACGTGCCGGTCTTCGGGTCCTTCTGTGGTGCCGCTGTCGCGTTGCGCTGAGTCATCGGTTTGCCTTCCTGCTCTGTTCGATCACTTTTTCGATCTTGCGGACGGCCGCGAGGTATTCGTCGTCGGTGAGGACTGATCGGCCCGCCGCTGTGAGTGCTCCGCCACCCTTTCCCTGGCCCGTGCGAGTGAGGAATCCGAGTTTGTTGCGAGCGTCACTTACGAGATCGGTCACCCGCCGCGGGCCGTCCATGTAGCCCTTCGCTTCGGAGTAGCCGAGGGCCTCGGCGATCAGGGCGTTGACGTTCCTGGTCTGCTGGACGGCGACGGAGTACATCGCCGCCACCTGAGCCCGCAGCTTGTCGGCGCCCGAGGCCGTGGCCGGCGTGGCACCAGCCAGCCCGACCTGACCGCTCAGGGCCGGGCCGAGAGCCTTTTGGATGTCGAGGAGCTCAGCGGCGGTCAGCCCGGTGAAGGGCGTGGACAGGGACGCTGACTTGAGGAGTCCGGACGGGACGCCACCCTCAGGCGTGGCGGCCGGCTGGGGCTGCCAGACCGGGTCATTCGCGTTGAATCGGGCCGCCGGGAATATCCGGATCTCCGCCACGACCGGCTGCAACCCTTGGGGCTCGATCCGATACGAGGTCCTCCATCCGTCGGCGGTCTCGACCCACCAGAACGAACCATTCAGTCGGTACAGCGAGCCTCGCTGTGCTTTCTTCAGCAACCTCGCTGGAGTCCGTCTGCGTGTTGGCACGTCCAGAACAGTACGCCTGAGTTCGGCTCTAGTCAAGAGTAATGCTGACTATTGACCTCCCCTGCCTGAACAGCAGGTCCACCATTCGCCCCGTAGTCCGCAGGGTGCCGACTCACGGACACTTCAACCCATGGACACGGCAGCCACTCGGACCCCAGACCATCGGACGGAGGAAGGGAGGAATTCCTCTCCCCCAGGACCAGCCGACTCTTCGTCTGTGGCCTGAGACCGGTCACCTCTTGGGTCTGAGCCGGAGTGCGACATACGACTGTGCCGCTCGAGGCGAGATCCCGACGGTCCGGTTCGGCCGCCGAGTGGTTGTCCCAACAGCGGCCCTTCGGCGCCTGTTGGGGATGGACTGAGCGTGACCCGTGACTGGGTCCGAACTGCGCCAGCTCGCCGAGGCTCGATCCGAGGCGCTCGCTGTCGTCCTCACCGCCACGGCGGCCGGGGTCTGGGAGACGACGCCCGAGCTGCTCGACGCCCTCGCGGCACTTGGCCTGGGCGGCAGTGTGGGATCTCGCGGCAGCGGCGTGATTCCCGCCGGGCTCACCCCTCAGACAATGCGGCACCTCGGTCATGCTCTGATTGCTCGAGCGCGCACCGCTGAGGAAGCCGAACGGGCCGGGCACCGGCGAACTGACCCCCGAAGGCGTCGAACGTCTCGCTGAGATCCTGGAAGCCGGGAGCCGGCCCACCATTGGGTTCTGGCACCGCTACCAGGAACAAGGTCGATGACTCTAGCCACCCCCGACGCTGGGTCAATGCGGACTTCTGAGTGGGGCCAGCCCATCGACTGGTGCACCTTCTGGGCAACGGAGGAGCAGGCCACCGAGTGGCTGCTCGAGCCGATCGTGGCCAACGGGCGGCAGACGGCCATCTTCTCGGTGGCCAAGACCGGCAAGAGCCTCCTTGCGCTCGACATTGCGGCCGCCGGCGCCACTGGCCGCTCCGTGCTCGGGCTCGCTCCGCGTGAGCCGATCGACATTCTCTACGCCGACTTCGAGATGACCGAGGCCGACCTGCGCGAGCGCCTCACCGATCTCGGCTACGGACCGGACGACGACCTGAGCCGCCTTCACTACTACCAACTGCCATCTTGGCCGGGTCTCGATGGTGACCTCGGTGGCGAGATCCTGTTGGCGGCCGCCGTAGACAGCGGAGCTGCGCTGGTCGTGATCGACACCATGGCTCGTGCCGTCACCGGCGAGGAGAGCTCAGCTGACACCTTCCGGGCCTTCTACCGGCACAGCGGATTGCGGCTCAAGGCCGCCGGCATCGCCTTGTTGCGGCTCGACCACATGGGCAAGGACGTGGCGGCTGGCCAGCGTGGCTCATCGGCCAAGGCGGACGACGTGGACATCGTCTTCCGGTTGACCATGCTCGACTCTCGAACCTTCAAGCTGAACCGCACCCACAGCCGCGTCCCGTGGGTGCCGTCCGAGATCACGCTGCTCCGCCTCGAGGAGCCGACGCTGCGCCATGTGTGGCAAGACGACGCCGTGCCGGCGGGGACTCTCGACGTGATGACCGCGCTCGATGAAGCTGGAGTCCCGCTCGACGCCACGGCCGCGGTTGCGTTGTCGGCCCTGGCGCGCTGCTGGGTGTCCCAAGCGCAAGACCGTGGTCCTCGCTGCCCTCAAGGCCCGTCGAAAGAGGCCTGAATGAGCGCCTCGGCGGTTCCGGGAACCGCAAATTCGGGGTCGGAACCGGATACGCGTGGGAACCGACAACGGCCTTGGGTCGTGCAGTGCAGGTCAAGGGGTCTTTCGTAGTTCCCGGAACCATGGGGAACCGGCCCGGCCACAACGGTTCCCGGTTCTCCCGTCTTTAGACGGGAACCGGTACCAGTGGGTGGTCTCGTGAGCGATTCCATCCACGAGATGCTCAGTGCTGCCGCTGCGAAGGGCGATCGCATCAGAGGCGGATGTGCGTCGTGTGACGCCTACCAGGTCTTAACCGAGGAGTCGGCTGGCGTCTGGCACTTGGTCGTGCACCACGATGATGACTGTCCGTTCCTTCGTCATCGCCAGCGACCTCGCAGCGGCACCATCGAAGCTCCACCGAATGATGCGCGCCCGACTTCGCAGGCACCAGGAGCCGACCTGAGCAGTGACCACGGTGTGACCACTAGCGCGGAGACGCAGGTCAGCGGCCACGAATCAGACCGTGATGCGACTGGGAATCGCACGCCGGAAGCGTCATGAGGGACGCTCACACGCCTGTGCCGGCTCGCGGCTACTCGTGGCCGCCGTTCGAAGTCGGGCACTTCGTGCCGGTCAAGGACGGTTCCCGTTCGCCGCGGATCGTCCAGTCGATCACCAGGGCCGTTGAGGACGCCCTGGTCGAGCTCCACCCGTGGGTCGGCGACCGACGGCACGCTCTCGCCCTGTCGCAGCTTGCCGGCGCCGAGGCTGTCCGCTTGCTGCTTCAGCAGAGGATCGAGCAGCTTGCTTTCGAGGGTGAGCTCGAGGAGATCAAAGCCCGGCTGATCGAACAGCGCAGCCTCGTGGAGCAACCGCGCAGCGAAGCTCGCCGAGGGTATGGGCCTGACGCCGCTTGGTGAGGCTCGCCTGGCGGCGATCATGACTTCGGCAGAGATCGGCCAGGCCACGCTCGACGACCTCAAAGCGCAGGGCCAGGCCACGACTGGCTACCAGGCCAACGCCATTGACGCCCAGGCCGTGCCCGAGGTCGAGTCGTGAGCACGGCCGCCACGGCAATGACCGAGACCGAGCTCCTCGACTCCGTGCTCGAGCTGGCTGGGTTGCTCAAGTGGCGCACGGCGCACTTCCGGCCGGCTCTGACCAAGCATGGCTGGCGCACCGCCGTCGCTGGCGACGGCAAGGGCTTCCCCGACCTCGTCCTCGTCCGTGACCGGGTGCTCTTCGTCGAGCTGAAGTCCGCTCGTGGCCAGCTCAGCATCGAGCAACAGGACTGGTTTCACGCCCTGGGCGATGCCGGCGCCGAACGGTACATCTGGCTTCCGGCCGACTGGACCGACGGCACGATCGAGCGTGTCCTGCGAGGCGCGCCATGACCGTCAACCGCGACGCCTTGGCCCTGATGGGTGCTCTCGTGCTCGAGGACGGCCGACTGTGGGGCAACGTCGCCGAGCCGTGGCAGTGGCGCCTCGCTGAATGGGCCTTCGACGACCGCGCCCAGCCGAACCGCTGGGAGAGTCGCCTTCGTGGCGGATCGAAGTCCACCGACACGGCCGGGCTCTGCATGGTGGCGATGCTCACGACCCTGGCCGGCGGCAGCCAGCTTGATTGCTATGCGGTCGACCGGGATCAGGGCCGGCTGGTCGTCGACTGGGCGCGCGGGATCGTGAACCGAACACTGGCCCTGGCTTCGGCGCTGACCATCGACAACTACAAGATCACGGCCCGCAACGGGAGCGTCCTCGAGGTCATGTCGGCGGACGCGGCAAGTGCGTTCGGTCGGAAACCCGCGATAGCAGTGGCCGACGAATTTGCCAGTGGAACGCCACGGCGAACGCCGTGGCGTGTGGACGGCAATCACCTCCTCGATGGGCAAGGTCAAGGGCGCCAAGCTGCTCGTCGCCTCCACGTCGGGCGATCCCGGCTCCTGGAGCCACAAGGTCTATGTCAGGGCCACCAAGTCGAAGCGGTGGTCGGTCCAGGACGTTCCGGGGCCTCTTCCGTGGACCAGCGAGGAGTTCCTGGCCGAGGAGCAGGCGAGCCAGCCCGAATCGGTGTACCGACGCCTCCACCTAAACCAGTGGTGCGCGCCAGAGGACCGCCTGACCAACCTCGAAGACCTGCGTGCATGTACGAGAACGTCAGGTTGGCTCGAGCCGGTCGCCGGTCGCCGGTACGTCTTGGGGGTCGACCTCGGTTGGGTTAATGACCGCAGCGTGATCGCGGTCTGTGACTGAGAGCCATTCATCGAGAGCGACGGTCGGGGCAACGGGGTGACGATCGTCCTCGATTACATGGAGGTCTGGGCCGGGACTCGATCAAACCCGGTGGACCTCACGGCGGTCGAAGACGCGATCGTCAGGACATCTCGCCGTTACGGTGCGCATGTCCTGGCCGACCCAAGGGAAGCGATTCAGATGCTCCGCCGCCTGAATGCCCAAGAGGGCGTCTCGGCGGAACAGGTCAACCTCCATGTGGGATCGAACGATCGCATCGCCATGGCTCTCTACAACGCGATCAGGCATCACAGGCTGTCCATCCCCGACGATCCTGATCTGATCGACGAGCTCGCCAACGTACGTCTAACCGAGAAACGGCCGAACCAGTTCAAAATGGAGAATGAGCCTGGAAAGCACGACGATCGCGTGATGGCGCTCGGACTCTGCGTGGCGGATCTCTTCGAGACGCTCCACGAGTTGTTGGACTACATGGCCGCCTACGAGCGAGAGAGGCCGCGCCGGCGGCCGACCCCGACCCACTCGACGCCCGCGAGTTCGTCCCCGGCGTCTCGTCTATGCGCGGATACCTCGGTCGCTGAACCGTGGCCACCCGGATCAAAGACCGTGCTCTTTCTCTCCGGGTTCAATGCCGCGCGGCTTGAGGCTCTCCATCGATCTTTGGACCTCAGCGAGGCGCAACCGTGAGTCGGGTGGCATGTACGACGACGTGCTTCCGCTCCTCGACGAGATCCACGGCTACGGCCGGGAATGGACCAGTTCCCGCACTCGGAAGCGCGGAAGTTCCGAAGAAACCGATCTTGGTAGAAGTACCTCAGCAGGAAATGACGGCAAAAGAGGCCCAGAGCGTCATCAAGGACATCACCGTGAGAGGAGTCACCGGAGCTTGCAGTGCCGGCCGACTCAAAGCGCGGAAGGTCAATGACGAGTGGCGAATACCCGTCGAAGAGGTCGCTGCGTTCAAACAGCGACGATGCGAGCAGAAAGGGGCATGAGTTGGCAATTTCAAGTATGCGGGCACCGGGCCCAAGGGCGAGGCGCAAACGCGGACATTCGACACTGGTCTCGGCAGGACCGTGACGGTGTCGACGGGTGACGTATTCACCATTCACCAGGTGGGAATGCAGCATCTGTCTCCTGACCTGGTTCCCCATGACGCCCTTACCCGGAATCAGATCCAGTTACTTCAAGAGAAGGTCGACGGGGCCAACGCGAGGGATTACGCCGCCGGCACGCCGCCGAAGGGTGGGATCTGAAGGTGGCGTTCTCGTACGAAGACCAGAGGCAACTTCTAGACCTCCAGGCCAAATCCGGCCGCCTCCCCGTGGAACACGCTCGGGACGAGCTCGAGAAGCTGATGTCCGCTGAGGCCGACCATCTTGAGAAAATGGCTGGCGCCTTCTGGCAGGACCATGGAATGGCGCGGGCGTACAAGGCGAGAGCTCAAGAGGTCCGCGACTCAATCAAAACCGAAGTGTGGAAAATCGGCGGTACAGCGGCCGAACGCCGCAGCCTTCAAAAGGCCGCACCCGTGTCCCAGAGGCCGAGAGGTACAACGTACGCCGCGTCGCCCGATGCCCGACCCATCGGCATGCCGGACCCATCGGCTGGCGTCCAGCCGGATCTCGTCAAGTTGGCTGCTCCTGTGCTGAGTCGGCCGATCAGGTACCGCCCAACCAAAGCAGTCAAGGACATGACCAGGGCCGAGCAGGCTCAGCACTACCGAATGCTCGCGGGTGAAGCCGATACCGCTGCCCACGCCGGTGAGCTCCTCGAGCTCGCCGCGGCACTGCGCAAGGAAGAGGACTGACCCATGACAATCGTCGTTCAGGAGTTCTCAGCCACCGTGACCACCGTCGGCGGGTACGGATGGTGTGACATTCCGTCCGGCGCGGGCACGGTGATATCGGTGGTCGTTCAGTTCACAGCGGACGGTGCGCGGATGGGCACGCTCACCCCCGGTGGCAACATGAGCACGACCAAGCTCAACGTGCTCAATGACACACCGCTGCCGATGTTTATCGGCGCTCGCCACCGCGAACGCTTTTGCGGCGAATGGCGCCTGCAGCTCGGTCCTGGCCCCGATGGGCCGGCGCCGGACGCGACATACAACCTCATCGTCTTTTCCACGTAAGGAGACCCATGGAACGACCAGATCGCTCGAAGTGGACGGAGATCCTGACGTACGGGGCGACAATCGAGATCGACGAGGGAATGATCGAGGACGGGACCGGCTCGCAATGGGTCGTTGCCGGCGCGGTTCAGCCTTTCTTTCGCTACAGGAAAGACGGCGTCTGGAAATCGATCCGGCGACTGCCGTCCACGGGTGGGGGCCAGACGAGAGCATTGACCAGGCCGCGCGCCCTGCATCGATGCAGGAGTTCAAGGAGCCGCTGCGCGTCGCCGGACCGGACGGACGCGAGGAAGTGAACCCCTTTGCCATCGCCGCTCGGCACGGACGAAGCGGTCTCTCGCCATCTGGCCTCAACCGGCCCTGACCATCCGCCGACACGGTCACCCGTTGTGAGACCTGCCACGGGCTCTGCAACCTCGCTCCGTGGCAGGTGCTTGATGTCCTCCACAGCGACGAGCGCGCCGTCGTGTGCATCTGCGAATCGTGCGGCTGCGCTGAGACGGTGAGGAGCGAGGCTGCCGCCTCGACGAGACGCGTCGAACAAGCTGAAGTCGTTCGGGCGCGGGTTGCCGGCATCGCCCAATCACTCAGGGAGACGGGCGTGATACTTCGGACGGTCGATGTCCCACAGCCAGAGCGAGTCGAGCTGCGCGCCAGCGCCGGGTCGAACTGACAGGGGAGTAGAGCGGAGCGCGTAGAATGGAGATGTGGAGTGAAGGTGGAGGAGTGTAGTGGGGTTAGTGTGGTGGGGGCGCGGGGGTTGCGCGGGTGGGGTGTGGGTGGTGGTAGATGGGTGGAAGAAGTGATGAGCGGTAGGGGGGTGAGTAGAAGAATAGATGGTGTGAGGCTTGGTGGGGGAGTGGAGAGCAGGCTGCTGGGTGTTATGAGTGCGGCAAGGAGGGGGAGGTAATGCGCGAAGGGGGCGGTGGTGGGCAGATGTGAGGTGCGATGCGCAGAGGGATGCAGAACAGCTGAGAGGGAGCGGTGATGGGCTGATAGAGTGCGAGGAGAATGAAGATGGCGGATGCTGGTAGGTGATGAGGGCGCGCGGTGTAGCGCGAGTGAGGCATGGCAGATGAAGCGGTACAGCGCTGGCTGATGCATGAACACATGCTGCATGTGGCGCGAGCACGCTGAAGGATGATGGTGGTGTTAGCAGGTAGAACGCGAGGACGGGTGCTTGGCGCAGTTGATAGAGAGCAGTAACTAGATTGGCGGCTGGTGCTGGTAAGCTAAGTGATATGGGGGGGAGGGCAGAGGCTGATGCTGAGGGGGACTGAAGATGAGGGAGTGGCTATGGCAAAGCTAGGGTGGTTTGGTGGGTACAGAAGAAGGATTCTTTACTGAAGGCACGCTAGTGAGGCACTGGCACAAGCTGGTTGTTGATGTACTGAGAGCGCAAGGAGCATGGAGTGGTGATGGTTGAGAAGACAGGAGCGCTACGCTGCGCGGCTTGGTGCATGCACGTGGCATACGGCTTGCGTGAAGATACGTTGGGTATGATAGGGTGCGGTAATGGGTAGCGCTGGGTAGGTGTGGAGGTGAGCTGCAAGAACGCACATTGGTGAGAGCGGCGCCGGGCGGTGAGGTGGGCTGGTGAGGTGGGCTGCTGGTGGTGGGTGCGATGGGATGATTATTGTGTGGGGGCGCGTACTACTGAAGCAAGTATTTTAAGAGAAGACACGCTTGGCAGGTTAAAGGTGCACTCACGGGGAGCGGGAGGCATGGGCGGGTGACTCAGCGTGGCAGGCACACAGCGGGGGGGGATAGCGTTTCAACAGTTTGGGAGGGATGTAGCGCACTGGCAGGGGTGTTGAACACAGTTGGCGTGCTCATAGATGAAGTGCACTGCGTGACTCCTCTAAGTACGGATGATGGTGCAGCACGCGAGCGGTGGTCTGCTGAGCACAGAGGAGAAATGGGGTTTACTAGGGCAAGAGCCTCAGGATCTCAACAAGGGGAGAAAACTACTTCCTCCAATTCGTGCGCTAACGCAAGCAGGACAAGCTGTCACACGGCACGGTGGTTCAAGAGTAGAGTACATAAAAACCGTCCTCAACAACGGCTTCAGGCGCGAGTGTGCTGGCAAGGAGAGATGGTGAAAGCCTCCAAGCAGGCATCGACCTCGCCGCAGAAGGTCTCTGACACAAGGGGTGGTGACAAGTACAGACCCACATCGACAGCTGAGGTGGTGGCCAGCAGATCACACGACAAGGACACGGTAGTTCACAGCAGGCTTTGATTGCCTCGATCGACAAGGATACAGCACGAAGACGTGAAGAGCGCCTCGAGTGGCGTCGATCACAAGCTGCGGTGACGACCTCGAGCCCACCGGCTCATCGGACTCAGGGTGGTGTGATGGCTGACGACATGTTGGACGCAGCGGCACTGAACTCACGATCTCGGGCGGATCTCGGCACGCATCTGCGCACCTGATCAGCTGCTCAGTACGAACGCGTCGCTCGCGCAGCATGTGCGGTGATATGCGAGATGCGGAGGATCAGCACTCTGCACAGAGCACGGCGGGCTCTGGAACGACGAGGGGGGAATGGGTGACTAGGTTTGCGTGACACGAAACGGCCAGCGAAGCAGGGGCGCACGCTGCATGACCTCACGTCGCAGTGTGTAGGTGGGTGTGACGAGCTGGCTAGCAGGGCGACACGCTCCTTCTCGGGCATGCCTCAGTCGCTCGAGCGCTTGGGTGAGGCGAGATGACCTGTCGATCTCTCCTCGAGCACGTCGAGTCTGTGGATGCGTCTGCTCGGTATGCGTTGCTCCTCTCTGCTTGGCTCAATTGAGCATGTCTACGGTCACGGTTCACGAAGCAGCGATCGAAAAGCTCAACGATGGGCGCAGGATGGCTGGAATTTCAGTCTGCGTGCGGCACGCCTCGACGGACGCGGCCAACTCCACGTCGAGGCTCTTCGACATCGTGGTGAGGTAGAGATCTCGACGTGGAGGGGTTTCACTGGTGGACATAAGTCCACTATCGCATTAACGTGGACCTGTGTCCACTACCTTCGGCTGGATGGTCGAACTGGACCTCGTGGGGTGCTGAGATTGCGAGATGATCGGCACGGTTCGCCAATACGCCCACGTCTGGTTCGCGACCAGTACGAAGCGGCGTGGAGCTGAACGCGGCGTCAGATTGTGGAAGCGTGCGACATCGAGAAGTGGGCGAAGGCGACGGGGCGAACAGTTCAAGACCTATGAGGGCGCTAGTGGTCGCTCTGGCATCGTGGTAGCAGCAGCGGGGTACCTGATCGCTCGCGAAATCGGACGCATGCGCGGCGGTCCCGACGGCGACCACTAGCACCACCAGCCGTCGTCGACCACCACGGAAAGGGCGACTACGAGGCCCACCTGCTGAGGCCAACGCCGACCTGCAGGCTGTCCTCAAGGGCTGTGCTTCGGTAGATGCTCTGACCAGCAAGTCCAGAGCGGCACCATCGTGGGCGTCGAGACGAGAACGGGCTCGCCTCTGGCCAATGTCGAGGCGATGGCCGACGCGGGATACCCCGACTTCCAGCAGGCGGCTCGCCAGCCATTGAGAGGGAGATCGGCACGGCTTGGAACCAGTTTCTTAGCGGTGGGAGCACCGCCAATATGCAGTCATTCCTCGGCAATCTCAAGGGCGACTGCGCCTACTCGGAGACCCACCGCTCGCCGTTCAGGCGCGCCGCCGGCCGAACTCCCTGAGCCCCGTCAATCCATCCAGGTGGTCCGGACAGGCCCACACACGCCCACCAGCGCTTGCCGGACGGAGCAAACCACCGCCCGGTCCACGAGGGTGTCTCGAGGCAGTGTGCGACTTGGCCCTGGCGATCGTGGACCATCCGCCAGCACTGGCCGACCTGGGCGACGAAGGCGTTGGCGTAGGGGTCGCCGGGCTGCGAGGCATACGCTCCACGTTCTCGACGGTAGACCGGCGTAGTTGATTACGGTGAGTGCGTGGTAGCGCCTCGGGCCCGTCACCCGAAGAAGGATCTCGAGGAGCTCCTTGCAATCGTGGAGGCAGCGAGCTGGCGAGTAACGCGCAAGACGAGTTATTACAAGGCGTATTGTCCCTGTGACCTGCACCTTCATACTGTGAATCTCTCCCCAAGTGCACCCTTACTACAAGACGAACGTCCTCACAATGTTTCAGCCGCGCCGTATGTCCGAAGTAGCAAAGATGATCCGCATCACCGCTATGTATCCCATCATTCAGCGAATCTATGTAACACTTCGACGACATTTTCGACGCCCTCATGAGCGCACTGATGCTCTACTACACCGTCTCACCAACACATCGCCCTTCACCTCGCAACGCCATCCTCCAAGTGCATTTCCTCGTTCAGACTGACAACGCATGGCAACCGAGCCACATCTCTTCCGAACCCATGTCTCGAGCCTTTGCCGCGCCTCGTATCTATAGACCACCGCCCGCCCAGCACTACGTCCACAAAGACCTCCTCAAGGAAGGCCCGATCAGAACCTCGAACTTTCACTGGTGAGCGCCACCGCCTGACCCTCGTCTCGTGGTCACACGGTTGGTCACAGACTCCCCATAACGGGGCCGGATTTAAGGCAGCACCACGGAAGGCACCGCTACCCCGCTACCAGTCAGATGAAAGAGGGATTAGGGATTATGGCACAATCGAAAGAGAGGTTCGAGTCCCGCTCCGGGCACGATCGATTCGAGACCTTTTCGCTGTGCAGAAGCGATCTGAGATATCCGAGCTGTCTCGGCCAAGGGCCTTCTGATCACACACGCCGGTCAGGCGGGGTGGAGATGACCTCAGCGCGCCGCTCCGGGCCCAAAACCTTGAAGGTCAACTCGAGGTTGGCACCCTGCTACCACCAAGGCGCCGAGGGAGGCTGCCCCACTTGGTGTACGGCGTCAAACGGACAAGAATCACCTCAGGCGCCATGTGGGGCGGAACGGATTCGGCAGGGAGCAAAGAAGCGGCTCGTTTGAAACGAGGATGAAAGTTGCCCACACGACCAAACAGCGCCACGTCACGCGACACGCCAGACGACGCGCACGAGGAGGCGGAGGCCATGGCTGGATCCATCGGGCCGAGTAGGGGGATACATACCGGACACAGGGGTAGGCGGAACCGATCGGTGCTCGCTCGGGGTCGACGCCGCGCACGACGCCTGAGCCTGGCCGGGTCGGTCATCGTCGCTTCTGCCGCGATTCTCATCGGCATGCTTCCTCTGGCGACCCCCGCTTCGGCGGCGGGCACCTGGTCGGTGACACTCGGCGTGCCGAGCGGCGCCACGACAACAGGCTTCGTTGCGAACGGGACAGTCACACCGGATGGGGAGGCCGGTTTCGTGCAAGTTGTCTACGAGCCGTCCGGGACCCCGATCACTTCGACCAGCCCGACCGTGGGACTTGTCATTTTCAATGCGGGGGTGTCCACACCGCAAGCCGTGTCTCTGGCGGTCGATCAGCTGACGCCGAACACCTCGTACACCTACGAATTGCAGGCAACGGAGGACGACAACGACGCCATCTTCGACAGCGCTCCGGGCACTTTCTCCACGACGGCGTCGCCCACCGGCCCGGGCACGCCCATCAATCCTCCCAGCAACCCGTCAGGCGAACGGGATTTTCGGCCAATGCTCTGGCGATCCCGCCTGCGTGAACGACATCAACGGCGTCCGCGCCGCGCAGGAGCAACTTCCTCCGCTGGTGCTTCCGACGAACTGGTCGACGCTCACCGGTCCCGAGCAGATGTTCGTCTGGGCCAATCTCGAGCGCACGAGCCGAGATGAAGTGGCGATCCCCAATCTTGTCAACACCTACAACGCCGCCGTCCAGGCTGGCCTTACCAACGACGCGGATCCGAGCCTGAGCGATCTTCCAGGCAATTCCGGGTCGATCTGGGCCGGCGCCTATGCGACCGTGCTCGGCGCCATATACGGGTGGATGTACGACGACGGCCCGGGCGGGGAAAATTCAGACTGCACGGGGACCGACATGTCGGGCTGCTGGGGCCACCGTGACAACATCCTCGCCGACGCAAATACGTTCGGCTACCCCACGGAGATGGACGCAGGCGTCGGTACCGACAGCGGCGGGAATGCCGACTACGACGCCATCTTCGTCGTCAATCCCAACGCGACGGCTCCAGCCAACATCGTCTTCACGTGGGCAGAGGAGCAACCGTTCCTCGTGGGATCCACCTCCGCCCCGAGCATCTCGGGCGTGACGCTCAGTGGCACGCCCGCCGCCCCGACGGTCACCGTCACCGGTTCGAACTTCGGCTCCGCGGCGCCCACTGCCACCCCCGAGACCTGCCAGGCCGGCGACACCGGCGATGACTACGGCTTCGGTGGCCTCGAATTCCAAGACGTGACCGAGAGTTGGGGGGCCGGCGAATCGGGCGATTGCATCGGGTTGCTCCTGACCTCGTGGAGCAGCACGAAGGTCGTCTTCGCCTTCGGCAACGAGTACGCCAACTACGGGCCGATCAACGCCGGTGACCAGATCGAAGTGACCGTCCAGGGCGCCACCGACACGGTCCCTGCGTCCTTCGCCGCGGCCCCCACGGTCTCGAAGGTCAGCCCGAACACCGGACCGACAAAAGGGGGCACCGCCATCACCATTACCGGGACCGGCTTCGTCACCGGCGCCAAGGTGGTGATCGGCCAGGGCAACGGCACCACCGGCGCCATCGCGGCGACCAGCGTCAAGGTCGTCTCGCCGACCGAGATCACGGCGGTGACTGGCGGGGGGGCCAAGGCCGGTGCATTCAGTCCGTTCGTCACCACGACGGGGGGCACCAGTGCCGCCAATGCCGGGGCCGACTTCAGCTATGGGGTCACGGTCACAAAGGTCAGTCCGAACACCGGACCGACAAAAGGGGGCACCGCCATCACCATCACCGGGACCGGCTTCGTCACCGGCGCCACGGTGGTGATCGGCCAGGGCAACGGCACCACCGGCGCCATCGCGGCGACCAGCGTCAAGGTCGTCTCGCCGACCGAGATCACCGCCACCACCGGTGGGGGGGCCAAGGCCGGTTCCTGGACCCTGTACGTCACCACCTCGGGGGGCACCAGTGCCGCCAATGCCGGGGCCGACTTCAGCTATGGGGTCACGGTCACAAAGGTCAGTCCGAACACCGGACCGACGAGCGGGGGCACCGCCATCACCATCACCGGGACCGGCTTCGTCACCGGCGCCAAGGTGGTGATCGGCCAGGGCAACGGCACCACCGGCGCCATCGCGGCGACCAGCGTCAAGGTCGTCTCGCCGACCGAGATCACGGCGGTCACTGGCGGGGGGGCCAAGGCCGGTACCTTCAGCCTGTTCGTCACGACGACGGGGGGCACCAGTGCCGCCAATGCGGGGGCCGACTTCAGCTACAGCTGAACCCCAACACGTTGCTGAAACCAACACGCATCGGGTAGTGCCCTGCACCGTCGTGGGTGCCGAAGCGTCGACCGGCACCCCGTTGCCGGATCCGGCACCGGGGTGCCCCATGCCGGGGCCGACTTCAGCTATGGGGTCACGGTCACGAAAGGTCAGTCCAAAGAACACCAGACCGACGAGCGGGGGCACCGCCATCACCATCACCGGGACCGGCTTCGTCAACCGGCGCCACGGAGGTGATCGGCCAGGGCAACGGCACCACCGGCGCCATCGCGGCGACCAGCGTCAAGGTCGTCTCGCCGACCGAGATCACCGCCACCACCGGTGGGGGCGCCAAGGCCGGTACCTTCAGCCTGTTCGTCACGACGACGGGGGGCACCAGTGCCGCCAATGCGGGGGCCGACTTCAGCTACAGCTGAACCCCAACACGTTGCTGAAACCAACACGCATCGGGTAGTGCCCTGCACCGTCGTGGGTGCCGAAGCGTCGACCGGCACCCCGGTGCCGGATCCGGCACCGGGGTGCCCAGTTCGCCGTGTAGGGGTGCCACCAAGCAGGCACTTTCGGGCTACTAGGGCCCTTCGCCACTACCGTGTCGGCGTGGGACTGCTCCGAGACGTCGTGGCCGGACCGAAGAGGGTGGCACACGGTCGCTACCAGTGCGAAGTGCTTGACCAAGGCAACGGAGTGCGACTCGGCACATGCCACGTCTTCGCTGACGGTGAGATTGCTCCCCTGGATCCTGATTCGGACTTCAGCCCTATTGAACCGTTAGACGCGATCAGCGGCATCAGTATCGAACGCGGTTTGCTCTCCAAGAAAAGTACCTTACGGTTCGACCTGAACGGAATGACGATCACCCTCAAGGACACAGTAAGCAGTGACGAGATTGGTCGTCGGATGACAAACAGCAGGCCTGACCAACGTCTACGTGGAGACACCGGGAGGAAAGAGTGCGACCCACGAGCCGACTGGTTCACCTACACATAACGGGCGGGGCGGGGCCGGTACCTGAAACCCGGGCTCTGCGACGCGGCACCAGACTGTGACACGGGACGTTCTCGGCTCACAACGGGATCACAAGCGCTTGCGGATTGTCCCGGACGGACCATGACGGAGACCTCACGAATGATGCCGATAGCTCCCTGACCTGGACGTGTGCGGATTGCACGGACGCAGCCGGACGGGACCGGTGTGAGTTCGAGTCCCGCTCCGGGCACCCACCGCGACCGGCGGGTTGGAAGCAACACCGACTCCGGCGGGCACGCTCGGACCGGACCGGTGCGGGTCCTGGCGCCGACTCGAACACCCATGTTTCACACAACGGGGATCACTTGATCGGTCCGATCGGCCGATACTTGCCTTGGAGCAGGGTCCAGAACGTGCCAACCTTGAACGGCCCAGGCGGCGCCGTCACGGCACGGATCTTGGGTCTGAGCAGCGCTCCGTCGGCGGAGTCACCCAATTTGATCGACCTCTTATGACACGCATCTTTCGAAGCGTTGGATTCGTCCTGGCCCTGGCGACAGCTGGCCTCGGGACGAGCGCGTTCGCCTCGATCTCCGGTGGGGCCGGGGCAGCTCAGGCCTCTGCCTTCACTCCCCTCCCACCGGGCTGGGAGCTCTGCGTCCTCGAGGGCACCGGGGCACCCGCCACAGCCGCGAACGTGGCGGACCTCGATGAGTGGCAGGCCGCCGAAGGCGGTTCGACCAACAACACTGCGGCCTTCAATCCGTTCAACACGCTGCGGATGACCGACGTCACAGGGACGGCGATCCCAGGGGTTGGCTCGGCCAACGGATTCCCGGCCTTCCCCACCTGGGCCGCAGGATGCTCGGCGACGGTGGCCACGCTCTTCCAGCCGAACATGTGGGTGATCACCGCCGCGCTCCGGGCCGGCAACGTCACGCCCTCGACCGCATTCCTCGCCGTCGTGGACCAGAGCTCCTGGTGCGCGCCCTCACCGGGCGGCGTGCCGTGCTACGTCGACGCGATGGAGAGCACACCGGGCAGCCTTGCCCTCGCCATCCCCGCGTCGTCGGCGCTCGACGTCTACGGAAACGTCCAATCGGATCTGTTGTCGTATCAGCAGTCCATTGCCGCTGTGGCCGCCGACCAGAACACGGTGGCCGTCCGCTCCCTGGCCCTCGCGGCGGCGGAATCCAACGTGGCCACGGCCGAGGATCACTTCGGCTCGGCGTCGCACGCCCTCCAGGGTTTCGCCATCAACGAATACGTGAGCAGCGGGTTGTACTCCAGCGCCCCTCTCGTCAGCACCGGAGGGTCGCAACCGCTGACGCCGAGCACACCGAAAAGCTCGGATGGCGTGGTCGCGCAGCAGTACCTCCACGTGGCCGCATCCAACCTGATCTCCCAGAACGACGCCGCCGCAGAGGCCGTCAAGGGTTCCGAGCAACACCGCAACGACGCCGCCAAAGCTCTGGGAAGGTCCGCCCTCGCGTCTGACGGCCGACGAGACGGCCGAGAACCGGGACCTGGGGCGGCTGATGAATGACGTGGCGACGCTCGAGCATGCCGGGGCGTGCGCCACGGTGACCATCACGCCACCTCCATCGAGCACATCCGTCGTAGCCGGGTCGACCACTACATCGACGACCACCACCACGACAACGGTCCCGCGGACCACCACCACGACAACGGTCCCGCCGACCACGACGACGACCGTCGCGCCGACCACCACGACGACGACCGTCCCCTTGGGCGCGCCGACAACGAGCACGACGACGACGACCGTCGCGCCGACCACCACGACGACAACGAGCCCGCCGACCACCACGACGACAACCGCCGTCGCGCCACCGCCACCGGCGGCGGCGGCCGCGACCGCACCGCCTGCCGAAGCTGCCGGCGTGACCGCGCTGCAGGGCTGCATCGCGACCTTCGCTCCGCCCGCCAGCACCTGACCACGAGGTCCGGGCCGGGGTCGAGGTCGAGGTCGAGGTCGAGGTCGAGGTCGAGGTCGCTGCGGCCCTCGCTCTCTCGGTCAGCAGCCGTCAAAATCCAGCAGCAGCGATGATGGAGCCGTTGAGGTGGCTTCCCGCCATGGACCCGTCATTCGGAGCATCGCCGTACGGGAACACGGCACCGGCGGCCGAGGCGACCCAGTAACCCGCGCCGTCGGCGTCCGAGAAGATCGCTGACGCCGGGTTGAAACCCCCGACCGCTCCCACCGGACCGCCACGCCCGACGGCGTCCCCGTAGGCGTAGACGCCGCCATCGGCCAGGAGGATCCAGTAGCCACCGCCGTCGGCTGTACGGACGGCGGACGTCGCCGGCGAGCCCTGGTTCCCGGGAGCGCCGTAGAAGCGGGCGTCACCGAAGCCGTAGACGTTGCCGGTCTGGGTGACCAACCAGTACCCGTTGCCCGTCGCATCCGGCACGACCGCAACGGCGGCGCCCGAGCAGCCGCCCATCCCCGGGCAGGAACCCTCGAACCGGGCGTCGCCGAAGGCGAACACGCCGCCGTCGGAGGCCACCATGAAGTAGCCACCACCATCGGACGACGGCACCATGCCGACGATCGGCGCGTTGAGACTGTGCGGAAGACGCGACCCGGCGGGCGCCAGTCCGGCACCGGGTATCGACCCGTAGTAGCCGGCGTTGCCGAAGGCGAAGATGCCGCCGTCGGACGCCACCAGCCAGTACCCGGCCTTGTTCGCGGTCGGGCTGATGCCGACCACGGGCCGCTGCAACCTGATGCTGCCGGTCGACCCGTAGAACCGGGCGGAACCGAAGGTGAAGATGCCGCCGTCAGAGCCGACCAGCCAGTAGCCGTAGGTCGGGAGGTGCCGGCGCGGGTGGCGTCGGGGTTGCCGGTGGGTCGTTGACCGTCACCGCACCCACCACATAGCTGATCGTGTAGTTCGGATCGGACGCGCCCGAGCACCAGGAGCTGTAGGTCGGCGGTGACGGCGAACTCGCACTGGTGGCGGTGGTCGCGCAGGTGGGCTGCGAGCTCAATGACGAGGCACTGTCGCCGTTCACCAAGCCCGAGTACTGGGGGGTGATGGCCGGCACGTTGGCCCCGTAGGTCATCTGCTCGCTCGCGGCGGTGATCGTCAGCGGAGCGGGATTGACTGTCACCACGCCTGGCACGTAGTTGATGGTGTAGTTCGTGTCGACAGCTCCGCTGCAGGTGGACGTGTACGGCGAGCCGGACACCGAACTCGCACTGGTGGCCGGCGTCGAGCAGGTGGGCTGCCCGGTCAATGACGAGGGACTGTCGCCGTTCTCGAAGCCCGAGTACTGGGGGGTGATGGCCGGCGCGTTGGCCCCGTAGGTCACCTGCTCGCTCGTGGCGGTGATCGTCAGCGGAGCGGGATTGAGCGTCACCACGCCTGGCACGTAGTTGATGGTGTAGTTGGTGTCGACAGCTCCGCTGCAGGTGGACGTGTACGGCGAGCCGGACACCGAACTCGTACTCATGGCGGTGGTCGTGCAGCCGGGCTGCGAGCTCAATGACGAGGCACTGTCGCCGTTCTCGAAGCCCGAGTACTGGGGGATGATGGCCGGCGGGTTTGCCCCGTAGGTCATCGGCTCGCTCGAAGCGGTGATCGTCAGCGGGGCAGGATCGAGCGTGAAGTCGTTCTGGGCGCTGGTGTAGACGATGGCGTAGTCGGCGGCGTCAGGCCCCGAGAGGATCGCTCCCCTGCACGAGGGGGCAAGCAGGCTGTCGGTGCCGGCAGGCAGGGTCGGGGCGATAGCTGTCACCGGCGTGACGTAGCTGCAGGTAAGCCCGCTAGTATCGACGCTGATGCCCGAGGGCGGTGGCGGGGTGGCGGTCCCCGAGAACGTGGGGTCGCCACCGTAGGTCTGGGACCCCGAGACGGAGACTTGAATGGCGTTCGCGCGTCGATGACGGTTACCGCGCCCGGACGTAGCTGATCGAATAGTTCGAGTCGGAGGCACCGGAGCACGTGGACGGGTACGTCGGCGGCGAGGCAGGGCTGGTGCTCGTAGCCGTGGTCGTGCAGCTGGCCTGCGTGTTCAGCGACGAGGCCGTGTCGCCATTCACGAAACCCGAATAGATCGGCACGATCGTGGGGACCGCACCGGTTTCCATCGTGGGACTAAAAGCGGTGATCGTCAGCGCGACAGGGTCCACCGTCACGGAGCCCCCGAAGTAGCTGAACGAGTAGTCGGGGTCCACCGCTCCGTCGCAGGACGTCGAGTAGGGGTTCCCCGACACCGGGCTCGCGCTCGTCGCCGTGGTCGAACAGATTGGTTGGGTGGTCAGCGATGACGGCGTCTCGTTATTGACGAAACCGGAGTAGGTCGGAGTGACGGCTGGCGGCGTGCTGCCATAGTTCATGGAGCCGCTCGAAGCCGTGATTGTCAACGGGGCGGGGTTGATCGTGAAGTCCCCCGCCGCACTGGTGTAGACGATGACGTAGTCGGCTCCATTGGTACCCGAGAGGGTCGCCCCGCTGCACGAAGAGGTAACCAGCGTGTCGCTACCCGCCGGCAGCGTCGGGCCGATAGGCGTCGAGCCGTCGACCTGGGTGCAGCTCGCGCCACTCGTGTTGAGCGTGACGCCGTACGGGGTGGTCCCCGAGCCTGCGTAGTCGGCCGATGCGGTGAAGGTCGGGGATTGGCTTCCGTACGTCTGCGAGCCCGACACCACCACGTCCAGCGGGATGGCCGTCAGCCCCGACGCCAGCTCCGATGCCACGGGCGTGCCGAGACCGGTCGCCATGTCGTATCCGGTCATGGCCGGATACCGGCCACCGTCCGTGGCGTTGTAGTCGTTGTTCCCCGACGTGACGTCGTTGAGGTACTTGTCAGGAGACTGCTGCGCCAATTCGTAGAGAGCCGGGTTCAACGCGCCGTAACCGGCCGTGTTCCCGTCGGCCGAGGCAACGACCGCAAGGACGGCGGCCCACAGCGGAGTCGCGCCACTGGTCCCGCCGAGCGCAGTCCAACCGATCAGTGCCGTTGTTGGTCGTCGTAGACGATGTAGCCGGTGCTCGGGTCGGCGTCGGCCGACACGTCGGGGATCTCACGGCAGTCGCCGCTCGAATTCGCGCAGGGCGTGCCGGTGCTGCCGCTGACGGTGCCGAGCGGCTGTTGGTAGGAGGGCATGGCGAACGTCTCCGAGATACCGCCTCCGCCCGCGCCCTCCGAGTAGTACAGCGCGTCATTCCACGCCTGTTCGGTCGGTGGTGGGCCGAGAACGGGAGATCCGTGACCGAACGAGGTGCCCCCGACCGCCGTCACGTACGGCTGGCTGGCCGGGTCCGAGACGGCAAGGTTCAGGTTCTGGATGACGTCGCTGCCGCTGGACTCGTCGGTGATCCACACGTAGCCCAGCGTCCCGTCGCTCACGAGCTGGCCCAGGGTGTCGGTCCCGGTCTCGAGGTTGACCGTCGAAGTGATCGCGTTGGTCGTCGTGTCGATCGTCGCCATGACGTCGTCGGGCGGGAAGTCCAGGCCGCTGAGGACGGCGAGCACCTCGGTCCCGTCCGGGGACATGCCGATGGACTGGACCACGCCGGTCCCGTTGTTCGGTCTGGCTCGTCGGAATGGTCGTGACCACCGTCTGGTTGCTCAGGCTGACCACCGTGATCCCTCCCTCGCCCCCGGCGTTGGCGACGTAGAGGTCGCCCTGGCCGGGACCGTTGGCGACGGCCAGGGCGACGGGATCATTGCCGACGGGGACGGTCGCCGGCGTCGTCGAGCATCCCGTGATGTTGGTGGCGTTGCAGGTCGTGGTGCTGAAGTACTCGATCCTGTTGTTGGCGCCGTCCGCGACGTACACGGAGCCGTTGGGGGTGGTGTCGACGGCAAGAGCCGTCGGCACGGACCCCGACGGAAGGGTGACCGTCGCCATCCAGGTCGTGGTCGTGGCGGTGACGTTGTAGACCGCCACCGAACCGTTGCTGTTCCCCACGTAGAGGGTGGATCCGTTCACGGCGAGCGCGGTCGGCGCACTCGAGGTGGCCGCCGGACGGCATCTGGGTCGGCGAGCGGCAGCCACTCGTCGTCGACTGGTTGCAGGTGCTGGTGGAGAAGACGGTGAGCGTGCTCTCCGAGTTCGCGACGAACACCCGCCCCGTCCGACGCGTCCAGCGCGACGGCATCGGGACCGGTACCGCTCGTGACGGGGTCGCAGTGGTCCCGAGTCCAGCGACGTTGCCGCTGCTTCCCTCGCTGTCCACGCTGATGGTGTTGCTCGACTTGTTGGCGATGTACAGCGTGCCGGTCGAGGGGTCGACCGCCTGCGCGACCGGGTCGGAACCGGTGCTCGCCGAGGTCACCCCGTTGATGTTGCAGCCCTCGGAACCCTGGTCGCCGGTGGCGACGAAGATCGATTGCCCTTCGGTGGCCGCCGCCTGGAAGAGGCGTGTTCTCGGAGTTCTGGGTCGCCTGGCCCACATACGCCTCGCACCCGTTCGTCCAGCTCGCGCTCACGATCTTGGCCGTGTCGTCGTTGACGATCTGGCTGAAGACGCCGTAAAGGCTGTCGGAGCTCGCGGAAGTCCGCCCTCGTAGACCTCGATATTGGCCTTCGGCGCCAGCGAGAGCACCGTCTCGATGTCGAGCTCGGCCTCAGCCGTGCCGCTTCCGGTGCGCGCCCGTGGCGTTGCCAACCGATCTTCTGGGTGATCTGCCCGGTACCAGCGTGATGCCGTAGCAGTTGGCGAAGTTCGTGATGTCACTCGGCGAGTACCCCGCCCCCGACATCTCGACCAGCGCGATCGGTGCGTTCCCGCTCCGTAATGGTTCGCCGTGTAGAGCGGGTCGAACGAGTAGGCCTGCGCCAGTTCATCCGCATCGAGTGCGCCGTATCTGCCCTGCGACCGTCTTGATGTCGTTGTGTAGCAAGTTCCCGTCTGCGGGGAGGGCTGGCCGGGGCCAGCGCCGGCGCGGCAAGGGCGGCAGCGGCGTGTGGGGTGGCCGAGCTCGCCTGCGGGACGCTCGTCGAGGGCTGTGGCGGGCTGAGCGTGTCGAGTCCGAGGATGCCTTCGATCTGTGGCGCCACCGAAGAGCGGGACCTCGGGAGCCGACGCGTTGTCGTACCCGGTCTTTCCCGAGGACAGGCGGTACTTCGAGATCGGCGTCGAGAAGGCGGACTGGACCTGGGCCACCGTGCCCGAGACGGGAAGCGACAAGCCGGTCGCCGAGGGGGCTCCCACCGTCAGACCTTCCTGGCGGAGGCTGGAGGTGACCTGCGCGATCGTGGCCGGCGTCGGTCCGAACTGCTGCGCGAACTGCGTCGGCGTCAGGAAGTGGCGGTAGTCCGGAGAGCCGGGATCGGAAACCTGCCTGCACCTCTGCCGCCAACGCGGCCGGATCACGGGGCTTGAGCGTGACGTCGAGCGGCAGGGCGGTCGCCGCCGGAGCGGGCCCGACGAGCGTGGCCCCGGGGGGAACGAGGCCCTGATGGCCGGGCAGTCTGCTGGCGCCCGGATCCGGCGGCGACAGCGCGCTCGACGTCGTGGCGGCACCGAACGGCCGCCGTGGACGCCAGCACCACCGCGAGCGCCGAGCACGCACGAGGCGACGAAGCGCAGCCGACCGACGCGCCACGTCGATACACCTTCATCTGTGCGTCCTCCACAGGTGCCCCCAGGGTCGGGAAGGGTAACGCCCCCACCAGGGCCATTTTCGCGTCCGAGCGCTCCTGGGCACGCGCCATCACAGGCGTTTGCCCCAGACTCGTTGTTCCTTCGTTGTCGGCACCCGAGGTGTCGGGCCTTAGGCATTCAGCTCGATGCTCCCCAGACCCAGACATGCACTTCGCCCGGCGTTGGACTCGTCACGTCGGACGGCGAAAACCGGTCCGGCATCGGCCACCATCGAGCCGCACACGGCGGGCCAGCCGGCGCCCCGGGCCGGAAAAAGCCTCGGCAGGGCCTCGGTGCGGACCTCGTCGTCGTCCCGGGTCGCACCGTGCGTCGTACCGGGTTTCCACCCGGTAACCAGCACTGCGCTGCCCCACCGCATCCAGCATCGCACCGGCGGTGCGATCAACGCCCTCCGAGGCCGGTCGCGTCGGCGCGCCGACATGCCACACTGTGTGTTCCTCAGCCCGCCGTCGATTGGAGCCGTCGGACACGTGTTGGTCTTCACCTTCCCCGGACAGGGATCACAGCGCGCCGGAATGGGTGAACCGTGGGTCGACCACCCCTCGTGGGAAGTCGTGGAAGAAGCCTCGGCCGCCGCCGACCGCGACCTCGCCCGCCTCCTGCTCCACGCGCCGATTGAGGAGCTCACCCAGACCGAGAACGCCCAGCTGGCCACCACGGTGCTCAGCCTGGTGGTGCTCGACGCGGTCGAGCGGATCGGACTGACCCCGGCGGCCTGTGCCGGTCACAGCCTGGGCGAATACACAGCATTGGTCGCCAGCGGCTCTCTCGGCTTCGACCACGGCATTCAGCTCGTGGTTGCCCGCGGCGAGGCCATGGCGCGGGCCGGGGAGGAGGCCCCCGGGACCATGGCCGCCCTCCTGGGCATTGCCGATGACGACGCCGAGGCGGCATGCATGCGCGCCGAAGGGGACGTCTGGGTCGCCAACTACAACGCGCCCGGGCCAGGTCGTGATCGCCGGCACGGTCGAAGCAGTGGCGTTGGCCGGCGAATTGGCCAAGGGCCTGGGCGCCAAGCGTGTGCTGCCGATTCAGGTCTCGGGCGCCTTCCACACGCCGCTGATGCAAGGGGCCCGCGCCGATCTCCGCAAGGCGCTGGCCGAGGTCACGTTTCTGACGCCCGAGGTGCGCGTCGTCGCCAACGTGGACGCGCACGTCCACGATGACCCGGCCGAGTGGCCTGGCTTGTTGTCGGCCCAGCTGTGCAGCCCGGTGCGCTGGCGTCAGACGCTCGAGACGTTCGCCGGGCTCGGCCTGACTTCGTTGGTGGAACTGGGGCCGGGTGGCGTGCTCAGCGGGCTGGCCAAGCGCAGCCTGCCTGGGATCCAGTCCCTGGCCGTCTCCAAGCCCGAGGACCTGGACACGCTCATCGATCAGATCAGTGCTGCCGGAACGTGGCGGGCCGAGCCCGCTGCGCACCAGGGTGAGCATCTCTACATGTCCGAGCGTGTCGTGGTCAGCCCCTCGAGTGGCATCTTCAGCCCTGAATCCTCCCTGCAGGCTCCCGGCACCGGCCTGCTGCCCGGGACCGACGGTGGCTCGGACCCGTCGTCGACGATCGACGTCGGTGCGCTGGTGGGCCGGGTCGGTGTCTCCGAGGTTCGGACGCCGTTCGCCGGACAGGTGATCGGGTGGTTGGCCGCTGACGGCGAGCGGGTCCAAGAGGGTCAGCCGCTCGTCTGGCTCAGAGTGCCCGACTCGCGCTGATGGCCATCGTCCTCGTCACCGGTGGGACCCGTGGCATCGGCGCCGCCTGTGTCGCGTGGTTCCTGGCCAACGGGGACCAGGTGGCCACGACGTATCGCTCGGCCGATCCACCGGAGGTGCCCGTCGGGGCCGACCCGGAGCACTTCCTCGCGGTGCGGTGCGACGTCCGCAACGCCGAGGAGGTCGAATCGGCTTTCGCCTCAGTCGAGGAGCGCTGGGGCCCGGTGCAGGTGCTGGTGGCGAACGCGGGCATCACCTTGGACTCGCTGATGCTGCGCATGAGTGACCAGGCCTTCCACGACGTGATCGATGCCAACCTGACGGGTTCGTTCCGGGTGGCCAAGCGAGCTGTGGCCAAGATGCTGCGCCTGCACACGGGTCGCATCATCTTCGTCTCGTCCGTCGGCGCCTTCGTGGGGCTGCCCGGCCAGGCGAACTACGCCGCCTCCAAGGCCGGCCTCGTCGGGATGGCCCGGGCCATTGCCCGTGAGGTGGGCAGCCGGCAGATCACGGTGAACGTGGTGGCGCCGGGCTTGATCGACACCGATATGACCGCCGCCCTCGGCGCGGACCGGGTGGCCCTCATGGCCAGTCAGGTGCCGCTGGGCCACGCCGGGAGCCCGGCTGACGTCGCTGCCGTGGTGGGGTTCCTGGCCTCGGACCCCGCCGCATACGTGACCGGCGCCGTCATGCCGGTCGACGGTGGGTTGGGCATGGGCCTGTAGCGTTCAGGGAAACGACGACAAAGGAGCAGATTGTGGACAGCGACGCAGCGTTCGAGAAGTTTCGCGAGTGCGCCGTGGAAGTACTTCAGGTGCCGGCGGAGAAGATCACCAAGGAAGCCAAGTTCGCCGACGACCTCGACGCCGACAGCCTCGACCTGGTCGAGCTCGTCATGGCACTCGAAGAGGCATTCGACATCACGGTCGCAGAGACCGAGCTCGAGGACATCACCACTATCGGGCAGGCGTTCGACTTGGTCTCAGGCAAGCTCTGATGCAGATCGGTACCGGTGCCGAGGGCCCGATCCGGGGTCGCCGCGTCGCTGTCACCGGACTGGGTGCGGTCACGTGCTGCGGGGTCGGCGTGGACGCGCTGTGGGATGGGCTCCTCCACCCCACGGTCGTCGGCGGTGCCGTCCGCGACTACGAGCCCGCCGACTGGTTCGGGCCCAAGGAAGTGCGCCAGCTCGACCGCTTCGCACAACTCTCCATGGTGGCGGCCGACCAGGCCGTCGGCGCGGCCGGTGACCTTGCCGTCGACCCGGCCAAGGCGGGCGTCGTCTTCGCCACGGGCGTGGGTGGATTCGAGACATTGGCCACCCAGGTCGGCGTGTACAACGAGAAGGGGGCCGACCGCGTCTCCCCACGGCTCGTGCCGATGATGATGGCCAACGCGGGAGCGGCGGGCATCTCCATGCGTCTCGGATGGCGGGGTCCCTCGGAAGTGATCTGCACGGCCTGTGCGGCTGGTACCCACGCCATCGCCGCCGCCGCCCGGCTCGTGGCGACCGGCCGCTGCGACGTGGCGATCGGCGGCGGTTCGGAAGCAAGCATGCACCCAGTGGCGATGGCCGCCTTCTCCAACATGACCGCACTGTCGTCTTCGGGCAACTCACGCCCGTTCGACGCCCGGCGCGACGGCTTTGTCATGACCGAAGGTGCCGGCGCGCTGGTCCTCGAGGACTGGGATCGCGCCGTCGCCCGCGGGGCGACGATCCTGGCCGAACTGGCCGGGGCGGCCAGCACCGCCGACGCGCACCACATCACCGCCCCCGCTCCGGATGGTTCGGGCGCGGTCGCGTGCATGGAGCTGGCCCTGGCCGACGCCGGGATCGTGCCGTCCGATGTCGGGCACATCAACGCCCACGGGACCTCGACGCCGCTCAACGATTTGGCCGAAGCCCGGGCCATTGCCAAGGTCTTCGGCGAGCCCGGGCCGCTCGTCACGTCCACCAAAGGGGTCACGGGTCACGGGTTGGCCGCGGCCGGCGCCATCGAGGCCGTCGCCGCCGTCCTCACGATCGACCGCGCCACCATCCCCCCGACGGCCGGCTACGCCGAGCCCGATCCCGAGATCACGATTCCGATCGTGCACGGGGAACCGCGCCGGTGGGAACCGGCGGCGGTCCTCTCGAACTCCTTCGGCTTCGGCGGCCACAACGGCTGCCTGGTGCTGCTGCCTCCTGGCTGGAGCAGCCGATAAGGTCGCACCTCCGCTGCCGCCAGAGCAGCGATTCGTGAGGTCCTTGATGGGAAAGCTGCAAACCTGGGGTGCCGCGGCGCGCCACTCACGCCCCTTCCAGGTGGTGGCTGCCGTCGTGGTCGTCGCCCTGGTGGCGGGCAGCATCGTGCTGGTGACGCGGAGCGCCGGCCCGCCGGCCCCCCCACCGGCGCCCCTGGTGCGCACCGTCGCCCTCGGGGATTCGGTCCCGTATGGGCACGGGCTGGCCAACCCGTATCCGACGCCCCAGATCGGGCTGCCCGCCGATGCGGTGTCACAGGGACCCTCGACGGAGGCCTACCCGAGCACGGTGGCGGCGGATTTCGGGCTCACCATGACCGTGCGCACGACCAACTGCGACCTGACGGGCGATCAACTCTCCATCAGTGGCGCGGTCGCCGACGGCATCGACAACTCCACCCGGGACGGCCAGTGCCCGGTCCCACCCCAGCAAGCTCGGAACCTCGGCGACGAATTGGCGGCGGCCGACCTGGTCCGCCACCCGGCCCGCCTGGTCCTGCTGCAGGACGGCGCCGACGACATCGACTTCAGTGCGTGCCTGGAGAATCAGCTGGCCCGCGTCCTGGACGTCGGCATCGGGCTCGGCCACAGCTGCATCGTCAACGGGTCCGTCACGCCGACGATCGCGACGGAACTGGCCCATGTCCGCGCCAGCCTGGCCCGGGCCATTGAGTCCGTGGCCCCGCACACCTCGACCATCGGGGTGCTCGACTACTACCAGCCCATTCCCGAACCGTCGCAGATTGCCGGGGACACGGCTGCGTCGGGCCTGCACACCAACCTGGTGTGCAGCGGCCTCGAGCCCAATGCGGACAGCACCTACGCCGCGGCCCAGATCGTGCTGACCGCGCTGAACCGGGCGGTGGCCGGCGCGGTGGCCGACGCCCGCGCCCACCACGTCAGGAACGTGACCCTGGTCGACGTCTCACACGCCTTCGACGGCCACGGGATCTGCACCGCGCAACCCTGGGTGTTCTCGGGCGAACCCGTGCCCGACACGACCCTGGCCGCTGATGCGGAGCATATTGTGGCGGCCAAGGCGTGTTCCGGGACCGACGTGCTCCACGGGGCGACGACCTGCGCCTCTCTCACCCGATCCGAGCTGGCGGCGGAACGGAACCTGCAGGACTACGTGTGGCGGGCCGCACACCCGACCGCGGCAGGGCAGCGCGCCCTGGCGGCCGCCGTGGAGCGCCAGCTCCGCGGCCCGCTCAGTCGATTGCCTCCCGGAATGACGCGATGAACGCCGCCGCCCCATCGGGCCCCTGATCCTCCAGCAGGCGGCGCACCAGCGCCGAGCCCACCACGACGCCGTCGGCCACTGCACACACCTGCGCCGCCTGATCCGGCGTCGACACGCCCACGCCGACACAGACGGGCATGTCCGTACAGCGTCTGATCCGTTCGACCACCTTCGTCACGTCCGAGCCCAGGTCCACGCGCTCCCCCGTCACGCCCATGCGGGCGACGGCGTAGACAAAGCCGCGCGCCCGCGCGCAGATGCGCTGCACCCGGTCCTCCGGCGTGGACGGCGCGATCAGCAGGACCGTCTCGATCCCCGCGGCGTCCGCCTCGACGGCCCAGGGGGCGATCTCTTCGATCGGCAGGTCGGCGATGATGGCCCCGCTGACACCCGCTGCGGCCAACGAACTCGCCATGCGCTTGTGGCCGGCCCGGAAGACCAGGTTGTAATAGGTCATCACGGCGATGGGCACCGGGGCTTCCGCCCGCGCAATGCCGTCGAGGACCTGGTCGGGCACCGTCCCCCGCTGGAGCGCGCGCAGTGCCGCTTCCTGAATGACGGGCCCGTCCATCATCGGATCGGAGAAGGGGATGCCGACCTCCACCGCGTCGGCGCCGGCCGCGATCACCGCGGCCAAAGACTGGGCCCAGTCGTCCGTCATGCCCCCCATGAGATAGGGGATCAGCAGCTTGCGTCCTTGCTCGCGGCGGGCCCGGAGTTCCTTCTCGAGCTCAGGCATCGCGCTGACGACCGAAGATCTCGCGGACCTGGGCGACGTCCTTGTCCCCGCGGCCCGACAGCGTGATCAGCACCGTGGATCCCGCCGGCAACGCGTCGGTGCCTGCGTTCTTGGCCACCCAGGCCACCGCGTGGGACGACTCGAGTGCAGGGATGATGCCCTCCGTGTGGCTCAGCAGCCGGAAGGCGTCGAGCACCTCGTCATCCGACGCCAGGGAGTACTCGGCCCGCCCGATCGCCGCGAGGTGGGCGTGCTCGGGTCCCAGACCGGGATAGTCGAGGCCGGCCGAGATCGACTCGGCCTCCTGGATCTGCCCCGCCTCGTCCTGCAGCAGCCGGGAGTGCATGCCGTGCAGGACCCCCGGAATGCCGTTGGTGACCGCGGCGCCCCCAGCTGCCTCGACGCCGACCAACCGCGCCGGCGTGTCGACGAAGCCGGCGAACGTCCCCGCCGCGTTCGAGCCGCCGCCGACGCAGGCCACGACGACGTCCGGTGCGGCCCCGTGCAGCAGGCCGGCGCATTGCTCGCGCGCTTCGTCGCCGACGACGCGCTGCAGCTGGCGCACCATGTAGGGGAAAGGGTGCGGCCCCATCACCGAGCCCAGGCAATAGTGCGTAGTGTCGACCGAGGCCACCCATTCCCGCATGGCCTCGTTCACCGCGTCCTTGAGTGTCCGGCTCCCCGACGTCACCGTCCGGACCTCGGCACCCAGCAGCTCCATGCGGAAGACGTTGAGTTCCTGGCGTTGCGTGTCCACCTCGCCCATGAAGACCGTGCATTCGAGACCGAACAGCGCCGCCGCGGTGGCGGACGCCACGCCGTGCTGACCGGCGCCCGTCTCGGCGATCATGCGCGCCTTGCCCATCCGCTTGGTCAACAGCGCCTGGCCCACGACGTTGTTGAGCTTGTGCGAGCCGGTGTGCGCCAGGTCCTCCCGCTTGAGGAAGACGCGGACACCGAGTCGCTCCGACAGGCGCGTGCACTCGGTGACGGGAGTGGGACGGCCCCCGTAGTGGCGCAGCAGCCCATCGAGCTCGGCGCGGAACGCCGGGTCGGCCCAGGCGTCGTCGAACCACTTCTCCAACTCCAGGCAGGCCGGCATCAGCGACTCCGGGACGAAGCGACCGCCGAACTCGCCGAAGCGGCCATCGGAGCCCGGCCGGCCCATCAGGCTGCCGTTCTCCTCGGTCACGCGTCCCTCCAGTCGTACGGCTCCTCGGCCACGGGTTCGGCCAAGGGGTCGCGGGCCGCGACATCGGCGTGGGCCTGCCGCGCGTTGGTGATGAATTGCCGGAGGAGGAGCGGGTCCTTGCGGCCCGGGGCCGCCTCCACACCACTGGACACATCGACGCCGCCGGGGCGCAGGTGGGCCACGGCTTGGGCGACGTTGTCCGGACCCAGACCACCCGAAACGATGAGCCGGTGATGGTTGGAGACCCCCTCGGCCAGGCGCCAGTCGAACACCTGGCCCGAACCAGGGTTGTCCCCGTCGACGAGGAGGAAGTCCGCGCCGAAGTCCTCGAAACGCACAATCGTGCGATCGCCGGCCGGGAACGCCTTGATGACGGTGGGTACGCGGGCCCGCACCCACTGGGTCTCCTCGGCCGTTTCATGCCCGTGCATCTGGGCCGCGCCCAGGCCGGCCACGCGGATGGCCTCGACAATGCGCTGCGGCGCCTCGTCGCGGAACACGCCCACGGTGAGCACGTGCTCGGGCAGGCGCTTGGCGATATCACCGGCCAGATGCACCGAGACCTGGCGGGGCGACGGCGCGAAGATGAAGCCCACCGCCGAAGCTCCGAGACTCACCGAGAGCAGGGCGTCGGCCTCCGACGTGATGCCGCAGATCTTGACGAACAGGTCGTCGCTCATCGAGTCCCGACGGCATGCCCGACCAGCTGGCGCAGCAGGGCCGGACGGTCGGCTGCACGCACCAGAGTCTCCCCCACCAAAATGGCGTCGTAGCCGGCATCGGCCAGCCGCCGGGCATCCGCCGCGTCGCGGATACCCGACTCGGCCACGGCGACCACCCCGGATGGGATGCGCGCCGCCAGCGCGCAGGCCCGCTCGTGGTCGACCTGGAACGTGCGCAGGTCGCGCTCGGTTCACCCCGACCAGTGCCGCACCCGCGCCCAGAGCGCGGGTCAGCTCCTCCTCGTCGTGCACCTCCACCAGCGCGGCCAGTCCGAGCTGCTCGGCCAGAGCGGCGCAGGCCACCAACTCGGCGTCCGAGAGCGCGGCGGCGATCAGCAGCACGGCGTCCGCCCCCATCAGCCGGGCGTCTGCCACGTCGGCCTCCTGCACGGTGAAGTCCTTGCGCAGCACGGGCAGGCCCGAAGCCTGGCGCGCCACGGCCAGATCGGCCGTCGACCCGCCGAAGAACTCGACGTCCGTCAGGACCGACAGGCAGGCGGCGCCGCCGCTGACGTACTCCTTGGCGACAACCTCGGCCTCCAAGCCGGGGTCGAGGTCGCCCTTGGAGGGCGACCGTCGCTTGATCTCGGCGATGCAGGCCAGGCCGTCACCCTGCAGCGCACCCATGAAGTCCCGGGGCGGGGCGGTGCTCGCCGCCTGTTCGACCAGGTCGGGAAGGGCGCGGCCGTCACCCTCGGCGCAGGCCCGGTGGGCAGCGAGAATGTCCGCCAGATAGGTGGGCATGACGCTTCAGCGTAGCGGCGCGCCCTTTCGGTCTTGGTCCACTCCCACGCAGCGTGGCCGGGGACAGGCCGGCAGCGCCCGGAATCTCAGTCGCGCAGACGGTTGAGGACGCGCTGGCGGCGTTGGCGTGCCTCGCGGGACAGCCCACGCGACGGCATGGGGATCGGCGGGTGGGCCACCGCGGCTTCGCGCAGCAGCTCGGCCAGGCCCGAATAGAGGACCGACATGGTGAAGTCGTCGACCTCTATGGAGGCCATCTCGGTGCCGTCGTCCGCCAGGTGGATGACCTTGACCATCAGTCCGCCAACACCCGTAACCGGAGCTCTTCACCTTGGCGCTCGATCGCGATGCACTCCCCGTCGTGAAAGATCCAGCCCGCCTGGCGCAACGGATTCAGATCTGGCAATGCCGGCTCGTCTTCCGCGTGCGCGTTCGCTCGTTCGATGTCACCCTCGCTGTCCCCCATGCCGAGAGCCTGCGCCCCGGTCGTCTCATGCCCGGTGAAGTCCGGTTGCAGTTGTGGTGCCGGGCGCATCGGGCCAGGTCAGCCCGGTGGGAGCGAGAGGCTGACCGGAGGCGGCGCTTACCGGGCGAACAGGTGCCAACCTGCCCAGCCCCAGGCCAGGAGCAGCAGAACACGGAGGAACGGCCCCGAGGCCAGGCGTTCGAGCACCACGCCGGGGCGGGCCGGCAAGGACCCGGCGGCACGCGAACGGGCCCAGAGGGCGAGCGTGGCCAGGCCCAGGAGAGCCCAGACGGCGTAGGAGAGCGCGGAGGTCATGGCGCCTCGCTCCCGGCCCGCCTCGGCTGCTGTGCCTCCGGCCCTCGTCGCGGTCCCCGTCCCCTCCGCACGATGGCGGCGCCGAGGGAGAGCCAGAGGAAGAACACGAAGGCCTTGAGCACGAAGAAACGGTCCACGGCATCGAGCATGGAGCTCAGCGTGGGGTGGTCGGCCCGGCTGCCCCGGGCGGCGTAGTCGGCCAGTTCCCAGGCCACGATCGCCGCGAACAGGACGACCCAGGCCCGCCAGGGGTGGGGTGCGTCCTCCGGGTCCAGCTTGAGGGGGCGGGCCCGGAGCGGCCACCCCACCACCACCAGGACCGCCAGGACGACGATCGGCACGGCCGTCACGATGTTGGCGGACCGGGTGAAGGGCGTCGTGCTCGCCGCGAGGAGGGCGTAAGCCACCCCGGCCGCCACGAGGGCGATGCGCGCTCCTGTCGCCTGGCCGGGGTCGGGGTGCCTGCCCCCCGCTCGCTCAGCTGTGGGCACCGGTCCGGACGTTCCTCTCAGCCGGGCTCGGTGCCGGGGGTCCCGTTCAGGGGCAGCAGGGCCGCCCGCACAGGGCGGGAGCCGCCGACGCCGTCGCCCGAGCGCACCCGGACGGGGCCGGGGGCCTCCACGCTGCGATGCAGGTAGCCCAGGCCCACCCAGGCGCCCAGCTCGGCGCTCCAGGCGGCCGAGGTGATTGTTCCCATGACCTTGTCGTCGGCGGCGCCGTCGCCGGCGGGCGCGTTCCCGCCATGCAGCGTCATACCCCTGCTCAGTGGAGTCTCGCTGTCGGCCGGGGCCACCACGCCGACGAGGCGGCGGGGCACCTTCGAGCCGCGGGCGTCGAGCCGGGCCACCAGCTCCTGTCCCGTGTAGCAGCCCTTGGCGAAATTCACGGTGCGCTCCACCAGTCCCGCCTCCGCCGCAATGGTCTTGCTGGTGAGCTCCGTGCCCATGGCGGGGATGCCCGACACGATGCGGCAGGCCTCGACCGCCTCGGCACCGCACGCGGTGATGCCCTCGGGCAGCGAGACGTCGCCCGGGCCGAGCACGACGTCATCGGGGCCCAGGAGATCGACGCCGGTCCAACCGTTCCACTCGAACGGCAGCGCCAGCACGCCCCGCTCGGCCAGGACCGTGAGCAGGCTCGCCGCGGCCTCGCCGACGCGGTCGCCGCGCAGGGACAGATCCCGCCAGGGCAGCACTTCGAGCTCGACCTTGGAGCGCAGCAGGAAACGGCGCAGGCGGGCGACGACGGCGTCGCCGTAGCCCCGGTCGACATCGAGCACGAACCCCTGCCCGTCGGTGCGGGTCACCCGCAGCAGAGCCGAGAGCTTGCCGTCGGGCTCGAGCAGCAACGAGTCCGCCGACGCGCCCACGGCCAGCGCGGCGACGTCCTGGCTCAGCTGGCCCTGGAGGTAGGCCTCGGCGTCCGGCCCGCGCACGGCCACCACATCGCGCCCGGCGCGGAACGCCCCGGCTCCGCGCCGCAGCGCATCGGTCTCGGCCTGGAGCGGGCGCGTGGCCGTGGTCACGAGGCGATCCGGGAGCGGCGGGCGGCACTCATGCACCGCGCCGCCGTCACCGCCACCAGGAGTGCACCCGCCTTGTGCGCGCACTCCTCGTCCTCGCTCTGCGGGTCGCTGTCCGCCACGATCCCCGCGCCCGCCTGCACGCTCGCCTTCCCGCCGGGCGTCACCACCATGGTGCGGATGGCGATGGCGGTGTCGACGTTGCCCGAGAAGTCGATGTAGCCGACGACGCCCCCGTAGACGCCCCGCTTGGTCGGCTCGAGCTCGTCGATGATCTCCATGGCGCGCACCTTCGGCGCGCCCGAGAGTGTCCCGGCGGGCAGCGTGGCCCGCAGCACATCGATCGGCCCCTTGCCCTCGGCCAGCTCGCCCGAGACCTGCGACGTGATGTGCATGATGTGGCTGTAGCGCTCGATCGTCATGAGCTCGTCCACCTGCTCGGTGCCGAAGCGGACGACACGACCGACGTCGTTACGGGCCAGGTCGACCAGCATGATGTGCTCGGCCAACTCCTTGGGATCCTCGGCCAGCTCGCCCTCCAGGAGCCTGTCGTGCTGCTCGTTCTCGCCCCGGGGCCGGGAGCCGGCGATGGGACGCGAGATCACGACGTTGTCGCGCAGGCGCACCATGGGCTCGGGCGACGCGCCGACCACGGTCACCTCGGGGAAGCGCAGGAAGTACATGTAGGGGCTCGGGTTGAGCAGGCGCAGGGCCCGGTAGACGTCGTAGGGGTCGGCTTCGAGCTCGAGGTCGAAGCGCTGCGACAGCACCACCTGGAAGATGTCCCCGGCCCGGATGTACTCCTTGGCCACCCCGATGGACGCCTTGTACGCCTCGGAGCTGACCGTCCGGTGCGCCTCGGCCTTCGGCAGCCCGGGACGCGGCGCGGCCACCATCGGCCGCGGATCGGAGCCGTCGGCCGGCCGGGCACAGTCCGCCGCCAGCTCGACGAGCCGGGCACGGGCGGCGTCGTAGGCCGCGGCGACCGCCGCGGCGTCGACGACACCAGCCGCATCGGCGTCGGGCACCACCACGTTGTCGACCAGGACGATGCGCTGACGCCAGTGGTCGAAGGCGCAGAACTGCCCGATCACGACGAGCGCCGCGTCGGGGTGGCCCAGGTCGTCGTCCGGCACGTCGGGGAGGCGCTCGACCTCGCGCACCACGTCGTAGCCGAGATACCCGACCAGCCCCCCGTGCAGCGGCGGCAGCCCGGCGAGCGAGGGCGACTGGAAGCGCGCCACCATGGCCTCCACCGCGGCCAGGATGCCGTCGTCGGAATGCGCCACACCCAGGCGGCCCGTGCTCTCGACGTGCCCACCACGCGCCGTGAGCGTCGCCAGCGGCCGGCGTCCCACGAATGAGTAGCGACCCCAGCGTTCGCCGCCCTCGACCGACTCGAAGAGGAAGCCGTCCCCCTCCCCCACGATGTTGGCGAAACAGGTGACCGGCGTCAGGGTGTCAGCGACCACCTCGCACCAGACCGGCACGATCGTGTGCGCCTTGGCCAGTGCGGCGAACTCGGCGGGATCGGGGTGGAAGTCCAGGTCGTCCGCCGGCGACCCGGGACCCGGACCGCCGCCGGCGGTCACGGCGCGGGCACTCCGGGGCCCGAGCCGATGGTCCGGAAGAAGCACGACCGCTCCCCGGTGTGACAGGCCCCACGGCCGTGCTGGTCGACCAGGACGACCAGGGCATCACCGTCACAGTCCATGCGCACCTCGCGCACGTATTGGCGGTCCCCGGACGTCTCGCCCTTCTGCCAGTACTCGTGGCGGCTGCGGCTGTAGAACCAGCTGCGGCCCGTCTCGAGCGTGCGACGCAGTGCCTCGGGATCCATGTAGGCCACGGTGAGGACGGTCCCGTCGTCGGCGTCCTGCACGATGGCCGGCACGAGGCCGCCTGCCTTGTCGAAGTCGACGAGGCGCGCCAGTGCCTCGTCGAACGTCAACGGCACGCCCTCGGGCACGACGGAAGCGGAAGAGGGCGCGGCTCCGGCCCGGGGCGCGCTCACAGGTAGAGCCCCGTGCCTCTGTCGTTGCGCGGTGAGGCGATGGCGTGGATGTCGCGCTCGCGCAGGATGACGTACTCCTCGCCGTGCACCTCGACCTCGAAGCGGTCCTCGGGGTTGAACAGCACGGTGTCGCCGACCTTGATGGTGCGCACGTGCGGCCCGACCGCGACCGCCTCGGCCCACGTCAGGCGGCGGCTGATCTGGGCCGTGGCCGGTATGAGGATGCCGGCCCGCGAGCGCCGCTCGCCGTCGCTCTGCGAGATCTGCACCATCACCCGGTCGAACAGCACCGAGATCGGCTGCTTTTCGTCAATCACCGCCTGTTTTTCGGTCTTGGCGTTGCTCGACCCGTTCTTCGTCGTCGACGTGGGCACCTAGGCACGGTACCGCACGATCGCCCCCTCCCAGGTCAGGCGGCAGAGCTCAGGCCGGACGGACGGTGACCCCGTGCGCCGCCATGAAGGCCTTGGCCTCCCCGATGGTGAACTCGCGCCGGTGGAAGATCGACGCCGCCAGGACGGCGTCGGCACCCCCGTCGACCACGCCGTCGACCAGGTGTTGCAATTCGCCCACGCCGCCCGATGCCACCACCGGGATGTCCACGGCCTCGACCACGGCCCGCGTCAGCGCCAGGTCGAACCCGTCACGGGTGCCGTCGCGGTCCATGGACGTGAGCAGGATCTCGCCGGCCCCGTTGGCCGCGCACTCGACGGCCCAGGCGACCACGTCCCGGCCCACCGGCGTCCGGCCACCGTGCGTGTGGACCTCCCACCCACCGACCCCGTCCGTGCGCGTCCGGGCGTCGATGGCCACGACGGCACACTGTCCGCCGAACTCCGCCGCGATGTCGCGCACCAACGCGGGGCGTTCGACTGCGGCTGTGTTCACCGCGACCTTGTCCGCCCCGGCCCGGAGGAGGCGGCGTGCATCCTCCGCCATCCGGACCCCACCTCCGACGGTGAGGGGGATGAAGACCTGTTCGGCCGTGCGCGCCACGACATCGACCATCGTGTCGCGCTCGTCCGAGGAGGCGGTGATGTCGAGGAAGGTCACCTCGTCGGCGCCTTCGGCGTCGTAGCGGGCCGCCAGCTCCACCGGGTCGCCCTCGTCGGTCAGGTCGACGAAGCGCACGCCCTTGACCACGCGCCCCCCGGTGACGTCGAGACAGGGGATCAGGCGGATGCTGCGCACGCGGCGATCCCTTCCTCCACGCTGAGCCGCCCCTCGACGATGGCCTTGCCCACAATGGCGCCGGCCAGGCGGCGGCCCCCGGCCTCCAGCCCGGCCAGCGCGACGAGGTCCTCCACGCTCGACACGCCGCCCGACGCCACCACCGGGAATGACGTGGCGGCCAGCAGCGCCTGCAGGCCCACCAGGTCGGGACCCGACAGCATGCCGTCGCGCGCCACCGACGTGGCCACGACCGCGCCGATGGGGTCGTGCTGCCACAGCTCGAGCACGTCGGTCACGGCCTGACCCGATCCGGCCAGCCATCCCTGCGCCTGGGCCTCGGCCACCCCGTCCTCGCCGACCCGGTAGTCGAGTCCCACGGCCACCCGTCCCGGCCAGCGGCGGGCGCACCGACCGGCCAACGCGGGCTCCTCGAGCGCGGCCGTGCCCAGGACCACTCGCGTCACACCGGACTCGAGGAGCTCCTCGGCATCGTCCTCGGAGCGGATGCCGCCGCCGAACTCCACGCTGACGCCGGCCTCACGGGTCAGGCGGACGATCTGCTGCAGCGCCGCTCGCTCATGCGGGACTCCGGTGCGGGCCGCGTCGAGGTCCACGATGTGGATCCAGCGCGCGCCGCCGGCGATGTAGCTCTCGGCCAGCGCGGCGGGGTCGCCGTAACGCTCCTCCCGCCCGAAGTCGCCCTGGGTCAACCGCACCGCCGTGCCGGCGCGCAGATCGATGGCGGGCAGCAGCTCCATCACGCCGCCGCCCTGGCGGCGCGCACGAAGTTGGCCAGCAAGGCAAGCCCCGTCGCGCCGGACTTCTCCGGGTGGAACTGCGCGCCCCACAGGGTGCCACGGGTGGCCAAGGCCGCCACCTCACCGCCGTAGTCACACACCGCCGCCGTCTCGATCCCCACCGGCGGGGCGAACGAGTGGACGAAGTAGACCCAGGGCCGCGGGCCCAGCCCCCGCAGCGGCGCCGGTTCCCCGGCGCCGCGCGTCTCGAGCGTGTTCCATTGCATCTGCGGGTGCTTGACGCCAGCGGGCAGCGGCGCCACCTCACCGGGGAAGATCCCGAGACCGGCGATGCCCGGGCTCTCGATCGAGCCTTCGTAGAGCAGCTGGAACCCGACACAGACCCCGAAGAAGGGCACGCCGGCCTCAACGGCCGCCCGGGCCGGGTCCTCCAGCCCGCTGTCGTGCAGGGCCCGCGCGCACGCGCCGAAGGCGCCGACGCCGGGGAGCACCACGGCATCCGCCGCGGCCACGGTCGTCGCGTCATCGACCAGGCGCGCCGCCGCGCCGACGTGCTGCAGCGCCTTCTCGGCCGAGCGCAGGTTGCCGATGCCGTAGTCGAGGACGGCGATGCGCGGCGCTGCCGTCACAGGCTGCCCTTGGTGGAGGGGATGCCACCCCCCTCGACGCGCACGGCGTCACGCAGGCACCGGGCCACCCCCTTGAAGCTGGCCTCCAGCATGTGGTGCGTGTTCTTCCCCTCGAGCCGGCGGATGTGGAGCGTCAGGTCGGCGGCGGTGGCGAAGGCCCGCCAGAACTCCTCGGCCAGCTGCGGGTCGAAGGGCGGCGTGCCGAGCCCCGGCGTGTCCGGTGCGAACTCGAGCGAGTAGGCCAGGTACGGGCGTCCGGACAGGTCCAGCGCCACCTCGACGAGCGCCTCGTCGAGGGGCAACAACATGGAGGCGAAGCGCCGCACCCCGGCCTTGTCGCCCAGCGCCTCGGCCAGCAGGGCGCCGAGCACGATCCCGACATCCTCCACGGTGTGGTGCGCGTCCACGTGCAGGTCGCCCGTGGCGCGCACGGTGAGATCGAAGCCGGCGTGCTTCCCGAGTTGCTCGACCATGTGGTCGAAGAAGGGCAGGCCGGTCGAGACCTCCGTGCGACCGGTGCCGTCGAGCACCAGCTCGGCGTCAATGGAGGTTTCCTTGGTGGCACGCGTCTTGCTGGCGCGGCGGGCGTCGGTGGTCACAGAGTCTCCTTCAGGGCGTGGAGGAAGCGGTCGTTCTCGTCGGCCGTCCCGATGGTGACGCGCAGGCATCCGCGCAGGCCGTCCCAGCTGGCGCAGTTGCGAATCAGGACCGAGTGGTCGAGGAGGGCGCGCCAGACCTCGGTGGCGTCGCGGTCCCGGGGCCGGAAGAGAATGAAGTTGGCGTCGGAGGGCCAGCTGTCCACCGGCAGGTCGGCCAGCGCAGCCGCCACTCTCCCCCGCTCTTCGGAGATGCGGGCCACCCGGGCCTCCATCTCCGGCATGTGCCGCAACGCGATCAGGCCGGCGATCTGCGTCTGCACGGACAGGTGGTACGGCAGCACCACGGACTCGCAGGCCGCCACGACGGCCGGGTCCGCCACCAGATAGCCCAGGCGCGCCCCGGCCATGGCCCACGTCTTCGAGAACGTGCGGGTCACGACGAGACCCGGTTGCTCTGGCCCGCGCAGAGCCAGGGCAGACCAGGGGGAGAACTGCCCGTAGGCCTCGTCCACGATCACGAGGCCGGGCGCGGCCCCGCTCACGGTGGCCACGGTCTCGGGTGGTTCGGCCCGGCCGGTCGGGTTGTTGGGCGAGCAGAGGAACGTGAGGTCGGGACGTTGCGCCGCCAGCAGCTCCAGCGCGTGGCGCGGGTCGATGAGGAACTCATCGTCACGCGCGCCTTCCACGACTTCGGTCCCGGTGATCCGCGCAATGTGGGAGTGCAACGCGTACGTCGGCTCGAACACCAGGGCGCGACGACCCGGGCCCCCGAAGGCCAAGAGCAGGCTCTGCAGGACCTCGTTCGATCCGTTGGCGCAGAACACCTCCTCCGGGGAGACGGCGTGCAGGTCGGCCACCGCCTGTCGCAGCTCGGTGGCCGGTCGGTCGGGATAGCGGTGGAACGACACCTCGGCCAGCGCGGCCAGCAGCTCCTCACGCCAGGCATCGGGCGGCGCGTAGGGTGACTCGTTGGTGTTGAGCCGCACCTCCGCCTCCACCTGCGGCGAGTGGTAGCCCTCGGTCAGTTGGAGGTCGGGGCGCACGGGCGGGACGGCGCTCACGACGGACCACGTCCGTGTGAGACGTCGAGAGCGTCGAGAGCGTCGAGGCGCCGGCGCACCGAATCGGCGTGGGCCGGCAGACCTTCGGTCTCGGCCAGCGTGATCACCAGGGGGCCGAGCGCGCGCACGGCGTCGGGCGTCACCCGCACCGAGTGGATCTGCTTGCGGAAGTCGTCGGCGCGCAAGGCCGACGAGAAGCGCGCCGTGCGGTTGGTCGGCAGGACGTGGTTGGGTCCCGCGATGTAGTCCCCCATGCTGGCCGGCGACCACGGGCCGATGAACACGGCGCCGGCGTTCTGGACGAGGCCCAGCAGTGCAGATCCCTCCTCCTCGGCCACCATCAGCTGCAGGTGCTCGGGCGCGATCGCGTTGGCGACGGCCAGCGCCTGCTCGGGGCCGTCGACCAGGCAGACGATCCCCGCGCCGGCCAGGGTGGCCTCCAGGTCGGCCCGCCGGCTCGACGCGGCCACAATGCGGTCGACCTCGGCCGAGATCTCCTGGGCCAGGTCGGCGTCCCACGTCACCAGCCAGGCCAAGCCGTCGGGCCCGTGCTCCGCCTGGACGACCAGATCGACGGCGGCGAACGACGGTGGGGCGTCGGGGCCGGCGACAACCACGATCTCGGAGGGGCCGGCGAAGGCCGACGCCACACCGACGACGCCCGACAGCTGGCGCTTGGCCTCGGCCACGTAGGCGTTGCCCGGTCCGGCGATGACGTCGACGGCGGGCACGCTGCTCGTGCCGTACGCCATGGCGGCGATGGCCTGGGCCCCGCCGATCCGGTAGACCTCGTCCACTCCGGCGATGGAGGCGGCGCACAGCGTCGCGGTGTCGATCCGCCCGTCGGCGGCCGGGGGCACGCACAACGCGATGCGCCCCACGCCGGCCACCCGGGCCGGTGCCGCGCACATGAGCACGGTGGAGGGGTAGCGGGCGCGCCCGCCCGGCGCGTAGATGCCGGCCCGCTCAACGGGACGCGTCAGGTGCCCCACGGTGATCCCGCCATCGACCAGATCTCCGGGTGGTGTGCCCTCGTCCGCGTGGTAGGCCAGTATGCGCCCGAACGCCACCTCGAGGGCCCGCCAGAGGGCAGGGTCGGCGCCGGCGCACGCCTTCTCGATCTCGCCCTCGGGGACCCGTAAACCGCCGGAGACGTCCACCCGGTCGAACTCCGCGGTGCAGCGCACCACGGCCTCCTCCCCATCGGCCCGCACCTGGCGCAGGATCTCGGCCACCACGTCGTGGACGTCGGAACCCGGATCCGACGGGCGCGGCAGGACCGCGTCGAACGGCGGCGGGGTGCCGCGCAGGTCCAGGGTGCGAAGGGACATGAGGTCACAAGGCTACCGGCGGACCCCGTCGGGCCCTTTCCGCCATGTCGCCCGGGTCCTCGCCATCGGCCATCATCGGGGCATGACTTCCGCCGCCGAGATCTCCTCGCTCTCCTCCACCCTGGCCGAATTGCACGACCGGGTCACCGCTCTGGCGGAGAGCTCACTGGCCAGCGGCGACGAGGACATGGCGCACGAGCTGATCGCCGTCGAGCGCGCCCTGGGTGGGGCGCTCCGTCGCCTCCGGCGCTTCGGCCAGGGTCAGGGTCAGGGTCCGGGTCCGGGTTCGCGGCGCTGAGGGGGCACGCGGCTGAGCGGCGGTGCGCGACGTCAGACCGCGTACAGGACCAGCTCGTGGCCGAGCAGCGACGCCGCCGTCCGCAGCACCGCTTGGCGCTGCGCCACCACGGCGCAGTTGCGGCGCTCCGCCACCTCGACCACCGCGACGACGCTGAGATCGGAGGTGTCGCACCGCGCCGCGATCTCACCGGAACGGCGCGCCGCCTCCCCGTTGAACGGCTCGACCTCGGTGCCGGCGAGGAGCTCCCCGATGCGGTCGCTGCGCGCTTCGGTCCGGTAGCCCTCGGCCACCGTCACGGCCGGGATCACCGGCACGATGCCGTTGGACAACGCGGCGCGATGCAGCGCCCACATCATCCGATCGCCCCGGGCCGCCGCGTGGAGCGCCCCCAGTCCGTAGACGAGGCCCTCGCGGCGCGCCATGCTCACCGGCGCCGGACGCGCGAGGCCACTCCGGACACACCCGAGCGCAGACGGGCCAGCAAGGCCTCGCCCGCGGCCAACTCCTCCGGGCTCAGCGACCCTGTCTCGCCTTCCCAGGCCGCCACGCCGCGCAGACCTTGACGCACCCTCAGCTGTTTCTCAGCGGCCGAGGACAGCCATGCGCTGAAGGAGACGCCGTCCTGCTTGGCCGCCTCTTCGACGGACGACGCCACCACGTCATCGAGCGAAACCGAGCGCTTGGTGACCACGACCCGAGGGTAGCACCTGAAGTAGCACCGACAGTCGCCACCCCGCCCGACCTGCGCCGGAAACACCAATGCCGGCCCGAAGGCCGGCATTGGGCGAGTCGGCCGGGAGGCGGATCCCAGCATCGACTCTTTTGGAACCAGGTGGCGGGAACCGGTTCCAATTGCAATGGTAGCCCCTGTATTTTCCGATTTCACCTTGAGTACAACGATTGCCGAAAAGGCAGGTGAATGGTGTCCCCCACGCCGATTACCGTACCGAAGGACAGAAATCGGCCAAAGAGCATGCGTCACAGCGGGGTTTCCTGGCAATACACGTGTTCCGACCGTGCAGTATGACGCGGAGGCTGAACGTGCCCCGCTCGGCCGCCGGGATGAGTCCGTTCAACTCGTGTTCCACCTTGACGGCATCCTTCCGCGCCGGCGCCGGCAGGGCCTCGGTGAGGTGCAGGCGTTCGCTCACCCGCAACACGTGCGTGTCGACCGGGAGCCCCGGGAGCCCGAAGGCAACGCTGCGCACGACGTTGCCCGTCTTGCGACCGACGCCGGGGATCGTCACGAGTTCATTGAGAGCGCGCGGCACCTGGCCGCCGTAGCGATCCGCCACCGCGCTCGCCATCCCGATCAGGCTCCTGGTCTTGGCCCGGAAGAACCCGGTGGAGCGGACGAGCTCCTCGACGTGCTCGGGGTTCGCCGCGGCGAGCGACTCGGCATCGGGATACGCCGCGAAGAGAGCAGGCGTCACCATGTTCACGCGTACGTCGGTGCTCTGGGCGGACAAGATGGTGGCCGCCAACAGTTGGAACGGGTCCTTGAAGTCCAACGCGCACAACTCCGCCGCCGTGCCGGGATAGACCTCGGCCAGACGCTCGACGGTCAGGCGGGCCCGGCCTTTCGCTGTCCTGGGCCTCGCCACCGGTTCACGGTACCGGGTTACGTTGGCTGCAGTGGACGCGCTGGAGATGACGGTGGTCGGACTGCGCGAGCTGCCCGCGCCGGAGCGGGCGTCGCTCGTCGCCCTCCTCGATCGGGCCGGCGCGGCGAGCGATCACCCGTCGCTGCCCGAGCCGCAGTGGCTGGCCGTCACCCAGCACGCCGACGCGCCGTCGGATGAGCGCGTCGTGCTGGCCCAGCACGGGACTGCCCTCGTCGGGTGTGCCGTGCTCTCCCCCGCCCGCGACGGGTCCACGGTCGTCCACGTCGTGCTCGACCCCGCGGCAGCACCGGCCCACGAGCTCGACTCGGCCCTGCTGCGGCGGGCCGTGGAGGAGGCGCGGCCGGACCTGCCCGTCCACCTCTGGATCATGCAGGCGACCGCGGCCGACGACAACCGCGCCCTTGCGGCGGGCTTCGTCGCCGAGCGTGACCTGCTCCAGATGCGCGTCGCCCTCCCGCTGCCCGCAGATGTGGTGGCGGCGACCCGGCCGCTGCCCACCCGTGCCTTCGTGCCGGGCCGTGACGAGGAGGCGTGGGTCGAGACCAACAACCGGGCCTTCGTCGGCCACCCCGAACAAGGCGCGTGGACCGTCGCCCAGCTCCGCGAGCGGCTGGCCGCCGACTGGGTCGAGCTCGACGACTTCCTCGTCGCCGACGACCCCGACGGGCCGGGTCTCATCGGGGCCTGCTGGACCAAGGTCCACGTCGACCGCACCCCGGTCCTGGGCGAGATCTACGTGATCGATGTCGACCCCCGCCACCACGGGCAGGGCTGGGGCCGGTCACTCACCGTGGCCGGGCTGGTGCACCTGGCCGGGCGCGGCATCACGGTGGGCATGCTCTACACCGATGCCTCCAACGTGGCGGCAGTGGGTCTCTACCGGTCGCTCGGGTTCACGGTCGACCACATCGACCGCTCCTACCGGCGCGATCCGATCGGTTGACGCGGCCGGGCGCCGACCCGGTCCGGATCAGCTGATGCCGGTGCCGATCGCCCTGCCCACTCCGAACGTCACCCCGGCCGCCACCACCGTCACCGCCAGTTGCCGGAGGGCCGAGACCACGACGGAGCGCTCGGTGAAGCGGGCCAGCACGACGCCGACGATCACCGAGGCGACCGCGCCCAGGACGATGGAGAGCACGATGGCCGCCGTCCCCGAAGTGAAGAGCCACGGCGCCAGAGGGATGAAGGCCCCCAGGGCGAAGGTGAGGAAGGAGGCGGCGGCGGCCTGCCACGGCGACCCCAGGGTCTGCGGCGTGATCCCGAGCTCCTCGCGGGCATGCGTCTCGAGCGCGAGCTCGGGATCCTGCATGACCTCGTTGACCATGTCGCTCGCCACACCCGGGTCGATGCCGCGGCGCACGTAGATGCCGCGCAGCTCGGTCGCCTCGCCTTCGGGGCTGTGACTGAGAGACCGGCGCTCCACCTCGAGCTCGCGCTCCATCAGCTCGCGCTGGGCGGTCATGGAGAGATATTCGCCGGCCGCCATGGAGAAGGAGCCGGCGATCAGGCCGGCCACCCCCGCCAGGCGGACAATGGAGCCGCCCGGGTTGGCCCCGGCCATGCCCAGGACCAGGGAGACGTTGGTCACCAGGCCGTCGCTCACGCCGAAGACGGCCGCCCGGGCCCCACCGCCCCGGAAGTCCCGGTGGTGGTGCGGCGGGGTCGGCTCGTGCTCGTGCGTGAAGCTCACCTGCGTCAGCGTAGTGAGGCCCTCCCGTGCGGGTAGCGTCCAGCAGCGGAATCAGACCCTGACCAGCGAGGAGCGCATCATGACCACCATCATCGACGGCGTCGATGGCTTTGCCGAGCTCATCGGCAAGGAGCTCGGCTATTCGGAATGGCAGCCGATCACCCAGGAGCGTGTGAACCTCTTCGCCGACGCCACCGACGACCACCAGTGGATCCACGTCGACCCCGAGCGGGCCAAGGACGGCCCCTTCGGCGTGGCCATCGCACACGGGTACCTGACGCTCTCGCTGGCGCCCGTCCTCCTGAACAAGGTCCTCCGGGTCGACAACACGAAGTTCGGCGTGAACTACGGCTGCAACAAGGTCCGCTTCCCGTCCCCCGTGCCGGTCGGCTCGGAGCTCCGCATGGGCGTCACCATCGCCGGCGTCGACGAGACCGATGGTGGCGTGCAGGTCACGTTCGACCTCGTGATGGAGATCAAGGACGCGCCGAAACCAGCGTGCGTGGCGCAAGTCGTCTACCGCTACTACCGCTGACGCCCACACACCCACTGCCACCGACTGAAGCCATGGCGCGACGCCGGACCGGGTCCCCGCCGCCGCTGCCAACCGGAGAAGAGAAGACGGCGCGCGTGCGCGCCATGTTCGACACCATTGCGCCGCGCTACGACCTGATCAACCGCCTGATGACGTTCGGGCTCGACCAGGCCTGGCGGCGCGGCACAGTGGCCGCGCTGGCGCTGCCCGAGGGGTCGCTCGTCCTCGACCTCGCCTGCGGCACCGGCGACCTGTCGGGGCTCGCGCTGCGCCGTGGGTACCGGGTCGTCGGCACCGACCTGAGCGCGGGCATGCTCGGCGCCAACGCGGCCGCCACGCCACTGGTCGAGGCGGACGGCAGCCGGCTCCCCTTCGTCGACGGTGCCTTCGACGGCCTGGTCTGTGGGTACGCCTTGCGTAACTTCACCGACCTGGCCGCCACTCTGTCCGAGTCCGCCCGCGTCCTGCGACCGGGCGGGCGCCTGGCCGTGCTCGAGGTGGACACGCCCACCGCACCGCTCTGGCGCGCCGGCTACGAGCTCTGGTTCACCAAGGCCGTCCCCGCGCTGGGCGCGGCCCTGTCGGACAAAGAGGCCTACCGCTACCTGCCCCAGTCGGTGGCCTACCTGCCGCCCACCCCGGTGCTGCGCGCCATGCTGCTTGACGCCGGCTTCTCCGCCGTGGGCATCCGCCCTCTGGCCGGCGGACTGAGCCAGATGGTGGTGGCCACCCGCACCGGCGCGCCGTGACCGCGGCGGCGGCCGACGCCGCGGCCGCGCTGCACGCCCGCACCGTCCCTCTCGAGTACGGGCCCGATGCGCTGGAGTTCGACGGCAGCCCGACGGTGCTCTTCGACCGCCCCGGCTTGACGCTGGTCGGCTGGGGTACGGCGCTGCTCGTCCCGGCGACGGACGCGGCCGCGGCCCTGGCCGCCATCCCGTACGACGACGCCGTGGGCACCCTGGGCTCGGGCCCGGTGGCCCTCGGTGCGCTGCCCTTCGACGACACCTTCGCCGGCCATCTCGTCGTGCCGCGCTTCACCATGGGCACCTCGCGCGACGCCGACGGGGTCACCCGCCGCTGGGCCACGGCGGTCGGGCCGGCCGACGTGGCGTTGCCCGACACGGGCGAGCTCTTCGACGCCGTCATCTGGCAGTACGGCGCCGCGCCCGCACCCCAGGAGCCCGTGGAGGCTGCCGTGGCCGGCCTGACCACACCGATGACCGCCGCGGGCTACGCCGCCATGGTGGCCGAGGCCATCGCGGTCATGGCCCGGCCCGGAGCGGCCCTGCGCAAGGTGGTGCTCTCGCGGCCCATTGAGGTCCGCCTGCGCGGGCAGCTCTCCCTGTCGGCCGTCCTGCGCCGCCTCCGGGCCGGCGAGCCGAACTGCACCATCTTCTCCATGCCCGTCCCCGACGGTTCCTTTTTCGGCGCCAGCCCCGAGCTGCTGGTGGCCCGGCACGGGACCCGGGTCTCGAGCCACCCGCTGGCCGGCACCGTGTCGCGGGGCGACACCGCCCGGGCCGACGCCGACGCCCAGCGCGGCCTGGCCGGTTCGGCCAAGAACCGGGCGGAGCACCGCTACGTCGTCGACGACATCGCCGCCGTCCTGGCGCCGGTCTGCGCCGAGTTGTCTGTCCCGGCCGAGCCCTCGGTGGTCGCCTTCCGCTCGGTGGCGCATCTCGGCACCAGGATCGAGTGCAGGCTCGCCGGGGCCGAGCCCGTCGGGGTGCTGGACCTCCTGGAGCGGCTCCATCCGACGCCGGCGGTGGGCGGCACGCCCCGGCCGGACGCACTGGCCTTCATCGCCGCCCACGAGGCGGGGACGCGGGGGCACTGGGCCGGCCCGGTGGGCTGGGTCGCCGCCGACGGCGACGGGGAGTGGATGATCGGCATCCGCAGTGCCCAGCTCGACGCCGACGGGGCGAGAGTCACGCTGCGGGCGGGCGGGGGCATCGTGGCCGGCTCCGACCCCGACGCCGAGGCGAGAGAAGCCGACGTCAAGCTGGCCACCGTGCTCGATGCCGTCCTGCCCGGCGCCTCAGTGCAGTTGCGGTGAGCGCACCGGCGCCGGCAGGCCGACGGGCTGGCCGGCCCGGCTGGCGGCCAGCGGGATCTTGACCTCGATGGTGGCGCCGCCCCGGGGCGAACTCGCCACCTCGGCCGTCCCGTGCAGGGCCTCTGCGATGGCCCGCACAATGGCCAGCCCGAGCCCGGTGCCCGACGCGGTACGCGAAGGGTCGCCTTGGTAGAAGCGGTCGAAGACCCGGCCGGCCACAGCCGACGGGATCCCCGGCCCGTTGTCGGTCACCCGGATGAAGCCCATCGTCTTGGTCGCGCCCGTCGAGACGACGACCTCGGTACCCGGCGGCGTGTGGGCCAACGCGTTCCGCACCAGGTTGTGCGCCACCTGGGCCAGGCGTTCGTCGTCCCCCACCACCACGACGGGTGGCCCGGCCTGCAGGCTGAGGTGATGCCCGTGGGGCACCGCGTTGGAGTCGCCCACCGCGTCGGTGCAGATGCGTTGGAGATCGACCCGCTCCGCCCGCAGCGGTCGGCCCCGGTCCAGCTCGGCCAGCAACAAGAGATCCTCGACCAGGCCGCCCATCCGGGTGGCCTCCTCCTCAATGCGCTTGAGGGCCTTGTTGCGGCCGATCTCGTCCGAGAAGCCGCCCCGGCCGAGCAGCTCGGCGTAGCCCCGGATAGAGGTCAGCGGCGTCCGCAGCTCGTGCGAGGCGTCGGCCACGAACTGGCGCAGGCGCTCCTCGGAGGCCGACTTCTCGTCGAAGGCGACCTCAATCTGGGTCAGCATCTCGTTCAGGGCCGAGCCCAGGCGACCGATCTCGGTGCCGGGCCGTCCCTCTGGCACACGGCGGGTCAGGTCCCCCGAGGCGATGGCGTCGGCGGTGCCCGCCATCTGGCGCAGGGGGCGCAGGCCCCGGCGCACCACCACGAAGACGAGGAGGCCCATGGCCAGCAGCACGGCCAGGGTGGCGATGAGCTCCACCTTGCGCAGCGAGGCCAGCGTGTCGTTGGTCGGGTTGAGGGAGAGGGAGGTGACCAGCGTCCCCTGGGGGACCGCCACGGCGGCGGTGCGGTACTCCCCGTCGGGGTCGCCGGTGCTCCTCAGCACCACGGCGTCGGGGTCGGGGCGGAACGTGCCGGCGTAGCGCCCGACACGCACCCGGCTGTCGATGTCGGGCACCTGCTGGACCGGGATGTCCTTGGTCAGAATGGGTGCCGGGTCGGGGTGCGCGATGGGCCCCGACGGCCGGGCGAGGATGACCTTGCCGGAGCGGTCCAAAAGCTGGACATAGACGTCGGCGGAGACGCGCCGCGACAGGTCGGCCCGGGTGACCGGGAGGCCCCGCTGGGCGGCGTAACTCAGGTAGTTGAACCCAAGGGACTCGTTCTGGGTCAGCGTGTTGTCGGCCTGGCCGTAGAGGAACGAATGCACCGACGCGTAGATGACGACGTCGGCAACCACCAGGCCGACCACGAGCAGCAGCGCCACCACGGCGACGAGCCGCTTCTGGAGGCTCATCCGTCCCGGGGCAGGCGGAGGGTGTAGCCGACGCGCCGGATCGTGTGGATGAGCGTGGGCTCGCGATCGTCGACCTTCTTGCGGAGGTAGCTGATGTACGTCTCCACGATGTTGGGGTCGCCGTGGAAGTCGTAGCCCCAGACGTTGTCGAGGAGCTCCGACTTCGAGATCACCCGCCGCGCGTTCTCGAGCAGGTACCGCAAGAGGTTGAACTCCGTCGCCGTGAGGTCGATCGCCAGCTCGTTACGCCAGACCTCATGCGTGTCGACGTTCATCATGAGGTCGGCGAAGCGCAGGACGGAGGTGTCGGCGGCCGCCATCTCGCCGGCGCGCCGGAATATGGCCCCGACCCGCGCCATGAGCTCCTCGACGCTGAAGGGCTTCGTCACGTAGTCGTCGCCCAAGCTCAGGCCCTCGACCTTGTCCTGGGTCGTGTCGCGCGCCGTGAGGAAGACGATCGGCATCTGCTCGCCCTGGTTGCGCAGGCGGCGACAGACCTCGTTGCCGTCGAAGTCGGGCAGCATCACATCGAGCATGACGAGATGCGGCCGGAAGGTACGCACCTGCTCGAGCGCCTCGGCCCCCGTGGCGGCGACGCCGACCTGGTAGCCCTCGAAGACGAGCGCGGCGGACAGCAGCTCGGCGATGTTCGGCTCGTCGTCCACGACGAGGATGCGGGCCGGTGGTGCCTCCACTGTCACGCCGGGCCGCCCGTGCTCATACCGACCGGACCGGGTCCCCGGTGTCGGTGCCGGTGTCGCAGTCGGTGCCGGCTTGGGTGGGGTCGGAGGTGAGGGCCGGGCCCGCTGCGCCGGGGCCGGCCCCGTTCGACGACGCCACCTTCTTGTCCGGGCCCGAGAAACGACGCTGCGTGCCCCGCACGATCCGGCCCAGGCCCCACCACGTCACGAGGCCGAGCGCCTCGATCACGATGAACGAGGACATCTTGGACTCGCCGGCCTCCCGGTCGACGAACTTGATCGGCACCTCGGTGATGGCGGCGCCGCGTTGGCGCGCCCGGTAGGTCATCTCGATCTGGAACCCGTAGCCCTCGGCCCGGATGTGACCGAGGTCGAGCCGGCGCAAGATGCCGGCCGAATACGCCCGGTACCCCGCCGTCGAGTCGACCACACCCAGGCCGAGCACCCGCGACGCGTAGAGGTTGCCGCCGCGCGAGAGCAGATGGCGGTGCCAGGCCCAGTTGGGGATGGAGCCCCCCTGGACGTAGCGCGAGCCGATCACGACGTCGAAGCCCTCCGAGAGGGGCGCCACCAACGTCGGCAGGGCGGCGGGGTCGTGCGAGAAGTCGGCGTCGATCTCGATGCAGGCGTCGTAGCCGCGCTCGAGGCCCCAGGCGAAGCCGGCCCGATAGGCGCTGCCGAGCCCGGACTTGGCGGCGCGGGAAAGCAGGTGCACGTCGGGCAGTTCGGCCGCCACCCGCTTCACGAGGTCGGCCGTGCCGTCGGGGCTGCCGTCGTCGACCACCAGCACGCCGGCACCGGGCAGGCACTCGTGAATCCGGCGCAGCATCCGCTCGATGTTCTCCGACTCGTTATAGGTCGGAATGACCACCAGTGGTCGCATGGCGGCATTCTAGGTGAGGTTGCCGCGCCCACTTCTTCGCGGGCCGGAGCCACGGCGGGACCGGTTCTGCCCCTGGCCTGCCCCTTTCACCGTGCGACCGACGTTTCGACTCCCCAGAAGCGGCTCAAATGTCAACCGGCTCCACTGCCGGCACGGCCTCCTCTTCGACGAGATCGCCCACCGCGTCGGGCCCCCGGCGCAACTCGCGCACGATCACCTGCACGGCACCACCGATGGGGATCCCCACCAGGGCGCCGACGAAGGTGCCCAGCCCGCCGGCCACCCGACTTCCCAGCGTGGCGCCGACCAGCACGGCGATCAGGACCCAGAAGGGATTGAGCCGAACCGTCTTGCTCATGATGACCGGGTTCAGGAGATGGTTCTCCACCTGCTGGTAGACGAGGAAGACGATCAGCATGGTGATCCCCGCCGGGACCGAATGGATGGCGGCGATGACCACGACCGGGACGCCGGCCAACAGGCCACCGACGAGAGGCAGCAGGTCGACCAGGGCGACGAAGACGCCGAGCAGCAGCGCGAAGGGCACGCCGAGGATCTGCAGCGTCACGCCCGAGATGACCCCGGCGATCACCGAGGTGGACGCGTTGCCCAGCATGTAGCCCGTGACCGAGCGGATGGACTCGTCGACGACCCGGTGCAGGCGGTCGGCCGTCGAGGGCTGGAAGAGGCCGAGGAAACCGCGCCACATTTTGGGGGCCTCCAGCATGGTGAAGAAGGTGAGGATGCCGATGGTCGCGATGGTGACGAGCGTCGACACCGCCGCCGCCCCGACCGAGAAGGCGGTGGCCGGCTTGAGGACCTTGGTGATCTGCGAGGTGAGCTTGGTCGAGCCCTCGGACAGGTACTTCTGGAGGTGCAGGCGGAAGACGAGCCGGCCGAGCGGCCCCTGCCCCTTCTTCGCCTCCTTCACCAGCGTCGGGATCTGATTGCCGAAGTGGATCGCCGCGGTCACGAGCGGCTCGGTGAAGAGGTACACCAGTCCGCCGAGGATCAGGACGCCGATGAGGAAGACCAGCAGGGTGGCACCGCCGTGACTCAGTCCCCTCCGGCGCAAGAAGCGGGTGGCCGGGGTCAACAGGAGCGTGAAGAAGAAGGCGATGATGATGTAGACGACGATGTTGCGCAGGACCCACAGCCCGAGGATCAGGGCGGCGTTGAGGTCCAGCAACAAGATGATCGTGCCGACCGACACCACGATCGTCCCCAACGGGATGCCGCGACGGTCTGCACTCCCTGAAAATCTCGAGCGCCAGGTCTCCTGGGGCTTCGGCGCCATCGCGACCAGCTTGGCAGCTTCGGAGTCCCAAGAGGCGGTTACTCAGGTGGCCCACGTGCAAGCATGAGATCCGATGCACGAGGAGGAGCAGCCGGACGAGCAGGGACACGAACCGACCCAGGAACCGATCCAGGAACCGACCGGCGAACTGACCGGCGCCGCCCAGCCGTCCGAAGAGGACCCGGCGCACGGCGCAGAGCCGTCACCGCAACCCGTCCCGCAACCCCGGGTTCGCCGGAGGTTCCTGCCGCGCAACGTGAAGATCGCGCTGATGGTGCTCCTGCTCTTCTTCGTCGGCGAGTACATCCTGCTCCCCGAGCTCGCCAGCGCCCGCCGGGAAGCACACCAGCTGACCCACCTCAACGTCATCTGGCTGATCCTCGGCGCGCTGCTCGAGGTGGCGGCCCTGGTGGCCTACACCCAGCTGACCCACACGGTCCTCTCTCCCGGCGCGCCTGACCGCTGGCGTCTCTTCCGCATCAATATGTGGGCGCTCGCCATCAGTCACACCTTGCCCGGCGGCCAGGTGCCCGGCACCGCCGCCAGCTACAAGCTGCTCACCGAAGACAACAGGGTGTCGGGCAGCACCGCAGCCTTCGGCCTGGCCACGCAGGGCATCGGTTCGGCCGTCGTGCTCAATGTCATCTTCTGGTTGGCCCTGCTGATCTCCATCCCCCTGCAGGGCTACAACCCGCTCTACGGCTTCGCGGCCATTCTCGGCGTGCTCCTCCTGGCCATCTTCGCCGCCGTGATCTTCTTGCTCACCCGGGGTGAGAAGCACGCCGCCGTCTTCTTGAAGAAGGTGGCCGACCGCCTCCCCTTCGTGCGGGCCGAGACGGTGACCGCCCTGGTCCAGAAGGTGGCGGACCGGATGAAGATCCTGTTCACGAGCTCAGATCTTCTCATGAAGGCCGGCGCCTGGGCGGCGGCCAACTGGTTGCTCGACTGCGCGTCGCTCTGGGTCTTCCTCCTGGCCTTCGGCGCCCATGTCGACCCGGTCGACACCTTGGTGGCCTACGGGCTCGCCAACATCTTGGCCGTCATCCCCATCACGCCGAGCGGCCTGGGCGTCGTCGAAATCACCTTGATCGCGGTCCTGAAGGGCTTCGGTGTGCCCGGAGGCGTGGCGGCGGCCGGCGTCTTGAGCTGGCGGCTGGTGAACTTCTGGCTTCCGATCCCCTTCGGCGGAGCCTCCTACCTGTCGTTGCGCTTCGGACACCCGAGAACGGCGACGGCCAAGGCGATCACCTCCTGACACCGCACCCTTGACCCGCTCTCGACATCCCTCGCTCGCCGCCCGCTGGGTCGCGGCCGAGCGACTCCACCTTGCCCGCACGCGCCCGTCCACACCCGACGGCGACGTCGAGGCGGAGCTCCGGCTCTATCGCGCCATCGCCGGGAGGGTGAGCGTCCCCGTCGGCCGGGCCTCGGCACTGGCGCAACGCACAAAGGTGATCGACGCCGAGGTGGCCCGCGCCCTCGGCCGCGGCACGACCCAGATCGTCCTCCTCGGTGCGGGCGACGACGGGCGTGCCTTGCGCTTCGCCGGTGGCGCGACGCGCTGGTTCGAGGTGGACCGGCCGCAGGTGCAAGCCGACAAGCGCAGCCGCCTCAGCGCGCTGGGCGTCGCAACCCCCGGGACGAGCTATGTCGGACTCGACCTCCTGACCGGCGGCCTGGGCCTTGCGCTCCAGGCAGCCGGGCACGACGCCGACGTGCCTTCGTTGTTCGTCGGGGAGGGCGTGTTCGACCCCTTGACGCTGGAGGCGACGGCGTCCGCCTGTGCCGCGCTGCGGGCCCGCGCCGCGGCAGACAGCGTGCTGGTGGCCACCTTCTCCGTGGTCCCCGAAGGCAGCGGGCCGGCCCGGGCGCTCCGCTCCGCCACCAACCTGGTGCGTCAGGTCACCGACGAACCCCGCCGCGATGAGTTCCGTCCGGGCGACCCCGAGAAGCTCATGGTCGTGACCGGCTGGCGGGTCACCCATGCGGAATCGTCATCCGGTCGCCGCTTCGATCCTGGCGCCCACCTGCTCATCCTGATCTGCGAGCCCGGTCCGGCAAGGGGCGGCTGACCAGCGGGCCGGGTCGGCTCAGGAGCCCGCGCCCGTCGGCGCCATCGCCCTTCGGCCCACGCGCAGGGGACGCTCCAGGGAGGAGCGGAACACGCGGACGGCCGCCCCGATCAGCAGCACGATGAACACGAGCACGTAGGCGTTGCCGACGGGGAGCAACCAGCCCCGCCCGGCGAAGCGGACGCCCGGCCCGTGCGGCACCCACCAGTACGGCGCGGCCCACAAGAGCGCGGCGACACCGAGCGCGTACCACTCGCCGCCACGGGGCCGGTCCTCGGCCAGGGCCAGCCAGGCCACGAGCAGGATCATCCAGATGAAGTGGTGGGACCACGAGACCGGGCTGGCCAGCGACTCGGTGGCCTCCACCACGAGCAATCCGAGGACGGGCGAGGACCGGCGGTAGGCGCCGGCGGCGACCAACAGGCCCAGCACGCCGACACCCAACACGATCACGAACGTGGTCGGCGTGGTCACGGTGTGGCCCAGCATGCGCTCCGTGGCTCCGAGGACGCCTTGATTGCCGACCCACGACAGCATGCCGGCCCGCTGCGGGTCACGGATGTAGTGGGTCCAGTACGACCACGACGTGGAGGCGTTGAACGCCACGGCCAGCAGGGCGGCCCCGAGGAACGAGCCGATGGCCCGCACGCCCGCCCGGCCCTGTCGGGTGAGCAACAGGTACGGGATCAAGATGATGGGCGTCACCTTTATGGCGGCGGCCAGCCCGACCAGGATGCCGCGCGGTATCGGCAGGTCCATGGTGAGGTCGGCCACGATCATGAGCGCCAGAATGATGTTGATCTGCCCGAGCAGGAAGGTCTGGCGCACCGGGTCGAAGAGCAGCACCGGCAGGACAAGAGCGAGGCCCCACCACAGGACGGTCCGCTTGTCCAGCTCGCGGCACACGGCGCGCAAACTGACCACGACCAGCCCGAAGAGTGCGGCCAGATTGATCCAGGAGAAGACGACCTCGCAGGCGCGCAGCGGGAAGTGGGCGAAGGGCGCGAACAACAGCGCGGAGAACGGCGGGTAGGTGAAGCCGAGATGGTCGGTCGGGTACGTGACGGTGAACAGGTCGTTCGATGACGCGTGCGCACCACCCAAGAGGTAGGTGCTGAGGTCCAGCTGCTGGTGCAAGAGCGCCAGCACGGTCGCCCCGACGAACGCCACCGTGGCGCCCAGAGCCGGCCAGACCCAGCCTCGGCTCGAGGCGATTGCGCTCATGCGCAGGGCCAACAGGTCGCCCGACCTCGCGGCGGAAGGGCGCGGCGTCCAACGGCGCTGCCGCATCTCGGCGCCCCGATCGCCGCGATTGGAACCCGACGTCGCCGGGGCCTCGCTACGCGGGGAGCTTGGGCTCGTCACCCTCTCCGACGCGGAGATCCGTGTCGAGGCGGCGGCGAGCCCGCTCCCGCGCCAACTCCTTCAGTCGCTCCTGCGAACTCACCCCGTGGCGGTTGGGCACCCGGCGCCAGCGCCGGTCCGAACCGAGCTCCCAGGCGTTGGTCTCGTCGGCAAAGACGAGATCGAGTACCTCGAAGAGCCGGGACTGCAAGTCGGGGTCGCGCACGGGAACGACGACCTCAATGCGGCGGTCGAGGTTGCGCCCCATGAGGTCCGCCGAACCGATGAAGATCTTGAGGGGCAGACCGGATCCGACCGCCGGGTCGGCCGGGGCACCGCCGAAGCTGTAGATCCGCGAATGCTCCAGGAAGTTCCCGACGATGGAGCGCACGCGGATGTTCTCGGAGAGCTCCGGGATACCGGGGCGAAGCCGGCACAGGCCGCGCACGGCCAGGTCGATCTGGACGCCCGCGCCGGAGGCCCGGTAGAGCGCGTCGATCATGGAGGCGTCGGTGAGGCCGTTGAGCTTCACGACGATGCGCCCCGCCGGCCCCGCGTCGGCCTGTTCTTCGATCATGGAGTGGATGCGCTTGCGCACCGTCACGGGCGACACCAGTATCTGGCGGTAGTCGGCATGCCGCGAGAACCCCGTGAGGTAGTTGAAGAGCTCGCCGACGTCGACACCGATCTCGGGGTCCGAGGTCAGCAACCCGATGTCCTCGTAGATGCGCGCCGTCTTCGAGTTGTAATTGCCGGTGCCCACGTGGCAGTAGGGACGTACCCCTTCCTCCTCGCGGCGCAACACGAGCGCGGTCTTGGAGTGCGTCTTGAGGCCGACGATGCCGTAGACGACGTGCACGCCCACTTCTTCGAGCGCGCGGGCCCATCCGATGTTGGCCTCCTCGTCGAAGCGCGCCTTGAGCTCGACGATGGCGGCCACCTGCTTGCCGTTCTCGGCGGCGCGAATCAGGGCGGCCACAATCGGGCTGTCGCCGCCGGTCCGGTAGAGCGTCTGCTTGATCCCGAGCACCGCCGGGTCCTCGGCGGCCATCGCGACGAAGGCCTCGACCGAGGTGGCGAAGGAGTCGTAGGGGTGGTGCACCAGGACGTCGCGCTCGCGCAGCATGGCGAAGAACTCGGCCGGATCGTGCGCGGCCTGGGCCAGCCGGGGCGGCGTCATCGGCGTCCAGGTCTCGCCGTGCAGGTCGGGGCGATCCAACGCGTAGACGCCCCACAAGCCACTCAAGTCGAGGGGCGCACCGACGCGGAACACGCCGTCGGCCCCCACCTCGAGCTCGGTCGCCAGCAGGTCGGCCAGGTCCTGGCCCATGTCGGCCTCGACCTCCAGCCGGAGGGCCTTCCCGAAGCGGCGGCGGCGCAGCTCCATCTCGATGGCGACGAGCAGGTCGTCCGCCTCGTCCTCCTCGAGGGCGAGGTCGGCGTTCCGGGTGACCCGGAAGGCGTGGTGATGGCCGATGGTCATGCCCGGGAACAACGAGTCCAGGTGGGCGGCGATGACCTGCTCCAGCGGGACGAAGCGCTCGCCGTCGGGCATGACGACGAAACGCGGCAGCGCCGGCGGCACTTTGACCCGGGCGATCCGGCCCTCGCCCGACACGGGGTCCTGCACCTCGACCACCAGATTCAGCGAGAGGTTCGAGATGTAGGGGAAGGGGTGGCCGGGGTCGACGGCCAACGGGGTGAGCACCGGGTAGATCTGGCGTTGGAAGACGTCGACGAGATGCTGGCGGTCCTCGTCATCGAGCGAGGACCAGCTGGCGAAGCGAACGCCCGCCTCGGCCAGGCCGGGCACGATGAGATCCAAGAAAATGTGATCCTGGCGACGGACCAGTTCCTCGACCCGGGCCCTGATCATCGTGAGCTGCTCGCCGGGACGGAGCCCGTCGACCGAGCGGGTGCGCACGCCGGCGGCCACCTGGTCCTCGAGCGCGGCCACCCGTATTTGGTAGAACTCGTCGAGCAACTCGGAGAAGATGGCGAGGAACTTCGTCCGCTCCAGCAGCGGCACACCATCGTCCTCGGCCAGGTCCAGCAGACGGGAGCCGAAGTCGAGGCGCGACTGCTCCCGGTTGGTGAAACGCTGGTACCCGAACGCCTCGATTTGTTGGTACGTCGGGGGTGTCACGAGCTCGACCTCTGCTCCGAGCCGCTGCTCGGGAGCCCGTCCATCGCCCGTGACCTGGGGCTCCGGCTGCGCCTGGGGTTGGTGCTGAGGCTGGGTCTGGGTCATGGGAGGGGTTGCAGCGCCGTTCGGGCGAGGCGGGATGTCACCCCGAATCCTACCCCCCACCACTACGATTCGCCCGGTGCCGTCCGTTGCCCGCCGCGCCCGCACGCCTTTTCCCCGCTACGTCTTCGGCCCCAAGCCCAAGCGGCGGACGGAACTGGGCCTGCTCCTCTTCGGCTCGCTGCTGATCGTCGCGCTGTACGTCATTGCGGTCCTCGGGCAAAAGTCGAAGATCCCCGACAACATCGGCGCATTCCTCGGCGTCGTGCTCGGCCTGGCGCTCTTGGCCCACATGGCCAACCGCTGGTTGGCCCCGAACGCCAATGCCGTGATCCTCCCGCTCGCCGCACTGCTCAACGGAATCGGCTACGTCGTCATCGCCCGTTGGGACCCCGGCCAGGCCAAGGGCCAGGCGGCGTGGGCGGGGCTGGGAGTCCTGCTCTACGTCCTGACGCTCCTCGTGGTCCGCTACTCACGGGACCTGGAGCGCTACCGCTACCTGCTCTTGCTCGTGGCCGGCATCTTCCTGGTCGCACCACTGTTCTTCTCACCGATCTACGGAGCGCGCCTGTGGGTGCACTTCGGAAGCCTGTCCTTCCAGCCGATCGAGTTCTCCAAGATCCTCCTGTGCATCTTCTTCGCCTCGTACTTCGCGGAGAACAAGGAGATGCTCTCCATCCCGACGGCGCAGATCGGCAACCGCCTCTACCTCGACCCCCGGCCGCTCGTCCCCATCCTGGTGGCCTGGGGCGCCGCCATGGCGGTCATCGGGCTGGAGGACGACATCGGCTTCGCGGCCCTCCTGTTCGTTCTCTTCATCGGGCTCCTGTGGGTGGCCACGGGCCGCGTCGGTTACCTGGTGCTCGGGCTGGTGCTCTTCGGCGTCGGCGCGTATATCGCGGCACGATATTTCGGGCAGGTCCACCTGCGGGTGGAGCAGTGGCAGAACCCGTGGCCGACGGCGAAGAACCCCGGCAACACCCAGCTGAGCGAGGCCTGGTTCAGCCTCGGGGACGGCGGCGTCGGGGGGACGGGCCTCGGCCTCGCGCCCCACTACGTCGGCCTCGTCCCCGAGCTGACGAGCGACATGATCTTCGCCGCCATCGGGACCGAGATGGGCCTGGTCGGCTGTGTCGCCGTCGTCATGGCCTTCATCCTCCTGATCGGCGCCGGCTTCCGGGTGGCCCAGACGGCCCGCTCGGACTTCTCGCGCCTGATGGCGACGGGGCTGACCTTGATCCTCGGCTTCCAGGCCTTCTTCATCATGGCGGGGGTGGTGCGGATCTTGCCCTTCACCGGCATCACGTTGCCCTTCGTCGCCTACGGCGGTTCCTCGCTTCTGGCCAACTACGTCCTCATCGCCTTGATGCTGCGCATCTCCGACGAGGGCGCGGAGGCCCAGACTCGGATGCAGGCTGTCGGCGCCGCCGCCGGGCCCGGCGAGCGGCCCATGGTCCCGGCTCGCTGAGTCAGTCCTCGAGCTGGAGCGCGTCGCTCAGGATCGAGTCCTTGTCGAGGTCCATCTCCTTCGTGGTGATGGGGTCGGCGGGCGCACCGGTTGGGGTCATGGCGCCCCCTCCGAGCCGGCCGGCGCGCCGTCCCCACCACCGGCCGAGCCGCCGGCGACCTCGTAGGACCAGAGCTCGGACGACACCGAGACCGGCCCACCGTGTGGCGAGGGCCGATCGGCGCCGGCGTGACCGTGGGCGAAGGCGGGCGACGACACCCACTTCTGGAACGACTCCTCGTCGCGCCAGCGGGTGACCACCAGCCACTGCAAACGCTCGTCGGTGGGTCGGAGCAACTCGAAGCCCTCGAAGCCCTCCTGGTCGTCGACGGCACCGGCTCGAGCGGCGAAGCGGCGGGCCAACTCGTCGCCCGAGTTCTCCGGAACGGTGATGGCGTTGATCTTGATGACTACGGGACTTTCACCTGAACTCATGGCACCTCACCAGGACTGACGGATCTTCCGATCTTGCCAGGTCCAGTCTGCTTACCAAATCCGTTCGGACTTCCGCGCCGTGCAGAGCTCGACTCCAGGTAGCTCTGGTGGTTCAACCGCATTTATGGGACGCAAGCCCGACTCGATGCGTGCTCGTCCGTGTGTTGACTGAATCACTCATTCAGTTCACACTACAGAGATGCGTAGGGGTGAACCGGCCGATCGGTTGCGCGACATCGCCATGGCGGGAAGAGCGATTTTCGGGAGCATCGGATATCGACGCACCCGCATGGCCGATGTGGCCGCTGCTGCCGGCCTGTCGGCCGGGGCGGTCTACACCTACGTCGACAGCAAGGAGGCGCTGTTTCACCTGGCGCTCACGAGCTTCTTCACACCTTCCCAGCTTGCGCCGTCCGAGCTCCCGTTTACCGCTCCAGAGCTTCAAGCCACGCTGGATGCGGTCCGGCTGGGTTTGAGGCGCGAAGGAGCCACGCCGTTGCTCCAGGCTGCTCTGGCCACGGATCCACCGCCGGACGTCCGAGGTGAACTCTCAGGGATCCTGGAGGAGATGTACTCGATGGTCTCGAGGTTATGGCCGGCCTTGGCAGTCCTGGAAAAGTGCGCCGAGGATATGCCGCTGGTCCATGATTTCTACTTTGGGCAACAGCGCCGAGGTCACCTGTCCCGGTTCGCACGCTACGTCGGACGCAGAGAGGCTGAGGGCTATTTCGACGTCGCGGGTGACGCCGCGTTGAGTGCTCAGGTTGCCGTTGAGGCGCTCACGTGGCACGCATGGCATCGGCTGGAAGGGTTCGATGCATCGCGATTCACCCATGTCGAGAGTCGATCCACCGTGGTCGAGTTCGCCGTGAAGGCCCTGATGGTACGACCATGACCAGTCCATCAGTCGTCGGCGGCCGCGTCTCGCCGTCCGGTGCAATGCCTCAGTTGGGATCACCCGAACCTCTTCCGCGGTTTGCCCGCGGACCGGTGGCGGGGACGGCGGGCGTTTTCTTGGTCGTCGAGCTGGCGGTGTCGGCACGCTACGGCCTCCACCGGGACGAGCTTTATTTTCTTGCCTGTGCGCGCCACTTGGCCTGGGGATATGTCGATCAGCCACCACTCGTCCCTGCGGTGGCCTGGCTGATGAATGCACTTGTCGGGCCTTTCGCTTGGGCATTGCGCCTTTTGCCGGCGCTGGCTGGTGCGGCTGCCGTTGTGCTCAGCGGGTTGATGGCTCGGGAGCTCGGCGGCGGGCGGTGTGCGCAGACGATTGCCGCCGTGGCGGCAGCCACCTCCGCCGAACTGCTGGCCGCGTTCCACCTGCTTTCGACGACCGCTTTCGACTGCTTGTTCTGGGAATTGATCTGCTGGTTGACGCTGCGGCTGCTCCGAACGCGCGAGGCGCGACTTCTGGTGGCAATCGGCGCAGTCACCGGAGTGGCACTGTTGAACAAATGGAACGTGGCGTTCCTCGCTGCGGCATTGGCGGTTGGCCTAGCGTGTGGACATCATCGGCGGCTTCTGTGGTCGAAGCATGCGCTGATAGGGGCGGTGGTCGCGCTCGCTATCCTCTCGCCAGACCTGATCTGGAACGCCCAGCACCAGTGGGCGCAAGTGGTCATGCTGAGAAGTCTGCACTCGGAGAACTCGACGCTCGGTGCCTCGGTTGTGTTCTTGCCGGCCCAGTTGATCGTTGTGGGACCTGTCCTGGCCTTTCTCTGGATCGGAGGCCTGGTCCGCCTCTGGCGAGACTCTGTGGGACGTCCGCTGGCGATTGCCTATGTCGTCCTCGCTCTCTGGTTCACCCTCAGCGGCGCCAAGCCGTACTACCTCGCCGGTATCTATTTTGCTCTGTTCGCGGCGGGAGGTGTCATGGCAGAGGAACGACTGCTTCGTCGCGGACGGCCCCAGCGGGTCCGGGGATGGGTAGCTCTGATGGTCGCCGGTGGCGTGGCGGCTCTGCCGTTGACGCTGCCCGTGCTGCCTCAATCGAGCCTGCCCACCGGTCCCTGGGAAGGCCAGATCAACAAGGACCTCAGTGCGACCGTTGGCTGGCCTCTCTTCGTCCGGCAAGTTGCAGGGATCGCCGACGGTCTGCCTCCCTCCCAACGGTCCCGCCTCGTCCTCTTCACTGGTGACTACGGCGCCGCGGGTGCCATCGACCTTTACGGCGCTCGCTATCACCTTCCCCCTGCAGTAAGCGGGCACAACACCTACTGGTGGTGGGGCCCTGACCGTTCACCAGACGACTCCACCACGATCGCCATCAACCTTCCCCGCTTATTCCTCAGGACGATGTTCGGGAACGTGTCGCTTGTAGCCGCTGTCCGCACCCCGGGTGGCGTATGGACCGAAGAGCGCGGTGACCCCATCTACCTGTGCACCCATCAGCGAAGGAGTTGGAGCAGTGTCTGGCCGTCTGCACGCCATTACGGTTGAGGACTCTCATTGTTCGCCTCGCAGTCAGTTCTCGTTGACCGGTTGAGGACAGAACACTTCGGTGGGGTCTGCTCGAGGGGATTTGCTCATGCTGGGCGGATCTGTTGGTGGCACGTACACGCACGGCCCAGACCTTCCCAAAGGCGGGAGTTGTTGTCGCTCGATGTCGTCGAACTGTGCCGGACGCTCGCAGAATCCGAGCGCGCAACGCGTTGGTCGGACCATCCCATAATGCTCGGCCGTTTGGCTGGTCCGGGTGTCCCCGAACCACCGGACCTGAGCGCAATCTTCGGGCGCAGAAACGGGCAGATGGACTGAATCTGGTCAGTGAAAGAACTTCCCTAGGCGATCCAGGTACCACTGGGGAAACCCATACCCCCGGGCAGGGCCAAGGATCCGCTCCACATAGGCCGAGTCGGCTGGACGAGGTTCCATGTGGGGGCAGATGTAACACAGGGCCGGCATCCACTTGTCGTCAAGAGTCGAGACAAGTACAGCCTCCGGTAGGTAGAGCTCGCCGAGCACGTCGTGGGCGTGTGCGTATAGGCGCGTCAGCTCCTCGTGGGTGGCGCTCGCGACGATGCCGTACACCACGTCGCCTTCTGATCGGACGAGGTTGGCCCTGGGCTCGATGCGGATGTCGAAGCCGCCGAGTCGTGCCACCTCGAAGCTCTCGGGAACGAGGTCGACTTCCTTCAGCACCTCGAAGTTGATGTACGACCCGTAGAAGAAGGTCCAGACCTCGGGCATTTTCACTCGTCACTCTCCTTCGGCTGAATACAAATGTCGCACCAGGAGCGACCTTGTGAAAAGCGCGACGCGACCTCAAGCATGCCGTCGACGGATCTGGGCAGAGAGAAGCCAACAGTCCCGTCACGACCATCCGTGCAGGAGTATCCCCGAACGCCGGGACTGGGGCCTCAGTCAGCGCGGCGACTGGTGCTGCCAGATAGCTTTACTCCCCGAGAGTTGCCAGCCAAAGAGGTAGCATTCGCTGGGTCCACGAGGTGCGAAGGGGAGAAAAGAGATGCCTGAGTTCCCTGCGATTACTCACGTGGCGCTAACGGTTACGAGTCTTGAACGGAGTGTGCCTTGGTACAAGGATCTGTTCGGCTCGGACCCAATCCTTGACGAGGACACAGGTCCGTTCCAGCGCGTCGCTTGGCTTACCGGCGGCACAATCGTTGGCGTAACTCAGTTCCCTGACTTGGACAGCACTGAGCCGTTCAACGAGCGGCGGCCGGGGCTCGATCATCTGGCTTTCGGCTGTGGCAACCGCGATGAGTTAAAGGCATGGGAAATCCGTCTGAACGAACTCGGCATCCCCAACGGTGGCATCGTGGACACGCCTTACTACTCGACATTGTCGTTTCGAGATCCCGACAACATCGCACTTGAGTTCTTCGCACCCCGGGGCTAAAACCGAAGGAGTATCCGACTGCGTATAGGCCATCCCATATCTCATGCCGGGACAGGGCGCCACCGTCCGGCACCTTGGGGCTCGCAACTGGGAGTCCCAGGCCGCCGGGTATGTGGCCTGATCACTCCTCGTCCTCGTCGTTCCGCTCCTCCTCGGCCAACCGCTCAAGGTCGGCGCGCTGCTGCTCATAATCTGCGAGAAGCCTTCGCAGGTGCTTGGCGTCTTCGGGCCTCAGACGGCCCTCGTCCACCGCTGCTTGCAGCGCCTCGTCGGGGTTGGTGCCGGTGGGGAACAGAACCCATGCAGAGGGTCGTGGCTGATGCAGCAGGTTGTCCTTGTGCAGGATTACAACGTGGCGCACGAGATCCTCGTTGCCGAGCGCGCCGAAGAGGGCTTCGATCCAGTGAAGGTTGTTTTCCCACAACTCTGGTGCTTGCTCAGGACGCGATCCGAAGGCCCGCTCGGTGAGCGCTTCGGACTCGGTCATCGGGAGGTCTCGATCCTCATTGAGCGCACCAGGAACTGAGGCGGACCCACTGTCGCCATCCGATGAGGCTATCGCCGGGTCCTGACCGTATCCCCGTACGATGCCGGGACGGGGACGCACCCGACGCGAGCGTTTGGTCCCAACGTTCCTGTTGATCAGAGTCAGATCAGATCGGGGCGTGTGATGCCGGGCGAAAGCTCTGCGGTGCGCGGCCCTTACGACTCGGTGGACCCGTCGGGAATCGGCGGGTCGTCGGTCATCGGGAAGACGTCGCCCGCCTCGTCGAGGAGGCGGTCGTCGGCCAGGATCGGAGCCGGCACCGGCATGCGCAATGCCAGCACGATGCCGTCGGAGGGCCGGCAGTCGACCCGCAGGCGGCCGCCCGGGGTCATGAGGTCCAGCTCGGCCAGGAGGTTGCCCTCGTCCCGCCCGACCAGACGGAGGGCGATCACGTCGATGCGTGCCTGCTGCAGCACCTGCATGAAGAGCTCGTGGGTCATGGGCCGGCGAGAGTCCATCCGGCGTAGGGCCTGGGCCATGGCGGTGCCCTCCGGAAGCCCGACCGGGAACACCAGCGCCCGCATCGGGGGCTCCGACTCCACCAGGGTGACGGACGGGTACGGCGAAGGCAGGTCGAGGGAGACGTCCTCGACGTCCATGACCCGGAACGCCGCGAAGGGCGCGGCAGGGGGCGGAGGCGGCAACACCGCTTCGATCTCCACCTCCGGCCCGTCCACCACTGCGGGTTCCGGCTGCGGCTGCTGCAGGTCGGTCACCGGAATTTCCGCCGGGCGCCTACACTCAGGGCGAGACCCACGGCGCCGAAGAAGACCAGCACTGCCGTCCCCCCATAGCTCACGAACGGGAGCGGGATGCCCGTGATGGGCATGATCCCCATCGTCATCCCGGCGTTCTGGAAGACGCTGAAGGCAATGAAAGCGAAAAGGCCGCTGCAGATCAATCGACCGAAGGTGTCGCGGGCTACCACGGCGGCGTGCAGCACCCGCCAGGCGATCACGCCCAGGAGCCCCAGCACCCCGACGGCACCGACGAAGCCCAGCTGCTCGGCCACCGCGGTGAAGATGAAGTCGGTCTGCTGCTCGGGGACGTAGCCGAGATTGGTCTCCGTGCCGTGACCGATGCCCGCGCCGAGTAGGCCACCCGACCCGATGGCGTTCTTGGCCTGTTGGCCGTTGTAGATGGCCTCTTGCACATACGGATTCGTGCTGTGCGAGTTGGGATTCAAGAACGTCGTCAGGCGGGCGATCTGATAGTGATGCAGCAGGCCGCCCTCGACCGCGATCACTGCGAAGAGGACCGTGCCCACAAGCAGCATGACGAGGATCCTCATTGGCAGGCCGGCGACGGCCAACAGCACGAGCAGCACGATGATCATGATCATCGCCGTCCCGAGGTCAGGCTGCAGCAGTACCAGGACGATCGGGATGCCGGCCATGATCAGCAACCGGAAGACGTCGCGCCAGGCCAGGCCCTCTTCTTCGCGGCGCGCGCAGTAGGACGCCACGGCCAGGATGAGCGCCAGGACGGCGAACTCAGACGGCTGGAGCTGCAGGGGACCCAGGCTGAACCAGCGGGCCGCGCCCTGCGCGCTGCTGCCCACCAGGAACACGCCCAGCAATGACAGGACGATCAGCCAGTAGAGAATGTTGGCAATCGGTTCGAGCCGCCGGTAGTCGATCAGGGCCACCACCACCATGGTGATCACGCCCAGCACGACGAAGAGCCCCTGCTTCTTCAAGAAGGTCTTCGGGTCGTCGCCCTGGGCCAACAAGGGGCCTCGGGTGGCCGTATAGACCATCACCACACCGATGACCGACACCAGCAGGGTGGCGACGACCAGAATCAGGTCGAACGGGGGGACGTTGCGGCGGGTGGCAACGTGTGTTCGGGCGAGTGTGGTCATAAGGCGGATTCGGGGACAGAATACCGGCCGTGACCTCACCCTCCCTGGCGCCGCTTCCTGCCCTGGTGGGCACCCTGCGGGCATCGACCACCACCGATCAGGTCGATCAGGGTGGAGGGTGGCTGTACCACCTACTGACAAAGTCGGGCGTCAGCCCCGACACCGCGTCGACGGTCACCGATTTGATCGTGCGGCCGCTCAGCATCCTGATCGTCGTCGTGGTCGCGCTCATCGTGGCTCGCCTGGGCAGCCGGGTGATCCGCCGGGTCCTCGAACGCGTGGCCAACCAGGCGGCGAACCGCTCCGGCTCGACACGGGCGGGTGCTCGGGTTGCCACCATGTCGGGCGTCGTCGCCAACATCTGGCGTTTCTTCGTCTTCGTCGTGGCGGGCGCCATCGTGCTCGGCATGCTCGGCATCAACCTGACACCGCTGTTGGCCAGCGCCACCATCATCGGCGCCACGCTCGGCTTCGGCGCGCAGCAGATCGTGCGCGACTACTTCTCGGGCATCCTCATGACCATGGAGGACCAGTTCAATGTGGGCGACTCGGTCACCGTCGGCGGCGTGACGGGAGTGGTCGAGGAAGTCACCATGCGCCTCACCCGCTTCCGCGGTGTCGACGGCACAATCTTCGTCATCCCCAACGGCGACATCCGCCTCGTCGGCAACCTGTCGCGCGGCTGGGCCCGCGCCATCGTCGACCTCATACTGCCGGGCGCCGGCGCCGCCGACCTGGAGACCCTGCGTCGCGTGATCGCAGGGGCAGCACACGAAGTGGCGACGAGCGCGGACTTCGCCGGGCATTGCACCGAGCCGCCCACGGTCGTCGGGTTGCAGTCCGCTGACTCGTCGACGATCACCTTGCGCGTGACCTTGCTCACGATCCCGTCGCAGCGCGACCCGCTCACCCGCGCCTTGCGCGAAGCGACGCTGGAAGCGCTGGCCAAAGCCTCCCTCTGGCCGGCCGAGGTACAGCCGCCGGCGACGCCGGCGGCCTGATCAGCCCGTGCCTTCAGGGGTGCGGCGTTCTCGGCCTCAGTCTCGGGCAGGATCCACGGCTTCTGCCGCCCGCCACATGGCCTCGACCGGTGCCTCCTTGCCCGTCCACAACACCAGCTGGGCCGCCGCCTGGTGCACCAGCATGCCGAGCCCGTCGACACCTTGGGCGCCGGCCGCAACCGCTGCGAGCAGCCACGGGGTCGGCCGAGGCACGTAGACCAGGTCGGCGGCCACCTGTCCGGCACGGAGTAGCTCCGGTGCCACCAGCCAGGGCGACACGCCGGCGGGAGAGGCGCCCGCCATGCCGAACGGGGTGGCGTTGACGACCAGGTCAGCCGAGCCGACGGCCTCGACCCGGGCGGGCTCTTCGGCCGGTACCACCGACCCCACCCGGCCGGCCAGCGCGGCCGCCGTGGCGGCCCGTTCGGGCGTCCGGTTGAGGACGGCGACCTGGCTGGCTCCGGCATCGACCAGGGCCAGCACGACGGAGCGGGCGGCGCCACCGGCGCCGATCACCAGGCACCGCTTGCCCGCCGGTGTGAAGGTCGCGCCACGGGCCAACGACGCCACGAATCCCTCACCGTCGGTGTTGGTACCGAGGAGCAGGCCATCCCTGTTGATGATGCAGTTGACGGCACCGAGCCGGCGAGCCACCTCGGTGCACTCGTCGACCAGGTCGGCCACGTCGGCCTTGTGGGGCATGGTGACCGAGAGCCCGCTGATATCGGCCCGTCGCATGGCGGCAAGGGCAGCCTCCGCCTGACCGGGCGCCACCTCGAAAGCCTGCGAGTGCCACGTCGCACCCAGCCCGAGTGCGGCGAACGCCGCGTTGTGCAGCACCGGCGACAAGGAGTGGGCGATCGGGCTGCCGATGACCCCGACCAACCGTCGTCCCGGGCCGGCGGCGGCCCGCGCCCCGTCCATGGTCACGCCCGGGCCCGCTGCCGCGTCAAGGGAGGCCACGGCTCTTGGCCAGTTGCTCGTTGGCCAGCTGCTCGGCGTACGTGTCGGAGAAGGCCATGGTGCCGTCTTTCTTCACCAGCACGAAGTACAGCCACGCCCCCGCCGGCGGATGGACGGCTGCGTTCAGGGCGTCTTGGGAAGGCATGCAAATGGGTGTCGGCGTCAAGCCATTGTTGAGATAGGTGTTGTACGGGGACTGGATCTTGAGGTCTTGTGACGTCACCGGTCCCCCGTCCTGTCCCAGCGCGTAGAGCACGGTCGAGTCCATCTGCAGCGGGGTGCCCTGGGCCAGCCGGTTGTAGATGACCCGTGACGTGTCCGGCATGTTGACCGGGATGTAGCCCTCCTTCTCCACGATGGAGGCCACGATGAGGACCTGGTACGGCGTCATGCCGAGCGCGTTGGCCGATGCGACGTCGAGGCCGGCGGCCTGCGCCGCGTGATCGAACCGTTGCACCATGTCCGTCAGGATCGTGGTGTCGCTCTCGCCGGGGAGAATGTTGTAGATGCCCGTGCCGAGCATGCCCTCCAGACTGTTCAAGCCGGGCGGGGAGACCGCCGAGTGCACGGCGTCGCTGGCGGCGGTCTTCTCGAAGCCGCCGGCGCTGTGGCCGGGCACGCTGTCCACCTCCTGGGCCACTTCGGAGAGCGTGAAGCCGGGACGGACATTGACCGGGTAGATGTTGGGTCCGGCGGCCAGGAGCTGCCGGACTTCAGAGAAGGCCAAGTTCTGGTGCAACGCGTAGCTGCCCGCCAGGACGGTCGGCGTCCCGTGGATGACGTCCGAGAGCTGGAAGGCCAGCGCGCTGCCGATCACGTGCTGCTGGCTCAACGCAGTGACGATGGCGTCGGTCGACTCGCCCTGCTGCACCGTCACCACCACCTGGGGACCGGGCGGACCCAGCGCGTGGGACTCCAGCTCGTACCAGAGCACGAAGGCCAGCACGATGACGAGCAACGCTCCACCGATGCCGAGCAGGATCCGGCGGCGGCGTCGCACCCGGGCCGAACGGGCCGACCGGCGCCCGACACGGCTCTCGGGCTCGTCGTCGGCCGCGGGAGCGTCGGCCGCGGGAGCGTCGGCCGCGGGAGCGTCGGCCGCGGGAGCGTCGGCCGCGGGAGCGTCGGCCGCGGGAGCGTCGGCCGCGGGAGCGTCGGCTCCGGGCTGCGGCCACGGCAGCTCCTCCTCGCCGTCGCCGCTCTCGTCCCGGTCGAAGGGCCCGGTGCCGGTGGGGCCGCTCATGCGTTGTCCAGCCAGGCTTGCAGGAGCACCATGGCGGCAGCGCTGTCGACGACCTTGCGCGCCGCCTTTCCGGTCCGCCCCGCCGCCCGCAAGGAGCGCTCGGCCTCCACCGTGGTGAAGCGCTCGTCGGCCGTCTCGACCGTGACCCCGAGGGGCTCGAGCATCTCGCGGAGCGCGGCCGCTTCGTCCAGGGCCGACCGGGCGGCCGGGCCGACCTGGCCCGAGAGGCTGAGGGGCAGCCCGACCACCACGGTCAGCGCCTCCACCTCGCGCACGGCGTCGACCACGGCACTGCGGTCGCGTGCCGGGTCACCGCTGCGCTGAATCGTGCCCCACGGGCTGGCCAGGCTGCGCCCGCTGTCGCTGTACGCCACGCCGATCCGCCGTGCCCCGAGGTCCAGCGCGGCCACCCGGCCCGGGCCGCGCCCGGATACCCCGTCGCCGCTCACGCGGACAGGAGCCGCCGCGCCTCGGCCAGCGCCGCCTCGATGTGAGAGGGATCCTTCCCCCCCGCCGTTGCCACCTCCGCTGAGCCGCCGCCACCGCCGCCGACCATCTTCCCGAGCGTGCGCACGAGCTGGGTGGCGTCGGGCGTGCCCCCCGTGGCGGCCACGATGGCCGCCTTGGCACCGTCGGGCGACCCTCCGAGCACGACGGCCCGCACCCCGTCGTGGCGCAGGGTGGCCTGGGCCAGGCTGCGCAGGTCGTCGACCTCCACCTTGTCGCGTCGGGCCACGACCACCCCACCGTCGGAGGCCGCCGCCTCGGCCAACGTGGCGGCCTCCGCCTCGCTCGATTGCTGGCGCAACCGGGCCAGTTCCCTCTCGCCGTCGCGCTGACGCTCGGCCAGACGACCGATCGCCGCCAACAGCTCGTCGGGCTCCGACCGCACCAACTCGGCGGCCGACTGCACCAGCCGCTCACGCTCGACGGCTCGGTCCAACGCCACGAACCCGGTCACGGCGAACAGCCTTCGTGTGTTGGATCCGATGGAGCCCTCCGACACGAGCGTGATGGGCCCGATCTGTCCCAACGAGTCCACGTGGGTGCCGCCGCAGAACTCGAGCGAGGTCGATCCCGACCGCACGACGCGCACCGACGAGCCGTACTTGTCGCCGAAGAAGGCGATGGCGCCCATGTCCTCGGCCTCTTCGCGCGACGTCTCGGTGGTCTCCACGCCGATATCGGTCAGCACCGCGGTGTTGGCCCGTGCGAACACGTCGTCGAGCTGCTCACTCGTCGGCGCCTCGTGATGGGAGAAGTCGAAGCGCAGGTACTCGGGCGACACCAGCGAGCCCTGCTGGCGCACGTGGTCGCCCAACACGGCCCGGAGGGACGCGTGGAGCAGGTGGGTCGCCGTGTGGTTGCGCCGGATCGCATCCCGGCGCTCCCCGTCGATGGTGGCCAGCGCGTCCTGTCCCGCCCGCACCTCACCGGTCACCCGCGCCCGGTGCGCGAACAACCCCGGCACGGCCAGCACGGTGTCCGCGACCTCGGCGATGCCCGACTCGGTCACGATGGTGCCCGTGTCCCCCACCTGCCCGCCGCTCTCGGCGTAGAACGGTGTGCGGTCGAGGAAGATCTCGACCATCCGCGACCCGTCGCCGTCGGCGTCGCTGTCCTTGGCGTCCGAGACGGCGTCGCCCTCGAGCACGGCCAGGACCCGTGCCGGCACCTCGTAGTTCTCCTGCCCGCGACCGACGAACGACGTCGGGCCCTCGGCATCGAGCAGGGCCCGGTACACCGCCTCGTCGCCGGCACGGGAGGACTTCGCCGCGGCGCGGGCCCGCTCCCGCTGGGCGGCCATGGCGGCATCGAAGCCGCGGCGGTCCACCTCCACGCCCGCATCACGTGCCAGCTCCTCGGTGAGCTCGACCGGAAAGCCGTGGGTGTCGTGCAGGGTGAAGGCCACGTCGCCCTCCAGCACCTTGGTCCCGGTGGCGAAGGCGTCTTCCAACCGGCTCAACCCGGATCGCAGGGTGCGATCGAACCCGGTCTCCTCACGCGCCACCACGTTGACGATGAGATCCTGCTGGGCGCGGAGGGCCGGATAGGCGTCACCCAGCACCTCGATGGTCGCCTGGACCAGCGCGGGCGTGATCGGCTTCTCCACGCCGGCGCGGCGGGCGGCCAGGACGGCACGGCGCACGACGCGGCGCAGCACGTAGCCCCGCCCCTCGTTGGCGGGCAGGACGCCGTCGGCTACGAGCATGGAGAACGCACGCCCGTGGTCGGCCAGGACGCGTAGCGCAACGTCGGTGGTCGGATCGGTCCCGTAGCCGGTGCCCAGGATGGAGGCCGCCACGTCGATGATCGGCACGAAGAGGTCGGTGTCGAAAATCGAATCGTGCCCCTGCAGGACGGGAAGGATCCGCTCCAGCCCGGCGCCGGTGTCGATGTTCCGACGCGGCAACTCGGTCAGAACGCCCTCGGCGTCTCGGTTGTACTGCATGAAGACGAGGTTCCAGATCTCGACGAAGCGGGCGTCGCCCCCGTGCTTGGGGCCGCCGTCGTGCCCGTAGGCCTCGCCCATGTCGAAGAAGATCTCGGAGTCGGGACCGCACGGACCGGTGTCGCCCATGGTCCAGAAGTTGTCCGCGTCGCCCATGCGCTGGATGCGCTCGGGCCGCAGGCCGATCTTGTCGATCCAGAGCTGCTCGGCCTCGTCGTCGCTGTCGTGCACCGTGACCCAGAGGCGGTCCCCATCGAGTCCGAAGACCTCAGTGAGGAGCTCCCAGGCCATGGGGATGGCCTCCGCCTTGAAGTAGTCCCCGAAGCTGAAGTTGCCCAGCATCTCGAAGAAGGTGCAGTGGAACGTGTCGGTGCCGATGATCTCGATGTCGGGGGTGCGAAAGCACTTCTGGATCGAGGTGGCCCGGAGCCAGGGCGCCGGTTCGTCGCCCACGAAGTACGGCTTGAACGGCACCATGCCCGCAATGGTGAAGAGGACCGAGGGGTCGTGAGGGATGAGGCTGGCGGAGGGGACGATGGTGTGGCCCCGCTCGGCGAAGAAGCGCGTGAAGGCCGCCCGCAGTCCATTGGCGTCCATCACTCCAGCCTACCGGGGCGAAAAACGGCTCCGGGGCCGCTCTGGGGCCCCAAAAGGTCCACCTGGGGTGCCGGCTCAGGCCGAGGACATCCCCACGATCGGCTTGTTCAGCTGGATGCCGCCGGTGGAGCCGAAGAACGGCGTGTTGCCGTAGGTGAAGATCCCTCCGTCGCCGGCCACCAGCCAGTACCCCTGCGAGTCCGGGGCGGCGGCCATGCCGACCACGGGTTGGTTGAGGTGCACGGAGCCGGCGGAGCCGTAGAAGGTCGCGCTGCCGTAGGTGAAGATCCCGCCGTCGGAGGCGACCAGCCAGTAGCCGCTCCCGCCCGGCCCGGCCGCCATGCCCACCACGGGCGAGTTCAGCCGAAGCGAGCCCGTCGACCCGTAGAACCGCGCGTCACCGTAGGAGAAGATGCCGCCGTCGGAGGCCACCAGCCAGTAGCCGCCCCCGTCCGGTGTTGCCGCCATGCCGACGATCGGCTTGTTGAGGGTCATGGCGCCGGTGGAACCGAAGAACCGCGCGTCGCCGAAGCTGAAGATTCCCCCGTCGGAGGCCACCAGCCAGTAGCCGCCGCCGTCGGCCGTCCGTGCCATGCCGACGATCGGCCTGTTGAGGTGACGTCCGCCCATGGAGCCGAAGAAACCGGCATCGCCGTAGTCGAAGATGCCGCCGTCGGAGGCGACCAGCCAGTACCCGTCGGTGCTCGGCGTGTTGGCCATGCCCACCACAGGGGCGTTCAGCGCCATGCCGCCCGTGCTGCCGTAGAACCCGGCGGCCCCGAAGTCGAAGACACCCCCGTCGGAAGCGACGAAGCGATAGCCGCCGCCGCAGTCGAGATCCCCACCGAACCCGTAGTGGTCGGCGGCGGACTGGGCCGAAATGCCCTGCGAGTTGCCCACCGTCACGTCGACGCACATCGGGTCGGCCACGTTGGGTGGGACGACGCTGATGGAGGTGGCGGACTCCGCGACGATGCGGCCCCCGCCGGCCGGCCCGAACGTGACCGACGTGGCGTTGCCGAAGCCGCCCCCGAAGATCGTGATGGCGCCCGCACCCGTGACCGGCCCCACATTGGGGCTCACGGCGGCGACCGACGGGCACCCGTCCGCGCCTTGCAGCGCGAGGGACAGGTTCTGGTCGACCGGTGTGCCGAGGCCGCTGGCGGCATCGAACCCGGTGCCGGCGCTGAATTGCCCGAGGTTGGAGTCGGTGAAGTCGTTGTTGCCCTGCGTGATGTCGGTGAAGGTGTCGCTGTTGGCCCGCTGCGCCGCGTAGAGCGCGGGGCCGACCCGGCCGAGCGGGAAGAAACATCCCTGATTGGTATCGACGAAGAGGCCCGCGTTGGTGGGTGCGGCGACGCTGGTGCCGCCGAAGCCCGTCCAGCGGCCATCCCAGTAGGCGGCGACGCCACCGGCCAACGGGTCTGACGGATAGGAGAAGTCGGGCACCGCCCGGCAGGTGCCGAGCGCGCAGGGTGTGGTGTCGAGTCCCGTCGCCGCGGGCTGGCCCGGATTGGCGGGCCACTCGAGGGAGTACCCGCCGCCGCCGGCCCCGAGCCGGCTGTTGAGCGCACACGCCGACGTGGACCCCTCGCAGTCGTTCCACACCGCCTGCGACGCGGCCGACGCACTGGTCATGGTGGTCCCGCCCGCGCTCACGACGTCGGGCTGCGAGCCGGGATCGTCGACGGCCAGCGCGGTCGAGTGGTTCGTCTGGAAACAGTCCTCGGATCCGGTGTCGCCCGACGCCGCGATCACGGACTGCCCCTGCACCGCCATGCGCTGGAAGATCCCGTTCTCCGTCTGGCGGTCGGCGGCGGGCATGGCGGCCTCGCAGACGCCCCAACTCGTCGTCACGACCTGCGAGCTGTCGTCGCTGGCGATCCGGTTGAACAGGTCGAAGGTTTGCGCGTCGTCGCCATTCGGCGCCTCGTAGACGACGAGGGAGGCGGAGGGGGCGTTGACGGCGGCCAGTTCCGTATCGAGCGCGGCCTCGCCGTCGGAGCCCTGGGGCGCGCCGCCCGCCCCGCCGTCGACGAGCACGTTGCGGATCGGGTTGGACAGCCCGTAGCACTGCTGGAACGCGGCGAAGTCGCTCGAGGCGTACTGCTCGAATTCGACGACGGCGATGGACTGCCCGATCCCGGAGCGCCCCTGCCCGAAGAGCTGGTCCAGGCCGAAGACGGAGGCGAGTTCCGACGAGGTGTACGTGCCGTCGACAGCCGTCCCCTGCGCGGCGGCGCAGGCCTGCGGTGTGCCGGCGTGGGCGATGGCCGGTGCCCCGGGCGACCCGGGCGCCGGCTGCGCCTCCGGCGATGCCGTGGCACCGCTCGGGCCCTGCTTGAGCATGGAGTGCTCTCTGACCAGGCCATCGAGGCCGACCACCGCGGTGACCGCACCGTCCAGGGAGGCCGGGATGGCCGGCGACGCCACGTTGACGATCGCCGAGGCGGCTTCGCCCGGGGCCTGGACCGACTCCAGGGGCGTGCCGAGCGCCGCCGAGACCACGGACGCCGTGCCACTGACCGGCAAGAGCGCGCTGCCGGCCTCGGGTGTGCCGACCGTGAGCCCCTCGTTGCGCAGAACGGAAGACACCTGCGCCACCTCGGCCGCGCTCGGCCCGTAGTCCGCCGCGTATTGCGCCGCGGTCAGGTAGTGCCGGTAGTCCGGCGAGCCGGGCGTCGACACCGCGGCGACGGTCAGGGCCAATCCGGCGGGATTCTGCCCGGCCAGCACCACGTCGAGGTCGAGCACCTGACCGGAGGGGGCGGCGCCCAACTGGGTGGCGCCCGCCGGCAGGACCGGTGCGGCCTGGGGCAGGAGGATCCGCCCGGGCAACGAGGCCCCGGCCCCGGCGGCGGAGGCAGTGGCTGTGGCGGCGACCGGGACGAGCGCGCCGACCGACAGCGCGGCGGCCCCGAGAGCGACGGCCAGCACCCGCCGGTTCATGTGTCGGCCTCCCCGCCCCGGCCCGCCGCATCGCGCGGCGTGGGCTCGTAGTACACCCGTCCCTCGAGCGCGTCAGGACGATACTGCTGAGGGACCACTCCGGAGGGGTCATCGTGGGGGTAGACGTAGCCGTCGCCGTGCCCCAACGTGGCGGCGCCCTTGTAGTGGGCGTCACGCAGGTGGGTGGGGACCTCTTGGCTCACGCTGGAGCGCACATCGGCCTGGGCCCGGCCCAGCGCCACCACGACGGCGTTCGACTTGGGCGCCCGGGCCAGGTAGATCACGGCCTCGGCCAGGTTCAGCGCCGCCTCGGGCAGCCCGACGTACTCGACCGCCCGGGCGGCGGCCTCGGCCACCAAGAGCGCCTGGGGATCGGCCAACCCGATGTCCTCACTGGCCAGGATCACCATGCGGCGGGCCAGGAAACGGGGATCCTCCCCCGCTTCTATCATGCGGGCCATCCAGTAGAGCCCGGCGTCGGGGTCCGAGCCCCGCACGCTCTTGATCAGCGCACTGATCTGGTCGTAGTGCTCGTCGGCGCCCTGGTGGAACAGGCGGCCGTCCCGGGCCCGCGCCATGTCGTCCATGGTCAGCAGCACCCGCGCGTCATCGGAACCTGGGCCCGCGGCGCTGCGCGCCAGGGCCACCGCCACCTCCACCGTCGTCAGCGCGGCGCGGGCGTCGCCCTCGCAGGCCGCCACCACGGCGTCGACGGCGTCGTCCTCGGCGTCGGCCCCCTCCAGATCCAGACCCCGCCGGATCAGCGTGCGCAGGTTGTCCGGCGACAAGGGGTGCAGCCGCCACAGTGAGGTCCGGCTCAACAGGGGCGGATTGACCTCGAAGAAAGGATTCTCCGTGGTGGCCCCGACGAGCACGACCAGCCCGTCCTCGACGGCGGGGAGGAGCACGTCCTGCTGGGACTTGCTGAAGCGATGCACCTCGTCGATGAAGAGCATGGTGCCCTGGCCCTGCTCGCCCAGGCGGCGCTCGGCCTCGGCGAGGGCCTCGCGGACGTCCTTCACGCCGGCGGCCGTGGCCGAGAGCGTGGTCAGGTGCTTGGACGTGGTGTCGGCCAGCAGCCTGGCCAGCGTGGTCTTCCCGGTGCCGGCGGGGCCCCACAGGATCGACGACCCGACCCGGTCGGAATCGGCCAGCCGGCGCAAGGGGGCACCGGGGCCGATGAGGTGTTCCTGCCCCACGACCTCATCGAGCGTGCGGGGGCGGAGACGGGCTGCCAGGGGCGCCTGGCGCTGGAGGCGGCGGTCGGCGGCGTCGGCGAAGAGGCTCAGTGGGCGTCCTCGTCGCGCTTTCCTGCGGGTCCTGCCGGTGCGGGCGGCACCACGACCCGGATGCCCAGCTCGGCCAGGCTGGCGGCGGGCAGTGGCGTGGGGGCCCCGGTCAGGAGGTCGGCCCCGGACTGGGTCTTGGGGTAGGCGATGACCTCCCGGATGTTCTCCTCGCCGGCCAGGATCGCCACCAGCCGGTCGACCCCGACGGCGAACCCCGCGTGCGGCGGCGCCCCGTAGCGGAAGGCGCCCAGCAGGAACCCGAAGCGGGCCTCGGCCTCCTCGGGCCCGATGCCCAAGGCGGCGAACACCTGCTCCTGAATCCCCCGGCGATGGATACGGACACTCCCCGAGCCCAGCTCCCATCCGTTGAGCACCAGGTCGTAGGCCTGCGAGCGGACGGCGAACGGTTCGGTCGCCAGCAGGGGCAGGTCCTCGGGGTAGGGCATGGTGAACGGATGGTGCGCCGGCTGCGGGTTGCCGTCGGCCCCGGTGCCGTCGAACATGGGGAAGTCGACGACCCACACGTATCGATGCGGGCCCTGGGCCACCGGCGGCGCCCCGATCGCCACGCGCAGCGTGCCCAGCACCTCGCACGCCGTGGCGTAGGTGTCCGAGACCATGAGGATGAGGTCCCCGGGGTTCGCCTTCGTCTGTTGCAGGACGCGTCCAGCTTCCCGCTCCGACAGGTGCCTGCTCAGCGGCCCGTCCAGTGAGGGGCCGCTCTCCTCCTCGAAGACGCGGAACCAGGCCAGGCCGGCGGCGCCGGCCTTCTTGGCCTGCTCGGTGATCTCGTCCAGCCTCTTGCGGGGCCAGGTCGCGCCCTCGGGGACGACGATGGCCTTGACGGTCGGCGACGAGAAGGCCTTGACCTCGGTGTGCTCGAAAAGGGCGGAGAGGTCGACGAGCTCGAGGCCGAAGCGCAGGTCGGGCTTGTCGGTACCGAAACGGTCCCGCGACTCGGCCCATGTCATGCGCTCGATCGGGGGCGGGCGCTCCCCCGTGGCCGCTTCCGCCGCGTCGAGCACGGCTGCGGAGACGTAGGCCATGACGTCGTCCTGGCTGGCGAAGGAGCACTCCATATCGAGCTGCATGAATTCGAACTGGCGGTCGGCCCGCAGGTCCTCGTCCCTGAGGCAGCGGGCGATCTGGAAGTAGCGGTCGAAGCCACCCACCATGAGGAGCTGCTTCGCCAGCTGCGGGCTCTGGGGCAGCGCGTAGAACTCGCCGTGGTGGAGGCGGGACGGCACGGAGAACTCCCGGCTGCCTTCGGGCGTGGGGGCCCAGAGCAACGGGGTCTCTATTTCGACGAAGCCCTGGCGGTCCATGGCGGCCCGCAGCGCTGCGTTGACCCGGGCCCGGAGGCGGAGGTTGCGCTGCATACGCGGTCGCCTGAGGTCGACGTAACGGTGCTTGAGTCGGACGGGCTCGTCGGACTCGTCGCGGTCGTCGACGGAGAAGGGCGGCGGCTCGGCCTCGTTGAGGACCTCGACGGTGCAGTCCCCGATCTCCACCTCGCCCGTCCCGATGCCGGGGTTGACGGTGCCCTCGGGTCGGGCGCGGACGGTGCCGGTGACGGCGATGACCCACTCGGACCGCACGTCGGTGGCGTGGTCGATCACGCACTGGATGATGCCGGTGTGGTCACGCAGGTCCACGAAGGCGAGATGCTCGCCGTGCTCGCGGCGCCGGCTCACCCAGCCGCAGACCGTGACGGTCCGGCCGACGTCGGCGTTGCGCAAGATGCCGCAGAGGTGGGTGCGGAGAGCGGTGGGCTGGTTCTGCACCGCCTCGTTGGTGGCGGTGGGGTTCGGGTCGGTCGTCATGGTGGAGGGGTGGAGGGGTCTCGGCGCTCAGTCTGGTCGGTGCGGCGGGGTGGTCGGATTCGGTTCGGTTGGGTTCAGCGGGGTTCAGTCCGGCCCCGGAGCCGGCGCGGCGCCTCAGCCTCAGCCTCAGCCTCAGCCTCAGCCTCGGCCTCGGCCAGAAAGACGATGAGTTCCTCTACAATGGCAGCCCTCGGCACGCTGCGCTGCGCCGCATCGCTGCGCAAGGGTCGCACGCCGACCGTTCCCGCGGCCAGCTCCTGGGGCCCGACCACCAGGGCCACGAGGGCACCCGAGCGGTCGGCCGACTTGATCTGGGACTTCATGGAGCGCCCGTCGAAGGCCCGGTCCACCCGCAGGCCGGCCCGGCGCAGCTCCGCCGTCAGGGCGACTGCGGCCTCGCCGCCCGCCGTGTCGATGACGTAGGCGTGTAAAGGGTGCGCCCTCAGCACCGACTCGGTGGTGAGGACGCCTTCGGCGTCGCACGCCAGCAGCACCCGCTCGATGCCGATGCCGAACCCGATGCCCGGCGTGGGCTCCCCGCCGAGCAGCTCGACCAGGCCGTCGTAACGACCGCCGCCGCCGACGCCGTTCTGCGCCGCGTCCAAGGCGTCCGCCGCGAACTCGAACGTGGTGCGCGTGTAGTAGTCGAAGCCCCGCACCAGGCGGTGGTCGATGGTGTAGGCCACGCCGAGCGAATCGAGCCCGGCTCGGACCCGCGCGAAGTGGGCGGCGCAGGCGTCGCAGAGGTAGTCCAGGAAGTGCGGTGCGTCCGCGGTGGCGGCCCGGCATTCCTCCGACTTGCAGTCGAGCACCCGCAGCGGGTTCTCCAGGTGCCGGGCTCGGTGCGCCGGGCACAGTTGGTCGGCCCGCTCGGCCAGGAACTCACGCAGCAACGCGACGTATCCCGGCTTGCAGACACTGTCGCCCATGGAGTGCAACTTCAACGTCACCTGGCGCAGCCCGAGACCGGCGAAGAAGTCGTGCGCCAGCGCGACGACTTCGACATCAAGGTCGGCATCGGCCGGGCCCAGCGCCTCCACGCCCAGCTGGTAATGCTGGCGGTAGCGGCCGTGCTGGGGATTCTCGTGGCGGAACGAGGGCGCCACGTACCAGGCCTTCCACGGCGGCACCGGGTGGTGCTGCACGTAGGCCCGGGCGATCGGGGCGGTCCCCTCGGGGCGTAGCGCCATCATCTGGCCGTCACGGTCCTCGAAGACGTACATCTCCTTGCCGACGACCTCGCTGCCCTCGCCGATGCCCCTGAGGAAGACGCCGGCGTGCTCGAGAATGGGCGTGATCGTCAGCCCGTAACCGGCGCCCTCGACCAAGGTGGCAAAACGGGCGACCGTTTCCTCCCAGCGGGCGGACTCGGGCCAGAGCACGTCGTGCATGCCCTTGGGGGTTCGAGCCGGCATGCCGGAGGCAGATCCGGGCGCGACCGATCCCGCGCTCATAGAAGGCTCCTCACGGGTCGGGGGTCAGACTTTCTTGCCAGGAAGCTGACGATACGCGTCGAACACCCCGTCGAGGTGCTTCAACGCGCTGATCAGTGAATGCAGGTGGGTCGGGTCGGCCAGCTCGACATCGAAGGCCATCCGGCTGACCCGGTCCGGGGTGGTGGCGGTGCGGGCGGCGACGATGTTGAGGTGGTGCTCGGACACCACCCGGGACACGTCGGCCAGGAGACGGGCCCGGTCAAAGGCCTGCACCTCGATCGTCGCCACGAAGACACCGTCGTTGCCCCGGTCCCATTCGACCTCCATGAGGCGCTCCCGGGAGCGGTCGGCCAGCGCCGCCGCGTTGGCGCAGTCGGCTCGGTGCACCGAGACACCCCGGCCCTGCGTCACGAAGCCCACGATCTGGTCACCTGGCACCGGGGTGCAGCAGCGGGCCAGGTGGATCATGACGTCGTCGAGGCCCTCGACGTAGACGCCACTCCCGGTGCGGCGACCCTGCCGCGGGCGGCTCGGACCGGGCAGGACGATCGTCGGGAGCTGCTCGTCCGCCTCGCCGCCACCGCGCAGTGCCTTGGTGAGGCGTTGCACGATGGACTGAGCCGAGACCTGGTTCTCGCCGATGGAGGCGTAGAGCGCATCGAGGTCGGCCAGGTTCATGGAGTCGGCCACCTGCTGCAGGGCACTCGAGCCGAGCAGCTTGTGCAACGGCAGCCCGTCCCGACGCAACGCCCGGGCCAGATCCTCCCGACCGTTCTCAATGGCGTCCTCGCGGCGCTCCCTCGAGAACCACTGGCGGATCTTGTTGCGGGCCCGCGTCGACGCCACGATCTGTAGCCAGTCCCGCGACGGACCGGCGGTCGGCGACTTCGAGGTGAAGATCTCGACCGTGTCGGCACTGGCCAGCTGGGTCTCGAGTGGCACCAGGCGTCCGTTGACGCGCGCCCCGATGCAGCGGTGCCCCACCTCCGTGTGGATGGCGTAGGCGAAGTCGACCGGGGTGGAGCGCGCCGGCAGCGCGATGACCTTGCCCTTGGGCGTGAAGACGTAGACCTCGTCCTGCTCCAGGTCGAGCTTCAGCGCCTCGAGGAATTCGATCGGGTCGTCGGTCTGGCGATCCACGTCGGCGATGCGCTGGAGCCACGCCATTTCGGAGGAGTGGTCCTCCTTGGACTTGTAGCCCCAGTGCGCGGCGATGCCGTACTCGGCCCGGTGGTGCATCTCGGAGGTCCGGATCTGCACCTCGACCGGCTTGCCGTCCAGCCCGATCACCGTCGTGTGCAACGACTGGTACATGTTGAACTTGGGCGTGTTGATGTAGTCCTTGAAGCGACCGTGCACGGGGGCCCAGATGGCGTGGATAGCCCCCAGCGCGGCCCAGCAGTCCTTCTCCGATTCGACCACGACCCGGATGGCGACCAGGTCGTTGATGTCGTCGAACTCCTTGCCCCGCACCACCATCTTCTCGTAGATGGACCACAGGTGCTTCGGCCGCCCGGTGACATCGGCGGCCACGCCCATGTCGTTCATGCGCTGGCGCACGTGGACGAGCACCCGCTCGAGATACTCCTCACGCTGCGGTGCCCGTGCCGCCACCATCTGCTCGATCTCGGCGTAGCGCTTCGGGTGCAGGGTGGCGAAGGCGAGGTCCTCCAGCTGCCAGCGCACCTGCTGGACGCCCAGCCGGTGGGCCAGGGGCGCATAGACGTCGAAGGTCTCCTGTGCCGTGCGCCGCTGCTTCCACTCGGGCATGACGGCGAGCGTGCGCATGTTGTGCAGCCGGTCGGCCAGCTTGATCAGCAGGACGCGCCAGTCATCGGCCATGGCGACGAGCATCTTGCGGATCGTGGCCGCCTGCTGCGCCTCCTTGGAGTTGAACTGGAGGCGGTCCAGCTTGGTCACCCCGTCGACGACGCGGGCCACCCCCTCGCCAAAGTTCTCCTCAATGGTCTCGAGCGTCAGCCCGGTATCCTCCACGGCGTCGTGCAGGAGTGCGGCGGCCACGGTCTGCTCGTCGAGCCCGAGCTCGGCCACGATCGTCGCCACGGCGACCGGGTGCGTGATGTACGGCTCGCCCGAGCGTCGGAACTGGCCCTCGTGCGCCCCGGCGGCGGTCCGGCCGGCCTCCACGATCATGGACGTGTCGTCCTCGGGGCGGTGACGGGCGAATTCGGCGAGGAGAGGGACCAACAGGTCGCGCAGGACCGGCTCGTGTGCGTGCTCCTGCTCGAGATCCCGAGCGTTCGTCTCGGCGTCTGTGTCGGGTGGAGTCACCCGCGTCAGGGCCACCATCCATACAGGCTACCCGCCAGGGGAAATACAGGAACGCACATGCCGCTGCATTACGCAGCGCGGCGCCAGGCCGGGGGGCCGCTGGGCGCCTGGCCGGCGGCTCAGCTCAGCTCAGCGCTTGCGCCTGCTCTTGCTTTTGCCCTTGCGCGGCCGGGGACCCTGCGCCGGCTGTCCGCCGCCCCGCCCGGAGGACGAGGCCGGCGCCGACGCAGAGGTCGAACCTGAGCCCGAACCTGAGCCCGAACCCGAACCCGAACCAGCTGACGCCGAACCGGGCTGCCGGTCCATCACCGCCGTGCCGCCCCCGCCCCCGCCCGCACTGCCGCCCGAACCGGGCCGGATCGGACCGCTGCGCTTGCTGCTGGCCTTCTGCGGCGCCGCCGCCGCGGTTCACCTGACCCGAGGCCGCCACATTCATGGCCGTGCTCATGGTCGCGGCGTCGAGAGCGGAGTAAGACCCCGTCGCGTCGCCCCGCTTGGCCAGGCGGTTGGCGATCTGGACCCATCGGTCCTCGCGCTCTTTCATCATGCAGAGCACCGGCGAGGCGATGAAGATCGACGAGTAGGCACCCGAGAGCAGGCCGACGAAGAGGGCCAGGCCGTAGGATTGCAAGGTCGTGGCGCCCAGGAGCTGCGCACCGATCAGGAGCACGGCGAGCACCGGGAGGATGGCCACCATGGAGGTGTTGATCGACCGGGCCAGCGTCTGGTTCATGGACAGGTTGATGAGCTGCGGGTAGGTCAGCCGGCCGCTGCTGCCGATGCCCTTCGTGTTGTCCCGGACGCGGTCGAACACCACGACGGTGTCGTAGAGGGAGTAGCCCAAGATGGTCAGGATGGCCACCACGGTGTCCGGCGTCACCTGGAAGTTGAAGATCGAGTAGATGCCGATGGCCACGAGGACGTCGTGGATCATGGCGATGAAGGCGGCCAACGCCATCTTGGGCTCGAAGCGAATGCTGATGTAGATCGCCACGACGATGAAGAAGATGATCAGCGCCTCGATCGCCTTGTTCGTGATGGAGGATCCCCATGTCGGGCCCACGTTGGTGACGCTGATCTTGTCGGCCGTCGGCTGCGCCACCGAGTTCGTCGGCGACGTCGTGGTGGTGGTGGCACCCGCCGCGGCTCCCGCCTTGGCCGTGGTCGAGGTTGTGCTGGTCGGCGTCGTCTGGGACTGGTGCGCCCCCGTCAGCGTGAGCAACGCTTTCTGCACGTTGCTATTCACGGTCGCCTGCTGGCTCTGCGTCAGGTGGTTCAGGTCCGACTGCACGTTGAGCGTCTGCTTGCTCCCGCTTCCCAGCAACTCCACCGTCGGGTCGATTATGCCGGTGCCCTTCAGGGCGTTGGTCGCCTGCGTCTGCGAGACGCCCGGCGCGGCGATGGTCCACTCGGTCCCGCCCTTGAACTCGATGCCGAGATTCAGCCCGCCGCGCAGCACGATCGAGATGATCCCGAGGACGATGATGGCCGCGGAGATACTGAACCAGATCTTGCGCTTGCCGACGAAGTCGAAGCGCGTCTCGCCTCGATAGAGGCGGGCGAGCGGACCGTGACCCTTCGGCTCCCGAGCCAGCAGGGCCCGGGTGGCGTCGTCGAGGCTGACCAGCTCCTCCTCGTCGAGGCTGCCCGTGTCGACGCTCTCTTCGAACTGCTCGACCTCTTCCTCGGGCACGTCGTCGAGTGAACTGCCGTCGCCTTTCCCGCTGCCGTTGTTGCGCTCGTTGTCGCTCATGAGCCACCCCCCGCACCGGCCCCCACCGGCAGGCCCCGCCCGGCGCGCCTGCGCCTGCGGGCCGGCCCCCAGGCCGGTGGCGATGCTGAAGGCGCCCGAGCCCTGCAGCCGCGCGCTCTGGCCCATCAAGATGACCAGCGGCCGCGTGTAGAACCACGTCACTGCCATGTCCATGATCGTGGAGAGGCCGAGGAAGAAGGCGAAGCCCTTTACGTTGCCGACCGCGACGAGATACAAGACGATCGCCGCCAGCAGCGACACGAAGTCAGCGGCCCACACCGTCCGCCACGCGCTCTTGAAGCCGCGGTCGACCGACGTGCGGACCGAGCGGCCCGATCTGGTCTCGTCTTTCAACCGTTCGAAATAGACGATGTACGAGTCGACGGTGATACCGATCGACACGATGAGACCGGTGATGCCGGCCAGGTCGAAGCTGGGCGCCACCGACGTATGGCCCAGCGACGAGATGATGGCCCAGAGCATCAAGGCCGTGAGCAGTAGCCCGGAGATGACGACCAACCCGAGGCCCCGGTAATAGAACAGGACGTAGAGCAAGACGAGGACGAGCCCCGCGATGCCCGCGCCGAGACCCGCCACCAGTGCGGAGTGACCCAGGGTGGCCGAGACCGTCTCCGACGTCGCGGCCTTCAGCACGACCGGCAGGGCGCCGAAGTTCATCGCCTGGGCCAGGTTCTGCGCGTCGGACTGCGTCAGACTCCCTGAGATCTCGCCCTTGCCGTCGAAGGAGGAGAAGGTCGACTGGGTGGGCTGGATGATGGGAGCCGAGTACACCTTCCCGTCGAGCTCGATCCCGAGGAACTGGTGGAAGTTCGCCGCTGCCACCTTGTCCCACAGCGCCGACCCGGCCGAGCCGGCCAGCGAGTAGTCGACCACCCATTGACCGGTCTGGTTCTGCGTCGCCTGCGCGCTGGCGATGGAACGACCTGTCATCTGGGAGGGCCCGAGGACACAGCGCACTTCCGAGGAACCGTCGCAGGCGCCGTTGAGTCCGGGCAGCAGCACGGTGCTGGTGGCGTAGCCCGGCTTGTCCACGCTCGTCGACGGATAGGCCTCGTACTGAGGGTCCGGTTGGATGCTGTTCGAGCTGTAGCCCTGAGGACTGTTGTTGGGCGTGACGGCGAGGCTGGCCGCGGTCAACTGCAATGACGACGTACAGGCGGGGATCGCCCCGATGCCGACCGTCGGAGTCTTCACCTTGGAGTGCTTCGGAATGGCCTGCGGATACGCCCAGCACTCGACCGGGCGGAAGTACATGCCGCGCCGTCTGCCCGATCTGATTGAGCACCTGCTGTGCGTTGGTGACGCCGGGAATGGACACCGAGATCTGGTTCTTGCCCGTTGTCTGGACCTGTGCTCCGGACACGCCAAGCCCGTTGACACGGAGATTCAGGATGTTGACTGTCTCATCGAGGTCGGACTGAGAGATGTGCGGCCCCTCGGCCGTGTAGACGACCGCCACGCCCCCGGCGAGATCAAGCCCCAATCGGGGCGACCACTTGGCGGCGAACACGGCCGCGAACGAACCGAGGGAGATCACGACCACGGCGATCACGCTGATCCACAGATTGCGTCGCTGCCGCCGCTGGGCCCGTCCACCCGACTTCGGGCTCACGCCTCTTCGGCCTCCCCACCGAGGTCGCCGCTGCTCGCGGCGCCGTCCCCACCTACGTCGTCGATGTCAGCATCGTGGCCGGCACTGGTGCCGTCACTCGTGCCGTTGCTGCCGCCGGCCGCCCGCGCTGGCCGCACATCCTCGACGGGCTCGTCTTCGACCCGCACATCTTCGATCGGCTCGATCTTCTTGGCGATCGCCTGGCGAACGAAGACGATCCGGGTCGGTTGGGGGCCGTCGAGGTTGCCGTCCTCGCCCAGGGCGCCGGTCAGGAGGGTGTATCGATCGCCATGCACCTCGAGGACGGTGCCGATGACGCCGCCGACGGTCTGCACCTCATCGCCGACGTCAAATGCCGAACCTTGGGACTGCCGAGCCGCCTGGGCCTTCCGCTGCTGGGGTCGGATGAAAAAGAAGTAGCCGAGTAGCCCGATCGCCACCAGAGGAAGCAACGTGAGCAACGAGCTGGAACTGGACTTTGTAGCTGCGACCACGAAATGGGTCACCGCCAGGGTTGATGTCATGAGGGATCCTTGGACCGAAATCGGTTGCGAGGTTCCACCCTACTGCCTGGGTTCCGAGTCTCCCGGGCAGCGGCAGCCCATGCCACGCTGCCTGGGCACGGCGGCCCACGACGGCCCACGACGACAGGGGCCGAAGGCGGTGAGGATCGGGCTCTGGGCTCGGCCAGCGAGCCTTCACTGCATCATCCCAGGGGCGGATGGGTCATCCCTGGTGGCGGCCGGCCGGCCATGCTCGGCCTCATCGAACACCTGCGGGCGTACCAACCCGCCGTCGCCGTCGCGACCGCCCACTTCTGCACTTCTCGCCGAACTTTGCGACGCTCTCTTCCCATCCATTTGCCGCGGCGTTCGCAGGTGCGACGCGCGGCCTCCCATTCGCCTCCCGGCGGGAAGAACAGCCCTCGTAGACCCCTCTGGCGCAGCCTGTCCTCGGGCAACCCGACTGCAACCCAATGTGGCCCCGGTTGCGACAGGTGTTCCGCAGAGTACGGATTATCAGTACAGCAACCTCGCGGTGAAAGTCGTTCAGAGGGGCGCGACACCGAGTGGGAGTCCGACGGAGGGGAGCGGACTCCTACGAGGGGGGGCACCGAGGGGGGACAACAGGAGCAGCGAAGTGGTGCGTCGGCCTCAATGAGGCCATCGGACGGAGATTTTCCGGGGGGACCGAGGACCCGGGCCGGCGCACCTTTCGCTCCCTGAGCCGTCTGATCCATCCACTGCGGTCGATCTCGTCGTGCCTGCGTGACCGTTCGGACGCACCATTTGCGGACCATCTGCACACCGCGCAGCGCTGACCAGGGCGCTCCTCGGAAGCTGCCTCCACGCCTCCCGGAGCCTCCCTTTTGTCGATCTGCGACTCAAATTCGGGGGCTGAGCAGGCCTTTTTCTTTTCGCAATGAGTGTCTTCTATTCACTCAAAATGTCCAATTGCCCAGTACAGTTGCAGCCTGATGCGAGATGGTCAGATCTCAGTGCTGGTCATTGAGGATGAGGCGGACATCCGGCAACTCCTCCGAACCCTCCTCGAGCGCGAGGGGTACTCGGTCGCGGAGGCCCTCGAGGGGCGTGACGGGGTGCGCCAGTTCCACCAGAGCCACCCCGACATCGTGATCCTCGACGTCGGGCTCCCCGACCTGGACGGATGGCAGGTTCTCGAGCGGATCCGGGACATGAGCGACGTGCCCGTGCTCATGCTCACCGCCCTGGGAACCGAGAGGGACAAGGTGCGGGGACTCAATTCCGGCGCCGACGACTACCTGACGAAGCCGTTCAGCCGCGTCGAGCTTCTGGCCCGCCTCCAGGCCGTTGGGCGGCGTCAGGTCTCCAAGGGAGAACCGGTCACGACCTTCGACGACGGCACCCTGCACATCGACTTCGCCCACCAGGAGGTGACGGTCGACAGCACCACGATCATTCTGACCCCGACCGAGTACCGCCTTCTCGCCACCCTGGCCCGCCACCAGGGGCAAGTCCTCTCGTCGGACCAGCTCATCGAGTTGGCCTGGGACGATCCGAGCGGTTTGGCCCCATCGCGCGTGAAGTACGCCGTTCTGCGTCTCCGGCGCAAGTTGGGCTGGGACGAGGGCGACGAGGGCCCCATCGAGACCGTCCGGGGGTTCGGATACCGCTACCGCTCGCGGAACCGGTGAACGAGTCGTCCCAGTCTCAACCCGACGCCGAGCGGCGTCGCGATCCGCAACTACCGGGGTCCACGCTCCCGGTCGGGTTCACAGGCTCCATGCGGGTACGGCTTCCGGTTTTCGCCTTGGTGGCCATCGGGACCATCCTGATTGCCCTCATCCCCTTCCCCCACGACGCCCGCCGGGAGATCTCCATCGCCGGCGTCGTCTTCTTCTGCCTGGTCGCCGCCGCCTTCCTCCTGCCCTGGGAGCGCCTGCCCGATTGGGCCTGGCTGATCATCCCGATCGGCTACATCGCGGTGATCGCCATCATCCGAGACGCCCAGGGCGGCGCCGACTCCGGGCTGGTGGTCGTCTACCTCCTCCCCATCGTGTGGCTCTCGCTCTACGGGCGACGGCTGCATCTGCTGGTGGGTCTCTTCTGCATGGATCTGGCCCTGCTCATCCCGATCCTGCTCATCGGTCCCCCCGATTACCCCACGCTCGAATGGCGCCAGGTAGCCGTGATGGCGACTGTCACCACCCTGGTCGCGTCCACCGTCTACACGATGGTGACGCGGGACCGGGCGTTCCTGACCGACCTCGCGCAGCAGTCACGCATGGCCCGACGAAATGCCCGCGAGGCGGACTACGCCCGCGACCGGCTGGAGACCCTGCTCCGCGCCGCCACCGGCAGCGCCATCCTGGGCGTCGATCCTGCGGGCACCGTGACCTTCTTCTCGGCCGGCGCGGAGCAGCTGCTCGGCTACCGAGCGGCGGAAGTGGTGGGGTTCCACTCCATTGCCGACTTCATCGATCCAGCCCAGATCGATGAGCGCCGTCAGACGATCGACGCCATGCGCACTGCGCTGGAGCCCGTCGACGCGGAGACGGCGGCAGAGGTCCCGTGGACTGCAACCCGCAAAGACGGTCAGCAGCGCCGCTGCGTCGTGCGGGTCCGAGCACTGCCCGTTCCGACGCCCGACCTCGCGCTCGACGAGGACTGGGACGATGATCCCGAAAACGTCGACCAGGAGACCGCCGCCCTCTCGAACGGCTCGATGGACGAGAGCGATGAGCTCCCGCCGACCAACGGGGGCTACGTCGTCGTCGCCATCGACGTGACCGAGCGCGAAGAGCTGGCCACCGACCGGGAGCGGCTCTACGCCATCCAAAAGGAGGTCACGCAGTCGCTCATTGAGCAGAACAACCGACTGCGCGAGCTGACCCAGATGAAGGACGACGTGGTGGCCACGGTCTCCCACGAACTGCGCACCCCGATCACCTCCATCAGAGGCTTCGTCGAGTTGCTGCTCGACGCCACCGCGGACCTGACTGAGAGCCAGATGCGCATGCTCCAGACCATTGAGCGCAACGCCGAGCACCTGCAGCGGGTGGCCGAGGACCTGCTGGCCGATCCCGGCGCGGGACGTGGGCTCCGAGTCGCCTTCACCGAGCTGGATCTCAGCCGGCTCGCCGAGGACGCTGTGCATGCCATCCAGACCTCGGCCACCGTCGCCGGCGTGGTGCTGACCATCGACCCCGGCGATGAAGTACCCATCTTCGGTGACCCCACCCGCCTCCACCAGCTGCTGGGCAATCTGCTCTCCAACGCCATCAAGTTCTCACCTCGCGGCGGCCGGGTCCACGTCATTGTCGACAACGTGGACTCCTACGCCCGGGTGCAAGTGCTCGACGAGGGGCCGGGCATACCCGAAGGTGAGCGGGACCAGCTCTTCGAGCGCTTCTACCGACTGGCGTCGTCCACCGAAATGGGCGTGCCGGGGACGGGACTCGGCCTGGCCATCGCCAAGTCCGTGGCCGAAGCGCACGAGGGTTTCGTCGACATCGTGGACACGCCCGGCTGGTCGACCACCTTCAGGGTCTATCTCCCCCTGGGCGCGTCGGTGGCCTCGGTCGTCCGAACCGGCTGAGCGGCTGAGCGGCTGAGCGGCTGAACGCACCCGGGCATCCAGCACTCGGCGGACCGGCCAGCTCATGCAGCCAGGAAGCCTCCCGACTGGTGCGCCCACAGGCGTCCGTATACACCGTTGCGACCGGCAGCGAGGAGCTCGGCGTGCGTGCCCTGCTCCACCACGCGCCCGCGGTCGAGCACCACGATCCGGTCCAGACGGGCAATGGTGGCCAGGCGGTGGGCCACCACCAATGCGGTCGTGCCCTCCATGAGGTGCCATAACGCCTCCTGCACGAGCGACTCCGACTCGGAGTCCAAGGCCGAGGTGGCCTCGTCCAACACCAGCACCTTGGCTCGCTTGGCCATGGCCTGCGCGATGGCAACCCGCTGGCGCTGCCCACCGGAGAGCTTCATGCCGCGCTCCCCACCAACGTCTCGTACCCATCAGGGAGGCGCTCCACGAACTCGTCCACGTAGGCGGCGCGACCCACGGCGCGTACGAGGTCCATGTCGACCTCCAGGGCGTCCCCACCTTCCATGCCGTAACAGATGTTCTCGGCAATGGTGCGGTGCAGCATCTGCGGGTCTTGGGGGACGTAGGCGATGTGGCCGCGCAGCGAATGTTGGGTGACACAGGCAATGTCCTGGCCGTCGATCTCGATCAAGCCACCGTCACGGTCGGCGAAGCGCAGCATCAGCTTGGTCAAGGTCGTTTTGCCCGATCCCGAGGGACCGACCAGGCCGACGTGCTCCCCCGGTTCGATGCGCAGGTCGAGTCCCTCGAAGAGCGGGGCGCCGGCGCGGTAAGCGAACCGGAGGTCCCGGAACTCCACCCGGCCATGCGGCACCGCCATGTCGGGTGCGCCCGGAAGGTCGACGATGTCGGGCTGCGTGGCGGCGATGCCGGCGAACTTCGCGCAGCGCCCGATGGCCCGGGAGATCAAGCGGATGAACTCGAAGGACTCCTCCAGGCTGGTACCCACGAACGTCGCGTAGAAGAGGATCAGGTACACCGCCCCGGCGGCCGCCACGTGGTGCAGCGCGAGCACCACCCCCACCACGATGGCGGCCCAATTGAAGAAGGCCATGGCCGACTCCATCTGGATCCGTGTCGTGGTGAAGACCCTGCGTGCCCGCAGGTCCGCGCTGAGCGAATCGGCGACCAACCCGCCCACGTGCTCCATCTCCCGCTCCTCTGCGGCCTGCGAACGCACAGTCGTCAGGTTGGCAATGGTGTCGGCGATCACGCCGGTGGCCCGGGAGTGAGCGTCGGAGAACTCCTTCTCCGCGGCGACGACCCGGCCCATGCGGCGCCGCAGCACGAAGGCGAACACACCGACCAGCCCGGCCATCACGAGCGCGACGGGCCAGGCCACGATCCCGAGGACGACAATGGCCCCGATCGTCGTGACGCTGATGCGCAGGATGCCCCACACCATGGCGTCGATCATGTCGGCGAAGGCCCACGTCGACGTCTCCAGTGTGGCGATGACCTCGCCCGAGGGCCTGTCGGTGTGCCACGAGTGGCTGAGGCTCATCAGGTGCGCATAGCCACCGGTGATGGCGCGGCCGAACGAGCGCAAAGTGGCGCCCCAGTTCATCCAGCCGCCGATGCGCCCGAAGAGCGTGGCAGCCGCCAGCACGACCGCGTACGCGACGAGCAGGGGGCCGAAGGACTGCCACAGTCCCTCGTGTGCGTCCGGTCCGAGCTGCGATATGCGGCTCAACAGCGCGGCGAAGATCAGCGGCGCCGCGACGGCATTGGCCAAGGTACCGAGCACGATGGCCGTGCAGGCGCCCGTGAAGGCGGCGCGGTCAGGCTGCATCTGGCGCCAGCAGTACGCCAGCGTGTCTTTGGTCGAAGCATTGGGGAAGAGGGTGCGTTCACCCATGGGAATCTCCAGGTGGGAGGTGCGGCGAGCGGATTGAGGACAGGGACGCACTCGTGGTGCGTGCTGGACCTCGGATTGCGTCCGGGCGGTCAGCCCGGCCGTGTCGCGGTCGGCGTCAGTGACCAGCGGGGCAGAGGTCGGGCCCGGCCATCCGGGACCTCCCTCCGACGGCACCAAACGGCGAGACGGGCGGCCTGACCACAATCGCGGGCGCGATCAGCGTCGAGTCGGTCGAGCGTGTCGTCATTCCTGCCATGTGGTCACCTCGCTTCCGTCCTGTGGTGCAACCCCGCAACGGTAGCCCACGGCGCCCCGAAACGGCGCAAGAAACGTGAATTGACGCGCCCGGGGTGCACCATGGGCGCCTCGTCAGAAGAGCGGAGGCGTGTTCATTGCGTCAGCGGCGGACGCAGGCCGTTCCAGGCCCAAGTGTGCCCAGGCGCGCTGGGTGGCCACCCGGCCCCGCGCCGTGCGCTGAATCAGCCCGCACTGCAGCAGGAAGGGCTCGTACGCGTCCTCGATCGTGTCCGTCTCCTCACCCACACACTGCGCCAGCGTGGTCAGGCCCACCGGCTGCCCGCCGAAGCGCCCGCACAGCGTGGCAAGGATGGCCCGGTCGACCTTGTCCAGGCCGAGCTCGTCCACCCCGAACAGCTCCAGGCCGTCACTCGCGACGGCGCCGTCGATGAAGCCATCGCCCCGCACCTCCGCGAAGTCACGCACGCGGCGCAGGAGCCGGTTGGCCACACGTGGGGTGCCCCGGGAGCGCTCCGAGATCCGGATGGCGCCCTCGGCGTCGATACGCACCTTCAGAATGCGAGCGGACCGCTCCACGATGGCCCGCAGGTCAGCCGGGTCGTAGAGGTCCAACCGCCCCACGAAGCCGAAGCGGTCGCGCAGCGGCCCGGCGACCAGGCCGGTCCGCGTCGTCGCACCCACCAGCGTGAAGCTCGGGAGCTCCAGGCGGATGGAGCGTGCGGTGGGCCCCTTGCCGATCAGGATGTCGAGGCGACCGTCCTCCATGGCGGAATAGAGCATCTCCTCGACGGAGCGGTGCAGGCGGTGGATCTCATCGATGAACAGGATGTCGCCGTCCTGCAGGTCGGTCAGCAGCGCGGCGAGGTCGCCGGCCCGGGTCAGGACGGGGCCGGCGGTGATGCGGAAGCCGGCGCCCATCTCGGTGGCGACGATCCCCGCCAGGGAGGTCTTGCCCAGTCCCGGCGGGCCCGCGAACAAGATGTGGTCGACAGACTGGCGGCGCTGACGGGCCGCCTGCAGCACGATCCCCAGATGCTCGACCAGTTGCGGCTGCCCCAGGAACTCGGAGAGCGACCGGGGCCGGAGCCCGACCTCCTCGAGCTCCTCGGTGCCATCGGACGCCGCCGGATCGACCACACGCTGGCCCCCGGGTGCGGATGCCGGTTCGTCCTCCGGATCCGGATCCGGATCCACGGCCAGCACTTCCCGCCGGGCGCGGGGACTCACAGCATCACCAGCATCACCAGCATCACCGGATCACCGCGAGGCCAGCTCGCGCAAGGCCAGGCGGAGCATCTCTTCCACCCCGACATCGTCGCGTAGGCCATCGAGCGCACCGCGGATCTCTTCGGGGGCGTACCCGAGCTCGCCCAGCGCCGCCCGGGCCTCGGCCCGCGACGTCCGGGAGGCCCGCAACCCCGGGTCACCGGCCGTCCCGCCGACCGCGCCGACGCCGGGAGCGCCGCCGACGCCGGCACCGGACAGCGACAGATCCGGCAGGTCCAGCCGGCTCTTCAATTCGATCAGCAGCCGGGCCGCCGTCTTGCGGCCGACCCCCGGGACCGTGCACAGGGTGTCGAGGTCCTCCTCCAGAACCGCCGTGGACAATGCCGCCGGTGACAGCGCCGCCATGATGGCCAGCGCCGAGCGCGGGACCGACCCCGTGCGAGCCGAGCAGCACCTCGAAGCAGCGCCGCTCGTCATCGTGGACGAACCCGTACAGCACGATGGCGTCCTCGCGCACATGGGTGTGCACGTACAGCGTCGCCGGCGTCGCGGCCCCGGCCCCGGCCCCGACCAACGCGGCCGCCGTCGCCGGCGTGACGGCCACCCGGTAGCCCACGCCCGCGACGTCGATGATCACCTCGCCCTCTCCGGTCCGCACCACCACTGGTCCACGAAGCAGTCCGATCACCTTGTTGCCTCCTTCACGAGTGCGGCATCCATGGCCCGCCGCAGGGGCACGGTGGTCAGGTGGCACACCGCCAGGGCCAGCGCATCGGCCACGTCGGGCGGGCCCTCGATCACCGGCAGCCCCACCACCTGGGCCACCATGCGCTGCACCTGTTCCTTGGTGGCGGCGCCGTAGCCCACCAGGCTCAGCTTCACCTCGTTGGCCGTGTACTGGACGACCTCACAACCGCCCTCGGCGGCGACGAGGAGCGCCAGCCCGCTGGCCTGGCCCACCGACATGGCCGTCCTGGCGTTGACCTGGAAGAAGACCCGCTCGACCACCACGGCCTGCGGTCGCAGCTCCTGCACCAGCGCCCGCAGCTCCGTGTGCAGGATCAAGAGGCGCTCGGCCAGGGGCGCCGCCGGGTCGGTCTCCACCACGCCGGCCGCACGGGCCCGCAGGCCCGACGAGCCCTCGGCCCGGGAGACAAGCCCGTAGCCGCAGCGTGACAGGCCGGGGTCGATGCCCAATACGAACATGCGTTCGCAGGATAGTCGGGGGTGCTGCGCAGGGGGCGGATCTGGGTGAGGCCGCCGCGTCGGTGCGGGCAGAAGCGGGGCGGCGGCCTCCCGACGGCGCGCCCGACGACGAACGGGGTCAGCCCTCGAAGGCGGCCAGGACCTCGTCGGAGATGTCGGCGTTGGAGTGGACGGCCTGCACGTCATCGTGGTCGTCGATGGCCTCGAGGAGGCGCAGGACCTTCTTGGCCTCACCCTCGTCGGGGACGGGGACCAGCTGGGTCGGCTCGAGGCTGAGGTCGACCGATTCGGGCGGGATGCCGGCGTCGTCGAGGGCCTGGCGCACGGACTCGACGTCGGCCGGCGCACTGGTCACGACCCAGGCCGCGCCGTTGCTCGTCATGTCCTCGGCCCCGCCCTCCATGGCGATCTCCATGACCTTGTCCTCGTCCTTGTCGAGGGAAACGGTCACGATGCCCTTGCGCTCGAACTGCCAGCCCACGGCGCCGGGCTCGGCCATGTTGCCGCCGTTGCGGCTGAAGAGGTTGCGCATCTCGGCACCGGTGCGATTGCGGTTGTCGCTCAGCGTCTCGACCATGATCGCCACACCTCCGGGACCGTAGCCCTCGTAGTTGATGGCCTCGTAGCGCACGCCTTCGAGGTCGCCGGTCCCCCGCTTGATCGCCTTCTCAATGGTGTCGAGAGGCACGCTGGCCGCCCGTGCCTTCTGGTACGCCGTCCTGAGGGTGGCGTTGGACTCCAGGTCGCCGCCGCCGTCCCGTGCCGCAACCTCGACGAGGCGGATGCACTTGGCGAAGATCTTGGCGCGGGCTTTGTCCTGGGCGCCCTTGCGGTACTTGGTGGTCGCCCACTTCGAGTGACCCGACATGGTTCCTCGTTCCTCTCTTGGCCTTCCCTGCTGCCCCTGCTGGCACTGCTCCCCTGCTGCCCCTGCTGCTTTGCGGGTCCGTGCGCGCTGGGCCGGGACAGGTGGGAAAAACGATTGTATCGAGGCTGGTCCGGGTGCAGCCCGAGGTCAGGGTGACAGGGACGGTGACAGCCCGGTCCACCCGGAGGCGGTCGGTGGGGTCGCCGACGTGCTGCAAATGCGGCCAATACGCTCGGGACATATGACACCGCTCCCCCCCGCCGCATCCAGGTCTGCTTCCTCTGCTTCTGCTGCTTCTTCCTTCGCTGCGAGTGCCGGCCCGGGCGGCCGCTCCAGGAGGCCCCGGTCCCGACTTGTCTTCCTCGGTGCGACGCTCGCTGTGGCGGGTGCGGCCGGTGTCGCCTACCGGCGGCTGGCGGACCGGGGCGCCGGTGGCGCTGAGCCGGACGACGGGAGCCTGTCTCCGGGTTGGGGCGAAGGCGTGAGCCGGCCGGACCACACCATCGTGCGGACGCGGGACGGGGCTGAGTTGGCCCTTTGGGACCTCGCTGGCGACGGTCCTGATGCGCCGGTGGTCGTGCTCCCCCATTGCTGGGGCTGCAGTCACGAGATCTGGCTCCCCGTCGCCCGCCGGCTGCGATCGCAGGGCTTCCGGGTGGTGCTCTACGACCAGCGTGGGCACGGGGCGAGCACGAGGGGGACGGCACCGCTGGCCATCGAGACTCTGGCGCATGATCTGACGGCGGTACTCGAGGCGACCGATGTGCGCCACGTCGTCCTGGCGGGTCACTCCATGGGCGGCATGACCATCATGTCGCTCGCGACGCACCGGCCCGACGTCCTCAAGGAGCGGGCAAAGGCAACCGTGCTGGTGGCGACCGCGGCCACCAGTCTCCGCGACGGCTCGGCGCGGGGAGCCCGCGTGGCCAGTGCCATGGTGGCGTCGCCGCTCGTCACGCGGGCGATGCAGTCGAAGAACGGGCACGTCTTCGTGCGCTCCGCCTTCGGTGAGAACCCGATCCGCTCGCACGTTGATCTGACCCGGAATCTCTTCGGGGGCTGCCACGGCACGGTGCGGGGCGACTTCCTGCTGTCGTTTTCCACGATGGACCTCCTCGACGGGGTGGCCACGATGGAGGTGCCGACGACCGTCATGGTGGGTACGCGCGACACGCTCACGCTGCCCAAGAAGGCGGATCAGATCGTGGCGACTGTTCCCGGGGCGCGACTGGTCACCCTGCAGGACAGGGGGCACATGCTTCCGCTCGAGGACCCTGACGCAGTCACCGACGAGATCGGGCGGGCCGTCAAGGGGTAGGGCTCGGGGCTTTCAGCCGCTCATTTCCGCGGACGGCGCCAGGTGGGCGAAGGCGATGAGACGAACACCCGACCCTGCGGGCTGGTGAACCGGACTGCGGCCTGGGCATCGCCGTCCATCTCCCAACCGAGTTCGTGCACCCGGCTGTGGTGGGCGACGCAGAGGGTGAGGAGGTTCGACATGACCGTGCGACCCTGCTTCGAGGCCCACACGATGTGATGGACGTCGGTGACATTCCGGCATCCGCAACCGGGAAAGCGGCAGCCGTTGTCCCGGCGCCGGATCTCGATCCTCTGGCCTTCGTTGGGGTCACGTTCCAACTGCTTCTGGTCGAGGCTGCTGCCGTCGGGCGCCTCGAACGACAGCGTGATGTGGGCATTGCAGGCGATCCGGCGCACCACCTCGGCGGAGATAGGACCGACGCCCTGAATGGAGGCGTGGCCGTAGCCATCGCCGTAGAGGAGGCGGTCGAGGTCGGTGTGCACGATCATGGTCGTCCGGGCGCCGCCGTGGACCGGTGCAGAGTTCGTGCCGGTGCGGGCCTGGGCCTTCTTCTGTCCCTGCTCGACGCAGATGTGGAGCAGGGCATCGGCGCACCGGCTCTCGAAGCGCTCGTAGCCGGGATCGTTCGCACTCGGATGGTCGTGGCGGCGGGCCCGGGTGAGGACGGCCGACTTGACCAGGGCGTAGGCATCGCCCGTCAGCTGGGCCCACAGCATGCGGCGCTCGTCGTCGAAGCGGACGAAGCGGCGCTGCAACTGTGCCGCCGCGTCGGCGTCCGTGGCTCCATTGACCTCAGCCACCAACTGCCGGGCCTGTCGAGGCGTCCAGTGCTCCGACGCCCGGGCCAGGTCGGCGTCCGTCCCGGGGGTGGCGACCGCGGCGAGGGGCGCGAACACATCGAGCGTCAGGCGGCCGTCGCCCAGGGCCTTTGAAAGAGCGGGGAGGACCGGCGCCTTCTCCGCCGCCTCGACCAGGGTGCGGGCACGGGCTCGACTGAACCGACACTGGGCGACCAGCCAGTCGCGCATGGACAGCGAACCGTCCCCGCGCCAAGCCTCCGTACGATCGAACTCGGCGATATCGAGGAGCATGGCGCTTTCGTGCTCAGAGATGACGCGCTGATGCCGCCCGATGCTCTCCGCCAATTCCGACGAACGGGGATCGCCACCGTAGTCCCGGCTGAGGGGTCGGGTCCGGCGGGTCGGCGTGGCGCCGCCGGGACGAGTCGGACGGGCATTTCGGGCGGCAGTTGCCATACTGGCGAACGGTCCGCGTCGAGGACATGTGTGCGCGGGTTGTCAGGGAATGAGGAAGGCCGGAGCGTCGCGTGCATGGCGCAGGAGCGAGACGCTGGTGATCAACATCACGACGAGGAAGCCGACGTAGGCGCCCCAGCCGATGATGAGCCACGCGTGGCCGTGGTAGCTGCTGAACGTGACGCCGATCCAGACCGCGATGCAGTTGCACACGGCGACGACGAGCGCGATCCAGCCGAGCCAGGGGGTGGCGAGATCGCCGCGCACCATGGCCCAGCCGAGGGCGCCGAGGAAGACGGCGGTCATGACGGACGTGAGCGAGAAGAAGATCGTGTTCAGATCGCCGAGCGCGCGGACGAGTGTCGGGTCGTTGAGGCCGCCCGGTTGTGCATCCATGAACGCCAGCAGCACGGTGGGCAGTGCGGCGACCGCAGTGGTGATGGCGATACCGATGCCGGACCCGAAGACGATCGGCGAGAGCGACTCGACATCGCCTTCGGCCCGGCGCAGGACGCGGTGCAGATAGCCGACGAACCAGAGCAGCACGCCGGCGGCGAAGAAGTCGAAGATCATGCCGGCTTGGAGCGCCACGTGGTGGTCCTGCACCCAGGCCAGAGTCTTGGCCGGCGCGGAGTCGACACGCGGCTGCTGGGGATAGATGAAACCGGACAATGCAGCCAACACCACGAACGCCAGACCGCTCAACGCGCCGATGCGCTCGAACGTGCGGTCACTCATGCGGCCCCCTTTCGCCACGAAGACGAGTCGGGGTCAATATAGGACCGGGGCGGCCTCGGGGCTCGGGGGTCAGCGAATGACGGCCTGGCCGAAGCGCTCGAGGGACTCCAGCGCGTGGGCCAGCGAGTCGCCGGGCACGCCGGTCCCCGACCACGTGACGCCGAGTGCCGCCAGCTCCTCGGCGGCGGCGAGGGTGGCCTCCGGGTCGAAGTTGTCGCCGCCCGGACTGCCGCCGGCGCCCGTGCCGAACGACACGTCGATGCTGGCCGGGTCGCGCCCCGCCTCCTCCATGAACTGCCAGAGCTCGTCGAGCATGGGGCGCAGATCGTCCACGGTCTCGAGCGGCGGCGTCTTGGCCGTGGTGGACAGGAGTTTGGGGGCGGGAAAGGGGGTCCAGCCGTCGCCGTAGCGGGCCACCCGTCGCCGCGACATGCGGCTGTTCCCGCCGATCCAGATGGGCGGGTGCGGCGTGGGCTTCGGGTTGGCCGTCTGCCCCTTGGCGCTGAACGTCGAGCCCTCGTAGGCGAAGTCCTCCTCGCTCCACACGCCCCGGATGACCTCGATGGCCTCGTCGAAGAGCGCGTTGCGCTGCTCGAAGTCGACGCCGAGCGCCTTGTACTCGCCTCGCATGTAACCGGTGGCGACGGCGAGCGTGAAGCGACCGTCGGAGAGCGCGTCGAGTGTGGCCGACGCCTTGGCCACCAGGAAGGGGTTGCGGTACGGCAGCACGACGATGTTGGGGATGAGGCGCATCGTGTCGGTGACCGCCGCGCAGAACGAGAGGGCGGTGAACGGATCCAGAGCATCGTGGCCGCCGGCCTTCAACCACCGCTCGGTCGGAGCGGGGTGGTCGGTGAAGCCGATACCTGCGAATCCAGCTGCTTCGGCCACTTCGCAGAAGCGGGTCAGCGCAGCCTTGGTCGTCAGCTCGGGGTTGTAGGGATGCGTCGTGAGCGGATACGTCACCCAGTAGTTCATGGCGCAGAACCATAGTGTTTCGGTGCGCCCTTGCTCCGGGGCGAGGGCGGGCCCGGAAGCACCTCCAGGTGTGGTTCTAGGCTGCCGCGCAACGTCGTATCTCAGCGTCTGAAGGAGGAGCCCATGCAGCTCGGACTCGAGGGCAAGGTGGCGGTGGTGACCGGGGCCAGCCAGGGCATTGGACTGGCGGTCACGACAGCGCTCGCCGCGGAGGGCGTCCACGTCGTCGGCGGGGCACGCACCACCTCCGCCGAGCTCGACGCGCTCGTTGCGACGGGATCGGTCGAGTCGGTCGTAGGTGACCTCTCGACACCCGCCGGCCCGGCTGCCCTCGCCGCCATGGCGATCGCCCACGGGTCGATCGACATCCTCATCAACAACGTGGGCGGGGCGCACCCTCGTGTCGGCGGATTCCTGAGCATCACCGACGAGGACTGGGCTGCCACGCTGAACCTCAACCTCATGGCGGCCGTGCGGATGACCCGCGCCGTCCTGCCGTCGATGATCGCCGGCGGGGGCGGCGCCATCGTGACCACCAGTTCGGTCAACGCGTTCCTGCCCGACCCGGCGGTGCTCGACTACAGCGCGTCGAAGGCGGCCGTGGCGAACTTCTCCAAGTCGCTGTCGAAGGAAGTGGCGCAGCACAACATCCGGGTGAACACGGTGAGCCCGGGGCCCGTCTCGACGGCACTGTGGTTGGGCGAAGGGGGCGTGGCGCAGACGGTGGCGCAGGCCACGGGCGGGGACGCTGCTGCCGTGGCACAGGAGGCCGCCGCAGATGCGGCGACCGGCCGCTTCACCACGCCTGAAGAAGTGGCGGACCTCATGCTGTTCCTGGCCAGTGCCCGAGCCGGCAATGTGACCGGGGCCGACTTCACCATCGACGGAGGGCTCATCAAGACGCTTTGATCTGGGTCGGGTCCCCGCGCCGTCTCATCGATCACGATCGGGAAACCTGAGAGGAGAGCCCTGCACATGCAAACATTCCTCAACGAGGTCCGCGAGACCTTGGTACCTGAGCGGAACGCGCTGTTCGGTCCCCTGCCACCGCTCCTGGTCGCCATGACGATGGTCACCGGCCTGGTCGATGCGTTCAGCTACCTGTTGTTGGGTCACGTCTTCGTCGCCAACATGACGGGGAACGTCGTCTTCCTGGGCTTTGCCGTCGCCGGCGCACAGGGCTTCTCCATCGTGGCGTCGCTGGTGGCCCTGGTGTCCTTCGGGGCGGGTTCCGTCGTGGGCGGGCGGATCGGCCAACGGTTCGGTCATCACCGTGGTCATCACGTCGCGGTGGCGACGGGGGCCCAGGCGCTGCTCCTGGCAGTTGCGGTGATCCTGGCGTTCCTCGGCACCCACCCCTTCGGTTCCGGGGTGCGTTATTCGCTCATCGTCTTCCTCGCGCTGGCCATGGGCGTGCAGAACTCGAGCGTGCGCCGGTTGGCCGTCCCCGACCTGACCACCACGGTCCTCACGATGACGCTGACGGGGATCGGCGCGGACAGCGCTGTCGGTGGCGGGAAGGGATCGAAGTCGGGCCGGCGTCTCATTTCTGTCATCGCCATGTTCCTCGGTGCGTTGGCCGGCGCCGCCCTCATCCTCCACGTGCGCGTTGCCCTTCCGCTGGTCATCGCCTTGGCCATCGTGGTCGTCGTGGCGGTGGTGAGCCATTGGTCTGGTCGATCGAATCCGGCCTGGACCCGGGTTGGGGACTGAAGCTGAGGTTTCCTGGGAAGTGTGCGTGTCTTCCGGCGTCGGCAGCACGAGACCGAAGACATAGGCGAGGCCGGCGCCGAGGACGGTCGCGCCTGGCCTGAAAGGCGGTCGGGCCCACGCCCGGTCGCGACATCCCCTTGCGGGGGGTTGTGGTTGGCCATGATGGACCCATGGCGACTCCGTCAATGCCCCTGTCGCAGTCGCCGGCTCAGCGCAGCCGTCTGGGGGCGCTGTGGGACATTGTGCTCGGACCGGACTCCTACGGGATCGTCTTCGTGTTCCTGGCCGTCGACTACGTGTTCCTCACCGCGGGCTGGCATGGGAGCGTCGCCCTGATCATCAGCTCCATCTGGCTCGGGCTCACCGTGCTGCTGGCCTTCCGGACGTCGCAGGTCCCGCATCGTTTCATGCTCGCCGTCCGGGTAGCCGTGGCCCTGCTTGTGGCGGCCGCGGTAGTGGTGGCGCTGGGAGGGGGCAACCGGGCCTACGGCACGATCGTGCTCCTCGGGTCGGTCCTCGTGCTGGCCAGCCCGATCGCCATCGGCTGGCGCGTCCTGCACCACTCGCGGGTGACCACACAGACCGTTCTCGGAGCACTGTGCATCTACGTCCTGATCGGGCTCGTGTTCGCCAATGCCGACTATGGAGTGCAACTCGTGTCGGGGCATTCGTTCTTCGCCCAGTCCGGCCACCACGGCCCGGCCGACTTCGCGTACTTCAGCTACATCACCATGACCACCGTCGGGTACGGCGACCTGACGCCGGCGACGGGGCTCCCCCGCAGCAATGCCGTGCTCGAGGCACTCATCGGCCAGATCTTCCTGGTGGTGCTCGTCGCCCGTCTGGTGGGGATGTACACGCCGACCTTCCGCTGGGGTCACGAGCTGCGGGACGACGGGCCGGGCGATGAAGGCGAAGACCTGGGCGGGGGCGGGGCGGCCGCCACCCGGGGTCAGCCGGGCGGGCTCAGACCATGAGGACGACGGGCACGATCATCGGGCGCCGCTTGGTGCGGTCGCCGACGAACTTTCCCAGGGCCTTGCGGGTGTGGCGGCTGAGCACCTCAATGTCGTGGGCGCCGTCACGCAGCGCCTGCGTCACCGCGGCGGAGACGACTTCGCTCGCTTCCTCCAGCAATTCCTCGGCCTCGGGTGCGTACACCCAGCCCCTGGTCTCGATCACCGGCGCGCAGCTGAGCTTGTTCTGTTGCCGGTCGACAGTGACCACGGCCATCACGACGCCTTCCTCGGACAGCTTCTTCCTGTCGCGCAGCACCCCGTGCTCAATATCGCCCACGGTCCCGTCCACGTAGACGTAGCCACCGGGGACTTTGCCATCGCGGGAGATGCCCTTGGCGTCGAGCTGGATGACGTCACCGTCCTCACAGAGCAGCACCTTGGCCGGGTCGAGACCCATGGAGAGCGCGAGGCGGGCGTGGTGCACCATGTGGCGGAACTCGCCGTGTACCGGCACGAAGCACTCCGGTTCGGTCACCGCGATCAACGTGCGCAGCTCCCCCTGGCGGGCGTGCCCGCTGACGTGGACCTTCTCGGCCCCCGTGTGCACGACCTCGGCGCCCCGGCGGTACAGGTCATCGATGACCTGTCCCACCGACCACTCGTTGCCCGGGATCGGGTGGGCGCTGATGACGACCACGTCGTCCTCCCCGATGCGGAGCCACTTGTTCTGCCCCGTGGCCATCAACGAAAGGGCCGACATCGGCTCGCCCTGCGAACCGGTCGAGATCACACACACCTCACCGAGAGGCACGCTGTCCACCGCTTCGATGTCGATCTGCACCCCGTCGGGGATGCTGATGATGCCGAGGCGAGTGCCGAGCTCGACGTTCTTGGCCATGGAGCGGCCCAGGGTGGCGACCTTGCGGCCGTTGGCCACCGCGGCGTCGATGATCTGCTGCACGCGGTGCATGTGGCTGGCGAAGCAGGCCACGATGATGCGCTTGCCGGTCTGGGCCGCGAAGACCCGGCGGAGCGTCACGCCGACCGTGGACTCGGAGTCCGTAAATCCGGGCTCCTCCGCGTTGGTGGAGTCCGACAAGAGGAGGCGGACACCCTCAGTTCGGGCCAGCTCCCCCATGCGTGCCATATCGGTGCGGCGACCGTCGACCGGCTGCAGGTCGAGTTTGAAGTCCCCCGAGTGGAGGATCACGCCCTGCGGCGTGTGGAACGCGATGGCCATCGCCTCGGGCACCGAATGCGTCACCGGGATGAACTCGACGTCGCAACCGCCGATCTTCACCGTTTCGCCGTCCGCCACCGAAATGAATTTGGTGTGGCCGGCGAGCCCGGCCTCCTCGATGCGGTGGCGGGCCAGACCCACGGTCAACTCGGAGCCGTAGATCGGCGCGTGGACCTCACGGAGCAGGAAGGCCAGCCCGCCCGTGTGGTCTTCGTGGCCGTGCGTGAGGACGATCCCGTCCACCCGGTCCTTGCGGTCGTAGAGGTAGGTGAACTCGGGCAGGACCAGGTCGATGCCCGGCATGTCGGGGTCGGGGAACATGATCCCGCAGTCGAGGACGAGGATGCGCCCGTCGACCTCGATGCACGCGCAGTTCCGCCCGATCTCTCCGAGCCCGCCCAGGAAGACGACCCGGACCGGCTTCGGTTTGTTGCCGCGCCCGCGCTCAGCCAAGCGGGGCGACCGTGACTGCAGGTGGCCCGACGGCGGCCAGGATCTTCTGCGCCTGGTTGTCGAGGTCGGGGGTGGACGCCCCCATCGGCAAGCGGCATTGGCCCACGCGCAGCCCGAGAGCACGCAGCATCGCCTTCGCCGGCAGCGGGTTGGGGAACTCCTCGGTGGACTCGAAGTCGAAGGAGTCGAGCAACTCGGCGTTGCCGGCGATGGCCGCGGCGAGATCGCCTGCCGCAAAGGCGTCGACGACCCGGCGCAGCTGCGGGCCGATCCAGTGCGCGGCGACGCTGACGACACCGAGTGCCCCGACCGCCATGAGAGGCAGCGTCATGACGTCATCACCGCTGTAGATCTCGAAGCCGGCCGGTACCTGCGCGGCGAGGTGCGCCGTGGTGGCGGGGTCGCCGGCTGCGTCCTTGAGGGCCACGATGGCGGGCACGTCGCGGGCGAGACGGAGCATGGTCTGGGTGGCAATCCGTCGTCCGCTGCGAACGGGGATGTCATAGAGCATGACGGGCAGGTCGCCGGCGGCCTCGGCCACCGTGCGAAAGTGCTCGAAGATCCCGGCTTGGGAGGGCCGGTTGTAATACGGCGTGACCAGCAGGACGCCGTCCACGCCGCACGCCACGGCCTGCTTCGTCATGGCGATGGAGTGGGCCGTGTCGTTGGAGCCGGTCCCGGCCACGACGGGGATCGTGACGGCCTCGGCGACGGCGCGCCACAGCGCCACCTTCTCGTCGTCGGTCAGCACCGAGCTCTCGCCGGTGGAACCGCTGAGTACCAGACCGTCGCTGCCGTGTTCGGCGAGCCAACGGGCCAGGTCGACCGCCGCCGGCAGGTCCAGCGCCCCGGCGTCGTCGAACGGGGTCACCATGGCCGTGACCACCCGCCCGAAGCGGGGCGAGTCGTGCTGCGTGGGGCTCATCGCCCCTTCACGCTACCAGCGATGTGTGGCGCTCAGGTGCTCAAGCGACCTGGCGCTCGACCGGCGAACCGTCGGCGAACGCGTCCTCGTCCTCCGTGGAGTCGGTCAGGTTTTCGAACGCGATCGCCCCCATTTCGGTGAACTTGGTGCGGAGCCAGCCGTCGGCTGCATCGAGGAGGCCCAGCTTCTTGAGGTTGGGAACGATCTTCGAGAACAGCAGGATCTGGAAGTCGTCGCGTTCCGGCGCGGCCTGCATCAACTTGATCACGTCGGCCGTGGGCACCTCCATGCGCTCCCACACTTCCTGCATGACCAAGCGGTCCTTCATGCGGATGGCCGCTTCGAACGCGAACTCCTGGCGTTCCCTGAGCTCCGCCGCGCTGAGCTCCTTGTAGTACTCCTGCAGGCTGAGCACGCCGAAGGCCACATGACGGGCCTCGTCGGCCATGACATAACGCAGCAGCTTCTTGAGCAACGGCTCGGTCGTCATCGCGTGGATGAAACCGAACGCGGCCAGCGCCAGGCCCTCGACCATGATCTGCATGCCGAGGTACGTCATGTCCCAACGGGAGTCGCTGACGATGTCGTCGAGCAGCAGACCGAGGTGCGCGTTCATCGGGTAGTGGCCCGAGAGCTTCTCGTCGAGGTACTTGGAGAAGACCTCGACGTGGCGGGCTTCGTCCATCACCTGCGTCGCGGCGTAGTACTTGGCGTCGATCCACGGGACCGTCTCCACGATCTTGGCGGTGCACAGCAGCGCACCCTGCTCACCGTGCATGAACTGCGACAGCAGCCAGTTCTGGTTCTCGACCCCGAACTGCAACATGCGCTTCTCGTCCCACTTCGCCACCACGGTGCCGGCCATGGCGGCCTCGTCCCACTGCGCCTGGGCCGGGTTCGCCTCGGCGTTGGCGATGACCACGCGCTCCTGGTCGACTTCGATCGACCAGTCCAGGTCGGTCTGCCCGTTCCACTGTGCCTTCTTGGCCTTCTCGTAGAGCTTGTCGAGCTGGGGCTTGGCGCCCTTCTCGTAGTCCCAGGTGAACTCCGCCGGACAATTGTCGGGAACGCGGTGGAAACCCTCCACGTCGTACTTGCCGACGAACGTCAGGACGGCCTCGAGGTCGTCGATGTTCTCCCGCCCGATCAGCTCGAGGTTGGACCTCAGCTCCTGCTCGGTGTTCTCGTCGAGTGTGGTCATTGTGCCGCCCCCTTGATGGTTGCTCGGTTGGATGTGGAACTGGGTGTCGAAGTCGAACCTGAACGTGAACGTGAACGTGAGCTGGAGCTCAAACCGGGAGATTCGCCCGCCACCTCAAGGCGCAGGGCGAGGATGCCGGGCAGGACGAAGGTGCGCACCAGCGCCCGGGTGTCGGCCGGGTCGGTCAGGTCGGCGTACGGGGACGGGTCCGAGGTGTAGGCCATGACGATGCGCACGGCCCACTCGGCCGCCCGGGAGGCCTGCTCGGGCTCGAGCCAGCGGGCGAAGAACGGAGCAGCCAGGTCGCTGGCGACCCGCATCACCTGGTCGAAGCCGCCGAACGTGACAAAGGGCAGGACGGCGCCGGGCTCGTACTCGAGGAGGTAGGTCAAGGGCTCATGGCCACGGAGCCAACGGGCCGACTCGACCATGCCGGCGACCAGCACGTCCTCGAGGTCGCCGGCCTCGCCCATGACGACGGCGAGGGATGAGAACAGACGCGCGACCTCGGTCTCGACCACGGCGGCGAGGATGCCCTCCTTGCCACGCGGGAAGGCGCGGTAGGCGGTGGCACGGGAAAGGCCGGCGGCGCGAGCGATGTCGTCGACCGTTGTCTTGGCGATGCCCTGGCGGGCCAGGCAGTGCAGCGCCCCGTCCACGAGGCGGACACGGGTCGACGAGCGGTCGTCTGCTCCGAGGTGTCGCACGACGCTGTCCCGCACCCCAGCCGGCGGGCCGGTCTCGACGACTTCAGATCGTGCCGCTGTCGAACCCACTGGTGACACAGTATGGCGTTTTTTGTCTCACTGTCAACCACTCGGGCACGTGGGGCGCGACCGCGACGGAGATGGGGCCTCGACTTCAGTTGAGATTGAAATGCCCTGGTGCGATGGAGGTGATGAGCAGGGCCAGGACGGCCAGCATGGCCACGCTCCCCCCGACGGTGAGCACCAGTGCGGTCCTGTGGTCCCGCAGCTCGCCGGCGTAGTCGTACAGGAGGCCCAGGAGCCCGCCCACGACCAGACCACCGAGGTGGGCCCGCCAGTCGGTGTTGCCCGTGAAGCCCAGCGCCAAGTTCAGGACCAGCAGGATGGCCACCGGCGTCACCGGCAGGCGACGGCGGAGCCCCACCACGAGGTAGGCGCCCAGGACGCCCATGATGGCGCCGGACGCCCCGATACCCAGCTCGTTGTGGGGGCCAAGCAGGTAAGAGCCGACACTCCCCCCGAGCCCGGCCAAGAGGTAGAGGGCGACGAAGCGCACCTTGCCCAGGAGCACCTCGAGCGCGGGACCGACGATGAGCAGGGTGATCATGTTGAAGAAGATGTGCTGGAAGCTGGCGTGGAGCCACATGGCCGTGAAGGCCCGGTAGTACTGATGCAGCGAATGCACCCCGTCGGGCCACAGGCCGTAGCGGTCGATGACGCGGGTGTTGGTCCCGAAGCCCTCGAGGAAGAACACCACCACGTTGATGGCGATGATGGCGAGTACGACCGGCGTCGGATTGGTGGAGCCCACCACACCGGTCCGGCCCCGACTGGTGTGGGTGAAGGCAGGGACGTGCCGCGAACGCTTGGCCCCTTCGGAGGTGCACTCCGGGCACTGCCAGCCGACCCGTGCCTCGATCATGCAGTCGGTGCAGATGGGGCGGTCGCAGTGGGCGCACAACACCGAGGCCGCCTTGTCGGGGTGGCGGTAGCAGGGCGGGGGCGGTACGGGCTGGGGCTGGGGTTGCAGCTCGGAACCGCTCACCGGATGCCGGCGAGCAACTCGGAGCGGACCAGCAGCGCCACCTGCTCGGGGTCGTTGAGGTCCCAGCGTCCCGGGGAGCTGATGTAGGAGAGCACCATGCGAGCAAGGAAGTCGGCCGCCCCGTCGAGGTCGGTGCCTTCCGCCATGCCGTGGCGCACGAGATACGGCGCCAGGAACGCGGCCACCAGTGTGTGCGTCTGGTCCGCCTCCGTGGACAGCCGGGGCAGGAGGATGTCGGGCTCGGTCACCAGGATCCGTTGGAGCACCTCGTGTTCGACCAGGGCCCGGTGGGCGAACATCAGCCCGCGCTCCATCACCTCTTCCAGCGTGTCGGCGTCGGAGACCTCCTGATACAGCCGCAGGAAGAAGCGGGAGAACTCCCAACCCACAACGGCGGAGAGCAGCTCGTCGCGTCCACCCGGGAAGTAGCGGTAGACCGTCGCCCGCGAGACGCCTGCCTCGCGGGCCGCGTCCTCGACCGTCGTCTTGGCCAGTCCCCAGCGGGCCACGCAGTCGTACGTCGCCTGCAGGAGTCGCTCCCGGACGTCAGGATTCACAGCCCCAGCAACGCCTGGAGGCCGACCGTCAGCCCGGGCCGGCCGGCCACGGCGCGCACGGCGAGCAGCACGCCGGGCATGAACGAGCGGCGGTCGTACGAGTCGTGGCGGATGGTCAGGCACTGGCCCGGCGCACCGAAGATGACCTCCTCGTGCGCAACAAGGCCGGGCAGGCGCACCGAGTGCACGTGCACGCCGTCGGGTGCTTCGGCGCCGCGGGCCCCGGCCAGCACGAAGTCGGTTGTCGGGTCGGGCGGCAAGGCGTCGCTCCCGGCCTCACGCCGGGCCGCCGCGATCACCGCCGCCGTGTGCATGGCGGTGCCCGATGGCGCATCGCGCTTCGCATCATGGTGCAGCTCAATGATCTCGACCCCGTCCATGTGTGGCGCAGCGATACGAGAGAGGTGGAGCAGCAGCACCGCTCCGATGGCGAAGTTGGGCACGACGACCACGTTGGCGCCGGTGCCGCTGCCCGAGAAGAGTGCCGCGATGTCGGCCACATCGCTGTCGGACAGCCCGCTCGTCCCGATGACGGCGTGGATGCCCTCGACGGCGTAGTGCCGCGCGTTGTGGCGGACCGCCTCGGCAATGGTGAAGTCGACCACGACCTCGGCCCCGAGATCGGACAGCGCGTTCACCTCGCCGATGATCGTGAGGCCGCACACCTCCGCCCCGACATGGCCGGGGTCGATGGCGGCGACCAGTTCCAGGTCGGCCGCCTCCGAGACGGCCCGGCAGACCTCCCGGCCCATGCGACCGCCGGCGCCGACCACACCGACCTTCTGCATGGCACCCAAGCTACCGGGCGGCCAGGGCGGGTTGGCGGGACTCGAAGTCGCGCCGGTCGAAGGGGCCGACGGCGCTCAGCGTGCGGGGCGACTCCACCAGTGCCGCCGCCACCTCCAGGACGTCGGCCCGCCGGATCTCGTCAATGCGGGCGAGCACCTCGTCCACCGAGAGCACCTCGCCACGCAGCAGCATGGACGCGCCGAGGCGGGTCATGCGGGCACCCGAGTCCTCGCCCGAGAGGAGCATCTCGGCGCGCAGATTGCCCTTGGCCACCGCCAGTTCCCGATCAGTCACCCCGTCGGCGGCCAGGATCTCGAGCTCTGCGGTGACGATCTGCAGCACCTCGTCGACATGCTCAGGCGCCGTGCCCACCACCACGGCGAGCGATCCGCTGTCCTCGTAGGCCGCCCGCTCCGACCACACCGAGTACGCCAGCCCACGCTCCTCACGCACCTTCTGGAAGAGCCGGCTGGACAAGCCGCCCCCCAACACGTGATTCAGCACGGAGAGCGCCCAACGTCGCTCGTCGAACCGCGAGACCGAGCGCATTCCGTAGACCAGCTGCGCCTGTTCGGTGGGGCGGCGCACCACGTCGAGGGCGACCGTCTCGGGCCCGGGCGCAGTGCGGGCCGGAGCGACACCGCCCGCGGTGCCGGCAAAGCGCCGCTCCAGGTCGGCCGCGACCGCGTCATGGGTGCAGTCGCCGGCGACCGAGACGACCATGTTGGACGGCCGGTAGTGCTCATGGAAGAAGGCACTGATGTCGTCGCGGGTGATGCGCTGTACCGACGACGCCGTCCCCAGGGTGTCCCGCCCGAGGGCGTGCCCGGGAAAGAGCGCCGCCTGCCACCGCTCCCCCGCCAGGTCGGCGGGCTCGTCGGCGTGCATCAGGATCTCGTCGAGGATGACCGTCCGCTCAGCCTCGATGTCGTCGGGACGAAGTGCCGGCTCCCACATGATGTCGCTCAGGATGTCGAGCCCGAGCGACAGGTGCTCGGAGAGCAGCCGGACGTAGAAAGTCGTGTACTCCTTCGTGGTGAAGGCGTTGCAGTCCCCCCCACCTCGTCGAGCTCCTCGGCGATGGCCGAGGCAGAGCGCCGTTCGGTGCCTTTGAAGAGGAGGTGCTCCAAGAAATGTGACGCCCCGGCAAGTTCGCCGGGCTCGTCACGCGAGCCGATGCCGACCCAGTAGGCGACCGCTACCGAACGGACATCCGCCATGGTCTCGGTGACCAGGCGAATGCCGCACGGCAGAACCGACGTTTCAATCAACGACGGCGCGAGCGCCCACGCGAGGGCCGGCGGTCGCCGCCCCGGTCGCCGCCCCGGTCGTTCCCGGCTTCGGCCGCACCCGGGCCGAGATCGCCCAGGTCCGCCACCAGCTCGGCCTCGAACGCATCCTCGAAGGACGACCCGTCAGCGGTTCTGGCCGGTGCGGGCGCTGACGAGGGCGACGAAGACGAGGAGGAGGCAGGCGACGAGGACGAGGACGAGGACCTCGCAGCGTCACCGTTGGCCGAACCCGAGCCGTTCCCCGAGGACTGCGAACCACCCTCGGGCGCCGAAGCCAGCGACAGCGACACCTTGCCCTGCGGGTCGATGTCGTCGACCCGCACCTCGACGGCCTGGCCCAGCGTCAACACGTCCTCGACGTTGTTGATGCGCTTGCCACCCGCCAAAGACGACAGCTTCGAGATGTGCAGCAGGCCGTCCCGGCCGGGCAGCACGTTCACGAAGGCGCCGAACTTGGTGATGTTGACCACCTTGCCCGCGTAGACCGCTCCGACATCGGCGGTCGGCGGGTCGAGGATCAGCGAGATACGGCGACGGGCCTCTTCGACCGCGTTCCCGTCCTTGGCACCGATCGTCACCGTGCCGACCACGCCGTCGTCGTCGACGGCGATGTCCGCACCGGTCTCCTGTTGCAGGGTGTTGATGACCTTGCCCTTGGGGCCGATGACCTCACCGATCTTGTCGATCGGGATCTCCATGGAGACGATCTTCGGCGCGCTGTTGGCCACGTGGTCACGGGGCTCGGCGATCGCCCCGGCCATGACGCCGAGGATGGTGAGCCGGGCTTCCTTGGCCTGCAGGAGCGCCTTGGCCAGCACGTCGGCCGGGAGGCCGGCGATCTTGGTGTCGAGCTGGAGCGCCGTCACGGCGTCCGCTGTGCCCGCCACCTTGAAGTCCATGTCGCCGAAGGCGTCTTCCGAGCCCAGGATGTCGGTCAGGGTCACGTAGGTGCCACCGTCGTAGACCAGGCCCATGGCGATCCCCGCCACGGGGGCCCGGAGCGGAACTCCGGCGGCCATCAGCGACAACGTCGATCCACAGACCGAAGCCATGGAGGTGGACCCGTTGGAGGCGAGCACGTCGGAGACCACGCGCAGGGTGTAGGGGAACTCCTCGGCCGGCGGCACGACCGGCAGCAGCGCCCTCTCGGCCAGCAGCCCGTGCCCGATCTCCCGGCGCTTCGGACCGCGCATGAAGCCGGTCTCGCCGGTGGAGAAGGGCGGGAAGTTGTAATGGTGCATGTAGCGCTTGTGGTCGACCGGCGTGATCGTGTCGAGCTGCTGTTGCATGCGGGGCATGCCCAGCGTCGTGACGTTCAGCACCTGGGTCTCGCCGCGCTGGAAGAGCGCGGAGCCGTGCGCGGTCGGGAGCAGGTCGATCTCGGCCGAGAGCGGGCGGATGTCGGCGATACCACGGCCGTCCACACGCACGCCGTCCTCGACGATGCGCTTGCGCACCAGCTTCTTGGTGAGCGAGCGGATGGCGCCCTTGACCTCACCCGGCCGGTCGGCGAACTCGTCGCCGAGGGCGGCGCGGATCTCCTCACCGGCGGCGTCGAGCGCGGCGTTGCGCTCGGCCTTGCTGGTGACCAGGTTGGCCTTGGCGATGGGGTCGGTGCCGACCACCTCCACCCGGGCCCACACGTCGTCCTGATAGTCGGTGAACGTGGAGAACGGGATTGTGTGGATGGGGCCGCGCTCCGCCGTGTAGGCCTCGACCAGGCGGCGTTGCAGGTTGATGGCCTCACGGATCCACTGCTTGGCCGCGTCCAGACCGGAGGCCAGGACTTCCTCGGTCACCTTCGGGGCGCCGCCGTCGTAGTAGGCCCAGGACTTCTCGGTCCCGCCGGCCTCGACCATCATGATGGCGATCTCGCTGTCGGCATCCTCGGTGAGGGCTCGGCCGGCCACCACGAGCTCGAAGGTCGACTCCTCGCCCTCCTCGAACGTCGGGTGCGGGATCCAGGTGCCCTCGGTCGTGAAGGCGACTCGCACGGCACCGATGGGGCCGTCGAAGGGGATGCCCGAGAGCATGAGTGCCGCCGACGCCGCGTTGATGGCGAGCACGTCGTGCGGGTTCACCTGGTCGGCGCCGATGATGGTGCCGACGACGTGCACCTCGTTGCGGAAACCTTCGGGGAAGGACGGGCGCAGCGGGCGGTCGATCAGACGGCAGGTCAGGATCGCCTGGTCCGAGCTCTTGCCCTCCCGGCGGAAGAACGAGCCGGGGATCTTGCCGGCGGCGTACGTCCGCTCCTCGATGTCGACGGTGAGCGGGAAGAAGTCCGTCCCCTCCCGTACCGATCGGGCTGCGGTGGCCGTGGCCAGCAGGACGGTGTCACCGATGCGGGCGACAACGGCCCCGTCGGCGAGTTGGGCGAGTTTCCCCGCCTCGAATGACATGGTTCGGTCGGTCCCGCTGATCGGGCCCGACACGGAAATGGCGTCAGCCATGATGCTCCTCGTGTCTCGGGGGCATCCTCGTATCTGGTTCCCAGTAGTCGACCACCTCGCACCCGAAGTGAGCGGCGACTGGCAGCCAGGTGGCTGAAGACGCCCGGTTCTGTGGTGGTGCTGCTCCCGCTACCTTCTGATGCCGAGTCGGCCGATGATGGTGCGGTAGCGCTCGACGTCGTTCTTGCGGACGTAGTCGAGCAGCCGACGGCGCTGACCGATGAGCTTCATCAGGCCGCGCCGAGTGTGGTGGTCCCCCTTGTGCTCCTTCAGGTGCGCAGTCAGGTGGTTGATCCGTCCCGACAACAGGGCTATCTGCACCTCGGGTGAGCCGGTGTCACTTTCGTGCAACCGGTACTCGGAGATGGTGGCCTGCGTGTCGGGCATGTAGGAAGAACCTCGAAGAGCTTGTCGGAGTGTGGCGGGAAACCTTCCCCAGCCGCCAAATATCGTAGCAGCCGCCCGCTGATCTGGGGTGATCAGGGAAGATCGGCCGTGGCGAGCACCCGCTCGGTGGCCTCCACGTCGGCCTGCATCTGGGCGATCAGTGCCTCGACGGAGTCGAAGCGCTGCTCCTCTCTCAGTCTATGGGCGAAGGACACGGCCGCCGCCTCTCCGTAGAGATCGCCCTCGAAGTGCAGAAGGTAGGCCTCCACCAGGACCGGTGCCGTCCCCGGCTCGTAGAAGGTCGGGCGGCGCCCTACGGAGATTGCCGCCCGGTGGAGCGTCCCGTCAGCCCGCCGGTAGTGCCCGGCGTAGACAGCATCGGCGGGCAGGGCAATATCGTCGGCCACGGCGAGGTTGGCGGTCGGGAACCCCAGCTCGGGGCCGCCCCGACCGTCGCCGTGGACCACATGGCCCCGCACCTCATGGGGCCGCCCGAGCAGCTGGGCCGCTGCCTCGACGTTTCCCTCGGCCAGGAGGGCCCGGATGCGGGTCGAGGACACGGCGTCGCGCCCGTCACCCGTCAGCCCGACCCCGACCACCTCGAAGCCGTACTCGGCTCCCAGCCGCCGGAGCAGCTCGACGTTGCCCCGGCGACCGTGGCCGAAGTGGAAGTCCTCCCCCACCACGACCAGGCGGGCCGACAGCTGGTCGACGAGGACCTCCTTCACGAAGTCCTCGGCCGACTCTTCGGCCCGGGCCAGGTCGAACGGGATGACCACGGTGCGGTCGATGCCGCACTCGGCGAGCAGCTCCAGCTTCTGCTCCAGGCCTGTCAGCTGCTTGGGTGCCGACTCCGGCCGGACCACGGCGGCCGGATGGCGGTCGAAGGTCACCACCACGGTGGCGAGGCCGGCGGAAGCCGCCCGCGCCGAAAGGTCGCGCAACAGGGCGCGGTGCCCCAGGTGGACCCCGTCGTAGGCCCCGATCGTGACAGCGGATCCCTCACCGGGCGGCATCGCGACCGAGGGTAGTCGGGCCTCCGTCATGGCCCGGCCAACACCACGGCCGGTCGGATGCGATCGCTGCCGGTCGCCTCGTAGACGGCCAGCAATTCCCCGGCCTCGTCGAGCATGGCCCAGGGGCCGTCGCCCACGGCGCCGAGCGGGACCCGGTCGAGCGGCAGGCCGGTACGGATGGACGCGGCGGCGTCCGGCGGGACGGTCACGGCGTCCATGTCGCGCATGGCCTGGGCCGGCGTGAGGACCTGGTCGGGCCCGATGGCGTCGAGGGTTCGCATCTCGGCCCCGCCGAACGAGCCGATGCGGGTGCGCCGCAGATTCGCCACGTGGGCGCCCCCACCGAGGGCTCGTCCCAGGTCGTCGGCCAGCACCCGGATGTAGGTGCCCGACGAGCACACCACCTCGGCCCGATAGACGCCCGGGCGCTCCGCGTCGGGCGCGGTGTCGAAGCGGGAGACCGTCACCGTCCGGGCCGGGCGCTCCACCTCAATGCCCTGGCGGGCCAGCTCGTGCAGCCGGCGCCCCCCGACCTTCACGGCCGACACCATGGGCGGCACCTGTTCGATCTCCCCGGTCAGCTCGGCCGCTGCGGCGGCCACGTCGTCCGGCGTGACGTGCGACATGTCGTAGGTGGCGAGGACGTCGCCGGAGGCATCGAGCGTGGAGGTCGCCGTGCCGAGCACGATGTCCGTCGTGTAGGTCTTGGGCAGCGCGGTGAGGAACCGCATCAGGCGGGTGGCCCGACCCAGCCCGACCAGCAGGACGCCGGTGGCGTCGGGGTCGAGCGTGCCGGCGTGGCCCACCCGGCGCTGGCCGAAGATGCGGCGGCAGCGCGCCACCACATCGTGCGAGGTCCAACCGGCCTCCTTGTCGACGACCACCAGGCCGGTGACGCTCACGGGCTCGCTCACCGGCTCTGCCACGGGCTCGGACGACTCAGGCTCGCTCACCGGCTCGGCCACGGGCACAGCCTCACGACTCGTCGGCCGGGGACTCCCCCTCGTGCAGCCCGCGCAGCAGCTCCTCCACCCGGGAGCCCGCCGCTATGGCGGGGTCGGCCTTGAAGGTCAGGCGGGGAGTGCGTTTCATCGTCATCTGCGTTCCCACCTTGCGCTGCAAGTGCACCCGGCGCTCTTCGAGCACCACCGCGGTTGCCTCGTCGAGGGTGGCCAGGTACACCTTGGCCGTCCGCATGTCGGGTGCCACGTCGACCGACGTCACCGTCACCATGGGCAATTCGTCGGCGTCGGCCAGGCGCTCGAGCTCCTCGGCCAGCACCTGTCGTAACACCTGGTTGACCCGCAACGCACGCGGGTATGTCGCCGTGCGCCGTCTCACCGCTTCAGCTCCTCACTGGAAACAAGAACAACTCAACCCGATTCAACCCGACCCGTGTCGGCCGAGAACGACTCAGGTCCTGGCGATCTCGCGCTCGTCGTAGGTCTCAATGATGTCGCCATCCTTCAGGTCCTGGAAGTCCGACAGCCCGATACCGCACTCGAAGCCTGAGGCCACCTCGCGCACGTCGTCCTTGAAGCGGCGCAGCGAGTTGATGGCGCCCTTCCAGATGACCGTGCCGTCGCGCAGGAAACGGACCTTGGAACCGCGGGTGATCTTGCCGTCGCGCACGTAGCAACCTGCCACGGCGCCGATCCGGGGCACCCGGAAGACCTCGCGCACCTCGGCTTCGCCCGTGACGACCTCCTCGTAGAGCGGGGAGAGCAGCCCGAGCATGGCCGCTTCGAGGTCCTCCAACAGCTTGTAGATGATCTCGTAGGTCCGGATCTCGACGTCGGACGACTCGGCCAGCTCACGCGAGCGCTTGTCGGGGCGAACGTTGAACCCGATGATGGTGGCACTGGAGGCCGCCGCCAGCTGCACGTCGTTCTCGGTGATGCCGCCGATGCCGCGCAGGACGAAGCTCAGCTTCACGTCGTCGCGCTCGAGCCGCTTCAGCGACTCGGTGACCGCCTCCAAAGAGCCCTGCACGTCGGCCTTGAGCACAATGTTGAGGGTCGCCGTCTCGCCGCGCGAGATCTGCTCGAACAGGTCCTCGAGCTTGGCCCCGGTGGCACCGGCCACGGGCTTGTGGCCGGACAGCCGGAAGCGCTGGGCCCTGGCCTCACCGAGCGTGCGGGCCCGGGCCAGGTCCTTGGCGGCGCGCATCTCGTCCCCGGCGTGCGGTGGCTCGGAGAAGCCGAGCACCTGCACCGGCGTCGAGGGCAGCGCCTCCTTGATGTGGTCGCCCTTGTCATCGACCAGAGCCTTGACCTTGCCCCAGGCGGCCCCGGCCACAACCGGGTCGCCGACGCGCAGCGTGCCCTGCTGCACAATCAGGGTCGCCACCGGGCCGCGGCCGGCTTCGAGGTTGGCCTCGAGCACGACACCCCGGGCCTCGCCCTCGACCCGTGCCGTGAGCTCTGCCACCTCGGAGACGACCAAGATCTGCTCGAGCAGCGTGTCGATGCCGGTCCCCTGCAGTGCGGAGACCTCGACGACGATGGTGTCGCCGCCCCAGGCCTCGGGCACCAGCTCACGCTCGGACAGCTGCTGGAGCACGCGCGACGAGTCGGCGTCGGGCCGGTCCATCTTGTTGACGGCCACGATGATCGGGACCTCAGCGGCCTTGGCGTGGTCGATGGCCTCAATGGTCTGGGGCATCACACCGTCGTCGGCCGCCACCACGAGGATCACGATGTCGGTCGCCTGGGCGCCACGGGCCCGCATTGCGGTGAACGCGGCGTGGCCCGGGGTGTCGATGAACGTGATGCGGTGGTCCCGCCAGACGACCTGGTAGGCGCCGATGTGCTGGGTGATGCCCCCCGCTTCCCCCGCCACGACGTCGGTCGAGCGGATGCGGTCGAGCAACAGGGTCTTGCCGTGGTCGACGTGCCCCATGACGGTGACGACGGGGGGACGGGGCCTCTGGTCGGACTCGTCCTCCTCGTCCTCCTCCTCGAAGTAGCGGGCCAGGAGCTCGGCCTCCTGCTCCTCGCCCGGGTCGACCAGGCGCACATCGGCACCGATCTCGGCCGCGAAGAGCTCGATCATGTCGTCGGTCAGCGACTGGGTCGCCATGACCATCTCGCCCTGCAGCAGCAGGAAGCGCACGATGTCGCCGGCGCTGCGGTTCAGCTTGGGCCCGAGGTCACGGGCCGTCGAGGCGCGCTCGATGATGATCTCGCCGTCGGGGACGGGTGCCGTCGAGGGCTGGTACGTGGTGAGCTGCGTCGGCTCCAGCTCTTCGAGGTTGCGCCGACGTCGCCGGGCCCTCCGCTGCGGGGGCCGCCGACCGGGCATGCCGCCACGGCCACCGGGGGGCGGTGCACCCGTGGGGGCGCCTCCACCGGGACGGCCGCCGAAGCCACCACCACCGGCGGGACGGCCACCGTACCCACCACCGGAAGGACCACCGGTGCCGGCGGGACGGCCGGCACCTCCGGCGGGACGGCCACCGGTGCGCTGCGGATAGGAACCACCAGGACGGGACGGGGGCGCGGTGGTTCGGCGCCCACCCATGCCGGGCGGGGGCGGAATGGGCCGGCCACTCGGTCCGAGAGGCGGCCGTGATCCCGGCGGCGGTGGTACGGGCTTGCCCGAGGGGCTGAGCGGTGGCCGAGCGGCCCGCTGGGGTGCCGCGGTGTCGGGTGGGGCCGCGGTCTGTGCTGCGGCCGACTGGGCCGCGGCGGGTGCCTCGGCGGATGCCGGCGATTGGGCCGCTGGCGGTGCGGCCGGCGAGGGTGTGACCGGCGTCGGGGACGCCGCGGGCGCCGTCGGTGCCGAGGCCGGAGGGGCTGCCGCCGGGGCCTGTGCCGGCCGGGAGGCGGGTGGCGCCGGCGCGGGTCGGGCCGCGGCCGGGGACTGCACCGGGGCGGACTGCGCCGCCGGAGCCGAGACCGAGGACGGGGCCGGAGCGGCCGGGGGCGGCGTGGGGCGGCTGCTGCTGATCAAGCGCGGCGAACGGGCTGCCGGCTCAGAGGTGGCCGGGGCGGCGGCCCTGCCCGCGGCGGCCGGTGCCGACACGGGGCGGGCCGGCGCCCTGACCGGAGCGCTGCTCGCGGCCGAGCTGCTCGATACGGAGGTGAGCGGCCGCTTCGCCGGCGCCTCACCGGTGCCACTGTCGTCGGCCCCCTCACGAGGGGCAGCGGACTGCGCGGCCTTGGTGGCCTTCGCCGCCTTCTTCGCCGGGGCGGGCTCCTCGGGCTGGACCGGGCGGCGCAGGCCCTCGGCGTCGGCCTTGCGGCGGACGCGGTCGGCTTGCGCATCCTCGATAGAGGACGAGTGGCTCTTGACCCCGATCCCGAGGGAAAGGGCCAGCTCCAGCCCCTCCTTATTGGTGAGGCCTAGCTCTTTGGCCAGCTCATAGACGCGGATCTTCTTCGGCAAGTGGTTCTCTTTGTCCTTGATTTGTGTTGGGGCGCGGCGTCAACCCAGCCCCCTATCCTCGCACATCAGGTGCGGGGCGCTTCCACGCCTCGCCCAGGTGCATATGCAACAGCTGCAGTTCCTCGGCGTCGATGGCCGCTCTGAAGGCCCGCTCGAAGCCGTGCCTGCGCACCGCCTCGTCCAGGCACCCGGGAGAGTCCCGGCACAGCCAGGCCCCTCGCCCCGCACCGTGCCTGTCCACCGACAGGGCCCCGCCCGGAAGCCGGACGATTCGGATCAGCTGGTCGGCCGGCAGGGCGCTCCGGCAACCGACACAGGTCCGTGTCGCCGCTATGCCTCGGCCTCTTCCGACACCTCGGTCGCGATGGCGATCTCCTCGACGACCTCTTCGGCCGCCGGCGCCGTCTCGTCCGTGGCCACGTCGGGGACGGCTTCGGGGACGGCTTCAGTTGCTGCGGCCGGCTGCGCCGGCTCCGCCGGTGCGGCCCCGTCGGTCTCGCCGGACCCGGCGGCGGGCGCCTCGGTCGGGTCCTCCGCCTGGTGCGTCCACTCCTCGGCCGACATGGCCTCGCCACCCTCGGCGGGCTTCCAGACCATCTCGCCCTTCTCGTCCTCGATCCACTCGCCCTCGGCCCAGTCCTGCTCGCCGTAGCCGCCGGCCTCTTCCTCGGCCAGCTGGGTCTCGCTCTTGATGTCGATGCGCCAACCGGTGAGGCGCGCCGCCAGGCGGGCGTTCTGACCCTCCTTGCCGATGGCGAGGGAGAGCTGGAAGTCGCTCACGATGACGGTGGCGGTGCCGGTCTCCTCGTCGAGACGCACTTCGCGCACGCGCGCCGGGGCCAGCGCGTTCTGAATGAGCTCGACGGGGTCGTCCGAGAACGGGACGACGTCGACGCGCTCACCGCGCAACTCGTTGGTGACCATGCGCACGCGCGAGCCGCGGGCGCCGACACAGGCGCCGACCGGGTCGACGTTGGGGTCGTTGGACCACACGGCGATCTTGGTGCGGTGGCCCGGCTCGCGGGCAGCCGCCTTGATCTCCACGACGCCGGAACCGATTTCGGGCACCTCGAGCTCGAAGAGCCGCTTGATCAATCCGGGGTGCGTGCGGCTGACGACGATCTGCGGTCCCTTGGTGGTCTTGCGCACCTCGACGATGTACGCCTTGAGGCGGGCGCCGTGCTCGTAGCGCTCGTAGGAGACCTGCTCGGCCTGGGGCAGGAGGGCCTCGACCTTCCCGAGGTCGAGCAAGGTGTAGCGGTTGTCGGTCTGCTGCACGATCCCGGTGACGATGTCACCCTCGCGACCGGCGTACTCCTCGTACTTCATGTCGCGCTCGACCTCACGGATGCGCTGCAGGATCACCTGCTTGGCCGTCTGCGCGGCAATGCGCCCGAAGTCGTCCGGCGTGTCGTCCCACTCGCGGACGACCTCGCCCTCCTCGTTCAGCTCCTGCCCGTAGACCCGGATCTCGCCCGAGTCGGGATCGATGGTGACGACAGCTTCCTCGGCCGCGTCGGGGCGGCGCTTGTAGGCCGCCACCAGCGCGTTGGCCAGGGCGTCGAGCAGCGTCTCGACCGAGATCCCCTTGTCGCGCGCGATCTGGCCCAGCGCGTCCAGGAATTCGAAGTTGGTCTTGCTCATTGCCGCTTCACCCTCTCGTTCTTCTCGTTCTTCGTGCTCCTGGGCTCGGGCCCCCACGCGAACACTGTCCGCGCCCGCTCGACCTGGTCGTAGGTGATCCGCAGTTCGCCACCGGGCACCTCGGGACCGGTCAGCGTGCAGCCCGTCCCGTCTGCGCTCTCGAGCGTCCCGGTCACACGCCGGACGTCGGCCGTCCCGGCATCGATGCGGACCGTGACGGTCTCCCCCACCGCCCGGGCAAAATGCGCCGGGGTGCGGAGTCGCCGCTCCAGGCCCGGGCTCGAGACCGACAACGTGTAGCGGCCCGGTATGGGGTCGATGTCGTCGAGGGCGGCCGAGACCTCCCGGGTGGCGTCACCCAACTCGTCGAGGTTGATGCCCCCCTCGCGGTCAACGAACACCGTCAGCTGGGCCCCGTGCAGCTCCACATCGACGAGATCGAGGCCTCGGGCCCGGAGGATCGGCGCCAGCGCAGTCGTCAGCGTGTCCGTACTGGTGCTCATCGCCGTCACCTCCTCTCCTGGTCTTGGTCCTGGTCATCGTCCTGACATGTCCCCGCAAAGCGAAAGCGTGGGCCGCAGCCCACGCTTCAACGAGGTACTGATCTTCAAAAATGGACAGCAGACGGGATTATAGCAATTCCGGGACTAATACGACCGGGCGACGACGGCCACGAGGTCGTCCTCGGCGTCACCGGGCTCGGCCAGCGAGCCGTCGGGCCGTTGCAGGCAACGGATGGACAGCGCATTGCGGGCCAGGCGGTCCTCCCCGTCGGGACCGAGCGCCCCGAGACGGACCCGGGCGAAGCCGACGGAGGCCGCCTCGGTGACCTCTTCGAGTGACGCGGCCTCCACCGTCCTGGCGTCGCGGGCCGCCGTGGCCTCCGCGAGGAGATCGGGCCCGACCGCCTGCAGGATGGCGGACACCGTCGGGGCGACGGCGCCCACGGGAACGTTCTGCTTCTCCCGCGTGTGACGGGTGACCACGGTCACGTTGCCCTCGGCCAGGTCCCGCGGGCCGACCTCGACCCGCGCGGGGACGCCTTTGAGCTCCCAGGCCACGCTGCGGCGGCCGAAGCTGGTGTCGGTGCGGTCATCGAGGCGGACCCGGTGCCCGGCGGTCGTGAGCTCGGCGACCAGCCTCTCGGCGGCCGCGCCGACCTCGGGGCTGCCCTTGACCACCAGCACGACCACCTGCGTCGGCGCCAGGGCGGGGGGCAGGCGCAGCCCGAAGTCGTCGCCGTGGCCCATGACCAGCGCGCCGATCAGGCGGGTGGAGGCGCCCCAGGAGGTCTGCCACACGTACTCGTTCGTGCCCTCGGCGGTGGCGTAGGTGATGTCGAAGGGCCGGGCGAAGTTCTGCCCGAGCTCGTGGCTGGTGCCCATCTGCAGCGCCTTGCCATCGCCCATCATCCCTTCCGTCGTCCAGGTGCGGGTGGCCCCGGCGAACCGCTCGCGTGCGGTCTTGTGGCCCGTCAGCACCGGCATGCTCAGCGCGTCGACCATCGTCGAGAGGTACACGTCGTTCAGGATGCGCAGCGCATAGGCGTGCGCGTCGGCTTCGGTGGCGTGCGCCGTGTGCCCCTCCTGCCACAGGAACTCGGTCGTGCGCAGGAAGAGCCGCGGCCGCAGCTCCCAGCGGACGACGTTGGCCCACTGGTTGATCAGCAGCGGGAGGTCGCGGTGGCTCTGCACCCACTTGGAGAAGAAGCTGTTGATCACCGTCTCGCTGGTGGGGCGGACGACGAGCGGCTCCTCGAGCTCCCTGCCCCCGCCGTGGGTGACGACGGCCAGCTCGGGCGCGAAGCCTTCGACGTGCTCGGCCTCGAGCTTCAGGAAGGCCTCGGGGATGAACAGCGGGAAGTACGCGTTCTCGGCGCCGGCCTCCTTTATGCGCCGGTCGAGCTCGGCCTGCATGTGCTCCCAGATGCCGTAGCCCCAGGGCCGGATGACCATGGTGCCGCGGGCGGGGCCGTTGTCCGCCATCTCGGCGCCGGCGATCACTTCTTGGTACCAGCGCGGAAAATCCTCTTCCCGCGTCACGATCGCGCCCTTGGCCATGGGTGCGCAGGCTAGTTGTCGCCCTCGCCCTCGCTCTGACGCCGGATGATCTCGATCTTCTCGGACGTGTGGTTCGGGTCGGCGCCCGTCGAGTCGAGCAGGGCGCGCCGGTCGGCCTCCGCCTCGGCCTCGGCGTTCGAGTCCGCCGCCGCGATGCGGGCCTCGACGCCCTCGGCCACCAGACGCTCCGCCTCGTCGACCAGTGCCTGCACCATCTCCGCCTCGGGGACGACGCGGATGATCTTGCCGCGGATGAACAGGTGGCCCTTCTGCTTCCCGGCGGCGATGCCGATGTCGGCCTCACGCGCCTCGCCCGGGCCGTTGACGACGCACCCCATCACCGCCACCTGAATAGGCAGGTTCAGCTTCTCGAGCGCCTCCTGGGCCTCCTTGGCCACGGCGATGACATCGACCTGGGCCCGGCCGCAGGACGGGCAGGCGATGAGGTCGAGGCCCTTGCGCTCGCGCAGGCCCAGGGACTCGAGCAGCTGGCGCCCGGCCCGGGCTTCCTCGACCGGGTCGGCGGTCAACGAGAAGCGGATGGTGTCGCCGATGCCCTCGGCCAGCAGGGCGCCGATGCCCGCGGTGCCCTTGACCAACCCGGCCGGCGGGGGGCCCGCCTCGGTGACGCCGAGGTGCAGCGGGTGGTCGAAGGTCTCCGAAGCGAGCCGGTAGGCGGCGATCATCGAGCGCGACGGAGGACGCCTTCACGGAGATCTTCACGTCGGTGAAGTCGACCTCCTCGAAGAAGGCCAGCTCGTTGCGGGCCGACTCCACCAGCGCCTCGGGGGTGGCGCCGCCGTACTTCCTGTAGAGGTCGGGGTGCAGCGATCCGGCGTTGACCCCGATGCGGATGGGCACGCCCCGGTCGCGCGCCTCGGCAGCCACCTGCTTGATCTCGGCCTCCTTGCGCAGGTTGCCCGGGTTCAGGCGCAGCCCCTGCACACCGGCCTCCAGCGCGGCCAGGGCCATCTCGTGGTGGAAGTGGATGTCGGCCACGATCGGCACGGGCGAGCGCGGGACGATGTGGGCCAGGCCCTCGGCCGCCGCCGCCTCGTTGCAGGTGCAGCGCACGATGTCCGCTCCGGCCGCCGCCAGGGCGTAGATCTGGGCCAGCGTGCCGTCGACGTCCGCCGTCTTGGTCGTCGTCATCGACTGCACCGTGACCGGTGCGCCGTCGCCGATGGGCACGCCGCCCAGCGTGATGCGGCGGGTGGGCTTGCGGGGTGAGAGGAGCGAGGAGGAGAGCTCCACGGTCAGTGCGGTATCTGGAGCGGGTGGGTGATATCGAGGAAGATCCCGGCGAACACGAACATCAAGAGGAAGGCGATGAGCAGCGCCGCGAAGGGGAACAACTTGGTGATGTCGGCCCGGTAGTACGGCTGACCCCTCCTGGTGCGGATCCACTCGTAGGCCGCGACAGCCACGTGCCCACCATCGAGCGGGATCATCGGCAGCATGTTCAAGATCGCGAAGACGATGTTGATGGCGATCAGGAGGATCAACACCGAGGCCAGGCCCGCCTGCTCCGACTGCGCACCGAGGCTGGTGATGCCGATGAGGGAGACGGGACGCGGCGCCGAGCCCGGGTTGTCGACCGCGTTCTGTGCGTCCTTGGAGTTGGTCACCTGATGGAAGACGGAGGCCAGGCCGCTGGGCGAGAACGTCTGGCCGAGCCCCGTGACCTCCTGGTCGGTCAGCTGCCACATGGTCGAGAGGGCCGCCCCCGGGGCGGCCAGGGCGGAGACGGATCTGGTGGCGTACCCCCCGGTGGTGAAGCCGAGGTAGCCGTGGCTCTCCAAGGGCTTGTTGTCGACCTTGATCCCCTTGCCGCTCTCCGGGGTGGCTGTCAGGTCCACGAGCTTGCCGTCGCGCTCGACGCCGATGGTCAGCTGCTTGCCGGTGTTGCGACCGATGATGTCGGTCATGGTGTTGGTGTCGGTGAAGCCCTTGCCGTCGATGGAGACGATGACGTCCCCGGCCTTCAGGCCGGCCAGCGCGGCCGGCGTCGTCTTCCCGGCCCAGTGGTCGAGGGCGAGGACCTTCACGTTGTTCGTCGACTGGCCGAAGGTGAGCACCAGGACAAGGGCGAGGACCAGGGCGATGAGGATGTGCATGGCCGAGCCGGCGGAGGCCACGATGATGCGCTTGTGGAACGGCTGCTGGCGGTAGGCCCGGGCCTCGTCCTCCTCGGGCACCTCTTCGGTGGAGGTGAAGCCGGTGATCCGCACGTACCCGCCGGCGGGAATGGCCTTCACGCCGTACTCGGTCTCACCGCGCCGGACCGACCACAGGCGGGGGCCGAAGCCGACGAAGTACTCGGTCACCTTCATGCCCGCCCACTTGGCCGTGATGAAGTGCCCGAACTCGTGCAGCATCACGATGGCGAAGAGGATGCCGATGAACAGCAACAGGTAGCCCCAGCCGAGGGCGATGAACAGGCCGGTGATGACGACCAGGGCGACCAGGAGCTGGATCACCCGCTTGGGATTGCCTTCTTCGGGCGGCGCATCCGGCCCGAGGGGCGAGTCCGCCGCAGGCGCCTCCTTCTCCGTGAGTGTCATGGCAGCCCCAACGCTACCGGCCGCCACCCAGGGCGAGGCGTCGGTCCAGCGCCAGGCGGGCCCGGGCCCGTGCTTCGGCGTCGGCCGCCAGCACGGCGTCGACTTCGTCCACCTGGTCGTCCACCCACCCCGCCATGGTCTCGGCCACCACGTCGGCGATGCCGCCCCACGGCAGGGCGTTGCCCAGGAAGGCCTCGACGGCGACCTCGTTGGCCGCGCTGAGCCAGGCCGGGGCCGAGCCCCCGGACCGGCCCGCCTGGTAGGCCAGGTCGATGCAGCCGAAGACGGCACGGTCGGGTGGCTCGAAGGTCAGGCTCTGCGTGCCGGACCAGTCGAGGGCCCCGAACGGCGTCGCCAGACGGTCGGGCCAGCCGAGGGCGTACCCGATGGGCAGGCGCATGTCGGGGTTCGACAACTGGGCCAGCGTCGACCCGTCCCGCAGCTCCACCATGGAATGCACGATCGACTGCGGGTGCACGACGATGTCGATCCGGTCGTACCCGATGCCGAAGAGCTCGTGGGCCTCAATCACCTCGAGGCCCTTGTTCATGAGGGTCGAGGAGTCGATGGTGATCTTCGGCCCCATCGACCAGGTCGGGTGGGCCAACGCCTCGGCCACCGTGACGGCGCGCAGCCGCTCGGCCGACCAACCGCGGAAGGGGCCGCCCGAGGCGGTGAGCAGGAGCCGGGCCACGTCGGTGCCCGCGTGCACCGCGGCCAGGCACTGGTGCACGGCGCAGTGCTCGGAGTCGACCGGGACGATCTCCGCCCCGGGGGTGCGGCGGGCCTTCTGCACGACGGGCGCGCCGGCGATCAGCGACTCCTTGTTGGCCAGCGCCAGCCGCTTGCCGGATTCGAGCGCGGCCATCGTCACCGGCAGTCCGGCGAAGCCCACCACCGCGTTCAGCACGACGTCGGCACTCTGCGCCGCGGCGACCATGCCTTCCTCCCCGACCACGACCTCGGTGCCGGCCGGCACGCCGTCGCGCACCTCGCGGTAGAAGCCGGGGTCGCCGATCACGACGAGCGCAGGACCGAAGGCCGCGGCCTGGGCCAGGAGCTCATGGACGGAGCGCTGGGCCGCCAGCGCGTGCACGCGGAAGCGCTCGGGCTCCGTGCGGATGACGTCGAGCGCCTGGGTACCGACGGACCCGGTGGAGCCCATCAGGCTGACCGTGCGCACGAGCGGTCAGCTCACCCGAGGTGCATCGCCTTGACCACGAAATACGTGGCCGGCACGACGAACAGCAGCCCGTCGACCCGGTCGAGGATGCCGCCGTGGCCGGGCAGCAGTCGCCCCATGTCCTTGAGCCCCAGGTGCCGCTTGATCATGGACTGGCTCAGGTCACCCAGGGGGGCCACGATCGCCACGACGACTCCGTAGAGCGCGGCCTTGCTCAGCGTCCAGGGATGGATGAAGTGGACGACGACGACGGCGACCAGGATGGCCGCGACGCCACCGCCGATCAGCCCTTCCCAGCTCTTGTTGGGACTGATGGAGGGCGCCAGCTGATGCCGGCCCATGGCGGCACCGACCAACAGCGAGCCCACGTCGTCGGCCACCGTGACGATGATGGCGGCCAGGAGGAAGGCGATCCCGTGGCGGTCGGGGAACAGGCTCGGACTGAGCAGCAGTGCCGCGAAGGACCCGAACGCACCGATCCAGACGAAGACGAAGACGGTCGAGGAGATGCCCGACACGGGCTCGGCGGCCGGTTCGACCCGGGCCAGGTACCAGATGAAGGAACCGGCGACGAGCAGCACGAGGACGAGCGGCAACGCGGCCACGCCCTTGTTGTAGGTCTCGATCAGCAGTGAGAGGACAGCGACCAGCCCGAGCAACGTGGCCGGGTGGTACTGGGCCCGCCGGAACGCGGCGTACGCCTCAGCGGTCGCCAGCAGGACGACCATGCAGACGATGACCATGCTGGCCACCGTGCCGGCGGCGAAGCAGGCCAACGCGACGGCGCCGAGCAACACGCCCGAGCCGATGGCGACCCGCATGTCACGACCGGCGGTCCCCGCCGTGTTGACGTTGCCGGTGCGGACGTTGCCGTTGCTCCGGCTCGTCCGGGCCGCGCGTGTCTTGGGCTCCGGGGCCCGGGGCGGGGTGAGGCGAGACGCTGCGGCGGCGGTGACGCCGGCCGTCACGCCGGCCGGCGGCCGCGGACCGGTGGCGACCGGTTCGAATTCGGAGTCGTAGTCGGGTTCCTGCACCATGACGTGCTCGGGCTGGTGCACGGGCTCGGGCGGGCGGACCGGCTCGGGCTGGAAGCCGGGCTCGGCCCCGTAGCCCGGCTCGGGCGGGATCACCAGCGTGTCGTCGGACTCGAAGTGCCAGGGACGGCGCTCCACGTCGTCGAGGTCTTCGCTCTGCTCGCCGAGGAGCGCACCGACTGCCGGCAGGTCGTCCGAGAGCATGGACGGCTCGAAGACCTCTTCTTGGGCCTCCCAGTCCGTTTCCTCCTCGCGCCACATCGGCGGGGCCACGGCCTGCTCCTCGCCGGCCGTGCTGTCGAGGATCGCCGGAACCTGGCCGGTCGGCGCGTCGTTCCAGTGCGGCAACTCGGGGTGGTCCTCGACCACGGGGCCCGTCACCTCGCGCACGGTGTCACCCGCCGGCTCGGCGCCGATGATGCGCACGCGCCCGGAGTGGTAGCTCGGCGGATCCTCCTCGATCCCCTCCGCGTCGGGTCCGTCGTCGTCGTCGAGGCCTTCGGCGCCCAGGACGGTGGAAAAGTCTTCGAAGTCGTCTGTGTCGTCGGGCATGGCTCGCTCCTCAGACCTGCAGCAGCTCTTGCTCTTTGTGGGCAAGCAGTTGATCGATCGCTGCCACCTGTTCCTGGGTGATCTTCTCGAGGTCCTTCTCGACCCGCTCGAGCTCGTCGGTCGAGAGGTCACCGTCCTTCTGCAACGCCTCGAGCTCGTGCCGGCCCGCCCTGCGCAGGTTGCGCACCGCCACTTTCCCCTCCTCGGCCTTGTGCCGGACGACCTTCACCAGCTCCTTGCGCCTCTCTTCTGTCAACGGTGGAAAGGCCAGTCGGATCACGGTCCCGTCATTGGTGGGATTGATTCCCAGGTCGGAACCCATGATGGCCTTTTCGATCGCCCCGAGCGAGCCCTTGTCGTAGGGCGAGATGACCAGGAGCATGGCATCGGGGACGCTGAAGCCGGCCAGCTGGCGCAGCGGTGTCGGCGTGCCGTAGTAGTCCACCATCAGTGGCTCGAGCAGGGCCGAGGAGGCGCGGCCGGTGCGCACGTTGCTCATCTCGTGGCGGACGTGATCGATGGCCTTGGCCATCTTGTCCCTGGTGTCTTCCTTGACCAGGGCGGAGAGGTCGTCGTCCATCAGCGGACCAGCGTACCGATCTCTTCACCGCTGAGGGCACGAGGAATGTTGCCGGGGGCCATCAGGTCGAAGACCCGGATCGGCAGGTCGTTGTCCTTGCAGAAGGTGATGGCGGTGAGATCCATCACCCGCAGGTCCTTGTTGATGACCTCCATGAAGGAGATCTCCTCGTAGCGGGTGGCCGTCGGATCGAGCTTGGGGTCGGCGCTGTAGACGCCGTCCACCCCCGAGTGGGTGCCCTTGCAGAGCAGCTCGGCCCCGATTTCGGCGGCCCGCAGTGCCGCCGGGGTGTCCGTGGTGAAGAAGGGGTTCCCCATGCCGGCGGCGAAGACCACGATGCGGCCCTTCTCGAGGTGGCGGATGGCCCGGCGCCGGATATACGGCTCGGCCACCTCGGCCATGGAGAGGGCGCTCAGCACCCGGGTCGGCTGGTCCTGTTGCTCGAGCGCATCTTGGAGGGCCAGGGCGTTGATCACCGTGCCGAGCATGCCCATGGTGTCCGAGGTGGCGCGGTCCATGCCGCCGCTCTCCCCCGTCGTGCCACGCCAGATGTTGCCGCCGCCGACCACGACGGCGAGCTCGAGCCCGCCGCCGTCCATGGCGCGCGCCATCTCCTTGGCCATGCGCTCCACGGTGGCAGCATCGATGGTCTCGTCCGACGCGGCGGAGGCCAGAGCCTCCCCCGACATCTTCAGCACGATCCGACGCGGTTCTCCCACGGGCAGCAGCGCTCAGGCGCCGATGACGACCTGTGCGAACGACACGATCCGGGCCGAACCGAGCATGCCCGCGATCGTCTGCTTCTCGTCCCGCACGTAGGCCTGGTCCAACAGGACGCGCTCCTTGTACCAGCCGGTCATGCGACCCTCGATGATCTTCTCCATGGCGGCCTCGGGCTTGCCCTCGTTGCGCGAGATGGTGGTCAGTGTTTCCCGTTCGGCCGCCACGTCGGCCCCGGGGACCTCGTCGCGGCTCAGGTAGGTCGGCTTGGTGAAGGCGATGTGCACTGCGATGTCGTGCGCGAGCTCGTCGGTGCCGCCCTCGATCACCACGGCCACGGCGTTGACACCGCGTCCGGCCTGCAGGTGCAAGTAGGTGTCGAGGATCTGGCCGGGCGCGGCCACGAGGCGACGGACCCGTCCGACCGAGATGTTCTCCTTGAGCGTCGAGCGCAGGCCGTCGATGGCGTCGTCGAGCTCCGACACGGCGTCCTCGCCCTTGGCAGCCACCAAGGCAGCGAGCTCGTCGGTCAGCTGCACGAACTCGTCGGCCTTGGCCACGAAGTCCGTCTCGCAGCGCAGCTCGACTACGGCGGCGGCGTCACCGGAAACAGCCACGGCGGCGGCGCCCTCGGAGGCCTCACGGTCGCTGCGCTTGGCGGCGCCGGCCAGGCCCCTCTCCCGGAGCAGCTTGGCGGCCTCCTCGATGTCGCCGCCCGTTTCCTCCAGCGCGTTCCGGCAGTCCAGGATGCCGGCGCCGGTCATCTGGCGCAGCGTCGACACGTCCTTGGCGGTGTAGCTGGCCACGATCAGGCCACCTCGACCGGCTCGGGGGTGGCCGCCGGCGCCGCCGGGGCGGGTGCGGCAGGGGCGGGTGCAACCGGTGCGGCGGGAGCGGGGGCAGCTGCGGCCGGAGGAGCCGGAACGGCAGCAGCAGCTGCGGCTGCCTGGGCCCGGCGGGGCCGCGGGGCCGATGACGGGCCGGTCTCTTCGGGGGCCGGGGGGGCGATTTTGCGGCGGTGCTCGGCGATGAAACGGCCTTCCACGACGGCGTCGGCGATGACGCGGCACATGAGCGAACCCGAGCGGATGGCGTCGTCGTTGCCGGGGATCACGTAGTCGATGACGTCGGGATCGCAGTTGGTGTCGACGACCGCCACCACCGGGAGCCCGAGCTTGCGGGCCTCGGTCACCGCGATGTGCTCCTTCTTGGTGTCGATGACGAACACCGCGTTGGGGAGCCGCTCGAGGTTGGCGATGCCGCCGAGGTTGCGGCTCAGCTTCTCGAGCTCTCGGGTGTGCTGCAGCGCCTCCCGCTTGGGCATGCCCTCGAAGTCGCCGGCGGCCTGCATGGTCCGCAGCTCCTGCATGCGCTTGACCCGGCCCGACACCGTCGCGAAGTTGGTCAGCATGCCCCCCAGCCAACGCTGGTTGACGAAGGGCATGTTGCAGGCCTCGGCGTACTCGGCCACGGGACCCTGGGTCTGCTTCTTCGTCCCTACGAACAGGATCGTGCCGCCGTCGGCCACGAGGTCCCGCACGAAGGAGTAGGCGGACTCGACGCCGGTCAGCGTCTTTCGCAGGTCGATGAGATAGATCCCGTTGCGCTCGCCAAGAATGAAGCGCTTCATCTTCGGGTTCCATCGCCGCGTCTGGTGGCCGAAGTGGACTCCGGCTTCCAGAAGCTGTCGCATGGAAACGACGGCCATAGTGATGTTCCTCCAGTCGGTTGCTCCCCTGGCGCAGCGCCGCCTGATGGCGACGACCGTGGAACGCGCGCAGGTGATGTTGGTCGGTACTGCCGCCCACCCCCTGGTGGGCCGGACCATGCTAGCTGCTCAGCGGGCCTTCAGGGTCGGCGGACCTCAGGCCCGGGGATGCGTCTCGCCGTAGACGGCGCGCAACCGTTCCTTGCTGACATGGGTGTAGATCTGCGTGGTGGCCAGGCTGGCGTGGCCCAGGAGCTCCTGGACGACCCGCAGATCGGCGCCTCCGTCGAGGAGGTGGGTGGCGTAGGTGTGACGCAGGGCGTGCGGGTGGGTCGGCGAGGCGGAACGGCGGTCGAGGATGCGCCGGACGTCCCGCGGGCCGAGCCGCGCCCCGCGGCGGTTCACGAAGGCCGCCTCGGGCGGGCCCTCCATCTCGTCCCGCCCGGCTTCCAGCCACGATCGCAGGGCGTCCACCGCCGCATCGTGCACCGGCACGCGTCGCTGCTTGCCACCCTTCCCGAGCACGGTCACCGTCCGGCCCCGCAGGTCGATGTCGGTGCGGTCGAGGCCGCAGAGCTCCGACACGCGCAGCCCGGCCGCGTAGAGGAGCTCGAGGACGGCCAGGTCACGGCGGTCGACGGGTGTCCCGGTCGGCACGTCGAGCAGCGACGTCACCTCCCCGCTCGAGAGCACGCGGGGCAGGCGCCCGCCACCCGACGGGGCGCGCAGCGAGCGGGCCGGGTCGGAGTCGAGGCGACCCTGCCGGACCTGCCAGGAGAAGTAGCAGCGCAGTGCCGCCGCCTTGCGGGCGATGGTGGCCCGGGCCAGCTTCCGCGTCCCGAGGGACGCCAGATACCGCCGCAGGTGCATGCGGTCCACGCCGGCGGGACTGTCGACGTCGCTGCGGGACATCCACTCGGCGAAGGCGGCCACGTCGCTGCGGTACGCAGTCCGCGTTGCCTCGGCGCGGCCGCCCAGCCAGGCGGCAAACCCCGGCAGATCCCAGTCGACCGACACGAAGGCAACGGTATCGCCCCCACGCAGGGGATCCTGGGCACTAACGTCGCCCGGGAACCTTCGGGGGGTCCGGTGGGTTCGTTGAAATGGAGGACCGATGGTCTCGAGATTTGATCGTCGCTCAGTGCTGTTGGGCGGCGCAGCCGCTGTGGCGGGCGTCGCGGGGGCCGGCGCGCTCGGAGTGGGGCTCGACGGCATCGCCGGCGCCACGACCAACGGTCCCGGCCGCAACGGGGTCAGCACCAAGACCCCCAAGAAGGGCGGCTCGCTCGTCTTCGGGGTGGACGCCGAGGAGTCGGGCTTCGACCCGACCCAGGCCCGCTTCGACGAGGTCGGGGTCATGTACGCCCGCACCGTCTTCGACCCGCTGACCATCATTCTGGCCAACGGGGACTGGGCGCCCTACCTGGCCCAATCCGTCGTGCCCAACGCCTCGTACACCTCATGGACCGTGACGTTGCGACCGAACCTCCTCTTCCACGACGGCACGCCCTGCAACGGGGCCGCGCTGCTGACGAACTTCCAGGCCCAGGCCAAGTCGCTCCTGACCGGCGTCATCCTGAGCCCCACCCTCGTGTCCATCGCCCAGACCGGCTCGCTGGCAGTGACGATCACCTTCAAGGCCCCCTGGGTCCCGTTCCCGTACTACCTGGCCGGCGGCATCGGCGGCCAGATCGCCTACCTGGCGGCGCCGTCCATGCTGGCCAACCCCAACGGCACGTCCCATCCGGTCGGCACCGGGCCGTTCGTCTTCAAGGAATGGGTGCCCAACGACCACTTCACGGCCACGGCCAACCCGAACTACTGGCGCAAGGGCATGCCGTACCTGTCACAGATCACCTACAAGCCGATCCCGGACGAGTCGGCGCGGGCGGAGGCGCTGAAGTCGGGCACCATCGACCTGATGATCACCGACACGCCGCAGATCATCACCCAGTTCAGGGGCAACAAGAGCTACTCGTACATCGACGACAGCACCCATGTGGCCGGCGAGCCGGACATGAACTGCGTCCAGCTCAATTGCCTGGCCAAGCCGTTCAGCGACGCCAACGTGCGGCTGGCGGCGGCGATGGCGATCAACCGGAGCCAGTACGCCAAGGTCATCGACGAGGGGGTGCTCCCCGTGAGCAACGGCCTCTTCGTCCCCGGGTCCCCCTACTACTCGGCCACCAAGTACCCGGCCTACAACCCGAGCCAGGCGTCCAAGCTGGTGTCGGCGGCAGCCAAGACCAACGGCGGGCCCATCACGTTCTCGTACGGCTCGACCAACTCGCCGGCGGCCATCCGGGCGGCCCAGTACCTGGAGCAGGCGTGGAAGCAGGTGGGCTTCCAGGTCAGCACGAACATCGTGCAGCAGAACGACACCATCAACAACGCGCTGGCCGGCAAGTACCAGGCCCTGGGCTGGCGGCAGTTCGGTGCCGTCGACCCCGACCTCAACTACATCTTCTGGAGCACGACCACCGTCAGCTCCGGCGCCCTGTCCATCAACATGGCCCGCAACGCCGACCCGCAGATTGAGAAGGCGCTGCTGGCCGGTCGCGCCAGCACGGAGAAGTCGGTGCGCGAGACCGCCTACCAGACGGTCAACAAGCGCCTGGCCCTGGACCTCCCCTACCTCTGGACGGACCGGGCCGTCTGGGCCGTCATCGGTGACCCCACCGTGCAAAACTTCAACAACCCCTCCACGCCGCAGGGCCAGCCGGCCTTCGGCATGATCGGGGGCTCCATCTGGCCGACCCAGATCTGGATCAGCTGAGCTGGAGGCAGATGAGCGGGCGCATTCTGGTCGTCGAGGACGATGAGCGCATCAGATCCTCCATGCGTCTCGCCCTGGAGGGCGAAGGCTACGAGGTAAGGGACGCCGCCAGCGGCGAAGAAGGTCTCGACATGTTCGCCGAGGCTCCACCCGACGTCGCGCTCATCGACCTCATGCTGCCCGGCATGGACGGCTTCGAGTGCTGTCGCGCCCTGCGGAAGAGCAGCGCCGTGCCGATCATCATCGTGACGGCGCGCGCGGACACCCATGATGTCGTGGCCGGCCTGGAGGCGGGGGCCGACGACTACGTCACCAAGCCGTTCGTCGCCAAGGAGCTGGCCGCCCGCATCCGCGCCCTGTTACGCCGAGCCCGGCCGGCGGAGGACGAGCCCGGCGCGCTGACCTTCGGCGACCTCCAACTGCTGCCCGAGCAGGGGGTGCTGCGGCGCCTCAACGGTGAGGAGGTGCACTGCACCCGGACCGAGTTCCGCCTGCTGTGCGAGCTGGCGGCGAGCCCCAACAAGGTGCTCAGCCGCGAGCAGCTGCTCGACCGGGTCTGGGGCTACGACTACTTCGGCGACGGGCGCCTGGTCGACGTGCACATCCGGCGCCTGCGCACCAAGGTCGAGGTGGATCCGGCGGTGCCCCAGCACATACTCACCGTGAGGGGCATGGGCTACAAGCTGGTGCCCTGACGTGAAGCTGGGCATCGGCGCCCGCATCACGGCCGTCTTCGGGCTCGGGGCGCTGATCCTCTCCATCCTGATGGGTGGGCTGTCGTACTTCACGGTGCGCCACTTCCTTGTGGCGGGCCGGGAGTCGGCAGCGCAGCATCAGACCTTCACGAACGCCAACCTGGTGCGGACCTCGTTGCAGTCGGGCAACACCGCCTACGTGGGACTGCTCAACGACATTGATGCGGGAACGGATGCACACTCCGTCCTCTTTCACGGCTCCAAGACCTACGACGCATCCCTCACCGTCACCGCGTCCTCCATCCCGGCCGAGCTGCGCGACGTGGTCCTGGGCGGCACGGCGGCCACGCAGACGTACCGCACCCCGGGGGGAACGGCCGAGATCGTGGTCGGGGTCCCGGTCCCATCCGTGCGTGCGGACTACTTCGACGTGTTCGACCTGTCCGACCTCGACCACACGCTGCGCGTACTCGCGCTGGCGCTGTTCGTGGCCGGCGGCATCACCACCCTTCTGGGGATCGCTCTCGGCCGCTTCGCGAGCACGCGCTCGCTGCGACCGTTGGCCGTCGTGTCACGAGCGGCGGGCGCCATCGCCGGCGGCGACCTCGACACCCGGCTGGACGCCGAGGCCGCCGATCCCGACCTCGAGGGCTTCACCCTCTCGTTCAACGCCATGGTCGACCAACTGCAGGAGCGCATTGAGCACGAGGCGCGCTTCAACTCCGACGTGAGCCACGAGCTCCGCTCCCCCTGACGACCCTGGCCGCCTCGGTCGAGGTGCTCGAGGCCGACCGCGACGACCTCCCCGTGCGCTCGCAGCGCGCCCTCCAGTTGCTCAGCGACGACCTGCAACGCTTTCAGCGCATGGTCGCCGACCTGCTCGAGATGTCGCGGGCCGACGCCGGCTCGGTGGACGTCTTCCTGGAGGAGGTGCGCGTGGCCGAGCTGGTCCAGCGCTCCGTGGAGGCCGGGTTCGCCCACATGGACGGCCACGGCAACGTCACGCCGCCAACGGTGCTGATCGACCCCGCCGTGCAATCCTGGCGCGTCGGAGTGGACAAGCGCCGTTTCGAGCGGGTCATGGTGAACTTGTTGGAGAACGCGGACCACTACGGGGGCGGCGCCACCACCGTCGGCGTCGACGCGGTGCCGGATGACAGTGGGCTGGTCGAGGTGACGGTGGACGACGCGGGCCCGGGCATCGAGCCACGGGAGCGCAGCAAAGTCTTCGATCGCTTCTATCGCGGCTCGGAGTCGGGCCGGCGCGGCACCGGGACCGGGACCGGGCTGGGACTGGCCCTCGTGGCCGAGCACATGCGGGTCATGCGCGGCGCGGTCCGCGTCGAATCCTCCCCCGCAGGGGGCGCCCGGATCGTCCTGACGCTGCCCGCGCTCGTCCTGGACGACGACCCCGAGGACGAGCAGTGAGACGTCGCCTGGCCGTGCTCGCGTTGGCGGCGCTCGCCGTCGTCGCGGCCGGCTGTGCCATCCCGACCCAGAGCGCTCCGAGCACCATGCCACCATCGAAAGTGCCCTTCGACCTCCTCAACCCGCACCCGCCCACGACCACGACGACGCAGCCGAAGCCGTCCTCCTACGTGGCCGTCCAGGTCTTCTTCCTCAACGCCACCAACGGGCTGACGCCGATGCAGCGCTTCGTGGCCGCGCCGGCACCGCTGACGGCCGTCATCACGTCCATGCTCGCCGGTCCGACGAAGGCCGAGACCACGCAGGGCCTCACCACCGCCATTCCGAGCAACGTGTCCGTGCTGTCGGCGACGACGCAGGCCGGCGTCGTGACGGTGAACATGAATGCGGCCTTCGTGGCGATCACCGGCACGAACATCGAGCTGGCGGTCGCTCAGATCGTCGCCACCGTCTGCGCCGAGAACGGGCCGACGACGGGGGTGCTCTTCGAGATCGACGGCCAGCGCATCAGCGTCCCCATCGCCAACGGCTCGTCGGTGAACTCGCCCGTCTACCTGTTCGATTTCTTGTAGCGCGTCGGCCCGTCCCCGCCGGATGAGATCAGCCGGCGTCCTCGACGGCGCGGCGCCACGCCACGCGCGGTGCGCCCGACCAAAGGTGCTCGAGGTCGTAGTAGTCACGGGTCTCCTGCAAGAAGACGTGAGCGATGAAGTCGCCGTAGTCCATCAGCACCCAGGTGGCGTCCTGCAGCCCCTCGACGCGGACGGGTGATTGGCCGTGCTGCTCCTTCACCCGCCGCTCGATCTCCTCGACGAGGGTGCGCACGTGGCGCGTGTTCTGCGCGCTGGTGATGACGAACGCGTCCACCACGCCAAAGAGCTCGGCCATCCCGAGCACCACCGTGTCATGGCCAAGCTTGGCGTCGGCCGACTCGGCCGCCGTCGTCACGGCCTGCGGGAGCTGGACCTGCACGTCCACACCTGGGGTCAATGGAGCAACTCCAGCATCCCCACAGTGAAGGCGAAGGCGCCGACAAGGATGGAGCCGGCGGCAACGGCCCAGCGCTGGCGCGAGCGTCGCGCCGCCTTGAGGTCGGCCCGGCTATCCACCCGGCGTTGGACTCGTCCGGGGAGCGCGCCCACGCGGGGACTTTCCGACAGCTCCGTCCACCCGGCCGGCATGGCGCTCATTCAGGCACCAGAGTACAGAGCGCGGCGGCGGATGCAACGGATGACCGCCTCGGGGACCATGCTGTCGTCGAGGGGACGGCCCTCCGCCAACAGCTCACGGAGCTGCGAGCTGGACACGGGCACCTGCGGACCGTCCACCCATTCAGCCCGCCAACCTGGGGGAACGGCCGGTGCGGGGCCCGTCGGCCGGGACACGATGGCCAGGGTGACCAGGCGCTGGAGGTCGGCTGAGCGGTGCCAGGAGCCGAGCTCGGGAACCAGGTCGGCCCCGATCACCAGGAAGAGCTGCACGGGATGGCCGCCCGCTTCGGCCAGGATCTCCTCGGCGGTGTCCACCGAGTAGCTGGGACCGCCCCGCTCTATTTCGAGCCGGCTGGCCTCCGCGCCCGGGATCTCCCGGGCCAGGACCTCGGTCAGCGCGTAGCGGTCCGCCGCGGGCGTCACGACCCGTTGCCCCGACTTCTGCCAGGGATCGTTGGCGACGACGAGCAGCAGGTGGTCGAGCCCCAGCTGTTCGGTGACGGCGCGTGCCGCGGCCACGTGCCCCGCATGCGGCGGGTCGAAGGTGCCGCCGAGGATCCCGATGCGGGTCGGGGACTCAGGTGCCGGCAAGTTCGGCGATCACCGGCGCCAGCGCGTCCATCTCCGCCTCGTGCACGACGATGTAGCTGAACCCGAGATCCTCGCGGCGCTTGCGCAGCACGTCGATGATCTCCTCGACCGTGCCGATGAGCGCCAGCGGCGCAGCCTTGAGCTGCTCGGGGGTCAGGTCGAAGAGCGGGGCCAGCGCGGCCACGACCTCAGCCGCGTTGGGGACCACCTGCACCGCCACCGTCCAACACTGGAGCTCGAGGTCGCCGGCGCGCTCCCCGCCGCCTCCAGGGCCCAGCGCACCCGGTCGCTGTACTTCTCGACGACGGCCTCCGCGGCCACCTCGGGACCCACGTACCCGGCATTGAGGCTCGGCACGATGCTGACGATGTCGGCGAACTCCCCGGCCAACGTGAGGATGCGCCGGCTCCCGCCACCGATCACCAGCGGCGGGCCGCCCGGGGTCACAGGCACCGGGGTCCCGGCGACCTCCGTCACCTGATAGTGCTCGCCGGCGAAGGTGGCGCTCCCGTCGCACCACATGGCGCGCATGATGGCGAGACTCTCGGCCAGGCGTGCCACGCGCACCGACGGCTTGTCCATCCTGATCCCCGACTGCTCGTAGTCGGTGGTCATCCAGCCGGCGCCCAGCCCGAACTCGAAACGGCCGCCGGTGACGATGTCGAGGGTCGCCGCCTCCTTGGCCACGAGGACCGGGTGACGGAAGTCGTTGTCGAGCACCAGAGTGCCCACCCGCAGTGTGGTCGTGGCCTCCGCGGCCACGGTGACGGCGATCATGGGGGCCCACTGGTCGTCGAGATGGTCCGGCACGTAGAGGGTCGAGTACCCCAGATCCTCGGCCTTCCGCGCCAGGTCACGCCAGGCACTCGGGGATGCGGCGTTCGACGCCTGAAGGGCGAAGCGGAAGGCGGCCATGGGGGGCGATCCTACGGCGTTAACCTGTAGCAGTGACGACCCCCGCTGCGACCTCCTCGTGGAGTCCCGCGTCCTGGCGCAAGTTCCCCGCCGCGCAGCAGCCGGAGTGGCCCGACGCCGACGCGCTCAAGAAGGCGGAGGCGCGGCTGTCCACGGTGCCACCGCTGGTCTTCGCCGGCGAGGCGCGCTACCTGACGGCGCAACTGGCCCAGGTGGCCAACGGCGAGGCCTTTCTCCTGCAGGCGGGAGACTGCGCGGAGTCGTTTGCCGACTTCAACGCGGATTCGATCCGGGACAAGCTCAAGATCATCCTGCAGATGGCGGTGGCGCTCACCTACGCGGCTGGTGTGCCGGTGGTGAAGGTCGGGCGCATCGCGGGACAATTCGCCAAGCCGCGCTCGGCCGGCACGGAACGGATCGGTGATGTGGAGCTGCAGTCGTTCCGCGGCCACATGGTGAACGACGAGGCCTTCGAGGTGGAGGCGCGCACGCCCGACCCCTGGCGCCTGGTGGCCGCCTACCAGCAGGCGGCCTCGACACTCAACCTGTTGCGGGCGTTCACGAAGGGTGGGTTCGCCGACCTCTCCCAGGTGCACCAGTGGAACCAGCAGTTCGTGGCGTCGTCCAGCGAGGGCCAGCGCTACGAGCGCATCGCGTCGGAGATCGACCGCGCCCTGCGCTTCATGGCCGCCTGCGGCATCGACCTCGGGGCCAAGGAAGGGCTACACCAGGTCGACTTCTTCACGAGCCACGAAGCCCTGATCCTTCCCTACGAGGAATGCCTCACCCGGGTGGACTCCCTCACCGGTGATTGGTACGACTGCTCGGCCCACATGGTCTGGGTCGGTGACCGCACCCGCCAGTTCGACGGGGCCCATCTGGAGTTCCTGGGCGGCATCAACAACCCGGTCGGCGCCAAGATCGGGCCCGACTGCAGCCCCGACGAGGTCGTGGCGCTCTGCGAGCGGCTGAATCCGGACCGCCTGCCCGGCCGCCTCACGCTCATCACCCGCCTGGGATCGGAGCGCATCAACGAGCTCCTCCCGGCAATGGTGCGGGCGGTCGAGGCCGAGGGCCACGTCGTCGTGTGGGCCTGCGATCCCATGCACGGGAACACCTTCACCAGCGAGGGCGGCCGCAAGACCCGGCGCTTCGACGACATCCTCTCCGAGCTGCGCTCCTTCTTCGACGTCCACCGGGACGAGGGGACCTGGCCGGGCGGGGTCCATGTGGAGCTGACCGGCGACGACGTGACCGAGTGCCTCGGTGGCGCCGAGGAGATCTTCGAAGGGGATCTCGATGCCCGCTACACGACAACGTGCGACCCCAGGCTCAACGCCCGGCAATCGCTCGACCTGGCTTTTCGCGTGGCGGAATTCCTGCGATCTTGATCCGCCGCCTCGTCCTCGCCCTGCTCGTGACGGCCCTGCCGCTGCTGGCCCTGGTTGCCGTCGCGACCACCGCATCGGCTCCCGCCGCCGCCGCCGCGGCCGCCAGCACGCCGGCCTACTGGCTGGTGGCCTCCGACGGGGGCATCTTCAGCTTCGGGGGCGCGCCCTACTACGGCTCGACCGGCGGCATGGTGCTCAACAAGCCGGTAGTCGGCATGGCGGCCACGTCCGGCGGCGGCGGGTACTACCTAGTGGCCTCCGACGGGGGTGTCTTCAGCTACGGCGACGCCGTGTTCTACGGCAGCACGGGATCGATTCGATTGAACCAGCCGATCGTCGGCATGGCGGTCGTGCCGGGAGGTGGTGGCTACTGGCTGGTGGCCGCCGACGGCGGCATCTTCAGCTACGGCACGGCCACGTTTTACGGCAGCACCGGTGGCATGCACATCAACAAGCCGGTCGTCGGCATGGCGGCCACACCGAGCGGCCACGGCTACTGGCTGGTGGCCTCCGACGGTGGCATCTTCAGCTACGGGGACGCCCAGTTCCAGGGGAGCACCGGCAGCCTGGTCCTCAACAAGCCGATCGTCGGCATGATCACCGGTCCGGCCGGCGCCGGCTATTTCCTCGTCGCCTCCGACGGCGGCATCTTCAGCTTCGGCACGGCACCCTTCTACGGCTCGCTCGGAGGGCAGACCCTCAAGCACCCGATCGTGTCCGCGGCGGCCACACCGACTGACAACGGGTACTGGTTCACCGACAGCGCAGGACTGGTGTCGAACTTCGGGTCGGCCGGATACTACGGGTCCGCGCCAGCCAATCTGTTCAGACCCATTGTCGGGATGGCTGAGGCGCCCGGCAGCACCGGTGCCTTCATCGGAGGGACATTCCCCTCGGGGTCCTATGGCTACGACATCAGCACGTACCAATGCAACAGCCTGCCGGGGGGCGACCATCAGATCAGCATCGTGCAGGTGGACGGGAGCTCATCGGGCAACCTCAACTCCTGCCTGCCGGCGGAGCTGGCCTGGGCGGGTGGTGGGCTCAACCTGTACACCTATCTGACCTACACCACGTCGGCCACCAACGAGCCGGGCTGCAACGGCGACACGTCGTGCAACGCCGGCTACCAGGCCGGGACCCACGCCTACACCGACGCCTTCAATGCCGGAGCCGGCTCCCCCGCCACCCCATGGTGGCTCGACGTCGAAAACAACTCCCCGCAAATCGGAGCCTGGTCGTCGAACACCCAGGAGAACGCCCTGTTCGTCCAAGGAGCCCTCAACGCTCTGCACGAGACGGAGGGGATCGCGGACGTCGGGATCTACGCCAGCCCGGGCGTCTGGAACACCATCGTCGGGGACTACACGCCATCGGTCCCCTACTGGATGGCCGATTACGTAAACCCAACCAGTGGCCCCGGGTCCTGCGCGGACTACGCCAACAGGGTGAACAACGACGGGGATCAACTGCCCGGCCCGCCGCAGATCGTCCAGTACTCCAGCGGCCCGGTCGCGGGCAGCCCAGGCAACTACGACGACGACTACGCCTGCTAGCACCGCTCCGGGCGCGGTGCGCGTGGAGTGGCGGGCACCGTTCGACAACGCCGCCGTCAACGCTCTGCATGCGGCTGGCTTCGACCACGCCGTGCTCGACATCGACCGGCGGAACCAGGTGGCGCGACACAGCCTCGGCTGGGTCTGCGCCTTCGAGGGAGAGCGCCTGATCGGGTTCGTCAACGTCGCCTGGGACGGCGGGGTCCACGCCTTCGTGATCGACACGTTGGTGGCCTACGACCGTCGGCACGGCGGAGTCGGGCACCGGCTGCTCGAGGTGGCCGAACGGGAGAGCCGCGCCGCCGGCTGCGAATGGCTGCACGTCGACTTCGAGGAAGAGCTGCGGGAGTTCTATGTCGGCGCGTGTGGCTTCGCGCCCACGGCGGCCGGCCTCATCGCCCTGCGCTGACCGGTCAGGACCGCGCCGCCAGCAGTGTGCGCAAGCGCTCGGCGTTCTCCTCGACCGGCGCACCGGTGTCGAGGACGAGATCGAGCCCCTCGGGCGGTACCCACGACGACCGCGCCCGCTCGACGTGATCCCAGTCCAGCTCGTACCAGTTGGGGATGTGCCGGCGCCGGCCCTCGACCCGCGCCCTGTGCACCCCGGCCTCGAGACAGGAGGTCATGACCACGAGAGACCCAGCTCCTTCCTCGACCGCCACTTGGCGGGTCTCCTCCACCTCGGGATCACGGGCCACGCCGTCGAGCACGACCGACGAGCCGAGCCTCAGTTGGGAGCGAGCCAGAGCCCAGAGCAGCGACCAGCCGACGCCACGGTGCCCCCGCGGTCCCATGGTGTCGAGGGCGTCCTGGAGTTCGCTGAAGGGTCTTAGCCCGCTCATCGCCCAGTCGTGACCGAGCACTGGAGCCCCCAGGGCGCGGCCGGCCGCCTCGGCCATGGTCGACTTCCCCGAACCTTGAAGGCCGGTGATCAGCACGATCAGCACGACGAATCCCTTCCCCCGCAATCTGTCGCGTCAAAGAGAGCCATGACCCCGGATGCATGCATACCAGCCCGCCCGGCCGTCGTCATGAAGCTGGCGCCCCTTCCCTTCCCTTCCCACACCGACACGCTCGGCCACACGGCGACATTGCCCGGCGAGGCGAGTGAATTCGACGTGACGGCGGATCGAAATCCTTGTTGGTTGGCGAAGCGGAGTGCTAAGCCACGTGCCCGGACCTTCACGACGGAAGAGTTCGAGAGAGACCGAAACGGGTGACCCAGTGCGTCCCGGCTCAGGCAGCAGGGGAGGACGTCTCGTGCGACGGCAGCGGCACCGTCACCATGGACACGGCACAAGGCTCGGAACTCGCTCAATTCATAAACTTCGTCGCCTGCACCGGCCAGGTCAAGATGGCGGCACTCGGCTACGCACCCCTGCCCCCGAACGTGGTCGAGGACGATTTCCAGGCCGAGGGGCGGCTGCCCGGTGGCACGACGCCGCCCCCGCCGAACCCAGACAACTGCGCGAATCCCACCCTCACCTGGGGAACCCCCAGTTACGTCTCCGCCGTGGGACCACTGCTATCCCAGGTTTCCGTCGGGTCCTCCACATTGTCAGTGCCTTCTCCCAGCGTGGGCGACGCCTGGGTGCTGGCGATACGAACGTCGAATGCTTCGGTCGATGTCGATTCGATTTCCGGCGGTGGAGTCGGCCGCAATTGGACCAAGCTCGTCCGTGTGAGCGACCCCTTCCAGCAGAGGGACGTCGAAGAGTGGCTGGGTCCGATCTCCAAAACGGGGCCGACGCCCTCCGTCCTGAGTGTCCAATTCTCGGGACCTCTCGCGGGGACAAAGGTGGAGCTCGTCGCCCAGGAGTTCGGGAGCGCGGCCGGTGCGTCGACGATCTGGACCGATGACATCGGTACCGGTGCGAAGTACAACACCGAATCATCGACTCTCGGCTATCCAGCGCTGACGCCCGCTGTGAGCGATGAGCTCTATGTGGGATTCAGCCAATCCAGTTCCGACTCTTCTGCTGGTACCACCCCCGGATTCACCTACGAGTCCCCCACGGCGAACACCCTCTTCATCTACAACCCGAGCGTCTCGTCCAGCGTCTCGCCCGCCGGATCGCAACAAGGCGGCCTCTCGGTGACCACGGGCGCGTTGATCTCGGCGAGCTAGGACCAGAGAGGCCAGCCGGAGACGATCCGGAGCCGGGCTCAGACGGTCTTGACCACGAGCACGGAGCAGTCCGCACCGTGCGCCACCGAGTTCGGCACGCTGCCGAGATAGCGGCGGGCCCCCTGCATGCCCTTGCTGCCGACGACGATCAGGTCGGCGCCCACGTCGGCCGCCGTGGCGAGGATCACATCATCCGCATTCCCCTGTGTCCCGTGCGCCTCCGCCGCAATGCCGTCCCCGAAACTCTCGATGGCCGCCAGGCCCACGGCCCGGGCCGCTTCCTCGGCGAGGGCCTGCCCGGCACCGCTGTCGACCAGCTCGGAGCCGGCGGCGGAGCCCATGCCCGAACGGGGTGTGCGATAGGCGGTCACGATGTGCAACTCCGAACCCCATGAGCGCGCCAGCTCGGCGGCGGCTGCCACGGCCTGGTCAGCGGTGGGAGACCCGTCCGTGCCGACCACCAGTGTCTTGTACATCGCGTCCACCTCTTTTCGCCGACGGCGTCGTCAGCGTAGCTCGGGTCGCCGCGATTGCTCCCGGCTCAGTCGGCCAGAGCGCCGTAGGCCGCCTCCCAGAACTCGACAACGTGCGCAGGCGGCTCTGGCGAGGTCATGGCCCGGGTCGACAGCACAATCCCGGTCAGGCCGTCGTCGGGGTCCGTGGTCCAGAGGGTGCCCGTGCCGCCGTTCCAGCCGTAACCCGAAGGCTCGGGTGGCCCCGCCCGCGTCGGGCCCGGTGCCGCCATGCCGTAGCCCCAGCCGCCGCGCTGGCCCAGGAAGATCACCGCCGAGGCGCGCTGCGCCGCCGTCAGATGGTCCCGGGTCATCGCCTCGACCGCGCCGGGCGACAACAGCTGCTGCCCGTCATGCCTCCCCTGCGCGACGATCATGGAGACGAAGGCCCAGAAGTCGTCCAGCGTCGAGACGAGCATGCCCGCCGCGTTGGCCATTGCCTGCGGCTCGTTCCACCAACCTTCCGAAGCGGGGTCGAGGACGCGCAGGCCACCGGTGTCATCCGGCATGTAGGCCGTGGTGAACCGGCTCTGCTTCGCCGCCGGCACACTGAACGACGTGTCCACCATGCCCAAGGGATCGAACAGGCGCTCTCGCAGGAAGGTCTCGAGCGGCTGCCCGCTGGCCCGCTCCAGCAGGACCCCCAGAACCTGGGCGCCGGTGTTGTACCGCCAGTCCGCGCCTGGCTGATGCAGGAGGGGCAGGGTTCCGAAGCGCGCGATCCACTCATCCGGGCCGAACGGTGGAGGCGGCCACGGGGGCCCGAGCGTCATCAGCCCGAGCTCCGCCTCCGCATCCTGAATCGGATATGTGCCGGGCGGAGCCATGATGAGGCCGAAGCCCAACCGGAAGGTCAACAGGTCCTCGACCGTGATCGCCCGCGCCGCGGGGACGGTGTCGTCGAGGGGGCTCTCGAGCCCGCGCAGCACGCGCCGCTCCGCCAGCTCCGGGAGCAGGACGTCCACGGGGTCCGCCAGCGACAGCACGCCGTCGTCCACCAGCAGCAGGGCGCCCGCGGCGGCGATCGGCTTGGTCAACGAGGCGATGCGGAAGATGGCGTCACGGCGCAACGGCGCGGGATCGTCCAGCGCGCCATGACCGAGGACCTCAATGTGGACGTCGTGACCCCGGGCGACCAGCGCCACCAGCCCGGGGACCTGCCCGGTCTCGGTGTGGGCGGCGAGGCGTTCGTGCAGCCGCCGCAGCCCGGCGGCGTCCAGACCCGCGCTCACGCCGGGCGGCGAAACGGGAAGGTCATGCGCCGCGAGAGTAGCGGTAGCGTGCCACCGTGGCGGCTTTCGAGGACGTCGAGCGGATCATGTCGGGGCTGCCCGAGGTGATGGAAGGGGAACGGCACGGCAACCGCACGTGGTTCGTCCGCGGCAAGGCGTTCGCCTGGCAGCGCCCGTTCTCCAAGGCCGATCTCAAGCGGTTCGGCGACAGTCCCCCGCCGCCCGGACCGATCCTCGCCCTCTCCACCGCCGACCTGGCCGACAAGGACGCGCTGCTCGCCACAGGTGCCAAGGGATTCTTCACCATCCCGCACTTCGAGGGCTACGCCGCCGTCCTCGTGCAGCTACGGGCGGCCTCCAAGAAGCCCTTGCGTGAGGCGATCGAGGATGCCTGGCTTGCCCGTGCGCCCGAAGCCCTGGCCCGCACCTTCCTCGACGGCGCCTCCTGAGCCTCCTTCGGTCCTCCGGGGCACCCCGCACGAGTCGTTGAAGCGGAGCAGCACGAACCGGTCCTCCGAGGGCACCCACTCCCACTCGGTCATGGACGCGTGCACAATGCGCACCCAGCCCCGCCGGTAGACCTCCGGCGCCACCCCGAGGAACGCGATCATCGTCGCCTCGATCACCCCGGCGTGGACGGCCGCCACGACCAGTTCGCCCGGGTGCTCGCGCACCACGGCGCGGACCGCGCCCGAAGCCCGCTCCACGAACCCGGACCAGCTCTCGCCGCCGGGTGCGATCGGCACGGTCGGATCGCGGTCCCAGTCGGGCACCGCGAAGGCCTCGACCATTTCGCTCCACTCCATGCCGTCGCAATCGCCCGGATGCAGCTCGCAGAGGTCACAGCGCTGGCGCACCGGGCCCAGGGCCGTCGGACCCGACCCGACCACGGGCCGCAGCCGTTCCGCCGTCTCGGTCGCCCGTGGGAGCACCGAGGAGTAGAGCGCCGTCGCCTTGCGCAGTTCGCCGCTCTCGTAGAGGCGGTCGGCCAGTGCGGCGACCTGATGGCGTCCGAGATCGGTCAGCCCCGTGCAACCCCTCGGGCCGCCGATGACGTGGTTCAGGTTGCACTCCGCCTCGCCGTGGCGGACCAGCACGATGCGGGTCGCGCCCTCTTCGGGCGGAAAGATGCGCAGGACCCCAGCCTCGGCGCGCTGGTCCTCCCCGGTCCCGGCCTCACCGTTCGTCATGCCAGGTTTCCGACGAAGTGCTCCAGCTGGCGCAGCGTCCGACATTCCACCACGTCGTCGCAGTGGGCGGCGTACTCCCCCACGATCGAGTCGCCCGAGCCCCAGTAGTCACGCGGCTCGGGGTTGAGCCAATACACGCGACGCGCCCGCGCCTGGAGGTCCTCGACCACCCACGACGCCGAGGCGTGGTAGTTGTTGCGGGCGTCGCCCAGGATGATGACGCTCGAGCGCGAGGTCACCTGGTCACCCCAGCGACGGTGGAACTCCGTCAGCGCGTGCCCGTAATCGGAGTGCCCGTCCACCCAGATCACATCCGCCTCCAGGTTGATGCGGGCCACCGCCTCGGCCGGGTCGACCACGCCCTCGAAGAACCGGGTCACCTCGTCGATCCCGTCGACGAACACGAAGCTCCGCACCTTGGAGAACTGCGAGGAGATGGCGTACACGAGGTGCAGCGTGAAGCGGGCGAAGCTCGCCACCGATCCCGAGATGTCCGCGATGACGAAGATCTCCGGCTTGGCCGGCCGCGGGTGCCGGAAGCGCGGCTCGATCGGCACGCCACCGGTCGACAGCGAACGGCGCACCGTGGCCCGGAAATCGAGAGGCCCCTTGCGACCGTGGCGGCGCTTCCGGGCCAGGCGTACCGCCAACTTCCGCGACAAAGGTTGGAGCACCCGGTGCAGCGTCGCCAGCTCCTCGCGGGTGGCGTGCATGACGTCGATGTCTTCGGGCAACGGCTTGCGCACCGAACGCGCCAACGCCTCCACCCCGCGGTCCTCCACCAGGCGCTGGCGGATCTCCGTTTCGACGGCGCGGCGGAACTTGTCAATGCGCGCTTTGAACTCGTCGGCCGCCAGGCGCTCCTCCAGATCGGTCAGCGAGCCACCAGCCGCCCCCGCCTGGGCCTGCGCCATGAGGCGCTCCAGGACGGCGTCCAGGTCCAGGTTCCGCAGCGTGCGGTACAGGTAGTACGTGCCGCCGACCGGGCGACCGGGCTCCATCCCGGCGTAGCGGTCCACCGCATTGCGGGCCACCATGTTCATCAGGCCGGCATCGGCCGAGATCAGCGACTTGAAGAGCATCTCGGCCAGCTCCTCGGGCGTCATGCCCTCGCCCCCACCTCCGCTCTGCCACGAGCGCCGCTGGCCTTGCGAACCTCCCTGCCCGGATGCCTGCTCACCATCGAGCTCATCGCCGTCCTCGCCGCCCTCCTCACCCTCGGCCCCGCCGGCACCGCCGGTCCGCACTGCGAAGAACACCTCGAAGGCAGTCTCGAAGGCCCGCCAGTGTGACGACGACTTCACCAGCGTGGCGGCCAGCGCGTACTTCAGCGCTTCGCGGTCCTCGAGCGGGATGTGCTTGACCGCCTCAGCGGCATCGAGATGCTCGGTCAGCGAGACGGGCAGCCCGGAACGGCGCAGCTCGGTGACGAAGCCGGAGAGGAGGTCGAGCACGGGTTCAGTTCGGCGAGGCCGACAGCAGCTCCTTGGAGGCCCGCTCAATATCGGCTTGATACTTCAACAGGATGTGCAGCGTCTCCTTGGCCCCGGCGGCGTCGATCGTCTCCACGCCGAGCAGCACGAGCGTGCGGGCCCAGTCGATGGTCTCGGAGACCGATGGTGCCTTACGCAGCTCGAGGGTCCGCAGCGAGCGCACGATGCGGGCCACCTGGTCGGCCAATTCCTCGCTGATGCCCGGCACCTTGGTCCGCACGATCTCGCGCTCGCGCTCGAGGTCCGGGTAGTCGATGTGCAGGTAAAGGCAGCGACGCTTGAGCGCCTCGGAGAGCTCACGAGTGTTGTTGGACGTGAGGAACACCATGGGCAGCTGCGTGGCCCGCACCGTGCCGAGCTCGGGGATCGACACCTGGTACTCCGAGAGGATCTCGAGCAGCAGGGCTTCGGTCTCCAGCTCGACGCGGTCGACCTCGTCGACCAGGAGCACGACGGGCTCGGTGGCGCGGATCGCTTCGAGGAGAGGCCGCGTCAACAGGAAGTCCTCCGAGAAGATGTCCTCTTCGAGCTCGGACCAGCTCGGGCCCTCCTCTTCGGACTTGCCGTGCTCCCCGGCCTGAATGCGCAGCAACTGCTTGCGGTAATTCCACTCGTAGAGGGCCTTGGACTCGTCGAGCCCTTCGTAGCACTGCAGGCGGATCAGCCGTGCCCCGGTGAGCTCGGCCACCGACTTGGCCAGCTGCGTCTTGCCGGTCCCGGCCGGCCCCTCGACCAGGACCGGCTTGGCCAGCCGGTCGGCCAGGTACACGACGCCACTGATTGATTCGTCGGCCAGGTAGCCGACCTCGGCGAGGCCGCCCCGCACCGCGTCCAAGGACTCGAACCGGGGGGGACCGCCCTCCGGCAGGCCCAGTGCTGCGTTCCCGTTACTCACACCCGTACCTGCCCGTCACCACGCACGATCCACTTCAACGTCGTCAGCTCCTTCACTCCCATGGGTCCACGGGCATGGAGCTTCTGGGTGGAGATGCCCACCTCGGCCCCGAGCCCCAGTTCTTCACCATCGACAAAGCGCGTCGACGCATTCACCAACACGGCCGCCCCGTCCACCTCGGCCACGAAGCGGTCGGCCACGGCCACGTCGGAGGTCACGATCGCCTCGGAGTGGCCCGAGCTGTACCGCGCGATGTGCTCGATCGCCTCCCCCACGTCGTCGACCATCCCGATCGCCACCACCGGTCCCAGGAACTCGGTGGAGAAGTCGCTCTCCAGCGCCGGCACGGCGGTGGGCACGTAGGCCCGCACCCGCTCGTCGGCCCGGATCTCGACACCGGCCGAGGCGAGCGATTCCGCCAACCGGGGCAGGAAGTCGGCCGCTACCGCCGAGTGGACAAGCATCGTCTCGACCGCGTTGCAGACGCCGAAACGGTGGGTCTTGGCGTTGACGGCCAGCTCGAGCGCCATGGCCAGGTCGGCTGCCCCGTCGATGTAGATGTGGCAGTTGCCGTCCCCGTCGAGGACGTACGGCACGGTGGCGTGCTCGATCAGCGAGGCGATGAGCGCCTGACCGCCCCGCGGGATCAGGCAGTCGATGAACCCTCGCAGCCGCATGAACGCAGTCGCCGTCTCGTGCGACGTGTCCTCCACCAGGGCAACCGCATCTTCGGGGAGACCGGCCTTCACCGCCGCCCGGCGCAGCAAGGCGACGATGGCCTTGTTGGAGTCGATGGCCGACGAGGAGCCGCGGAGGAAGGCGGCGTTGCCGGACTTGAGGCACAGCCCGGCGGCGTCACTCGTGACGTTGGGGCGGTTCTCGTAGATCACGCCGACCACACCGAGCGGCACCCGCACTCGGGTGACCCGCAGCCCGTTGGGCCTCACCCAACCCTCGGTGACCTCGCCAACGGGGTCGGGCAGGGCCGCCACCTTGCGCAGCCCGACGGCCATGCCCCGCACGCGCTCCTCCGTCATGCGCAACCGGTCCCGGGCCGCCTCCACCATGCCGCCGGCTTCCGCCCTCTCGAGGTCGCCCCGGTTGGCCTCTACCAGGGTCGCCCACTCCTCTTCGAGGAGGTCGGCGGCCAGTCGCAGCGCGTCGTCCCGTACTGAGCTCGGCGCCCTGGCCACCACCCGGGCGGCCGATCGGACGCGGCCCGCGAGCTGCTCCAACGCGGGCGAGGTCATCGGTTCAGGTTACAAGGACGAGGTCATCCCGATGAACGACGACCTGGCTGCGCCGGCCCATCCATTCGCCCGCCCGCTCCGCGTGCACCCGGACCAGGCCCTTGGCGAAGACCACCCCGTCAGGGCCGGAGATCTCCACCGCATCGTCGGGCCGGAAGGCGCCGGCCGCCCCGGTGACCCCGGCTGCCAACAGAGACCGCCCACGACCGGTCAGCGCTGCCCGTGCCCCGTCGTCGACGGTGAGGCTGCCGCTCGATCCGAGGGCAAAGGCGATCCAGAGCTTACGAGCCGAGAGTCGGCTCTTCCGGGCACGGAACACGGTCCCCACCCCGGCTTCGTCGGCCAGGGCTGCGGTCACCACGCCAGGGCGAGCGGCGTCAGCGATCACCGTCTGCACGCCCGACCACGTGGCGATCTTCGCCGCGGCCAACTTCGAAGCCATGCCGCCGCTGCCCAGTGCACTTCCGGGCCCACCGGCCAGGCGCTCGAGCTCCTGATCGATCTCCACTACCTCTTCGATCAGCGACGCCTCCGTGTCGCGGCGCGGGTCTGCCGTGAGGAGGCCGGGCGTGTCAGTCAGCAGGACGAGCAGCTGCGCGCCGACCAGGTGCGCCACCAAGGCGGCCAGCCGGTCGTTATCGCTGAAGCGGATCTCCTCGTCCGCCACGGCGTCGTTCTCGTTGACCACCGGGACGACACCCAGATCGGCGAGATGACGCAGCGTTCCCCGCGCGTGCAGGTATTGCGTGCGGTGGACGAAGTCGAGGGGCGCCAACAGCACCTGACCGGCCAGGACACCGTGTGGCTCGAAGCCGTCCTGCCACATCCGCATCAGCCTGTGCTGGCCCACGGCAGACACGGCCTGGAGGACGGCGGGATCTGATGGACGCTGTCGGCCGCGATCGAGCGCGTCCCATCCTGCGGAGATGGCGCCGGACGAGACGACGACAACGGTATGCCCCGAGGCGCGAGCCGTCGCCAGCTCCCCGCACAGCCGCTTGACCGTCTCGGCGGTGACGGAGGACGAGCCGACTTTGACGACGGCGATCACTGATCCCTCTCCCACGTGAAGGTCATGGCACCCACCGTGATCTCGTCCCCATCACGGGCACCGGCCCGCGCCAGTGCACGGTCGACGCCAAGGCGCCGCAACCGACGGACGACTTCGGCCTGGGCCCCCTCGTCGTTGAGGTCCGACAGCGCGACGGCCCGCTCCGCGGCACGCCCCTGGACCACCCACGCGCCCGTCCCTGCCCGCTGCACCGCGACACCCTCCGGGAGGGGCCGGTGCACCACGATCTCGCTCGAGATGGCCTCGGTGGCCTCGGCTCGCACCCGTTGGACCAGCGGTGCGAGACGGTCCACCAGGGGCTGCACACCGGACCTGGCGGCAACCGAGAGCAGCATGTCGCAGACGCCTTCGTCGTCGGCCCCCAGGTCACTCTTGCTCCCCACCACGATCCGGGGACGCTCCAGGAGCTCGGGCCGGTAGGAGCCGAGCTCGGAGAGAAGGATGCGCCGCTGCGCCGCGGGGGACAGCCCTCCCGCATCCGGCGCACCGAGGTCGAGGAGCACCACCAGGACACGGGCGCGTTCGATGTGTCGCAGGAACTGGTGTCCCAGGCCTTTGCCCTCCGCCGCTCCCTCCACCAGGCCGGGAATGTCGGCCATGACGAACTCTGTCCCATCGCGCACACCGCCTACCCGCACGACGCCGAGATGGGGCTCGAGGGTGGTGAACGGGTAGTCGGCGATTTTGGGCTTGGCCGCGGACACCGTCGAGATCAGCGTCGACTTGCCGGCGTTCGGGAAGCCCACCAGCGCCACGTCGGCCATGAGCTTGAGCTCCATGTCCAGCCAGAATTCCTGCCCCTTCTCGGCCTGCTCGGCGAAGGCGGGGGCGCGGCGGCGATTGGAAAGGAACCGCGCGTTGCCCCGGCCACCCTGACCCCCCTCGGCCACCATGAAGCGTGCGCCCTCCACGTCGAGGTCGCACACCACAGCGCCGGTGCGCTCACGCACCACCGTGCCGACGGGGACGGGGACCACCAGGTCCTTGCCCCGGGCCCCATGCCGCTTGGAGCCCGAGCCGTGCACGCCGTCGGTGGCACGGCGGAACGGGTGATCCCGGAAGCCGAGCAGGGACGCCTCGTTCACCGAGGCCATCAGCCACACGTCCCCACCGTGACCGCCGTCGCCACCATCGGGGCCACCACGGTCCACATGAGCCTCCCTGCGCCACGAGACCGCCCCGGCTCCCCCATCACCAGCGCGCGCGTGCAGTTGGGCCTGGTCAACGAAGCCGGGCATGAAGTTCCAGCTTACGGGTCCAGAACCGACGCCCAGGTCCAATGCACCGGGCCCGCGTCATCGCCTGCCTATCCGGTCGACTCGGCGCTCCCTGCGACGGCTCGGCCGCGAGGGGCTGACGACGAAAAAGCTGCTCGTGATATTCAGCGCATCCATCGCATCGTAAAGCGCCTGTCCCTTACGACGCGACCAATCGGCGAGCGCGCTGGCCCACCTCAATGCGGGCACGGTCACTCTCCACCGTGGTGCAGTGACCCTGCTCGACGACCTGCGCCCCGCCCACCCAGACGTCGGTCACCAGATACCCGGCCCCCGCCCACACCACGTGGCCCAGCAGCTCGGCATCGCTCAGTGCCGGGGTGAAGCGAGCATCGTCGGTGCGCAACCGGATGATGTCAGCCGGCCGTCCGACCTCGAGCGCACCCACAGGGAGGCCGAGCGCCTCGCCTCCGCCCCGGGTGGCCAAGCGGAGCGCCGCGGCAGAACTCAGCACATCCGGATCGCCGGCGATGGCGCGGGCCAGGAGCGGGGCGAGTCGGAGTTCGTCCCACAGGTGGAGGTCGTCGTTGGAGGCCGGGCCGTCGGTACCCAGGCCCACCCGCACGCCACGGTCCAGCAACGCGCGGAGCGGCGCGATGCCCGAGCCCAGCTTCCCGTTCGAGCCCGGGCAATGCGCCACGGCCACATCGTGCTCGACGAGCAATGCGAGGTCGGCGTCGTCGAGCCAGACGGCGTGGGCCGCCAGCACCCGTCCTTCCAGGACCCCTTCAGAGGCCAGCAGCGCCGGTGCGCTCATGCCGTAGCGCTCCTGCACGAGCTGGCACTCGGCGGCCGTCTCGGACAGATGGATCTGCAGTAAGGCGTCACGCGCCCGCGCCTCAGCTGCAATGGTTCGCACCCCTTCCGGAGGCACCGTGTAGGCGGCGTGGGGTCCGAAGCCCACCTGGAGCCGCTCGTGCTTCCCTGCGATGTCGTCGGCCACCTCGCAGGCGGCGGCCAGCAGCACCTCCCAGGTGTTCCCGGGGCCGGCGTCGGGCACATCGAAGATGGCAGGCGTGTAGACCGTGCGGATTCCGGCCTCGAGGACGGCGTCAACCACGGCCGCCGGATGACGGTATTGCTCACACGTCGTCGTGACACCGTTGCAGAGCAGCTCAGCGGCGCCGAGCAGCATCCCCCAGTACACGTCCTCATCCTCCAGCCGCGCCTCGCGCGGCCAGACCGACTCACGCAACCAGCGCTCGAGCGGGAGACCGTCACCGGCGCTCCGCAGCAGCGTCATCGGCGTGTGGCCGTGACAGTTGACCAGCCCAGGCATCAGCAGGCCGCCAAGCCGATGCACCTCGGTGCCGGATGCCGGTGGGACCTGCCAGGGGTCACCGACCCAGGAAATGAGACCGTCGTCGATGTCGACGGCACCCGGCGCCAGCACAGTGTCGGCGCTGTCGACGGTGAAAACGGCGTCGGCCTCGAGCCGCACGGTCATGGCGCGCCGACGTACAACCGGTCGGAGAGGTCGCGTGAGACGTGAATGGCCTCACCACCTCCCTCCACCGTGACCTCCACGTTGCCCTCAGGGTCGCGATCGCCCACCTTGGCCACGACTCCGGGAATAAAGCCTCCTTCGTCGAGCAGCGTCAACGAGCCGAGATTCGATTCCACCTCTTCGCTGATTCGAAAGAGTCGCACTCGTTCACCGGCATCCACTTCGGCGAGCCGCCGCACCGGCGCCGCCGATGCCGCCGAATGCGACCCCGGGATCGGATTGCCGTGTGGGCACGTGGCCGGGTCACCCAGCAACACCACCAGCCGGGCTTCGACATCGTCGGAGATCACGTGCTCCCAGCGTCCCGCCTCTCTGTGCACCTTGTGCCACTCGAGCCCGATGACATCCACGAGGAGGCGCTCAGCCAGCCGGTGCTTGCGCACGACCTTTTCCGCCAGGGCCTGCCCACTCTCGGTGAGCGACAGGCGTCTGCCATCCCGGGTCACGTACCCGTCCTCGCGCAGCCGGTCCAGCATTTCGGAGACGGACGGGGCGGACCGGCCCAGCCGCTCGGCGATGCGAGCCTGAATCACTGGCACCCCCTCCTCCGACAAGGAGAGCATCGTCTCGAGGTACTCCTCGACGGGCGGGTGGTATTCCTGTGGTTGGTGGGCGGATCCGCGTTGTTCAGTCATGGCAATGGTCGGAGGAAGATGGCACATCGAGCGCGGGATTGCGGTCGAAGAACCCCGATGGCAGCAATGTGAAGCCGGTGTACTCGACCGGCATGACCGGCCAATCTTCGGGCCGCGGGATATGCGTGACGCCGAAGGAGTGCCACAGCACTATGTCGGTATCGACGATCGGACGATCCTCTGCCGACCAGGTCGGCAAGCCGGCGTGGCCGTGATGTTGATTTGGGTAGTCGCCCGCAGCGCGGCGCTCCTCCGGATCGAAAGGCGTGACCCAGAGATTGTGCGAGGCGAAGGCGGCCCGGCGCCCCACGCTGGAGGTGGGATCGGCCAGCAACGTCGGCGTGGCACCCGGCAACAACTTGTAGGCGGTCGGCGCTCCGAGGCCGTTGCGGCGGGACCGGTTGGCAATGCGCCAGGACCGGCTGCGGGACGCGTCGACGTCACGTTGTGCCGCCAGCTCGGTCTCCAAGAGCGTGACCTTCGTGCCGAACGCGTTCCCCCACGGATTCTCGGCGCTCCCCGGCGATCCAGTGGGCACCGCGTCAACTTCGTAGACCTCGTTGTCGGGACCGTCGACCTGCATGTCGAGCCGGACGTTGAACAGGTGCTGGTGGTACGGGGCAGCCAGGCCCGGGGCGATCATCCTGGCGTGGTCCCCCGGATTGCCGTCAGCCACGGCCATGGTGGACATGATGCCGGTCAGCTTCACCTCGAGCTGCAGAGTGCCATCGAGATAGAAATACCAGTAGAAGCCGTACTCGTAGTTCCCTACCGTGGCGATGGAGCTCACCACGAGCCGACGCGACCGGCGCACCTCGGTCCGGCCCGACACCATATCGACGTGCTTCCAGAGGATGCCATAGTCCTCCTCGTGCATGCAGATCGCATTGGAACGTGTGTGCGGCTTGCCGCGCTCGTCGGCGAAGACGTCGTCGAAGTACCGGATCTCACCGAGGCAGTCGCAGCCGAGCGTCAGCGAGTTGGCCATGCGGCCCAGACCCCATTCGCCCGCGTCGAACGCGCTCTTCCACGCGTGCATCGGGCCCGGGTGCCCGTAAGGCACCACCATCTCGCTGACCGAGGCCCGATAGACGATGGGACGGATCCGGCCGCCGTCCTCGTACCCGACCGTCCACAGTACGAGGCCTTCCAACGGATCCATGCCGATCCGCAGTGACCACTTCTGCCAGCGGACCAGATTGCCCTCCACCTCGAAGCTGGGCCCCTCGGGTTGTGTGATCTCAAGGGGTTTGAGATCAGTACGCAAGGGGCCGTTGTGTTCGGGGTAGTAGCTCCCGTGTTCGGACGGAAAGGGCACCACCCCGAGGTCGAGCACTTCGAGCACTTCGCCCCGACCCATGTCGACGAAGGCGAGCAGGCCTTCCAGCGGGCGGGCGTAGCCGTTGTCTTCTTTGGAATCCCGGAGGTAGGCCAAGCAGCGGGTGATGCGCCGGCCCTCTTCGTGACCGAGCCCGAAGGTGCCGGCCGGCCATGGATCGATCTGCACGAGTGACTTGTCGACCACGCCCCGCCGTTCCAAGGCCGCGTTCCATTCGGGATGTTCGTGCAGCGCCGCCAGCACCATGATCGACTCTTCCATCTGGAGCGGGGGGCGGACATTGCGGACGATCTCCCAGCGGTCGATCTCACCCCGAGTGACCGACACGGTCACCTCCGCCACATCGGCCTCGGGGCCCTGCAGCAGCACGAGGCGCAGTCGACGGTCAATCGACACGTCTTCGCCGGCGTCGACGCTCCGTACCATCTCCTTGGGGGGCTCGAACAGACCGATGTAGGCGAATCGAAGGGCCTCATTGGAGACTTCGGCTCGGCCACTGGCGAAGACGATCTCGCGGGCGGCGATGATCTCATCCCCGGTGACGGGTGCCAGCGGATGAAGGTTAGGAGCAGCGGGCGCGAGGGGCATGTCCGGGTGATGTTACGCGCCGGCTCGTGAACGACCCTCTACGATCGCCCCATGGAGGCCGCCGCCGACCGGGCGGAGCACAGCGCCCGAGAACTGGCTCGCCGCCTAGGGATCGACCACCACGACGTGCTCGTGCTCCTCGGCAGCGGGCTGTCCGGCACGGCAGAGGTCCTGGGTGCAGGGGAGGAATCAGTCCCGCTCGACACGCTGCCTTTCTTCCCGCCCTATACGGCGGGAGGGCATCGGGCCCACGGCTGGTCGATCGAGCACAACGACCTCCGACTCCTGGTCCTGGGCGGTCGGTGCCACCTTTACGAGGGTCTGACGCCCGTGGAGGTGGTCCACCCCCTCCGTACGGGCATTGCCGCGGGGTGCCGCACCGTCGTCCTCACCGCCGCCGCCGGCGGCATCCGCGACGATCTCGTCACCGGGTCGGTCATGGTCGTCAGCGACCACCTGAACCTGACCGGGCGCAGCCCGCTGACCGGCCCAGTTTTCGTCGACATGACTGACGCCTATACCCCGCGGCTCCGTGCACTCGCCCTCTCGACACCGGATCCCTCTGCCTCCATGGTGTCCGCTCGACCCGGCGTCTACGCCCAGCTCCCCGGACCGCAATTCGAAACGCCGGCCGAGATCCGCATGCTGCGAACGGTCGGGGCCGACGTCGTGGGGATGTCGATGGCGCTCGAGACCATCGCCGCCAGCCAAGCGGGTGCCGACGTCTTGGGATTGGCTGTGGTCACCAATCCAGCCGCAGGGGTCGAATCCACCATCGACATCGCTGATATCGCGGATGTCGGCACGGCCGCCGTGCCGGCCGTGGCCGCCATCATCCGCCACGTCGTAGGCTCGCTGCCATGACCGATCCAGTAGCGCCGACTGGTCTCGACCACGTCGCAATCAACGTCAGCGACGTGCCCGGCGGCATCACCTTTTACACCGAGACGATGGGCCTGGTGCAGAACTTCACGCGTCCCGACTTCGGGTTCCCCGGGGCATGGTTGGACGCCGCGAACGGCCAGCAGGTCCATCTGATTGAGGCTGCAGTGCCGAACAATGTGGGCCAACACTTCGCCCTCGCCTTCGAGGATCTGGGCGCTGCAGTCGCCGAGCTTCAGGCCCGTGGACTCCAGGTGACGGACCCGGTGGCCGTGGGGGGGACCGGACGCCGGCAAGCGTTCACCTCCGACCCGTGGGGCAACGTGATCGAGTTGCACCAGCGCGCCTGAGCTCAGGCGGGCTGAACGTTGTTCAGTCGGTGAGGACGCTGACCTGCTTGCGGCCCCGGCGCTCGCCGAACTTCACGACGCCCTCTGCCGTGGCGAAGAGCGTGTCATCGCCGCCGCGGCCCACATTCACCCCCGGGTAGACCTTCGTCCCACGCTGGCGCACCAGGATGGAGCCGGCAGTCACGGAGGTGCCGTCGAAGCACTTCACGCCGAGGCGCTGCGCATTGGAATCGCGTCCGTTGCGGGTGGATCCGCCGCCCTTGGTTTTTGACATGGTCTCGAACTCCTGAGATTCAGCCGGCCGCCGTGATGGCGGTGATCTCCAGCGTGGCGTAATGCTGCCGGTGACCCCATCGCCGACGCTGGTTGGACTTGTTCTTGTAGGTCATGGCGTTGATCTTGGGACCCTTTTCCTCGCCCACGACCTTGGCCGTCACCGATGCGCCAGCCAGCTGCTCCGGCGTGGCCAACACGGTTGCGCCATCGACCACGAGGACAGGCTCGAGCGACACCTCCGCGCCGACGGGCTGCCCGAGCAGCTCCACGCGGACGCGCTGGCCCTCGGCCACGCGCTCCTGTTTTCCTCCGGACCTGATGACGGCATACATAAGGGCGAGATCCTAGCGCAGGACCGAGTCGTCCAGGGTCACGCCCCGGCCTCCACAGACGGCGCATTCGGTCGACAGCGTCTCGAGCAGGCCCTCAGAGACCCGCTTGCGGGTCATTTCGACCAGGCCCAGTTCGGAGATATCGAAGACCTGGGTCCGGGTCTTGTCCCGGGCCAGGGCATTGCGCAGGGCGGCGGCCACCTTGTCCCGGTTCTCTCGGATTTCCATGTCGATGAAGTCGATGACGATGATGCCGCCAATATCCCGGAGCCGGAGCTGGCGGGCCACCTCCTCGGCAGCCTCCAGGTTGTTGCGGTAGACCGTCTCTTCCAGATTGGTCTTGCCCACGTTCTTCCCGGTGTTCACGTCGATGACGGTGAGCGCCTCGGTGCGCTCAATGATCAAGGAACCTCCCGAGGGCAGCCAGACCTTGCGGTCGAGCGCCTTGTGGAGCTGTTCGTGCACGTGGTACCGCTCGAAGATGGGCAGGCCCTCGACCTCGGGGTCGTAGTACTCGACCCGGTCGGAGAGCTCTGGGCTGACGGCCCGCACGTAGTCCCGCACCTGCTCGAAGAGCGCCAAGTCGTCGATCACGACGGCCCGGTACTCGCCGTTGAGCTCCTCACGCAGGATCCGGACAGAGAGCTCAGGCTCCCGGTAGAGCAGCCCAGGGGCGTCGGACCGCTTGGCCTCCGCCTCAATGATGTTCCACTGATCCAGAAGGGTCGTGACGTCTCGTTGGAGCTCCTCGGCCGAGACCCCCTCAGCAGCCGTCCGCACGATCATGCCGTGCCCAGGGGGCTTCACCTCGTCGATGATCCGACGCAAGCGGCGGCGCTCGTTGTCCCCAAGCCGCTTGGAGATGCCGAAGGCGCTCGAATTGGGCACGAGGACCGCAAAGCGCCCGGGCAGCGACACCTCTTGGGTGAGGCGGGCGCCCTTCGCCCCGATGGGGTTCTTGGTGACCTGGCACAAGATGGTCTGGCCGGCCTTGAGGACGTCCTCGATCCGAGGCTGCTGGGACGCTCCGCCCTCGATGTCCTCCCGGTCGTAGCGCACATCACCCCGGTAGAGGACGGCGTTCTTGGGGATGCCGATGTCGATGAAGGCGGCCTCCATCCCAGGGAGCACGTTCTGCACCCGGCCCCGGTAGACGTTGCCGTCGATCTGGTTGGTGTCGTCGGCCGACCGGGAGACGAAGTGCTCCACCAGGGAGCGCCCCTCGAGCATGGCGATCTGGGTCATGTCGGGCTGCACGTGGACGCAGACCAGGTACCGGCCCACCTGCTTCGACTTGCGCTCCCGTCCGGAACGACGCCGGCTGCGGGCACGCTTGGCGGTGCCGTCGCCAGAAGGCTCTGCCGGCCCCGCCTCGCCGCTCGCGCGTTCATTCGGCGTGATGGCCTCGGGGCGCTTGAGCGGCACGACTGGGGCCGCCACCTGGGACGGTGGAGGTGCCGCGCTCGCAGGGGCGGGCCTGGTGTCTCCAATTTTCGGCTTCGGCCTGGGCGCTGCCCGTGGCCCATCGGGAGGGCTAGAGCTGGTGCTCCCCCCCGGTGGCTCCGGGGGGTGACCCTCCGGGCTGTGGCTGATTTCCGTTTCGGACATGAGGGAAAGCCCTCCTCGCGTGCTGTGTCGCGTCGCCATCGGGCCCGAGCTCACCCACAGGGAGCGGCTCGAACCGAGCGCCATCGCGTTCGATCCATTGATGCGTTCGACAGGCCCGTCCGGGCACCGCGGGGGTGCCCAGGGCCGTTACTAGGTCGCCCGGGCGGACACCACGCGGGTGCGTGGACAACTCCGCCCGAAGTTGACCGTTGGTGCTGGTCAGGGACAGTGTCCGGATGGCCGGGCGGATGTCGTCATCGGTTTGACGACCCTTCCGCTCTCGCCTGACGGTGAGCATGGGAGCAGCGAGCACCATTTCAACCCGCTCCTGCAGCTCCTCATCCCGCACTCCGAGCACCTCCAGCTCCCAATCGCACGATGCTACCTCCTGTTGAAGCGAACCCTCCGCTTCCCCGATCTGGGCAACTGCCTCGACGGTGATCCCCTCGGGCAGCAGCGCGCTCAGCGCAGCCGGCAGCTCGGCAACGGGGATCTCCCCCGGCCCAGCTTCCTCCAGGCGCAGGTCCAGGTACTCGCCACGGGACTCGCATCCGGTGGGCAGGGCCAGGCCGAAGCTCACGAGCGGGTGCGGCACGAATCCCTGCGAGTATGCCAGCGGCAGCCGGCTGCGCCGCAACGCCCGCTCCCACATACGGGCTACGTCGCGGTGACTGGTGAAGCGGATCTTCCCCTCTTTGGTAAAGCGCAGGCGGAGGCGGCGCTGGCCCTCAGGGAACACGGCTGACCAGGCGAACCGGGATTCGGTCCCCGACGCTGAGGTCCTGTCCCGTGCCCTGGCTCCCACCGGCAGGCGGGAGCGGCGACGCCACCACGTGCTCCAGTCCGAAGCCGGTGCACGCCCCGCAGTCGTAGCACGGGGTCCAACGGCAGTCCTCGACGGCCACACTGGCCAGTGCGTCCTGCCAGTCACCCCAGAGGAAGTCACGGTGCAGGCCCGCCGAGATGTGATCCCAAGGGAGGGGCTCGTCACCGTCGCGGTCCCGGTGGCACACCTCGTCGACGCTGAGCCCCTCAGCGGCCAGAGCGGCTTCCCACAGGGACAGATCAAAGCGCTCGGACCACTCCTGGAAGGTGCCCCCCGCCCGCCAGACCCGCTCGATCACCGCCCCCATACGTCGGTCGCCCCGGCTGGCCAGTCCCTCGGCGACCGAAGCGGCCGGTTCGTGCCACCGGATCGTGAGCCCGCGGGTGCGGCGGGCCTCGTCGCGGAGCAGGACCACCTTGCGCTCGAGCTCGGCCACGGTGTCCTGACCGAACCACTGGAACGGCGTATGCGGCTTGGGCACGAAACCGCCTACGGACGCGACCACCGTCACTCCCTTGTGGTATTTCCGGCCGATCTCGACGCAGCGCGCGCCGAGTTGGGCGATACCGAGCACGTCTTCGTCGAGCTCGGTGGGCAGCCCGATCAGAAAGTAGAGCTTGACCCGCCGCCAGCCCTGGCTGAAGGCGGCATCGACCGCACTGTAGAGATCCTCCTCGGTGATCAGCTTGTTGATCACCGTGCGCATCCGCCATGTCCCGCCCTCGGGGGCAAAGGTGAGCCCCGTGCGGCGTACCTTCTGGATTTCAGCCGCTGTCCCGACCGTGAAAGCGTCCACCCGCAGCGACGGGAGACTCACCGAAACCCGACCGCCGTGTTCGGGGTCGTCGACGATGTCGCGCACCGTGTCCTCAATGCCTGAAAAGTCCGCCGATGACAATGAGGTCAGCGCCACCTCGTCGTGGCCGCTCCACTCGAGGCCGCGTTGCACCATCTGGCGAACCTGGGCGGCGGGCCGCTCGCGCACCGGCCGGGTGATCATGCCGGCCTGGCAAAAACGGCAGCCCCGCGTGCAGCCGCGGAATACCTCGACATTGAGGCGGTCGTGGACCACCTCCGTCAGCGGAACGAGGGGGCGTGCCGGGTAGGGCCAGTCGGCCAGGTCGCTGATCGTCCGCTTGGACACCTCGGCGGGCACGCCAGGCGCTTTCGGGAGAGTCGAGACCAGACGCCCGTTCTCGTATGACGCGGTGTAGAGCGCGGGCACGTACACGCCCTCCAGCCCCGCCAGCGCGCGCAAGAGTGCCGTGCGGTCGCGTGTCTCGGGGGGCCGACGCACGCAACCAGGCCGCCATCACCTCGTTGATCTCGCCGACGACCTCCTCGCCATCGCCGAGCACGAAAGCGTCGACGAAGTCGGCCAGCGGCTCTGGGTTGAACGCGAGTGGCCGCCCGCCACGACCAGCGCGTCGTCACCGCCGCGGTCCACCCCGTGGAGGGGGAGACCGGCAAGGTCGATCATGTTGACGAGGTTGGTGTAGACGAGCTCGGCCGACAGGTTGAAGGCCAACACGTCGAAGGCGACCGCCGGCATGTGCTGCTCCACGCTGAAGAGCGGCACCCCTGCCGCCCGCATGGCGGCCTCCATGTCGACCCACGGGGCGTAGGCGCGTTCGGCCAACGCATCGGGTCGCTCGTTGAGGATCTCGTAGAGGATCTGCAGCCCCTGGTTGGGCAGTCCGATCTCGTACGTGTCGGGGTAGAGCAGCAACCAGGCCACGCTGCCAGGGCCATGCTCGGGAAGAACCGAGCCCTGCTCGCCCCCGATGTACCGGGCCGGCTTGGACACCGTGGGCAGGATGCGCTCAATCTGCGGCCAGAGGGTCTCCATTCCCCGCAACCCTACGGGACGTTCAGCCTCCGCCCGATGTGCTCGACGTCGTGGTGCTCGGGCCCCCGGTCGTGGCGGGCTTCGGTGCCGTGGTCGTGGTGGTCGTCGGTGTCCCCAGCGGCGGGTTGGTCACGGGCGCCGCCAGGTTGCCCGGGCTGGCCGGGGTCGGCGTCTTGACCGCGCCATTGATCCCCGGGTTGGCCACGATGTAGTCGAAGATGTTCCGTACGAGCGGGGCGGCGGCCTGGGCGCCGTACCCGCCCTGGTCGATGACTGCAAGGACGAGGTACTGGGGATTGGGGTTGGGACCGAACGCCACGAACCAGCTATTGGGCTCGAGCTTCTGGCCCGCGGGGCCCTGGTTCGAGGCGGTGCCCGTTTTCCCCGCGAGGTTCCACGAGGCTGGGAAGCCCTGGAAGTCCTGGTAGGCGGTCCCGCTCCTGCTCGAGATGACACCCTCGAAACCCTGCAGCATGGCGCTGTAGGTGCTCGGCGAGATCGGCACCTTCCCCGTGACCTCGGGCTCGATCTTCTTGACGATCTTGCCGGTCAGCGGGTCGACGACCTCGGAAGCCACCTGGGGTGCGTAACGGGTACCTCCGTTGGCGAAGGTCGAGTACGCCTCCGCCTGCTCAATGGGCGTCAGTATCGTCTCACCCTGGCCGAAGGCCATCTCGATGTTGTCCCCCGTGAACCACGATGCCGCGTAGGGGAACGCCTGAGGAGCCTCTGCGTGCAGCTTGGCCCTCGTCGCCTTGCTGTCGACACGCCCCTGTGCCTCACCGGGGAGGTCTATCCCGGTGATGTCCCCCTCGCCATAGGCGGTCGCCTCCTCCTGAATGGGAGTCGTGCCGTACTTGGACTGCTGTTCCCAGAACATTTCGCCGAGGTTGTAGAAGAACGCGTCGCTCGATGCGGTGAGTGCGCTCGAGACGTCGTACGTACCCCCGGTGTCGCCCGGGTCGTCGTGCAGCGTGCATCCAGTGTCGTTGTTGACGCCGGCGGCCGGGCACCCTTGAATCTTGAAGGTGCCGCTGTCGACATACGGCGTCGTCGGCGAAATCAGGCCGTCTTGGAGCGCGGCCGTCGCGGTGATGAGCTTGAACGTCGATCCCGGCGTGTACTGACCATCAATGGCATTGTTGTTCTCGGCCCCGCTTGCCTGCAGCGCGGTGAAATTGGCAGACGAAATGCCACCGACCCACTCGTTGAGGTCGTAGGTCGGATAGGAGGCCATGGCGAGTACCTGGCCGTTCTGGGGGTTCATCACGATCACGGCGCCGTTCGGCGCCGGGGGCTTCACGCCGCCGTCAACCTGATCTGGCGTGTTGCGGTCCGCCATGATCTGTGCCTGCAGGTCATTCTGCACCTCTTGCTGCAAGCCCGTGTCGATGTTGAGTACGACCGTGTCCCCGATCTGCGGCGCCGTCGAGCTCAGGGTGCCCGCGACGGTGCCGCTGGCGTCGACCGAGAGGGCCTGGCGACCCGGCACGCCCTTCAGGTACTGCTCGTACTGGGCCTCGATCCCCGAGACGCCGATTTGGCTGCCCTGCGTGTAGCCCTCGTTGGGGTGGGCGGCGAGGTAGCTGCTCGTGATGTCGCCGATGTAGCCGAGGACATGGGTCGCCGTCGTCCCGCCCTGCGGGTAGGTCCGTTGCGCCACTGTCTGCACGGTCACACCGGGGTACTCGGACTGGTGCGTCTGCAAGAACTGCACGGTGTCCTCGGTCACGCCCACGGCGACCGGCACGGGCTCGTACGGGCTGTACTGGTTGTTGTTGATGGAGGCCTGCACCTGTTTGGGTGTCTGACCGACGAGCGCCGCCACCATGCCGACGATGGCCGGGTTCTGCGCGGCTTCAGCGCGCGACAACAAGATCTCTTGTTGTGGGGTGTTCGAGACGAGCACCGTGCCGGCGCGGTCGACGATCTCGCCGCGGGGGGCTGCCACGCTGACGACACGCACCTGGTTGCGCGTCACGGCAGCCGCGTAACTCTTCCCCTCGACCACTTGCAGCGTCCACAGTCGCAGGACGAGGACCCCGAAGAGGAGCAGCACGACGATGCCGACGATGCGCAGGCGGAGATTGGGCCGGGCCTCCTCTTCCTCGGGCGAGCCGACAATGGAAGCCACGTTGACGCTCTTGCGGGGCCGCATGCGCGGTCCCCCCGTATTGCCCCGCCAGGAGCCGTGCTTCGCCGGACGCGACGAGGGCTTGGGGTGCAGCCGGTCGCCGCGGATCGGGTGGCGAAGGGTCCGCTTCACCAGACCCTGCTGTCGGTTTGGGCGGCAACCAGCGAACGGCGGTTGCTCTCCCCGACCAGGGCCCACCGCATCAGCCGGTTGACCGGGAGAACCAGCACCACGCTGGAGATGCCGACCACCAAAATCAGGGACAGGAAGTCCACCTGCACCATCTGACCCTGTCCGAGAATTGCTCCGAGCACGGCGAACAGCATGTCCGCTCCGACGCTCCCTGCGGCCGCGGCCACCGGCTTGAGCCACGTGGCGCGGGGGTCAGCGGCAGTGGTGAGGGATCCGACGGCGTACCCGAGGACACACCCGACCAGGGCAGACAGTCCGAACGGCGTCGGGAGCACGAGGTCGAAGGACAAGCCGGCCCAGAACCCGACGATCGCACCCGTCTCGGGCCCATCGAGCAGCGCGGCGGTGATGGGGAGCAGCCAGAGGAGGTCAGGATGGGCCCCGCCGATCCTCAGAGCCACCATGACGGTCTGCTGGACCATCAGCACGATGAAGATCACCAGCGCCACCCGCAGCATGGAGCGCCCGGTCACGTGTTCGGCACCCACTGCACGACATCGACGTAGGCCAGCTGACCCAGATCAGCGGCCGGGTCCACGTGAATGGTCTCCTGGCTGGCCCCGGCCGACGTGTGGAAGCTCTGCACGGTGGCCACCGGGATCCCCGGTGGGAACGCCGCCGCATCGAGGCTGCTCGTGAACATGTACTCGCCCTTGTGCAGCGGGGTGTGCGGCGCCACCAGGTCTGCCGTCATGTCGTTCGACGGCCCTTGCCCGTCGACGATTCCCGTCAGCTGGTTGTCGAAAGTCACACCGACCTTCGACTGCCCATCGGTGACGAGGCGGACGACGGAGGTGTGGTGGAAGGACTGGATCACCTGACCGACCAGGCCGCCGGCGCCGACGACGGGATAGCCCACGTCGACGCCGTCGGCGCGGCCCTTGTCCAACGTGATCGTCGCGGTGAAGTTGGACGCATACTCGTCCTGCGTCTGCGCGGTGACCGTCGGCAGCGAGCCCAAGTACGGCAGGTTCTGCAATGCAGTGATCTCGCGTAGCTGGTTCTTCTCGAAACCTTGTTCGAGTTGCGCCGCACGCAACTGGCCGATGGTCCGCTGCAAGCGCTCGTTCTGGGCCTGGACCGATCCGTAGTTGAAGGCGCCGGAGAAGAAGTTGCCGATGGGACTGATGATGTCGAGGACGCCCTGTCGCAGTGGCGCGTAGACGTCGTTGGCGACCGACTTGATCCCGGACGTAAGGCTGTGGGTGCGCCCGTTCTGATCGAGCGAGATGAGGGACAGCGAGAGAACGAGAAGGACGATGACCGTCAGGGTACGGCGAGACCGCCGGGACCGGGCCACCCAGGAGAAAGCCGTCGATCGATCAGCGAGTGGAAGTGGTGATCAGCACCCGCTTCAGCGCTTCGAACTCTTCCAGGCACTGGCCGCTGCCGATGGCGACGCAGTTCAGAGGGTCCCTGGCCACGACGATGGGCATGCCCGTCTCGTGCTGCAGGCGAGACTCGAGTCCGTGGAGCAATGCTCCCCCACCGGTCAGGACGATCCCCTGCTCCATGATGTCGGCCGCCAGCTCAGGTGGCGTCCGGTCCAGCGTGACCTTGACGGCGTCGATAATTGCGGACACCGGCTCCTCAATGGCCCGACGGATCTCCTCGGTGGAGACGACGATCGTCTTCGGAAGGCCGCTCACGAGGTCGCGGCCGCGGATCTCCGCATGGAGTTCTTGCTCCAGCGGATAGGCCGAACCGAGCGTGATCTTGATCTCTTCCGCGGTGCGCTCTCCGAGCGCGAGGCTGAACTCCTTCTTCACGAACGAGACGATCGCCTCGTCCAGCTCGTCGCCACCGATGCGGACCGACTGGCTCGTGACGATGCCGCCGAGGGAGATGACGGCAACCTCCGTCGTCCCACCGCCGATGTCGACCACCATGTTGCCGGTCGGCTCGTGGACCGGAAGGCCAGCTCCGATAGCCGCCGCCATGGGCTCCTCAATGATGTAGGCCCGCCGGGCTCCGGCGTACTCGGCCGCTTCCATCACGGCGCGGCGCTCCACTCCGGTTATGCCCGACGGGACGCAGATCACCATGCGCGGCTTGGCGAAGCGGCGCTGGTGCACCCGGTGGATGAAGTAGCGCAACATCTTCTCGCAGATCTCGAAGTCGGCAATGACGCCGTCCTTGAGCGGCCGGATGGCCTGGATGTTCGACGGCGTGCGGCCGATCATGCGCTTTGCCTCGGCCCCCACGGCGAGCGGGCGCCCGTCCTTGATGTCGACGGCGACGACGGAGGGCTCGTTGAGCACGATGCCACGGCCGCGGACGTACACAAGCGTGTTGGCGGTTCCGAGGTCGACAGCCATGTCACGACCAAGGAGGGAAAGGCGATTTTCGGCCATAGTTGGAGCTCTCCCGAGAAATTCCGGATGGTCGCCGGCGAGGGCCGACGGCCGTGATGGTGCGCCCACAGGCTATGGGACTCGGAGGGGGTCCACAAGGCGGACGCCGGAGAACGCCCATCTGGCCTGCGATTACACCGGCATTGGCCGGTGCGGTACTCGATTTACGCCGTCGCCAAGCCGGGAAAGAAGAGTGCGATCTCCCGTGCCGCCGACTCAGGAGAGTCGGAGCCGTGCACCAGGTTCTCGGTGGTCTCAATCCCGAAGTCCCCGCGAATGGTGCCTGGAGCAGCCTCGGCGGGGTTCGTCGTACCCATCATCAGGCGGACCACGGCATAGGTGTCCTTCGGGCCCTCGACCGCCATGATGAGGGCGGGCGAGCGGGTGATGAAGGCGACCACATCGCCGAAGAAGGGCCGCGCGGCGTGCTCGGCGTAATGGGTCTCGGCCTCCACAGTCGTGATCGTTCGGAACTCGGCAGCCACCAGCCTCAGCTTCTTGCGCTCCAGGCGGCTGAGCACTTCGCCGGCCAGGCCCCGCTCAACGCCGTCGGGCTTCACAATGACAAGGGTGCGGTCCACGAGGGGTGGACACTACACAACTCGGGGACGGGTCCGTCCGCGGTCAGCGACCGGCTTCCTCCCACGGGACGGACGCGGCCAAGGCATCGGCTCGGGCGGTGCCGACGACGTACAGCGACCCCGCCACCACCACCAGTCCGTCGGCATCGACCATGCTGCGCGCCACGCGGAGCGCGTCGGAGACGTTCGGCTCTTCATACACGGACAACCCGAGTGCGCGGCCTGCCTCGGAAATTGCGGCGACCGGCATGGCGCGTGGCGAGTCCGGTTCGCAGGCGATCACAGCGGAGATACCTACCGACGCCAACGGGGCGAGCATGGCCGACGGATCACGACCCGTCAACATCCCCACCACCGCCACCGACGCACCGTCGACCGCGAACTCCTCCGCGAGCGCGTCGGCCAGCGCCGCCATGCCCGCCGCGTTGTGCGCGCCGTCGACGAGCAACAGTGGCCGCCGTCCCAACACCTCGAGGCGACCCGGCACCCGTACCGCGGCCAGCCCTTCCTCGACCACTTCGGCGTCGAGCGGATCCCCGAAGAAGGCCTCCACCGCCGTCACTGCGACCGAGGCGTTGACGCCTTGGTGCGCACCGTGCAGCGGCACCAAAATGTCTTCATAGCGGCCACCCGGGGTCCACAACGTCACCACTCGCCCGCCGACGGCCACCCGGTTGGATTCGCAGCCGAAGTCGCGCCCGGCCACCCACACCGAGGCCGCCCCGACTTCCTGCGCCCGGCGCGTGATGATGTCGGCCAGCTCCGGGGCCATCTCCCCCACCACGACCCTGCTCAGGGGCTCGATGATGCCTGCCTTGTCCGTGGCGATCCCCTCGAGTGTGGGCCCGAGGACGTCCGTGTGGTCGAAGCTCACGTTGGTGAGCACCGCCACGTCGCCCAGAACGACGTTCGTGCAGTCCCACGTCCCCCCGAGGCCCACCTCCACCACGGCGGCGTCGACCGCCTCGGTGGAGAACCAGGAGAGGGCAGCGGCCGTGAGCAGCTCAAAGCGGGTAGGGCGCTCAGGGAGCAACGGTTCGAGCAGCGCCAGCTCCGTCAAGACGTTGGTGAAGGATTCGTCGTCGATCGGCTCGCCGTTGAGGGCCAGGCGCTCGCCCACGACGTGCAAGTTCGGGCTCGTGTAGGTCCCGACGGTCAGGCCCTTGGCCATGAGCAGCGAGGTGGCCATGGCCGACGTCGACCCTTTGCCGTTCGTGCCGGTGACGTGGATGGAAGGGATGGACTCCTGGGGCTCACCGAGCAGCGAGGTCAGTGCCCGCATCCGGTCCAGTGTCGGCAGGGTGCGCCGGCGAGGCATGTGCGACTCGAAGTCGACGTGGCTGTCGAGCCAGGCCAACGCGTCCGCCAACTCGTCAAAGGGCGGCGCCAGCGGGTCGTCCACGGCGACCGGTTCCGGTTCGGTCAGGAGGCGGCGCGGCGCGAGCGGGTCGACTTGACGGGCGCGCCTCCGAGCGGCACCAGCGTCGGGGCCACGCGGTCGAGCACCACTGAGCGATCCACCACACACTTGCCCACGTCGGTACGGCTGGGCAGGTCGTACATCACGTCGAGCAGGACCTCTTCGAGGATGGCGCGCAGCCCACGGGCGCCCGTACCCCGCAACAGGGCCTGCTCGGCCACTGCCTCGAGTGCGTCGGGGGTGAACTCGAGCTCCACGTTGTCGAGCGCGAACACCCGCTCGTATTGCCGGGTCAGCGCGTTCTTCGGCTCGACGAGGATCTGCACCAGCGCGTCCTTGAACAGCGGCGAGACTGCACTCACGACCGGCAGGCGTCCGATGAACTCGGGGATGAGGCCGAACTTGATCAGGTCCTCGGGAAGCACATGGCGCAGGATCTCGCCATCTTCCCGGTCCTGGCGGTGCACCTCGGCGCGGAAGCCGATGCCGCGCTTGCCGATGCGCGACTCGATCACCTTGTCGAGCCCGGCGAATGCGCCACCACAGATGAACAGGATGTTGGTCGTGTCGATCTGAATGAACTCCTGGTGGGGGTGCTTGCGCCCGCCTTGCGGCGGCACGGAGGCGGTGGTGCCCTCCAGGATCTTCAGCAGGGCCTGCTGCACGCCTTCGCCCGACACGTCACGGGTGATGGAGGGGTTCTCGCTCTTGCGGGCGATCTTGTCGATCTCGTCGATGTAGATGATGCCCGTCTCGGCCCGCTTCACGTCGTAGTCAGCGGCCTGGATCAGCTTCAAGAGGATGTTCTCGACGTCTTCGCCGACGTACCCGGCCTCGGTCAGCGCGGTGGCATCGGCGATCGCGAAGGGAACGTTGAGCATGCGGGCGAGCGTCTGGGCCAGGAGCGTCTTGCCACACCCGGTCGGGCCGAGAAGCAGGATGTTCGACTTGGCCAGCTCGACACCGTCCTCGCCGGCTGGAGGGCCGGCCTGCACGCGCTTGTAGTGGTTGTAGACGGCGACCGAGAGGATCTTCTTGGCGTACTCCTGCCCGACGACGTAGTCGTTGAGGAAGTCGAAGATCTCCCGCGGCTTGGGCAGGTCCTCGAAGCTCAGCTCCGTGGACTCGTCACGCTCCTCGGCAATGATGTCGTTGCACAGGTCGATGCACTCGTCGCAGATGTAGACACCCGGACCGGCGATCAGCTTCTTGACCTGTTTCTGCGTCTTCCCGCAGAAACTGCACTTGACGAGATCCCCGCCCTCTCCGAACTTCGCCACCAGATCGCTCTCCCGTCCCCGTGCCAGTTCGTCCTACGCGGCGCCGATGGCCTCGAGTGGCGCCACCGTCCGCGCTGTGATGACTTCGTCTATCACGCCGTACATCACCGCTTCGTCCGCCGTCATGATGAAGTCCCGATCGGTGTCCTGGGCCACCTTCTCCTGGGTCTGCCCGGTGTCCTCGGCCAACATCCCCGAGAGCAGGTCACGCATGCGGAGGATCTCCCTGGCCTGGAGCTCGATGTCGCTGGCTTGACCCTCGACACCGCCCCAGGGCTGGTGCAACAACACGCGGGCATGGGGCAACGCGAAGCGCTTGCCCTTGGCCCCGGCGGCCAGGAGGACAGCGGCGGCCGAAGCGGCCTGGCCGAAGCAGAAAGTGGAAACGTCAGCCTTGATGAACTTCAGCGTGTCGTAGATGGCGAACAACGCAGTGATCTCACCGCCGGGCGAGTTGATGTAGAGGTGGATGTCCTTGTCCGGCTCCTCGGACTCCAAGAACAGCATCTGCGCGCAGACCAGGTTGGCCACCGCATCGTCGACAGGCGTGCCGAGAAAGATGATGCGCTCACGGAGCAACCGCGAGTAGAGGTCATAGGCTCGCTCGCCCCGGTTGGACGACTCGATCACGGTCGGGACCAGATAGTTGTAGGACTTCATCGGGCTCCCCGAACTCTCCATCTTCACTCGCTCTCCTCGTCTTGCTCGACTTCGCCCTCTCCCGAGGCATCCACCTTGAGGTCATCCCGTGACATCGGGTTGCCCTCTTCGTCGAAGAGATCCACGTGGTCCAGCAGCCACTCCAGCGCTTTGCCTTTCAGCAGTTCCGAGCGTACCGCGCCGGTCCGGCCGGCCGTGTCGAGTTGGCGGCGCAACTCGGTCGGGGTGGTCCCCATCCGCTCCGCCATGGTGACTATCTCGGCATGGAGCTCCTCGTCACTGAGTGTGAGCTCCTCGGCCTCGACCAGGGCTCTCAGCGCCAAATCGGCCTTCACAGCTGCCATGGCGTCCACACGGACCGCACCCAGCAACTCGTCGGGCGTGCTCCCGGTGGCCTGGAAGTACTCGGCCAATCCCAGCTTCTGGGCCTCCAAGCGGTGCTGGAGGTCGTGGAGACGCTCATTGACCTCCGAGTCGACCAGGACCTCGGGAACCACGTCGTCGGTGACCAGCTCGGCCAGGGCTTCGATGGTCTTCTGGCGCAGCGCCATCTGGCTCTGCATCAGCTTCACGCGCCCGATGCGCGTGGCGATGTCGGCGCGCAGCTCGGCCACGGTGGCGAACTCGGAGCTCTCGGCGGCCCACTCGTCGGTGGCCTCGGGCAACTTCTTGACCTTGACCTCCTTGACGAGCACCCGGAACGCGACGCTCTGATCGGGGTCGTCGGGGTTGGCCGTGTCGAAGGCAAGGATGGCGCCGGCTTTGGCACCGTGCAGCTCGCCGTCGAGCTCCGGAACGACAGAGGCCGAACCGACCTCGTAGAGGTAGTCGTCCACGCCGACCACTTCAGCGCCCGAAGCGTCGTTGGCGTGGAGATCGATCGTCACCAGATCGCCGTCGATCGCCGGGCGGCCCACCACCTCGAGCTCCGCGTCGTTCTCGCGCAGCCGGTCGAGCTGGCTCTGCACCTCTTCGTCGGTGACCGCGAGGCCGGGCAGGGTGACGTGCAGTCCGTCGTAGCCCGGAATGGCAACGAAAGGGCGGACCTGCACGACGGCGTCGAAGGACACTGCGCCGCCGTCCTCACCGCCGGTGATGTCGATCTCCGGCTGTGCGATCGGATCGAGCTCCGTGTCGACGACAGCGCGTGCGTAAAAGTCGGGCAGCGACTCGCGGAGTGCCTCGGCGCGCAGTGCGCCGGCGCCTCCCATACGGGCTTCGAGCACCTTGCGCGGCACCTTGCCCGGCCTGAAACCAGGCACACGGACCTGCTTGGCCAGGGCGCGCACGGTGTCGCCGAGCGCTCGATCGAATTCGGGCTCGTCGACCTCAACGCTGAGGCGGACGAGGTTTCCCTCCATTGGCTCTGCTGTCGCACGCATCACGAGCCGATCACTCTACCGGTCGTCCCGTGGCCGGGGCACATGACCCGGACACCCGGTCCCGGCCGACGGGCTCGGCGGACGGGCAGGCCCCTCAGAACATGAAGTTCATGGCACTGAGCACTGACCGGCCCACCAGGGCGTCGCCTTCCACGCCGAGACCGCCCTCCGCCTCGACCTCTGCCGAGGTGGCCCTTCCGCAGCCGAGGCGCACGAAGTCGATGCCCGACAGCGAGAGGGTCACCGTCGGTGCCACCTCGTCACCCACTGGGCGGGCGCGACCGGCTTCCACGGCGATGGTGAAGGCGCGTGCGTCGTGCTCCGGGCCGGTCACGTCGAAGCGGACGGCGGTGCCGTCGACACAGGTCGCCTTCTTGCCCACGACGAAGGGCATGGCGCCCTGGACGCGGTCGAGCGAGATCTCCGACGCCAGGTTCCCGCTCCCGCCCGGTCGGTCGAGGGCGAGCCGGACATCTTGCTCGTGCACCCAGCTGTCGTAGACCCGCACGGTCACGAACTCCGCCCGCGGCACCTCACCGACCGGGCTCCAGCCGGGCGCCGCCCAGTCGGCCGCGCTCAGCCCGTCCAACTGAGCCAACCGGGTCGAGGTCACCCCGACGAACTCCTCCCACACCGAGGGGCCGGACATCGCACGGCGCACGGCGACGAAGCGCTCGTTCGTCGCGGCAAAGTCGTTCTTCACGTGGTCGCCCAGGGGACCGTCCCAGTCCGGAACCGGCTCGCCCATGATCGCCAGCTCGATCCCGATGAGGTGGGAAAGCTGGTCCTTGACCTCCCAGCCGGGGCACTCGGTGGGCAGGGCCCACTCGGTCTCGGAAAGATCGGAACAGACCTCGGCCAGCGCCCCCCAGGTCTCCGCCAGCGCATTTCTTGCCCGCAGCCCGCGGCGGACCCAGTCCCCGTCCTGACCTGCACCGTTGTCGTCCACGACGCCGACCCTACCCCCCGCATCGTGCCTGGAATCGCCCGACCATCCCCCATTTCTCGGAACCCCCCCGCTACGTTCGAGACCCGTCCAAGGCCATCACCGACCGAAGGAGTTGCCATGGCTAACTACGAGGGGTACTGCGTGAAGTGCCGAGAGAAGCGGGAGTTCGACGGCCAGGAAGTGGAATTGGCCAACGGGCGCCGCGCCGCACAGGGCACCTGCCCGACGTGCGGGACCAAGATGAACCGGATCCTGGGCAAGGCCAAGGTCTGAGGCAGGGCACGCCAGCCGCGGCGAGCGGGCCGCAGGCTGGCGTGACACGATTGCACCCGTGCATGACCTGATCATCAAGGGTGGGACGCTGGTCGACGGAACCGGCGTGGCGGCGCGTCCTGCCGATGTCGCGGTCGACTCCGGCCGCATCACCGAGGTGGGCGCGGTCCAGGGCGGCGCCAGCCAGATCATCGAGGCCGACGGCCTCCTGGTCACCCCGGGTTGGGTCGACGTCCACACCCACTACGACGGCCAGGTCACCTGGGACTCGGAGCTCGCCCCGTCGTCGTGGCACGGCGTCACGACCCTCGTCATGGGCAACTGCGGCGTGGGGTTCGCTCCCGCCCAGCCCGACCGTCACGACTGGCTCATCGGCCTCATGGAAGGGGTCGAGGACATCCCCGGCACCGCGCTGGCCGAAGGGATCGAGTGGGAGTGGGAGACCTTCCCCGAGTATCTCGACGCGCTGGACAAGCGGTGCTGGACGGTGGACGTCGGCGCCCAGGTGCCGCACGCGGCGGTGCGGGCCTACGTCATGGGTGAGCGGGGCGCCCGCAACGAGGCGGCCACCGCCGAGGACATTCGGGCGATGCGGGCCATTGTGCTCGAGGCCGTCCGGGCCGGCGCCCTCGGCTTCTCCACCTCCCGCACCATGGGCCACCGCGCCATCGACGGCGAACTGGTGCCGGGGACGTTCGCCGCCGAAGACGAACTCTTCGGCCTCGGGTCCGCGCTGGGCGAAGCCGGCGCCGGCGTCTTCGAACTGGCACCGCTGGGCTCGGCCGGCGAGATGCTCGAGGACGCCTGGCAGGAAGTCGACTGGATGCGCCGGCTCTCTGCCGCCATCGACCGTCCCGTGTCCTACGTACTACTGCAGGCCGACGACGACCCCGAGCTGTGGCGCAAGCAGCTGGCGGCCTCGCTCGAGGCCTGCGCCGAGGGCGCTCGCCTCTTCCCCCAGATCGCCGGGCGCCCGACCGGGATCTTGTCGGGGCACCACACCACGCTGTGCCTCTTCTCCGAGTTTCCGGCCTACACGGCGCTGCGGGAGCGGTGCGGGACGCCCACCGAGCTGGCAGCGGCGCTGGCCGACCCCGAGGTGCGGCGGTCGATTGTGTCGTGGACGCCGTCGTCGCCGGCCCAGGCCGACGCGATGACCAAGGCCTACGAGCGCACCTTCCTTCTCGGGAATCCGCCGGACTACGAGCCGGGCCCCGAGCGGTCGCTGGCCGGAGTCGCCGCGGCGAGCGGCCGGTCACCGTTGGAAGTGGCCTACGACGAGATGGCCCGCGACGGCGGACAGGGCCTGCTGTACATCCCGATCCTCAACTACGCCACGGGTGACCTCGACCACGTGCGCGAGATGATGTTGCACCCGCAGGGCCTCCTCGGACTGGCCGACGGCGGCGCCCATACCGGCACCATCTGCGACGCGTCGATGCCCACGTTCATGCTGACGCACTGGACGCGGGACCGGAGCCGGGGCGAGCTGCTCCCGCTCGAGTACGTGGTGAAGAAGCAGACGCACGACACGGCGCGGCTGTACGGCATGGCCGACCGGGGCACGGTGGAGCCGGGCGCGCTGGCCGACTTCAACCTCATCGACTACGACGCCCTCACGCTGGGCGCGCCGTTCGTGACCAACGACCTGCCGGCGGGCGGTCGCCGGCTGCTCCAGAAGGCGGCGGGATACGTGGCCACCATCAAGGCCGGGACCGCGACGTTCGAGCACGGCGAGCCGACCGGTGCACTGCCGGGGCGCCTGGTGCGCGGCGCGCGCTGAACCCAGTCCCGCCGTCGTCGCCCCCACTCCCCTGCTGCCCGCTCCGCCGAGCCCTTCGGCACGGCAGACTGCATCCCGTATGGAGGCGCCGCTGACCCAGTACGCGCTCCGGGACGGCGTCCACATCGGCTTCCAGGTCTGGGGCCCTGCCCCCGAGCAGCCCGGCAATGACGCGGTCGACGTCCTCGAGTGCAACAGCGGGCTCATGATCTCCATCGACGAGACCGTCGACGAGCCCAACTGGCTCCGTTACACCGAGCGGGTGGCCGACTTCTCCCGCCTGATCCGCTTCGACGCCGGCGGCCTCGGGCTGTCCGACCCGCTGCCCACGGACACCCAACCATCCATTGAGGGCTGGGGACTCGACGCGTTGGCCGTCATGGACGCCGCCGGATGCGACCGCGCCGTGGTCCTCGCCTCGGCCGGCGGGGCCATGCCCGCCCTGTGGCTGGCGGCGACCCACCCCGAACGTGTCATCTCCCTTGTCATCGTCAACGGCACGGCGCGTGTCGGCCAGGCCGAGGACTACGGCTTCGGCGCCTCCGACGAGGAGGTGGCCTCCGGGTCGGGGATCGAGGGCACGCTGACCGAGGAGGGCATCCCACGGGACATCGCCATCTTCGCCCCCAGCCTGGCCCACCGCGTCGGCTTCCGGGAATGGTGGGGACGGGCGGCCCGGCGCGGCGCCAGCCCGGCGACCGCCATGGCATTCAACGTCGTCACCTTCTCGGCCGACCTCCGCTGGTCCCTCCCGTCCATCACCTGCCCGACGCTCGTGTTCGCCCGCCTCGACAGCTACGCCAATCTGAGCCAGCACGGCCGCTACCTCTCCGAGCACATCACCGGTGCCCGCCTGGTCACCACCACCGGGCCCGACATCCTCCCCTGGGCCGGTGAGTTCGACTCCATCGTCGACGAGATGGAGGAGTTCGTCACGGGCGCGCGGGGGGTGCACGCGGCCACCCGGCTGCTCGCCGCAGTGCTCTTCACCGACATCGTCGACTCGACCGTGCGCGCGGCCGAGGCGGGCGACCGCCAGTGGCGCGCCGTCCTCGACGAGTTCGACGTGAACGTCGGGAGGCTCCTGGCCCGCCACGACGGCATCCTCGTCAAGAACACGGGCGACGGGATGTTGGCCCGCTTCGCCGCACCGGCACAGGCCGTGCGCTGCGCGGAAGCCATGGTGCAGGCGGCGAGAACTGCAGGGCTGCAGCTGCGGGCCGGGCTGCACGCCGGCGAGGTGGAGCTGCGCGGCGACGACATCGGCGGCCTGGCCGTCCACATCGCCTCGCGGGTGAGCGCCATGGCGGGACCGGGCGAGGTGCTGGTCACGGGCACGGTGCGCGACCTGGTGGTCGGCTCGGGCATCGTCTTCGACGACCGGGGCCGTCACAACCTCAAGGGCCTGCCCGACGAGTGGCAGGTGCTGGCGGTGGAACGGGCGTAGCTCCTTCGGGCGTTTCGATTGGCGTTATGGTCTCGCAACCGTGTGCCGGTCGGTTCACGTCGGGCCCGACGTCGGGCGGGGCGCAGTGGAAGCTGGTCCCTTCGCGGCCGGGGCGCGATGAGCAGCCCGGGCTCCCGCTCAAGCGGCGGTGACCGCCAACGGCGGCGGAACCAGATCCGGCGGCGCCGTGCCGTCGTGCTGGGAGTCGCCCTGGCCCTCGTGGTGGCCGTGTTTCTCGTCGTGAGGGGCCGCGACTCCGCCCCCACCCGCACCGTCGCCACCACGACGGCAGTGGCGTCCACCACGAAGGCGAAGGCAGGGCACCTCCACGGGGTCGTCCCCGGACCTCCGTCGCTCGAGGCCGGTATTGAGCCCTGGCAGCTGGGCGCGCCCCTGTCGCGTGAGGCAGTCGTCGCGGTGGGCGGACGACTGCGCATCATGGGCGGCCTGTCGCCCGCGGGCGACTCCCTCGGGTCCGCATCCTGGCTGGACCCGCGGGGTGGCGCGATGACCTCCGCCGGCTCCCTGGCCCAGGTCGTCCACGACGGCGCAGGGGCGCAGCTCGGGATCACATCGTTCGTCTTCGGTGGCGGCTCGCCGACCACCTTCGCCGCCGTGCAGTCGCTCCAACCCACCGCCGGGACCGGGGGCGTGGCCGGGCAGCTTCCCCAGCCTCGTTCCGACCTGGCGGCAGTCACCATGGGGCGAACCGCTTATCTCGTCGGCGGCTACGACGGCACCACCTACGATCCCACGGTGCTGGCCACCGGCGACGGCACCCACTTCGATTCCGTCGCCACCCTCGAGGTCCCGGTGCGCTACCCGGCCGTCGTGGCCATCGGCTCAGCAATCCTCGCCTTCGGCGGCCAGACCGCAAGCGGCGCCGGCAGCGGCACGACGGCGACCGCCGACATCCAGGAGATCGATCCGGCTACCCACTCGGTCCGTGTCGTCGGAACCCTTCCCCAGCCGCTGTACGGAGCGGCGGCCTTCGTCCTGGACGGCCACGCCTACGTCGCCGGCGGGCAGACCGCTGAAGGGCAGACCCTGACTCAGATCTACGAATTCGACCCCAAGGGCCACCGGGTCGCCCCTGCCGGCCTGCTGCCCCAGGCCGTGGCGTTCGGCGGCTACGCCGCCGTCGGGACCGGGCATTCCGTCGTCGGGTACATCGTGGGCGGTGAGGTCTCCCACCAGTCAGGGGTCGACCAGGCCGGCATGGCGGCGGGCACCCTGCGGAGTGTCATCTCGCTGCGGCCGAGCTCGTACGGCGGGCCGGTCGGACAGGCGGGCGCAGGCGCGCCATTCAAAGGGCACCTCCTGATTGCCGACCGGGGCAACAACCGGCTGCTCGTCCTCGACCGGGCCCGGGACCTCCAGTGGCAGTACCCGTCCGCCTCCATGCCGCCCCCGCCGGGCGGGTTCTACTTTCCCGACGATGCCTTCTTCTTCCACGAGGGGACAGGGATCATCTCCAACCAGGAGGAAAACCACACCATCGTCGAGATCGGCTATCCGTCGGGGAAGATCCTCTGGCAGTACGGGCACCCCGGCCATCCCGGGAGCGCCCCCGGCTACCTGAACCAGCCCGACGACGCCTATCTGCTCAAGAACGGCGAGATCACCGTGGCCGACGCCATGAACGACCGGATCCTCTTCATCTCCCCCGCCGGAGCGCAACTGACCCAAATCGGCACGAACGGGGACGCGGTGCACAACCCACCGAGCGGCGTGGGCTACCCCAACGGCGACACACCGCTGGCCAACGGTGATGTGCTGGTCTCGGAGATCAACGGTTCGTGGATCACCGAGTACACCCCGGCGGGGACGCTGGTGTGGACCGTGCACCTCCCGACGGTGAACTACCCGTCCGATCCGCAACAGATCGGCAAGGACCTCTATCTCCTGGCTGACTACGACCCGCCCGCGGAGGGGCGCATCCTGACCGTCCGCCGCTCCGGCTCCGTGGTCTGGACCTATGACGTCACGGCCGGGGACGGCATGCTGAAGAAGCCGTCCCTGGCCGAGCGGCTGCCCAACGGATTGATCATGGCGAACGACGACTACCGCAACCGCGTCGTCGTGATCGACCCGCGCTACGACACCATCGTGTGGCAGTACGGCCTCACCGATACCAGCGGCACTGCACCGGGACTCCTCAGCATCCCCGACGGCTTCGACCTCCTGGCGCCCGACGGGACGACACCGACCCACCCGCAGACAGGGTGACCATGCCCGCCGCAGGGGCGGGGCGGGTGCTATCCATAGGACCAAGAGCTCGGGGCACACGGTTGATCCTGAAAGGGTGGACATGTCACAACGCTCGCGCCCCGTCACTCCGGCTCGACGGTCGGATCGGTCAGGGCCAGGCCGCGGCGAAAGATCGCGTCGGCGACGTCGGACCCGATTCGATGGCCCACCGCCACGACCCTTCACCCTCTCCGGCTGGGCCCTGCTCCCACTGCGAGCGTTCCTCGGCTTCACGTTCTGCTTCGCGGGACTGCAGAAGCTCGCCAATCCGAACTTCTTCAACGCCAACAGCGCATCGAGCATTCAGTCCCAGCTGATCGCGTCCATCCGGGTCAGCCCGCTGCACCCGCTGCTGGGGCATCTGCTCCGTTTTGCGGTCCCGATCGGCATCCTCATCGCCCTGGCGGAGCTGGCGGTCGGGATGGGGGCGTTGCTCGGGCTGTGGACCAGACTGGCGGCGGCCGGCGGCATGCTGCTCTCGCTGACCCTCTTCCTGACGGTGAGCTTCCACTCGTCGCCGTATTACACCGGCGCGGACATCGTCTTCCTGTTCGCATGGATTCCGCTCCTCCTGGCGGGTTCGGGCGGTGTGCTCTCGCTCGATGCGGTCATTGCGGCGAGAGTCGCCGCTGAGAACGGGTCCGGACCGACCACCGTCGTTCCCGTACGTTTCGATCGGGTGCAGCAGATCTGTGGCAACTACGTGGACGACACCTGCGCGGCGCAGGCGGGCCGGCGTTGCGACGTCGTCGGCTGCCCGTTCCTCGCCGACGAAAGGGGCGGCCTCGTCCATCGTGGTCCCGATGCGGTCGATCGCCGGGCGCTGGTTCTCGGCGGAACGGCCGTGGCGGCGTCCGCCGTGATCGGCGGGCTCGCCGCCGCCGCGGCCGCCGGTCTGGGCCGAGCCGTCGGCGGGGCCACGAGCCCGGGGGGAGAAGGCACCGCAGCGCTCTCGACCACCAACCCCGGTGGGGGCGCGGGCCCGACGACAACCACCGCGCCCGCCGCCAGCACGACCGCCCCCTCGTCGACCGGCACGCCGATCGGCCTGGCCAGCCAGGTGCCGGTCGGGGGCGCGGCGACGTTCACGGACCCCGGCACGGGCGACCCCGGCCTCGTCATCCAGCCGGCCAAGAACACCTTCGTCGCGTACGACGCGGTCTGCCCCCATGCGGGATGCACGGTCGGGTACTCACCGGGAGCCAAGTTGATCGTCTGCCCGTGCCACGGTTCGGAATTCGATCCGACGACCGGCGCCGTCGTGAGCCCCCCGGCCACTCGGGGTCTCACGCCCATTCATGTCGTGGTCGGCGCCAACGGGGAACTCCAGGTCGAAAACTGAGCACGAGGACAATGCAGTCAACCGGCAGGGGCCACGTCCACGCCGACGATCGACGCGTAGCCCAAGTAGCCGTTCTTGTGGAACGGAGGCTCGAGCAGATACAGGCGCCCATCGAAGTAGACGCCCTGGCCCGGCACGAGCCCGCCAAGGGTCAGATAGCTCGGCAGCGCGGCCGCCGGAACCGTGGCGACGACGGATTCTGATCCCGTGTCGGGATCGATACGGACGATCATTTCCTTGCTCGGCGAGAGATATTGCATCGTCCACAGCGCGTCCGATTCATTTCCGACGACCGTGAACGGCAGAAACGTGCCGGAGGTGGTGAAGACCGGCGCGTCCGAGTCGTCCACGAACCGCTGCACGTCCTGCTTGGCGCAGGCCTGGACTCCGGTACCGACCCAGGCGCCCGTTCCCGAGGCCACCATCCAACAAATCGGAACGTCCGTCGACGGCACCACCACGCGGGGAGCCGAGGACCCGGCGGTGGCGTAGAAGAGGGCGGGTGCCGACGAGCCCTCGACGGAGTTCGCGATCCAGACACCCCCGTTGTCGGCCGCCAGGAGCGGTCTGGAGAGAGATGGCATCGGAATGGTGTCGGCCACTGCGCCCGATTGTTCCGAGATTTGGAGGAGGACAGGACCGTTCGTCGTGCTGACGTCGTAGATCCACAACCACTGTCCCCCCGAGGTCATCACGGGTCGGGTATCCGACAGCGACGCGTAGGTCATGACAACCGGGCCGTAGGCCGTCCGACCCGAGGTCGGATCCAACGAATTGATCGAAAGGCTCGCATTGTTCGTTTGCAGAATCGGGCTGTTCACGACCTCGATGGATTGACCAAAGAGCCGGGGGTCTCCGCAATTCCCCGTCCGGACCCGGCCGACGGCGAGAGTCTGCGGATCGACCGGCGCCGTCACGCACAGCGGGAGTGCACTGCCGGCGGTCGCAGGGGTCACACCCGTCACCAACAGCCCGCTCGCGGCGACGGTGATCTGGTTGAAATACCCCGACGACGGGAGCGCGACCCCGGGCAGCCTCGGGATGGAGGCGACGGGAGGAGCGGTCCGGTGCGCAGCCGAGGGGCGCGGCAGGTGGCTGCCGCCTGCTCCCCCATGACCGCTTCCTTGGCTGACCGCGACGCAGATCCCGACCACGCATGCAACGATCACGACCGCGGCGGTGACGAAGAGACGCCGACGACGGCGGCGCTGGCGGGCTTCCCTGAACAGAGCCTCTGCATCGGCCGTGGGTGCGGCGACGCCAACGTCTTCGGGACGACGAGGTTCAGCCGTGGGATGCGCCTTCGTGCTGCTCATGGCAGCGACGCGATCACGGCAATGGTCTCGTCGCGGCGGTCACTCTCGCGGCGAGCGAAATCGAACAGGGCGCTGACGCGACTCAGGACCTCGCCCCGTTGGGGAGGGCCCGACACCGCGACCCCCGCCCTCTGGGGAGGTCGAGCAGTCACTTCGAGCATGGTCCTATTTACAATAGAACCACTTGGCCGAGAACGAAAGCGCCGGTGAGGCAGGGAGCACCTCCGGCGAGCGCGCTGCAAAGGGGCCTGGAGGCGCCTGAGCCGTGGCTCCAGGATCCCCTGCGCACGGTCTCTTGAAGGGACTCCGATGGCCGATCTTCAGGACGTTCCTCCCTATCAGAATCCTCCGACCAGATATATCCTCAAGTTCACTGCTTGAGGATTCGGAAAACGGAGGTCACCATGTCCAGAACGAAGCAACTCGGCCGTGACGAGGCCGCCACTTGGCCTCGCCGGCAGTCTTCTCCACCTTTAGGGCACCGCTGTGCGCTGTTCGAAGGTGAAGACGGAGCCGAGGCCGTCGCCGTGTCACGCGTCCTTGATGGAATGGGTATCGAGACCATGTGGTGCCCCGGCCCGAGTGCCGGCCACGGCCCTCGCTGTCCGCTGGTCGAAACGGGTCACTGCGAACTCATGGAGAAGGCTGATTTCGTCATCAACAATCTTGGAACCCACGACCCACGCCGCGCCGTGGTGGCAGCGGCTATCGAGCGCACTCACCACGACGACAAGCCAGTGGCCGTGTTGGCAGGACGACAGGAAGCGGAGTCCGTCCGAGCGCAGCTGCCAGGATGCACAGTGGTCGAGGGACCGCTGACCAGACGGATCGTCACCGACATAGCGCAGGCCGAGTGACCATCTGACACAGCACGCCGTTACTGCGACCGAGGACGGGAGACCTTCACCTTGGCCCTACGGCGATGCGCATCGGCCGGGACGGTAGCCGTCCGAGCGGCCAACGCCTTGTCCTCGGCGGCGACTTCGGCGATGGTGGACGACTGCAAACCCTGCCGCAGCGCCTCGCGAGCTGAGGACCACACCTTGTGGAGCGCGCACACGTCGTCCCAGTGGCACGGTCCACCGCGCAATGCGCAGTCACCCGTATCAAAAGGCCCCTCCAGCGACTCGACCACCTCGCAGACGGTGACCGATGCGGCCGGCCGGGCGAGCGCGTAGCCCCCTCTGGGCCCCGACTTCGACGTGACCAGCTGCGAACGCTGGAGATCCTGAAGGACGATCTGCAGGAACCCGACTGGAATATCCATGGCGCCACCGATCTCCGCGGCTTTGGTCCACGGGCCCCCGGCATTGACCAGGTAGATGAGTGCCCGCAGGCCGTAGTCGGTGCGGTTCGTCGGGACGAGCTTCATGCTGCGTCGATCCTAGAGCGACGAGCAAGAGGTTCGGAGCTGGAACGAGATCAGTCGTGGCTCTCAGGCGTGCCCGTCGACATACTGCCTGTCGATCGGCCTCCGGACGTCAGCCAGAGGGCCGAGGCGCCCAAGTAGCATTCACCCAGTTGCACGGGATGTAGCGCAGCTTGGCAGCGCGCCTGCTTTGGGAGCAGGAGGTCCGGGGTTCAAATCCCCGCATCCCGACCACTTGCGCTTGACCCTCTCGGGTAGCTCAGTTCGTACCGTTCGCCGGCCGACTGCTGCCGGCCACCCGCAGCGCGCCTCATGGGCCACAATGCGGCGTGACCGACACCGGGGAGGCCGCCGCTCGTCCATCCTCAGGCGGGCAGATCGTCCTGCTCACGTTGGCGGCGGCCCAGTTCCTCATGACCCTGGATACCTCGGTCATGAACGTCGCCATCGCCACGGTGGCCAAGGACGTCGGGACCACGGTGACCGGGATCCAGTTCGCCATCACCCTCTACACGCTGGTCATGGCTGCATTCATGATCACGGGCGGCAAGATCGGCCAGATCATCGGGCGCAAGCGTGCCTTCATGATCGGCTGCGTCGTGTACGGATGCGGCTCGGCCACCACCGCGCTGGCCAAATCCCTGCCGGTCCTGATTCTCGGCTGGTCGGTGTTGGAAGGGTTGGGCGCCGCGCTGATCATGCCGGCGATCGTGGCGCTCGTCGCAACGAACTTCGGTCGGACCGAGCGACCGCGCGCCTACGGGCTGGTCGCCTCGGCGGGCGCCGTCGCCGTGGCGGTGGGCCCGTTGGTCGGTGGGCTGTTCACGACCTACGCGAGCTGGCGCTGGGTCTTCGTCAGGCGAAGTCGTCCTGGTACTCGGCATCCTCGCCCTGACGCGACGGATGGCCGATTCGCCGGCCGTCCCCGGCGTTCGCCTCGACCCCGTGGGCACGCTCCTCTCCGCGGCGGGCCTGGGCGCAATTGTGTACGGCGTCATCCGGTCGGGCACCTGGGGCTTCGTGCAGCCCAAGCCGGACGCTCCGCAGTGGCTGGGGATGTCGCCTGTGGTCTGGCTGCTGCTCGGGGGTGGCGTCATTTTGGGCCTCTTTGCGCTGTGGGAAAACAGGCGACTGCAGCGCCACCAGGCCGCTCTGCTCGACCCGCACATGCTCAAAGCGCGCCGTCTCCAAGGTGGGCTGACGGCGTTCTTCTTCCAATTCATGCTGCAGGCCGGACTCTTCTTCGTGATCCCTCTCTTCCTGTCCGTGGCCCTGGGGCTCTCGGCCGTTGCCACGGGTGTGCGCCTGCTGCCTCTTTCCATCACCCTTCTGGCCAGTGCCGTCGGCGTGCCGAGACTCTTCCCGCATGCCTCGCCACGTCGGATCGTGCGGTTCGGCTTCGGCCTGCTGTTCCTCGGCATCGTCGTGCTCCTGGCGGCGCTGGACTCCGGAGCCGGCGCCGACATCGTGACCGGGCCGCTTCTGCTGGCCGGCCTCGGGATCGGCACCCTGGCCTCGCAGCTCGGTGCCGTCACCGTCTCCGCCGTGCCGGACTCCCAGAGCGGCGAGGTCGGCGGCGTGCAGAACACCGTCACGAATCTCGGCGCCTCGATCGGTACCGCGCTCTCGGGCGCCATCCTCATCGCGGTGCTGACGACGACCTTCCTCGGATCGGTCGCGTCCAATCCCGCTGTCCCGAAGGAGCTGTCCGCACAGGCTCAGGTCGAGCTTTCCGGCGGCATCCCCTTCGTCAGCGACGCTGATCTCAACGCGACCCTGGAGAAGGCGGGTGTCCCGCCGACGACAGCGGCGGCGGTCGTGGACGAGAACGCCCAGAGCCGGATCAACGGGCTGCGGGCGGCGCTGGCCGTGCTCGCCTTCATTGCCCTGATCGCCCTGGCGCTGACCCGCCGGCTCCCCACACGTCAACCCGGGGACGAAGCGAAGGAACCGGAAGAGCTCGACCCCGCTCCGGCCTGAATTGTCCGCCTGTCGCGTTCAGCTGCGGCGCAGCGTGACGCTGCACCAGGCTCGCTTGCGACAGGACGGGCAGGTCATGCGGTGATCGAAGCGCCCCCGGGGCAACCACACCCCGAGCGGGAACTGGTAGATGAGCAGGTCCAACGCGCCGACACGGGAGGTCTGCCGGCACCGCGCGCACTGCACGGTGAAGCTGCCCCGTTCATGGAGAGGATTGCCCGATGTCATCGCCAGGCTGTCGGGCTCGCCGAGCGCGCCCGAGTAGAGCGCCCGCTTGCCGACGGGCAGCGCCACAGTCATGCCCGACGGGGCAGGTTCGGCCGACCCGGACTCCCCCGCTGAGGGAACTCCGAACAGCGCCCGCTTGCCCAGGGGGTCGGGGGCCTTGTCGCTCCGCGAAGCGGCCATTCCGCTCAGGCGGTCTGCATCGCGTCATAGACGCGCGTCGAGAGCGCGCGGTAGGCCACCGCTCCCGGCGAAGTCGGCGCGTGCTGCAGCACCGACCGCCCGAGTCCCGGAGCCTCCGCGAAACGCACCGACTTCGGGACGGACGGCTGAAACAGCGGCAGCCCGTACCGCTCCTCGACCTCCGAGAGCACCTGACGAGAATGCGTCGTCCGCGCGTCGAACATGGTCGGGATCACGCCGAGCACCTGCAGTTTCTCATTGGCGAACTGACGGACGTCCTCGATCGTCTCGAGGAGCTGTCCGACGCCACGATGGCTCAGGGCCTCGCATTGGAGCGGCACGATGACGGCTTCAGCGGCGGTCAGGCCATTGATGGTCAACACCCCGAGCGAGGGCGGGCAATCGATCAGCACGGCGTGGTAGTCGTCGAGCACCGGCAGCAAGGCTTGGGCCAGAACGTGCTCGCGTCCCGTTCGGCTCAGCAGGTGCACCTCGGCGCCGGCCAGGTCGATGGTGGCCGGCACCAGATCGAGGCCCGGTACCTCGGGCACGGACTTGACGACCTCGGCCAGCCGAGCACGCCGGAGGAGGACATCGTGCAGCGACGAGTCGAGCTCATCAGGATCGAAGCCCATTGAGTACGTGAGGCACGCCTGCGGGTCGAGGTCCACCACCAGCACGCGACGACCCTGTTGGGCCAGCGCCACGCCGAGCGACTGCACAGTCGTCGTCTTGGCCACGCCGCCCTTCTGATTGGCGACGGCGATGACCTTGAGCATCGTCGGAGTCTAGGACCGACCCGGGCACTTTCCCAGGGGAACATTGGGCCGAGGCGGCGGGTCAGGGGTAGGCGGCTTCCTCGAGTCCCACATCGGCCACCAGATTGCCCAGGGCCAGGTTGACGTCGTCCAGGTGATACCCCCAGTTGGGTCCGAGAGACGCCGAAACGGTCGGACGTGGGTCAGCAGGGGCCGCGGTCGCCGTCACCTGCAACCAGGATGCGCCGCCACTTTGCCGGCACTGTGCGGTGTAGAGGCCGGGAAAGGTCACCCAGGGTGTCAGCACCCGGACCCCTGACGTCGGTGCGCCGACGCTCCGAAAAAAAGGCTGCAGGGCGCCCACCCGGGACGAGAAGGTGGCCGGGTTGACGCACACCACCTGCTGTGCCCCGGCTCCGCCCTGACCCGACAGCACGCTCACCCCGCGCCCGGCGCGCCCGAAGAGGGAGTCGGCCGGCGGCGGCGAACCGAAGGACGAATAGGCGATGACGCAACCGGTCTGGGAAGCCGATCCGCACGTGGGGATGTGACGGAAGGTGCCGCCGACGACCCCGCCGACGGGGACCTGCACGTTTCCACCCAGGAGGATGGCGGACACCATCCGCTTGCGGAGGATCGGCGAACGGTCGACCTGGGTCTGCAGCAGCTTGATCAGCATGGCCGAGCCCTGCGAATGCCCGATGAAGACGATCGGCCTGCCGTTGTTGTCGTGGACGAGATAGTCCTTCCAGGCCGAGAGCAGGCTGGCATATGCGATGGCCACCGTGGCGGGGCTCGTGTGAGCCAGCCCCGCCACCGTGATCTGGCGGTACATGGGAGCCCACACGGTGCACTGCTGGGAGAAGCGGGATGCCTGGACGATCGCCGCGGCGCGCTCGGCCGGCTGCACGGTGAGGTCGGCGTTGATGCCCGGCTCGGCCGAGACCGTCGGGTAGACGTAGAAACAGTCGAAGCGGCGCGCGCTCGGGGAGGACGGGGAGAGGGACGGGCGCGTTGTTCCTGTGCCGCTCACGATGGTGGCGGCCCGGCTCGAGGCGCAGGGATCCGGGGCCTGGCCCGGGCGGCACAGCCACACCGTGCTCGACACCGCACGCTGCGGCCGCGTGGACGCCCCCGCCTCAGGCGGGAGCGCCGTGCAGACACCGGCGCCGATGACCAGGGCGAGCGACAGCGCTCTGAGCCTGCGGGCGGCGCGCTTCCCCATGCCCGGCCAGCCTACGAGGCGGCGATTGCGCCCACCAAGCATCGGTTCCGGCGGGCCAGACACCAACGAGCGAGCGCATAGGGTCGAGGGGCCGCAGCTGGGCCGGACGGTCATGGACGTGATCCCCGTGGTCCGCTCCGCCCGCTGTCCGAGAACCGAAAGAGAATCGTGGCCGTCGCTCGTGTGAATCAGAAGATCATCGTCGGGATCGTGTTCGTGTCGGCCATGTTCATGAACATCATGGACATCACGATCGTGAACGTCGCGCTGCCCACCATCGGGCGCGACTTCCACATTGAGCCCACCGCCGTCGACGGCGTCGTGATCGCCTACCTGGTGAGCCTGGCCGTCTTCATCCCGGCGTCGGGCTGGTTGGGAGACCGCTTCGGCGGCAAGCGGGTCCTCCTCACGGCCATCGTCGTCTTCACCGTGGGTTCGGCGCTGTGTGGCGTCGCCCAGAACATGACCGAGCTGGTGCTGTTCAGGGTCGTCCAGGGTGCGGGCGGCGGGATGATGGCCCCGGTGGGTATGGCCATGCTCTACCGGGTCTTCCCACCGGCCGAGCGGGTGCGCGCGGCCAGCATCCTGACCCTGGGGACCACCGTGGCCCCGGCTGTCGGACCGGTGCTCGGCGGCTTCCTGGTCACCAACTTCTCGTGGCGCTGGGTGTTCTTCGTCAACGTCCCGATCGGCATTGTGGCTGTCATCTTCGGCGCGCTCTTCCTGGAGAAGGTCGGGACGATCGATGCCGGCCGATTCGACGTGCCCGGCTTCGTACTCGGTGGCGCCGGCCTGGGGCTCCTGATGTACGGCATCTCCGAAGGCCCCCTCCAGTCGTGGTCGTCGCCGACAGTGATCGCCACCTGCGTCAGCGGGGCCATGCTCCTCCTCGCGTTCGTCCTGGTCGAATTGCGGACCACCCGGCCGATGGTGGACCTGCACCTGCTGCGGGAGCGACTGTTCCGCTCGACCAACTGCGTCATGTTCCTGGCCGCCGCCGCCTTCCTGGGGATGCTCTACCTCATCCCGCTCTATTTCCAGGACGCCCGAGGCCTGTCGGCGCTGCAGTCTGGCCTCTCGACCTTCCCCGAGGCCTTCGGTGTGATGATCGGCGCCCAGTTCGCCAGCCGCTTCATCTATCCTCGCATCGGGCCCCGCCGGCACATCACCGGCGGGTTGCTCGGGCTGGCCGCCTGCATGCTCGTGCTGACCCAGATCACGGTGACCACCAACCTGTGGTTCATCCGGGGCCTCATGTTCGTCCTGGGTTGGATGATGGCCCAGGTGATGGTGCCCAACCAGGCGGCGGCCTTCGCCCAGATCACACCCGAGTCCATGGGTCGGGCCTCGACCTTCTTCAACACCATGCGCCAGGTCGGGAGCGCGACCGGTGTCGCCGTCCTCTCCACCGTCCTGATCAGCGTGGGTTCGACCCATGGCACCGCGGGGACGTCGTCTCCGGACATCTCGGGCTATCGCTTCGCCTTCCTCACCGCAGCGATCTTCGCCCTGGGCGCGGCGGCCTTCTCCCTCACCATCCACGACGGCGATGCGGCGGAGACCATCGTGCGGCGCGTCCGGCGGGCCGCCCCGGTGCGGCGCCCGGAGATCCCGGTCCCCGAGGGCAGCCCTGCATGACGGTGGAGACTGTGTGCGTGTTCTGCGGCTCGAGCCCCGGAACTGATCCCGCCTTTCGGGTTGCCGCCGAGCGCTTCGGCACCGCGGTCGCCGAACGCGGCATCGAGCTCGTCTACGGCGGCGCCTCGGTGGGCCTGATGGGTGTGGTCGCCGATGCCGCATTGGCGGCGGGCGGGCGGGCGACGGGCGTCATCACCGAGTCGCTGGCCGGCCACGAGATCGCCCACGGCACCTTGAGCGACCTGCACGTGGTGGGCACCATGCACGAGCGCAAGGCGCTCATGTCCGAGCTGTCGGACGCCTTCGTCATGCTCCCGGGCGGTTTCGGGACCTACGAGGAATTCATGGAGTCCGTCACCTGGGCGCAGCTCGGGATTCACGACAAGTCCTGCGGCATCCTCAACGTGGACGGCTTCTTCGACGACCTGCTCGCCTTCGTACGCCACGCGGTCGCACAGGGCTTCATCAAGGCCCGGCAACTCGACGCGCTGGTGATCGCCGATGATGTCGACGAGCTGCTCACCGCCCTCGTCGGCTCGGCCCCCGACGAGGTCGCAGCCGGGTAGTGGGCGTCTGACCCGTCAAGCCGGACCGGGAAGCAGCAGGACGTCGCGGAGCTCGTCGGTCTCGCCCCAGTCGGCCAGGAGCTCGGCCACCGAGGCGTACGGCTTCTCCGCTCCTGTCGCCTTCTCGAGGAGTGACGGCATGTAGCCCAACTGCTCGAAGTACCCGAGGTACTCGGCCACCGTGGTGCCCGACACGCGGCGCAGCATCTCGTCTTTCAGCTCGGTGGTGACGACGGGGCGATCGCGCTCGATCAGCCGCGTGGCACCCCGCACCACCCGACCCTCCGCGCCCTCGACGTCCATCTTCAAGAAGCCCACCGGACCCTCCACGAGCTCGTCCAGACGGAAGGTCGGGACGACGGTGCCCGGGCGGGACAAGAGATCTCCGGCCTCGATGAGGCCCCCGTTGGAACCGACATGCGTCGAGTAGTAGGCCCATCCCGTCGCCGTGTCCGCCGCCACGGGCAGCAACTGGACGTTCCTGATGTCGTGCAACCGGAGCGAGGACAACAAGAGGCGGCAGTTCTCCGAGTTCGGCTCCAGGGCGATCACCCGACCGGACGGGCCGACGAGCCCCGAGGCCAACAGCGAGTAGTAGCCGAGGTTGGCACCGACGTCGATCACGGTCATGCCGCTGGTGCAGTACTTCTCGAAGACGGCCGAGAGGTGCACCTCGTAGTGGCCCGAGAGCAACCCGGGAGTGACGGCGGCGTCGGCGGCGTCGCAGAACAGCTCCACGGCCCCCACCCTGGCGCGGACGGCGTCCTCCTCCCCCAGCTGTACCGAGAAGGCCGTCGGTGCGACCTGATGCTCAATCGTCCCGAGCATCCGGCGGATGGTGGAGACCCGGGCCAGGTCCCCTGTGGCTGCCTTGTCGACGTCCGGACGGAGGTCGTCGGGCAATGTCGGGTAGAGCAGGTCCACGAGTTGGTCGTAGGTGATGCCCCGTGGAATCGGCTCCGGCATGGTGCCGCCCAGCCCCTGTACGACGCGGTCGCGCAGCGGCTTTAGCTTCTCCCTGACGGCGTGCTCCCAGGTCTCGTGCTCCTCGCCCATTTCGGGCAACGGTATCCGCTACCAGACGTCCTGGTCGTTAGTGTCTGCAGGAACCGAGACAACGGAGGAAACGCATTGTGTCGAGCGAAGATCGGATCGCCGCCAGTCGGACCGTCACGGCCAGTCCGGCCGAGGTCTTCCGGATCGTCACGGACCCAGCCATGCACGTCGAGATCGACGGGTCGGGCATGCTGGAGGCGGCCCCGGGATCCCGGCGTGTCGAAGCCCCCGGAGACACGTTCGTGATGGACATGGACCGCGAGTCGTTGGGTGACCAACCGATGGGCAAGTACACGTCCGTCAACACGGTGACCAGGATCGTTCCCGACGAGCTTCTCGAGTGGAATGTCGGCCTGCCCGAGCAGGGCCCGTTCGGCCACGTCTACGGGTGGGAGATCGCGGCGGTCAGCCCGAGCGAGACGAAGGTGACCAACTACTGCGAGTGGCCGGACATCCCCGAGTTCGCCCGCCCGCACTTTCCGATCGTCCCGCTAGCCATGTTGCAGAAGTCGGTCGACAACCTCGCCGCGCTCGTGGCCCCCGGGACCTCTGCGCCCGACTGAAGGCCGCCGCGACGGGCCGAGATCGAACCGCTTGACAGGAAAGTTCGACCACTGCGGGCGCGCTGCGGGGTGTGGCGTGTGGGAACCCCCTTTCTCTGCCTCGCCAAAATTCGGATTTTTGGCGCCCTCGGCAGGACTCGAACCTGCGACCCGCTGATTAGAAGTCAGCCGCTCTATTCCAACTGAGCTACGAGGGCAGCGCTGCCAGCCTGACATAGCTGGTCGGTGCCACGTGAGCATCCGCTGCGGCAGACTCCGTGGCCCGGAGAGGCATGCCGTAGGACGCCGGGAGGTGTGCCACACTTGTGCCCCTCGGTGGGCGTAGCTCAGTCGGTTAGAGCGCCAGGTTGTGGTCCTGGAGGTCGGGGGTTCGAGACCCCTCGCTCACCCCAAGAAGTCGCGTTCCCTCTTGCGGAGGTCGGGGCAGACAGAAGTCGGCGCGGCCAGGGGAGGTTCGGAGGGTGAGTGCTGCGCAAGGAGGCCGGACGGTCCTCGTCACCGGCGCGTCGTCGGGCATAGGCGCCGCACTGGCCCGCACCCTGGCCGCCCGGGGCGACACGGTGGCGCTCGTGGCCCGGCGGGCCGACCGGCTCGAGGCCGTGCGGGGGGACTGCATCGCCACTTCGCCGGCCACGGAGGTCTGGGCAGCCGACCTGTCCGAGCCGGAGGCGGCCGCGCACCTGGCTCTGCAGATCTGGGATCACTACGGCGGGTTCGACGTGCTCGTCAACAACGCCGCCGTCCCGATGCGCCGGCACGTCACCCGCCTGACCATGGCAGAGGTCGAACGCACCATGCGCATCAACTACTTCTCCCCTGTCGCCATGTCGTTGGCCGTGCTGCCGCGGATGCTCGAGCGCAGTGCAGGCATCATCGTGAACGTCTCGAGTCTCGGCGGGCGGTTGGGGATCACGGCGGAGGCCGCCTACTCCGGGTCGAAGTTCGCATTGGCCGGCTGGAGCGAGTCCATGGTGGTCGACCTCGACGGAACGGGCGTCTCGGTCAAGCTGATCATCCCTGGTGCCATCGACACCGAAATTTGGGACCAGCCCGACAACGACGCCCCTCTGTACGACGGGCCAAAGGAGCCGCCGGAAGCCATTGCGGCCGGCATCGTCGACGCCATCGACAGCGACCAGTTCGAGCACTATCTGCCCGACATGAAGGCAATCATTGAGGCGAAGACGTCGGACATCGACAGCTTCATTGTGGGCATGCGCGGGCTGGGCGGCTCGGAAGGGGCGGCAGAGTGAAGGCGTTGCTCTTCGGCGCACCACCGGACAAGCACGAACTCCGGCCCACTCCCGAGGACGAGTTGGAGACCATGCTGGCCGGCATCCCCTTCGGCCTCCACCACATCGACGACGCCCGGCTCGTCCGTCCCGACTGGGTGGTGACCCGGCCGATCCTCTCTGGTATCTGCGGGTCGGACGCCAAGCTCGTGCTGGGCGACTTCAACACGGGCGACATCGACAACCCGATGGCCGCCTTCTCCTCCCTGCCCCATTTGCCCGGGCACGAGGTCGTCGCCGAAGTCGTATCCCTCGGGCCCGAGGCCCGCGGGCTGGATGTCGGCCAGCGTGTCGTCCTCAACCCCTGGTTGACCTGCGCGCCGCGCGGCATCACCCCGCTGTGCCCGCCCTGCCAGGCCGGTGACCTCAGCCTGTGTTGGAGCTTCACGAAGGGTGACATGGGCCCCGGGGTGCACGTCGGGGTCATCACCGGAGCGCCCGGGGCCTGGGCCGAGCAGTTGGCGGCCCACGACTCCATGCTGATCCCGGTCCCCGACGGCATCTCGAACGAGGCTGCCGTGCTGGCGGATCCCTTCTCGGTTTCCTTCCACGCCATCGTGCGCCACCCACCGCCCGCCTCGGGGCGGGTGCTCGTCTACGGCGCGGGCGCCCTCGGCCTCACGAGCGTGGCCATCCTCAAAGCCCTCTACCCGGGGGTCGAGGTGGGGGTCGTTGCCCGCTTCGAGGCCCAGCGCGTGATGGCGTTGCAGTTCGGGGCGGACGCCGTGTTCGCCCACGAGCCCAGGCTCCAGCTCGTCGAGGAGCTCGCGGCGTGGTCGGGCGCCGTCCTCCACATGCCACTGGACGGGCTCCCCGTCACCCATCCCGGGCACATCGACGTCGTCTACGACTCCATCGCCAAGGCCGAGACGCTCGAGGTCGGCGTCCGCGTCCTGGCCGAGCGGGGCCGGCTGGTCTACACGGGTGTGGCCACACCCGAACGGTGGGAGTCGACCCCGATCTACTTCAAAGAGATCACCATCGCCGGCTCGAATGCTTTCGGCATGGAGGACTTCGAGGGGCGCCGACTCCACGCCATCGCCCTCTACCTGGAGCTGGTCCAACATGGCCGGCTCGACATCACGCCGATGCTCACGCACCGCTTCGGGCTCGAGGAATGGTGGCCCGCCCTCAAGGCCTTGGCCCGCCAGGACCACAGCGGCGCCCTCAAGGTGGCCTTCACCCCCAACGGGTAAGGGCGGGGCTCTGGCCACTGTTGAGTGACGCGCCGCGGCGCACGCTTCCCTGCAGGCGGACGTCACGGCCGAGGACGTGACCGCCTCGATCTAGGCGCCTGTGCCCAGGTCGCTGAACTTCTCGTAACGCACGGCGGCGGCCGCCGCCCAGCTCGGGTCCGGCTCGATCGTCCTCCCCACCGCGGACCAGCGCGTCGAGTCGTCCAGCGACGCCTCGAGTCCCGCAGCAAGGCGGGCGAAGTACGCCGCACCGAGCGCGGCGCCCTCGGGCACGGCGACGGTGTCCACCGGGAGATTCGTCGCATCGGCGACGGCGGCCATCCACGCCGTCACCCGCGAGCCGCCGCCGCTGGCCACGATCCGCGTGGGCTTGACGCCGGCGCGCTCGATCATGCGACGCACCACGAACCCGCTCGCCTCGAAGGCGGCACGTTCGAGCGCCTCCGCCCCCGATCCGATGTCGAGCCCGTAGATGTTCGACCGCAGCGTGTGGTCCTCGAAGGGCGTGCGCTCCCCACGGACGTAGGGCAACCAGACCGGAACCCGCCCGGGTGTCCCGAGCCGGGGCTCGAGCTGCTCCCGCTTCGGTCCGGGACGCGGCGTGTCCCGCAGCAGGTGCCGGGCCCAGTCGACGAAGAGGGCGCCCGCGTTGCTCGGACCCCCGACGAGATACCGATCCGGCGTCGTGCTCGGGTAGCTGATCAGGCCCTCGACGGTCAGCCACTCGTCGCAGATCACCCAGCAGATCAAGGTGGCGCCGAAGATCACCAGGACATCACCCTTGTGGATGGCACCCGACACGATCTGATCGCAGAAGGCGTCGATGGTCCCGCCCGTGATGACGACGTCACTATCGGGCAGCGTGCCGGCGGCCTCGCCCATGGGAACGACCATGGGCATCTGCTTCTCGGCGATGCCCATGGAACCGAGGAGCTCGGTATTCCAGCCCTTGTGCGTGTGGAGCCTCCCCAACGACGCGGTGACGCCCGTGTCGATGGCGGGCAGTCCCGAAATGGCATTGGTCGCCACGGCCTGGCAGGGCCAGTAGCCCCGGGCGTCGGGCTCCTCGGTGGAGGCCCAGCGGAGGAAGCCCTCGGCGTCGGGCATGGCGCCCAGCGGCACGACCACATCGTCGGCCACCTCCTCGGTGGGCCGGCCCTCGCGGTCCCCGTAGAGCAGGCCGGGCAACAACGGCACGCCGTGGCGCCCGACGGCGGTCATGGAGGGGACCATGGAGGCCACCGCGACACCGGCGAGCGAGTTCCCTTCCGCCTGGAGCTGGGCGGTCACCTCCTCGAAGGCCTTGCGTGGCCCGGCCCGCCAGGCCTTCTTGGCGTCATGGCGCAGCACGTCGGGCTCGGGCGCCACAATGCCGTGGGGCACCCTGCTGCGGGCCACCACCTGGCCTTTTTCATCGACAGCCAACGCCTTCACCGACGTGGTGCCGATATCGACGCCGACAGTGACGGGTCTTCCGGAGGACGTCATGAATCTGACACGCATGTCATGATCCGACATTATGGACGACGCCCGCCCGAGAAGGAGAGTTCGACCGACATGACAGGTTCCCGTCCCAAGGCACTGGTGACGGCCGCCGTGAGTGGCCCCGGCCTCGATTTGCTCCACCAGCTGGCCGATCTGGTGCTCGACTCCTGGCTGGACCAGCCTTCGCTCCGCATCTACAACGCCGCCCAGCTGGCCGAGCGGGCAGACGCGGAGGGCGCCAACATCGTCATCGTCGAAAGCGACGTCTGCGGCGCGGACCTCTACGAGCAGCCGATCATCGCCGTGTGCAGCTGCCGCGGTGATCCCACCAACGTCGATGTGGCTGCCGCGACCGCGGCCGGGGTCCCCGTGCTGCGTGCTCCCGGACGCAACGCCGACGCCGTGGCCGAGCTGGCCGTGGGTCTGCTGTTCGCCGCCACCCGCGGCATTGTCCCCGCCGACCGCGACGTGCGCGAAGGTGAGATCTACCGGGACGGGAAGATCCCCTACCAGCGCTACCGCGCCTGGCAGTTGGCCGGCCAGACGGTCGGCCTCGTCGGGCTCGGGGCGGTGGGTCGCGCCCTGCGCTGGCGCCTGCGCGGCCTCGGCATGGACGTCCTCGCCTACGACCCGTACGCGCCTGACGCCACGAGCTCCTTCGACGAGCTGCTGGCCAAGTCCGACGTCATCTCGGTGCACGCCCCAGTGACGCCTGAGACGACCGGGATGATCAACGCCGACGCCTTCGCCAAGATGCGCGACGGGGTCGTCTTCCTGAACACGGCCCGGGCCAAGATCCACGACACCGATGCGCTGGTCGCCGCCCTGGCGTCGGGCAAGGTCGGCGCGGCGGGACTCGACCACTTCGAGGGCGAGCACCTGGCGACGGACCATCCGCTGACCACGTTCCCCCAGGTCGTGCTGACGCCGCACATAGGCGGCGCCACCTATGACACCGAGTCCAACCACACCCGGACGATCGCAGAGGACCTCTGCCGGCTCATGGCGGGGGCCCGGCCGTTGCACATCGTCAACCCCGGGGTCCTCCCTTCCTGACGTGGCGGCGCGCCAACCGACCATCGTCGCCACCTCCATCGGATTCCAGGCGGAGGGTCCCGATCCGGCCAACCTGCGGCCAGGGCCTTCCTACCGGCTGGCAGCCGACCTGGCCCAGGCAGGGGCACATCCTCGCCTTTGCATCATCGCCACCGCCGTGGGCGACGACTCTTCGCGCCTGGCGGCGGCGCACAACGCGTTCTCCAAGCTCGGGTTCATCAGCTCGCACCTGACGCTGTTCCCGATGCCGAACGTGCCGGACCTGCGTGCCCATCTCCTGGCGCAGGACGTCATCTGGGTGGGAGGTGGGAGCACGGCCAACCTCTTGGCGCTGTGGCGCCTGCACGGCCTCGACGTGGTGCTCCGGGAATGCTGGGAGGCGGGTGTCGTCCTGAAGGGGGTCTCGGCCGGCTCGCTGTGCTGGCACGTCGGCGGGACCACCGACTCCTTCGGCCCCACTCTGCAACCCGTCACGAACGGGCTCGCCTTCCTCCCCTGGTCCAATAGCCCGCATCACGATGCAGAGGAACAACGGCGTCCGCTCATCCATCGCCTCATCGCGCAGGGGACGCTGCCCGACGGCTACGCCACGGAGAACGGCACAGGGCTGGTGTTCTTCGGCGAGGAGCTGCAGGATGCCTTCACCGAAGTCGAGGGCAAGTTGGCCTATTCGCTGACTCGGGAAGGTGCGGTGACCCGCGAGGAGGCGCTCGACACCCGGCTTCTCTGAGCGCTGCGCTCGTCCGCAACAGCGCGCCTGGCGTCGCCGCTGCCTCAGGCGACGGCTCCAGCCCAGTCAGAGCCGGCGTGCACCGTGACGGTGTCGCGGCCCGAGCGCAGCACCCGACCGGGCACCGCACCCGTGAAGTCCCCGTCGCGCACTATTTCGGTCCCGTTGACGAGGACGTGCCCGACGCCCACCGCATCGGCGTAGAGGCGGCTGGCGCCACCAGGCAGATCCTGGCGGGTCCGGACCGCCCCGTGGCCGATGGTGGTCGGATCGAAGACCACCACGTCAGCAAAGCCGCCGGGAACGACACGGCCACGGTCGCGCAGCCCGTACAGGCGGGCCGGGACGTCGGTCAACAACCTGATCGCCTGCTCCCAGCTGAGCAGCCCGCGCGCCCGCACTCCGTCGCCCAACATTGAGGTCGAGTAGATGGCGCCACACATCGTGTCGAGATGAGCGCCCGCATCCGAGCCGCCCACGATGGCCCGGGGGTCCTGCCAGACTTTCGCCCGCAACACCCAGTCATCCTCAGATTCGGGGATGGGTGGCCGCAACCCTGTGCGCAGAGCGTCGGCCACCACGACGTCGAGGAGCGCATCGAACGGGTCCAGTCCGCGCGCCCGCGCGACCTCTCCCACACTCCTGCCTTCGGCGTCGGCGTTCTCCGAAGCGAACGTCTCGTCAATGATCAGCCGATCCCACACGGCGAGGTGCCGCAGTATCCCGGCCTCGTCGGACTGCGCGCCGGCGTCGAGGCGGCGGCACGTCGGCGGGTCCGACAATGCTGCCATGCGCTCGGCCGCCGGCAGCGCGAAGACCTCACGCCACCCCGGGAGGCCGTCGAGGATGGCGCCGTGCTCGAAGCTCAGCCGTAGCTGCATGGTGTGGGGCAGCGTCAAGGCCAACACGGTCGCGCCCCGGGCGGAGGCGGCGCTGCCGGCCGCCAGCTGGTCCCAGGCTCCCTCGGCGTTCATCGCCGAGACGCCCAGGACGTTCCAGTTGACCGGGCGATCCGCCAGCAACGACATGGTGGCGAGGAAGTCGATGTCCTCCTCACTGAAGCCGTTCAGGCAGCCGGCGACGATGAGCTCGACGGTGGTGCCCTCGTGCTGACGCACCGCGGCGGCAAGGCGCTCCATCTCCTCCCGGGCCGCCGCGCGCGACGGTACGGGCTGGCCGTCCCCGTCGTTGTGGGTATGGACCTGGGACGTCGAGAAGCCGAGCGCGCCCTCGGCCAGTGCCGCGTGCAGCGCCGTCTCCATGGCCTCGAGGTCGCCGGCGTTCGCCGCACCCCCGACGGCTCGCTCGCCCATGACGAGCCGGCGCAGCGTCGAATGCCCGACCAGGAAGCCGGCGTTCACGGCGATGCGGCCGTCCAGCCGCCCGATCCAGTCGCCGAAGGAGCCCCAGTCCCACGGCAGGCCGGCACGCAACGCGGCGAGGGGCATGCCCTCGACCCGGGCCATCATCCGCGAGATGTAGTCGACATGCTCCGGAGCCATCGGCGCCAGCGAGAAGCCGCAGTTGCCACCGAGCACCGTGGTCACGCCGTGCAGCGGCGACGGGCTGGCATTGGCGTCCCAGAACAGCTGCGCGTCGTAGTGCGTGTGCAGGTCCACGAAACCCGGCGTGACCAACATGCCGGTGGCGTCGATCACCGTGTCCACACCACTGCTGTCAGCACCGGGTCCCACGGCAGCAAACCGTTCCCCGTCGATGACGACGTCGGCTCGGACCGGGGGCGCTCCCGTTCCATCGACCACGGTCCCGCCACGAAGAGCCAGCCTCATGCTTCCCCTCCTTGGTTCCCGAAGGCCGGCCGGCGCACCCGGACCCGCTGGCGGGCGAAGGCCTGCATTCCCGCGGTCCCCAGCTCCACGCCGGAGCCCGACTGCTTCCACCCACCCATCGGTGCGTACATGTCGATGGCGGACAAGCCGTGGGCGTTGACGAACACGGTCCCAGCGGACAGCTGGGAGGCGATGTCAGCCGCCAGCGCGTCGTCGTTGCTCCAGGCCGACGCGCACAAGCCGAAGGGTGTGTCATTCGCTGCCTCGATCGCCCACGCCACGTCGTCGTAGGGGATGACCGGCAGGGCCGGGGCAAACTGCTCCTCGCGCACGATGCCCGTCTCCGCCGGCGGAGCGACTACGAGCGCCGGCGAGACGAAGTAGCCCTCGCTCTCCTCGTCCTCGGGCCTCATCCTCCCCGGCCGCACGAGCACGGCTCCGGCGGATGCGGCCTCCGAGAGCAGGGCCTCGACCCGGTCTCGTGCGGCGGCCGTGTGCACCGGACCCATGGTCACGCCGTCGGCCAAGCCGTCACCCACCGTCTCGATCGCCAGCCGGCCGGCCAGCGCGTCCACCGTCTCGTCCAATCGATCCCGGTGGACGTAGAGCCGCTTGATCGCCATGCAGACCTGACCGCTGGTGACGAAGGCTGCCTCCACGATGCGATCGGCCAACCCGGCATCACCGGCAACGTCCGGGGCCAGGATGGCGGCATCGTTCCCGCCGAGCTCCAGCACGAGCGGGCGCGTCGTGGCAGCCGCCGCGGCCATGACGGCCTGGCCGGTGGACACGCCACCGGTGAAGGACACCATGTCGACGTCGGGATGGCCCACCAGCGCCGCCCCCAGCGCGGCATCGGGGCCGTTCACGACGTTGAGAACACCCGGCGGCAGCACCTCGGCCATGGCTGCGGCCACCAACAGCACCGTGCCGGGGCACGAGGGTGGGGCTTTGACCACCACGGTGTCGCCGGCCAACAGGGCGGGCAGCACTTTGTTGGCCATGACCGACACGGGCCAGTTGAAGGGCAGGACCGCGGCCACGACGCCGTGCGGGACCCACTCAATCCGGGTGGACCCTCCGCTCAGGTCGCGCGGGGCGAGCGCCTCGGCCACCAGCGGCGCGAATGCCGTTGCCATCCCGCCCATGGCGGCCGTGTCGAAGATCGCTTCGAGGTACGTCTTGCCGTGCTCCCTCGTGAGGAGGCGGGCCAGGTCACGGGACTCGACGGCCGCCACGCCCGCCTCGGCGGCGGCGATGACCCGAGCCGCCCTGTCCTCGTGTTCCAGCGCAGCCCAGGCTCGCTGGGAACGGCGAGCGGCGGCGACTGCCCGGTCAAGCTGGTCCGGGCTGGCAGAGGGGGCGTCGAGCACGACCTGGGCCGGACGGGCCGGGTTGGTGACGGGATAGGTGCCCGCGGCCCCAGCCACCATCTCGCTGTCGATCAGCAGGCCGACGCCGGTCATGACGTGATCGATCTGTGTGGTCATACGCCCCCCGGGCCGGACAGGTTTCTGACGATAGTGTCACCTTCTCGTGGGAACCGTCGACACAGAGCCGGCTGCGGGCCGGGCCACACTGCTCCCGGACCCCGAGCCCAGACCCATCCGGATGCCGGTGATCTCGGTCGACGATCACCTCATTGAGCCACCCGATCTTTTCGAGCATCGACTGCCCGCTGCACTCGCTCCTGCCGCGCCGCAGGTTGTCGAGCAGGACGACGGGACGCAAAGTTGGATCTTCGAAGGGAAGCACTATCCCAACGTCGGTCTCAACGCCGTCGTGGGGCGACCGCGCAAGGAGTGGAGCATGGAGCCGGCTCGTTTCGACGAGATGCGGCCCGGCTGCTTCGACATCGACGCCCGCATCCTCGACATGGATCGCGCCGGCATCTGGGCCTCCCTGTGCTTCCCCTCGCTCGTGTCGGGGTTCTGCGGAGCGGTCTACTCGCGGGCGACGGACCAGGAGCTCGGCCTCGCGTGCCTGCGCGCCTTCAACGACTGGCACCTGGAGGTGTGGGCGGGGACGTACCCAGACCGCATCATCCCCTTACAGCTGCCGTGGCTGGCCGACGTGGAGGTGGCCGCGGCCGAGGTGCGGACCAACGCAGCGCGGGGCTTCAAAGCGGTGAGCTTCCCGGAGTTCCCGGCCCAGTTGCAGCTGCCCTCCATCTTCAGCGGCTCGTGGGATCCCTTCTTCGCGGCCTGCGAGGAGACGCAGACTGTCGTCTGCCTGCATACCGGCGCGTCCTCATGGGCGCCCTTGCCCTCGCCGGATCCGCCGTTCGAGCTGTTGCCCACCGTCTTCCCCGTGAACGCTCTGCTCGCCGCCGGCGAGTGGTTGTGGTCGGGAGTGCCGCTACGGTTCCCGGGGCTGCAGGTGGCCCTGTCCGAGGGCGGCATCGGCTGGGTGCCGATGCTGATGGACCGAGCCGACTACGTCCTGCGTCATTCGGCGTCGGGAACCGAGAGCAACGCCTGGCCCTCGGACCTGTTGCCGAGCGAGGTGTTGCGGCGCAACTTCTGGTTCTGCTCCATCGACGACCCGTCCGCAGTGGCGCAGCGCCACGTCATCGGCCTCGACCACATCATGGTGGAGAGCGACTACCCGCATGCCGACTCGTCCTGGCCCGACACGCAGGCGGTGCTGGCCGCCACCTGGGGCGCGCTGCCAGACCATGAGCTGCGCGCCGTGGCCGGCGGCAACGCCAGCCGTCTCTTCCGCCACCGGCTCCCGCTGGTCGACGACTGGCGCACCCCGCTGTCGTGACCGGGCGCGGGGACCCTCCGCTCCCACCCCGCGCCGGCCCGGTCGTCGACGCCGATGGCCACGTCGTCGAGCCAGAGTCAGCCTGGGCCGCCCTGCCCGACCGGTACCGGCCACGCATCAGCGCCGACCGCGCGGGCTACGAGCACGTCGTCGTCGGCGACACCGAGGTGCTCGCCGTTCCGCTCGGCAGCCTGGCCCGTCCTGGCTCCACGTTTGACGACCCCGCGTCCTTCCGTCCCCTGGCCGACGCCCTGCCGGGCGGGTCGGACCCGCTGGTCCGGCTGCGCGACATGGACGGCGAAGGCATCGACCAGGCCGTGCTGTACCCCACCATCGGGTTGTACTTCCCGCTGGTGGAGGACCCTGCCGCGGCCGTGGCCCTGGCCTCCGCCTACAACGACTGGCTGGCGGGGTACTGCGCCGCCGACCCTCGCCGGCTCTTCGGGGCGGCCATGCTCCCGTTGCAAGACCCGGCGGCCGCGGCGCGCGAGCTCCGCCGCGCCGTGACCGAACTCGGCCTGGTGGCCGGGTTCGTCCGGCCCAATCCCTGCCTCGGACGCTCGCTCTCCGACCGCGCCTATGACGTGGTCTGGGAGACAGCCGAGGAGCTCGACGTGCCCATCGGCATTCACGAGGGGAGCTCGGTCGATGTGCCCACGCTCGGATCGGACCGCCCCTTCAACCCGCTCCTCCTCCACGCCGTCTCGCACTCCTTCGAGGCCATGCTCGCCTGCGCCCAGCTCATCGCCTTCGGGACGCTGGAACGCCATCCGCGACTCCGTGTGCTCTTCCTGGAGTCCTCCGGAGGCTGGGTCCCCTTCTGGCTCGAAAGACTGGACGAGCAAGCAGAGTCCTTCGGCGGGTTCTGCCCGGACATGGCGCTGCGCCCTTCGGAGTACTTCGCCCGGCAGTGCGCCATCAGCTTCGAGGTCGACGAGCAGACCTTGCCCGCCCTGGTGCCCTTCGTCGGCGAGCGCCGCGTGGTCTGGGGCAGCGACTACCCGCACCATGACGCCACGTTTCCCGGGGCCGTGGAGGCCATCCGGTCGACGGTGGCCCCTTGCGCGACAGCCACACAGGTGCACGTCCTCGGGCTCAATGCCCGCCAGCACTACCGGCTCCCGTCGCGGCGCACCGGGCTGCCCGGGCTCCTCGACGACTACTTCTCGGCGGTGACCGCCCAGGAGATCGACCTCGTGCGCGCGCTGTTCGCGCCGGATGCCGTGTTCGAGAGCGGGGACATCCGGTTGCAGGGACTCGACGCCATCTGCGGGTACTACCTGTCCAAGACGTTCACCTACCCGGACTTCCGTCCCGCACCCCGGACGCCGACGTTCGAGGGCAGGCGGATAGAAGTAGACATCGACGTCCATCTGGGCGGCGCCCAGAACACGGTGCACGACGTATTCGAGACCGACGGCACGCACATCACCGCGCTGCGGGTCAGCGGCTTCGAAGAGGCCCTGCAGGGCGCCGCGCTGAGCTGAAGACGCTGTGGCGTCTCCACGCGGACGTCCAGAAAGCACGGGCAACGCCTGCAGGACACTTCGTGGTTGCTCGGGGTCAGTCGGCCGGACTGTTGTGGTAGGCGGCGACACACCACTGCTCGTCGCGCCTGGCCAAGACCCACGTCGCTCGCACGCGACGCGCGGCGGGAAGCTCGGTGTGCCCCGCCATGAGGATGCCGCCTTCGCTGATCACCACGGCCACATCCTCACCGAGATACCGGACACTTTGGGGAGCATCGACAACCGTCGAGCCCTTGAGAGGTCCGGCGAAGAGTGCGGCCATGGACGTCCGGATATCGTCGCTGTTCTTCTTGTAAACGCCCGGTTGGACCACGGTGGCGTCATCGAGATACAGCGCGGCGAACAGGTCGGCGTCGTTGGCGCCCCACGCGTCGTAAATCGCGTGGATCACGTCGAGGACTGCCTTGTCATCGTCGATGATCGTGGTGGCTCGGTTGGTGTTGCTCATCGTGTCTCCTCGTTTCTTTCTGGTGTGAGTCCTCGTGACCCCACTCAGAGGACGAACGGCAAGGCGCGACAAGGACAGCTCAGTCGCTCTTTCTCGACGAGCGCCGCCATCGGCTCTGTGCGACACCACGAAGATCCTCGCCTGACCCGGGGGGTCGATGCCTCCGCGCCGTCAGGAGCAGGGCGGTGACGCCATTTGAGCGAGGCGTCGGGCGAGGAGTCGTCGATCGGGCTCGGTCGGGGCGAGGGTCATGGCTATCCGGAGCTCTTGTTGCGCGTCGTCGAGGCGATCCAGTCGACGCAACGCGTCCTGCCCGCGCGGCGCGCCACAGGTACGACCGGGACAGGCTGGCGATCGCGTCCAGTGTGACCAACTCCGCGGCAGCGCCGTCCCGCTCCCCGATGGCGACGGCACGGTTGAGTGCGACGACGGGATTGGCCGTCACCGACAAGAGGAGGTCGTAGAGCGTGACGATCCGGTCCCAGTCTGTGTCCCCCCAATCCGGCGCTGTGGAGTGGCAGGCGGCCAAGTGCGCTTGCAGCTGGTAAGGACCGGCAACTCCACCCGACCAACGCACCGCGTCGGCGAGGCGAGCAGAGCCCTCGGCAATGGCCGCCCGATCCCACACGGTTCGGTCCTGCTCCGCCAGCAGCACCACGTCTCCGTCTGCGTCGACGCGCGCCGGTCGACGCGCCGCGGTGAACAAGAGCAACGCCAGCAGTGCGGCGACCTCGGCCTCGTCGGGCATGAGCTCGAAGAGAAGGCGGGCCAGGCCCAGCGCTTCGGCTTCGAGATCGACGCGGACCACACGATCCCCGGCGCTCGGGGCGTGACCCTCCGTGGCGATGAGGTAGACCACCGCCAACACGCCGGGAAGCCGTTCGGGCAGTTCCACATCATGGGGTACCCGATAGGGGATGTGGGCATCGGCGATCTTGCGACGGGCCCGCACCAGCCGTTTGGTCATGGTCGCCTCGGGCACCAGGAACGCCCGCGCGATGGCGGCGACGTCGAGACCGGCCAGAGTGCGCAACGACAACGCGACCTGGGCATCGACGCTCAGCGCCGGGTGGCAGCAGGTGAACACCAGCCGCAACAGATCGTTCCGCACCGTGCTTTCGGGTTCGACCGTCTCGATCACCTCCTCGACGGGGTGACGCTCGGTCACCTCCGTGCCCCAACCCGCCGCGGCTTCCTTGGCCGCCCGTGCCGCCTCGCGGCGCAGCACGTCGTAGGCCTTGCGCCGGGCGGTCACGGTCAACCAGGCCCGGGGGTTGTCCGGCACGCCATCGCGCGGCCAGGTGCGCAGAGCCGCCATGGCAGCATCCTGGACGGCGTCCTCGGCCACCCCCATGTCGCCGATCGTGCGAATCAGCCCGGCCAGCACGACACGGCCCTCGAGACGGACCGTCTCGGCCAGGCGTTCGTCCGGGGTCACGCAGCCGGGGGACTCTCGGCGAAGCGGAACACCGGCCGGACCTCGACCTTGCCCCGCCAGGCGGCGGGGATACGCTCAGCCCAGCGAAGAGCTTCGTCCAGATCCGCGGCTTCGATGAGATAGAACCCGCCGAGGACCTCTTTGGCCTCGGCGAACGGGCCGTCGGTCAGCAGCACGTCCCCTCCCAGACCGTCCTTCACCGTGATCGTCGTCGCCGAGCTGGCCGGGTACAACGCCTCGCCGCCTCGCAGCACCCCGGCGGCCGTCGCCGCAGCCGTGAACTCGTTGTAGTCCTCGTGGAACTGGCGCTCCTCGGGGTGGTCCCAGTAGTGGTCCTCGGGGTAGTACGACAACGCCGCATACAGAGCCATGACCGACCCTCCCATCTCGCAATTCGACGGCGACGGTCGCCGCCCTACCGTAACGACGATCGGGCGCTGCTCGAAAGGACACCGCAGCGAACTCTGTCCAAAGAATTGTCCTGCAGGGTGCCGAGTGCCGCGTCCTGACTGACGCCGCTGTCGCGTCTGGTGTCGGTCAGACCGGCAGTGGCTGTGGGCCGCGCAGGAGGCGGCCAGGCCGCTCCCCCGTCGCCTCGTCGTGCTCACGCACCACCGTGCCCGACTTGACCGTCGCCACGTAGCCCCGGGCCCGCTGGATGAGCCGCTTGCCCGACGCCGGGAGGTCGTAGACCATTTCGGGCGGCTCGAGGGCCAGTGCGCCATGGTCGATGATGTTGACGTCCGCCAGGTAGCCCGGGGCGAGCAGCCCCCGGTCGCCGAAGCCGTAGAGCTCGGCCGTGCGGCGGGTCTGGAGGTGCACCACGGTCTCGACCGCCAGCTGCTCGCCCCGGGAGCGGTCACGGGCCCAATGGGCCAGCATGAACGTCGGCAGGCTGGCGTCACACAGCACGCCGCAGTGGGCGCCACCGTCACCCAGCCCGAGGACGGTCGCCGGGTGGACGAGCATCTCGCGCACGGCGTCGAGGTTGCACGCCGAGTAGTCGAGCAGCGGGAGGTAGAGCAGCTCCTTGCCGTCGCGCTCGAGCATCAGGTCGTAGAGGACCTCGTCGGTCGTCCTCCCCTGCGCCGCGGCAAGGGCGGTGACGCTGCGTTCGGGTGCGGGCTCGTAGTCGGGCGGGTCGCCCAGCGGGAACAGCTTGTGCAGGCTGCCGCGCAGCAGCTGGACGAAGCCACCCGGGCGCGGTTCTTCGGCCAGGATGGCGGCGCGCACTTCGGACGTCCGCAGGCGGGCCACCCGTTCGGGCAGCGGGAGGTCGGCGATCTCCTGGTAGGCCCGGTGGTGGGCGAAGGGGTGCGTCACCGACTGGAAGCCCACCATGAGCGAGGTCGGCTTGCCCGCGACCTGCGGGACCAGCCACGCCCCGCGCCGGTTGGCGGCCACGCCGCGGTCGATCCATTCGCGCCACAGGTCCGGCGCGAAGTCGGCCTGGAGCACCTGGTACGTCACCGGCACGCCGGCCCGCATGGAGATCTCCGACATCCAGGCGAACTCATAGTCGAGATCCCGCATGTCGCTGGCCACCGAGAACACCCGGTGACCGGCCTTGCCCAGGGCCTCGCCGATGGCGATGAGCTCGTCAGCCGCGGCCGTGGTCCCCGCCGCCAGCTCGCCGTCCTTGGCCCGGTGCAGGATGGTACGGGTGGTGGACGCGCCGATGGCGCCTGCCCGCACGGCCTCGCGCACGAGAGCCGCCATTTCCGCGATCTCCTCGCCGTTGGCCGTCTCGTTCGCCCTGCCCTCGCCGAGGACGTAGGCGCGCAGCGCGCCGTGCGGGACGAGCGACGCCACATCGAGCACGCGGTCCGTGCGCTCCACCTCGTCGAGGTACTCGCCGAAGGTCTCCCAGTTCCAGTTCATGCCCTCGGCCAGCGCCGTGCCGGGGATGTCCTCCACGCCCTCCATCAGTTGGATCAGCCAGGCGCGGTCGGACTCGCGGGCCGGGGCGAACCCCACGCCGCAATTGCCCATGACGACGGTGGTCACCCCGTGCCAACCCGACGGCGAGACCTCAGGGTCCCAGGTGGCCTGGCCGTCGTAGTGGGTGTGGATGTCGACCCAGCCCGGCGTCACCAGGAGGCCCTCGGCGTCGATGACGCGCCGGGCCGGTCCCTCGACCTCGCCCACCGCGGCGACGATGCTGCCGTCAATGGCGATGTCACCGATACGGGCCGGCTGCCCCGATCCGTCGGCGATGGTGCCGCCACGGATGATCAGGTCGTGCATCGGTTCTCCTCCCCGGGGCGATCCGGCGTGGCCCCGCCGGCAACCGGTGGGACGGCCGGACCGCGGTCAGCTACACCCAGCTTCGCAGCTTTTCGATCATGGCGACGGGGTCGGCGCCCACCGGCGTCACGTTGAGATGGGTCACCCCCACCTCGGCCAGGGCGGCCACGCGTTCTTTGATGTAGGACTCGGGGCCGCAGAGCGACGTTGCCTCGAGCAGCTCGTCCGGCACCAGTGCCGCCGCCTCCTGCTTCTTGCCCGAGAGGTAGAGGTCCTGGATCTCGGTCGCTTCCTTCTCGTAGCCGTAGCGACAGGCCAGCGCGTTGTAGAAGTTCTTCCCCTTGGCGCCCATGCCGCCGATGTAGAGCGCAGCGGCACCGCGGCCGAGATCCCGGATGGACGCGACCTCGGACTCCTCGCCGATGGCCAGGATGCCGCCGGCCGCGATCTGCAACGTGTCGAGCGACGGGTCCCGCTTCGCCGCCCCGGTTGCCAGGGAGGGGCCGAACACCTCCTTGCACTTGTCGGGGACGAAGAAGATGGGGAGCCACCCGTCGGCCACCTCGGCCGTCATGGCCACGTTCTTCTCGCCCAGCGCCGCGACCCAGATCGGGATACGGGAGCGCACGGGGTGGTTGATCAGTTTGAGCGCTTTGCCGAGCCCCGTTCCCTCACCGGATGGCAGGGGGATGTGATACGACGCGCCGTCGTGGGTGAGAGGAGCCTCGCGGGCCCAGACGTCGCGACAGATCTCGATGATCTCGCGCGTGCGACCGAGCGGCCGGTCGTAGGGCACCCCGTGGAACCCCTCGATGACCTGGGGGCCCGAGGCGCCGAGCCCGAGGATGCAGCGGCCGCCCGAGACGGCATCGACGCCGGCGGCCGTCATGGCGATCAGCGTGGGTGTGCGACTGTAGATGGGCAGGATGGCCGAACCGATCTCGAGCCGCTCGGTCTTGGCGGCCAGGAACCCCATGAAGCTCGGCGCGTCGAAGCTGTAGGCCTCGGCCACCCAGACGACATCGAGCCCGACCTTCTCCAGCTCCACCGCCTGGCGGGCCGATTCGGCGAACCCGCCGGCGTAGTTCAACGTCATGGACAGCTTCACGCGGTCCTCCCTTTCCTCATCGGTGCACCCATCCTGCCGCCGGAAAAGAGTGTACTCAACTCTCCCGCCGTCGGCCCCCTAGCATCGCAGCCGTGACGGGAGACCGGATCGACCTCGTCCTCTTCGACCTGGGAGGCGTGCTCATCCGACCGGGCGGCGTGGCCTCCATGCGGGCGCTGGCCGGCATTGAGAGCGACGAGGCATTGTGGGCCCGCTGGCTGAGCTGCCGGTGGGTGCGATGCTTCGAGGCCGGGCTCTGCACGCCCGAGGAGTTCGCCGACGGGATGGTGGCCGACTGGGAGCTCGAGCTGGAGCCGGCCGCCTTCCTGCAGGAGTTCGGGGGCTGGCCCGAGCCTCCCTTCGAGGGTGCACTCGAGCTCGTCGACGCCGTCCAGGCGAGGGTCCCCGCCGGCTTCCTCTCCAACATGAACTCCTTCCAGTGGGCCGCCAATTACGAGGCGATCCCCCTGACCGAGGCCTTCGCTTTCCGCTTCCTCTCCTTCGAGCTGGGTCTGGTCAAGCCGGACCCCGCCATCTTCGAGGCCGTGGCGGCCCGCCTCCCGGTCCCCCGCCGACGGGTCCTCTTCCTCGACGACAACGCGGCCAACGTGGAGGCGGCCGAGGGGACGGGCTTCGCCGCCCGCCTTGCGCGCGGGATCGAGGCCGCCCGCGACGCCCTGACGGGTGCGGGCGTGCTCGGAGCCTGAGCGCACCACCGGCCGTACCGCCGGTTGGGGCGATCCGCCGCGGCTGTGCCAACATGCCGCCATGGTTGCCAGCGGTCCGGTGCTGCGTCTCCTGCCGCGCCTGGACGACGACGTCACATTCTTCTGGACCTCCGGCGAGGACGGCATCCTGCGTTTCCTGCGCTGCAACGAGTGCGGCTTCTACATCCATCCTCCGGGCCCGGTGTGTCCCCGATGTCTCTCGCGCAACGTGGCACCTCAGGCGGTCAGCGGGCTCGGCCACGTCGAGACCTTCACCGTCAACTACCAGCAGTGGATCCCCGGCAGCGACCCCTACATCATCGCCTGGGTCTCGATCGACGAGCAGCCCGACGTCCGCCTCACGACCAACCTGGTCGACGTGGAGCCCGACGACGTGCGCATCGGCATGCCGGTGCGTGTGCTCTTCGAGCACGTCGAGGACGTCTGGCTCCCGCTCTTCACACCGGTGGAGGATGCATCGTGAGCCCGCGTCCCGCCGCAGACCCGCTGGAGCGGCGGGCCATCATCTCGGGCATCGGGCAGTCCGACGTGGGCCGCCGGTTGGGGCGCTCCGACCTCGACCTGACGGTGGAGGCGGCGCTGGCGGCGATCGCCGATGCCGGGCTGACGCGCGATGACATCGACGGCCTCTCGACGTACCCCGCCATGGGAGCTGGCCCGCCTGGCTTCGGTGGCCCAGGCACGCCCGAGGTGCAGGACACGCTGGGCCTGTCGCTCAACTGGCACGACGGCGGCGGCGAAGGACCGGCACAGATGCGCGCCGTCATGGCCGCGTCACTGGCGGTCGCGGCCGGGCTGGCCAAGCACGTGCTCGTCTACCGCACCGTGACCGAGGGCTCGGCCCAGGGAACGGGCGGCCGCCAACCGATGGGCGGCACCGGCGGCGGGAGCTCGGTTCCCCGCTTCGGGAGCTTCATGCAGTGGTCACTCCCGTACGGCGCCGTGTCCGCTGCCAACTGGATCGCCATGGTGGGGCAGCGGCGCATGCACGAGTTCGGGCTCACGCGCGAGCAACTGGGCCAGATCGCCATCAACGGTCGCCGTAACGCGGCGCTCAATCCCAAGGCCGTCTACACGGAGCCGATGACGATGGACGACTACCTGGCGGCGCGCATCATCACCACGCCGCTCTGTCTCTTCGACTGCGACGCGCCGTGCGACGGCTCCACCGCGGTCATCGTGTCGCACCGCGACGTCGCCGGCGATCTCGACCATCCGGCCGTGCACATCAACGCGCTGGGCACCGCGTTGCGCGGCCGACCGAGCTGGGACCAGTTCGACGACATGACGACGATGGCGGCACGTGACGCGGCCGCCTCCATGTGGGAGCGCACCGACCTCACCCCGGCCGACGTGGACACCGCCCAGCTCTACGACGGCTTCAGCGTGCTGACCATCGTGTGGCTCGAGGCCATGGGCTTCTGCGGCCGCGGGGAGAGCGGTCCCTTCATTGAGGGCGGCGCCAACATCGCCCGTGACGGCGTGCTGCCGCTCAATACGGCGGGAGGCCAGCTGTCGGGCGGGCGCCTGCACGGGTTCTCCCTCATTCACGAAGCCTGTGTGCAGCTCCGGGGCGAGGGGGGCGAGCGCCAGGTGGTCCGTCCCGGCGGTCGGAACCCTGAGGTCGCGGCCGTGGCCAACGGGGGCGGCCCGATTGCGGGCACCATGCTGCTCACCCGGGGTATCCGCTGATGTCTGGCCCCTGACCTGGATCTCTTCAGTCGAACCTCAACCTCACGTTGACGACGACATCGAGACCTTTGGGTCGGATCAGACGTTCAACGTGAGGTTGAGGTCGAGGGTTCAGCTCCCTGTTGCCGGCTCAGGGCTGGTCCCCGCCAGGTGGTGCGCCGCCCGCGACGCCAAGGCGACCAGGGTCAGCGTGGGCCCGTAGCCGCTCGAGGTGACGAAGACCGAGGAGTCGGCCACCACGACGTTGTCGAGCGTGTGCACCCTGCCCCAGCGGTCCACCACCGAGGTCTCCGGGTCGTCCCCCATCCGGACGGTGCCCATCACGTGGCGGCTCTCGGGAATGGGCGTCGCGCCGATGCCGTGGTACGAGACGCCCGGCGAGGAGGTGTGGAGCACCCATTCGGCGCCCATCTCCTCCAACACGGACTGCAAGATCTTGCCGTGGTACTTCGACGCTGCCAACTCGTGCTGTCCGGGCTGGTAGGTGACCCGGGCCACCGGGTAGCCGCGGGCGTCACGAATGGAGGGGCTGAGGTCGACCGTGTTGGTGGCGTAGGGCAGGTCCTCCCCCTGCATGATGAAGGCCCACATGCGCTCGCGTAGGTTCGACTCGCGCATGGCCTGGGCGTGATGGCGCCCCCACGGCGAATGACGCGCCTCCATGATGGGCAGCCCTCCCCCACTGTGCTCCACCAGTCCCCCGCGGAACCACGGGAGGCCCGCTGCGGCCGCCGCCCCGCGGGAGCGGTCGTCCTGCACCATGGCGTCGTCGTGCACGTGGGTGACGGAGCGTCCCTTGTGAGGATGCAGCCGCATGGTCGGGAAGTGACCGACGACGATCGTCTGGAAATGCACCATCAGGTTCTTGCCCAGTGCCGGGTGGTCCAGCCCCGAGAGGAGGAGCAGGCGCGGTGTCTCTATGGCACCTCCCGCCACCACGACCATGTCGGCCTCCCTGGTGTGGGCGACGCCGTCACGGTCGATGCACTCGACCCCGGTGGCCCGCCGGCCCTCGGTGATGATCCGGCTCACGTACGTCTCGGCCATCAGCTCCGCGCGCCCGGTCGCCATCGCCCTGGTCAACAGCGCGACCGGGTCGCCCTTGGCGTGAATCGGGCAGCCGAAGAACGCGCAGAAGCCGCAGTTGTTGCAGGCCGGGCGGCCGTCGTACGCGATGCTATTGGCCGCCGTGGGCGCCTCGTAGGGATGCAGGCCGACCTTCTCGGCCGCGGCCGACGACAGCGCGGCGCCGTACATCGGTGCCCCGGGCGGCATCGGGTAGGGGCCCGACCGCCACGCGGCGAAGGGGTTGGCACCTTCACGTCCCGACACGCCGATGGCCCGTTCGACCTCCGTGTAATAGGGCTCGAGCTCGTCGTAGTCGAGCGGCCAGTCGTCGACCGCGGCGCCCTCCTGCGGCCCGTACGAGGAGAGGAGGCCGAAGTCCTCCTCGCGGAAGCGTGGCACCTTGCCGTCGGCGTGGGTCCCGCCGCCGCCGACCGTCGTGGGGATGGAGTTCACCTCGCCGACGTGGGTGTGCTCGCCCTCCTCCGCGCAACGCCGGAACGCCCGCGGCTCGACCAGCGGGTCGGGCCCGAGGAAGTAACGCGACACGAACTTGATCTCGTCGTTGGAATAGTCCCCGGCGGGGCGGGTCAGGTCGTCGGGGTCGAGCAGATGGTTGCGGCCCTTCTCCATGATGACGACGGACCAACCAGCCCGGGTCAGCACCTCGGCCGCCGTGGCGCCCCCGGGCCCCGAGCCGATGATGATGGCGCTGGGACTCATGGCTGCGACACCTCGGCGTCGCTGTAGCCGCGGGGCTGCACGTCGCCCTCGTAGTCGATGTAGTCCCAGCCGACGGTGTTGCGGTTCCCCCCGTACTCGGGCGCGCCGTACATCCCCTCGCAGCAGTGTTCCCACAGGAGCTCGCAGAATGCCTCGTTGTCGCGCAGCCGGCGGCGTTGCTCGCGTCCGTCGACTTGGGCGAAGTCGGCGCCCAATGCGGCCACGCCCTCCCGGTAACGCTCCTGGAGTCCCACGACGGGACCGTTGAACTCGCGCTCTGGTCGCCCCTGGGAGCCCTCGAGCCGCATGCGCCAGGCCAGCTCGTCCAGGGGGGACAGCCGGTGGAAGGTGGCGAAGCCGGCCACGCCGCCCTTGCGCCCCGAGCTCGGGCCACCGGCCCAGATGCGGGGGGGATCGAACGTGAAGGCCCCCAGAAAGCCGTCGATGTAGTCGGCCACGCCGGCCTCCTCCGCTCCCGGCGTGCCTTCTCCGGAGGGCAGCATCTGCGCGCAGGCGGCCCGCACTATGGCGTATTCGTGCTCACTCAGCCAGACGGGCATCGGGCAAACGTAGCGTGGCGCCGACCCCATTGCTGACGCTGCTGTCAGGTTAGGATTCTGCCTCGCCGGTCCCGTTGGGAGCCGGGCGGGGGAGGACGGCATGGCTCAGGAGGGCTACCGGGTCGGCGTCGACGTGGGGGGCACGTTCACCGACGTCATCTGCATCACGCCGGATGGCCAGGTGCTCCTGGACAAGACGCCGACGACGCCCGAGGACCAGTCGGTCGGGGTCCTCACCGGCATGGAGCAGCTGGCCGGCACACTCGGGCTCGAACCCGAGGCCTTCTGCGCGGCCTTGGAGGCCTTCGTCCACGGGACGACCACGGCCGACAACACCATGCTTGAGATGAGCGGTGCCCCCACCGGGCTGCTGGCCACCGAAGGGCACCGCGACGAGATCGAGCTGCGCCGGGACCACAAGGAGGAGATCTGGGACCCCGCCGCCCCGCCGCCGCACCCGATCGCCCGGCGGCGGGCCCGCATTCCCATTCCCGAACGCTGCGACTTCGAGGGCAACGTGGTCATGGCCCTGGACGAGGAAGCCGTGCGCAGGGGCGTGCGCCGGCTGCAGAAGCTGGGGGTCGAGTCGATCGCGGTGTGCTTCCTCTTCAGCTTCGTGAACTCCGACCACGAGCGGCGGGCCCGCGAGCTGATCCTGGAGGAGTTCCCCGACGTGGCGCACATCTCGCTGTCGCATGAGGTGCTCCCCCGGGCCCCCGAGTTCGAGCGGGCCTCCACGACGCTCGTCAACGCCTACGTGGCGCCGAAGATCAGCGCCTACGTCGAGCGCCTGGTGGAGAAGCTGCGCCACTCCGGGTTCGACGGCCAGGTCGTGCTGATGCAGTCGAGCGGTGGCGTCATGACGCCCCAGTCCGTGCAGCGGCGCGCCGTCTCTCTGCTCGGGTCGGGCCCGACGGGCGGCGTCATGGGCGCGGCGCTGGCCGCGGGCCGCAGCGGCGTGCGCGACCTGGTGACGGCCGACATGGGGGGCACGTCGTACGACGTGTGCCTGGTCCGGCATGGCCGGCCCGCCGTCGCGACCCACTGGAATTGGCGCCACCGGTACTACGTGAACCTGCCCATGGTCGACATCCACAGCGTGGGGGCGGGCGGGGGCTCCATTGCCCGCGTGCGCCAGGGCGCGCTGCTGGTCGGCCCCGACTCCGCCGGCTCGGTGCCCGGGCCGGTCTGCTATTCCCTCGGCGGGGTCTGCCCGACGGTCACGGACAGTGACGCCGTCCTCGGCTACCTGCCCGTCAAGGACTTTGCCGGCGGCCGGATGGAGCTCGACGTGGAGGCGGGTCGCGCCGCCATCGGACGCGACGTCGCGGCGCCCCTCGACCTCGACGTGGACGACGCCGCCTGGGCCATACAGCGCATCGTCAACGCCAACATGGCGAACGCCGTACGCAAGGTGCTGTCCCAACACGGCGCCGACCCGCGCACACTGGCACTGGTGGCGTACGGCGGCGGCGGTCCGGTCCACGCCTGGGCCCAGGCCCGCGAGCTCGGGATCCGGCGCGTGCTTGTCCCCAAGGCCTCGCCGGCCTTCTCCGCGCTCGGCCTGCTCGTGGCGGACTACGTGGTCGACCTCATGCGCGCCTACGTCGTGCGGCTGTCCGACATCGACCTGGCGCGAATGCGCGCCCTGGCCGCGGAGCTGCGCCGGGAAGCGGAGGCCGAGTTGGTCCCGGCCCGGCTCGGCCAGAACGCCCTGCAGGCCGATTTCTTCGCGCAGATGTCCTACCACGGGCAGAACTTCGATATCCCCGTGCCACTGCCCGGGGGCGAGTCGATGTCCGAGGAGCACCTGCTCGACCTGGCCGACCGATTCCACCACCGACACGAGGCGGTACGCGGGTTCGCCTTCCCGACCCAGCAGCCGCTCGTGCGCGCCATCCGGCTCGTCCAGCGCGGCACCACTCCCAAACCGCCCGTGCTGGCCCGCATGGGCGAGGTGACCCATGCCGCCGAGGCGCGCACGGGGTCGCGCCCGGTGCACCTCGGTGCGGGGTTCGTCGAGGCACCGACCTATGACGGCGCGATGCTGGGCGCCGGCGCCGTGGTCGAGGGACCGGCGCTCATTGAGGAGCCTTTCACCGTGGTCGTGCTCGCACCCTCCGATGTCGCGGTGCTCGACGAGCACGGCAACTACGACATCACCATCGGCCCGGACTGAGCCAGCGGCACACGTCAGGCCGGTTCGGGGTCTCCCGGGGCGGCGCCGATGTGCGGATCGGCCTCTGGCTCGGAGCGCGGCACCGCACCCACGCGGTGGGCGAACCAGAGCAGGGCGCGCTCACTCTCGTCGAGGACCTGGCAGACCAGGTTGCCCGTCTCGCTCGCTCCGAGGTCGACCAGGCGGCACCAGTTGGTCAGGATGCGGAAACCCGGTCCCCGGTAGTGGCGGCCGACCACCTGGAGCGGGACCACGGGCATGCGGAGCGCCCAGGACACCAGACCGCCGGCGATCTCGGGGAAGGCGGCGCGGTGCCGGTCGATGTGGCCGTAGGCGCCCGTGACGACATCGACCATGTTCTCCAGCGCGGCGGAGCCGGGCTCGAAATAGTGCGAGTGCGAGACGACCGGCGGATGCTCCGGCGCGTTCGTGCTCATTCGGGTACCGCCGAATTCCGGTGAGGTGGGCGACGACCCGAAGATGCCGAGCTCGGCGACGGCGTCCCCCGGTGCCTGTTCCGAGAAGAAGTGCGACTGCTGGAGGTGCAGCTGGCGCAGCCCGTCGACCGTCATGCCCGGGCTGCCCGCCACCACGACGTCGGTGACCTCCAGCCCGGCGTCGGCCAGGGCGGCCCCGACCACGATCGACCCGAAGCTGTGGGCGACGAGGGTCAGCGACTGCTCGGGCTCCAGGGCCAGCGTGGCGACGAACTCGGTCAGGTCGTGGGCCGCCGTCGCCAGGTCGTCGTTGCACTCGATCGACCCCGCCGCCGCGGCCAGGGCGTCCGCCGGGTTGTCGTAGCCCTTCCACAGGACGACGGCCGTCGACGTGCTGGCCTCGTAGAGGTTGATGGCGTCGGGGATCCAGTCGTGGCACAGATTCGTCCCGTCCCCGAGGCCGGGGACGACCACGGCGACGTGTTCGGCCGCCTGGAGGTCGCCGAAGAGGAGTGCGTAGTGCTGCAGCTGGGGCCGGTACACCAGGATGTCGGCGCCGGAGGACAGGAGCGTCTCGAGCAGCGTGATCCGCTGTTCGTCACCGTCGGCGGTCGCGCCGGCGAGATCCATCTTCGCCGCGGCAAGGTTGCTGATGGCCCGACGGGACAACAACTCGTTGCCGCGCATGGAACAGGTTACGTCGCACCCGCCGTCACGGGGTGCACCTCGTTAACCTGACGTCATGGGTGAAGCGCTGGCCATCCTGGCGGCCGTGTTGTTCGCGCTGGGCACCGTCCTGCAGCAGAAGGGGACACTCTCCACCGCCGCAAGCGGCGACGATCCGCGATTCCTGCTGCAGATCATGCACCGCCCCGTCTGGCTCGCCGGAACCATCCTGCAGTCGGCGGGCTGGGTCGTCCAGGCGATGGCACTCGACCGCGGCTCGCTCGTGGTCGTGCAATCACTCACCGCGCTCAGCCTGGTCGTGGCGCTGCCCCTCGGCGCCCTGCTGACCAACCAGCACATCGGACGTCGTGAGGTGACCGGGGCCACGCTCACCCTGGTCGGGATCATCTTCTTCATCTCGGCCGGGCAACCACAGGGGGGAACGACCCACCCGGGCGCCGCGACCTGGTGGTCAGCGTGCCTGATCACTGCAGCGCTCGTGCTGGCGCTGTTCGCGCTGGGCCGGCGCTTCACCGGTGCCTCCAAGGCGCTCGTCTTCGGCGCCGCGGCGGGCCTCGGTTACGGCCTGCAGGCGGCGGTGACGAAGACATTCGTCACCGAGCTCGGTGGCGGCGTCCTCGCGCTCCTCAGCAGCTGGTCGGTCTATGTGCTGATCCTCTCCGCCGTCAGTGGTTTCGCGCTGCAGCAGTCCGCCCTCAAGACGGGCGTGCTCGCGCCCGCCATGGCGTCGAGCAATTCTGTGACCTTGTTCTCGAGCGTGATCCTCGGCATCGCCGTGTACGGCGAGACACTGTCGAAGAGCGGCACCGGCCACGCGGGGTCGACCCTGATCGGGCTCGTCGTGGCGGTGGTAGGCGTTGCCTTCCTGGCGGGCTCCGAGTCTCCCTCGGAAGCGGCCGAGCCCGCCCGGCCGTCACCTGCGGCGTGAGCCACTCGTCCCTCCGAACGACCGCGGCCGCTGGGACTCGCCGTGGGTGACTTGGTCGCGGTGCTCTAGCGCGGCAGGCCCAGGATCCGCCCGGCAATGATGTCGCGCTGCACCTGTGAGGTCCCGCCGGCGATCCCGGCCGCCCTGCTCCACAGCCACTGCCGTGCCCAGGGGCCGGCTTCGGCGGACGACGGATCGCGTCCGGTGACGAGCAGCGCCGCGTCCGACAGACCCTGCGTCATGGTCGTCCACATGAGCTTGACCCAGCTCGACTCGGGGCCCGGCTCCTCACCGCGCCCGAGGCGGGTGAGGGTGCGAAGATTGTGCAAGCGGAGCACGTGCAGATCGATGTAGGCCCGCGCCAACGCGTCGGCGACGAGCGGGTCGTCCAGCGCGCCGTTGCTGCGCGCCTCCTCATACAACCGGGCCAGGTAGGACTCGTGCACGACCTGTTCCTTGAACGGGAAGTTCGTGCCGCGCTCGTGCGCCAGCGTGGAGCCCGCCACGGTCCACCCCTGCCCCTCGATCCCCACCACGTGCTCGGCCGGCACGAACACGTCGGTGAGGAAGACCTCGTTGAACTCGGCGTCACCCGTCATCTGCACGAGCGGGCGCACGTCGACACCCGGGTCGGACATGTCGACGATCAGCGCGGTGATCCCCTGCTGCGGCCGCGGCGCGTCGGCGTCGGTCCGGGCCAGGCACAGACCCCACGAGGCGAACTGCGCGTAGGACGTCCAGACCTTGCGGCCCGTGACCTCGAAGCCTCCGTCGACCGGCGTGGCCCGTGTGGAGAGGGACGCCAGGTCGCTGCCGGCGTCGGGCTCGCTGAAGAGCTGACACCAGATCTCCTCGGCCGAGAGGATGGCCGGGAGGTAGCGCAGGCGCTGATCCTCCGTGCCGTGGGCCAGCAGTGTCGGGCCGACCAGGTTGATGCCCACCCGGTTCACCGGCTGGGGGGCCTGGGCGCGGGCGTACTCGCTCTGATAGAGCGCGACCTGGACCGGCGTGGCGCTCCGCCCGCCGTAGGAGCTCGGCCAGTGGACGCCCACCCAACGGTCCGCGGCCAGGGTGGCCTGCCACACCCGCCCCCAGGCCACTTCGTCGGCCAGGTCGGCGAAGGCGGCCGGGCGGCGCAGGTGGTCGCCCAGCCACGCCCGGAACGAGGAGGCGAATTCCTCGTCCTCTTGCTTCAGCGCGAGATCCACGCCGGCTCCGTCCCGTGCCCTGACATCGGCGTCACGTTACCGGGGCCCGGGTATGGTGCCCTGCCGTGACGGCCCGCCTCCGACCGACCTGGGTACCAGAGCAGGCCCGCCGCTACCGGCGGCCCGGCGGGCCGTGGGACGTGCCCACCCTGGACGCCCTGCTGCGCCGCGCACGGCGGCGAGGTGGTGGACGGATCCACCCGGCTCTCGGCCACCGAGATCGACGCGCTCGTGGCCACTGTCGCAGGCGGCCTTCGCGCCAACGGTGTCCGGCGCGGTGAAGCCGTGGCCTGGCAGGTGCCCAACAGCCTGGCGGCCGCCGTCCTGACCCGGGCCTGCTGGCGCATCGGCGCCGTGGCGGCGCCCGTCCTGCATTCGTTCGGGGCGGCGGACGTCGCGGCGGCCCTCGGCCAGATCGACCCGGCCCTCGTCCTGGACGTGGGCACCGAGGCGTTCTCCGACCCCGCTGCGTTGGCCGATGCGATCGGCGGTGCCCCGGTGCCGTCCGGCGCATTCCCCTGCCTGCCCTCCGACGTCGCGCTGGTGCTGTTCACCTCGGGCTCGACCGGGATCCCCAAGGCCGTGCTGCACACCCAGCGCGGCCTGAGCTGGAAGGCGTCGTTGATGGCCCGCGTCCATGGCCTCGGCCCGAGCGACGCGGTGCTGATGCCCGCGCCGATGGCCCACATCTCAGGGTTGCTCAACGGCGTCCTGGTGCCGGGCGCCGCCGGTCTGCGCTCGGTGTTGGTGCGCCGCTTCGACCCTGAAGGGGCGCTGGCCCTGGTGGCGCGCGAGCACATCTCTTTCCTGGCCGGCCCGCCCACCTTTTTCATCGCCATGGCCCGCGCCCTGGCCGAGACCCCGGACACCGACGTCTCGTCGGTGCGGCTCGTGTCCAGTGGCGGGGCGTCGGTGACGCCGGCCTTCGTGGAGGACACGGCCCGGACCTTCGACTGCCGCGTCAAGCGCACCTACGGTTCGACCGAGGCGCCGACGGTGACCACCAGCACCGACGACGATCCGTTCGAGAAGGCCCGTGACACCGACGGACGCGCCGTCGGCGCGGTCGAGCTCCGCGTCTCGCACCCCGAGACAGGCGCGCACTGTGCCACGGGGACGCCGGGCGAGCTCTGGGTGCGCGGCCCCGAGATGTTTGCCGGCTATGCCGACGCGGCGCAGACCGCCACCGTCATCGCCCGGGGCGGCTGGTTCCGCACGGGCGACCTCGCCACCGTCGACGCCGACGGCTGGGTGCGCATCGTCGGCCGACTCAAGGACGTGATCATCCGCGGCGGCGAGAACATCTCGGCCTCGGAAGTCGAGGCCGCGCTGGAGGCGCACCCCGACATCCACCACGCGGTCGCCGTGGGCTACCCGGATCCGCTCATGGGTGAACGGGTCGCCGCCTTCGTGGAGTCCGCCGCTCCTTTCGGCCTCGAGGAGTGCCGGCGCTGGTTCACCGGCCGCGGCATGGCGGTCTTCAAGACACCCGAGAAGGTCGAGCGCCTCGACCACCTCCCGTTGCTGGGCTCGGGCAAGCCCGACCGGGCTGCCCTGCAGCGCCGCGCCGCGACGGCCTGACCCAGGGCGGCGGATGCCACGCCGCCACCCGAGGCCCCACTAGCTTTGGCGCGTGCCTCGCCGCAACCTGATTCCTCTCGTGTTGCTCGCCGTCCTCGCTCTCGGCGGGCTCGGCTTCGCCGTGCTGGGTGCATCGTCGGCTCCCAGCGGCGCCACCCTCACGGTGCAGAACGGCTCCGTCCGGACCTTCGGCACGCCGACCGGATCGACGTCCTTCGCCATGAACCTCCTCAACACCTTCGCCACCGGTGGGTCGAAGGGCACGGTCAGCCAGGTCCGCCAGGTGGACTACAAGCCTCCGACCCGCCTGACCGTGTACCAGGAGACCGGCAGCAGCTCGAAGCTCATCGCCGTCCTCAGCCCGTCCGCCGTTGCCTGCAGCCTCAGCACCTACACGGCCGTCGTCGGCGGCTCCACACCCTGGACGCCCAACGGGACGGCCTTCGTGCGGACCGAGACCCTGGCGGAGTACGACGCCCGGGTGCCGGCCGCCACGGCCACGACATGCGTGCCCCGCGCCAGCATCGTGCAGGGAACGGTCAAGGAGCGGGCCGCCGTGCGCGGCGGCTATCTCGTCGGCGTCCGCCTGACCGTCGTCGTGCCGCCACAAAGGCTGGCGAACGGTCAGCCCGCAGCCAGCGGGGTCGAGAACCAGGCGCTGGTCCTGCTCGAGATCAACGGCACCCGTACGTCCGCGCTGGGCTGACGAGCGGCGCGGCCACCCCGGCCCCGGCTCTGCCCAGCTCAGCTCGGCTCCGCTCAGGAAAGGTCCTGGCCGGCTTCGAGCCTGCTGCGCAGGAGTGTGGCGATGCGATCGCGGTGCGCCGCGGCGTCTCCGTAGCTCACCTGGTCGAGCTGCGCCCGCTTCAGGTAGAGATGCATGTCGTGCTCCCAGGTGAAGCCGATGCCGCCGTGCACCTGGAGCCCGGCCGCCATGACGCGACGCGACGCGTCGGAGCACCAGGCTTTGGCCATGCTCGCCGAGAGTGAGCGTTCCGAGTCGCCGGCGGCGGCGCACCAGGCTGCGTAGTACGCCGTCGAGCGCATCCCCTCCACGTCGACCAGAGCATCCGCCAGCATGTGCTTGACCGCTTGGAACGAGCCGATGGGCTTGCCGAATTCCACGCGGTCCTTGGCATACTGGACGGTGAGGGCCAGGACGTGGTCGGCCGCTCCGAGCATCTCCGCGCTGGCCAGCGTGGCGGCGCGGTCGACGAGCAGTGCGGCGGCCTCCTCGCCGCCCAGGAACCGTGCCGGGGTGCCGTCGAAGGCCAGGACCCCGAGCTCGCGGCGTACGGTCCATGGCCGACAGCGGCGCCGGACGGCCCTCGGCGCGCAGATCGACCCCGTAGACACCGTCTGCCGCCAGCACCACGGCCACATCGGCCGAGGGTGCATAGGCCACCGGAGGCGTCTGCCCGCTGAGGCGCACCTGGCCTTCCGGCCCGGAGACGGTCAGTGCGTCGGGGCCCGGCGCGGCAGCGACACAACCGATCGCGTCGCCCTGGCCCAATCCTTCGCGCCACTCCTTCGTCCCAGCATCGGCGCGCGCCTCGTCCGTGCTCAGCGCCCCGAGCGCCACGATGGTGGACAGGAACGGAGCCGCCACCAGGCGGCGCCCGATCTCCTCGCAGAGCACGGCCAGTTCCACCATGCCCAGCCCCAGGCCACCGTCCTCCTCGGGCAGTTCGATCGCCAACCATCCCTGGTCCGCCATGGCGGACCAGACGGCGTTGTCGTAACCGGTCGGCGCGTGCACCGTCGTGGCGCCGGCGCCGGCGCCGGCACCGGCACCGGCACCGGGGAGCGTCCGGACGATCGCCCCGGTCCCGACCCGGGCCCGGAGTGCTTCAGATCCGGCCATCTTGTCGAGGAGCGACGCCGCGGCGTCACGCAAGGCCTGCTGGTCGCCTGAGAGGTCGAAGTCCACGGCGGCGCAGTCTACGGCGGTCGCTGACACGGGTGTCACCTCGCAGCGCCGCTGTGCCATGCTGCGGCGGATGGATCTGCACGCCACGGCTGAGCAGGAGTCGCTGCGGGCGGCGTTCCGGAGTTGGCTCATGGAGCACCTGCCGTGGCCCTACGGCGTGGGTCTCCCGCCGCGCTTCGACGACCTGGCCGAGACCGTCGCCTTCGGGCGGCGTTGGCAGGCCGAGCTGGCGGCCGACGGCTGGGTCGGCCTCACCTGGCCCGAGGAATACGGCGGCCGCGGCCTGGGGGCGCTCGAGAACTACGTGGTGATCGAGGAGCTGGCTCGGGCCCGGGCCCCCGAGCTGGTGGGCCGCATCGGCATCAACCTGGTGGGCCCCACCCTGCTGGCCCACGGGACACCGGAGCAGAAGGAGCGCTTCCTCCCCCGTATCCTCTCGGCGGCCGAGCTGTGGTGCCAGCTCTTCAGCGAGCCGGATGCCGGGAGCGACCTGGCTTCCCTCACCACCCGCGCCGTGCCGGTCGAGGGCGGCTACCGGGTCAGCGGGCGCAAGGTCTGGACCTCCTACGCCCAGTTCGCTGACTGGGGCCTCTGCCTCACCCGCAGCGACCCGACGGCACCGAAGCGCCAGCTGGGCATCACGGCCCTCATCATCGATATGCACGGCCCGGGGGTCGTCGTGCACCCGCTCGTGCAGTCCACCGGAGAGGCGGAGTTCAACGAGGTCGAGCTGGACGACGTCTTCGTGACGGCAGACCGGCGCGTGGGCACCGAGGGCGAGGGCTGGGGCGTCGCCGGCTCCACGCTCGCCCACGAACGCGGCATCAACCCGCGCCAGCTGGTGATCCACACGCAACTCATTGAGGAGCTGCTCCGCCTGGCCGAGGCCAACGGCAGCTTCGACGACTGGCGCCTGCGCCAGTCACTGGCCCAGGCCGCCACTGAAGTGCGGCTGTTCCAGCTGCACAACTGGCGCTCGCTCACCCGCCTCTCCAAGGGCGAGGCACCGGGCCCCGAGGGCAGCGCCCTCAAGCTGTACTGGAGCGAGATGTCGAAACGATTGCACCAGACCGCGCTCGACGTGCTCGGCCCGGCCTCCCCGCTGTGGGAGGGGGCGGAGGGGAACCCAGCCGACGGTGCCTGGCAGCGGTCGTGGCTGTATTACCAGGCGTCCTCCATCTTCGCCGGGACCAACGAGATCCAGCGCACGCTGGTGGGCGAGCGCGTCCTGGGGCTGCCCCGGGGTTGAGCGTCACCGGGGCGGGGTGGCGGCGCGGCAGGATGGGCGACTCAGGGAGGATGGGTGAGATGGCAGACAACTTCGAGACGATCCGCTACCAGGTCGATGGTGCCGTGGCCACCATCACCATGAACCGGCCGGACATGGCCAACGCGCAGGACTCCACCCTCATTGACGAGCTCGATGCGGCCTTCGACCTGGCCGACGCCGATGATGCGGTGCGGGTCGTGATCCTGGCCGGGGCCGGCAAGCACTTCTCCTCGGGACACGACCTCAAGGCCCTGGTGAGTGGCGACGGATCCGACCCCTGGGTCGCCCTGCGGGAGACGCCCGAAGGAAAGTTCCAGCACGAGAAGACCATGTACTACGACCGCTGCCTGCGGATCCACGACTTCCGCAAACCGACCATCGCCGCTGTGCAGGGCAGCTGCATCGCGGCGGGCCTGATGCTGGCCGCCATGTGCGACCTGATCGTCGCCGCCGACGACGCCGAGTTCTCCAACCCGGTCCTGCGCCTCACCGGAGCCGGCGTCGAACTCCTGGTCGAGCCCTGGGAGCTGGGCATCCGCAAGGCCAAGGAGTTCCTCCTCACCGGCGACACGATCGACGCCCAGGAGGCGTGGCGCCTCGGCCTGGTCAACCGGGTGGTCCCCCGGGCCGAGCTCGAGACCCGCACGCGGGAGCTGGCCGACCGGATCGCCCTCGTCCCCCCGGTCACGGCCCAGACCGTCAAGGACAGCCTCAACCAGACCGGCACGCTCATGGGCAAGCGCGATGCGCTGAAGTACCACTTCATGGCCCACCACTGGGTGCACAACACGGCCACCGCGCTCAACGCACTGGCGGCCCGCAAGACCAAGGGCTCCATGCGCGACGTCATCGCCGAGCGCGACGAGGGCCATCCAAAATGAGCGACCCGTCCCCGGGGCCACTGGCCGGCATCCGGGTCGTCGATGTCGGGACGCGGATTTCCGCACCGTTCTGCGCCGGGTTGCTGGGCGAGCTCGGTGCCGACGTCATCAAAGTCGAGCTGCCCGGCGAGGGCGACTTCATGCGCACCATTGGCCCGTTCATGCCGGTGGAGGACGGTCCCGACTACTCGCTGTTCTGGGCAGTCGAAGGCCGGGGCCGGCGTGGCGTCACCTGCGACCTGCGCAAGCCCGAAGGCAAAGAGCTCTTCACGCGACTGGTGGCAACGGCGGACGTCCTGTGCGAGAACTTCCGCCCCGGCACCATGGAGCGCTGGGGCCTCGGCCCGGACGACCTCCCCGGGGAGCTCGTCTACGTGCGCATCAGCGTCTTCGGGCAGACCGGCCCCTACTCCCCCCGTCCCGGGCTCGACCGGCTCGGTATCGCCTTCGGTGGGCTCCTCAACCTCACCGGTGACCCCGATCGTCCGCCCGTGCGGCCCGGCGTCACCGTCTCGGACTACCTCACCGGTACCTTCGCCGCTTTCGCCGCGGTGGCCGCTCTGTACGGGCGCGATCAGGCGGGGCACGGCGGCGACGTGATCGACGCGCCGCTCTACGCCTCCATCCTGCGCATTATGGAGTGGACGTTGGCGGGCTACGACAAGTTGGGCATTGTGCGCCAGCGTGAGGGCAACCGCCTCTCACACTCCGCCCCGCTCGACAACTACCCGACGGCCGACGGCTTCTTCGTCTGCATCGTGGCCGGCTCGGATGCCAACTTCCACCGCCTCTGCGAGGCGATGGAGCGACCGGACCTGGCCGGAGACCCTCGCTTCGCCACGCTGGCCGAGCGGGCGTCGAGGAGTGGCGAAATCAACGGCATTGTGGCCGACTGGACATCGACCCTCCCCGCCGAGGAGATCACCGCGCGCTGCGTGGAGCACGACGTCCCGGTCGGCACCGCCTACAGCGCCGCCGACATCTTCGCCGATCCGCACATGGCCGCCCACGGTGACCTGGTGGCGATCGACGACCCGGTCATCGGCCCGGTCCGCCAGCAGGCACCGTTTCCCCGCCTGGCCAAGAGCCCGACTCCCGTGCCGCGCGGCGCGCCGCTCCTGGGCGAGCACAACCACGAGGTGTGGTGCGACCTGGTCGGGCTGAGCGACGACGAGCTGGCCGACCTGGGCGCCCGCGGCGTGATCTGAGCGCTCCTCGGGCAGTTTGGCGGCTACACCTTCAGCCCAGGGACGACTGCAACGAACAGCTCGTGACGTGTGTGCCATGGGCGACGTCGTTCTCCGTGACACTTCCGCGAACGAATTGAACACCACGTGAACTCGACCGGAGGATCACGAAGGCAGCTCCCGGGCGCAGCGCATATCTCGAGGTGAGGCTGCATCCCACGCGGCGCGCCTCCGAACGGCTCGATGTGACGTTGCAGCGTTCTCGTGCGCACTCCGAAGACTCCGGCTGCCTCGACTGCCCGCGTTCCGGGAGCCCCTGTGGCATCGTAGAGAAGGACAGCGGACGATGAACGGTATTCCCCAACAGGAGGGTTGGTACACCGACCCCTACGGTCATCATGAGGCCCGCTGGCTGTCGGACGGCGTGCCGACCAAGCTGGTCCACGACGGGGAGACTGAATCGTACGAGGACCCGCCCGATTCCCCACCGAGTCATGCCTGGGTGGCGATTGCCGCTCCTCCCGGCTCTGTGACTTCGGCGGATACCCTGCGCGCCGACGCCGCCGAGGCCGGGACGATGCCATCCCTGGCGGATCTCAACCGGAGAGAGAACAGCGTTGCCATTACGGCGCGGGCCCATCCTTGGTTCGTGGCCCGGCACTGGGTCCGGCCCTCTCCCACCGACCCCATCCCATCCGGTACCGGCCAGCCCATTTCAGCCGTCCAAAGGACTGCATTGATCGGCGGCGGCGTAGCGGCCGGACTGATTCTTCTTCTTTCGACCTACCTGTGGGCGGTGCAGGCGATCGCAATGCTGACACCGCCCCCACCGATCTGGAGTGGGGTGCTCGTGGGATCACTGTGCGCCCTCGCCGCACCCGCGGTGACCTACCTGACATGGCGGGGCGACAGGCGTGCAGTGGTGCCGATGGCTCGTCGTATCCAACGAGCAGAAGTCGTGGGCAGTCTGGTCGGCCTTCTTGCGCTCTTGATCTTCGTCTCTGCGTTGCCGGTCAGGTAGGCACACGGCTGCGACGGCTGCCGCCATGGCACGAGGAAACGCAGTCGTCAGCTCTGGGAGACGACCCGCCCGAAGTACGTGGCCCCGCCGAAGGTGAAGACGCCCCCGTCAGCCGCCGCCATCCAGTAGCCGTTGGTTGCGTTGTCGGCCGCCATGCCCACGACCGGCGCCGCCAGGTTGATGCTGCCGGTGCTGCCGTCGAAAGGCGCCTGGCCGTAGGTGAAGATGCCGCCGTCAGAGGCCACGAAGCGATAGCCCTGGCCGTTGGGTGATGCCTCCATGCCCACAATGGGCTTGTTCAGATGCGTGCTGCCGGTGCTCCCGTAGAAGGGGGCGTTGAAGCTGAAGATACCGCCGTCGGTGGCGACCTCCCAGTAGCCGCCGGTGACCGGGTCGTCTGCGAGGCCGACGATCGGCTTGTTGAGGGGCTTGCCGCCCATCGACCCGAAGAAGGACGCGTTGCCGAAGCTGAAGATGCCGCCGTCGGCGGCCACCATCCAGTAGCCCTTGCCGCTTGGCGTGGTGGCGATACCGACGATGGGCTTGTTGAGCCGCAGCGAGCCTGTCGACCCGTAGAACGTCGCATCACCGAAGCTGAAGACGCCGCCGTCGGTGGCGACGAGCCAGTACCCCTTGCCGTCAGGCGTGGAGGCCATCCCCACGATCGGCGCGTTCAGTTGACCGCTGAGGGAGCCGTAGTTCACGGCGGAGCCGAAGGCGGCGACCGTGCCGTTCGCCTGCACCTCCCAGTAACCGGTCCCGTTGGCGGTCGGTGCAATGTCCACGGTCCGCGAGCCGGATTGGACCGCGTTGGCCAGCTGGCCCCAGCTACCCGTGATGTCGGTCGGAGGCGCGCACGAGCTGACGACGATGGCGGCGATGGAGCCGGCGGAGTAACCCGAGGACGAGAAGGCAGCGCCCATCGAAAGGATCGGCGGGCCGGACGGGCAGCTGGCGTACTGATGCAGGACGATGTCGCGGTGGCCCCAACACCCGGAGGGATCCGACAGGCTGCAGGCCGTGTTCGAGGTGGACGAGCCGCTGTACCCGTCGTCGTACATCCAGTAGTAGTCGGCCTCGAGCACAGAGGTGAGGCCGCCGGCCCAGATCGATCCGGCGAAGGTGATGGGGGCGCCACCCGTGACGGTGGACGGGAAGGTCGGGTCGCTCCCGCCGTTGGCGCCGGCCTGCGCGTACGCGTCGAGTTGCGAAGTGACGTATTCGATCGGCTGCTCCCCACGGTCGACGCGCTCGTCGTTCACCACAGTCAGCACCTGCTGGTCGAACGGAAGTGCGCCCAGAGCCGGCTCGGACAGGTCCATGGAGCCGACGCCCTCCTGGCTGCGCGCGTCGTCTATGGAGGTGAGCCAGTCAGGATTGTCCGGCGCGATGTTGGCCGAAGGATGGGAGGGCGGCAGGATGCCGGCTGCCGACGCGGGCGCCGCACTGCTCAGACCCGCGGCGACCGTGCTCATGACGATGGCCCCGATGGGCAATAGCAGTGTCGCGATACGGCGCCTGGCAAGCACGCTGGATTCCCCCTCTTTTTGACTGCTCGTCGTGACAGTCAGTATCGGAAGGAAGCGGCGCCAGCCGTATAGGTCCTTTTGACTAAATCTGGACTATTTCCGCAGGTCCAGGGCTTGTCGGCCGCGCCACACACGTATTGGGCGAGCGTTGTCGCAACCAAGTTGCGCGGTCGGTGCGACCGCGTGTCGTGCCTGAAACGCGCACCCACGGCGAGCCGCGCAACCGGTCAGCGACGCAGTGGCACCCCCGCCGCAACCCGGCGGGACCCGATCGGCGCCGATCAGCCCGAGGCGATGAGCCGCTCGAGCGCGCGCCGGTCGATCTTCTCGCCGGCGGTGAGGGGCAGGGTGCTCAGCACCACCATGTTCTCGGGAAGCTTGTAGCGAGCCAAACGCTCGCCGGCGAACCGCGCGCAGCGCGCCAAGTCCGGCGTCGGCCGGTCCGCCCGCGGGACGACGACGGCCACGCCCACCTCGCCCATGACCGGGTCGTACCGGCCCACGATGGCCACGGCCGCCACGTCGGGGTGGTCGGCCAACACGGCCTCGACCTCCATCGGGTAGACGTTGAAGCCGCCGCGCACGTAGCACTCGCGGCTGCGGCCGGCGAGATGCACACGCCCCTGCTCGTCCACCCAACCGAGGTCGCCCGTCCGCACGCTGCCGTCGTCGGTGAACACCTCCGCGTTCGCGCCGCTGTTCCGCCAGTAGCCCTCCATCACCGCCGGCGATCCGAGGCACACCTCGCCGATGGTGCCCGGTTCGACCGGCGCTCCCTCGGCGTCCAGGACGCTCAAGCGGACACCCGGCTGCGGCCGTCCCACGCTCACCTCGGCGTCCTCGTCCGGGTCGGTGAACGCGGTGCCGCACCCGATGCCGGCCTCGGTGCACGAGTAACGCACCGCCAGCGGCACGCCGATGCGTTCCCGCGCCTCTCGGATCAGCGCGGGCGTGGCCGGGCCGCCACCCATGACGACGGCGCGCACCGTCGAGAGGTCGGTCGTGTCGAAGGCGGGATCGCGCAGCATCAACACGATCTGCGTCGGCACTCCGCCGAGGGCCGCGATCTTGAGCTCCGCCACCATGCGGAGCGCGTCGGACGCCCTCCACGGCTGCTGCGACAGGTGCTGCGTCCCACCCTTCTTCAGGTTCCCCGCCAGCTTCGTCGTCGGGCCGAGGTGCGCCAGGGCCGAGCCCGCCATGGAATGGCCCCCGCCGCCCCAGGCCTCGCCGACGTCGCATTCGGTGATGAAGCCGATCTGGCGCCCGCAGAACACCGCCCCCTTGGGCGTGCCGGTGGTGCCCGAGGTGAACACGATGGCGAGGGGGCGGTCCTCGTCGCCGACGAGTGGCGCCGGCCGCCCGCCCGGGCGGCGCAACCCCTCCAGGACGGCCTCGTGGCGGGTCGCCGGCACAATGAGGACATTGGCGGGACCCGCGGATGGCACCGGTGGGGCCAGTTCTTCCGTGGTGACGACCAGGCGGGGGTTGGCCGCCCGCAGGACGGCGGCCCGCTCGGCCTGGACCAACCTCGGGTTGACCGCCGCCGTGACCGCGCCCAACTTGGCGGCTGCGACATACGTGAGGAAGTGCTCGGGCGCGCTGGGCAGGAGAAGCCCGACCACATCGCCCTCCCCCACGCCGTGCTCGGCCAACCCCACCGCGGCCTCGTCGGCCATGGTGTCGAACTGCTCGTAGCTGAGCGTCAGCCCCTCGTCGGTGACGAACGCCGGCGATGATCCGAAGCGTCGGGCCGCCTCGGCCGCGGTCTCTGCGAGCATCGGTGCCGGCCCCTCACCCCCGGGGCAGGCCGAGCACCCGCTCGGCCACAATGTTGCGCTGGATCTCCGACGTGCCGCCGGCAATGGTGCCGGCGAACGAGCGCAGGTACTGCAGGGCCCAGGCACCGTCGTAGAACGAGCCGTTGGCGCTCTCCTGCACCCGGTCCGGCTCGAACCGGGCCAGGTCCCATGCGGTGAAGCGGTTGGGGCCCGGGCCGTCGAGGTCGAGTCCCTCGAGCCCGAGCGCCTCCTGGGCCAGCAGGCAGGCTCGCTGCTCGGCCTCGCTGGTGAACAGCTTGAGCACCATGTGCTCGGGCGGCATCTCGCCCCGGCTCGCCTTGGCGAAGCCGCGGTAGCCCAGGCAGCGCATCGCTGCCGTGTCCGTGGCCAGCCGGCCGATGGCTTCGGCCAGACGGGGGTCGTCACCCAGCGTGCCGCCGTGGCCGTCCGGACGCTGGGCGAGGCGCACCAGACCCTTCAGCGTGCGCTCCATCTTCGACACGTTCATGATCCAGAGCATTCCCCGCTCGTGGCGGAGCGAGCCCTGGCTGACCGCCCACCCGTGATTGAGTTCCCCCAGCAGGTTCTCCTCGGGCACCTCCACGTCGGTGAAGAAGACCTCGTTGAAGTCGGCGTGGTGCGGGTCGGTCAGCTCGGGCAGCGGCCGGCACAGAATGCCGGGCGAGCGCATGTCGATGATCAGCACGCTGATGCCGCGGTGCTTGGGCGCTTCGGGGTCGGTGCGCACGTAGCACATGCAGTAATCGGCTTCGTGGGCTCCCGAGGTCCAGACCTTCTGCCCGTTCACCACGAAGTGGCCGTCCCGCCACTCGGCCCGCGTCGTCAGCGAGGCCAGGTCACTCCCCGCGTTGGGCTCGCTCATGCCGACGCACCACGTGATCTCGCCCTTCAGGGTCGGGAGAACGAAGCGCTCCTTCTGGTCCTCGGTCCCGTACTCGACGATGGACGCGGCGCAGATGGAGAGGCCCTGCGGGTTGAGCGAGCGTGGCGCCATGCGCTCGGTGATGACCTCGAAATAGACCATCTGCTCTTCGGGCGTGGCGTTGCAGCCGCCCAGCTCGGGTGGCCAGCCCGGCACGAGGTAGCCCGCCTCGAACAGCTCGCGCTGGAAGGTGCGGGCCCAATCGGGCAGGTGGGCCGAGGACCTTCGGAACTGCGCGGCCACCGCCTCGGGCGACGGCAGGTGCTCGTCCAGCCACGACTCGAAGGTGCGGCGGAATTCGCTCAGCGAATCGTCAGGGGCGAGGCGCATGGCCAACTATGACACGGGCGTCAGTCGTCCAGCGAGTCGCCGTCGTCCTCTTCCAGCGGGTCCGCAGAGCCCTGCTTGTAGCCGCGGCGGGCGGCCGGCAAGGCCTGAATGGCCAGCACGATCCCGAAGGCCGGCTCCGTGAGGAGGATCGACCCGGCGATCTCGTCCCAGGTGGCGCCGACCTCGGCGGCCAGCCGGGCGTGGCGCTGCACCCCCCCGGGCTGGCGGGCGATCACGGTACACACCATGCGGATCAGCTCGTGGGTCTTGCGGTCCGGCGCGCGCAATGAGTCGATGGAGGACATCCACACGTTCTGGGCCTGCAGGACGCCGGGCGCCCATTCGGTGAGGAAGCGCTCGGAGAGGAAGGGCCAGACGTCATCCTCGGTGTTGATGTCGAGTTGCTCGTCGGGTTCTCCGGTGGTGCTCATGGCATGGTCATGGTACCGGCGCGGCGCCCGCTCATCAGCCGGGCTCGGGGTCGCGGGGCTGGCCGAGGATGCGCTCCGCGATCACGTTGCGCTGCACTTCGCTGGTGCCGCCGGCGATGGTGAGACAGCGGGTGGAGAGGAAGCCTTCCTCCCAGCGCTGCGCCTTGCCGTCGAGGACCGCGCCGTTGGCGCCGTACAAGGCCATGCCCATCTCCTGCACGCGCTGCTCGTGCTCCACGCCGAGCAGCTTGCGCACGCTCGATCCGCTGCCCGGGTCCACACCCGAGAGCGTCCGCAGGGTGGAGCGGTGGCCGAGCAGGGCCGCCGACTGCGCCTCGGCGATCAGGTGCCCGAGCCGCTCCTCCAGGCTGGGCGGGCTGGGTTCACCGCGCTCGCTCCGGCGCGCCATCGTCCGGGTGAGCGACTCGACGCCAGGGCCGAAGGAGGCGCCCGTCGACATGGAGACGCGCTCGTTGGCCAGCGTCGTCCGGCCGATGCGCCAGCCGTCCCCCGGCGCGCCGATGACCGCGTCGTCGGCGACGAAGACGTCGTTGAAGAAGACCTCGTTGAACATGGCGGCGCCGGTGAGCTCGCGCAGCGGCCGGATGTCGAGGCCCTCGGCGCGCATGTCGACGATGAAGTAGGTGATGCCGTCGTGCTTGGCCGCATCGGGGTCCGAGCGGGCCAGGCAGATGCCGAAGTCGGCGGTCTGGGCCAGCGACGTCCACACCTTCTGCCCGTTGAGGACCCAGCCGCCCTCGACGCGCTCGGCCCTGGTGCTCAGGGCGGCCAGGTCCGACCCCGCACCCGGCTCGCTGAAGAGCTGGCACCAGTTGAGCGAGCCGTGCAGCGTCGGGCGCACCCAGCGCTCCTGTTGCTCGGCGGTGCCGTGGGCGATGATGGTCGGCAACGCCCAGGCCCCGACCGCCAGGTGGGGCCGCAGGACGCCGGCGGCAGCCAGCTCCTCGTCGATGACGAGCTGTTCGAGGGGCGAGGCGCCCCGGCCCCACGGCGCGGGCCAGTGCGGCATGATCAGTCCCGCTTCGGCGATGGCGAGGCGCTGGTCGGGTGCCGCGGCCGCGGCGACCTCCGCCACGACAGCGCGGATCTCCTCGCGCAACGGCTCCGCCTCGGTCGGCAGGTCGGCGGCCAGGTCGCGCCGGGCCCCGGCGATGGCCAGTGCCGCCACCTCGCGCTCGAGCGCGCCCACGTCGCCGCCGGCGATCAGCTGCAGGTTGGCCATGGCCCGCTTCAGATAGAAGTGGGCGTCGTGCTCCCACGTGAAGCCGATGCCCCCGAGGAGCTGAATGCACTCCTTGGCGCAGTGCGCGGCCGCGCCCAGGGCAACGGCGCCGGCGATGCGCGCGCTGAGGTGGCGATCGCGCGACTCGTCCGCGACGTCCTCGTCCGCGCTCCACGCGACGCCGGCGTCCCAGGCCACCGCGGCGCTCTGCTCGACCACGACCAGCATGTCGGCCAGCGCGTGCTTCACCGCCTGGAACTGGCCGATGGGTCGGCCGAACTGCACGCGCACCTTGGCGTACTCCGAGGCCGTCTCCAGGCACCAGCGCGCGATGCCCGCGCTCTCGGCCGCGGCGAGCGTCAGGGCCAGGCCTCGCACGTCGTGATCGGACACCATGACCTGCTGGCGCAACGGGACCGTCACCCGCCCGTCCCCGATGACGCTGAGCTGCCCCACGGCGCGGGTGCAGTCCAGGGCCGGCAATGCCTCGACGGAGACAGCGTTGCCCATCGCTTCCCGATCGAGCAGGAGCCACCCCGTTGCGGTGCCGTGGTCCAGCGGCACCAGGATCAGCCGGGCCGTGGGCAGTCCGAGCACCGGGCGCACCGCGCCCGCGAGAACGAGTGCTCCGTCCTCGCCCGGCTGCCATGGGTGGGGCACGGCACCCAGCGCCACCGCAGCCGTGATGGAACCGTCGGCCAGCCCGCGCAGCCACTCGGGCGGCACGGGCGCCGGTCCGGCGGCCGCCCGGGCCAGGGCGGCGGAGACCAGCACCGTCGGGAGCAGGGGCCCGGGGAAGAGGGCATGACCGAGCTCCTCCAGCACGACGGCCAGCTCCGACAGCGTGAAGCCCTGCCCGCCCTGCTCCTCGGTCAGGTGGAGGCCGAGCCACCCCTGGGCGGCCATCTTCTCCCAGGCGGCCGGCAGCTCTTCCGACCCGGGGGGCGCCTCGGCCACCGAGCGCGGCACGGCGCCCGGGCAGTGCGTCTGGGCCCAGCGCAGCGCGGTGGTGCGCAGCGCCTCGTGGTCCTCGGTGACGGCGATCGGCATCAGGTGGTCTCCTCCAGGGGTACCTCGGCGCCGGCGCGCCAGAGGGAGATGGCACCGACCGGGCAGCCCTGCGCGGCCGAGCGCAGCCGCCCCTCGTCAGTTGCCGCGGCATCCAACACGATGGCGTGGCCGTCGTCGCTGAGGTCGAAGGTCTGGGGCGCCCAGAAGACGCAGTTACCCGAACCCATGCAGACGTCCCAGTCGATCGTGACGTCCAGCGGCTCCGGCCCCTCGTCCGCCATCATGCCGCCCGCAGCACGACGGCGCTGGTGGGGACGCCCTCACCGGAGGTCACCAGGCAGGTCTGCGCCCCATCGACCTGGCTCGTCGAGGTGCCCCGCAGCTGGCGCACCCCTTCGGTGACGAGGTTGAACCCGTGCACGTAGGCCTCGGAGAGCCCGCCGCCCGAGGTGTTGACCGGGAGCGAGCCCGTGTCCCAGCGCAAGTTCCCCCCGGCGACGAACGAAGCCGCCTCGCCCCGGGCGCAGAAGCCGTAGCCCTCGAGCGACAGCAGGATGAGCGGCGTGAAGGCGTCATACATCTGCGCCACGTCGATGTCGGCCGGCCCGACCTCCGACTGGGACCACAGCTTCGCCGCGCAGGTCCAGGCCGGCCCCAGCAGCGGGTCGTCGCAGAAGTAGTTCACCATCGACTCGTGTTGGCGGTGCAGCCCCTGCCCGAAGGCGTGCACCAGCGCCGCACGCTGCGGGCAGTCCCGGGCCCGCTCCGCCGAGACGAGGACCACCGCCAGCGCGCCGTCGGTCTCGAGGCAATTGTCGAAGAGGCACAGAGGCTCGCTCACGAAGCGGGCGCCCATGTAGTCGTCCCGTGACATCGGCTTGTCGTACATGAGCGCAGCGGGATTGCGATTGGCGTGGGCCCGTACCGCCAGAGCCACCTCGGCCAGGTCCTCCCGGCTACCGCCGTACTCGTACATGTAACGGCGGGCCAGCATGGCCACCTCGTCGACGGGACGCAGCAGGCCGAAGGGTCGCGTCCACTGTGCCTGGATCGGCAGGCGTGACGGTGCCGCCGCCCAGGGCCGCGCCGTGCGGGCGCCCCGCTTGCGCGCCCGCCAGGCCACCACGACGTCGGCCTGGCCGGTGGCGATGGCCATGGCGGCGTGCCCGATGGTGGCGCAGGCGGCACCGCCGCCGAAGCCGACCTGGGAGAAGTAGGTGATGTCCCCCGCCCCGATCGTCTTGGCCATGGTGACCTCGTCGGTCGTCTCCAGGGTGAACGAGGACAGGCCGTCGACCTCTGACGCGGCGATGCCGGCGTCGCGCAACGCGGCCACGACCGCCTCGGCGGCCAGCTGCCCCTCGGGCCGGTCGATCTGCTTGGCGAACTCGGTCTGCCCGATCCCCACAATGGCCGCTGCGTCCTGCAGCGGGCTGGCTCTGCCGCCCATGCGCCTGAAACTACCCCCCGGGGGAGAACACCACGGGCAGAGAGAGCGGCGAGCGGAACGCCATCCCCTCAATGTGCGGCGGTTCGGCATCGGGGTCCAACGTGAAGGGACCGAGACGGTCGAGGAGGGTATTGACGGCGACCCGCGACTCCATGCGGGCGAGATGCATGCCCAGGCAGACGTGGACGCCGAAGCCGAAGCCCACGTGCTGGCGCTGCTGGCGGAACATGTCGAAGCGGTCCGGCTGCGAGTACTTGCGCTCGTCGCGGTTGGCCGCGCCGATCAGGAGCGCGAGGTCGGCTCCGCGCTCGATCTTGACGCCGGCCAGCTCCGCGTCACGGGTGGCACGGCGCAGGATGACGCACACCGGCGGCTCCCAGCGCAGCACCTCCTCGAACGCCTGAGGAAACAACGAGCGATCGTTGGAGAGCGCGTCGAACTGCGTCCGGTCGTGCAACAGGGCGAACAGCAGGCTGCCCGAGGCGCGGTAGGTCGTCTCCACCCCGGCCGGCAGGATCAGGCGGAGAAAGGAGAAGATCTCCTCGTCCGTGAGGTGCCTGCCCTCGACCTCGGTCCGCACCAGTTCGCTGATGAGGTCGTCGCCCGGCTCGGCCCTGCGCTCCTCCATGACCTCGGCGAAGTAGTCGCGCAGTGCCGCCGAGGCGGCGAGGCCGCGCTCCCAGTTGGCGGCCACGCTCGTGAGCTCCAGCGTCCAGCGCTGGAACTTGGGGTAATCCTCACGGGGCAACCCCAGAATGCGGGCGATCACCTGCACGGGGAAGTTGAACGTCACCGATCGCACGAGGTCGGTCCGGCCCTCGCCGATGAAGGTGTCGATCAGCTCGTTGACGACGCGCGCCACCAGATCCTCTTCCCAGCGTTCCAGCATCTTGGAGCGGAAGCTCGATGCGACGAGGGTACGGATCGTGCGGTGCTCGGGCTCGTCCATCTGCAGGATGGTGCGGCCCATCACAGGGCCCATCACGTCGTCGTAGACGGTCGAGGAGTACGTCTCGTTGTCGCGCAGCACCTGCACGACCTCGTCGTAGCCGAACACGGTGACGGGCGCCGGCTTGGTGGGATCGGCGATCTCGGCACCCTCGCCGAGGTCGATCGGCCCGGAGTGCACGGGGCTGACCCGGCGCAAGTCGTGCATGGCCGGGTTGGGGTCGCGGATGGTGCCCCCGACCACGTCTTTCAGCTCGTAGGGATCGAAGGGGACCGCTGCTGAGTCGGCCGTGGAATGGAGTCCTGGCATGTGGTTCGTGAACCCCCTAGATTCCGGGGGTCACACCGGGTTTGGACCTGACTCCCACGTCATGTATAGCAAACGATCGTTAGGGAGTGGCGAACCCCAGTTTCAAGTGGGACGCCGCGACGGGTCGGTTCGTACCGGATCCGCCTCGGACAAGGAAGGAAAGCAGGAGGCCGTAACAGCGGGGACCTCGGGCAGCGTTTCGACATCCCGAGGTCGGAGAGCGGAGAAATGGGACCCAAAATGAGCGTTGGCCCGCCTGACCAGGGCGACGCGCCCGCAGACCGAAGTAGTGCCGCGCCCGGAGAGGGGTCGGCGACGCGCCGCCGGATCCTCCAGATCGCCCTGACCCTGATGGGCCAGCGCGGTGTCGACGGGACGAGCATGCGCGACCTGGCCTCCGCCGCCGGCCTCAATGTGGCCTCCCTCTACCACTACTTCCCGAGCAAGCGGGACCTCCTGGAGTCTGTCCTGATCGAGCAGGGGTTCCTCCCGATCCGCCCGGTGCACATCGACCCCGAGGGCGGCGGCCCCGCCGCCGAGCCCCTGACCCTGGCCCAGCTCCTGGCCGAGATCATGACCTCCATGTTCGAGGTCGAGGACTTCGTCCGCCTGATGGTGGGAGAGGCGATGCGCGGCGAGGCGACCGCCCGTGCCGTGGGTGTCGACCTGTTCGCCTCCTTCGAGTCGAGCATCGAGGACTGGGTCAAGAGCAACCGTCCCGACCTCGACGAGGGTCCGGGCGCCGCCGCCGTGGCCCGGCTCCTCAGCGCCATGGTGGTCGGGATCTTCATCCAGCACGCCGCCGATGTGCTCGGCGAGGAGGGGGGTGACCTCACCGCCCTGTCCCTCGACCGGGCCCGCGAGGCGGCTTCCATCCTCCGAGCTCCGGACCAGGACCAGGTGTAGGCGCCACCGCGCCGGACATCACTTGCCAGGTTCGACGGCCGCGGCGCACACTGGCGCCGTGCCCGACACCACCCCCACCGCCGCGCCGACCGCTGTCGCCTCCGCCATCTTCACGGTGCCGGCCGCGACCGTGTGGGCCTACCGACTCGACTTCGCCAACCTCCCGCAGTACAACCCCGACGTGCGCGGCGTCTCGCGCGTCACCGACGGCACCGGCCAGGGAGCAGGGGGGGCGCACGGATCCGGCGCCCGCTACACCTTCGACTTGGCCGACCCCCGCCGGCCCGGCGCGCACCAGCCCATCGAGCTGTGGACCGTGGAGGCCGTGGCGCCGACGCTCGTCGCCGCCGGGATGTCGGGCGGGAGCGACGCCTACGAGGAGTTCGTGGTGGAGCCACTCGATGGCGGCGGTTGCGAAGCCACGCTGACGCTCTGGGTCACCCTGCCCGACGGCCTCTCGGAGGACGTCACTGCCGCCGCCGCGGCCGGCAGTCTGCAATCGATCAGCAACGAGCTACGCCTGATGAAGCAGGTGCTCGAAGGCAACGGGGAAAGATCCTGACCCGGGCCGACGCGCCGGTCCCGCTCTGCCGCCTCTGCCGCCCTCAGTGGGTGTACTGCGAATCCGCCTCCGTCAGACGCTCCGCAAGGTTCGCCAGCATCTTGATGCCGATGCTCGGCGTCGTCATGAGAAGGGTGCGGAACTCCCGGGCGTCGAAGACGAGCAGCTCCATCGGCGTCGCCGCCACGACATCGGCGGTGCGGATCCCTCCGTGCAGCAGCGCCAACTCACCGAAATAGCTGCCCGGGAAGAAACGGTTGACCTCCCTGTCGCGAACCCGGCAGGAGGCCTCGCCTTCGAGCACCAGGAAGAACTCACGGCCCGGCTTCCCGTTCTCCGTCAGGAAGGCTCCCTCTTCGGCGAAGATCGGCGTGCCGAGTTGGGCGATCTCACGCCGCTCCCCGTGGGTGCAACTCGAGAACAGCGGCACGGTCTTGAGCAGCTCGATCTGCTCCTTGGGGATCCGAATGCGCATGGGGTCGCCCCTTCTCTCCGGGCCCACCGGCACTGTGGGTTGTGCGGAGCGTACTGCCCGGCCGTATCGCTGGCCCGGGAGGTGACCCGATGTCCCTCAGCCGCCCTCACGCAGGCGCTGGCGCAGCACGAACTTCTGGATCTTCCCCGAAGCGGTCCGGGGCAATTCGTCGACGATCCGGATCTCCTCCGGCCACTTCTGGCGCGTCAGGCCCGCCGCCTCGAGGTGCGCCCGCAGGGCCTCGAGGTCCGGGGGCTCGAAGCCCGGCGCCATGCGGAAGAAGGCACAGCCGTGCTCCCCGAGCCGCTCGTCGGGTGCGGCCACCACGGCCACCTCGGCCACGCCCTTCATATGGGCGAGGAGCTGCTCGACCTCGGCGGCGCTGACGTTCTCGCCGCCGCGGATGATGATGTCCTTCACCCGGTCGGTGATGGTCAGGTAGCCGTCCGCATCGATCACGCCGATGTCGCCCGTGCTGAACCACCCCTCGGCGTCAATCGCCTCCGCAGAGAGCGCGGGGTCGGTGTAGCCGGCGAAACGGTCGGCGCCCCGGCTCAGGATCTCGCCGGGCTGGCCCACCTCCACGTCCTTGCCGTCCTCGTCGACCGTGCGGATCTCGACCCATGCCATCGGCTTGCCATCGGTGTGGATCCGCTTCTCCTTGGGCGCGTCGTGCAGCGACCCCGTGATGGAGGGATGCTCCGTCGACCCGTACGAGCGGACCAGCGAGATCCCGAGCTCGTCCGCCCGCTCGGCGACCGCGTTGGGAATGGGCGAACCGCCGAGTCCCACGTACCGCATGAGCTCGACGTGTTCGGGGCCGAACCCCGGGCTGTCGAGGAGGCTGGTGAAGAAGTACGTCGAGCCGCTCCCGGCGGCGATGTGCTCCTCCACCATGGCGCTCAGGACGGTGGGCGGGTCCCAGCCGTCGATCATGTAGATGGGCCGCCCGCTGTACAGCGGGCACAGGAGACCGCCCAGCATGCCGATGGCATGGCCGACCGGAGCGCCCACCAGGCTGGGCAGATCGCGCATGGACTGGTGGTCCGACAGCTGCCGCACCTCGCAGCCCAGGGTGCGGTGGGTGTGCACGACGCCCTTGGGGTCGGCGGTCGTCCCCGAGGTGTAGCCGATGAGTGCCGCGCCATCCGGGTCGACGTGCGCCGGACCGCTGATCGGCTCGGCCCCGCGCACGTCGTCAAAGCGGACGTACTCGCCGGCGTCGTCGTCGACGTCGCCCACCACCACGATCTTTTCCAGGTTCTCCAACCCGTCGCGCACCGTCGCCAGGTCGCCCAAGTAGTCGCGCTTGCCGATGCGCGACACGATGATCAGTGCCTTGGCCCCGCTCTGACGGAGGATGAAGCCAACTTCCTTGGGGCCGTAGAAATGCACGATCGGCACCAGGGTCACGCCGACCATGGCGCAGGCGTAGAACGTGATGGCCGCCTCGACCCAGTTGGGCAACTGGAAGGCCACGACGTCGCCCGGTCCGATCCCGAGCGCACGCAGCCCACCGGCCACGCGCCGCGACTCCTCGTACACCTCGCCCACGGTGCCGAGGTAGGGATTCGTCGGCGACCAAATCCGGAACGGCCGGGTCGGGTCTTGCAGGAGCGCGTCGCGCAGGAACTCCCCGAGCGTCCGGTCGTCCCACGCGCCCTCGGCCAGGTAGCGCTCGGCCAACGCAGCCGGGACGGGGCGCAGCTCGAAGGTCGTCATGCCGATTCGATGAAGAGCGTCGCCAGCCGGTGGCGCTGGGCGCTGGCACCGCCAGCGAGGAGCTCGTTCTGCTTCACCCGCTTGAAGAGGAAATGGGCGTCGTTGGCCCAGGTGAACCCGACGCCGCCATGCAGTTGGATGTCGTCGCCGGTCACCCGCACACCGGCATCGGCCGCATAGCTCGAAGCCATGGCCGCCGCCTGACCCCGCTCGGGCGACTCCGTGTCCGAGGCCCAGGCGGCGAACTGGAAACCGGCTCGTGCCATCTCGACCTGCTGGAACATCTCGACCAGCCGATGGCGCACCGTCTGGTACGTGGCGACGGGCTTGTCGAAGACGATCCGTTCCGAGGTGTAGCCGATGGCCTCGGTCAAGGCCCGGTGGGCCGCGCCGACGGTCTCGGCCGCCAACCCGACGGCGGCGTCGTCCTGGAACCGCTGCCACAGGCCCGCCTGGTTGCCCGACGGGCCCAGCGGCATGACCGGCGTGTCATCGAGCACGAGACGGGCCAGCTTGCGGGTGGGGTCGAGCGACGGGACGATCGCGCCCCCGGGCGACTCGAGCAGGTACGAGCGCACGCCTTCCTCGCTGCGGGCCACCACGATGGCCCAGTCGGTCGTGTGGCCGTCGACGACGACCGGCTTCTCACCGCTCACGACCCATTGGGCCGCCTTGCGGCGCGCCCGCGTCCGCACGGTCTGCAGGGGCGCACCGTGTCCCTGCTCGCCCAGCGCCACCGTTCCCCTTCGGGTACCCGAAGCCAGGTCGCTCAGGAGCTCCGTCGCCCCGAGGGCACGCGCGGCCAGGGTGGCTGCGACCGACGAGGAGAAGAACGGACCGGGCAATGGAATGCGGCCCATCTCCTCCAGGACGACACACATTTCGAGCAGGCCCGCCCCGCTGCCGCCGTATTCCTCGGGCACCAGCAGCCCTGTCCATCCGAGATCGACCAGCGTGGACCACAGCGCAGGCGTGATGCCGTCGGCCTCGTCGGCCAGCTGGCGCACCACGTCGGGCCCGCATTCGCGCTCGAGTGCACCGCGGGCCACCTCCTGAAGTGCGAGCTGCTCGTCGTCGTACGTGAAGTCCACGGCCTCCCCTACGTCTCGCTCACCGCCGCGCCATTCCCTGACACTGGCGTCAGAGTACACGGTGGTCGGGTACCCTTCCCCCGTGGATTTTGCCCTTGCACCGGAGGACGAGAAGTTCCGCGACGAGTTGCGGGCCTGGCTCGACGAACACCTGCCGCCCTTCCTGGAGGCCGAGGCGCTCGGCGACGACGCCAGCCTCTCGGGCGAGGCGAGCCAACAACGTCGCCAGAAGTGGCAGCGCAAGCTGCACGAGGGTGGGTGGGCGGCCATCCACTGGGGACCCGACTACGCGCAGGGCCGCACCATCAACGCCATGCAGCGCCTCCTGTACTCGGAGGTGATGGCCGAGTACCGCACGCCCGGGACGTTCAACACCAACGGGATCTGGCAGATCGGGCCCATGATCATTCAGTGGGGCACCGAGGAGCAGAAGGCACAATGGCTGCCCTCCATCCTCGAGGCGGAAGAGCACTGGTGCCAGGGCTTCAGCGAGCCCATGGCCGGCAACGACCTGGCCAACCTGCGGACGACGGCGATCTACGACGCGAAGACGGACGAGTACGTGATCAACGGCTCGAAGATCTGGATCTCCTCCGCGCACCTGGCCACCTGGGGCCTGTTCCTGCTGCGCACGGACCCGACCGCCATTGAGCGTGGCAAGAAGCACGAGGGGATCACGGCCTTCGTCCTCAACATGAAGACGCCGGGCATCGACGTGCGGCCGATCCGCGACATGGCCGGCGAGGAGCTGTTCAACGAGATCTTCTTCACCGACGTGCGCATCCCCGCCAAGTGGCGCCTGGGCGACGAGGGCGCGGGCTGGATGGTCGCCATGGGGACTCTCGGCTTCGAGCGCGTCGGCATCGCCTCGCAGATCGCCATCCTCGCCGCCGACCTGCGCGCCATGGTCGAGGCCGCCCGCAGCGTCAACCCTGGTGCACTCGAAGACCCCTCGCTGCGGGACCGCATCGCGCGGGTGTGGACCGAGATCGAGCTGGCGCGCCTGCTGTCGCTGCGCGCGCTCTCCAAAATCATGAAGGGCGAGAAGAACTGGCCCGAGGTCCCCTTCGCCAAGCTCTCGTGGTCGTCGATGGCCCAGACGCTGGCCGAGCTGGCCGTCGATCTGCTCGGCCCGGCCGGCGCCTTGGCGCGCGGCGGCCCCGACGCGGTCGACCGGGGCAAGTGGACCCGCCTGTACGCCTTCCAGCGCTACTCGACGATCGGCGGCGGCTCCACCGAGATCCAGAAGAACATCATCGCCGACCGGGCCATTGCCATGCCCGGCAAGTCACGCGGCTGACCCCTCCGCTCCATTGCCCGCCGATCCCCGCGCCACCTGCATCATCGGCGTCGCCCGCCGCACGTGGCACCCGTCCGACTGTGCGGACGGGGCTCCCGAGCCACTCGCCATGTGGGAGCAGCTGGCCCGCGCTGCCGCGGCCGACACGGGAGCCGCTGACGCATCGACCGTCCTGGCCGCCCTTCAGAGCATCGACGTCGTGTACTCGCAGTCGTGGCAGTACGACGACGCCGTCGCCCGCCTGTCAGAGCGCATCGGTGCGTCACCGGCACGCCGGCGCTACTCGGGCATCGGCGGGTCGGTGCCCCTCGTGTTGGCCACCGAAGTGGCGCAGGAGATCAGGGCGGGTCACCTCGACCTGGCGCTGATCACCGGCGCGGAGGCACTCGCCACGGTGCGCCGCCTCAAGAAGTCCGGCGAGAAGCCGCTGTGGTCGTTCCGTCCGGCCGAGAAGCGGCCCTTCCCCATGGACATGGACTTCGACCCTTCCGAAATCACCCACGCCGTGTTCGAGGCCTACCTGACCTTCGCCTTGTTCGACAACGCGCGGCGGGCTCACCTGGGTCGGGGTCTCGACGAACACCGGGCGCAGCTGGGCCGCGTGCTGGCGCCCATGACGGCCACCGCGGCGGCCAGCCCCCACGCCTGGTTCCCCGTGCTCCGCGACCCCGACGAGATCGTGACGGCGAGCCCGGACAACCGGATGGTGGCCTACCCCTACACGAAGTTGATGATGTCGATCATGGATGTCGACATGGCGGCCGCGCTGGTACTCGCGAGCGCGGCGAAGGCGGATGCGCTGGGCGTCCCTGAGGAACGGCGCGTCTACTTGCGCGGCGCGGGCTACGCCGAAGACCCTTCCCACGTGGCCGGCCACCCCGATCTCTGGCGCTCACCCGCCATGGCCAGCGCAGCCCGAGCGGCGCTGGCCGGCGCGGGCATCGGCGCGGACGACGTCGCACACCTCGACCTGTACTCCTGCTTCGCCAGCTCGGTGTGCTTCGCACTCGATGCGCTGGGAATCACTGAGCACGACGGCCGCGCCGTGACGCAGACGGGTGGGTTGCCCTACCACGGCGGGCCCGGCTCGAACTATATGACCCATGCGCTGGCCGCCATGGTGGAGACGCTTCGCCGCGATCCCGGCTCGTACGGCATGACAAGTGGAGTCGGCATGCACATGCAGAAGCACGCCTACGGCGTGTGGTCGACCGACCCGGGCTCCGGCGTGGTGGCCGACCCGCCGCCGCCTGTCGCAGCCGCCGAGCCACTGGCCATCGTGGAGGCACCCCACGGCAGCGCCACCGTTGCGACCTACTCGGTCCTGCACGGTCGCGACGGCGGTCCCGAGCGAGCCTTGCTGATCTGCGACCTGCCCGGAGGCGGCCGCTGCTACGCACTGCTCGACGGCGGGGCCGCCGTGCTCGAGGGGACCGAGGCCGACGAGCTCATCGGGCGACGCGTCACCCTCACGCCCGCCGACGGGATCAATCACGCCGCACTCGGGTAGCACCGGTGGGGCGTCCGGCCCCCTCGTTGCGGGCATCGACGGCGCTCGGGGCGGCTGGGTCGTGGTCACCGTCACCTGTGGCGGGAAGGATGAGGCGGACGTCCGCGTGCTTCCCGACCTCCATGAGGTGATCGAGCAGATCGAGTCGGGTGCGCTGGCGGCTGCCGCCATCGACATCCCGATCGGCCTCGCACCCGGGGAGCCGCGGCGCGCCGACGTCGAAGCCAGGCGCCGGTTGGGCCCACGGCGCAGCTCGGTCTTCCCGGCTCCGGCGCGATCCGTTCTCGCCGCGTCCACCTACGAAGAGGCCTGCGCCCTCTCACGGGCTGCTTGCGGCAAGGCAATCTCGAAACAACTCTTCAACATCCTGCCGAAGATCCGGGAAGTTGATGAGCTCGTGACACCGCGCCGGCAGCAGCGACTGTTCGAGATGTGCCCAGAGCTCAGCCTGAGCGTCCTGGCCGGAGCGCCGATGGCCCATGCGAAGACCACGGCGGCGGGGCGCGCCGAACGAAGGCGCGTCCTGGGCAACGTCTTCGGCCGCAAGGAGATCGAGCGCCACATGCGGCATGCACACCCCGGCGCAGGCGCGGACGACGTGCTCGACGCGTTCGCGGGCGCGTGGACGGCCAGGCGGTACGCCGCGGCTGCGCACCTGCAGCTCGGCGGCGATCTCGACGAGCGCCGGCTGCGGATGGAGGTGGTGGCCTGAGGAGCCGGATCACCGGGCCCCAGCCGGTCCGCCACTACATTCGCCGGAGGCATCGGGGGGTGCGACCGTGCTGACCGACGAGAAGACGGTGATGGAGGCGCCTGGTTCGCCGGACCCGGCCACACCGACAACGGCGCCACTCCGGTCCCGCATCCTCTACTTCTGGCGCTCCCCCGCTGACCAGCCCGCCTGGGCCCGCCCGGCGCTGCTCTGCGTCACCGCATTGGCCGGGCTGGCCTACGCCTGGCGCTTCGACCAGGCCTACCTCGAGCCGTTCTACGGCGGAGCAGCCCGCAGCATGGCGATGAACCTGCACAACTTCCTCTACGGGGCGGCGGACCCGTGGGCGACCGTCTCGGTCGACAAGCTCCCGGGCTCGCTCTGGCTCCAAGCGCTCTCCCTGCGCGTCTTCGGCTTCCACGTGTGGGCGCTCGTCCTCCCCCAGGTGATCGAGGGGATGCTCACCATCCTCGTCCTCTACCGCGCCGTGCGGCAGGTGGCCGGCGCCGGCGCCGGCCTCGTCGCGGCCGTGGTGATGGCGGGCAGCCCGGTCGTGATCCTGCTCGACCGGGGCAACATCTCGGACTCGTTGCTCATTCTGCTGCTGGTGCTGGCGGCGGACGCAACCCTGCGCGCCTGTCAAACGGGCCGAGTGGGCTCGCTGCTCTGGGCCGGGGCGCTGGTCGGTTTCGCCTTCCAGGCCAAAATGATGCAGGCCTGGCTGGTTCTCCCTGCGCTGTTCCTCGCCTATCTGGTGGCGGCGCCCGCGGCATCGTTCCTGCGGCGGGTGTGGCACCTGGTGGCGACCACGCTGGTTGTTGCGGTCGTCTCCCTCAGCTGGATGTCGGCCGTCTCCCTCGTTCCGCAGTCCAGCCGCCCCTACGTCGACGGGAGCTGCAACGACTCGCTCTTCAACCAGGTGTTCTCCTACAACGGGTTCAGCCGCCTCGGCGCGGGACTCGCGAACACCGCGGGGTGCAGCCGTCCCTCCACCTGGCTCCTCACACTGTCGGCGTTCTCGGCCCGCGCCGGCGCCGGGACATTCGCCCTCGGACCCTCGTGGGATCGCCTGCTGCAGGGGCCCTTCGGCCACGATGTCGCCTGGCTGCTCCTGCCGGCCGTGGTGTCCGCAGTGTGGCTCTTCGTGCTCCGGCGTCGCACGCCGCGCACCGACATCCGACGCGCCGCCGTGATCTTGTGGTCCGCCTGGCTCGTGGTCACCTACGGCTTCTTCAGCGGCGGCCGGTTTCTCAACTCCTACTACCTCGCCGCGCTGCTTCCCCCCGTCGCGGCGCTGTGCGGCATGGGCGCGCTCGCGGCGTGGCAGCACCGCCGGCGCCCGGACGTGCGCGCCGTCCTGGCAGGGCTGACCATCGCCACCGTCGCCGTCACCGTCGCGCTCGTCCCCGGCTACGTGGGCGTGCGCTCATCCATCATCGGCTCATCCGTCGTCGTCGGCCTCCTCGCCGTCCTCGTGCTCGCCGGATCCCTCCGCCGCGGCCACGACTCCGTCTGGGCGGTGTCCGTCGGGCCGGCCCTGGCCGCCGTCGCCATGCTGCTCGGCTCGTTGTGGGCCTCGGCGGTGGTGGTGGAAGCCCGTCTCAGCCCCTTCGACACGCCCTACGCGCCGGCATCGGTCAACGTGTACACCCAGGCCGCCGCCGCCCGGTTCCCAGCTGAACAGCGGGCGCTCGCCCGGTTCGTCGCCGACGTCCCAGCGGGCCGTGCCGCAGACGTCTTCGAGACCTCGCGCACCACCGGGTTGTACATCCTCGCCAGCGGCCACGAGTTCCTCCCGGTGGGCGGCTTCACGGGGTCGGTTCCCGCTCCCTCCCTCGCCACCTTCACCCGATTGGTGGCGGAGGGCCGCGTGGAGCGAGTGACCGTCACGACGAAGCCGCTGACCCGGGCTCCTGATCTCCGCTGGGTGGCAGCACATTGTCGGCAGTCGGGGCCCACCGTCTACGACGCCGAGGCACAAGCCCACCGGGGCGTCTTCTCCTGCGTGCCCGCCGACGTGCACGGTCACTCAGGGGTGGCGGCGCCACCCACCCCCGGTTAGGGGTTGGAGGAAGTGCTGGGTCCCGTGCCGCTGCTGCCGCTGTTGTCGCTCCCGCTGCCGCTGTTCCCCGACGACTGCGACCCCGAGCCATACGGAGGTGGCGCCGGTGGCATCGGCATCGGCTCCTGGACCAGCGGCTCGCTCGCCGTGCCCGACGCCGTGGTGACCTGGGCCGACGTGGCGCTCCCGCTGCCGGGCCACCAGGCAACGAACCAGCCGTCGGCCACGGAGGTCACGACGTCCTGCCCGTCATCGAGCACCAGCGTGACCGCGGTGACACCCGGCTCCGTCCTGCCGTCGACGAGCGTGTACGGCCCGTCGCTCGACGTCGTCAGATGATTCTGCAGCACATGAGTGAGGGAGCCCGAGCTCGTGTTGCTGACGCCGACCCGCGTCATGGAGGACGAACCGGTGCCCTTCCCCGCTCCGGCCTGCTCGCTGACGCTCAGCCTCCCCGACGAAGCGGCCGAGCCGCCGCTCGAAGAGACCTGATCGACCTCGGTGAAGGAGGAGCTCGTGAAGCAGGCGGCGTACGAGCCATCGCTCTGGAACAGGGCGACGGTGAAGGGCCCCCGAACATCGGTGAGAACGTCTTGCCACGCGCCCTCCTCTGTACGAGCGCCACCCGGTGCCGCGGGCGCCGAGGCCAGCTGGCTCTCACAACTGGTGGCGGCGGGCGCTGACGGCGCCGACGTGTCGGCGACCGGCGACGCGCTCCAGCCCGCATAGGCCGGAGCCGCACCACCGAGCACGACGGACAGCACGGCCCCCGCCGTGGCAGCGCTTGCAAGGACCCCGGCGCCGACCGCCACGGGCGCACGAAGGCGGCGCGCCCGGGGCTGAAAGTCCATGGCCCGCAGGCGGGAGGCTGCTGCCACGGGCACCCCAGCAGCGAGGGTGGCGAACGCCTCCCTCAGGTCAGCTTCGAATTCGGTCTTCATCGGTGACGCTCCCTTCTTCTTCTCGGATCTGTGCGGTTCTCGGCATCGTCGAGGGCGGGGTGGGCAGGTCGACGAGGCCCTGCAATCGCTGGAGGGCCCGCGACGTCGTGCTCTTGACGGTGCCCACCGAGCAGCCCATGACTTCGGCCACCTGCGCCTCGGACAGGTCGTCGAAATAGCGCAACACGAGCGTCACGCGCTGGCGCGGCGCGAGCTGCCCGAGTGCCCTCGTCAGGTCGGTGCTGGTCTCGACCCTTCCGAGCACCCGGACCGCGCTGTCGTCTTCGCGCTCCCCGACCGGATGCGCGTCCGCGTGGCCCAGTTCGTCCCGATGCCGGGTGCGATGCCGACTCTCGTCGAGGGCGAGGTTCACCAATACCTTGCGCGCGTACGCGGTCGGGAACTCCATGGCGCGGACGCGGGGCCACTGACGGGCGACACGAAGGAGACACTCCTGGACGAGGTCCTCCGCTGCCGCGAAGTCCCAGGCGATGAGGTAGGCCGCACGGAGCAATCCGTCGACGGAGTCCCTGACGAATTGGTCGAACTCCTGCCGGGATCGGGATGGACGCTTCCTGCCGCTCACCATCCTGGTCACGCCGATACGCCCATCACACCCATCACAACCCCCCCGAGGGCCCAAAAGGTTGCTCCGTCGCGACAAGTGCACGCTCACCTGGCGCAACAGTCACCCAGGGGCGACCCGGAACCGACAGAGCGTGCGCCTACACGGCGCGGCGGAAGTCCAAGAACTGCGTCACTCGCATGAAGCGCATGATGCCGCGACCGGCGGCCGGCACGTGCTGGCGGTGCGGATCGGTGACGACCTCGGGGTCGGTGAGCTCGTATTCCTTACCCCGCGTGATCAGGCGTACGGCGCCGTGGGCCAGCGCGTTGCGCACCCACTCCGCGTCCGGCCCGTAGGTCAGGGCGAAGCGGAACCCGTCCTTGGTGCGGAACACATTGACGGGGGTGCGATAGACGGTCCGGGTCCGCCGGCCGACGTGGATGACGATGCCGAGCCCTGGCGCCCACCCCGCGACGTGCACGGCGACCTTGTTCGTGACGGCGCGGTTGAACCGCGCCACGCGCCGGCCGAGGCGCGGCGGGGGCGGGACGACGTTCGACCCCGACCTGCGCTGCCCGGAGTGCGGGCTCATACGAGGGTGAGCCCCCCGTCGACGGCGAGGACCTGCCCTGTCACATAGCTCGCCTCGTCCGAGAGGAGGAAGACGGCTACCGCCGCCACCTCCCACGCCGTGCCCTGCCGGCCCAGCGGCACGGGCGAGCGGGTGCGCGACGGCCTCCCGGCGGAAGCGGCCCGGCCCAGCGGTGTGTCGATCAGGCCCGGCGCCAGCACGTTGGCCCGGATGCCCCGGCGGGCACCCTCGACCGCCACGTGGCGGCTGAGGCCGATGAGCCCTGCCTTCGACGCGTCGTAGGCGGGGATGCGGCTCCCGGGACGCAGGCCCGCCACCGAGCCCACGAACACGATCGCTGCGTTGTCGGACAAGGTGACCAAGGCGCGGCGGACCAGCATGAAGTGCGCGCGCAGGTTCAGATCGAACGTCTTGTCCCAGTCGTCGATGGACGTGCCCGCCACACCCATGCCGAAGCCGGTGCCCACGTTGAGCACCAGCCCGTCGGGAGCCAGGCCCGGCTCGTCGGAGACCGCCAGGCGGCACCCTTCCTCGGTGGTGACATCAGCCACGACAATGGCGGCCTTCCCACCTTCCTCGGTGATGAGGCGCCAGGTCTCCTCGACCGCCGCCTCGTCGCGATCGACACAGACGACGGACGCGCCTTCCCGCGCCGCCCGCACGGCGATGGCGCGTCCGTTGCCGACCGGCGCGTCGGGATCGCGCGACGGCTGGGTCCCGGCGCCGATCACCGTGATGCTCCGTCCCGCCAGAAGCGGCGTCATGCGCTCACCGGTGCCACATCATTCCCCCGGACCGCCCGGCACGCGCCGGGCCAGCGCTTCTGCCCGGGGCTCGAGCGGCAGTCGCAGCGACCGCAGCACCGTGGTCAGCATGAGGTAGTGGCCGATCAGCATGAGCAGCTCAATGAGCTCGCTCTCGCGGAGATCGTCCGCCAGCGTGTCCCACGTCCCGTCGGTCACGGCACCCTCGTCGGCCGTCTCGTCGACCGCCCGCAGGGCGGCGCGCTCCAGCGGAGACCAGTCGACCGCGTCGAGCCCGCCGGCGCCGTCCCCCAGCGCCGCCAGCTCGGCGGGGGTCACCTCCTGCGCCTCGGCCAGCGCAATGTGCTGCGCCCATTCGTAGCGACCACCGAATCGGGCGGCGGTGCGCAGGATCACCAGCTCGCGCAGGCGGCCGGGGAGGCTCCCGGCCAGCAACGCGCCGCCGAAACCCAACCACCGCCGGAACAGGTCGGGGTCGGCCCGGCCCAACGTGGTGAAGATGTACATCGGCTCGTCCGTACCGCCCGGCGAGTTCTCCAGGACCCGGGTCAAGACGTCATCCCATTCGCCGGGTGCGAGTGGTGGGAGACGGGGCCCGGTCGTGGTCATTTCCGCATCGTAGGCACGCACGACCGGCTCGGTCTTGCGGCCTGACCGCGGTCAGCGCAGCGGCCGGAATCCCATGGACGGCGGACCGGTTCCGGGCAGCTGCCGCACCGGGGTATCGGGGCGGGCCACCTCGTCGAGAATCCCGTACCCGAGCGCCTCTTCCGCGCCGAGAAAGCGGCCGCGCTCCAGGTCGCCGTCGACGGTGGCGGGGTCCTGACCGGTGGCTGCGCCGACGCGGGCGCAGAAGCGCTCCCGCTCGCCGGTGCGCAGCTCGGCCCATTGGGTGACGTTGCGGACGTGGGCCTGCAGCTGGGTCACCGGCTCGGACAGCGAGAAGCGCGTGCTCGGCAGGGCGGAACGGTGGCTGCACACGGCCACGACACCGACGGCGCCCGCGGCCACCTGCCCGAGGCAGAGCGCCCGCACCGGCACGCCCATCAGCTCGATCACGTCCATCAGGGTCAGCGCGGGCGCCAGCGCGGCCTCGCCGCAGTCGACCCGCAGGGTCGCGGGGTCGTCGCCCTCGGCATCGAGCGTCATCAGCTCCGCCGCCACACGGGTGACTGACAGATGGTCGAGCGGGCCGTGCAACAGGACCACGCGCTGCGCCAGCAGGCGGCGGGCCACCACGTCCGACAGCGAGTCGGGTCCCCGCCCCATTCCCGTATCGGGCGGCGACCAGGGCCAGGACTCTTCGCGTTCAGCCATGCTCGATCCTCCATTCCAGCCGGGCACCGAGCGCCGTCGAGTAGCGCTCCACCGTGGACAGGCGGACGTCGAGGTCACCCGTCTCGAAGCGGGCCACCGCAGACTGCGACGTCCCCATGCGGGCGGCCACCTCGGCCTGGGACAGCCCGAGCTCCCGGCGCAAGGTGAGCAATTGCCCCGACACCGAGCGCCGGCGCTCGGCCATCTCGCGGAAGCCCGGGAAGACGGTGGGATGGCGGCGCTCGCTCATGGCGGACCCATTATCTCATATTTGAGATAATGTGAGAAGAACCCCGACGAGCCACACAGCACAACACGGAGACGGAGGAGCACCATGAGCCCGACCACGACCAGCCGCCCGGACCGCCTGCACCAGGTCTTCGTTCCCACGGTGATCGAGGAGGGGAATCGGGGGGACCGCGCCTTCGACATCTACAGCCAGCTGCTGCGCGAGCGCATCGTCTTCCTGGGCCAGGAAGTGGATGACCAGGTCGCCAACCTGATCATTTCGCAGATGCTGTTCCTCGAGGCACAGAACAGCGAGCGGGACATCTTCCTCTACATCAACTCCCCCGGGGGCGCGGCCTACGCCGGCATGGCCATCTACGACGTCATGCAGCACGTGGAGCCGGACGTGTCGACCATCTGCGTCGGCATGGGCATGTCCGCCGCCGCCATGATCCTTTCGGGCGGTGCGGCCGGAAAGCGCTTCGCCCTGCCGAACGCGCGCATCATGATCCACCAGGGCTCGGCCGGCACCCGCGGGGCGCCTTCCGACATGGAGATCCAGCTGCGCGAGGTCCTGTCGCTGACCCGCCGCATGTCCGAGATCATCGCCCACCACAGCGGGCAACCCCTGGAGCGGGTGGCCCAGGACATCGACCGCGACTACTACATGACCTCCGAAGAAGCGCGCGACTACGGGATCATCGACGACATCATCCTCCCCCGCCGCGGCCTGTGCGCGCCCGGCGCGCCCGGCGCGCTCGGAGTCGGTTCGGTACGCGAATCCGAGCTCCAGGTGGCAGGCGCGTGAACGGAACCTGAAAATTCGCCGAGCCCCCCGAGCCGGCCGGTCCGGCCAGCCCGCTGCCCGGCCTCGTCCAGGGCTACCAGGGTCAACCGGTGCCGCCGGAAGCCCGCAGCCACCGTCCGACCGGTTCCCGAACGTCCGCTGGGCGATCAGCTCGGAGCGGCCGCTTCGCACCTGCTCTGGCGCGGGGGCATAAGGTATGTGACATTGGTGTCAGGGAAGCCGAGGGCGCCGGAGCGGCGAGCGGCAGAAGGGGAGGACGAAATGCGCACTGAGGACATGATCCTGGTCAGTGTCGATGACCACGTCATTGAGCCTCGTGGGATGTTCGACGGGCTGCTGCCGAAGAAGTATCAGGACAAAGCCCCGAAGCTCGTCCGCCGCGATGACGGGACCGACGTCTGGCAATACGACGGCAGCTTGATCCCCAACGTCGGCCTCAACGCCGTCGTCGGCCGCCCGCCCGAGGAGTACGGCATTGAGCCCACCTCGCTCGACGACATGCGTGTCGGTTGCTACGACGTCCACGAGCGGGTGCGCGACATGTCGGTCAACGGCGTGCTCGGCTCCATGTGCTTCCCGTCCTTCCCGCAGTTCTGCGGCCAGCTCTTCGCCCGGCGCGAGGACAAGGACGAGGCGCTCGCCATGGTGCGGGCCTACAACGACTGGCACATCGACCGCTGGTGCGGCGCGGAGCCCGGCCGCTTCATTCCGCTGTCCATCCCGGTCATCTGGGACCCCGAGCTCGGTGCGGAGGAGATCCACCGGGTGGCCAAGAAGGGCTGCCACGCCGTCACCTTCTCCGAGAACCCCGAGAAGCTGGGGTGGCCCTCGCTGCACAACGAGCACTGGGACCCCTTCTGGGCCGCCTGCGCGGACGAGGGCACGGTCGTGTGCATGCACCTGGGCTCGTCGTCCCAGATCCTGATGACCTCGGTGGAGGCCCCGATCGACGTGATGATCAGCCTGCAGCCCATCAACATGGTGCAGGCCGCCGCCGACCTCGTCTGGTCGCCCATCCTGCGCAAGTACAAGGACCTGCACTTCGCGCTGTCCGAGGGCGGCATCGGCTGGATCCCCTACGCCCTCGAGCGCATCGACTACGTGTACGAGCACCACCGCAAGTGGACGGGGCAGGATTTCGGCGACCAGCTGCCGAGCCAGGTGTTCAAGGACCGCGTCATCACCTGCTTCATTGACGACGCCTTCGGCGTGCAGAACCGCCAGTACATGAACATCGACAACATCACGTGGGAGTGCGACTACCCCCACTCGGACTCGACGTGGCCCCAGTCTCCCGAGGGCCTCATGAAGTATCTCGACGGCGTGTCGGACGAGGACATCGACAAGATGACCCACATCAACGCCATGCGACACTTCCAGTTCGACCCGTTCAGCGTGCGGGCGCGTGAGAAGTGCACCGTGGGAGCGCTGCGGGCCGAGGCATCCGACGTCGACACCGCTCTGGTGTCCCGGGCCCGCGGGCAGACGTCGGTGAACGAGAAGGGCATCGTGAGCGTGAGCAGCTTCACGACACGCCTGACCGACGAGGACTGACGCCGAATCCATCCCGACTCTGTACGCACTGCCAGCACGCACGTCGGCCCGGCGCCACGTCGGGCCGTCCTGACCACCGGAGCACCGGAGCCCATGTCGATCGACTACGCCCTGGGTGACGACCACGTCGTCACCATCACCATCAACCGTCCCGAAGCGCGCAACTCCATGGACATGGAGCACTTCTTCCAGCTGCGCTCTGCCTGGGACCGTTTCGGTGACGACGACGACGCCTACGTCGCCATCGTCACCGGCGTGGGGAAGGACTTCTGCGTCGGGGCCGACCTCAAGACGTACATCCCGCAGATCACGGAGCTGCAGAGCAAGATGCAAGCGGGTGAGCACCCCGAGGAGCTCGGCGGGTACCGGCTGGACGACGGCGTCAAGGCCGTCCTGCGCGGCACGAAGCTCTACAAGCCGATCATCGCAGCGGTCAACGGCGTCTGCGTGGCCGGTGGCATGGAGATGCTCGGGGGCACCGACCTCAGAGTGGCCAGCGACACCGCCACCTTCGGGGTGATGGAGCCCAAGCGCGGGCTGTTCGCCGGCGGGGGCACCACGGTGCGCCTCCCCCGCCAGGTGCCGTGGCCTGCCGCCATGGAGCTCCTGCTGTGCGCCGACCAGGTGCCGGCGCAGCGGGCGTACGAAATGGGACTTGTCAACGAGGTGTGCCGTCCGGTCGACCTGATGGAGCGGGCGTTCGACTACGCCCACCGCATCACGGCCAACGGGCCCTTCGCCATCCGCAAGACCAAGGAATCGGCGTTGCGCGGGCTGGCCACCGACATGAAGGAGGCCTACCGGATCGAGTCGGAGATCTCGGGCGAGGTCTTCAGCAGCGAGGACGCCAAGGAGGGTCCCAAGGCGTTCGCCGAGAAGCGGACGCCAGAGTGGAAGAATCGCTGACGCTGAGCCGCCGGGACTGACCTCTGTCGGACGGCTATCTCGGCGTCCCGTGCACGAACAGGACCGGTGGCCTCGATCCCGTCCGTCCGATCTCGATGGGACCCTTCTTGGTCCGGATCGTCTCTTCCACAAATGCCCATCTTGTGACTGGCTCTCTTGTGATCTCCGAGACGGTACAGGCCCAAAGGGAAGTGCCAGCAGAGAATGGAGAACGTATTCCGGTTCCCGTGTGCGTTCTCGGGCGAACTGGGCTAGTCGGATTCACGATGCGGTCACGGGTTCATCGTGGTGTGCGGTTCGATGAGGAGATCGGCCGTCCGAAGTCGTTTGAGCACTCGGTTCTCTCTGCCATACGACAGCGGCGTGAACAAGAGCGTGTCGAGAGGGAACCACAGGCCCACCCACACCAATACCCACCCGCCCGAATCGAGGATCAGGTTGGCGTTCCCGCTGGCGCCCACAATGCTCGACTTGACGATCACAAGAATGAAACCCAACACGACAAAGGGAAGCCCTATCCACAGCGAGAACACTCCGTCGAGGCGGACCGCTCGACGTTCTCGCTGGTTGTAAGCGATTCGATGATCGCAGTACCGGCCAAGGGTGCGGCGAATCCGCTGGTTGAGACCTCCCGAGATCTGATCAGCAGGTAGAGCGAGGTCGATCCGCACTGGCCTGCTGGATGGACGGCCCCGCAGCACGCTGATGCAGTACTCGAGCCCTGTCATGAAGTTGCGGTATTCAGAAAACAGGTCGACGGACGCAAGCACGAACATCTCTTCCGGATTATTAAGCGATAGCGAAATGACCTGGGGCGATCTCTCGGCCATGACCCATGGTCTAGCCGCTTGACCGGATCCTTTCCCGAAGCGCATCGCGCTCACGGCTTACATGACGCCTCCATCCCCGTGTACTGGGGCACTTTCGGACACTTTGTCGGAAGCGTCGGATAGACGGGGCGATGAGTCAGATCGCTAGTGTGGTTTGCGGGAGGACGAAGGTCTCGCCGCACCGTCGACACTCCTGGAGGAAGCTAGATGGCACAACCCGTAGTGCACTTTGAGGTCGTCGGAAAAGACCCAGCGCGACTCCGTGACTACTTCTCCCAGCTCTTCGGGTGGAGCTTTGCGCTGCCCTCGCCGGTGGCTGAGGAGGTGTCCGCCCCGAACGAGTACGGGTTCTTGGAACTCATCACCGCCGACGATGGGACGGGCATCCGGGGTGGAGTGGGAGGCGGTCCGGGCTACGAGAGCCACGCTGTGTTCTACATAGCTGTGCCAGAAGTCGGAGTTGCCTTGCAGCGTGCTGAGGACCTGGGAGGCACTCGGGTAATGGGCCCTGTGAGGTCTCCCAATGGACTCGTTGTCGGCCATTTCAAGGATCCTGAAGGGACGCTGATCGGAGTTGCCGGCCCCGCATAGCGGTGCCGCGCCTCCGATGCGTACGGGGGCACCTCGGCAAGTACATCGCGTCCGGCGTTGGGCCACCAGATGGACGACCAACGCGTCGGGCATGTGTCGTCCTTCAGGAGCGCACGGCTAAATGGCGGCGGCCGAAGGCAAAAGCCAGGCCGTAGAGGACCGCCACCACCACGAGAAGGAATCGGAAACCCGTGATCAGCGAGAGGTACGCGAGGACTCCACCGACGATCGCCCCGAGCAGATTTGCACCGAAGGCAGTGGTGGAAGAACCCACATCCTTGAAGCGTTGGGCGAAAACGAGGTTGGCGATGAAGATCGGGCCGAACGCGAGCGCTGTCGCCGCCACGAAGCGCAACACGACTGGAAGATCCAGCAACGATTCTTGCGGGACGACGAAAGAGACCCCCAGGGATACGAGCAACGCAACGTACAGCAACATCGGGCGCGGGAGCCTTATGTGTCGCGCGGTCTCGATCGCCGCGTAGACACTCAGCAACACGCCGGCGAACACGAGCGAGTTCACGAACCAAGTCGTTCCGAACAAAAGGGCGAACTGTATGAGGTTCTTGGACTCGAGCAACAAGAACGCCGCTCCCATCCAGAACAGGTCCACGAATGGAACCATCTTCTTGAGCGGCCCCGCCGCCACCCGCACCACGAGCAGGGACGTCGCCAAGATCAACCCGAGGACCAAGAGGTAGAAATTCGGGATCGAAGGAACCGGCAGGTATGGGTACGGACGGTCGTCTGAGACCGGCGCAACCTCATCTCCGCTCCAGAAGCTCGAGCAGTTCGGAGTGTTGCCGTCGAGCGCGACTGTGAGAACCGCCTGCTCCCGTCCGCTCAGGGTGTTTCCGACCTCGACACACGGACGCGAGCCGAACACATCATCGAGGGTCGTCGCATAGCGGTCGAGCAGGAACGGCTGGTAGTAGTTGTACATGACGAAGGTGCCGCCGGGGGCCAGGTGAGATCTCGCAACTTGAATGGCCTGGGTCGTGAGCAAGTAGTTCTCGAGGCCGACAGGTGCGGACTGACCCGTGAGCGCTGTCTGGGAGTCGGGCAGCGCATAAAGGATCAGCGAGTAGTGCTTTTTCGTGTCCTGTAGGAACGCCCGTCCGTCGTCGACATAGACACTCGTGCGCGGACTCTGATAAGCGTGCTCGGGGTTGTACTGCTTCCCGAGAGCCACGAGCTCCGGGTCGATCTCGACGGCGTCGACGTGGCGAGCCCCCGCCGACAGTGCCACGCCGACGTCGTTGCCCGTACCCGCTCCCGTCACGAGCACGTCGGAGAGAGAGCTGCGCGTCACGTGCCGGTACGGAAAGAAGTAGAAGGGCTCGATCTTGTGCAACGTGGAGATCGAGTACAAGGTCTGGAAGGGGATGTTGTTGGCCGAGACCGACAACCCGCGGTAGCTATGGCCGTCGACGGTCGTGGTGACGTGGCTCGTGGTGATCTTGTAGTAGGGGGACCAGACATCGACGCTCGAGAGCGATTCGACCAGCAGCATCAGTACCACGGCGGCGATCATGCCCCACTGCCACCACCGCTCCTTTATGCCTAGAAGCAATACGAACAACGCGGCCACCACCACCCCCCAGGCGATGGGCGGGAGCCCGACGAAGGAAAGCGCCGAGAAAAGCGCGATCCCTCCCATGCTGCCGATGATGTCGAAGCGGTAGGCGTCGAGCGGCTTGAACTGAGTGAAGGACCGGGCCAAGGCCTGGCCGAGACCGGCCATCACGAGGACCACCAGCGCGAAGACCACCGGGAGGCTCACCCACTGCGACAGCGGATGGTGGCCCGAGAGGCCCTCGAACGCGTGGGGTCCGCGCAGGGTGACGAGCTTCACGGGGAAGATGAGCGCGAACGCGACAAGGAACGCGAGGGTTGCCGGCGCCAGGCGAAACAGATTCTGCGCCGAACGGGCAAGCAGGAACCCCACCCCGATACCCAAGAAGCTCGCCAAGAGCACAAAGTTCGGGATGTTCGCCAGGTGAACGTTGTTGGCGGCCGTCCAGCGGATGAGTGCGAGCTCGAGGAAGAGCGTCAGCATGCTCAGCGTGACGAGCCGCCACGGGCTCCGCTCGAATGTGATGCGGACAGGCCATGCGGCTGACAGGCGCCGAGGTTCGCCTCTGCTGACGGTGGAGGTGGTCGTGGTGGCCATCCGTGGGTCTGGGAGCCGTACGAATGTCGTCGGGCTTCCCGGCGTCTTCGTCAAACATTATCCAAGCACAGATCGCCGATTACGGAAGGCTGGTTATAGGTGTGTCCCAAAAGGTGCGCGCCATTTCAGGCCAAGGGGTGCCCCGGGTGCCGCACGGGGGCAGGGGAGCGTGTTCACCGCCTCCGTCATGGAGCCAGGGCGGCATGCACGAGGTCGGGTGTGACGCCGGGCGCACGTCCGAGGTAGTCCACGATGGCGGGGTCGCCGAGATCGAACGTCTCACGCAGCCCGGTGACGATGTGGGCGAGGTACTCGAGCGACGGCGCCGCCGGGGTCACCGACTCGGGCGGTGCCGGTGCCGTGAACGTCAGGACCGGGAGGTCTTCGAGGATCCCCACACAGGTGAGGCGGTCGTAGCGGCCCGGGCCGGCCAGCATCGAGAAGCCTTCCACGAGTGCGCCGGCCTCCGCGTCGAGCGGCCGGGTGTCGCGGCTGTTCTCCTGCGCCATCACGTCCTCGAGCTGGTCCCATCCGAGGCGCCAGGCGCGGGCGAAGACCTCCGCACCGCGGTGCTGGGCCGCTGGGGCCGGCTCGAAGGCGGCCGGGGCACCACCCCAGGTCTGAGCGTGCCCGTAGAAGGTGAGGCATCCCGGCAATCGCAACGCGCGCCAGGACGCAGGCAGGCGCCGATCACGTGCTCCGCGCAGAGCCCGGCGCGAACCTGGCGCGGTGCCGCCGACGATGTAGCAGGCGAAGCGTCGGGCCGACAGATTGGAGCCGTACGCCGCATAGAACACCTCGCGCCGCGACGCCGGGTCGGGCGCCGCGTGGCGGACGGAAGCGGGGGCGGCTATCGGGGGTCGTGCGGGTCTGGTGCTCATGTGCGGATCTGTGACGGTGCGATGGCTCGGCTCGCAGGCGGCGCCTGCCGGCCATTCTTTCATTCCACGGGTCAGTCGCTCAGCCCGCCAGGCCGTAGACCATCGTCACCTCGTCGGACTCGACCTGGGTGCCGGGCTCGAGCGGCACGGCCGACCCACCCGATGCCGGCTGCGCCGCATTGTCGAAGCCCTGGTTCGGCGGCGGGGTCGTCGGCTGGGTGTCGTCGGTCAGCGAGCAGACGGGACCGAGCCTGCGGCCGGCCGCGGCGGCCATCGCCTGCGCATGGGCCACGGCCTGGTGGACGGCGGCCGTCCGGGCCTTGTCCTGCACCGGGGCCGGATTGCCGAACGAGAAGGTGAGTGAGTCGACCTGGGCGGCGTTGCCGGTGGCATGCACCACGTCGTCGATGGTGGTTCCCTCCGTCGACGGCCGCCGCAGCGTGGCGGCGATCGTCTCGGTCGCCTGATAGCCGGTCAGGGTAGGTACACCGTGGGGATACGAATACTGCGCCGAGAGGTTCAGTCCCGCCGTCTGCGTGTCACGCTTCGCCACGCCATTGGCCGTCAAGGCCTGCAGCGCCAGCGCGACCTCGGTGTTGTTCTGACTCAAGGCGGCCGACGAGCTGCTTGCCGTGGTGCTGAAACCGAACACCGCACTCAGGACGTCCGGGGTTCCCGACCCCTGTCCGCTGCCCTGGACGGTGAGGCGGGGGGCGGAGGTGCCGCAACCGGCCGGGGCGGTGGACGGCGTCGCTGCCGCGACACCCGTCAGCGTGACACCGAGGCCGACCGCTCCGAGAAGCACCGCTGCCAGCACCGCTCCCATGACTGCCCGGCGGCGCAGCCCGGCACGTCCCGTTTCCCGTTGCTCATCCATGTCCGTGCCCTCCCGAGTCGACCTTTCCGACATTGGAGAGACGCCGCGGACGACGATTCGGTTCGGCGCCGCCGTGGCGGCTCGCGCCTCAGGCCGACCGGGTGGTGCTGCGCAACGAGAGGAGCGACGGAAAGCCGACGACGAAGGTCTGCAGCCTCCAGCCGCGCGGGGAGAGGCCGCGGCGCTTGGCCATGCGCCCGGCGACCACCGCCTCGGTCGCATGGATCACGGCGGTCGCGATCAACATGCCCTGCAGGGTCTCCCGCGGCGGCAGGGCGTCGCCGGTCATGTCGTCCACCTTGTCGTAGGCGGTCTTGCTCACCGCGAGCTTCGTGAGGGCGACGATGCCGCCGTCGAGGAGGAGGAACCAGAACACCGAAGGGCGTACGACGCCCGACCGCTTTGCTCGTGCCATGCGCACGTTCTATCGAGATCGGCCGTCGGGGAGCAACCGGACGGGTTCGGGGGCCGGCGCGCCACGGCGCGCAGCGGCCAATTGCCCGCAGGCGGCGTCGATCTCAGCGCCCCTGGTGACCCGGATGGTGGCGTTCACCCCGAGCTCGGCCAACTGGTCCCGGAAGCGGCGCACCCGATCGCGGGGCGAACCGATCACGGGATAGCCGGGCGTGGGGTTGAGCGGTATGAGGTTGACGTGGGCGCCTAAGGGGCGGGTGAAGGCCGCCAGCTCAGTGGCATCGCTGCCGCGGTCGTTGACGCCGTCGATCATCGCCCACTCAATGGAGAGCCGCCGGCCGCTGGCCGCGACATACTCGGCGCAGGCCTCGGCCAGCATCCCGAGCGGGTAGCGCCGGTTGATGGGCACGAGCTCGTCGCGCAGGACGTCATTGGCCGCATGGAGCGAGACGGCCAGGTTCACCGGGAGGGACTCGGCGGCCAGGCGCCGAATGCCGGGCACGATGCCCACGGTGGAGAGGGTGAGGTGTCGCGCCGAGAGGCCTATGTCGCCGTGCAGCCGCACCACCGCGCCCCAGACCCGGTCGTAATTGGCCAACGGCTCCCCCATCCCCATGAAGACGATGTTCGAGACCCGCCGCGGGGCCGCCTCCCGCATGGCGACAGCGACCTGCTCGACGATCTCGCCCTGGGTCAGCTGGCGCTGGAAGCCTGCCTGCCCCGTGGCGCAGAACTGGCAGGCCATGGCGCAGCCGGCCTGGGTGGAGACACAGACGGTCACCCGGTCCGGGTAGCGCATCAGCACCGTCTCCACCTGGGCCCCGTCGCCCAACGCCCAGAGCCACTTCGTCGTCTCCCCGTCGTCCGCCGATTGGCGGGAGAGCTCGTGCAGTGCCGGGGGCAAAGCCGCGGCGAGTGTGGTCCGCAGGGCAGACGGGAGCTCGGTCAGCTCGTCTGGCCGCTGCACCCGAATGTGGAGACCATCCCAGACCTGACGCACGCGGAATGCCGGCTCGCCGTCGAGGAGCTCCGCCAGCTCCTCCCGCGTCAGGTCGTAGGGCGCCGGCATCGATCCAGGCTACGGGGCGCCCGACCCCGCCACGCTCGGGGGCTAGTTGAAGTCGGTCCCGAGGATGACCGTGCCCGCTGCCGTGAACCAGCCGCTGGTGCCGTTCACGCAGGCCAGCCTGGCGTCGGGCACCTGACGTGCGCCGCATTCACCCCTCAGCTGCTTGACCGCCTCAATGAGGAGGAAAATCCCCCGCATTCCGGGCTGGCAGGCGGAAAGGCCGCCCCCGTCGGTGTTGGTGGGGAGCGCACCGCCCACGCGCAGCTTGCCGTCCTCCACGAAGGCCCCGCCGTCGCCCTTTTCGCAGAAGCCGAGCCCCTCGAGCGTCAGGATCACCATGGGGGTGAAGGCGTCGTAGACCTGCGCGGTGTCGATGTCCTCGGGGGTCACACCCGCCCGCTCGAAGGCCAGCTTCCCCGAACGCACGCAGGGCGACTCGGTGAAGTCCTCCCACTCGCTCATGGTCGTGTGAGAAGTGGCCTCGCCGGTGCCGAGGACCCAGACGGGCGCCTTGGCGCAGGCCCGCGCCCGCTCCTCGGAGGTGAGCACTATGGCACCGCCGCCGTCGGTGCGGATGCAGCAGTGGAGCTTCGTCAGCGGATCCCACACCATGGGCGCGTCGACGACATCGTCGATCGTGATGGGATCCTGGTAGAAGGCGTCGGGGTTGAAGCCCGCGTTGTAGCGGGTGGACACGGCCACCTCGGCCAGCTGCTCGATGGTGGTGCCGAACTCGTGCATATGGCGTCGGGCCACCATGGCGTAGTGCGACCCCACCGGGTGGCCGAACGGGGCGGCGAATTGGATCGGGCCCCGCGTCCCGAAGGAGAGGTTCGCCATCCGGAGCTTCTTCTTGAGGTCGGCCCGCTGCGTCGAGCCGTAGGTGAGCACGACGACCTCGACCAGGCCCTGCGCGATGGCCGCGGCCGCATGCTCGACCATGAACTCCCAAATGCTGCCGCCGTGGCCGGTGGAGTCCACCCAGTTGGGCCGGAGGCCGAGATACTCGGCCAGCTCGACCGGCGGTAACGCACCGGTGAGCGACATGAAGCCGTCGACCTCGGACTTGTCGATCCCCGCGTCCGCCAGCGCACGCGTCGTGCCCTGGAAGTTCAGCTCGAAGGCCGTCTTGTCGTCCACCCGCCCACAGTCGGACGTCGACGCACCCACGATCGCCACGCGGCGGCTCGGCATCGTTCTTCCTGCTCCTTGTCCCTGTCCCTAGTTCCGTGTTTCGTGTTCGGTGTTCCGTCGGTCGGTGGTCCGGGGCAGGCGAGGACAGGAACACCGAGAACGTGCCGCGGCGGTCACCCGCCCATTTTGAGACCGGGGTGACGCGAGTGGAAGATCTGCGCGTTGACCTCGGCTGCGATGGCGGCCGGGTCCCACTTGGCCTCGCCCTTGGGATTGTCGACCGCGCCGCCCAGGTGCCACGGCTCGTAGTGCGCGATGTTCCACCCGACGGCCCGGAACACCTGCCCGGTCACGTGCAGCGCCTGGTCGGACGCCAACCAGGCCACCATGGGCGCCGAGTTCTGCGGGTTGAGCCGGCTGAATTGGTCGTCGCCGTACTCGTCCGGCTCCTTGAGCTCGACGTCCTTGAGGACACCGCCGGTGAGGCGTGTCACTCCGCCCGGCGCGACCGCGTTGGCCCGCACGCCGTAGCGGGAGCCCTCCAGAGAGGTGATGATCGTCAGCGCGGCGATGCCGGCCTTGGCGGAGCCGTAGTTGGCCTGGCCCACGTTGCCCTGCAGCCCAGCCGAGGACACCGTGTTGACGATGGCGGCCCGCACGTCCTCGCCGGCCTTGGAGCGCTCGCGCCAACGGATGCAGGCGAACTTCGTAGCGGCGAAGGTGCCCTTGAGGTGGACACGCAGGACCGAGTCAAAGTCCTCCTCGGTCATGGAGACGATCATCTTGTCCCTGATGATCCCGGCGTTGTTGACGAGGATGTCGAGGCCGCCGAAGGCGTCGTAGGCGCTGGCGATCATGTTCTCCGCCCCACCGAAGTCGGCGACGTCGTCATAGCTGGCGACGGCCTCGCCGCCGCGGGACGTGATGACCTCGACCACCTCGTCGGCCGGCCGCTTGTCCGCTCCCTCACCGGTGGCGCTGCCCCCGAGGTCGTTGATGACCACCTTGGCACCCTGCGCGGCGAACTCGAGCGCCTCACCACGGCCGACGCCGTGGCCCGACCCCGTGACGACAGCGATTTTCCCGTCCAAAATGCCCATGAGGCCCCCTATCCGGAGAGAAGGCTGATACGTCTGTGACGTACCGTAACGGCGGCGGGAGAGGGCCGACAATTGACTCGAATACGGCCTCCACCGGGGAAGATCGGGACCTCTTGCGGATCGACACTGACAGGGGCGTCAGATACGGTGAGTGTCCCCGTCGCTGCACGAGAACGCGAGCGCAGAACGGCGCGGCACGAGGGAGGGACATGGCGGGAGAGACAACGCCGACGGGCGACGGAATGGACATCACGGGTCGGCCGACCGCTCTCCGCCACATCGACCTGGCCACCTTCTTCCGGCCCAGGCGGGTGGCCGTGGTGGGGGCTTCCGACACCAACGCCCGGCCCAACACCGCGCTCACCCAGAAGATCACCGTCTGGGCCGAAGAGCGGGGTGCGACCGTGTATTTCGTCAACCCGAACCGTCCCGAGGTGGCGGGACGGCCCTCCGTCAAGGCACTCACCGACATTGAGGACGAGCTCGACCTGGTCGCCATCCTGGTGGGGGACCCGCTCCCGATCCTGCGTGATGCTGTCGCGGCCAAAGCGAAGTTCGCCGTCGTGTTCGCGGCGGGCTTCGCCGAAGTCGGCCAGGAAGGCGAGCGCCTGCAGGACGAGATGGAGCGTGTCATTGCCAGCGGGGACGTGCACGTGCTCGGACCCAATACCAACCTGAATGCGTTCGAGGTCTTCCGGGAGGACATCCCGGGCAAGGCGATCGCGCTCATCACCCAGAGCGGCCATCAGGGTCGCCCGATCTTCCAGGGCCAGGAGATCGGCATCAAGCTCTCGCATTGGGCACCGACCGGGAACGAAGCCGACCTGGAGTCGGCCGACTTCATCAACTACTTCTCGGGCCTCGAGTCCACCGGCGCCGTCGCCTGTTACATCGAGGGTTTCAAGAACGGGCGAACCCTGCAGCTGGCGGCCGACGCTGCCGCCACGCGCGGGGTGCCCGTCGTCGCGGTCAAGGTGGGCCGGACCGATGCGGGCACGTCCATGGCGAAGGCCCATACGGGCCACCTGACAGGATCCGACGACGTCGTCTCCGCCGCCTTCCGGCAGTACGGCGTGCAGCGCGTCGACGGGCTCGACCAGCTGCTCGAGGTGTCGGCGGCGCTCGCCCGCACCACCGGACCCTCCCCCGAGGCCGTCACGCGCCTGACCCGCGGCGCCGGCGGGCGTGTGTGCGTCTATTCCATTTCCGGGGGCACTGGGGCCCATATGGCGGACATGGTCTCGGCGGCCGGACTCGAACTGCCCTCGCTCACCACGCATTCCCAGACGCAGCTGCACGAATGGATCCCGCCCTACCTGCGCGTGTCCAACCCGGTGGACAACGGTGGCGCACCGGTGCGTGACGAGCGCGGGCCCAAGATCATTCAGGCCATGTTGGCGGACCCCAACGTCGACCTGCTGCTGTGCCCCGTCACCGGCGCGCTGCCATCCATGGGCAACAAGCTCACCCAGGATCTGGTGGACGCCGCAGCCACCACGGACAAGCCCATCTTCGTGGTCTGGGGCTCCCCCGTCGGCACCGAAGAGGCCTACACGAAGACGCTGCTCGAGAGCCGCGTGCCGACCTTCCGCACCTTCACGAATGCGGTCATGGCGGCCAAGGCCTACTTCGACCACCATCGCTTCGTCTCCTCCTACACGTCTGCCTTCGCCCACGTCGCCCTCCGGCCGAGCCCGGCCCGGAAACAAGCCTTGCCACTGCTGTCCTCTGCGGGCCACGCCAAGGGTGGCGGTCAGAGCCTTTCGGAGCAGGGCTCCAAGGCGCTGCTGGAGGCCTACGGCATCGCCGTCCCCAAGGAGCGCGTCGTCACATCGGCCACCGAGGCGGCCAAAGCAGCCAAGAAGATCGGCTTCCCGGTGGTGATGAAGATCGTCTCGGCCGACATCCCCCACAAGTCCGACCTGGGGCTCGTCGCTGTCGGCGTCCGCGACGAGGACGACGCGCGGCGCACCTACAAGCGCCTGGTGGCCACCGCCAAGAAGGCGGCGTCCAAGGCATCCGTCGACGGCGTGCTGGTGGCCCAGATGCTGCAGGGCATAGAGACCGTCGTCGGGATTGCGCAGGACGAGCTCTTCGGGCCGGCCGTCATGTTCGGCCTCGGGGGTGTCCTGGTCGATGTGCTGCGCGACGTCACCTTCCGGATTCCGCCCTTCACGGACAGCGACGCCAAGGCCATGCTGGACGAGCTGCGCGGCGCCGCGTTGTTGCGGGGCGTCCGAGGCCGACCGGCCGCCGACCGCGCTGCGCTGGTCGACGTGCTCATGAAGATGCAGCGGATGGCCGTGGATCTCTCGGGCGAGGTGGCCGAGGTCGATATCAACCCACTGCTGGCCGGGCCATCGGGCGCGATTGCGGCCGACGCCCTTGTCGTGCTGGCCTGAGACGGCCGCACTACCCCAAGGAGACCGATGAGCGAGACGACTGAGAACCCGGCTGGCGATGATCTGATCCGCCGGATTGAGGACGGGATCTGCTGGATCGTCCTCAACCGGCCCGAGGCCGGGAACGCCATGACCCAGTTCATGCGGGACCAGATCGCCGCCTGGGTCAGGGACGCGTCCTCCGACCTGTTCGTCCGCGCCGTCGTCATCACCGCCGCCGGCGAGAAGGCCTTCTGCACCGGCGCCGACCTCCGGGGCGGCCGCCTCCCCCCGCGGCCGAAGCCCGATGACGCGCCCGAGAACGTCGTCGGCGACGGGTCACGGATGATCCGGGACGGCTGGCAGGCCCTCGTCACCTCGGTCCTCGATTGCGAGAAGCCGGTCATCGCCGGCATCAACGGCACCGCGGCCGGCGGCGGCATGCACCTGGCCTTGGCCTGCGATCTCGTCGTGATGGCCGAGGAGGCCAAGTTCGTCGAGGTCTTCGTCCGGCGCGGCATCGCACCCGATGCCGCTGGGGCGTGGATCCTGACCCGCCTGGTGGGGATCCAGAAGACCAAAGAGCTGTTCTTCTTCGGCGACGACGTCCCGGCGTCGGAGGCCTACCGGATCGGCCTGGTGAATCGGCTCGTGCCGCGGGCGGAGCTCCAGGCCACGCTGGAGGAGATGGCCGGCCGTCTGGCGAAGGGCCCGACCAAGGCCATCGGCGTCGCCAAGTGGCTCACCAACCGCGCTCTCGACGTCGACCGGGCCACCTCGCTCTACGACGAAGCCATTGGACAGGAGCTGGTCACGAATACCCTCGACTCCAAAGAGGGCATCGCCAGCTTCGTGGAGCGGCGGCCCGCCGAGTTCAAGGGCTGGTAGCCCGGTCGATCACGGCACCGACGACACCGTCGTCGTCGATGTCGCGCCGACGCCGGCAGTGGTCGTAGAGGACGCCGGAGCCGGGGACGTGGTCGTCGTCGTCTGACCGGTGGGGGCGGTGGTGCTCGTCGTCGTCGTTGCCGCCGTCGTCGTGGTGCTGGAAGAAGACGGGGGCGAGGTCGACGTCGTCGTGGTGGTCGACGTCGGCGTGGTCGTCGGGGCCGGCGGCGGGGTGAAGAGGTTCTTCACCGAGGTCCCCGTGTCCGCCCCCCCGAAGATCGCTGTCAAGGGCTTGCCCGAGATGAGCTCGACCGCCGTGATCAACAGAAGCGCCAGCACGAACACGATGACCGCGCTGGCGGCGATGGCCCTCCAGGAGAACCGGCGCGCGGCGGCGGGCCAACCGACCGCAGCCCGCATGGGCCTCGTCGTCGCCTGCAGGCGTTCGGTCGCCGGCGCATCCGCCGCCGCGGAGATCTCCAGACGCCCGGTCGCCCCAGCGGGGGCCGCCGTCGACGCCATCTCGGCCGTCTCCGCGCCTGCATCGCCGGCGGCGCTCGTCCGGCCCATCACTTCCGTCGGCGCCGAAGCGTCCGACCCATGCGTGTCGCCGGTCGCCCCGGTGCCCCCGAGCTTGCGGAGCAGCGTCGCCGGTCCGGGTGCGTTGATCGCCGCCTGCTTGACGGCCTCGTGCCCGCGGTCGATCGATTGCGCCACGAAGGCGGTGGCCATGGTGGCGGCCGCCGAGCCGATGGCCACGCCGACGATTGTCCCCTTGACGCCGAAGCTCGACGCGATGACCGCTGCGATCACCGCACCGGCGGTGGAAGCCAGGATCTGGCGGAACGAGAACTTCACGCCTGGGGTGTCTCGTCGCCCACGAGGGGTTGGACGGCGCGGGCGATGAACTGGCGGGCCCCGGCATCGAGCACCCAGTCATGCGCAAATCGGGCGATGGGGCCGGCGAAACGGGAGACCATCCGCAGGGCCGTCTTCCCGGATGCCAGCGAGCTGTACAGCGTGGCGGTGCAGCACCCGGTGCTGGTGTCGTCGAGCGTGAGGGTTGCCCTTCCAATCACGTCCCCACGGACCGTGGCCCGAACGAGCACGGCCGGCTCGACGTCTTCGATCACGACGCCGAACCGCACCGGGTAGGGCACCGGCGGCTGCACCTCACATCGCCACTCCTCTCCGGGCACGAGGGAGGTGCCGTCGAACGCCCGCAACCATGGCCACCATGTGCGGTACCGGGACACATCGCTGATCAGACCCCACACTTCGTCACACGGCAGCCGCAGGTCGTAGCGGTGCACCGTCGTGATGGCGCCCGGGATCTCCGCCGCTGCGCCCGTTCCGTCGCCGTCAGCACTCACTCCCCGACTGACCCGTCGGTCTGCTCGCGCAGGAAGGCGGCGTCACCATTGTGAGGCGCGGAAATTCGCCGCCGCGGCTCGGCGCCGATCATCGACGGTTCGGACCGGGTTCTCGCAGGCAGCACCGGCCCAGGCTAACGGGTGCCCTGGCGAAATCATCGGGCGAGAGGGGGCCGGTATCATGGCGCTCGTGCGTGAACGGTGGCTTTCCAGGAGAGCCGTGTCGCTCCATCTGGCCATCCTCGTGTTCGTCCCGGGCTGTGCGGTGGCCGCCTGGTGGCAGATCAACCGGGCCGCTGGCGGGAACCAGCTCAGCTACCTGTATTCGGTGATGTGGCCCGCCTTCGGGCTCTTGAGTGTGTACTTCTGGTGGATGCTCATCCACACCGACTTCGACAACGCCGGGTTGAAGGGCGTGCGGCGCCAGCAAGCCGTTCTGGCCTCCGACGGGGCGGAGACGGCGGGAGAGGCTGCTCCGGCCGCCGGCACCATAGGGGCGGCGGCGCCACCCGTTTCCGCCGCCGATGACCCCGAGCTGGCGGCCTACAACGCGCGGCTGGCGGAGCTTGCTTCCCAGGGGCCAAAGACGTGGCGCGCCCGCGAGTCGGTCGTCGTCCGACGAGAGCAATGAGGCGACTGACCCAGCGCGGCCTGCGGGGGGCGCTCTTTCGCTATCAGCTCATGGCCAACATTGTCGGCGTGCTGATCATCCCGTTGTTTATCTTCACGGGCCTGCACATCGCCAAGGTCGGGAGCTTCAAGGTCGAGCTCGCCATCTTCGGCGTCGGCCACGGCTACCTCTACATCGTCTACCTGATCGTCGCCGGATTCCTGGCGCTCAAGGCGCGGCTCCACATTCCCTGGATCATCTTGATGTTCGCGGCCGGTCTCATCCCGGGGCTGACGTTCCTCACCGAATGGATCATCGTGACCCGCAAGATCCAGCCGCTGATTGCCGCACAGGACGCGGCAGCGGCAACCGAGACGCCCGGAGTCAGTCCAACCGCTCGATGACGGTGCCGTTGGCCTGGCCACCGCCCTCGCACATCGTCTGATACCCGTACCGGCCGCCGGTGGCCTCCAGGTGGTTCAGCAACGTGCCCATCAGACGCACGCCGCTCGCACCCAACGGGTGACCGATGGCAATGGCGCCGCCACGAGGGTTGAAGCGCTCCATGTCATAGGAGAATTCCTTCTGCCACATGAGGGCAATCGCCGCGAAGGCCTCGTTGCACTCGACGGCGTCGAACTCCTCCACCTTCATGCCCGAGCGCGTGAGGAGCTTGTGGGTGACCGGCACAGGAGCCGAGAGCACAATGGCGGCGTCGTCGGCCGCCACGGCGAAGTGGCCGAAGCGGGCCCGGACCGGCAGGCCCAGCGTCTCGGCCACCGAACGATCGGCGATGAGCATGGCGGCCGCACCGTCGGTCGTCTGCGACGAGTTCCCGGCCGTGATGTCGGGGGCCGTGTCGGGCTCCCAGCTCTGGGCGGGCGGCAGCGCGGCGAGCGCCTCGATCGTGGAAGAGCGCCGGATGCCCTCGTCGGAGCGGAGGAACTCACCCGTAAGGGTGCCATCCTCGGCCTTGATGGGGACCGCCACCGCCTCCCGCTCGAAGTGCCCGTTGTCCCAACTCTCGGCGGCCCGCCGGTGTGACTCCAGCGCATAGGCGTCCATCTCCTGACGCGTGGTCCCGTAGCGCTCGGCCAGGACCTGGCTGATCCGGAACTGCGTCCAGAGCCGTCCGTCGACCGCCTTCATGAAGGAGGGCGGGAAGGGACCGGTCCCCCCTCGAGCGTTGGATCCGAGCGGCACCCGGCTCATGACTTCGGCTCCGCAGGCGATTACCAGGTCGTAGTGGTCCGCGGCGACACCAGCGGCTGCGAAATGGACAGCCTGCTGCGACGACCCACACTGGCGGTCGACCGTGGTGGCCGGCACCGTCTGAGGCAGACCAGCCGAGACCCACCCGTTGCGGGCGAGGTTCGTGCTCTGCTCCCCCACCTGGCTCACGCATCCACCGATGACGTCGTCGATACGCCCAGGGTCCACGCCCGTCCGCTCTATCAACGTGGTCAGGGCGAAACCAAGAAGGTCCGCCGGATGCCAGTTGGCGAGCGCGCCACCTCGCTTGCCGAACGTCGTGCGCACGACGTCGACGATGACCGGCTCTCTCATGGTGCTGCCTCCTCGAATCTCCTCAGGTCCACCGACCTACTTTTCGGACTCTTCAACCTCCGCTGCACCCGACGCCACAGCTTCCTCGCGACGGGCCATGAGGGTCTCCACGGCGGCACTGGCGCCCGCCGGATCACCCTCGTAGGCGACACTGCCGTGATTGAGCACGACAGCCCAGGTCGCCAATTGCAGGACCCGATTGACCTGTTGCTCCACCACCACCAGCGCGGTGCCATTGCGATTGATGTCCCGGAGTCCCTCGTACACCGCGTCGACGACGACGGGAGCCAGACCGAGGGACAGCTCGTCCGCCACGAGCACCTTGGAGGGCACCACGAGGACCTTCGCCAGCGAGAGGAGGCGCTGTTGCCCTCCGGAGAGCGTGCCCCCGGATTGGCGCCGGCGCTCACCGAGGATCGGGAAGGCCGTGTAGGCGCGCTCGAGATTCTCCTTGAGCTTGGCCCGCCCCTCCCGCTGACGGAAGGCCAGGGTCAGGTTCTCCTCCACGGTCAGGGTCGAGAACACGCCACGACCCTCGACCACGTGCGCCATGCCGAGCCGGGCGATCTTGTAGGCCGGAAGTGTCGTGACATCGTGCCCCGAGAACATGATCTGACCCGTTGACGCCGTGACCAACCCGGTAACCGTCCGGGCCACGGTGGACTTGCCGGCACCATTCGATCCGACCAGCGCGACGATGCCCCCGTCGGGCACGCGGAACGACACGTCGAAGAGGGCCCGATAGGGGCCGTAGGCGGCACTGACGTTGCGGACCGACAGGACGTCTGGGGTCTCGGGGGTCGCGGTAGCTGTGCTCACGCGTGCCCCATCTGTCCGAGGTAGGCGTCGCGCACCGCGGGATCGGCCATGCACTCGTCAAAGGTGCCCGCGAACAGCATGGACCCGAGGTCCATGACAACCGCCCGATCGACCACCTCAGCGACCATGGCGAGGTCGTGTTCGACCAGGAGGACGGCCGTGCCGCGCTCACGCTGGACGGTTCGCAGGACGGCGGCGACCTCGGCCGTCTCGTGCAGGTCGAGCCCCGAGGACGGCTCGTCGGCGAGCAGGATCTTCGGCTCGGTCGCCAGGGCCCGCGCCAACTCGACCAGCCGGCAGTGACCCAGCCCCAGGGCGTTGACCGACGTGTCCGCCAGGTAAGAGATCCCCACCAGCTCCAGAGTCGCCTCGACCCGGTCCATCTCGTCCTTCTTCGGCTTGCTCATGTTGAGGAGGTCACGCCACAGCCGCCCCTCGCCCTGCCGGGCGCGTTCCGCCACCATCAGGTGGTCGCGCACAGACATGTCGGTGAATACCTCCACCCTTTGATAGGTGCGGCCGATGCCCAGCCGAGCGCGCCTGTAGGTCGGCAGACCCGACAAGGGCCGCCCTTCGAAGACAAGGTCCCCCGCTTCCGGTCGCAGCTGCCCACAGACGCAGTTGAACAAGGTCGTTTTGCCCGCGCCGTTCGGCCCGACCAGGCCGACGCTCTCGCCCGGCGCCACGTTGAACGTGATGTCGTGCACGGCCTGGATCCCGCCAAAGGACTTGCAGACGCCGTGCAGGCGGAGGAGCGGCTCGACGTCAGCCACTGGCACCAACCGAGACGGCCTGCGCCTTGCGCTCCTCGGCTGCCGCCTCCCGAGCGAAGAACAGCCGCTCGAACCGCATGGTCGAGCGGCGTTTCTGGTACTCGAGCACCCCTTCGGGATGCTGGGCGTACGTGAGCGCACCAAATGCGAACAGCACGATGGTCAAGCTCGGACCCCCGAAACGTGAAGGGAGATAGGTGAGGATCTGCTCAACCACGAAGAGGCCGATGCCGGCCTGAATGGCGCCTTCCACGGTGTTGACACTCGTGGTGACGACCAGCACCACCAGCACCAGCGAGAAGGTGGTGTTCCAGTCCACCGGCGAGACGTGTTGCTGCTGGATGCTGTAGAGCACGCCGCCGACGCCGGCGATCGCCCCGGACAGTGCAAAGACGACAATGCGTTGCCAGGTCGGGTTGACACCGAGACCCGCCGTGGCGGTCTCGCTCCCGCGCATCGCCGACAGGTTGCGGCCGACGGTCCCCTTGCGGACGAGCAGCACGATCACCACCGCGACGGCGAGCACGGAGATGGAAAGGATGAACATGGCGTGGCCGTTGAAGTTGAAGAAAGCACTCGTGCCCAACCATTTCGATTGGATGCTGGTGCCCTGGGCGCCACCCGTGACCCAGATGTCGTTGAAGGCAGTGCTGTCAAAGAGCAACGCCGCGGCGAGTGTCATCAGCGCCAGACCCAGCCCGCGCAGGCGCAAGGACAGGAGTGCCAGCACCACGGCGACGATGGCCGCAAGGGCGGCGCCGATGAGACCCCCCACCAGGAAATTGAGCCCGAGGTGCACTGCAAAGACGGCGGCTGTGAAGGCGCCGATACCGGCGAACGTCGCCTGGCAGAGCGACAGCTGCCCCGCCATACCCGTGATCAACGTCACCGAAAGGCAGATGATCGAAAGCGTGAGACCGTTGTTGAAGACGGTTTCCCAGGTAACCGGGATCCAGGTCAGCATGGAGACGCAGAAGGCAGCCAGGACCACCCACCACAAGGTCCGGATGATGCGATCCATGCTGGGTGCGCGCGCGCTGGCGGCAATGGGCGCGGGCGGGGGGTCGATGGTGGCGAGCGGATCCCGGCTGGAGTCCAGATTGCGCAGTCCCGGCAAAATGAGCAGGGCGGCGGCGATGGCAACGAACGGCAACGAAGGGACCGCCGCCGCGTTCCAGAAACTGTCGGGAGGGATGTACCCCTGCAACACGGTCGTGACGACACCGATGAGCACCGCGACCCCGGCGGCAATGGGCAGCGAACGCAGCATCGCCCACGCTGCGGCCGCGATGGCCGTGACCGTCAGGGTGACGAATTCGTCCGAATTGAAGGCTCCGTACACCGGAGCCAGCAGCACACCGGCAAGGGCGGCCATGAAGCTCGAGATGATCCATGCCACGGCGACGACGCCGTTGGCATTGATGCCGTCGAGCTGGACCAATCGCCGGCTCTCCACGGCGCCCCGCATCTGCAAACCCAAACTCGTGAAGCGCAGGAGGATGGTGAGCAAAACGAGGACGACCACGGTGACCGAGATGGTGGCCAGGTAGATCCCGTTGATCGGCGTCCCGTAGTTGCCGCTGCCGATGGTGAAGTACACGACGTTCGGGTTGAAGAACGGGAAGATCGTGGTGGTGGCATCGAGGTTCTGGGGACCGAAGATCACCGGAAGCAGCGAGGGAATTCCGACCAGGAGAGCGAGACCACAGACGAGCTTTGCCGTGCTGTTGGAGTTCGGGATGTGACGGAAGATGAGCCGATCGAAGGCGTAGCCCATGACCGGACCCAGCACCACGACAGTCAGGAGGAAAGCTTCCCACCCTGACCAATTGTGGTACTGGGTCAGGTACGTGAAGATGAACGCCGAGGCGAAGGCCTGGGCGCCGAAGGCGAAGTTGAAGACCCCCGTCGCCTGATAGGTCAGAACCAGGCAGACCGCGACCAGGGCGTAGGTGCACCCATAGGGCACGCCCGGCAGCGCGAAGCCGAGGAGTTGCTCCACGCCTAGGCCCGACTACCTGACGCCGACACTGCCCAGTCCGCCCCGTCTGCCGCGCTTAGGCGGGGGCCGGCGTGCCGGGCGGCAACGGGAAGACCGGGCCCTTCTTCGGGTTGATGGACTGGAAGGCGTTGAAGACGTTCTGGCCTTTGTTCAGGGTCGGCACGTACTTGTCCCCAGACACCTTGATGTAGGCGACGTAGTAGGGCGGTGCGTTGCCGCTGTGGCCGGCACTCTTCCAGTTGACCGGCGCCTCAAGATTCCCCGCCGTGAAGGCGGTGATGGAGTTGTCCTCTTTGATCACGTTGGCCTGCGTCAGGTTGCTGCCTGCCATCTTGACACCCTGGACGAAGAGAGACGCCGACTCCCACCCCTGCAAGGCGATCTCGTCCTGGGCGTAGCTCGGCTCGTACTTCTTCATCTGGGCGAAGTAGAGCTTGAGGCCGGGGTAGAGGGTCGGAGACGCGGAGAACGGGACGTGTCCGATATCGAAGTACACACCCTGCATGAGGCTCTCATTCGTGTTCAGCGTCCCCTGGTCGTTCCCGCTGAACCACAGCTGCGTCATCTTCAGCCCGTACTGCTTGATGGCCCGGGCCATGGTGATGTTGCCCTGTACGTCCATGCAGCTGACGACCATGTTCGAGCCGGCCTGCTTCATGCGTTGGACGTCGGTGGCCACGGTAGAGCCCGGGTAGCTGACCTTGAGGTCGGAATAGCTCACCTTGTATCCGGCCGCCGTCAGGGAATTCTGCTCCGACTGGCACGAGGCCGCCGAAGCCGCCACCCCGTAGGCGACGAACGCGATCGACGGCGACTTCTGCGTCGAGCGCGGCGACGTAGGAGACCTGTGGCGCTGCCGCGGGGTAGTACTGCACGGAGCCTCCGGCCGCGAACAGGTTGAGCGGACCGGCCCAGTTGCCGGTGACGTTGTACCCGTAGGTCGGGATGCCGGACTCTTGGAAGAGGTTGGGCGAGAAGAACGCGGTGGCCACACCCGTCACGGCGAAGACGTGGTCCTGGTTGATGAGCGTGTTCGCCAGCTGGTTGAACGTGGTGGGATTGCCACCATCGTCCAACGCATACTTGTAGTTGATCTTGCGGCCGTTCACACCGCCCTGAGCGTTGATGTAGTCGTAGTACGCCCTCTCGCCATAGATCAGAGAGGAGAAGTTGGACGCCAATGTCCCGGTCTGGGTCGAGATCGTCCCGACGGTGATGGAGTTCGACGTCACTCCCGGTGCCGAACTCGTCGCCGCGGCCGCGCCCGCGACACCGGCCGACGTCGTCACGACGGCTGCTCCCAACATCGACCCCAGAAGCGCGACTGCCGTCAGCGCCTTGACTCCATGTCTCACTCGCATACCGTCCCCATTCGCTCGTGCATCCCCCCCGGGATGCCGGTCACTGTAGCTGGAGGGCCTCACGCCCATTGCTCACCCCTTGTGCTCTATCACGTCGCCAAACTGCTTTACCCTCACCCGTGACTCCAGGGGCTTCGCTCACATCGTTCTGCACCGCGTCAGTTCAGAAACAGCCTCCGTCGGTCGTACTCGCGCAAGGCCTGGACCTCGTCGAAACGAACAGCCGGGAGCTCCTCGACCTGTCGGGCCACGTCGGGCTCGTACCCGCACGACGACGTGAACGCGCGGACCCTGTCGTCGAGCGAGCCCTCCCCGTCGGGGACGGCGGCCAGACGCAACACGCCGTCTTCGCGTCGCAGGATGCCCTTGTCGGTCACGACGCTGACAACGCGTTGTCCAGGTGACGTGACGTAGGCGACCGTCTCGGGAAGACGTTCGGGCCGAGCCAGCGTCACCACGACGCAGGCAGTGGCCCGGCTGGCAACGTCGTTCGCTCCGCCGGAACCGACCAGGAAGCGGCCGCCCGCCAACTGGGTCGAGTTCAAGGACCCGTGACGATCGACCTCGGCCGCACCCAGGCACCCGACGGTGGTCGTCCCCGGGCCGCCGATGACCATGCCGAGGACCGCCGACGCGTCGGACAGGTACGGGGTGGCAGGGAAGACCCGCTGGTTGAAGATGTACGGGTCGGCCGGCGTCGGTTGGTACCCCCAGAGCCCGAGCTCGGCCGTGAGCATGACGTTGCGCCCCGCCGCCCGGGCGCGCCCGACGGCGACCCAGGCCGCGAGATTGGCCACACCCGCACCCGCGAGCACGGCGTCGGCGCCGACGTCAGTGACGACCCGCTCGAGCTCACGGGCCCCGAGTGACGCCGCCCGTTCCCAGCGGGAGATGTCGGGGTCGTCGACAACCGGGTTGGCGTCGGCGTCGGCCTTCCATGACATCGGGTCCGATCGACCTTCGAGCCACCTGAGATGGTCTGGCCCGACCCGAGCCAGGTACTCCTCATGTGTCGCCGGACCAAGCACCCATTCATCGACGTAGGCGTCGAATTCGTCCTGCGCCGCTGCGGAGGCGGCAGCACTCCAGTGCGCGATGTCCTCCCCGTAGCTGCGGACGGGCAACCCCGGGGCGTAGCACCCTCCCGGGTGGGCACCGAACGGCGCCTCCACGACTGCGAGGACGCGGTGGCCCGGAACCCTGACCCGGTGCCCGAGGCCCTCGAGGTCATCGACCACACGCTCGACGGTGGCCACGACACCGCGCCGTGCCGCCCACGCACCCCACACGCCGTCGAGAAGCGGCTCGGAGAAGACGAGATTGCCCGACGGGTCGGCAGCGGCGGCATGGACGAGCGCGACATCGGGCACCAAGGGCTCGAGCAGCCCCAGGGGGCCGAACGGCGAATCGATGACGGCGAAGGCTTCGTTGTCGGCCATGGAGGACCCGACCAGCGATCCGGTCACCGCAGCGGGCAGGCCGCGGGCGGCTGCTTCGAGACGTTGCGACAGGGTGAGGATCGACCAGTGCTCGACCTCGACCTGACCCGACTCGTAGGCCTGACGGAAGATCGGGTTGGGGTTGTAGGTCGGGAAGCTGTTGCCGGAATACGCGGTCACCACCTTGCGGACCAACCCACCTCTGAAGAAGGCTCCGCCGAGTGCACCCAGGCTGGTCATGATGAGAGTGAAGCCCGGGTCCGTCCGCCAGAATTGCCGGGCGAGCTCACGGGCGGTCGCCGTCCAACGGCTGTGCCCCATCATCACCAGAACCGAGTCGCCGGGCCGCACGCTCCGTGCCACGGCATCCTCGAGCGTGGTCACGACGGGTGCACCGGACGCGTTGCCCGCCAGGGTCACAAATCCCGCTTCACGCGGGATACGGAATCACGTAACCCCTGGTCCGACCTCATTTTTGGCCCCAACCAAACCTGACCACCGTGTCAGGCTAGCCATTTCAAGCATGCCCGGCACTACCATGCACCGGGCATGGGACCGCCGAGAGTCCAAGTCGACCCGGCGACCGCCCCGAAGAAGCTCACACGGTCGCCGGCGGCCAAGAAGACAATGACCGGAAAGAGCGCGAGCCGAGCGGTGACCAACGCGGGCAACGGGCCCGGTGTCCGGCCCAACGACGATGCCGACACCGTCGGCGCCCCGGCCAGCAAGCGAGTCCTGCGAAGCCAGGGGCGACGGACGATGCGCAAGTTGCTCGACGCGGCCATGGTGGCGTTCGATCAACGCGGCTACCACGCGACGCGGGTCAACGATGTGGTCGAGATCGCCAAGACGTCGCACGGCACCTTCTACCTGTACTTCTCCAACAAAGAAGATCTGCTGCGGGCCCTGGTGGCCGAGGCGGCCGGTGAGGCGCAGACCCTCTACGACGCGCTGAGCAAGCTGCCGGCCCAGGGGAAATCGCCGCAGTGGGAGGACGTGCACGGGTGGATCCGCGCCTATTCCGATCTCTGGACCCGCTACGCGCCACTGTTCCGGGCCTGGACCGATCTGGCCACCATCGATCCGGACCTGATCGACGTGATCCGCAGCACCTTCACGTCCATGTCGGGCGCACTGGCCAAGCAGATCGGGCCCGACTCCTCGGGCCACATCATCGACCCCGATGCCGCCGGGCTGGCCACACTGGCCATGCTCGACCGCTTCCACTACCTGCGGGAGTTCGTCGGGCAACCGATCGACGACATCGCGCTCGAGACGATGACCACCATGGTCTACCGAGCCCTCTTCGATCCGAACGCCTGACGAGGGCGCACGGCTCGTGCACGCTCACGCCTACAGCACGGCGGGCTGGGAGTACTTCTTCGCCGCCATGGTCGGGGCCACCGCCGCCCTCACCGGCTTGCTGTTCGTTGCAGTGTCCATCAATCTCGACCGGATACTGAAAGGCCACCGCTTCCTGCCGGCGCGGGCGGCTGAGACGCTCGTCTCCCTCGTCTTCGTCCTCTACTGCTCCGCCCTTGTGCTGGTGCCGCAAAACATCCGGCTCCTCGGGCTCGAGGTGCTGGTCGTCGTGCTCCCGATCCTCTTTCTGTCGGCGCGCAGCCAGCTGGCGCACCGGCGGGAGCGCCCGGACGACCCGTGGTTGTGGTTCGTCTCCCGTCTCGGGGCGATCGCGATCGGGACCATCCCGGGACTCCTCGCGGGGATCTCGCTGCTGGCGCACTGGGGCGGGGGCATCTACTGGCTCGTCCCGACCGCCATCCTGGGTATCGGTGGAGCCGTCTACAGCGCGTGGGTGTTGCTCGTCGAGATTGTGCGCTGACGTGCTCTGTTGGTTCGAGGCCGCGGCGGCCGTCTAGGTGCGTGGCTTCTTCTGCGGGAACACGAGGTCATAGATGCCGTCGACGCCCGAGCCGTGGAGGGTCAAACCGCCGTCGACCACGATGTTCTGCCCGTTGACGAAGCGGGCCAGATCGGAGCAGAGGAACACCACGACGTCCGCGATGTCCTCGGGTTGGCCTATCCGGCCCACCGGCGTGCCCTTCTCGAAACGCTCCGTCTGAGTGGGCATGAACTCGAACATCTGCTCGGTCATGGCGGTCAGGATCATCCCCGGCGACACTGCGTTCACCCTGATGGTTGGCCCGTACTCCAGGGCAGCCGACGCCGTCAGCGCGGCCACGGCCGCCTTGCTGGCTGCATAGGGGCTCTCCCCCGCGGCCGGCCTCGTCCCGCTGATGGACGCCGTGCTGACGATGGAGCCGCCGCCGCCGGCGAGCAGGTGTGGCACCGCGGCGCGGATGCCCGCCCAGACCCCGGTCAGGTTCACCCGGAGCACCCGGTCCCACTCGGCCACCTCTATCTCGTGGAGCTTGTTGAAGGCGGAGGTGCCGGCGTTGTTGTAGATGATGGAGAGGCCTCCGAGAGCAAGCGCCGCCGCGTCGACGGCTTCTCGCAGCACGTCGGGATCACCGACGTCCACTCCGAAGGCGATCCCGTCGATTTCCTCGGCGACCGCCTCGGCGGACTCGCCGTCGAGGTCGAACACCGCCACCCGCGCGCCTTCTTCGGCCATGCGCCGGCAGGTGGCCCGTCCGATGCCCGATCCACCACCCGTGACAACCGCTCTCTGGCCGTCAAGCAGTCCCATCGACCCCTCCTGTGGATGCGTCACGGTCGGCCCACAACGGGGTCGTGACCTGCAGCGGTTCATCGAGCTCCCGGATGAGCAGCTCCTGCGCCATGCTGAGGTGCAAGGTGCCATCCTCACCGTGCATGGTGGCACGGATGGTCGCCCGGCCTCCGGCGTTCACGAGCGTATGGATGTCGAAGATGCTCCAGACATCGGCCCGCCAGGGTCGGTGGAACCACAGGGCGTGGTCGAGGCTGGCATCGGTGTGCGTGCCCCAGACGCCAATGCTGTGGGGGCGAAAGGATGCTCCGGTCATGTCGGAGAAGTACGCCAGAACGCCCGCGTGCACCGCCGGGTCGTCCGACAACGGCTCCCGCGTGCGGAACCAACAGCGACGAGTCGACCGGTATGTCCCGTCGACCCGACGCTCGGTCGCCCCGAGCTCCCGGATATCGAACGGAAAGGGCGCCTCGAACCCCCCGACGTCTCCGGGTGGCGGTATTTCCGGAGCCATCGGGAGCTGGTAGCTGTCGCCAGACTCCGGAACGTGAAAGGAGCACGTCATCCGGAAGGTCTCCCTGCCCTCCACCCTGCTCGTCACCTGTCGGGTGCTGAACGATCGCCCGTCGCGCACGCTCTCCACCACGTGGGTGGTCCGGGACCCTGGACTGGTCGGGCGCAGGAAATATCCGTGGAGAGAGTGGACCTCGAGACCCTCTGGGACTGTCCGCATGGCGGCGTACAACGCCTGGGCCACCACCATGCCTCCGAACACGCGGCCGTGCACCCACCACTTCGGGCTGGTCGTGGTGAACGTCGGCCTCCCTTCGGCGTCTGAGCCCGCTTCGCGGGCCGTGATGGAGTCGACCAGCTCGGCCACGGTGGCCGGCACCACCTCGGCCTCTTCGGCGTCGTCAAGCTCCACGCGAGGCTCCATCGGCCAGGCGGGCCGTCGACCTCATATGAGACCGACCTCGACAGAGAGCCCCTTCGAGTTCAGGTCCACGCAGCGGTTGTCCTCGGCATAGCGGAGTCCCTGCACGTTGAAGAGTCGTACCTCCGGACCCTCCATCGGGAAGGGCCCCCAGTGCCAGGTGCCCCGGTGCAGCACCAGAGACTGGAGTGGCTCGATCCGGAAAGCACGGATGGAGGCTGCCTCCGCCTCGTCGGTGAACTCGACGGCGGCGGGAGCCACCACGATCACGGCCGGAACGTTGAGCGGCATCAGGGCCTGGGTGTGGGTGTCGTGTCGGAAGAGCATGTCGCAGCGCAGGCCACCCGGGCAGTCCGGGACTTCGGCGCGGGCGTGCCCGATCAGGTTCACGTGGGCGTCGGCCCACTCGAACGTCATCGTCTCCTTGCCGTCCCTCGGGTCGACGTCGGCGACAGGAAGCCAGCCGAACGGCGACCACGCGGCCTCGGTCAGCGGCTCCGGGACCATGGCTCGTCCTCTCGTGGATGCGTCTGGGGACATCGCTCGCTCTCTCGTCTCCCTCGGCCCGTGCCATAGGCGGTGCGCCTCTGGCGCCACGCGGCCTAACCTGACGCCGGAGTCAGTCTAGGAAATCTTGGGAGGCGAACAGGATGGATGTCCGCAGCATTGAAGCCAAGGCGCCGGTCGTCGAGCACAACGGCACCGTCCCGGTCTGGTGGATGATCGAGTCACGCGAATTCAAGGACATCACCGATGGGGGCTACCTGGAGCTGGTCAACGAGTTTGAAGTGCCGGGTGGCGGCCTGGTCGACCCCCACTCCCACCCGACCCACGAGTTCTATTACGTCATGAACGGCAAGGGCGTCATGACGATCGATGGCGAGGACCGCGAGATCTCGCAGGGCGACCTGGTGTACATCCCCCCGGACAAGGTGCACTCGCTGCGGCCGGTCAGCGACCACGCTCCGATCCATTGCTTCTGCTTCGCGATCGGCGTGAAGGGTGCCGGAGCCATCAACTACACGACCCACTGAGTGGGGCGCGTCCTCGTCACCCGTCCCCTGACAGAGGGTGGGACAGATCCCCTGCTCGAGGCCGGCCATGAGATCGTGCTGCGCCAGGACGGACTTCGACTCGCACCCGAGGAGCTCGTTCGGCTGGCGGCCGAGTGCGACGGCATCGTCTGCCACCTCACCGACCGCATCGATACGGCCGTGCTGGAATCCGGGCGCAGCGGGAGCCTCAAGGTGGTGGCCAACGCCGCCGTGGGCTACGACAACATCGACGTGGTGTCGGCCAATGCGATGGGGATCACGGTCTGCAACACCCCTGGTGTGCTGGACGACACGACGGCGGATCTGGCGTTCCTCCTGATCCTCACCGCGACCCGTCTCGCCTCCGATGCGGAACGGGATCTGCGGGAGGGCCGATGGACCGGGTGGGGATTCGGGACGCACCTGGCCCGTGACGTCCACGGGTCCACCTTGGGGTTGATCGGCTTCGGCCGCATCGCCCGTGCGGTCGCCCAGCGGGCACAGGGCTTCGACATGGAGGTCCTCCACACCACGCGCCACGACACTGGCCTCGCCGGTTTCGTCCCCACGCTCGACGAACTCCTCGAGCGGTCGGACATCGTCAGCCTGCACGTCCCCCTCAGTGAGTCGACGCGGCATCTGATCGGCGCGGCAGAACTGGCCCGCATGAAACCGACCTCCGTCCTGATCAACACGGCGCGCGGGCCGGTCGTGGACGAGGACGCCCTGGTCGACGCTCTGGAGTCGGGCTCCATCTACGCCGCCGGGCTCGACGTCTACGACGGGGAGCCGAAGGTCAATCCGCGCCTGCTCAGCGCACCCCGGACGACGCTGCTTCCTCACATCGGGAGTGCAACAATCGCGACGCGGACACGCATGGCGCGCCTCGCATGCCAGGGCGTCTGCGATGTCCTGGCGGGCCTGACCCCGCCCAACATCGTCGATTCGGCGCCGCAACCCGCCTAGCGAAGCGACCGTTCCCTCCCGAGCGCGAAGACGGCTGGGAATCAGCGAGGTTTGGACGGTACGATTCGATCGTCATTTGTCGGGCTCTCCGTGCGGGAGGGAGGTGGCGGTGCTGGCGGTGCACGCGGTCAAGAGAATCACTGTCACCGCTCTGTCCACGGTGCTGGTCGTCGCCTTGTTGAGCGTCTTCGGAAGCCAGGTCTCGACGCCTCCCGCAGCAGCAGTCACTCCGAGCTGGCAGACGACCGCGAGTTCCACGCCGCTGTCCAACGTCAACGGGGTGTCCTGCGCTCCGAGTGCGACTCCGAGCTCAACGACCTGTGTTGCTGTCGGCGACGACGGTCGCAACGTGGCCTCCATCATCGTGACACAGAACGGCGGCGCAACGTGGTCCGATTCGACTCCCCCACCCGGCGTGACCACGCTGTCCACCGTGTCGTGCCCATCGGCGGCAGTCTGTTACGCCGGCGGAGGCTCAGGGATCTTGAAGTCGAGCGATGGAGGCGCGAGCTGGACGGTGCAGGACTCGTCGTTTCCGGCTCAGTCGATCTCGTGCTTCACGATCGACGAATGCACGGCGGTCGGCGGATCTCAAATTGTTGGAACCACAGACGGCTCTAACTGGTTCTTTCAATCGGCGCCTTCTGGGCTGAATTCCCTTGCAAACGTGTCATGTCCCGGCGCTACTACATGCATTGCTGTTGGATTTGATGCTGGTATTCCGTCAGTCGTGGGCACTGAAGATGGGGGCACATGGATGACGCTGAATCAGCCATCAGTGTCGTCGCTGACGTCCATCTCATGCGCCTCCCCCACCACTTGTGTGGCAGCCGGCATAGCCCAGGGGGGAGGTGGAACCTCTCTAAGCACGGTAGACCTAACTGATTGGACTCCGCGTGCTTCTATTCCGTTTGGGACACAGCTGAATTCCATCGCCTGCCCGATCGAGACCACCTGTATCGCCGTCGGCACGAACCTCAGCGCCACCCCGTACGTCGTCGGGACTTCCGACAATGGCTCTACCTGGTCGCTCCAGAGCCCGCCGAGCAACGCCGTCGATCTCACCGGGATTTCCTGCTCCGCCGCCGAAGACTGCGTCGCCGTAGGCAACACGGGCAACCTTGGGGCCGGTTCCACCATCATGACGACAACGACGGGCGGTCTGTCGTGGACTGCGAGAACCCCGCCACCAGGTACCAGTCGCCTGAGCTCGGTGGCCTGTCCGAGCACCGTCGACTGCTTTGCGGTGGGGGTCGACTCGGTTCTCTCCTCCGTCAATGAGGGGTACGGATGGAGCCAGCGGGCAATACCGTCCGACGTCGCTGGCCTCAACGGCATTTCGTGCGCATCGGCATCCGACTGCACGGCAGTGGGCTTCGGCATCTTCGGCAGCCCGGTCATCATCGGCACCGTCGACGCTGGTACCACCTGGACCTCCGAACCGGTTCCCTCGGGAGTCGGCATCTTGACCGCAGTCTCGTGCGTGAGTGCTGCCGCCTGTCACGCCGTCAGCGATTTCGGTGCATCCTCCCCGAGCATCATCGCGACGGGCAATGGCGGTACGTCGTGGGCCGCTGAGTCGTACCCGGGAATCGTGACCGACTTTTCCGGCATCTCTTGCCCGGATGCGCTGCATTGCACCGCCGTCGGGGTCTCCTCGGGCGGACCGAATGCGGTGATCCTCGCCACGCAGAACGGTGGTGCTACCTGGGTGCCGCAGACCCCGCCGGCCGCGGCGCCCACCCTCACGGGGGTCTCGTGCTCCACCGACGCGACCTGCCTGGCCACCGGCCCCCACGTCATCGGCACGACGAATGGCGGCTCCGTCTGGAGCGACCTGGGAACGCCACTCGGGTCGACCACTTTGGAATCCGTCAGCTGCGTGAGCTCGTCGACGTGCACCGCGGTGGGCGGCGCCAGCATCCTCACGACGACTGACGGGGGTGTCGGGTGGACCAGCCAGCCCGCCCCCGCCGGCGTCGCCTCGCTGTCCGGGGTTGCGTGCGCCAGCCCCGTGAACTGCGAAGCAGTCGGGACGGGTACAAACTCTGGCGGCACCATCGCCACGCTGTCGGCCCCGCCGAATGTCACCACGACGAGCCTGACCGTCGGCACCATCGGCGTGCCCTACGGAGCCTCGCTGACGGCCAGTGGTGGATTGGCGCCGTATTCGTGGGCGGTCGCCGGGGGAGCGTTGCCGCCCGGAATTCATTTGTCGGCCAACGGCATCCTCAGCGGCACACCGACGATCTCGGGCCAGTACACGGTCACCTTCACCGTGACCGACTCCAACCTCCTGTCGACCCGGGCCGGCCTGGTCCTCTCCATCAAACCCATCGAAGCGCCTGGATACTGGGAGGTCGCCAGCGACGGTGGGATATTCAGTTACGGCGGAGCACAGTTCTACGGGTCTACCGGGAGCCTGCACCTCAACGCGCCCATCGTCGGCATGGCGGCAACACCGGACGATGCCGGTTACTGGCTGCTGGCATCCGATGGAGGCATCTTCGCGTTCGGTGACGCCATCTTCTACGGCTCGACCGGTGGCATGCACCTCAACGCGCCCATAGTCGGCATGTCGCCGACCCCCGACGGCGGCGGCTACTGGCTCGTTGCGTCCGACGGCGGGATCTTCTCCTTCGGCGACGCCGGCTTCTACGGTTCGACGGGAAGCCTCTCGCTCCACAAGCCGATCGTGGGAATGACCTCGACCATCGACGGGCATGGCTACTGGCTCGTGGCCTCCGATGGCGGGATCTTCGCGTTCGGCGATGCCGCCTTCTTGGGCTCGACCGGCGGGCTACCGCTCCACGAGCCGATCGTCGGCATGACGTCGGCCCCCGACGGCGGTGGCTACTGGCTCGTGGCCTCCGACGGCGGGATCTTCAATTTCGGCGACGTCGACTATTACGGCTCGGCGGGAGGAATGCCGATCAGCGCGCCGGTGGTCGGCATGGATCGCACGGCCGACGGCCAGGGCTACTGGATGGTGGGCCGCGACGGCGGGATCTTCGACTACGGCGACGCCGGCTTCTACGGCTCGGCCGGTGCGGTGCACTTGAACCGCCCGATCGTGGGGATGGCCGCCATCCAGTCGCTGTCGGCCGGCAACCCGTAGCGCGAAAGGTTCAGCAGGAACCCGAGAAGGTCACCACTGGTTCGAGTGCTTCAGCGTCCGTTCCAGAATGCCCAAGGTGGCGCGCAGGGCCGACTCCGGGATGATCGGAAAGATGTTGGCCTCTTTCCACTGAGGGTCGATGGTCGACCAGTCGTAGTACGAGGTGACCAGCGTCCCGTTGTCCACCGGCTCGAGCGTGTACCCGTAGATGTGACCGATCTGCGGCTTGATCTGGCCCTGAATCGTCCAGGCGATCTCACGGTCCTGCTCGAAGGTCGTGATGTGGACTGTGACGTCGTACAGGCCCATGGGGAAGTCGTTGAGCGCCTCTCGATCCATGTGAATGACGAACTCGTCCCCGACCTTGGCGGCCGGCACTCCGGTGGAGTCCATCAACATGCCCGAGCTGTCGATGGCCACGTGCCCCTTGGGGTCGCTCAGGAGAGCGAAGATGCGCGACGAATCAACCGGGATCGTCCGCGCCACCTCCATCCGCTCGACCGTCTCGTCCGCCGCCGGGGCCTCATCGCTCATGCACGCATTGTGTCACCCGAAGGCGGCCCGCACCCTCACCGGCGCCCTCGCGCAGGGTCTCCCTGGCGGACCAGCGAGCCGTCGAGCCCGAGCAGCTCCACCGTCGTCGAGCCGGACTGGAGGGCCTCGAAGAACCCCATCTCCTTCACCTCACGCGCCCGCCCTGCCGCCAGCACGTCATCAACCGCGTCACCCGGCACGAAGCAGACACCGTCGACGTCCGCCACGACCCAGTCGCCCAGCGCCACCTCGACGCCCCCGACCCGCACCGGGGCCCCGACGGTCCCAGGCTTGTCCTTGGTCGCACCGGTGAGGGCGATCGTCGCCGAGAACACGGGGAATCGGTGGGCCTGGAGGGCGGCGACGTCGCGCACCCCGCCGTCGAGGACCAGGCCGGCCAAGCCCGCCACCTCGGCCGCGGTCGTCAACACCTCGCCCCAGTACCCACGATCGACCACTCGGCCCACGTCGACCACCAGCACGCTCCCCCGCGGCGCCGTGGTCACGGCGACGTGTATGGCCAGGTTGTCCCCCTGCGCACAACCGACAGGATAGGCCGGGGCGGCCACCGCGGCGCCGGGCCAGGCCGGTCGGAGCCTGCGGTCGGCTGCCAAGCCACCCGACTCGCCGATGGTGGCGGAACCGAGTCGGGCCAGTGCGGCCCCAATGTCCCCGGAACTCCTACTCGTCGTACTCACGTCGTGATCCTCCTCAGTCGGGTGCCCGTGCATTGGATCACCGGGCGGAGGTGGAGCACCAGTGAGACCTACACTCGCCGGCGTGCCTGACGAGATGCTGATCGTGACGCAGGTCGCTCCCTACGTCGACGGGCCGGCAGGCGTGCACGGGGTGCTGGGCCAGGCGGCCACTGGCCTCAGCGAGCTGGCGAGCATGACCGGCCTGTCGCCCACCGTCGTGACCGATGTCGATGACGTCTCGCCCGACCGCCTTGCCGCGGCCCGCGTGCTCGCGCTGTTCACCATCGGGGAGACGCCGTGGTCCGCGGCGCAGCGGGTGGCCGTGCAGCAGGCCTGGCAAGAGGGAGGTCTGCGTCTCCTCGGCGTCCACTCCGCCACCGACGCCAACCACGGCTGGGCCGAGTACGGCTCCATGCTCGGTGCCCGGTTCGACGGCCATCCCTGGACACAGGAGTTCGCTATGCAGGTGGTGGACGCCGATCACCCCGCCACCGCTCACCTCGGCGCCCGGTGGCAGTGGCACGACGAGGTCTATCTCTTCGCCGGACTGCGGCCCGACGCCCGCGTCCTGCTCCGCCTGGCCGAGGACCAGGTGGATCTGTCGGCGCCCGGCGGGCGGGTGCCCGAATGCGGGTTCCCGCTGGCCTGGAGCGTGGAGGAGGACGCCGCCCGCACCTTCTACAGCGCGCTCGGCCACTTCCCCGGAGCCTGGGAGACCCCGGCCTACCTGCAGCACCTGGCCGGAGGCCTCGCCTGGCTGGCCGAGACCGCCTAACCTGACGCCCATGTCAGGGTCGTCGCTTCCCGAGGTGATGGCTGCGGCCGTCTACCAGTCACCCGGCGTCATCACGGTGGAGGAGCGGACGGTCCCGCATCCGGGGCCGGACCAACTGGTCGTGCGCGTCCATTCGTGTGGCATCTGCGGGTCCGACATCCACCAGCTGCGCGACGGCTGGGGCTTCACGCCCGGTGCCGTGGCCGGGCACGAATGGAGCGGGACGATCGCCGCCGTGGGAGACGACGTCACGGAGTGGTCCGTCGGCGAGCTCGTGGTGGGGGGCGCGGGGCCGCGTTGTGGCACTTGCCGGCGCTGTTTGGAGGGCAAGCCGTCCCAGTGCGAAAACCGCAACAGCATGACCGGCGCGCAGTCCGACGGGGCCTTCGCCGAGTACATCTTGTGCCGCGCCTCCGGCGTCCTGCGCCTTCCCGAGGGCCTCGACCCGCGCCATGCCGCACTGGCCGAGCCTCTCTCGGTGGCACTGCACGGCATCACGCGGTCCGGGGTCGCGCCCGGTGACAGCGTCATGGTCTTCGGCGCGGGACCGATCGGCGCATTGAGCGTGGCCGCTCTGCAGGTCATGGGGATCACGGACATCGCGGTGGTGGAGCCCCACGTGGGACGCCGCCGGCTGGCGGCCGACCTCGGTGTGACCGCCCTCGTCGACCCGGAGGACCTGGAGGTCTTCCCCTCCTGGGAGCCCGAGCGCATGTCGTCACGCGCGGTCGATGTCGTCCTCGAGTGCTCGGGGCACCGGGCCGCCATTGAGGCGGGATTCAGTCAGCTGGCGCGCGGGGGCATTCTGGTCATGGTCGGTGCCGGCATCGACCATCCCACCTTCGACATCAACCGCATGATCCTCAACGAGCTGACCGTCACCGGCTCCTTCGTCTACGACCTCGGCGGTTTCGAGCGGGCGCTCGAGCTCCTCGCCTCCGACGGCTTCCCCTCGGACCTCCTCATCGACCCCGACGACATCCCGCTGACTGCGATCGGGGACACGCTCGAGGCTCTCGCCGCGGGTCGAATCGCCGGCAAGGTCATGGTCGTTCCGGAGGTGCAGTCCTGATGACACATCCCTTCTACCCTTCGGGCAATCCGCGGTTCAACCACGTGGCGATGTCGCTGCCGGCCGACCTGCTCAATGCCACGAACCGGGCCGATGTCTGCCGCTTCTTCGACGAGGTGCTCGGGTTCACGGAGATGGAGGTCATGACGGAGGACCGTCGCCGCCTCATCATGAGCTGTGTCCACTGGGACCAGTTCATCTTCCTCATCGCCGAGGACGACCCGATGCGCTGTCCCCGCATGGACCACTACGGCTTCGCCGTCGGCACCCTCGACGAGCTGCGCGGCATTCAGGAACGGGCGGAGGTCTTTCGCAAGTCCGACGACCGCATGGAGCTGATCGACCTGCACGTCGATGACCAGAAGATGGTCAAGATCCACTCGGTCTATGTCAGCTACCTCCTACCGATGACGATCGAGTTCCAGTACTGGGAGTTTCCCGAAGCAAGCTGACGCATCCCACCGCTACCCTGCCGGTATGGCTGATCTCACCGCAACGGCCCAACGAGCGGAGCGATTCCGCGCCCTGCACACCCCGGGGACGCCGCTCCTCATGCCCAACGCCTGGGACATCGGGTCGGCCGCCCTCTTCGCCACAGTCGGGTTCGACGCGATCGCCACCACGAGCGGCGGGTTCGCCGCCACGCGGGGCCGTCTCGACGGCGCCATGACCAAGGACGAGGTCCTGGCCCACTCCGGCGAGCTGGCCGGGGCCGTCGACATCCCGGTCTCGGCCGACCTCGAGAACTGCTTCGCCGACGATCCCGAAGGCGTGGCCGCCACCATCACGTCCGCAGTGGATGTCGGGTTGGCCGGCGGGTCGGTGGAGGACTTCACGGGCGACCGCCATACACCGATCTACGAGCTGGCTCACGCCGCGGAGCGGGTGCGTGCCGCCGCCGAAGCGGCCCACGCCGGCCCCAACGGTTTTGTTCTCACCGCCCGGGCCGAGAACTACCTCCACGGCCACAAGGACCTGGCCGACACCATCGCAAGGCTCCAGGCCTTTCAAGAAGCGGGAGCCGACGTGCTCTTCGCCCCCGCAGTGGTCGACCCCGACGAGCTGCGCCAGGTGCTGGCGTCGGTCGACCTCCCGGTCAGCGTCCTCGTCCTCCCGGGTTCGCCCACCGTGGGCGAGCTCGGTGCGTTGGGCGTGAGCCGGATCTCGGTTGGGGGCGCCATCGCGGTGGCGGCCTACGGCGCCGCCATCAACGCCGTCAACGAACTTCGCGAGAAGGGCACCACGAGCTACTTCGAGCTAGCCGCCGTGGCCCGCCCGGTGATCGGAAAAGCCTTCAGTCGCTGACGGCGACCGTCAGCTCGATCTCGACGGCTCCGTTGCGGGGCAGCGCGGCCACGCCGATGGCCGAGCGGGTATGCCGACCCGCCTCGCCGAAGACGTCGGCCAGGACCTTGCTCGCCCCGTCCACGACCGCGGGCTGCTGATGGAAGTCAGGTGCCGACGACACGTAGCCCGTCACGGTGAGGACCCGCTGCACACGGTCCAGTGAGCCGAGTTCGTCCTCCAAGACGGCCAGCGCATTCAGTGCGCACACGGCGGCAGCCTCGGTGCCCTCTTCCACCGTCACGGTATCGCCCAGTCGCCCGAGGCACGTCAGTTCCCCGGCAATGCGGGGCAGCTGCCCGGATGTGCGCGCCACGCCGTCGTGCACGACCACCGCGTCCAGAGGATCATGCGGCGGATGGGGCCCGTGCAGCGTGAGGCCCAGCTCCGCCAGCCGGGCCCGGATTCTCCCTTCGCTCACAGCGGCTATCGCATGTAGGGCCAGTAGGTGGCGAAGGTGGCGTTCACCTTCTCGGGCAACGGGAAGATCCCGCCCAGCTGCTTGGCTCCCCAGATGATCTTGGCGGACCGCTCGACCAGTGCGGTGTTGTGCATCGCCTTCTCCATCGTCGTGCCGACCGCCACCATCCCGTGGTTGGCGATGAGCGCCGCGCTGCGGCTCTCCAGAGCCTTGACGACCTGCTCGGCCAATTCGGGGGAACCACTCGCTGCGTACTCCGAGCAGCGGATGTCCCCGCCCAGGTAGACGGTGAACTCATCGATGCAGCTCGGGATGTCCTGGTGGGCGACGGCGAACATGGTGGCATGGACCGCGTGTGAGTGGATGCACACCGCGAAATCCTCGTAGGCCGCCTGGACGGCTATGTGGAGGTACTTCTCCGAGGTGGGGCCGCGCTCACCCGAGACGACCTCGCCGGCGGCGTCCACGATCACGATGTCGTTCACCGTCATGAGCCGATAGTCGAGCGAGGACGGGGTGACGGCGATGTTGCCGTCCTCCATCCGCGCCGAGATGTTGCCTGATGTGCCTTCGACGAGGCCCTTCTGGAGCAGCTCCTTGGCCGCGGCGACGATCTGCTCTGGTGCGTTCTCAATGAAGGCCATGGTGCGGGTCTCCTCAGGGGGCTGGGCGGGCGAACGTCCTCACCCGGCGGTCGCCCCTGATCGTACAACGCCCGAAGCAAATGCCTGACACTGCTGTCAGGGAACGGGGCCGGAGGTACTGTCTCTGGCCATGGGACTCTTAGACGGTCGTGCGGCGGTGGTGACGGGTGCGGGACGGGGCATCGGGCGGGCGATCGCCCTGTGCCTGGCGGCCGAGGGCGCCAAGGTCGTGGTCAACGACGTCGGCGTGACCCTGGGGGGTGCGGGGACCGAGGAGGACCCCGCCGCCCAGGTCTGCCAGGAGATCGAGGCGGCCGGCGGCAGCGCCGTCCCCAATCACGACTCGGTGAGCGACTTCGAGGGCGCCGGCCGGATCATCGGTGCGGCGGTCGACAATTTCGGGTCGATCGACATCGTGGTGAACAACGCCGGGATCGTGCGGGACCGGACCATCGTGAAGATGGACGAGGCGGACTACGACGCGGTGATAGCTGTACACCAGAAGGGCACCTTCAACACGGTGCGCCACGCGGCGCCGATCATGAAGGACGCCGGCTACGGGCGGATCGTCAACATCACCTCCTCGGCCGGGCTGCGGGGCAACTTCGGGCAGACCAACTACGGCGCCGCCAAGGCCGCCATCATGGGGATGACCTTCGTGTGGGCCCTGGAGCTCGGCAGGTACGGCATCACGGTCAATGCCGTGGCGCCGGCCGGGGTCACCCGCATGACAGAGAACCTCTACAAGGGTGCGGAACCGCCGGCGGACCAGGACCCTGCCCTCAATGCGCCGCTGATCGCCTTTCTCGCCTCCGAAGACGCCTCCTACGTCAACGGGCAGGTGCTCGGGCGCACCGGATTCGGCTACACCCTGTTCCAGACCCCGCGACAGATCGCGACGATGTGGAACGAGGGTGGCTGGACGCCCCAAGACGTGGCCGACCACTTCCACGAGGTACTGGGCCAGCACCTCCAGCCCGTCGGGATGGGCGACCACCCTCTCTTGGGCAAGAAGGGCTGACCCCGGCGGCGGATCCCGGCGGCGGATCCCGGGGGCGGATCCCGCCGAGCCTGGGTAGGGTAGGAACGCTGAGATCACACCACTGAGGGAGGGCACCCATGCTCGTGCGCGACAAGATCTACATCAACGGGGCCTGGGTCCCCTCGACGGGCAAGGGCTCGCTCGAGGTCATCGACTCGGCTACCGAAGAGGTCTTCGCCACCATCCCCGAAGGCACTCCCGAGGATGTCGACAAGGCCGTCGAGGCTGCGGCTGCGGCCTTCCCCGGCTGGGCCGCCACGTCCCGCGAGGAGCGCTCCAAGCTGCTCGTGCGCATCGGGGAGGCTCTGGGGGCCCGTACCGACGAGATCGCGCAGATCATCTCCCACGAGGTCGGCATGCCCATGACCCTGTCGGGGTCGATTCAGGTCGGCCTGCCGGCCGGTGCGTTCGCCGATGCCGCCCAGGCGGCCGAGAACTTCGAGTGGGAGGAAGAGGTCGGGAACTCCCTCGTCGTGCGCGAGCCGGTCGGCGTCGTGGGCGCCATCACGCCCTGGAACTACCCGCTCTACCAGGTCGTCCTCAAGGTCGCCCCGGCGCTGGCCGCCGGCTGCACCGTCGTGCTGAAGCCGAGCGAGGTGGCGCCGATCAACGCGTTCATCCTGGCCGACGTGATCGACGAGGTCGGTCTCCCACCTGGTGTGTTCAACCTGGTCAGCGGCGTCGGGCCGGTGGTCGGTGAGGCGATCGCCGCCCACCCCAAGGTCGACATGGTCTCCTTCACCGGCTCCACCCGGGCCGGGCGGCGCGTCATGGAACTGGCTGCAGAGGGCATCAAGCGGGTCTCGCTCGAGTTGGGCGGCAAGTCGGCCAACATCCTGCTCGACGACGCCGACTTCGCCACCGCCGTCCCCGCCGGGCTCTTCGGTTGCTACATGAACTCCGGCCAGACCTGCTCGGCCCTCACCCGCATGCTGGTCCCGCGGGACAGGCTGGCCGAGGTCGAAGACCTGGCGGTGGGCGGCACCGCGGGCTTCGCTCCCGGCGACCCCTTCGAGGCGGGCAAGCTGATCGGGCCGCTCGTGTCCGCGGTCCAGCGTGAGCGCGTGCTGGGCTACATCAAGAAGGGGATCGACGAGGGGGCCAAGCTCATCGTCGGTGGCGCCGAGCGCCCCGAAGGTCTGGAGAAGGGCTTCTTCGTGCAGCCGACCGTCTTCTCCGACGTCACCCCGGACATGACGATCGCCAAGGAGGAGATCTTCGGGCCGGTGCTCGTCCTCATGCCCTATGACACCGAGGAAGAGGCGATCGAGATCGCCAACGGCACGCCGTACGGGCTGGCCGGAGCCGTGTGGAGCGCCGATCCGGACCGCGCCGAGCGGGTCGCCCGGCAGTTGCGGACCGGCCAGGTCGACATCAACGGTGGGAACTTCAACCCGAGCGCGCCTTTCGGTGGCTACAAGCAGTCCGGATTCGGGCGCGAGCGCGGGAAGTACGGTCTCGAGGAGTTCGTCGAGACCAAGTCCATGCAGCGCTGACGGGCCACCGCGGCGCCCGTCCGGCGGGCGGCATTCTCTGTTCCGGAGTTGTTGCACGTCTGTCTGGAAATCCTGCGCCTGGACGTCATAGTTGTCACAGGGGGAGCGGGAGGGTGCATGAGTACGGCGCGCAACGGAGCGGTTGAGATCTACTACGAGGAGTTCGGCGATCCGGAGGCGCCCACCCTCCTTCTGGTCAACGGGCTCGGATCACAGTGCCTGAACTATGACGTGTCATGGTGTCAGCTCTTTTGTGACGAGGGCTTCCACGTGGTGCGCTTCGACAACCGGGACGTAGGGCTCTCGACGAAGCTCGACGGCACGGACTACGAACTGGTCGACATGGCGCACGACGCCATGGCCGTCCTCGACGCCATGGCGATCGACATGGCGCACGTCATGGGCTGCTCCATGGGGGGAATGATCGTGCAGCGGCTCGCCCTCAATCACACCGACCGCGTGCTCTCGCTGACTTCGGTGATGTCACGGACGGGCGAGCCCGGTTACGGCGAAAGCTCGGAGGAGGCGCTGGCCTTTCTGCTGGCACCGGCGGCGCCGTCGCGGGCGGCCTCCATCGACCGGCAGGTGGCCGCCCTTCACGTCTACGGATCGAAGCCCGAATGGCTCGACGATGACGCCATCCGGGCCCGGGCGGCGGCGGCCTACGACCGCTGCTTCTGCCCTGAAGGGGTCGGACGGCAGATGAAGGCGGTCATGCAGGACGGCTCCCGGTCACCCGAGCTTGCCGAACTGGACCTCCCCGCTCTGGTGATCCACGGCAGCCGGGACACCCTCATCAACCCGAGCGGGGGCCGACGTACCGCCGAGGTCATTCCCGGGGCCCGCTATGTCGAGATCGACGGCATGGGCCATGACTACCCGCCACCGGTGTGGAAGGAGTGGGTGGCCGTCTGGTCGGACTTCGCCCACTCCGTCGTTCGAGCCTGATCACATCAAGGAAGCGACAACGGGTCGCCCTTTCCCGCCTCCTCGCCGATCCTGTGCTTCCACAGCGACGCATTGGCCGCGGTGGCGGCCGTGAGCAGTCGGCCTGCGAAGTAGGTCCAGAGCAGGAGCGCGAGGGCGATGCCGATGGCCCCGTAGAGGGCCGATTTCCGCGTCACCACGTGGACGACGTAGGTCATGGTGAGGATCTGCAGGGCACCCGCTCCCACGCCGACGATGAGCGCCCCGGGCAGGAGGGCCCACAGTGCGCATTGATCGCGCGGCAGTAGCCACGAGGCCAGGAACCACGCTCCTCCCGAGATGACGATCGTCATGAAAAAGGCCACGATCTGCAAGCCGAGTGACCGAGAGCCGATCCACGTGGTCAGGTCGGCGAAGCCGAAGAGGACGGTGAAGAACCCCACGAGGATCAGGGGGGCCCACGGGCTCGGCTTGTGGGGCGGCTGCACCCTCCAGATGAGCCGGTGCACGATGAAGAGGACCCGGACGAGCGAGCGCGCCGTCAGGGCCAGGGCAAACCCGCCGAGGACCAGGGCAACGAGCCGGTTGACCAACGACAAGGTGCTGGTGCTCGAGACCGCGCTGGCGAGGAGCCCCGTAATGCCCGCCGAACGGGCGGCGTCTCCCGGGTCCTGACCGGCTGCGGTCGAAGCCAGGCCGAAGCCTGTGCACAGGACGAAGGCATAGGGCACCAGGAACATGAACAGGCGGAACGCCACGGCGGCCGCCAGCACGCCTCCCCCACTTTGGGCGTCCCGCTCGACGGCCTCGAACGCCGTGTCGATCGACGCCGAGTCAGCCCGCCGAGCTTCGATCCCTGCCCGGGTACGCTCCGCCCGTTCACGCAGATGGCCGACGCGCTCTCTGACGGACTCCCGGGCCGGGGGCGGGACCACGGACCCGTCCGGCCCAAGTGCCTCCGGCGTATCGAGCTGGTCGTCGGCTGTGGCCACGCCGCATTCTTCACCGAACCGGGCGCCGAACGGGTCATTCCACCCGCGCTCCGATCTCTTAGGCTCCCGGCGGTGCGGATGACGTGGCGGCGAGCGGCGAGATGCCGCCTGGGCACCGTCCTCGCTCTGACGCTCTTCGTGGCCGCAAGCATGGAAGCAGCACCCGCATCAGCCGGAACGGAGGCCGTCCATCCGCTGGTCGGTGCCTACTACTACCTCTGGAACCCGGAGAACTTCGCCGGTGGAACGCTCCGTGCGCACCTCGAGCCCCCGCAGCTGCCCGCCTCCCCCCTGGTGAATTCCCGGAGCCCCCAGACGGCCGCACGGGACATCACCAACGCCCGCAAGGCCGGCATCAACTTCTTCGCCATCGACTGGTGGCCCTACGATGCCGGCTACTCGGGCGAGGATTACCGGGCGGCGGACGCGGCGATGAAGGACTTCCTCGCCGCGCCCAACATCTCCCAGATGCGTTTTGCCATGTTCTACGAGACATGGAACCTGGGCTTCGACCCAGGGCGCGAGTCCACACCGGTCACGTTCCAGATGGAACTGCACTTCGACTCGGACATGGTGCACTTCGCCGAGCGCTACTTCCATAACCCTTCCTATCTGCGCATCCACGGACGGCCGGTGGTCTTCTTGTACCTGACGCGGACCCTCACCGGCGACGTCGCAGGCATGATCAAAGGGGGGCGCACAGTGCTCGAGGCAAAGGGCTTCGATCCCTTCTTCATCGGGGACGAGGTCTATTGGCGTGTGACACCGGAGAATCCCAACCCGGCTGGCCCGATCCTGACCACGACACCCCAGGTGGCGCGGATCGAGCAGTTCGATGCCGTCACCTCGTACATCCTGTATTACGGAGATCCAGATTTCCTGCTGGGCCCGACAGGCGATTTCACGGGGTATCCCGGCACCACCGACATCGTTGCCGACGAGCGGCATCTCCTCAGCGCATACAGCGCGGCGACCAACGGTCGCGTGCCGGTCATCCCCGACATCGCGTCGAGCTTCAACGATCGGGGGTTCCGGCTCCCGACGAATCATCCCGCCCAACCGCGCCAGTGGCTGCCCGGGGAGGGTCCGGCCTCGACGCTGGACCATCTCTTCCGCTGCGTCGCCCTTCCGGAGGTCGATCCCGCCCTCCCGATGGTCATGGTGACGTCGTGGAACGACTGGAATGAGGACACCGGCATTGAGCCGATCGGTGGCACGCCGACCCACCTCGACGACAGCCCCACCGGCACCGCCTACACGCAGGGGTACACCTACGGCGGCGAAGGGCGGGCCGCCCTGCGCGTGCTGCACACGGATACGGCTCTCCTCGACCACCGTTTCGCCAAACCCACCGGCACGACAGGCCAGAGCAGGCCCTCGAGCGCGACCGGATCATGCTGAGGGTCCGCTCAGGGACCTGAATGGACCACCGACCCGCCGCTCCCTATTCGGACGTAGGCTAACTGGGCGCGCCCGTCAGGTGCCCGGTACTGCGCCCGGCGAGTGCCACAAAGGAGCACCATGACTTCATCTGAGTGTATGCACGTTGCCGCGCAACTCGACGAGCACCACGCACCCGAGACGAATGGCCGGATACCGGTCTGCCACAGGTGCGGGGCGCGTACCGATGGTCCGATGGGAGAGCACCACGTCATTCAGGAGAGCCGCGTCGGGCGCTCGAGCGAGTGGCTCGTGGCCCAATCACGATTGCGGCACATCGCCCATTCCCAAATGCTCCGCGGGACCTCGCCAAGCTGAACCGGACCGTCTCGGTCGGCCTCAGTCCCATCTGCGGCCGGCCGTGCCCCGGGTCCACAGCGCGGACGGGCGCGAGGTCATGACCCCGTTTCACGGACCCGACTCGGGCACCAGCGTGATGGCGTCCTCCGGGCAAACGGTGACGCAGAGGCCGCATTCGTGGCACTGGTCCGCCCGCACGGTGTAGGCGGTCATGCGGCGGTGCGCCGTCGAGCGGAGCTTGCCCAGCATCCCGAGCGCCGTGAAGTCCTCGGGATCCATCCGCCGGACCTCGAACACGTCGTACGGGCAGATCTGCACGCAATCCCGCTTGGCTTCGCAGCGGCCGTGGTCCACCACGGGTCTGGTTGCCATGCGCCTTTATGACCCGGCCAGTGGTGCTCTCCAGCCCGGTGACCCGGTGCGCGCACCGGCGGCCACCCGCAGGCCGATGTAGTTGCGTTGCGCCTCCACCGTCCCCGCCCCGAAGCAAAGGCCCCGGATGTCGCGGTAGGCCCGTTCCAGGGGGTACTCACGCGAGTAGCCGTACCCGCCGTGGATCTGCATGGCCTCGTCGCAGACGAACTTGGCGGCGAGGTTGGCGGCCGTCTTGGCCATGGCCGTCTCGAGCGCCGGCGGTGTCCCGTGCGGTCCGGCCAGCCGCACGGCCCGGGCCAGCAACATGCGGGCCCCCTCGAGCTGCACCGCCATGTCGGCCAGCTTCCACTGCAGGCCCTGGAGCTCGGCCAAGGGGCGCCCGCCGATGACGCGCTCGTTCATGTAGCGCACCGCGTGCTCGAGCGCGCCCTGGGCCGCCCCCACGCACATGGAGGCGTTGCCGCAGCGCTCGTGGTTCAGGTGGGACAGCAGGACCTTGAAGGCCGAGGTGTCCGACGGGTTGCCGGCCAGGAGGATGTCGTCCTCGGTGATCGCGACGCCGTCGAAGGCCAGCTCGGCCTCGGTGGCGGCGTGGATCCCCATCCCCTTGTGCCGCCCGGTGATCGACACACCCTCGCGGTCGGTCGGCACGATGACGGCGCCGATGCCCCTGGCCCCCTCGCCCCCCGGCCAGCGGCACCAGACGAGCACGCCCTGGGCCACGTCGCCCAGCGTCGAGTAGTTCTTGTAGGCGTTGAGACGCCAGCGACCCGGCCCGTCCTCCGCCAGGGCGGCGCGCATGTTCTGCACGGCCGAGCCGGCATCGGGCTCGGTGATCCCGATGCTGATCAACGCGTCCCCGTCAGCCGCGGCCGGGAGCCAGCGCTCCTTCATGGCGTCGGGGCCCAGGTGCTCAATGCCGCGGGGCGGGCCGTTGAAGGTGAGCTGGCAGCAGATGGCCGACGACACGTCGGCCCGGGCGATCTCCTCCAGGACGATGGACGCTTCCACGTCGCCCAGGCCCATCCCGCCCCACGGCTCCCCCACCGTGATGCGCAACAGGTCGGCCGCCGCCAGCGCCTTGCGCACCTCGGGCGACACGGCACCGGCCTCATCGGCCTCGTGGGCCCGGGGGGCCACTTCGCGCTCGGCCACATCTCGGGCGAGCTGGCGCAGGGCGGCCTGGTCGTCGGTCTCGGCCAGCAGGTCGTCGGGGGCGGCGGAGGAACTCATCCGAGCTCGGTGCCCACGATGCCCACGAAGCTGACGCCCTCGCCCGGCGCGCCGCCCAGGTTGTGGGTCAGTCCGAGCGTCCGTCCGGCACCCACGGTGTCGATCTGGCGGTCGGGCGGGGCGACCCCCCGCAGTTGGAGCCAGCATTCGAAGAGCATGCGCAGTCCGGAGGCGCCGATCGGGTGGCCGAAGGACTTCAGCCCGCCGTCGGGGTTGACCGGCAACTCACCGTCGCGATCGAACGTCCCCGCCAAGACCTCTTTCCACGCCGTGCCCCGCTCGGCGAAGCCCAGGTCTTCCATGAGGACGAGCTCGGTCGGCGTGAAGCAGTCGTGCACCTCGGCCATGGCCAGTTGCGCCCGGGGGTCGGTGATCCCGGCCTGGGCGTAGGCGTCGGCCGCCGAGCGCACGACCTCCTCGAAGGTCGTGTAGTCGTAGGCGGGGTCGATGGGGCCGGCGGCGGGGCCGGCGACGAAGGCCAGCGCCTTCACGTACAAGGGGTTGTCGCAGTACTTGTGGGCGTCCTCGACCCGGCAGATGATGGCGGCGGCCGAGCCGTCGCTCACCCCGCTGCAGTCGAAGACCCCGAGGTCGCCTGCGACGAGCGGCGCCTTGGTGATCGTCTCCATGGAGACTTCCTTCTGGAACTGGGCCCGCGGGTTGCGCGCCCCGTTCTGGTGGTTCTTGAAGGCGATCCGGCTCATGACCTCCTTCATCTGGTCCTTCTCCACGCCGTACTTGTGGCTGTAGGACGGCGCCAGGAACGAGAAGGCGGCCGGTGAGGAAAGGCCGGGGTCGGTGCCGTCGCCGACGGCCCGGATGCCGGTCAGCCCCGAGTAGCCCGTGTCCTTGAGCTTCTCGACGCCGATGGCCATGGCGATGTCGTAGGCGCCCGAGGCCACGGCGTAGCAGGCGTTGCGGAAGGCCTCGGAGCCGGTGGCGCAGTAGTTCTCGACGCGGGTGACAGGCTTGTAATCGATCTTCAGGGGGCGGGACAACGTGGTGCCACAGACGCCCGAGGTCATGGTGCCGAGCCAGAAGGCATCGATGTCGGCCAGCTCGAGGCCGGGGACCGAGGCGACGGCCTCGGTCGTGGCGTCGGTCAGGAGGTCATCGACGCCCTTGTCCCACAGCTCGCCGAAACGGGTGCAGCCCATGCCGATGACGGCCACCTGGTCGCGGATGCCCTTGCTGCCCATGGCCTTACGCTCCTTGCTTCTCGTTGTCGCCGGCGGCCCGCGTCACGGCGGGGCGGGCCTTCCAGAAGTAATTGTGCACGCCCTGCGCCGTCCAGACGCGCCGGAAGGTCATGGAGACCCGGTCGCCGATGGCCAGCTCCGAGGCGACCACGTCGGTCATCTCGCAGCGGTACCGGCCGCCACCGTCGAAATCGACGATGACGCCGACCACCGGCGGCGACAGGCTGAAGGCCAGGTGGTCGATGGTGAACGTGGCCACGGTCCCCGGCACGTCGGCGAGGCGCTCGGGCTGCATCTGGTCGATCGTGTGGCACGACAGGCAGGCGCGGGTGGGCGGCATGTGGCGGAAACCGCAGACCTGGCAGCGGCTGGCGGCGAAGGCGTACTTCCACGCCTCTGAGCGGTGCACGGTCGGGGCTCCGGGCCGTTCGGGATCCGGGCGCCGGGGCGGCTCCCGGTGCATCTGGCCGCGCCAGGTCAAGAAGGTGGCGTACGGCAGGTCGTCCCGCCCGGCGGCGACCTGCTCGGCCACCCTTGGCACGCCGGCCTCGGCGCGGGCTGCCTGGGCCGCGGTCAGCTCGTCGGTGGTGCGCAGCACCAGGGCGTCGGCCCCGTCGGCCAGAGACAGCACGACGATCACCTGCCCGGGTTCGGCGCGTTCGAGGACGTCGCACAACGCAACGGCAGCCTGCGCCGCGCCGAGGTTGCCCACCGACCCTGAGAGATCGGGGGCCAGCACCCCGTCGCGCACGCCGAGCCCCTTCGTGATCGCCTTGACGGCCCGCACGTGCAGGCCTGTGACGATGGCGTGGTCGACGTCGCCCTCGGCCAGGCCGGCGTCCTTGAGTGCCGCTGCAAAGGCCTCACGGGCCAGCGGCACGTACATCTCCTCGCCGAAGCGCTCTTCCCACACGTGCGAGTCCGCCTCGCCGGGCACGCGCCAGCGGTCGAGGAACTCGTCGCTGGCCGCACCACGGCCGACGAGCTCCGCCACCGCGCCGTCCGGCGCACACAGGATGGCAGCGGCGCCGTCCCCGCTGTCACGCTCTTCGGCCGAGCCGGCCAGCCCGGTGCGCAGGTCCGAGATCACCGTCAACGTGGTCCGCCGGGCGCGACCGGCCCCGGCGGTACCGAGCGCCAGCAGCAGCGCGCCCAGCGCCGAGCGCGACGAGCCGGACAAGTCATAGGCACCGCAGGCACGCCCGAGCCCCAGCGCCGCGTGCACCGTGGTGGCACTCGTCTTGTCCAGATACGCCGGGTCCGGCGTGGACAGGAACAGGTCCTGTACCGCCCCCGCCCCCGGGCCCACGGCCAGGGTGCGCCGCCCCGCCTCGACGCCCAACGTCGTGGTGTCCTCGTCGTGGGAGGCCACGGCCCGGGTGCCCCGGCCGCCGCCACTGCCGAGGACACCGGCGATCGCGGCGCGCTGGAGACGCCAAAAGGGCAGGTACGTCCCCCAGGCGGCAATACCGGCGGTCATGGACCGATCATTCCAGACATTTCGGACACCTCACACATCGGCAAACCACTCTCCAACAACCCGGGAGCCGGCAACGAGCGTACCGATCGCCCGGCCCGGTCAGGGTCAGGGTCAGGGTCAGTCCGCCGACCGTGCCGGCGCGGATCTCGGCCCGCCGGGCCCCGGTCGCCTCCGAGTCGATCGAGAGCGTCAGCTCCTCGAGCGACCCCGTGAGCACCACGCCGTAGTCACGGCGGGCACCCTCGACGCTGACGTACTCATCCAGCACATCATCCAACACGGCCGTCGCCGGACGAGCACAGGGGTCGCCCCAGCCGCCACCGCCGCCGTAGTCGAAGTTGATCCTGTCCCCCGCCTCCATCTGCTCCCAGTCCGCCGTGTGCTTGACCACGAACGCGTCCGGAGAGCCATACCGCAGCGTCAGCCTGTTCGGCGCCCCGGGGCCGCCGCCCACGATCCCGGGCATGGGGTACTTCTGCCCCACCACGTACGTATAAACGGCCGAAGGGACCCGCACCTCCTTGACGTAGTGCGAACCACACCCACCGCGCCACTGCCCGGGGCCACCTGAGTCCGTCCGGTAGTCACGGCTCCACTGGATATGTGGGTACAAAGACTCGTTGATCTCCGCCGTCGCCTTCCACAGGTTGCCGAACGATGCCGACACGGCACCCCAGGCGTCCATCCCCTTCGCCGCGTTGCACCAGCCGGCGTACACCTCGGCCGATCCGTCCACGAACACTTCGCCACTACGAGGGTCGACACCGCGGATGATCGTCGGGATGCCGGTCTTGTAGGTCTGCGGCACGGCCCGCTCGGGTAGCACCCCCGACAAGGCCACGGCTATGACCTCGCCGATGTCGGCGCCGGGGTGGTGCGTTCCCGCCGACACCGGGCGGCCGGGGTGCGGGTTCAGCACGCAACCCCGGGGCACGATCAGCTCGATGGAGTTGAAGAACCCCTCGTTCTTGGGGATCTCGGGGTCCATCATGGCGGCCACCTGGGCCACTGTGTACCCGCGGGTGTTGCCGTAGGTCGACCAGGCCTGGAGCTCCTGGCGTTCGTCCGAGCCCGTGTAGTCGATGGTCAGCTGGGGACCTTCGACGGTGATCTTCACGTGCAGGTGGATGTCGGGGTTGCCCAGCGGGTCGTGGTCCACGTAGGCGTCGCCCTCGTACACACCATCGGGCCAGGCGGTGATCTCCTCGCCGAAGCGCGCCGCGGCGTAGTCGATCATGTGGTCGACGGCGGCCTCGATCATGTCGACGCCGTACCGCTCGACCAATCCGGCCAGGCCGTCGGCCGCCTGCTTGGCCGCGCCGATCTGCGCCCTGAGGTCGCCGACATACCCGTCGAGCCGGTTGTTGACCTGCAGCGCATAGAGGACGTCGCGTCGCTCCACGCCCCGGTCGAGCACCTTCACGACGGGCCAGCGCACGCCCTCCCCCCAGATGTCGGTGGCGGTGACGTTGTACCCACCCGGCACCGCGCCGCCCGTGTCGCCATGGTGGCACTGGATCGACGCGATGAGGACGAGATGACCGTCCACCACCACCGGGGCGAAGACGTTGTAGTCGGGCAGGTGGCCGCCGCCGTGATACGGGTCGTTGGCCACGAAGACGTCACCGTGGCGGAACTCGTCGACGCCCAGGAAGTCGAGGGCGAAGCGCACCGGGAGCGTCGAGGTCAGCATGAACTGCGGGATGCCGACGCTCAGGGCGGCCAACCGGCCCTTGCCGTCGAGGATGGTGGCGTTGCGCTCGTTGGACTGGTTGAGGATCGGGGTGGTGGCGGTCCGGGAGACGTACATGGCCATCTCGAAGCAGACGGTCTCCATGGTCCCCCGGATGACCTCGGCGGTCACGGGGTCGACGGCACCGTCCACCATGAGGCGATCCCTCGGTCCAGCCAGTGCCTGCAGATCGACGTCCATGGCCCACCCTTCGGGGCTCGCTCTCACGTTCCCGCCATCCAATTGCTGACAGCCGTGTCAGCTTTCACTCTATCGGCGGGCAGCCTCTACGTCGCTGTGGCCACCACCACCAACTCCCAGCTGTCCAGCTCGAGCGGGCCCCCGCCACCCGAACGGAACTGCACGTCGTGAAAGCCCGCCGATTCGAGCCAGACCACCCATTCGGGCGGCGTGGGCAATCGGACGAAGTAGGACGCACGGCGATGCGTCCCGGCACGGTGCACGCTGCGTTCGATCACCATGCGCCCCAGGACCGGGTCGAAGGTCGAGACCTCCACCATCGTGTCCTCCCCCAGCTGGACCACCACCGCGTCCGGTGCCGGAGTGAAGTGACGAACGCCGCCGTCGTGGTGCATCGTGTCGATCGCCACCTTCCCACCCGGGCGCAGGACCCGGCGGAATTCCGCCAGGACACGATGACAGTCCGCATCGTCGTAGTAACCGAACGAGTTCAACCAGCAGACGACCGCATCGAACGGGCCGTCAACGGGAAGGGAGCGGACATCCCCCTCCAGGTAGGTCACGGCGCCCGGGGGCAGGTGCGGATCGGCGCGCGCCTGTTCCAGGTAGGCCGGCGTCAGATCGACGCCCGTCACCACCAGGCCGGCCGCGGCCAGCCGACGGGAGAGACGGCCGTGGCCACAGGGCGCGTCCAGAATGTGGGCGCCGGACGGCAGGTCGAGCAGGCGCAGGATCTCGGCCGTGTCGGAATCCGAGTGCGTGTCGTCGATCGACTCCTCGTAGAAGTAGAGGTAGTCGTCACCGAAGGTGGCCTCCATATCGAACGTCATGCGCCATCATCGCTGCCGGTAGGGTCGCCCGCATGCCCGAGCCCGAGGATCTGTCCTTCGATGCGGTCACGGCGCTGCACGACACCGACGACAGCCACGTGTTCGGCGCCAGCGTCCACCACCTCTGGACCGTGGGCGACAAGGCCAATGGCGGCTATCTGCTGGCGCTGCTCGGACGGGCCGCCCGTCTCATCGCGCAACGACACGGTGGAGCGGAATGGGAGGTGCTGTCGTCCTCCGTCACCTACCTCCGGGCCCCCGAGCTCGGGCCGGCGAGCGTGCGAACGACGCTGCTCCGCAGCGGGCGCACGGCCGCCCATGTGCGGGCCGTCCTGACGCAAGGGGACGACCTGGCCGACGCGGTGTTCGTTCTCGGTGACCTTCCCGGGCACACCGTCGTCCGCTACGACGGCACCGAGCCCTTCCACGCGCCGGATCCCGAGGACTGCGTCCGCCTGACGCCGAAGATGCCGACCGGTGTCTACGTCGGGATCATGGACGTGCTCGACCTCCGGCTCGACCCGGCGACAGTGCCGTTCGCCGTGACGCCCCCGCCGGACGGAAACGCGGGCCGAGCTGCGCGGCTGGACACGGTTCGCCGACGGGCGCGAGCCCGACGCCCTGTCCCTGCTCTTCCTCGCGGACGCCATCCCCCCGGCCACCCTCATGATCGGCTCCGCCGGCTGGGTCCCGACGCTGCAGATGTCGGCCTACGTCCGGGCCCGTCCGGCACCGGGCTGGCTCGGCATCCGCATGACGGCGGGACTCGTCGCCGACGGGACGGTCGACGAGACGTGCGTCCTGTGGGACAGCCGGGGCCACATGGTCGGGCAGTCCACCCAGCTGGCCCGGCTCCGCTTCCCGAACGAAATCAGCTGACGCGCACGTCCCCAAGGCGGGCGCGTCATGCCGCCTGATCGCCGTCCTCGTCCTCGTCGTCGTCTTCGTCGTCGGCCTCGTAGCAATCCCACGAGCAGTACCCCGCGAGGCGCGGCGACGCCGGGTGGAACCGGCAGCGCGGGCACAGCGCCGTCGTCATGGTGCCTCTCTCTGTCGAAGTCTCGAATGTCTGCATGGTCTTTTCCTGCCGATTGGTGACTGAACGCAAAAGAGCCGCTTCCCCGTGGGAAGCGGCTCCGAAACGTCGGGACTGGTGAGAGTCTCTACGGCGTCGGTGCCACCCCCCCGTTGCTCAGCTTGGGGATCCCACAGATCTGTACCTCGGACATGGCCGAGCGCGACTGACCCAGGGAGTTCCCCTCCTGGTGACACCGCCGCAGCGGACCGGATGTCGCGTTGTGCGCGGTCATGATCTGTTCAGTATACGAGAGTCGATCGCGGCCCTTGAACACTCCGGCGAAAGATGGAGGAGAGTTCATCGGCGCGTCACACGCGGTGGCGGCGCGGTAAGCCGTCGGGATCAGGCGGACGTGCCGGCCAGGCGGGCGCGCAACTCCGGCTTGACGACCTTGCCGGTCGGGTTCCGGGGCAGCTCGTCGATGAAGACGAACTGACGCGGCACCTTGTAATCGGCCAGGTGCTCGAGCCCGAAGGCGCGCAACTCCTCGCCGTCGGCCTCGACCCCCGGGTGCAGGACGACGAAGGCCACCAGGTCCTCGCCGAGCACGGGGTGGGGGGCGCCGACCACGGCGACCTCCTTGACGGCCTCGTGCTGTACGAGCGGCGTGCTCGACATCGGTGGCGTGGACGTTGTTGCCGCCGCGGATGATCACGTCCTTGGAGCGGCCGACGATGTAGAGGTACCCGTCCGCATCGAGCTTGCCGAGGTCGCCGGTGACGAGCCAGCCGTCCCGCCACATCTCCGCCGTCGCCTCGGGATCCTCGAAGTACTCGCGCTGGCGCCCCTGCATCTGCAGGCGCACCTCGCCCACCTCGTCCGGTGGCAGCGGCCGGTCGTGCTCATCGACGATGCGCGCCACCGCGGGCGGCGCGATCTGCCCCACCGAGCCGGGGCGCTTGACTGCCTCGCCCTTGGGCATGACGCAGTACGCAGAACCCGCTTCGGTCATGCCGTAGTTGTTCGACACCAGGGCGTCGGGCATCTTCTGCTGGAGGCGCTCGACGACGTAGGGGGCCAGCGGCGCGCTGCCCACCGAGCACATCTGCACCGACGAGAGATCGGCGTCGGCGAAGCGGGGGTTGTCGATGAGCAGATGGGCCATGGTCGGGACCAGGAAGACGGCCATGGGACGCTCGTCCTCGACCACGCGCAGCCAGCGGTCGGCGTCGAAGCGCGGTAGGTAGATCACCTGCAGTCCCAGCTTCATGGGCGTGTAGACGAGCGCGATGCCGGCGAAGGTGAAGAGCGGACTGGCGTGCAGCCATCCCGCGCCGGTCCAGTTGGGGTCGACCTGGCCGATCATGGAGCCGTTGGAGTGGCGCACGGCCACCCCCTTGGGACGGCCCGTGGTGCCCGAGGTGTAGAGGATGTCGGCCAGATCCTCCGATTGGCGCGGCACCTGGAAGGGCGTGCGGTCCCCGGCGGTGGCCTCGGCCCACCCGAGCACCGGGACCGGGCTACCCGGCGGCACCGTCCCGCCCTCCGCGCCGGCGTCGATCAGGGTGACGAGGCGGCCTCCCCCGGCCTCGGCGTCGCTGCGCAGCAGGTCACCGTCGGCCACGACGGCCGTGGCGCCCGAATGCTCGAGCATGTGGGCCACCTCGGCCGGGGCCAGGCGGGGGTTCATGGGGACGGCCACGCCGCCGGCCCGGTGGGCGGCGGAATACGACACGAGCCAGCACAGCGCCAGCTCGGGCCGCAGGTGGATGCCCACCCGGTCGCCGGGCTGGACTCCCGCTTCGACCAGGCGGCGCGCCATGGCGTTGGCGGCGCCGTCCCACTCGGCGAAGGTCATGGACCCGACGTCGACGACGGCGAAGGCCGTGCGGTCGCCGAACTCCTCGGCCATGCGCGCCAGGTGATCGTCCATCAACATGAGTGGTCAGGGATGGTAACCGATGCAGATACGCAGTTGCTCCTACACGGCAAGGGGGTCGGTGTCTCCCGACTCAGGAGTCCATGTCGGCGAGGACGATGCGCACACGTTCATCTGTTCGCTCCCTCCGTCAGAAGCGACGGATCATGGCAGCGAGTACACCTGCACCTCGGCGATATACATCGAACCAGTCCCAGGCCCCTGTGTGTGCCATCCCGACGAACTGCCCGGCGTGCCTTGCGGAGTCATGACGAGGTTGTAGTTGGCGAAGGACCCAATGTCGGCGGCGTTCGTGTCCGAGAGGATAAGGGTCCTGTTGTTCCCTTGGCCGACGTAGAAGTTGACGTGACTACCTGGAACAAACTCCATTCCGACCGTCACGAAGTTTTGCGTGATGTCCTCACCAGCATCGACGACCTTTTGTTCCCAGTTGAGGTCTTCGCAACCGCACCCCCCGTAGTTCGACTCAACCATGTTGTCCATCGGATGACCTGAAAACCCGTAGCTTGACGGAAGGAACCCGCCCTCAAACAGGTCTATCTCGTTGGCGTGAGGGGTGATTCCGTTGTCGCCGGTGAACCAGATGGCGGGAAAGAACCCGTTGCTCATGTCCGACACCTTGAAGTTGACCTGCACGTAAAACCCAGCCTGTGGGAACTGAAAGAGATCCTTCCCGGTCGCAGGATTGGCGGTGTCCACCATCGAGGCGCCGTTGGTGTTGGTGAGAGTGAGGCCGTTGTTGACGACCGGTGCTGCACCGTAGTGGCCCCACGGGCCAACGTCGGGAACGGGCCCACCCATGATGTCGCTCCAATGGGAGCTATCGAGGCTGGTGCCGGAGAACCGGTCGTCAAGAATTAGATGCGCTGCGGGGTAGCTGGCGCTGGGGGCTGCCATGATCGGCTGGCCGAACCCGGCCGTGGTGGACGAAAGCGTCGTCGTGGTGGACGAGCTGGGCCCGAAGAACGTGCCCGAGCCATTGGGGGCCACGAGGGTGTAGCCCGCGGAGGGCGGGTCGATCACGATGCCGAGAGCGCCGACGCCCGTTCCCCCCGTGGACCCGTAGTACCCGGCGTCACCGAAGGTGAAGACCCCGCCGTCTGAGGCCACGAGCCAGTAGCCGCCGCCGTCCGGGGTGGGCGCCATGCCGACGATGGGCTGGTTGAGACGGATGGCCCCGGTGGAGCCGTGGAACGAGGCGTCGCCGAAGCTGAAGATGCCGCCGTCGGAGGCGACGAGCCAGTAGCCGCCGCCGTCCGGCGTGGGCGCCATGCCGACGATGGGCCGGTTGAGACGGATGGCCCCGGTGGAGCCGTGGAACGAGGCGTCGCCGAAGCTGAAGATGCCGCCGTCGGAGGCGACGAGCCAGTAGCCGCCGCCGTCCGGCGTGGGCGCCATGCCGACGATGGGCTGGTTGAGACGGATGGCCCCGGTGGAGCCGTGGAACGAGGCGTCACCGAAGCTGAAGACGCCGCCGTCGGAGGCGACGAGCCAGTAGCCGTCGCCGTCGGGGGTGGGCGCCATGCCGACGATGGGGCGGGCCAGCGTGAGCCCTGACAGCGCCGGGGACCCCAGGGCTGGGGCCCCGCCCTCTGGTGTCACCGCACCGAATGCACTGACCGTCCAGTAGCCGCCGTTCGGATCGGCCGCCATCATCCGGCCTCCGCCGTACCCGTTGGTTCGCACTGCCGCACCGGCCCCGGTCGAGGCCTGCATGGCGAGTCCCGCCGCGAGCAGCGGAATCAGCACCAGGAGCGCCACACCTCGGGCCAGCCCGAGTGGTATCGCCCGACTCCGTCGGGTGTGGCGCATCGTCTTCCCCCCCGAACCCGCAGATGACGGGTCGCGAGGGCACGAGCAGATGCGCTCAGTGCCGATTCGGCGGCCCGGCGAACTCAACGAGTCCCGTAGCTTTGCGTCCCCCCCTCACGGGAGGTTTGCCTTGTCGTTCAGCTGTGACGATGACCCAAAGAGCGTTGCCGGGCAAGGGAATTCCGGACTAGTTGCCCGCGAATTGTTGTTGAAGGTGGGCTGGCGGCCCGCCGTCAGGCAGCGGGCAGGCGGGCATCCCCACTGGGTGGGTCGGTGCCTGGGACCTCGCGGACGACAGCGACGTTGAGGAAATCCAACGACGAGCCATGAACCCGGCTCGCGGCGCGGTTCCCGACTCGACAGCCGTGAACACGGTTCCAGGCCCCCACAAAGTCGGTCGGTGTGGAAAGTTGACGCCGGTGTCAGGTTCGTTGCAGCATGGCCGATGCGCCTCGGGGGGTCAATCCCGGGGGCAAAGACGGCAGACAGGAGGGAGAGCCGACATGAGCATGGTCCGTTTCGACCTCCCCACGCCCGAGGGTGACACCATCGAGTTCTGGGAGGCAGCCAAGCAGGAACGTCTCCTCATCAAGCACTGCCTCGACTGCGACGCTTACTCCTACTACCCGCGTCCCTTCTGCCCGAAGTGCTGGAGCGAGCAGGTGGAGTGGCACCAGGCGAGCGGCGACGGCACCCTCTACACCTGGTCGGTGATCTACAACAACGACATGCCCCCCTTCCGCGACCGCGTGCCCTACGTCGCCGCCATCGTGGACCTGGCCGAGGGGCCCCGCATGATGACCAACGTGGTCGACTGCCCCTTCGAGGAGCTGCAGGTGGGCCTGCCCCTGAAGGTCACGTTCCAGCCCATCTCCGACGAGTTCACGATCCCCGTCTTCGTGCGGGCCTGAGGAGGACGTTCCATGACCGAAGCCAACGACGCCGTCATTGTCGCCGCTGTCCGCACACCGATCGGGCGCTCCGGCCGCGCCCTGGCCGGGCTCAGCCTGCAAGACATCGGCATGCAGACGGTGGCCGGAGCCATCGAAGCCGCTGGTTTGGACCCCGACGACATCGACGACCTGCTGCTCGGCGAGGTCCTGCAGGGCGGTGGCTGCACCGCCCGCTACGTGGCCAACGCCCTCGGCCTGCCCCCCGACACGCCGGGCGGCACGGTGCAGCGCCAATGCGCCACCGGCATGATGGCGGTCCAGGATGCCGCGGCCAACATCCGCTCGGACATGGCCGACGCCGTGATCGCGGGTGGGGTGGAGTCCATGACCCGCTCGCCGCTCCTGTTCGAGAAGTCGCCCTTCCCCTTCGGCGGTGTCCAGCAATTCATTCCACCGAGCCACCCGAACACGGCCGACGCGCCCAACATGAACATGCTCATCACGGTCGGTGAGAACACCGCCCGTGAGTGCGGCATCACCCGTGAGGAGTCCGACGAGTGGTCGTACCACTCCAACATCCGGGCGGTGGCCGCCACCGACGACGGGCGCTTCGCCGAGGAGATCGTGCCGGTGACGGTGCCGGCGGGACGGGGCGAGACCGTGACGGTCAGCGTCGACGAGCATCCGCGCCGGGACACCACGCTCGAGAAGCTGGCCGCGCTCCGCTCGCTCACGGGGCCGGACGGGCAGATCACCGCCGGGAACTCCTCGGGCATCGCGGACGGGGGCGCCGCGCTCGTGGTGGTCTCCCGGGCCTACGCCGAGGCGCACGGGATGACCCCGCTGGCAACGGTACGGTCGTGGAACTCCTGCGGCGTGGAGCCGGCCCGCACCGGCTTGGCGCCCACCATCTGCGTCCCCCGGGCCTTGAACCGGGCCGGGCTCAGCGAGTCCGACGTCGACCTCGTTGAGATCAACGAGGCCTTCGCCACCATGGCGGTGGCCTGCTCCCGCAAGCTGGGGTTCCCGCACGACATCGTCAACGTCAACGGTGGTGCGGTCGGCATCGGGCACCCGGTGGGTGCCTCGGGCGCCCGCATCCTGGTGACGCTGATCCACGAGCTGCGCCGGCGCGGCGGTGGCATCGGGGTCGGGACGCTGTGTGCCGGGGGCGGCATGGGCTCGGCCACGGTGCTCGAGGTGCACGCGCCGGCCTGATGCCGCAGCTCCACCAGGTGAGATGGTCGGGCCTCAACACTGACTATTCATGCTGCGGGGCGGCCGGGGAAGGTGGTTCGCCCTGCAGGTCGGCGCGTTCCCGGCACCACTCCCACAGGCGGGAGCCATCCCCGGGACCCGCGCCCCGAGCGGTCCAGGGCAGGTGATACTCGCCACGCCGGTGCCGATCGTGGAAGAACCCCTCGGTGGTTGGATGGGCCGCGTCGGGACTCCTGGCACCTCCGGCCGCAAGCCAGACCACGGTGTCGGTGCCTTCTGCGGGCGTGCGAAGCAGAGGCCCGAGCTTGGCAAAGGTCGGCAGCCCCCTGGCCAGCCCGGGCGTGTCCACCCAGCCGGGATGCGACGCGTAGGCGGCCACTCCGTCGACACCCCAGCGCCGGGCCCACTCGTGCGACAGCACGACCTGGGCGCGCTTCGCCCGCGCGTAGGCGGTGGTGCCGCGGTAGTCGTCGGAGGTCATTTCGAGATGTTCGAGATCGAATGGCTGGGTGTACATGCCGCCCGACGACACCGTCACGATGGTGGCATCCCCGGCACGGCGCAGGAGCGGGCTGAGCCACCAGGTGAGGCGGAAGGGGGCCACGACGGCCGTGGCCACCGTGAGCTCGCCGCCCTCGGGCGCGCGGCGGTAGGTGGGGAACAGCGCGCCCGCAGCGTGCACCAGCGCGTGCAACCCCCCGTGACGGGTGGCGACGCGTGTGGCGAAGGCGCGCACGGCCTTGGCGTCGACGATGTCGAGCTCGACGGGCTCGACCGGGGCGCCGGATCCGACGTCGCGGGCCTGGCGGGCGGTGGCCTCGATCCGATCCCTGTCCCGCCCGACGAGCCAGAGCGTGGCACCGAGACTGGCCAGTTCCAACGCAGCCGCCTGACCGATTCCCGACGAGGCGCCCGTCACGACCACGACGCGGCCGGTGAGGTCGGCGGGCGGGGGCCAGTGCTCGAGGCGTGAGCGCACGGCGTAGCCGGCCCGGCTGAAGCTCCCAACGACGGTGGCTTCGAGAGTCCCGTCCACGACTGCGGAAAGACGGGACCGGCTCATGCCAACGTGGCGCGGAGCCCAGCGGCCCCCCGGCCCGCCATGGCCGCGAAGAACCGGGCGAGGATCGGCGACGCCAGGCGCAGCAGGCCGCGCCCCTCGAGCACCGCCACATACCGGACCAGCGAGCCGGAGGCGGCCTGGTCCACCGTGATGGTGTCCGTCGACACGAGGTGCCCGTGCGTGGCCCGGAGGACGACCCGGCGGGGGCGGTCGAGCTCGAGGACCCGGTAGTCGAACGGCACAACCCGGCCCGCGAGCCGCACGTCGAGCCGGTACACCGACCCGACGGCGGCCGGGCCCGGTGTCAGCGACTCGCCGTCCACCACGCCGGGATCCCACTCGCGGGCGTTGGCGAAGGTGGCCATGTACTCGAACACCTCGTCCTGCCCTCGCGCTGCCTTTATCTGGGTGCTGTAGGTGGCCACTGCCCTCTCCTTGCCCGCCGGACGTCTGCGGGACGATCCCGGCTAATTTAGTGCTAAATTCTCCCTCAGAAGGAGCGTCCACCTTGCGCATCGGCATCATCGGGACCGGAATCGCCGGCATGACCGCAGCCCACCTCCTCCAGGAGCACCACGAGGTCCACGTCTACGAGGCCGAGGACCGGCCGGGCGGTCACGCCAACACGATGACGGTCGACCTCCCGGGAGGGCCGGTCGCGGCCGACACGGGCTTCCTGGTCTACAACGAGCGGACCTATCCCCTCTTCACCGGCCTGCTGGCCAGCCTGGGGGTGGCGACGCACCCGAGCGAGATGAGCTTCAGCCTCACCGACCTCCGCTGTGGCCTCGAATGGCGCGGCACGTCGCTCGCGACGATCTTCGCCCAGCGCCGCAACGCGTTCCGGCCCGCGTTCCTCGCCATGTTGGCCGACGTGGTCCGCTTCAACCGTTTGTCCCGGGCTCTTCTGGCCGGGACCGGACCTGTTTCGGGGAACGCTGCAGGGTCCCTGGCCGACCTGTTGGCCGAACACCGTTGGTCGGCCGGCTTCATCGACTGGTACCTGATCCCACTGGGGTCGGCCATTTGGTCGGCGGACCCCGAGACCTTCACGCAGATCCCGGCCCGGACGTTCGTGGAGTTCTTCAACCGCCACGGCTTGCTGGGCCCAGGCGACCAACCGGCGTGGCGCACAGTGACCGGCGGGTCAACCCGCTACGTCGAGGCGATCCTCAAGCCCTTGCGCCGACGGGGCCGCCTGCATCTGTTCACCCCGGTGACGAAGCTGCGCCGCCAAGAACGAGGAATCGAGCTTCTGACCCCGGCCGGCCCGGTCACCTTCGACCACGTGGTCGTCGCCACACACAGCGACCAGGCCCTGGCGCTGCTCAGCGATCCCACCGAGCGAGAGCGCAGCGTCCTGGGCGCCCTCCGCTATCAGTCGAACCGGGCCACCCTGCATACCGATACGGCCTTGTTGCCCACCAATCGCAGGGCGTGGGCGTCCTGGAATTACGTGCGCCCGGCGGGATCGAGCGACCGGGCGACGCTGACCTACTACCTGAACCGCTTGCAGGGATTGGAGGCGGAGCGGCCGGTGCTGGTGACGCTGAACCGCGACGAGGCCATCGATCCCAGCCAGGTCGTGGCGAGCTTCGACTACGCGCACCCGGTCATCGATCAGGCCGCTGAGGCCGCCCAGGCGAGCCAACGCGCGCTCAGCGCGGGGGCGGTCTCCTACTGCGGCGCCTACTGGGGGTACGGATTCCACGAGGACGGGGTCCGGAGCGCGCTGGCGGTCTGTGAGAGGTTCGGCGCGCGCCTGTGACGGCCAGCCCCGCAGGCGGGCTGCGCAGCGCGTTGTACGAGGGCACCGTGACACACCGGCGCGCCGAGCCGGCCCATCGCTTCGATTCCACGGTGGCCCTCCCGCTGCTCTTCCTCGACGAGCTGGCTGCCCTGCGGAAGGTCCACCCTCTGGTCGACCTCGACCCGTCCCCCCACCGTCACCGGTGGCCGAAAGCCATCCGGTTCCACCGCGACGACTACCTACCATCGGATGCGGTCACGGTGCTCGGTGCCGTGGAGAGCGCTGTGGCGGCGGCCGGCGGATCAGTGCGGGGGCCGGTGGCGATGCTGGGCCACGTGCGTACTTGGGGATGGCTCTTCAACCCGCTGACCCTGTACTACTGCTTCGATCCCTCAGGCCGGGACGTGGAGTGGACGATGCTCGAGGTGTCCAACACCCCCTGGCACGAGCGCTGCTCCTACGTCGTGGGACCGCCGGGAAAACACCACTTCGCCAAGACGATGCACGTTTCGCCCTTCCTGCGGGCGCAGGGCGAGTACACCCTGCGCTACTCCGCACCGGAGGAACAGATCCGGGTCAGCCTCGGCGTCGCTGCACCGCCGCCGCCTTCGCAATATGGTCGGTTGCACGAACCCAGCCGCGAGAGGACCCCGCTCCAGTTGGCCGCAACCATGGTGCTGCGACGGCGGCCGCTCGATCGCGCTGGCTTGGGCCACCTGCTCTGGGGCCACCCGCTCATGACGGCGCGGGTGTCGGGCGGGATTTACGCCCAGGCGCTGCGGCTGACCGCCCGCGGCGCCCCGATCCACCGGCACCCCGGTCCGCCGGACCCGGCACGCCCGGCCAGTGGCTGCGCGATGGGGCGAGCGCACGAGACCCGCCGATGACCTCGTTGAGCGGACGCCTCGTCCTCGGCCTGGCGCAGCGCTCTTCTGGTGGTCGGCGCGGGACGCTCCGGTTCGAGGGTAGCGCGATACCCGGGCCGCGACCCCTGGTCAGCGGATCGGGCGATCCGGAGGCCACGATCGTGGTGCACGACCAGAGGACCTGGCCTGCCGTCCTGCGCCGCGGCTCGCGTGGCCTGGCCGAGGCCTACATCGCCGGGTGGTGGGACACCGACGACCTCACCGCCGTGGTGCGCGTCGCCTTCCGCCGCACAGCCGCACTGCGGCAATTCCTCGACAACACCGTGGCCCGTTCCGGTGGGCTTGTGGCGGCGGCGCAGCGGCTCCGGCCGCCGAGCAAGCACCGGGACCGTGAGAACATCGCCGCCCACTACGACCTCTCCAACGAGTTCTTCGCCCTGATGCTCGACCCGACCATGGCGTATTCCTGCGGTTTCTTCGCCGAGGACAGCACCAGCCTCGAAGCGGCCCAGGTGGCCAAGTTCGAGATGATTGCCGCCAAGCTGCAGCTGGGCCCCGACGACCACGTGATCGAGATCGGCACCGGCTGGGGAGGGTTCGCCATCCATGCCGCCGCGCGGCACGGCTGCCGCGTCACCACGACGACGATCTCCGAGGCCCAGCGCTCCCTGGCCGAGAAGCGCGTGGCCGAGCACGGCGTCACCGACCGGGTGACTGTCCTCGGCGCGGACTACCGCGATCTGGAAAGCCGGTACGACGCGCTGGTCTCCATAGAGATGATCGAAGCGGTGGACTGGCGGCGCCACGACCAGTTCTTCGCCACCTGTGCCCGACTGCTCACCGCCGAAGGGCGGATGGCCCTACAGGCCATCACGATCGAGGACGCCAGCTACGAGCGGGCGAAGCTGCACGACGACTTCATCCGCGCCATGGTCTTCCCCGGAGGGTGCCTGCCGTCGGTCAGCACCATTTCCGCATCGGTGGCGCGCACGTCGAACCTGCGGATCGTCGACCTGCAGGACATCGGCCCCCACTACGCCGAGACGCTCCGGCGCTGGCGCGCCAACCTCGAGGACCGGCGACCCGCGGTCGAACGCCTCGACTTCGACGAACGCTTCTGGCGTTTCTGGACCCTCTATCTCTGTTACTGCGAAGCGGCCTTCATGGAGCGCCACGTCTCCGATGTGCAACTGGTTCTGGCCCGGCCCGGGGCCCGCACCCGGCGGGTCGGGAGGGATCCCAACTAGCTCCCCGAAGCAGAGGCCGGGGCCTCAGCGTGCGGCGCGTTCCAGGCCCTCGATGGCCTCGCCCAGGCTGCGTGCGTCACGACCACTCCACACCGCGCCAAGCCGGGCTGCGTGCTCCGCGTCCGTGCAGCCGGCGCCGCCGACGAGCACCGGCAGGCCCGGGCTGACCTTGTGGATGGCGCGCACGATCGCCCGGACCGAGCGGTCGTGGTTCCCGGTGGTGACACCCACGGCCACCGCCAATGCGCGCGGCGTCTTGGAGACGGCGCTGCTGAACGCGTCGGCCGGAACATCCGCACCGAGGTCGACGACATCGAAGCCGCCGCCGCGCAGGACGTTGGCCGCCATGGCGGTGGCCAGGCCGTGCAGCTCGTTCGGCGGGGTCCCGAGGACCACGCTCCCGCGCTTGGGCCCCCGCGTGGTGAACCGCGCTCCGAGGCGAGCCACGAGGCGCGACGCCACCCCGGAAGCCCGATGCTCGTCGTCCACCGTGTAGACACCAGCCTCCCAGCCGGCACCGACGGATCGCATCGCCAGACCCAGCCCTTCCAGAAGGATCTCGTCCGGGTCGCTCCCCGAACCGAGGCGGCTCTCCACGATCGTCCACGCGCCCGGCTCGTCCCCGGCGACGAGCCGGGCCTCGAGCCGGCGCACCGCCGTCGCCTGTGACGCCGTTCGCGTCGCGGTGCGCGTGCGCCCTGCCACCATCGTCGCCGCACCGACCGCCCGCAGGTCATCGGGGTCCACCCACCACTGCGCCCCGATGCGTGTCGCCGGCAGACGGCCCGTCCGCACGTACCGGTAGGCCGTCATGTAGTGCACGCCGAGCCGGTCCGCCGCCTCCTGCAATCCGAGGAGGCCGGGAACGGGTCGTTCCGAGGGAGCTGCAGTGCCGGCCATTTACTGATAAATCGTAGCGTGGACCAGCCCGGCGCCTATTCCTTCTCGGCCGCCTCGTCTGCCATGTGGCCCTTGATGGCGTTGACCACCGTGGGATCGAGCAGGGTGGTCACATCGCCCAGCGGCCGGTCGTCGGCGACGTCGCGAAGGAGCCGGCGCATGATCTTGCCGCTGCGCGTCTTGGGCAGCTCGGGCGTCAGCAGGATCTGACGCGGCTTGGCGATGGGGCCGATCTCGTGCGCCACGTGGTCCCGCAGCTCGGCCACCAGCTTCTCCCCCGCCTCGCCGTCGACGTCGCTCGCGCCCTTGAGGGTGACGAAGGCCACGATCGCCTGTCCGGTGGTCTCGTCGTCTGCCCCCACCACGGCGGCCTCGGCCACGGCCCGATGGCTCACCAGCGCGTGCTCGACCTCGGTGGTGGAGATGCGGTGCCCCGAGATGTTCATGACGTCGTCGACTCGGCCGAGCAGCCAGAGATCGCCGTCGTCGTCGCGCTTGGCCCCGTCGCCGGCGAAGTACTTCCCTGGGAAGCGCGTCCAATAGGTCTCGATGAAGCGCTCCTCGTCGCCATAGATGCCCCGCGTCATGCCGGGCCACGGCTCGGTGATGACGAGGTACCCGCCCTCGCCGTTGCCGACCGAGTTGCCCTCGTTGTCGATAACGTCCGCCGAGATGCCGGGGAACGGCGTCATGGCCGCGCCCGGCTTGGTGGCGGTGATGCCCGGTAGCGGCGTGATGAGGACGCCGCCGGTCTCGGTCTGCCACCACGTGTCGACGATGGGGCAGCGGTCCCCGCCGATGTTGGTGCGGTACCAGATCCAGGCCTCGGGGTTGATCGGCTCGCCCACCGAGCCGAGCAGGCGCAGGTTCGAGAGGTCGTGGGAGGCCGGCAGCTCCTCGCCCCACTTCATGAAGGTCCGGATGGTGGTCGGGGCGGTGTAGAGGATGTTGACCTTGTACTTCTCGATGAGGCTCCACCAGCGGTCACGCGCCGGCGTGTCGGGCGTGCCCTCGTACATGACCGAGGTGGTGGCGTTAGCCAAGGGCCCGTAGACGATGTAGCTGTGCCCGGTCACCCAGCCGATGTCGGCCGCCGTCCAGAAGACGTCGGTCTCGGGCTTGATGTCGAAGATGAGGCGGTGGGTGGCCGACACGTGGGTCAGGTAGCCACCACTGGTGTGGAGAATGCCCTTGGGCTTGGCCGTCGTGCCGCTGGTGTACATGATGTAGAGCGGGTGCTCGGCGTCGAAGGCCTCGGCCTCGTGCGTCTCGGGCTGGCGCTCGACCAGGTCGTGCCACCACACGTCACGGGCATCGTCCCAGCCGATTTCCTGGCCGGTGCGCCGCACGACGAGCACACGCTCGACTTCGGGGCACCCTTGCACCGCCTCGTCGACCGCCGGCTTCAGCGCGCTCGGCGAACCCCGGCGGTAGCCGCCGTCGGCGGTGATGACGAAATGCGCGTCACAGTCGAGGATCCGGCCCCGCAGCGCGTCGGCCGAGAAGCCGCCGAAGACCACTGTGTGGGGCGCGCCCAGCCGGGCGCATGCCAGCATGGCGACCACCGTCTCGGGAATCATCGGCATGTAGATGGCCACCTTGTCGCCGGCCCGCACCCCGAGCTCGGTCAGGCCGTTGGCCGCCTGGCTCACCATGGTCAGCAGGTCGTCGTAGGTGATCGTCCGCGTATCGCCGGGCTCGCCCTCCCAGTGGAAGGCGACTCTCTGGCCGAGGCCGGCGGCAACGTGGCGGTCCACACAGTTGACCGCCACGTTGAGCTTCCCTCCACGAACCACTTGGCGAAGGGCAGGTTCCACTCGAGCACGTCCGTCCACGGTGCGTCCCAGGTGAGCCGCTTCGCCTGCGCGGCCCAGAAGGCAAGCGGGTCGGCCTCGGCCTCGGCGTAGATGCCCGGCTGCGCGTTCGCCTCTTTGGCGAGTCCCTCGGGGGGGGCGAAGGTCCTCGTCTCGTGGAGCAGGGCCGACAGCCCTTCCTCTCGGGTCTCGCTCACCGCAGCCTCCATTCGTGCCCGTCCTGCTCGGACGCCGTGTCTCTGATCATTACCCACCCACTGAGTGCAGGTTCTCGCGACGGAACCGGCACTCGTCCCTCAGCCCGGTTCGGCCGAATCCTGACGGAGCTCGAATCCCTCAAAGGAGAAGGCCGGTGTCACCGTCGCCCCGACCAGGGTGTAGCGCCCGAGCGGGCGAGCCGACTGCCAGACGCCGGCGTCCACCACGACCTGCGGCGTGTGGCCGGACGCCACCTCGGGCCCCAGCACCTGCACGTCGCTCCGCCCGTCGGGCCACTCGCGGCGGAGCTCCAACGGGTCGCCGTCGTAGAAGTGCCACAGTTCGGTGGCGTCCACCCGGTGCGGCGCGGAAACCTCACCCTGAAGGAGGAGATAGTAGATGGCGCTCCCTGCGGGCCGCACCCCGTCCTCGGCCTCGGCCACCCAGGTGCGGCGGTACCAGCCGCCTTCGGGATGCGGTGCGAGGTCGAGCGCGGCAATGAGCGATTCCCCAGGGCGCACCGCGCCAGTCTGCCGCGCCTCAGCCGGACGCGAGCCCCAGGCTGGCCGCGACAGCGAGGGAGTGCACGGCCGCACCGCCGAAGAGCGCGCCACCGGTGGCGGCCCGCTTGACGTAGAGATGACCATCGTGCTCCCAGGTGAAGCCGATGCCCCCGAGGGACTGGATCGATTCGCGGCCGACCAGATTCTGGCAATCGTCGCTGGCGGCCTTGGCCATGGACACCGCAGTGGCACGGGTCGGCGTGTTCTCGTTGATGGCGGCGACGGCGAAGTAGCACAGGGAACGGGCCCGCTCGAGCGCGAGGAACAGGTTGCTCATTTTGTGCTTCAACGCCTGGAACGAGCCGATGGGGACGCCGAACTGCTTGCGGTCCTTGATGTAGGCCAGCACCAACTGGAAGAGGGCGTCGCAGGTGCCGACGGTCTCGAGCGCCAACCCGACCGTCGCCTCCTGGAGGGCACGGGAGATCCCGAGCGTGGACGTCTCGCTGCCGGGCTCACCCAGCGCGCGGTCGTGCGGGACGAAGACACCATGGAGAGTGGCGGCGGCGAGGGGGCGGCTCGCATCGAGCGAGTGCACCGGGGTCAAGCCGGCCTCGGCCGCGGGCACGACGAACGCGCCCATGCCCTCGCCGGCCCGGGCGACGACGACGATCGCGGTCGTGCCCTCAGCGGCGAGGATGCCGACCTTGTGGCCGGTGAGGGTCCAGCCGCCGTCGGCCGGCTCCGCGGTCATGGTGACGTCCTCCAAGGCCCAGGCCCGCGGCTGGTCGGCCAGTGCCACGGCCCCGGCAAGGGCGCCGGTGGCCACCTCCGAGAGGAAGCGCTGCTGTTGCTCGGGCGTGCCGACTTCGCGCACCATGGGGGCGAACTGGGTCACTGTGGCCAGGAGGGGGCCGGGAGCGACGGCCCGACCCAGCTCTTCGACGACGACGGCCGTCTCGAGGATGGTCAGGCCGATGCCGCCGTACTCCTCGGGGATGGCCAGGGCGGGCCAATCGAGGGCCACCATGGAACCCCAGAGTTTCTCGGGGGCCTCGCCGGTCTCGACGACGGCACGCACAACGTCGATGGGGCATTCCTTCTCGAGGAAGGAGCGGACCGAGGTGCGCAGCTCTTCCTGCTCACCCGTGAACTCGAGCTCCACCGCACTCCCTCCCGGCCCTGCCGGCTGCCTCTCCGACTCCGTCGAGGGCCTCGTTGGCCGCTGACAGATCGCGGCGAGTGTACCTGACGCCGATGTCAGCCTCAGCGGAAGCCCGGGCCGGGACACGGGGCCTCATGGCATTGCGCCAACCCTCCCGAACTCCGAAGTCTGCTCGCCTACACTTGCCGGTGCGCCTCTAGCTCAACGGCAGAGCAACGGACTCTTAATCCGCAGGTTTCGGGTTCGAATCCCGAGGGGCGCACATCCGAGGGGCGCACTCGGGGGGCTCACATACCGAGGGGCGCACTCGAAAATGTTTCCGTCACCCGGTGGCCGGTCCACAGTTCACCTCGTCCAGACCGGATCTATCGGGCTGTGAAGAGAGAGTCCACCATCGCAGGTAAGGACCTGACCGGTAACCCAACGTGTGTCGTGCAGAGCCAGGATCGTTTCGGCGATGTCGCCGGGGGTGCCGAGGCGTCCGAGGGCAGTCCGTTCCGCTACGCCGCGCAACCACCCTCGATCCCGGGGCGCCGGTCCGAGCATGGCCGTGTCGGTGACCCCCGGCGCCACCCCGTTCACTCGAAGCGTTGGCGCCCATTCCAACGCGGCCACCGCGATCACCATGTCGAGGGCAGCTTTCGATACGCAGTAGAGACCCATCGCTTTGTCGGCCAACCGGGCGCTCACGCTGCTGGTGGTTACGATGGAACCGCCCCCGTTGTCGAGCATGTGGCGCGCAACCGCTCGCATGACCAGCCATACTCCCTTTGCGTTGGTCCCCACGATCTTGTCCCAGTCATCAGCTTGGGCCGCGAGGAGCGACGAAGAATGCCCAATGCCCGCGGTCACGGTTAGCAACGTCGGGACTCCGATGCGCTCCAGCGTCTCGGCAGTAGCCTGGTCGACCTGCGTGGCGTCGGTTATGTCGCACCGGACATCAGCCTCTTCGCCGAGGTCCCACACCAAGACCTCCGCCCCTTGGAGTCGTTGCCGGTCGACGACTGCGGCGCCGATACCGGACTCGCCGCCCACGACGACTGCGGCAGTCACGGCGATACCCCCTGGAGCACGAAGCCGATCACGTCGTCAGCGACGTCTTCGACCGAGCGCGTACCGCCGAGTGAAATCGCGTTGATCCCTACGGTCGTCACCGCACCGAGGATGGCCATCGCGATCAGGCGTGGGTGTTCGATCGGACGGAGGCTGCCGTCTTTGGCACCCTGCTCGAGAACAGATCGAATGGGTCGCCGGTACGCTTCTTCGACCCGCTCGTTAATAAGTGGCGTGCGGGCGGCCCGGCCCAGGTCGAACTGCAAGGTTCGGCTGGCCGCAGGGTATTGCTCGAAAATACGCAGATGGGCCACGATCGCTGCCCGCAGACGGTCAGCTCCGTTACCTTTGGTGCTCAGTGCGTTGTCGGTGGCTCTGGCGATTTCGTCGAGTATCTCGTTGAACAAGAAGGTGAGAATGTCCTCCTTGCCGGCGAAGTAGTAGTAGAGGGTCGCCTTGGGTACTCCGGTTGCCGCGGCGATGTCCTCCATCTTCGTGGCGTCGAGGCCGAACTCGGCGAAGAGTTCCGCGGCGGCCAGCACTTTGACGCGCATGCCGGCTGGAAGTTCTCGCATTTTAAGCCTCCTAGATTCCTGGGTGACTTCTTTGAACGCGCAGTATAGACTCATCGTCCAATGATGATCCATCACTCGGCGATCTGCACAAGCGACATCGACAAAAGCCTTGCCTTCTGGCGCGACGGCCTCGGCTTTGAGGTGTCATTGGACGAGCACTTCGAGGGCGACTGGATCACCCTGCTCCGCGCGCCATCGACGTCGCTGCGGTCAGTATTCCTCGGCGATCCCGGAGCGCCAGGGTCCGGAATCGTCGAGCTTGTCGACCTCGGTACCGTGCCCGACGGTCAGCGAGCGTTCGATACGCCCGCTTCCTCCGGCTTTCTGCTGCTCTCGGTCATGACCGACGTGAAGGCCGTCCTGGAGAGGCTTCGAAAGCTGGGACTCGGTGGCACGCCCGGCAAGTGGAGGTGAGCGGTGTGGCTATGGCCGTGGTCACCGATCCCGACGGCGTGCTCGTCGAACTCATCGACTCGGTTGCTGCGCCCAATCTCGAGCGGTTGTCGGCCCCAGGTACCAGGGCATGACGCACTGCTCCGAGGTGGCGATTGTGGGCGCCGGATTCGGAGGGCTGGCACTGGCCCATCGGCTTGCCCTCGATGGTCTCGACGACGTCGTACTGTTCGAACGTGACGACGGCGTCGGTGGCACCTGGCGGGCCAACAGCTACCCGGGAGCGGCCTGCGACGTCCCCTCCCACCTTTACAGCCTGTCCGTCGCTCCGAACCCCAGCTGGTCACGGGCTTACGCTACCCAGCCCGAGATCCTTCGCTATGTCGAGAACTGCTACGACCAGTTCGACGTTCGGCGAAAGGTGCGCCCCGGCACCGAGATCGTGGCGGCCAATTGGTCCGAGGCGGATATGCGCTGGCGACTATGCGACCGATTCGGCCAGAGGTTCGAAGCATCGGTCGTCGTCACCGCTACCGGCATGTTCCACAGCCCGGCAGTTCCAGCGATACCGGGCCTCGAGGAGTTTGTGGGGGCACGATTTCATTCGGCTCGCTGGAAGCGTGACCACGACCTGACCGGCGAGCGGGTGGCCGTGGTGGGAACTGGTGCCAGCGCTATTCAGATAGTTCCCGCTATCGCCGATCGTGTGGCACACCTCGACCTCTACCAGCGCACGGCCCCGTGGATCCTCCCCCGAAACGACCCGCCGTACACAATGGAGCAGCAGCAGTTGTTCGCGGCACATCCTGAGGAGATGGAGCGGCATCGCCGGGATCTCTACGACATGTTCGAGCACACAACCGCGTTCCTCAGCGGGGATCCGGCGGCAGAGTCGATCGCCGCCATCTCACGCGAGTACCTCGAACGCAAGGTTCGTGATCCCGTTCTGCGCGCCAAGCTGACCCCCCGGCACCCCTTCGGGTGCACCCGGACTCTGGTGTCCAGCGACTACTACCCGGCGCTCCAGCGCGACGACGTCGATCTGGTGACTAACAGCATCGAGCGCATTACACCGACGGGTATCCGTACGCGTGACGACACTGAACGACCCGCAGACACCATCATCTTTTGCACCGGATTCCGCGCATCGGAGTACCTCTACGGAATGGAGGTGACCGGACGGGAGGGCAAGAGCATTCATGAGACTTGGTCTGGAGTGCCCCGTGCCTTTCACGGTCTGGCCGTACCGGGCTTTCCCAACTTCTTCATGATGTACGGACCCAATACCAACCAGGGCGGGAACTCCATCTTGTTGATTCTCGAAGCTCAGGCCCAGTTCGTGGCCAGTGTACTCAGCGCCATGCGCACCATGAACGCTTCGTCGATCGAGGTCACCGCCGCAGCGATGGATCGTTACCAACGCCAACTCGAAGGCGACCTGGGCAAGACGGTCTGGGCCGAGGGTTGCACAAGCTACTTCCACAGCGCCAGCGGCGACATCGTCACCCAACTACCGCATACCTCGGGCTGGTACACCGAGACGACGCGGCAGATCAACCAAGAGGACTTCATCTTCGGAGGTGTCACATGCATGACCTCGTGATACGCAGTGGCACCGTCGTCGACGGTACCGGCTCGGCTGGCCGCACGGCCGACGTGGCATTTTCCGAGGGGGTGATCACTGAAGTGGGTCGGGTCGACGGACCCGCTCGTCGGGTGATCGACGCCGATGGGCTCGTGGTCACGCCGGGATTCGTCGATATCCATACTCACTTCGATGGCCAGGTGACCTGGGACGATGATTTGACCCCCTCGTGCTGGCACGGCGTGACCACCGCCATTCTCGGCAATTGTGGGGTGGGGTTCGCGCCGGTGCGACCGGGCGGCCAGAACGAGTTGATCGAGATCATGGAGGGTGTCGAAGACATCCCCGGGAGCGCCTTGTCCGAGGGAATCAGCTGGCAATGGGAGACCTTCCCCGAGTATCTCGACACCGTGGCCCAACGACGGCTCGCTCTCGACGTCGGGACGCACGTCCCGCACGCCGCGGTCCGTGCCTACGTCATGGGTGAGCGGGCCCTCGACGCGGCCATGGGCGAGGATCTGGCGCAGATGTGTGAGATCGTGCGCGACGGACTCGAGGCGGGTGCGCTTGGCTTTTCGACCGGTCGGACCGCCGGACACCGCGATGTGCACGGCAACCCGGTGCCAGGGACGTTCGCGCCGGAGGACGAACTCGGAGCATTACTCGCCACCATGGACGAAGTCGGTGCCGGCGTCTTTCAGGTCGTCCCGGCGGGCGTGGGCGGTGAGATCACCGGTGATATCGCAGGCGCCATGGAGGCAGAACTCGACTGGCTCGCGCGTCGGGGTGAGGCGAGCAATCGTCCCATCACGTTCCTGGCGATGGAGCGCGCCGAGGTCGGCGGCTGGCATCCGTGGTTCGAGGCGGCGCGCAGCGCCAACGCGCGGGGGGCCAATCTTCGACCACAAGTGGGTAACCGCTGCTTCGGCGTTCTCCTGGGCCACCAGTCAAAGCTCAATCCCTTCCAGTACCGGCCCACCTACCGCGACGAACTGGCCAAGCTCCCGCTGCCCGAGCGGGTACGGCGAATGCATGACCCCGAGGTGCGTGCCCGTATCCTCGCCGAAGAACCAGACTTCAGCGGTCCTTTCCTCATGGATCAGATCGGTCGTCGAGCCTTCGATCACATCTACGTGCTCGGGGACTCCCTTGAATACGAGCCCTCCCCGACCACCTCCATCCGGGCCAAAGCTAGGAACCTCGGAGTGGATCCGTGGGAGGTCGCCTATGACGCCATGCTCGGTGCCCAGGGCAACGAATTCTTACTCTGGCCGCTGCTCAATTACGGAAACGATTGCTACGACGGGCTTCTCGAAATGATGGAAGACCCCATCTCGGTGCAAGGCTTAGGTGACAGCGGCGCCCACGTCGGGTTGATATGTGACGCCAGCATGAACACCTACATGCTCTCGCACTGGGTCCGTGCTCGACGGCGGGGAAGACGGATGAGCATCGAGCACGCTGTCCATCGTCTGACCCAGGATCCGGCAAAGCTGTACGGCCTAGGCGATCGGGGCGTGCTCGCGCCGGGGAAGAAGGCCGACTGCAATGTGATCGACCTAGACGGTTTGCGGCTGTTGCGTCCCGAGCAACTCCACGATCTCCCAGGAGGGGCCGGACGACTCGTACAACGCGCCGAGGGATACGTTGCCACCTTCGTGAACGGGATGCAGACCATCGCTAGCGACGAGCGCACCGATGAACTCCCCGGGCGACTGGTTCGTGGAGCGCGATAAGTGGAGGCACTTATGCGAGGGCCACGTCTATGCGGACGCCTGCCCCGGCTATTACATGGCGTTGAATTCTCGAATCTCCAAGCGGAAGAGCGGTCGGGATATTCCGGCCTGGCACCATCGCGCTTCCGGGGCCTGCTGAAGT
>CAVUKI010000003.1:0-355398 GCA_963741995.1 uncultured Acidimicrobiaceae bacterium
GATGATGGAAAAGGTGATGAGGGCAAGCAGAACAGCCACGGTGAAGAAGTCCTCAATGAAGCCGACCCAGTTCCAGGTCCCGATCCCGGAATGTGGAAGTACTTGTCGAAGAGGTCCCCGTAGGCCTCGATGATCGTGAGCAGCAGATGGTGAGCCCCACATCGTGAAGAAATGAGCCAGGCCGGGGACGGTCCACTGAAGGAGCTTGCGCTGGCCGGCCACCTCGACGGTCTCGGCCTCGACCTTGCGCCTGATGGTCCCCTGGCACGGTTGGGGTCTTTCTTCCCGGACCGGATGACCTTGGACAGCCAATGGAACCGGCGGCCGGCAATGGCGAAGCCGATCACCGTGACAACAAGACCAATGATGATCTCTGACGGGCACGAACGTCCGCCTATCTGGGATCGTTCAACGGAAACGGTGACGGAGTGCGAGCGCCACCTGGGATTTCGATGCGGCCATGAGGATAGTGGGGCCACCACATCGGGGGGTACTTGGGGATCAGATCGTTCGATCCGCTCTCTTGGCGACCCTTGCTGGACCTCCGAGCCGCGCCCTTGCGAGACCCAGGCCGGGCGCAGCACTCTCGTAGGCGATCTGGGCTCGTCCCTGGTCGTTCGCGTTTGCCCAGCGTGTAGATTTGCGGAGTTCTCGCGGCGTAGTTCAGAGGCAGAACATCAGCTTCCCAAGCTGACACGGGTCGATTCCCGTCGCCCGCTCTCTCAACGTTGCAGGTAGAACAAGGCCATCGTCGGATGCCAGAGCGACGAGGTCGAGGAGATCCGATCGCTCGGAGATATCCTCGAGCGCTGGCGGACCGAGATCTGAACCATCACCGTACCGACGCCTCCGACGGCCCGACCGAAGGCCTGAACCTGTGCGTCAAGAAGGTTAAGCGTGCCGGGCGTGGCCTCATCTCCTTCGAGCACTACCGGCGACGGGTCTTTCTTCATGCTGGTGGTGTCACCTGCTTCGCTTTGAGGGGTGCACCTCAATGCAACTCTGCTCGAGCGGGTCAGTCCCCCGTCGATCTCCGCGTCGTTCAATACGGCGACGGCGGCGGCGCATTACTCGTGGACCGGCAAACGCCCGGGCGGCCGACCGGACAATCCTGACGTTCACTGACCCACCGGATGCTGCCCGGTCAGCAGGTAGTCGCCGCCGTCTGGGGTGGCCACCATGCCGAAGAAGCGGTCCGAACCTGATTGGCCGCCGCGAGATCCGTAGAACGGAGAGCCGAAGGAGAAGATCGCGCCGTCGGCCGCCACCTCCCAGTAGCCGTTCCCGCTCGGGGTCGCCGCCATGCCCACGATCGGTTGGTTGAGGGGGATCCCCCCCATGGAGCCGTGGAAGGCCGCATCGCCGAAGGAGAAGATCCCGCCGTCGGCCGCCACCTCCCAGTAGCCGTTCCCGCTCGGGGTCGCCGCCATGCCCACGATCGGTTGGTTGAGGGGGATCCCCCCCATGGAGCCGTGGAAGGCCGCATCGCCGAAGGAGAAGATCCCGCCGTCGGCCGCCACCTCCCAGTAGCCGTTCCCGCTCGGGGTCGCCGCCATGCCCACGATCGGTTGGTTGAGGGGGATCCCCCCCATGGAGCCGTGGAAGGCCGCATCGCCGAAGGAGAAGATCCCGCCGTCGGCCGCCACCTCCCGGTAGCCGTTCCCGCTCGGGGTCGCCGCCATGCCCACGATCGGTTGGTTGAGGGGGATCCCCCCCATGGAGCCGTGGAAGGCCGCATCGCCGAAGGAGAAGATCCCGCCGTCGGCCGCCACCTCCCAGTAGCCACCCGCACCGTGGGCCGCGGCGCCGACCAGCGGAAGGTTGGAGGTCACGGGCGGTCCGGGGAGGGGTGCGTTACCGAAGCTATAGGTGGCCGTGACCTGCGGTCTTAGAGTGGGCACACCCCCGCAGACAGAAACGAACGAGTATCCCTCCCCCCTGAGCTGGGTGATGATCTGCGGAAGTGCGGCCACTGTCTGGGAGCGGTCGCCGCCGGCGTCGTGCATGTCGACCACGGCGCCCGGGAACGCAGCGCCGACCACCCGGCTCACGATCACCTGCACCCCGGGCTGTGTCCAGTCCCTTGGGTCGACGGAGTAGCTCATGGTGGTCGAGGCCGCTATGGCGATCTGGTTCAGCACAGTCGCGTCCACGCGTCATAGGGAGGACGCACGCACTCGGGCGTCGTGCCCGTCACGGCCTGGATCTCGGACTGGGTCATGTCGATCTGCGCAGCCACCCCGGACGCCGGAAGCGTCGTCAGGTCCGGATGACTCCAGGTGTGGCTCTCCACCGGATAGCCGGCCACGGCCACCATCTTGGCGTACTGGGGATAACGGGCCACCTCGTCGCCGATCTCGAAGAAGCTGGCGGGCACGCGATATTGCTGGAGAACCGACAGCACGGCCGGCGTGTACGGACCCGGACCGTCGTCAAAGGTGAGGGCGATCACCTTCTTTCCTGCCGTTGCCGCGCCGCCAGGAGCCTGCGAGGTGTAGAAGGCGGGTTGGGCACTCGCCGCGGCCGCGGCACCGGGGATGCCCGTCGCGAGGCCCACCAGCGGCAAGGACGACAGGAGTACGGCACCAATCAGTATGCGCCCGATCTTCATGCTTGCATGCCCCGTCCCCAGCCATCACCCTACCGCCGACCTCCAGCCTGCCACAGCGAGCCGACCGCCGTATGACAGGAAGTGCGGCACGCCAGAAGCCCTCATGTCCCACGCCGCCTGAGGGCTCGGGGTACCCGCGAGCTCCTCGTAGTTGGCATGCCCGTCGGCGAGAATCACCGCAACGACGACCCGCACGTGCACGACCAGCGACGGGCTGGCATGCTGCCTGCCGGTCGCATTGGCGGCGACCGGGACTGAGGCTTCCAGAGATGAAATCTGCGGTTTTCATGCCGCACGGGAACCTGACGAAGGGCGGCCACGCGCTTTTGGTCGGCCTGCTCGCGGCCTCTTCGTTGGTTGCAATGTCAACCATTTCCGGCGCGGCGACGGCCTCCACGCCACATGTGGGCAGCACTTGTGTTCAGGTAGCGGCGTTCCCCTACGGCAGCGCAGTCGCAGGCATCGCTGAGACGCGTGGCGGTGGCGGCTATTGGATCGTCGCCAATGACGGCCACATCGCGGCCTGCGGTGATGCTCCCTTCCTGGGTCAGCAAACCACTCTGAATGCCCCGATCGTCGGCATAGCTGCAACGCCGGACGGAGGTGGCTACTACCTCGTCGGTTCCGACGGCGGCGTCTTCACCTTCGGCGACGCCGAGTTCCAAGGCTCGCCGAGCGCCATCCAGCTGAACACACCCGTGATCGGCATGGCGGTCGACCCGACAACCGGGGGCTACTGGTTGGTGGCGACTGACGGAGGGATCTTCGCCTACAACGCTCCCTTCCTCGGATCCACCGGCGCGATGATCCTCAACAGGCCGGTCACCGGCATGGCAGCGGCCAGCGACGGAACTGGGTACTGGTTGGTGGCCACCGACGGCGGGGTCTTCGCCTACGGGGTTCCTTTCCTCGGATCGACGGGGTCGATCCCACTCAACAAGCCCGTCGTCGGCATGGCCTCCGATGCAGAGTCTCGTGGCTACTGGCTCGTGGCCTCTGACGGCGGGATCTTCTCCTACCGCGCTCCGTTCTACGGGTCGACCGGCAGCATGGTCCTGAATGGTCCGATCGCCGGCATGGAGGCCGCCACGGGTGGTAGCGGATACCGCCTCATCGGCTCCGATGGTGGAGCGTTCACCTACGGATCTTTGGGCTTCTACGGGACACCCATGTTCGCCCCGCCGCCCCAGGCGCAGGTCACCGCGGTCGGGGATTCGATCATGGTCGACTATCAGGACCCTTTGGAGATTGACCTTCCCGGTGTCACCGTCGATGCCGTGGTGGGTCGCCAGTGGAGCACCGGCGAATCCATTCTGCAGGGACTCAGGGACAGAGGGCAGCTCGGGCGCAGGGTGATCGTCGGGCTCGGCACAAACGGGCCGATCACCGACGCCGACTTCGACACCATGATGTCGATACTCGGTGACGCGTCGCGGGTGGTCTTCGTCAGCGTGCACGTCGACCGCTCATGGCAGGACTCCAACAACGCGGTCCTCGCCAACGGTGCCGTCCGTTACCCCAAAGCCGTGATCGCGGACTGGGCGACCCTGGCCTCCCAAAACCCCGAGTGGTTCGGAGTTGATGGCACCCACTTGGCGGTCGACGGGCCCGGAGCCGTTGCGCTGGCTTCGTTGGTCGCCACAACGCTCTCGGAGAGGTAATCCCGGACCTGATTGCGTGGCGGCTGGAGGGTGGCGGTGGTGTAGCCCTTAACGTCCTCCGGGTAGGACATCCGGGGTATAGCTCAGTCGGTTAAAGCGCAGCACTGATGATGCTGGGGTCCCGTGTCGACCTCAGCTTGCATGGCTGAGAACGGCCCGGGCTCCGTGCAACAGCGTGCAAAGGACCGATTCGCTTCCATTTCGTGCAACACGCCACGACAAACAGGGGTCAATAGCGAATACCAGCGGTCTCGTGTGAAAAGGGCTGAACTGGACGTTTCCGCTTATCCGCAGGGCACTGAGCACCCCTCGACGGGCTTCCCAAGCTGAGACGCGGGTTCGATTTCCGTCGCCCACTCTCGTCCGAAGGCCAGTCCACGGTGGTTGTCGCTGACGAGCCGGTCGGTGAGCCCTCACCGTCATCCCGCGAAATATGCCGCGACGGATCCCGGTTGGGAAGTTTGCGACCCGATGTCGTCCAACAGGATGACCAGGACGCTCGGGGCGCCATCTGGAAGCAGCGGCTCAATGGGCGGGAGGGCGGTATCGGGGTCTTTGGCGTCGTACGTCCTCAGACCTATCTGAGGTTGGTCTGGGATTGGCAGCACTGCAGGGGACACTTCGGACACGTTTCACACCTCCGGCTCAGCGGTCCATCACAGGCGCGAACGGTTGCATCTGGCGTTTAGGGGTCTCGTTGCCCGGATCGAAGGATCGGCGACTATCCCCTAACGCCCAATGATGAGGCGCCTTGGGTTCCTCCCTGGTGTCGCTTGGCCCATTCGATCGAACAATCGCAATCAAAAGTGAGCGTTGTCATTGACGGGACATGGCGACCCGAATCAGCTCCTGCGGGTCCACCAAGTGATCATGACTGTCTTCACCCACGTCGATCTGCACGAGTTCGATCTTCCCGTTGAACTTGCTGTTCTCTGGCGTGTAGTCCGAAGAGACAGGCATCCCGAAGTCATCGCCAATGTCCGTGGTCTCGTCCGCCGAGAAGATCATCGCTTGGGTCGCATCCACTCTTCCCTCTCCGACGGGCGTGCCGTCGTAGAAGAGGGTCACGTTGCCGCCCTTAGCCAACCCACCGCCGTCATAGGCAAACTCCATGCGCACCTGATGCGCACCGGGCGGTATCGGCTCAGTTGCTTCAGTCGACAAAAGCATGGAGGCCCAGGAGGTTGTAGACGAATTTCGCCTTACCGCCTAAAGCGTAGAGAGCCCATCCGCCGAACGCTCCACCCTGGGCGATCATCACCCCCTCGGCCGGAGTGTCACCGATCTCGAGCTGCACGGTGACCGAGAACGACTTGTTCTTGATGTTGATGACACTGTTCTCCGAGAGGCGCTTCATGCCGGGAAAGAGAAGCTGCGAGGTTCCCCTGATGAGCTGGGGCCGACCAGCCAGCTCGGCATTGAGACGCTCGGCGCCACGATCGTCGATGGGCAGCACGTTGTACTTGACCGCCTCGATCAGCCACAGGCGCTGCAGTTCGTGCAACTTTTCGGGCATCTCAGCGGACAAATCAACGGCCTGGGTCCAATCCTTGCTGCCGTCGTAGAGCTCCCACACGTCGTCGTCGAACGCGAGCAACTCGGGCCCGACCATCTCCCACGGTGTCCGGTGCTTGGTCACCGCGCTCCAGCCCTTGTGGTAGATCCCTCGGTTGCCGAACATCTCGAAGTACTGCAGATCGTGTCGCTCCTCGGCGTCGGGATCGCCCAGGCTGTAGAGCATGCTCGTCCCCTCAATGGGTGACTGCTGCACGCCATTGACCGATAGTGGCTCGGGTATCCCGGCCGCCTCGAGGATCGTCGGTGCCACGTCGATGACGTGGCAGAACTGAGACCTGATTTCACCTTCCCCGGTCACGCCACGGGGCCAGTGCACGATGGTGCCGTTACGTGTTCCTCCCCAGTGCGACGCCACCTGCTTGGTCCACTGGTAGGGGCTGTCCATGGCCCAGGCCCATCCGACCGCGTAGTGGTTGTAGGAGGTCGGGGTGCCCAGCTCGTAGAGCTTGGAGATCATGAACTCTGGGGTTTCGAGCGCCGCCATGCCGTTGAAGTTGGCCATTTCGTTGAAGGCGCCGTTGATGGTGCCTTCGGCGGACGCACCGTTGTCGCCGATGATGTAGTAGATCAACGTGTCGTCGAGGATTTCGAGCTGGTCGATGGCGTCGACGAGTCGGCCCACGTGGTAGTCGGTGTGCTCCAAGAACCCCGCGTACACCTCCATCTCGCGCTCGAGGATGGGTCGCAGTTCCTCGGGCATGTCGTCCCAAGCCGGGATCTCGGCATGGCGCTCCGTCAGTCGGGCATCGGGGCCGATGACCCCGAGTTCCTTCTGTCGTTCGAAGGTGATCTCGCGCTGGCGGTCCCAGCCGTGCGCGAACTGACCCTTGTACTTGTCCGCCCATTCCTGGGGCACGTGGTGCGGAGCGTGCGTGGCGCCGGGCGCGAAGTACATGAAGAAGGGCTTGTCGGGCATGAGCGCCTTCTGTGTCCGGACCCAGTCGATGGCGTGGTCAGCCAGGTCCTCGGTGAGGTGGTAGCCCTCCTCGGGCGTCTTCTCGGGCTCGACCGGGTTGAGACCCTCATAGAGGGCGGGGTACCACTGATTGTTCTCGCCTCCGATGAAGCCGTAGAAGTGCTCGAAACCGCCTCCGCCTGATGGCCACATGTCGAATGGCCCCATCGGCGAGGACTGCCACACCGGAACCTCGTGACACTTTCCGAACTGTGCGGTCGAGTAGCCATTCAGCTTCAGCGTCATGGCCAGCGGGGCCTTCGTGTTCGATCGGAGGGAACTCTGCCCCGGTGCCGACGTGGCGGTCTCGGTGATGCTCCCCATGGAGACCGAGTGATGATTGCGCCCAGTCAACAGGGCCTGCCTGGTGGGAGCGCACAGAGCGGTCGTGTGGAAGCGGGTGTACTTCAGGCCCCGGTTGGCCAATCTCTCCGCGTTCGGGGTGCTGCAAGGGCCTCCGAAGGCGCTTGAGGCGCCGAAGCCGATGTCGTCGAGCAAAATTATCAGGACGTTGGGAGCGCCCTCGGGGGGACGTAGCGGCTCGATTCCTGGAAATCGGGTATCGGGATCCTTGGCGTCGTAGGTCGTAAGCCCGATATGAGGCCGATCGGGAATCGGCAGAACCGCTCGGGAGTCTTCGGGCACGACACATCCTCCTCAGCTGTCAATCGGTCGCAGTCAGCAGGTGACCTGGGCTGACACTACGTCTATAACTTCGGGCTATGCCAACGGCCGTGACGCGCGTCATGAGCAGCGTGACCCAACCCATCCTGGTCGATCGAATCGTCTATGCCACGATCACGATCATGAGTGTGCTCATCATCTATGACGGTTGGCAGCACCTGCGATTGGTCGACGTCATTGGTGTCATCGTCGGCCCCGTCGTGGCCATGTTCCTCGCTCATGTCTTTTCGGCTGCACTGGCGAAGCAGGTCGACCTCGGCCGGGCACTCAACTGGAACGATCGCTGGGCTATCGCCAAATTCAGAGTCACGGTTCTTGCTTCTCTGCGTCCCACCAACGGCGATCGTCTTAGTCCTCTTCGCGTTTGGGGCGTCGCTCAACGATGCCATTCGTGTCACGCTGTGGCTCGAGACGCTTTCACTTGGATATTGGGGCTACCTCGCCGCTCGTCGCGCGGGAGTCGTGGGATGGCGCGTTCTGACGCACATCGCGGCAGGACTCATTCTCGGGATTATCGTGTTGTTGCTGCAAGTCGCGCTCCAGCCCGGAAAGGTATTTTCGGGAGGTATCGCACTCGGATGATCACGTCGCCGCGGGATCAACTCAATTGAGGGTCATCCGAAAACGTTTATACGGTGAGTCGAGCGACCCGTAGCGGGTGCGCCAGCGATAGCAAGGTCTGGTCCGTGATCTCGAGCTGCTTCTTGGCCGCCTGGGGGATCGTCATCTCCTGCCCCGTGGGCTCTCCATCTCTCGCAGCTTGGCGACGACCTGCTCGATCGAGTGCTTCTTCGTAGTCACTGGTACCCCTTACTGGTCCTGACATTTTCCCTGGGACTCACAGACGAAACGGACCAGTTCTTGGGGGCCGGACATTTTGTTTACTCTCGGTACGGTGATTGTGTGGCTAACCAACACGAATTTCGCGGAAGGCGGTAAAGCAACTTGATCGCGTCCTCGTACCAGATCTGCGTCGCCAAGCTTGACAAGACGGGCTCGCCTACCGTCGGCCGACGTAGCTGTAAACCGGGGTGGTCTTGGCGCTTTGTGCGGATTCACCGAGAGCTATACAGGTGTTCGGAGTTGGGCAACTGATGGAATTTATGTTCGTGAATGATTGTCCATACGGATTCGGGGCCCCAGCTGGCACCGCGAAAGTGGTCCTGGACCACGTAAGTCCTCCATCGGTCGTATGGAGGATTACGGAGGAACCGCCGTCATGAAGTCTTCCGATGACCTGCGGAACCGCTTCGGATCCAGTGACCCAGCACTCATTGCTCGATGGGCAGTACAGAGCAGACATAGTTGGTAACGGGACGGTCGCCGGAAATGTGCGAGCTTGCCACGTAACTCCACCGTCGCTCGTAATGACGACGTCTGACACCGCAACGGTTGTACCGCCAAAACAAGAGTTCTCCCCTCCGGGGACGCTTCCATTGCTCAGACACGGTGAGGGGTTCGGAATGGTCGTCAAATCGAGTGCCGCGCAGTCGGATGAGGTCGCGCAGGAGAGTTTGCTCGGGAATCCCGCCGCTCGGGGCAAGGTTCCATTCCGCCAGGTGGCGCCGTCGTCTTTTGTCGACCGGACGAAGTACCCAACAGCTTCTGGGTAACGCTTGGGAATCTTGTTTCTCGTTGCTGGTGGATATTCCTCAAGTTGTTGCTTAGAGACCGGCTCGTACGCCACCTTGGAAATCCCCATGACAACACAATCGGACGCCTCTGGACAGGCAAGGGTGCTTACCCAGTATGAGGGTGGAAACGGAGTTGACGCCCACGTTCTACCCGCGTTCGAAGTCGTTACGAAGAGCTCCTGAGGAGGACGCGGGGTCAAGAGGCCCACACCTTTCGACATGTATTGAGCAGCCCAAGATGGCCCTACCACGCCTTGGCAGGCACTTTCCGATGAACAGCTGAGCTCAAACAGCTGGTAGCCCGGTGTAACAGTCAAGGGAATGATGGTCCATTGATGCCCTGAGTCAGTGGTAGTGATGAACACCGAGCTTCCGCTGAGAGTTCCACCAGCTGAGCAGTTCGAAGAGTCCGCGGACGTGAGGTCGCTGGTTGGATCGAAGCCACTCGGCATGGGCAAGAGAGACCATGTGATACCCAAGTCGCCGGTGACATAGAGCGATTCTGACAACAAAGGGGCATTCACATATGGCGTGGCGTAGTCGCCGGCGAGCGCATAACACGCAGTGATGCTGGGACAAGTGATGTTGGCCGGCGGTGGTCCCACCGTGTTCTGCTGCCAACCAGTGCTTACAACGTCGCCCACGAGCTCCCAAGAACCCATCGTTCGCTTTCCTGCGATGCTTTCGCCGTTTCGTGGCAACACTCTTGCTGCGTTCCGTGGCGTTGTCATTATCCCTGAGTCACTTCTCGAGAGCCCCATGAAGAGAGCCGTCCCACCGATCACAGCGACGACCGCCGCTGCGAGTGCGAGTCGTCGCTGGAGGCGAAGCCGTTCGGGTAGTCGTCCGAGCATCACGTTGCCCAGGTCATTGTCCCTAACTGCCGCCGCGGGGGTCGCTCTCGGCTTATCGGGATTCTCCGCGACGATCTCGTTCAGAAGTTGGTCGAAGAGAGGATCCGACGAAAGAGCTTCAACGTCCACAGAGCCGATTGGATCGGCTCCCGTCAGAGCTTGGGAGCTGGTCATTTCATGTCTCCTCGGATATCGATGCAGGAGCCGATCTTCGGCTCATGGATTGTCGGGGGGTATCGCTACCTTCGATCCATGCTCCTAGTCCCTTCATTTCTGCGTTAAGGCGCGACCGGGCCCGATGGAGTCGGATTCGTGCCGCAGTCGAAGAGCAACCCAGGACGCAGGCAAGCTGCGTAGAAGTGAGACCCTCCCATGCAGCCAGCATCAGCAGTTCACGATCTTGATCCGTCATGCGGGCAAGCGCGACGCCCGCTTCCAAACCGGTTTGCTCGCTCGCGTCCATTTGGACACTCAATTCAGTACTGAGAGCGTTCGCGATCTGCTGAAGAAGTTGTGAGCGATGTTGGATGCGACGCGTTTGGTTGGCTATCACTCGACGGGCGGTCGCGTATAACCAAAGAACGCTCGATTCCCCCTGTGGGATTTCGTCGAACCGTCGCCAAGCGATGCCAAACGTCTCAGCCACCACATCAGCGGCGTCTTCGGACGAAGCAGTCCTCCTGAGTGCATAGGCAAGTAGACGGGCGCGCGACTCCTCATAGAGTTCAGTAAAATGCTCTACGCGCCCTTCGGCTGCCACCCCCCTGCCACCTCCCAGCTTGCCCTCAGACTATGTATGTCTTCTCAGACAGCTTTGTTTCACGGATTTGGTCGATCCTGTCCCTGAGCGACCGTGCGATCCGGCACGCCACTTCTTCTTGATTGGCTTCCCAAGCTGAGAACGCGGGTTCGATTCCCGTCGCCCGCTCTCTCTCGATCTCGGGGGTCAGTGTGGAGCTTCGGCTCCTGGGCCACACTCTGGCTCCGGTACGTGGCGACACGTTCCGGACGCGGCTCCGGCGTCGCTTCACGTCGAGTAGGTCGGTACGTGTCACGCCTTGCACGCTGCGACGCACTTCGAGGGCGACCAGGGCGGTCGGGACTGACCTCGCCGCGTCTATGGCCCGGTGCAGGCGTTGGTGGCGTTGCTCGGGTCGAAGGTCCCTCCGTCACCGGGGAAGTACCACTCGACTTCCTCGTACGCGGGCGGACCGCCATTACAACTCCCGAGGTCGAACGCGACCACGGTGAACGTGGCTTGCGTTGCGTCAGACAGGGGCGCGTTCGGATTTGAGACGTAGGTAGATTGGCCCTGCCCCATTGCCTGCGGTGCACCCCAGTTCGACCACGAAATAGAGGTCACATACGAGCCCGGTGCATTACCTCCTGCGGCATTGATAGCGGCGGGAGCTACTTCTCCAAAGCCCTCGACCCCGTCCCCCGCAAAACCCAATGCCCCAACCCAGGCCGCGCTTCCGAGGAGGGGCCCCCCGGCCGCCGGCGTCGACGGAGGAGTCGTCGTGGTGGTCGGCGGGGTGGTGGTCGTCGTTGTCGGGAATGTGGTGGTCGGCGGCACCACCGTCGTCGTTGTCGTCGCGCTGGCGGCGGGCGTCTTGGCCGGGCCGAGCGTGGTCTGGGGCGTCCACGCCGAACCGTTCCAGTGCAGGATCAAGATCTCGGGGGTCCCCGTGTCACCGGGACCCGTAGCGTTCGAGCTCGCGACAGTGACCGGACTTTCCCATCCGACGGCCCAGGCGTTGGAACGAGATGTCGCGGCGAGACCTGAGAGCCCGCCTACCTGGGATTCGAGACCCGGAACGGGCACACTCGTCCATGCGGAGCCTTTCCACTCCAGGATCACGCCGTTCGTCGGGCCGTCGCCCGAGCCGGCCTGTCCGACTGCCCACGCCCTGCCCGTCGGGAGGGCGGCCACCCCCGAGAGGTCGATGCTGTCCTGTTGCGATGTGGAGTCTTCTCCCCACGTGTGCCCGTTCCACCGCTCGACCAGGGGCGTCCCTGGACCACACCCACAGTTGTTGCCGTCGCCCACCGCCAATACCGGGCGGTCCGGCAAGGCCTCCACGCCGAGGAGGATGCTGCCCAGGCCCTGATCGCCGCCCACGCTCGGGCTCGGAGTCTGCTGCCACGCTTCGCCGTTCCAGTGCAGGATCAGGGTGGCCTGGTTGCCACCCGTCGTCGCGCCGACGGCCCAGGCATTGGAGGCGACGTCGCCGCCACCGCGGTGAGATAGCCGGTGGGGCTCGGCGTCTGTCGCCACTCCTTACCGTTCCAGTGCAAGACCAGCGCGGCACCGTCGTGCGTCCCGCCGACGGCCCAGGCATTGGTGGGCGACGTGGCGGCCACTGTGGAGAGGCTGCCCGGGATGCCCGGCGTCTCCACCCACTTCTTCCCGTTCCAGTGCAGGATCAAGGTCTTGGTGGGGTTCGGTTCGAAGCCGACGGTGCCGACGGCCCAGACGTTGGCGGGAGACGTGGCGGCCACTGCGAAGAGCTCGGCGCCGGGAGGACTCGGGTTGGCTTCGCGCTGCCAACGCGTGCCGTTCCAATGCAGCGTCAGGGCTTTGGAGTCCGAACCGTTGCCCGTCTCACCCACGGCCCAGGCCACGCCATGCGTCGCGGCGACGCCGTTCAGTCTTCCGCTCTCGGCGACTAAGGCGGCGCCTGACGTCGCGTGGCCGCCTTTGGTCGTGCCGCGTTGCCCGGCCGAGGCCGTCGAGACCGTGGCGAACGCGAGGACGACGCCGAGTGCCAATGCCACGATCGGCGCGTGTGTCCGTTGTGGTCCCATCCCGGAACCTCCTCCCGATCCCGCCCGTGCGGAGGGGCTGCCACTGCGTGCCGAGCGGAGCGTACTGGCGACTCACTCTTGTTGCAATGCCCGTGGCGTCTCCTCGCCCGCGCGTCCCACGGCTGGACATCGGCCAGGTCGCGTCGTGAGACGTGCGGACTTGGGCCCGTCTTGCCTGGTCAAGTTCATGCGCGAATCGTGCACGAAGCAGTGGCATTCAGTGATCTCCTGCGGTAACTGACGGTTTAGAAGAATCGCCGTCCGTTCTGGGAGTCCTGGGAATGCGCCGGCAGCACCGAGGCAAGCCACGCCGAGCACGCTCGCGCCCAGCGGAAGGAAGGTCCTCGGCGTGTCGACGCTGACCGAGCGGACCAACCACCACAAAGCCAGGGCCACGACGCTGCCCACGAGCAGCATCGAACGCCGATCCGGTGGCACGAGCACCATGGCGACACAGAGCACGACGACCGAGGCCACTGCAACCAAGAGCGCGTCAGCCGGCCAAAAACCTCCTTCGCGATACCCCTCGACCAGCATCGGGCCGAAGACTGTCGCCGCCAGGACCCACCGCCGTGGGCCCAGAGGGGGGGCAGCTCGAACACGCTACCTATCTTGGCCAGGACATCCCATGAGGCGAGAAGACGCGGTCGCGCCAGGCTCGGTTGGTCCCGAGGCTGGCCACTCGAAAAGACCTCGAGAAGACTCTGCTTCAGCAACGGCCCCTGTCGGCGCGACACCCCGGATCCTCAGCATGATTGGAGGCATCGGCTGTCCCCTCCCGCACCTTCGTGACCCGTCAGACAGGAAACTCCGAGGTTGACGCGTACGAAACCTCGTGGCCTCTCATCGCAGGCCTCGGCTGGCCGATTCCGCGTGCACGACATGGATCCAGCGACCTCTCAATCGATGAGGACTCGACGACAGTTAAAAATTCGTAACCGCACTGTTCTCCCCTCGCCAAAAGCGAGGTGAGGCGCGAAAGTAGAGGTGAAGACAGAACGGGAGGCGTGATGCGCCTAAGGCAGCGCTTGGTCTTGGCGCGAATCGCAGGAATCATCGGCCCGCTGGCAGTGGCGGCGGTGCTCGTCCCCTTCCGGGCCACCTTTGCCGCGACCGCAGCAGCACTCCTCCTCGCCGCGGTCGTCGTCGGTGTCGCATCGAGCGGGGATCGGATGTCGGGCTACCTGGCCACGGTGAGTGCCACGCTGTCGTTCGACGTGCTGCTCACCGAGCCCTACGGGCGACTCGCCATCACCCATCGACCCGATCTCGAGACCGCGATCTGTCTGTTCGTGGTCGGCATCGGCATCACGGAGATCTCGGTGCGGAGCCGACAGCACAGAGAGGGGGCGGCAGAGGAAGCCGAGTTCGTGGGCGTCCTGCACTCGGTGGCAGAACTCGTGGCGTCGGGGACCTCGGAGCAAGAGGTCGTCAGATTCGTCCGAGCGCGCCTGATTGACCTTTTGGGTCTGCGGGACTGCCGGTTCGAGGTGGCTGTCCCCCTGCGCCCGCGGTTTCAGATCGAGAGCTCGGGAGACGTGTTCCTCGCGGGTTCTGTGTGGGCGGTCCACAGGGTCGGTCTGCCCGGACCCGAGATCGACCTGCCGGTTCAACGCAGTGGCGAGACAGTCGGGCGCTTCGTACTGACCCCGACACCAGGCCTGCCGATTTCGAGGGAGAGGCGAGTGGTAGCAGTTGCGATGGCGGACCAAATCGGTCCTTCCCTCCAGACTCACTTGCGCTCGGCCTGAGCCGGGCGGTGCTGCATTCAAGAGCGCTGCCTGGAACACCTGCTGATGTCACACGGGCCGAGCGTGCAGCTCCGTGCAACGGCCCCATTCAGACCCAATTGGTGCAACACACGCGACGGCGAAGAGAGGGCAACTATGGATAGCTGCGTTGGGACAACGTCCACGGTCCCCGGCGATTTCCTCAATCGCCCGAGCTCAGAAGGCTATCCCGAAAGAGCTCCCCGAGCTGAGCACGCAGGTTCGATTCAGGTCGCCCAATCCCTTCCAACCTCGCAGGTCAGACCCGCATTCGGAGAAGAGATGCGCTCAGCGTGCGCCGTCACGCCATTGGCAGCGTTCGAGCGAGCGCGCTGCTCTGGGTATGACATATGCGTGAACCGCGACCTGCGCCCCTGGCGATGAGGATGAGCGATCCTTTCGCGAGGGTGATCCGTACTCCATTGCAACACGAAAGCAATGAGGAGAGCATTCACATGGTCCACAGAAAGCAACACCCACAGGCATTTCGAAAGGGCCAGATTCTGCGCACGGCGAGTGTCGCCTTGGCACTCGGCGGACTCACTGCGTCCGCAGCCATTGCTGACGCCGCCGGTGCAGCCACGAGCAGCGTCGTCTCGACGGCCCACAGCGCCAAGTTCGGCACGATCCTCGTCAGCGGCAAAACCGTGTACACCCTCAAGCCGAGCAAGGTGGCCTGCGGGGCCAGCTGTCTCAAAGTCTGGCCCGAGGTGCTTCTGCCCAAGGGTAAGAGCGCGGCGACTGCTGGATCCGGCGTGAACGCCGCCAAGCTCGGAACCGTGACAAGGAGTGGAGGTTCCCGCCAGCTGACCTATGCCGGCAAGCCCCTCTACTGGTTCGTCGGAGACACCGGACCCGGCCAGGTGCACGGAAATCTCACCGATACGTGGGGGAAATGGACAGTCGTCGTGACGGCGAAGCCGGCCCATTCGAGCTCGAGCTCGAACTCGGGTTCGGGTTCGGGTTCGGGCGGAACTGCGACAACGAACTCTGGGTCAGGTGGAGTTGCCTTCTAGTGCCTCGATCCGACACCGAGCCGTCATCATGTCGTCAGTCCTAGTCGCGCCGCCCCGGCCTCGCTCTGCCCGAGCGCCGGAGCACACGAGTCCACAAGGCAGGCGGCGCGTCGGCCTCGCGTCCAGGGTGTACCTTCCCGCCTTCTGCATCCCCGCGCTGGCAGCGGCTCTGGTGGGTATTGGTTGGTCGACTGGCTGGAGCGGATCGGGCTTCGCCGGATCCCTTACGAGTCTTCGCGTCGTCGTGATCGGTCCGTTGTCCCTCGTCATCATCGGGATCATTCTGGTGGTGGAACGGATATGGCCCGCGCAACAACGATCCCTTTTCGCCCGCGGGTACCGGCATGACCTGCTGATCACTGGGGTCTACGCAACGCTCGTACTGCCCCTGGTTGCGGCGCTGACGCTCTCTTTCGTTGCGGTGGTTCGCCGCCTCGTTCCGTGGATCGTCTTGCCAAAGATGGACACGTTGCCTCGCTGGATCGTGCTCGGCGCCATCATCGTGGCCATGGACGGCTGCAACTGGGCTGTGCACCTCGCCAATCACCGGATCCGAATGCTCTGGCGCTTTCATGAGCTACATCATTCCCAAGAGGACATGAACGTCCTTACCGTCTTTCGCACCCATCCACTGATCCATGTGTCCTACCTCCTTGCGCTCATCCCAGGTCTCCTGCTGCTCGCCAATGGTTCCCTGTCGCTCACCGTGCTGGCCCTTTACGGTGGCATCGTGGCCTTTGCGCACTCCAACACCCGTCTTGGTTTCGGACCGCTCGGACGGATCGTCGTCAGCCCGAACTTTCACCGTATCCACCACAAGTTGGATGGACCCCAAGACGTCAATCTCGGCTTCGCGCTGACCATTTGGGACCAGATGTTCCACACTGCGGCCTTCCCGACGAAGGAGACGGTCCGGATGGACACTGGTCTCCGGGGTCGGCCCCTGCTCGTTGAACAGGCAACACCGCGACCCCGCCATCTGGCGGTCTACGCCGCTCAGCTGGTCGCACCGTTTCGACCGCTCCACGATCCTCAATCGCCGTCGTTCCCCTCGGCGGCGGCCCACTGGTCCAGTCCTGCCCCGAATCTCTCGTCAGCTGACGTCGGTGATGACGAGTCGATCGAGGCTCAGGACACACTCGAACACTGCGAGGTGATGTGATGGTCACGACTTCATTGGGGGCGCCGCCACGTTCGAACCGTTCGAGCCGATCAGTGTTGGCACTTGTCGTTGCCACTCGAACGCCTGAACTCCGCACCAGTTGTGCCTTGCTCGCCGCGCGCATCGGGCTGGTCTGGATCTTCATCTACTACGGCGCGGGGAAGCTGTTCGGAGCGTTCAACGGACCAGGCATCCACCGGACCGCTCTCTACATGTCGAATGTCGCTCACCTACACCCGGGAGGACTGTTCGCTGTCCTGGGAGGGCTGATCGAGTTCGGCAGCGCCGTGGCGCTGGCATTCGGCCTCGGCTCGCGTCTCGCCGGCCTCGCTCTCTTCGGGGACATGGTGATAGCCATGATCACCGTCACCTGGGCCACGGGGATCAACTCGTCCTCCTCTCCGCCCGGCTACCAATTGAACTTGGCGCTCGCAGTGCTTGCGCTCGTCGTTGCAGCCTTGGGATCTGGCCGGTTCAGCCTCGACGCGCTGATTGAGCGGCGAATCGACACGACGCCGAACCTCGCTGCCTGAATGACTCGCGCCTGGCCGTTCGATGTCGGTGCCGACCCACGCACCGTCGACCCATAGGGTCCACCCGAGAGAATTCTCATGCCTGCTCGCCCAGGCTTCTCCCCAGATCAGCACAATCAGTGGAGCCGTCCGATGACCCTGATCCTCAAGCCCGGCACAACCTGGAGCGACGCCTACGCCAGGTGCCGTTCCGTCGCTGCAGAGGCCTTCGGCCCAGAGCACCTGCGCAACCTGGCCAGGGGCGAGTGGTCCGATGTCGGGCGGACGGTCCCTCACGTGAGCCCGGTCGACGGCATGACGATGGTGGGTCCGTCCATGGTCGACGCCCACGTTGCCGTCGAAGCCATCGAGTACGCCTGCGTGGCGCACCACGCCTGGAGCCGCACTCCGCTCGACCGCCGGCGGGGGCTGGTGCACGAAGCCCTCGAGCTCATGGGCGCCCAACGTGAACTGCTGGCCCTGCTCTTGGTACACGAGATCGGCAAGCCCTGGCGCCTCGCCCTCGCGGATGTTGATCGCTGCCTCGATGGGGTCCGCTGGTACGTGGACGTGATTGAGGACCAGCTCGCGGCGTTCGGCCAGCCCCGCGGCCCGCTGCCCGGGCCGGTCTCGAATATCTCCAGCTGGAACTACCCGATGAGCGTCCAGATCCACGCCGAGCTTGTCCAGCTGCTCTGTGGGAATGCAGTGGTGGCCAAGACCCCCTCGCAGGGGGGATTTCACTGTCTCACCTTGGCCCACGCGCTCATGCACAGGGTCGGCCTGCCAGTGACGCTCCTCTCAGGTGAGGGTGCAGAGATCGGCGAGGCGCTGGTGCGCACTCCAGGAATCGGGGCCATTGCCTTCGTCGGAGGGCGAGCGACGGGGAGGCGGGCGGCAATCTCCATGGCCGACCCGCGGCTGCGCCACGTGTACGAACAAGAGGGGCTCAATGCGCTCGGTGTCTGGGACTACTCGGACTGGGACACCCTCACAACCCAGATCACCAAGAGCTTCGAGTACGCCAAGCAGCGCTGCACCGCCTATCCGCGTTTTGTCGTCCAGAGGAAGCTCTTCCCAGACTTCTACGAGGCCTATCGCCGGGGTATCGCGGGTGTGAGCTTCGGCAACCCGCTGGCCGTGGCCACGGCCGACGACCCGTTGCCCGAGCTCACGTTCGGGCCGGTCATCAACGCGGCCAAGGCGGCACGACTGCGCGTCCAACTCGAAGAGGCCTTGGGAGGTGGCGCTATCCCGCTGCATTTGGGGTCGCTCGGTGACGGCTGGCTGCTCCATGACCAAGACGCCGGCGCCTATAGCCCACCGGCCTGCGTCCTCGCACCGTCCACCTCGTGGTCGCTGCACCACTCCGAGCCGTTCGGACCGCTCGACTCGGTGGTCGTCGTCGATTCTGAAGCCGAGCTCATCAGCGCCATGAACGTCTCGAACGGGTCGCTGGTCGCCACCATCTCAACGGACGACCTGGACTTCGCCGAGCAACTGCGTACCCAGATCCAGGCTTTCAAGATCGGCGTCAACACGTTGCGGAGCCGCGGGGACCGCCAGGAGGTCTTCGGCGGGCTGGGCCAGTCCTGGAACGGCGCCTTCGTCGGGGGTGAGCTCTTGGTCCAGGCCCTCACGTATGGACCCGAAGGAGCCGACGAGGATCTTTACGGGAACTACCCGGCGCGTCTCGTCCTGCCGTCTCGCTAGTCGAGGGCGTGTGCATCCCGCTCTGGCAGGAACCGGCCCAGAGCAGTCACCACTTCGTAGAACGCACGCACCGTTTCGTGCACGATCTGGCGAACGGGGAGGACCTCCGCCACACGACCGGCGACCTGTCCCCCGAAGGCGAATCCAGCATCGAGATCCCCTTCGAAATAGAGCTTCAAGACTCCCTCCATGCCAACGGTCCGCCCCCGACAACCGATGGCTCCTTCTCCAGTCCCTCGCTGAAGCGAGTTCGCATGACCCGGTAGGCCGGACTCGAGTGGGCACTGAGTACCACGGTGTCCGTGGCATCGGCGTCGGTCACCAATCGTTTGTAGTTGTGGTGGACCGGTGACTCCGCCGCACTGACCATGCGGGTCCCCATCTGGACGCCTTCCGCGCCCAACGCGAAGGCGGCAGCCATGGAAATGCCGTCGACGATCCCGCCAGCGGCGATCACCGGGAGATCGAACGCACTGCAGATCTGGGGCAACAAGACAATCGTCGAGACGGGTCTCGTGCTCTTGAACCCACCACCTTCTCCCCCCTCGACCACCAAACCATCGACCCCAGCGTCAACGGCTTTCTGGGCGGCGCGCAACGAAGGAACCACATGGAACACGGTGATCCCGGCGTCATGGAGTTGGTGGGTGTAACGGGCCGGGTCCCCAGCGGAGGTGGTGACGAACCCGACGCCTTGTTCGGCCACGAAGTCGACGATGTTGGGGTCGGACACGAGCATCTGGGCGATATTCACACCCCACGGCTTGTCGGTTCGATCGCGCATCGCCGCCATCTCTTCCCGGACCTCATCGAGGCGGCCCGAAGAGGTTTCGATGATCCCGAAGCCCCCCGCATTTGAGACGGCGGATGCAAGCTGTGCCCGGGCGATGAATCCCATCGGCGCTTGGAGCAACGGGTAGTCGACACCGAGCAGTTCGGCGACACGTGTGCGCAGGGGTGGCGGAGGCTCAGTACCGATCTCGCCAACATATCGAGGAGTCGCGAGGGCCGCTGTTACCATCGCCGGGCCAGCCGGATCGACGGTCAACCCGGCCAGATCGGTACAAAAGAAAGGAGGACGTGCGGACCCCCATGAGAGCGGTCGAGTTACGCGAGCTGCTCCTGGTCACGATCGAGGTGCGCCCCGTCGTCGACCTGGGTGGTGGACGCAGATTCGTGGCCTTCGACGGAGGCACCTTCGAGGGGAGGGACGGCTTGTCCGGCTCCGTTCTCGAGGGCGGCGTGGACTGGCAAACCGTCCGCGCGGACGGGGTCCTGGAGATCGACGCCCACTACACGCTCCAAACCGAAGCGAACGAGGCGATCGAGGTCGTGTCACAGGGTGTCCGCAAGGCAGCTGCGTCAGTCGCCGCGCGGTTGGCCCAGGGTGACCTGGTCCCGCCGGACGAGTACTACTTCCGAACCCTGGTCCGACTGTCGACCGCGGCGCCGGAGCTGAGCTGGCTGAACGACCTCATCGGCGTCTCGACCGGCGAGCGGGAACGCAACACCGTCCGTATCCACATCCATCAGGTCCTGTGAACACCATGGCGTCCGGCGCGGTCGTCGGCGCCGGGATCGGCGGCCTGGCGACCGCCCTCAGCTTGCACCAGGTCGGTGTGCAGGTGGACGTGTTCGACTCGACGCCCGTGCTGCGTCCTCTGGGCGTCGGCATCAACCTGCTCCCTCATGCCGTGCGCGAACTCGATGCGCTCGGCCTCCTCGGTGAGCTCAGCGCACATGCCATCGCTCCGTCGGTTCTGGTCTACTGCACCAAGAGGGGGCAAGAGATCTGGCGGGAGCCGCGCGGGGTCGTCGCGGGCTACCGCTGGCCGCAGCTCTCCATTCACCGCGGCATCCTGCAGGAGGTACTCCGGAAGGCCGTGGTCGAGCGCCTGGGGGCGGACGCGCTCCATCTCGGCCGCCGGCTCGTCCGGGTCGGGGGCAGTGACGAGCGGCCGGTAGCGGAGTTCGACGATGGGGAGGTCGAAGCCGAATTCATCGTCGCTGCCGACGGCATCCACAGCGCGGCGAGGGCTCAGCACTATCCCGACGAGGGGCGCTTCCTCTGGAACGGGTCGCTGCTCTGGCGCGGCATCGCCGAGATCGAGCCCGTCCTGGACGGGCATTCCATGATCTGGGCCGGCCATCCGGAGCAGAAGTTCGTCGGCTACCCGATCGCCGACCTGCCGGGGGGCAGGCAGCGCTTCAACTTCATCGCGGAACTGAAGCGGCCAGACTCCGACCTCGCCCGTGCGGAGGATTGGAATCGCCGGGGCTCACTCGACGACTTCCTGCCCCCGTTCAAAGAATGGGACTTCGGTTGGCTGGACGTGCCCGGCATTGTGGAGGCGGCACCGGAGACGTTCCTCTTCCCCATGGTGGATCGCGAGCCGATTCCGCAATGGACCTTCGGCCGGACCACGCTCCTGGGTGACGCCGCGCACCCGATGTATCCCATCGGTTCCAACGGCGCCTCCCAGGCCATTCTCGACGCCCGCGTCCTGGCGGGCTGTATCGGACGCAACAGGGGCGACCTCAATGAGGCCCTGCGCCGTTATGAGGAGGCTCGACGTCCGGCCACGGCGGCCATTGTGCGGGCGAACCGAGGATTCGGGCCCGAGCTCCCCATGAAGCTCGTCGAGGAGCGGGCGCCCCATGGCTTCGCGCACATCGCCGAGGTGATCTCCACCGAAGAGATCGCCGACGTCACCGAGAAGTACCGCGCCACGGCGGGCTTCTCACTCGCCGCACTCCAGCGTGGCACGTCACTCATCGAGGATCCGTACCCCCTCTGACCGGCGGCCGGGCGTGGCGCAGCGCCACGTCGTGGGACAAGATGCACGAAATGAGACCTTCCGAACACATTTCCATGGGGAGCTAACGAGGTGGACGGCGCAGAAGCCCAGCGGTTCTCCGGCCAGGTCGCCATCGTCACCGGTTCGACCGCCGATCCGAGCATTGGCCGGGCGAGCGCCCTTCGCCTGGCCCGCGAGGGTGCGTCGGTCGTGATCAACGGCCGCGATGATGACCGGGTGCGATCGGCCGAGGATGCCTTCCGCTCCGAGGGACTCGATGTCGTCGGTGTCGTCGGGTCCATGGACTCCGAACAAGCCGTCGCACTGCTCACCGACCGGGCGATGGAGGTCTTCGGGCGCATCGACCTGGTCGTCAGCACGGTGGGTGGCGCCCCCTACCCGCACTCATTCGGCACCCTCACCGAGGAGCAGCTCCTCGAGACCTTCCGGCTCAACACCTGGCCTACGCTGGCCCTGGTCCGCGCCGCGCTCGCTCGAGGGCTCGCCGACAACGCCGGCTCAGTGGTGACCATCTCGAGCGGGTCACCGCGCAAGACCACTTCGGCCATGGTTTCCTACGCGGCGGCCAAGGCTGCGCTGAACGCCATGACGCGCACCATTGCGTCCGATCTGGCGGGCCAGGGAGTGCGGCTGAATGCCGTGAGTCCCGGCTTGGTGCGGACCACCGCAACGCGGCCGATCTGGAAGACGGACGCCGGCGTGGCAGCAGGATCGGCGCTCCCCCTGGGGCGGCTCACCGAAGCGGAGGACATCGCGGCGGCCGTCTGCTTCCTTCTGTCCGACGACGCGCGGCAGATCACCGGGATCACACTCGACGTCGATGGGGGGAACCATCTCTCGAGCGGATGGACGCCGATCCGGTAGCTACGAAGTGTGACCACCGGCCGAGAGCAGCGCCTTCCGCAACGGCACCGCAACCGTCGAACCGATCTGCTCGATCTGCTCGCGCACCTGTCCGGGTGCCATGCCCGGGAGCTGCACCCGAAGATTCAGCGCGTCGGCCCCGACTTCGCTCATGGTCGCCGCCAGCCGCTCCACCACTTCGCGCGCGGCTCATCGGACGCGACGGTCTGATCCGCGCCGAACGAGCCCGCCCCCGTGGCGTAACTCTCATAGACCGCCCGCTGGTCCTCGACCAGTCCGGACTGCACACGGCCCAGCCACACCCGACGGATCAGCACTTTGGCGCCCGTGCCTCCGGCTTCATCAAATGCCCGCGTCAGACGGGCCAGCCGCTCCGGCGCCGACATGCCCTCCATGAGGATTCCCGCGCCGCACCGGGCCGCCCGGGCGGCGGCGGCCACCGAGACCGCGGCGCTGAGCACGGGGATCGGCGCGTTCCGGCAGGCCAGAAGGGCGGGGTCCCCGTCGAGCTCGCCCAGGTCCTCACCCCGCAGCATGGCCACAAGCCGTGGCAGCTCCGCCTTGAATGTCTCGACCGCATCGGCCTGGCTCACGCCGGCCACGTCGAAGTCCAGGGGAAGGGCTCCGGCCGCCACCCCGAGCCCGACGCGACCGCGATGGCGTGCCTGCAGCCACGCGACCTCCTCGGCCACCAGCGCGGTGGACCGCAGCGGCAGCAGGAGTGGCGCCGCGGCGGCCCAACCCCTTGCGTGCTCGGCCAGGACGAACGACGTCATCTGCAAGGGCTGGGCCATGTACCCGGCGAAGCCACCATGATGTTCACTGGTCATGACCCCGTCGAATCCGTTGTCGAGCGCGACACCGGCTTGCGCGCAGATCTCGCTGACGACGGCATCTGCGCGGAGCTCATTGTGCGGGTAGAGCCGGATGGAGACCGATCCCGGCTCGAAGGGGCAGGAAGTCTCGGAAGATTGGGGTGCACCGGCACGCCGGCGCGGTCGGGGCTTCTCGCGCTCGTCGGCCTGCACGCACACGATCCTAGGAGGCTCGACCCGTACGATATGAACTGATGACAACGCCGATCGGGCTGTGACGACCGCCGCCGGCGCACGACCCGAGAAGAAAGACCGTGATGATCTGCACGTACGGACCTCATCCCGACCAGTACGCCGAACTGCACCAGCCCGAAGGCGATCAGCCGGGTGTCGCAGTGATCATCCACGGTGGATTTTGGCGGGCTGCCTATGACGCCTCGCTCGGGCGAGAACTGGCGAGGGATCTCGCCGAAAGGGGTTGGACGACCTACAACGTCGAATACCGACGGGTCGGCAAGGGTGGCGGGTGGCCCACCACCCTGCAGGACGTGTCAGATGCCGTTGACCTGCTGTCCGAGCTCGACCTTGATCTCTCGCGGGTGGTCGCGATCGGTCATTCGGCCGGAGGGCAGCTGGCCGCCTGGGCTGCGGGGCGCTCCGGCCTGCCCTCGTCTGCTCCAGGTTCCTCGCCGCGGGTCCCGCTGACTGGCGTTGTGACGCAGGCTGGAGTCCTCGATCTCCGCACGGGTGCCGCGAGGAGCGTCGGTGGTTCGGCCATACCGGATCTCCTGGGTGGCAGCCCCGATGAGGTGCCGGAACGTTACGACTGGGCGGATCCGATCGTCCGCGTGCCGTTACCCGTTCCCGTCGTCTGCGTCCACAGTCGTGCAGACGAGTCCGTACCGTTCGCCCAGAGTGAGGCCTACGTCACGGCAGCAGGGGACGCGGGAGGCTCCGTCGAACTGGTGGAGTTCGACGGTGATCACATGGCGCACATCGATCCGACTTCAAAAGCGTGGGCCGCCGTCGTGGCCGCGCTGCCTCGATTCTTGAATCCCTGATGTGCGGTGCACCTCCTCATCGATGAGCTGCGTCACCGCCGCACGCACGGCTCCCCCGGGCGCGGGCCCATCGCGAGAGCAGGTCGTGAAACATGATGCGTTCGGTACACTTTCGAGCGGCGGGTCGCCTCGGCCCCGGCCACGACACGCAGGAGACCTGTTCTGATGACCACGGCTCACTACGAATGCCTCGCGGGCAAAGTTGTACTCGTCACCGGCGCAAGTCGGGGCATTGGGCGCGGCATCGCTGGTGCGTTCGGGGACCAAGGGGCGCACGTCCTGGTCAATAGTCGGACCCAAGAGGGGGCGATCGAGACCGTCGAAGAGATCGTGGCGAAGGGTGGCAGCGCCGAAGCAGCGGTGGCCGACGTCGGTGACCCCGAGGCAGCGCGGGCGCTGATCGCCGCGATCGTTGCGCGCCATGCTCGTCTTGATGTGCTCGTCAACAACGCCGGCGTCGGTCCCATGGTCCCCCTCCTCGAAATGAGCCAGCGCACGTGGGAGGAGATGCAGCGTGTGAATGAGTGGGCGCTCTTCCACTGCGGCCAACCGGCGGCGCGGCAGATGGTCGCCCAGGGTGGTGGTGCGATCGTCGTGATCGGCTCCCCGGGTGCAGTCGACGCCTACGATGGCCAATCGGCATATTGCGCGTCGAAAGCCGGCCTACAGATGCTGGCCATGGGAATGGCATGGGAGTGGGGGCCGCTCGGCGTGAGGACGAACGTGGTGCAGCCGGGCTGGATCGAGACGTCGCTCAATCGCAAGTACCTGTCTGAATCCGACGTCCGCGACCGCGTGACAAGAGAAATCCCGCTCCGGCGCATAGGCGCACCCGATGACGTGACACCGGCTGTGCTCTGGTTGTCCTCGGAGGGTGCCTCCTACGTCAATGGCGCCACCATTGCGGTCGACGGTGGGCAGCTTGCAGGACGACCGAGAGTTGTGTCGAAGCGACTGGACTGGGCGAGACAGTAGGCGTCTCTCGCGTTGGCGTCCATCAAATGGGCGCCATCAGACTCGGGCTGCGTCGGATGGCACCAGCCCAGCCAGGTCTTCCAACTCCATGACGACGTCGAGGGGCTGGTGTTCCCGGGCGAGGATTGAGGCCAGGCGCAATGCATTCTCCCTGTAGTCGCCGTGGTGGAGCACTTCGGCAATGGCGAGACGGATCTCGGCGGACGAAGCGGTGGGCGAGAGCTGGATACCTGTTTGCTGGTTGACCACGCGTTCTGCGGTGGCGTCCTGGTCGCGCCCCATTGGAATACACACCATGGGCACGCCGGCGGCGAGAGCCTTCATGGTCGTCCCATGTCCACAGTGGGACACCACGACAGACGCCTCTTTGAGCAGCACGTTGTGGGGAGCCGACTGCACGACGGCGACGTTCGGTGTCGCGACGAACTCGCACGGCTTGAGCATCAGACCCAGCGCCACCACGCCTCGCACCTTCATTGAGGAGAGTGCGTCGATCACCCGCTGCAGCAGCGGTCCCTGGTCCTGGAACACCGAGGTGAACGCGACCAGCACGAGAGGATCCGTGTTGCTCTGGGGCCACGGGGACGACCAAGGCTCGGTCCAGGTGGGGTCGTCGAGAACCGGACCGACGTAACGCACGTTGCTCGGGACCAACCGAGAAGCAGGGTCAAAGGTCTCGCTGCTGAGCACCACAATGCGGTTGGCATCGAGAATCTGGTCGTAGAACGAACTGAGCGGCTCCAATCCGTATTCCGCCCTGGCCGCATTGAGATCGGGCAGCCCCGCGTTGACCACGCGATTGACGAATTTGAGCACCGCCCTCGTCCCTGTTCCCGGGGTCGGCACCACCCACAGATTGGGGATGAAGACGGCAACGGGAAGCCCCACTGCTTCCGCCGCGATGACCGATCCGAACATTTGGGCGTCCGCCAGAACGGCATCAGGTCCGAATGCCTCGATGACGGCAGCCGTGTCAGCTGCGAAGGCCGACGCCGGGCCGGACATCAGGTGGTCACGGAGAAGCCTCAGCGCGTCGAGCTGGTCTTTCGCCTCCCAATCCTTGACAGGATCGTCGGCCACATCGAGTGTGGTTCGGTGCGGTGCTCGAGACCACGGCGAAAAGCTGCATCCCGCGGCTCTCGCCGCATCGGCGAGTGTGGGATCGCCCAGGACGTGCACCTGATGGCCACGTTCGACGAGTCGCCTGGCGACTCCCAGTTCCGGCGGCGCGTTCCCACCCCCGTCCCACAGGGTCATCAGAAATCGGCGCGGACGACTCTTCATGAAGTTCCTCAAGTTCTTCACACGCTTTATACGCTGGGCAACGCGCTCGAGATCGCCCATGGGATCGCACGATCGCTCGCGCCGCTACGGCCGAGACGCAGGACGACCATCATCCTGCCTTCCCGGCTCCATGAATTGTCGGTCGCTCCCAGGGAAAGCTGAAGGAGCAAGAGCAGAAGGGCTGGAGCAAGCGTTCCCCAGCCCGGAGGGGGTGCCCGGACGCCAGCAACGAGCGATCGTTCGTCAGCGATGCGGATGTCGGGGCTCAGCGGATGGTCCCCGCCCCCGGGATGAGCGGAAGATCCAGGGCGGTGACCCACCCAGGTTGCAGATCGTTCACGGCCGGCACGGCATTGAGGGCACGCAGCCCGGTGGCCAAGCAGCCGGCGGCGGCGGCATCACGTCCCGAGCCGTCGGTGAAGCGGAAGGCCGTCTCCTGGGTGATCGACGGCGTGCCTTCGATCTCCACCCGGTAGACGTCGTCCTGGGTCCCGCGGGGCCAGTCCGGCGCGGCGTCCGTGCCCACCCGGTTGACATGCTCCAGGCAGATCCGCGGCTCGCCCTTGTACATCCCGTTGATGGTGAAGTGGATGGCGGCCACTTCGCCCGGGTTGATGACGCCCTTGGCGGTCGTGATGGGCGCATCGGTCACCCACTTGTCCCACGTGGAGGTGATCTCGTCGAGCTCGATGCCGACGGCGTGCGCCATCATCGGCACGGTGGCACCCCACGACATGACGAGGATGTCGGTGTGCTGCAGGAGGGGCGTGAACTCGGAAGGCCGGCCGATGCCCATTTCGTCCTCGTACGCACCCGTGTAGTTGATGTAGTCCACCAGCTCAAGTGCCTTGACCTTGCGCACCTCGGCGCACAGGCCCATCAGGGTCATGGGGAACAGGTCGTTGGCGAACCCGGGGTCGATGCCGGTGGTGAAACAGGTGGAGCGACCGCTCGCACAGGCATCCGTGATCGGGTCGATCCACGACGGCGGGTTGAGCTTCATGTGCGGCCAGACCCACGGAGTCATGGCCGTCGACGACACGTCGATACCGGCGCGCAGGAAGGCGCCGATGTCCCGGATGTTGGCGTCAGCCTGGCCGGCCGTGGGCCCGTAGTGCACCAGGGCGTCGGGACGGAGGGCGATCAGCGCACTGAGATCGTCGGTGGCCGTGATCCCGATGGTCCCGATGCCGCAGATCTCGCCGACATCGCGGCCCACTTTGTCCTTGTCGCTGACACCCACTCCGATCAGCTCGAAATTCGGGTGGCGCAGCACCTCGGGGATGATCATCTTCCCCACGAACCCCGTACCCCAGACGACGATCTTCTTCGGCGTCGCTCATGGGGGCATCATGGCACCGGGCGCGACCTGTCGCCGGTCGAACGGTGGATTCGAACCGTCAATGCAGCAGGCTGGACACCACGTTGATGACGAGAGCAACGATCACCGCTCCATACAGATACGAAAGGAGTGCGTGCACGAGAGCGATCCTGCGGATGCTCTTGTTCGTGAGGTTCGTATCCGAGACCTGAAACGTCATCCCGATGGTCAGCGCCAGGTAGGCGAAGTCGAGGTAGGTGGGCGGATCCTCTTCGTTGAAATCGATTCCTCCCTCCGGCCGGCGGTAGTAGGTGCGGGCGTAGCGCAACGTGAACACGGTGTGCAGCAACGCCCAGGTCAGGGCAACGCTCACCACGCCCAGAACGATTAGGGCGGCCTTGGTCCCGCCGGTTGCCTGGCCGGCCCGTACGAGGACCAGCCCGACCGCCGCCAGGAGCGCCACACCCGAAGTGACGATGATCACCTCGGAAAGTCGGATGCTGGTGTCCTCACGAACGGCATGGGTCTTGGTCTCTTCGGCGTCCAATCCCGACACCGCCACCCAGATCCACCCGATGAGCAACAGGGCTGCCGCGTCCCAACCGATGAGGATGGCCGCCTGCCACTGGGTAACCAGCGATGTGACCACTCCGACGACCACTCCGAGCGAGGCGGCCCACCCGACGCGTCGAGCGGCCCGTATGTTGAGTGAGCGCTCGGACACAGACCTCATCAGATCCACCGGCGCATCGTAGGGCTCGAAGAAAACGGGGTCCTGCGCTCCGAGGCCAGCGTCAGCCGGGTGCGCCGCCTTCGAGGCGGCGGGCCGGCAGCGCTAGAACGGCACCCACTTCGTGGCCGCCGAGCCGAGCCAGTCCAGCACCTGGCGTCGCGTGGTCGGACCGTGCGGCTGCCACGCCGAGGGGAGTGCGCCCTCGTCCCGCAGCGCGGCGGCTTCCGAGATGTTGGCCGACAGGGGATCCTGGGTCAGGCCGCACCGCATGGCCGTCGCGTCGACGCCGAAGAGCTGGGCGGCGTTGAGTCCGAACAGGCCGGCCATCACGTCGGCCGTCAACGCAGGGTAGTGGTAGACGTCCTGGAACTCCGGCGTGATCTCGAAGGTGCGCATGGCCATGATCTGGGCCTCGGGGCTCCCGTACCAGATGGCGTCGGTGCCCCACATGACCCGTTGCGTGCCCACGTGGCTGAGTAGCTTGCCGATGGCGTGGGCCGCCTGATCGGGCGTGGTGAGGAGCTGGCGCCACAGGGTGGCCACGTCGACCCAGACGTTGTCGTTCGGTGGCACGGCGTGGCGGTCGAGGGCCGCCAGCAGCGTGTCGATGCCGATGGTGGCGTTCGGGGCGTAGGGCCCCTCGATCTGGTTGGGGTCCCAGGCCGCGTGGTACACGACGAACTGCATGTCGGGGAACTGGCGCGACACCGCCACGATGTCATCGGGGTGGTTGAAGACGGGGTCGAAGTTCACCAGCGGCAAGCCCTTGTGGGCCACGAACACCTTCACCCCGAGGTCGTGCGCGTGCTGGACGGTGGGGAGCCCGATGGTGGGGTCCTCCAACGAGTAGCCCCCGCCGCCGCCCGGGCTCCAGGCCGTGTACACCTTGAAGGCGGCCGGCGGCCCCGTCGCCATCGCACTCGACATCTCGTCCAGGGTGGCGCTGACCGGACCGACGTTGGGGGCGATGATGTTCTCCACCAGGAGCCGGCCGGCACCACCGCCGGTGAGGCCCGCCGTGATCTGCTGGGTGCGCAGTGCCTCGGGGAAGGGGATCGGTGCATTGGACGGGCCTGAATTCGGGACGTCCGTCAGAACCGCCATCGTGGTGTCACTGGCCAGGAAGATGTCGTGCAGGTAACTGGCCCGGTCCACACAATCGAGCTGGGTGGCGTCGGTGCAGCCTGGCGGCAACATGGAGAGGACGAGCGAGGTCGTCGAGGGGGAATCGTCGACCCAGGGGCCGGTCGGAATGACGTGGTGCGTGTGGACGTCGAAGATGAACTCCGAACCGGTCAACGCCTGCTGGCAGGCGGCCGTGTCCTCGGGGGGCGGCACTTTGAACCGGCCTCCCCTGCCCCGAGGCCGCGACGCTGCCTGCGGGTGTGAGGCCGGCGGCGAGGCGCAGCCGGCGAGCTCGAACGCGGCGAGCGACGCGGCGACGGCCCCGGCGCCCTGCAAGAAGCGGCGCCGGTCCAGCCCGACCCGGCGCGCCGAATCGTCGATAGAGGAACGGATCAGTGCGTTGACCTGGCGGTCCCTGGCCGCTTCGGCCGCCGGGACGAACTCGCCGTTGGAGACCGGTCCCGCGTGAAGCGGGAGCTGATCGTCGGGACGGTCGCGCAGCCGACGGGAGAAAGGGCCGATGCCAGCCATGCCGGGAGGATACGCCCGGCATCGGCTGCGTTGAAGGGCGAGGCGCTCAGGCTGTGCCAGCCCGGGTTTGAACGCTCGTCCCGGACAGGCGAATGGACGGGACCCAAGGCCCCGTCCATTCGCGGCGTCCCGCCTTCAGAAGGCTCGCGCTACACCGCCGATCCGAAGAACGGCATGCCCTCACCAGGAGGGCTGAAGGTGAACAGTCCTCCGTCGGAGGCCACCATGTAGTAGCCGTCGTAGGAGTTGTTGTTGAACCCGCCGACGACCGGCTTGTTCAGCTTGATGCTCCCGGTCGACCCGAAGAACGGGGCGTTGTACGAGAACACGCCGCCGTCCGAGGCGATCAGCCGGTACCCGCTCCCGTCGGACACGGGAGCGATGGTCACGACTGGCTTGTTGAGCTTGATGCTCCCGGTCGACCCGAAGAACGGGGCGTTGTACGAGAACACGCCGCCGTCCGAAGCGACGAGCCAGTAGCCGCCCGTGGCCCGGTCGAGACCCATGCCGACGACCGGCTTGTTCAGCTTGATGCTCCCCGTCGACCCCTGGAAGGGGGCGTTGTAGGAGAAGACCCCACCGTCCGAGGCAACGAGCCAGTAGCCCGTACCGTTCAGCGTTGCCGTGATGCCGACGACGGGCTTGTTGAGGTGCATGGCACCGGTGGAGCCGAGGAAGGGAGCATTGAAGGCGAACACGCCCCCGTCCGCCCCGACGAGCCAGTAGCCGCCCGTGGCTCGGTCAACGGCCATGCCGACGATCGGCTGGTTCAGCTTCACGCCGGTCAGCGAGCCGTAGCAGGTGGCAGCGCCGAACGTCGCCACGTCTCCGGCCGAGTTGACCTCGTAGTAGCCGGTGCCGTCATCGAGGGCAGCGCCGCCGACCACGGAGCCCGAAGGCAGCGTGTTGACGCAGCTCGGCTGGACAGGACCGGGCGTGGCCGGCCCGGCACCGGGCAGCGTCTGGAACCAGAGGTAGGCATTGGTGGGCACCTCGCCGATCCCGCCGGCACCGATGCCACTGTTGGGCTGGTTCTCGAGCGCCTTGACGGCCAAGTAGCTCTTGGCGGTCTCCACCGAGTTCAGGCCGGCGGCCGAGGTCACAGGGATGACGATCACGTTCCACCACTCAGGCTGGTCGCCGTTACGGGTCGTGAGCAGGTGATCGTGGCCGGGAAGCGGCACGTTGTCGAGACTCGCCGCCGGAGCGCCGAGCACCGAGGCCAACCGGGACAGGTCGATCGTCGCCGGGTGGTCGATGCAGGTGATGGCGCTCGAGCACTGGTTGTAGGTCACCGGTGGCGTCGAGTACAGGGGGACCGGGATGTAGAGCGGGTCGATGTTCGCGTTGGTCACCGTGGGTGAGGGGGGCGTCTGATCGGCCACACCGGGCGGCACGAGGTTCGGTGCCGCGCCGGCTTCACAACCGGTGGCGGATGCCGACGCAACCGAGGTGTCGCAGAAGTAGGGCTCGGTGTAGAGCGCGTTGACGTCCTGCCCGTCGATCCAGTCATGGCTGATGCCGATGTTCTGGCAGTTGGGGGCCGTGGCGCCGCAGTCGTTCTGGAGGTTGTCGATGACCGTGCCGGGCTCGGTCTGATTGACCGTCGGGTCGGGGTTGGGCGCCGTGGCGACGGCGGCTCCGGGCGGAGCCGTGGCGGTCAGGTTGGCGGCCTGGGCGGCGGGCACCGTGCCGGGAAGGACCTGGAAGAACAGCGAGGCGTTGGTCGGCGCCTCAATCGCCTTCGACGCGTTGACCGCGGCGGTGATGGCGGCCGTGCTGGTCAGCGTGGCGAAGGTGGCGGGATCGGTGGTGGCAACCACCTCGACGTTCCACCACTCCGGCAGGCCGCCGTTGCGGGTGCCCACGACGTGGTCGTGCGCCGGGATGGGCACGTTGTTCAGGCTGCTCGGCGACGGGTTCCCCGGAAGGGCGCCGGCGATACGCGAGAGGTCGATGGTCGGCGGGTGGTCGATGCAGGTCGCCGTCGCTGTGCACTGCGTGGGGGGAGGGTTCGAGAACAGCGGCACCGGGATGTACAGGGTGTCCTGGTGGATGGTGTTCCCCAGCGAGGTGCCATTGACGGAGTTGGCGCTGGGCGAACCCGATTGCGGGGCGCCGGCCTCGCAGCCGGTCGCCGCGTTCGAGCTCACGTTCTGGTCGCAGTAGTAATCCTCGCTGTAGAGAAGATCGACGTTGGTCCCGTTGTAGTAGCCGTAGGACTCGCCGACCTGGCCACAGGTCGGGGCGGCGTTGCCGCAGTTGTACTGCAGCGGGTCGACGGTCGTGCCGCTGTCGCCCGATGGCGGCGGCACCTGGACGGCGTGCGACGTCGTCGCGGCGGTGGCAGCCTGCGTGGCCACCACTCCGGAGACTCCGAGGACGACGACGAACAGCGACGCCAGAAGGGCTGTCACCGTCCGGAGGGAGTGTTGCATGAGACTCGATCGCTGCATCACTTCGTACACCTTTCGGCAAGGGACGCTTCGTTCCGTCGTGTGGCGCGCCCGCGGATGACCACGGACGGTGTTCGGCGCGAGCCGCCGTCCGGATGTCGCATATCCCGAGGCACTCCGGGCCATTGAACGAGCCGATCGCGCTACAGGCACGAAAACGGGGCGGTGCAATGACCCTCATCTCCGGTAATCCCAGGTGCGGTTGATCGCGGCCGGAACCCGGTGTGGAGCACCCACGTCGACCTCGGGTCCGGAAGGGCCGGCTTGGCAACTTATGAAAAGGCACGAACGCGCCGATATGTATTGCCGTGAGCACCGGGTCGAAGAAGAACGTCTGGGACCCCTGGCGGTGGTATGCACCCCACCGAGCCATCGTCCTGCTGGGCGTCGTGCTGACCCTGATCGCGCTGGCGGGCGCCTTCCTCGGGGTGGCCAACGTGTCCCAAGCCGAATCGCTCAATGCCCAGCTGACGCAGCGGTACGTCGTGCTCCTCCCGCCGGTAAGGCAGATGCGGAATGCGGCGTCGGCTTTCCAGGTGCTCGCGGCGGGGGCCTTCAGCAGCACCGCGCCGGCGTCCGACACGAATGTGGCCGGAGCCGAAACTGCCGCAAACGCCTTCGACAAGTCCTACCTGACCCTGCAGCACCTCCTCGCGCTGCCGGGCAACGCCGAGCTGGCGCCTGGTCTGGCCGGCCGGGTCTCGGCTTTCCTCGCTTCGCAGTCGAGCCTCGGTGCATTCCTGGCCGGCGGGACGCACACGCCGCAGACCGCGCACCTGGCTGCCGTGGAGACGTCGGCCGAAGCGAACCTCGATGCAACCCTGGCCTCCCTGCAGACGACCGTCACCAACCTTGTGGACCACGACATCCGACCGGGCACACGCGGCCGCCGACAGCGCCCGGGTCGATCTCCTGTGGTCCATTGTCATCGGCGTGATCATCGCCGCCAATGTGATCGCGTTCCTCACCCGACACGCCCTCCGGGTGGAACGTGAGCAGTCCAGGCGCGAGGTCATTCAGTCCGACGTCGCACGACGGATCGCGTTCGAGGCGAGCCTGCAAACCGCACTGGAGATGTCGAAGGCGGAGGCATCCGTCTTCGATCTCGTAGGTGAGGCACTGACGCGGGCTGCACCGGACATGCGTTCCGAGCTCCTGCTGGCCGACTCCAGCAAAGCCCACTTTCGACAGGTCCTCGTCAGCTCAGCGCAAACCGACGACGTCGGTTGCGGGGTCATGTCCCCCGACGACTGCCCAGCTGCATCGAGGGGGCGGAGCATGGTGTTCCCCGACAGCACGGCGCTCGATGCCTGTCCCCACCTTCGGGGCCGACACTGCTCCGCACTCTGCGTTCCCATGAGCATCGGCGGCAACTCCCTGGGGGTCTTCCATGTGACCACGGAGGACGGTTCGCCTCCATCGGACGAAGTAGAGAAGAACGTGGAGGCAGTCGCACGAAGGGCCTCGGAGCGGTTGGCGATGCTGCGCGCCTTCGAGGTCTCCCGGACCCAGGCCAACAGTGACTCCCTGACGGGGCTCATGACCCGGAGGAGCTTGGAGACCGCTGTCCGGGAGCTCCACGCCACGGGCACGCCGTATTCCGTGGCCTACGGCGATCTCGACCACTTCAAGGACCTGAACGACGTCTTCGGGCACGCCGCCGGCGACCGCGCCCTGAGGACCTTCTCGCAGGTACTCCGAGACTCTCTTCGGCCCGCCGACCTCCCCGGCCGCTACGGGGGAGAGGAGTTCGTCATCGTCCTCCCCGAGTGTCCTGTCGACGAGGCGGGCCAGGTCCTGGAGCGAGTCCGCGAGCGTCTGGCCGAAAGGATCCTCATCGCCGAACTCCCGCGTTTCACCATCAGCTTCGGCCTCGCCTCCTCGGACCAGGCCGCAGATTTCGATGAGGTGGTCTCACTGGCCGACGCCGCCCTCCTCAGCGCCAAGGTCGGGGGGCCGGGACCGGATCGTCGTTTCAGCGGGTCCGGACCAGCCGGCAGCGAGCCGGGCGGCCGTCGGTGTCCGGTTGGACCCGAGCGTCCATACGAACGGCGAATCCGTCGGTGTCGCCTTCAGGGAGCCACAGCACAACTGACCCCCCCCGGAGCGAGCCGCGCCGAACCGGAACGCTGCCGGCATGGGTGATCACACTTCCTTCACACGCCGCTGGCGCGGCCCTGACATCTGGGGTGGATGCTGGTGCCGTAGAGCGGGTGAGGAGGAGTCATGGTGCGGCTCAAGCAATCGATGACGGCACGCTGGTCGGCCCTTGGCCTGGCCGCGCGCCTGTGGTGGGCCGGGCTCGTCACGATCGGGGTCGCGGCGGTCCTGGTGCTGGCGGCCACCACGGTCTCGGACGCCTCGCACCCTGCACCCCGCGCTTCCGCGTCGTCGAGCACCGTGCAGTCGAGCACCAGCTCCGCCCGCAGTTCGGGATCGATGGCCGGCATGAACATGGGGGGATCGTCGAGCTCTGGATCGTCATCCACCTCCACAGCGACATCGAAATCGCCCGCGGCGGCCCAGGCCACGTCGACCGTGTGCTCCAACGTCAAGGGCGCGAACGTCATGTCCAACGGCATGGTGATGGCGCCGGTCCCCTCGGGCACTCCGACGGCGGCCCAGCAGTCGGCGGCTGACCAGCTCGTGGCGCAAACCAAAGCCACGCTCACCAAGTATGCCAACCTCTCGGCGGCCACCGCGGCCGGGTACACCCCGGCCACCAACCCGAACGGGTACCTGGTCCACTACGCCAACTGGAAGATCGCCAGGACGGACGGGTTCGATCCGTCGCAGCCGGCCTTCCTCATGTACGCCAACACCGTCAACGGGCCCGAGCTCCTGGGCGCCATGTATCTCGGGCCTGCACCCTGCACACCCGGTCCCGACATCGGCGGACCGTTGACCCAGTGGCACGCGCACGACGACCTCTGCCTCTCGGGCGGCCAGGTCGTGGGAAAGACGAATTCCACTGGCACGTGCACCTCGGGCGTGCACAACACCAACACGTACTTCATGCTCCACGTCTGGACGGAGCCGTCCCTGGCCTCGAGTCACCAGTTCCAGGCCGACCTGACCCGGGCCGAGCTGGCGCCGATCATCAGGGGACAGGCGTGAACCCGGTCCGCCCGGCGGGGGCGGGCCGGGTCAGCGCCCGCACCATTCAGATCGGCCTCGGCTGCATCTGGCTGCTCGACGGGTTCCTGCAGCTGCAGCCCAAGATGTTCGGGCCGGACTTCGCCAACAGCGTGATCCTCCCCTCGTCCCAGGGCCAGCCGGGTTTCGTGTCCGGCGTCATCACCCACGTGGCGCATCTCATCGCGGTCCAGCCCGCGTTGACCGACGGCGTCTTCGCCGCAGTGCAGATTCTCATAGGGGTAGGGCTGCTGGTGCGGGAGACCGTGAAGCCGGCACTGGTCCTCTCCTTCGCCTGGGCGCTCGGCGTCTGGGCCCTCGGCGAGGGCTTCGGCATGCTCTTCACCGGCATGGCCTCCCCGCTCACCGGGGCGCCGGGCGGCGCGCTGCTCTACGCCGCCATCGGTCTCCTGGTCTGGCCGCGGGCCCGTCGGCTGGCGGCAGCAGGTCCGGCCGCCGCCGAAGGCCCGCTCGGAGAACGGGGCGGCAAAGCCGTCTGGGCAATCGTGTGGAGCGGCATGGGGATCCTGTGGCTGCTGCCGGCCAACCGGGCCGGCGGGAGCATCTCGGGGGCGATCAGCGGCGCCGTCTCCGGCGAGCCGGGCTGGCTGACCCACCTGCAGCTCTCGGTCGCCCACGCCTTCGGGAACGGCGGTGATTCTGTCGCCGTCGCGTGCGCGATCCTGTCCTTCGTGATCGGCCTAGGCCCGTTGGTCTCCCGGCACACCACCGTCTTCCTGGTGGCCGGCGCCGCACTGGCCCTCGACTACTGGGTCTTCGGCCAGGCCTTCGGGCAGGTCTTCAGTGGCCTCGCCACCGACCTCAACACCGGGCCGCTGCTCGTGCTCCTGGCGCTGGCCCTCTACCCCAACCGCGCCCCGGCGAGCGTACCCGCCGTCTGGCAGGCCCGGACGGCCGGCGGGGTGGGTACTTTCTCAATGCACTCAATGCAGCCTACCGGTGCCTGACGCGCTGGGGCGATGCCCTCTTCGAGCTCTGTGATGCCGCGCTGTGTGCCGGCGCTCCTGTGGCCTCTGTCCCCCAGCTCTCCTTGGAGCCCGAGTTTCGCCGCTCCCATGGCTCGCTCTACAAGAGCCTGGTGCACGGTCGCCTCGACGAGGAACGTCTCAAGGCGCTCGTGGTCGAGCATCGGCCGAGGGGCTGGCCCGAGATCTTCGCCGTCGACGCCTCGGTCTGGGACCGCTGCGACGCCGAGTGCAGCCCCGAGCGGGGCTTTTACTACTCGGCGTCCAAGCACTCGGCCGGCCAGCCCATCGTGGCCGGCTGGTCCTACCAATGGATCTCCCAGCTCGACTTCACCCCCCGACAGTTGGACCGCGACCGCTCGACGCCCGGCGCATCCGCCCGAAGAGGACACGACGGCGAGCACCATCGAGCAGATCCAAGAACTGAGCGAACGACTCGGGGCGACCGCTAGCGGTCCCGATGTTCGTCTTCGACGCCGGCTATGACCCCATCGCCCTCACTGTCGGCCTGGCCGAAGACGAGAGTCGAGGTCCTCGTGCGCATCCGCGGCGACCGGGTCTTCTACCGCGACCCTCCGGCGCGACAAGGTGGAACCAGGGGTCGGCCTCGGCGTCACGGCAGACGGCTCAAACTCTCCGACAACGCGCACGTTGGGTCGTCCCGATGCCGAGCTCAACACCACCGATCCCCGCTACGGCACGGTGCGGGTGCGGACGTGGCACGGTGTGCATCCGAGGATCATCGGCCGGGGCCGCTGGGCGAGCGACGACGTGCCGCCCGATCGTGCGCGGCAGCGTGTTGCGCGTCGACGTCGAGCATCTGCCTCGAGCCCGACGGCCGGGTCAAAGAAGACGTTGTGGTTGTGGTGGGGAGGAGATGGCGAGCCCGACCTCGAACTGTGCTTCCGGGCCTACCTGCGTCGCTTCGACCTCGAGCACACGTTCCGCTTCGCCAAGAACACACTCGGATGGACAGCGCCATCACTGTGCACCCCCGAGCAGGCCGACCGCTGGACGTGGATCGTCATTGCTGCGCTGAGCCAGCTTCGCCTCGCCCGCGGCCTCGTCGATGACCTCCGACTGCCCTGGGAACGCCCACTCGATCCGGCGAAGCTCACTCCGAGCGCGTGTTCGGCGAGGTTTTCGTCGACTTCGTGCCACGATGGGCACACCGGCCAGTCCACCGAAATCCGACCGGGCCGGTCCAGGACGTCCCAAAGGAAGCGCCACGGGTCCTCGACAGCCGCTATCCGGTGATCAAGAAGACCGCGTGAGCGGGTGATCAGGGTTTAATTGCAAGCTTAGAGCGTGTGCGAATAGGTGGGTGGATCCACGTGCGCAATGCCGAGTTGATGGGGTCTAGGTCGTGGCGAGGAGCAATCCTGCTGGCGTGCGCTGCTCGCCCGCGAGCACGGCCAGTGATTCCGCCACAGAGGAACGGAAGAGCATCGACTCCGGTCGGTCGAGCTCGATCGACGGCCATCGCCGCGAGCTTCGGCTTCATCTGAGCCTGGTCACGAAGTCGGAGGACTGCCTCGGCGAGAGCGAGGCGTCGGTCGGGCGAATCGATGGCATCGAGCACCTTGTCGAGCGCATCGTCGAAAGATGTCGCCGTCATCGTCCCTCAGCGCATTGATGGCCTTCGCCATGTCGGGCGTGATGATGCTCGGCAGGCGCACCTGCAAGGACGCGTCGAGCTCGGGCAGATCGACCAACCGATCGAAGTAGGCGCGCAGCTCGATCTCGTCAGTTCCGTTGAGATCGACGATGGCGGCGTCTCCGACCTCACGGGGCAGCATCCCGTCGTGCACGGGCTCACCGGTTCCATAGCAGCACCGTTTGGCCTTGGAACCACTCCCGCACGGGCAGGGCTCGTTGCGCTTGATCTTGGCCATAGCCACCTCCTCGGGGGCCATTGTCACCACCGAGCGGGGATCGGAGGTGGACCATCTCTGGCCAGGGAGAAGGGTACACCGGTCGTGGTGTCGGAGCCGACATGATCCGGCTGCGTCCGAACACCAACGAACCAGTGGAGGTCCCATGCTTGCACTTGATCCGACCGTCGTCGACGCCATCTGGGCGTCTTTTGCCGCCTATCTGCCCGAACAAGGTGTGTGCACCGCACCCGCTCGGGTGTCACCGGCCGAGGATCTCTGAACGCGACTGCTTCGAGGCCATCTTGTTCCGCCTGGTCACCGGGTGCAGCTGGGACGTGGCCGGACGCCTGGGCAAAGGGAGCGAGACCACCCTGCGGCGCCGGCGCGACGAGTGGGTGGCCGCCGGCGCGTTCGCGGACCTGGTCGAAGAGGCCATCTCTGCCTTTGACAAGGTGATCGGGCTGGACTTCTCCGACGTGTCGATCGACGGGTCGCTGCACAAGGCACCGGCAGGAGGTGAAGGGACCGGACCGAACCCCACCGATCGGGGCAAGACCGGGTGGAAGTGGTCACTGGCCACCGACACCAACGGCGTTCCCATCGGCTGGTTCATCGACCTTAGAAGACGGCAGAAAGCAGAACGCTGACGGCCGGTCGATGCACGGCTTGCTCACGGGAGGCTCTCGATCATGGCGATGACCTCGTCGCGGCGGTAGCCCTGGAGTCGGCAGAAATCGATGAGCTCCCGCACGCGCCCGACGACGACGCCGCGTTCCGCCGTCCCGGCCACCGTGATGCCGCGGCCCCGCTGGAAATCGAGGAGCCCCTCGTCGCGCAGGATGTGCAGCGCTCGCAGGACGGTGTTCTTGTTCACCCCGAGCACCGCCGCCAAGTCCTTGGCCAGCGGCAGACGCTCTCCTGGGCCGGCCTCACCCTCGGCAATGGCCCGGCGGATCTCGGCCGCCACCTGATCGTGCAGCGGAAGGGGTTCTGACCGGTCGATGTTGACGGAGATCATGGTACTAGTAATACTAGTTCTATGAGCCGTGCCCGTACAGCGCCCTCCACCATGACACGGCACCCCGGATGAGCCGTCCGGCCTCGCTCCTTCCCGTCCCGCCGGCACCGCACGCCCACCTGCCCGGTGGCGTCACACCCGGCGAGGCGCCCGAGGCGCTCTTCCGGGAGGCCCGGGCCCGGCGGCGGAAGCGCTGGTTGCTCGGTTCCGTGCTGCTGGCGTTGGTCCTCGGCGCGGCCCTGCTGACCACGGTTCTGACCATCGGGTCGACCAAACCGATGCAACGGCCGCCGACCCACCGGACCGCCGCCCCTGCAGCGCCCTCGAAGGAGGCTCCCCTACTGGCGTGGGTGGACTATCTCGGGAACCTCCACGTCGGCAATGCGTCGACCGGGGCACAGGAGGTCGTCGCGCAAGCCAAGGCCGATCCCACCACCCCGCTGGTCTCTCTCGACGGTCGGCTGTTCTGGGTGGGCACCGGGTGCTCGTACGCAACCATCAGCAAGTGCCCGTATTCGGACTACGGGGGCGTCATCCCCTCCCAGGCCAAAGAGTTCGACCCGGCCACCGGGAGGACGGTGTCACTCGGCCGCGGTGACGCCGTCTTCGCCGCCGCCGACGGGCGCAGCATCTTCGTCGAGCGCGCCAGCCTCGACTGCCCGGCCACCGCGACGGAGCCGTGCAATCCGAGCTCCGAGCAGGTGATCCAGATACCCCTCACCGGCGTCGGTCCCCGTCACGTCTTCCCGGTGCCTTCCGGCTGGTACGTCAACGCCGGCGACGGCTACGTCAACCCCATCAGCGTGGCCGGCGGGATCCTCGTCCAGTCGGCCCGGGCCGGAACCACCTCCGTCCCGGCTTCGTTCGGGCTGTGGAACCCGGCGACCGGTCACATCCGCCGACTCGGACACGACTGGGGGCTCATCGACGCCCACACCGCGCCGGGAGGGCACTCGAGCTTGCTGGCGTGGCTGCCGAGCTTCTGCGCTGACGGGCAGGGATGCGGTGTGCTGGACATCGCCGATACCGCCATCGGCCGCAACCTCACCGTGCACAGCCCCCTGCCCTACGGCTTCGACATCGGCGGTGCCTTCTCGCCGGACGGCTCCCGCCTGGCTGTCTTCGTAAAGACGAACTCGGGCGCCGTCAACCCGGCCATGCAGCTGGCCATCGTGGACACGCGCACGGGATCACTGGAGCTGATCCCCGGCGTGAAGGGGGAGATCGGCGACTCGGTCGGCTGGGCCCGCTGGCTCCCCGGCGGCACCAGCGTCCTCGCCGGCACGTTCTCGTCCGACTACCGGACTTACAACCACTATCTCGTCGACGTGCGCACGGGGGCTGTGAAGCTGGTCGACTTCTCCTCGAACATGAATCTCGACGTCAACTTTTCGTCGTCGACCATCGGCAGCTTGTCGCTGCGCAGATAGGCGGGGTCGGGCCGAATCTGGCTCAGGCCGAGCCGGCTGCCACCTTGGCATTGCCCAATGCAGTGGTGGCGCTGCTCGAGATGAGGAAGCTCTGGGCATTGATCAAGCGGCTTACGACCGGGCCACTTCGAAATGGGGGATCTACGGGGACGATCGTGCCGCCGGCCTGTCACACGTCACGCCGACAAAGACCATTCCCTGTCAGGCGCTCGGTGCCGTCCCGATCACCGAAGCGCGCTCCATCGAGCGGCGCTGGGGCCAGTAGTCGCTCGAGGCGTAGTGCTGCACCGCCCGGTTGTCCCAGAACGCCACTGCGTCCTTGGTCCAGGTGAAACGGCACTGGTGCTCGGGCGCGTCAGCCTGCCGGCACAGGCGATCGAGCAGCGCCAAGCTGGACTGCCGGTCCAGACCCTCAATATGGCTCACGAAGGGACGGTTGACGTAGAGGTGCTTCCTCCCGGTGACCGGGTGGGAACACACCACAGGATGGCGCACCGGCGGGTAACGCTCCTGAGCCTTCTCACGCTCGTCGTCGGACATCGAGTGCCCGAACGTCTGCGTGAAGTCGTGGACCGCCTCCAGCCCATCGATCTCGTCCTTCGTCGCCTGCTCGAGCCCGTCGTAGGCGGCGTACATGTCGGAGAAGAGCGTGTCCCCGCCACAGTCCGGCACCGAGACGGCGTGCAGGATCGCGCCCATGGACGGGCAGGCCCGCCAGGTCACGTCGTGGTGCCACGAGTTCTCGTAGCCGCTCACGTCAGCCGTCTTCTCGAAGCGCACGAGCTCGGGCTCACCGGTGTTGGACGGAAGGAAGGGGTGGATCTCCAGGTCGCCGAAGCGGCGCGCGAAGGCGACGTGTTGGTGGGGGTCCAACGGCTGGTTCCGGAAGAAGATGACCTTGTAGTCGTACAACGCCTGGCCCAGCTCGGCCACGACGCCGTCGGGCAAAGGCGCGGTGAGGTCGACGCCGGCGATCTCCGCTCCCACGGTCGCACCGAGCTGGCGCGCGTCGAAGTGGTGCCAGTGCAGTGCCGCCAGACGATCCCGTTCCGCCGCCACGTGCGTGAACGGCCCGACCGCGACGGTGTACCCCGGAAGGCGGAAGGCACCGGGCTGCTTCGATGTCGCGGCCGTCGTCGTCACACCCCTACTCTACCGAACCGCCGCTTCGCCTCGCCTGGCCCGACCCCTGCGGAACCCCTTCCTTATACTGATGGCGTGCACCCTCGGCTGGACCTTGTGACGAGACGCGTCCCCGCGCCATGAGAGCGGACAGCGCGACCCAGAGTGCCGTACGACGCGCCGTGCTCGAGGCAACCGAGCCAGACGAGCGGCTGCGCGTGACCCATACTGTCGCCACGCACGGATGGGGCGATGTCCTGTACGTCGACGTCTACGCGCGCTCGCGGCACGCCACCCTCGGCGACCTCAACCCCGAGCTGCGCCAAGCAGTCGCTGTCGTGGCCGAGCGGCCGTACGAGCGCGTCACCATCAAGTGGCGACTCAGTAGCTGAGCGAACGTCAGTCGGCCGCGATGGCGGCGAGGACATCGAGCTTGGCGGCGCGGCGCGCCGGCCAGCTGGCCGCGATCAGGCCGAGCACGGCGGCCAGGATCAGGAAGACGATGAGGCTGGTGAACGGCACCACGATGTCGGTGATGCCCTGCGTCTTGAGCGACCACGCCAATGCGATCCCGAGACCCGTGCCGACGATGATGCCGATGACGGCACCGAACACCGCCAAGATCACCGATTCGGAACGGATCATCGCCCGGATCTGCCGACGCTTCATGCCGACGGCGCGCAGGAGGCCGATTTCGTGCGTGCGCTCGAACACCGAGAGCATGAGGGTGTTGACGATCCCGATCAGGGCGATGAGCACGGCCAAGGCAAGGAGGGCGTAGACCAGGCCGAGTAGCTGGTTCACCTGGGCCTGTTGGGACTGCTCGAACTGGGCCTTGGTCTGGATCTTCAGGTTCGGGTAGGAAGCGAGGGCGTGCGAGACACTGTGCTCCACACCCGGGCTCCCGTCTGTCTTCAACAACACCGCGATCGGCAGCTCGTTCTGGAAGTGGGCGAGGAAGAAGCCGTCGCCGACGAGGTACTTCCCGATCAATTGGTTGGCCTCGAACACGCCGCCGATCCGCATCGTCGAGTTTCCCGTCTTGGCGAACTTCACCGGAACAACGTCACCGACCGTGAGGTGCTTCGAGGTAGCCGTCGTGGTGTCGATCAGCAGTTGGCCGTCGGCCAGCGTCGACGGGGAGCCCTCGGTCATGTTGAGGATCAGCGTGTCGGAGATGTCACGCGTCGACACGGCGGTCAGGTTCTCCAACGATCCCCTCAACTCGAACTGGTCCTGATAGACGGTCGAGGACGCCGTGACCCCGTCGACGGACGCCGCGGTCCGACCCACCGCATTACTGAAGCCACCCTGTGCATTGTTGGGCGTGGAGACGATCAGGTCGGCGCTGATGGCGTTGTCCACGCTGCTCGTGGCGGATCGTGACAGCGACGCGCCGAAGACAGCGATGGCCGAGACCAGGGCCAGGCCGACCATGAGGGCGGACGCCGTCTGTGCCGTGCGCCGCGGGCTGCGCATGGAATTCTCCCGCCCGAGCCGTCCGGACATGCCGAAGAGGCGCGCCAGCGGTCTCCCGATGACGCTCGCCATCGGCCGTGCGACGGCCGGGGCCAGGCGGGCCACTCCGATGAAGATCAGGATCGCGCCCAGCCCCACGAGTGCGATGGCCGGGACGGTCAGCCCGATGGCCAGCGCAATCACGCCGGCCAGGGTGATGCCGACGCCCCAGGTGAACCGCCGCCGCAGCGAGATCTCGACCTCGCTCTGTTGATCCGAGACCGCAGCCACCGGGGGGATCCGCACCGCTCGCCGGGCCGGACTGATGGCCGACACCACGGTGACGCCCACTCCGACCAGCAGGCACACGATGACGGTACGGGCTTCGAAGACCAGTGGGCCGGACGGCAGCGTCACGCCGAACCCGCTGAGCAGCGCCTCCAGCCCGAGCGCCGCCAGCACACCCAAGCCCAGGCCGATCAGAGACGACACCAGCCCGACGATCGTCGCCTCGAGCAGCACGGAGCGGAAGACCTGACGCCGGCTCGCGCCCACAATGCGCAACAGCGCCAGCTCACGCGTGCGCTGCCCCACAATGATGGAGAACGTGTTGAGGATGGTGAAACCGCCGACGAACAACGCGATGAACGCGAACACCAGCAACGCGGTGTTGAAGAAGCCCAGCGCCTGGCTGACCGAGCTCGTCGCCTCGTTGATCACGGTCTGACCCGTCACCACCTCCTCGCCGCGCGGCAGGGCGCGCGCGATAGCGCCCTGCACCATCGCCTTGTCGGCGCCAGGCTGGGCGACGACGTTGACGTTGTCGAACTTGCCCACCTCACCCAGCAGCACCTGCGCCGTCGGGGTGTCGAACGCGGCGAGCGTCGCGCCGGCCAGGTTGTTGGCGGTGCCGAAGCGGGCGAGTCCCGTGATCGTGAACGTCTTCGTCGGCCCCTCCAGCAAAATCCGGACGTGCTGGCCCACCTTGAAGTGGTACTTGTCCGCCGTGCCGAGGTCCATCACGACGTCGCTCGACGTGGTCGGCGCACTGCCCTGACTCAGTCGCAGCGCCGAGAGCTCGGGATTGGTGTCGAAGGAGATTCCCAAGGTCGGCGCGCCACCCGTCGTGATTGCCTTCCCATCGGGAGCGATGTACTGCGCGTACCCGGTAACCGAGCCGTCGGCTGCTTCGACGCCGGGCACGCCCCGCACGGTCGACAGCACCGACTCGGGGACGGGGTTGCGGGTAGCCGTGCCTCCACTGCCGAACTGCGCCACACCGCGTACCTGGAAGTCGATGTTCTGGTAGATGTTGCTGAACAGCGTATTGAACGTGTTGTGCAAGGTGTCGGTGAGGACAAATGTCCCGGCAATGAAGGTGACGCCGAGCACGATGGCGAGCGCGGTGAGGGCGAGCCGCAGCTTGTGTGCGAGCAACCCCTTGATGGTCACGCGCCACATGTCAGGTCCCCTGCGTCCGGATGCGCTCCAGTACCGAGTCTGCAGTCGGCTGGGCCAACTCGTCGACGATGTTGCCGTCGGCGAGGAAGACCACCCGATCGGCGTAGGCCGCCCCGTGGGGGTCGTGCGTGACCATGACGATGGACTGGCCGAATTCTGTGACAGAGCGCCGCATGAACGTCAGCATCTCCGCCGTGGAATTGGAGTCCAAGTTCCCGGTGGGCTCGTCGGCGAAGACCAGGTCCGGCCGGTTGATCAGCGCGCGGGCGCAGGCGCAGCGCTGCTGCTGGCCGCCGGACAATTCGCCGGGCCGGTGCGTCAAGCGGTCGCCGATCCCGAGCTGGTCAACCAGGTAGTCGAACCACTCCTTGTCGACCTTCCGGCCGGCCAGATCCACCGGGAGCGTGATGTTCTCGGCCGCGGTCAGGGTGGGAACGAGGTTGAAGGATTGGAACACGAAGCCGATGTGGTCGCGCCGCATCTGCGTCAGTCCGGCGTCGTCGAGGCCGCCGATGTCGAGGTCACCGACGAAGGACTGCCCTGACGTCGGGCGGTCGAGGCCGGCCATGCAATGCATCAGCGTCGACTTCCCAGAGCCGGACGGGCCCATCACCGCAGTGAAACGACCGCGCTCGAACGTCACGTTGACACCCGCGAGGGCCTGGACCGTCGCCTGCCCAGTCCCGTACGTCTTGCGCAGCTCGACCGCGTACGCCGCCGGCGAGGCCGGACGTTGTGGAGCCAGTGCCGGGTCGGTGAGCGTCACCATGCCTCGATTCATCAGACGGGGATGCGGGGGGAAGCCGCGGCTGGGTCCAGCACTTTCGGGGCCGGGGCGCGACACAAGGGTACTGTCCGCTCCTGCGGCGCCGGGAAGCCGGGTCAGTGCTCCAGGCGGTTGCCCCGGCATGGGCCGCGCCGGACCACTACCCTGAGCGCGCACGAGCACGTGAGGCAAGTGAGCTACCCGGGGGGGGCAAGTTCGCCAATGCGGCATGACGCCATGAGAAGGGCATGAGTCGCTGAGCGACCGTCTGCGGTTGCCGGGACGTACGTCGACCGCGCTCACGGCTGTTGTCTCTGTCGGGGCGGTGCTCGCCGTCCAGCTCATCCTGTTCCCGATCCCGTTCGGGGTCTGGCTCCAGGGGGCGGTGCTGGGCCTCCTCGGCTCCCTCATGGCCGTCGGCCTCGGGCTTACCTACCGCCTCAACAAGATCATCAACTTCGCCCAGGGCGACCTCGGCACGGCGCCAGCCGTCTTGGCCGTCGGCCTGATCGCCTTCTCGGGCGTGAACTACTTCGTCGGGTTGGCCACCGGCCTGGTGGCCTGTGTCCTCCTCACGGCCACCGTCGAGATCCTGGTGATACGACGATTCCGGCGCTCACCCCGGCTCATCCTGACCGTGGCCACCATCGGGCTGTCCCAGCTCCTGGTCGTCGTGAGCCTCCTGATCCCGCGGATCTGGGGCCAGACGCCCATCGCCAGCGCGACGGTGTCGTTCCCGTGGCACCTCGCCTGGCACGTCGGACCCGTCGTCTTCAACGCGGACCACCTGGTTGCGGTGATCGTCTCGGTGGCCTGCCTGGCCGCAGTCTCCATCTGGTTCACCCGGAGCGATGTCGGGCTCGCGGTGCAGGCGGTGGGCGACCGGCGCGACCGGGCCTCCATGCTCGGGATCCCGGTCGGACGCCTGCAGTCGGTGACCTGGGTCGTCGCCGGCGTCCTGTCCTTCGTCAGCATCTTCTTCCAGGCCGCCATCCTCGGGCTCCCGCTCGACCCCACCTACGGGTTGACCGCTCTCGTCACCGCTTTGGCCGCGCTGGCCCTCGGCAACTTCAGCGAGCTCCCCGTCATCGCCGCCTCCGCCGTGGCGCTCGGGATCCTGGAGCAAGCTGTGGCCTGGGATGACCCGACGAACCCCTCGCTCGGGCTGGCCGTCCTGGCCGGGGTGGTGTTCGCCGCCATCGTGGTGCGCCAGCTGCTCGCCAACCGCACCGATCGCGAGGCCGAGTCGTCGCTGGCGCTGGCCGGCAGCGTGCGAGACCTGCCAAGGTCGCTGCGCGACCTCACCGAGGTCCGTGTGGGGACGCCGGTGGCGACCGTGGTGGCCTTCGCCGCCGTCTGCACGCTGCCACTCTGGATGGGCCCAGGTGAGCTCATCCGCGGCTCGGAGCTCCTCGTGCTCGCCATCGTCGGCTGCTCCATCGTCGTCCTGACAGGTTGGTCGGGGCAGGTCAGCCTCGGCCAGATGTCCTTTGCCGCCGTCGGCGCCACCGTGAGCGCCGTGGCACTCCTCGACTGGCACTGGGACCTGAGCCTCGCCCTCCTCCTGGCCGGCGTGGCGGCGGCCGTCGTCGCCGTCGTCGTGGGCATCCCCACCCTGCGCCTCGACGGCATGTTCGCCGCGGTGACCACGTTGGCCTTCAGCCTCGCCGCCTCCGGGTACCTGCTGGTCCGGGAGGAATTCTCCTGGATCCCCCAGAACCAGCTCGGGACCCCTTACCTCTTCGGACTCTCCATCACCTCCCAGTCGGCCGTCTTCGAATTGTGCCTGGGCGTCCTGGTGCTCGTGCTCGTGGCGCTGCATGGCCTGCGCCACAGCCGTACCGGTCGCGTGCTGCGGGCGCTGCCCGCCAACCAGCGGGCGGCGTCGGGCTACGGCGTTCGTGTCGTCTGGGCGAAACTGACCGCGTTCGCAATCTCCGGGTTCATCGCCGGGCTGGCCGGCTGCCTCCTCGTGGTGGTGAACCAGCAGTACGAGGAGACCTCGTTCTTGGTGCCGGTCAGCCTCGTCGTCTTCACCTCCACCACCGTCGGAGGACTAGGGTCGGCCTTCGGCGCCATCCTCGGCGCGGCCATCGTCGAAGGAAGCACCATCTACCTGCCGCCGAGCTGGCAGCTCTTTCCATCGGCCCTGGGCGTGCTTGTCGTGCTGATCCTCTTCCCGAGAGGGCTGGCCGGCCTCTGCTACGACCTGCGCGACTGGGCTCTCGCGGGATTGGCCCGGCGCCACCGCGACAGCGCACCGGGCCTCCCGGGACCGGTCGAGGGAGCGCTGACCTCGTGAGCCGACTGGCCAAGCTCGGCGGAGGCGTCTCGCTGTTCCCCCTCGGCGTGCTGTTCGCAATCGAACTGCTCGACCAGGCAACCCAGAGCGCGTTCAACGTCCTCACACCGAACATCCGCGACGCGTTCCATTTGACCAACGCCGGCATCCTGTTGATCGTCGCCATCGCCGGCGCAGCGGCGCTGGCCTGCACGCTTCCCATCGCGGTACTCGCCGACCGAACGAACCGGGTCCGCATCGCGCTCGTCGGCGCGCTCGTCGGTGCCGCCTTCTCCATCGGCCTCGGTGTCGCCCAGACCGTCGTGGTGGCCACCATCATGCTCGTGGGTGTCTCGATGGGGCAGGCCGTCATCTTCCCGACCCACAATTCGTTGTTGGCGGACTACTACCCGGTCCCGGTGCGGCCGCGCGTGTACTCCGCCCACCGTTCCGGCATCAGCATCGGGGCCATCGTCGGTGTCCTCCTCGGCGCCGGGCTGGCGACCGTCTTCACCTGGCGCGCCCCCTTCTTCTTCTTCGCCGTGCCGATCGTCGTCGTCGTGATAGTCGGCCTGCGCCTCCGCGAGCCTCCCCGGGGTCGCCACGAACAACTCGAGCTGAGCGAGCAGATGCTGGCGTCGGAGCGTGGAGAGGCCGCCCCGCTGGACGACGCCCCGGCCGCTCCCGCCGCGCTCCCGGTCGACATCCCCGTCGAGACACCACCGTCGCTCGGCGAGGCCTGGCGGACGGTCTGGAAAATCGGCGTCCTGCGCCGCATCTTCATCGCCCTCCCCTTCCTGGCCGCCGCCATTGCCGGCTTCACCTCCCTGGCCTCGCTGCAGTACCAGGAGACGTTCCACCTCGACGCCGTCCAGCGCGCCTACCTCATCGCGCCGATTCAGCTCTTCGACCTCCTGGGTCTCGCCGTCGGCGCGGTCATTGCCACCCGCTTGGCCCGGCGTGACATCGCTCTCGTCTTCCGCATGTTGGCGGTGGCGTCGATCGTCGCCGCCGGGTTCGCCGTGCTCTTCGCCCTGGCCCCGAATGTCCCAGTGGCCTTCATCGGCAACGCCGGCATCGATGCCTCGCTGGCCATCGTCGGACCGGGCGTGCTGGCCTCGCTCTCCCTCGCCATCCCAGCCCGGGTCCGCTCCGTGGGGTTCTCCATCGGCGCGCTGTTCATCCTGCCCGGGTTCCTCGTGCTCCCGGGCGTCGGCGCGCTCGGCGACGCCGTGGGTTTCCGCTACGGCTTGCTCATCCTGGTCCCCATCTTCGCCATCGGCGGCCTGATCGTGTCCAGCGCGGGCAGCCTGATCGAACGCGACGTGCGTGACGTCTGGACCTCCATGCGAACCCGGACCCAGATGCTGATCGACCGCCACGAGGGCCGGTTGCCACTTCTGGCCGTGCGCGAGCTCAGCGTCGGCTACGACGGCGTCGTCGTGCTGGCTGACGTTGCCATCGAAATCGGTGAGGGTGAGATCGTCGCCCTCGTTGGCACCAATGGTGCGGGGAAGTCGACGCTGCTCCGGGCCATCGGAGGGGTGGTCGAGGCGGACCACGGCGCCATCGTCTTCGATGGCCAGGACATCACCCACCTGCCGCCCGACGAGATCGCGCGGCTCGGTGTGGCCCAGGTGCCGGGTGGCGAGGGGATCTTCCCCAACCTGCGCGTCGAGGACAACTTGCGCGTGGCGGCCTGGCAGGGCAGGCGGCGCGGCGAGCACGACGCCGACATGATCGACGAGGCACTCTCCGCGTTCCCCACTCTCGCCTCGCGGCGCGACGAGCGGGCGGCCAACCTTTCGGGTGGGCAGCAGCAGATGCTGGCACTGGCCATGGCGACCATCACGCGGCCCAAGTTGTTCCTCATCGACGAGCTCTCGCTCGGCCTCTCACCCATAGTGGTGGAGCAGCTGCTCGGCGCCATTGAGTCCATGCGTCAGGCCGGCACCGCCATCCTGCTGGTCGAGCAGTCGATGAACGTCGCCGTGGCGGTGGCCGACCGCGTCTACGTCATGGACACGGGCGTCGTCCGCTTCTCGGGGTCGGCCGAGGAGCTGGCTGCCCATCCCGAGCTCCTGTGGTCCCTCTATCTGGAGAAGGCCTCCGAGACGCTGGACGCCCAGGGCCTCGCCAGACCGGCGCCGGCGGCGATCAACGACCGCGCCGAGCTCGAGGTGCGGGGGATCTCTCTGAGCTTCGGCGGGAACGCCGCGCTCGAATGACGCGTCGCTCCACGCCGACCACGGGGAGATCGTCGGGATCGTCGGGCCCAACGGCGCTGGCAAGACCACGCTGTTCGACGTCATCTCCGGATTCCTCCACCCCGATACGGGTCGCGTCGAGCTCGCCGGCGTCGACGTGACGGACCGCACCGCGTCGGCCCGGGCCCGGCTCGGCCTTGGTCGCTCCTTCCAGGACTCGCGGCTCTTCTCGGCCCTGACCGTGCACGACGCGCTCGCCGTCTCGCTGGAGCGCTTCACCGACGTCAGCGACCCTTTCAACGCCATGTTGCGCATGCCGCTCCAGGTGCGTACCGAGGCCGCGGTCCAGCGTCGGGTCGACGAGCTGCTCGACATGTTCGGCCTCGACCGCTACGCCGACAACCTGGTGCACGAGCTGTCGACCGGGTCGCGGCGCCTGGTCGACCTGGCCGCCGTCGTGGCCCATCAGCCCTCCGTCGTCCTCCTCGACGAACCGTCCTCGGGCGTGGCGCAGCGTGAGGTCGAGGCCATGGTCGGCCTTCTCCGCACCGTGCGAGACCGACTCGACGCGACGATGCTCATCGTCGAACACGACATCGCCTTCATTGCGCAGCTCGCCGACCGTCTGGTGGCCATGGACCGTGGCACCGTCCTCACCAGTGGGCCGCCGCGCCAGGTGCTCGAGTCGCCCATCGTCGGCGAGGCCTTCCTCGGCTCTGACCCACTCGCACGCTCTCGTTCGGGCGTTCCCGGCACGACGACCACGGAGGTGGATCCCGTATGAGCGAGCCCGATTCGGATCCGCCGCCCGCGGGACGGCCTTGGCCGCAGGTCAGCCTGCTGCGGCGCACCGGGCCGGTGGTCCTCATCATCGCCGCCCTCGTGGCGGCCGGCATCACGGCGACCGTGCACGACCACAACGGCACGTCCTCGCCGAGTAGGCCCAGTGGGGCGCAGATCACGCATGCGACGGTGCCGCCCACGTACGCTGCGGCAGCCAAGCTCGGGAAGACGGCCGCCTACGACTGGGGCCCAGAGTGCGACCACCACACGGGCCGTCTGAAGATCCCCACCGCCTACTCGCCGCCCTGCGTTCCCGTCCCGGCCCCTGGCGCCCCCAACGGGGGCGTCACCTCGAGCGGCGTGACAGCCGATTCCGTCAACCTCGTGTACTACCAGCCCCAGCCGGGTGGGCTCACCTCTGCCATTTCGAGCGCGGCGGGCACTCCGGCCCAGGCCCTGGCCACGTACCAGTCGTTCGTGGGCATGTTCAACCACCTCTACGAGATGTATGGCCGTCACGTGCATCTCATCGTCTTCAACGCCACCGGCGCCGCGACCGACCCGGTGGCCGCGCACGCCGATGCCGTCACGGTGGCCCAACAGGACCACGCGTTCGCCTCTATCGGCGGGCCGGCGCAGACGTCGGCCTACCAGGACGAGCTGGCTCGCCTCCACGTCCTGTGCATGGGCTGCGGCGACTCCTCCACCAACGGCGAGATCCAGATGAACGCGCCGTTCCAGTGGGCCAACCTCCCGACCGCCGACACCTCGCTCTACGAGACGATCGGGTACGTGTTGGCCAAGCTGAACGGCAAACCCGCCATTTGGGCCGGGGAACCCTCGTTCCACACGCGCAAGCGCTCTTTCATTGTGGTGAGCGAGACATCCGAACCACCCTCTCCCGGCACCGCCGAGCTCACGGCATCGCTGACCAAGAAGCTGCAAGCCGGGCACGCCAACATGGCGTCGGAGACCTCCTTGTCCTACACGCTCGATCTCACGACCCTGCCCACTCAGGCTGCCACCATCGCCGAGAAGCTCAAGGCGTCCGGCGCCACCAGTGTCATATTCGCCGGCGACCCCATCATGCCGATCTACCTGACCAAGGCCTGCGCCAGCATCGGGTACTTCCCCGAATGGATCATCACCGGCATTGTGCTGACCGACACCGCTGCGCTCGGGCGCTACTACGACCAGAGCGAATGGACTCATGCCTTCGGGGTGAGCAGCCTCGGCGTTCCCGTGCCCATCGGCGCTGGTGATGCGGACCGCCTCTACCGCTGGTGGTATGGGGCCCACACCTCGCCGGCCTCCTTGGCCGCCCCGGCGCTCATTCCACCGGTCCAGCAATTCTTCGACGGGGTGCAGCTGGCCGGTCCCGACCTCACGCCCTACACCTTCACCACCGGATTGTTCCGTTCCCCGCCGGCTGGGGGCGGCCCCACCACACCGCTCGACGCGTACGGTTACCAGGGGGCGCCACCGCTCCCGAGCTACTCGTCGCCCGCGGACTACACGTTCCTCTGGTACGACGCCACGGCCAAGGGGCCCGACGAGGAGGGCACCTACGGCACCGGGTTGATGCGCTACGTCAACGGGGGAGCCCGTTACAAGTCCGGGACCGTGCCGGCGGGGCCGGTCCCGATGTTCACGGTGGCGGGCTCGGTCACCAGCTACACGACCTCTCCCGACCGGCCGCCTTCCTACCCGGCCTGGCCGGGGTCGCCGGCCGCAGGCTGAGGCCTCCAGCCGGGCGAGCCGTCGCTCAGGCCGGTGGAGCGGCTGGTGCGTTGCCGAGGCCGTCGCGTGCAACCTCCGCGCCGGCCCGGACGAGGCAGACCTCGCAGTCCGCGATGTGTGTCGACGCGCCCAGAGGGTCGTCGTCGCGCAGGTTCTGGAACTCCTCACAGGCCAGCGAAGGCTGCTGCACCATCAGCTCCAAGGCCAGCGCGTTGCGCAGTCGCCGCCGGGCCCGGTGCACTATGACCTTGGCGGCTCCCGGGGTCACGCCGAGTGCATCGGCCACCTGTGACGGGGTGAAGCCGAGGTGTGTCACCATCGTCACCGCGGCAGCGTCGCGACTCGACAGGCTCTCCACGCAACCCTGCAGGCGATCGGCCAGCTCGCGTCCCTCGGCCAACGACTCGGGCTCGAGCCCGGCCGAAGCGAGCAGCTCGTGGTGCGACTCGTCGAGGGACGTCAACCGCCGCCGCGCCCGCAATTGATCAGTCGCCGCGTGCCGGGCGATAGAGAGCAGCCAGGGTCGGAACCGGTCCGGCTCACGCAGATCGTCGAGATGCTGCAGTGCGCGGGCGAAGCTGTCCTGCACGGCGTCGGCCGTGCCATCGGCATCACGCACCACGTGGGCAGCGACGCGCCGCACTGAGTCGACGTGCTCGGCATAGAGGTCGGCGAACGCACCCGCGTCCCCGGACCGCACTGCCGCGACCAGCTCGGCATCCGACCTGTCCAGGATCGAGGTCCCTTGCATGGCGGGGATGGTAGGTCCCGCTCGGCCGAATTGCTCGTGGCGGGGTTGATTTGTCCCGTCGTGGTGCGTCAAAGGCCCTGCACGCGGGGCGCAACGACTGGTGCTAGCCCCAGGTCCGGACGCCCGGTAGCGGCATTCTCATCATGGCGGCGGCCTCTCATGCTGGGAGGCAGGCGGCGCGGAACCTCCGCCCCCGTTGCGAAAGGAGACCCATGATCGTCACCCGTGGGCTGACGAAGCGCTACGGCAAGGCGTTGGCCGTCGACGACCTGAGCTTCAGCGTCTCCCCCGGCGTCGTCACCGGGTTCCTCGGCCCGAACGGGTCGGGGAAATCCACCACCATGCGCATGGTGCTCGGGCTCGACTGGCCCGACGCCGGATCCGCGCTCGTCAACGGCTGCGCCTGTGCCGAGTTGTCCTGGCCGTTGCGCGAGGTGGGTGCACTGCTCGACGCCAAGGCCTTCCACCCGGGCCGAAGCGCTCGGAACCATCTGCGCTGGCTGGCCCAGACCAACGACATCCCCCTGACGCGGGTCGAAACCGTGCTCGACATCGTCGGGCTCACCGCCGTCGCTGACCGCCGAGCCGGCAAGTTCTCTCTGGGCATGGGACAGCGACTCGGCATTGCCAGCGCTCTCATCGGGGACCCCGGCGTGCTGCTCTTCGACGAGCCCGTCAACGGCCTCGACCCCGAAGGCATCCGCTGGGTCCGCCACCTGTTGCGGGACCTGGCCTCCGAAGGCAGAACGGTGCTGGTCTCGAGCCACCTGATCAACGAGATGGCATTGACGGCGGAGCGGCTCGTGGTCATCGGTCGCGGCACATTGATCGCCGAGACGAGCGTCGACGACTTCGTGGGAAGCCACGAGAGCGACGCTGTCCGCATCGTCACACCAACTCCGCAGCGGTTCGTGGCGGCGCTCTCGCGAGCCGGGGCCCGGCCCTCGGTCCATGATGACGGGTCCATTGTCACCTCCGGCCTGTCCTCGGCTCATATCGGAGAGCTGGCCGCCGATCAGGAGCTCACCGTCCACGAGCTCACGCCGCTGCGCGCCTCACTCGAAGACGTCTTCATGGAGCTCACCAGTGCGTCCGTCGAGTACCGATCGCTCACCCGTGACCAGCCGGCAGCGCCCGACGCGTTGCCGACCCGCTGAAAGGATCCCCGATGACGACCCTCCCGATCACATCCGCTGCCGCCACCATCGGCGCGCCCGTGGCACAGTCCCGCCGCTGGCGCGCCGGGCTGCGTCAGACCATGCGGGCCGAGTGGATCAAACTCGTCTCCTTGCGATCCACCAGGTGGACGATGCTCGTCACCGCGGCCGGGACGTTCCTCGTGACCTTCCTGGCGACCCATGGTGCCGTGCACCACAATCGTCAGTGGTACCAGGGTTTCGATCCGACCAACCAGTCTCTGGCCGGTCTCGCCATCGGGTCGCTCGCTATCGGCGTCCTCGGTGTCCTGGTCATCACCGGGGAATACGGCACCGGGACAATCCGGGCATCGCTGGCCGCCATGCCGCGCCGCGGCGTGTTGCTGACCGCCAAGGTTGCAGTCGTCGGTCTCTCGACGCTGGTCCTCGGCGAAGCGCTCAGCTTCATCTCCTTCTTCGAGGGTCAGGCTGTGCTCTCGGGAGGGGCGCCCACCGCAGCGCTCGGGCAGCCGGGTGTGCTGCGCGCGGTGGCACTCTCGGGAGCGTTCCTCTCCCTCTTCGCGCTCCTCGGGCTGGGGATCGGCGCCGTGATCCGTCACACCGCCGGCGCCATCGCCGTCTACGCGGGAGCGACGCTGCTGGCGCCCATCCTCCTCGAGTCCGTTTCACACTCCATCGCCCGTTTCGCCCCCGAGCTCATCTTCGCCAATTCGGTCGCGGCCGTCGTCGATCAGCACAATGATGCTCTGTCGGTCACAATCGGAGTCGTGTTCATGCTTGCGTACTGCGTCGCTGCGCTGGGGCTGGGTGCGCTCGTGCTCCATCGGCGGGACGCATGACGCCGGAATCGAGCGACGACAGCAGCGTCCGGGTGCGGATCCGTGGGCGAGAGGTGTCGCTCGCGATGACCGAAGAACAGGCCCTCCGGATGAAGGCCCTTGCCCGGACGGTCGTGCACGAGCCCTTCACGAAGCGGGTGTGGGCTGAGCTCGGTTTCTTCCTGCTGGGCTCCGCGCTGGCCGCTGCGGGATTGCTGTTTGTCACGTTCACCATGGGCGCCGGGCTCATCTTGGCCGTCACGTTCTTCGGCCTGGCCGTCCTGGCGCTGTCCCTGCGGAGCGCGCGCGGTATCGGCAGCCTGCAGCGGGGCCTGGTGCGCACCATGCTCGGAGAGACGGTGGACGACCCGGAGGCCTTCGTCGCACGTCCGGGGTTCCTCGGCTGGCTGCAGTCCTGCCTGCGCGATCGTGTGGCGTGGCGTGCGGTGGCCTATCTCGCCCTCAAGGTGCCCTGGTCTGTTTTGGGTGCCTTCGTCGCGTTCAGTCTGTGGTGGGATGCCTTCGCCCTTCTCACAGCGCCCATCTTCGGCCACAACGGGGGCGGCTCCCCGGTGTGGGGGCTCGCGTCGGCCTTCTTCCCTTCGGGCTACCTCAACGGCTTCGGCGATACCGGCTTCCTCCGTGAGCTCGTGGGCCTGGTCCTCGGCGCCATCTTCTTCCTTGCGGCACCGTGGGTCATGCGCGGCTTCGTCAACGTCGATCGCCTGCTGATCCGTGGCCTCCTCGGGCCGGATCCGATGTCGACGCGCGTGCGCTCCCTCGAACAGGCCCGGACACAGACGATCGACGCGTCCGCCGCAACGCTTCGTCGGATCGAGCGCGACCTCCACGACGGCACGCAGGCCCAGCTGGTGGCACTCGCCATGAGGTTGGGCATGGCCAAGGAGAAGCTTGAAGACGACGCCGAGCATGTCGACCTCGATCGCGTACGCGAGCTCGTCGACGCTGCGCACCGGGGCGCCAAGGAGGCCATCGCCGAGCTGCGCGATATTGCCCGCGGCATCCATCCGCCCGCGCTCGATATCGGCCTGGAGGGCGCCCTGGCCACCCTGGCGGCGCGGAGCGCCGTGCCCACCGAGCTCTCGGTCGACCTCTCGACCCGGCCGACGCCGGCCATCGAGGCCATCGCCTACTTCTGCGTCGCCGAGCTGCTGGCCAATGTGGCGCAACACGCGCAAGCCTCGAGGGCGTCGGTCTCCTGCGCGCAACAAGGGACCTGGCTCCGGCTCGTGGTGCGCGACGACGGCATCGGCGGGGCGCAGCTCTCCACCGTCGGATCCTCATCGAGCGGGCTCGCCGGGCTGACCGACCGGGTACACGCCGTCGACGGGCGCCTGAACCTGGTCAGCCCGTCCGGTGGCCCCACGGTCGTGACCGTCGACCTGCCCCTTGCCTCATGACGAACAGCTCGCTCCGGATCGCCATCGCCGAGGATTCGGCCATCCTGCGCGACGGCCTCGTGCAGCTCCTGGTCGACCGCGGCTTCACCATCACCGGCGCCGTCGGGGACCCGGCCGCCCTGCGCAGCTCGGTCGCCCAGAACCCACCCGACGTCGCGGTGATCGACATCCGGATGCCACCGACCTTCACCGACGAGGGTCTCCGGCTCGCCCTTGAGCTCCGCTCCCGCCACGAGGGACTGGGCATCCTCCTCTTCTCCCAGTACATCGAGACGCGCTACGCCGCCGACCTGTTGGCTGACGACGCCGCCGGGATCGGTTACCTCTTGAAGGACCGGGTAGCCGACGTCAGCGACTTCGTCGAGGCATTGGAGCGGGTTGCCGTAGGAGGTACCGCCTTGGACCCTGAGGTCGTCACACAACTCCTGGGCGCGACGCGGCGTACCGACTCCCTCTCCGTCCTCACGGCGCGCGAGCGGGAGGTCCTGTCCCTCATGGCCGAGGGCCGGTCCAATGCCGCGATCGCCAACGCGCTCGTGGTCAGCGAGGGTGCTGTCGAGAAGCATGTCGCCAACATCTTCGGCAAGCTCGATCTGCCGGTCTCCGAGAAGGATCATCGCCGCGTGCTCGCCGTCCTCCGCTTCTTGGAGTCCTGACCACCGGCCCTTTTCTGTCCGTTGCAATGGGGCCTGCACGTTGACCCCCGCCCAGGCCGACACCCAACTCCCTGGTCAAGTCTGTGCAGACGATTGCACCGGCGGGTAAAAAGGTGGTTGATGAAGGTGATCCGTGGGGGATTCGGGAGCCGGAAGACTCCTACGATCGGCCTCGTGCTCGGCGCCGGCGGCGTCGTCGGGCAGGCCTACCAGGCCGGGGTGCTCTCGGCCCTGCAGCGCGAGACCGGCTGGGACCCGCGGCAGTCCACCATCATCGTCGGCACCTCCGCCGGCTCGGTCACCGGGGCGGCGCTCCGGGTCGGGGTGCCCGCCACGGACCTCGCGGCATCGCTGTACGGGGTGCCCATGTCACGGCGAGGTGGCGCCATCCTCCGTCGCATCCTGCCCGACGACGTCGAGCCGCTCCCGACCCCTTCGGTCAGCTCTTTGCTGCGTCCGTGGAACCTTCCGTCTCCCGCGCTGATCACGCGCGTCATCCGGCGTCCCTTGGCCTTCCGGCCCGATGTGGCAGCCATGACGTTGCTGCCCCGGGGGCGGATCGACATCTCCGAGCGGGCCCGGGGGCTCGACGAGCACATGGGCAGTCGCTGGCCGAACGGGCTGCGGATCTGCGCCGTGCGGCGATCGGACGGGGCCCGGGTCGTCTTTGGCCGGGAGGACGCCCCACCGGCGCGGCTGGCCGCGACCGTGCTGGCCTCGTGCGCCATCCCCGGGTACTTCCGACCGGTCGGCATCGGGGGCATCGAGTACGTCGACGGCGGTGTGCACTCGGCGACGAACGCCGACGTGCTGCGGTCCGAGGGGCTCGACGTCGTTGTGGTCATCTCCTCCATGTCAGCGGCCCAGGGCACCGCCAATGGGGCCGACGGCTGGATCCGGCGGACCGTGCACCGCCGGATGGAGCGCGAGATCGCCCGTCTCGAAGGCGCCGGGGCCGTGGTCATCAGCCTGGAACCGGGCGCCGCGTCCCGCCGCGCCATGGGGTTGCGGGCGATGGCCGAGGACCGCAGTCCACGGGTGATTGAGGCCGCGTACGAGGAGACCTGCCAGCGCATTCTCGCCATGCCCGTCCTCGCCTCGCTGGGCAGCCCGCTCACCGCCACGTCCGTCGGCTGACCTCGGAGGGGCGAAACGCCCGCGGGTAGGCTGTGACGCGAGGAGAGCCCTGAAGGGAGGGGTCGATGAGTCCTGATCGTCTGAGCCCGCTGGACGCGTCGTTCCTCCACATTGAGGACCATGTGTCCCACATGCACATCGCGTCGGTGGCCATCTTCGAGGGGCCGCCGCCGCCCTGGGGCGACATCGTCGCCATGGTGGACGCCAAGCTCGACCTGGTCCCCCGGTACCGCCAGAAGGTCCGCTTCGTGCCCTTCGAGTTGGGGCGCCCGGTCTGGGTCGACGACCCGCACTTCAACCTCGAGTACCACCTGCGCCACACCGCGCTGCCCTCCCCTGGCGGTGAAAGCGAGCTCCGCAAGCTGGTGGGCCGCGTGATGGCACAGCAGCTCGACCGCTCCAAGCCGCTGTGGGAGATCTGGATGGTCGAGGGCCTCGAGGACGGCCGGTGGGCGATGCTCGCCAAGACACACCACGCGTTGGTCGACGGGATCTCCGGTACGGACCTCCTGGCGGTGATCATGGACCAGAGCCCTGATGTGGTGCGCCCGGAGCCGTCGCAGTGGAGGCCGCAGCCCGAGCCCTCCGGGCTCCAGCTCATGCTCGACGCACTGGAGAACGTCGTGCAGTCGCCCTACGAACAGATACGAGCGGCGCGGCGCGGAGACGCGGGCACTGCGCCGGATGGCGGGCTACATGCTCGAGGTGGCTGGCGGACTGTTCTCCCTGGGCGGGCTGGTACGCCCCACGCCGCTCTCCAGCCTCAACGGCCCACTTGGCCCCCACCGGCGCTACGCCTGGGCCACGACATCGGTCGACGACATAAAGCGGGTGCGCAGAGCGCTCGGCGGGACCTTCAACGACGTGGTGCTGGCCAGCATCACCAATGGATTTCGCGAGCTGCTGCTTTCACGCGATGAGGACGTGGAGCGCGTGGTGCGAACCCTCGTGCCCGTCTCGGTCCGGCCGCGCGACTCGTCGGGCAAAGCCGTCGGAGATGGCACCTACGAGAACAAGGTCTCCGCCATGTTCGCCGAGCTCCCGGTCGACATCGACGACCCTGCCCTGCGACTGCATGTCATCACTGAGCAGATGAAGGATCTCAAGGACTCGAGCCAGGCCGTCGCGGGCGAGGCGTTGACCTCCATGTCGGGCTTCGCGCCGCCCATGCTCCTCGCCCTCGGCATGCGCCTCGCCACCAGAGCCGGCCAGCGCAATGTGAACACGATCACGACGAATGTGCCCGGTCCGCAGTTCCCGCTCTACGCGGCAGGTCGGCGGATGATCCGAGCCTTTCCGTACGTCCCGCTCGGCGGTCAGATGCGCCTCGGCATCGCCATCTTCTCCTACGACGGTGAGGTCAACTTCGGGATCACCGGTGACTACGACTCGACTCCGGACATCGACATCCTGGCCGGTGGAATCGAGGACGGCATGACGCAGATGCTGAAGGTGTGTGACCAGCCGGCCCGCTGAAGGTCACCCTCCCCAGTCGGCGATACCGGCCACCTCGTCGACGATGTAGGCGCGCAGGTCCCCGACGATGACTTTCTCGACGGAGCGCCCCACAAGAGGCACGCGGATCCTCAGGTCGCCCTCCACCTCGACGACGCACGTGCCGGGTCCGGCGTCGCCCTCCGCGAACCGGTAGACCCCGCTGGCGCTCAGCCGATCTGGATAGTGGTCCGGCAAGACGAGCCAGCTGGAGCGACCTTCGGCCAGCAGGATCTCGGTCCGGGTGATCCAGGACATTTTCCCGGGGTCCACCACCGCCCGCACCGCGGGCGACACTGAGCCCGTAAAGGCGAAGCGCACCTCGAGCAGGACACGGTCGCCGGTCGCCTCGTGGCGGACGACTTCGCGTACTGCGATGTCGTCGCGCGCGGGACGCCCTTCATAGAACGCAGGCGAGCCGTACGCCGCCATCGCCCCGGCCGGCGGCACGGCGACCGCCTGCCGGATGCTGAATTTCACGTCGTCGGTCGCGTCGACGGCAGTCCCAACTTGCGATGGTCCCAGCTGACGGTCCGCTCGACGTTGAGCTTCACCGCGACCCGCTTGTGCAGCATGATCTCGAGGATCGGCTTCAGCTCATCCGTGTAGGGCCCGTTGTAACGCTCGTAGACGCTGACGCCGAGCTGCCACAGCCTCTCGGGGTCGTCGACGATCTCGGCCGTGCCCACGAGCTCCACCCCTCGCAGCTCCTCGTAGTAGTCACCGTCCTCGAAAAGGACCGTGAGGTGAGGATCACGGCGGAGGTTCTGGACCTTCTGCGACTTGGCCTTCGTCTCGACGGTGACGCAGCCTTCGAGGAAGCCGTACCACATGGCCACCGCGTGAATAGAGCCGTCGGGGGACAGGGAGCACATCGTCATGTTCCGCCGCTCGGCGAGGAACGCGTCCACCTCGTCGGGTGTCATTTGTATGGCCTTGCGCTGATTCACGCCGTGGCCCATGGCCTCGGTCATTCGGTACCTCCCACTCGTGTGTCAGGGAGCGTAATCCTCTGAGCAGGGCCGGAACTCTCAAGAGTTCATCTGCAGCACACTTGTTGGTTGCAACGGTTTCACGGCACGTTTACCTCGGCTTCGTAGCGTGATGGCCGATGGCGACCGTGGATCGACACGTGGATGACCGGGACCTTCGTTGTACTCCCGGCGCCGGGCGTCATCGCGGCCAGGAAGCCCTGGCCGAGGTCATCATGATCCGACCGGTGCGCTCACACCGCAACGGGCTCCTCGGGTCATTGGTCACCCTGGTGCGGGAATTCGCCTCCCCGCGCCTTCAGGCGACGCCGGTGCGAACCACCCCCCGTCCACCGTCGTCGCCTGGCCCTCTCCCGTTCAGGCCGCCCCGGGTCCCCCACGACGCTGCCTGAGGCTGAACGCAGCATGACAATCGCAAACGCACCGGCGGTGAGCGGCCGTCCTCCCCTACCGGCGCGCGACAACCGTCCGCTGGTCCTCGTGGTCGACGACGAAGAGTCCTACCGCCAGGCGCTGGCCTCGGGACTGACCCGTGAGGGATTCGCGGTGGAGGCCGCCGGGGACGGCCACGAAGCTCTGCGCCTCTTCCACCGCGTGCACCCGGATCTCGTCCTGCTCGACGTGATGCTCCCCGACCAGTCGGGGATCGAGATCTGCCAGCAGATGCGCAGCCTCAAGCCGGTGCCGATCATCATGGTGACGGCACGCGACTCCGAGGTCGACATTGTGCTCGGGCTGGAGCTTGGCGCCAGCGACTACGTGGCCAAGCCATTCCGGCTGCGCGAGCTCGTCGCCCGCATGCGGGCCGTGCTGCGGCGCGGGGTGGCCGTGGCCGAGCACCACGAGGAGGTCCTTGCCGTGGGCCCGGTACGCCTCGACGCCGGCCGCCGCGAGGTGACGGTCGGAGAGGTCCCGGTCGAGCTCTCACGGAAGGAATTCGACCTCCTCGCCCTCTTGATGTCGCACAGCGGCCAGGTCGTCACCCGCGACTGGTGCATCGACCGGCTCTGGTGGGACCAGGAGCTGACCGACACCCGCACCCTCGACACCCACATCAAGCGTCTCCGGCGGAAAGTGGAGCCCGACCCGGCCAACCCCCGCCACCTGGTCACCGTTCGGGGCGTCGGTTTTCGTTTCGAGGGGTAGCCCGGCAGGACCCGACGCTTTCGCCCTACATTGAGCGGATGCAAAAAGGCGACGTCGTGCCCGACTTCACACTCCCCGACCAGACGGGAGCTCCCCGGACGCTGAGTGACTTCCTCGCCAACGGGCCGGTGGTGCTGTTCTTCTACCCGGCCGCCATGACCTACGGCTGCACAAAGGAGAGCTGTCACTTCCGCGACATGGCCGGCGAGTTCGCCGCCGTCGGCGCGCAGCCGGTCGGCATCAGTGCCGACGATGTCGACAAGCAGAAGCAATTCGACGAGAAGGAGTCCCTCGGCTTCCCGCTTCTCTCCGACTCCGACCGTGTCGTGGCTGCCGAACTCGGTGCAAAGCGCAGCGTCAGCTTCCTCAAGGTCAAGCGGATGACCTTCGTGATCGACACCGACCGCACTCTCCTCGATGTCATCCACTCCGAGGTCTCCATGGGCGCGCATGCCGACAAGGCGCTCGCCATCCTCAGGGCGCGTCCCGCTGCCTGACCGCACCGTCGTCATCACCGGCGCTGCGTCGGGCATCGGCGCCGCCACTGCGGTGCGGCTCGGCGCGGCCGGGTGGAGTGTCATCGGCATCGACAAGGACGAGACCGACATCGTGGCCGACCTCTCCACCCCCGAGGGGCGCCGAGGTGCAGTCGAGAAGACGACGGACCGCTGCGGGGGGGCGCTGGCCGGCATCGTGACCTGTGCTGGGCTGGCGGGCCTCCCGGGCCGCGCCGGCTCGCTGCTGGCCGCCGTGAACTACTTCGGCACGGTGGACCTGCTCGAGGGCCTCCGTCCGCTGATGGCCCCGGGCGGCGCCGCCGTGGCCATCAGCTCGAACTCGACCACCGTGCAGCCCGCCGTCCCCGCCGACCTCGTCGAGGCCTGCCTGCGCCACGACGAAGAGCTGAGTGCGCAGATCGCCGACGCCCGCGGCTCCCTGGTTGCGTACCCGGCCACCAAGCTGGCCGTGGCCCACTGGGTTCGCCGGAACGCCACGGGGCCCGACTGGGCCGGGTCGGGGATCCGCCTCAACGCCATCGCCCCGGGCATGATCGACACACCGATGGTGGCGGGCCTGCGGGCGAACCCCGAGGCCGGTCCCCTCCTCGACATGTTGCCCATCCCGGTCGGGCGCCCGGGCCGACCCGAGGAGATCGCCGCCCTGGTGGACCTGCTCGTCGGCCCCGACGGAGCCTTCTTCTGCGGGTCGGTGCTCTTCTGCGACGGTGGCAGCGACGCGCTTCTGCGCACCAACGACTGGCCCGCGGCCTGGGACATCTCCGTCCGCGACCTCGGTCAACAGCTCTCCTGAGCACGCCGGCGCCGACCCTAAGCTGACCGCCATGCCGGGTCGGATCCTGGTGGACACCACCCCGCTGCGGGAGAGCCGCGACTTCCGCCTCCTCTTCACCGGTCAGCTCATCTCCGTCATAGGGACGCAGCTGACGGTCGTCGCCATCCCTTACCAGGTGTACTCCATGACGCACTCCACGCTGCAGGTGGGGGCGATCAGCCTGGCCCAGCTCTTCCCCTTCCTCGCCGGCGCCCTCTCAGCGGGACCCATCGGCGATTCGGTCGACAAACGCCGCATCATGGCGTGGACGGCGGCGGCCATGGTGCTGACCAGCGGCGCCATGGCCGTCAATGCCGCCGTGGCCCACCCGTCCTTGGCCGTGCTCTACGTCGTCAGCGCACTGGCGGCCGGACTGACGGGCTTCTCGAACACCGCCCGCATGGCGTCGGTCCCGGGCATGGTCGAGCGGAGGCAGATTCCAGCTGCCGCGGCCATGACCCAGATCGTCTTCCAGCTGGGCGTCATCGTGGGGCCCGCGCTGTCCGGCCTCCTCCTCGGCATCGGGCTGCCGCTCGTCTACGGGCTCGACGCCGCCTCCTTCGTGGTGGCCGCCGTCACCTCGGCCATGCTGCGGCCCATCCCACCGGCCCATGGCGCCGGCGGCCTCTCCCCCTGGCAGTCCACGAGGGAGGGGCTGCGCTACCTGCGCTCGCGCCAGGCACTCCAGGGCGTCTACCTGATCGACATCAACGCCATGGTGTTCGGCATGCCCCGGGCGCTCTTCCCGGCCATGGCGGGCACGGTGTTCGGTGGTGGCACCATCACCCTCGGCTTCCTCTACGCCGCGCCGGGCGTGGGCGCGCTGATCGGGGCGGTGACCACGGGCTGGGTCGCCAACCTCCGCCGCCAGGGCTGGGCGGTGATCGTGGCGGTCTCCGTCTGGGGCGCGGCGATCGCACTGTTCGGGTTCTCCGACACCCTCTGGGTCGCCCTCGGCCTGCTGGCCGTGGCGGGCTGGGCCGACGTCATCTCCGCCGTCCTGCGCAACACCATGTTGCAGAGCTCCATCCCCGAGCGGTTCCGCAGCCGCATGTCCTCCATTCAGATGGCCGTCGTCCAAGGCGGTCCCCGCCTCGGTGACATGGAGTCGGGCGCCGTGGCCGCGCTGACCAGCATCGAGTTCTCCGTGGTGTCGGGCGGCCTCGCCTGCATCGCCGGGGCCGTCGTCATCGGCGCGCTGCTGCCGGTCTTCCGACGCCATGTCGCCGGTGAGATCGACGACGTACCCGTATGATCCGGACATGAGCACCGCATTCGCCGAGCCGACTTGGGGCGAGGTCGATCCCACCGTACTCAGCCGCATTCTCGTCGTCTCGCCGCACTTCGACGACGCTGCCATGGGTGCGGGCCATCTCATCGCCAGCTACGCCGACACGACGGTCGTGACCGTGCTGGGGGGTCGACCACCCGTCTATCCCCACGTCCCCTCGGAGTGGGACGCGCTGGGCGGGTTCGTGGCGGGCGACGACGTGGTGGCGGTGCGGCGCGAGGAGGACACGGCGGCCATGGCGGTCCTCGAGTCGGCCTACGAGTGGCTCGAGTTCTCCGACCACCAGTACCTGGAGCCTCCAGACCGTCCGACGCCGGCCCAGGTCGCGCCGGTGCTGGGTGCCGTCATCGCCGAGCGCAGTCCCACCTCCGTGTTCTTTCCGATGGGGCTGGGCAACCCGGATCATGTGATGGTGCACGACGCCTGCCTCCTGGTGCGGCAGGAACAACCCGAACGCGAATGGTTCTGCTACGAGGACCACGGCTACAAGCACCTGCCCGGGCTTCTCGCCTGGAGGGTGGCGAAGTTGCTGCGCGCTCACCCGTGGCCGACGCCCGCCATCATCCCGCACGTGCCCGACGAAGAACGCAAGCGACGCGCCATCTGGTGCTACACGTCGCAGATCGCCCCGCTCGAACAGGACCACGCGCTCAGCGTCCGCATGGAGGGCCGCGTCCCGGAGCAGTTCTGGCACCTGGCCCCGCCGCCGGCCGGATGGGAAGGGCTGTCCGAGTTCATCTGATGTCGGATGCGCAACGACCCGCCCGGGGGGAGTCGGGCGGGTCGTCTACGGAACTCTCAGTACCGCGGTAGCGCTGTCCGGCCGTCTTCCCGCTGGCACTGGAGGAACGACGAACCTGACCCCGCCGATAGTGGTCCGGGGTGGCCCCCGGCACAAGCGGACGGGCCAGAGTTCACGTGCCGGAAATCTCAGGCCGCGGGGCGTCGGGCGGGCTGCGGGGAGAAGGTCACCTCGCCCGCAGGGGTGGCCGACTGGCCGGACGGTCCCGGACAGGCGCTCGACGCCCTCCTCAGGTGCCAACCAGGGGGGACACGGGCAAACGGGCCAATAGGCCCGGACATTCGGCCCTATTGGATCCCGCAGAGGGGGAGCACCATCGGTCGTATGGTCATGTACAGAGACCTTCTGACGCAGGCCCTCGACGAAGGCGAGGAAGGGCGCAGGTCCCACGACCTGCTGCTGGCCGACCTCGTGGACTCCCGGGCCAGACTGCTCGCGACGGGTGCGGCGGCGGTTGCGGAGGCGCTGGCCCGGGAAGTCTCCTACGACGGGGCGTTGATCCGGCTGTGCGTCTCCCTCAACGTCCGCGCCACGCCGGCGTGGTTCGACAGCCCGGAGCGCGAACGGGCCCGTCTGGAGCGGGAGCTCGCGCACCGAGGCATCCGGCTTCATGCACCGGGGCTCCAGCTCCAGTCTGCGCAGTCGTTCACCCGCGCCGCCCTGCCTGGACAGGCCTCCGCGGGGGATTTCGAGCCGTTGCCGGGCGGCCCTCGGTAGAGTCGACCGCGGTGCCAGGGGACGATGAGCGGATGGTGGAGGCCGGCGGCAGGGAGGTGCGCGTGTCCCGACCCGACAAGATCTACTTCCCCGGCCTGGGTGCCACCAAGTTCGACCTCGTCTCCTACTACCTCGAGGTGGCGGACCACCTGCTGAACACGGCCGGCGGCCGCCCCGCCATGCTGCAGCGCTTCCCTGAAGGCGCGACCGGCAAGTCCTTCTACCAAAAGCGCATCCCGGCCGGCGCGCCGGACTGGCTCGAGTCGACCACCGTGTCGACGCCGAATGGGACCACGTCAAACGCCCTTGTCGTGGCCGACATCGCGCACGTCGTGTGGGCGGTGAACATCGGCTGCCTCGGCCTGCACCTCTGGCCGTACGTCGCCGCCGACCCCGCACACGCCGACGAACTGCGCATCGACCTCGACCCGACGACCGGGATCGGGTTCGAGGAGGTGCGCGCCGTCGCCCTGCTCTGCCGCGACGTGCTCGAGGAGCTCGGTCTGCGCGGCTATCCGAAGACGACGGGGAACAACGGCTTGCACGTGTACCTCCGGCTCGAACCGCGCTGGGACTCGGTGCAGGTACGCGCCGCCGCGGTCGCACTGGCCCGCGAATTGGAGCGGCGCTTCCCCGATCTGATCACGGCCAACTGGTGGAAGGAGGAGCGCCGGAGCCGCGTCTTCGTGGACTTCAACCAGAACGCGCCCCACAAGACCGTTTTCGGCGCCTGGTTCGCCCGGCCCCGCACGGGCGGCCAGGTCTCGACACCCCTCACCTGGGACGAGGTGGAAACCGTGGTTCCCAACGACCTCACCATTCGTACAGTTCCCGACCTGGTGCGCCGGCGGGGTGATCCGTGGGCCGACATCGCTGCGGCGCCCCAGTCGATCGAACCCTTGCTGGCACTGGCCGAGCGCGACAAGGAGTCCGGGCTGCAGGACGCGCCGTGGCCACCCCAATACCCCAAAATGCCCGACGAGCCACCCCGGGTGGCCCCGAGCCGGGCCAAGAAGGACTGAGCGGTGGAGCCGCTCGACGCCCTCAACCGCATCGCCTTCCTCCTCGAGCGGGGTGGCGCCGACACCTACAAGGTGCGCGCCTTTCGCAATGCGGCACGTGCCGTGGCCGACGTCGCTCCCGACACACTCGTCGGGCTGGCCGCGACCGGGCGGCTGCAGACCATTGAGGGCGTCGGAAAATCCACCGCCCAGGTCATCACCGAAGCGCTCGAGGGGAAGGTGCCGGAGCGCCTGACCCAACTGGAGGAGACGCCCGACGAGACTGACCTCGGTGGGCCGGCCCAGGAGCTCCTGGGCTCGCTGCGCGGGGACTGCCATTCTCACTCCGACTGGTCCGACGGAGGGAGCCCCATCCGCGAGATGGCCGATGCGGCCCGAGATCTCGGGCACGAGTACCTGGTGCTCACCGACCACAGTGCCCGCCTGACGGTGGCCCACGGGCTCAACGCCGAGCGGCTGCGCGCCCAGCTCGACGTGCTGGCCGAGCTGAACGAGGACCTGGCGCCCTTCCGCATCCTGACCGGCATTGAGGTGGACATCCTGGAAGACGGCTCGCTCGACCAGGAGCTCGAACTGCTGGCCGAGCTGGACGTCGTCGTGGCCAGCGTGCACTCCAAGCTGCGCATGGAATCGCCCGCCATGACCGAGCGGATGCTCGCGGCGATCGAGAGCCCGCACACCGACATCCTGGGCCACTGCACCGGGCGTCTGATCACCGGGCGGGGCCGCGCGCAGTCCACCTTCGACGCCGCTGCGGTCTTCGGCGCCTGTGCCCGTACCGGTACCGCGGTCGAGATCAACTCGCGGCCCGAGCGCCAGGACCCGCCGCAGGACCTGCTCCGCCAAGCCGTCTCGCTCGGCTGCTCCTTCGCGGTCGACACCGATGCCCACGCTCCGGGCCAACTCGGCTGGCTCGGCCGGGGCTGCGCCAAGGCCGTCGATGCGGAGGTGCCACCCGCGCAGATCGTCAACCGCGGCTCGGTCGACGACCTCCTGGCCTGGACCGGAGCACATGTGCTCTGAGCCGCTGTGACGCTCCCCGTCCGCCCACCGGTCGCCCCCATGCTGGCCAAGCTCTCGCGTGAGCTCCCCCGGGACGCGGGGCTCTTCTACGAGCCGAAGTGGGACGGCTTCCGTTGCATCGTCTTCCGCGACGGGGACGAAGTGGAGCTGGGCAGTCGGAACGAGAAGCCGCTGACGCGCTATTTCCCCGAGCTCGTCGACGCCCTCCGGCGCGAGCTCCCGGCGCGCTGCGTGCTCGACGGCGAGATCGTCATTGCCGGGCCCGGTGGCCTGGAGTTCGACGCGTTGTCCCAGCGCATCCACCCGGCCGAGAAGCGCATCCGCCTGCTCGCCGAGTCGACGCCCGCCTCCTTCGTCGCCTTCGACCTGCTGGCCGAGGGTGACCGTTCGTTCATGGAGGTGCCGTACGCGGAGCGCCGTGCCGCGCTCGAGAAGGCACTCCGGAAAGCACTCCCACCGGTGCACATCACGCCGGTCACCGACGATCCCGACGTGGCGGCGGACTGGTTCTCCCGCTTCGAGGGCGCGGGACTCGATGGCGTGGTGGTCAAAGACGGCGCGCTCACCTACCTGCCCGACAAGCGCGCCATGGTCAAGGTGAAGCACCAGCGCACGGCCGACTGCGTGGTGGCGGGCTTCCGTACCCACAAGGACGGCGCCGGTGTGGGCTCACTGCTCCTGGGCCTGTTCGATCCCACCGGGACGCTGCACCACGTCGGCGTGGCGTCCGGGTTCAGCGTGGCGCGCCGGCGCGAGCTGGTCGCCGAGCTCGAGCCCTACCGGAAGGACGCGGCGAAGGACCACCCCTGGGCGGGCTGGGCCGACGCCCAGGCGGCCGGCCGGGCCCCCGGCGGGGGCAACCGCTGGAACGCCGGCAAAGACATGACCTGGGAGCCGGTGCGGCCCGAGTCGGTGTGCGAGGTTTCCTACGACCACTTACAGCACGACCGCTTCCGCCATGCCACGTCCTTCGTGCGCTGGCGTCCTGACCGCGATCCCGTCTCGTGCACCTACAGCCAGCTGGACACCCCGGTGCCGATGGAATTGAACGAGGTCTTCGGGACCCCGTCGCGGTAGTCAGTCGAGCAGATCGGGGTCGGCCGCCAACTCGGCCCGCACGGCGGCCTCCCAGAAGCCGATGAAACCCTCGCCGTCGCCCGCCGCCACCAGGTCGATGAAGGTCTGCGGGACCCGGCTGACCCCCGCGCCGCCGGCCACCCGGGCATACCAGGCGTGCTGGCACCGTTGCTCCAGCGCCACGGCTCGCTGGTGCACGGCCCGGGAGGACCCGCCCAGCACGAACACGCCGTGCCCCGCCAGCAGTGCCATGGAGGCGTCCCCCATCTTCTCCACCGCCGACCGCGCGCTCGAGGCGTCGTTGACGGGACCCTCGTACTCGTCGACCATGACCAGCGTGCCGCCACCGAGCGCAGAGCTCTGGTCGAGGATCGGGGGCAGCTCGCCCAGGTCCGCCCAGACGGTGCCGAAGAGCGGATGGTTGTGCAGAGCCCATCCCACGTCCTCGCGCAGCTTGTGCAGTTCGAGATGCAGCGGGATCCCGAGCGGGACGGGCCAGTCCCCTTCGACCACACGACCGTCGAGGTCGATGCGCAACACCTGGGACGGGCGCAGCTCGGCCCAGGTGAGCAACCACGGATTGCACAGCAACGTCCCGTCGCCCAGATTGACGGTGATGTGTCCGGCCAGGTGGTCGTTGTAGCCCTCCCGCCACAGCGCGCGGGCGAGCACCACGAGCTCCTCGCGTGGCGTGAGGTCGGGGACGAGCTTCTCGGCGGTGGGCGTGAACATCGGTCGGCTCCTCTCAGCGGGGCAGGACGGGTTCCGGGAGGGGGTGGCGGTAGAGCGCGGCGGCGTTCTCGCAGCACATGGCGCGTAGCTCGTCCGCCGGAATGTGGCCCCAGCACTGCGCAATGACGTCCTGGGTGTCGGGCCAGGTGCTGTCGCCGTGCGGATAGTCGACCTCCACCATGATGTGGTCGACGCCAATGGCGTAGCGCGTGTCGATGGTGGACGGGTCGTCAATGGTGCAGAACCAGAAGTTGCGCTGCAGGACGTCCGCGGGGCGGACGTCCCAGCCCAGGCCGTAGCGGGAACGGTCGACGATGTTTTCGAGCCGGTCGCGCAGCATGGCGACCCATCCGATCCCGCCCTCGCTCATGGCGATCTTGAGGGTCGGGAGGCGCGCCGCGTAGCCGGACCACAACCACTCCGCGCAGGCGATGAGCGACAGCTGCCCGAAGAGCGTGGCGCCCAACTGCAGGGCGTCCATGCCGGCGCCGGGCGGCGCCGGGGTCAGGCCCGAACTGCCGACGTGGAGGGAGACGACGGTGTCGGTGTCGACGACCGCCTCCATGATCGGGTCCCAGTGCGCCCGGTCCCACAGGGAGGGCAGCCCGATCTCGTGCGGCCGCTCGGGGAACGTCACCGACGTGAAGCCCCGTTCGGCGTTACGGCGGATCTCTGCCACGGCCAGGGCCGGGTCGGCGAGGTAGGTGATGCCGAGCGGGACGATGCGATCTGGATGGCGCGTGTACCACTCCTCGAAGAGCCAGTCGTTCCAGGCCTTGACACAGGCCAGGCCCAGGTCACGGTCCTGCGCGTCGAAGAAGACCCGGCCGCAGAACCCCGTGATCATGGACGGGAAGTTCACCGACGCCCAGACGCCGTTGATGTCCATGTCATGCACGCGCGCATCGACGTCGTAGCAACCGGGCCGCATCTGGTCGAAACGCAACGGCTCCAGGCCGTAGGTCTCCGGGCGGCGGCCGGCCACCGCATTCATGCCCACCTGCGTGTAGCGCTGGCCCTCGAACTCCCACACCTGATGACCCTCCGGCGTCTCGACGATGCGGGGAGCGCGGTCCGCCAGCACGGCCGGCAGCCGGTTCTCGAACGTGTGGGCGGGCTCGACGACATGGTCGTCGACCGAGATCACGGTGTAGTGCACCTCCCGCGGCTCGGGCTCGGGAAGGAACAGATCGTCGGACAGCACAGACCGGAGTATGCCCGAGGAATCCCCCCCGCGCTGCGACGAGAGTGCCGCGCCCTGGGCCGGGTCGTCGCCGTCGCCGCGGCGGCCCGCTCGACGTGGTCACCGTGTGGCGTCTCCATGCTGGCCACGGTGACGCCGCTGGCCGAGCAGGCCCGGGGCCACCGCTACCGCACAACGGCGGCCTGGTTCATCGCCGGCGGGACCGTGGGGGGAGCGACGCTGGGTCTCGCCCTGGCCGCGCTGGCCCTGGGCGTGCGCGCCACCTCTCCCTCGACGGACGCGCTCGCCGTCGTCGCCTGCGCCGCGGCCGTCCTCGCCGTGGCCTCCGACACCCGTCTCGGGGGCTTCCACCTGCCGTTCCACTCCCGGCAGGTCAACGGGCGCTGGCTCGACCAGTTCCGCCCGTGGGTCTACGGCGCCGGGTTCGGCTGGCAGATCGGTGCCGGCCTGGTCACCTCTATCAAGACCGCCGCGCTCTCCCTCATGATCGTGCTGGCCGTCCTCACGGCCAGTCCCGCCAGGGCGCTGGCCATCGGCGTGCTGTTCGGGCTGGTGCGCGGGCTGGCCGTCCTGCTCGGGCGGGGCATCACGAGCCCGACCACCCTCGCCTCGTTCCACCGGCGCTTCACCGCAGCCGCGCCCGTCGTCCTCGCCGTCGTCGTGGCCTGCGAACTGGCGGCCGCCGTCGCCTCTGCCGCCGTGTTCTCGCTCTGGGTCGCCGCCGCGCTGGTCCTGCTCGGCGGCGTGGCCGGGCTGGCCGGGCTGGCTGGTCGAGGCCGCCGCCACACGTCGGCGCCGGCCCGGAGCTCGCCCTGGGGTATCTAGCTGCTCATGTCCACGGCGTTGACGTGGACGGGGACGATCCGGACGACGACGCGGCGGTCACCGGGGGCGTCGTGCTCGCGGAGGTCGGCGTTGTACTTGGCGCCCACCTGCTCGGCGAAGGCACGGTCCTCGTCGGGCGCCACCACTGCCGTACCCCGGATCTCCAGGTAGCGATACGGGTTCTGCAGGTCGAGGAGGAGCACCGCGCAGGCCGGTTCGGTCTCCAGGTTCTTCACCTTCTGGCGCCGCGTGTTCAGCGACATAGCCACCTGATCGCCCTCGACCACGAACCAGACCTCGGACACCTGCGGGTAGCCGTCCTCGCCCACCGTGGCCAGGGTCAGGAAGTCGCCCTGCAGCAGATCGCGGTGGCTGTCGGGAATGCTGTTGTGGGCCATGTGATGGCTATACCCAGCTGCGCGCCATGGATGCGCGGCCCGGAAGCGACGCCTACCATCGAGGTATCGCTCCTGATCACGCGGCATCCGAAAAGGCCACCCGTCCGCCCATCCGCCTCTTCCTGGCCGACGTGGACGGGACGCTGGTGACCCAGGACAAGATCCTGACCGACGACGCGGTCGCCGCGGTGCGCAGCTTGCGCCAGGCCGGCGTGCTCTTCGCCCTGACCAGCGGCCGGCCGCCCCTCGGCATGGAGATGCTCGTGGAGCCCCTCGACATCGACACGCCCATCGCCGCCTTCAACGGTGGCCTCATGGTGGACAGCGCCATGGCGGTCCTGGAACAGCACGTCTTGCCCGAGCACCTCGTCGAGCCCGTCGCCGACCACATGAAATCCTTCGACCTCGACGTCTGGCTCTACCGCGGCGCGGACTGGTACGTGACCGACACGAAGGCGCCGCACGTCGACCGGGAGGCCTGGACGGTCAAGTTCGAGCCCAAGGTGATGGACGGCTTCGACGGGCTCACCGACGGCGTGGTCAAACTGGTCGGCGTGAGCGACGATCACGCGGCCATCGACACCGCCTCGGAGTCCGTGTGCGACAAGTTCGGCGACCACGTGACGGCGGCCGCGTCCCAGCCCTACTACCTCGACGTGACCAACCCGCAAGCCAACAAGGGTTCCGTCGCGCGCTACCTCGCTCGGCGTTACAAGCTGCGGCCGGAGCAGATCGCCACCATCGGCGACCAGCCCAACGATATCTTGATGTTCGCCCACTCGAGCCTCGGCATCGCCATGGGGAACGCTGATCCGCAGGTGAAGCGGGCGGCTCGCCGGATCACCCGGAGCAACGAAGACGAGGGGTTCGCCTACGCCGTCGAGCACTTCGTGCTGCCGGCCGCCTCCTCCTAAACCTCTTAAACGCCGCGGTGGTTCTCGAAACGGGCGTACTGCTTCAAGAACAGCAGGTTGGCCTTTCCGGTCGGGCCGTTCCGGTGCTTCGCCACCTCAATCAGCGCGTCGTCCGCCCGGTCGATCGGCACCTCGTCGTTGTACTCGGACTCGCGGTAGATGAAGAGCACGACATCGGCGTCCTGCTCGAGTGAGCCCGACTCGCGCAGGTCGGACAGCTGCGGCGTCTTGTCCTGGCGTGACTCGAGGTTCCGGGACAGCTGCGACAGCGCGACGACGGGCACTTCGAGCTCGCGGGCCAGGATCTTGAGGCCGCGGCTGATCTCGGCCACTTCCGTTTGGCGGTTCTCCGCCCGACCCCGCCCCGTCATCAGCTGCAGGTAGTCCACGACGACGATGCCGAGGTCGCCCTCCGACTTCTTGAGCCGGCGGGCCCGGGCCCGGATGTCCATGACGGTCACGTTCGGGTTGTCGTCGATGAAGATCGGCGCCCCCGACAGCCGCGTGACCGCCATCCCGATCTTGCTCCAGTCCTGGGTACGGATCCGGCCCGTCTGCAGGCTCTGCCCGTTCACCTCGGCCTCGGAGGCCAGCAGGCGCTGGGTCAGTTCCAGATGGCCCATCTCCAGGGAGAAGAGGAGGGCGGGACGCTGGGACTGGAGCCCCACGTTGGCCAGCACCCCGAGAGCGAAGCTCGTCTTCCCCATGCCGGGACGGGCACCCACGATGTTGAGCGACGAGGGCTGGAAGCCGAGGAGGATCTTGTCCAGCTCGTGGTACCCCGTGGCCACGCCGGTGATGCTCGACCCGCGCTGCCCCAGTTCCTCAATGCGGTCCAGCCCTGCGCCCAGCAACTCGTGCAAGGGGCGCATGGTGTCGACGGTGCGACGCTCGCCGACGTTGAACACCATCTGCTCCGCTTCGTCGACCGCCGACTTGACGTCCTCGGGCACCGAGTAGCCGATATCGGCGATGTCCCCGGCGACGCCGATGAGCTTGCGCAGCAGCGAGTGTTCCTCGACGATCTCGGCGTAGTGGCGCGCGTTGGCGATCGACGGCGTGTTGGCGAGCAGAGAAATGAAGATGGAGCGGTCACCGATCGCCTCGAGCACGCCCGAGCGTTTCAGCTCGTCCGTCACCGTCACCGCGTCGATCGCTTCGCCCCGCTCCATCAGCGCCTGGATGGCACCGAAGATGTGCCCGTGCGCCGGCTTGTAGAAGTCGGAGGCCGAGCACTTCTCTATCCCGGCCGAGGCCGCGTCGTTGGAGAGGAGCATGGCCCCGAGCAACGACTCCTCGGCCTCGACGTCATGGGGGGGGACCCGCGCGCCGCTGGGCATCGGGGTGGGGGCCGTCCGCAGAGAACGCGGGCGGGTGTCGTCAAAGGCTTGGACCACGGCTCACCTACTCTGCCCGTCGGGGTCTGGGGAACGTAAGGCCCCAATAGGTGTGGGTAAGACACCCCTGCGTGTGGATAAGCGGTGCACGAGTGGTCAGCAGCTGTGGACCACCAAAAGCGCAAATCGGCACGCCCACATGATGGGCACGCGGGTGTATCAACGCGTGGATGCTGCCAGAGCCAGAGCGCGAAGAGCGCCCTGGTCAGGAAGCCGCCGAGACCTCCAGGGTCACGATGGTGGCCACGTCGCGGAACAGCTCGACGGTCACCTCGAAGGACCCCGTCTCCTTGATGTGCTCGGGCAGCACGATGTGCCTGCGGTCCACCTCGATGCCCTTGGTGGCCCTGATGGCCTCCACCACGTCGGCGGGACCGATGGAACCGAAGAGCCGACCGCCCCCGGACGCCCGGGCGGCAATCGGGATGACGGCGCCGGCCAGCACAGTGGCCTGGGACTCCGCCGCACCTCGGTCCTGCGCCTCGCGCAGGTCGCGCCCCCGCCGCATCTGCTCGGCCTGACCCTCGACACCCCCGGTGGCCACGATGGCGCGGCCCTCGGGCAGGAGGAAGTTGCGGGCAAAGCCGCCCGCCACCTTGACGATGTCTCCCCGGCGGCCGACCCCGTCGACGTCGTCCCGCAGCACGACCCTCATGCGTCCGCTCCCGTCTCGGCCGGCTCCACGACGACCTCGACCACAGCCCCGTCTTCGGCGTCCGCCACGGCCTCTTCGACGATGGCCACTGCTGCCTCAGCTGACGCTGTCTCCGCGGGCGCATCGTTGGAGGGACGCGGCCGCGGCGCTTCGGTCGGCACCGAATCGAGCGTGCGCTCGCCCCGGTCACGTCCGCCCCGCCCACCCGGGCGCTCCGTCACGGTGCGCTGCGTGTACGGCAGCAGGACGAGCTCGCGCGCCGTCTTGATGGCCATGGCCAGCGCCCGCTGGTGCTGGGCGCAGTTGCCCGTCACTCGGCGCGAGCGGATCTTCCCGCGGTCACTCATGTACTTGCGCAGCATGGGGACGTCCTTGTAGTCGACCCACTCGACCTTGTCCCGGCAGAGCGCGCAGGGCTTCTTCTTGACCCGGCGTCCGAGATCCTTGGGGGCGCGCCGCGTCGTCGTCCCACCGCGTTGGTTGTTCCGTGCCATTAGAAGGGCTCCTCATCGAATCCGTAGCCCGGTCCGGCATCCGCCGCGGGCTCTGGTTGTGCCGGCGGAGCGGCCGGACGGCCACCCCCGCCGCCTCCGCCTGCGCCTCCGCCCCGGTTGTACTCCCCGGGTCCGCGGCGCTCGTTCTTGGTGATCTGTGCAGTGGCCCAACGCAGCGACGGGCCGATCTCGTCCGCCACCACCTCGACCTTGGAGCGCCGATCGCCTTCCTGGGTCTCCCAGCTGCGCTGCTCCAGCCGGCCGGCCACCATGACCCGGGCGCCCCGGGTGATGGTCTCGCTGACGTTCTCGGCCATCTCACGCCAGCAGACCACGTCGAAGAACGAGGTGGCCTCCTCCCACTCCTGGGTCTGGCGGTTCTGCCAGCGGCGGTTGACCGCCAGCCCGAACGTCACGTTGGCCTGTCCCGTGTTGGTGAAGCGCAGCTCGGGGTCACGGGTCACGTTCCCCACCAGCGTCACGCTGTTGTCTGACGGCATCTCTGCTCCTCTCGCCCGTTGTTCAGCTGGCCGCGGGCGCAGCCGCCGCAGCGGGAGCCTTGTGGTCCGGCAGCCGCACGATCTTGTGGCGAACGATCTCGTCGGCCAAGCCGAGCATGCGGTCCAGGGCGGCCACGGTCTCGGGCTCGGCGGTGAACTCCACCACGACGTAGTAACCCTCGCGCTTGTGGTTGACCTCGTAGGCCAAGGTGCGCTTGCCCCAACGGTCGATGGCGCCTGGGGTGCCGCCCGTGGTGCGGATGACGTCGAGGGCCTGGTCGAGCACGCCCTGAATCACCGTGGGCTCGGTGGTGGCCTCAAAGATGGCCATGACTTCGTAAGGCCGCATAGGCGGCGTACCTCCCTCTGGACCGGGACGAGCCCGGGCCCCTGACGGTCAGGAGCAGGGTCTGTTGCGGGCAGCCATGCTAGCCGCCCCCGGCTCGAGGCGTCAGCTCAGGGCGTCGCCCAGGCCAGCGGGGCCGTGATAGGTCTCGGCCTCACCCGGGAAGTTCCCCGTGCGCACGTCCTCGGCGAAGGCGGCGATGGCTTCGGTGGCGATGCGGCCCACGTCGGCGTACTGCCGCACGAATTTCGGCGGAGTGCCCTTGCCCAGGCCCAGCAGGTCGTGGAAGACCAGGACCTGGCCGTCGCAGGCGGGTCCGGCCCCGATGCCGATGGTCGGCACGTCGAGCTGTTCGGTGACTGCGGCACCCACCACGTCGGGCACGCCTTCGATCACGAACCCGAAGCAGCCGGCGGCGGCCAGGGCCTTGGCGGCATCGAGCAGCGCGCTGGCCGCGTCGATGCTCTTGCCCTGCACCCGGAAGCCACCCATGGCGAGCACCGACTGCGGCGTGAGCCCCAGATGCCCCATGACCGGGATCTCGGCCCGGATGATCGCCTCGACCACCGGGAGACGCGCCCGCCCGCCCTCGAGCTTGACGGCCTGGGCCCCGGCGCGGATGAGGGTGGCCGCGTTGCGCACGGCGTCCTCCGCGGAGAGGTGATAGCTCATCCAGGGCATGTCCCCGAGGATGAGGCAGTTCGGCGCGGCGCGTGCCACGGCCGCCGTGTGATGGGCCATGACGTCGATATCGACGTGGAGCGTGTCGGGATGGCCGAGGACGGTGTTCGCCACCGAGTCGCCCACCAGGATGATGTCGGCGCCGGCCTCGGACACGATGCGGGCGCCCGGCTCGTCGTAGGCCGTGACCATCACGATCGGCGTGTCTCCGTTGCGCCGCTTGCGCGACCGCAACGTGGGGACGGTGACGGGTCCACGTGGTTCGCTCACGGGGCCGGGGTCGCCTTCTTCTGGCGCGGCGTACGGCCGCCGGCGGGGTACTTGCGCATCAGGTGATGCCAGGCGCACGCCGGGCAGACCTCGACCTCGTAACAGAGGACGGGCTCGGGCCGGCGGCAGAGCGCCTTGAGCTCTGCGGCGGTGCCCGGACAGCGCCCGCCAGGGGGCAGCTTGGCCCCGAAGACGAACGTCACCGTCACGAGGCGGCCGTCGTCACAGATGGGGCAAACCTCCTTGGTCGCCCGGCCGACATTGCGGGCCGCCCGGAGCAACTCGGGGTGGGCGTCGCAGACGTCGGTCTTCAGGAGCTTGCCCCGGTCGACCTCCCTGATCACGCCGTTGCGGATGATCCGGTACTCGACCTGGGCCGTGACGTCAGGGCTCACGGCACGGGATGATGACCTCGGGTCCGAGGTGACGCTCACGGCGGCCAGGCTACCCCCACGCCCGGAATCCGGGCACCAATTGCGAGCCAAATCAGGCACGGCGGTGACGGAAAGGTGACGCGATCCGTCCTGTCGCTATATCGGTCCGATATACTTATCCGTCATGTTGGATCTGGCCATCTTGGGTCTCCTCGAGGAGCGCGACCTGCACGGGTACGAGATACGACGCCAATTGCGGGAAAATCTGGGCCTTCTGGCCAATGTCTCGTTCGGCTCCATCTACCCCGCCCTCACCCGCCTGGAGAAGTCGGGCGCGGTGGTGGCCACCGAGGGTGGGGGCGCTGACAGCGCGGCCGCAACGGCGGCACCGGCTCCCCCCACGGGCTCGCTGAGTGGCGAGCGGGCGGTCCTGCGGGCCCGCCGGCACTCCCCCACCCGGGCCCGGCGGGGCCGCAAGGTCTACCGCATCACCGACGCCGGCCGTGGGCTCTTCACCGAACTGCTGGCGGGCAGCGGGGCGACCGACGACGCCCGCAGCTTCGGGCTCCGCCTCGCCTTCGCCCGCCACCTCGCCCCACAGGCGCGCCTCACCCTGCTGGAGCACCGCCGTGCCCTCCTGGTGCAGCGTCGCGCCGAAGCCGAGGCCGTCCGCACGGACCTCGACGTCTACGCCCGCTCCGTCGTGCAGCACACCGCCGACGGCGTGGCCCGCGACATCACCTGGCTCGACACCCTCATCGCGTCCGAACGCGCCGCCCTCGCTACCGCCGGTACCGAACCGGTGGCCTGACAGAACACCGCCTCACCGACACCGAAGGAGACATGTCCATGCCCAGCCCCATCCGCCTTGCCATCGCCGGAGTCGGCAACTGCGCCAGTTCACTCGTGCAGGGAATCACCTATTACCGCGATGCCGACCCCGACGAGGTGGTGCCGGGCCTCATGCACGTGGAGCTGGGCGGCTACCACGTGCGCGACCTGGAACCGGTCGTCGCCTTCGACGTGGACCAGGCCAAGGTCGGCACCGACCTCGGCAAGGCCATCCATGCCGGCCTCAACAACACCGTGCGCTTCGCCGAGGTCGGCGAGCTCGGCGTCACTGTGCAGCGTGGGCCGACCTTCGACGGCCTCGGGCTCTACTACCGCGAGCTGATCGAGGAGTCACCCGCCGAACCCGTGGACGTGGCCGCCGCGCTGCGCGAGGCCAAGGCCGACGTGCTGGTCTCCTACCTGCCGGTCGGCTCCGAGCAGGCCCAGCGCCACTACGCCCAGGCCTGCCTCGACGCCGGCGTGGCCTTCGTGAACGCCATCCCGGTCTTCATCGCCTCCGACCCCGAGTGGGCCCGCAAGTTCCGCGACGCCGGCGTGCCGATTGTCGGTGACGACATCAAGAGCCAGGTCGGCTCGACCATCGTGCACCGCATCCTCACCCGCCTCTTCGAGGACCGCGGCGTGGCGCTCGACGAGACGTACCAGCTGAACTTCGGCGGCAACATGGACTTCAAGAACATGCTCGAGCGCAAGCGCCTGGAGTCCAAGAAGATCTCGAAGACGCAGGCCGTGACCAGCCAGCTGGAGGACAACGTGCTCGACGCCGATGACGTCCACGTCGGCCCCTCGGACCACGTGCCGTGGCTCAAGGACCGCAAGTGGGCCTACATCCGCATGGAGGGGCGCAACTTCGGCGACGTGCCACTGAACCTGGAGCTCAAGCTCGAGGTGTGGGACTCCCCCAACTCGGCCGGCGTGATCATCGACGCCGTCCGCTGCGCCAAGCTCGCCCTCGATCGCGGCATCGGCGGCCCTCTCCTCGGCCCCTCGGCCTACTTCATGAAGTCGCCGCCGGTGCAGTACCACGACGACGTGGCGCATGCCCTCGTCGAGGGGTTCGCCCTCGGCGAGCCCCAGGAGAGTTGGCCGGCCGACTGATCAGCGGAGCGCTCCGGCTGCGCCGGTCGCACCCGGGCACACCATGCCCGCGCTGCGCAGCCCGGGCCTGTCTTCCAGAACTCTCTACAATTCTGTTTAGAGTTTCGAAAACCCCATGGGTGGGGCCGCCCCTCGTTGCCGCCCCCTCCCGCCGCCCGTCTCGGCGGCTCGGGCCCTTCGGCCCAGCTCAGACCAGGATGCGCTCCTCGGGGGCCCGCACCCCGACCACGGCAAGCGTCCGGCCCATGCCGAGGAAGCAGCCGCAGCAGATCGTGAGGTCCGCCAGCTCGGCCTCGGAGAATGCGTCGTGCAGGCGGGCCCACAGCTCGTCGTCCATGGCAAGGTGGTCGACGGCGAAGCGCTCGGCGAACTCGGCCGCCAAGCGCTCCCGCGTGCTCAGCCCGGTGGCGCCGCGCCAGTCAGTGACCTCGGCGTAGAAGGGCTCGCCCGCACCGACGGCCTCGCCGTCGCGGGCGCGGGTGTCGCGGCACACGGCGCAGTCGTTGATCAGTGCGATGGTCCAGCGGGCCGCCTCGCGCTCGCGCACCGACAACTCCGAGTTGCCATAGACGGCGGCGGACAGCTTCCCCATGCCCGCTGCCATGTCGGGACGCAGCAGCGCCCAGTCGATGTGCTCGCCCATGCCGCTCTCTGGTGCCTCGATCCTCGTCATGCCCGCGACGCTACCGCCGGCCACCTCCGCCTGCGCTGCCTACCGCTGCTCGGCCCACCAGGCCCGCAGGCGGGCCGCCGCCGCCGCCTCGCCGAGTGGTCCCTCGTCGAGGCGCAGCTCCATCAGGAAGTCCAGGGCTTGGCCAACGGTGCGACCAGGCCCGATGCCCAGCAGGGCCATGATCTGGTTCCCGTCGAGGTCGGGGCGCAGCGCCTGTAATTCCTCCTGCTCGCCCAGCTCGACGATGCGCGCCTCGAGCTCGTCCATGCGGCGGGCCAGCGCCCTGGCCTTGGCCGCGTTGCGCGTCGTGCAGTCGCAGCGGGTGAGCTCGTTGAGCAGTTCGAGGTGCGGGCCCGCGTCGCGCACGTAGCGGCGTACGGCTTTGTCGGTCCAGCCCAACCGATAGGTGTGGAAGCGCAGGTGCAGCTCGACCAGCCGCACCACCGTGTCCACGTCGGCCCCGGAATAGCGCAGCGCCTCCATGCGCGTCCGCGTCATGCGCGCGCCGACCACCTCGTGATGATGGAAGCTCACGCCGCCGTCGGTGATGGCGCGCGTGCGCGGCTTGCCGACGTCATGGAACAGCGCGGCCAGCCGTAGCAGCCGGTTCGGTGACGTCTTGTCCATGACGGCGAGCGTGTGCGCCAACACGTCCTTGTGCCGGTGGATCGGGTCCTGCTCGAGCGCGAGACCCGGGAGCTCGGGCAGGAAGTCATCGGCCAGGCCGGTGCGCACCACGAACCACAGGGCGACCGAGGGCACCTCGACCATCACGATCTTGTCGAGCTCGTCGCGGATGCGCTCGGCCGACACGATTGACAGCCGGCCGTGCATGCGCTCCACGGCCTGCGTCAGCGCCGGGTCGGGCTCGAGCGAGAAGCGGGCGGCGAAGCGGGCGGCGCGCAACATGCGGAGAGGGTCGTCGCCGAACGAGATCTCCGGATCGAGCGGCGTCCGCAGGCGGCCTGCCGCCAGGTCCCCGAGCCCGTCGAAAGGATCGACCAGCTCCATGTCGGGCAACCGCAGCGCCAGGGCATTGATGGTGAAGTCCCGGCGCGACAGGTCCACGGCGAGGTCGTCGCCGAAGGTGACCTCGGGCTTGCGCGAATCGGGCATGTAGACCTCGGCCCGGTACGTCGTGATCTCGTAGACCTGCGTGCCCTTGCGGCATCCGATAGTGCCGAAACGCTCACCCTGCGTCCAGATGTCGTCGGCCCAGCCCCGCACCAACCGCTCGGTCTCCGCGGGGAGGGCGTCCGTGGTCAGGTCGAGGTCGTGGGGGGCCACGGTCCCCGAGGGTCCGGGGAACAGGGCATCCCGCACGGAGCCGCCCACCAAGGCGAGGGCCTTCCCGGCCGCGCCAAACCGCCGCGCCACCTCTTCGGTGGCGTCGACATAGGGGCGGAACCGTTCGGGAACCGACGTGGACTGCACCCGCCCACGGTAGTGCGCCCTCTAGCCTCTGCCTGTGTCGACGCGCCGGGCCAAGACCGCCCTCTGCACGCTCGCCGTGGCCGTCGCAGCCCTGGTCAGCACCATGGCAGCCTTCGTCACCTCTCCCATCGCCGGCGGGACGGAGCAGGCGCGCGCCGGCGGAGCGCCCCTCGTCCTGATCTCCCAGACGCCGTGGGTCAGCGCCACCCAGCCCTGGTTCAACCTCGCCCTCGGCGTGTCCCCCACCGAGGGCGCCGCCGGCGGCCTACATGTCAGCCTGACCTTCTACGGGCGCATCGACGACGGATCCGACCTGCAGCAGGCGATGGCGGGCTCGCCCACGGGCACGTCACTGCTCAGAACCGACGTCCCCGTCACCGCCGGGGCCGGAGGCCTCACGGCCGCGGCCTGCGTGACCGTGCTGTCCGACTCGGGCGCCAGTGCCCCGTCGACCGGACCCGGCGTCTGCGCAGCCGGCGCGCCGGGGGGAACCCTGACGTTGGACTGCACGCCCTCCACCGACGAGTGCGGGGACGTCTATGCCGTGTCGGTCGCGCTCGAGCGGACGGGGTCGTCATCCCCGCTGTCCCGCTTCACCACATTTCTCACGTACCAGCAACCGTCCACCGTGTCGCCGGCGGACGTCCTGCGCGTCGGGGTCGTCGTCCCCGTCACGGCGAGCGGCATGGGCACCATGGCCGACGCCCTGGCGGACCACCACGACGTGGCGGCCACGCTTGCCGTGAGCCCGCTCGCGGTGAGCGCGATCGTGGCGACGCGGTCGCACTCGGGCCAGCGCGCGCTGGCCCAGTTGGCCGCGCTCGACGGCGACCAGATGATCGACCAGCCCTATGTGCCCATCAACCTTGCCGCACTCTCGGAGGCCGGGATCTCCGGGGAGATCGGGGCCCAGGTCGACCGAGGCGACGACGTGCTGCGCGGCGCCGGGCTCAAACCCGACGGCGGCCCCTGGGTGGACACCTTCTCGACGTTCTCGCAGGGCGACAGCGGCAACCTCGCCACCGGCCTTCAGGTGGCGGGAGCGTCCCAGGCGGTGATCAGCGACGACGACCTGGCCTCGGGCGGCGTCAGGAATTTGACGTTCGCCCAACCCTTCAAACTGGACCTGGGGAACGGCTCCACCGTCCCGGCCCTGGCCGCCGACTCCGCCCTCGGCACACGCTTCACGGCCAACCCGTCGAACCCTGTCCTCGGAGCCGAGCAGCTGCTCGCCGGGCTCTCGTTCGTCCACTTCGAGAACCCGTTCCCGAACCAGCCCCGCGGCGTCGTTGTGACCCCGCCGCCGGGATGGCGGCCCTCGGCCGCGTTCATGGACGCGCTGCTCGGCGGGCTCTCGGGCAACCAGATCCTGGACGCGGTGACCCTGGGCCAGCTCTTCGCCCAGGTACCCGTCGGCGGCAACCGTGAACCCACCGAGCGCCAGCTGCAGAGCGGGACGGCCGACCGCGGCATCACGCACAACGCGGCCGACCGGATTGCGCTCGATCGCCAGCAGCTGTCGTCGTTCAGCCTGGCCGTCGACGGGCATCCCGCCAACCTGACCACGCTCGGCGACACCCTCTTGGGCACCGAGGCACGCGGGCTCAGCGCGACCGGGCGCTCCAGTGCGTTGAGCGCCTACGCCAAGTCCTTCGACGACACCACCGGCCAGGTCACGTTGGGGACCGAGCGCACGGTGACCTTCACGTCGCAGCGGGCCGCCATCCCCGTCACCGTCCTTTCCTCGGCGCCCTATCCGGTGACGGTCGTCGTGACGCTCACCAGCGACAAGTTCACCTTCCCGGACGGCAACACGCAGCGCCTGACCCTGGTCCATCCCACCACCTCGGTCCGGGTCACCGCGCAGGCCCGGACGTCGGGCGACCGCCTTCCCATTGAGGTGACGCTGCACACGCCCGACGGCCAGGTCCTCATCGCCCACACGGTGCTCACGGTGCACTCGACCGAGATCTCCTTCGTCGGGGTCGCCCTCACCGTCCTCGCCGGCGCCGTCCTGCTCGTCTGGTGGATCCGCACCTGGCGGCGCTCCCGACGCGCCCGCCCGCGGGCGCACTGACGGTGGCCATACCCGTCGCGCCCGCACGCTGCCCCTGCGGACATCTGCCGCCTACGTGGCGGTCGGCACCGGTGTCTCGCGGGTCACCGGACTGCTCCGCTTCGTCGCGCTGGCCTGGGCCTTGGGACAGACGACGCTGGCCGACTCGTACAACCTCGCCAACACCACGCCCAACATGCTCTACGACGTCGTGCTGGGCGGCGTCCTCTCGGCCACCTTCATTCCCGTCTTCGTCGACCGCCTGTCCAACAAGAGCGAACGCGAGGCCTTCGACTCCATTTCGGCCGTGCTCACGGTCTCGGTGGTCGTGCTGCTCGTCACGACCGCGGCGGCACTGGTGGCGGCGCCGTTCCTCATCGACGCGCTCACCGTGCTCGACACGCATGCCGGCGCCAACCAGATCCATCGCGTCGTGCTCGAGCGTGATGTGGCCACGGGGTTCCTGCGCTGGTTCGTGATCCAGATCGCCGCCTATGGCGTCTTCGCCCTGGCGGCCGCCCTCCTCAACACACGGCGCCGGTTCATCGCGGTGGCGTGGGCCCCCATCGTCAACAACATCGTCTGCATCGGGATCCTGATCTGGTTCGGGCTTTGGACCAGCCACGGCGCGTCGCTGGCCGGGGTGGAGCAGCACCACAGCGAGCTCCTCCTCCTGGGGCTGGGCACCTCGCTCGGGGTCGTCCTCCAGGGCGTGGCGCTCATCCCGAGCCTGCGCCGCGCCGACCTCGGGCTGCTGCACTGGCGCTGGAACCCGCGCGACGAGGCGCTGCGTGCAGTGACCCGGCTGGGCGGGTGGACGTTCGGCTTCGTGCTGGCCAACCAGATCGCCCTCTTCGTCGTCACCATCCTGGCCGGCAGCGTGGCCGGGCCGGACCCCGTCTCGTCGTACACCTACGCCTACGCCTTCTTCCAGCTGCCGTACGGCATCGTCGCGGTGACGGTGATGTCGGTCGTGACACCCGACCTGGCCGAGCGTTGGTCGACCGGGCAGCGGAGCGCTTTCCTCCACCGCATGGCCGGCGGCCTGCGGGCCGTCCTCGCCCTCATCATCCCCTCCGCCGTCGGCATTCTGCTCCTGGCCCGGCCCTCGGTCGCCCTGCTGCTCGGCAACGGCCACAGCACCCCCGCCGAGACGGCGACCACCGGCGCCGCGCTGGCCATGTTCGCCCTCGGGCTTCCCGGCTTCTGCACCTACCTGTACCTGGTGCGCGTGCTGCAGTCGATGCAGCGGACCAAGGTCGCCTTCTACCTCTACCTCGTGGAGAACGGTCTGAACATCGTCCTTGCCCTCCTCCTGGTGCATCCGCTCGGCGTACGCGGGCTCGCCCTCTCGCTCTCCATCGCCTACAGCGTGGCGGCGCTCCTGGCTCTCGCCGTCTTCCACCGGTGGTTCGGCCGCCTGGCCGAGAGCGAGACATGGGCGCCACTGGTCCGCGTCGTCATCGCCTCCGTGCCCATGGGCGTCGTGGTCCTGGTGGTGTCCAACCTCTCGGCGTCGACCAGCATCGCGGGGCTGCTGGCCCGGGTCGTCGGTTCCATGGTGGCGGGCGGCCTCACCTTCGGCGCGGTCGTGATCTGGCTGGGCCGGCGCCACGACTCGCGCCGGCGTCCCCCGTCACGTCCCGTCGGACCGCCGGGCGCGACACGACGCGTCCGCGTCATCACGGCAGGCCGGTATCGACCCCCCGGCTCCGGGGAGCTCCCCCAGGACGCTGCACCCACTCGCCTAGAGCCCGCCGAACCACGCTGGCCGCCACTGCCCGCCGTCCCTGGGCTGCGCCGCCCCACCGTGGCAGACTCGTGCATGCCCGGCGTCCACATCGTCACCGACAGCGCCTGCGACCTGACCGACCAGCTCGTCAAGGAGCACAACGTCGTCGTGGTGCCGCTGACCATCCGCTTCGGCAGTGACGAGCTCGAGGACCGGCGCCAACTCACCCCGGCCGAGTTCTGGGAGCGCTGCCGCGGCAAGGGCGACCTGCCCCAGACCGCGGCGCCCTCCCCCGGTTCGTTCCAGGCCGCCTTCCAGCAGGCCGCCGACGAGGGCGCTGACGCCGTCCTCTGCCTGACTATCTCCTCCAAGGTGTCCGGGACCTACGGCTCGGCCACGACCGCAGCCGATACCTTCACCTCGGTGCCCGTCCGAGTCGTCGACACCTACTCGTTGACCATGGGCCAGGGGCTGCTGGTCATCGCCGCCGCCGAGGAGGCCGCCGCGGGAGCCGGCCTCGACGAGTTGGTGGCCGCCACCGAGGACCGCATCCCCCGCACCCGCATCTATGGCGTGCTGGGCGGTCTCGAGCACCTCCAGCGCGGGGGCCGCATCGGAGGTGCCCGGGCCCTGGTCGGCTCGCTGCTCAACATCAAACCGGTCATCCAGCTCAAGGACGGCGAGGTGGCCGAGGAGTCCAAGCAGCGCACCCGCGGCAAGGCGCTGGCCTACCTCAATGCGAAGGTGCGGGCCGATGCGCCGCTCGAACGGATCGCCGTGGCCGACGGCGCCTGCGACGATTTCGCCGATGTCGTGGCCCGCATGAGCGACATCGCCACCGAGCATCCTCTGGTGTCGGTCGACCTCGGCCCGGTGGTCGGGACCCACGCCGGGCCCAACACGGTGGGCGTCTGCTACATCATCCCTGCCAGGGCGGCCGGCACCGCCGGGTAGTCTCCACGCCGTGGCTGAGAACGATCTTGCTGATGCACTGTCGGACCGTGCCCTCGGGGCAGTCGACACGGTGGTCGCCACCGTCAATGACAAGGCCATTCGGCCGGCCATCGTGGCCGCCCGGGGCATCGTCTTCGGCGTCATCATCGCCGTGCTGGGCATCGCCGTCGTCGTGCTCTTCTGCGTGGGCTTCATCCGCGTGACCACCATCGCCGGGCACCGGATCTGGGCGTCCTACCTGGTCCTGGGTCTCATCTTCTGTGCCGTGGGCGCCATCCTGTACTCGCGCCGCGGCGTGCCACCCGATGCCTGAGCGCCGCAAGGTCGTCATCGTCGGGAGCGGGCCGGCCGGTCTCACCGCCGCCCTCTACGCGGCGCGGGCCCAGCTCGAGCCGCTGGTCATCGAGGGCGAGCCCTCTTCCACCAGCGATCAGCCCGGGGGCCAGCTGATGCTGACCACCGACGTGGAGAACTACCCGGGCTTCGTCGACGGGGTCATGGGCCCCGAGCTCATGGGGATGATGCGGGCCCAGGCGTTGCGGTTCGAGGCCGAGCTGCGCACGGCCAAGGTCAGTCGCGTCAACCTCACCCCCTGGCCCTTCGAGATCTGGATCGGCGACCCCGAGGCGGACGAGCCCACGGTCGTGGCCGACACGCTCATCATCGCCACCGGCGCCCGCTCCCTCATGCTCGGCTGCCCCAATGAGGCTCGCCTCCTCGGCTACGGCGTCTCGACCTGCGCCACCTGCGACGGGTTCTTCTTCCGCGAGCAGCACATCGCCGTGGCGGGCGGCGGCGACTCCGCCCTGGAGGAGGCCATCTTTCTCACCCGCTTCGCTTCCAAGGTCACGGTCATTCACCGCCGCGACGAGCTGCGGGCCTCCAAGATCATGCAGGGGCGCGCCTTCAAGAACCCAAAGATCGAATTCCACTGGAATGCCGTGATCACCGGGATCCTGGGTGACACCAAGGTCAGCGGCGTCCAGTTGCGCGACACGGTCACCGGCGAGGAGTCCGAGCTCAGCGTCAGCGGTCTCTTCGTGGCCATCGGACACGAGCCCAACAGCTCCCTGTTCAAGGGTCAGCTGGAGCTGGGGGCCAACGGCTACGTCCGCACCTTCGACGGCACGACCCGCACCAGCGTTGACGGAGTCTTCGCCGCCGGCGACGTGCAGGACGACTACTACCGCCAGGCCATCACCTCGGCCGGGTCGGGCTGCATGGCCTCCATCGACGCCGAACGCTGGCTCGAGGAGCGCGGCGAGTAGCCGGGAACAGAACCGGATGGGTGGACGTTGCACCCTGCGACAAGGAGATTGCCATGAGCGAGAAGATCGAGACCCTGACCGACGCTACCTTTGACGAGCATGTCAAAGCTTCGGATGTCCCCGTACTGGTGGACTTCTGGGCGGAATGGTGCGGCCCGTGCAAGATGATCTCCCCGGTGCTGGAGGAGATCGCGGAGGAGCAGGCCGGCAAGATCCGGATCGGCAAGCTCAACATCGACGACAACCTGGACGTGACCAGGCGCTTCGACGTGATGAGCATTCCGACGCTGATCCTCTTCAAGGACGGGGAGCCCCAGGTACGCCTGATCGGGGCCAAGCCCAAGGGCCAGCTGCTCGAGGAGATCTCGGCCTACCTGTAGGCCTGCCTCTCGCCGTCGGGGACCGTGGTGACGCGGTCTCCGACGTGCAGCACCGCCTGACCGCCATCCTGCCCGGAGCGCCCGTCGACGCTGACGGCATCTTCGGCCCAGCCACCCGGGCCGCGCTCGAGGCATTCCAGCGCCTCCGGGGCCTTCGCGTCGACGGCGTGTGCGGCCCTCAGACCTGGAACACCCTGGTCGAAGCGGGTTTCCGCATGGGTGACCGCTTCCTCTACCGCCGGACCCCGATGCTGCGGGGTGACGACGTGGCGGAACTCCAGCAGCGCCTGTGCACGCTGGGCTTCGACACAGGCCGCGTCGACGGGATCTTTGGGGACGCCACCGTGCGTGCCCTCGACGAGTTCCAACGCAATGCCGGCCTCCCGGTCGACGGCATCGTGGGCGGGGCCACCCTCAAGGAACTGGTGCGCCTGGAGAGCCGTCACCACGAACCTGCCCTCGTCTCCGCCGTGCGGGCGCGAGCCACCCTCCGTGACGCCCCGCCCACCCTGCGGGGTCGCCATATCGCGGTCGGCGAGAGCGGTGGCTTGGGCAGCGTCACCGGTGCATTCCGGCGCCGGATGAGCTGGGGTGGCATCAGAGTGACCGAGCTGCACCACCCCGACGATGCCGTGCAGGCCAAAGAGGCCAACGAGCTGGCGGTCGACGTCTTCGTCGGGCTCCGCCTCAATCCCTCGACCTCAGGTTGCCGCACCGCCTTCTGGTCCGGGCGTCACGACGAGTCCCTGGGCGGGCGCCGGCTGGCCGAGCTGGTCCAGGCTGCCGTCCCCGAGGCGCTGGGCGTCACTGACGCCGGCGTGCACGGGATGTCGGTCCCCCTCCTGCGCGAGACGCGCATGCCTGCAGTACTCATCGAGGTGGGACCCGCTAGCCGCGTGGTTGAGGGTACGTCCGCTCTCGCTGCCGCCCTGGCTGCTGCGCTGGGACGCTGGGCCGACGCCTCCTGGGATTGATTACCAGTAATCGGTGCACCCGAAATCCGCGCTCGCAGGCCGATCTGGCGTCGTCACGGCCTCGGCGACCGTTATGCGATCAATGCTTCCGGCAGGTGAACGAAGTGACAATCCACAACGTCATGCACAGGTTGTGGATGAAGCTGTACCGACCCTTGACAGTTGCGTGAACTACGCGACGCCTCCGTCACCGACCATGGCCCGGTAGATCCGCTCGAGGTCTTCGAGGGTCGCGAATTCGACGACCAACCGGCCCCGCCGATTCTGGATATCGACCTTGACCCGGGTGTTGAGGTAGGTCGACAGGAGATCCTCGAGCTCGAGTACGCCGGGTTCGGGCAGCCGGCGCACGGTCGGCCGGCGCCCGCTCGATTCGGTGGTACCTGAGGTGGCACCCTTGGTCGGCACTGGTTCTTCGACGGCTTCCGGCGCGTCGGGGACGACCCTGAGCTCGGCTCCGCCCTGGCGGACCAGCTCCTCCACCGCCCGAACCGTCAACCCCTGCTCGACGATCTGGTCGACCATCTTCTCCTGCAATGCCCGGTCGGGTGTCCCGAGCAGCGCTCGGGCGTGGCCGGCCGAGATGGTCCGCTCGGCCAGGGCGCGTTGGGCGCCCGCCGGTAGCTGCAGCAGACGAAGCGTGTTGGTCACGGTGGCCCGGCCCTTACCCATCCGGGTCGCCACCTGCTCATGGGTCAGGCCGAACTCGTCGATGAGCTGCTGGTAGGCAGCCGCCTCCTCCAGAGCATTGAGGTCGACCCGGTGCAGGTTCTCGACCAGCGCCTGCTCCAGGCTGGCCACATCGTCGGCCACCTGGACGAGCACGGGGATGGTCTGCAGGCCGGCTCGGCGCGCCGCCCGCCAGCGCCGCTCCCCCGCGATCAGCTCGTAGCTGTCCTCTTCGTCTTCGAGCTGACGTACGAGCACGGGCTGGAGCAGACCGACTTCCCGGATGGATGCCGCCAGTGACCCCATCGACTCCTCGTCGAAGTGGCTCCGGGGCTGGAAGGCGTTCGGCCGGATGTGCGAGATCGGCACCACCCGGAGGAGGGAGTCGGACTCCCCCGTCGCCTCACTCGGGATCAGCGCACTGAGACCCTTACCGAGACCGCTGCGGCGCGCCATTGCTCACCTCCTTGGCCAGCTCGCGGTAGGCCACGGCACCCCGCGAGGCAGGATCGAACACCGTGATGGGCTGCCCGAAGGAAGGCGCTTCGGAAAGGCGGACCGTGCGCGGGATCACCGCGCGGCAGACCCGCCCGGAGAAGTGCTCCCGCACCTCGTTGGCCACATCCACCGAGAGGCGGGTCCGGGCGTCGAACATCGTCAACACAATTGTGCTGACCTCCAGGGTCTGGTTGAGGTTGGTCGAGACCAGGTTCACGTTTCGGAGAAGCTGGCTCAGACCTTCCAGGGCGTAGTACTCGCACTGAATGGGGACCATCACCTCGTCGGCGGCCGCCAGTCCGTTGACCGTGATCAGGCCGAGCGAGGGCGGGCAGTCGATCAGGACGAAGTCGAAGTCGTCGACCACGGTGTCGATGGCCCGCTTCAGCTTCAGTTCTCGGCTGAACGCCGGGACCAACTCGATCTCGACGCCGGCCAGGTCGATGGTGGCTGGGGCGACGAAGAGGTTCTTGACGCTGGTCGGCTCAATACAGTCCTCCAGCGGTTGGTCCCGCATGATGACGTCGTACATGGAGAGCTCGAAGTTCCGGGCCTCCACGCCCAGTCCCGTCGTGGCGTTCCCTTGGGGGTCGAGGTCGATCACGAGCACCCGGTAGTTGAGCTCGGCCAGTGCCGCGCCGAGGTTCACGGTGGTGGTGGTCTTGCCCACCCCTCCCTTCTGGTTGGCGATGGCGATGATCCGCGGCAGCTCCCGGGTGACGGGCTTGGATCCGTTCAGGAGCTCCGTGGCGTCGCTTCCGATGGAGGGCGTCCGCATGGCGTGCTTGGGGGCGGCCGCGGGCCTCTTGGCGATCTCCGGCTCGGCCACCTCCGGTTCCGCGGCCTCCGGCACGGCGTGTACTGCACGGGGGGTGGGCGCCGTCGGAGTGGGTGCCGTCGGAATGGGAGCCGCCACGGAGGCGGGACCGGCGTCGGCGCTCGATGCCGCTGACTCGGCAGTGATTGCCGAGGTTTCGGCCAATGGGGGGGTTGGGGGAGTCTCTGCGGAGAGCGGCGGCTCGTCCTGGGTTACGTGGATGGATCCAGGCGCCACAGGGGTTGCGTCGCTTGCGGGATCCGCCGGGGGAGAGGTTGCCGATTCGGCCGAGCCGCCCGCAGCGGGTTCCGTCGTCGCCGGATCAGGCGAACCCGGCTGGGCGATCAGGTTCATGACCGGGTCTGCCACGTTCGATCGCTCCTGGTCGTAGTCGTAGGGAGCAACCGTCGGCTCTCCTGATCCACCTGTCTCGGCAGGGTCTTTGTCCCTGCGTCTGATGCGCATCAGGTTGGTCTTCCAAAACTCCGCCGCACGCCGCCTATCCTGGCCTGCCGGCGTCTCGAGGTCAAGAGTTGAGATTGTTCCACGTGAAACCACCGCTCAAGGTACCGAGTTGATTTCACCCTGTCGTTCCACGTGGAACATCTCCCCGTCACGATTCCGTCGTCACGACGACTCACCCTCCCGAGCGACACTAGGAGGCCCGGCAACGGCGGATCCCGGGTCTTTGGCTCCCGGGAGGACCCCTGTACGGCTCGGGAAGGGCCCGGACCCGCGTCCTGTCCGAGTGGGGGATCGGCCCCCGGATCAACCTTCGCCCGGCTTCAGGCCCGGTTCCGAGAGGAGGGGCGCAACACCGGTCGTCCTGGAGCACGTCCCGCCCGTTCGCGGTGAGAGGGCGGCTTTGCCGCCGTCTTGGACTCACGACCGGTCCGAGCCCGCGTGCCTCAGGGCAAGCGGCTGAGATCCTCTCTCAGAAGAGAGGCTTTTTGGCTGGGACCCCATTGCGCCGGGGAAAGCGATCAGGGCACATTTCGACCTGGCGCAGCGTGCGGTACTCGAATCCCTCGTGCATCGTCTCGGTCGGCTGCAGGCCAACCTGAACGAGCGGTCCGGCCGGCCACCGGCTGTCTTCATCGCCCTCAGTCTCTGAGCGGGGGGGCTCCGAAACAAGGAGCCATCCCCCCAATTTCAGAAGCGGAGCGGCGCATTCGGCCACCACCGCTGGACGCCCGAACGAACGGGCCAGAACCCCCTCGAAGCCCGCCCTCAAGCCCGGCTCACGCCCGCAGACCTCGGCTCGCTCCTCCAGCACCGAGACCCGGCTGTCGAGACCCAGACGCTCAACAGCCCGGCGCAGAAAGGCAGCACGCCGGCCGTTGGCCTCAAGCAGCGCCATCGTGACCTCCGGCCACGCTGTGGCCACCACGAGGCTTGGGAGCCCTCCTCCCGAACCGAGGTCCGCCAGACGAGCCGGTCCGTCCGGGGACAAGCGGCGTGCGATGACGGCAAACCCCTGGGCGTGCCGAAGTTGCGGATCCAGCGGGCCCGGCCCCAAGAACCCCAAGGAGCGCGCTTCAGTCAGGAGCTCGTGGAGCAAGGTGGGGGAGTGACCCCCTTCGTCGGCGCCGGGCACCGGCGCCGGATCAGCCTGTGGGCGCGATGACGATGTGACGACTGGGGTCTTCGCCCTCAGAGCGAGTCTCGACTCCGGGCATCTCGTTGATGGCGTCGTGCACGGCCTTGCGGTCGGCCGGGCTCATGGGCTCCAGAGCCTTTTCCTGACCTGAGGCCAGGACCTCTTCGGCGATCTGGACACTGAACCGCTTCAGCGCCGCCGAGCGCCGCTCCCGGTATCCGGCCACATCCACCAGGATCCGGTCTGTGCGTGACGGGCACTGGCGCTGGACGACGGCCCGGGTCAGGTCCTGCAGGGCGGCCAGGGTGGACCCTCGGGGGCCCACGAGAATCCCAAGGTCCTCACCGAGGGCGGCGATCTCGACCGTGTCCTCATCGAGGAGGCGGGTCTCGACCGTGCCCTCCATGCCGAATTCACTCAAGAGATCGGCCACGAATGTCCGCCCGACCTCACCCTGCTCTTCGAGCGTCATACCTTCGGCCATGTCCACTGTCTCCTTTGCTTCGGTGCTCCGTTGCGGAGCCTTCTCGGCCGACGGCCGGCCCGAGCCGTTACTCGAGCCTTCCACCGACGCAACGCCGGTGGTCGTCGCCTTGCTGCGATTACGCCGGCGCCGGGCCGAGCGACTGGTGCCGCTCCCAGTTCCGGCCGTCGTCGTGCCTGCCCCATTGCTCTCGGCAGCTCCTGAACCGCTTGCGTCGCCACCGTCGGTCCGGTTACGGCCAGCACCACCCGTCGACGACCGCTGGCCACCCTGGCGGCTCCCTTGGCCCCCTCGACCACTCTGGCCGGAACGGCCGCCATTGCTGCCGCCGCTACGCCGAGACCTTTCCCGCCGAGGCCGAGCCCCGACGGGACGCACCCGCACCCGCACTCTGGCCTCGACCCTGACGCGTCCGAACAAGCCCGTCTTGGGCTCGTCCACCACGATCACCTCGGCGTCCCCGACGGCGACGCCCAGCTGGTCCAGTGCCTGTTCGGTCGCTTCTTCGACGGTCTTGCCCGCCACCTCAACCCACTCCACGCGCTATCGAGCCTTTCTTGTTCGCTTCGAGCGCGACCGCGGATGGGACTTGGGTTCCGGAGCGGCCTCGACATCCTCGTCGGCCGACGCCTTGCCGTTCGTCGCTCGCTTCCCCGCGGCCGGTTTCCTCCCGTTTGTGGGCGCCCGGCCATTCGTCTTTGCCCCGTTGGTCTTGGCCACGCCCTTCGCCGGCGGCAATGTTGCCTTGGCCGCTGCTGTCCCGTCCGTGGCCGTCGACGTCTTCTTGACCGCTTTCGGAGGGGGTGGTTTCTCCTTCTCCTTCTCCTTCTCCTTCTCTTTGGTCGAGCCGATTTCGCGCTCGGCCGCCACCGGCGTGACCATGCCCGTACGGAACATGAGTTCCTGCGTCCCGATGCGCATCGCCGATGAGACAACCATGTAAATGGTTGCTCCGGCAGGCACTCTCAGGTAAATGACGCCGAAGATAATAGGGAAAAACTTCTGCATTGTTTGCATCTGTGGATTCGCCGCAGCAGCCTGAGGATTGCGACTATTCATTTGCTTCATTTGGTAGAACTGCAGGAACATCGCAGCACCAATGAGCACCAGGTAAGGGAGAACCAGCACCGCCTGGCTGGCGCTTCCCGGGAAGGCATGATGCGAGAGAGGAAGGGACGACAAATCCATTCCGAACCACCAATGCATTTGGCCATTACTGGCCACCAATGCATCGTGCATTTGCGAGTGAGTTGGAATGTAGCGCGGCGATGCACATCCGGCCTTTGCTGTGCACTTGATTGTCTGCCCCATGGCGTTCGTATATGACGAACCCTTCGGGACCACATACGACAATCCGCGGATCAGCGAGTACAGCACGATGAGGAAAGGCATCTGCAGGAGGCTGGGGAGACAGGCCCCGAACGGGCTCGTCCCGTTCTCCTTGTAGAGCTTCATCATCTCCTGGTTGAGCATTTCCCGGTTCTCCGGGCCCTTGTACTTGGCCTGGAGCTTCTTCATTTCGGGCTGCAGTCGCTGCATGGCCAGCATCGACTTGGTGCTCTTCACGGTGACGGGCGTCAGCGCCAGCATGATGATGATCGTCAGCCCGGTGATGGCGAAGCCGTAGTTGGGCCAGACGGCGTAGAGACCCGACAGGATGAGGCCGAAGAGCTCGAAGAGAGGGTGGAAGATCTCTCCGACCAGCTTGAACAGCGAATTCTCCGCCAAGACGGGGTGGATCAGCACGGGCGGCTCCGTTCATCGGCGTGGACTCGCACGGGGACCAGGTCCACACCGTGGGGCCCGAAGGGACGGCAGCGCAGCAGGCGGCGGGCGCTGAGGCCGAGGCCGCGCCAGAAGCCGTGGACCGTGAAGGACTCCACCGCATACGTGGAGCAGCTCGGGTAGAAGCGACAGGGGGAGATGCGGCCGGAGGCCGCACCCTGGTAGGCGGTGACGAGGGCGACCGCCACCCGCACAGGAAGGCTGTACCTGGTTTCTGGGCTGCTCACGCCGGTACCCGGCCCGCCTTCAAGAGCGCCGTCGCCACGTCGTTGCGGAACACGGGGGGATCCACTGTGGCGGCGCCAGGCTCGAGCCGCACCAGGTAGGCCCCCCGGGGCAGGGTCGGCATCGTCGAACGGACGACCTCGCGTGCCCGTCGCCTGAGCGAGTTCCGCACGACCGCCCCGCCACAGTGACGCCCAATTGCGTACGCCACCTGGGGAAACACACCGGAATCGCCGGCCTCGGCCGGTACGAACGTCACCCGCACCGGGCCACTGGCCCCACGAGCCCGTGAGCGTTGCAGCTCGGCGAACGCCGCGCGGCTGGTGATGCGTCCGACTGTCCGTGCAGGCACTGGAGGCCCTCAGACGGTGAGACGGTGGCGCCCCTTGAGCCGCCGCGACTTCAAGATGGCCCGCCCCGCGCGCGTCGACATGCGCTTGCGGAACCCGTGGGTGCGAGCCCGTTTGCGGGTATTCGGTTGATAAGTGCGCTTCACGTCAATTCAGCCTTTCGCAACGGCCGTACGGCAATCCGGAGCCGGTTCCTCACAGGTTCCATGCCTCGGCCTTCGAGTCGATTCCGGCCGCCGGCGGCGAGTCCTGCCATGTTAGGCGCGATTTGCCGATGGCCTCTAGTCGCATCGCCCGGCACGGTGTACGTTCGTCGAATTACCCGTACCGAGGATCGATCCGAACATGTTGGCTGGACGCCGAGGGGGGAGAAGGGGCGTTCGGAACCGCGGTGACCCAGGCAGGAGATCTTTGGACACGATGCACCGGGTCTCTGCGCGACCAGGTGTCCGAGAGTACGTGGCAGCTGTGGCTCTCGGGCATCGAGCCGGTGGCCTACACCGACGGCGAATTCGTGTTGTCCGTTCCCAACGGGCTCATCCGGGAGCGGGTGGAGTCGCGTTACCTGCCCATGATTGAGGACACTCTGGCCAACGAGGTGGGCTCGCCGGTCCGGGGCCGTCTGGAGGTCCAGGAGCCCGAACCGCCTGTGGCCCTGCTGGAACCGACGACGGAGCAGGTCTTCGGCCTGCCACCCGAACCCCGGCCCGAGCCGGCGGCCCGGGCCGGCCGGGAATCGCCCGCAGTTCAGCTCGACACCAAATTCACGTTCGAGACCTTCGTCGCCGCATCATCCAACCGCTTGGCCCACGCCGCCGCCCAGGCTGTGGCGGAGACGCCCGGCCGCTCCTACAACCCGTTGTTCATCTACGGGGACTCCGGTCTGGGCAAGACCCACCTGCTCCACGCCATTGGGAACTACGTCACCGAGAACTACCCCCGCCGCAAGGTCCTCTACGTCACCACCGAGACCTTCATGAACGACTTCGTCGATTCGCTCCGGACCTCGACGACGCTGACCTTCAAGCGCCGCTACAGGGACTGCGACGTCCTGCTCATCGACGATGTCCAGTTCATGGAGCGGAAAGAGGGCCTCCAGGAGGAGTTCTTCCACACCTACAACGACCTCAAGGGCGCTTCCAAGCAGATTGTCCTGACCTCGGACCGACCGCCCAAGTCCATCGAGACCCTCGAGGACCGCCTGCGGAGCCGCTTCCTCTCCGGCCTCATCACCGAGATCGACCCGCCCGACCTCGAGACCCGCCTGGCCATCCTCCGCTCCAAATCCCTGAGCGAGCACCAGGAAGTACCCGATGACGTGCTCGGCTTCATCGCGTCCCACGTCAAGGACAACATCCGGGAGCTCGAAGGGGCGCTGACCCGCATCTGTGCCTTCGCCAATCTCAACAACGAGCCCATCTCCCTCGCCCAGGCGGAAAAGGTCCTCTCCGACCTCGTCCTGGCAGGCGAGCCCCGGCGCATCACGCCGCAGATCATCCTCGACGCCACCTCGGCGAGCTACGGCTTCTCCGTCGACGCCATCTGTGGCCCCAGCCGGACTCGACCGCTCGTGACGGCCCGCCAGGTCGCCATGTACCTGACCAGGGAACTCACGGACTACAGCTATCCGGCCATCGGGCGGGTCTTCGGCAAGCGCGACCATACGACCGTCATCCACGCGGTGGACAAGATCGCCGGGCAAATGCAGGAACGTCGGCAGATTTACGAGCAGGTCACCGAGCTGATCCAGAAGATCCGTGCCGGCTCGGCCTGACTCTTCCGCCCACCCATCCGCCGCCCACCGAGTAGTGGTTTGTCGAGGGAAAAGGCTGTGGACCACCACCGGCAGGCCTGGGGATCGGCCGCTCGCCTGTCCCCAAGCTGTGGCGGCGAGCTACGCGCGTAGCATCAGACCCGCGCCCGGCCCACAGCGCCATGGGGACACGAACAACGACCCCCAGCAGGGATGGGACCATGTCATCCACAATCCACACCCCTTACTACCTCTATTGAACCCATATACCTCTCCTCACGCGATGAAGGATTGGGAAAACTCCCGAAAGGACTGGCGTCGGTGAAGTTCAGATCCGAACGCGATGCGCTCGTCGACATGCTGGCCACCGCAAGCCGCGCCGTGGGAGGCCGAGGTGGGTCCTCCCCCGTGCTGCTGGGCCTGCTGCTCACGTGTGATGCCAATTCCTTGACGGTGACGGGAACCGACCTCGACCTCACGATTCAGGTGACCGGAGAGGTCATCGGGATCGACGACGGAAGTTGTGTCATTCCGGCGCGGCTCTCGACGGACATCGTGCGCCGGCTCGAGCCGGGAGCGGTGACGTTCGCCGACCAGGGGGACCACATCACCATCAGTGCGGCGCGCTCGACCTTCAAACTCCACACGTATCCCGTGGTGGAGTTCCCGCCGGTGGGCAAGACGGACGAGCCGACCACGCAACTGTCGGAGACGGCGCTGGGCGAAGCCGTTCGTCAGGTCGTGCGCGCCGCATCGCACGATGACGGCCGGCCACTGTTGACGGGAGTCCTGGTGTCCCGGGTCGACGGGTCTATTCGCATGGTGGCCACCGACTCGTACCGCATGGCCATGCGAGACCTGCCCGATTCGGAGACGATTCCCGGTGAGGAAGACCTTCTCGTGCCGGCCCGCGCCTTGTCGGAGCTCCAGCGGCTGCCGACCGGAACCCTCTCGAGCGGGTCGGAGACCAACCGCGTGGGCGTGGCCGCCAACAGCAACGAGATCACGTTTTGGCAGGGGAACGTCCAAATCAGCACGCGGCTGCTGGAGGGGCGGTATCCGGATTACAAACAACTGATCCCGGATCACTACCCGAACCGTCTCCATCTGGGGAAGGAGAGCTTCCTCTCCGCCTTACGACGGGTCCAGCTGTTGGTGCGCGACAACACGACGCCCGTGCGCCTCTCCATGCGCCAGGGTGGGGTGGACCTCAGCGTCCAGAGCCAGGACGTCGGTGATGCTTCGGAGGCGGTGGACGGGGACTACACCGGTGAGGATCTGGTCATTGCGTTCAACCCGTCGTACCTCATTGACGGTGTCGAGGCCGTGGCCGGCGACGAGGTGATCGTCGAGACGGCAGATGCCTCGCGCGCCGCGACCGTGCGGGGCGCCGAAGATCAGGAGTTCCGCTATCTCCTGATGCCAGTCCGGGTCTCCTGAGCGGCCCGCGGTCGCGGTGAGCGTCCGGCATCTGGAGCTGGCCGACTTCCGCATCTTCCGCGCGGTGCACGTCGACCTGGAGGCCGAGGGCACCACCGTCATCACTGGATCGAACGGCACCGGAAAAACCAGCGTGCTCGAAGCCCTGGCCTATCTCGGGACCCGGCGTTCGTTTCGAGGCGCACCCCCTGAGGCCATGGTGCGCACCGGTGCAGAAAGTGCAATCGTGCGAGCAGAACTCGACGGGCCTGACAGCCCAACCCTGGTAGAGGCACAGATTCTGCCGGCCGGGCGGAGCCGCACCAGGGTGAATCGCAAATCCGTCAGCGGCCGGAGGGACTTCGGCGCTGCGGCTCCCTGCACAGTTTTCTCGCCCGATGACCTCGTCATCGTCGGCGGCGGCCCGAAAGGGCGCCGCGACGTACTCGATGACGCGCTGGCGGTGCTCGACGCCGAAGGAGCGCGAGCGGCGGACGAGACCGAGCGCATCCTCCGCCAGCGCGCTGCCCTGCTCCGCCAGGCCGGCGGCCGCGCCGGAGAGGAAGTGACGGCGACCCTCGACGTCTGGGACCAACGCCTCGCCGACGCCGGCAAGGTGCTCGCGGCGGCCCGCGAAGGCCTGGTGGCGGAGCTCGGTCCGCTGGTGGCCTCGGCCTACAGCCATCTCGCCGGTGTCGGGGACCAGGTCCTCACGGTGCAGCGTTATGTGCGGAGCTGGGACGGTGAGCTGCTCGACGCCCTGACGGCCTCCCGTCGGGACGACCTGCGCCGGGGCGTGAACACGGTGGGCCCGCACCGGGACGACCTACTGCTGGAAATCGACGGGAGGGAAGCCCGGACCCACGCGTCACAAGGCGAGCAACGCTGCCTGGCACTGGCCCTCCGCCTGGGCGTCCATCAGCTCATCCGCACCCGGACGTCGCTGATCCCGACCCTGCTGCTCGATGACGTATTCTCCGAGCTCGACCCGGCCCGCAGCCGGGCCCTGGTGGCCGAGCTTCCCGGAGGGCAATCGATCCTCACCACGGCGGCGCCGCTGCCCGAGGGGATCGAGGTGGCCCGGATGCTTCCTGTGCAGAGCCTGGATGTCCCGTGACGCGCCGGCGCCGTGACAACGGTCCGCGGCCAGTGGGCGACTCCATGCCCCGCCTTCTGGGACGGCTCGGCTCCGCGCCGACCCCGGCGGTCATGGAGGCGGTGTTCACCCGTTGGGACGAGCTCGTCGGCACCGAGCTCGGTGGGCACCTGCGACCCCAGCGCGTTGACGGGCGCGTGCTCGTCGTGGCCGTGGAACACCCCGCGTGGGCGACCCGCGCCCGCATGGAATCGGGTCAGATCCTGGCCCGGCTGCGGAACTTGGGGGAGACGTCCATCGACCGCCTGGAGGTGGTCGTCGAACACCCCTGAATGACACATCAGTGGTCACACCGCAGACCGTTCAGAGGTGCCGAATTGGAGCCGTTGTCGGGTAGAATGGTTTGTTCGCATCGAAAGGCCGGATGTCACGGTTTCGGGGATTCGATACGCACCGCGAAGACCTATGTTCTGAAAGGGCGCGCCTGTGGCAGTGAAGGTGGATGAGAGACCTGGTGAGGCCGGTGCGTCGTACACCGAGAACGACATCACCATCCTTGAAGGGCTCGAAGCGGTACGTAAGCGTCCCGGTATGTACATCGGTTCCACCGGACCGACCGGGCTGCACCACCTGGTTTGGGAGGTCGTGGACAACTCCGTCGACGAAGCGATGGCCGGGCGGGCCACCCGGATCGACGTTACGACGCTGGCCGACGGTGGCGTTCGGGTCAGCGACGACGGGGCCGGGATCCCGGTCGGCCCGCACCCGAAGTACCCCAAGCAGTCGACGGCCGAGATCGTCCTGACCACCCTGCACGCCGGAGGAAAGTTCGGCGGCAAGGGCTACCAGGTCTCGGGCGGCCTCCACGGCGTGGGCATCTCCGTCGTCAACGCCCTCTCCAGCCGGCTCGTGCTGGAGGTGGATCGCGACGGCCAGCACTGGGAGGCCGAGTTCGAGAAGGGCGGCAAGGTCAAGCAGAAGATCAGGGCGGTGGGTCCCGCCCCGAAGGACCGGACCACCGGCGAGCCCCGGACGGGGACGACCGTGACCTTCTGGCCCGACGCTTCGGTCTTCGAGGAGACGGAGTTCCGGGCGCAGACGATCATCGAGCGCATGCAGATCATGGCGTTCTTGAACAAGGGCCTCGAGATCCGTTTCGTGGACGAGCGGACCGACCCGGTGATGAAGACGACCTACATGTACAAGGGCGGCATCGTCGATTTCGTCAAGCACCTCAACGCCTCCAAGGAGTCGCTCTTCCGCAAGGTCGCATCGTTCGAGCAGGCGGAGGAGGGCCAGGAGGTCGAGATCGCGCTGCAGTGGAACGCGGGCTACCACGAGTCGATCCACTCCTTTGCCAACGGCATCTCCACCATTGAGGGCGGGATGCACGTCGAGGGATTCTCCAAGTCGTTGACCAACGTGATCAACCGCTACGCCCGGGCCCGGAACATCCTCAAGGAGAAAGAGGAGAACCTCAAGGGCGAGGACATCCGGGAGGGCCTGACCGCGATCGTCTCGGTCCGCCTCCGCGACCCGCAGTTCGAGGGGCAGACCAAGTCCAAGCTCGGGAACACGTCCATCCGGTCGTTGACGGAACGGACGACCAATCAGAAGCTGACCGAATGGCTCGAGGAGAACCCGCGCGAGGCGAGTCAGATCGTCCAGAAGTCGATGCAGGCGGCGCGGGCCCGCCTCGCCGCCCAAGGCGCGCGCGATCTCACACGACGGAAGTCGGCGCTCGACGGGGCCGGTTTGCCGGGCAAGCTGGCGGACTGTTCGTCACGCGACCCGCGCGAGTCGGAGCTCTTCATTGTGGAGGGCAACTCCGCCGGGGGATCGGCGAAGGATGCGCGTAATCCGCACACGCAGGCCATCCTGCCCATCCGGGGCAAGATCCTCAACGTCGAGCGCGCCCGGATCGACAAGATGTTGAAGAACGCGGAGATCCAGGCGCTGATTTCGGCCATCGGCGCGGGGCTGGCGGAGGAATTCGACGTCGAGAAGATCCGCTACCACAAGGTAATCCTGTTGGCCGATGCCGACGTCGACGGCAGCCATATCCGCACGCTCCTCTTGACCTTCTTCTTCCGTTACATGACGCCGCTCGTGGACGGCGGCTTCGTCTACGTGGCCCAGCCGCCGCTGTATTCGACGCTGGTCGGGAAAGAGAAGATCTACCTCAAGGACGACGCGGCCCGCCTCGCCTTCATGGCCGAGCACCCGGATCACAAGCATGACTTCAACCGGCTGAAGGGCCTCGGCGAGATGGACTACGCCGAACTGCGCGACACCACCATGGACCCGGGCAAGCGGTCGTTGCTGCAGATCAACGTCGAGCAGGCCGCGACTGCGGACGAGGTCTGCTCAATTCTGATGGGTGACGATGTGGAGCTGCGGCGCCACTTCATTCAGACCAATGCCAAAGACGTTCGTTTCCTCGACATCTGAGCGGCCGGACGGGAAGTAGGGAACACATGCCACAGTCAACACGCGGCTCAGGCCGCGGGGGAGCGGGCTCGACCGGGGACGGCCAGACCCCACCCGGGCCCGAAGAGCCGGTCAGCGGTTCGATCGAACCGATTGAGATACAAGAGGAGATGGAGCGCTCTTTCCTGGAGTACTCCATGTCGGTCATCGTCGCCCGCGCGCTTCCCGACGTGCGCGACGGCCTCAAGCCGGTGCACCGCCGGATCCTCTACTCCATGTTCGACAACGGGCAGCGTCCGGACCGCCCGCACAACAAGTGCGCCAAGGTCGTCGGCGAGGTCATGGGCACGTACCACCCTCACGGCGACTCGGCGATCTACGAGGCGCTGGCCCGCATGGTGCAGGAGTTCTCTCTCCGCTACCCGCTGATCGACGGGCACGGCAGCTTCGGTGGCCGAGGCCCGGACGACGGGGCGGCTGCCATGCGCTACACCGAATGCCGTCTCGCGCCGCTGGCGCTCGAGCTCATGGCCGACATCGACGAGGAGACCGTCGACATGGTGGCCAACTACGACGGCTCGGCTCAAGAGCCGGTGGTGTTGCCGGGTCGCTTCCCCAACCTTCTCGTCAACGGGTCGCAGGGCATCGCCGTGGGGATGGCCACCAACGTCCCACCGCACAACATGGGGGAGGTGATCAACGCCGCCCTGCACGTGCTGCGCAATCCCGAGGCCACCCCGGACGAGCTCATGGAATTCGTCAAAGGGCCCGACTTCCCCACGGGGGCGCAGATCCTCGGCCGGCAGGGCATCCTCGACGCCTACCGGACCGGCCGCGGTTCCATCAAGATGCGCGCCGTCGCCGAGATCGAAGAGGGACGCGCCGGGGACCGCATCGTCGTCTCCGAGCTCCCGTACCAGACCTCCATCGAGGTGATTGAGCAGAAGATCACCGAGTTGGTGCGGGCCGGCGACCTCGACGGCATCAGCGGCATGCGCAACGCCTCGGCCAACCAGCAGCCTCGGTTGATCATCGAGCTGAAGCGGGACGCCAACGCCAACGTCGTCTTGAACAACTTGTACAAGCAAACGCCACTGCAGACCAGCTTCGGCGTGAACATGTTGGCGCTGGTGGACGGCGTGCCCCGGACGCTCAACCTGGCCCAGGCACTGTCGCACTACATCGATCACCAGATTGAGGTCATCCAACGCCGTTCGCAGTACCGCCTGGAGAAGGCACGGAACCGCGCCCACATCGTCGAAGGACTCCTGCGCGCCATCGACATGCTCGATGCCGTTATCGCGACCATCCGGGCATCGGCTGACCGACCCGAGGCCCGTACATCGCTCATGGCGGAGCCGTTCTCGTTCACCGAGGTGCAGGCCACGCACATTCTCGACATGACGCTGGGCCGTTTGACCAGGCTCGGCCGCTCCGAGCTCGAAGCGGAGATGGAAGAGCTACGCGCCACCATCGCCGAACTCGAGTCCATCCTCTCGGACGACAGCAAGCTGCGCGGCGTCATCGAGACGGAGATGACCGCGATCCGCGACAAGTACGACAACCCACGCCGAAGTGTGATCACTCACGACCCGGGCGAGATGGGTGTGGAGGACTTGATCTCCGACGAGGAGATCGTCGTCACGATGACTCGGGCCGGCTACATCAAGTCCGTGGCCGCCGCCGCCTTCCGGACCCAAGGGAGGGGTGGACGGGGCGTCCAGGGCGCCCGGCTGAAGGAGGAGGACCTGGTGAGCCAGGTGGTCCACACCTCCGCCCACGCTTTTCTGTTGCTCTTTTCGAACCAGGGGAAGGTCTACCGCCTGCGCGGGCACGAGATCCCGATGAAGGACAGGACGGCCCGCGGGACCGCGGCCATCAACCTGGTCCCTCTCGCACCGAACGAATCGATCGCGGCCATCATTGCGACGCGGGAATTCGCTGCCGATCAGTTCCTGGTGTTCGCGACCTCGCTCGGCCAGGTCAAGAAGACGGCCCTGAGCGAGTACGACAAGTCTCGCCGCGAAGGGTTCATCGCCATCAACCTGCGCGAGGGTGACGAGTTGGTCCGGGTGGTGGCCACGTCAGGCGACGACGATCTCTTCGAGGTGACGCGCAACGGCATGACGATCCGCTTCAACGAGGCTGATGTCCGCGCCATGGGCCGGGATGCCGCCGGAGTGCGTGGTATCCGCCTCCGCGCCGGGGATGCCGTCGTGTCCTTGGATGTGGCGGCAGACGATACCGACATCCTCATCGTGACCGATGCCGGCTACGGCAAGCGCACCAAGCTCGAGCGGTTCAACCGCCAGGCGCGTGGGGGGCAGGGGGTCCGGGGCATCAGGTTGACCGGCACACGCGGCAGTGTGGTCGCCGCGTTCATGGTCGCGCTCGACGAGGAGATCCTGTTGGTCTCCTCGGGTGGGGTGGTCATCCGGACGCAAGCCCGCGAGATCGCCTCCCAGGGCCGGGACGCCACGGGAGTCCGGGTCATGAACCTCGACGACGGCCAGAGCGTGGCCGCCGTCGCCCGGGTAAACGCGGAGACCGAAGTCGAGGGCTGAGCCCGGGCGCGGCGGCTCAGAAGATGTGGAGCGATGAGAGCGGCCAGACGCGCAGCTCGACCTTGCCGACGATCAGTGACCGGTTGATCGGTCCCCAGTACCGGCTGTCACACGAGTCGGTCCGGTTGTCGCCCATCACGAAGTAGTTATCGGCCGGAACCCGGTAAGGTCGGGCCAGATTCGAGGTGTTGCCGGCCGGTCCCGCGACGGTGATGCCCTGTTCGGAGGCGGGGAGCCAGCTTTCGTCGAGTCGTTTCCCGTCGATGTAGACGTACCCGTTCCGGAGTGAGACGACATCACCGGGGAGACCGATCACGCGCTTGACGAGGTCGTTGACCTCGGGCCCACCGCAGTTTTCGGTCGGGGGTCGAGAGAAGACCACGATGTCACCCCGGTCAACGCCGTGAAGGTGGTAGCTCAGCTTGTTGACGAGAATCCGGTCGCCGATCTGCAACGTCGGCTCCATCGACCCGGACGGGATGAAGAAGGTCTGGACGACGAAGGCCCGCAGGAGGACCGCCACGAGGATGGCGACGACGACGACAACGGCCGCCTCCTTGATCCAGCGGGTCGGATGGGGCTTGTCAGGGGGCGCTTCGGGTGGATTCTCGACACCCGGAGGCCCGGCTGCGGGCGGCTCCTCGAGGGCCAACACCGGTTCGTTCGGGTCAGGCGTCACCGCAGGCAGGCTAGACGGGGACGCGGCGGCCCGGGGCTCAGGCCGGGGCTGGAATTACGGAGGCGGTGTCGCGGCCGGACCGCAGGAGCGTGCCCGGCAGTGCGCCGGTGGGAGCGCCGTCACGGATGGTCTCGATCCCGTTCACCAGCACGCGCACGACCCCGTGCGAACCGGCGTAGAGCCGAGGAGTGTCGCCGGGCAGGTCGTGCACGAGACGGGCGGGCTCGGACGCGACCGTCTCGGGGTCGAAAACGAACAGGTCGGCGACGTAGCCCTCGCGAATCAGGCCGCGGTCGCGCAGGCCGAAGAGCTGGGCTGGCTGTTCCGTCAACATGTGCACTGCCCTCTCCACCGGGATCAGTTTGCGGCCGCGCAGGCAGTCGCCGAGGAAGGCGGTCGGATAGCTCGAGCCGCACATGCGATCGAGGTGGGCTCCGGCGTCGGAGCCTCCGACCATTGCACGCGGGTCGCTCCAGATCTCAGCCCGCATCTCCCACGTGGCCTCTTCCCCGTCGTCGGTGTTGGGCCACAGCACAGTACGCAGGTCGTCCGCCAGGACGATGTCGAGAAGGGTGTCGAAGGGAGCGGTCCCTCGCTCGGCCGCGATATCGGCCACCTTGCGGAATGCGCACCCGTCGTTGGCCGGCGAGTAGGTGTCGCCGATCACGTAGGTGCCCCAGCGGGCCAGCCCGCGGAACACCCCCGCCTCTTTGCTGTGCGCCCGCTCGTCCAGCAGGGTGCGCACGGCCGGGTCGCCCAGCTTTTCCATCCTCTCGGCGTCGGGGAGCCCCATGATGTCGCCCCACCCCGGAATGAGGAAGAGCGCGCAGTGCGTGCGGAAGCTCATGTTCATGGGGACGAGCGTTGGCATAGTCAGGGCGACGATCTTCCCGCCCGCGGCGGCGGCAGCCGATGAGGCGGACAGCTGGTGCTCAATGCGATCGGCGGAACGAGCGTCGACTGTCAGGACGTTCCAGTTGAGCGGCCGTTGGGCGGTCACGCTCATGGTGGTCATCAGGTCGACCTCTTCGGGGGTGAAGGAGTCCAGGCATCCGTTCGTGATGTACTCGAGCGTCGTGCCCTCGTGAGCGGCCACTTCCTCGCAGAAGGAGAGCATCTCCCGGCGATCGGCGTACCGGGAGCTGATGGGACGACCGTCGCCGTCGGAGTGGGTGCGGGACTGGGAAGAAGAGAATCCCAAACCTCCCGCCGCCAGGGACTCGGCCAGAAGGGCGCGCATGGTGGCGATCTCGTCGTCGGTCGCCACCTCTTCGCCGCGGTCGGCGCCCATGACCTTGCGCCGTAGGGCGCAGTGCCCCACCAGGAACCCGGCATTGACGCCGAGCCGGCCGTCCAGGGCGTCGAGGTACTCCCCGAAGGTCGACCAGTTCCACGGCACGCCGTTCTCCAGGGCGGCGAGGGGCATCCCCTCGACCTTTGCCATCATCTGACGGATGTAGTCGGCATCCTCCGGGTTGATGGGTGCGAGCGTGAAGCCGCAGTTGCCCCCGATGACGGTGGTCACGCCGTGCACGTTGGAGGGGGAGGCCAGCGGGTCCCAGAAGAGCTGCGCGTCGTAGTGCGTGTGCGGGTCGACCACGCCGGGCATGACGGTCAGCCCGCCGGCATCGAACTCCGTCGCGCCAACTTCGTCGATCTGCCCGATGGCGACGATGCGGCCGTCGCGGATTCCCACATCGGCGAGGCGGCCGGGTTCCCCGGTCCCATCGATGACCATGCCGGATCGGATGACGTAGTCGAGCATGGGACCTCCGCGAGCGGGCACGCACGGCGGCAGCCGGGCGCCGAAATCTGACGACCCGTCAGCTTACCGCTCGGCCGCAACGACCTCCGAGGCCGTCTCAGGCGGGCTGGTCGTGGGCGGGAGCCGCCCGTTCGCGGTACCGACGGATGATGACCGCCCTCAACTGCTGGAGCCGGGCTTCGACAGCTGCCTGTCGCTCGGTCAGAAGGGCGAGCTGCTCTTCGACCAGCTCCAGGACGCGAGCAGCGGCCGCCGGTGACGACAGGTCGACCCGGGCCATCTCCAGGTGGGCGGCCAGCAGGTGATCTGTTCGGATGAACAGACCCTCATCGAACTCCAGGTCGTCGGCCTCGTCACTCGCCTCCGCCCAGTGATCCTCCGGGGGACTCGCCGCAAGCACGCCCGGCAGCGTGTCGACGACGGGCCTCGGTTCAGTCGTCTCGGGCGATCCCGACTGCGAGAGGATCGCCACGTCTGCGGCGAGGATGGCCCGGGCGTAGCCCAGCGACTCCCGGATCAGGGCGAGATCGTCCCTCCAGGCCCGGATCCGGGCATCGCCCAGGCGCCCGACGTTGGCTGACTCCCCGAGGACCCGGGCGATATCGACCAGGTTGATCGGCCGGTCCCGCAGGGAGAGCTCCGCGGCGTCATCCCCCTCCTCACCGTGGGCGTGCGCATGTGCTGATGGCACCGGACCACATTCCCCTCTCCGCCGCGTGGGGCTCCTCGAGGCGACCCTTGCTCCGCCCTTTCTCTAGCACGAAAGCCGAGATATCGGAGGTGATGCGGACCGAACCGACGATCCCCCGTCGTCGGAACACCTACGGCCGGAACGGGCGCTTGGAACATCCCCTTGTGGATCACCGGTTTCTTCCTGCGAACCCCTGTGTCCACCGAATACTCCCCAAGTCATCCACAGGCTGTGCCCGACGGAACCCTCCCGGGTCTTTCGCGCCGGCACGCCACGTGCTTTGCTCTGTGTGTGCCCGGCGCAAGACAAGACATCCCGGTTCGAGTGCCGTGGTCCTGAACCTCAAACCAACGTCCGAAGGGGTGCTCCCGGGCCAACTCCTCGAGCGGGCCATCCGTGCCGGCTACATCGAGGCCGGGCGTTTCAACATCCCCGACGCCAACGTGCAACCGGCCAGCCTCGATCTGCGCCTCGGTGAGCGGGCCCTGCGCATCCGCTGCAGCTTTCTCCCGGGGACCGACTCGGTCGAGCGGAAGCTGAAGGACTACATCCTCGACGAAATCGACCTCCGCGGCGACGGCGCCATGCTCGAAGCCGCGGTGTCCCTACCTCGTTGAGCTCAAGGAGCGGCTCGATCTGCCGGCCGGGTTGCGGGGCAAGGCCAACCCCAAGAGCTCGACCGGGCGCATCGATGTCTTCACCCGGGTCATCACGGACAACAGCGACCGCTTCGACGAGGTCGCGCCCGGCTATGCCGGCCCCCTCTACCTGGAGGTCGTTCCGCTCTCCTTTGCCGTCCGCGTCCGTGAGGACCTGACACTCAACCAGCTCCGCCTCTCCATCGGGCGTCCGTGGCTCAGCGACGACGAAGTGCGCCAGACGCACCTTGAGGAGCCGATCCTGTACAAGTCGGGCGTGCCGGTGCCGGTTCAGGACCTCGCCCTTTCCAACGGGCTCTTCCTCGGCCTCGATCTGCGGGGCGACGAGCGGGGACAGGTTGGATACAGCACCCGCGACAGCGCGCCACTGCTCGACCTCACGTCGGGCGGCGAGGCCGACCCGATGCCGTTCTGGGACCCCGTCTTCCGGGAGGATGGCGACCGCCTCGTCCTGTCCCCGAAGCGCTTCTACCTCTTGATGTCGAACGAGGCGGTCAGCATTCCGCCGAACCTGGCGGCCGAAATGACGGCCTATGACCCGACCAGCGGCGAGCTGCGCACGCACTACGCGGGATTCTTCGACCCGGGTTTCGGGTTCGACCCGACCGGAGGATTCCGGGGATCGCGCGCCGCGCTCGAGGTGCGCGCGCACGATGTGCCCTTCATGGTCGAGAACGGCCAGGCGGTGTGCAAGCTCACCTTCGAGCGGATGCTCGAGGAGCCCACCTCGCTGTACGGCTCGGGTATCGGCTCGTCGTACCAGCAACAAGAAGAGACGCTGAGCCGCTACTTCCGCCGTTCTCGGGGGTAGCTGGAATCAGAACGAGGCCCGCACTCTGAAAGATGCGATACCAACCCGCGGCGCCCCTGGAGGGGGGACGCAAGGGATAGAGGGAGGGGTCCATGGTCAAGCATGACGATGCGGGTCATGTCGAGGGCCTGGAAGAGGTCTTTCGAACGCAGGAAATGAGCCGGGCGTCCGGGACTGTCGGGGGCGGCCCGGGAGGCGCCGCCCTTCCGGCAAGTCGTGGCGACGGCGTCGTCCGGAAGATGTTCGGCAGGCGCAACCGCTCTCGCCGGTTTCTTTCTCCGCAGATCTCCGCGCAAAGAAAGCACGGGACGGCGCGGCCACGCAGTGGGTGCCACACCTCCGGCGCGGCTTCGACGGGCCCGACATCCCCAGGATCGCTGACCGGCACGGTGGGTTCCGGCGCCCAGTTATTGGGCACGCCGTCGGACGGGACGCGTGGTTCGGGCAACGGATCAGTTGGCCACGTCCGCCTCATTGGCGCTGCCACCACGACGGGCGCGCCGTTCCCTTCACCGACGGCGTCCTCAGACGGGTCACCGAGCGGCGGGGCGACGAGTTCGCTGCCCGGTTCAGGGGGCAGCAACCCGGTCGCGCCAATCGCAGCGGGTGTCGGAAGCACGGAGAGGGCCGTCGGGGCTCCGGTCACAGGGCTCGCGGGCCAACTCGAGAGCGCCGTCCCCACCGCGGCACCGGCTAGGGGCGCGGCCAGCAAAGTCGTCGGCGCGATCGAACACCGCGATCGAGCGCGTCAACCTTGGGACAACGGCAAATTGCCGTTCGGTTGCACGCGGATTGCTGAGGTCGCGACTGCCACGCGCGGTCACCGCGACGCGACGCGATCGTGCACATTGCAAGTCCACAACGCGGTGACAACCGCGCGAGATCGCCGCGTGATTGGTGCGCAGCGCGGGCAGGAAGACTTGATTTCCAAAGCACACACGACGGTTCAAACCAATTCCCGATCACATTCCAGTTTCCCGGTATTCAGTTCGGGCCCTCCGTTATATGGTTGAACTTGAGGGGGCGTCTGAACCTCGGAGGCGCGACTCCGAGAGGCATGAGCCCGGCCCTGACAGACGATTGTTGTGGAGGATCATGAGGGGGTCGAAGCCCGAGTGGGTTGATACGAACGATCACGCGACCTTGGAAGAGGTCTTCACTTCTCGCACCTTCGGACACCCGCTTCCCGAGGCGCCCCGGCGTGCTGTCGTGGCGGAGCCGATCGCCGCATCGAAGTTGTACTTCGTTCGCAACCGTCTCATCGCTTCAGGGGCTGTCGTCGCAGCTGCACTGTCGATCATGGCGGGTGTGAGTATGGGCGCGGGCCCGATAGGCCAGCAGGTGCTCTCCGCCCACGGTCCGGTCGCCCCCTACTCCGGGACCACCCCGACCACCGTTCCCGGTCCGAGCGCCGGTGTCCCGTCTGGTTCTGTGAGCACGGGGACCGTCGGAACGGACACGCAGTCCAGCGGCACGGGCCAGACTTCAGTCGGGAACGCGCCGTCCTCTGCGGCGACCGCCGTCGTCGCCGGTAGTCCCTCAGCACAGAGCGCAGGCTCCGCGCCCGCCGCCGCCCTGACCGTGGTCGGGACGGGTTCCTCCGTCCCCGCGGCGGACGGAACCGCCTCGTCGACCTCCACGACCACGACGACGACCACGACACCGACCACGACACCCACAACACCCACGACACCGAATCCCACGACCACGACCATCCCGGTTTCGTCAGCCTCCGGCGGCGCCGCCCCGGTTGGCGTCGGGGGGAGCAGTGGTTCGGGGAGTAGCGGCGCCAGCGGCACGGGCACGGGCTCGAGCGGCAACACCGGCAACACCGGCAACACCGGCAACACCGGCAACACCGGCGGCACGGGGAACACCGGCAACACCGGCAGTGGAGGCAGCGGAGGCGACGGAGGGAGCGGCCACGGCGAGGCCGGCCACGGCTTCGGAGATGGCGGGTGCACGCACCATTGGCCTCCATTCATGAAGGACTGCCCCTGAGCACTTGGCTGTCGCGCCGCCCAAGTCAGGCGGCACGAGGCGCACGAACCCAGTGCGCAGGCTGGTAAGCATGCGGACGCCGGCAATGTCGCGTCTCGGCACAAGCGAGGTCAGCCATGAACTACACGAATCTTGGAACGTCCGGAATGAGGGTCTCGAGGGTCTGTCTGGGCATGATGGGCTTCGGCAACGACAGTGACCGACCCTGGGTCATTGACGAGGACGCCGCATCGCCGATCGTGCAGGCTGCCGTCGAGGGGGGAGTGACCTTCTTCGACACCGCAGATGCGTATTCCGGCGGTGCGAGCGAGGTGGCGACCGGCAGGCTGGTGCCCAAGTTCCTGAGTCGGGATGAAGTCGTCATCGCCACCAAGGTGTTCATGCCGGTAAGCCCGGGCGAGAATGGCGGAGGCCTCGGCCGCAAGCACATCCTCTCGGGCATTGATGGGTCGCTCAAGCGCCTCAAGATGGACTACGTGGACCTCTATCAGATCCACCGCTGGGATCCTCGGACACCCATTGAGGAGACGATGGAGGCGCTGCACGATGTCGTGCGGTCCGGCAAGGCTCGCTACATCGGGGCCAGCAGCATGTTCTCCTGGCAGTTCGCCAAGGCGCAGCATACGGCGGAGTTGCACGGCTGGACGAAGTTCATCTCCATGCAGAACCACTACAACCTCGTTTATCGCGAGGAGGAACGCGAGATGATCCCGCTCTGCCTCGACCAGGGCGTGGGGTGCATCCCTTGGAGCCCCCTGGCGCGCGGGGTGCTGGCGGGGAACCGGACCCGTGACGGTGGCCGGCTCACAACCCGCTCGAGTACGGACGTGTTCACCGACTACCTCTACGACCAGCCCACCGATTTCGATGTCGTCGACGCCGTGGTCGAGGTGGCCGGCGCGCGCGACGTCCCCCCGGCGCAGGTCGCTTTGGCCTGGGTGCTCGCGAAGGAGGGCGTGTCGGCGCCGATTGTGGGCGCCACCAAGAAGAAGCACCTGAAGGACGCGCTGGCGGCCGAAGGTCTGCGCTTGTCCGAGGACGAGATCGCCGCACTGGAGAAGCCCTACGTGCCCCACCCCGTCCTCGGGCACTTTTAGGGGCGCGCGTCGGGTGGTCCGATAGGGTCGCTGCGCCGAGTGCAACACGGCAACAGAGATCGGGGGTGGCATGCGGGTCGCACTGACGGTGGCCGACTTCCTCAACCGGGCGGCGTTGGTCTACGGGGACCGGACGGCGGTGGTGGACGAGCCCTCGGTGCCGGGCTCCTACGGGACGCTCACCTACCGCGAGCTCGAGGCACGGGCCCGGGGCATGGCCCTTGCGCTCGATGACCTCGGGGTCGAGCACGGTGAGCGGGTCGCGATCGTCAGCCCGAATTCCGGGCGGTTCCTGACGGCCTACTTCGGCGTCAGCGGCTACGGCCGCACGCTGGTGCCGATCAATTTCCGGCTGACCGCCGACGAGATCGCCTACGTCGTGCAGCATTCCGGGGCGTCAGTCCTCCTGTACGACCCGGATCTGAGCGAGGAGGTGAGCTCCATCAAGGTGGCCCACCGCTTCTGCCTCGACGGCAGCGACGACGCCGCCCTGTTCGCTCCGGCCCCGGAAGGCGCGGCACCGCCGGCCTGGGAGGCCGACGAGGACGCGGCCTGCTCGGTCAACTACACCTCGGGTACGACGGCGCGGCCCAAGGGGGTGCAGCTGACGCAGCGCAACTGCTGGCTGAACGCCGCCACCTTCGGCTGGCACACCGGCGTCAGCGACCGGGACGTGCTGTTGCACACGCTGCCAATGTTCCATTGCAACGGATGGGGCATGCCCTACGCCGTGACCGGGATGGGTGGCATGCACGTCGTGCTGCGCAAAGTCGACGGCGAAGAGATCCTGTCGCGCATCGAGCGGCATGGCGTGACGCTGCTGTGCGGTGCGCCAGCAGTGGTCGCCGCCATCTTGAGCGCGGCGGAGACCCGGGTGGCCGAGGGCCGGACAGTGCCCGGGCGCGGCACGGTGCGCATGGTGGTGGCCGGTGCGCCGCCGCCGTCCAAGACGATCGAGCGGGTGGAATCCGAGCTCGGGTGGGAGTTCATACAGATCTACGGCCTGACCGAGACCGCGCCGCTGCTCACCATCAACCGGGCTCCGGCGGAGTGGGACGATCTGGACACCGCGGAACGCTCGCGCCGGTTGAGTCGGGCGGGGGCACCCGCGCTGGGCGTCCAGGTCGCGGTCGACGAGGAGGGCGAGGTGCTGGCGCGCTCCAATCATGTCTTTGCCGGGTACTGGCAGCAGCCGCTCGAGACGGACGCGGCGCTGCAGGGCGGGTGGTTCCACACGGGCGACGGTGGCTACTTCGACGGCGCGCACGTGGTGATCTCGGACCGCAAGAAGGACGTCATCATCACCGGCGGCGAGAACGTGTCGTCCATTGAGGTCGAGGACTGCCTCTACCAGCACGAGGCGGTGGCCGAGGTCGCCGTGATCGGTGTGCCTCACGAAAAGTGGGGCGAGACGATCAAAGCGCTGGTGGTCGTCCGTCATGGGTCCACGGCCACGGAGGCGGAGCTCATCGCCCACTGCCGTGAGCGACTGGCCCACTTCAAGGCACCCACCAGTGTCGAGGTGCGCGCCGCACTGGACCGGACGGCGACGGGCAAGCTGCAGAAGTACAAGCTCCGCCAGCCCTATTGGGAGGGCCGGGAGAAGCTCGTCAACTAGGCGGCGGGAACGGCCTCCCGGAGCGCTCTTCCATGACCAGATGACCGTGCCCGTCGAAGGCGGCGGCCACCTCGCCGCGGATCAACCGGCGCAGCGGGTCCCCGGCAATGGTCCGGCGCCAACCCGTATCGAGCCGGCTCGGCTCGCCGCAGAGCAGTTGGGCGATATCGGCTCGCGTGGCGAGGAGGCCCTGGTCGAAATCGAGGTCGTCGGCGATCTGGCGGACCAGACCCGAACAGACGGCCACGGCGGCCGGGGGAGCGGGTGCGTCCCGGCCCTCCGACGGCATCCGGATCTGGTCCGGGGAGAGCTCGAGGCCGCGCTCGATCGCCTGCATGATCTCGGCGGCCCGGCCCTGCGCCAGGTGGCGCCCGTCGACGCCGCGGGTGGCGCGCAGCTCATCGCTATTACGCGGCGGCCGCTGCGACAGTGCGAGGAGCCCCAGGTCCGACAGCACCATGCGGCGGGGCCGGTTGGTTTCGGCGGCCGTCCGCTCGCGCCACGCGGCCACCTCCTGCGCCACGGCGCGTCGAGCGGCGCGACATGCCCCGTATGTCGCCGAGCTTCCACCACGCCTCTTCGGGGACGCGGCCAGGCGCGCGGTCGCCGAGCACCTGTTCGCATTCGCTGAGGGCCCACTCCAGCCGCCCGAGCGCCCGCAGCCGCTCGGTGAGGACGCCCCGCAGCTGGAGCAAGTGGGCGACGTCGTTGAGGGCGTAGGACACCTGGCGCTCCGAAATCGGGCGCACGAGCCAGTCCGAGAGCCGATCCGCCTTGGGGAGCGAGACGCCCAACATCTGCTCCACCAGGCGGGAGAGCGATGGCGTGGAGAGGCCGAGGAACCCGGCGACGATCTGGGTGTCGAAGACAGTGGCGGGGACGGCCCCGCACGCCGCCATGAGCACATCGAGGTCCTGGGACGCGGCGTGGGCCACGGCGACCCCCGGCCCGCCGAAGACCCTCGCCAGGGGTGCGGGATCGACCGCGAGGGGGTCGACGAGAGCCGTCTTGCCGGCCCAGGCGATCTGGATCAGTGCCAGATCGGGCACGTAGGTGCGCTCGGTGTGGAACTCGGTGTCGAAGCCGTAGGAGTCCTGCAGGGCCACCTCGGCCACTAGGGCCTCGAGACCCTCGGTGTCGACGACGATGGTCGGCGGCGCGCTCACCCGAGGGTGGCCACAGCGGACCCGGGGTCTGGTGCGCTGGTCTTCGCGGCTGAAAGGGATGGCTCGATGGTTCCGACTCGTCATTTCTCGGTGGCACTGAAACCGGGTGGCTCAGCAAGCGGACGCGGCCTCGGCGATGGCCTGAGCGGCTCGCGTGGCAACTGCTCAAGGTTAGCGCAGACGGCGGTCGTTCGGAGCCGAGTTCGACCACTTTGCCCTGGTCAGAGTGGGTCCAGGCGGCCGGAGCGAGACCCTGGAACACGCGCTCCCCGAGGATGTCTTGGCTAGACTGGAACCCACCTGATGACTTACGGCTCTGTTTCGGCCCGCAACGTACCGATAAGAGTGAGAGCTCTGTATCGGAGGTGGCCAGCGTGAAGAGAGCCAAGAAGAAACTTGGCCAGGTCGGCCCAGGCGAGCGGGCCGAAACGCCCGCGGGCCCGCCGGAGATCAGGGACCGGACCGCCGCCGGGGACCCGACCGGCGGTGGGGCCAAGAGCGTCGAGTCCATGTTGCAGGAGTTCACCTCGACCGGAGCCGATACGCCGGTGACCGACGGGCGACCACGCGGCAAGTACGACCAGCTCTGGCAGCTCTCCATGGCCGATCCGCATACGGGCCTGGCCAACCAGCTGCTGTTGCTCGACCGCCTGACCCAGGCCTTGGTCCGACGGCGGCGCCACGGGGGGGAGGTCGTCGTCTGCCACCTTGGCCTCGACAACCTGGGTGAAATCAACCTGGACCTCGGCTACTCGACCGGGAATACCGTGCTGGGGGAGATCGCTCGCCGCCTTACCTCGGTGCTGCGGGCGGAGGACACGATCGGCCGGGTCGGCGGGAGCGAGCTCGTTGTGGTCCTGGCCGTGACCGACGAGAACGTCGTGGGGCCCCTGATCCGCAGGCTCCAGCGCACGCTGGACGAACCCGTGACCGTGGGAGGCCAGGACATCCGCCTCCAAGCCTCGCTGGGGGTCGCCGTCGCCGAGGATTCCGAGTCAGCGGAGGACGTGCTGGCCCGGGCGGACCGCTCCACCCGGGTCAGCCGGCGCTGAGCCCCGCTGGGACCCGCCGGCCCGGCTGACACCGCCGGCCGTGCCTGGCGGCCGGCCCCGCCGTGCCTGGGCCGGAGTGCGGGTCGGGGCAGGAACCGCTGGACTAGGGAGTATCGGCTCTATACGAAACAGGAGTATCGGCCCTATTGGTGGAACCCAATTCCGGCAAAATTATGTGAGATGTCTATGTACAGCGAGTTACTCGCCGAAGTCTGTGGCGACGTGGACCCGGTGCCCTTGCCCGTCTCACGGGATGAACTGGTGGTGATCCTCCTGCAAACCCGCCGCCGTTTGAACGAGCAGGGGGCTGAGGGCGAACACATCATGACGGAGGATCTGGCGCTCGAACTCGACCACGACCGCATGCTGCTACGCCTCTGCACCGCCATGGGCATTGAGACGGAGCCCGAAAGGTTCGGGAATCCCTTGGTCGAGCGGGAAAGGCTGGAGCAACGCCTACGCGAGGTCGGGGTGGACTTTCGGACCCTCGACGACCATCGCCAGGTAAAGGTCGCCTAACGGGGGAACGGCGGTGTCGGCCGCTCAGGACCGGGGATTGAAGGCCTTGCGCTCGGCCAGGACGGCGGCGTAGACGGCGGCCTCAGTACGGCGGCGCATGCCGAGCTTCGACAGCAGGCTCGAGACGTAGTTCTTGACCGTGGCCTCGGCCAGGTACAGCTGCTCAGCGATCTGCCTGTTCGACTGGCCCAGCGCGATGAGCTCCAGCACCTTGCGCTCCTGCGGGGTCAGGACGGTGAGGCGCGATTCGGCCTCCTGGTCCTTTCGCAGCCGATCGAACAGCTCCTGCGTCAGGACCGGATCGAGCAGGGACATGCCCTGACTCACCCGTCGGATGTCTCCGAGCAGGTCGCCCCCGCCCACCTCCTTGAGCACATAGCCCGAAGCGCCGGCCATGATCGAGGAGAACAAGGCGTCGTCGTCGGAGTACGACGTCAGCATCAGGCAGCGGACCTGCGGCGTGAGGGACTGGACCTCCCGGCAGACTTCGATGCCGTTGCCATCCGGGAGCCGGACGTCGAGGATCGCCACATCGGGGACGAGCCCGCGGATGGACCGCAGACCCTCCTCAGCCGTTCCCGCCTCGCCGACGACGTCCATGTCGTCTTCGGCTTCGAGCAGCGTGCGCAGGCCGGTCCGCACCAGCTCGTGATCGTCGAGGAGGAAGACACGAATCGTCATTTTCCCAATATTGCCACGCTCACGCCGAGGTTCGGCCCCCGGACGACGGCGCGCAACCCACTTGCACCCGGGTCCGCCGCGCGGGCGAGAGGTCCCCCTCTATCCTGACGTCCCGTGCAGCCCTTCGATCGGATCGATGATCCCGCCAAACTCCGCCGATTAGTGCAGGCGATCCTCATTCTCGATGCCGAGCTGAATCTGCCGGTCGTGCTCCGCCGGATCATCGAGGAGGCCAGCGCCCTCGTCGACGCGCAGTACGGGGCGCTCGGCGTCCTCACCGAGGACGGGCGGGCTCTGGACCAGTTCCTCACCGTCGGGCTGGGCCACGAGGAGGAGCGGGCCATCGGCGCCCGCCCTACGGGCCGGGGTGTGCTCGGCACCCTGATCGGGGACGACAAACCCCTTCGCCTGGCCAACCTGGCCCAGAGCCCGGAGAGCTTCGGATTTCCCCGCCACCATCCCGACATGACTTCGTTCCTCGGTGTCCCTGTCCGGGTGCACGGCGAGGTGTACGGGATCTTGTATCTGACCAACAAGAAGACGGCCCCGGAATTCTCCGAGGACGACGAGGAGCTGGTCCACGCGCTGGCCATGGCGGCGGGCATTGCCATCGAGAACGCACGGCTGCACGGACTCGTACGCGACCGCGCCCTCACCGAAGACCGGGACCGGATCGCCCGCGACCTGCACGACTCGGTGATTCAGCGCCTGTTCGCCATCGGGCTGTCGCTGCAGGGGACCGCCCGCCTGGTCGAGCGTCCGGAAGCGGTCATGCGGATCGGGGAGGCGATCGAGAAGCTCGACGAGACCATCCGCCAGCTGCGCAAGGCGATTTTCGACATTGAACTCACCATCAACAAGGAGGGCCTGCACCCGAAGGTCCTCGACCTCGTGCACGAGCTGCGTCCTGTGCTGGGCCTTCTCCCCCAGGTCTCCTTCAGCGGCCCCGTGGACACCGTGGTCGGCGATTCGCTGGTCGAGGAGGTGCTGGCCGTGCTCCGCGAGGCGCTGACCAACGTGGGGAAGCACGCGCACGCCTCACAGGTAGTGATCACCGTTGCGGCCGGCGAGGAGCTACGCCTGGTGGTGGCCGACGACGGCGACGGCATGGGCGACGGCAATGCGGCAGGCCTCGGTCTCAAGAACCTCCGGCAGCGGGCCGAGCGCCTGGGTGGCAACGTCGAGCTCGGGACCTCCCGCGAGGGTGGGACGCGACTGACCTGGCATGTGCCGCTCGGGTCCGTCGAGGCGGGAGACACCCCCACGGTCTGACGCGGACCGTTCGTGCCCGCAAGGGCCTGAACGAACAAAAAACGCACAACTTCGCATCACGCCATTGGCGCAACTTTCTCAAGGGCCATTGTTTCGGGCCCGACCAATTGGTCGTCGCTTGTTCGAACGAAAAGGCAAACCTCCCGTGAGGGTGGGACGCAAAGCTACGGGACTCGCGTGAGTTCGCCGGGCCGCCGAATCAGCCACGAGCGCACTGCTCGTCGCCTTCGCGACCCGTCGTCTGCGGGTCGAGGGGAAAGACGATGCGAGAAGCCAGGCGGAATCGATCCTTAGCACTCGTGTTCGGACGAGCGATCGGACTCTTGGTGGTCGTTCCTGTTCTTTTGTGCGGCGTGGCCACAGCGTTCTCGTCCGGTACGGGTGCTGCGGGCGCGTCGAGCGCGAATCACTCGAACGACTACAGCGGGGGCATCATGATGGCCGCCGCCCCGAACGGTGGCTATTGGACCGTCACGCCGGCGGGTGCGGTGACGCCCCATGGTTCCGCTCCGGCTCTGGGCTCTCCCGCGCTGTCGAACCTGCAGCTGACCCGGCCCATCGTCGGCATGACCGCGACGTCCGACGGCAACGGTTACTGGCTCGTGGCGTCCGACGGCGGCGTCTTCAGCTACGGCGACGCCACCTTCTACGGCTCGACCGGCGCCATGGACCTCAACAAACCCATCGTCGGCATGGCGGCGACGCCCGACGGCAAGGGCTACTGGCTCGTGGCCTCCGACGGCGGCGTCTTCAGCTACGGCGACGCCACCTTCTACGGCTCCACGGGGTCGATCGTCCTCAACAAGCCCGTCGTCGGCATGGCGGCGACAACTGACGGCAACGGTTACTGGCTCGTGGCCTCCGACGGCGGCATCTTCAGCTACGGCGACGCCGCGTTCTACGGGTCGACGGGGGCCATCCGCCTGAACTTGCCGATCGTCGGCATGGCCCCGACAAGCGACGGCCACGGGTACTGGCTCGTCGGCTTCGACGGCGGCGTCTTCACCTTCGGCGACGCCAATTTCTACGGCTCGACAGCGGGCAGGGGCGTGTACGCCTACGGCATGATCGTCGACCCGGCTGCTCCGGGCTACACCGTCGTGACCGCGAATGGATCGTCGACCCTCTTCGGGCCGGGGTTGCACCCGAACGCACAGTCGGCGGGCGGTCTGCAGCAGGGGGCATACGACTCCACGCCCACGCCGCCGGGCATGGCGGCCTTCGCTCAGCAGACCAGGTCCTCGCCCACCGTGGCGAGCGACTACCTGCCCGGCAACGGCGGCTGGGCTGACATGGACGGCAGCGGTGGGAGCCTGAACTGGCTGCTGACGCCGTACCGCGGGAGCGGCTATACGCTCTCGCTGGGAGTGCCGATCCTCCCGACCGACTCGAGCGGAAATGCCGTCGGTACCCTGGCCCAGGGTGCGACGGGAGCCTTCAACTCCTACTGTGTGACTCTGGCGCAGACCCTCGTGGCCGGCGGCCAGTCCAATGCCTACCTGCGCCTCGGTTGGGAGTTCGACGGCTCGTGGATGCCCTGGGCCGCCACGACGCCCGGCGCCGAAGCCAGCTTCGCCTCGTACTTCCAGCAGATCGTCACGGCGATGCGGTCCGTGCCCGGCGAGCAGTTCCGTTTCGTGTGGAACCCCGATGCCGGGGCCTTCACGCAGTCGGGCTACTCGGTCGCCGCGGCCTATCCCGGCAACGCCTATGTGGACGTGATCGGCCTCGATGCCTATGACCAGTCCTGGGCGGTGTCCCTGACACCGACCAACGCCTGGTCCTCAACCACGCTGCCCACCCTCACGGCGGCGCAGCAGTTCGCCTCGTCGAACGGCAAGCCGCTGGCCGTCCCTGAGTGGGGCGTTGCCCTCCGGTCCGACGGCCACGGGCTCGGTGACGACCCGTATTACATAAACCAGATGGCGGCGTGGATGCAGAACAGCTCCAACAACGTCACCTACGAGTCCTACTTTGACGACAACAGCGGGGGAGTCAATTCCCTCATCACCGGGGGTTCGTTCCCCAACAGTCTGGCTGCGTTCTCAGCAGATCTGGGGTGAGGGCCAGAGGGCGGCCGGGGCGGGGCAGGCCGTCGAGGGCACTACCAGGAGATGGTGTGCGGCTTGTCGTCCTCGAAGGTCGTGCTGCCGGAGGTGTCCACCACGTGCCAGATTGCGGGTCCGATCCGTGCGCTGGGCACCTCGGTCATGGAGCCGTGGGCCTCGGGCAGCACGAAGTTGAAAGTGATGTGCTGCGTCGCTCCGTCCAGGATGTCGATGGTGGCCCCTTCCAGGATGGTCGGACCCTCGGGGCCGCTAGCGACGACAGAGCGCGCCGACGGCGAGGAGATGTCGCTCGCGTCGCCGGGGAGGTTCACGGTGGCGATCCCGACGTATTCCCCGTAGACGGTGCCGAGCCCCGGGAAGGGACCGGCAATGAACGGGGACTGTCCCGGCGGCGTCCGGTTGGTGAAGGTCATGGTCAGGCTGCCGCGCGTCTTTTCGCCCTGTGGCGTCAGCCGGAGGGCGGCGGTCTCCGAGAGGTACTGGTCCAGCTTGTTCCCGCCCCGGTTGATGATGGCGGCCATGACGGACGACGGCTGAAGCTGGCCGGAGACGCCGGCGCCGACCCAGGCGGCTTCCGTCCGGGGATCGGCGGACCAGAGGAGCACGTGCCGCCCCTCGGCGGCCGCCGAGAGCGCGTCCGCCATGGTGTGCAACTTGAAGGGCCGGTCCTCCAGCGCGTGCAATGTGGCGGCGGCCAGCGTCGACAGCTCGTCGACGCGTCCGGTCGAGTCGGAACTGTAGGTCTCGCCGACGTACTGGTCATGGAGCAGAAGCTGGTCGACGGAGGAGGCGCTGACGACCTGGCCCGTGGCGGTGGTCACGGGGCCGGTCACCTCCAGCAGCTCCTGGAGCCCCTGGACGTCGATGGCGAGAACTCCGTCGACGCTCTGACCCGTGTCGGCCTTCCACATGCTGGCCGCCAGGGGCCCGTTGACGTCGAATTGGGGCGTGAGCCCGAGGTTTCGCCAGTCGACACCCGGGAGGAGCCAGCCCCACCTTGCGGCCAGATCGCCGCTCACCTCGACGGCACTGGGGGGAAGGGTGAGTGAAGAGGTGGGGACCATGTCCGAGAGGTGGAGCTCTCCGTTGCCCGTCGTGACGATCCCGGCCTCGAGGAAAGCGCCCGAACCCGACCTCATTTCGGCGTTGTTGCCGGCCAGGAGCAGGTACGTCCCAGGTCCGTGCAGGATGGCCGCGGCGGACGACGCTGCTTCCGACGTGCGCGCCAGGGTGGTCTGTACCTGGGTGAGGTCGCTCAGAAACGCGTTCCGCTCGTGGGCCAGGGGCCCGATAAGTGCCTGGTCAGGGCCCAAATTGATCCCCGAAAGGTCCCGGTGGGTGGATGCCGCCAGCGACGCGAGCTGTTGCAGTGCCGCCACCCGGTCGGGTCCGGCCGTATGGGGTAGGCGGAGCAGTGCCTGGGATCGGCCGACCGTGCCGATCCCGATGTGTGCGACCTGCTCGGCGGCTCCGGACAGGTCCTGCACCGAGCGAAGTTGGCGACCGGCCACCGGGAGCACGTCGACCGGCCAGAGCAAGGGTGACGACAGGAGGCCGTGGGCGGTGCTGAAGTTCGACTCGGCGGAGCGGAGGGACCCGACGGGGGCACCGGACAGGATGCCGTCGGCGGACAAGCCCTGCCGGGCTGACTGCACGGCCGCCTCGCCGTGGTGGATGTGGTCTGCCGCCACCGCCACATCGACGACGGCCACCACCACCCAGATCGCTGCGACAGCGATCACGGCCGCGGTGATCTTCCACCGTCTGGAGAAGCGCCGACGCTCGGGCGCGTCGCTGCGCTCGGAACCGTCGGGGAGGTCGGAGCTCGGTCCCCCGGGCTCGCCGTTCTTCACCGGGGGGAGCGTACTGCGGGAGCCCTGGAATCCCTTGGCACCCGGGCTGCGGTTTACGAAAGGTTCACGCCGGTCGTCACTAATTTGAATTCTCAGCGCTCTCCCTGGAAGAGGAGGGTGCCGGAATGGAATTGTCTGGGCATTGTGTCGTAGTTGCCAGGCATTGTGACCTTTGGCTCTGTGTGCCGATGGAACTAACTGGAATGATGCTTGCGGCGGCTTGGCGTCCTCCGACTGTGGGATGAGTGGGGTGCAGACGAGGCAGCAAGTGGCTCTCGGATCGACCCGCTCGTTGAGCGGAACCAGTGGAGGAGATCAGGATGAAAAGGACCAAGGCACAGCGCTTGCTGGCCGCAGCTTGCGGTCCCGCTCTGGGCGTGCTAGTCGCGGTGCCCGTAGGCGGGCTCCTGGCGGGGGCTGCAGGGGCGGAGCAATTGTTACACGGGCTGCACGACGCCCACCACCGGCATCACGACACCGGCAGTCACGCCGGCCGATGGGCCGTCGACAACGGCGTCCACCACATCCGCCACGCCGGTCACATCGAGCGGACTGGCTTTCACCGGCGCTGACATCGAGGAGATGGCGATCATCGGTGTCGTGGCGATCGGCGTGGGGGCGGTTCTCGTTCGCGGCCGTCGTCGGACGGCCTAAGCCACTCAGTCGATTAAGCGCTCGGCGAGAGAGCATCGAAATGTCGTCGGTCACGATCGGCCCAGATCTACAGCACTGGCAGTGGTCGCAGGCAAAGTCTGAGTCCGAATCGGTGGCGCGGGCCCGACGTCGGTTCTGGGCTCGCACCAGTGGCGAAGTGGTGGCGGGGACTGACCTCCTGGTCTTGGCCCTCGCCGTCGCGTTCTTCGCACCGAGTGTGCTGCAGTGGACTGTCGCCGTCTTCGTCATCGGCGTGCTCGGGGTGTGCGCGTTGCGGGGTCAGTACACCTCCCGCATCACCCTCAGTGTCAGCAGGGACGTCGGCACCGTGGCTGCGGCGGTCGCCGTGCCCCTGACAGTGATCGGAGCCTTCGATGGCTTCAGCCAGCAGGTCCGCCCGTTCGTGCTCGTGGGCGTTTCCACCCTGTGCCTCCTCCTCATCGGTCGGGCCTGTGCCTACATCGGTATCGGCCGGGCCAGGACCCGCGGAGCGCTGGGGCAGCGGGTGCTCATCGTGGGTGCCGGGCCGGTGGCTGAGCGCTTCTGCGATGCTCTGGAGTTGAATCCGAGTTACGGGCTCCACCCGATCGGCCTCCTCGACGACTGTGCCGGCGAGTCGCTTTCCCGCCCGGTGCTCGGTGGGATCGACCAGCTCGACAGCGTGCTCTGGGATCACCGCATCGACCGGGTGGTCATCGCCTTCGGCGTGAACCGCGACCCCGACCTCGTGCGGGTCATCCGCTCCTGCGAGAACGCCGAAGTGGACATGTACATCATCCCCCGCTTCTTCGAGCTGGGCCTGCAGGCTGCGCCGCGGGACGTCGACATAATGTGGGGCTTCCCGCTCGTGCGCCTGCGGCGCTCGACAGTGCGGTCCTCGGGCCGTCTGGCCAAACGGGCCTTTGACTCGGGCATCGCCGCCTTCATGTTGCTCGTGGTCGCCCCGATCTACGGCATGCTCGCACTGGGTGTGAAGCTCACCAGCCCGGGCCCGATCTACTTCCGTCAGCGCCGGATCGGCAAGAACGGGAGCGAGGTGGAGGTCCTGAAGTTCCGCTCCATGCGCGTGAACAGCGAGTCGGACACGCAGTGGAGTGTCGACTCGGACGACCGTGTCACGAACATCGGCGCCATCATGCGCAAGACGTCGCTGGACGAGTTGCCGCAGCTCTGGAACGTGCTCCGGGGCGACATGTCGCTCGTCGGTCCCCGTCCTGAGCGCCCCTTCTTCGTGGAGCAGTTCGAGCAGGAAGTCCCCCGCTACGCCGATCGGCACCGGGTGCCGGGGGGACTGACCGGCCTGGCTCAGGTCAATGGCCTGCGCGGTGACACGTCGATTCAGGACAGGGCGTGGTTCGACAACCACTACATCGAGAACTGGTCCGTCGGCGGGGATCTCGTCATCTTGGCCCGGACGGCCGGCGCCGTTATCAAGCAGGTCCGGGAGTAGGCTCCGGTATCGTTGCGTTCCCAGACACACGTAGGGAGCACCGCACCTTTCTCGGACGATGATGGCGGGCACTGTCGCTGACATTGCCGGGTTACCGGCGGAAGAAGCTCCCGAGGCCGACCTGAAGATGTCGCCACAGAACTGGCGTCTGGCCGTCGCAGCAGAGCTGGTGCTCGGGGCCATTCTCGGGTCGCTGTTCCTCGGTACCCACAGCCTGTTTCTCGACGAGTCCGTCAGCTCCACCCTGGCCACGGCGCCATGGCACCGTTTCGCCAACGTCGTCACGCACCGCGAGGCGAACATGGCGCTGTACTACCTGCTCCTGCGGGGATGGGTGGTGTTCGGCCACAGCGAGGTCGCGTTGCGCAGCCTGTCCGTGATCCTCGCCGTCGGGGCGCTGTGGGTGCTGATCGTGTTGGCGCGCTCCTTGTTCGGACGGCGGGTCGCCCTGCTCGGCGGGTTGCTCCTCGCCGTGAACCCGCTCACCGTCCAGTTCGCCCAGGACGTCCGCGGCTATTCACTGGCGCTCCTGCTTGTGAGCGCCTCATGCTTCTTCTTCGTCCGTGGCATCCAACAGGCGGACTCGCCGCCGCGTTTCTGCTGGACGGCTTACGTCGTGGTGACGGCCCTCGCGGCCTACAGCAATTTCTGGGCTGCGCTGGTGCCCGTCGGTCAGGCGCTCTCGTTGGCCTTTTTGCCACCGGGGCGGATCCCGTGGCGACGCATCGTGCCGTCGGCCGTCGCGCTGGTCGTGCTGCTGGTCCCGCTCGGCTTGCTGATTGAGTCCACCGACAGCGCTGGAGTCAACTGGGCCTCTGGCTCCTCGGCCGGCCGCCTGTTCACTCACATTCGTTCGTCGGTCCCGCACGCCGTCCTGGACGCGGTCGTGCTCATTGCGGTCGTCGTCGCGGTCGGAGTGATTGTGCTGGCGCGGCGCCGACCTCAGATCGGTGCCGTCTTCGGACGGCAGTGGCCACTGTTGTTCACCCTCTGCTGGCTCGTCGTACCGGTGGCCGCCGTGGTGATGCTCTCGCTGGTCGACAAGCCGCTCCTTGTCGTGCGCTACCTGATGGTCAGTCTCCCCGCCGCGATCCTGTTGGTCGCGCTGGTGATCGACCGCGTGGCATCACTCGCCCGTCGCGGGGCCGCCGTCGCCGCCGCCGCGCTGCTCGTCATTGTGGTCGGCGCGTCGGCCGTCGGCGTTGCGCAGTGGTACTCGAAGGGCGGTCCTCAGGACTTCAGGTCGGCCGTTGCCTTCATTGCCGACAGGGTGCAGCCGGGAGATGGCGTGCTCATCTTCGCCTCCTACGAGCGCATCCCGGTCGAGTGGTACTTGGCCGAGAGGCTGGCAACCGAACGCGCCGCGCATCCGGTCTACCCGGCGACCGCCTGGGGCGTTGATCCGCTCTACTTCGATGGGAGCGTGGCCATGCCGTCGAGCGCGGTCGAGCTGGCCGCATCCAAGTACCAGCGCATCTGGCTCGTCAGCGCCACGGCCGACCTGTCTTTGTACTCGACGCAGGCGGAAGCCATCGACGCCGCGCTCAGGCGTGCGGGGTTCACGCCGGCCGGCACCACGCACTTCCGTGGCCTGGAGGTCACCGAAGAAGTGCGGCAGTGAGGCGGCCGAGCCTGGGGATCAGTGTCGTCGTGGGAGGCCTGGCGGTTGCGGCCACGGCCGGCCACGTGCTCTACCCGGCCTGGTTGGCCTGGCGCACCCGGGGCGGCCGCGGCCGCCCTGTCGCACTGCCCGGGACGGGGGAACCGTCCGTCCCACCCGACCTCACGGTGGTCGTGCCGGCCTATCGGGAGGCGGGCGTGATCGCCGCCAAGATCGACGACCTCCGGGCAAACGGGTACCCGGGCTCGCTCGAGATCCTGGTGGTCGCCGACGGGGATCCCGAGACGGCAGAGGCGGCGGAGCGGGCAGGTGCCCGGGCGCTGACCAGCCCGAACCGGCTCGGGAAATCCCAGGCCCTCAACCGGGGTTTTGCCGAGTCGACGACGCCGATCGTCGTCATTAGCGATGCCAACAACCGCCTGGCGCCCGGCGCGCTGGGCGCCGTCGTGGAGCATTTCGTCGACGCGGCCGTCGGCGCAGTTGCCGGCGAGAAGCTGGAGGACGACGGTGGCGGAGGCGAGAGTCTGTACTGGAAGTTCGAATCCTGGCTCAAGCAGCGCGAGGACAGACTCGGCACCACGATCGGTCTTGTGGGCGAGCTCTCCGCCATCCGGGCCGAGGCATGGCGCCCGATCCCGAGCGACGTGGCCATAGACGACCTGTGGGCGGCGCTCGACATCATTGAGCAGGGCTATCGGGTGGCCTACGAGCCACGAGCTCGTGCCCTCGATCCTGCGGTGACGTCGCTGGCCGTCCAATGGGAGCGCCGGACCCGCAACGTGTCGGGTGCGCTGCACGTCCTGGTCCGTCGACGTCGTCAGCTCCGGCCGTCCGCGGGCCTCGTCGCCGCCGAATTGTGGGGGCACCGGCTGGCTCGCTTCACCGTGAGCCCACTGGCCCATCTGGCCCTGCTGGGGATCGCCGGAACCAAGGTGCGCTCCAGCCGGCTGGCCCAGCTGTTCCTGCTGGCCAACCTCGTTGCCGGCGCGGGCCTGGTAGCCGGATCGCGGGTGGGTGAACCGTCCGAAGACGAGTCGGCCGGGCCCGGCGCCAGGCACCTGCTGGCCACGGCGATGGCCGCGGCAGGTCAGGTGATGTTCCTGCAGGGCGTCGCCATGGGCGGCATGGTGCGCTATGCACGCGGCGACCGGCCGACGATGTGGTCCACTGTGGAGCGATGAATGGCCCCACCACGCAGCAGGATCCCAGGTCGGACGTGCAGTTGCCGGTTGGGCGCTTCCTCTCCATCTGGGCGCCGGTGGCAGAAGGACGGGCACCGCTCCGGCTGAGCGGCCGCCCCGGTCGGCCGGCAGGAGCCTGGTCGGAGCGGTGAGGACGCTCATGATCACCAAGTTCCTGCCGTTGCCGGACAACAACGGAGGCCACCAGCGCTCGTTGGCGATCGCCCGCCGCTTGGCCCAGCTGGGAGATGTCGTGCTGTGCGGGTACGACGACGGGACCGCGGACCGGGATGGCCTGCGTGACCTGGGGATGGACGTCCGGGCCGTGCCGTGGCGGGTGACATTGGCACGGACCGCCCGGGGGGTGCTCGCGGCGCAGAGTGTCTCGGCGGGGCGCTTCTGGAGCGCCGCGATGGTCAAGGCCGTCCGTGATGCTGCCGACGAAAGTCCTGTCGACCTACTCCAGGTCGAATATCAGCAAATGGTGCCCCTCGTCTTCGATGTCCCGGCCAAGAAGTCCATCCTCGACCTCCACAACGTCGAGTCGGCGCTGGTAGACAGCTATGCCAGCTCACGGAGCGGCGCTACCGCCGCTCTCTATCGAGCTGAGGCGGGCGCGCTCAGGCGAATGGAGCGGCGGACGATCGGTGCCTTCGATCACGTCGTCGTCGTCAGTGAGCAGGAGCGGGCCAGACTTACCGCCGAAGCTCGCTCCATCCTGGTCTGCCCGAACGGCCGGGAGCCGTCGGCCGTGTTGCCCGATGCTCCCGGCTCCGTCGTGGCGTTCGTGGCCACCATGGGATGGGCACCCAACGTGGATGCCGCCGTCTGGTTGGGGCGCGAGATCTGGCCCCAGGTCCTGGGCCGGGTTCCGGAGGCCCGGCTGCTGCTCGTGGGCAAGGATCCGTCCCCGGCGGTGCGCGCCCTTGCCGACGACCACATCGAGGTGACGGGGACGGTGGACGACGTGAGCCCCTTCCTGGCCCGCGCCCGGGTCGTGGTCGCACCGCTGAGGGCGGGCGGAGGGACGCGGCTCAAGATCATGGAGGCACTCGACGTGGGGCGGCCAATTGTGGCGACGTCGCTGGGCTGTGAGGGCATGGAGGACCTGGTGGGCCGCGGCGCGCTCGTGGCCGACACGGCGCCTGCGCTGGCCGGCACGATCGCCGACCTGCTCCTGGACCCGGCGCGGGCTGCCGCGCTGGGACGGGCCGGCCACGACGCCGTTGTGGCGGACCACACGTGGGACGCCGCCTTGGCACCACTCCTGCAGGCGGTGCGCGCGTGCTCAAGGCACTGATCGGGCTCGTCCTGTTGGGCGTCGCGGCCGGGGTCGTCGCGCTCTTCGTGCGCTGGGAGCGCCAGGGCAAGGAGCAGCTCGCTCCGCTGGTCCTCCTCGCCCTGCTGGTGGTCGAGGGCACGCTCTATGCCGACCCGAACCTGATACCGCGCGGCCTGTTCCACCCCGGTTCTGGTTCGACGCAATTGCGGCTGCCCGAGGTGTACGTCACGCTGGCACTGGTGGCGCGGCTGATCGTCCGGGGCAAGCCCCGGCGGATCGGTCTTCCGGCCGGGCTGTGGTTGGCCTTCGCCGCCTGGATGCTCGTCGGGCTGGTTGAGGGGAAGCTGTACCACAACCCGTTTTCGCAGGATCTCTACGAGGCGAAGGACATCATCTACATCGTGGGGGCCTACGCGCTCGCCGCAGGAGTACCGGTCCGCAAATACTTCGACCGCGGCGATCTCTTCAAGCTCGGCTGGCTGTGTGTCGCGTCCGCCGCTCTCCTCGATGTCATGCAGATAAGCGGAATCAGCGTCACGACCAATCTGCCGCTGCTCCCACTGCAGGGTTTCGGGGGCGTCGGCGCCGAGACAGCGGCACTCTTCCTCGCGATCACTCTGGTGTGCTTCCTCACACGGCTGGCAACCGGACCTCCGAGGCTACGAGACGTGCTGGCCCTGATTCCGGTGGTGGTGAGCGTGGTGCTGGCCACTCAGCGTGCGGTCCTCGTGAATCTGGGCGTGGCCGTCTTAGTCGTGTTCGTGGCGGTTCTCTTCCGACACTGGCAGGGTTCCGTACGGCGCTTTCATGTCGGGACGGGCCAGCTCGCTTTGACCGTCCTCGCCCTTCTGGCCATCGGGATCGTCGTCGTGGTCGTTCCGGCCGCGGTGGACCAGCAGCCGGTGAAAATCCCACTTGCCTCCAGCTACGAGAATCTCTTCCACAACGAGGGGAAGGCGGAATCGGCCCAGGACCGCCTGAACCTGGCCGCGGAAGCTGAAGCATTGATCCCCCATCACCTGTTCATCGGCTATGGGTTGGGTGTGGAGTTCCCGTTCTACGAAGCCGGCACACGCTCGGTGGAAACGATCGCCTACGCACACAACCTTGCCCTTGATCTCTGGTTGCGTCTGGGCCTCATCGGCCTGACGCTCTTTTTCGTCGCGCTGGCCGACTCGGTCCTCGGGGGCCTGCGGGCATGGCGAAGACATCTCGACCCCAGGACCGCCGCCCTGGCGCTGGCACTGGTGGCGGTCGTGGCGGGCCTCGTCGCCACGGGATTCCTCGAGCCGCTCCTCGACGAATACCGATTTGCGACTTTGTTCGGTGTCAGCCTCGGGATGCTGCGTGCGTGCGTGACGTCCATGAACACCCGGCCTCGCTCGCTGACGTGGCACGTGGAGGCGGTCAGCGGTGGGCCGGCGGAAGGCGTGTCAAGGTGGGCGTAGTCACGGTGAGGCCGGGCGATCCGTGCGTGAGTCTCGTTGGAGCGGGCGCTGGTGGGATGATCCCGCCCGACCGGGAGACCCTCGTAGGCTGGCCGCAGCGAGAGCAGGCGCTGACTGACCGCGACCGCGACCGCGCACACGTGCGCGGTCGCGCCTCATCACCCGTACGACGGGTCGAGGGTGGTTTGCGGCTGCACACGGCGACCGCAGTGGCGATTCGAGCAGAGAGGCCGGAATGGACGTAAGACAGCTCGTGCGCACGGTGCGTGCCAATTGGATCGTGGCTCTCGTCACCTTCCTGGCGTGCCTGTTCATCGGTGGGGCCTATGCGGTACTGCCCGCGAAGGTGTACCAGGCCTCTGTCGTCCTCGTGGCCCAGCCACCGCCTGGTGCCCCTGACCCGGGTTCCGATGTCGGCGCCATTCAGATTGAGATCCCCCAGATCGCGGTGGAAGCAGAGAACGCCACCATCGATGACGAAGCGCAGCACCAGGTGCCGGCGCGCTTCCAGACGGTGCCGGTGAGCATCTCGGCGACCGGTGATCCCGCTTCGAACACGGTCACGATCAACGCCTCGAGCACTGATCCGGCCGCGGCGCAGGCCTACGCCAACGCCACGTCGGCCCGCGTCCTGAAGGTGACGAACCACGACGCGGGTTCGCTCCTCGCGCTGTCCGAACTGGGCGCAGCAGAGCTCCCGACGAAACCGACGAACCCTCGCGTCACGGTTGCGGTGGCGTCGGTGGCCTTCGGCCTCATTGCCGCGGTGTTCGCCGCGCTGGCCGCGGGCGCCTTCCGACGCTTCGTCGCGGCAGACGAGATCTCCGAGCGACTCGGCGTCCCGGTCCTGGGCGAGGTCCCCGCCTTGGCCCGCCCCCGGGCGAATCCCGCCGACATGTTCACATCGGCGGGAGACGAGCGCGGCCTCGAGGCCTTCCAGCAGCTTAGAAGCCACCTCTACGTCATGTTCCAGGACACGCACCCCGTCATCGCGTTCACCTCCTGTAACCCGGGGGAGGGGAAGTCCTGCGTCGCCTCCCGCACGGCGTGGGCCCTCGCCACCCCCGGGCAATTCGTGGTCGCCGTCGACGGGGACCTCCGGCAGCCGGCGCTGCACGAGATCTTCGATGTCGATCTCTCGCCCGGGGTGAGCGACATCTCTGTGGTCAACGGCCCCACAGAGCTTGTTGCCGCGACGGGCAATCGCTACCTGGAGCTCATACCGGCCGGCGTCCCGACCCGGCATCCCGCCGACATTGCGGCGGCAGATGTGCCGAGGCTCCTGCGTGCGCTGCGGGAATCGGATCGGACGGTCGTGCTCGACTGCCCCCCCATCACGGGCGTCGCCGAGACCACGATCCTCGTGGCCAAGGCGGATGCCGTGGTGCTGGTGGTCGACGCCCGGAAGTTCAACTTCGAGAGCCTCGAGCACGGCCTGGCGGAGATCCGGGCTTCGGGGGCGAGCGTGGTGGGCATCGTGCTCAATCGAGTGCGAAGGCGGAAACCGGGATCGCTCTACGGCTACGACGTGCCGGCCCCGTCGAGCAACGGGTCCCAGAGCCCAGGGGTGAAGCTCCGTCGATTCGCACGATCGGGCTAGCCCTGTTGGACGAGCCCGAGCTCCAACCCGAGACCGGCTCGGGGAGCACGAAGCCGAAAAAGGCGACTATTCGCCGCAATGTGACGGCGCAATACCTGGGGGCGGTCGTTCTGGTGGCGGTCGGGTTCTTGACGACGCCCATCCTCACCCATCAGCTGGGCATCCTCCGCTACGGGGTCTGGGCACTGATCGGCTCGCTCATCCCGTTCCTCGAGATCCTCGAACTCGGGTTCGCCAGCGCCACCGTGGCCTTCGTCAGTCGGCACCTCGAGCTGGACGACGACGAGATGGTCGGGGCGACGCTCAATACCTCCTTCCTGTGCCTCCTCGGGCTCGGAATCGTGGCGTTCGCCGGCGTCGTTGTCTTCGCCATCTTCCTGCCCGACATCATCACCACCATCCCGAAAAGCCTGGTGGGGCAGGCGCAGTTCCTCCTCCTGCTCCTTGCGTTCGACATGGCGGTCTCCATTCCGATGGACACGTTCGGCGGCGCGCTCAGCGCACTGCAGCGCTTCGACCTCCTGAGCTACAGCGTGATCACAGTGACCGTGGCGCAGGCCGTTGGCTGGGTCGTCGTCCTGTCGCTGCACGGAGGGCTCATCGCTCTCGGAGCCGTCACCGTTGCCATCAGCCTGATCGGCCAGGTCTCCCGTCTGGTCATGGTCCACCGGCTCTTACCGTGGTTCCGCCTCTCTCTGCGCCGCTTCGACCTCAGCATCGTCAAGACCTTCACCGCGGCGACGGGCTGGTACTCACTGGCCCAGGTTGCAGAAGCGGTGATCGGGCTGTCCGATGTCCTGATTGTCGGTGCTGCCGCAGGCGTGCGCGCCGCCGCCGTGTATTCCGTGGCGCAACGGCTCGCCCTCCTGCCGCAGAGAATTGTCCAGCCGCGGACGGCTCTGCTGTTTACGAAGGCGGGGCAGCTGGCGGCCCGGGATAACCGGTCAGGGCTGCGCGACAACACCGACCAGGTGGTGCGTTTCGTACAGGCCCTCAGCATTCCTGCCGCCATCGTGCTGGGCTTTCTGGCCGGTCCCGCCATTGAGGTCTGGGTCGGGACCCTCTATCGGGAGGCGGCCCAGATCATCGGGCTGCTGTGCCTCGCCGCGGTCCTGCAGGCGTGGGCCCAGACGGTCTCGCTCGCCCTCAGCGGCTCCGGTCGCCCGACACTGCCATCGATCCTCTACGGCGTCGAGGCCGTGCTGCACGTCACCCTCGGCCTCGTCCTTGCCTCCCAGTTCGGCGCCGTGGGGATGGCTGAGGCGACCCTGATCGGGGTCGTCGTGATGGAAGGGATGCTCATGCTGCCGCTGGTCTACAAACAGTTGGGCGACTCCTTGCCGCGCAAGGCGCTCCGCACAGTGCGAATCCTGGGATTGCCGGCGCTGGTCACTGGCGCACTTGCGTGGGTTGTCGGCCGCGGCGGCGGGCCGCTGTACGCGTTCACCGACACCCACACCCGGGTCGTGGGATTTGCGGGTGTCGTCGTGGCGGGCGCCGCGTTGGTGGTCGTCTTCTACGCGCTCCTACTCGTGTCCCTGCCCGCAGAGCAGCGACAGCCGCTCGTTGCCCGCATCCGGGGCTCGTTGGGCCGGGTCAGAGCCCGGCTGCACTAATGTCGACCCTGGTGACGGGGACCTCTGGGGCGGTATGGCCGATCGGACGTGACTCATGGGCACGGTCGCAGGCTGACGCGCTCGTCGCCGTCACGTACTGCTCGATTTGACGGCGAACGCCCGTCCGGTCGCCGGGGTCGAGTCCGTTCCGCTGTGGGTCGGGCCACCCGACCGTCCGCTGTTTGCCTGGCTCGACGTGCCCGACGACGGGCTCGTGTCAGGTGCCGTGGTCGTGTGCCCCAGCATGGGTCTCGAGGCGGCATACTCGACGCGCGCGCTGCGCACCCTGGCCCATCTCCTGGTTGGTTCGCGCTGGGCGGCGCTTCGGTTGGACTACGCCGCGACGGGGGACTCGGTGGGCACCTGGACCGACCCGGGCCTCGTGGTGGAGTGGCTCGGGAACATCCGGCTCGCCATCGACTTCGTCCGCGGCCTGGGTACCGACCGGGTCGGCGTCGTCGGGCTCCGGCTCGGCGCCACGCTGGCGGCCGCCGAGCTCGCTCGCAACGGCCCCGTGGACGACCTGGTGCTCTGGGACCCGTGTGCGACGGGGAGGAGCTTTCTCCGGGAGCAGGCCGCCTTCGCCGCCTTCCGGCGGGAGATGGCCGTCGAGTGGGGGATCCGCAAGAAGGGGGATACGGCGGAGGACGAGGGAAAGGCCGAGGGGTTGGTCGAGGCGCCCGGTGCGGTCTTCTCAGCGGCGACAGCCTCCGACCTCGGCCCGGTGGCGATCGCAGGAGGCGATCGGAGCCTGGCTTCGCGCGAGCTCGTGCTCGCCCGCGAGGGGAGGAGGGTGGCGCTCCCGGTGGCGGCGCGTCTGAAGTTGCCGCACGTCGAGTCATCCGAGATCACAGGGCAGGAGGCTCTCTTCGGAGAGGAGACCGAGACGCCGGTGCCGACGTTGGAGCGGATCGTCTCCTGGCTCGCGGAGCCGCCTGCACCCCTCGTGCGGTTGCGCATGCCGGGAGGGCCGGCGATGGCGGTGCACCGGGCGCCAGGTCGGCCCGATGTTCGTGAACGTGCGGTCGAGCTCGGGCCGGCGCGGCTCTTCGGGATCCTCAGCGAGCCCGAGGGCGGCATCGATTCGTCGGCTCCGACCGTCGTCTTCCTCAACGTGGGTCTGATAAGTCACCACGGCCCAGGTCGCCTCTGGGTGGAATTGGCCAGGGCCTGCGCCGCCCGATGCGGCGTGCGGTGCCTGCGGGTCGACCTGAGCGGCATGGGCGACAGCCCCGCGCGGCCCTGTCGGGCCGACATGCGCGCGTTCCCCGTGGACGCCCTCGAGGACATGGAGGACATCCGCCGAGCGGCGACGGCCGAGGGTGCCCCACTCATGGTCGTGGGCGTCTGTTCCGGCGCCGATCACGCCATTGAGATGGCGCTCGCCGCACCCGTGGCATCCCTTTGCGTGATCAATCCGGCGCTTTCCTATGTGCAGTGGGGAGACGGTGCGGTCGCTCCCGCCGAAGATGGCCTGCCCCCGGAATCCGACGACCGTCAGACCTGGGGTGCGATCGGTCCCGTGTTGTCTCGGGCGTTGGTGTGGTTCACGCCGCTCAGGGGCAGGACCCGGTGGATCCCGACCCCGGGTTGGTGGTTCGTGAAACGGTGGTTGATGACGCAGAGCCCGGTAAGAACGATCGAACGGCTGGTGCACTCCGGCGTCAAGGTCCTGCTGGTGGTGGGCAGCAACGAGGCGCACCGGGTCTACCGCGGCGAGCAACGACGGCTCCGCCGTCTGATCGCCGACGGGGGAGTCAGCATCGAGGCTGTCGACCACCTGGACCATTCACTCCTGGAGCGGACGAGCCATGACCGGGTGTCGGAACTGTTCGGGGCCTACGTGGAACGCCGCGCCGGCGAACTCTCCGGCCCCGCCGGTCCGGCCTGAGGCTGGGGTCGGCTCCGAGGAATCGCCGCGAGACCGCCCGTGCTGGCGGTCCCGGCCCTAGCATCGGTGGGGCCTTGCGCCGCGGCCGCTGGTCCGGGGCGGGGTGGTTGACGGGCACGGCGCCTGGGAGTTGCTGGAAAGGGGATCGGGGATGACCACCACAGCGTCACAGGCACCGGTCCCCAAGCGAGGGTTGGCGAACGCATTGGGGAAGCGCCAGCTCTCCCACTACCCCAATACGTGGCCGCGGCTCGGGTACCTGGCCATCGTCGTGCTGACGACGATCATGCTCTATTACCTCTACTACGTGGAGGGGGCGGTCACACCGCTGCTCTTGCCCTACTACCACATGTCGTTCCAGTTCTTCCTGTACCTGCTGGTGGTCTCGAACGCGATCGGCGCCTTCAGCGCATTCATCGGCGGGCTGTCGGACAAGATCGGGCGGGCCAACCTCACCATCTACGGGACGCTCGTCGTCGCGCTCGTCCAATTGCTCGCCATCCCTCACATCCACGACAAGTGGGGGTTCGCCGCGGCCTACTGCGTGATCGGGTTCGTGGAAGGCGTCATCCTGGTCTCGACCCCCGCGCTGATGCGGGACTTCTCGCCGCAGATGGGCCGTGGTGTCGCCATGGGGTTCTGGGCGCTCGGTCCCACCATGGGGGCCCTGGCGGCGAGCTTGGTGGCGACGCACACGCTGGACCACCTCAAGCCGTTTCAGGACCAGTTCATCATTTCGGGGCTCATCTGCCTTGGCGTGGTGATCATCGCGTTCTTCTTCCTGCGCGAGCTCTCGCCGCAGCTGCGCGACCAACTCATGGTGAGCGAACGCGAGCGAGCGCTCGTCGAGGCACGCGCCATGGGGATCGACGTCGACAAGGCGACGAGGCACCCGATCCGCTCCATGATGAGGCTGGACCTGATCTCCTCGTCCATCGCCATCTCGGTGTTCCTCCTCTTCTATTACGCCTCGGTGAGCGTGCTCACCATCTATTGGGTCGTCATCTACAACCGTTCGACGCCGCAGGCGAACGGGATCAACGTCTGGCTCGCCGCATTCCTCTCGGGCGGGCTCGTGGTGGCGGGTTTCCTCTCGGACTGGGCCAGGGTGCGCAAGCCGTTCATGCTCTTCGGGGCGGTGTGCTCCATGGTGATGTTGGGTTTCCTCATCGTCCAGACCGGCCACCCCCACACGGGCTACTACGCCAACGTCCTCGTCATCGTCTTGCTGGCCGTCTCCATCGCCATCGCCTACGCCCCGTGGATGGCGAACTACACCGAGCAGGTCGAGGCGCACAATCCGGCCCTGACCGCGTCGGGGCTGGCGGTGTGGGGATGGATCCTCCGTATCACCGTCGCCCTCTCCTTCCTGGTGCTGCCCTACGTGATCACCACGTCCACGGTTCTGGTGGACAACCAGACCGCGGCGACGGCGTTGCAGGCGATCCAGGCCGCGGAGCCCTACGCCCCGTCCACGTCGCCGCCCGCCTGCGCCACGACCCCCGCACCGGCCTCGGTCATCACCGGCCTGCAGGCCACGAAGGAGGCCGGGCCGCAGACGCTCGCCGCGCTTCTGAGCGGGTGCAACTCGACACACAATCTCAGCAAGGCGTTGACCGTTGCCGGCGGCCTTACCAACCCACAGGTGCAGGGCCTGCTCGCCTACAACCCGCTCGCCAAGGCCATTCAGAACGGCCAGACGGTGAGCCAGTCCACGATCAGCGCCAAGGTGGGCGTGCACTCCGAGAACCTGGCCAGCCTCCTGGTGGCCGAGCAGAAGCTGGTGCCCGCGCAGAAGACCGCGCCGGGCGAGTGGAAGCGCTGGTGGGGGGTGTGTCTCGCCGGCCAGTTCGTCTTCGCGATCCTGGTCTTCTTCATGCGGGGCCGCTGGAGCCCGCGGGCGGCCCGCCGCGATCTCGCGGCCCATGATCAGATCGTCACCGACGAGCTGGCCAAGTTGACCCGGGAACCCGCCGCCGTGGCCTGATCCGGCGCCCCTCCCATCTCTCCCTGGGTCCCGGCCGTAGTCCAGCCCGTAAGGTTGGATCTCGGAGTTGATTGGGGAGGAACCACGGATGGCTCTTGCACTGGAAGGCCTGCGCGTCATTGACGCGGACACCCACCTGACCGAGGCCCACGACCTGTGGACCAAGCGGGCTCCGGCCAAGTACGCGGACCGGGTGCCGAGCGTCAAGATGATCGACGGTCGTCCGATGTGGGTCGTGGACGGTGTGGAGATGGGCTTCGCCGGCGGCGGCGGCGTCATCGATCGCCAGGGCGGCAAGGGCCGAGCTCTCGAGGCGCTGTACGAGTGGACGCTCGACGATATCCACCTGGGAGCCTTCGACCCCAAGGCGCGCATTGAGGTCATGGACGACTCGGGCATCTGGGCCCAGGTCTGCTTCCCCAACTCCATCGGGCTCGGCGGTCAGGGGATTTCCGACATCGTCAAGGACCCGCAGCTGCGCCTCCTGTGTGTGCAGATCTACAACGACGCCATGGCCGAGGTGCAGGCCGACTCGCGGCAGCGACTGCTGCCAATGCCGGTGCTGCCCGCCTGGAGCGTCGACGAGTGTGTCGCCGAGGCCAAGCGGGTGGCCTCGCTCGATCTGCGGGGCGTCAACATGACGTCCGACCCGCAGGACGTGGGAGGGCCCGACCTGGCCAACCGGGCCTGGGACCCGCTGTGGGAGGTCTGCGCCGACCTGCACCTGCCCGTGCACTTCCACATCGGCGCGAGCTTGACCACCATGACCTACTTCGGCACGTACCCGTGGGAGTCACAAGACGACGACACCAAGTTGGCCATCGGCGGGACGCTCTTGTTCATCGGCAATGCCCGGGTCGTCACGAACATCATTCTGAGCGGCATGCTGGACCGGCACCCGAAGCTGCAGATGGTGTCGGTCGAGAGCGGGGTCGGGTGGATCCCCTTCATTCTGGAGGCGCTCGACTACGAGATGTCCGAGAATGCCCCCAAGCAGCTGGCCCACATGTCCATGCTGCCGTCGGAGTACTTCAAGCGGAACCTGTTCGCCACGTTCTGGTTCGAGAAGAACAACATCCCGGCGCTGATCGCATCGGTCGGGGAGGACAGCGTCCTGTTCGAGACCGACTTTCCTCACCCGACGTGCCTCTACCCCAAACCGCTCGAGACAGTGGCCGAGAAGATGTCCGCGCTGACACCCGAGGTGCAGCGCAAGATCCTGGGTGAGAACGCGGCGAAGCTGTACCGGCTGTAGACCGGCGCGGGAGGGTGCGCCCTGGTCGACCGTCACCGGGCGGGTCGGGCGGCGAGGACCCGCTCGTACAGATCCTCCAGTTGCCGTGTCATCGCTGCGGTGGTGAACCGCGAGAGCACCTCGGCCCGACCTGCCGCAGCGAGACGCCCGGCGAGTTCCGGGTCGTCCAGCAGGCGGTGCACGGCGTCGGACATTCCGGCGGCGGTGGCCGGCGCGCGTAGCCCCGTCCGTCCGTCATCGACCATCAGGGCGGCCCCGCCTTGATCGGCGACGATCACCGGGACCCCGGCGGCCATGGCCTCGAAGACGGCCAACGGCTGATTGTCCGTGGGGCAGGGATGGATGAACACGTCGAATGCTGGAAGGAGGCTGACGGCATCGGGGCGGAAGCCGGGAAGGCGAAGGTCGACGCCCTGCGCCAGTGATCGCAGTCGTTCTTCCTCGGGTCCCTCACCGAGGATGACGACGACGGCATCCGCCATCTGGCGCGCCGCGTCGGTGATCAACTCCGGGCGCTTCCAGTCGACGAGTCGCATTGAGCCACCGATGAGCGTCGCGGTTGGAGCAATCTCCAGCTGCTCGCGGGCTTCCTCGCGGGAGAGAAGTGCGGGTAGGGCGATGCCGTTCGCCACGATCTGGGAGGAGCCGTGGAGCTGGTCCAAGCGGATGAGCTCGGCTTTGGTCCATTCGGAGGGGAGGACCTGCATGTCCACCCCACGAAGTATGAAGCCACCGAGACGTCTCCGCAGCGCGCTCTCCGACTGCGTCGGGAGGTGCGCAGTGGTCACCACGACTGGTGTGCGGACGGCAACCGCCGCCATGATCGCGTACTGGGCGGCGTGCGAATGCGACAGCATGGCGTGGAACACGACTGGACGCTCCTGGCGGATGGCCCGGAAAGCGCGGGCGAATCCCGGCAGGTCGGCGTTGCCGCGTAGACGGTCCAGACGAACGACAGGAATGCGACGCGCCTGTAGTTCCGGCATGAGCTCGTCGGCCATGACGCCGAGCACCATCGGATCGAACCGCTGCCGGTCGAGTTCGTCGAGAAGGCCGAGCAGATGACGCTCGACGCCACCGAACGAGTACCCCTCGACGAAGTATGCGACTCGGACCGGGTAGTGCACTCATCCACCTCTCTCTGGCTGATGTCGCGTGCGGATCATCACCTCGACCGGGGCTGATCCGCCACCTGGACCTCGATCGTGATCGGATCCACCAGGGCCGCAACGGGGGGCGGTGTCGGTGAGCCTTCGGGGGGTCCGTCCGTCCGTCAGGTCGCGCTCGAGGACTGTGGTGGGCGAGGGGGGACTTGAACCCCCACATCCTTTCGGACACAGGAACCTGAATCCTCCGCGTCTGCCAATTCCGCCACTCGCCCGGGTGACCGGACAACAGTAGTCGCTGGGCTGGCCCCCAAAGTCCGACCTCCGGCCCCGCTCCCGGGAGAGGTGACCAGGTCAGACGCCTGGCGAATCCCTCTTGGGCGCGGCTTGCCAGTAATCTCTGGGAGACCATGGGACTCCAGCAGTTTGAGGAGCGACTCGAGCGTCTGGTGGAGGGTACGTTGGCCAAGCCGTTTCGAAGCAACCTCCAGCCGGTCGAAATCGGCCGCAGGTTGACGCGCGAGATGGACCTCCACCGTCGGGTGGGGGTGCGTGGCCTCATCGCGCCCAATACCTTCGCGGTGACGCTCTCGGCGGCCGACGTGAGCCGCTTCTCCAATTTCATCGACGCCCTTTCGCGCGAGCTCTCCGATGCGGCCCGTGAACACGCGCGGATTGAGGGCTACTCGTTCGTCGGCCCGGTCGAGGTGGAGATCTTCGAGGGCGCCAGTCTGAAGCCGGGGCGGTTCACGGTGACGGCGGATGTGCACGAGAGCGAGGACGGCGGCTTCCTGGCCGAGCTCGTGCTGCCGGACGGCCGGAGGGTGACGGTAGGCTCGGAAGCCCTGGTCATCGGCAGGCTGCCCGAGTGTGAAGTGGTTCTGCCGGACTCCAACGTGAGCCGGCGCCATGCCGAGCTCCGGCGGAAGGGTGACGGAGTGTTCGTCACCGATCTCGGGTCCACCAACGGGACCAGGGTCAACGGCACCCCGGTCCGCGAACAGCTCCTCGCCAGCGGTGATGAGGTGAGTGTGGGCTCGACGAAGCTCGTCTTCGAAATGTCGTGACGGCACCTGATCCGGTCGCGGTCCTGATCGCCACCCAGAACCTGAATGCGGTCCTCCGTATCATGCAGTGGGGCGTCATCGCGCTGATCTTCCTCTTCTTCCTCCGCGTCATCCGGGCCGTGTGGGTGGAGATGAGCCCGGCCACCATTCGCAAGCCACGTTCGCTCCGCCGCCAGGAGCGTCGCGAAGAGCGCGCCGCCGCGAGCGTGCCGGCCCAACCCCGCTCGAGCCGCAAGCGCCAGCTGTACCTGAAGGTGGTCCAGCCGCCTGAGCATGCCGGCCGCACCTACGACCTCGACGACGAGCTGACCATGGGGCGCTCGCCCGGGTGTGGCGTCGCCATGCCCGAGGACATCTATGCGTCGACACTGCACGCACGCCTGTTCCGGCGCAACGATCAGCTCTGGGTCGAGGACCTTGGATCCACCAACGGGACCTTCGTGAACTCCGAGCAGATCACCCAGGCCGTGCGGATGGGTAAGGGGGATCTCCTCCAGATCGGTTCCACCGTCTTCGAGGTCTCCCGTTGACGGTGCTGCGGTCGGGGTCCGCCTCCGACGTGGGGCGGGTCCGCACCGTCAACCAGGATCTGCCGCTCGAGCGCCCCAATCTCTATGCCGTTGCTGACGGCATGGGCGGCCACGTGGGCGGCGAGGTGGCGGCCCGGGTCGCCGTCGAGATGCTCGATCAGGCCTTCGATCGCATGCCCACGGTCGAAGGGCTTCGCGAGGCCTTCTCGGAGGCCAACGCCGCGGTCTGGCACGAGAGTCAGGTGAATCCCGACCTACGTGGCATGGGCACGACTCTCACTGCGGTGGCATTGGTGGGTGGTGGCGAGGGCCGGGACGTGCTGGCGCTGGCCAATGTGGGCGACTCCCGGGCCTACCTCTTCTCCGGGGGGGAAATGACCCAGGTCACCGATGACCACAGCGTGGCCGAGGAGCGCATGCGCCAAGGCGAGATGACCGAGGAGGAGGCGGCCGTCCACCCCCAGCGGCACATCCTGACCCGGGCCCTCGGCGTGTCCGCCGAGGTCGATGCGGACATGTGGGAGCTGGAGCTCCGCACCGGCGACCGGCTCGTCCTGTGCTCGGACGGGCTCACCAACGAGGTCGGCAGCGACGAGATGGCCGGCATCCTCGGCGAGGTCGACGACCCCGGGGAGGCGGCGCAGCGGCTGGTCGACGCGGCCAACCGGCAGGGCGGCGCCGACAACATCACCGTCGTCGTCGTCGACGTGCAGGTGGGGGAGGAAGGCGACGGCAGGACATCAAAGGTGACGCCGCTGGCGCTCGGCGCGGCCGCGGTCATTGCCGCCGCGGCCACAGCCGCAGTCCCGGTCGTGGAGCCGGCGGCAACGCGGGAATCGTCCGAGCCCGGCTCCTCCCCCGGCCCCTCCGGGTCCTCAGCGTTGTCCGATGCGACCGCGGTCGTCCCCGCGGTCGGGCAGGACGAGACGCTGGCACCCGGCTCGCAGCTCGTCTTCGGCGACGCGCCCGCCACGCTGGCGGAGACCGGCCCGCGCAGCGACGAGTTCTTCGTGGGTGCGCCCACAGCCGCCGTCCCGGTGGCCCGTTCGACGGCCCGGGTGCCGCCGCCCCCGGGCAACCGAGGAGTGGACAAGCCGGAGGGCCAGGAAAGCCGCGGGGCGAGACGACGGCGCCTGGGCATCCCACGCCGCATCACGCCGCGGGTGGTCGGCTTCGTCATTCTGGTGGCCGCCGTGCCGGTGGCGGCCTACTACGTCCTCAAGTGGTACGCCTACGACAACTGGATCGTGACGTCGCAAGGCGAGCAGATCGTCGTGCAGCAGGGCCAACCCGGGGGGGTGCTGTGGTTCCACCCCAAGGTGGTCGATCACACCGGCTATACGACCCAAGATGTCTCCCCCGCCGCCATCGGGCCCCTGAAGGCGGGGGTCCAGAGGCCGTCGTTCCGCGACGCCAAGGTTTATGTCACCAGTATCACGACCACCACGACCACCACGACGACGACCATCGCGCCCCCGACAACCACGACGCTTCCTCCGCATCGGATCGTCACGACTCCCCCGCCGTCTCCCACGACGACCGTGACGACCGTGCCCCTCGCGACGACGACAACCGTCGCGGTGACGCCCACGACCGCTGCGCCATGACGGGCCAGAGCGTTCCGCTGCGGCGAAGGCTCCCAGCGTAGGCTCCTGGGCGCGATGGAACCGGTCGATACACCGCGCACGTATTCGGGTCGCTACGAGCTGACCCATCTGATCGCCCGTGGCGGCATGGCCCAGGTCTACCGGGCCATGGACCGCCAGCTCGAGCGGCCCGTGGCGCTCAAGGTCCTCTTTCCCGAGCTCTCCGTCGACCGCACCTTCGTCGAACGGTTCCGGCGGGAGGCCCAGGCCGCCGCCAACCTCTCTCACCCCAACATCGTCCCCGTGTTCGACTGGGGGGAGGACGACGGGTCGTACTTCATCGTCATGGAGTACGTGGAGGGCCAGCCGCTCTCGGCCGTCCTCCGCGACCCCCAGCCGATGCCTCCCCGTCAGATCGCCACGATCGGCGCCGGCGTCGCCGCCGCGCTGGCCTTCGCGCACCGGCATGGCGTGGTCCACCGCGACGTGAAGCCGGGCAACATCCTGATCACGCCGGACGGGGACGTCAAAGTCACCGACTTCGGCATCGCCCGGGCCATGAACACCGAGGAGAGCCTCACCCAGACCGGCGCGGTCATGGGCACGGCCGCCTATTTCTCGCCTGAGCAGGCCGAGGGAAAGGGGGTGGACTCGCGCAGCGACATCTACTCCCTGGGCGTGGTCCTCTACGAGATGGCCGTCGGCCGCCCGCCCTTCACCGGGGACTCGCCCGTGGCTGTGGCGTCCAAGCACGTGCGCGATATGCCGGTGTTGCCCCGAGAGGCCAACCCGACGGTGCCGCCGGCGCTCGAGGCCGTCGTCATGAAGGCCATGGCCAAGAACCCCGACGACCGGTACGCCTCGGCCGAGGAGCTGCGGGCCGACCTCCTCCGCTTCGCCGACGGGCGACCCGTCGAGGCGGGGGACCCCGGTCTCACCTCAGTGATGGCCCCGGTCGGGGTTGGGGTAACCCAGGCCATGCCCATGACGACGGGTCGCACCATGGCCATTCCGGGAGGGGCCGGGACATCCACCAGCCGGGAGGATCTGGAGCGCAAGAAGCGCACCCGCAACCTCATCATTGTGCTGGTCGTGCTCCTGGTGGCCCTGGCCGTCATCGCTTTTTTCCTCTTGCGCTCGGTCGGGGTCTTCGGCAGCAACGTCACCGTGCCCGACGTCGTCGGCCTCACCGCCGGCCAGGCCACGCAGACCCTCCACGACGACCACCTGACCGTGGGCAGGAGCACCGTGCAGACGAGCAACACCACCAAGGGTGACGTCCTGTCGACCGACCCCAAGTCGGGCGCGTCGGTGTCGAAGAACTCCGCGGTGGACCTCGTCGTCAGCGGCGGCCCGAACATCCCCACCGTCGTCGTCCCCACCGTGACGGGGAAGCAGCTGACGCAAGCCATCGTGCTCCTCCAGGGCGCCGGCATCGGGTACACCGTCCACAACGTGACCAGCAACCAGCCGGTCGGGACGGTGCTCAGCCAGAACCCAGCCGGGGGCACGAAGATCCTGCAGACGCGCAAGGTCGTCCTGACGGTCTCAGGCACCCAGACCTCGGTCTCGGTACCGAGCGTGGTCGGCCAGTCGCCCGCCCGGGCCGGGAGCATCCTCCAACAGGCCGGGTTGAACGTGGGCAGCCAGACCACCGCCTGCTCCGGTCAGCCAAACGGCGCCGTGTCGGCGCAGAGCCCGGGCCCGGGCGCCACCGTTCCGCCCAACAGCTCGGTCAACCTCGTGGTCTCCAGTGGCAACTGCGTCTCGGTCCCCGGTGTTGTCGGGCAGTCGCAGGCCACAGCCACCTCGGTCATCTCCAGTGCCGGCCTGGTGGCCAACACCACCTTTGACACCGCGTGCCCCGGCGGGGCCCAGGCGGGCAACGTCGACAACCAGAGTCCGGCGCCGGGCGCACAGGTGAACAGCGGGACCACGGTCAACATCTCCGTGTGCCAGGCGGCCACGACCACCACGACCACGACCACCACCACGCCGTCGTCCACCACGACGACCACGACGGCGAGCACGCAGACCAGCAAGAGCCGCGCCGAGCGGGGCTGAGCCCACTCCCTACCCCCGGGGGCAAGGCGTGGTCAGGCGGAAGTGGCGGCGCCCAGCTGACCGAGGAAGTTGGCCAACAGGGCCGGGCCCGAGACCGTGAGGACCGACTCGGGGTGGAACTGCACCCCCTCGACGCGCAGGGTGCGGTGGCGCAGGCCCATGATCACCCCGTCAGTCGAGGTGGCCGTCACCTCCAGCTCGTCGGGTACAGAGTCGGGTTCCACCACCAACGAGTGGTAGCGCGTGGCGATGAAGGGGTTCGCAAGCCCGGCGAAAATGCCTTCGCCGTCGTGGTGGATCTCCGAGGTCTTGCCATGCATGAGGTGCGGGGCCGACACGATGCTGCCGCCGTACGTCTGGCCGATGCACTGGTGGCCGAGGCAGACACCCAGCAGCGGGATCTCCCCGCCCAACTCCCGGATGGCGTGCAGACTCACCCCGCCGTCCTCGGGCCGCCCCGGTCCCGGCGAGATGAGCACGGCGTCGGGCCGCTCGGCCCGGATGCCGGCGACGTCAATGGCGTCGTTGCGGTACACCACCGGCTCGGCACCGAGCTCGCCCAGCTCCTGGACCAGGTTGTAGACGAACGAGTCGTAGTTGTCCACGACGAGCACCCGGGGTCCCATGGCCTCACGATCGTACCTGGCGTGCCCGGAGCCTCTCGCCGACGGTGGCTAACCTCTCACCCCGTGGCCACCAGCACCAAAGGACCCGGCGGCGCCTCCAAGAAGGGCAAGTCCGCCACGGGCCGCGCCACCTCGAAGGTCGGCCGCTACAAGACGGCCGAGGAGAGCGGGCGCTACACGGCACCGATCCCCAAGAGCGTGCGCCACAGCCCTCCCTGGTTCGGGGCGCTCATCCTGGTGCTGCTGATCGGGGGAGTCGCCGTCATCACGGTGAACTACCTGGCCCACCTGCCGTTTGCGGCCCACGGCTCGCCGTGGGGCCTCGTCGCCGGCCTGGTGATGATCTTCGCCGGCTTCCTCCTGGCCACCCGGTACCGCTGACCGCGGCGTCAGGAGGCGACAGGCTCAGCCCAGCCGCTCGATGACGGTGGCGTTGGCCAGCCCGCCGCCCTCGCACATGGTCAGCAGCCCGTACCGGCCGTTGGTCCGCTCCAGCTCGTTGAGGAGCGTGGCCATCAGCTTGCCGCCGGAAGCGCCCAGCGGGTGGCCGAGGGCGATGGCGCCTCCGTTCGGGTTCACGAGCTCCATGTTGGGGTGGTGCTCCTTCTCCCACGCCAGCACGACCGAAGCGAAGGCCTCGTTGATCTCCACTGCATCGATGTCGTCCAGCGTGAGCTTCGCCCGCTCCAGGACGGTCGTCGTAGCGGGGATCGGGCCCGTCAGCATCGTCACCGGGTCGACGCCGGCCAGGGCAAAGGCGTGGAACCGGGCCCGGGGGCGCAGGCCCAGGGCGTTCGCCTTCTCCTCGCTCATGATGAGGACGGCCGAGGCGCCGTCGGTGATCTGCGAGGAGTTCCCCGCCGTGACCTTGCCGTCCTCTTTGAAGGCGGGCTTCAGGTTGGCCAGCGACTCGACGCTCGAGTCGGGCCGGATGCCCTCGTCGGTGCCGAAGATCTCGTCGGTGTCCTTGCCCTCGTCGTCGTGGACAGCCACCGGCACGAGCTCGTTCTCGAAGCGGCCCTCGGCGGTGGCGCGGGCGGCCCGCTGGTGGCTCTGCACCGCGAAGGCATCGAGCTCCTCGCGCGAGATGCCCCACTGGTCGGCGATCATCTCGGCACCGATGCCCTGGCCCTTCAGCTGGCTGTGTCCCTCCGGGTCGGTGTAGCGGGCCATCATGCGGGGCCCGAATGGGAAGCCGAAGTCACGCACCACCGAGGATCCCATGGGGGTGTGGGTCATGGACTCGACGCCGGCGGCGACGGCGATGTCGTAGGCCCCGGCCATCACGCCCTGCGCGGCGAAGTGGATGGCTTGCTGCGAGGAGCCGCACTGGCGGTCGATGGTGGTGGCGGGGACCGACTCGGGCCAGCCCGCCGCGAGCACCGCGTTGCGGCCGATGTTCAGGGACTGCTCGGAGACCTGCATGACACAGCCCATGATCACGTCGTCGATCAGGGCCGGGTCCAGCCGGTTGCGCTCGGCCACCGCCCGGAGGGCCTCGGAGGCGAGATCCACGGCGTGCCAGTTGCGGAGCTTCCCGTTGCGCTTTCCTCCGGGCGTCCGGACGGCATCGACGATCACGGCGGTGGTCATGGTGTCTCCTCCCAAACCCGGCCGGGGCGATCGGCGCCACGCCGGTTCAGATGGGAGGGAATCCTACCCGGCACCACCTGGCGGCCGATCTGGCCGGCCTCCCTGAGTCCCCGAGGTCGCCCAGGGCCGCCCGGTAGGATCTGCCCCCAATGAGCCGCACGGGCAAGGACATGGACCGCTGGCTGGGCGACGGGGGCATGCCGATCATCGATCTCGTCGGTGGGGTCTTCACGGCCTACGGCGTCGACGGCGAGGACCTGGGCTGGGTCGGAGGGACGTTCACGCCGACCGATCTCGCCTGCAACCCCCACGGGATCGCTCAGGCCGGCATCCACTCCCTGGTGCTCGATGCCTGCATGAACTTCGCCATCAATGCGGCCCTGCCAGGGAAGGCCCGTACCCGGGGCACGCTGGAGATGAAGACCGAGTGCATGCGGCCGGCGATGAAGGGCGACACGTACCTCCTGCGCGGCGAGGTCGCACGCATGGCCAAGCAAGTGGCCTACGGCGAAGCGACGGTGCGCGACGCCGACGGCGTGCTGGTCAGTCGGGCCACGGGGACCTTTCTCCTGCATCGACCCGACCCCATCGCCGCTCCGCCCTCCGCCGCCACCGCCTGACCCGTTCCGCGTGCCCGAGCCCGGGGCCGGAGTGTGCCGCATCTGCCGCGGCCCTGCCTCCGGCGGCCGGTCCGTCTGCTTCGCCTGCGGGCTGGTGGCCCGTCGCCTGGGCCTGCCGCTCGCACTTGTTGTGCCCGCGCGCCTCTGCCCGTTGCCGAGCGCGCTGTACACGGTCCTGCTCGGCTACAAGGAGTCGCCGGTAGCCGAGGCCCGGCTGCGCTTCGGCGCCATCGTCCGCACGCTCTTGCATGCGCTCCTGCTCGGCCACGGTCAGCTCGAGGCGACGGTGGGAGGCCGGATCGATCTCGTGACGCTGGTCCCGTCGACCCACCGGCCCGGGCGGGCACCTCTCGGCCTTGTCGCCGGCGTCGGTGCCGACGTCGCCAACGTCCTGCCAGCGGCGCGTTGGGTTCCGGATCTGCTGCGACGCGCCGCCCTTTCTGAGGGGCGACCGCCCGTCGCGCACATGCGACCCGACCCGGCGGCTTTCACCATGTCTGCGTCGGACCGAGCGGGCGTCGCCGGGGCACGAGTGCTCCTGCTGGACGACACCTACGTCAGTGGGTCACGTTCCCAGAGCGCCGCCGCCGTGCTGCAGCTGGCCGGGGCCCGAACGGTGATCGCCCCTCTCGGACGCGTCTTGCGTCCCGAGAAGGTCGCGTTGCATGCCGACTTCCTGGGCCGGCACGCCGCCTGAGCTCGCTGGTCAGACCGGGTCGTCCACCGAGTAGCGCACCGTGGTCAGCTCCTCGGAAGCCTCCCAGAGCGCAGCAGCCGTCCCGAGATCCCGCGCCCGCCGGGATCGTCGCGCCAACCGGGGCGGGCCGTAGAGTCCGAACAGGTGCGCCGGGCCGATGTACTGACCGGAGCTCACTGATGACGAAGTGGCCGCACACAGAACAGGAAGGGCGCCGCCAGCGGGCGATTGTCCGAGCGTGGACCCGGCCACCCGTCCGAGCTTGCGGCGCAGGCGGCTGTTCCCGAGTGCCGCACCGCTCCCGGCCAGATTGCTCCGCGTCCAACCCGGATGCGCGGCCACAGCGAGCGTCTCGAGTCCGGCCGCCTGCAGGCGCCGGCTGAGCTCAGCCGTGAAGAGCAGGTTGGCGAGCTTGGATGTGCCGTACGCGACCCACGTGCTGTGGAACGCCGCGCCGCCGACGTCGTCCCGCCGAAGATGGCCCATCCGGTGCATGTGCGAGCTGACCGTGACGATGCGCGAGCGCGCGGTCGTCACGATGCGGTCGAGGAGCAGCCCAGTCAGAGCGAAGTGGCCCAGGTGGTTCGTCGCCATCTGCAATTCGAAGCCGTCAGCCGTCTGGCGGTAGGGGGTCCCCATCACCCCCGCGTTGTTCACAAGGATGTCGAGCCGGGCATGGTCGGCGAGTACCTCGTCGGCCGCCCAGCGGACAGAGACGAGGTCGGCCAGATCGAGGTGGAGCAATTCCAGGGACGAGCGGTCGAGCTCGCTCTCCATCTTGTCGCGGGCCCGGCGCGCCTTTTCGTCGTTCCGGCAGGCGAGGATCACGTGCGCTCCGTGCTGGGCCAGCGCCCGCGCCGTCTCGTAGCCGATCCCGCTGTTCGCCCCGGTGACCAGCGCCACCCGGCCCGTGAGGTCACCCATGTCCGCGGCGCTCCAGGTGTCGGCACCGGTGACCTCACTGCCAGGGATGGCGGTCACGAGTTGCCCCAGGTTTCGTCCGGGGCGTCCTCGACCTCACTCATCTGGTTCACTTGGATGACCGGGTCGAGGTCGGCGAGCGCGACAAGGTTGTGGGGGACGGTCACTGCAGGCATGCCGGCCTCGTTCTCATGTGTGTCTCGGGTGCGCCCGAGCGCACGGACGGAGAACACGAGACAGCGGCCTTGCGTCCCGCCCGGAGCCGCGCCGAGCGCCGGTTCAGGACGCGTCGAGCCGAGCAACCTGGTCCGGCGTCAACGTGACGTCGGCCGCGGCCGCCGACGCGCGAGCCGTCTCGGGCCGGCTGCTGCCGGGAATGGGGATCACCCGCGAGCCCTTGGCGAGCATCCAGGCCAGCGTCACCTGCTGGGGGCTGGCGCCGACTTCGGCGGCCACCTCGGCGAACGCCGGGATGGTCTTTTCTATCCGGTCAGAGCGGCCGATGCCGCCCATGGGGCTCCAAGGGATGAAGACGACGCCCAGCTTCTCGCAATGTTCGAGCTCACCCTCCGAGGAGCGAAAACGTGGGGAAAACTCGTTCTGGACGCTGACCAGGCGGCCGCTCAGCACCTTCTGGGCCTCGTCGATCTGGGCCACGGTCGCGTTGGAGACGCCCGCCATCAGAATCTTGCCCTCGTCCAGCAGGTCGGCCAGGGCGCCCACGGACTCGGCCCACGGGACCGAGGGATCGGGCCGGTGGTACTGGTACAGGCCGATGGCCTCGACCCCCAGCGCCTTGAGTGAGGCCTCGCAGGCTTCCTTCAGGTAGGCCGGATCTCCGTGCACGGTCCAGCTGCCGTCCCCCGGACGGCGGTGTCCGCCCTTGGTGGCAACCAGCACATCGTCCGTCGGGCCGCCGTAGGCCGCCAGCGCCTCAGCCACGAGCCTTTCGCCGTGGCCGTGTTCCTGCACGCCGAGCGAGTACGCGTCCGCCGTGTCGATGATGGTGACGCCGGCGTCGAGCGAGGCGTGAATGGTGGCAATCGCTTGCCGGCGGTCCGGCCGTCCTTCAATGGAAAGTGGCATTTCGCCCAATCCGATGGCGCTGACGGTCCTGTTGCCGATGGGACGTTGTTGCATGTGGTTCTCCTCGTGTGGTGCGGCACGCCCCGCGGGGGTCCCCGCCGCCGGTTCCCGTCTACTACCCGATCACCAGGAACGCAATCCGATACAGCGGCGTCTCGTCGGTCATGGGACCAGACCGGCGTGCGCGGCGCACGCCCCCAACGGGTCAGCGTCGCGTTCGCCAGCTCGACTCGTCTCCTCACCGCGTGAGGCGCCACCACACGCTCGGCCCCGAGAGCGCACCGGTCGTGTGGAGCTGGACGTGGCTCGAACTCTGCCCTACTCCCGCCTGCAGCGTCCCGACCGCGGCCCCTGCGGGGAGGGAGTCACCGAGCGGGCCATGTCGAGCCTTGAGGGTGGCCAGCAGACTGGGCCACCCGATCACGCTGACCGGCTGTGTCACCGTCACCGGAGCCGTCGAACCCCAGGGGGCATCGACCTCCGTCACATGCTGGCCCGGAGCGAAGAGAGTGAAGTTGTGCAGGGCGCCGAAGACGCTCCTGACCAACGTGTCACCTGCATCGACGGCCGCGGTGTTGGGACCGAGGGCCCCGCCGGGCTGACCCAGGACGGCACCGACGAGCGTGACGTCCTTCCCACCGATGTTCTGCTGCGCCGCGAACAGGTAGCAGCCCTGTGCAGTCGAGTCGGACCCCGACTTGATACCGATGATCCCGTCCTGCCCGAGGTCGAAATTGAGGTTGAAGACGACGTTGGTCATCGGCAAGCTCGTCTGACCCAGCGAGACGATCTGGCGGAGCACCGGGACCGACAACGATGCCTCGCCCAGCCGGACCAGGTCCTCTGCCGTGCTCGTCGTGGTTGGTTCGACACCGGTCGGGTCGGTGATGTGCGTCGAAGTGAGGCCGAGGGCGCTCGCCGCCATGTTCATCCTGGCCACGAATGCGCTGACGCTTCCGGCATCCCAGTCGGCCAGGACGGTCGCCATGTCGGTCCCCGAGTTGACCAAGAGCCCTTCGAGGGCTTGGACCTCGGTGAGTGACTCCCCGGCTGCAATTGGCACCTCGGATTCCTGGCTCGCTTGCCCGCCCTGATACGCCGCGAGCGCATCAGAGGTGATGGGGATCGCGGGTCCGTCGTCGCCCGGCGCCAGGTGGTGGTCTGACAAGACGACGTAGGCGGCCAGGACCTCGGCCAGACCGGCGATCGGGACCGACTGGGACCCGCGGACCTGGCCCACCGCACCCACTCCCGTGACCGCCGCTGCTGCCTCTCCGGTGCTCGGCCACGCGAAAGACGGCGCTACTCCCGGGAGGCGCACGTCCGTGGTTTCGAGGGTGGCGTGGGGCAACGGTCGGACCCACTGGGCGATGGCGCCCGCGCCGAGTGCGACGACAATGAGCACCGTGCTCCAGGTGAGGAGCCGCCGCCGCCGCCGACTGGAGCGCAGCCCGGCGACGATCGCGAGCTCCTCGTCACTTGGAGGAGGGAGCCGCCGGCCGATGTCGGCGAGGCGCTCCTCATTGGCGCGAGGAAGGGCCCGCTTTCGCGCGTGTGCAGGACCTTTGCGCTCCCCGGTGCCGGTACTGTCCATGACCTCAACGCTAAGGCAGTGTTGCGGCGCTCCGCTGACCACCACCTTCGGCGGCAGTGGCGTCGGCAACCCCTTGTCGATGGGGTTCTGGGCGCATGAGAGAAACTCGGCCCTGATTTGGGCGCCTCTCCCACAGTGGGGCTAGCTGGAATCGAACCAGCGACCTCAGCATTATCAGTGCTGCGCTCTAACCGACTGAGCTATAGCCCCGGCTGGGATTTCTCCCCTCCGGAATGTCTCTGTCCTACTTCTGTCCTACAACCTCGCTACGCTGGCGCTCATGGCACGAGGCGCAGGCAGCATGATCGAACGTCCGGAGGGCAGTGGCATATGGAGATTGAGAGCATACGTCGGCCGTGATCCCGTCTCCGGCAGCCCCGTGCAACTGCATCGCACCTTGCGAGGTAGTGAGCGCGCTGCAGCGAAGGAGCTCGCAAAGCTCGTCACTGAGGCTGAGTCCCGTACTGCGGTGGCGATGGATCGATCGACCGCCACGGTGGGACAACTGCTCGACCGTTGGCTTGAGCACCGGGTGGCGCTTGGAAAGGTCCGTCCGAAGACGGCCTACGAGTACGAGCGCAAGATTGAGGGCCGGATCAAGCCGGTCCTCGGCCCCGTAAAACTTCGCCAGCTGACGCCGGCGCAGCTCGACGACGCGTATGGGGCCTGGCTGGCCGCCGGCCTGTCGCCGTCGACCGTCCGGGTGTACCACTCGATCCTCTCGGCGGCTTGCCGCCAGGCCGTCAAGTGGGACCTGCTCGATCGGGCGCCGACCGAGCGGGCCAGCGCTCCCGCCGCTGCGTCGACGACGATGCGGGCCCCGACGCCGGCGCAGCTCGCCGCGCTCGTGGCCTCTGCGAAGGAGAGCGACCCGGTGCTGGCGGCAGCCGTCGCCCTGGCGGCGCTCACCGGCGCCCGTCGTGGCGAGCTCGTGGCACTCCGGTGGAGCGATATCGATCTTGAGGCCGGCGCTGTCTCGATCGAGCGCGGGATCACGGTCGTCAAAAAAATCACCCACGAAGGGCCCACGAAGACCCATCAGGGCCGGCGGGTCGCGCTCGATGACTTCGGCGTCGAGGTGCTGCGGCGCCATTGGCGATTCGTCACGCACCGCTCCGAGCTCGTCGAGAGCCCGCTCGTTGAGGACGCTTACGTTCTCAGTTACCAGGCGCACAGCGGCACGCCGGCGAGCGGCGACACGCTTTCGCATCGATTTGCCAGCCTCTGCGAGACAGTGGAGGCGAAGGAACGGGCCGGCGCCAAGCGGGGCAAGAAGGTTGAGCCGTACGGGTACCACTTCCACGAGCTCCGGCATTTCTCAGTGACGACGTTGTTGGCGGCCGGCGTGGATATTCGAACTGTGGCGGAGCGCCACGGCCACGCTCAGGCCACGATGACGCTCAACCGATATGCGCACGCTCTGCCGGAGCGTGACCGGGCGGCCGCCGGCGTGCTGGGGGCGGCGCTCGCTCAGTAGCGCTCAGGTTGTCGTGTCAGTTTGCGCCACGTCGTGCCACGCCGCATGACTCCAGCTGGCTCTATCTGCGACATTCCGGCTCTAGCACCAGCGCCGCCCGTGCCTGGCTAGACGAGGGATGTCCGCAACTGTCCGCAACTGTCCGAAGCTCCTCAGAAATCTTCCGGATACCTGCGCACAGCTGGGCACGCCTGGGCAAGATTCGCTCTAGCTCGTGCCTGGGCCAGGCCACTCCGTGGATGCGCAGAAAAAGTCGACATAGGGGTACGGGCTGATACGAGGTCACACCAACCGCTCTAGCGGGCCGTCACCGTTTCACTCCATGACGACTCACCCCTCTCACCCCTCAGACCTGCACACACTTCTCGACCCCGCTGCGGCGGCCTCGCGGTTGAGTTGCTCACCGGCCATGGTCCGCAAACTGATCCAGAACCGCCAGATCGAAACGGTAAAGGTCGGAAGACTGGTCCGGATCGAGCTCTCGGCGCTGGATCGCTACATCGAGGCGAACCGCAGGCCGGCGGTGGCATCGTGAGGCTCGTCGGGTCCGTCGAGCAGCGAGAGCCGGATCTGTTGACCATTCCGCAGGCGGCGGCGCGGATCGGCATCCACCGAGACACTTTGTATCGGCTGGCGGCGACTGGTCAGTTCCCTCCAGCCGTGCGGATTGGAGCGCGTTGGCTGGTGAGCGTCCCGCGCCTCGAGCGGTTTCTGCATGGCGAGGAGTCGGTGTCGGCGTCGTGATCATCCGCAATCCGGATCGGGATCGCTACGTCATCCTCTCCAAAGAGTCCGTCGAGGACGTGCGGCTGTCCTGGGGTGCGAGGGGTCTCCATGCTTACCTTCTGTCGAAGCCTGACGGCTGGGAAGTGATGGTCGTCCATCTCGTGAAGCAGTCGCCCAAGGGGCGTGTCGTTGTCGAAGGACTGCTCGACGAGCTCGAGAAGTTCGGCTACATCGTCCGATCTAAACCGCGGCGAAATCAGTCGGGGCGTTTCGACGGTCCCGAGACCACGATCTACGAGAGAGCTCAGCCCACCGTTGTTGAAAACCGACAACGGCCGTCGTCACCGTCGTCGAAAACCCGCGGCGGAAAACCCGCGAGCGGAAAACCCGCGAGCGGAAAACCGACAACTAGTAAAGAAATGAATTCAGTGAATACTGAACCACTCTTAGCGGAGGCGATTGCCGGCGCCTGTGGATTCGAACACGAGTCCATGACGGCGACCGCCCGGACAACGCTGGCAAAGGCGGCCGGCGAGCTCGCCGCGGCCGGGGCGACGCCAGAAGCTGTGTCGTCGCGCGCAACCGAGTTTCGCCGGCGCTGGCCACAGGCGACCCTGACGCCGCCAACGCTGGTGAAGCATTGGCCCGGTCTCATGCCAGCCGAGAGCTCTGCCAGTCGAGACGTGGAAGGCGAATGCCGGCGCCTGGGCGAACAGCACGCGGAGCGAGACCGAAACTGGGTCGAAGATCTGCTCGAGGAAAGAGGCCTCGACGAAACCCAGCGGAGATGGGCACTCGAAGCCTGGGAGATGGCTCAATGACGCGAGCGGCTGGCGCTGTCGTAGACGAACTCGAGGAATGGCTCAGCTGGCAGCAGTATCGGTCGGACACGATCGGCGAACTCGCGCGTCAGCTGCACCGTGGCGACGTTCGAATCTCCAATCTGCCATCCGCTCTGAGGCCGGCGCTGACGGCGGCGCGGATGGAGCTAATGGCCCGCGGCCCGATCTTGACAGGCGAAGACGTCAGCGAACGAGTCGCGGAGATCCGCGACGCGGCCGGGCTGCGCACTGTGCCGGCGTGAAATCCAATATTCGTGACGAATGATGAACAAAGGACGTGTGAGATGAACGAGGGAATTCAGGCGGTGGTTGTCGACGAGGACCAGCGGCGTCGGCGTTGTGGCGGCGTTCGCTCGGGCTGTCGCGGCCGGCGAGTCGTGGCGACTCAACGGCAAGTCGAGTTTTCACGATGAGGTGAGTCGGGCCGCGTTGGATGCAGCACTCGCCGAGTGGAGTCGATCGAGGTCGACATCACCAGTGAAAGGCTTGAAGACGAAGGAGAGCATGCTCACGATGCCGCTCGGTACCGGCGCTGTCACCGCTTCGTCGCGGAAGCGAACCACGAAGCGGAGCTCGAGCTGTCCTGGCTGCGGTTCACGGGTGACGAACGGCGTCACGGTTCGAGATGCCGGAACCGGCAGGGCAGCGACTTGGCACGCCGAATGCCGTGACCGGAAGCGGTTCCCGGAAGAGGCTCGGGCTGCAGGCGGCCGGCGGCCGAGCGGGATCCGTGGCGGCGTCAGGACCGTGGCCCGCTGACTGTCGATCGGAGCTACCGCAAGTCGTGGTCGTGGCGTCCCAACGGTGCCACGAGGCGTGCGGTCCTCGCCAAGTCCGGTGCGCGTTGCGTCCAGTGCGGACATGCTGGCAGTGACGGCAAAGGCCGAGGCTTACACCTAGCGCACCTCGTGCCAGCGCCACTGGGCTCGAATGACGAGTCAAACCTCGTGGCCATGTGCGCGTCGTGTCATCGCCGCTTCGACGCCGGTCGATCGGTCGCTAGTCGCGCTCGGCAGGCCCAAGAGCCGACTCGGGGTGGACGGAGTCGGTGCAGGTTCGCCGGTCAGGTTCTCGCGGTTCGACGATGACGATCGTTGCGGGGACATGCTGTGACGCTCCAACGGCCCACAGCACCAATCGCCGCCGGGACAAGCGGACGGTGGGTTTAAGGCACCTGGCGAGGAAAGCAGCGCCAGGCCCCCTACTCAAAGCCCAGGGGCATATCGATGCGACCTGCGCCCCGTCACTCGATCGAAAATGCGGCAAGCGCGCCTCATTCACCTGACCCACGGTGGACCGTGCCGGGGAAACGATTCCTGCTTTGTGCTCCTTGCCGGCGGCGGCCCTAATGCCGCTCGCGCTCGAAGCAATGCTCTGTCGACGCGACAGGTTGCGCTGTAGCGCTGCCGGCCACCGATACCCCCAGGTCGACGGAACCTTTCACGACCGTGCATCGACCGTCCCGGGGGTCCATAAAAACGAGCGCGAATTTGCAAGTTTCACGGGGAGTCGGGGCCGGATCGTCCGCACTTCCGCCCGGGTTCGCCGGCGTCTGGGGTGATTGCGACCCCATTTCGGCCGATTGCGATCGGGGGCCCGAGGAGGCCAACACCCGCGAAACATGGAAATTTTGAGGTCACCTGGGGTCGTCCCACACGTCCCACAGCGGTTCGCTCTAGCTCACGACTGTCATGGCGTCCCGTATGGGAATGCGAAGTGCAGGGACGCGGTCGGAGTTGAAGCTGCGCGAGGAAGAGACCATTGGGCCTACCGTTGGTCCCGGCTCAGGGCTCGACGGTCTCATGACGGTTGACGAGCTGGCGGCGTGGCTGCATACCGGCCGCTCGAGCGTTTACCGACTTGTGGGGACCGGCCGCATCCCTGCACTTCGCATTGGCCCAAGAACCGTCCGGTTCGACCTGCAGGAGGTACGGGCAGCCTTGAGAGGAGTCGCATGACCACCGAAACAACCGATCTCGAAACAGTACTGGACGGCACCCTGGCGCTTCTCGAGGATGTCCTGCAGTACCAGGACGTCATGCCCGGTCGCCGAGAGCGATGGGAGGCCGAGGCGTCTCGTCTGCGGGGGCTGCTCGGCCGTATCCACCCGGTGCCGGCATGAGGAAGCGCGCGGCAGGGCCTCAGCTCGCAGGCCAACGCCTCCGAGGGCACCCGAAGTATCGAGCGGCGCAAGACGCCGGAGTCTTCAAGGATGGCCTCACTCCGTTTCCGAGCGAGCAGCTCTCCAGCATCGAGGTGCTCAACACGCGGGAGATCGTCGAGGCGTTGCGGCTCCGGACCTATGCGGACTTGTCGTCGTTCGACATCGAAGGCACTCCCTACGTTGGCGAGGCCCCGAAAGCGGCCCACCTCCCGCAGGCCGTCGAGACAATTCCCACCGAGAAGATGATCGTCGAGCTCACCAATGAATCTGCCGAGGGCCAGTTTGCGACCGGTGTCCTCGACGGACAGCCCTACACCGAAGCGGTGATGACCTTCACCGGTGCGGAGGGTGGCGTGGCGACGGCTCCGACAGAGCAGAAGCTGCCCCGCTTCGGGATCTCGGTACCGGTGGCGCTCAGCGAGCTCGACGAGCCCGGGACGGTCGAGTCGCTCATCAATCGACGGATCAGCGCAAGCATGGGGCTCGGCCTCGAGAACGAGATGCTCAACGGCGGCCTGCTGATGGGCACCTCGGGCACCGGGGGCACACTCATCACCCAGGCGGCCGCGCCGGGCTCGCCCGTGGCCAAGTCCGGTTACCGCGCCGTCGCCATTCGCGGCGCCGTTGCCGACGTGCAGGACGCCGGGTGGTACGAGCGCCCGCTGCAGGTGGTGATCAACCCGATCACCGCGGCCTCGCTCTTCGAGGAGGAGGATGGGTCACAGCGCCCGCTCCCGGTCCTCGAGATGTTCGATGGGAACGTCGACTCGTGGATCGTGTCGGCGGCCATGCCGGCGGGCGAGGCGCTCGTCGGAGACTTCTTCAACGGCGTCGCCCTCTTCATCAAGGGCCCGCTGACCGTGGGCTTCTCAAGAAACCACATGGATTTCCTGAAGAGGTCGATGGTCATGATGACCATCGGCTTCCGAGCCTTCGCCTGGGTACGTCAGCCTTCGGCTCTTTGCTTGGTGACCGGGATCTCGTGAGGACACCTGCAGGGCGTGCAGACGGGATCTTCTTCCGGCCTCAAAACATCGAGGAGCGGATCTGCTCACTCCTCGAGGAGGAGCCATACGAGCGGACCCTGACCGAGGACCACCCAGACCGAAGCGCGTTTTCGCCTCGGTCCCAGATCTTCGACGAGCTCGGTGGAGTCGGCGCCCGTCATGCTCTGATGAATCTCTTCTTGGTGACCATCGACTTCGCTAGCGACAGCCTGGATCTGGCGCCGAGGGAGGTTCTCCGTAAGGCCCTGGTGACTTCGGGCTACCTCGCTGGCGAGGCTGAATCAACGAGGGAGTGAGCGTCTGATGGCCGGGGGGAAAGTTTTGAGTGCCTCGTACGTGCTCGATGCCGCGTCGCTGTCCCCGGGGATCGCGCAAGCGGATGCCGAGCTCGGTGGGCTCGACGCGTCGGCCGCTGATCTCTCGTCCAAGGTTGACGGGCATACGGCAGCGATGGGCGCCGCCTTCTCCGATCTGGGAGCCGGGATCGGTGCTGACGTCGGGGCCGGCGTAGAGGACGCCAAGGGTCGTATGGGCGATCTCGACGATGCGGGCAAGAACCTCGAGAGCGACTTCGACAGCCACACTTCAAAAATTGGCTCCATGTTTAAAGGGCTCGGCGAGAGCGCGGGCAACTTCGGCCTGCCGTTCACCAGCGGACTGACGAAAATGGGGGAGAAACTCGACGACGCCAAGTCCAAAGGTCAGGGCTTCAAGCAGGTCATGTCCGACATCGGCGGCGTCACGGTGGTCGCCGGCGCGGCCGGACTGGCCGCCGTCAGTGTCGAGGCCGTCAAGATGGCCGACAACTTCGACGTCGCGCAGGCGCAGCTGCAGAACGCCGTCAAGAACAGCGGTGAGAGCTTCAAGTCGTTGCAGCCGTCGATCAATGCCACCTACGGCTCCATGGCGAAGTTGGGATTCAACTCCACCGATGTCGCCGGAGCCCTCACCTCGCTCGTCACGTCGACGGGGAACACGAAGAAGGCGGAGGAGGATCTCGGCACCGCCGCTGACCTTGCTCGAGCGAAGCACATCAGCCTCTCGGATGCGACCGGCATCTTGACCAAGACACTGGCCGGCAGCACCCGGGGGCTGACCACTCTCGGACTGAACCTCGACATCGGTTCGGGCAAGCTCAAGACGATCGCGACCGACACGGCTGCCTACAAAACGGCGCAGGGCAACCTCCACCTCGTCGACCAGCAGGTGGCAGATGGGACGCTGAAGGGCGCCGCTGCCTACTCTGCGCTTCTGACCGCCCACGAGGCGGTGGACAAGAGCTCGCAGAAGCTCCAGCTCGACCAGGGCACCATCGCGAAGATCTTTGACACGGTGAAGCAGAAGACTCAGGGCGCGGCCGATGCCTACGGAAACACGCTGTCGGGCCAAATGGCGGTCGCCGGCGCCGAAACACACAACCTCGGCACCGCTTTTGGCGACGAGCTGATCCCCATGCTGACCGATGCCCTCAACGTCGTCGAGGAGTCGGTTGGATGGCTGCAGAAGCATGAAGCCGTCGCCGAGGCCCTCGGCGTCACGATCGGCACCTTCCTGGCCGGCGCCGTCGCTGTGTTCACCGTCAACATGGTGTCGGGGATGATCGCCAGCGTGAAGTCGGCGCTCACGTCGATCGGACTTCTCTCCGGGGCGACTGAGGAACAGACTGTCGTGACGGGCGAGGCGACGGCTGCCGTCGAGCAGCAGTCGACAGCGAACACGGCTCAGGCCTCCTCGATCGACCAGCTCATCGCCGCGCTCGAGGGGCTGACGGAGGCCCTTACGCCCGCGGCCGCGGCTGAGACGGAGGCGACCACAAACGCCGCACAGCTGTCCCTTGCTCTCGAGGAGGTCGGCGCCAACGCGACGGCGGCCGCCGGCGAGATGGGCGAATACGACGCGGCGGTCAGCACTGCCGGGGCCCAATCGGTCGCCGCGGCGGGCCAGATGGACATCCTGGGTGCCAGCGCTGAAGGTGCCGGCACGAAGATGGAGATCGCCGGCGCCGCCGCCGGCGAAGGTGGGATGGCTGAGGATCTCGGCGCCGCGGGGGTGGGCGCCGGCGGCCTGGCGGCCGCACTGTTGCCGCTCGCTGCTGTGCTGACGCCGATCGCGATGGGCGCCTACGCGGTCACACATGCCAATGATGGACTCAAGGTTTCCCTCCAAGGCTCTGCCGCTGTCGCAGTCGACATGACGGCCAACACGCTCCCGCAGATGACGGTGAAGATGGACGCCCTGCAAAAGGTGCAGGACGGGCTCTCCCAGAAGATCGCCCAGGGTGGCCTGACCGCTCAGGTCGCCCAACAGGCCTACCAAGAGGTCCACACCCAGGTCGACGACCTCCGTACCGCACAGACCAACCTGACGAACAACCTGACGATCCTCGCCTCCAACTTCGGAATCTCGACGACCCAAGCCCAAGGGCTGGCGCAGGCGGCCGGGATCAACCTCCAGAAGGCTCTCGACCCCGCACAGGTCAGTGCGTTCGCTATGGAGGTCCAACAGTCCGGGCTCCAGATGGACACGACCGGCCAGAAGGCACAGAACATGTCCGCCACCACGGTCGCAGCGATGTCTTCGATGGTGGCCGCCCTGAAGTCGACCGGGACGGCGGCCGACTGGGGTCAGTTGGGGCAAATGATCGACTTTGGTATTGGCAACGGCATCACGGAAAACCAGGGCGTCGTGATCAACTCAGCGCAGGGCATGGTCCAAGCTGTCATCTCGGCTTCGAAGACCGGCCTGAAGGCCGCATCGCCATCTCAGGTCTTCGTGGATCTCGGCCAGACGATCCCGCAGGGCCTCGCCGTCGGTGTCGGGATGCAGGCGCACCTGGCCAACGAGGCGGTCACTTCCCTGGTTGGCGGAATGATCGGTTCGGTCCCGAGCTCGATCGGCACGTCCCCGGTTCCGACGGGTGCTGGAGCGGGGATTGCTGGTGAAGATGGAGCGCCGGGTGCCGGCGCTCCATCCGCCGGCGCTGGCGCGACGACAGCGCCCACCCAGGTGGTCCTCAACATCACCGTCCAGGGCAGTGTCTTGACGGATCAGAACCTTACTGACGCGGTGTGGCAGGGACTGCTGCAAAAGGGCTTGGTCAACGGCTCCGGCGGCCAGCTCGTGTTCACTGCGTAGATGGAGCCCTCCCCACAGGAGCAGGCTCTCGCGGAGTTCAGTCGGCGCCATCCCAGGACGGTCGCTTGTGCGGAAGAGGCAGCCCCCATCGCTCGACGCCTCGCAAGTGCAGCGGATCTTGTCTGCCGAGGAATCGACACAGAGACAATGGCCGGTGAGCTGGACCGAGCGATGCGGTGGGTCTTCGACTTCTCTGGAGACTCGCCAGGGCGGTCAGAAGACCGCCTGGCGATGCTGCTCGGGATGCTTTCGTGGATCCCGGTCCAGGTGGGCAACATCCTCGACCGAGGCGACAAGGACGCAGACGGTGCGCTCAGCGCCGCGCTCGGCGTGGCTCGAGGAAGGCAATGTGCCGTACTTCGGCCTCCGTCAGGATCCGGACCCGGACTCCTGACCAATATTCGTCACGAATACACCGCGGACGCGAAACGACCCCGGCCAGAAGCCGGGACCGTAACGCTGCAGGCCGGACTCGTCATCCCGCCGCGAAAACGAACCTTCAGGCTATTCGTCCTCCGGGCGATTGTTCCACCGGGGAGCGCATTGCGGCCATGCGACCAGATCACCCCGGATAGCCGCCATGATGACCATTCCCTGCTGCCTGACCGCATCCTCTTCCGCCTCGTTGATCCTGTCGCCGATGGCGCTCTCGAGCGCGAAAAAGAGCTCGCGGTCGTCGATCTTCTCCAACAGCTCATAGACCCGCCTCATGCGGGGCGTACAGACATCGTCGATGGTTTTCGCTGTGGGCACTGTGTACCGCTCCTCTCCTGGTGGACGATCGTCCACCATCACCCGAAGAGTAGACGACCGTCCACTACCTTGCTGGGGATGCCTGAAGAGCTCGTCGGCGCCGCCGAGGTGGCCCAGATGCTGGGCGTCGTTCGCCAGTACGTCCACCGCCTCAGCCAGGAGGATCCGACCTTCCCTGAGCCCGTGGCGGAGCTCGCCGCCGGCCGGGTGTGGAAGCGGGCCGACATCGAGAAGTGGGCGAAGGCGACGGGGCGGGAGATCGCTCATGGCTGATGACCTGGAACCGTGGGAGCGTGCAATCGTCCTCCAGGCACTCTGGAACCTCAAGCTGGCGACCGGGCAGCTACACGCCCAGACTGAGGCTCTGTCGACAGAAGAGCTCGCTGGAGGGATGTCGATCGTGGAGGGAATCGATCACGTCGCGGCACGGCTCGGGGGAGATGCCGACCTTCCCCGGTACGGCACGTGAGGGCGACGGCGACGGGACGAGAGATCCGCCGGTGATGATTGGCTCGACGATCATTGTGCAGTCTGGCGATGCTGCTGCGGCCTGGGCGGCGGCTCTCGGAGCCGTGGGCGCTGCGGCCGCCGCCGGCGTCATCACCTACCTGGTGACCAACCGACGGGTTGCCGCCGACGACCGACGTTGGTACGCCAATCAGGAGGCGGTTCGACGCGCCGCGACGGCAAATCGGTTGCGCGACATCTACGCCAAGATCGTGTTGGCGGCCGCTGTGCTTCAGACTGTGATCGGGGAGCGTGCCTACCTTCTGGAAGGCGAGACGCTCCAGGAGCGGGATGATCGGCACGACAAGATGGTCACCGGAGCTTTGAATACCGTCTCCACGGTGGGCGGTCAGCTCCTTGTGGAAGACGCGGCGAGCGAAGTGCGAAAGACCTACGAGACCCTCGTCTCGCTGATTCAGCCGTACTTTTCCACCGAAGCGGGTATGCCCGCGGGCCCGGCTCGAGCGGATCGCCTGAAGGCTCTCGTTGACTCGATCGTGGCGATGGTGGACAAGCTGCTCGCTCAGGCTAGGACGCACCTCGCAGAATTGGAGCGCACTGTGCGCGTGGACGAGCTCGCCGGCTAGAAGGTGATGAGGCGCCTTTTCGCAGTTCAGAGGGCTCTTGGACCGGGAGACCTTACCTTCGGCCCTTGTCTGCGCCTCCAGATTGTGGCATTAGTGTGGGTGTTAGAGGGGGTATAACAGGTTGTGGAGAAGGTTGTGGATACAGTGTGAATAAGGTGTTCAAACACCGACCGTATAAGGTCGACAAGATGGTGGTAGAACTACTGACCCTTAGCCCCGGAGGGAGCAGCGCATGCCTGATTTGAGGACTCGATCCAACGACGCACATCGGACCCAGGTTGAGTTCACAATCGCCGACATCGCTCAATTCCTCCAGGAGACCTTGGGTCAGAAACTCGTTGGCTTTATGGCCGGCGTCAGCGATCCGAAGACGGTGGGCCAGTGGGCCAAGGGAGCTCGAGCACCTCGCGCAGAGGCGGAGGCGCGCCTACGGGTCGCCTTCCAGGTGTTCCACTTGCTTCAGGACGAAGAGAGTCCTCACACCGTTCGGGCTTGGATGATCGGGATGAACCCGCAGCTCGATGACGCATCTCCCGCCGAGGCGATTCGTGACAGCCGCCTGAAGGACGTGTGGGTGGCCGCGCAGGCGTACGTCTCGGGCGGCTAATCCCGATGCCGGATGAGCCGGCGACCGCACAGGCTCCGGGGGGTGGGATCTGGCGAGTCGGGCGAGGCGCCGATCCGCTGGCTATCCGACAGCCAGCGCGCGACACCCTCATCTCGTCGATGAGTGGCAACCGCTTCGACAGCGCGATTGGTGGTTTCGGCGTCCTCTATTTCGGGACCACCCTCAGCGTTTGCTTTGGTGAAACCCTCGCTCGATTCCGGCCCAGTCCTGGCGTCCTCGCTGAGGTGTCCGAGGACTGGCAGACCCAAGGCTTCATGCTCGTGGGTGCCGTCCCGGCCGAATGGCGCCAACGGCGTACGGCAGTCCGCGTTCAGCTGCCTGAGGATGCGATTTTCCTCGACATCGAATCGGTTGACACACACCAGTTCCTGAGGACCAAGTTGGCCCTTGGTCTCTCCGAGCTGGGGTACAACGACCTCGACGTGGCAATGATTCGAGGCCGGGACCGGCGCATCACCCGCCTGATCGCTGGCTGGGCATTCTCCGCACATACAGAGGGCCATCCCATATATGCCGGGATCAGATACCTGTCACGGGTCTGCTCCGACTGGGAGTGTTGGGCGGTTTTTCACGATGTCGACATCGTGGCCGTGGAGACCGTTCCGATTCAGCGCGAGATGCGGGAGCTCCGCGAGGTCGCAGACACTTTCGATCTGGTGGTCCACTGAGGGACCCCTACGACGGGGCGCAGCTCTGTCCTACAACTTGTCCTACAAACAAGACCGTTTCAGATCTGAGGGCGCCGTCTGCCGCCTGGATCGCTCCTGCTCAGACCGTATCCCGCCGTCTGCCGTCGTCCCGTTCGACAGTCCGAATCGCATTATCAGTGCTGCGCTCTAACCGACTGAGCTATAGCCCCCGATGTCCTGGCTGGAGGACGTTTGAGGCTACACCACCGTCCCCGTCGTCTCCGCCCCGCCGACGGGTGTTCTGGCTCATCCGTTCGCCAGCGTCGACGCCACCAATTGGGCGAGCGCGTCGGCCCCCGGCCCGTCGATCGCAAGGTGGGTGCCGTCCGCGCCGAACCACTCGGGGTTCTGGGCAGCCAGCGTGGCCCAGTCCGCGACAACGGCGTTGGGGTACCGGGCGGCGCCGTCGGCCAGCACGGAGTTGTTCGGATCCTGCCACGGCCGATCGACGTGCACGTTCACGAAGACGACTTGGGACGCCCCGCCGAGGATCGTCATCATGGTGTCGAAGTCCGAGTCCGTGATGGGGCCGTTGGTGCCCAGGGCGACGATGACATCTCCGCCCAGCTGGCCGTCCGCCTTCAGCGTCTGCAGGATCGATTCACCGTCGGACCACTGCCGGCTGACCGCGGCGTCCACGTTGATGCCAGGAATCGCCGTCTCGAGCGGGTCCTGGTAGTCGAGCATCACGGAGTCGCCGACCGCAGTGACCTGGCCGGCATTGAATCCCGGCCCGGCCGGCCGGGTCGTCGTCGTGGTGGTCGTTGAAGCCGTGGAAGTCGTCGTGGCCTCGGAAGGGGTCGCCGCCGCGAGGTGGTGCGACGGAGTCGACGTCGCGGAAGTCTCGAGCACGAAGAAGGCTGCCACCGCCCCCAGGAGCGCGACCACGGCCACCGCGGCGGCGAGAAGTCTGCCGGACGGCCCGCGTCGACTCCGAGTGGTCGCAATGCGGGCCATGGTGCACAGTTTCGCCGCTCCAGCGGGCCATCAGACCTCGTCCTTCGATCTAACGGGGGAGGACTGCATCCTCGGGCCAGAGGCGGACGCCGATCGACTGGCTTGCCGTCGCCAGAAGGTCTCCGTCCTGCGACCACAGGAAGGCGATGCCCTGGCCGTACCCGCCCACGAGGGCGTGCATGCGGATGTCGCAGAGCACCCACTCCGTCGGTTTCAGCTGGACCATCCGCAGCGTGTTGTCCAGGCTCCGTCCCATGGCGCGGCGTCCGAGGGGCTGGGAGACCGCTCCCGAGACGTAGTCGCCGAAGATGGCCAGCGTGGCGGCCGAGGGAGTCAGGTGGCCGGGCACCCGCGCCCACAACGCGGAATCCGGGCTGCCGGGAGAGCCGTCCATCTCCTCGAAGGTCCGTCCTCGAGCGGAGCGAACTTCGACGCTGTCCATGATCGTGTTGCGGAATATCTCGGGGAGGAAGCGGGGCGGGCACTGGTCGGGAGGGGGCACGTCCGGCGGCACGACCCACACGCCGCCGACCTCCAACTCGTCCTTGCCGAGAGCGGCGTTGACCGTGAGGATCTCCCGCCCGTCGACGCTTCCCACAGCCCGCCCCTGTGTCACGTGCCCGCCGGCGGCGGCCAGCGTGACATCCCAGACCAGCTCTGCGTCGGTGAGGGCGTACGACAGGTAGTGCCCGGTGGCCCAGACGGTGGGTCGTCCGGATGCAGCTTCCAGCGCGACGAGCGCAGCCCCGAGCGCGCACCCGCCGAACAGGAAGTTCCCGGGAGTCGTCAATTGCGGCGTCACGTGCATGCGCCAGTGCAGGTCGTCGCCGTCCGGCTGCATCCCGAGGAAGGTCCGTGCGTCCACGGGGCCGCACCCTATCGGCGCCGGTGCCGTCACCGGCAACCGGGTGGCGCGGCCCGGGCGACCGGTCCGCGGGCAATGCCGTCACGTATCGCCCCGCTGCTGCCTCGATGCGACAGAGGACGGTCATGGCACGGTGACCTGATACCTCTCGTCAAGCGCACGAGGTTGCCGGTGTGCGCGGACGCCTGACGGCGGTCGGCACTGCATCAGCCGGATTGTTCACCCGGCCTACGATGGTGATCCCAACGAGCAGCGGAGGAGTCCGTCTCGATTGCTCCGGGGGTGTAGCTCAGCTGGAAGAGCGGCGGCTTTGCAAGCCGTAGGCCGAGGGTTCGAGTCCCTTCACCTCCACACCATGCGGTTGTCGGAAATACAACGTTTTACCTGTTCAAATGGGGTACTTCATTTGGAGTTTGCCGGCCTAGGGAAATGGCGATGTTCGAACCCCTGCGCGTCGGCAATAGCAGCGGGTATCGCTTGTTCGCGCCGGCGCGGGCAGTTTCGGCGCCCTTCGACCCAATGTGTCCCACCATCCCGGCAGGGGGGTACTTCAACGACGTCGTGAGGCCGCGGAGACCGGGGCAATCTGCGGCGCGGGCAGCTGCTCTGCATCAGTCGAGCCGGCGACGAACCCACCAGACGCAGAACCCACTCAGGACCGCCGCGCCGCACCAAGAAAGATCGCAAGCTCCGTCCACTACAGCGTCCAATAATGACTAATGGGCTGTTAGGTCAGGGCCTCACGCAGCCTCAGATGATCGACACACTGCCGCACGTTCTGGGCGGTTCGACCGTGGATGTTGGGGCAGGATCCGACCCCGTCGATCGCCATCCCGTGTGGGGTGAGAGTCGCGGTCGTGTTCCCAGATGTTCCGATGCCCCCGAACTCCCCGATGACATGACCGTTGGCATTGATGGTCTGATCCGAGATGACCCAGTCCCGCGGATCGAGCGCGCCGGAACTCGGTGACACTGTCCCGCTAGAGGTGATCGCGGGTATCAGGGGTGACGATCTTGAGGGGAGATACGAGATACGGACGTAGCCAGTGCGCCACCGCCAAATCGAGCCACTGCGAAACCACCCAGAACGATGGCCACGGCGGGGAGCGTCCGACGGATGACTGCGCCCCGCAGTGACACCGAGTACGAAGGCGAAGGCGGCGTAGCCAATCGGGACGAGGCCACGCTGGTCAAATGACGTGAAGGGCGTCATGCGAACGCGACCGAGTGGACTCGACCACCAGGTCACCATGAGGCTGAGGGCCCCGGCGACGGTGATGCTCACCAGTCCGAGCAAGCCGAGCTTGATGGCGATCCATAGGGTGCGGGTGCAGCACCGAGCATCCGTTTACGGCGAGAACGCCTAAATGGCGCCCTCGGCCGACAGGTTCGCGATGTCGTCCCACGAGTACCCGGTCTGGAGCAGGATCTCCTCGGTGTGCTGTCCCAGTTCAGGTGGACGCGGGCGGGCCGGTGGAACAGGGTCGGAGAAGCGCACGGGCGCTCGGACTAGCTCCGTCAGACTCCCGGGAGCGTCGGTGTCCTCGACGCTGGCGATGTAACCGTTGGCTCGCACGCCGGGATCCGCCGCCACCTCGGCGTGATCCCGGACCGGGGCGAAGCGCAGGCCGGCGGCGCCCAGCAGCTCACACCATTCTGCCGTCGGCTTCGTGGCGAAGACCTCGTCGAGGATCGGCCACAGTTCGGCCTTGTCATCCTCGAAGTAGAGGAGGGTGTGAAAGCGCTCGATCAGGTCGGGTCGGCCGATGGTCCGGTAGAACAGATCGCGGGCCGGGCCCACGGTGCCGACGATGGCAATCCACCCGTCCGCAGTCGGAAAGACGCCGTAGATGCCGGGGATCATGGGGTGGCTCCGCCCGCTCGGACCCGAGATCTCTCCCGACAGGAGATACCGGGTGTACTCGCCGGCCTGGGCCCAGAGCTGTCCGCCGAGGAGTGACGTCTCGACCAATTGTCCGCGTCCGGTACGCTCCCACGCGTACAGCGCAGCCAGGATGCCCGAGAGGAGATTCTGCCCAGCGATGTGGTCGGCGATCGTCGCTCCGATCGCGCTCGGGTCAGCGCCCTTGCCGCCCGTTGTACTGATCAACCCCCCGGCGGCCTGAGCGCTGAGGTCCGCTCCTTCACGTGCCGCGTCGGGACCCTCCGGCCCGAAGGAGGACCCCATCGCGTAGACGATCCGCTCGTTGCGGCCGCTCGCGTCGGCGTAGCCGAGACCCCAACCCTCCATCGTCCCCGGCTTGAAGTTGGTGATCACGACGTCCGCGCCCTCGACCAGGCGAAGGAAGACCTCGCGTCCCTTGGGCACGCGCAGGTCGATCGTCATGCTCCGCTTCCCCCGGTTGTAGGCGGTGAAGAAGGCGGAGCGGCGGTCGCCACCGCGCTATGGGAAGCCAACGGCTCTGGTCGCCGAAGCCGGGGAGCTCGATCTTGACGACGTCGGCCCCCCACTCCTGCATCGTCAAAGCTGCTTGGGGCCCCTGGACGAGGAGCCCTGCTTCCAGGACGCGGATGCCATCGAGGGGGCCCATGTTCATTGCGCTTCTGAGATGCCGGGTGCGGAAGTCATCCGCCCACCTTTGTAACCCGCGACGGTGCGGTCAAACGGACGGCGATCAGCGCCAGCCGACGCGTCGCAGCACGTGGGCGCGGCAGCGTCCAGCCCTTCTTGTGTCGAAAGTGCAGTCCGGCTCGGTCAGGCAGTCGCACCCGATCGCCTGGCCGTGGCAGGCCGGGCACCGCTCCATGCAGCAGCCGGGATGGTGGATGCCGCCCAGCGGGGTCCCGCAGTCGCGGCACTCTTCCGGCTCGTAGCGGTGTCTGGGCCGGAGCTCCTGGCCCCAGGGGATCGGGGCGAAGGCCCTGCCGTCGATGATGACGGGGTCGGTCAGGCAACTGATCCCCTCCATCATCTCGCCACCACAGTGCGAACAAATGGCCATGACTCTCCTTTGTCCAACCGTGCCGCCGATCATCTCAGGCTGGTGTGACACGGGCGCGGATATCGAGGCGCCCCAGCTCCCGCCCTGCCCTACGCTGCGGCCATGACGACTGAGAAGAGCGAAGGGGCCGCCGCGGCCAGCGCCGGGTTGTTGTCGGACAAGGTGTGCGTGGTCTCGGGTGTGGGCCCGGGGCTGGGTCGGCAAGCGGCGAAGGCCCTCGCTGCGCATGGGGCGCATCTCGTGTTCGCGGCGCGCCGCCAGTCGACCCTCGACGAGGTCCTGGCGGAGGTGTCGTCTCTCGGGTCCCGCGCCATCGCGGTGCCGACCGATATCACCGACCCGGAGGCCTGTGCCGCGGTTGATGGCGGCCGGGGTCGAGGAGTTCGGCGGCATTGACGTGTTGGTGAACAACGCGTTTCGCTTTGACGCCTTTCAGAGCTTCGAGGAAGTCGATCTCGCGCAGTGGCGCAAGATCATGGACACCAATCTTTTCGGATCGTTGCAGATGACCCGAGCGGCGCTGCCGGCTATGCGTGCACGCGGTGGTGGTTCTGTCGTGATGGTGGCTTCCATGGTGACGCGGCAGCCCCAGCCGGCGCAGGGTGGCTACGCCATCTCCAAGGGGGCCTTGCTGACGGCGACGAGGGTGCTGGCTTATGAGCTAGGCCCGTCAAAGGTTCGAGTGAACGCCGTGGTGCCGGGGTGGATGGCGGGGCCGTCGGTCGACATCTATGTCGAGATGACGTCGACCGGCCGGGGCGTGCCGCCCCAGGTGGTGGTCGACGAGCTGAACGCGCGGGTTCCGCTCGGCCGGATCCCGAGCGACGGGGACGTCGCCGGATCGATCGTCTACCTCGCTTCGGACCTTTCGTCCGCCATGACCGGACAGGCGCTCGATACCAACGGGGGCGAAATCTTCGCCTGACGTCGGGCCCGGTCGGTCAGGTACGCTGCGCTCTCAGGAGCCTTCGCCCCCACTGGCAGTGCACGAACGAGGGTCCCAGGGCTGCAACGATTCGACCGTCGGCGTCGGTGCTTGGAACGCGCCGGAATTCCCGGTATTGCCACTGCTGGCCGGCGTTGTTGTCGTGCTGCTCGCCGTGGTCCCACCGGCCGGGGCGGTGGTCGCGGTGGCCGGTGGCGCGTTGACCGAGAAGTCAGTGCCGGTGACGACTGTGATCTGGGAGCCCGCCTTCACCTGTGTCGGGTCCATCGCCATGATGACCGCCCCCGAGAGGGAGTTGGCCACCAATTGGGCGGCCGCCAACTGGGCCGGTGTCTTGGACGCGTAGTACACGACCGTCTCGGCTTCCTGGCCCACGGGTGGGCTGTCGCCGAGCGTCCCGATGTGGAAGCCCAGCGCCTGCAGGCTCTGCGATGTCGTGGTCGCCTGATTGTAGGCACCGGACCCGTTCAAGACCGACACGGTCACGCTCGATGGCGAAGGGAGCGTGCCGCCCGAATAGGTGTCCTCGCCGCTCGACTTGAGGCCGAGGAACTGGTCGACAGCGTTGTGGTCCTGCGGCTCGGCAGGGAACTCAATGTCCCCGTAGCTCCCCCCTCGTACACGTAGCTGCCGAACTGGTCCACCGACACCGGCATGGTGAGCTGGGGTGCGCTGTTCACGTTGACGTCGTGATAACCCAGCACCAGGCTGATCATGTCGGAAGCGGAGAAGCCCGAGTCGACGGTGAGCTGCCCGACGACGCCTGAGACCAGCTGCTGGTCTGTCAGCGGATCGCTGAGGCCCTTCGCCTTAACGGCCGCCGCCAGGACGCGCAGGAACTCGTGGTCCCGGCGGATCCGGGCAATGTCGCTCTGCGCCTCCTGTGGCCAGTACGCAGGGTCGCTGGAGGTGACCCCGGGGCCCTTGTACTGGACGTGGCGAGCCCGCACGACCTGGAGCGCCTGGGTGCCGTTCAGCTGGAGGCAGCCGGTCGTCTGGATGTTCAAACCTGAATACGCGTCGTAGACCGGTTCGGGGAAATACATCTTGATGCCCCCGAGGGCTTGCACCACGTTGATGAAGCTGTCGAAGTTCAACTCGACGAAATGCTGGATCGGGATCCCGAAGTCCTCCTCGATCGCGGCGATGAGCTGATCGGGACCCTGGTATAGGGCGGCGTCGATCTTGTTGGCACCGTCGGAGCGGGCGTTGGGGACGAAGAGGTCGCGCGGAATGGAGAGGATCGAGAGCGAGTTATTCGCCGGGTTCAGGTGCAGGATCATGACGACGTCGCTGTTCACACCGTTGACGCCCTGGGAGCACAATCCGTACGCGGGGTTCTGCACCTTCAGCGCGCAGCGGTCGGTCGAACCGATCATGAGGATGTTCTCCGTGCCTGCGTCGTCGCCCTTCACTGGCGCAGAGGTGAGATTTTTCAAGTCGATGTGGTGGATCTCGTGGTTGAGGTACCAGCCGTACCCAGCCGCTGCGCCGGCCACCAGCACGACCACCAGCGTCATGGTCCCAGCGACCCACGCCAATGTGCGCTTGCGGGATCGCCGCCCCTTCGGGGCGGCGTGGGCTGGACCCTGGCGCTCCGCGTCCACCGCTGCCGGCTTGCCCCTCCGGCGTCCGCCGGCCCGGTTCGCCTCCTCGATCTGCAGCCCGAGTTCGTGCAGGCCCTTCTCGACGGGGTTCTCCGCCGGGTTCTGCGCCGCGTCCGTTTGCCCTGCCCCCTCGTCGATCTGTTGACCGAGCTGGTGCAGTCGCTTTTGGACGGGGTCGTTCTCGGGATTGGGAGGACTCATCACGCAGTGTTCAGTTGGAAGACATGCGACCGGATGCTCCGGCCGAAGCCTGTGCCCCCGAGATGGCTCCGGTTTGGGCCTCCGGAACGAGACGAGAGCCTAGCGACCGCCATCTCAGCATGGCAGTCATGCCAGCTTGGCCCTGGTGAACTGCAATATGGGGTGCAAGTTCCAAGTGCTGGCCGTTTCCGGGTGCCGGTGGAAGGATGATCCGGACCCATGGGTGCGACCAGCGCAGGCCTGCTGCTGTTCCGACTTCCCCCGGGAGGCGTGGTCGAGGTCCTGATCGCCCACCCGGGCGGGCCCTTCTGGGCGCGCAAGGACGCCGCCGCCTGGTCCGTCCCGAAGGGCGAGTACCTCTCGGATGAGAACCCGCTGGAAGCGGCCTATCGGGAGTTCGAAGAGGAGGTCGGTCTCACCCCTCCGGAAGGTCAGGCCGTCTTCCTCGGGGAGCGCCGTCAACCCGGTGGCAAGCGGGTCAGCGTGTGGGCGCTGGAGGGCGATCTCGACGTCACGCACTCGTCCAGCAATACCTTCGTGCTCGAATGGCCCCGGGGCTCGGGAAACTTCCTGGACTTTCCCGAGGTGGACCGGGTCGAGTGGGCCTCCATCGATCAGGCCCGGCGAAAGCTGGTGAAGGGGCAGGCACCGTTCCTCGATGTGCTGCTGCGGGCCATTGCGTTCGAGGCCGACCACACCGGCCCGGGATCCACCACTCCCGCCGCGGACTGACCGAACATCTAACCCCGTGGGCCGGTGGCCCGATCGAGAATCGGTGTTGCCGTCTTCATTTCGACAATTAGTACCTGGGCTCTATTACTGACGACCGGGTGACCGGCCGACGTTCTGAGGACACCCACTGGGATTCAGCGCCACCGGAGGCCGCTATGGATGAGGACGACGGGACGGCGGGGGCCCGTCGTGCTCGACGTCGGTTCTACGGGCGGGCGTCCATCTTCATCGGGCTCGCGGCCGCCGCCCAAGCCAGTGCCGCCCTTCCGCCGGGGCCCAGCGACCTGGGCCTCTACCGGGTCAGTTCGCTCATCTTCGTGGCCTGCGCACTTTCGCTCTTCCTGCCCTGGCGACGCTTCCCCCGTTGGGCCATCCTCGTCCCGACAACGGGCTATCTGGTCTCGGTCACGCTGTTGCTGATTTCGGGTGGCACCGACCCTTCTATGGAGAGCACTGCCGGAGGTCTCTCGGCCTTGGTCCTCCTACCGGTTCTCGGCATGGCCCTCTACTACCCGGGCCTCTACACGGCGATCGTCGTCGTCGCCTCCATGTTGAGCCTGGCGGTTGCGGGCGTCGGTATGCAGAGCAGCGAAGGGACGGATCTCCGTCGCCTCTTCTTGTGGGCCGCCGTGGCGGCAGTGGTCGGAATGACGGTGCACCACCTCCGCAACAGCCTCGAGGGGAAGGTGCGGGAGTCGGCGGAGCTCGCCCGGCTGGGCCGGCTTATGAACGGGGCCACCCAGTCCCTGACCTCGTTGCGCGACCCGAAGGACGTGATCGCCCAGGGCACGCTGGCCATGTTCGAGCTGGCCGGCAGTGGGTTCCGTGGCGCCTCGTACCTGCGGGTGTCCGATGGCGTTGTCACCCAGGAGGCGGTGGCCGACGGCCGGGGCACCGCGCCGACCAGTTATCTCCTCAAGGACGACCCCTACGTGAAGGCCGTCGTCGACAACGGCGAACCTCTGGTCACGAGATTCGACCGGACCTCCATGGGCGCGACACTGCGTTCGGTCACCGACGAAATGGGCAGCACCCGCGGCGCGCTCCTCCCGGTCACGGTGAACGACGATCTGCACGGCATGTTCCAGATCGATAGCCAAGGCATCCCTTTCTCGGAGGACGTGCTCGCTCGGTGCCGTGCCATGGCCAACGTCGTCGAGCTCGCGCTGGGCAACGCACTCGCGCATCAGGAGCTCGAGATGCAGGCGAACACGGACCCGCTCACCGGGCTTTCGAACCGCCGAGGTCTCTCGCTTTACCTCGGTGGAGACCGGCGCTCGAACGCCATGGGCATCCTCGTCTTGGATATCGACCACCTCAAGGCGATCAACGATGCGCATGGCCACGATGTCGGTGACAAAATCCTCGTTGCCGTGGCGCGCGCCGCCGGCGGTGTCCTGCGCGGTGGCGATCTCCTGGCCCGCACGGGTGGCGACGAGTTCCTCGCCGTCGTGGCGGACGCCGATGAGTCGATTGCCCGTCGCGTGGCCGACCGCATGACGGATGCCGTGTCGCGCGTCAGGGTGCTGGGTGTCCGGACATCGGTAAGTGTCGGGTTCGCCTGCTGTGGCAAGAATGGCGACCTCGACCGGCTCAGACTGCAGGCGGACGAAGCCATGTACGAGGCGAAACACGTGGAACGCCGGCAGCACGCCCGGCATCCCCGGGTGACCGATCAACGCTGACCGAGGCCAGCGCGGAACAGGCGCGGGGCGGCATCAGTCCACGTGGTTTGGTAAAGGAACCTGAGTGCCCGGCCGATATCTGGTCAGGTTGATGCGGCAGTTTCTGAGTGCGTGACCTCGTGCCCGGGCACGGATGGGTGCGCGACTCGAGCCTGCAGCCGATGACGTGTTCACGTCGCCACTGGGCAGACAGCCCCGTGCGATGACAAGGAAAGTGCGATGAGGGCACGAATGGCTGTTGGGGCTGGACCGGTCGTCATGGCTGCTCTTGTCGGCACCGAGCACGAGCTCGATTCTTCTGCCGGTGCGTCACTGTTCTTCCTTGGCCGCCGGCGACATTCCCAGGCATCCCGCCGGATTTAATCTTCTCCCATGCCCACGCGCCTCGCAGTGTTCTCGCTCGTCGATTGGTCCTTCGCCGTTGTACGCGACTGGGCAGCCTCGGCGGGCCACGACATAGCCCTTCTTGTGACACGACCATCGAGGGGCACGGCTCCCGGCCTACAGGACATGAGCCAGGCCAGTCCTGAGACGGTGGTCATCGTTGCGCCAAACGTGCGGGCGTGCGAGACGACACTGTCCGAGCTCGAGGTCGATCTCGCAGTTGTGTTCACTTTTCTCCGTGTTCCTGAGAGCATCGCGAACATCCCTCGTCACGGCTGCGTCAACTTGCACCCGTCGTTGCTCCCGGCCTACCGAGGAGCAAATGCCCTGCGGTCGCTGTACGAAGGGGAACCACGGATCGGAGCGACCCTGCACTACCTCACCCCCGAGTTCGATGCGGGGGCGATCCTCGCCCAGTCTTCCCTGGCAACTCCCCAGGACGTGGAACCCCTGCAGCGCGCTGGCGGCGCTGCAACAAGCCTCGAGGGACTGCCTCGTTGCTGGGGTCCCCCGAGCGCTCGCCGGAGAACCAGGGGAAGAACAGGATGCTTCGGAGGCCAGCGGCGCTCCCAAGTTCAGCGAGGACGAAACGATCCTGTCGTACGGGGTGTCCACCCACCTCTTTCAATGCCGGTTCAGTGCATTGACTTTGTCTGGAATCCAGCCCACGGTCATGGTCGATGGCGAGCCTCAATCTGTGCGCGCCGTCAGAAGGCTGAGCGGCCTCTCCGCCGCGTCGCCGGGGGTGGTCAGCTCTACATCACGGCGGGCGATCGTGGCGGCGGCTGACGGCGTACTGGAGCTCGAACTGGGCAAGCAGCCGTTCTAGCCAGCCGCTGCGCTCGGCATCGGGTCGTTTTCGCGGGGATTCCGCGCCGACCCGGTGCGGACGAGGCGGAAACTGCGTCACCCCCATCGATCCCACCGGCTCCTGCCCGAACGCCGGTTTTTTGTCCCGGGGCGTCTGTGGTTAAAGGCGTCCGGCTGGGCGGCCGACATATCAGGTGCAGGTGAATTGCAGAGTTGCAGTCGTGAAGATCGCCCTCAGATTGTGGGCGTTCATCGGTGCGATCGATCGCCGGCCGAGCGGGAAGCCGGCGTGATGGTCTTTGCCCACTCGGCAGGCGCCTGGTTGGCGAGAGTGCAGGATGGCCTCGCCCACGACGAAATGGCCAGGGACTGAATGTGTACCTCGTGTTGGGAGAGCCTGATCAAATGAGCATGGGAACGGCGATCCGTGTTGGAGCGGACGTCGTCGCGATCCATCAAGTTGCTGAGAGTGTCGACCACTTCGGCGCTCGTTACTTGCAGCGCGTCTACACGCCGCACGAGTTGAGTTCCTGCGCGGGCCCGCCGGCGACCCGGACCGCGAGTCTGGCCGCGCGGTTTGCCGCGAAAGAGGCCGCCATCAAGGTCCTTCGCCCGAGGGGTCATCAACCCGATTGGCGGTCCCTTGAGGTGCGCCGTGACCCCGAGGGCTGGTGCACCATGGCCCTCACCGGTCACGCTGCAGCATTGGCGGAACAGGCGGGCATCGCTGAGTTGGCCGTCAGCCTCACCCATGAAGGGGACGTGGCCGCAGCCGTGGTTGTCGCCCTTTGTCATTCTGGGGACGAGTCGATTGAGCAATCTGGGACACCGCTTGTCCTGGACGTCTTCGGAAGGAAAGGCTGATGGAAGAGACGATCCGCTCAATTCTCGCCGAGTACGGTCACCTCCCCGTCGAAGTGGACAAGATCCGTGACGACGACGATCTCTTCCGGGCGGGCATGACGTCGCATGCCAGCGTCAACGTCATGCTCGCGTTGGAAGACGAGTTCGACATCGAATTCCCCGAGACAATGCTGCACAAGAGCACCTTTGAGTCCGTTGCCGCTATCCGGAACGCGCTCGGTGACCTGATCGACTCCTAGGCTGACCGAGTGCGCGTCATGACGACCGTCGACGGGCCCCAAGGGCTCTTTGGAGCTGAGCGGAGCAGATTGGGCGCAGAGAATGTCGGTCCTCTTGTCCGTGACCTTGACTGGCACCTGCAGTCAGGATCAGACAAAGAGCGATACGGCGCAGGTGCTGTCGATTGGCACGGATGATTGTGGGCGGCGGTGACTGACGCACCAACCTTCCGAGACGAGCTCGTGGCTGCCGGCATCCTGGTGCCGACTGCAAGCGACGGGATCTATGGTCGCGCGTCGGTCTACGAAGACATTGTTGTCGGGATCGAGGGACTCGTGGCCGCGACGGCTGTGTCTGAGGGCGCGGCGAGTTACCGGTTTCCCCCCGTGATGCCGCGGAGCGTCTTGGAGCAGTCCGGCTACTTGTCTTCTTTTCCAGACATGATCGGGTCGGTGTCGACCTTCATGGGGGACAATGCCGATCACAGGCGGCTGATGGAAGCGGCGCAGTCGGGTGGTGAGTGGGCGTCGTTCCTCGAGCCTGCCGACGTGAGCCTGTGTCCCGCAGTTTGCCATCCCCTCTATCCGACCTTGCGCGGAAGCCTGCCCGAGGTCGGACGTCGCTACGACGTGTCGGGCTGGTGCTTCCGGCATGAGCCGAGTCTCGACCCGGCCCGCATGCAGTCCTTCCGGCAGCACGATCTGGTCTACGTCGGCAATCCCGAACAAGCCAGGGAGCATCGGGACCGCTGGATGCAGCTGGGCGCGGAGATCCTCGACTCGCTCGGTCTGGTCGTTGACACGGTGGTGGCGAACGACCCCTTCTTCGGGAGGGTCGGCCGCATTCTGGCTGAGAACCAGAGGTCCGAGACGCTCAAATATGAAATAGTGACGCCGATCAATTCGGTGGAGCACCCGACCGCCATCGCCTCGGCAAATTGCCATCTCGACCACTTCGGGGAAGCGTTCGGGATCCTCACCGCCAGCGGCGAGGTAGCCCACTCGTGCTGCTTCGGGTTCGGCCTGGACCGCATCACGTTGGCATTGCTGCGCACCCACGGGATGCGACCGGGAGACTGGCCCACGGCGACTCGAGGCCGACTCTGGCCATAAGCCGGCCACCGCACTGCGGCTGGCTGGGCGGTCGTTAGCCGGCCGGGCGTTCGAGGAGATGGGCCCGGGCACCAACGGCCTGGGAAGTTGCGCCGGTGCCCGGAGACCGCATGCTGGGAGCGGGGCAGGCGTGCGGTGTCGACCATCGCACGCGAATCGATTGCCCCGGCCGTTACTTCTTGGCCTTGGACGCGTTCAGGGTCACGGCAGCACGAATCAGTGCTTTGAAGGCCTTTGCATCGATTTTCTCACCCTCGTGGAGGTCGATCGCTCGCCGTACGTTCCCCTCGAGGCTCGAGTTGAAGAGACTCGAAGGATCCTTCAGGGCTGCGCCTTTGGCGAACGTCATCTTCACGACGCTCTTGTATGTCTCGCCCGTGCAGAGTATTCCGTCGTGATACCACGTCGGAACGCCTCTCCATTTCCACTCTTCCACGACGTCAGGGTCGGCTTCCTTGATCAATGTCCGGATGCGGCTGAGCATCGTGCCGCGCCAGTCGTCAAGCTCCTTGATGCGCGCGTCAATGAGCTGAGAAGGAGTCTTGTTCACTTGCGACCGACTCGTCGTCATGCCCATTCCTCTTCCTTTGATTTCCGTGGCCGAGCGCCGCTGGTGGTCTGGGTGGCACCTGGGTCCGGGACTCGAAACGAGGGGTCACACCGAGTCGAGGTCAGCTCATTTCCCGGTTCAGAGGATAGATCGTGCTGCGTACGCTCCCGGACACATGCGGCGGTGTTGCCGGCCGTTCGTCCATCGCGGCAGCAGCATCCTTGCCGTCTCCCCACCTCCGATCTGTCTCGCGAACGCAAGTGTTCGTCGGCGGGCGGAAGCTTTGACGCGTGAACGATGGAGGGCGAGTTCCAAGCAGCGGAGTCAGTGAGAGCGATGTCGAGCAGCAGGTGTTCCGGGTGCAGGTGGTGGCGCGATGCAGGCGCGCACAGGACTGTCGGCCGAGAGAAGCGCCCGAGTATCCTGCACTGCGTGGACCGGGTGACCCCAAAAGTCGTCGACACCTGTTGAAGATCGTCGACCCAGAACCGCAGGCGTGATGGCGTCACCCAAGCCGCGGGTACTGATGCTGTGGCACAGCCTCACGGGGTATTGGGCGGCGGCAGTGCGCGCCCTGGCTGAGCGAGCTGAAGTAACCGTGCTGGTTCGCCCGCCTGACCCGCTTGCCCCCTATGAGTACTCCGCACTGGAGTTGAACGGCGCCGAACTACAGGTCGCTGCGTGGCCATGGTCCTACTCGCTGCTCCATGACTTGGTCGAGGGAACCCGACCTGACGTCACGTGCAGCATCGGGCAAACACCGGCGATATGGCGTGTCCTGCATCGGGCTCGCCGACAGTACGGTACCGCGACCGTGATGTTCGTCGACAACCTCTGGTTCGGAAAGCCGCGCCAGCGCGCGGTGCAATCACTCTTCGCCTTCGTTCGCCCCTATGCCTTTGATTGTGCCTTTGTGCCGGGAGCCCGTAGTGCTGAGTATGCCCGGCGGCTCGGCTTCTCGCGGGAAGCCGTGCTCACTGGGGCTTGTACGGCCGATGAGGCTCGCTTCTCCTCTGCCGCCTCCGGCAGTGCGACTCGGTGGACAGATCCGAGGTTTCTCTTTTGCGGCCGGTTGGTCACTGAAAAGGCTCCGGACGTCTTGGCCGAGGCGTACCGGATCTATCGAGAAGGTGTCGCCAATCCGTGGCCCCTGCAGGTGGTGGGCCACGGCCCTTTCGACGGTGGCCTCCGGGGAACCCCGGGAGTGATCATGAGCGACTTCATCCAACCGGACGCGCTTCCCGACATGTATGCGGACGCCGGCGCGCTGATTCTGCCCAGCCGGTACGACTCGTGGGGGGTCGTGGCGTTGGAGGGGTGTACCGCCGGCCTGCCGGTCGTCATCTCCGACGGATGCGGCGCGGCAATCGACTTGGCCACTCCGGCCAATGGCTTCACTGTGGCCGCCGGCGATCCAGTCAGTCTTGGCAAGGCCCTCACCAAAGTGACGGAGGCAAGTTCCGAGCGGCGTAAAGAGTGGGGGCGCAACAGCATCGAGATATCCAGCACGTACGCGCCAGAACGATGGGTGGACACGCTGCTCTCGGCCCGTCGCTGAAGTTGCTTTCCCCTTGCCACACCACGACTGCCTGCTGGCGTGCCGTCCTGCCGGAGTAATCCCAGAGTGGAGTGGGCGGTGGCCCACGTTCCGCTGGATCCGTCCGAAGACCTTGACGTCCTCGGTGACGATCGCACGACCATCGGCGCTCAGGTGTCGGAGCAGCTCTCTGAACAGGGGATTTGAGTCGGGCTGCCCGGATTTGAACCGGGGACCTCTGCGTCCCGAACAGAGCCTAGGCGATTCTTGGCGTTGTCGACTAGCTGCGAGAGGCCCAGAAATATCCAGCTCAGCGGCCGTCTTATGCACTTTTCGATGTACCGCCCGACACCCCGAAATACCGCTGTTTTTCATCGTTCCGCGCCATTTCCGCGCCAAATTCTCGGGGGCCCAAATCGGCCTCCAAAGCTGCGTTGGCGACCCATCCAAATCCACCGACGTTTGCGCTGCGACTGCCCCACTTTGACGAGCGTTGATCCGTCACCAGGCCAATGTTCGGGGGCACCCCTACAAGAGCAAAACCCAGCCCATTCCTCGGGTCATCGGGTGATGGTGCCGACTTCCTTGCTGGTACCCACGAGGGTCTTGGGATTCGTCGTGCCGGTGAGGGTGTAGCTGCATTTCGCGTGCTGCCAGAAGCCTGTCCCCCCGGTGCAGGTGCCGGTTCCGGCGAGAGTCTCCATGCCGGTGGCATCCGTTGCAACAGTGAAGGTCTCCTTGGACCGACGCACACCATTGGCGAAGTATCCGATAGCGGTATCGGTGGCGTGGAGGCCCTTGAACGTGATCGTGGCCACGGCCGCGCCATCTTCACCTGTCGAGCTGCTCTTGCCACCTATCGTCAAGCTGGTACCGGCACAGGCGAGCACGACGGTAGAACCGGTTTGGCTAATCTCCGCGCAGGTGGCGGTGCCGGTGTAAGGGACCGTTCGCGGGTTCTTAGCCGCCAGCGCTGCCCCGGCCACACCTACGGTTATGAAGAGCACGGCCAAGGTCATGCTTAGGACTCGGAACGCCCCGCGTCTTGCTTGCAACATGGATGCCCCCTTTAGAGCAGACAGGGGTACTCCTGTCCGTGATTTTTCACACGATCCTGGCTACTCGCCATGGATGTCATTTGATACGGCCGTGAGTGTCGTAGCCAGGGGGGTACCTCCAGGCAAGTGGGTGGTGTTGGCACTACTGCAGCTTCAGGGCGCTCGCTCCAGGGTGCCATGTGTCCCACTCGAAGTCATGAAGTCAGCCGGTTCAGCGGGGCGCGAACTGACCCTCATGACGCTGAGGTGCGTACCACCGCCCGGATACCCCTAGAGCCCATAAGTGCGATAGTGCCCGACCCCATGCCGACGGTCAGTGGGCTTGATCCGGTTCGACGGACAGGTTGCTTGTGTTGATCATGCCGCCTGACGGTCGGCGTTGTGAAGTCGTGCTTCATATTGAGCGGGGCTGAGGTAGCCGAGCGTTGAGTGCAGGCGGCGGGTGTTGTACCAGCCCTCGATGTACTCGAAGACGCCGCGCCGGAGTCCGGCCCGCGTCGGCCACGAACGCGTGTCGATGAGCTCGCGCTTGATGGTGGCGAAGAAGCTCTCGGCCACCGCGTTATCCCAGCATTCGCCCTTGCGACCGACCGAGAGCACGACGCCGTTGGCTCTTGCCAGCTCGGCGAAGTCACCGCTCGTGTACTGACAGTCCCTGTCCGAATGAAAAATGACGCCCTTATCGGGTGTCCGGTTGGCGAAGGCCATGGTGAGAGCGTCTTCGACCAGTTCGGTGCGCATGTGATCGGCCAGCGCCCAGCCGACGACGCGTCGAGACGCCAGGTCGATGACCGTCGCCAGGTAGGCCCACCCCTCCCAGGTCGAGATGTAGGTGTTATGTGCAGCTCTCCATATCACCTATTCGGCTCAGTTCTCAGTTATGTGCAGTCGCAGCGGTTCCGCACCGTGCTCACGGAGGTTTGCGAGAGGAAAGACAGCACATAATCACAGGCCCTCGAGGAAGGCGAGAAGCCGGTCACGGGGCCGGAGCCGAGCCGGTCCTGGGTTCAGGTCGTTCAGGCGGTTGAGCGTGGCCTCCTTGGTGGCGAGGTCGGCTTCGAGGTATTGGTGCGTCACGGCCGGGCTGGAGTGTCCGAGCCAGAGCGCGATCACGGCTAGATCCGTGCCCGACTCCAAGAGGTGAACTGCCGTCGAGTGCCGAATCGTGTGCGGTGAGACACGTTGACCGCGCAGCGTCGGGCAGGTTTGCTGAGCCATCGCCACGGCACGGTTGAGCCGGTCGCGGACTCCCGACCGGGACATCGGCGTCCCGCTGCGATTCGGGAAGACCGGAGACTCCGGTGCCCGTTGCGTGTCGTTCAACCAGGTGCGCAGCTCTCTGGCAGTGCTGGCCCACAACGGGATGACCCGCTGCTTGCGGCCCTTGCCGTTGAGTTGGAGGGCGCTCCGGCTCTCGAGCAGCACGTCTCGGACCCGGAGGGCGGTCAACTCCGAGACCCGGGCACCGGTGTTGTAGGCCACAGCCAACAAGATGGCGTCGCGTCGCCCGCTCCACGTGCTCCGATCGGGCGCGGCCAAGATGGCGGTGATCTGCTCCTTCGTGAGGTAGCCGAGCACCGGCCGGTCGAAGCGCTTGGCCGGGATGGCCAGCACCCGTGTCGTGATCGGCAGGGACACCGGATCGCGCACGGCGACGTATCGCATGAAGGAGTGGATCGCTGCCAGGCGAGCGTTGCGAGTGCGGGCGCTGTTGTGCCGGACACACTCGAGGTGCTCGAGGAAGTCCAAAATCACCGGGCATCGAGATCGGCGAGCGTCAGCGCACTGGGGGGCCTGCCGCAATGGTCCTCCAAGTAGGCGAAGAGCAGTTCGAAAGCGTCTCGATAGCTCTCCACCGTCCGGGCGCTCGCCCCACGTTGGTCGATCAGGCGACGCACGAAGAAGTCCTGGACCAGCTGATCGAACCCGATCGCAGGCGCCCTCATGACGCACCCGCCGCCGGCTGTCCGGCGAACGCCTCGAAGCGCTGGCCCACGATGTCCATCAGCTCGGGCACGGCGGAGAGATACCAGTAGACGTCACGCACCTCGACATGGCCCACGTAGGTGGCCAGCACAGGGATCTTGGCGTCCACGTCGACGCCCTGGGCGTGCCAGGCCTCGATGCGGCCCACCACCATGCGATGGCGCAGATCGTGCACCCGAGGGGAACGGGTGCGGCCATCGGCCGTCCAACCCAGCCGGCGGCGCACCACGGAAAAGGCGTGATGGGCGAGGCTGTAGCTGATGCGCTCGCTCGCTTCGGTGCGGAAGAAGGCCTCGCCCGGCCCCGGAGCGCTGTAGCGGCGTTCTCGCTCGGCGACGTAGTCGGCCAGGGCCGCCACTGCACTCGGGTGGAGGGGGACCAGCCTGGTCAGGCCACGTTTGCCCGCTCGGACCGTGATCTGCGAACCGGCGAGGTCGACGTCCGCACACGTGAGGGCGAGGGCTTCGCTGATGCGCAACCCGGTGCAGGCCAACAACCCGAACAAGGTGACGTAACAGCGGGGCCGCAGTCCGCCGGGGGGATCCAGCCGAGCTGCCTCGGCCAGCAGGGCGGCGATCTCGGCGTCGGAGTAGACGTGGGGCGGGGTGCGATGGCCCGTCGGGCCGAGCAGCCCGGGGGCAGGCACGTCGGTGGCGCCGTCCATCGCATGGAGGTGGCGCAGCAGGCCCCGCACCCTGCCCAGCCGCTGTGCTGGATTGCGCGGGTTGGTCGACGACGTCGAAGTGACCCACTCCAGTGTCGTCTCCAAGGGGATCGGTCCCTCATGGCCGTCGAGGTAGCGAGCGAACTCGCGCAATGAGCGCTCGTGGGTGACCGAGCGATAGCCGAGACCACGACGCATCTCTATGTAGCTCTCGATAATGTCGCAAATGGCCCCGGTCATGACGCCATCCCCGGCCACGGCAGCGCCACCTCACGAAGGGCATCGACATCAACTGCCGCATAGATCCGAGTGGTGGCGAGCTCGCTGTGTCCGAGCAGACCGGCGATCTCGACCAGGCGAACGCCTCTGGCCTGGAGCTCGGTGGCCATCGAATGGCGCAGCAGGTTCCCGCCGCGAGTGGGCGCGTCGATCCCGGCCCGCTCGAGCGCCCTTTGCACCGCTCGCCCCACGATGCTCGCGCTTATCGGAGCACCTCGGCGCAGGCGCAGCAGCACGAACACTTCGCGCACCGTGCTGTCGGGCCGGCCGTGCTCGAGATACTCGGCCAGCGCGCATCCCACCTCAGCAGGGATCGGAAGGCGCGCTCCGTGGCCAGTCTTGCGAGTGCGCACCGAGACCACTCCCTGGCGCCAGTCGATGTCGTCGAGCTCGAGCCGGCAGACCTCGCTGACTCGGAGGCCCAAGCGGGCCATGCACAAGATGATGGCCCGGTCACGCAGGTCGCGGACTGTTGAACCGTCCAACGAGACGATGAGCTCGCTGAAGGCCTGCGAATCCAGATGTCGGACAAGACCGCTCCGCCGGTGCGGCACCATCGGCACAGTGTCCTCAAGGCCATTCGCGCCCAGGCCCTGGGAGCGAAGGAACCGGAAGAAAGAACGCAAGGACGTCGCCACCAACTCCAACGTCCTTGGCTGATAGCGACACGATGCCGCGCTGATAAACGCAATGACGTCTCGAGCGCCGAGTTCCCCGACCTGCACGCGCCCGTCAGGAAAGCGCTCCTCCAAGAACCCCCGGACCCAGCGGGCGTAATTGGTGCGGGTGCCTACACAGACACCCAGGGCTCGCCGCAGATGGTCATCGAAGGCGGCCAGCGCCGCTTCGATAGTCCAAGTTGAGTCGACCGACATGAGCTCCTCCTTGTCCTCCGGCAGGGTGGCCGGACTAGCAAGGAGCCTGCCGTTATGTGCAGTTGCTGGTCGCCCTCAGGGTGACATCGATCGCCTCAGTCCAGCCCGATTGTCCCGTTGCAGCTGGACGACTGCACATAACTGAGAACTGAGCCGAATAGGTGATGTCGCCGACATAGCGCCGGTCCATCTCTTCGCACGGCCCGAAGTGGCGTTGGATCAGGTCCTTGGCCGCCTCGGCGTCGGGATCGGGCACGGTGGTCTTGCGCCAGCGCTTCTTGCAGCGGCCCTCGAGGCCGGCCTGGCGCATCAGCCTGGCCACTTTGCGCTTCCCGGCCGCCACGTGACGATGGAGCAGTTCCCTGTGCATCCGCGGAGCGCCATAGGTGCCGTTGGATTCGCTGTGGATGGTGCGGATCTGCTCGAGCAGCTCGGCGTCGGTGACGTCGCGGCGAGACGGGACGTCCTTCTTGCGCTCGTAATAGGCGGACTTGGAGACCTCGAACATGTCACAGCAGTGCTTGACGCTGTGACCTGCGACTTCCTCCGCCTCGATGAAGGGGTCCATCTTCACCGGGTCTCCTGAGCGAAAAAAGCCGTGGCTCGCTTGAGCAGGTCGACATCAGCCTGGAGCCGGCGGTTCTCCCGGCGCAGCCGACTGAGCTCTTCGCGCTCTTCGCTCGTCAGGCCCGGACGTTCGCCCGAATCGATCTCGGCTTGTTTGACCCAGGTGCGCACGTTGGTCTCGGTCAGATCGAAGTCCCTGGCCACCTGGCCGATGCTGCGATCACCACGCCGGCACAGCTCGACGATCTCAGCTTTGAACTCCGGAGTGAACGAGCGGCGCGGACGCGGCTTCTTCTTCTCCATGGTCTCCATTTTGGACATCCTCTCTGGGGCTATGCCCCTGATGTTGGATGTCCGTCAAACCGGAGGAAGCCCACAGGGGCACTCTGTGGTCGGGAGTCGCTGAGCGTTAGGGGACAGTGGACTCTGGACGTTGCCGACTCCTAAAACAAAATAACCGCTTCTTCAGAACCTCGCCGAGGGTGGGAGAGTCGGGTGTCGAACTCACACCGTGCGCCAAACCCACTCGTCGCTGGGCAGCATGTGGTGCTAGTACCAATCTCACCTGGATACCTGCCACCTTTGCCCCCACCGGGCGGTCCGCAACACTGTCGGTAGCGACTGACCGGAGGGCCCAACTGTGGAGACTTGGCGGCTGACCATTGGATGCGCCAAACACAGCACAGCCAAGTGAGGGGCGAGATTCTTCAGGCACCTTGGTACCGATTCCGAGCCACTTTCGGTGGCCGGGTGGGCGGCTATCTGATCATCGTCCTATTGGTAGGACTGTTGGGCGGACTGTCTTTGGGCTCGATCGCCGGCGCCCGACGGACCGAGTCCTCGTACGCCACCTACTTGGACTCCACTGACCCCTCCGACCTGGCCGTCACGCTGGGCGTGCCCACCTGCGCCACGTGCTCGGGCTACTCGCCGAAGGTGGAGTCCGCACTTGCCCGCCTTCCCCACGTGGCGGCGGTCGAGGGCTCCGTGTGGTCTAACGCCCAGATCCTGAATCCGAACGGCACGCCGCACTCCATCAACCAGACCCTATTCAACGAGATCACCCCTATCGCCAGTACCGACGGCCTCTACTTCAACCAGGACCGAGTCACCCCGGTGGCAGGTCGTATGGCCGACCCGGGTCGGGTGGATGAGATGGTCATGAGTGCCGCCGCCGCCCGGCTGCAGGGACTCCATCTAGGCGAGACCGTACCGGTCGGGTTTTACACCAACGCCGAGACCACCGAGCCGGGCTTCGGGACGCCCAGCGTGACGCCAAAGACCAAGGTCCGAATGAGGCTGGTGGGCCTCGTCGTGTTCCACGATGCCCTGATCCAGGACCAGGTGGACCAGTATCCGACTGACGAGCTGTTCACCCCCGCCCTGGCTCGGAGGATGGGGGCCAGCGGAGCCGGCGTGGGGCTCTACGGGCTCCAGCTGCACGGAGGCGCCGCCGAGGTCCCGGCGGTCGAAGCGGAGATATTCAGGGAGTTCCCCACGGGCTCGTACGTAGAGTTCCATGTCACCTCCACCAGCGTTTCTCAGGCGGACCGGGCCATCCGGCCCGAGGCCATCGCCCTCGCCGCCTTCGGGGCCATCGCTGCTCTAGCCGCCCTGCTCATTGCCAGCCAGGCCATCGGCCGTCAGTTGCGGCTCAGAGCCGACGAGGAAGCCACCGTGCGCTCCCTCGGTGCCGGCCCCATCATGACCACCATTGACAGCCTCCTGGGCATCCTGATGGCCATCGTGGCCGGGTCCGTCCTGGCGGTGCTGGTGGCCCTAGCCCTCTCCCCGTTGGCACCCATCGGCCCGGTCCATGCCGTCTATCCCTATCCCGGAGTCTCATTCGACGCAGAGGTGCTCGGCATCGGTCTACCCGTTTCGATCATCGTTTTCGGAGCCATCGCCCTCGGCATGGCCGTCCGGATGGCACCCCACCGGGCCTCTGCGGGCCGTCTACTTCCGGGCGACCGGCCCTCCAGGCTGGCCACTGCAGCGACCTCGTCCGGCTTACCCCTCAGCGTGGTCACCGGCGTCCGGTTCGCCCTTCAGCCTGGAGCCGGTCGCCACACGGTGCCGGTGCGTTCGGCCATCGTCGGGGCGGCTCTGGCCATGCTGATCCTGACTACGACAGTGACGTTTAGCGCCAGCCTCGACTCTTTGGTCTCCCATCCCGCCCTCTACGGTTGGAACTGGGACTACGCCATACAGTCGACCAACGGGGAGGGCTCCACCCCTCCAGAGACCCAGACCCTGCTCGATCACGACCCTGACGTGGAAGCGTCATCGGGCGTCGACTTCCGCACTACCGAGATCGACGGCCAGACAGTGGCGGCGCTGCAGGGGACGGCTAACGCCTCCGTCACACCGCCGATCCTGTCGGGACACGCCGTAAACCGGAGTGGCCAGGTCGTCGTGGGCCAGGCCACCCTGGCCCAGCTGGACAAGAGGATCGGTGACACCGTGCACGTCGTCACGGAGGGCGGGCACGCCACATTCGTCATCGTGGGTACGACCACCCTGCCCGCCGTCGGGATCTCGCAGGGATTGCACACGTCGATGGGGACCGGTGCTTATGCCGCCCTGGGCCGCCTGACCAACAACCAACCGGCGGCATGTAACGGTCCGACCATGATCATGGTCAGGCTGCGTCCCGGCGTGAGCGCAGAGACCGGCAGGACCTCACTGCAAGGGATCGCCGAGCGCACTAACCGCATCTACGACGCCTTCGGTCCCACCAATGCCTGTGCCGGTCAGTTCGTCTCGGTGATCGGCGCCCAGCGGCCGGCTGAGATCGTGAACTACCAGTCCATGGGGGACACACCCGCACTCTTAGCCGCCGGACTGGCCGTCGGAGCGGTGGTGGCGTTGGGACTGACCCTGACGGCCTCGGTGCGGCGCCGGCGTCGGGATCTGGCTGTACTCAAGACGCTGGGCTTCACCAGCCGCCAACTCATGGCCGCAGTCGCTTGGCAATCGACGATCGCAGTCGGGATCGGGACCGTCGTCGGGGTGCCGCTCGGCATCGTTGCTGGGCGCTTCCTCTGGAACCTGTTCGCCCGGGCCATCTACGTGGTCCCTGCCCCCAGTGTGCCTGCACCGGTCATCGTCCTGATCGTGATCGGATCCCTCGTGCTCGCCAACGTGGTCGCCGCCGTCCCCGGACGCATGGCCGCACGAACGCCCACCGTAGTGCTACTCCGGGCCGAGTGAACGTTGGCGCACGGTCGTGCAGGATTGCTTCGGGTGCGCCGCAAAAGGTGTCCCCAATATGCCCACGAGACCGGGTCAACTCCAGCGTCACCGAAGTGCCGTACGTGGCAGGGTTAAACGGGTGATCCGCGGTTAGGGGATAGGGGTCTCGAGCCGCCAACGAGCGGCGGTCAAGGACGGCCGTAGGCCGGCGAAGCGGATCCTTGAGGGCCGCGTCGGGACTCCACTCGAAGTCCCACAATGGAATTGGCCGGGCGCCCAACGCCCGGCCTGGATGCGCAGTTAGGCCACTGCACGAGCGGGTGCGTGCCCTGTAACACAGCACCCGCAAAATACATCTCAGGTTGATGTTGTCTTTGGAGTCGCCGCGTCCAGTTCTTCTCGTCAGGGCTCGTAGTGGTACCGGGCCTGCAGCACCACGATGTCGTCGTCCTCGACCATGTAGACCAACCGATGCTCGTTGTCGATGCGTCTCGACCAGCAACCCTGCAGGACATGGCGTAGCGGTTCGGGCTTGCCAATGCCGGAGAAGGGGTCACGCAGCGTGTCCTCGATGAGCCGGTTGATCCGCTTCACCATCTTCTTGTCGACGGACTGCCAATGGAGGTAGTCGGACCAGCCGTGTGGCGTGAAGACCAGCCTCACTCCGAGAGTTCGTGGGCCTCGAGGTCACTGCTGCGAGCCTGTTCGAGACTTTCGAGCAGACGCCGGGCGTTCGCCGGCGACCGCAGCAGGTAGGCGGTCTCCTCGAGCGCTTCGTAGTCGGCCCGCGACATCAGCACGGCGTCGCCACGCTTGGAGGTGATCTCGATCGGCCGGCGGTCGTTGTTCACCTGCTCGATCAGGGGGAAGAGGTTCTTCCTGGCCTCGCTCGCCGTCATTGCCATCGAGTCGTTCCTTTCACTTGTACCAGATATCGTACCATTCAATGCGAGTGGTGAGCTCGGGATTTCCCGAAGAGAGAGCTCCAGAAAAGAGCGGGCTTGACAGGATGGGGAGATAGTCGCATACTTGCGACCCCATATGACCGAGGCCCCCGACTTCCGATCCGATCGCAGCGAGAGCCCCGAAGGGCGGGGCATCGCTTACGGCCGCCACGCCGCCTTCTGGAAGTCCGTGCCGGACAACGTGAGAGCAGAGGCGGCCGAGGAAGCCACCCTCACCTCCATCGGGGATTTCCCGGCCCTTATCCGCGACGACGCTGTCCCGGGCCGTCATTGAGGATGCCGAGCTGATCGGTTTTTGGGTCGCCTGGCACAAAGCCGGCGGCTTCGCCGGCCTCGAGTCGGGCGGCTGGCACCGGGCCACCATCTATCGCAAGGTCCGCCGGTTCAGGGCCCGCTTCGGGACGCACCCTGACGAATACCGCTTCGAGTGGATCAAGCTCGACCTGCGGCGAGCCTGGAGCGACGAACTCGAGGACTTCCTTCAGCACCCTCTGAGCCCCGAACCCGACTGAGCAGCCTCGATGCCTCCCTTGTCACACCCGTCTGCTCCAATAGTCGCAAATATGCATGTAGAATCGGTACGCCAGCACGAGTACGCCCTCTTGGAGCTCGCCTCAGGCGTCGACGCCCTCTACCTCTCGGGTCACGGCTACCTCTCCAAGGGCTTCCTGAGCCGGCTCGAAGAGGAGCGGATGTTCGCCGACCGGGCGTCGGTGCCCGTCCCCTTCGAGCTGGGCTCCCTCACGCTCGGACTGGCTCCCCACGGCTGGGGGAAGTATCGCTACTGCCTCGACCACGAGACGGGGCGGATCGGCTTCACCTCCAGCCGCCGGCTGCCGTCGGTGCGCATTCAGCCCCGGGCCGAGTTCCTCCATTCGGTCGGGCCGGAGGAAACGGTGCGACATTTCGCCGACCTGGTTCGACCGTTCATTGAAGGACTGGTCTTGAGCGTCGCGCGCCTCGACCTCTTTGTGGACATGGAAGGGATGCAACTGTGCGCCCAGGACCGCAGTGCGTTCGTGTGCCGGGGCGACGGCTGCACGACCGACGAGAACGCCAACACCGTGACCGGGTTCGCCTTCGGCTCCAGACGGACCCAGCGCATCAGCGCCCGCCTCTACGACAAGACGGCCGAGATGGCCCTGAAGGGCAGCGACTGGTGGGAGCTCGTGTGGGGCGATCGCCACACTCCGGGCGCCCAGGTCTGGCGGATCGAGTTCGAAGTCGGGCGGGCCGCTTTGAGCGATCTCGACCTATTCCGCCCCGAGGCCGTGCTGGCCGCCGTGCCGTCGCTCTGGGCCTATTGCACGGGGCAGTGGCTCACCTTGCGCTCTCCCAGTGCAGACTCCAACCGCTCGCGGTGGCCGGTCGATCCCCGCTGGCAGGCCGTGCACTCGGCGTCACTCGCTCACGCCGCTACCGAGCTGCGCTTCATCCGAGATCGGAAGCGGGCCACATCCTTGAGCAGTCTCATGCCCGCTCTCGTCGGCTACCTCGTGGCCTTTGCCGCACTTATGGGGACGACCGACTTCACGTCGACGATCGAAGCCTTGCGGGTCTGCGTCGCAAACGACGAGATCGTCCGCCGGATGACATTCGCCGAACGGGTCCAGCGCCGTCGAGCAGAAAGGGGATTCCGGTGAGCACCGTACGTCACGACGCCACGGTCGACGGGGGGCGCCGAGGCGCCCGACCACCGGCCGACCTCCTCGGTCCCCCAGCCGTTCCCTGCGCTGCGTCGAATGTGGCGAGTTGCGCACACCGTCGGCACTCCTCACCATGGACGAGGTTGCGCTTCGGCTGGGGACGAGCCTGCGCCACATGCGTCGGCTGGTGGCCGAGCGGCGCATCCCGATCGTGAAGGTGGGTCGGCTCGTCCGCTTCGACAGTCACGACGTCGAGCACTGGGTGGACGACCACCGGGTCGACGTCGTCGTGCCGGCGGCAGTCGCGATCAGGGCGGCACGTGTGGAACGCCGCCTCAACCGGGAGCACCGTCGTGCCGGGTGAGCGGTTCGGATGGAGGGGGTGTAGGTCGTGCCAGCAATGCGTCCTTTTGGCAGCGTCCGGCAACGGGGCCGCCTGTACGAAGCGAGTTACTGGCACAACGGCCGGCGGCACGTCGCACCGATGACGTTCGCCACCAAAGGCGATGCCCGGGCGTTCCTCTCCGCCATCGAGGCCGACATCCGTCGTGGCGCCTGGATCGACCCCTCGGCCGGTCGCCTTCTCGTGTGGGAACTGGCCGAAGACTGGCTGGAGTCGAACCCGACCAAGCGGGAGTCCACGACGGCCCGTGAGGAGCTGACGCTGCGGCTCCACATCCTGCCGACGATCGGTGAGCACCGCCTGGAGCGGGTTGGGCCGCCCGACATTCAGCGTCTCGTCAATGCGTGGAGTGCCGAGCAGGCTCCACGAACCGTCAAGCCCAACTACGAAGTGGTGCGGGCGATGTTCGGCTACGCCGTCCGCAACGACTGGTTGGCCCGCAACCCCTGCCGCAATGTGCACCTGCCTTCAATCGAAAGCACCCGTCGCTTCGACCTGACCCCAGAGGACGTCGCCGGCATTGCCGCCCAGGTGGCGATCGAGTACCGACCCATGGTCTGGCTCGGCGCCGTGTTGGGACTGCGCTGGTCCGAAGTGGCCGGTCTGCGGGTAGGACGGATCGACCTGTCGGCGGGCCGCCTGGCCGTGGTCGAGGCGCTGGTGCGAGGGACCGGCGGTCGCAACGTCTTCGGCCCGCCCAAGTCGAAGGCGGGTCGACGCACCATGTTCATGTCGTCGGCCATCGTCAGCATGTTGCGGGAGCACCTCGAGCGACTCGAGCTCTCCGAGGCAGACGGCGATGCACTCGTGTTCGTAGACAAAGGAGGTGGTGCGTTGCGCTATTCGAACTGGCGCCATCGGGTCTGGGTACCGGCCGTCACCGCAGCCGGTTCTACCGGCGCCGGCTTTCATGACCTCCGTCGGCTGAATGCCACCACCCTCGTCGTCGGAGGGATCGATGTGAAGACGGCACAGACTCGTCTCGGTCATGCCGACCCCAGGGTCACTCTGTCGATCTATGCATCTGCGCCGGCGTCGGTCGACGGCCAGACTGAAAACGGAAGACCGCCAACGAAGACCCCAAAAAGTTCCGCGCCATTTCCGCGCCAATGCCCGGAGAGTTTTGGAGCACTTCCCGCCGCAAACACCCTGACCAGGGATTTCGAGTCGGGCTGCCCGGATTTGAACCGGGGACCTCTGCGTCCCGAACGCAGCGCGCTAACCAAGCTGCGCCACAGCCCGTCCGCCCCCCGGAGGGAGCAACGAGCCACACTACCGCGGCGTCAGCCGGGCTCTTCCCCCGAGCCGCCGGCCGAGCCCTTCCCGTCAGGGGGTCCGTTGTCGACGGCCACGGTCGCCCCGGGGCCGCGCTCGCCGCCGGCGAAGGTGGCCAATACCTGCGCCACCCGTCGCTTGTCCATCTCCACCACCCGCATGTCCCAGTCCCCCACGCGGACCTCCTCGCCCTCGGTGGGGATGTGGCCGAAGCGCTCGAAGAGGAGGCCGCCCAGGGTCACGTATTCCCCGTCGGGGATGTCGATGCCGATGCGCTCGCGCACGTCGTCGACATTGGTCTGCCCCTCAATCAGCCAGCGCGTGTCGTCGACCCTGACGATGGGCGCCTCCTCGACGTCGTCGAACTCGTCCGACAGATCACCGACGAGTGGCTCCAGGAGGTCCTTCACGGTCAGCAGCCCCGCAACGCCGCCGTGCTCATCCACCACGATGGCCACGGCCCGGCGGTGCTTGCGCATGTCCGCCAGCGCCTCCAGAACGCCGAGTGTCTCGGGGAGGAGGTAGGGCTGGCGCACCTTGCGGGAGATCTCCAGCGGGCTGGGGTCGGTGGCGTCCCTGGGCTCGCCGCCCCGGCCATCGACGACGCGCGACCCGGGGCGGTTCGTGCGGAAGATGTCGTTGACGAACAGAAGGCCGATGAGGTCGTCGAGGTCGTCGTGCACCACGGGGAAGCAACTGTGTCCGGACGTTCGCACGGCGTACGCAACGTCCTCGGCCTGCACCGGAATGGTGAGGAAGGTCACGTCGACCCGCGGTGTCATCACCTCGCGCACGTCCATGTCGCGCAGGTCGGCCAGGGCTTCGGTGATGAAGCGTTCCTGCTCGGAAGCCTCAGCCTCGACTGACTGGCTCAGGCGCTCAGCGCCTCCGGGCCCGTCGGCGTCGACGGAGCGGCGCCACAGTCGTCGTGATCGGTGCGACACGGCGGCGCCGGGTCAGGATCGCGACTCGGGTCCCGCCTGCAGCTGGGGTCCGCCGCCCACCAGCACGGGTACCGGCGTGAACGAGTCGTCTGCGAAGGTGCCGCCGTCGAGCAGGGCGGCGACGGCACGCCGGAGCCGGAGCGGGTCGAGTGGCTTGACCAGCCAGCCCTCGGCGTCCGATCGACGGGCGAGGAAGACGTCGGGTCGTCGATCGAGCAGCATGAGCACCGAGACATGGTCGAGCGCGTCGTAGGACTCCTGCAGGCGCAGCTCCAGGCACACGGCCATGCCGCCCATGTTGCCCATCTGCATGTCGACGATGAGAAGGTCCGGCGATTCGTCGGCGACGAACGACACCACCTCGGGGCCCGAGGTCACGGCTCGGACTGCAATGTCAGGCCCGCTGACGACGGCCTCCACGTCCTTGCGGAGAGTGGGTGCGTCGCTGGCGACCAGGATGGTCTGCACCGCGGGGACACTATCGGACCCGTCCTGGCTACCGAAAACCGGCCGGTGTCCGGGGCCCTCGTCGGCGGGCGCCGCGACCGGGCGCTCAGGAGAAGAGTTGGTCGGCCGCCCGCTGCAACCCGAGGAGCTCGTGCACGTCTTCTCCGAAGAGGGGGATCTGGCCCACCGGGGCCGGAGCCACTTGCGCGGCCAGCCCGGAGAACGCTCCCTCCTCGCGTTGTCGCCAGCGCGTCGAGCGCTGCCAGGTTGGCCTCTAGAGCCTCGAGTTCCGGCGCCCGCTCTGCCGTCTCGTCGGTGCCGCCGCCGAAGAAGGGGGCGATGCGGTTCACCACCAGGGCGGCCACCGCCACATCGCGCTCAGCCAGCTTCTCGGCGAAGAAGCCGGCCTCGGTGATGGCGTCGGGCCGGGCCGAGGTCACGAGGACGTAGGCCGTTGCCGGGTCGGCCAGGAGCTCGTGGACCGCGCTGGCCCGGCTGCGGAACCCGTCCTCCATCCCATCGAAGGCCTGGAAGAAGCCGACTGCGTCCTGCACGATCTCGGCGCCGGCCACCTTGGCGATCGTGCGCAGGAGCGCCTGGGTCGCCACGCCGACTGCCCGCAGCGACATGCGGGTGGGCACCAGGAGCGCCCGGAAGAGGCGGTTCTCCAGGAAACGGGTGAGCCGGCGCGGCGCGTCGAGCAGGTCGAGCGCGTTGCGCGTCGGCGGCGTGTCGACCACCACGATGTCGAACTCCTCGGAGTGGACCAGCTCGTAGAGCTTCTCCATGGCCATGTACTCCTGGGTGCCCGAGAGCGCGCCGGCGAGATTCTGGTAGAGGCGGTTCGCCAGGATGGCCTCGGCCTGCTCCGGTGTCCGCGCGTAGCGTTGCACCAGGTCGTCGAACGTGCCCTTCGAGTCGAGCATCAGCGCGAATAAATGGCCGGGCCAGTCGCCCGGCACCTCGGAGGGCGTGTTCGGAAGCGACTCCACGCCGAGCGCATCGGCCAGCCGCCGCGCCGGGTCCACCGTGACCACGCAGGACCGTCGGCCGGCCCGGGCCGCCTCCAGTGCGATGGTGGCCGACACGGTTGTTTTGCCGACGCCGCCCGAGCCGCAGCACACCACGACGGAGCGCTCGGTCACCAGGTCGCGCATGGTCGCCGGCGCCATACGCCCGCCCGCCGCTCTCCGTCGTGCTCCACGCGGCCCCTTCGGCCACGAGCGCTGTCACGGCGTCCGCCAAAGCGGCCGCCAGCACCTCGGTCTCGGCCGGCCCGATGGAGGCCGCGTCGATCGCCGGCACCAGGAGGCGGGCCAGCGGCAGGTCCCGGTGCAGTCGCTCGATCTGCTCGGTCGAGACGGCGTGGCGGCCCAGCCGGAACGACCGGGCCTCCTCCAGGGCGGCCAGGTGCTCGGGCGACACGGTCAGGCCGGCCGCCGTCGCCACTTCGGCCGCCGGCCGCTGCAGGCCCACGGGCTCGGGGTCACAGGCGTTGACGATGACCGGGCCCAGCTGGACCCCCGCCTTGTCCTCCAGGGTGTAGGCGGACTCGATCGTCTCGGAGACCGGCAGCTCCTCAGGCAGGGTGACCAGCATCACCCGGCAGCGGGCGGGATCGCTCAGCAGGTCCACGACGTCCTGAGCCTGGGCGCGCAGCGGCCCGCCCCGGGCGGCGCTGACCAGCCCGCTGGCTGAGGTCAGGAACGTGATGGCGTGGCCGGTGGCCGGGGCGTCGACGAGGATCAGGTCGGCGGCGCCGTCCCGCTCCAGTTGCTTGACCTTGCCGAGTACCAGCACGTCACGGATGCCCGGGATGGCGGTCGAGACCACGTCGAGGATCCCGGAGTGGGCCAACCGCTTCGACACCCGTTTCAGGCCGTGGTCCTCGAGATACTCCACCAGCGCGTCGTCGGGGGTGAGCCGCCGGGCCCGGACCGGGGCCCCTCCACCTGGCGCGGCCGGCACCAGCAGGACTTCTTCGTAGCCGAGGTCCCCATGGCGACCGAAGGCGGCCGTGATGCCCGACTTGCCTTCGAGCTCGACGATAAGAACCGATTTGCCCGCCCCGGCAGCCATCTTGGCCAGCGCTGCGCTCATGGTCGTCTTGCCCACGCCGCCCTTGCCGGCGACGACGATGACGTGGCTCTGTGCGCAGAAGGTATCCACGTCCATGCGGGGCCGAGCGTAGTGGCCAGGCTTCGACCACAGATCGACCGCCGGCCAAAGATCCTGGTCACACCCCTTGAAAGCGCCAACGCCCGGCGGTAGCTTGACGCTGTAGGGGGGATCCGATGTGCCCTATCGGGGGGTTTTGATGCACCAGGGACAAGACATGTGGCAGATGAAGGCAGCGTGCAGGGGACCGCAGGCTGCGGTGTTCTTTCCCCCGTCGCATGCTGAACGCAAGGAGGAGAAGGCCTCGCGCGAGATGCGGGCCAAGACCATTTGCGATCAGTGCCGCGTCTGCGGTGATTGCCTCGAGTACGCCATCCGGATTCGCGAGCCGCACGGGATCTGGGGCGGCATGAACGAGATGGAGCGCAAGCTCATGCTCGACCGCCGAGCCAGCTGACCCACCACGACCCCCGCCTCAGTGCTGGGGTGTGATCTTCAACGCCTGGTCAGCCGCCAGGACACCCTTGCTCTCGCAGACGGCGTCGGGTTTGTCGCCGTCCACCGCGCAGATGCTGGCCGTGATCTCGTTGGCTGCCGACAGCACGGCCTGGGTCAGGGGGCTGGCCGGCGTGGTGAGGTTCCCCGCGATCTGGCTCTGTGAGAGCCCCGCCAGGACGCCGGGGGCGAAGCTGGCGCCATTGAGGACGAAGCGGTTGGCCACGTCGAGCAGCGCGAACGTGTCGGCGCTCGCTCCGTAGCTGGCGATGGCCGCGGCCTGCCGGGCGTTGGGCATCTGCAGGCTGAGATAGCGCCCACCCGTGGGGTTCAGCGAGCTGTAGCGCTCGACGGACTCGAGGATGAGGTACTTGCTCGAGTAAGAGATGTTCGAGAAGGTGAAGGTCGACAAGTTCGCGAACGCGGTGGTGCCGCTCGATTGCATCAACCCCACCTGGTTGAAGGTGCCGAAGCGCGAGAGCGCCAGGAGCAACGGCCAGCGCTGGACGGCGGCATAGGGCGCGAACTCCGCCCCGTAGAAGAACACCACCGGCAGGGGCGCTCCACCGTTCGTGGCCAGCCACATCGGCTCGCTGCCGTTGCCGGCCGGCTCCAGTGCCTGCACCGGGTTGGCCGGGGAGCTCACGCCCACGGCGTCGTAGGCCGAGCCGGGTACCGACGTCAGCGTGGCGATCAGCGACGACGGCGCCGGGCTGAAGGTCTCCACCGTCGATGTGGTGCTCGGCCCCGAGTTGTCCCGCACCAGGACCAGCGCACCGAGCAGGCAGATGGCCACGATGATGAGCCCGAGAGCGAGGTAGCGACGCGGGATGTGGCGCAGGGCGGGCGCCGACGCGGGCTCGAGGGCGGGCTGGCTCATGGACCGGGTCAGATTACTCAAGGGGTGCCCCCGTTCCGGGGGCGCCGCCTCCTGCCGCCAGTACCCTCTCCGGCGTGCCTCCATCGGCTCCCCCCCCACCAGCGGCCCCGGCGGACTCGTCCGGTCCGGTCCCGGTACAGATCCGCCCGGCCGCCACCGTCATGCTGGTGCGTGATGCGCCCCAAGCGTCGGGCGGGACCTCCCTTCAGGTGCTGATGGTGCGGCGCAACCTCCGCTCGGACTTCGTGGGCGGTGCCTACGTGTTCCCCGGCGGAGCCGTCGACCCACTGGACGGGGGAACCGAGGCCGAGGCCATCTGCGCCGGTCGGACCGATGCCGGGGCCAGCGCGCTGTTGGGCTTCGAGTCGGGCGGTCTCGCCTACTGGGTCGCCGTGGTCCGCGAGACCTTCGAGGAAGCAGGCATCCTCCTGGCCCGCCGCGCCGACGGCCCCGACCTCTTGGCCGGGAATGCCGAGGAGGAGGCCCGCTTCGCCGCCGAACGCGCCGCAGTCAATCAGGGCACGCGTCGCTTCCTCGACCTCTGCCGCGACGAGAACCTGCGGCTCTCGGTCGGCGACATCCACTACTTCGCCCACTGGATCACCCCGCGGGGCGCGCCGCGCCGCTACGACACCCGCTTCTTCGTGGCCGCGGCCCCCCCGGGCCAGATCGCGGCACACGACGCCGGCGAGACGATCGCCGAGGTGTGGATCTCGCCGCACGACGCGCTGACCCGCCACCGCGCCGGCGAGATCGAGATCATCTTCCCGACCATCCGCAACCTCCAGGTGATCGGGCGGTTCGCAACGAGCGCCGCGCTGCTGGCGGCAGCGGAAGAGGCCTCGAGCGCAGTCCCCGCCATTGAGCCGCGGGTGGTGCCCGACGGCAACGGCATGCGCATCGTGCTGCCCGGCGACCCCGGCTACGAGCGTGGCGCCGTGCCCGACCCGGGCGACGGCGGTGCGCGCGGGGACTTCAACGAGGCGGTGCGCGAGGTCTCCATGCGGGCCAACGAGGAGGGCGCCGACACCGCCCCCGGGCCCCGCCCCGCCGGATCGCCACCGGGCGAGCCGTGATCCCGGCGGTGCCGGACTTCGGCATCGGCCGCGCCCCGAGCCGGGTCGCCTCGACGAGGTGGCACCCGGAGTGCTCCGCCTGACCGCCCCCAACCCGGGCCTCATGACCGGACCGGGAACGAACACCTATCTCGTCGGTGGCCCCGAGCCGGTCGTGGTCGATCCCGGTCCGGCCGACGCGACACACACGGCGGCCATCCTGGACGCCGCTGCCCCACTGGGGCCGATCCGCACCATCGTCGTCACCCACACCCATGCCGACCACGCGCCCGGCGCAGCGGCTTTGGCCGAGGCGACCGGGGCGCGGGTCGTCGGGTTCGGCCCCGCCGAGGGCTTCACGCCCGACGACTGTGTCGGGGAGGGCTGGGTCCTCTCCTGTCCCGGGACGCTGTCTTCGGGAGACATGACCCTGCGCGCACTGCACACGCCGGGCCATGCCTCGGACCATCTGTGCTGGCTCCTCGAGGAGCACGCGCTCCTGCTGACTGGGGACCACGTCATGCACGGATCGACCGTGGTGATCCGTCCGCCCGACGGCGATCTGCGCCAGTACCTGGCCAGCCTGGCCCGCGTGCGTGATGACAGGCCGACCATCCGCACGCTGGCTCCCGGGCACGGACGGCTGATGGATCACGTGCCGGAGGTGGTCGACGCCCTCCTGGCCCACCGTCTCGGGCGCCACGAGACGATCGCCACTGCTTTGACCGGGCGGGGCGACCGGACGGTCGACGACCTGCTCCCCGAGGTCTACGGAGACGTCACCGAGCAGCAGCTCCCGGTCGCTCGCTTCTCGCTCTGGGCCCATCTGCGGGCGCTAGGCCAGGAGGGCAGGGCGGCCCCCGTCGACGCAGTGACCGGCGCCGGGGACACCATCGAAACCCGCTGGGCCGCCGCCTGAGCACCGCCGGCTGAGCAGGCGGCCTGAACGCAGGCCGGAGCCCGGTCTCAGCCGGGACCGGCGTTCGCCTGGGCCACCGCGGCCTCGACCCGCTCCATGAGGCGGGCCGAGCAGCCCTGGACATCGACGATCGGCGCCACGTCCTCGGCGATCACGCGGGCCATCTCCTTGAACACGCTGCCGAGCTCGCTGTCGCCGCCCGCCGTGGCGACGGGCACACCGGCGTCGCCGCCGGCTGCCATATCGGGATGCAACGGGATGGAGCCGAGCAAAGGCACCCCGAGGCCCTGGGCGAGACGGGCGCCGCCGCCCGTGCCGAAGAGCGCGTAGGTGGTGCCGTGCTCGCAGGTGAAGTCACTCATGTTCTCGATGACCCCGGCCACCCGCAGGTAGCCCCGCCGCGCCATGTCGGCCGCTCGGGCTGCGACCTTCTGGGCCGCCACGGGTGGCGTCGTGACGACGAGGAGCTCGGTGCGGGGGAGCAGGCGGGCCAGCCCCATCTGCACGTCGCCGGTCCCCGGAGGGAGGTCGATGAGGAGATAGTCGAGATCGCCCCAGTGGGCGTCCTGCAGGAACTGCTGCACGGCCCGGGTCAGGACGAGCCCGCGCCACATGATCGCCTGCTCCTCGTCGGCGAGGAATCCCATCGACAGCACCCGCACGGTGCCAGATCCGATGGAGCGCTCGAGCGGCACCATCTTCCCGGCCCTGGCCTCGACGTCGCCCTCCATGCCCATCAGCCTGGGGACGGAGAAGCCCCAGATGTCGGCATCGAGGATCCCGACGGTCAGACCCCGGGAAGCCAGCGCCACCGCCAGGTTCACCGTGACCGAGGACTTGCCGACACCGCCCTTGCCGGACGCGATGGCCAATACCCGGGTCGACGCGGCGATCGCCGTGTCGGGAGCGTCCTCGCGGGCCTTCCAGCGTGCCCGCGCCATCACAGCGGCCCGCTCCTCCGCCTCCATGGCCGCCACCTGCACCTCGACCGAGCGCACCCAGTCCAGGGACCGGACGTGGTTCATCACGTCCTGCTCAATCTGGCCGCGTAGCGGGCAGGAGGCGATGGTCAGCGCTACGTCGACGGTGACGTCGTCGCCCTCGACGCCGATGGCCCGGACCATGCCGAGGTCCACGATGGTGTCGCCCAGTTCGGGGTCCACCACGGCCCGCAAACAGTCACGGACCTCCTCCTCGCGGACCACCCGCGAGGAGCCCCCCGACGGCGGCTTCGCTGCGGCGGGAGGCGTCATATCCCGCAATTGTACCTGCGTGGCGACGAATTCCGACCCTGGCCGGCCGGGGTGCTCGGACCCGTCGGACGCCAGTAACATAAGTGTGTCCGTGGCGCACCGTGCGCCCTGGGCGGTGGTTCGCCGGGCGTACGGCGCAATGAGGAGGATCCAGTGACGACGATGTCCACTTCCGTCAACATCGGGAAGAAGCCGGCACCGGTGACGCTCAGCGACGGCGCCGCGGTCAAGGTCGCCGAGCTGCTGGCGCAGGAAGAGGGCGAGGAGCTCGCGCTGCGAGTCGCCGTCAAGCCGGGTGGCTGCTCGGGCTACAGCTACGAGATGTTCTTCGACACCGAGGTCATGCCCGACGACGTGGTGCGCGAGTTCGGTGCAGTCCGGGTCGTCGTGGACTCGGCCTCCGCCGAGCTGTTGACCGGCTCGACCCTCGAGTACAGCGACGGCCTGCAGGGCGCCGGCTTCAACATCATCAACCCCAACGCCACGCGCACGTGCGGTTGCGGGTCCTCCTTCAGTTGAGCGCCGGGCACCCCGCCTCCTGAGCGGAACCGGCCGCACGCCCGAGCAGATTCGAGGTCTTGGCGTACCCGAGCCGACATTTGTCGCGTTCGTCCTCAACGGGGACGCAGTCTCGGTGGAGGACGGGGTCAGCCTTCTGGACGCATTGCGCGAGGAGCTCGGCTGCCGCTCGGTCAAGGACGGGTGTAGCCCCCAGGGTCAGTGCGGCTGCTGCACGGTGTGGGTCGACGGTGCGCCCCGCGTGGCGTGCGTCACTCCCGTGCGCCGCATCGCCGGCCGCCACGTCACGACGCTCGAAGGAGTACCGGAGGCACTGCGCGACCGCTGGACCGGTGCGTTCGTCCAGCACGGAGCCAGCCAATGCGGCTTCTGCACGCCCGGGATCGTCCTTCGGCTGGCCGCGCTCGAAGCGACGGGAGCAGGGGCGTCGCCGACGCGGCGCGACATCGAGTCAGCGCTGCGCGCCCACTTGTGCCGCTGCACCGGTTGGCAGTCCATCGTCGAGGCCGGGTGCAGCGCGTTGAGTGTCGACGGTGCGGCACACCCGTCCGCCGGCGATCTTCGCAACCCGGTGCTGGCCGCCTGGCGCGCCCAGGTCGAAGGCCCGGCCTTTCAGAGCTCGGGGCCCGAGGTGGTGCTCGGCGGCGGTGGGTTCGCCGACGACTCGGCACCACCCGAGGCGCTTGTCCGGCTGGGGGCTGGTGGACCGCTCGCTCCCAGCCTCCGTGCCGCCCGGGCCGCGAGCGGCCGCGTACAGGGCCGGAACAGCACGGTGCGGCTGTCGCACCCGGTCGAGGTGCCGGAGGGTGACTGGGCCCTCACGCTCCAGACCTCCTGGCTCGAGCCGGCCTACGTCGAACCCGACGCAAGCTGGTCTCGGCCTGGCCAGACCCCAGCCTCCCCGCTGGCGAACGGCGGCGCCTTCGGGGGCAAGCGACGCAGCGCGGCACCAGCCAGTGCCCGGGAGCTGGCCGACTCCACCGGCGAGGCGGTTCGCGTCCTGTGGCAGCGGGAAGACGTTGTGCGACGCGGGCCCAAGCGGCCGCCCCTGGCGGTGGCGCTCCGCCCCGACGGGAGCGGTGTCGTCCGCGTCGGCCGCACGGAGGGCTCGGCCAACCTCGAACCGCTGGCGGCCCGTGTGCACGCCGTCAGCCCCGGCGTCGAGGTCGAGGTGCTCGACGTCCTGGGGCCGCCGGTCTCACCCGACCTGCGTGGTGCGGGCTGGGCCGAGGTGCTCGCGGCGCGTACTGCACTCCATTCCCCCGACAGCATTGCGGGCTTCGGTGAGGCCCACGTCGCGGTGCCCGGCGCTGGCAGTGCCCGTGTCGAACTGCGTCTTGACGGCGCGACCCGCGGCTGGATCGAGGTCGACGTGTGGGCCGGCGAGATTCTCTGTCCCGTGACCCTGCGCTCCTACGCACTCGGCGCGGTGCACCAGGCGCTCGGCATGGTGTGGAGCGAAGGGATCGCCCTTGACGATGCCGGTCAGCCTGTCGACCTGACGATCCGTTCGTTCGGCATCCTCGCGGCGCGTGACATGCCGGAGGTGACCGTCAGACTGCACGAAGAGGACGGGTGGCCGGTGAACGGGTCTGATGCGGTGTTCGTCGCCACCCTGGCCGCCGCCTGGATCGCCGAAGGGTTGCCCCGGCGCTGGCCGACCCGTCGCGATGCCTCGGGGGCGCCGGTGCGCGACGTGGCACCATCGAGGGGCTGAGAGGAGCGCGCATGAGTCCTGCCGTTGGTCCCTATTCGCCCGTCCGTCGCGTCGGCGACTGGGTCATCACCTCGGGTCAGGTCGGCTTGGCCACCGACAGCGCCGGCGCGGCGCGTCTGGTCCAGGGCGGGACCGTGGCCGAGCTCCGGCAGGTCTTGCAGAACGTGGCCGAGGTGCTTGCCGTCGAGGGAGCGACGCTATCCGACGTGGTGAAGACGACGGTGTTCCTTCTCGACATGGCCGAGTTCAGCGCTGTGAACGAGGTCTGGGTGGAGTACTTCACCGAGAACCGGCCGACGCGGTCGGCCGTCGCGGTCGCGGCGCTCCCGATCGGCGCCCGGATCGAGGTTGAGGCCTGGGCCTACGCGCCTGTGCTCTGAGCGGACGGGGACGACGCGGGCGTCGCCGGCCCTGTGGCGCCGTTGCGTTGAGCCACGCCGGGGTGCCAGGCCACCTGCCCGAAGCGGTAACCGACCGATCGGACGGTCTGGATCAGATGGGCGTGCTCTTCACCGAGCTTGGCCCGCAGGCGCCGGATGTGCACGTCGACCGTGCGGGCGCCGCCGTAGTACTCGTAGCCCCAGACGCGACTGAGCAGTGTCTCGCGGGTGAAGACCTTGGCCGGGTGCCCGGCGAGGAAGCGCAGGAGCTCGTATTCCATGTAGGTCAGGTCGAGGACACGACCCGAGACGGCGGCCTGGTATGTCTCGAGATTGAGCATGAGGGGCCCGTACTCAATGATGTCCGGCCGCATGCTCTGCCCGGTCCGCCAGAAGAGGTGCTGCAGGCGCGCCACCAGCTCTTCGGGCCGAGACGGCAGGACGCAGAAGTCGTCATAGAGGTCGTCGCGCAGCAGCAGGTCACCGACCTGATCCGTCCCGATGGCGAGGAGCAGGGGCGTCATCGGCACCTCGCGCAGGCGTAGGTGCCGGCAGAAGGCGATGGCAGCGGACATGTCGTCACCGGCGACAACCAGCGCGCCCGAATAGCCCGTGATGCGGCCATCGGGGCCAGAGGCCGCCACCTCGTCGAGTCCCGTCACGCTCTGGTGGCCGAGGCCCGCGTTCTGCAGAGCGAGGGTCACCTCGGCGGGGGGGTCGGCAGGAAAACAGAGGAGAGGGTCCATCGGTCCGTACGGTTCAGAGCAGCGGCAGGTAGCGATCCAGCTCAAACTGGGTCACCTGCGCCTGGTAGGCATCCCATTCCGCGCGCTTGTTGCGGATGAACCATTCGAAGACATGGTCACCGAGCGTCTCGGCAAGCAGCTCGGAGCCCTCCATCTCGTTGACGGCATCGTGCAGGCTCGAGGGCAGTTGGTCGATCCCCTTCTTCGCGAGCTCTTTCGGAGTCAGTGTGAACAGGTTGTCGTCGGCCTCGGGCGGCAACGGGTAGTCCTCGGTGAGACCGCGCAGCCCGGCGGCGAGGATGACCGCGAACGCGAGGTACGGGTTGCAGGCGCTGTCGGGCGCCCGGTACTCGAGTCGCGTCGACTCGGTCTTGCCCATCTTCACGACGGGCACCCGCACCAGCGCCGAGCGGTTGTTGCGGGCCCAGCTGACATGCACGGGTGCCTCGTACCCGCCGATGAGCCGCTTGTACGAGTTGACCCACTGGTTGGTCACCGCGGTGATCTCGCGGGCGTGGTGCAGCAACCCGGCGATAAAGCGGCGCGCCACGTCGGAGAGCCCGTACTCGTCGTTCTCGTCGACGAACGCGTTGCGCTCGCCCTCCCACAACGAAATGTGGGTGTGCATCCCCGAGCCCTGCACGCCGGCCAGAGGCTTGGGCATGAAGGAGGCAAAAACGCCTTCCTGTCGTGCCATCTCCTTGATCACCATGCGAGTGGTCATGACGGTGTCGGCCATGGTGAGCGCGTCGGTGTAGCGGAGGTCGATTTCGTGCTGGCTGCGGGCGTCCTCGTGTTGCGTGTGCTCCACGGGGATGCCCATCTCCTCGAGCACCAGCACGGAGCGCCGGCGGAGGTCACTCGTCAGGTCGGCCACCGAGAGGTCGAAGTAGGACCCGGTGTCGAGCGTGACCGGGCCCCGCTCAGGGTTCGCGTCGGCGAAGTAGAAGAACTCCACCTCAGGCGAGGCGAAGAAGGTGAAGCCGGCGGAGCGGGCACGCTCGAGCGTCCGGCGCAGCGCGTGCCGGGGGTCCCCTTCGAACGGCGTGCCGTTGAGGTTGGCGATGTCGCAGAAGACGCGAGCCACCTGGGTGCCGTCGTGGTGCCAGGGCAGCAGCTGAAATGTCTTGGCATCGGGACGGGCCAGGACATCGGCCTCCTGGACCCGGCTGAACCCGTCGATGGCCGAGCCGTCAAAGGTCATCCCCTCGTCGAGCGCGTTCTCCAGCTCGGCCGAGGTGATGTTCACTCCCTTGGGGGTGCCCAGCACGTCGGTGAACCACAACTGGACGAAGCGGATCCCCCGCTCCTCGACGGTCCGAAGCACGTAATCCCGCTGGCTTTGCACCGGACAAGCTTCGCATGCCCGGAGACCCCGCTCTTCCAGGTGCCTGGTCGGGCGGGCCCAAGCGGGCGAGGCGGAGCCCACCGGTAATCTGGGACGATGTCGCACCTGCGCCTCGCCGCCGCGCAGCTCAATACCGTGGTGGGCGACCTGTCGGGCAACGTGGAACTGGTACTCGCCGCGCTGGCCTCCTCCGAGGCGGCGGGGGCGGACATCTGCGTCGTGCCCGAGCTGGCCCTTCCGGGCTATCCGCCCGAGGATCTTCTTCTCAAACCGGGTTTCGTTGCCGACAACCTGACCGCGCTCGAAAAGGTGGCCGGGGCGACCGGGCACTGCGCCGTGGTGGTTGGGTTTGTCGGTGCGGCGCCGGGCGGAGTCGGACTGGCCAACGCCGCTGCGGTGTGTGCGGGCGGGCCGCGTGGTCGGCGTCTACCGCAAGCGCTTCCTGCCCAACTACGGCGTGTTCGACGAGCAGCGCTGGTTCGTGCCGAGCAACGAGCCGCCCCCGCTCTTCGGTGTGGCGGGGGCCTGGGTCGGCGTTTCCATCTGTGAAGACGTCTGGTTCGACGACGGCCCCGTCGCGCAGGCGGGCCGCGCCGGCGCCGACCTCGTGGTCAACCTCAACGCATCGCCCTACAACCGGGGCCGGCGGGCCGAGCGTCTCGCCATGCTTTCGGGCCGGGTGGCCGAGGCGGGGTGTGCCATTGCCTACGTGAACCAGGTGGGTGGCCAGGACGAGCTGGTCTTCGACGGCGATTCCCTCATTGTGGCCGCCGACGGGACCCTGCTCGGATCAGGTGTGCAGTTCGCCGAGGACCTTGTCGTGGTGGATCTGCCCGTCGGGTCGCACCCGCCGCGGGCGGTGACCGAGCTCGTGCCGCGCATTGGGGTGACCGAGCCCCCCAGGGCTGCTCGCCCGCCGTTGCCACCGGCGGCACCCCGCCCCGCCCTGAGCGATCACGGCGAGGTGTACGCCGCCCTCGTTCTCGGCACCCGCGACTACCTCGGCAAGAACGGCTTCTCCGAAGCCGTCATCGGCCTGTCGGGCGGGATCGACTCGTCACTGGTAGCGACCATTGCAGTGGACGCGCTGGGCGCAGCCCGCGTGCACGGCATCTCCATGCCGTCGCGCTACTCGAGCGAGGGTTCCCGCGACGATGCGGGCGCCCTGGCCGAGCGATTGGGCATCGACCTCAAGACGGTGGCCATTGAGGAGGCTCACGTCGCGTTCTCTTCCATGCTGGCGCCGCTGCTCGGACGCGAGCCCTTCGGGCTGACCGACGAGAACTTGCAGTCGCGCTTGCGGGGCGTGCTCCTGATGGCGGTCTCCAACGCCAAGGGATGGATCGTGCTCACCACGGGGAACAAGAGCGAGATGGCCACGGGGTACTCCACGCTCTACGGCGACTCGGCGGGCGGTTTCGCGGTGATCAAGGACGTGCCCAAGACGCTGGTGTACGAGTTATGCCGCTATCGCAACACGCAAGCGGTGCTCGAGGGGTTGCCGGGCCCCATTCCCGACAGCGTGCTCGACAAGCCGCCGTCGGCGGAGCTGCGCCCGGATCAGCGTGACGACCAATCACTCCCGCCCTACGAGGAGCTCGACCCGGTGCTGCAGGGGTACGTCGAAGGCGACCGCACCGCGGCGGACCTCGTGGCGGAGGGCTTCGACCCCGCCGTGGTCGACCAGGTCGTCCGCCTGGTCGACGGTGCGGAGTACAAGCGCCGGCAGATGCCGCCGGGCGTGCGCATCACGACGAAGGCCTTCGGGAAGGACCGGCGCATGCCGATCACGAACCGCTACCGCTCCTCGGCGTTAGAGGAGCTCGAGGAGTCGGGAGGTGCCTGAGGCGGAGGTCACCTACAGGGCCTGGCGTGGCATCGACGAATTGGCCGTGCTGGTCGGGGCCTACTCCTGGGTCGAGAAACGGATCTTCGAGCTCAGCGGCGCCTGGGCGTCGGGGCCGGCGGACGGCCCGGACGGGGGCCTCGAACCGGCACTGCGGGTCTGGTGCGCCAGTGTGTCGCGGCGCCATGGGTTGCTGGCCGCCCGCTGGGCCGAGCGACTCCCGGTTCGCGCCGGTGTGGATCGGACCGCCCTGGTGACGGCGCCAGCCGGGCCCTTGGCCGGCGCCCTGGGGGCGATGGCCGCCACGCCCGACACCAGAGTCGGGGTGGGGACGTTGGTCCAAGCGGTCTTCCCTCGCCTGCGGGCCGTCTACGGCTTGCACCGGCGGGCGGCATCCCCGGTGAGCGAGGGCTCCGTTCTGGAGGTCCTGACGGCCGCCCAGCAGGATCTGACCGCCGAAATCAGCAGCGGTCGCGCCCTCCTGCGGGAGGGCGCCATGGGCTTGACGAGGGACGCCGCGTCCGGCGCCGAAGTCGAACGGGCGTTTGCCGAGACCAGCGTTTTCCCTGCTGTACACACATCTTGACAGCTCCATTACAATGTGTGAGCAGCCCACGTACGTGTGAAACGGTCGTCGGCTGCGTTTTCACGAGCGCGACAGCCCGGCCAGGTTCCCCTGCCGTGGTCTTGGGACGGAAGGTTTGGCGAAGATTTTGGCCAAGGAACGAATTGAGCGCGACGACGAGGATCTCGTCCGGCTCTACCTCACAGATATCGGTCAGTACCCGCTGCTGACCAAGGACGACGAGGTCCGGCTGGCGCAGGCCATCGAGGCCGGGCGCGATGCCGAGGCCGACGTGGCCAAGGCCCCCAAGGGCCTGACCACCGCGAAGAAGCGTGAGCTTCGGCGCGCCGTCATGGAGGGCGAGCAGGCCCAGCAGACCTTCGTGCAGTCGAACCTGCGCCTGGTCGTTTCGATCGCCAAGAAGTACCAGGCCTCAGGTCTCCCGCTCCTGGACCTGATTCAGGAGGGCAACCTCGGCCTGATGCACGCCGTCGAGAAGTTCGACTGGCGCAAGGGCTTCAAGTTTTCCACCTACGCAACCTGGTGGATCCGTCAGGCCATCACTCGCGGCATTGCCAACACGGGCCGGACGATCCGCCTGCCTGTCCACGCCGGCGACACCCTGGCCCGTGTGCAGAAGGCCCAGGCCCGTCTTGAGCTGAAGCTCGGCCGCCCGGCCACGCTGGCCGAACTGGGCATTGAGGTCGAAATGCCCGAGGACAAGCTCGTTGAGGCGCTGCGCTTCCGCGCCGAGCCCCTTTCGCTGTCCGAGCCGTTGCGCGAGGACGGCGACGCTGAGCTCGGTGACGTGGTCGAGGATCGCTCCGCTGAGTCGCCCTTCGAGGTTGCGGCGGTCTCGCTGCTGCCCGACGAGATCGGTCGTCTGCTCTCCCCGCTCGACGAGCGTGAGCGTGAGATCCTGCGCCTGCGCTTCGGGCTGGACCGAGGTGAGCCCCGCACCCTCGAGGAGGTGGGCGAGCACTTCAACCTCACCAGGGAGCGCATCCGCCAGATCGAGGCCCGCGCCATGTCCAAGCTGCGCCACCCGTCCTCGGACACCGGGGCGCGTGATTTGCTGACCGTCTAAGGGCGCCTAGGCTCTTCGACCATGAAGAAGCTGCTCATTCTCGCCGTGCTGATCGCCATCGGCGTCGTCGCCGCCCGTCGCCTGCGCGAGGCCTAGAAAGCCCAGAGACGCCGCTTATGCGGCGCGCCCGGCCAGCCTGGCCGCGGCGTGGCGGCCCCGGAGGCCGCGCCGCCACAAGATCAGTGCTGCGCCGGCCACCGCCAGGCTCGTGGTCACGACGGGCGTGGTGCGCCCCACTCGGTCGCGCAGACGGATCGGCTTGATGAAGTTCCGCACTTCCCAGCCGCGTTCGCGCGCGACCTTGGCCAAGGCCCGGTCGGGGTTCACCGCCACCGGTCGACCGACTGCCTCGAGCATTGGCAGATCAGTGCTCGAGTCCGAATACGCGCTGCTGGCGGCCAGGTCGAGCCCGATGCGCTCCGCCAGTTCGCGCATGGCCGTGGCCTTGGACTCGCCGTAGGCGTAAAAGGCCATGCGACCCGTGTAGCACCCTTGCTCGTCGACCTCGCCCCGCGAGCAAATCGCCCCGTCCACGCCGAGCAGGTCGGCCAGGGGCAGCACGATCTCCTCGGGCGACGCGGAGACCAGGTAGACGCGGTGACCGGCGGCCCGGTGCAGCTCCATGAGCTCGAGCGCCTCGGCGTACATGATCGGTTCCATCGTCTGCAGCATGGTCTCGCGCACGATCTGGCGGACCTGGGCCCGATCCCATCCCTTGGTCAGCGCCAGCATCGACTCGCGGACACGGACGAGCCGCTCTTCGTCGGCGCCGAAGTAGAGGTAGATCAGCTGGGAGATGGCGGCCCGCGCCACCGTGCGCCGGTTGATGAGCCCGCCCTTGAGGAAGGGCCGGCCGAAGGCAGCGATGGAAGCGCGGTCGATGACCGTCTTGTCCAGATCGAAGAAGGCCGCCTCCATACTCTTAATGCTACGGGTGACCAGGCCTCCGCCTTGAGCCAGTGTGACAATTCGAGTGCGTATCTGTGAACGTTTGGGGCCCTTGAACAGGGATGTCGCAGAGGTTGCCGCCTGGTTGCGGCTACGGCTGTTGCTCGGCGATGAACACCGTGTGTACGGCATCTTCGGCATCGGCCGTCACCAGGACGAGCACCTCGTCGCCGGACTGGAGCGTCGTGTCGCCGCGGGGGACGATGAGACGATCGGCGCGGACGACGGCCACCACGACGGCGTCGCGCGGGAAAGCCAGGTCGGCGATGGCCTTGTCGTTGGCCGGCGAGTCCTCGGCCAGCGTGATCTCCACCAGGTGGGCCATGCCCCCCTTGAACTGCAAGAGCCGGACCAGCGAGCCCACCGAGACGGCCTCCTCGACGAGGGCGGTCAGGAGCTGCGGGGTCGAGACGGAGACGTCCACCCCCCAGCTTTCGTTGAAGAGCCATTGGTTCTTGGGGTGGTTGACCCGGGCCACGACGCGGGGCACGGCGAACTCCTGCTTGGCCAGCAGGGAGATGACGAGGTTGTCCTCATCGTCGCCGGTGGCCGCCACCACCACATCGACGGTGGCCAGCCCCGCCCGGTCGAGCGAGGAAACCTCACAGGCGTCCGCCGCCACCCAGGTGATGTCGAGGGTCGGGCGCAAGCGCTCGACCAACTCAGGGTCCTGCTCGAAGAGCAGCACTTCGTGGCCGTTGGCGTGCAGGTCGGACGCGATGGCGGTGCCGACGCTCCCTGCGCCGGCGATGGCGACCTTCACTGCTCGCCGTCCTGGGCGCGGCCTTTGCTCCGGGCCAGCATCTCGTCGAATTCGTGCAGCGCGTCGTCGAGCACCGCGATGTGCAGGATGTCGCCTTCCTGGCCGACCAGCTCGCGCGCATCGAGCCGGGGCACACCGGAGCGTGTGACCGAGACCAGGCTGAGGCGTCCGGGCTGCTCGATTTCGCTCAGCGGCCGACCGGCCCAGCTCTCGGGCAGCGAGCGGTCGATCAGCGTGAGGCGCCCGGTGGCGTCGGACCAGTCGCCGACGTCCTCGTCGGGCAGCAGGCGGCGCCGGACCTGGTCGATGGTCCACGTCACCGTAGCGACGGTGGGGATCCCGAGCCGCTGGTAGATCTCGGCGCGGCGAGGGTCGTAAATGCGGGCCACGACGTTGGGGATCTTGTAGTTCTCCCGGGCGATGCGCACGGTCAGGATGTTCGTGTTGTCGCCGCTGGTGACAGCGGCCAGGGCCTGCGCTTCGAGTGCGCCCGCCTTCTCGAGGTCGTCGCGGTCGAACCCCGAACCGACAATGCAGGGGCCGTCCCACTCCTTGAGGCGGCGAAAGGCCTTGGGCGACTTGTCCAGAATGGCGACCGAATGACCCTCGGCGCTGAGGGAGATGGCGAGGCCAGAACCTACGCGGCCACAGCCGACGACGATGACATGCACGCCACAGTGCAACACGCCGCGTCACCTCTTGCAAAAACCGAACTGGCGCCTGAGAAGAATGCTTCTACTGTGTGGCCGTGGCGACCCCGATCACGGCGGCCTCAGAAGAGGCGACCCCGCCCCCGGTCCCCCTGCCCGGGATAGCGGCCGTGTCGATCCCCGAGACCCGTCGCTATCGGCTGAAGAACAAGCTGCTCGGACCGCCTCTGGTCACCGAGCAGCTCGCCACGGAGCGCCTGCGCCGGCCTATCGCCCTGGGCGTGCTGGCGCCCGACTGCATCTCGTCCTCGGCCTACGGCACCGAGGAGATGCTGACCCAGCTGGTGCCCTATGTCGGCCTGGCCGCCTTCGCCCTTGTCGTCCCGATCACCATCGCCATCCTCGCCGTCCTCTTCTTCGTCACCCTCTCGTACCTGGAGGTCATTCAGCTCTACACCAAGGCCGGCGGCTCCTATGTCGTGGCCCGGGACAACTTCGGTCCGCGCATCGCGCAGATCGCCGCCGTGGCACTGTTGATCGACTACACGGTGACGGTCGCCGTCCAGACGTCGGCCGGAACGGCCGCGCTCACCAGCGCCGTGCCCAGCCTGACGAGGTTCACCGTCGAGATCACGGTGGCGGTGATCCTGCTCCTCCTCTACGGCAACCTGCGCGGCATCCGCGAGGCCGGCAGCTACTTCGCCATCCCGACGTACTTCTTCATCTTCTCGCTGGCGAGCGTCATTGTGATCGGGTTCGTCAAGGAAGCGCTGGGGACACTGCACTACATCCCCCTGCCGCCGGCGAGCGAGGTCTACGGCGGCAAGATCGGGACACCCGGCGACGGGTGGCTGATGGGCCTGGCCTTCATCTTCCTCCTGCGCTCGTTCGCCAACGGCGGGTCCTCGCTGACGGGTCTCGAGGCCATCTCCAACGGGGTGAGCAGCTTCCAGAAGCCCGAGGCCAAGCACGCCCGCCAGACGCTGGTGGCCATGAGCTCGACGCTGGCCTTCCTGGTGCTCGGCGTCACGCTGCTGGCCCGGTGGACCCACGCCGTCCCCTACGCCAACGGAACGCCGACGGTGGTCTCGCAGGAGGTCCGGGCCGTCTTCGGGACCAGCCCGGTCGGCCACCTCGCGTTCTACGTGGTGCAGCTGGCCACCATGCTCATCCTCTACACCGGCGGCAACACGAGCTTCAACGGATTCCCGTACCTGGCGAGCTTCGTCGCCGGAGACCGCTTCCTGCCGCGCCAGCTGACGCGGCGCGGCCATCGCCTGGCCTTCTCCAACGGGATCCTCGTGCTGACCGGCGTGGCCCTGGCGCTCGTGCTCGTGTACAAGGCACAGGTCAACGGGCTGGTGGCCCTCTACGCCATCGGCGTGTTCACCGGCTTCACCATGGCCGGCTCAGGGATGGTGAAGCACCATCTGACGGCACGCGAGGGCCACTGGAAGCGCAGCATCGCCATCAACGGATTCTCCGCCTTCCTGTCCTTCACCGTCGTGCTGATCTTCGCCGTGGCGAAATTCAAGGAGGGCGCCTGGCTGATCTTCGTGGTCGGACCGCTCCTCTACATCGGGCTGATCCGTCTGCACCGCCAGTACGTGACCGAGGCCGAGATGCTCGAGACGGGTGTGGCCGAAGCGTCCGAAGAGCCCGTACTCCGGCGCCACGTCGTGGTCGTGTTCGTCGACCGCCTCGACGTGGCGGTCGTGCGGGCCCTGCAGTACGCCGCGCACCCTGGCGCCCGACGACCTGCGTGCGGTCCACTTCGACATCGACACCAAGGCCGCCCGCGAGCTCGAGGCCGAGTGGGGCCGGTTTGGCCTGGGCCGTCTGCCGCTCGACATCATCGAGGTTCAGGACCGCCGGCTGGGTCGGGCGGCCATTGAGCTGGTGGCCGACGCCACCCTGGACGGCGACACCGAGTGCACGGTGCTGCTGCCGCGGCGCAGCTACGCCCGGGTCTGGCAACGCTTCCTGCACGACAGGACGGCCGACAAGATCGCCGCCGTCCTGGGCCAGGTGCCCCATGTGAGCGCCACCATCGTCCCGTTCGCCGTGGGCGGCCAGTTCGGCGAGCGGGTCCGCTCGTACGGTCGCTCGGTCCAGCGGGCCCGCCTGGCCCACACACCAGGTGACGGGTCCGCGCCGGTCGACGACGAGGGCCGTACCGGGGTCGACCGCATGGGGCGCCGGGACGGGCCCAGGCGCCCGGCCACCGTCCTGGCCGCCGACCAGACACTGGCGCTCCGGGCAGGCGCCACGACGCCCATCGCCTCGGTGGTGCCGCGCCAGCGCATCCGGGTGGCCGGGCGGGTCAAGTCGGTCCGGGTGCAGCCCCGGGCGGGGACCTCGAACCTGGAGTGCGTGCTCAGCGACGGGACGGGGGGGCTGCTCCTTGTCTTCCAGGGAAGGCCGAAGATCGCCGGGATCGAGCCGGGCGCCCGCCTGGTCGCGGAGGGAATGGTGGGCGCATGGGGCCGCCGGCCCGCCATGCTGAACCCCTCCTTCGAGCTGGTCCAGGGTGCGCCGAGCGATCCAGTCGAATCCTGAGCCATCCCGCCGTGTCCTCCTCCGTTGCGGCGACCGCCAAATTGCCCGGCCGGTCGCCAGTCGCTAACGTCCTCCCCGGCCCGGCGTCGGGTGCGACCCACCGGCGCACCGTCGGCCTGGGGTGATGACACGAATGCGATGGTGCTGAGCGCTGCCGCACCGCACGGAGGAGGGCGCCTCCTTCCCCTCCTCGCCAGACCGACAGGAACAGAAAGGGCACACCGGGAATGATCAGAATGCTCGCAGCCAAAGGCGGCTACCAGGCCTTCCACCTCGGTGGAGTCGACAAGACATGGCTGTACATCTGCCTGGTCGCGGGCATCGTCGGCATCGTCTCCGGCCTGCTGCTCGCGCGCAACGTCCTCTCCTTCGACCAGGGCACCGCTAAAATGAAGGAGATCGCGCTGGCGGTCCAGGAAGGGGCTCAAGCGTTCCTGGCGCGCCAGTTCCGGGCCATCGCGTTGATCATCATCCCCCTGGCCATCCTGATCTTCTTCACCGCCACCAAGGTGGTGCGGCCCGACGGTTCGGTCGCCTTGACCTTCCAGCAGGACGGCATCTACCGCGTGATCTGTTTCCTCTTCGGCGCGGCCTTCTCCGGCCTGACCGGCTTCATCGGCATGAGCATCGCCGTACGGGGCAACGTGCGCACCGCCGCCGCCGCCGCCCGGGGCGGCGGCATGAAGGAGGCCCTACGGGTCGCCTTCCGCACCGGCGCCGTGACCGGCATGCTCTGTGTGGGCCTCGGCCTCGTCGGCGCCACCGCCATCGTCCTCATCTTCCAGAACTCGGCCACGGCCGTCCTGATCGGCTTCGCGTTCGGGGCGTCCCTGCTCGCCCTCTTCATGCGAGTCGGCGGCGGCATCTTCACCAAGGCGGCCGATGTCGGGGCCGACCTGGTGGGCAAGGTGGAAGCCGGCATTCCCGAGGACGACCCGCGCAACGCGGCCACCATCGCCGACAACGTGGGTGACAACGTGGGCGACTGCGCCGGCATGGCCGCCGACCTCTTCGAGTCCTACGAGATCACCATCATCGCTGCGCTGATCCTGGGGTATTCCGCCTTCCGCTTCCACCACACCACGGCCGCGGTGCTCTACCCGCTCATCGTCCCGGCGATCGGGATCTTCGCCTCCGTCATCGGTGTCGTGGTGGTGCGGGCCCGCACCAAGGACCGCAACGCGCTCGCCCCCATCAACCGCGGCTTCTGGCTCGCTGCCGTGCTCACGGTGATCGGCGCCTTCTTCGTGGCGCAGTACTACGTGCACGACCTCAAGGTGTTCTACGCCGTGCTGACCGGCGTGATTTTGTCGTTGGTGGCCAGCCAGATCACCGAGCAGTTCACCTCGACCGAGCGCGGCCCGGTGAAGGAAATTGCGGCTGCCGCACGAACTGGTCCGGCCACCACGGTGCTGGCGGGTATCTCCATCGGACTCGAGTCCTCCGTGTGGGCGATCATTGCCATTGCCATCGCAATCGGCGTGGCCATCGGGCTGGGTGACGGCAACATCGAGCTCACGTTCTATTTGGTGGCCCTGATCGGCATCGGCCTCCTGGCCACGGCCGGCATGGTCGTCTCGGAGGACAGCTTCGGTCCGGTGTCGGACAACGCGGCGGGCATCGCAGAGATGTCGGGCGAGTTCACCGGTGAGGCTGAGCGGGTCATGGTGAGCCTCGACGCCGTAGGCAACACCACCAAGGCCATCACCAAGGGCGTGGCCATCGGATCCGCTGTCATTGCGTCGGTTGCGCTGTTCGCCTCCTTCATTGAGACGATCGGCGAGCAGCTCCCGAGCCTGCACGCAACGGGAGCCAAGCTGTTCTCGATCATTCAGATCAACGTGGCCAATCCCACGACGTTCATCGGCCTCCTCATCGGAGGCTCGATCGCCTTCTTGTTCTCGTCCCTGGCCATCCGCGCCGTCGGTCGCTCGGCCGGCACCGTCGTGCTCGAGGTGCGGCGCCAATTCCGCGAACACCCGGGCATCATGGACTACACCGAGAAGCCCGAGTACGGGCGGGTCATCAGCATCTGCACCGCAGCGGCCCAGCGCGAGCTGGCCACCCCAGCGCTGTTGGCCATCCTGACCCCAGTGATCGTGGGCTTCGGCATCAACTATCTGGCCCTCGGCGCCTTTCTGGCCGGGACCATCCTGACGGGCCAGCTCCTGGCCAACACGCTGTCGAACTCGGGTGGTGCGTGGGACAACGCGAAGAAGTACATCGAGGACGGCAACGAAGGGGGCAAGGGCTCGGAGGCCCACAAGGCCGCCGTCATCGGGGACACGGTGGGTGACCCGTTCAAGGACACGGCCGGACCGGCGCTCAACCCCATGATCAAGGTCATGAACCTGGTCTCGTTGCTCATCCTCCCCGCGGTGATCAGCTTGCAGCACCACACGGGTGCCCGCCTCGCCATCGCGGGCGTCGCCCTGGTGATCCTGCTCGCCGCGCTCGCCTTCTCCAAGCGGGGTTCCGAGGCTATGGACGCCGACTCGGCCGATTCGGCTCCGGCCGCGGCAGCGGTTGCGCCGGTCGAATGACCTGCTCAGGCGCATAGCGAACCGCTCTGACGCCGCCCTGGTCGAGGACCCCGCCCTTGACAGGTGGGGTGGCGGACCCGCACTCTGACGTGATCATGCCCACCCTTTCAGCCCACCGACCGCTGCCCCGTGGGGTGTGCCGTGGGTAAGGCACTCGTCATTGTGGAGTCGCCCGCCAAGGCCCGCACCATCGGCGGCATGCTGGGCCCCGACTTCATTGTGGAGTCATCGATCGGCCACATCCGCGACCTGCCGCGCGGCGCCGACGAGGTTCCTGCCGCCTACAAGGGCGAGTCGTGGGCACGGCTCGGGGTTGACGTGGACAACGGGTTCAAACCGCTCTACGTGGTGTCCTCCCCCAAGAAGTCGGTGGTGGCCAATCTCAAGAAACTGCTGAAGAACGCGGACGAGTTGTATCTCGCCACGGATGAGGACCGCGAGGGCGAGTCGATCGCATGGCATCTCTCCGAGGTGCTGTCGCCGACCGTGCCGGTCAAGCGGATGGTATTCCACGAGATCACGCCGGCCGCCATCGCCCGCGCTGTCGAGGAGTGGCGCGACCTCGACCGCCGGCTGGTGGACGCGCAGGAGGCGCGCCGGATCCTCGACCGCCTCTACGGCTACGAGGTGTCGCCCGTCCTGTGGCGCAAGGTCATGCCGCGGCTGTCCGCCGGGCGGGTGCAGAGCGTCGCCACCCGCATGGTGGTCGAGCGCGAGCGCGCCCGCATGCGTTTCCGCTCCGCCACCTGGTGGGGCGTGGACGGCACCTTCACCAATGCCGCCGCCGCGTCGGGTTTCGGCGCCGCGCTCGTCGGGCTGGGTGGCGCCACCATCGCCACCGGCAAGGACTTCGACGACCACGGAGAGCGGACGGGCAAGAGCGACGTGCGGGTGCTCGGCGAGGAGGAGGCAACGTCGGTCGCCACCGCTCTGGTAGGCCGTTCCTTCACGGTGAGCGCGGTGACCGAGCGCCCCTTCCGCCGCTCGCCCGCAGCGCCCTTCATGACCTCGACGCTGCAGCAGGAGGCAGGCCGCAAGCTGCGCTTCAGCGCGCAGCGCGCCATGCAGGTGGCCCAGCGCCTCTACGAGCAGGGTTTCATCACCTACATGCGGACCGACTCGACGACACTTTCGGACCAGGCGCTCACCGCGGCCCGGACGCAGGCCCGAGAGATGTACGGCGATGCCTACGTCCCCGAGGCGCCGCGCCGCTACGAGCGCAAGGTCAAGAACGCGCAGGAGGCCCACGAGGCCATCCGCCCCTCCGGCGAGACGTTCCGGACGCCCGAGCAGGCCGGCGGCCAGCTGTCGGGGGACGAGCTCCGCCTGTACGAGTTGATCTGGAAGCGCACGGTGGCCTCCCAGATGAACGATGCCACCGGGACCAGCGCACAGATCCGCCTGACCGCCGAGGTGCCCGAGGGGGCGGCTCAGGGACAGGAGGCCGAGTTCTCCGCGAGTGGCCGTGTCATCGCCTTCCCGGGATTCCTGCGCGCCTACGTCGAGGGCGAGGACGACCCCGATGCAGAGCTGGCCGACCGTGAGGTCGTGCTCCCGGCGCTGGCCGTGGGCGACGTGGTCGAGGGCAGCAGGTTCGAGCCCGGCTCACACACCACCCAGCCGCCGGCCCGCTACACCGAGGCCTCGCTCGTCAAGGCCATGGAGGAGCTCGGTGTGGGGCGCCCGTCCACCTACGCCAGCGTCATCGCCACCATCCTCGACCGCGGCTACGTGTGGAAGAAGGGGACGGCGCTCGTGCCGAGCTTCACCGCCTTCGCAGTGGTCGGGCTGTTGGAGCGCTACTTCGGGGACCTGGTCGACTACGGCTTCACGGCGTCGATGGAGGACGACCTCGACGAGATCGCCGCCGGGCGCGAGGAGGCCCTGCCCTGGCTCACGCGCTTCTACTTCGGCACGGCGGTGCCCGGCGCGGGCAACGGGCACGGCGACGAGGTCGAGACGGTCGGGCTCAAGGCGTCGGTGGCGACGCACCTGAGTGAGATCGATGCCCGCGAGATCAACTCCATCCCCTTAGGCCTCGGGAGCGACGGCGAGCCGATTGTGGCGCGCGTCGGCCGCTACGGCCCCTATCTCCAGCGCGGGGAGGACCGGGCCTCCATCCCCGACGACACGGCCCCCGATGAGCTCACGATCGATCGGGCCGAGGAGATCCTCGCCGCGCCCTCCAATGACCGGGTGCTCGGCATCCATCCCGAGAGCGGGCTCGACATTCAGGTCAAGGCCGGGCGCTTCGGCCCCTACGTCCAAGTGGGCGAGGTGGTGGAGGGCGCCGACAAGCCGCGTACGGCCTCGTTGTTCTCCTCCATGGAGCCGACCACGTTGACGCTGGAGCAGGCACTGCAGCTGTTGCAGATCCCACGCGTCATCGGGACGGACCCCGAGACGGACGAGGACGTGGTGGCCCACAACGGGAGGTTCGGCCCGTATCTCAAGCGCGGAGCCGACACGCGCAGCCTCGGGAGCGAAGAGCAGCTGTTGACCGTGACCCTCCCCGAGGCGCAGGCGCTGTTCGCGCAGCCCAAGCAGCGCCGGGGCCGGGCGTCGGCCGCGCCACTGCGCGAGCTGGGCACCGACCCGACCACCAACCTGCCCGTCGTCGTCAAGGACGGCCGCTTCGGCCCCTACGTGACCGACGGCACCACCAACGCCAGCCTGCGCAAGGGCGATGCCGTGGAGTCCATCGACATGGAGCGCGCGTCCGAGCTGCTGGGTGAGCGCCGGGCCGCCGGCCCCTCGACCCGCAAGAAGAAGGCGGCGAAGAAGGCCGCGCCGGCCAAGAAGAAGGCCACCGCGAAGAAGACAACCGCGAAGAAGGCCGGGGCCAAGAAGGCCGGGGCGGCGAAGAAAGCCGCTGGCTCCAAGAAGGCTGCACCGACCGAACCTTTCTGAGATGCCGGCCCGGGGTCGCCTCGTCGCGCTCGAGGGCATTGACGGGTGCGGCAAGTCCACCCAGGCCGGCGCGCTGGCCGAAGCCCTGGGCGCCGCGCTGACCTTCGAGCCCGGCGCCACGCCCCTTGGGGCCCGGTTGCGCGAGCTTCTCCTGGCCCCCGACGCGCCCCCGCCCTCGCCCCGGGCGGAGGCGTTGCTGATGGCGGCCGACCGGGCCGAGCACGTCGCCCGGGTGCTCACGCCGGCGTTGAACGCCGGCGAGTGGGTGGTCAGTGACCGCTACGCCGGCTCGACCATCGCCTACCAGGGCTATGGGCAGGGCCTCGACCCCGCCGCGCTGGAGGAGCTGGTCCGGTGGGCCACCGGCGGGCTGGCCGCGGACCTCTCGATCCTCGTCGACGTCAGTGTGGAGGAGGCGGCGGCCCGCCTGGCCGCCGGCGGCGGGGGCAAGGCCGATCGGCTGGAGCGCCTCGGGGCGGACTTCGCGCGGCGCGTCCGGGACGGGTTCGTGGCCCAGGCGGCAGCAGACCCCGCACACTGGATCGTGGTCGACGGGACGTTGGAGGCCGCCGAACTGACGGCACATATTCTGGATTCCGTGCGCGAACGACTGGGTGACGCACCCGCTGGGCGCCGGTGACGGCAGACCGTCCGGTCCCCGAGCTCTTCGCCGGGGTGGTGTCGCAGGACGAGGCGGTGGCGGCTCTGCGCGCCGCGGCGGTCAACCCCGTGCACGCCTACCTGTTCCGCGGGCCGCCCGGGAACGGCGGGCTCGCCGCCGCCCACGGGTTCGCGGCCGCCCTCCTCTGCCCCGAGGGCGGCTGCGGCGCGTGTGCCACCTGCCGGGCCGCCCTGGCCGGCACCGATCCGGACCTGCTTATCGTGCGCCGCAGCGGCGCGTCGGTGTCGAAGGAGACCCTGCGCCAGGTCGTCACGCTGGCGCAGCGGCGCCCGCTGCACGCGGCCCGCCAGGTGATCGTCATCCTCGACGTGCACCTTGTGCTCAACCGTGCACCGGTCCTGCTCAAGACACTGGAGGAGCCACCGGGTGACACGGTCTTCGTGCTGCTTGCCGACGACGTCACTCCCGACCTGGTGACCATTGCGAGCCGTTGCGTCGAGGTGGACTTCCCTCCGGTGCCGCGCACCGAGCTGGTGCGGTGGCTGACCGACTCGGGCGTGCCGGCGGACATGGCGGCGGTGGTGGCGGACAGCGCGGGTGGCAATCCCGAACGGGCCCGGGTCATGGTCGACGATCCCGACGTGGCCGCCCGCGTGGCGCTGTGGACGTCGGTGCCGGACGAGTTGACGGCGGCGGGCATGACGGCCGCCGGGTTGACCCGGCGAGTGCTGGAGTCGGCGGACCGTGCGGTGGAGCCGCTCCGGGTGGTGCACGCCCGCGAGATCGAGGCGCTGACCGCGGCGGCCAAGGAGATGGGCGAGCGCGGGCTGCCGGGCCGCAAGGAGATCGTCGACCAGCACCAGCGGGAGGAGCGTCGCTTCCGGACCGACGCCTTACGGGCCGGCCTCGGCGTGCTGGCCCGGGCGTACCGCGGGCGCGTCGTCCGGGCGGCGAGCCGCGACGTTGTCGTGGGCGATCCGGATGTCCGCAGCGCCACCGAGGCGGTGGGGCTCATCACCGAGACGGCGGAGGCGCTGCCGCGGAATCCGAACGAGACCCTCTTGGTGCAGTCGCTCTTCGTGCGTTTGGCCGCGCTGGCCGGCTAGCCGTCAACACCCACAGGCCCGATGCCTGACGCGGTCGTCAGGTGGGATCAGGGCGCGTCCGGGGCTCGCAGCATTAGAGTTTCGCCGGATCTCCCGAGGTGGCGAGAGTGGGTGGATGAATGCTGGCGGTCACGTTTGCCGACCTGTGGTTCCGGGCCCGGCAGTTCCTCATCGCCGTCGTCGGTGTCGGGCTCGTCCTCGCGCTGGCGCTCGGTCTGAGCGGGCTGGCCGACGGCTTCCACGCCGAAGTGGCCTCGACGGTCGATTCAGTCGGTGCGACCTCGTGGGTCATGGCGCCTTCCGCACATGGGCGGCTGACTGCATTCGCGGCCTTCCCGGCCGCCGCCGCAGTCGCCGTGGGTCACGAGCCCGGCGTCCAGCGCGCGTCCCCGGTGCTGTTCGCGCCCGAGCAGGTCGTCCTTGTCAACAAATCGACGGCGCCCCAGACGGTCAATCTGATGGGGGTGCAACCGGGTGGGCTGGGGAGTCCCGAAGTCGTCTCGGGCCGGGCGTTGTCCGGACCCGACCAGGCAGTCGTCGATTCCAAGCTGCAGGCGCCGGTCGGCAGCGTCTTGGAGCTGGGCGGGCATCCGTACGACGTCGTCGGAGTGGTCGACGGGCGCACCATGGACGGAGGGATCCCCATCGTCTACATGCCGCTGGTGACGGTGCAGCGGGCGGTCACCGGTGGAAGGGCGCTGATCACCGCCGTCGCGACCGCGGGCACGCCGGCCCACGTCCCGGCCGGGCTGGTGGTCCTCACTCCGTCGGGGGTGGTCACGGACACCGTGACGGCCCTGGGGAGCGCCGTGACCTCCATCAGACAACACGCGCTCGCTCATGTGGTTCATTGCCGCGGCCATCGTCGCGTCCATGCTCTACGTGGCGGCACTGGAGCGGAAACGTGACTTCGCGGTGCTGAAGGCGCTGGGATCCTCGTCCCGGTCGTTGTTCCTCAGCCTCCTCCTGGAGGCAGTGGTCGTCACCCTGTTCGCCGCCGTCCTCGCTGAGGTCCTGTCACTGTTCATGGGCCGGCTCTTCGCCCAGCCCATCGACATCACATCCGCCGCCCGCCTGGTGTTGCCGCTGGTTGCCGTGACGGTCGGTGTGATCGCCAGCGTCTCGACGTTGCGCCGCGTCACCGGTGCCGACCCCGCGACGGCTTTCGGATGAGCGAAGATCTTCTGGTCGAGGACCTGACGGTCGCCTTCGACTCCGGCGGCTACGTCATCAAGCCGCTCGACGGGCTCAGCTTCAGGGCCAACGACGGTGAGCTGGTGGTGCTGCTCGGCCCGTCGGGTTGCGGCAAGACGACGCTGCTGTCGTGTCTCGCAGGGTTGCTGACCCCGACCCGAGGACAGATCGAGTTCGGGTCCATCGTCGTCAACGAGCTGCACGGGCCCGCGTTGTCCGAGTACCGGCGCCACACGGTGGGTGTCGTCTTCCAGGCCTTCAATCTGATTGCCAGCCTGACGGCCCGCGGCAACGTCGTCGTACCGATGCGCCTGGCCGGCACGTCACGGCAGGCGGCCAAGGCGCGGGCCAACGAGCTGCTGGACCGGGTCGGGCTGGACGAACGCACGCAGCACCGCCCCGCCCAATTGTCCGGCGGCCAGCAGCAGAGGGTGGCGATCGCCCGGGCACTCGTGCACGATCCCCCGCTGCTCCTGGCCGACGAGCCGACGGCCCACCTCGATCACATTCAGGTGGAAGGTATTCTCCGCCTGATGCGGGAATTGGCCAGCCCCGGCCGCATCGTGGTGATCTCGACGCACGACGATCGGGTGAGCCAGCTGGCCGACCGGGTGATCGAGTTGGCCCCCAACTTCTCGGATGCCGACCGGCTTCCCGCAGAGGTCGTTCTCGCCGCCGGAGAGATCCTGTTCCGTCAGGGTGAACGGGGCGAATTGATCTACCGAGTCGAGTCAGGCCAGCTCGAGGTGTACCGCGAGCTGTTCGATGGCGGTATTGAGCTGCTCGCGCACAGGGAGCCGGGTAACTATGTCGGCGAGCTCGGGCCGATCCTGAACCTGCCCCGGAGCGCCTCGGTCCGCGCGTCCCGGGACACGGTGGTGACGGGCTACACGGTGCGGTCGTTCCGCCGGCAGCATCCCCACCAGGTCACCGAGGAACCGGCCACTTCGTGAACGAGACCGCTGGGCCACGGCGTCGGAGCGCTGCGTGATGGTGGGCAGTGAGCCGGGGCGACTGGAGATCCGGGTGCTCGGTCCCGTCGAGGTGGCGTGGGACGGAAACCCCATCGACATCGGGGGGGTGAAGGCGCGGGCGACCATCGCCCGGCTGCTCATCGATCGCCAGATCATCGTCTCGGTGGACCGCCTCGTCGATTCCCTGTGGGGCGACCACGATGGACCGGGGGCCGAGATCGCGCTGCGCTCCACGATCTCGCGCCTGCGCAAGCGCCTGCGCGACGCCGGAGCGCCCGAGGACCTCATTGTGACGAGGGCACCGGGCTACGTCATGGAGGTCCCCGCCGAGGTGACCGACGCCGCCCGGCTCGAACGTCTGGTGGCGGAGGGGCGGAGGCAGCTGGCCCGACAGCGCCCGAGCGAGTGCATCCGGCTGCTCGCCGAAGCGGAAGGACTCTGGCGCGGAACGGCCTACAGCGAGGTCCGCGACGAGCCGTTCGCCCGGGCGGAGGCGCGCCGCCTGGAGGAACTGTTGCTCTCGGCGAGCGAGATGAGGATCGACGCGGAGCTGACGCTCGGCCGACACGAGGCCATGACCGGCGAGTTGGAGTCGCTCACGAGCGCCAACCCGATGCGCGAGCGGCTGTGGTCACAGCGCATGTTGGCGCTCTACCGCTCGGGCCGCCAGGCGGAGGCGCTGCGGGTGTTCCAGGATCTGCGGTCCATCCTGGTGGCCGAGCTGGGGATCGAGCCAGGGCACGACGTGACCTGGATGGAGCGGGCCGTCCTGGCCCAGGAGCCCGCGCTCGATTTTGCGGTCCCGCCCGAAAGGGCCACCGTCCCCCTCACCGAGGAGCCGGCGCCGCCCGGCTACCAGGTCCGGGTGCCCCCGTCCCGGCGGGAAGGCCCGCTGGTCGGCCGGGCCCGGGAGTCGGCGCTCCTGGGCGACTGGTGGACGTCAGTGCGCCAGGGTGCAGGCCGGCTCATGTTGGTCGACGGCGATCCCGGTATCGGCAAGACGCGGCTCGTCGCCGGGCTGGCGCGCGCGGCGGAATCACGCGGCGCGCTGGTCCTGTGGGGCCGGTGCGACGAGGATCCGGTGGCGCCGTTCCAACCCTTCGCGGAGGCGCTCGGGCGCTACTTCCAGTCCCTCTCGGCGGACCGCATTTCGCGCATGCCCGACTGGCAACTCAGCGAGCTCTCCCGACTGGTGCTGCGCCTGCGCGAGTACGCGCCGCTGCTCGAGGATGAGGGTGGCGATCCCGAGAGCGAGCGTTTTCGCTTCTTCGAGGCAGTGACGGCGACGCTCAACGAGCTGTCGTCGAGCGGTCCCATCCTGCTGGTGATCGACGACCTGCACGCCGCCGACCAGCCGACTTTGTTGCTGCTCCGCCACGTCTTGCGGGGCACGGACGACGCCAAGCTCGGCGTCGTCGGGATGTTCATCGACACCGAGGTACCGCCTGAGCATCGGCTGCGCGCCATGCTGGCGGACTTTCGGGCGGTCCACTCCGTGGCGACTGTGCACCTGCAGGGATTGCAGAGCGCGGCGGTGGAGGAGCTGGTGCAGGGCTGGCCGAACGCCCCAGGGGACCTCGTGCCCCAACTCTGCCGGCTCACCGACGGCAACCCGCTCTTCCTCGATGAGCTCTTGCGCCAGTTCGGCTACCGCGAGGCCGAGCAGAGCGAGGAGGGCGACGCGCCCGTCCCGCCCAGCTTGAGCCCGACCGAAGCCATCCGCGAGCTGGTGGCGCGGCGTGTCTCGCGTCTGCCCGAGGACGTGATCTACCTGTTGCAGGCGGCCGCGGTGGCAGGCGCCGAATTCGAGGCGGGCATTGTGGGCGAGGCGGCCGAGCTGACGGCGGAACAGCGGCTTGACGCCTTCGACCGGGCCGAAGAGTCGCGCCTGCTCCGCCGGGTCGGGCAGGACATCCGAGACCGCTACGTCTTCACCCACACGCTCGTCCGCGACGCCATTTACGGCGAGCTCTTGCGCGGGCGGAGGGTGCGCTACCACCACAAGATCGCCGTCGCCACGGAGCGGGCCCATGCCGGCGAGCTGGACACCCACGTCAACGAGCTGGCGCACCACTTCTATATGGGGGCGGCCCTGGCTGATGCCGACAAAGCCAGGCACTACTGCCGGGCCGCCGGCGAGCGCGCGCTGCGCCTCCTGGCGTTCGAGGAGGCCGCGGTCCAGTTCGCCCGCAGCCTCGAGGTGGCCGACCAGTTCGGGCTGGCGGACCCCCGGGCGCGCTGCGACGCACTGATCGCGCTGGCGGAGGCGCAGAACCGGGCCGGTGACACCACACTGGCGGACGTCAACTTTGCGCGGGCGGCCGCGCTGGCGCGGGACCTCGGCGACGCCGAGCGCTTGGCCGCCGCGGCGCTCGGCGCCGGTCCGCTGAGCTACCTCGGGATTGTGCGGGCCAACGAGGAGCAGGTCCGGCTTCTGGAGGAGGCGCTGGCCCTGCTCCCAGACGACGAGGACACCCACCTCCGTGCCATGGTCACGGCGCGGCTGGGTCTGGTCATCGTCTACCGGGCTGAAATCTCCCTTCCCAGGAGGCAGGCGCGCTCGCTCGCCCTGAGCACCGACGCGGTTGCCATGGCCCGGCGCCTTGGGGACCGGGTGGCGCTCGGCTACTCGCTCAACGCGCGCATGCACGCGCTGTGGGGCTTTGCGCACGCGCCTGAACGGATGGCGACGGGAACGGAACTGGGGGAGATCGCCGACGACATCGGCGACGAATTGTTGGCGCTGCACGGGCACATGTGGCGCATCCGTGAGTTCCTTGCCCAGGGCGATGTCGATGCGGTCAACGATGAGATCACCCGGTTCGGAGCGCGGGAAACAGGACCGGTGCACCCGCTCGAGGCGTCCTACGCCTTCAACGTGACGGCCATGATGGCGCTGCTGGCCGGAGACTTCGAGGCGGCTGAGCAACTCGGTCATCGGGCCTTGGAGGTGGCGGAGGGCCACAACGAACTGGCACTGAACTTTTACGGGGCCCTCATGATGTGGACCTGGTGGCAGCGCGGCGAACTGGCGGCCCGCGACGGGGAGTTCCGGGAGATCCTGGCCCAAGCCCCGGCTGGGTATCCCACCGTGTCGGCGGTGCTGGCCCTGGTCCACGCCGAGGCGGGCGACACCGAGTTGTCGCTGACCCAGCTGCGCTCTCTGGCGGCACTCGGGTGGGAGAACGTGGCTGACGACCAGGCGGAAGACGTCTCACTGGCCATGGCGGCGGCGGCCTGCAGCGTGCTCGGAGCCCCGGCGAGCGACTTCGCGCCGCATCTCTACGAAGTCATGCGGCCCTACGCGGGCACTGCCGTCGTGGTCCGTGCGCCCGCCGCGGCATGCGTCGGGCCGGCTGACCACTTTCTCGGGCTTCTGGCGGGGCTCATGGGAGACCTGGCATTGGCCGAGGTGCACCACGAGGCCGCGCTGCGCCTCGCGCACCGCATGGGCTCACCTCCCTTCGTGGCCGCGGCCGAGGTGGAGCTTGCCCGAACAGTGCGCCGCCGCCGCCCGACCGCTGACAAGGAGCGCGTCGCGTTGCTCCTGCGTCATGCAGAAGAGGCTGCCCTCTCCATGGGATTGCACAGGCTGGCAGAACAGGCCGCCGCGCCCGGCTGATCGGGCTGTCAGCGAGCTGCCGCGTCCCTGTCGGGCGTCGGATCTTGCCCTTCTTCGTAGGCGGCCAACCTGTCGTCCGCCTCGCGGATGCGCCGGCTCATGCCGCTGAGGATCGCGTTGCGGAACCCGGGGATCTCCATCATGGTCTCGAACTCCCGCGGCCCGACGATGAGGACGTCGAGATCCGTCGTGGCGTGCACCGTGGCACTGCGCGGCACGGCCTCGATGGCCGCCAGCTCGCCGAAGTAGTCGCCCGCGTAGAGAATGTTGACGACGCGCCCGGCGCGGGTGACTGTCGCCGTCCCGTCCAGAATGACAAAGAGCTCGCGGCCGAGGCGGCCTTCCCGCAGGATCACCTCGCCGGCCTGAATCCGGAGGCGCTCGGCGATGCGCGCCATCTCCAAGAGCTGCTCTTCCGTGCAGGCGGCAAACCAGGGCACGCCCTGGAGGTGCTCCGGTGCGGCTTGGCCGCTCCCTTCACCGTCGGCGCCCATCGGTCTCTCCTCATAGGTCGGTCGGCGGAGCGCTGTCCCGCGCTCGTCAGGGTACGCGCTGGGGAGGCACTCCCGGGGCGTGCGAGACTTCGGGCCGCCTCGAACGGCCCAGGGTCAGCGTTCGACGATGCGGCTCGACCTGGTGTGCTCTGGGTCCTGCGCATCGAGCACGGCGGCCAGACGGGCCTCCACCCTCCGCAACCGGCTGGCCATGCTCCGGAACAGGGCGCCGCGGAAGCCGGGGATGTCGGACATGGCAGAGAGCTCGCGGGGCCCGATGATCAGCACGTCGAGGTCGGTCAGCGCCGTGACCGTCGCGTTGCGCGGTCCCGGGTCCATGGCCGCCAGTTCGCCGAAGAAGTCACCCGAGCCCAGGGTGTTGACCCGCCGGCCCATCTGGGTCACCGCGACCGAGCCAGAGAGGATGAGGAAGAACTCCCGGCCGATCCGCCCTTCGCGGGCGATGACCTCGCCCTCCCCCACCTGGACCCGCTCAGCCAGGCGGGCCACCTCCTCGAGCTGGGCATGGGTGCAGTTCCGCAGCAGGTCGACGGCCTGCAGCCGGTCGACGGTCGCCTGTGTTCCCATGGTCGCCAGCATGCTTCGCCTCCTTCTCCCGATGCGATGCAGGTGCTCGGCGGCCGTATCGCCGAGGCGCCCGCAATTCTCCACCCCGCCGCTTGCAGCGCCGTTGCACGGTTGTTGCAGGCGGTGGCTCCGTTCCGGCCCCTTTCGGCTCGTCCTCGCCCCTGTGAACTGCCGGAACACCCTCGGAATGGTTGGTGCGCCACGCCGATCCCGCGTCGGCGGCGGCCCCGAGCCAGGCGTCTACCATGTTGGGCCGGTTCCGGATCAGGGGGTCTGCAGGGTTCCCGTCGCACCGGGATCGGCGTTTGCCTGGGTAGCTCAGTCGGTAGAGCAGCGCACTCGTAATGCGCAGGTCAGGAGTTCGAATCTCCTCTCAGGCTCCAATTTCGTGGCCTCATTGTGATCACCAGTGCCGGTCCGGTTGGTCAAGGGTCGCTCCGGGACACTGCCGTACTCCACTTGACGACTGGCGGCCGAGGGGGAGAGGTGGGTCCATAGTCAATGTGGGTACGAAGACGCCATCGGCCCCGGCCGACGATGGCCGAGGGAGCCGTCTCGGGGCACGGGCCCACCAGAGTGTCGCTCGGGACGGCAAAAGCTCCCCCTCGGCGGTACATCTCCTGGACGGTGTTGGCGATGATGACGGTGGGATCCGTGGGCTATCTCGGGTCCACACCGGCCACGTCCGTCTTTGGTCTCGCCTCGGTATTCCTGTACGTCGTCCCTGCATTCGTGTTCTTGGTGCCCGTCTCCTTGGTCGCGGCGGAGTTGGCGTCGGGTTGGCAGGGTGGCGTCTACAACTGGGTGGCAGAAGGCGTGTCTGCCCCGATGGGACTCCTTGCCGTCTGGTGCGAGTTTGCCCAGACGATCTTCTATTACCCTGCCCTACTCGCCTACGTCGCCGGCACGCTCGCCTACGTCATCGATCCGAGCCTGGCCGCCAATGGCGTCTACAACGCGGTTGTCATCGTCGCTCTGTTCTGGGGTGGAGTGTTCATCTCCTCGCGCGGACTTGGAATCGTGGCAAAGCTCTCCTCGAGTGGCACGCTGATCGGGACGCTGCTCCCCGGCGCCCTCCTCGTCGCTCTCGGGATCGCCTACCTGCTGCAGGGACATCACTCGGCTGCCCCGATGAACTCTCACCATCTCCTGCCGGCATGGACGGGCGTCGCCAGCGTTGTCCTGGTCGTCAACAGCTTCTTTACCTATGCCGGTATCGAAGTGAATGCCGTGCACGTCGACGACTGCCGGAACCCGGCCCGCGAATTTCCGAGGTCCATCTTCCTCGCCATGGCACTCGTCCTCGCCATCTTCATCTTCCCAACGTTGGCGATCGCATGGGTGATCCCTGCAAACCAGATCAGTTTCACGGCCGGCGTCATGCAAGCCTTCGACAGTCTCTTTGGGCATTTCGGGATCAGGTTCGCCGTGCCACTGATAGCGGTCGCTCTGGCGGTCGGAGCCCTGGCAGGGATGATGGCCTGGCTCGATGGCCCCTCCGAAGGGTTGCTCAGGATCGGGCGCGAGCAGGGATTTCTCCCTCCCTTCTTTCAAAAGGTGAACCGGAATGGCATCGAGATGCGCATCTTGACGGGGCAGGCAATTGTGATCACCGTCATAGCCCTGCTCTATGCATTGATACCGGACGTCTCCCATGCCTACTGGATATTTGCGGTGATGGCCACGCAGATCTATCTCATCATGTACGTGCTGATGTTCATCGCCGCGCTCCGGTTGCGCCGCAGGCAGCCGGAGCGGCCCCGCGGGTACCGTGCACCGGCTCTGCGACTCCTGTGTTTCGTCGGCGCCGTGTCGTCGCTCGCCGCTCTGGTCATCGGCTTCGTCGCTCCTTCACAGTTCGGCCACTTGAACCGGCTGCTCTACGGGCTCCTGATCCTCGCTGGAATACTGTTGATAGGGATCGTTCCGCCGGTGCTCATGGATCGGCTTCGTAAGCCGGGATGGAAACTCGCCGGGAGCGCGCCGAACCCGGAGGTCTAGCGCCGCCGGATCTTCGCGGGCCCGGGTGCATCTCGTCCTTTGGGCCCGGACGCGCAACACCGGCCCGCTTGGCGGGCCGGTGTTGGCTCCTCACTGGGAAGGGTTGCGGGTTAAGCGGTGACGAGCGTCCCCTTTGGGGTGTGGCTGGGGAGAAGCTCTTCGCTGTCGTCGGTCCGCCGGGCGTGGGCGAAGCCGAGGCCGACCAACACTGCCATGATGCCAGCGAGGCAGAAGGCTCCAATCGCACACCACAAGGCGATGTCGGCGATCAGGCTGTACCCGTAGGCCTCGAGAAGCAGACCTCGAAGCGTCGTGCCCTGGAAGACCGTCTGGACCTTGGCCTCTGCGGCCGTGTAGGCCGGCGAACCCTTGGGCAGGGCCATCGCCGCCGCGCTCAGCTCGGAGTAGGTCTTGCCGCCACCGATCTCACCGAGATGCACGTTGATGAAGTCGTTGGCGTAGACCTGGGCCTGCTGACCCGTGACGAGCTGCTGCCCGGCGTACTGCGAGACCGAGGGGATCATCGACTTGGTGATCTCTTGTCCGTCAGGGTGGGCGAACGCCGCCGCCGAGGGAAACGTGATCTGCTGCTCAGCGAGCTGGGTGTGCACGTAGTTGTTGGCGAAGCTGTAGCCGAACATCAGCAAGGCGCCGGCCACAGCCAGCACGATCACCACGACCACTCCACCGACACTGGCCACCTTGTCGAAAACGTTGCGTCGCATCTGTCGGTCTCCTTGTTCGTGATCCCTCCCAGTGAGGAGATCTGTTCCCATCGTCGCTGCCCGCGGCCTCGCTGAGATGAGCGCAAAGGTCCTTTGGGCTAGGGAGGAAGGTCCCGTGCGTCACCTGCTCCAGGGATCCAGGCCTGAATGGGACGATCTTCCCTAGCTGGCGCCCTTCGACGACGTACAGACTGGAGACGTGAGCATGTACGTCACGCTTCTCTCGGGCGCCTTGGACCTCTGGGACACAGACCTCGACGACGACGCTCTGCTCGACTACGTCCGCGAGTGCCGGGCCTCGCTGCCCGCCCACGACCTCGGGGCAGGGGTCTGGTCGGAGACGGCCGTGGTGGCCGAGATTTCCTACGACCGCTCGCTCGTCTGCCTGGCTGCTCGCCGCGGTATTGACGTGACGCCGGAGAACTTCGTCCATCCCAAGATCGAGCGGGAACGCCTGGAGTTCGAGCTCTTCCGTCTCGGTGTTCACCTCGCAGGCGCGACGAGCGCCCCGATCGACCCCGAAGACCCTTAGCCCTGCCCTTTCAGAGGAACATCGTCTCGTTAGCCCATTGCTTCGCTGTGCTCCTGCCGCGGGAGGACAGGTCACTCGCTTTGCACGTCCTCAAGGCGAGAAGCGAGCGCCCCGACACCGGCACAGTGCTCCGTCCAAGACTGTTGATCACCCCTGCTGATTTCGCGCCAAACCGAGTCTTCTGGTCACGCCTAAGTGCTCGAAGACGGGGGAGTTCTCCAGAACCGACAGAGCGGGCTGAAAGCAGGCTGCTCTTAGGGTGAACACCTGGTTCTCCCTTGGAAGAAACCAGATTGCCGGCCACGACGTCCCCAAAGCGGCCGATCGGTGTCCTGAGCCTGGAAGGTGGTTTTTTCCTCTAGGACCACCGTGCAGTTGAAGATCATGCTCCCCGTACGTCGCGCCTTGTGACCGCGAATGGCGATTGGCATCGATCTCGTAGCGTCATAGAGGAGTGCAGGGAGGACTAGCGCGCCGGGGCTTCCGGCGCACGCCTTTCCGCCTTCAGTTTGGTGGCATAAATCGCAGCCTCGGTACGACTTGACATCTCGAGCTTGCGCAACAGACCCGTGATGTAGTTCTTCACCGTGTGCTCGGCGAGGAACATGGATTCTGCAATCTGTCGGTTGGTCTGCCCTTCGGCAATGAGGTCGAGAATCCGTCGTTCCTGCGGCGTCAGGGCTTGGAGCTCGGGGTCTGGTTTTGGTGGGCTGGAGATACGTTCAACGACTCGTGCCACGGTTTTGGGATCGAGCAGGCTCTCGCCGGCCGCGACCCGACGGACGTCGTTGATGAGATCGCGGGCTTTGATCTGTTTGAGAACGTAGCCGGCCGCTCCGGCCATCACACTGGCGAAGAGCGCTTCGTCGTCGGCGAAGCTTGTGAGCATCAAGCAGTTCAGCTCTGGCATCGACGATCGTGCGTCTCGGCAGACCTCGATACCGCTGCCATCTTCGAGGCGAACGTCGAGGATGGCAACGTCGGGTTGGGCCAGAGGGATCCGTTCCAGCGCCTCGGCCGCCGTGGCCGCCTGACCGACGACTTTGATGTCGTCGTCGGATTCGAGAAGGACGCGAATTCCTTCCCGGACCACCTCATGGTCGTCGAGGAGGAAGATGCGGATGGTCATCCAACCATTGTGCCAGCGCCGGCCACCCCGAGCGTTTACTTCCGGTTTCGCCGCCGCTCTGCGTCCCCGTCGCCCCCGATACGATCGGGATCGTGCGCCATCCCAGGATCGGCGTTCCTGAGAAGCTGGGACGTCTGATGGGCGCCGTGCTCATGATCGAGGCCTCTACCGCGTTCGCGGTCTTGGGACAGTCGAGGTATTCCACTCTCGAAGGGGAGTGTCGCCGATATGGATGAAATCCGAGGGTTCAGGACATGCCGGGGGCAGTGGTCCTCTGCAACGCTTGCTTGGCCGCGGTCGTGGCGGGTTTTCTCTTCTGGCACTGTCGCGAATTACGCACTGAGCGCCGCTGGCTGGAAGACCATCGTCTCCACCCAAACTCCGCCGCCCTAGCAGCTCGAAAGGCGTTTCCGTGGCGATGCGAGGTGTGGTTCCACCTGCCATGGCACCATCTCAACGAACTCGATGGTTTCTACGCGCCGGGGTGGCGGCAACTGACCGCGATAGCCATGCCGAAACCTTCCTTCTCTGCGGCCCGTCGAGCTGTCGGGGCTGGCCTCGAGGCCATGACAACCCTGCAGCCGGAGGGGCAAGGTGTGGCCATCTGCCGAGGATTGTCCGAAGGTCTGGCCGGAACCACCAGGTCCCTGGCCGGAACCTTGGTCATCTCTCCACAGGGCGGCCGATCACCGTGGCCAGGTCGACGAGGCGGCTCGAGTAGCCGGTCTCATTGTCGTACCAGCCGAGCACCTTCACCAGGTGGCCGTTCGCCATGGTCAGTTTCGAGTCGAAGATGCACGAGGCCGAGGAGCCGACGATGTCGCTCGACACCAGGTCGTCTTCGGAGTACTCCAGCAGGCCCGTAAGCCGGCCCACCTCGGCAGCTTCCCGGTAGGCGCCGCAGATCTCGTCGACCGTCGGCGTCACCCGCAGCGTGGCGACAAGGTCGGTGATGGAACCGTCCGGGATCGGGACCCGGAGCGAGAGGCCGTCGAGCCGACCCGCCACGTCGGGCAGCACCAGGCCGGTCGCCCGGGCGGCGCCCGTCGTCGTGGGCACGATGTTGATGGCGGCCCCCCGTGCGCGCCGCGGGTCCTTGTGCAGAGCGTCGACAAGGTGCTGGTCGTCGGTGTAGGCGTGCACCGTGGTCATGAAGCCCTGCTCCATTCCGAAGGCGTCATCGAGCACCTTGGCCAGCACCGCCAGGCAGTTCGTGGTGCACGACGCGTTGGAGACGACGAAGTCGTGCGACGGATCGAAGGTGTCCTCGTTGACGCCAACGACGAAAGTGGCGTCGACATCCTTGGCCGGCGCGGAGATGATCACCCGGTGCGCCCCCGCCTCGATGTGGGCCGCTGCCTTGTCACGGGTGGTCAGCCGACCCGTGCTCTCGACCACGACGTCAATGCCCAGCTCCCGCCAGGGCAACTGCTCGGGGTGGGGCTCCATCAACATCGTGACGGGCGAGGAGCCCACCATCATGGTGTCGTGCTCGACGGAGACCGGCAGGGGCAGGTGCCCATGGACCGAGTCCCGCGCCAGCAACCGGGCGAGTGCCTCGGGGTCGCCGAGGTCGTTCACCGCGGCCACCTCGACGTCATGGGGCGACTTGAGCGCGGCCCGAAGGAAGGCCCGCCCGGTCCGGCCGAACCCGTTGATTGCGACTCTGACAGCCATGGCGACATCTCCATTGCTCGGAGGGAACCACGTGGCCCCTCCTTGCGATGGTCACATCGGGACGGACCGTGCGGTAGGGACCAAAGTCCCCGATCAGCCCCCCGAGAAACGCGTTACCACATGGAAAGGACTTACGTCACCCCGAACGGGGCAGCCGCAGGGACCTTTGTCTCTATTCCCCCGGAGAGGGGAGCGGCACGCTGGAACTATGTTCGCAGTGCGCTTCCATGGCCGAGGTGGGCAGGGGGCCGTGACCGCCGCCGACCTGTTGGCCCTTGCCGCGTTCGAGGAGGACCGGCACGCGCAGTCGTTCCCGAGTTTCGGGTCCGAGCGCATGGGCGCACCGGTGGTCGCGTACTGCCGTCTCGACGAGCGCGAGATACGAACGCGTGAACCGGTGGTGGCACCGGACTGCCTGATCGTCATCGACCCGACCCTGGTCCACCAGGTCGACCTCTTCGCCGGACTCGGTCCCGACGGCTATGTGCTCGTCAACTCCACCCGGACGCCGGACGAGCTCGGGCTGGGGGCCTTGGCGGATCGCTTCCGGCCCGGCCGCCTCCTCACGGTCCCAGCCACCGAGGTGGCACAGCGCCAGATCGGCCGGCCCCTCCCCAATGCTGGGCTGCTCGGGAGCTTCGCCGCCCTGACGGCGGAGGTCACCATCGGCGCTGTCAGCTCAGCCATCCGGGAGCGGTTCAGCCGGAACCCGTCGGTGGCGGAGTGCAACGTCGCAGCCGCCGCCGAGCTGTTCCACCTGGCTCGCCAGCTCATGGCGGCCAACGGAAGGGCGGTGCTCAGTGCTCTGGCAACTTGAGGGCTCGCGGGCCGTCGCGGAGACGGTCGCGCTGTGCCGGCCCGAGGTGGTGTGCGCCTATCCCATTTCGCCGCAGACACACATCATTGAGGCGCTGGGCGAGCTGGTGAAGACGGGTGAGCTGGCGCCCTGTGAGTTCATCAACGTGGAGTCGGAGTTCGCCGCGATGTCGGTCGCCATCGGGGCCTCCGCCGCGGGGGCACGCGCCTTCACCGCCACAGCCAGCCAGGGCCTTCTGTTCATGATGGAGGCCGTCTACAACGCCAGCGGGCTCGGGTTCCCCATCGTCATGACGCTGGCCAACCGCGCTGTCGGCGCCCCCATCAACATCTGGAACGACCATAGCGATGCCATGGCGGCGCGCGACGCAGGCTGGGTCCAGCTGTTTGCTGAGACGGTCCAGGAGGCCGTCGACTTGCACATCCAGGCGTTCCGCCTGGCCGAGGAGGTGTCCGTCCCGGTCATGGTCTGCATGGACGGGTTCATCCTGACCCACGCCACCGAGCGGGTGGATCTGCCCAGCCAGGAGCAGGTAGACGGGTTCCTGCCGCCCTACGACCCGCGCCAGGTCCTCGACCCCGCTGACCCGTACTCCATCGGTGCCATGGTGGGGCCCGAGGCGTTCGAGGAAGTGCGCTACCTGGCGCACGCCCGCCAGCTCACGGCGCTGGGCCGCATCGGCGAGCTGGGCGCGGAGTTCGCCGAAGCCTTCGGGCGCGACTCGGGTGGCCTGGTGCACCCCTATCGGAGTGCAGACGCCGACGTGGTGGTCGTGGCCATGGGTTCGGTCCTGGGGACGATCAAGGACGTCGTGGATGCGCAGCGGGCCGCCGGGCACCGGATCGGCGCGGTCGGCATCACCTCGTTCCGGCCCTTCCCGATCGATGCCGTCCGGAACGCTCTCCAGGGTGCCCGGCAGGTCGTCGTCGTCGAGAAGGCCATCAGCGTGGGCTTCGGCGGGGTGCTCTCGACGGACGTGGCCATGACGCTCACCGGGCTGCCGGTTCCGGTGGCCACCGTGGTGGCGGGACTGGGCGGCCGATCGATCACCAAATCCTCGCTCGGAAGGGTCTTCGAGGCGGCAGACCGCGGCGAGCTCGGGCGCCTCACGTTCCTCGACCTCAACATGGGCTTGGTCGAACGCGAGCTCGAGCGCATGGCTCTGCACCGGCGCTCCGGCCCCACAGCCGAGAACATGCTGCGTGATCTCGGCACCGTCGCCTCGGGGATCGGCTGAACGGTGGCCGTCCGCTTTTACCAGGTCGGGAGCTTCGCGGTCGGCAACCGGTTGGTGAGCCGCGCCGACCGCACCGTGCAGTCCGGCCCCGAGCGCGCCAACTCGCTGACCTCGGGCCACCGGGCCTGCCAGGGCTGTGGCGAGGCGCTCGGCGCCCGCTACGCCATCGATGCGGCCATGCGCGCCACCGGCAGCCGCATGGTGGCCGTCAACGCCACCGGCTGCCTCGAGGTGTTCTCGACGCCCTACCCCGAGACGTCGTGGCAGATCGCGTGGTTGCACTCCTTGTTCGGGAACGCGCCCGCGGTGGCGACCGGGGTCGCGGCGGCGCTGCGCGTCAAGGGTCTCGGCGACACGAGGGTGATCGCGCAAGCCGGCGACGGCGGCACGGTGGACATCGGCTTCGGCTGCCTCTCGGGCATGTTCGAGCGCAACGACGACGTCCTGTTCATCTGTTACGACAACGAGGCCTACATGAACACCGGCGTGCAGCGGTCGGGGGCGACGCCGCCGGCAGCGCGCACGGCCACGACCGAGGCGGTCGGCCCCAATCCCGGGAACCCCTTCGGTCAGGGCAAGAACCTCCCGGAGCTGGCGATGGCGCACGGGATCCCCTACGTGGCGACGGCCACGGTGGCCGACCTGCACGACCTCGAGGACAAGGTCACCCGGGCCATGGAGATCCACGGAGCCCGTTACATCCACATCCTGGTGACCTGCCCGCTCGGCTGGGGCTCCGTCCCGTCCGACACCGTGAAGGTGGCGCGGCTCGCGAGCCAGACGGGCCTCTTCCCGGTCTTCGAGGCGGAGCACGGCGAGGTCGTGCGCACGTCGACCATCCGGCGGCCGGCCCCGGTCGAGGAGTATCTCCGCCTGCAGGGCCGCTTCGCGCACCTCTTCGACGCGGAAGGGAACCCGGCCCGGCCCGACATCATCGCCGCCCTACAGGCGATGGCCGACCGCAACATCGCGCGCTACGGCCTCCTCGAGCCCGTGGAGATGCCGGCCCCATGACGGTCAAGCCCTTCGCCATCACCCTCGAGGTCGGATCCAGCCTGGCCAACAAGACGGGCACCTGGCGAGCCGAGCGGCCGGTGTACGTCGACCGCCTCCCCCCGTGCAGCAACGCCTGTCCGGCCGGCGAAAACATCCAGCAGTGGCTCTACCTGGCCGAAGACGGCTCCTACGAGGCGGCCTGGCGCCAGATCATGCGCGACAACCCGCTCCCCGCGGTCACGGGGCGAGCGTGCTTCCACCCATGCCAGACGGCCTGCAACAGAGCCGAAGTGGATGAGACGGTTGGGATCAACGCCATGGAGCGTTTCCTGGGCGACCGCGCCTTGAGTGAGGGATGGTCGCCGGAACCGGCGGGAGAGGTTACGGGTAAGCGGGTGCTGGTGGTGGGCTCCGGGCCGGGCGGCCTCTCGGCCGCCTACCACCTACGGCTCCTCGGGCACGCCGTCGTGATCTATGAGTCGTCGCCGCTGCCCGGGGGGATGATGCGCTACGGCATCCCGTCCTACCGGTTGCCCCGGGCGGTCGTTGCAGGCGAGATCGAGCGGATTGCATCCATGGGCGTCGACATCGTCTGCGGGCGGACGGTCGACGGCCTCGCGGCAACCATGAGGGACGAGGGATTCGATGCCGCCTTCCTCGCGGTGGGAGCGCAGCGGGGCAAGCACGCCGATATCCCCGCCGGAGACTCGGCTCGCATCCTCAACGCCGTGACGCTGCTGCACGACACCGAAGAGAGCGAGCCGCCCGTTCTCGGGCGCCGCGTGGTCATTTACGGCGGCGGCGACACCGCCATTGACGCAGCCCGCACGGCTCGGCGGCTCGGCGCCGAAGACGCCGTCGTCGTCTACCGGCGGACACGGGAGCGCATGCCGGCCAACGTCGAGGAGGTGCAGGACGCCGTCGACGAGGGCGTGCACCTCAAGTGGCTGTCGACCATCGTCGGCACGGGTGGCGAGTCTCTCAGCATCGAGCGGATGGAGCTCGATGCCGACGGCTTCCCTCAGCCAACCGGCGAGTTCGAGGAGCTGCGGGCGGACTCGGTGATCCTGGCGCTCGGGCAGGAGGCGGACCTGTCACTGCTCGGAGGGAACCCGGAGATCGCGGTGGCTGACGGGGTCGTCTCAGTGGGGGCCGACATGATGACGGCCCGGCCGGGCGTCTTCGCCGGCGGCGACATGGTGGCGGGCGCCCGCACCCTGACGGACGCCATCGGGCACGGCAAGCGGGCGGCGCGGGCCATCGATGCCTGGCTAGGCGGCCACATCCTCGAACGCCTGTCACGGCACGAGCTGGCGACGCCCGAACACCTCAACACCTGGTACTACGCCGATGCACCCCACGCAGTCCGTCCCCGCCTCGACGCCGCCCGCCGCACGTCGACCTTCGACGAGGTCGTCGGCGGCCTTGACGAGTCGACCGCGCTCTTCGAGGCGCGGCGCTGCATGTCCTGCGGCAACTGCTTCCAGTGCGACAACTGCTTCGGCGTCTGCCCCGACAACGCCGTGATGAAAGTCGACGAGGGGCACGGGTACCGTTTCGACTACGACTTCTGCAAGGGGTGCGGACTGTGCGTGCAGGAATGCCCCTGTGGCGCGATCGAGATGGTGCTCGAAGAAACCTGAGGCCCCAGGTCCCCCTCGTGGGGACCGCCGAGGAGACATCCCCGGCGAGCCGTGCTCCTCTAGCGACGGTGCCGGAGGGGGTGCCGGGGCGCCACTTCGCCCACCGACTGGGGGCGGAGTGGCACGGCGGCCTGGAGCAGCAGTCGCCACTCGGCGGCCGCCACGGTCTGGCGCACGGCCGCGACCGCGTCGGGGTTCACCGAGATCGACGTGATGCCCTGACCGACGAGAAACTCGGCGAAGGCAGGCCGGTTGGAGGGAGCCTGACCGCACAGCGAGGAGGAGATGCGTGAGGACTGGCAGCCTCCGATGATGCGACCGATCGCATCGAGCACGGCGGGGTCCGCCTCGTCGAAGACGTCGGCACAGATCTGCGAGTCGCGGTCCACGCCGAGCAGCAGCTGAGTCAGATCGTTGCTGCCGATCGACACCCCCTCGATGCCCATCCCGGCGTAGGTCGGGATCCAGTAGGCCACGGACGGGACTTCGGCCATCACCCACACCGGGAGGGAACCCGCCACCGGGCTGGCGTCGACCACGTCGAGGCACGCCTCGAGCTCCCAGGCCGTGCGCACGAACGGAATCATCAACACGATGTTCGGCGTCTCCTGGAGCACGCGGTCCAGCACGTCGAGCTCCAGCCGGAACAAGTCCGGCTGTCTGACGTAGCGGTAGCAGCCCCGGTACCCGATCATCGGGTTCTCCTCATGGGGCTCGAACTGGTCCCCGCCTTCGAGGTTGGCGAACTCATTGGAGCGGAAGTCCATGCTTCGGTACACCACGGGACGCGGTTCGAAGGCCCTCGTGATGCGCAGGAGCGACTTGGCCATGTCGTCGACGAACGTCTTTTCGTCGCCGCGCTCGAGGAGCTTGCGCGGGTGGACCCCCTTCAGGGCGTCCGTCACCATGAACTCGGCTCGCAACAGGCCCACACCGTCGACCGGCAACGCCGCCACCTCCTCGGCGTGCTCGGCGAAGGCCAGGTTCACGTAGATCTTCGTCGCGAGCGCACCCGGGACACCGGAGCCGGTCTGCTGCGGTGTCGCAGCAGCGGTCGGTGCAACAACGGCTTGGGCCTCGGCCCCTTCGGTCACCGTTCCCTGGGCGCCGTCGACGGTCACGAGCTCGCCGTCGCGCAGCACGGTCGTCGCTGTGCGGGCACCCACGACGGCAGGGACGCCCAGTTCGCGCGAGACGATGGCGGCATGGCATGTCATCCCGCCGCCATCGGTCACGATGGCCGCGGCACGGCGCATGGTCGGGACCCAGTCGGGACTTGTCATGGGCGCCACGAGGACCTCGCCGGACTGCAGGCGATCGCCCTGGTCCGGCGACTGCAACACGCGCACTACTCCCGAAGCCCGGCCCGCCGAGGCCGCCAGGCCCTGCACCAGCAGCGTGCCCTGGCCGGGCGCCGCCGCGGCCTTGGCGGCACCGCCGACGGCAGTGACGGGACGCGATTGCACGAGGTAGGTACGACCGCCGGCGATGGCCCATTCCGTGTCCTGCGGTGACCCGTAGTGGGCCTCCGTGGCCAGGCCCATGCGTGCCACCGCGAGGACTTCCTCGTCACTGAGGACCCGGCTGCCGCCCTCGACGGGGCCGAGCTGCACCCGCTCGTCCTGGCCGTCGGCCCCACGCACGATCTTGAAGTGCTGGGTGCCGACCCGGGCGTGCAGGAGGCGGGGCCCGTCCTTCCCCACAACGTAGGTGTCGGGCTCGACCTGGCCGCTCACGACCACCTCGCCCTGGCCGAAGGCGGCCTCGATCACAATATGGTCCGTCTCCCCCGACGAGGGGTCGACGGTGAACATCACACCGGAGCGCTCCGAGGGCACCATCTCCTGGATCACCACGGCGATGGCCGGCTCTGCGGTCAGATCCTTGTCACCGCGGTAGAAGATGGAGCGCGCGCCCCACAGCGAGGCCCAGCAGTCAACGACCCGCGCCAGCAACTGCTCGGTGCCGGCGACGTTGGTGAACGTCTCGTTCATGCCGGCGAACGACGTGCCTTCGGCATCCTCGCCGATGCCGGACGACCGCACCGCGACCCGAACGTCAGTTCCGAGGCGCCCATAGGCGTCGACGATGCCGGACGCCAGGTTGTCGGGGATGGGCACCGTGTGCACGAGATGCCGGGCCTCGGACGCCAGGCGGTCGAGGTCGTCCTGCGTCGCCGTGCGGGCCTCGGCCAGGATCGCCACCAGCCGGTCCCGGACACCCGCCCGACCGATGGCATCGAGATAGGCCTCACCCGTGATCACGAATCCAGGGGGCACCGGCAGACCTCCCGCCGTCAGCTCACCCAGGTTCGCACCCTTGCCTCCCACCGAGCCCGTGTCCCGCAGCCTGACCTCTTCGAACCAGCGAATTTCCTTCACCACTCAATCGTCCCTGATCAAAGGCGGTGTCGATAGGGACCAATGTCCCTGTTTCGAGGAGGTCGGTCTCTGTGACACTGCATTGGTGCACACAATGACCTTCGAGGAGGTCGTGGCGCGGATCGGCGCGCTGGAGGGGCGCGAACCGCGGCTCGTCATCTCGGGCAATTCTGCGACGCCGTTCACACTGGTCAAGGCCCTGACCGAAGCACTCGAGACGTGCCGCGTGTTCCAGCTCAACGCGCAGTACGACTTTGCCGGTCACGAAGGGTTCATCTGCGAGACCCCCTTCGTCGGGCCCGGCATGCGCCACGACCCGATGCTCGACTACCTGCCGATGCGTCTCTCGCTGGTGCCGCGTCTCTTCGACACCGTGCGCCGACCCGACGCCGTGCTGCTCCACACATCCCTGCCGCGTGACGGCAAGGTGTCGCTCGGGATCGAGGTCAACGTCCTGCCGGCCGCGATCGATCAGACGCGGGCTCGCGGTGGGTTGGTCGTGGCGCAGGTGAATCCCCGCATGCCTTACACGTTCGGCGCCGGCGAGATCCCCATGGAGGCGATCGACGGCCTGCTGGAGGTCGACGAGCCGCTGACCTCCCCCGCCGGAGAGGGGTCCGAGGAGGCGGCGACGGCGATCGGCGAGCGCGTCGCCGCCTTCGCGACCGACGGCACAACCCTGCAACTCGGCATCGGGCTGATTCCCACCGTGGCGGCCCGGATGATGGCCGCTCGTCGCGGTCTACGGGTGTGGTCGGAGATGATCAGCGACGGCATCATGGATCTCGATCGCGCCGGCGCGCTCGATCCGGAGGCGCCGGTTTCCACCTCCTTCCTGATCGGTTCGCCGGAGCTCTACCGCTGGGCCGACGGGAACGAGCAGCTCCGCATGCTGCGCACGGAGACCGTCAACAACCCGGCGCGCATCGCCGCGCACCCCTGCATGCTCTCGGTCAACGCCGCCATGCAGGTCGACCTGTTCGCCCAGGCCAACGCCAGCTTCGTGGACGAGCACATTCACTCAGGATTCGGCGGGCAACCCGATTTCGTCACCGGGGCCCTGCACTCGCCGGGGGGGCACGCGATCGTGGCACTGCACGCCTGGCACGACAAGACGGACTCGTCGACGGTCGTCCCCGTCCTGGCGAACCCGGTGACGTCGTTCCAGCACTCGGCGGTGATCAGCGAACACGGGTGTGCCGACCTGTTCGGGCGCTCGCAACACGCGCAGGCCCAGCAGCTCATTGGGCAGGTGGCCGACCCCCGCGCCCGCGCCGGCCTCGCCGAAGCGAGCGGCCGACTCGGACTGTGCGAACTCGACTAACCGGAAGTCGACTCGCCCTCCCGTTCGTCTTCCTCATCGGCGGCGAGCGGGGCGTCAAGGTCCCATCCCTCGTCGGCTTCGAGCCGCGTCACAAGGACTGTGACACCGAGCGGCTGGCCAACCCACGCCGCCTGCCGAAGAAGGCAACGGACCGGAGGGAAGCGCCGGTATAAGGAAAGAAGTGCCGGCATAGGGGAAATTAGTCCCTGTTACGCGACCCGGATTTCTCGTCATATTGGTCTATGGCGCAATTCGACGTGCTCAGCGTGGGCGACACCGCAACCGATGTCTTCATCCGGCTGTCGGACGGGCACGTCCGCATTCGGGAGGACGACAACGCCCAGTGGATGGACCTACCCTTTGGCGGCAAAGTCCCGTTCGACTATGCCGTGATGGTCGACGCGGGTGGGAACGCGGCAAATGCCGCCGTGGGTTTCGCACGGCTCGGACTCTCGACCTCCATCGCGGCACACGTCGGGAACGACGACATCGGCCGAATCATGCAGGCCGCCCTGGTGCACGAACGTGTGGACACCCACCTCGTGCGGTTCGACCCCGATCAGCCGAGCAATCGCAACTTCGTGCTCTGGTTCGGACCGGATCGCACGATCTTGGTCCGCCACCAGCTCTACGATTACCACTGGGCCCACCTGAGCCCGCGGGAGGTCCCTGGCTGGTTGTATCTGAGTTCGGTCGGTTCCGACGCTCCTCAGTATTACGACCAGATCGTTGCGTGGCTCGATGCAGAACCCTCGGTGCACTTCGCGTTCCAACCCGGGACCTTTCAGATTGCTCAGGGCGTCGAAGCCATGCGGGGCCTCTACCGCCGGGCCAGTGTGCTGATTTGCAACAGAGAGGAGGCGGTCGAGATCGGCGGCGGCGACCACGGCAAGGTGGGCGAGCTCCTCGACTCGCTGCACCGTCTCGGAGCCGAGATCGTCGTCATCACGGACGGTCCAGACGGGGCCTACGCGTCGGACGGGTCGCGGCGCTACTTCGTTCCCGCCTACCCCGATCCAGCCCCGCCCAGGGAGCGCACGGGCGCCGGCGACGCGTTTTCGTCTGCCCTCGTCGCCGCCATGGCGAAAGGGCTCCCGCTGCAGGAGGCGCTGTCCTGGGGCCCCGTCAACGCCATGAGCGTGGTTCAGGAGGTCGGCTCCCAATCAGGCCTGCTGAGTGAAAGCCAGCTGCACAAATACCTCGCGGACGCCCCGGAGGCGTACGCGGTCACGGCCTGGTGAGCTGCACCGCCGGCGGCCGGTACGCCCGCGGGAACCGCGGCGTACCACTGCAGGCCATGAGGACCGGCATATGAGGGCGGGCATGTGATGGCGCCGCTCGTCCTAGCCGCCGACGTCGGCGGCACGCGGATGCGTGTCGCCCTGGTGGATCAACGCGGCACCGTGCTACTCCGGCGATCGGTCGCGACGCCCAGCCATGCCGACGTGCCGGAGGCACTGATCGACCTCGTTTGCAACGTCGGCGCCGAACACCAGTTCGGCATCGTGTCTCACGCGGTCGTGGGCTTACCTGGCGTCGTGGACTACGAGGCCGGGCGGCTGCTCTGGGCACCGCATCTCCCGGAGAGCTGGCCCGACCTGCTGTCGCGTCGTGACCTATCGGCCGGCCTCGGCCTCCCGACCCATATCGCCAACGACGCTGACCTCGCAGCAGTAGGTGAGGCCGCCTTCGGTGCCGGTGTGGGGAGCACGGACGTCGCCTACCTCACCATCTCGACTGGCATCGGGGCCGGAGTGATCCACGACGGTCGTCTGGTCCGCGGGAGACGCTCCCTCGCAGAAGTGGGTCACACCGTCATCGACTGGAGCGCGTGGCGGGAGGGATCGCCTTGCACGCTCGAGGAATTGGGGTCGGGCAGCGGTATGGCGCGCCTGGCACGCGAGACCGGCCTTGGGGCCCTCAACGCCCTTGGAATCGAATCGGCGATGAAGAGCGGTGAAGCCGGCGCGCTGGCCATCTGGCGTGGCGCCATTGCCGCCTGCGCCGTCGGGATTTGCAACCTCGTGATGACCTTCTACCCGAGCACCGTTGTCGTCGGCGGGGGGCTGGGTTGCGACCCCGGGTTCTTCGAGCCGCTCCGTGACTTCGTGCTGAGCCGGCACGAACATCACCCGGCCGACCTCACCATCGTGCAGTCGGCCCTGGGCGACGACGCCGGCCTGGCCGGAGCGGCCGCTTGGGAAGCGGCGACGCAACCGGCCTGAGAGCTGAGCGGCCCGAACTGGACATTCACAGGGTATGCACAGCATGCGCCCAGGCACCGGATCTGGCACGCAGGGCTGAGCACAAGAGGGCGATCTTCTCGTAGTTCGGATCACGAGGGCATGGCGTCATTCGCGAGCTGTTGCTCGGTTCGGTCGGTACCTACTGCGCCCAACATGCTCACTGCCCCGTCGTGATCGCCAGCTTCCGACGGCGATCGGCATCCCGCCGAAACACTCCATCCTCCGTCGGGCGATGTACGGCGAACCAAGGTCATGGCCGCTCGGGACCTTTCTCTCTAGCGATCGGTCCGCCCGGTCCCTCAAAATGGCCCTATGACGCCAACCCCTCAAATTGAAGAGCCGCCCGGTTCCACCGCGGAAACGGGCGCCAGCGACCTGGCCCGGCGCGTCACTCACCGTCGAAAGGAACTCGGTCTTTCAGCCGAAGAGTTGGCGCAACGCGTCGGCATGGATCCCAATTATCTCAACTACTTCGAACACAATGCGAACGCTCGGTTGAGTGCTGGAACGTTCAACCTCATTGCGACTGTCCTGGACACGTCCCCGGTTGCTCTCGCGGGGGGCGGGCTGGACCGCGCACCCGGGAGGGCCAGAGGGAGGCGTCACCCCTCACTCGAAGTTCTGACCAGGAAGCAGTGTGACGCCCATGTTTCTGCAGGAGGGGTGGGCCGAGTTGTCTTTTCCACAGAACGGGGCCCCGTTGCCCTACCCGTCAACTTTGAGTTCACGGCTGGGGAAGTCATTCTCAGTACGGACTCGGCGAAAGCCGATCTCCTCGCCGCTCAGCCGGTGGTCGGTTTCGAGATCGATCGTCTCGATGAGGCCTTCAGCGAAGGTTGGAGTGTGCTCATCAGCGGTCCTGCCCGTCATGTAGATGATCCCGATGAAGTGCTGCGGCTCTCATCGCTCGACCTCGAGACATGGGCGGGCGGCGATCGCCACGAGTTGGTCAAGATCACTCCTGTGACGGTCACAGGTCGTGTCATCGTGCACAACCCCGTTCCGGATGAGGACTGAGCCGACGCCAAGCCCGGCCTCCAGGCTGAACGTCGTTGGCCACCATCGTCGGTCGAATCAGATCGGTGGGTCGCCGGCGCCAATGGGTTTGTGGGTCAAGATAGGGAAATGGCGGAACCTCGTGACATCGAGGTAACGGCGATTGCCCCCCAACGCCTCTCCTATCTCGTCGGAGAGTCGCGCCTGAACAGGCTCGTCCGCGCTGCAGAACAAACGCGGGCGGCACTGGGAGGCGCCCGAGTATGGAACATCGAGCGCGACGTCGGCCGGTGGCGGCGTCGCGGAGATGCTGCACACCCTTGTCGGATACTCACTCGGGTGCGGGGTCGACACCCGATGGGTGGTGATCAATGGCGACGAAGCCTTCTTCAAGATCACCAAGCGCCTTCATAATCGGTTGCACGGCGTAGCTGGCGACACCGGCGAATTGGGCCAGTCCGAAGCCGACCACTACGCAGCAGTTCTGGACCAGAACGCAGCTGCACTGAGCAACCGAGTCAACGAGGGTGATGTTGTCGTTTTGCATGACCCGCAGACCGCCGGTCTCGCTGGGGCCCTCACGGAGCGGGGGGCTCGGGTTGTTTGGCGGTGCCACATCGGCACAGAACGAATCAATGCGCACACCGAAGAGGGCTGGAACTTCCTGGAAAAGCATTTGAGGTTCTGTTGCACCTACGTCTTCTCGCACTTGGGCTTCGTCCCGCGATTTCTCGCGGGCGCCGACCTTGCCATCATTGCGCCCTCTATCGACCCACACACCGCGAAGAATCGGCGTCTGAACGGCGCTCAGGTACACAAGCTCTTGGTGAGGATCGGATTATTCGACGACGGCAGTGCGTCAGTGAGGTCGTTGGGGGCCGTTCTTGGCGGAGCAGGACCCATATCAATGGACGATCGGGTGGTTGTACAAGTGTCACGTTGGGATCACCTCAAAGACATGCAAGGTGTTCTTGAAGGGTTCGCCGGCAAGTCAACGCGACAAGGAGATGTGAGACTCGCCCTCGTGGGCCCGGCGGTAGATGCCGTCTCCGATGATCCCGAGGGGGCAAGAGTCTTGGACGAATGTCTGACCTATTGGGAGAATCTGCCCTCGAGACAGCGGAGCGCCGTGCGGCTGATCACGTTGCCCATGGACAACTTTGAACTGAACGCACTCATGGTTAACGCGATCCAACGTCATGCCACGGTGGTCGTCCAGAAGAGTTTGGAAGAGGGTTTCGGTCTCACGGTTGCGGAGGCCATGTGGAAGTCGCGCCCGGTCGTGGCGTCTGCGGTTGGTGGCATCGTCGACCAATTGTCGCCCGGAACGGGAGCCCTACTGAGCGACCCATCGGACCTGGCTACCTTCGCCAAGACACTCGATGATCTGTTGGCGCGACCGGAGGAGATGGCGGCCATGGGACGCAGAGCGCGGGAACGGATTCGGTCCGATTTCCTCAGTGACCGCCATCTCGTCGACTACCGCGACTGATCGAGCATGTCACGCGGCTCTAATCGGTCGCTCGGATGCCTCTGGGTTCCGGCGCATCGATTCCGGCCCTCGGAGGTCGTCACAAAAGAAGACCTACTGCCTCACAAGCCGGGACCAAAGTCCCTACCTGACCTGAGTTCCGGCGAAGAGAATTGAAGCATGACCAGAACGGCTCGTCCTACAATCATGGCCAAAGTGAAGCAGATCCTGGGATCGCCAGGAGCAGCATCCCTTCTCGTCATCGGCTCCCGCGGGCACAGCGAGATCGCCAGTCTCATCTTCGGATCAGTGTCCGAGCGCTGGGTGGATCATGCAGCCCGTGCTACCACGGTCGTTGGCTGAGTGCCATGGCGAGCGTCTCAGGTGCGGGCAGCAGTCTCGACTCAGATTCAACGAGAGCATCCTCCCCTCCTGCCTATCCACGTGATCTTGAGATCGCGGTTGTCTTCTCGGACGGCCCTCGCTATAGCCTGCGTCCGATCCGACCCGATGACGCAGTGCCCCTGGTCGAGTTTCATGAGCATCTTTCGCATCGATCGACCTATCTCAGGTTCTTTACGGTTCATCCGGCCCTTTCGGCTGGCGAAGTCGAGCGTTTCACCACCGTGGACTACGTGGACCGCTTGGCTCTCGTGGTCGAGACTGAAGGAAAGCTGATTGCCGTGGGTCGGTTCGACCGACATGCTGGTACCGCAGAAGCCGAGGTGGCTTTCGTCGTAGCCGACGACTACCAGCACCACGGGATCGGGTCGCTCTTGCTTGATGAGCTGGGCCGCGCCGCGAGGGCCCGAGGCATCACGACGTTCCTCGCCGATACGCTTTGCGAGAACAAACCCATGCTCGACGTGTTCCGTCACTCGGGGTTCGAGATGTCGACAGATATCGACTGCGGAACTGTCTCGCTACGATTCGAGATCCGCCTGACGGACTCGTACCGTGAGGCTCTGGCGATGCGAGACCAAGCGCGGCAAATAACTCGTCGCCCGATGATCGGACCAGTTCAAAGAGGAATCGAATGCTGATCGTGGCTGGTCCTTCAGGCGCCTGCTCGCATGACGGGGGCAAGTTACATCCTGAGCAACAGGGGCGGATCTTCTCAGTGATGGATGGGGTGCGCGATCTCAACCTCGACGATGACATCAACTACGTAACCACGCCCAAGGCGGATCTCGACGACTTGGCACGGGTGCACTCCACCAAGTACCTCGACGAACTCGATCGCTTCTGCCGTCAAGGCGGGGGCGACCTCGACCCTGATACGTACGCCCAAACGGATTCCTTCTCTGCGGCTCGCCGCGCTGTCGGTGCCGGCCTCGAGGCCATCGCGACTTTGGAGCTGAAGGGTGAAGGGGTGGCCTTTGTCCCTGTGAGGCCACCCGGGCATCACGCCGAGGCCGACCGCGCCATGGGGTTCTGCTTGCTCAATAACGTTGCGGTGAGCGCCGCAGCGTTGGCGGCGAGAGGCCAGCGAGTGCTCATCATCGACTGGGACGTCCACCACGGCAATGGGACGCAATCAATCTTTTGGAATGACCCAAGGGTTCTCTACGTCTCGACCCATCAGTGGCCCCTTTTTCCGGGCACAGGCAAGGCTGAAGAAGTCGGGGGACCCAATGCGGTCGGCCTCACCGTCAACATTCCACTACCACCAGGTGCGACCGGCGACATTGTTCGCTGTGGCCTTGAGGAGATCGCTCACCCTGTCATCGATCGATTCGCGCCCGACTGGGTCCTTGTCTCGTGTGGTTTGGATGCTCACCGAGCCGACCCTTTGGGTGAGCTTGCCCTCTCCACGGGAGACTTTGCGCAGCTCGCTCGACTTGTGAGTTCATTTGCCCCTCGTGCTGGTCGGATCGTGTTGTTCCTGGAGGGGGGATACAACTCCGGAGCACTGCGTGCATCGGTGACAGCCATTCTGGGGACCCTGCTCGATATGGAGGTAGATTTCGAGGCGCCGTCTTTTGGCGGGCCCGGGCGTCAGGAAATCGCTACCGCGGCGATCGCTCGAGACCGGGCATCAGCCGGACTGCGATAAGGGAGCGCTCGCGGTGAATGCAATCGACACGGTCGCAGTTGGTTTCGATGGCTCAAGCGATTCCAGATCCGCTCTCCGTTGGGCGGCCAACCTTGCAGCACAAATTCATGGACGGCTGAAAGTGGTACACGCAATCGGCTTGCTGGAGCACGCTGGGCTTCTCGGCCGCTCAACTCCACATCAAGCTGCCGCGCTTGAGATCGCTTTCGGAGCCGGAATGCACCCGAGCGCGGTCGAGTGGCTCGTCGTCGACGGTGACCCTTGCTCTGTCCTCCTTCGAATGATCGGCGAGCCAAATTCGGTTGACCTGATCGTTGTTGGATCTCGCGGGTCCGGGCAGCACTCTGCTTCCCTCTTGGGGAGTACAAGCCTTGAGCTCGCCGAGCACTCCAGCGTTCCGGTGGTGATCGTCCCCTCGGTGGAGCCGGAAAGGACACTGACCGACATCGCGCATGGGCGAGGCAAGCCAGCAAATTCTGAATGAAGCTCTCGGCTCCAATGTCTCATCGCGGGGCGCTTCGTCTCGACCTACACGTGCGCCAATGTCTCCGGAGGCCGATCCAGTCCAGGGCCCGTGCCCCGATTCCCTGTGACCCCGCTCAACAGCAGACAAACATCCCATTGGTCGGGACCTTGGTCCCTAAGGAATCGGCGCTCAGATGACTCATACTCTCCTTATGGCGGTGACAAGAACGGAACCGGCATCTGAGATGGCTCCACACCGAGTTTTCACGCAGTAGACCTAGAGGATCGGGGAACACCATGAAGGCACTTGTATACGACGGACCGGGGCGCAAGGTTTGGGATGACGTCCCGACAGCAACGATTCAGGACAGCACAGATGCCGTCGTGCGCGTGGACTGCACGACCATCTGCGGAACGGATCTTCACATCCTGAAGGGGGACGTTCCCGAGGTAACCAAGGGTCGCATCCTCGGACATGAAGCAGTCGGAACGGTCGAGACCATCGGCTCAGCGGTCACCACAGTGGCGCCTGGCGATCGGGTCCTCGTTTCATGCATCAGCGCCTGTGGGAGATGCCGCTTCTGTCGTGAGGGTCGCTACGGCCAGTGCCTTGGCGGGGGCGGCTGGATCCTCGGCCACCTCATTGACGGGACTCAAGCTGAGTACGTTCGCGTTCCCTTTGCCGATACCTCGGTGTACAAAGTGCCGGCGGGAGCGAGCGATGAGGAGATCCTTATGCTCGCCGATATCCTGCCCACGTCGTACGAAGTCGGAGTCCTGAACGGTCGCGTGCAACCGGGTGACACGGTCGCCGTCGTTGGTGCCGGCCCGATCGGTCTCTCTGCCATTCTCGGAGCCCGGCTCTATTCCCCCAGTCACGTCATCGCTATGGACCTTGCGGATACGAGGCTGGAGGCCGCCAAGATCTTCGGCGCGGACCTGATCGTCAACAACGGTCGTGAAGATCCCGTCGCCTTTGTCAAAGAACTTACGGGCGGTCTGGGCGTTGATGTCGCAATCGAAGCGGTCGGCGTCCCAGCCAGTTTCGAACTCTGCACCGAACTCGTTCGACCCGGAGGTCACGTCGCCAACATCGGCGTCCACGGCGCTTCCGCCACCCTGCACCTGGAGACGTTATGGATACGTGACGTGACTATCACGACGGGGTTGGTCGATACATATTCAACCCCGACTTTGCTCCGCCTGGTCGCCTCTCACCAGATCGACGCCGGTCGATTCGCCACTCATCACTTTGACCTTGACGACATGATGAGGGCGTACGACGTGTTCGAGAACGCAGCAGACACTGGAGCCGTCAAAGTTGTTCTGAGCCGGTAGAGCCGGCTCATGATCCCCCTTATCCAGTAGTCGACCAAAGGCGTTGCCGCAGGACCTCCAAGCGGGAGGTGCGTTCGTCAGCAAGGTTGAGTATGGCGTTCGTCTCGGCGAATCAGATCTGTGAGTTCAATGCTGCACGGCAGCCGGCCGCCACGACAAGTTCCTCACGCGCGTGTAGTACAAGCGTCCTGGTCCTCGCACCATCTCGGCTGATGTCGACGTCATCGGGCCCCACGGCGGAGTTCGCAACGGCGTCGACAGAAATACCGATCCATTCGAGGTGTTGGCACACACTGGCCCGTATTTCACTCGCGTGCTCGCCAACGCCCGCCGTAAAGACCAAGGCGTCCGTCCCGTCCGTAGCGGCGGTCATTGCAGCGATCTTCGCTCGAAGGCGATGAACATAGACATCCACCGCCAAAATGGCTGCCCGGTCGCCTCGCGCCCGACGCTGAAGCAGCTCACGCATGTCGCCCGTCTGGCCACCTGAGAGGGCGAGGAGACCGCTACGCCGCTCGAGAGCATCGGCAAGTTCGTCTGGTGCAACGCCATGGGTCGTAAGCCACGCAATCGCCCCCGGGTCTACGTCGCCGGGGCGCGTCGCCATCACAAGTCCCTCGGTCGGCGTGAACCCCATGGTGGTGTCAACAGAGCGACCACCTGCCGTAGCAGACACAGACGCACCGCCCCCTAAGTGGCAAATCACAAGTCTGAGCGAATCTGCGGGACGATCCAGTAGCGCTGCAGCGCGACCAGCCGACCACTCGCAACTCAGCCCGTGGAAGCCGTAGCGACGCAAGCGCCATCTCTCGACCCATGCAGTAGGGAGAGCGTAGGTCGAGGCAGCGGGCGTGAGCGTGGCATGGAACGCAGTGTCGAAGCAAGCAATCTCCGGCAGGTCTGGCGAGAGACGACGCAAGGCGTCGATGGCGGCCAGTGCCGGAGGGTTGTGGAGCGGCGCCAACTCGTTCAGCTCGTCGAGCTCGGCTCGGATCGAGGTATCGATCACGGTGGGACGGGTGAACCGTGTTCCTCCGTGGACGACCCGGTGACCAATGGCGTCGAGCGGTCCGACAGAGGCGAAGAAGCGACGCAAGTCATACTCCAGCGATCCGCCTGGCGGGTCGAGGTCGACGGACTGGGTCACGCGATCGTCACCTTCGACGACACGGAGCTTGAGACTCGTCGATCCCGCGTTCACGACGAGTATCCGCACTCCACGGTTCTAGCGGATCTTGAACGCGTAGGCTCCGTGCCGTCGTCCCCCGTACCAAAGGAGTTCGCATGAACGTTCCTCTCACGACCTCCGAGGACACGTCACCAGACGATGATTCGAACGGCAACGGAATGACCATTGCCCCGACCGGATACCACCTGGACGACGCCCAGGGACCCTTGGATTCCGAGGAGCTTCGCATGCTCGACGCCTGGTGGCGAGCCGCGAACTACCTCTCGGTCGGTCAGATCTATCTGATGGACAACCCCCTCCTTCGCCGGCCACTTGTGGCTGAGGACGTGAAGCCGAGGTTGCTCGGACATTGGGGCACGACCCCTGGTTTGAACCTTGTGTACGCGCACGCCAATCGGGTTATTCGTCGACGTGATCTGAATGCCTGCTACGTGATGGGTCCCGGCCACGGCGGTCCGGGACCCAATGCCTGTGCCTGGCTCGAGGGCACCTACACCGAGCGCTACCCATCGATCCCCCGGGATGCAGTGGGTATGCAGCGTCTGTTCCGGCAGTTTTCCTTCCCTGGCGGAGTTCCGTCGCACGTCGCGCCGAATACGCCGGGCTCGTTTCACGAGGGAGGCGAACTCGGATACTCACTGCTCCACGCCTACGGAGCGGCCCTTGACCACCCCGACCTCACGGTGTTTTGCGTCGTCGGTGACGGCGAAGCTGAGACCGGAGCGCTGGCGGCGAGCTGGCACGCGAACAAGTTCATCAACCCGGATCGTGATGGCACGGTCCTTCCAATCCTGCACCTCAATGGCTACAAGATCGCCAACCCGACGCTGCTGGCTCGTATCCCGCACGAGGATCTGCATCAGCTCCTGCGTGGCTACGGGTACGACCCGCGCGAAGTGACGATCGACCTCACCACCAACCCGGCCGATGCTCACCAGTCGCTGGCGAGCGTGCTCGACGGATGCCTTGATGACATCGATCAGATACACGCGGCGGCCAAGACCGGTGGTGGAGGGCTCCCGAGATGGCCGGTGATCGTGCTTCGTTCTCCCAAAGGCTGGACGGGACCGCCCCTGGTTGACGGTAAACGGGTTGAGGGCACCTTCCGAGCTCACCAGGTCCCGATTCCGTCCGCCCGGACCGACTCTGCTCACAGGGAAGCCGTGGAGAACTGGATGAGGTCCTACCGGCCGGAAGATCTCTTCAACGACGACGGGAGTCCGATCGAGGAGCTTCTCGCCTTTCCTCCGAAGGGCGAGCGACGCATGAGCGACAATCCCGTCGCCAACGGAGGTCTGCTGACTGTCGACCTTGAGCTTCCCGACTTTCGCAACTATGCCGTCGATGTCGAGCGGCCTGGGACCACCCAAAACGAAGCCACACGAGTTCTTGGCACCTGGCTGCGCGACGTCATCTCGGCCAATCCGCGAGATTTCCTCTTGTTCGGGCCCGACGAAGTGGTATCGAACCGATTGAGCAGCGTGTTCGACGTCACCGATCGAAAGTGGATGGCCGAGACCGTCCCGGGCGATGATCACCTGAGTCAAGAGGGTCGAGTCATCGAGGTGCTGTCCGAGCATCTCTGCGAGGGTCTGCTCGAGGGCTATCTGTTAACGGGGCGCCACGGGCTCTTCACCTGCTACGAGGCGTTCATACACATCATTGACTCCATGTTCAACCAGCACGCCAAGTGGCTCGAGACCGCATCGAGGATTCCGTGGCGACGATCCGTACCCTCGTTGAATTACTTGCTGAGCTCGCATGTCTGGCGCCAAGACAACAACGGCTTGACGCACCAAGACCCCGGATTTCTCAGCGTCGTGATCAACAAGAAGCCGGATGTCGTGCGCATCTACCTACCGCCCGACGCGAACTGCCTCCTTTCTGTAGCGGATCACTGCCTCCGGAGCCGCCAGTACGTCAATGTCATCGTCTCGGGCAAACAGCCCGCACTCGATTACCTCACCATTGACCAGGCGGTGGCGCACTGCACCCGCGGGATCGGGGTGTGGGACTGGGCGTCCACCGAGGCGGAGGACGATGAACCCGATGTCGTGCTCGCGTGTGCTGGTGACGTACCGACGTTGGAATCGCTCGCCGCCGCCGACCTCATCCGCCAGCACCTACCCGAAATCAAGGTGCGCTTTGTGAACGTCGTCGACATGATGCGGCTCCTACCTGACTCGATCCATCCCCATGGTCTTCCCGATCCCGAGTTCAACGCTCTCTTTACGGCGGATCGTCCGGTGATCTTTGCGTGGCATGGCTACCCGGCAACGATTCACCGGTTGACCTATCGGCGTGACAACCACGCGAATTTCCATGTTCGGGGCTATAGGGAGGAGGGCACCACGACGACGCCGTTCGACATGGTGATGATGAACAACCTTGATCGCTACCATCTGGTAACTGACGTGATCGACCGAGTTCCCGGTCTTGCCGCCAGGGCCGCCAGCACGCGTCAGGTCATGATCGACAGTCGCAACGAAGCCAAGGGGTGGACGCGCACTCATGGTGACGATTCCCCCGAAGTGGCGGAATGGGTCTGGCCGCACGGGCGGGGATGACGGACGGTCCAGGCCCACCTCCACTACGGGGGACCTCCCTTCGTCCTTTGGGCCCGGACGCGCAACACCGGCCCGCTTGGCGGGCCGGTGTTGGCTCCTCACTGGGAAGGGTTGCGGGTTAAGCGGTGACGAGCGTCCCCTTTGGGGTGTGGCTGGGGAGAAGCTCTTCGCTGTCGTCGGTCCGCCGGGCGTGGGCGAAGCCGAGGCCGAGGCCGACCAACACTGCCATGATGCCAGCGAGGCAGAAGGCTCCAATCGCACACCACAAGGCGATGTCGGCGATCAGGCTGTACCCGTAGGCCTCGAGAAGCAGACCTCGAAGCGTCGTGCCCTGGAAGACCGTCTGGACCTTGGCCTCTGCGGCCGTGTAGGCCGGCGAACCCTTGGGCAGGGCCATCGCCGCCGCGCTCAGCTCGGAGTAGGTCTTGCCGCCACCGATCTCACCGAGATGCACGTTGATGAAGTCGTTGGCGTAGACCTGGGCCTGCTGACCCGTGACGAGCTGCTGCCCGGCGTACTGCGAGACCGAGGGGATCATCGACTTGGTGATCTCTTGTCCGTCAGGGTGGGCGAACGCCGCCGCCGAGGGAAACGTGATCTGCTGCTCAGCGAGCTGGGTGTGCACGTAGTTGTTGGCGAAGCTGTAGCCGAACATCAGCAAGGCGCCGGCCACAGCCAGCACGATCACCACGACCACTCCACCGACACTGGCCACCTTGTCGAAAACGTTGCGTCGCATCTGTCGGTCTCCTTGTTCGTGATCCCTCCCAGTGAGGAGATCTGTTCCCATCGTCGCTGCCCGCGGCCTCGCTGAGATGAGCGCAAAGGTCCTTTGGGCTAGGGAGGAAGGTCCCGTGCGTCACCTGCTCCAGGGATCCAGGCCTGAATGGGACGATCTTCCCTAGCTGGCGCCCTTCGACGACGTACAGACTGGAGACGTGAGCATGTACGTCACGCTTCTCTCGGGCGCCTTGGACCTCTGGGACACAGACCTCGACGACGACGCTCTGCTCGACTACGTCCGCGAGTGCCGGGCCTCGCTGCCCGCCCACGACCTCGGGGCAGGGGTCTGGTCGGAGACGGCCGTGGTGGCCGAGATTTCCTACGACCGCTCGCTCGTCTGCCTGGCTGCTCGCCGCGGTATTGACGTGACGCCGGAGAACTTCGTCCATCCCAAGATCGAGCGGGAACGCCTGGAGTTCGAGCTCTTCCGTCTCGGTGTTCACCTCGCAGGCGCGACGAGCGCCCCGATCGACCCCGAAGACCCTTAGCCCTGCCCTTTCAGTTTGGTCGCGAAGATGGCCGCCTCGGTCCGACTCGTGAGCTTGAGCTTGCGCAACAAGCTCGTGATGTAGTTCTTCACCGTGTTCTCCGAGAGGAACATCGCCTCGGCGATCTGTTTGTTGGTCTTGCCGTCCGAGATGAGCTCCAAGATGCGCGCTTCTTGGGGCGAGAGGGCCGACATGGACGGGTCGGCCGCTGGTGGATTGGCGATCCGCTCGACCACCCGTGCCACGGCCCTCGGATCCATCAGCGACACACCTGTCGCGACCTTCTTCACGTCCTCGATCAGATCGCGTGCCCTGATCTGCTTGAGGACGTAACCGGCCGCCCCGGCCATCACGCTGGCGTACATGGCCTCGTCGTCGGCGAAACTCGTGAGCATCAGGCACACCAGCCCGGGCATGGCCGAGCGCAGGTCACGGCACACCTCGATGCCGTTCCCGTCTTCGAGGCGGACGTCCAGAATGGCGACATCGGGCTTGGCCAAGGGCACCCGTACAAGCGCCTCGGCGCCGGTGGAGGCCTCCCCGACGACTTCGATCTCCTCGTCGCTCTCGAGGAGACCCCGGATACCTTCACGTACGAGTTCATGGTCATCCAGCAGGAAAACGCGCACTGTCACCCAGCCATTCTGCCAGCACCCCTTGCGGACGGGCGAAGCCCCTGCGCGCCGGGGATACGATCCACCTCGTGCCCTACACGCGGGTGAACGACCCCGAGAAGCTCCGGCGTCTGATGGCGGCGGTCCTCATGATCACCGCAAACGTCGAGTTGGCCGATCTGCTCTCTCACCTGGTCGAGGAGGCCAGGTCCCTCGTCGGCGCCCGCTACGCCGCCCTCGGGGTACTCAACCCGACCCGCACCGGACTCGAGCGATTCATCACCGTCGGGCTCAGCGAAGCTGAAGAAGAGTTGATCGGGGATCGCCCGACTGGCCGGGGTGTGCTGGGGCTCCTGATCACGGAACCCGAGGCCCTGCGACTCGATCACCTCGAAGACCATCCTGGGCGCTACGGGTTTCCTCCTGGCCACCCGCCGATGACCTCGTTCTTGGGGCTGCCGGTGCGCGTCCGAGACGACATCTACGGCAATCTGTACCTGACCGACAAGCAGGGTGCAACAGGGTTCAGCGACGAAGACGAGGCGCTGGCCGAGGCCCTCGCACTCGCGGCCGGCATCGCCATCGAGAACACCCGGCTCCATGACCGGGTCCGCGTCATGAGCGTGCTCGATGATCGGGACCGAATCGCTCGCGACTTTCACGACCGAGTCATCCAGCGCATCTATGCCGTGGGCATGAGCCTCCAAGGCGCCATGAGAATTCCTGAGCGGGATCTGGTCGTCGAGCGAGTCTCCCGATCGGTCGACGAGCTTGACGAGACCATCACCCAGATCCGTTCGACCATCTTTGAGCTCGGAGACGCCGCGCTGCCTGGTGGGCTGCGTCAGGCCGTCTTGCATCTCTCAGAGGAACTGGAGTCGACTCTCGGGTCCCGACCCGAAGTCCGCTTCGAGGGCGCCGTGGATAACGCGGTGCCGCAACACATCGGCGACCATGCACTTGCCGTTGTGCGAGAAGGCCTCACAAATGCCGGCAAGCATTCGGGTGCTACGACCTACGTAGTGACGCTGGTGGTGAGCGATCGCTTGGTTCTCAACATCGAGGACAACGGAAGCGGCATCGAGCTCCCACTGGTGCGACCGGGACTCGGGTTGATCAACATCCGCGAGCGGGCGGAGAAGCTGGATGGGACGTTCGAGGTCCATCCGGGGGACGGAGGCGGAACCCGCCTGGTCTGGGCAGTTCCGCTCGGGTGACGATGTCGAGTTGCTTTCGATCGTGCGACCGAGTCGTTCAAATCGGGTGGTCAACCACTTCCGTTTCCGCTCCGCGCCATGAGCCCATCGAAGGCTTCATCAATGCCATGACAGAAGGCGTCGACATCGGGGCAGACGGTGGGATCCGTGAGTACCCCGAAGTTGAGCTGGTCCAAATACGAGAGGACCGCGACGCCGAGGCCCTGGTTTCCCACGAGCGGCACCAGGGGAAAGGCCTCGAGCATCCGTGCCCCGAGCGCGTAGAGCGGGACGTTTGGACCGGGCACGTTCGTGACGATCAAGTTGAAGAATGGCTGGCGTTGGACCAGCCAGCCCAGAGCGGCCAGTGCCGTCTGCGGCAGAGGCTCGAGGATCCGCAGGGCAGCATCGGCCACCAGCTCCTGATGCTGTTCCTTTTGCTCTCGGGTCTGTGAGGAGATGGCCGCAAAGGTTTGCTCGGCGTCGCCAGACCCGACCGGGAGTTTGACGAGCAGGCCCGAGACCCGGTTGGCCATGCCCCGGGTCGGCCCGGTGGACAGGCCGACGGGGACCAAGGCGTTGAACACCTCCTCCTGCGTCCCGGAGGCTCGACCCAGCATTTCGTGGAGGCCTTGTGCCACGAGGGTCAAAACGACGTCATTGACGGTGCCACCTCGGGCGTGCGCGATGGCACGGATGTCCTCGAGCGGCAACCGAACGAGACGGATCCGGCGCTCGGGACCGATCTGTTGATTCAGAGTCGACGCGGGAGCCAGTGGTCCGGCCCGGAGCATCCCTGCGGTCGCGTCCAGTTTCGTCGTCCATATCCGAGCGCGTCGGAGCGGGTGTATCGCTGTCCAGCCGGCCCATGCGACCAACCGGACGCCGATCCCGCCGAGGCGCCAGAGATCGCGGGAGGCATCGACGAGGAACGGCACCGACGCCTCGGGTCGCCAAGGGACGGCCGCCGTTTGTGCGGGGCACTCCGGGGAGAGATCGAGCAGGACCATGGCGAGCTCGGCCGCGGCAATGCCATCGGCCATCGAATGGTGCAGCTTCTCAATCAGGGCGACGTGGCCGCTGTCGAGTCCTTCGACGAAGATCAGCTCCCACAAGGGCCGGCCCGGCGTGAGCGGCGTGGAGACCACCGCGGCGCACAATTCGAGAAACTGCGCTTCAGTGCCCGGGGCTGACAACCGCCGCCGAGTGACGTGGTGTGCGATGTCAAAGGTAGGATCGTCGCACCACACGGGGGGCGCCTCGACCAAGGTGCCTGGTCGGGCGATCTGGCGCAGCTTGGGGACCAGCTCGAGTCGGGAGGAGATCAATTGGCGAAGGTCCTGTAAGCGGAGGACACCGTGCTCGTCGAGCAGCGGTTCCGCTTCGAAGAGCGCGATAGAGACCATGTGCATCGGTGTGCGATCGGACTCGACCCGAAGAAACATCGCGTCGAGCGGCGACAGTTCCGCGCCGGGTGTCACGGCGACACCCTCCGGCGAGGGAGCCAGATGGGAGGCAGGCGCGGCATCACGAGGTCATCGCACATGATCAGATCCTGAGTCGTTTCGCTGTGGACCGCTACCGACCTAGCTCCTGTGCCGGAGGGACGTTCTTCCCTAGCCGTAACAGTGACCCGTCGTGCACACTCGCAGTATGGAGACCGGCGCGGACGTGGAGTCCGGAGACCTTGCTCGACGGATCACCAATCGTTGCCAGGAGCTTGGTCTGACCGCGGAGGACCTGGCCCGACAAGCCGGTGTGGATCCCCGCTTCCTGGAGTATTTCGAGCGGCACGCTGAACAGCTGGGCACTGGGACGCTCACCAGGATGGCTCACGTTCTTCAGGTCTCTCCGGCCAGCCTTCTCGGTGGTGACAGGAACGGAGCGTCGGGAAGCGCTAGCGCACTGCCAGGGGCCATTCTTGAACCACTGACACCGGCGCAGTGTCGGTCGCATCTCGAGGCCGGGGGTGTCGGGAGGGTCATCTTTTGCGCATCCCGCGGCCCCGTAGCCCTTCCGGTGAACTACTGGTTCGAAAGGCCAGGTGCTCTTCAATACGAGGCTGAACACGGCGAAGGTTCTCGAGTCCCAGGGCACTGTCGGTTTTGAGATCGACCGCATCGATGACGTCTTTAGCGAGGGCTGGAGCGTCATCGTGACCGGGTCTGTTCGCCTACTGGACCATCCGGACAGTCTCCTCCAGCATGCGGCGCGGGGGATCAAGCCGTGGGCGGGGGGAGCTCGGGACGCCGTCGTTGCTATCACCGCCGAGGAAGTCACCGGACGGGCCATCATCCATGACGGCTCGTTACCGCGGGACGCCCTTCTTTCGGATGCTCAGGACTGACCTCTCGATCGGGCGGAAGTCGGACTGAAGACGAGGTGATGGACTCAAGGTCCCGCTGAGAGGGACTGGGTCCGCCGGGCAGGTATGGCTGCAGGAATCAGATGGGTAGCAATCCCTCGCATCGGGCAGACCAGAGGCGGGCAGTCCCCGCGTTCGCCAGTCTGTCAGACACAGCGTGGGCCGATCTCCATCGTCAGCTCAACAACGTCGTAGCTGCGAGTCTGGGACACGGGGAAACCTGAACCGTGAAACAGGGCGAGCATTGTGGAGTTCTCAGCGAGAACGCTGGCTTTGAACTCACCGATCCCGGCCCGCCGGGCTGTTTCAACTAGTCGCTCGAAGAGCATGCTCCCCAATCGGTGGTGCTGGAACTCATCGGCAACGACGAAAGCCACTTCCGCACAGCAGTGATCGTCGAGCCGGTCATAGCGGCCGACCGCGACGATCTCACCATCGTGCTCGACCACATAGGCCACCCGGTCGAACCCATCGACAGACGTGAGGTGGGCGACCTCTTCGGCTCGGAGCTCGAGGTGCGGGTAGAAGTAGCGCATGTGGATCGTCCGGCGGCTCAGACGAGCGTGGAATCGGACGAGCGCTGCCGCGTCGGTCGGCTCGATCGGCCGAATCGTGAAGCCGCAATCGCCACATTGACCCTCAGCGCTGGTTGGGATGGCCCCTGCCGTCATCACGGTCATAGACGCAGGGTGACATCGAAATGATTCTCCCGATAGGGAGATTGGTCCCCTGTGCGGGGGAGGTTTCTCCAGCTCGCAGCCTCGTCAGGAGGCGGACACCGTCGTGCCGGCGCCGCCCACGAGCAAAGCCTCCGCATCGGCCAGCCGGCCGGTGACTGGCCGTCCACCGCTCGCCTCCACGAATTTGCAGGCAGCCTCGACCTTGGGGCCCATAGATCCCTGCGGGAAGTTCGTCGCTGCCAGCTCGGCCACGCTCGCATGGCGAAGCGGGCGGGCCGGAGTCCGTCCGCCCTGACCGCTCCAGCACGAGCAGTGACTCATCTCCCGGTTGCCCGGGACCTTTTGGCCTATTCGGTCCCCTTCCGGATCCTGGACGATGGCATGGTGAATCCGAAGTTCGAAGGAGACTGCAATGACGACTGACGAGATCACACAGTCAACCGAGCGCAGGATCGTGGTCGGCGTGGACGGTTCGCCCTGTGCCATCCGGGCCCTCGAATTCGCCGCCCACGAGGCCGCCCGCTGCGGTGCCCTGTTGCACGTCGTCAGCGTCTATCACGAGCTCCCCGCCGCCGGCTGCGTCGTCTACCCGATGGGTCTGATCGAGACATCGGCAAACGCGATTGTCTCCATCGCGCTCCGGCGGGCCGAAGAGCTCGAGCCCACTCTTGTCGCGAAAGGAGAGGCAATGCTCGCCGGCCCGGGGCCGGGACTCACCCAGATCAGTGAGGGTGCCACTGCCCTCGTCGTCGGCACCCGGGGCCACAACCAGGTCGCCGGATTTTTCGTGGGGTCGGTGTCCGAGTACGTCCTTCACCACGCGACGTGCACGACCATCGTGGTGCGCTGAGATGGTCGTTACTTCTCGCCTGCCCGAGGCGGAGCACTTCTTGGGTCCCCACCCGCGTCCGGTCGACTCCCCCCCGCTGGCGCACGATCTGGCGGCAGCCGCCGACGAGTTGGGCGCCGTCGATGCGCTGTTGGCGACCTACCGGGAGCAGGAATCGTCCCGCGAGTCGCTTCAGCGCGCGCGCGACGCGGAGCGCGAGCGCTTCGTCCGAGAGGCAGGCCACGCGCTCGAGTACATCGTCAAGCCGGCTTTCTCGGCCGTCGTCCACCGTCTCAATCACGACGGCGGGGGTGGACTGATCACCGAGCGGGCTGCCAACGGCCCACGCGGACAGCGCATCACTTTGTGGCTGTCTCCAGAGGGTCCGCTACCCGATGCGCCCCGTGTCGATCGCTTCCCCTACATTCAGATCGATGTCGACGTGCCGGCCCGCGTGTTCGGGGTCTGGGAGGGCGATATGTGGAACCGCCGTGGTGCGAGCAGAACGACGAGGCCCTTCACGCTTGAGACTCTGACTACAGACGAGGTGACGAAACGCGCTATAGGCGTGTTGCGCCGAGTGGTAGCTCTCGATGCCCCTCCCGTGGAGCCCGAGCAGTGACCACCGACCAGCGCGGTTCACGTGTGCTCGACCCCGGCGAGTGCTGGGCGCTTCTCGCCCAGGTCGCCCCGTCGAGCGTCGGGAGGATCGCCGTCAATGGTGAGCCCTCGCCCCATGTGATCCCGGTCAATTTCTCAGTCACGGGCACCTCGATCTTGGTGCGCCTGGGTGCTGGCTGGACGGCCTTTCACCTCGACGGCGTCGATTGCACCTTCGAGGTCGACGACGCGCCACCCCATGGGCGGGCGGGCTGGAGTGTCGTGATCGAGGGCAATGCGCGCATCGTGCCCTACGACGAGGCGGGACGCCTCGGAAAGAAGCTCCCAAGGCCCCGTGTCCCTCGGCCTGGCGTTCGGGTCTTCGAGATCGTCGAGACCAACGTGACAGGTCGCTCCCTCGACAACGAGTTCTGAGGGTAACTCCCCAGGTCAGCAGCCCGGGAAATTGGTCCCTACCGGTGGGGACGTTCCTCCGTAGAGCGACGGGCTTCGAAGGTCTTGGATGGAGGCCAGAGCGACAAAGTCAGCCGAGGAGGTAGCCATGAAGGCCGCAGTCGTCACCAGTTTCGACCAGCCCCTTGAGATCCGAGACGTCCCAACTCCCACGCCCGGGCACGGTGAAGTCCTGGTGAAGGTGGAGACCTCGGGCCTGTGCCACACCGACATCCACGCGGCTCACGGCGACTGGCCGGTCAAGCCCAACCCGCCGTTCATTCCTGGCCACGAAGGCGTCGGCATCGTCGAACGTGTGGGGCGTGGAGTGAAGGGTCTCCGCGAGGGCGACCGCGTGGCTGTGCCGTGGCTCGGCTGGGCGTGTGGGGCCTGCGAGCTCTGTGCATCGGGCTGGGAGACGCTGTGTCCCAACGCTCGCTTCACCGGTTACAACGTCAATGGCGGGTTTGCCGATTACGTCCTTGCCGAGGCGGCCTTTGCCGGCAGGGTGCCTGACGGCATCGACCCCCTCGACGCTGCCCCGCTCACCTGCGCGGGTGTGACGACATACAAGGCCGTCAAGGTCTCAGGTGCTCGCTCCTCGGATCTCGTTGCCGTATTCGGCATCGGTGGTCTTGGTCACCTCGCGGTCCAGTACGCGCGGATCGCCGGGGCCACTGTCGCCGCCGTTGACGTGATCGACGCCAAGCTCGAGGTGGCCAAGATGCTTGGCGCGTCCTACACGCTGAACTCGTCCAACCAGGACCCGATTGCCGAGCTGCAGGCACTGGGCGGGGCTGACGTGGCAATCGTCCTGGCGGCATCGCCGAGGGCCTACGAGCAAGCCTTCGCCAGTCTGCGTCCCAATGGCACCTTGGTCGGCGTCGGCCTCCCAGCCGACAACATAATGCAGCTGCCCATTTTCGAGATGGTGCTCCGCGGCATCAAAATCGTGGGCTCCCTGGTGGGGACTCGAGTCGACCTCAAGGAAACCTTCGAGCTGCACGCCGACCATCGGACCGAGATAGTGCGAGAGTCGCGGCGCCTCGACCAAGTGAACGAATCGATTGAACAGGTCGAACGCGGCGAGATCGAGGCTCGGATCGTCTTCGACTTCCGCAACTAGGTTCGAGCAAGAGACCAGAGTGAGCGTTTCGGCTGACTGAGAAGTAAAGGAGCGCCATCGTGATCACGGAGTTGAGTGAGTTACCTCCGAATGTCGTCGGGTTTGAGGTGACGGAAAAGGTTCTGGCACAGGACTTCCTCGACGTCGTGCTCCCTGCCTTCGAGAGAGCGGCGAAGGCCGGAGAGTTCCGAGCCGTCATCGTCATTCCTGATTTCGAAGGGATGTCCGGCGGTGCTCTCTGGGAGGACCTGAAGATCGGCGTACCCCACCTGCGTGACTGGAAGCGCATTGCCTTGGTGACCGACATCGACTGGATGATCCATCTGACGCAGTTGTTCGGCTGGATGACACCAGGAGATGTGAAGGTCTTTCCCCTCCGCGAACGCGATGAGGCGATCGAGTGGGCAGCAAGCGCCTAGCAACGGCCCTTGGCACTTCGCACTTCCTCCTCCTCGCCAGCGAGCACCATTCTCTCTCTCAGCTCGAGATCGACCAGATCTCCGGTCATCCCTTCACGTACGAGAGCTTCTCCGCCACCTTGTCATTCCGCACCGGGAACAGGTCCACGCCCCTGACATGGCCTCCGTCCCAGGTGTAGCGCCACCGCTGGACCACTCGATCGCCGGTGCCAAAGGTCTCTTCGGCCTCGAAGCTGGCATTGAGATCGTCGAAGATCGGCTGCCACGCCTTGCGGATCTCGTCTCGTCCGACGGAACGGGTCCCATCGGGAGCAGGAGCTGTGCTGTCGAACACGCAGTCCTCGGTCACGAGATCCAAGGCCGCGTCGAGGTCGTGTTGCGCCCATGCGGTGCCGAATGTGTCGACGACCCGCAGTGGATCCACGGGTCCTACTTCGCGTAATTGCTGGCGCCGAACCAATCCACCGTCACGACGGGATCGTCACCCACCACCCAGGCGTCATGACCACTCGGCAAGGAGGTGACGTCGCCCGGCCCCGCCTCCATCTCGGTGCCGTCGTCCATGACGATAGCCAGGCGCCCGCTGACGTGGTATTGAAAATGGGGCGCTTCACAGCTCTCAGTCCCAGCGATGGCCTTGACGTCGTTCGACCAGCGCCATCCGGGCTCGAACACGAGCCGTCCGACCTCGCCGCCTCCGATCTTGATGATCTCCGCCCGACCGTGGGGAAACTCGCGGGTCTCGTCGGGAGTGGCGAAACAACGGTGCTCCGTCTGTTGCATGGCGCCAAACCTGCCTTCGGCCGACCCCCGAGGTCGACTGACGCTATCCTGACCTACCAGTAAGTCAATGTCAACGGTGGAGGTGCGATGGCGGTACGGCAACAGGGGGGCGGGCTTCATACCGCGGCGCAGATCCTCGACGTGGCCGAGCGGCTCGTTCAGAGTCGGGGCTTCAACGGCTTCAGCTACGCCGACGTGGCCGCCGAGTTGACCATCACGAAGCCGGCCTTGCACTACCACTTCGCCAGTAAGGCGGAGCTCGGCGAGGCGTTGATCATCCGCTACGCCGGGCGCTTTGCTGCTGCGCTCGATGACCTTGACGCCACAGCCCCAGACGGCCCGGCCAAGCTCGAGGGCTATGTCAATCTGTACCTGGACGTGTTGCGAGACAAGCGGATGTGTCTCTGCGGGATGTTGGCCGCCGAGTACCAGACTCTTCCCGTAGCGATGCGAGATGCCGTGCTCGGCTTCTTCGATGACAACGAGAGGTGGCTGGAAAAGGTCCTCCGACAAGGGCGAACTCAAGGCACTTTGCACTTTGAGGGGAGCGCACGGGACGAGGCGCGCCTGATCGTTGCCGGGCTAGAGGGAGCCATGCTGATCGCTCGCCCTTTCGGCGATACCGCTCGCTTCGAAGTGGCGGCATCGCACATGGTGCACGACATCATCACCCCAACGTCCAACAGCGCCAATGGTGGAAAGGCACGCCGATAACCGGCGTCCGCGGAATTGTGGCCGTGGCGCCTTCGCGCCCTACGGCTACTACATGGTTGCCTCGGACGGCGGCCTCTTCACCTACGGCGACGCCAGCTTCCTCGGCTTGGCCGGTTCGCTTCCCCTCAACAAACCAGTCGTCGGCATGGCGGCCACGCCGGACGGCGGTGGCTACTGGTTGGTCGCGACGGACGGAGGCATCTTCAATTACGGCGACGCCAACTTCTATGGCTCAACGGGCTCCATTGTGCTCAACCAACCCGTCGTCGGGATGGCTGCCGGCTGATTGCACCGCCTGCGTAACCTCAGTGCGCCGGCTCGGGGACCAGGTTCTCGACACGCACGGCACCTTCGGTCGTCACGGGCGCCCCCTTGCCGCCGCGTGTCCACGAGGCGGCGGCGCCCGCCAGGCACATCACGATGCCGAAAGCGAACGCGGTGTGCAGGCCGTCGCGGAACGAGTCGGCGATGAGGCTGGGGAAGAAGCGCTCGCCCGTCACAGTGCTGCGCTGGGCCGGTGTGAGCTGCGACAGCACGTGCGTGCCGATCAGATGGCCGGCGGGGTTGTAGCCCAGGAAGGCGGCGAAGAGAGTCGAGACCGGCGGCAGGTGTGAGATCTGGACGGCCGTGGCCTCCGGGACCCCGTGGGCCGTCAGCCCGCTCACCAGCGCGCTGGGGAGATGGTCGGCCAGCCCGAGGATGATCAGGGTGAAGAAGATGCCGATGGAGAGCACCTGAGCCGAATTCTGGAACGTCGTGTTCATGCCCGACCCCGCGCCACGGTCGGCCGCCGGCAGGCTGTTCATGACGCCGGTGCGGTTCGACGAGCCGAACGACGACATGCACAGGCCGGTGACGAACAGCAGCAACCCGAACTCGGGATACGCGAAATTGATCGGGAGCAACAGGAAGAACGAGAAGCAGACGGCCGTGCCGAGCATGCCGAAGGTAGCGAAGGGGCGCGGCCCGTAGCGGTCGGACAGAATCCCCGCCAGCGGCCCGGCGATGAGGAACCCAGACGTCAGGGGAATGAGGAAGATCCCGGCCCACAGCGGGGTCACGGCAAAGGTGTAGCCGTGCCGGGGCAGCCAGACGCCCTGCAGCCAGATGATGAGCATGAACATGAGGCCGCCCCGCCCGAGTGCACCGAGGAAGCTGGCGAAGACGCCGGCCGAGAAGGCCCGGATCTTGAACAGTTGCAGCCGGAACATCGGCTCGTCGGTATGGACTTCAATGAAGCAGAACAGGATCAGGAAACCGACACCGACACTGAGTTCGAGCAGGACCACCGGGTTGGTCCAGCCCATCGGGTGACCCCCGTAGGGCTCGATCCCGTAGGTGATGCCGATCATGACGAGGATCAGCCCGACGGCAAAAGTGATGTTGCCGGCCCAGTCGATCTTGGCCCGCGAGCCGCTCTCGACCTCATGGAGCGAGAAGTAGCCCCACACGGTTGCGAAGAGGCCGATGGGGACCGAGACCAGGAAGATGAGGCGCCAGTTGATGGGAGCCAGCAGGCCCCCGAGGAGGAGCCCGATGAACGTCCCGCTGATGGCGGCAGCCTGGTTGATGCCGAGGGCGAAGCCGCGCCGGTCCGGTGGGAAGGCGTCGGTCAGGATGGCGGCGGAGTTCGCCATCAGCAACGCGGCACCGACCCCTTGGAAGATGCGCATCACGATCAGCCAGATGCCGGCGGCGGTCCCGGTCATCCAGGTGATGCTCAACAAGAGCGAGAAGAAGGTGAAGACGGCGAAGCCGAGGTTGTACATGCGCACCCGGCCGTAGAGGTCGCCCAAACGGCCGAAGCTGACCACGAGCACGCTGGTGACGATGAGGAACCCCAGGATCATCCAGAGCAAGAAGAAGGTGTTGGAGGGGAGGAGAGGATCGAGGTGGATGCCGCGGAAGATGTCCGGCAGGGCGATGAGGACGATGGAGGCGTCGATCGTCGCCATCAACATGCCGAGGGTCGTGATGAACAGCGCAGTCCATTTGTGACGCTCGTTGACGTGGCTCAGTCCCGTGAACGCAGAAGTCGCGGTCATGCCGGTCCCACTCGCCCGGCCCGTGGGCCCAAGTGTTCTCTGCTGTGTCGGATGCCGCCTCCTGGTGACGTTGCGGCGTGCCCGCCTGCGCTTCCGGAATACTGCCTTCCGCTTATGTTAGCCTAACCGGAACACGGCATTCCGTCTCGGGCGATCGGATCTGCATGGAGAAACGACCCACCAACTACGCGCTCACGTTCGCCGTACTCGGCACGGCCGCACTTGCCTTTGCTCTCCTGCAGTCGCTGATCATCCCCGCCATCCCCCAGCTCGAGCAGACGTTGCACACGTCGGAGAGCGGGGCGAGCTGGCTGCTCACTGCGTACCTGCTGAGTGCCGCCATCGCCACACCGATCCTCGGGCGCGTGGGCGACATGCTCGGCAAGGAGAAGATCATCGTCGCCGTCCTGCTCGCCCTGACGGCGGGGTCGTTGCTCAGCGCGCTGGCGACCAGCCTGCCCGTGATGCTGGTCGGCCGGGTGATTCAAGGGACGGGTGGGGCCGTGTTCCCACTCGCCTTCGGCATCATCCGCGACGAGTTCCCCGCCGAGCGCGTGGCGGGCGCCATCGGAGTCATGTCGGCGATCCTGGGTGCGGGGGCCGGAGCCGGCATCGTGCTGGCGGGCCCGATCCTCGTGCATCTGAATTACCACTGGCTCTTCTGGATACCGATGATCATGTCGGCCATCGCGACGGTCGCCACCTTTCTTTTCGTGTCCGAATCGCCCGTGCGGGCTCCGGGCCGCATCAACTGGCTCGGGGCGGGTTTGATGTCGGCCTGGTTGGTCACCGGTTTGCTCGCCATCTCGTACGCACCGATGTGGGGCTGGGGCAACTTGTCGGTCATCGGCCTGCTCGGGGCCACTGCGATCCTGCTCGTGGTCTGGGTGGTCGTGGAGAACCGCTCCGCTTCGCCGCTGGTGGACATGAAGATGATGCGCATTCCCGCGGTGTGGAGCACGAACCTGGCGGCGCTGCTCTTCGGGTTCGGCATGTTCGCCATGTTCGTCACGCTGCCCCAATTCACCGAGACGCCGACCCATGCCGGCTATGGATTCGGTGCGTCGGTCACCCAGTCGGGTCTCTACCTCGCGCCGTTTGCCGTCGCCATGGTGATCGTCGCGCCGATGACGGGGCGTCTCTCGAAGGCGGTTGGCTCCAGGCTGGTGCTGGTCGTGGGGTCGCTCATCACCGGCTCGAGCTATCTCCTTTTGCTGCTGGACCACACCCAACAGTGGTCCATCTACATCGCGACGGGACTCCTCGGCATCGGAATCGCTTTGGGCTTCGCCAGCATGGCGAATCTCATCATTGAGGCCGTGCCCGCAGAGCAGACCGGCGTGGCCACGGGGATGAATACCAACATTCGCAACATCGGTGCCGCCCTCGGGAGCGGGATCGCCACCAGCCTTGTCGTGAGCGGCTTGTCGCCCGGCGGATTTCCCAAGGAGCATGGCTACCTGCTGGCATTCGCGGTCAGCGGTTTGGCGCTGGTCGTCGCCGCGCTCGCCGCGCTCGCCATCCCGAAGCGGACCATGCCCTCCATCGTCGAGCGTGAGTCGCACCCCGCTCTCACGGCGGAGGCGGAGGTCGTCGTCGGCGCCATCGCCTTCGGTCCCGAGGACCTCGCGTGACAAGGAGCTCCGCATCTCATTCTGGTGAAGCGACGATGGAGCAGCGGCCGCTGCGCCGGGACGCCGAGGTCAACCTGAGCCGCATTCTGGTCGCTGCCCGCGACGTCTTCGCCGAAGAGGGCTACGACGCCTCCATGGAGGGCATCGCCGCGCGGGCCGACGTCGGCGTCGGCACGCTCTACCGCCGGTTCCCGAACAAGGCCGACCTGCTCAACGCCGTGGTGGAGGCGGCGCATGTGCGCAAGCGGCAGATCGCCGAGGCGGTCCTCAGCGACGTGGCCCCCGAAGACGGGGTCTTCGAATTCGTGCGGCGATGCATCGCGGTCCCCAGCTGCTGGCGGGCCACCATTTCGGCCCCGCCCTGGCGGACGACCGGGACCGGACTCGGCCAGACGGCGCCTCTGCTCGAAGAGATCCTCCGGCGGAGCCAGCGTGCGGGGTCGGTCCGTCCCGACATCGAGGTGGCTGACATCGTCGTGGTCCTCATGGCGGTGCGCTCGATCACCGACGTGTGCGACACGAAATCCTCCAAGCCGTCACTGCGCTTCCTCGAGCTCTTGCTCGACGGCCTTCGCCCCGGGCACGAGTCGCCGGCGCACGACCCGCTCACCGTCGCCCAACTCGACCGCATTCTGCGCCGGCGCTGAGGGTGTGACCCGGCACCGGGCTCTCGTGCCGCGCTCAGCCGAACGAATCGAGGGCGAGCAACACCTCGGTCAGCTCATGCCGGAGTCGTTCGGGTGGCGCGGACCGGTAGAGCGGTCCCGTCCCGTCGGCCAGGAGCGCGCGGAGTCTGGCCACCCCCTGCACGCCGACGGGTCCTGACGCGGTCAGGCGACCGGCCAGCGCCGCCAGCTCGGCTCGGGCCTGCTGCACGGAGGGACGGCAGACCGGCGTCTTGAGGCGACGCCCGACCGGCGCATCCGACACCGCCACGACCCTCGCCAGGCTGCGGGCCAGCCCGCGCCGCTCTGCCGGTCCGCACAGGCGCCCGGCGTGGATGGCCAGGGGGACGCTCGATTCGGGCGACGCCCCGGCGGCCAACTGGTGGTCCAGGGCGGATGCCCTGGCTCGGACCAGAAGCCGATCCGACCAGCGCACGCGCCGCAGGCCGAGACCGGCGCCCTCTTCGAGGACCACGATCATCGACGGAACTCCGGATCTCTGTGCGTGACCATCAAACTCATTATGCTCGTCACTACAAGACCGGTCAAGTGAGTTTAGGGGTCACTTCGTTGCTAGGATCGAAGGGTGGTTGCGCCGAGCTGGGTCCCCGCGGACGAGACAAAACCTGCCCCCATGCCGCTCCTGGTCGTGCAGTCCTTCGTGAACACCTGGGAGGCCGATTCCGGGGTGGACCTGCTCGCCGATCCGGACACAGGGCAGCGTTGGCTCCGGGAGGCTGGGTTGCTCCGCGCGCCCGGCGTCGACCTGGCCCAGGTGCGCGACATCAGGGAGAGCATCCGTGCCCTGCTGGTCGCCAACAGTGGCGCAGGGGATCTGGACCCGCTGCGCCTGCGCCTGCTCCGCGCGCTCGCCCACCGCGCCCGCCTGCGGCTGGCCTTGCGTGACGACGGCCAGCTGGACCTGCAGCCCGACGAGGACGACGGGTTGTCCCGCATGGCCGCCACGCTCCTGCTCATCATTCGCGACGCGCAGCGTGACGGTTCCTGGGCGCGGTTGAAGGCGTGCCGGAATCCGGATTGCCACTGGGCGTACTACGACCGTTCGCATGCGGGCCGCGGGGCGTGGTGTGACATGGCGGTGTGTGGCAACCGGATCAAGAACCGCAATCTGCGTACGCGACGGTCGGGTGTCGGCGGCGCGGCATCGAGCACGGTGAGCTGAGGAGCGTGCCCGCCACCGTCCGGACCGGCGTCGACGACAAGGTGGGCACGATCGCGCTCGACAACCTGGCGAAGCGGAACGCGCTGGGCGCCCCCACCGTGCGAGAGATGCTTGACGCACTCCGCGCGTTCGAGGACGCTGGGGTGCGTGCTGTCGTGCTGAGGACCGCCGAGCCGAGGCGGTCTGGTCCGCCGGCCATGACATCGACGAGCTGCCCGTCCGCGGTGTCGATCCACTTCCGTTCAGCGACCCTCTCGAAGAGCTGGTGCGCGCCGTGCGCGGCTATCCCGGAGCGGTGATCGCCATGGTGCATGGGACGGTCTGGGGTGGTGCGTGTGACCTGGTGCTGAACTGCGACATGGTTGTGGCGGACGAGACCGCCGCCTTCGCGGTGACCCCCGCCCGGCTGGGCCTGCCCTACTCAACGTCAGGGATCCAGTACTTCCTCGCCCGACTCCCGCTGAACGTGGTGAACGAGCTCATCATGACGGCGGATCTCATTGCGGCCGAGCGGGCCTACGCGGTGGGGATCCTGAATCGTCTGGTGCCCGGCGAAGAGCTCGAGCAGTGCGCCGTGCAGTTGGCGCGCGACGTCCGGAGCCGCTCGGGCGAGGCCATCCGGGCCTACATGCTGCAAGCCACGACCTTCGTACGCGCCGTCGCCCTGTCGGCCCAGGACTCCCAATGGATCAACCAGCTGCGCCACGATGTGTACTCGGGTGAAGACTACGCGGAGGGCATCGCGGCCTTTCGGGAGAAGCGGCCGCCCAACTTCGCGTAGGCGGCTGGCGCAATTAGCGGACGAGCGCGGCAGCACCGAGACCGAGCGGAGCAAGGATCCAGCCCCAGCGGGCCGCGGCGATGACCACGTCGGAGCGATAGCCGTAAAGAACCGAGAGCTGAATGGGCTGAAAGGACGGCGCGCTCAGCGCGGTGAGGACGGCAACCACGGCGAGCGCCGTCGACCCGGCGAGCGAGGCCGCGGTGGCGAGGGGCCCGAGCAACTGGCCGACGGAGGTCAGCCGCCAGGCCGCCACCAGCGACAGCGTGGCCGACGTGGCCAGGATCTGGATGCGCAGGAAGACGGGCCACGCCCGCTGCACCACGGGGCTGCCGCGAGCCGAATTCCAGCCGACGAGCCCACCCACGATGAACAACACGAGGGTGAGCACACCCTGATTGTGACCGCTGCCGGACCCCCGCCCGACCCAGTTGACGCGAGGCGGGGAACGGATAAGGTGCGTCGATGCACACGCAACCGATGCACGAAGTGCTGGCGGAGGCGATTGTCGGGCGTCACTTGCTTACGCACCCTTTTTACCGTCGCTGGGAAGCCGGCACCCTCATCGAGGGCGAGTTGGCCGCCTACGCGGAGCAGTACCGTCACATTGAGCGGGAACTCCCGGTGACATTGGCGGCCATCGCCGACGCCCTGCCGGCCGGGCGTGCCCGCGAGCTCGTGGAGGCGAACCTGGCCGACGAGCTCAGCTCGCCCGAGCCCCACGCGCAGCTCTTCGAGACTTTTGCGCAAGCGAGCGGCGCGGCACCGGACGCGCCCGCCACGCCCACGACGGCAGCGTTGCTGGCCGTCGTGCGCACCACGGCCGCCAACGACCCCGTGGCCGCGTTGGCCATGATCGCCGCCTACGAGGTCCAGGCCGCCGACATCGCGGGGTCCAAGGGCGACGGGCTGCGTCGCCACTACGGCTTCGACGAGGAGGGCACCCGCTTCTGGGACGTGCATCGCACCCAGGAAGTGGATCACGCGGGCTGGTCGATGGAGGCCCTGACGGCGCTGGAGGCCGACCTCGACGTGGTGCAGGCGGCCGCGACGGTTTCGGCCGACTCGTGGTGGCTGTTCCTCAGCGAGCGTGAAGAGCTGGCGCCTGTCGGCGCACCCTGTTGACGCTGTTCAGCTGAGGGTCCCGCAGCGGGCCGCCGCCTCGGCAAAGGCCGCCGAGCGCTCCCGATAGTCGCCGAAGCGCCCGAAACTCGGTGCGGCCGGCGACAGGAGCACGACGCCACCGGGCGGGGCCCATCCGAACGCGGCCTCGACCGCGGCATCCAGGTCGGCTGCGTCGCGCACCGCGACCTGCCCGTCGGTGGCGTCGCGGACCGCCTGCCCAATGCGCCGCCCGTTGTCCGGCATGGTGACGACGAGCGTGGGCGCGGTGCGCGCGGCAATCGTCCGCCCGAGCGGCGCGTAGTCGAGCCCGCGATCGTGCCCGCCGACGAGCAGTGCAACAGGGCGCTCGGCGAAGGCCTGGAGCGCGGCCTGGGCCGGTAGCACGTTGGTCGACAGGCCGTCGTCCACGAACTCGACCGCTCCGACCGAGCCGAGGGAACGACAGCGACTGGGCAGTCCGTCGAAGCCGGCGGCGGCGGCGGCCAGCCGCTCCTCGTCGGACGCGGCGGGGATGCCGAGGCCCTGGAGCACCGCGCGCGCCATGGAGGCGTTCCGCGCGTTGTGCGGCCCGGTCAGGCCGAGTGACGCGGACCAATGGAGGTCGCGCGCCACTTCGGCGTCACCCACCCAGCGGAGGTGCGGGCCGAGCAGCCCGGCGTTTGTGCGTAGCTGTTGGTCGGCACCGTCGGCCAGGGCCAGCTCGACCCCAGGCTTCGTGCTGAGCGACAACTTGTCGGCGTAGTAGCGCGCGACCGTCCCGTGCCAGTCGAGGTGGTCCGGCGACAACGAGGTGACGGCGATCACCGAGGGGCCGCACTCCAGGTCGGGCACCTGGAAGCTCGACGTCTCGATGATCCAGTAGTCCGGCGCGGGATCGCCGGAGGGATCCCAGGGCGGCAGCCCGATGTTCCCGCCCGCCCGGGCGGCGACGCCGAGCCCGCTGAGCAGGTGCACGGCCAACGCGGTCGTCGTGCTCTTCCCCTTCGTTCCCGTGATGCAGGCGACGCGGGTCGGATCGGCCTCGGCCATGAACAAGCCGAGGCCGCCGCAGATCGCCACACCCGCCTCTTCGAGTTTGGTCACGTCGGGTCGGTACCGGCTGATGCCCGGGCTCTTCACGACGACGTCGCAGCGACCGAGCGCGTCGAGGCCCCCGGTGTCCGTCGCCAGGACCTCGAGCCCGTCGAGCGCGGTCGCGGTGGGCGCATCGTCGACCAGCACCGGGTCGCGGCCCATGGACCGGAGCCGTCGGATGCTGGCCTGTCCCTCGACGCCGAGTCCCCAGACGCCGACGGACGCGTCAGCGAGCGCGGACCAGGAGATCGGGTGGCGCATAGCGATCGGGAATGCGGTGGGTGCCGCGTGGCCGGAGGAGGGCAGAGGGGTCGGTGGGCGCCGCGTCGCCCAGCTCGGCGCGCAGGCGCGCCAAGGGCGTGGAGCCGGCGCGGTCCTCCCGCTGCGCCGTCAGCACCAGAGCGGCTCGGCATTCGTCCATGTCCCCGACACATTCGAACGGCTTGACGCCGTGGCCCAGACCGAGCAGCGTCCGGAGCGGCTCCTCGTTGGCGGGATTCTGCAGGGGTTCGTCGCCGGCGAACACGGCTTCGAGGTCGCGGCGCGCCATGAACGGAGCGAGGACGAGGTCGACGAAGCAGCATTTGTCGCAGCGACCGCACCAGTGGTCGAGCCGCTGCGCGGGGTCCTGGTGGAAGGCGCGATTGCAGCTCCGAAAGGTGCGGTGGTAGTGCGTCAGCCCCGCGAACTGTTCTGCGACCCACAGCTCGGTGCGCGGGCGGAGGTAGGAGAACACCGACAGGCGCGGCCCGAATGTCGACAGGACGAGGTCGCCGAACGCCCGCTCGAACGTCTCGCTCTTCGACCACTGGTGGTTCACGGCGACCCCGTCCGTCACCAGGGTCGGGACCGAGGCCGACCACTCGTTGGACAGCACGACGGCGTCGCGGCGTTCGAGGACGGCCGCCACGAGGGCAGCGGCGCCGATGACGGCCGTGACGGGCACGTGCCCGTTGAGGAACCCGAGCTCGGCCGAGCGGCGCACGAGGGGGTCGATGGTGCGCTCGATGCGCGTCACAGGCAGCCCGGTGACGGCGGCGGCGTCCTCAATGGCGGCGAAGCGGCTGCCGGGTGGTTCGACGACGCACAGCGCCGCGTCGGGATGGTCCGCGGCCAGCGCGGCCACCGTCACGATGGAATCGATGCCGCCGCCGAACGGGATCAGCGGCCGGCCGGGTTCGGGCGCGAACGCGACCGGCTGGACGCCGCGCGCGTCGGGACCCTCCACGCGTAGCTCGCGCAGATCAATGTCGTTGCGGTAGGCGAACTCACCCAGGCCGTTGCGGTAGAAGCTGTGGAGAAAGTCCCGCTCCGTCGCCGTCGTCAGCAGCTCGCCCAGATCGATCAGGGGTGCGGCCGAGGTCTTGTAGTACGAGACGCCCGCCAGCAGGTAGAGGATGCGCACGGCAGCCAGGGTCGCCGGGTCGTCCCACTCGCCGCCGCTCCCGAAGGCGAAGCGCTCTGTGAAGGCGTGGTCACGCGTGGTGTAACGGCAGACGACGACTGAGTCCGCCCTGTCGATGGCGAAACCGTCGTAGCGGAACCGGTCAGGTGGTGGCATGCAGGTGGGGTGGCCCGGCGATCCGAGCCACCCCAATGCTACGGCGCAGCCGCCCCCCGACCTGCCTCAGCCCGCGAGCCGGGCCAGCAGGGCAAACCGCCCGCACGGCCGCTGCGAGCGGTCGCTGAAGAACGCGTCATCGGACGTGGTGGCGGCGCTGTCGACGATGTGGCCGCTCGGGACTCCGCATTCGAGGAGCTGTTGGCGGTTGGCGGCGATCAGGTCGACGAGCCAATGACCGGGGCCATCGGCCCGCGCCGCGGTGGGGTGGAGGGCGGTGGGGCGCACCGCGTCGGACAGTCCCCGGTGCACCTCGTCGGAGACCTGATAGTGGTCCCGATGCACAGCTGGGCCCAGGAACGCGTGCATCCGGCCGACGTCTGCGCCGCAGTGCATCATGGTGTGGACGGCCTGTCCGACGGCACCGGCTGCCGTGCCGCGCCAGCCGGCGTGGACGGCGGCCAGGACACCGGCATCGGGATCGACCAACGCCAGCGGGACACAGTCCGCTACCAGGATGGCGAGCGTGACCTCGGGTGACACGGTGACGAGGATGTCGGTATCGGGAACGGCGTCGTCTTCCGAGCGGGTGCCGCGGCCCTGATCATCGGGCCCGACGAGCGCGGCGGATGCGCCGTGGACCTGGCGGGCGAAGACCACTCGGTCGAGCGGAACGCCGAAAGCCGTCGCGGCGCGCACCCGGTTACGCACGACGGTCTCGGGGTCGTCGCCCACATGAAGGCCGAGGTTGAGGGTGTCGTACGGGACAGCGGACCCGCCGCCGTGCCGGGTTGTCACGGCCACCACGGCGCCAATCTCCTGCGCCTCATTCCAGCGCAGTAACGGGACGGGGGGAGGTGTCGTCACGCTGCGCGACCCTACCGAGGGCACCGCGCCGGAGGACCCGGCCACGTGCCGGCTCGGGCTAGGAGGCCTCGCTTTCGTCCCACAGGGTGGTTGGGACCACCGACAGGAGCGCCTGACTTCTCGGGGTCACGTAGTTGGCGGGCTGGAGCTCGGCGAAACCGTAGAGCTCGGCCGAGTCGGTCTCGCTCTCCTCGCTGTCGGCCGCCACCGCGGGCTCCGTGAGCCCGAGCACGGCGGCGAGAGATCGCCCTGCCGTGAGGGCGTCGAACAGCAGATTGAGTGACTCGAGCGAGAACCCCTGCTCCTGCAGGCGCAGAATGGCCACGAGGCGGGCCCGATGCCCTGCCCCGTAGAGGCCGGTGCGGCCCTGCAGGGTGGGATGGGGGAGCAGCCCGAGGGTCTGCAGCGAGCGGATGCGCCGGGTGGTGGTGCCGGTGGCCGCGGCCAGGCCGTCGATGGTCAGCAGCTCGGTGGCGGATGGTTCCACTTGACAAGGATAACACGTATGGATGTAACATCAAATGTCGTCAGTAACTACGCAACGAACGGATCAGAAGGGGAGTGACGATGGGACTGAACCTCAATGCGGTGGGGGCTATCTCAGAGGGTTTCGAGCGGTCGTGGGATTCCAAGGACGCCCTGCTCTACGCCCTTGGTGTCGGTGCCGGCGCGCTGGACCCAACCGGCTTCGAGCTCGAGTTCACGACGGAGAATTCCCACGGGGTGACCCAGCGCGTCCTGCCCACGTTCAGCGCCATCGTCGGCCAGGGCGGGGGCCGGGCGGAGATCGGCGACTACGACCCCGCCATGCTGGTCCACGGGGAGCAGTCCATCCGTCTCTACGGTGAGATCCCGGTGGCGGGGACGGTGTCGGTCACCACGAAGGTCGCGGGCATGTACGACAAGGGCTCAGCCGCCCTGGTCGTTCTCGAGAGCGAATCGAGGCACACCGGTAACGGTGCACTGGCCTTCACGACTCGGACGGCGCTCTTCATTCGCGGGAATGGCGGTTTCGGCGGGCCGCGCAATCCGGAGGGCGATGCCGAGAGCGCGCTGGTGGCTGAGCCGTTACCGACGCGCGAACCGGACGATGTGGTGTCCTACGCGGACGCGCACCGATCAGGCGCTCCTCTACCGATTGAACGGGGACCGCAACCCGCTGCACTCGGACCCCACCTTTGCCAAGCGGGCCGGATTCGACCGCCCGATCCTCCACGGGCTCTGCACGTATGGCTTCACCGGGCGCGCCTTGCTGCACGCCGTGTGCGGCTCGGACCCGGCGCGCTTCAGCGCCATGCGAGCCCGCTTCTCCAAGCCGACGTTGCCCGGCGACACGTTGACCGTCTCCCTGTGGGACGTGACGGATCGCATACCGGGGGCGTACCGGTTCCGCACCGAGACGCAACGGGGCGAGACCGTCATCGACGCCGGCCTGTTGTCGACCGCAGGCTGAACGGCTCGAGGTGCCTCAGCCTCGACAGTCGGCGCAGACGCCGAAGATCTCGACCGTGTGCGTCACATCGCTGTAGCCGAGGTCGGAAGCTGTTGTCTCGGCCCACTGCTCGAGGTCCGGGAGCTCCACCTCGGTGCCACGTCCACACTGCCGGCACACGACGTGGTGGTGATGGCTGGCGCTGTGGCAGCGGCGGTAGACGAGCTCTCCATCGGCCGTCTGCAGGGCATCGAGCTGGCCCTCGTCCGTGAGCAGGGCCAGGTGCCGGTAGACCGTGGTCAATCCGACGGTGTCTCCCGAGGCCCGCAGCGCGGCGTGGATGTCCTGGGCGCTGCGGAAAGTGTCCGTGCTCAGCACGACGTTGAGCACGGCGTCCCCCTGTCGGGTCCGTCGCGAGGTGCGCGCCGGGTGCTCTGCGTGCTCAACCACGGGTCAACTCTGCCAGGTCCGGTGCGGCGAACCGGTCTCTCCGTCGGGAGGCGATGGCCGGACCGGTGAGCCGGGCCACGACGTAGAACGCAAAGCTGATCGCCACAATCAGCACGCTCGGCTTGACCGTCGGAAACTGAAAGCTGAGCAGGAGTCCGCCGTCGGCCGCGAGCACGGCGATGACGACGGAGAGCACTGTGACCACGAACGGGTTCGCACTCAAGCGTTGCGCCGCCGCGGCCGGGGTGATGGCCAGGCTGAGCACCAGCAACGTGCCCACGATCTGCGCCGCCTCGGTCACGGTGACGGCGAGGATGAAAAGAAACACGATCCCCAACACGCCGGTGGGCACACCGCTGGCCCGGGCGACATCGGGGTCGACCGAAGCGAACAGCAGGGGCCGCCGGATGACGGTGAGGGTGACGGCCACCACCACGGCGATGACGCCGAGGAGGAGGATCTGGCCCGAGCTGATGCCGAAGATGTTGCCGAAGAGGATGTTCAGCGCCTCGCTGGCGTAGCCGTGGTAGTAGCCGAGCAGGAACACGCCGAGGCCGAGTCCCGCCGCCAGGATGACGCCGATGGTGGAGTCGCGCTCAGCGGCTCGCTGCCCCAGCAGGCCGATGAGCGCGGCCACGACGAGCGCGCCGACGAGCGCGCCGGCGAGCGGGTTGTCGGCGACGAGCAACCCGCCGACCGCTCCGGTGAAGGCGAGCTCGCTGGTGCCGTGGACGGCGAAGGACATGGTGCGGGTGATGACGAACGGGCCGATGAGCCCGCAGCTGACGGCGACCAGGAAGGCCGCCTCGAGCGCGTGCTGGGCGAAGCCGAACTGAAGGTAGAACCCGATGCTCATTAGTGCGCGTGCCCATGATCGTGGTGCGCGTGGGCGCCTGGTTCGGTGGGAAGTTCGTCCTCGGCGCTGACGACGAGGTAGCGGTCGCGCACCCGGATGACCTCGACGTCGATGCCGTAGAGATCGCTGAGCTTCTCGCTCGTGAGGATCTCGGCGGGCGCGCCGATGGCCCATTTGCCGCGCACGAGGTAGAGGATGCGGTCGACATAGGGCAGCACGGGGTTGACCTCGTGCGTGACGAAGATGACGGGCGTCCCGGCCTGGCGGCGGCGCTCGTCGATGAGTCGGGTCACCGCGCGCTGGCTGGCCAGGTCGAGGGCGAGCAGCGGCTCGTCGCACAGCAGGACCTTGGGATCGCCCAGGAGCGCCTGGGCGATGCGCAGGCGTTGCTGCTCCCCGCCCGAGAGCAGCCCGACGGGAGCATCGGCGTAGGCGCCGGCGCCGACCGCCTCGAGGGCCTCCTCGACTCTTTCCCTGATGGCCCGGGCGCGACGCGGCAGTCCCCAGTGGTGGCCGTCGATGCCGAAGCGGACGAGGTCGCGGCCGCGGATGGGCAGGGAGCGGTCGAAGGCCTGCTGCTGGGGCACGTACCCGAGCTCGTGGTTGCCCAGCCGCGGCGCCGCGCCGTTCACGCGCACCGTGCCGGCCGACAGCGGGACGAGGCCGAGCAGAACCTTGAGGAGTGTGGTCTTGCCGACACCGTTGGGGCCCAGCACCGCCAGGAACTCACCCTCGGCGACACTGAGCTCGAGCTCCGACCACAGTTCGCGCGACCCCATGCGGACGGCGGCGTGCCGCAGCTCGACGAGCGGCTCGGTCACGGGTTGCGGCTCGACTCGAGCGCGCGGAGCAGCTTGGTCAGCTGGGACTGCTGCCACTGCTGGTAGGTGGCGGCGCCGGCGGGCATCGTCTCGGACACGCCGACGATGGGGATGCCGTGTTGGCGGGCCAAGGCACGGATCTGCGCGGTGACCGGTGTGACGGTTTGCACGTTGTAGAGCAGCACGTTGATGTCGTGGTTGTCGAGCAGTCGCTGCATGGCCAGCGTGTCCGCCGGGCTCGGATCGACGCCGTCCTCGACGGCCCGGGCGAAGCCGGGTGGCGTCACGACGTCGAGACCGGCCACCGCCAGCGCGTAGCCGGGAACCCGCTCGGTGTAGGCGACCGGCACGTTGTGGAAGTGCTCCTTGATGGTGGCCAGCGTCGCGTTCAGCGGGGCCAACGATGCGTCGAACGTCGCGAGGTTGGTCCTGAAGGTCGCGGTGTCCCGAGGTGCCGCCTTTTCGAGTGCGGCAGTGATGGCAGCGGCCACCGTCGGCACGCGGGGGATGTCGTACCAGAGGTGGGGGTTGGGGTCGCTCCCGGTGATGTGCAGCACGGTGGCTGCGTTGACGACCCGCGGGCTCCCGCCGTCCGCCCCCAGGAGCGAGCTCATCCAGGTGTCGTACCCGGCGCCGTTTTCGATCACGACCTGCGCCTCGGCCAGTGTGGCGGCGTCGGCCGCGTCGGTCTCGAAGAGGTGGGGGTCGGCGTTGGGGTTCGTGATGAGCGACGTCACCTTGACGTCCCGCCCGCCCAGCTGGCTGGTGATGTTGCCCCAGAAGTTCTCGGCCGCCACGACGTGCACGACGCTGGGAGCACCGCTGCCGGTCGAGGCGCCCGCGCCCGCCTCGGCTCCGACCACGAGGCCGAGGGCGGTCGCAGTGACGGCGACGAGCAAAACGGGACGGGCAAAATGCGATCTCATAACGGTAACGGTAATCATTTCGGATAACGCAAGCAAGGGGCTGTCGTCCGGAGGGTCGTTTCCGCCCTCTGCCTCTCAGAACTCTCAACGGATTCGTTTACAGTCCAAAAAAGACCCACCCGCCGGGAGACCTGCGACCCGGCACACCAGTTCCCAAGGAACACCAGCCAGGGACGAAGCCGTGCTAGCCGCCGAAGAGCAGCGAGTAGTCGGCGCCTCGGCGTAGGTGATGGCCACCGTCGACGCCGAGGGTCTCCCCGGTGACGAATGACGATTCGGGGCCAATGAGATAGCGCACGGCAGCCGCGACGTCCTCCACGGTGCCGACCCGTCCGAGGGGCATCTGTTCGAGGTAGTCGTCGAGGAGCGGCCCGCCCGCGGTGATGAAGGCCATCAGCTCGTCGGCGATGATCCCGGGCGCCACGGCGTTGACGCGGATGCCGAGCGGGCCGAGCTCCTCGGCCGCGGTCTCGGCCAGGAAGCAGATCCCGGCCTTGGACACCCCGTAGGCCCAGAGGTGCGGATGGGGGAAGCGGCCGGCGCCCGACGACATCAACACGATCGAACCGGGGCCGCCCTGCGCCTGCATGGCGAGCGCGCCCTGCTTCACGCAGATCACCGAGCCCGTCAGGTTGAGGTCGATGGTGGCGCGCACCGCGTCGACGTCTGCGGTCAGTACGGAGCCCAAGTGCAGGGAGCCGCCGGCGCAGGCGAACAGGGCGTCGATGCGACCGGTGAGAGCGGCGGTGGCGGCCACGGCGGCGGCGACCTGCTCCTCGACGGTCACGTCCGCCACCATGCAGCGGACGGTGGCGCCCGCGGTCGCCGCTGCGGCGATGCGCTCGCGGCATCCAAAAGCTTCTGCTCGGTACGCCCGCAGATCGTGACGTGGGCGCCGTCAGCGGCGAACCGCTCCGCCGTGGCGAGCCCGATGCCGCTCCCGCCGCCGGTGACGAGGACCGACCAGCCGGCGATCCCGGTGGAAGAGCTCGGGGCCGCCATCACACGGGCCCGACGCCGACCGGCGCGCTGGGCGTGAAGGCCACGGGCATCTCTTCGATCCCCGAGATGAAGTTGGCCTCCCGTCGGGCCAGGGCGCCGCGCTCGGCCGTCAGGTGCAGATCGGGGAGCCGGGCCAGCACACGCTCGACCATGACGCGGAGCTCCAGGCGCGCCAGCTGATTGCCCAGGCAGAAGTGGGCACCGAAGCCGAACGCCACGTGCGGGTTCGGGCTGCGCGTGATGGCGAAGGTGTCCGCATCGTCGAAGACGGCCTCGTCGCGATTGGCCGACGGATACAGGAGGAGCAGCTCCTGTCCGGCCTTGATCTGGGCCCCGGCCAGCTCGACGTCACGGGTCGCCACGCGGGCCATGTTCTTGATCGGAGTGACCCAGCGCAGCATCTCCTCGACCGCCCCCGGCAGCAGGCCGGGATCGGCCGTCAGCATCGCCACCTGGTCCGGGTGGTCGAGGAGCTCCTCGACACCGCCGCTGATGACGTGCCGGGTCGTCTCGTCGCCGCCGATCAGGATGAGGAGCGTCTCGTGGACGAGCGAGGCGTGGTCGAGGGAGTCCCCGTCGATCTCGGCGTGGCAGAGCACGCCGACCAGGTCCTCGCTGTTGCCGGTGGCGCGGCGGTCCTCGAAGACGGGGTGGATGTACTCGGAGTACTCAATGAACGCCTGCATCGCGTTGGTCATGGCATCGGGGTCGGGGGAGCCCTGGCCCTTGAGCATGTCGTCGGACCAGCGCAACAGGTCGTCGCGGTCGTCGGGGGCCACGCCGAGCATGTCGCCGATCATGATGATGGGCAGCGGCGCCGCGATGTCCCGCACGAAGTCGCAACTGCCTTCCTCGCAGACGGTGTCGATGAGGGCGTCGCACACCAGGCGCAGCCGGTCCTCCATGGCCCGCACCCGCTTGGGCGTGAAGCCCTCCGAGACGAGGCGTCGGCGGCGCACGTGCTCGGGCGCGTCGAAGTCGATCATCATCGGCAGGGGTGGGAACTTGGGCCGGATGCCCCCGGCATTGGAGAACGACTCGGTGTCGACGGATGCCTGCTTCACGGCGGCGTAGCTGGCCGCGGCCCACAGGTCATTGGGCTGGTCGTAGTAGACGGGGGCGTTGGCCCGCATCCAGGCGTACGCGTCGTGGGGCTCCCGGCCGAAGAACGCGCCGCTTATGAGGTCGATCCCGAGCTCATCGGGTGCTGTGGTCACGGCGGAGACGATATCCCCGGGTGGGTAGGGTTGGTCCATGGCAGATCAGGCGACCTTCACCGACGTCGCCATGGAATTCATGCCGGGGCTCTATTCGGCCGCACTGCGGATGACCCGCAACCGGGCGGACGCCGAGGACCTGGTGCAGGAGACCTACCTCAAGGCGTACCGCGCCTACGGCTCCTTCACCGAGGGCACCAACCTGCGGGCCTGGCTTTACCGCATCCTCACCAACACCTACATCAACAACTACCGGGCGGCCCAGCGGCGTCCCGAAGTGGCCGACGTCGAGGACGTCGAGGACCTCTACCTCTACAAGCGCCTGGCCGGCTCGGGCGGCAGCGATCCGGGCCGCTCGGCCGAGGACGAGGCGCTCGAGCGGTTCACCGACGAGGACGTGAAGGCGGCACTCGAGGCGTTGCCCGAGGCGTTTCGGATGGCGGTGCTCCTGGCCGACGTGGAGGGCTTCAGCTACAAGGAGATCTCCGAAATCACCGATGTTCCCATCGGAACGGTGATGAGCAGGATCCACCGCGGAAGAAAGGCACTCCAGAAGGCGTTGGCCAATGTGGCTGAAGCGCGCGGACTTGTCGGTAGCCTGCCTGGAGGGTCGATGGAATGAGCGAGAACGTGGGCGACGAGGACAGCGGAACGGTGGACGCAAGCGGCCTCTTCGGCGTGTCGGTCGATTGCCAGGAGGCTGTCCACGAGCTGTACCACTATCTCGACGGCGAGCTCACGGAGGAGCGGCGCACGGAAATCCGCGTCCACCTCGACTGGTGCGGGCCCTGTGGCGGCGCGGCCGACTTCGAAGCCGAGTTGCGCAAGGTCATCGCCAACCGGTGCAAGGACCGTGTGCCCGACAGTCTCATCGCGCGCGTGGCCGCCGCCATCGACGAAGAAAGCAAGCAGCACCACGGCGAGCACTGAGCTCTCGCCGGCCGTCCCGGAAGCCGTCGATGACGGTCCGGCCATGGTGGACTGGGCCCTGGCCCAGCGAGTCGCGGCGGGCGCCCTCATCCTGAAGCCCGCGCCGGCCTCATACCGCTCGCGCGACCTGCAGGGGCAGTTCGACGAGTTGACGGCACGGGCCGAGACGTTGGTGAGCGAGGCCACCGGCCTGCACTCCGCGCACGGGACGGCTCGGGCCAAGGTGACCGATCGCGCCGGCTGGGCCTCGGCCAACGTGCGGTCGGTCGAGCGCCTGGTGGGTCCGGCCATGCTGGAGCTCCAGCGCAAGCGCGGTGCCAAGCTCGGGGGACCGTCCCTCGTGGTCGGCCGTGCCGTCGCCGGGACGCAGCTCGGCCTCATGCTCGCCTACATGGCGACACGTGTGCTCGGCCAGTACGACCTCTTGATCAACGACGAGGCGCCCGAGGACCAGGACCTGGTCTCCTATGTCGGCCCCAACATCGTCGCGGTCGAGGCGCAGTACGGGTTCGAGCCGAGTGAGTTCCGGCTGTGGCTCGCGTTGCACGAGGTGACCCATCGCCTGCAGTTCACGGCGGTGCCGTGGCTGCGCGATCACTTCGTCGGACTGGTCAGCGAGCTGCTGGGGCCGCTCTCGGGTGACCCGGCCGGGCTGGCGGAGCTGGTGCGCCGCGCCACGGACGAACTGCGCGCCGGGCGCAACCCCACCCGCGACGGCGGCGTGGTCGCCATGCTGGCCACGCCCGATCAGCGGCTCGCCCTGTCGAAGATCTCCGGGATGATGAGCCTGCTCGAGGGCCACGGCGACGTGACCATGGACCGGGCGGGCGCCGCCGAGGTCCCGGGCGCCGCCCACTTTTCCCGGGTCCTGCACGAGCGACGGACCCAGGCGCGGGGGTTGACCAAGCTGATGTCGAAGTTGCTGGGCCTCGACGCCAAGATGCGCCAGTACGCCGAGGGCGAGCGTTTCGTCGAGTCGGTGGAGGCGGACGGTGGGCCGGCCCTGCTGGCTCGGGTGTGGGAAGGCCCCGAGTGGCTGCCGACCCTGGAGGAAATCCGCGACCCGGCGACCTGGGTGGCCCGCGCCGGTGGCTGAGGAAGGCCCCGCTCTTCCCTCCTCCTTCATCCGCGAACTTCTGAACCGGTGCGCCTTCCCGGCGGCGGGCGCAGCGTTGTCGTGTGCGGTCTCCGGGGGCGCCGACTCGCTCGCCCTTCTCGTCCTGGCCACTGCCGCCGGCTGTGACGTCACCGCGATCCACGTCGATCACGGCTTGCGCGCCGGCTCCGAAGCCGAGGCCGAGGTGGTGCTGGCGGCGGCGGAGCGGTTCGGCGCGCGGTTCGAGCGCCAGTGGGTGTCCGTCGCACCCGGGGCCAATCTCGAGGCCAGGGCCCGGGCGGCCCGCTTCGCCGTGCTGCCAGTGGACGTCGCCACCGGGCACACCATGGATGACCAGGCCGAGACGATCCTCGTGAACCTCCTGCGGGGCGCGGGGGCCGACGGCCTGGCGGGCATGGCGCCCGGCGCCCGGCACCCGATCCTCGGACTGCGCCGGCAAGAGACCCACGCGCTGTGCGCCGCGACCGGCCTGGCGCCGGTGCGCGACGAGAGCAACGACGATCCGGCGTTCGTCCGCAACCGGATCCGCCACGAGCTCCTCCCGCTCTGCGCGCAGGTGGCCGGTCGCGACCCTGTTCCCGTCGTCGCCCGGCAGGCCGGTGTGTTGCGTGACGAGGTCGCTTGGCTGGACGCGCTCACGACCGAGCTGCTGCCCGACCCCGCCGACGCCCGGGCCGTGGCCGACGCCCCGCGGCCGCTGGCGCGGCGCGCCCTGCGGCACTGGTTGCGGCAGTCCGGTGATGCCGAGCACCCGCCGTCGTTGGCCGAAGTCGATCGCACGCTGGCCGTTGCCGCGGGCTCGGCGGTAGGGACGGAGCTGGCCGGAGGGCGGCGGGTGCGCCGGACCGGTGGCCGCCTCCGGGTCGAGCCGGCGCGACGCTCCGGTAGAGTCACGCCGGTGACCCTGGACGAGTCCGGAGCGGGCGTCCCGTCGTGGGCTGCAGCCGATGTGGGCCCCGTGCTGGTCGATGCGGAGCGCCTGGAGGCGCGGGTGGCCGAGCTGGGTGCCGACATCACCGAGGACTACGCCGATGAGCCACCATTGTTGGTCGCGGTCCTCAAGGGCGCCATGCTCTTCATGAGCGACCTGTGTCGGGCCATCGCCCTGCCGGTCGACGTCGACTTCATGGCCGTGTCCTCTTACGGCAGCGCCACCAAGACGTCAGGCGTGGTGCGAATCGTCAAGGACCTCGACTCGGAGTTGGAAGGGCGTCACGTGCTGGTCGTGGAGGACATCATCGACAGCGGCCTGACGTTGAACTACCTCAGGCGCTACCTCACGGCGCGCCAGCCCAAGAGCGTGGAGATCTGCGCCCTCTTGGTGAAGGAGGGCGAGCAACGGGTCGATCTCGACCTGCGCTACATCGGCTTCACCATCCCGCCCGAGTTCGTGGTGGGCTACGGCCTCGACGTGGCCGAGCGCTACCGGAACCTGCGGGGGGTTCACCTCTACAAGGGAGCAGAGACGTGAGCGTCGACGTCGAACGGGTCCGGGCCGCGGTGTCCGAGATCCTCATCGCCATCGGAGAGGACCCGGAACGGGACGGGTTGGTGGCGACGCCCGAGAGGGTGGCCTCCATGTACGAGGAGCTCTTCTCCGGGTTGCACGACGACCCCGCCCGCCATCTGGAGGTCACCTTCGCGGCGGAGCATGACGAGATGGTGATGGTGCGCGACATTCCGTTCGCGTCGCTCTGTGAGCATCACCTGGTTCCCTTCCTCGGCAAGGCGCATGTCGCCTACATCCCGGCCGAGGACGGCCGCATCACGGGCCTGTCGAAACTGGCGCGCCTCGTCGACGGCTTTGCGCGGCGGCTGCAGGTGCAGGAGCGCATGACCACACAGATCGCCGACGCCATCGCCTCGGTCCTCTCGCCCCGCGGCGTGCTCGTCGTCATTGAGGCCGAGCACCTCTGCATGTCGATGCGCGGCGTCAAGAAGCCCGGCACGGTGACCGTCACCTCGTCAGTGCGCGGGCTCTTCCGGTCCGACGTCGCCACCCGGGCCGAGGCCATGCAGTTCATCCGGGGCCACTGAGCCGGTGGGACAGGGCGCACGCCGGCCCCTGGTGATGGGCGTGCTCAACGTCACGCCCGACTCCTTCTCCGACGGCGGCCTCTACGCCACCGCGGACGCGGCCGTGGCCCGGGGGCTCGACATGATGGCCGCCGGAGCGGATCTGATCGACGTGGGCGGGGAGTCGTCCCGGCCCGGTGCCGAGCCGGTGCCGGTCGAGGTCGAACTGGGGCGGGTCGTCCCAGTCGTCGAGGCTCTGGTCGCCGCGGCGACCCGCGACGGACGCGGGGTCCGGGTGTCGGTCGACACGGTCAAGCCCGACGTGGCCATCGCCGCGCTGGCGGCGGGTGCGAGCCTCGTGAACGACATCTCCGCCTCCCTGTTCGAGGTGGCCGCCGCCGCCGGCGCCGGGTGGGTGGCCATGCACATGCGGGGGCAGCCGCGCACCATGCAGGAGAGCCCGCAGTATGCGGATGTCGCCCACGAGGTCTGCTCGTTCCTACTGGAGCGGGTCGGCCGGGCGCGACAAGCCGGCGTGCGCGAGATCTGGGTCGATCCGGGCATCGGGTTCGGGAAGACGCCGGCCCACAACCTGTCGCTGTTGCGTCACCTCGGGGACCTGGTCGAAGCCGCCGCCGGCGCCGGGTGCGCCGGGGTCCTGGTCGGGACCAGCCGCAAGCGCTTCCTCGGGGTCCTGGCGGCGGCCCCCGGGTCGGAGGAGCCGGCACCCGTGGCCGCCCGGGTCGAGGGATCGCTGGCCACGGAGGCCGCAGCCCTGGTGGCGGGCGTGGGCATGGTGCGGGTCCACGACGTGACGGCGACGGTGCAGATGACGCGGCTGTATGGTCCTGCCGCATGAAGGGCAAGTGGGCCGCAGGTATTCCGCCGCGCAACTTCACCTGGGTGATCACCGATCACCTGGCTGTCAGTGAGCGGCCGGGCGGGTTCTCCGTCAACCACCGCCGGGTGCGCCGCCAGGAGGAGATCATCTGGTTGCGCGTCCAGGGGTTCGGCCGGGTCGTCTCGCTCCTGCCGTCCCCCCACAACCTGGCGGCGTACGACGAGGAGGGTCTGGCCTGGGCCCACTACCCACTCGAGCGCACGGGGGACCCACGGCCCGTGCTGGGCCCGTGCTACCGGGACATCGACGATTCCCTGGCGGCCGGGCTGCGCATCCTGGTCCACCAGGACGAGCTCGGCGACCGCGTCATGGGCGTGCTGGCCGGGTACCTGGTCTGGTCGGAGCGGATCGGCAACCAACCGCAGGCGGTGGCGCTGGTGGAGCAGGTCGTGGGGCACGCCATGGGCGAGCCCGGCCGCGAGCTGCTGTCCGAGCTGGAGGGCATGCCGTCGCGCGGTCGACTGCAGTGAGCGACCGGATCGAGATCCGTGACCTCCGGGTGACGGGGACCCACGGCGTCCTGCCCGAGGAGCGCGACCGGGCCCAGCCGTTCTCGGTGGACATCGTGGCCTGGGTCGACATGGAGGCGGCGCAGCAGAGCGACGACCTGGCGGACACAGTGGACTACGGCGCGCTGGCCCGGACCGCGGCCGATGTGGTGGGAGGCCGCTCCTATCGGCTGCTCGAGGCCCTCGGTGGGCGCCTGGCCAGCGCGCTGCTGATCGTCGACCCGCGCCTCGAGGCGGTCGAGGTGACGGTGCGCAAGCTCCGGCCACCGCTGGCCCTCGACGTGGCATCGACCGGGGTCAGGGTGCGGCGCGCCCGCTGATGGCGGCGTCGGCACCGCCCCCGTGGCGTGCCTTCATCGGGCTGGGATCCAACCTGGGGGACCGGCGGACGTTCCTGCGCCGGGCGGTGGAAGGGCTCCAGGGGCCGGGCGACGTCGTCGGCGTCTCACCGCTCTACGAGAGCGAGCCCGTGGGTGGTCCCGACGGGCAGGGCCCCTATCTCAACCTGGTGGTGGAGCTGTCGACGTTCGACACGCCCCGAGCGCTGCTCGAGCGCTGCCGCGCCCTGGAGACGGCGGCCGGGCGGGTGCGCACCATCCGCTGGGGCCCGCGGACCCTCGACGCCGATATCCTCTGGGTCGAGGGGTGGCAGCTGGCCGAGGAAGACCTGACCGTCCCCCACCCCCGTCTGTGGGAGCGGCGCTTCGTGGTGCGGCCGCTGGCGGACCTGGCGCCCGACCTCGTGACATCAGACCAGCTCAGAGCCGCTGGTGGGATGGTCTCCCCTGTGGGTAGTCTGTAGCCGTCGTTATCTTCGATCGTCTGTAGGCGAACGGCACCCGCGAGGGGCTGGAACGCCGAAGGAGGTCAGATGCACTCCATCCGGATCATCGGTCCCGGTCGGGCCGGCACCTCCTTGGCCGCTGCATTGTCGGCGCGCGGCTGGGAGTTCGCCGGTTTCCTCGGGCGCCACGACGAGTTGGCGCGCGCCGCGGGCGGCGTCGACCTGTTGGTCATCGCCACCCCCGACGATGCCGTGGCCGAGGTCGCGGCCAGGGTCGTGCCCTCGCCCGGCACCACGGTGGCCCACCTGTCGGGGTCGCTCGGGCTCGACGCCCTGGCGCCGCACACGCTCCGGGCCGCCGTGCACCCGCTGGTGCCACTGCCCAACGGCGAGGTCGGCGCCGCCCGGCTCGGCTCGGGCGTCACCTTCGCCGTGGCGGGGGCGCCGCTGGCCCGGGAGGTGGTGATCAGCCTCGGCGGCCGCATGGTCGAGGTCGCCGACGGTGACCGGGCGGCCTATCACGCCGCCGCCTGCATCGCGGCCAACCACGTGGTGGCGCTCCTGGGACAGGTCGAGCGGGTCGCCGCGTCGGTCGGGCTGGACCTCGAGTCCTTCCTCCCGCTGACCCGGGCCGCCGTGGACGACGTGGCGGCACTGGGGGCCGGCCCTGCCCTCACCGGCCCTGCCCGCCGCGGGGACTGGGCCACGCTGAGCCGCCACCTCGATGCCCTGCCCGAGTCCGAGCGCCCCGGCTACCAGGCCGGCGCGGCCCTGGCCACCCGGCTGGCTCACCACGACGCCACGGCCACCGCTGCGCCGGCCGAACCGGCAGCGGTGTAGGGGCGGCACGGTGGAGGTCGTGACGTCCGTCGCCGCCTGTCGCGCCGTCCTGGACCGGGCGCGAGCCGCCGGCGGGGTGGTCGGGCTGGTGCCCACCATGGGCGCGCTGCATTGTGGGCACACGTCGCTCATGAACCGGGCCCGCGCCGAATGCGACGTGGTGGCCGTCAGCATCTTCGTGAACCCGCTCCAGTTCGGTGACCCCGAGGACATTGCGCGCTACCCGCGGACCCTCGAACGCGACCTGGTGGTGTGCGAGGCGTCGGGTGCCGACGTCGTCTTCGTCCCGAGCGTGGACGAGATGTACCCGTCGTGGCCCGCCCCCCCGTCGACGACGGTCTCGGTGCGCGGCGTCAGCGACGCCTGGGAAGGCGAGTCCCGGCCCGGACACTTCGACGGCGTGGCCACGGTGGTGGCGAAGCTGTTCACCATGGCGGGACCCTGCCGGGCCTATTTCGGCCTGAAGGACTTCCAGCAGCTGGCCGTCGTGCGGCGCATGGCGCGCGAGCTGTCGCTGCCGGTCGATGTGGTCGGCTGCCCCATCGTGCGCGAGGACGACGGCCTGGCCCTGTCCAGCCGCAATGTCCGGCTCTCGCCGGCCGAGCGTCAGGCCGCGCTCGTGCTGTCGCGTGCGCTGGCCGCCGGCCATGCCGCGCTGGCCGGTGGCGAGCGCTCAGGCGCCGCCGTGACCCGGGCCATGCGCGCCGTCGTTGTCGCCGAGCCGCTGGTCGCGCTCGACTATGCCGTGCTGGTCGATGCCGACACGCTCCAAGAGGTCGCCACGGTCGTCGACGGCGACCGTGGGTCGCTCCGACTGCTGATCGCCGCCCAAGTGGGCCCCGTCCGGCTGATCGACAACAGCGACACGCTCGCGGGAGCACACGATGTCCGCACCGCACCCGGCGCCGCCGAGCAGGTGCGCCAACTCGAAAGGATCGGGTGAGCCGATGCGCCGCCGCATGATGAAGTCCAAGATCCACCGCGCCACCGTCACGGGGGCCAACCTGCACTACGTCGGCTCGGTGTCCATCGACACCGAACTGCTGGCGCTGGCGGACATCCTCCCCTATGAGCAGGTGACCGTTCTCGATATCGAAAACGGCGCACGCTTCGAGACCTACGCCATCGAGGGAGAGCGCGGCCAGATCTGCCTCAACGGGGCGGCGGCGCGTCTGGTGGCGCCCGGCGACAAGGTCATCATCATCACCTACGCCGACTACGAGCGGGCCGAGCTCGAGGGTCACGCGCCCCGCGTCGTGCACGTTGACGGGCGCAACCGGGTGATGGACGAGGCGTCCGCCCGCCTCGATGCCGAGCTCGCGCTGACCGAACCGGCGTGACCACCGGGGCCCGGCCCGGACCCTTCGACGTCCTGGTCCTGGGAAGTGGCGTCGCCGGCTTGTCGGCCGCGGTGCGGCTGGCCGGCCCGGGAGGGCCCTCGCCGTCGCTCGCCCTCGGCGTGCTGACCAAGGGCGCGCTGTCCCAGTCGGCGACGCGCTGGGCCCAGGGCGGCGTCGCCGCGGTGCTCGGCGCCGACGAGGACTCGACCGACCTGCACCTCGCCGACACGCTGGCGGCCGGGGCCGGGCTGTGCGACGAGGAGGCGGTGCGCATCCTCGTCGACGAGGGCCCGGGCCGCGTGCACGAGTTGATCGCCCTGGGGGTCGAGTTCGACCGCGAGGCCACCGGCTTGCTGGCGCTGGCCCGCGAAGGAGGCCACTCCCGGCCCCGCGTGGTGCACGCCGGCGGTGCCGCCACCGGCGCCGAGGTGGAGCGCGCGCTCGTCGATGCCACCTATCGCTCGGCCAGCGCCGTGCTCGAGGGTTGGTTCGCCCTCGATCTCCTGGTCGAAGGTGGCCGTTGCACCGGCGTGCTGGCCTTGCCCCCCGGCGGCGGCGCCCGGCCGATCGCGGTACGGGCCGACCACGTCGTGCTGGCCACCGGCGGTGCCGGGCAGCTCTTCTCGGTCACCACCAACCCGGCCGAGTCCACCGGCGACGGCGTGGCCATGGCACTGCGCGCCGGCGTCCCGACGGCCGACGTGGAGTTCGTGCAGTTCCACCCCACCGCGCTGCACCACCCGGCCATGCCCCGCCCCCTGCTCTCCGAGGCGCTGCGCGGTCACGGCGCGCTCCTGCGCGACCGGGACGGCGAGCGCTTCGTCGACGAGCTGGCGCCTCGCGACGTGGTGAGCCGGGCCATGGCCGCCCGCATGACCGAGCAGGGCGTCGATCACCTGTGGCTGGACGCCACGGGGCTCGAGCGCTTCTCGTCGCGCTTTCCCACCATTGCGGCATCGCTCTCGTCCATCGGCCTCGATCCCCAGCGCGACTGGTTGCCGATCGCGCCGGCGGCACACCACCTGTCGGGCGGTGTGGTGACCGACCTGTGGGGCGCCACCGCGCTGCCCGGGCTCTGGGCGGTGGGCGAGGTGGCGTGCACCGGAGTGCACGGGGCCAATCGGCTGGCCTCCAATTCGCTGCTCGAGGGCATGGTGTTCGGTGCCCGTCTGGCCGAGCGCATCCCGTCGGGCGCGCGCAGCCCGGAGCCGAGCGGCGCGCTGCGCGCCGTGCTGGGCGACGAGCCGATTGACGGCATCGGGTGCACTTTTGTGGAGCAGCCCGCCACGCCGGAGCCGCCGGACTCCGACCGGTGGCCGGGCGTTGACGTGACGAAGTTGCGCGACACCGTGCAGCGGGCCATGACGCGCGGTGCCGGCGTCGTGCGCAGCGCCGAGTCGCTGGCCGGGGCCCGCGCCGTGGTGGAGGAGGCGAGCGCCGTGCTCGGGGACGCCTCCGCCTCCGTGGCCGCCGGAGAGCTGGTGAACCTGCTCCGCCTGGCGGACGCGCTGCTGACGTCCGCGCTGGCCCGGACCGAGAGCAGGGGCGCCCACGCGCGCAGCGAGTACCCCGACGTCGTGGCGTCGTGGCGGCGGCGCCTGGTGCACCGCGGCGACGTCGGGCGCGACCGGGGGCGACACGGTGGGTGAGCACGATGCGGACGCGTACGCACAGGCCGTGCGCGATGCCGTCGACCGCGCCCTCGCCGAAGATCTGGGCCCCGAGGGGGACCTCACGTCGGCGCTGGTGCCCGACGACGTGCGGGCCCAATTCGCGCTGCGCGCCCGGCGGCCCGGGGTGCTGGCGGGCTGTGCCTGCGCCACCGAGACGTTCCGGCGCCTCGACCCCGAGATCGACCTGCGGTGGCGTGCAGCCGACGGGGACGAGGTGGCGGCCGGCGACACCCTGCTGGAGCTGGCCGGTCCTCTGCGACCGATCCTCACCGCGGAGCGCACCGCGCTGAACTTCCTCGGGCGCCTGTCCGGTGTGGCCACCCTGACCGCGCAGTTCGTCGCAGCGGCGCACGAGAGCAACCCGTCGGTCGCCGTCCTCGACACCCGCAAGACGACGCCGGGCCTGCGCGTGCTCGAGAAGGCGGCCGTGCGGGCCGGCGGTGGCACCAACCATCGCGCCGGGCTGTCCGACGCCATCCTGGTCAAGGACAACCATTTGGCCGGGACGAGCATCGCCGACGCGGTGCACCGGGCCCGCGCCTTGTGGCCGGGGCGCATGGTCGAGATCGAGTGCGACGCCCTCGAGCACGTGGCGCAGGCCGCCCGGGCGGGCGCGGACGCCGTACTGCTCGACAACATGGATCCGGGCACGGTCGTCGAGGCGATCGCGGTTGCGCACCTGGACGCGCCCGGGGCCATCCTGACCGAAGTGTCCGGGAACGTGACGCTGGCCACCATCGGCGCCTACGCCGCCGCCGGACCGGACCGGATTTCGGTCGGCGCGCTGACCCACTCGGCCCCGGTGCTCGATCTCGGCCTCGACCTGCTCTGGACCACGGCCGGGGCCGACCTGCAGACCGGAGGGCGTTGAATCGTGCTCCTGGTCATTGACGTCGGGAACACCGAGACGGTGATCGGCCTCTACGCGCCGGACGCGGACGGCGCCGCCCCGGAGCCCGAGGAGAGCATCGGCGTCGGCATCGGGACCGAACACGATCCGACGGCGCCGCGCGGGCTCACCCACCACTGGCGCCTGTCCACCAGTTCCAGCCGCACGCCAGACGAGCACGCGGTCCTCCTTACCCAGCTGCTGGACCTGGAGGGCCTCGACATCTCCACGTCGGTCTCGGGTATCGCCGTCTGCTCCTCGGTGCCCCACGTCACGACGGAGCTGCGTCAAATGGCGTCCCGCTGGTTCTCCGACCTGCCCAGCGTCGTGCTCGGCCCCGGGACCAAGAGCGGGATGCCCATCCTGTACGACAACCCGAAGGAGGTCGGCGCCGACCGCATCGCTGATGCCGTCGGGGCCTACGACCTCTACGGCGGTCCGTGCGTGGTGATCGACATGGGCACCGCCACGACGGTGGAGGCCATCAGCGCCAACGGCGAGTACATGGGTGGCGCGATCACGCCCGGGGTCGGTGTGAGCCTCGACGCGCTCTACCAGTCGGCCGCCGCCCTGCGGCGGGTGGAGCTGGTCGAGCCGCGCAGCGTCATCGGCCGCTCCACCGTGGAGTCGATCGAGTCGGGGACGCTCTACGGCTTCTCCGGCCTGGTCGACTCGCTGGCCCGGCGGTTCATGGAGGAGCTCGGCCCGGCGACGGTGGTGGCCACCGGAGGCTTCAGTTCGCTCATCGCGCCGTATTCGGACACCATTGAACACGTGGAGCCCTGGTTGACCCTGCACGGCCTGCGCATCGTGTACGAGCGCAACGTCCCTTCATGAGCGTGCCGTCCGCAGAGGGGCCGGCGGTCGGCGGGCCGTCGGTCGGCGGGCCGTCGGTCGGCGAGCCCGCGCCGGAGATCCCCTACCGCTTCGACCGCACGCACAGCACGGCGGACGTCGTCGAGGCCTGGTCGTCGCTCGCCCCCGGCGAGGAGTCCGGCGTCACCGTCGGGGTGGCCGGCCGCGTCATGCTGCTGCGCAATCAGGGGAAGGCGGCCTTCGGCGAGTTGCGTGACGCGTCGGGCGCGCTCCAATTGCTTCGCCCGCGCCGCGGTGACGGAGCGCTTCGACACGTTCGCGCGGTTGAATCTCGGTGACTGGATCGGCGCGACGGGCGAGGTCGTGCGGACCCGACGCGGTGAGCTGTCGGTACTGGTCAAGGAGTGGACGCTCCTGGCCCAGGCGCGGCGCAGCTTCGGCGACAAGTGGCACGGCGTCAGCGATGTCGAGACGCGCTACCGCCAGCGCGAGGTCGATCTCTGGGCCAACGAGCGCTCGCGCCAGCTGTTGCAGATGCGCAGCGACGTCGTGCGTCACATGCGCCGGCGCTTGTGGGAGCAGGGTTTCGTCGAGGTCGAGACGCCGCTGCTGCACCCCATCGCGGGGGGCGCCACGGCGCGCCCCTTCGTCACGCACCACAACACGTTCGATACCGACTTCTACCTGCGCGTCGCGCCCGAGCTCTACCTCAAGCGGCTCGTGGTCGGCGGCTTCGACAAGGTGTTCGAGATCGGCCGCAGCTTCCGCAACGAGGGCATCTCGCCGCGCCACAACCCCGAGTTCACGACGCTCGAGCTCTACCAGGCTTACGCCGATTACAACGACACCATGGTCGTCTTCGAGGAGCTGGTGGCCGGGCTGGCGCTCGATGTGCTGGGGACCACGAAGCTCACCTACGGGGGTCGCGACCTCGACCTGACGACGCCGTGGCGGCGCGCCACCATGAGCGAGCTCATTGCGGAGGCCACAGACTTCACCCTCGACGTGCGCTCGCCCCGCGAGGAATTGGCCAAGGTGGCGGCCGAGGTCGGCATCGAGGTCGACGCCGGGTGGGGACCGGGCAAGATCCTTCTCGAGATCTACGAAAAGACGACCGAGGCCGAGTTGTGGGGCCCGGTCTTCGTGACCGATTACCCCGCCGAGGTGTCCCCGTTGGCGCGGCGCCACCGCGACGGGCCCGAGCTCGTCGAGCGCTACGAGCCCGTGGTGGCGGGCCGCGAGCTGGGCAACGGGTTCACCGAGCTCATCGACCCCGACGATCAACGGGCGCGCTTCGAGGAGCAGGCGGCGAAGGCCCGGGCCGGTGACGACGAGGAGTCCGCGGTGGTGGACGAGGACTATCTCCGCGCGCTCGAGTACGGGTTGCCCCCGACATCGGGCTTCGGGCTCGGCGTGGACCGCCTGCTGATGTTGCTCGGCGACGTGGCCAACATACGCGAGGTCATCGCGTTCCCCACCCTGCGCCCCGATCGGGGCTGAAACGCGCCACACCGGCCGATTTTCGGCCGGTTTTGAGCCGGTTTTCTTTCCCTCTCCTTATGTTGCGGGTTCTTCCCTCAAACCTTGCTCACGGTTCCCTCACATCTCGCACTCAGTGTGGGGTGTGCCGCCGGGTGGCGGCGGAGGGCGCAGAGCGCACTTGACGTCCAAGGAGGACACCATGTTTCGCACGATCATCGCAGGGGCGGCAGTTGCAGGTGCCCTGACCTTCGGCGCGGCCGGCATCGCCGGTGCGTCGACCCCGACCACCGCCTCGACGGGCGCCAACCTGTCCGCTCGGTGCGCCAAGCTCCCGGCCGTGCAGGCCAAGGTCCAGAAGGTCGAGGCCAAGGTCTCGACGTGGGTGCCCAAGGCGGAAGCCCGGGAGGCCAAGGCCAAGGCAGCGGGCAAGACGAAGCGCGCCGACGCCATCGCCGAGCGGATCACCAGGGTCCAGAACCGTGAGACCACGGTGAACGCGCGGCTCGCCAAGGCCCAGACCGCCTGCAGCACCAGTGGGACGAGCGCGAGCACCAGCGCCACCAGCTGATTTGCAGCGGTCAGCCTGAAGTGAGCGGCCACCGTCGGAGCGATCCGGCGGTGGCCGCCTCGCAATTCCGGGCCAATTCCGGCGCGGACCGCCAGGATTTGTTCTTCCGTTCATCACGGGTTGTTCACCTCTGCCGTGCAGAATGCGTGGAGCCGCCACGGGCAGCACGTCGCACCGTGACCGTCGTCCCAGGGAGGACCCATGCTACGCAAGCTCATCGCAGGGGCCACGTTGGCCGGGGCGCTGACCCTCGGCCTGGCCGGCGCGGCCGGCGCGGCCACCGCGACCTCGACCGGGGGCAGCGGCGGCGCGGTGACGAGTCCGACGGCGTCACGGTGCTCGGGTCTGCCGAAGTTGGAGACCAAGGTGCACACCTACGAGAGCAAGGTGCTGGCGCTCCTGCCCAAGACGGAGGCCCGCGAGGCCAAGGCCAAGACGGCGGGCAAGACCAAGCTGGCCCACTCCCTCGCCAAGCGCATCACCCGGGTGCAGAACCATGAGAAGAAGTTGCACGCGCGTCTGGCCAAGGCCGAGGCGAAGTGCGGGACTTCCGGCACGCCGTCCGCCGGATAGAGCCGCGTCAGTCGGCGTCAGTCCGGGTCAGTCGGCAGATCGCTCATCAGCTCGGCCACCAGCCGGGAGAGTCCCGCCCGCAGCTCGGGCCGGCTGATGCCGGCGGTGGCCTCCTGGGCGTCTTCGACGTAGTGGCGGGCCACATCCACGGCTTCGGCGATCCCGTTCGATGCCATCACGATGGCGCGGGCCTTGTCGCGTTCGGGTTGGGCCAGGGGCAGGCCGAGCAGTGCCTGCAGATCGGGTCCCGCGTCGGGGTCGGCCAGCGCCACCAGGGCCGGCAGCGTGTAGATGCCCTCGGCCAGGTCCTGTCCCGCCGGCTTCTGCAGCTGGCCGTCGGTGGCGGTGATGTCGAGGATGTCGTCGCGGATCTGGAAGACCATGCCGAAGCAGCGCCCGAACTCCGCGCAGGCGTCGACCTCGGCGGCCGGGAGCCCACCGGTCAGCGCGCCGATGCGACACGAGGTGGAGGTGAGCGCCGCCGTCTTGCCGCTGATGGACGCGAAGTAGTCCTCGCGGCTGCGGTTGATTTGGAAGGCCGAGCGCACCTCGGTCACCTGGCCCTGACACAGCCGGCCCAGCGTGTCGGCCAGCAGTTCGGCGATGTCGACCCCGAGGCCGGCGGCGATGGCGGCGCTCCGGGCCAGCAGGAAGTCTCCGGCCACGATGGCCACCAGGTTCCCGAAACGGCTGTTGACGCTCTCGACGTTGCGCCGGATGGTTGCCTCGTCAATCACATCGTCGTGGTAGAGGGAGGCCAGGTGGACCAGCTCCACCGCTACCCCGCCCATCAGGTCGTCATCGGTCGCATCACGATTCCCGCCGGTGGCCGTGGCCAGGGCGAGCAGGGGTCGCAGCCGCTTGCCCCCGGCGGCGATCAGGTGGGTCGTGACCTCGTCGAGGAAGCCGTCCCCGGTCACGACAGAGGCGGTGAGCAGGGGCTCGAGACGCCCCAGTCCCTCTTGCACGCCGGGCAGGCCGAGGGCCTCTGTCGGGTTCACTAGACCAAACGTTAGGGCACGGGTGCCGAATGCCGACAACTACCAGGTAGAAGGGACACAGGACATCGCATCCGGCAGGTGTTTTCCTCCCGGATGCGGGAAGCCACGGCTGCGGCGTGGTGGACTAAGGCCACAGGTACACTGGACCGAGAAGCAACAAGAGGAACAAGGAGAGGCGGTCAGGGTGTTCGAACGTTTCACCGACCGGGCCCGGAGGGTGTTGGTGCTGGCGCAAGAGGAAGCGCGCCTGCTCAATCACAGCTTCATCGGCACCGAGCACATTCTCCTCGGGTTGATCCACGAGGGAGAGGGCGTCGCTGCCAAGGCCCTCGAGTCCCTGGGGATCTCCCTGGAGGCCGTGCGCGAGAAGGTGGAAGAGACGATCGGGATGGCCGGCACCGCGCCGAGCGGCTCGCCGCCGTTCACGCCGCGCGCCAAGAAGGTGCTGGAGCTGTCGTTGCGCGAGGCGTTGCAGCTCGGGCACAGCTATATCGGCACCGAGCACATGCTTCTCGGCCTCGTGCGCGAGGGCGAGGGCGTGGCGGCCACGGTGTTGGTGAGTCTCGGGGCCGACCTCGGCCGTGTGCGCCAGCAGGTCATCCAGCTGATGTCGGGCAACCAGGGCAAGGAGTCCGTGGGCGCCAGCCAGGGCTCGAGCTCGGGCGACAGCCCGTCGGGCTCGCCGGTCCTCGACCAGTTCGGCCGCAACCTGACCCAGCTCGCCCGTGAAGGCAAGCTCGACCCGGTCATCGGACGTGCAAAAGAGATCGAACGCGTGATGCAGGTCCTGTCGCGCCGTACCAAGAACAACCCGGTCCTGATCGGGGAGCCCGGCGTCGGCAAGACCGCCATCGTCGAGGGCCTGGCCCAGCGCATCGTGTCCAACGAGGTGCCCGAGACGCTGACGGGCAAGCAGCTCTACACGCTCGACCTCGGTGCCCTCGTGGCGGGGAGTCGCTACCGCGGTGACTTCGAGGAGCGTTTGAAGAAGGTCCTCAAGGAGATCCGGACACGGGGCGACATCGTCCTCTTCATCGACGAGATCCACACCCTCGTCGGTGCGGGTGCGGCCGAAGGCGCCATTGACGCCGCCTCCATCCTCAAGCCCATGCTGGCGCGCGGCGAGCTGCAGACCGTCGGTGCCACCACCATCGACGAGTACCGCAAGCACCTGGAGAAGGACGCTGCGCTCGAGCGACGCTTCCAGCCGGTCAAGGTCGACCAGCCGACGGTGGCGCTGACGATCGACATCCTCAAGGGCCTGCGCGACCGCTACGAGTCCCACCACGCGGTGAGCATCACCGACCAGGCCCTCGTGGCCGCGGCCAACCTGGCCGACCGCTACCTGGCCGACCGCTACCTGCCGGACAAGGCCATCGACCTCATCGACGAGGCGGGCAGCCGCCTGCGCATCCGGCGCATGAGCACCCCGCCGGACGCCAAGAAACTCGACGAGGAGATCGCGCGCCTGCGGGCCGACAAGGAAGCCGCCATCGAGAAGGGCGCCTTCGAGCAGGCCAAGAAGCTGGCCGAGCAGGAGAAGGAGCGTCTGGACCGTAAGGAGAGCCAGGAAGCCGAGCTGCGCGCCGAGGGTGTCGACCTGTTCGACGTCGTCGACGAAGAGGTCATCGCCGAGGTGCTGGCCGCCTGGACCGGCATCCCCGTCTACCGCCTCACCGAGGAGGAGACGGCGAAGCTCTTGCGCATGGAGGACGAGCTGCACAAGCGTGTGATCGGCCAGGAGGAGGCGCTGAAGGCGCTCTCTCGTGCCATCCGCCGCACCCGTGCCGGCCTCAAGGACCCCAAGCGGCCCAGCGGGTCGTTCATCTTCCTCGGGCCGACAGGCGTCGGGAAGACCGAGCTGGCCAAGACCCTGGCGGAGTTCCTCTTCGACGACGAGGACGCGCTCGATTCAGCTCGACATGTCCGAGTACATGGAGAAGCACACGGTCAGCCGGCTGGTCGGCTCGCCTCCCGGCTACGTCGGGTACGAAGAGGGTGGCCAGCTGACCGAGGCCGTGCGGCGCAAGCCGTTCTCCGTCGTGCTCTTCGACGAGGTCGAGAAGGCCCACCCCGACGTGTTCAACACGCTGCTGCAGATCCTCGAGGACGGACGTCTCACCGATGCGCAGGGTCGTTCCGTCGACTTCAAGAACACCGTGCTGATCATGACGTCGAACCTCGGGACGGCCGATCTGCGCAAGGCCAACATCGGCTTTGCCAAGACGTCGGAGGCTGTGACCTACGAGCGGATGAAGGCCAAGGTGGACGAGGCGCTCAAGGCGCACTTCCGTCCCGAGTTCCTCAACCGCATTGACGAGGTGATCGTCTTCCACGAGCTCTCGCGGGCCGAGGTGACCGAGATCGTCGATCTCCTCATGGCACGCACCGTCAAGCAGCTTTCGGAGCAGGGCATCGGCCTCGAGCTGACGCCGGCTGCCCGAGCGCACCTGGCGGAGAAGGGCTACGACCCCCAGCTGGGAGCACGGCCGCTCCGCCGGGCCATCCAGCAGCTGGTCGAGGACCCGCTGTCCGAGCGCATCCTCTGGAAGGAATTCCGCGTCGGCGAGACCATCGTCGTCGACGTCGAGGAGTCGCCGATCGACGGCGAGGACGCGCAGCTCAGCTTCACGGCGATCGAGGGCATTCAGCCCCCACCGCTCGAGCTGGCCGGCGCCGGAGCCGACGCCGAATAGTCACTCCCAGCAGTAGCTGAACTCCCCGCGCAACGCCTCGGCGTAGCCGGGGAGTTTTCGCGCCTGGAAGTGCGGGTTGGCTGCCCCGACCGGCGGATAGCTGAGCCCGAGAACGGCGGCGGGCCCGAAGCCGAACCGCTCGTAGTAGGCGGGATCGCCGAGGAGCACCAGCAGGGGCCACTGCTGGCCTGCGGCCGCGCCGATGAGCGCGTCCATGAGGGCACTGCCCACACCGTGTCCCTGGTGCGCCGCGCCGACACACACAGGTGCCACGCCGGCCACCGGTGAGGGGTCCCCGTCGAGGCGGCCAGGTGCCGCCTGCAGGTGGCCCACGACCGTGCCGTCCTCGTCGGCGACGAGCTCGACCAGCGGGCGGTCCTTTCGCGCGGACCAGGTGCCGCGGACGATGGCGAGCTCCTCGCCCGCGTCGCGCGCCCCCCGTAGGAGAACGCGTCCTCCACGACGGCGAGGACGCCCGCAGCGTCGTCGGGGCGTGCCGGACGGATCGTCACGGTCATGGCGACGGGAGTCGTACGCCGACCGAGACGGCGTGATGGTCCGACAGGCCATGGCCCGGGATCACGGCCGGGCGCCTGGCCACCAACCCGCGCACGAGGATCCAGTCCAGCTTCAGTGGCACGTGGTCGGGCAACCCTCCGGCGTCGTGCTCGGTGGTGGGCGCGGCGACGTTGGCGTCGGTCCACTCGAATCCGTGTGCCCGTGCCACCTCGAAGAGGGGCTCATGTGCCACCGGCCACGTGAAGCGGGTGGGCTCTTCTCGGCGTCGGCGCCGTACCAGGGCCCTGTCGAGCAGATCGGCATAGGAGACACCCAGCGTGTTGAAGTCGCCGCCCACAATGGCGGGACCGCCGTCACTCCGCTCGTCGAGCGCCTGCAGGAGCACCTCCATCTGGTCGGCCCGGTGCCCGGCGTCGGTGCGGTTCTCCAAGTGGGCCGATGCCAGTTCGACCGGGACGCCGTCGAGGGTGACGGTGGCCAGCACCGCGATGCGGCTGCCCACACGGGGCTGGGACGAGTCGGCGGCGAACCACCCGGCGCCCGAACCGGGGAGCCGCACGACAACGGGGCCGCCGAGGTGCGCCGGCGACACGATGGCGTTGCCGTGGAGCCCCCGCTCGTTGACCCGGCCCACCGCGTCCCGCTGCTCCGCCTCGTCACCCAGGCCGAGCTCCACGAACTCGACACCGAACGCGTAGCCCGCCAAGAGGTCGGTCGCGATGGCGTCGCCGCTGTCCTCGTTGTCGGTGCGGGCCATGCCGTCGTCGAGCTCGGACAAAAGGCACACGGCAGCACCCGACGCGTGCAGGACGTCCGCCAGCTGCGCCGGTCGGCGGCCGCGCTGGACGTTCCAGGCGACAACGCGCAGCCAACCCGTCAGTTCGGAGGGTGGGCCGGCGTGCCACTGCGCGATCTGGTGCAGGCAGGGGAGCTCTTCCAGGAGCCGGCGGTGCAGATCCTGGTCTCCGACCCTGGCTGCCCAGCCGGTCCGTGCGTCCTGTGTCGGTGCCTCCATGCTCCGAGCCTGCCACCACGGCCGCAGTGTCGTCAGCCCGCACAATCCCCGGTCTTGTGACACCTCTCCAATAGGGTCACCCCATGGTCACGTCCCCCCGCCCGCGCGCCCGCGACGGAGGTGCGTACCTCTGCGCGGCCTGCGACGCGACGTCGCTGCAGTGGGCGGGGCGTTGCCCGGCCTGTGGCGAGTGGAACACGCTCGCCCCGGCGCCCGCGCGCCGCGGGAGCTCGAAGGCCGGGAAGTTCGAGGGCGCGCCGGCGCTGGCGCTGGTCGACGTCTCGACCGACGGCATCCACCCGCTGCCGACCGGCGTCAGCGAGCTCGACCGGGTCATGGGCGGCGGCGTGGTGGCCGGTTCGGTCGCGCTGCTGTTCGGTCCACCCGGCATCGGCAAGTCCACGCTGCTCTTCCAGGTCCTGTCGTCGCTGGCAGCCACGGGGCTCGACGTCATGCTGGCCTCGGCCGAGGAGTCACTGGCCCAGGTACGGGGCCGGGCCTCGCGCATCGGGCATGTGCCGCGGAACCTCCTGGCCATTGAGGGGCCCGACGTCGAGGCGATCGAGGCGGCCGTCGAGCGTCACCGTCCGGCCCTCGTGGTCGTCGACTCGCTGCAGTCCGTCTCGGATCCCGAGCTGGGCCAGCCCGCCGGCAGCCTGGCCCAGGTGCGCACGTGCGTCGAGCGCCTGACGCGCATGGCCAAGTCGACGGGCGCCCCCCTCCTCTTGGTCGGGCACGTGACCAAGGACGGCGACCTGGCCGGTCCCCGCGCCGTGGAGCATCTGGTCGACACCGTGCTGTCGTTCGACGGCGACCGCCACCACGCCCTGCGCGTGCTGACGTCGGTCAAGCACCGCTTCGGGCCGGCCGGCGAGGTGGGCATCTTCGAAATGCGCGACGACGGTCTGCGCGCCGTGCCCGATCCCGGCCCGTTGCTGCTCGGGGACCGCATGGCGGGCGTTCCCGGCTCCGTGGTCGTGCCCGTCCTCCAGGGGCGCCGGCCGCTCCTGGTGGAGGTGCAGGCGCTGCTCGGCCCCGGCGCCGGGGGTGGCTCCGGCCCGCCGCGCCCGCAGACGCTGGGCATCGACCCGGCGCGGGCCAACCTCCTGCTGGCCGTCCTGGCCTGCCGCACCGCGGTCGAGATCCCGGCCTCGGCCCAGATGTTCGCCGCCGCCGTGGGCGGCATCACTGTGACCGAGCCGGCGGCCGACCTGGCCGTTGCCCTGGCCATGGCGTCGGTGATCACGGACACACCCCTGCCGCCCGACGTCGTCGTCTTCGGGGAGCTGGGCCTGGCCGGCGAGGTGCGCACCGTCCCGGGCGCGGACCGCCGCCTGGTCGAGGCCCACCGGGCCGGCTTCACGCGGGCGCTGGTACCGGCCTCCATGGTCGCCGCGCCCGCCGCGGCGCCACCCGGGCTGAGCGTGCACGGGGTGCGCACGCTGGCCGAAGCCTTGAGCCTGCTCAAATCCGAGGCCGGCGGGCGGGGCGCGCCGGGTACGATGCCCCTGTGGCCGACGGCGCCGGCGGCAGCCAGTCTCTGAACGACGCGCTGGCGTTGATTGCTCCGGGCACCAAGCTCCGCGAGGGCCTCGACCGGATACTGCAGGCCAAGCACGGCGCGCTGATCCTGGTGGGCGACGACCCGGCCGTCCTCTCGGTCTGCACGGGTGGATTCCTGCTCGATGCGGAATACACGCCCCAGCGCCTGTCCGAGCTGGCGAAGATGGACGGCGCCATCATTCTGGCCCCCGACGCCTCGCGCATCGCCCGGGCCAACGTGCACCTGGTGCCCAAGGCCACCATCAGCACCTCGGAGACCGGGACCCGTCACCGCACGGCCGAGCGGGTCGCCCGCTCCATCGACGTGCCGGTGATCGCCGTGTCCGAGGCGATGGCGACCATTGCCGTCTATCGCCACGATCGCAAGCACACCTCCCAGTCCGCCGGCTGGCTCATCGACCGCTCGAGCCAGGCGCTCTCCACCCTGCAGCGCTTCCGCTCCCGCTACGACGACGCCCTGTCGACGCTGACCCGGCTCGAAATGGAGGACTCGGTGTCCGTGCGCGACGTCGTGGCGGTACTGCAGCCGGGCGAGATGGTCCGCCGCATCGCCGAGGAGATCGAGGGCCACCTGGTCGAGCTCGGGGCCGACGGCCGCCTGATCCATCTCCAGACCGTGGAGCTCCGCTCCGGCGTCTCCGAGAGCCTGGCGCTCGTCCTGCGCGACTACGCCGACGAGAAGGCGATCGCCCACCTGCGCTCGCTGTCCGCCGACGCACTGATGGATCTGCCCAAGGTGGTGGCCGCCCTGCACCTGCCCGCGTCGGACGACCAGCTCCACTCCGAGCTGGCGCCGCACGGGTACCGCCTTTTGCACCGGTTGCCCCAGCAGCTCTCCGAGACCCTCATCGCGCGCCTGGTCGAGCGGTTCGGGTCGCTGCCCGAGATCCTCTCGGCTTCGGCGGCCGAGCTGGAGTCTGTCGACGGCATCGGTGCCGCCACCGCCCGCCACATCCGCGACGGCCTGGCCCGCCTGGTCGAGGCCAGCATCTTCGAGCGATACGAATGACCGGGTGATCTGGTAAAATAGGCAGTCACCTTCGGATGGGCCCACCCCCGTCCCGGTCGCCTCCGCACAGCATCGCCGCAGCTCCGCATGCCCGTGCGGGCGCAGCCGATCCACCCAAAAGGGAGTCCTGAGTCCTGTGTCCTTCAAGGTCGGAGACAAAGTCGTCTATCCCCATCACGGGGCCGCCGTCATAGAGAAGCGGGAGACCAAGGTCGCCTTCGGTGAGAAGCGCGAGTACCTGGTCCTCCGGCTTGCCTACGGCGATCTGATCCTCAATGTGCCCGCCGACAACACCGAGGGCGTGGGCCTGCGCGAGGTCATCAACGACGAGGAGGTCGAGGAGGTGTTCGCCGTGCTGCGCAAGAAGGAAGCGCGCATGCCGACGAACTGGTCCCGGCGTTACAAGAACCACTCCGAGAAGCTGCGCTCCGGCGACATCTACCAGGTGGCCGAAGTGGTGCGGAACCTTTCCATCCGGGACAAGGACAAGGGCCTGTCCGCCGGGGAGAAGCGGATGCTGCAACGGGCGCGCCAGATCCTGGTGTCCGAGTTGACCTTCGCGCTCAACGTGGACGAGGAGACGGCCGAGGAGCGCCTGAACGAGGCACTGACCTGATCGACGGGACGGGTCGCACCGTGGCACCGGTGTGGTCGATCGTCGTGGCCGGCGGCTCCGGCCGTCGCTTCGGCCGGATGAAGCAGTTCTCCGTCCTGGGTGGCCGCCCGGTGCTCGAATGGGCCGTGGAGGCGTGCCGGCCCGGTTCCGCCGGCGTGGTCCTGGTGCTGCCGGCGACGGCCGGAGCCGAGCCCGCCGACCCGCACGGGGCCGATGCCGTCGTCTCCGGGGGTGCCACTCGGGCCGACTCGGTGCGCTGCGGCCTGGCCGCAGTCCCGGCCGAGGCCGAGGTGATCGTGGTCCACGACGCGGCGCGGCCGCTGGCCTCGCCCGCCCTCTTCGCCGCCGTCATTCAGGCGGTGACCGACGGGGGAGCGGATGGAGCCGTGCCCGGAGTCCCGCCGAGTGACACCATCAAGGCCGTGGACGAGTCCGGCCGGGTCACCGACACCCTCGACCGCACCAGGCTGGTCGCCGTCCAGACCCCGCAGGCCTTCCGGGCTGCCGTGCTCCGGCGGGCTCATGCCGAGGCTGCGCCGGCGGGCGTGACCGACGACGCCATGCTCGTGGAGGCGGTGGGTGGCTCCGTGCAGGTCGTGCCGGGCGAGACGGGCAATCTCAAGATCACGGATCCCGACGACCTGGGGGCGGCCGAGCGGACGCTGGCGGGGCGGCAGCAGTGAGCATGCGCATCGGGCAGGGCATCGACGTCCACCCCTTCGCGGAGGACCCGCATCGCCCGCTCGTGCTGGGCGGCGTCGAGATCGAGGGTGCCCGGGGCCTGGGCGGCCACAGCGACGCCGACGCCGTGTGCCACGCCGTGGCCGACGCCGTGCTGGGCGCGGTCGGACTGGGCGACCTGGGCCGGCACTTCCCCGACACGGACCCCGTGTGGGAGGGCGCCGACAGCGTGGCCCTGCTGACCGAGGTGGTCGCCATGGCGGCGGGGCACGGCTTCGCCTGCGCCAACGCCGACTGCACCATCATCGCCGACGCCCCCCGCCTGGCCCCGCACACCGCGGCCATGGTCGAGCGCCTGAGCGCCGTGCTCGGGGCCCCCGTCTCGGTCAAGGCGACCCGGGCCGAGGGGCTGGGCGCGCTGGGACGGGCCGAGGGCATCGCCTGCCTGGCCGTCGTGCTGATGGAGTCGGCGTGAGCCGGCGCCCGCCATCCCGTGGCGGGCCGCGCCGGACGGGCTCGCGTCCCGAGCCGCGCCGCGGCGGGGGCGGCCAGGACGGCGGGGACCATCGCGCCGACCGCCGTCCGGGCCCGCGCAGCGAGCTGGGCGGTGACCAGGTCGAGGGGCGACGGGCCGTGCTCGAGCTGCTCACGGTCGGGCGCCGGACCGTCCGCCGGATCATGCTGGCCGAGGACCAGGACCCTTCGCCCCAACTGGACCGCATTGAGGAGCTGGCCGGGCGCATGCGGGTCCCGGTCGAGACGGTGCCGCGGGCCCGGCTCGACTCGCAGGCCCGCACGGAGTCGCCCCAGGGCGTGCTTGCCCTGGCCCGGCCGCTCGAGTCCGTCGCGCTAGAGGATCTGGCCGCTCCCGACCGCCGCGGCATCGCACCGTTCCTGTTGGTGGCGGCCGGCATCACCGACCCGCGCAATCTGGGCGCACTGCTGCGCAGTGCCGAGTGCGCCGGGGTGACCGGCGTGGTGCTGCCGCGCCACCGCTCGGCGCGACTGTCGCCCACGGTGACCAAGACGGCGGCCGGGGCGATCGAGCACCTGCCCTTCGCGGTCGTGGGCGGAGTGCCCGCCGCTCTGAGTGAGCTGCGCGAGCTCGGCGTGTGGTCGATAGGCCTGGCGGGCGAGGCGGACCAATCGCTCTACGACCTGCGGCTCGGCGACGGTCCTGTCGCGCTCGGTGGTCGGCAGCGAGGAGAAGGGCCTGGCGCCGCTGGTGCGCCGGCGCTGCGATGCGGTGGCTGCCATCCCCCAGCACGGCACGCTGCCCTCGCTCAATGTCGGTGTGGCCGGCGCGGTCGCCTGCTTCGAGGTGGCCCGCCAGCGCAGTCGCCGCTAAGCCGCTGTCGTCGCGACCTCGGACGTGCAGAAGGCGCAACGCCGCGCCGCGACGGGAATTTCGCTCAGGCACTCGGGGCACTCCCGCGTCTCGGGCTTGGGCTCCTCCGTGGGCAACAGGTTGAGCCGGCGCATGAGCGCGGTGAGCGGCACCACGACGGCGAAGAAGACCACCGTGGCGACAATGAGGAACGACAGCAGCGCGTTGAGGAACGACCCGTACTTGAACTGCGAGTGGTGCAGGGTGAAGGTCAGGCTGGAGAAGTTGGGCTTGCCGAAGATGGCGGCGATGAGCGGCGTGATGAGGTCGGCCACGAACGCCGTGATCATCGCCGTGAAGGCAACGCCGACCACGACCGCCACGGCCAGGTCGACGACGTTGCCCCGCAGCACGAACTTTTTGAAATCAGAAAGCATTGAGGTCTCCCCGCTCGCGACCGGCTGACCGCCGGCCCTGGTTGTTCTCTACCCGCCCCCGCTGCATCTTTCACGCCGGCACGACGGAGCGGAACCCGAGATTTTGAGAGCCCGAGGCAGGAATCGAACCCGCGACATCTTCATTACAAGTGAAGTGCTCTACCAACTGAGCTACTCGGGCGGCAGACCCATTCTAGGCCGTCTGGCGGAGCCCCTTGAGCCAAGGGTACTTCCCTCAAAATACCTGGTCAACGGCGCACGTTGGCATCAGGCCATTGACCATGCAGCGTCCTGTGAGAGCCGCCGACTGACCACGGATAGAGGCCGACGCAGGCGCTTTTGGCCTCCAGATTGGTCTCAATTCAACCCAGATTCAACCTGACGAGGGTACGCTGGTGGTCCGGACTCGGACGGCGAGGTACGGCGAACCTCCGCGGTGAGCCGGGTGGAGGTGATCGCAATGGCCCGCAGTTACCCGGACCCGTGGGTCCCGAGGACATTCCAGGCATGGGTCGTCAAGCAGACGAGGGTCCAGAGGGTGACCGACCGGGCCAGCGGTGAGGTCCGGCGGCGAAATGTCGATTGCTGGGACGTCAAGGGCAAGTCCGATGGGGTCCAGTGGTTCAAGCGCTTCCACAAGGCCGGATTGGCCGAGACCTGGCGGGAGCGGGCCGAGCGGGATTTCGCCCGGGGGCTGCCCTTTGACCTCAGGACGAAGCAGTTCGTCGAGCCACAGGCACCAACTGGGCCGGTGCCCCCCTCGGTGTTCGCCCTCACCGAGCTCTATTTCCACCAACACCCCGAATGGGAGCCGGCGACCAAGGAGGCTGCCGCACGGTCCTTCAACCGGGCTCGTCGCTGGCTCCTGGTGCCTGGTGTCGAGCTGGTCGGCGACGATCTCGTCGCCGTCGAGGACTACCTGAGCCACGCCAGCTTCTTGCCGGCTCGCTTGGAGGGGCGGATCACCGATCGGCAGCGGGCGGGGCGGCGGTGGTTGGAAACCCACTCGGCTCCCGGCGATTCGCTCACCTCGAAGCAGATTGAGGCATTCGTCTCCCTGCTCGAGGTCAGCGAACGCAAACCCGGCACGCGGCTGTCGGCGGCGACGCTGACCCGATACCTGCAGCCGCTCCGGGCGGCCTGGAACTGGGCGATCGCCCGGGATGACCTCCCGATCGACCGGAGCCCGTGGGTAGTGGTCCGTGCCCGGCGAAAGGTGAAGGGCAAGGCCACGCTGGCCGCCGGGCGGGCCGGACTGGCTGTCGACGCCGACATGGTGCTCAGCGTGTCCCAGTCACTGGCGCTGGCCGAAGCGTGCGTCACCGAGGGGGCCTGGGGCGGGGTTGTCGAATGTTTCGTGCTGGTCATGGCTCTCTGCGGGCTCCGCCCGGGAGAGGCGGCCGGGCTCGTGAGCGAGGACCTGGAGCTCCCCCCGACCGATGAGCCCGGATGGCTTGTCGTCCGGCGCACCCATCGCCCGACCCGGGATCGGTGGCTCGACCCCGACGAGGACCCCGAATGGGGACCGCTTAAGGACCGGGACCTCACCGAGAGCCGCCGGGTTCCGGTGCCGTCGCTCCTGGTTGTCAAGCTCCGTCAACACCTGGAGCTCTACGGCGAAGGACCCGGCGGGCTCGTGTTCCACCGCAATGGCAGAGCTTTCGCCGGCAACTGGTTCGCCGCCAGCGTGTGGGCGCCGGCGTGCGCCAAGTTGTTCCCCCGCCGGACCGACCTCGCACCCGACGATCCCCGCCAATCCAAACTCTCGCGCCTCCGTCGCCACGACCTGCGCCACGCCGCCTGTTCCTGGTGGCTACGGGAAGGCGTCGATGCGGTCGTCTGCCAGCGCTGGTCAGGTCACAAGACGCTGTCGGTGTTTCTCGACATCTACCAGGGCGTGGCTCCCGGGCGAGAAGACCGGGGTGTCCGACGGCTCGAGCAGAGCCTCTGTGGCGCTGCATAGGGACGCCACTCAGAGTTCGACTCCCCTCACCACCTCGATCTGGGGCTCCCAGGCGGGGCTTGCCTGTTCGCGATGAGCGTCGTGGCTGATGGCCACGGCGCGCTCTGCCGCGGCCAGTGCCCTCCGGCGCTGGCTCATCTGCTCGGTGCTCCCGACGTCGCTCTTGGCCCCGATGCTGCGCTGCTCGGTGATGTGCCAGCGGTCCCGGTAGGCCGCGACCGTCGAGACTTCACGAACCCAGCGGGCCCGTCGGGAAGGATCGGACGGCGGGCTCCCGAGTCGTTGCACCCAGCCGGCTCCGGCCTCGATCGCTTGGGCGGCCACGGTGAGGGCACGCTCTTGCATGGCGATGTCCCGCTCAGCCAACGCCTCCGCCATCTCGGGGTCGGTGACACCTTGGACCCTGGGGATCAGCCCGGCGATGAGATTGCCCGCCATCCGGCGCCGGCCACCGGCCGCCTGGGCCCAACGGTCCACCCGGCCGTGGAGCACCGCCGCCACGTCGGCGGCGTCGGCCAGGGAGCGCCGGGCGACCAGTTGGGGGAAGGCCGCTTCGACGTCGAGACCGCGGGCTTCGGCCTCGCGCAGCGACGCCAGCAGCGGACCGTGCGCCTCGCTGGCCCGAACAGATTCCAGCTCGGCATCGGTCAGCCCGGAGCGGACGAGCAAGGCGTCCCAGCGCTCTGCTTGGGCCAGTGTGGCCAGCGTCAGGTACTCGGCCGAGAGGCGCTCCATGCCCTCAGCCTCGTGCTGGTGGCGGCGGATCATCTCGTGCGCCGCCACGTCGGCCCCCTCGTTGCGCAGGACTCCGGCCAGCACCTGGCGAGCCGTCATCGGTTCGATCGTGCTCGTCGTGCGAGGTCTGCGGGTCGGGGTCGTAGTGGGTGTCCACGTAGAGCCGGTTGTGTTCCCTTCCCCTGGTGGCCGAGACGTAGAGGACCTCGCGGGTGGTGGTCGGGGAGACCATGGCGTGCGCCGTGTCGACGCTGCGGCCCTGGGCCCGGTGCGCGCGTCGAGGCGTAGGCCAGCTCGACGTGCTCGGCCACGTAGTCGGCCGGGAGCACCACTTTCCCGGTGCCCTTGACCCGCTGGAGGGTCATGGAGCCGTCGTCGTTGGTGGCAGTCACGGTCCATTGGTCGCCGTTGCGGACCCAGCTTCGGCCGGTGCCGAGACGCCGGTCGTTCTGACGGGTGACCACCTTGTCGCCCACCCCGGCCGTCCCCCGCCGGCCACGTCCAGCCCGCGCTCTTCCACCTCTCCGGCGGCGATCCGCTCGGCCCGGGCCCGGCTCGTTGAGCTCGCTCACACTGCCCAGGTCTCCGGCGATCATCAGGCTCGTCCTGCCGGCCGCGGTGTCCTGTTTCCACCCCCGATAGAGGGCGTCGAGCATCTCGTCACGGCTCCCCTCGCTGATCCGCCCGTGCGCGGTGTAGGCGTCGATGGCGTCGGGAGATCCCTGCCGCAGCTCGACACTGGCCGCCTTCTCCCATTCGTGGGCGAACCGGCGCACGTCGCTCAGTGCGGGGGCCAGGCCGTCGCGGTCACGCACCAGGGCGGCGAACATCCCGCCGGACTCCACCGCGGCTGATCTGGCGGTCGTCACCGACCAGGACCACCTTGCTCCCGGCGGCTCCGGCCGCCCTCACGAGCTCATCGAGGGCGAAAGTGCCGGCCAGGCTGGCCTCGTCGACGATCACCAACTGGCCGGCGCGGAGCCGCCAGCGGGCCAGTTCAGCTTCGGCCCGGGCCACCTTGGCTCGGGTGGCCGAGGGTTGCCCGGACGTGGGGTGAGGGGACGCCAGTTCACCTCGCAGCTCGGCCAGCGTGTGCAGCCGTTCGGCCTCCCGGCGGTGCTCGTAGAGCCACTTGGCCGTGTTCTCCGTGTCGATACCGAGCTCCTCGGCCAGCACCTCGGCCGCGGCGGCCGAGGGGGCCAGGCCCAGCACCGAGCCCGCTCCGTGCTCGGCTTCCCACACCGCCCGGAGCCCGGCCATGGTGGTGGACTTGCCCGTCCCGGCCGGGCCGACCAATACGTCGAGCGAGCGGCCCGAGGTGGCGATTTGCTCCACGGCCAGCGCCTGATCGATGCTGAGCCGATGGTCCCGGCCGGGCAGCACGGTCGCGGTCACCGACGCCACAAGCCCCATGGAGGCGACGGGCCCGCCCACCGGGCGCCCGGCCTCGAGCAGCCGGGCCTCGGCCTCCAACAGCGTGGCGGTGGTGTAGACCTCGTGGCCCTTGGCCCGGAACCGGCTCGATCCGGTCGGCCCGGCGCAGACGCTCGGGCGTGTGGTGCAACTCGGGCGCCGAGACCAGGAGGGACTGGGCCAAGGCCAGATCAGCGGTGCGCTCGGCCACCGCGATCCGCTCGTCGGGCGAGGCGAAGCGGACACCGTGGAACTGGCGGTGCACCTCGGCCAGGACGTTGGCCCGGGAGAAGGTGGCCCGGCGCTCGGCCACCGTCTGGACCGCCACGCCGGCGGCGTCGGCCAGGATCTCGTCGGCCAGGTCGCCGGCGCGCAAGAGGGGCAGATCGTTGCGATCGGCCAGCCCGGCCACCCATGATTGCGGCTCGTCTCCGATGTACCTCTCGGCTCGTCCTCGCCACTGTCTCGTCAACTCACCCAGGCTGTGATGCTCCTTGGCCGGCCGGGTCTCCAAGGTCGCTCGTTGGCGCAGCCTGAGCACCTCCACATCGGTCGGCTGGCGTCCATGGGCGGCGGCGAAGTCGTCCACCAGCGCGTTCTTGCGCTCCTCGATGACGGCGGCCCGCTGGGAGAACTCGGCCATCAGGGCCTCTGATACGCCGGTCACCTCGAAGCGGGGTTGGTCGGAGTGCCGGCGGGCCCGGCCCTCCCAGCCCCACCCGAGAGCTTCGGTCAACAGGTCAGCGAGCACGCCCTGGTGCAGCTCGGAGAGGGCGACGACGTTCTTGAACAGGCCACGCGAATCGAGCGTCCGCCAGACGCCGTCAGAGACTGAGCGGGCCCGGTTGGCCACCACGACATGGTCGTGAAGCTGGGGGTCGCCGGCCCTCGAGTCCCAGTGGGTGAACGCGGTGGCCACCACACCCTCGACGTCCTCTTGTACCACGCCACCCTTGCCCGAGCGCGAGTGGAACACCTCGCGTTCGGCGTAGGTCAGCACGACGTCGATGGCCCGGCGGTGGCAGTCGTAGATGAGCGCCTTGGTCTCCCGGTCGGCCAGGGCCCAGGCTGTGGACACCGACTTGGATGGCGAGAACGTGAGGTCGAACCCGGCCACGGGGGCGCGGGACTTTGCCCCGTGTGCTCGTTCCTCGGCCTCGCTCCGGGCCTTCTGTTCGGCTCGCACCGCATCGCTGGCGGCAGGGGCCATGGCCGCTGCTCGCTCCGCCACCCGGGTGGCCAAGGAGAGGTGCGAGCGGTTGGGCGGGCGCCCCAAAGTCTTGCCGGTCACCGGATCGGCGCACATCCCGAGCAGGTTGAACAGGTGCTCTTCGCTGACCGGCGAACCCTTCTCGATCCCTCGGCCGTCGTCGAGGGCGCCCAGCCCGGCGCCGAGGAACACACCCGGTGGGGTACCCGACTCGGCGTAGTAGTCGGCCAGACTGGTCGACTGGCGACGGACTCCATCACCCGCGGCAACGGACTCCATCAGGTACCGATATCCAGCCCCCAAACTCATCCGGCGTAGCGAAATCACGTCGCACTCCCGTTCCCGGGACGGCACTCGTCCCGTATCTACGGCGGGACTGGCGACCACGATCGACCCCCCGGGTGCCAGACGTGTGGAGCAATGGGGATGGTGCTGGAGGTGCTGGAGGTGCTGGAGGTGCTGGAGGTGCTGGAGGTGCTGGAGGTGCTGGAGGTGCTGGAGGTGCTGGAGGTGCTGGAGGTGCTGGAGGTGCTGGAGGTGCTGGAGGTGCTGGAGGTGCTGGAGGTGGAGCAGGTGGGGATGTGGCAGGGAGGTGAGTGGTCGGGTTCACAAGGAGCCAGGGCAGCGTGGTCGGCGTCAAGTCACCTAGCGGGCTCCGGTGCGATCCCCACCCTCCGCGCTAGTACGTGTGGACTTGCAAGCAGCCGAGCCTGGCCGGGACTCCACCCTCTTGGTTTCGTTCGTAGCGAACGACGCCGCTGCGTCGTTCGCATGACCGACGAACCCCACCGGCAGCGAGCGGAGTCCAGTCCCGGCGAGGGAAGCCCTGGGGCCGAGCGAGAAGTTCTGGCGGGTTCGCCCGCAGGGCGGACGTGGACGATCACGAAACCGCCAGAACTTGTTGCGAGCCGAGCCGGCGACTTGACGCCGTGGAGCGCCGGTGGCTCTGGGTTCGACTTTGCCTGCCAGTTCCGGTCGCCATCGCAGTTGCACAGGTGCCCCGTCGAGGCTCATGGCAAGTGGTTGCGCCTACGCCCCGTACGGCACATGGGGGCAGTGGGCGCAGGAGCAATCGACGCCCATCTTTTGACCATGCCGATGCCTCATGACGGCCGGTAAACAGGCGAGTTGTGACGGTGGTACGTCGTCTCTCGCCCAAATCTACGCTTGGGGCTGTTGCGGGCATAGCGGTCATCGATAATGAGTGGATGCCGACTGCCGCTGCTATCGAAGCACAGCTCGACGAATTCGCAATACGAATGACTGGAAGCGCAATCTGGCCCGCCGACTCGCCGATAAATTGGCGGAAGACGAGGAGGTTGTCGACATGATCAGGCCCACTACCATCAAGATCGATGCCAAGTTTCCCAGCAACGATAACGGTCTTCCGTCCATACTGTTTGCTCTGACCGACAGGCGTCTCGTTATCGTTGTGAGGAAACGATCAATGTTCGGGATGGGCGGCCACTACAGCTTCACGGCCATGCCGTTCGATGAGGTGTCGGATTTATCGCCCCTCGTTGGCGGGCGATTCGAATGGACCTTTCATGGCCATAGATGGGCATTTGTTCGCGCTCAGGTCGTGGTCCGGATCGATGCCACCCAGGCAAAAACGGTCCGCTTCTATGCATCGCTGAACAGCCGCCTTCCCACATAGGGCCTACTCCCGATCGCCGGACCTGGGCGTGGCTGAACGGCACATCGGGGGCAGTCGACACTTAGTGAAGCGTGACCGGTTTGCGGGCAGCGTCGGGGCGGGGATTCAGCCGCCGCCTTTGCTCTCGCCCCGGAAGTACGCAGGCAAAAACTCTGAAGATACTGCGGCGAGCAGCTCGATCATTGGGACCGACAGCGCCTGTGGGCTGACCACGATCTCGACCTTCATGCGACCATATCCCCAGATGGTGGCACCTCGACCGAAACGTGCCGCACACAGGCGGTAACGAATCACTGTATTTCCAGATTCATCCACTGCCGACATGAGCCCAAACCGGTACGGACCCGTGACAGGAAACGTGAACGTACCTTGATCCAACAGCCAGACGCGTCGTCAATAAAGTTATAAAGTTAAAGTGCATGCTCGTGCGGCTAAGGACCGCGTCTCCTGCAGAGTCGACTAGGTCGCGCCTTCCGTAATCGGGCTTTCCGGTATAGGACCCTCGCGTCATTTCGAAAGTTCGGCCCTTCGACTCGATAGAGCACAGCTCAGAACCGGATCCGACTCCACGCTTAAGCCGAAGGGTTCCCCAAACTGAGCCTCCGTGCGAGACAAGGTCCCAAGCGCGCCTTCGTCTCGACGCCACGAGAGGTGGGTTCCTGGCGCATCAGGAAAGGCGAGCCGCCACTGACGCTCAGCCTCCGCTTTAATCTCCTTCTTAGCTGAATCCACCGGAGTGAAGAATAGTTCGGACTTACTGACAGGTGACCGGGACAGGGTGTCCCCTTACCGGCGTTCGGGGCTAGGGGACCACCAATAGGTTCGGGTCAACCCGCCACGACTTGACGCCGTATCTTCTCCGATTGCAGGGCGATCGTCGCCTTAGCCTCAGCCCAGGACCAAGCGTCGTTGTAGCAGGAGCACTGCGCCGTAAGGACCACACGATCGACGTGTCCTATTACCAACCATGCTCGGCCCAGGCCGCGGCTCATTGGTCGATTCGTTCTCAAAAGCAATCGGGAGAGCTAAGCCTGGAACTGATGGGTCTTGGATGACGCTCTTCTCGATGTGGACACGCCTAGCTCGGGGATCGGCAACAAGCTGGTCGACCATCTTGGGCATCAACGATGCTGCGTCCTGTTCCGAAATGAGCGGCAGAACTTGTGCCCACATCCACTTCGGGGCACCCTTTTGCTCATATTGACGCCTCAACGTGACGTTCCCGGCACGACGTGCGCGGTGGCCCTCTTCAGTACGTCGTGATGGTTGCAGCGGCGTCCCCATTCGCCAACTGCGTTCGTTGCGAATGGTCCAACCTGTGTCAGGAAACTCCTGTGGCTCGAGAAGCATCGCCCGCGACTGCTCCTTCGAGGACCTACGAAGTCCGATCTGACCAATCAGCCAGTCTGCATTGGTCATCCTGGCGGTCATTGCGCCCCCTCCCCATCCACGTCTTGATTCTGGCCCACCAGAGATACTTCCGCAGTCACGGGTGCACTATCCCCGAAGTGCCGTACGGGGCGTATGCCGTCTCCAACCGGGGCCACGGCGCCGTCGCTACGACCAGGACGCCTCGGTGATCCGCTCGGCTCACGAAATTCCCCAGCCGCGGACTCGATGCGGGGTGCGGTCCCGGGGGCGAGTAATGGCCGCTTGTCGGCCAAGAGGGAGAAGCCCGACAACGAACCAGGGGAGGTCACGTGATGGTGACCGAATCACATTTGCCGGCCGTGGAGGCCATGACAGAGGTGTCCCATCCACCCGACCGCACGATTGTCGGTGGTGCTGACGGGTTGCTCCACCGTGTCGCAAGGGGAAAGCCATGACCCTGGCACGCGAGATCGTGCCGACTGCGATCAACAGACGCGGGATCACCACGGAGGCCCGCTGGCTCAGCATTCGTGAGATCGCCGCCGACCTCGGCGTGTCCAGCTCGACGGCCTACAAGTGGTCGGCCCGGGGAGCACCCTGGTTCCCACGCTCGATCCGCTTACGCAACGGCGACATCCGCGTCCGGCGGGACTGGTACGAGACGTGGCTGGGCGAGCTGGAGCAGTGACGGCGAGGGCAGCGTTGCTCTACAAGCCGAGATCCACAACATCGACCCTCACACCCACCGAGTCAGCTGCGGCGGTCAGGAGAGGTGATGCGGTGGAAACGGCGATCCTCGCACCCAGGACCACTGCGGCAGCAACTGCCTCGGCGGTAAGAAGGTTGAGCTGGCCCGGCAACGCCGCCATGACCGGGACCAGTCGTCGCAGGCTCAACAGGCCGATTTCGGCGGGCAGCTGGTCCAGGGCGTTATGCACCCGACGCTGCTCGTCCTCAGAACTTGCCGCCAGAGCACGGGACAGCGCGCCCTGACCTGGTCGAGCCACGACCCGGGCCAGCCGCCAGAACCACGAACCGGTGGTGAATACCTCGCCGGCCTCAGCCGCTGTGATCAGGAGAGCTTCTGCCGCACCTTGCTGCTCGGCCAATATGGCTAGCAAAAGGGCGTCATCGACAACGATCACGCCAGAGAATCCGGGCGCTCAGCCCTGAGCCAGGTCGGGGTCTCCTGCGACGGCATCCTGTGCGGCCTTCTGGTAGGCGCCGGAGGCCAGGTCTTCACGGATGGCGGCTCGGATGGCCTCGGGGATGTCGGTGGTCACTTTGCCGATGCGGGCAGGCCGAAGTTCGCCCGCCTCCGACGCTGCAGCTCGGGCTCGCTCTGCTGCTGCCTGCAGATCCCCGGTGGATATTGCCATGACTGAAGGTTACTGCTTCTCCCCTGAGAACGAGAGCACGGAGCAGCGTGACAAGATGGACGAAGGAAGGTCCGTGGACGTCTCATCTGCGGGCTCTTCAATGGCGACGCGGTGCGGGGCACGGGGCGCCATGACGTGAGGTGTCAAAAAGCCCGATTCAATTCAACCCAGATTCAACCTCACAACGCAACGGGTGGCCTTTAGCGGCAACCAACCGCCACCGTCCTCAATGTGCAACATCGCATCTGAGCAGCGCCTATGCAAAAAGTGCTGATCACACCGTTTTGCGCGACAAGCCGCCGAGGGCGTTACAAGTGAAGTGCTCTACCAACTGAGCTACTCGGGCGCTGCGCCCCAGACTACAGGCCTGCGACCACCGTCCCCTGCCCGACCAGCGGAAAGGCTTGCTTCGGGCGGGGGTGCACGGGCAGGCTGGGCCCCCAATGGATGACGAGCAGCCGCAGACGGGGACGTCCGGCTCGCTCTCGATCGTCCGGGCGGCGGCGGTCCTCATCGCTCTTCGTCGTGGCGGTGGCGGTCCTCGTGGCGGTCGGGACGCGCCCCAGCGTGAGCAGCACGCCGACCACGACGCCGACCACCGTGGCGACCGCGGCCGAGCAGCACGACCACGACGGCCGCCGGCGGCGCGGCCTCGACGACGACCACCACCACGGCGACCACCACGACCGACGACCAAGGCGGGCCACAAGGGCGGCGACCACGACGACGACGACGGTCGCCCCGAGCCGGTGAGCGTCGTGGTGGCCAACGCGCACCGAGCACCAACGGGCTGGCCGCGCACTACACGACGGTCATCGGCGCCGGCGGCTGGACGATGCAGACGCCGGTCGACGCGGCCACGACCGAGGCCACCTCGGCCGTCTACTACGCCGCGGGCCAGCAGGAGCCGGCGGCGTCCATCGCCACCGCCATCGGCGTCAAGCCGGCCCAGGTGCTGCCGCTCACGACGCGCCACGCCGGTCAGCGGCGTCACCGGCATCGACGTCGTCGTGGTCATCGGCGCGGACCTGGCCACGACGCACGACGACGACCACCGCGCGCTCCTGACGTTGCCCGCGGCGGGCGACGCCGCGGCGCGCCTGCCGGCGCTCCTGCGGCCGCTGGCGGCCGAGCCCGCGCGCAGCGCGCTGTTCCTCGACTTCGACGGGACGCTCGCGGCCATCGTCGAGGACCCGCCGGGCGCGCGCCCGCTGCCCGGGCGTGCCCGGCGCTGCTGGCCGAGCCTCGCCGTCCGCTTCGCGCTGGTGGCGGTGATCTCGGGCCGGCCCACCGCGTTCCTGGCCGAGGTCCTGGGCGCGCCGCCCGGGGTCGACGCTGGTCGGCCTCTACGGCCTCGAGCGCGCGCCTGCGGGGCCCCGAGCACGACGACCTGGGCCGCCGTGATCGACGAGGTGGTGGCCGAGGCGACGGCCGACGGCACCCGCGGGCGTCTACGTCGAGCCCAAGGGCCTGACGGTGACGCTGCACTGGCGCCGCGCTCCCGAGCACAGGACTGGGTGCTCGGCCTTCGCCGAGCGCCAGCGCGCCGAGCCGCGGCCTGGAGGTGCACCCGGGGCGGCCGAGCGCGAGCTGCGCCCCCCGCTCGACGTCGACAAGGGGACGGTGGTGCGCGCGCTGGTGGCCGAGCACGACGCAGCCGGGCGGAGCCGCTGCGCGCCGTGGCCGCCTTCGGCGACGACATCGGCGACCTGCCCGCCTTCGCCGCGCTGGGGGAGCTGCGCGCCGCCGACGGCCGGCCGCTCGCCGTGGTGCGGGTGGCCGCCGTCGACGCCGAGAGCCCGGCCGAGGTGGCCGCCGCGGGCCGACCTGACGGTGCGCGGGCGCCGCCGGCGCGGTCGAGCTCCTGCGGCGCTGCTGGCCGCCGCCGCCACCGCCGCCGGCGCGCCGGCCGCTCAGCGCTGAGCGGCCGCCAGCTGGTCGGCCCACCAGTCGGCCGCCGTCCGCCCGCGCACCGCGGCGCGCAGCGCGGCGGCCCGCGCCGGCCCGCTCGGCGGCGTCCATGGAGAGCGCGGCGTGCAGCGCGTCGGCCGTGCCCGACGACGTCGAAGGGGTTGACCCCGAGCGCGCCGCCGCCCGCCAGGGCCAGCTCCTCCCAGGCCCCGGCCTGGTGCGAGAGCACCAGCACGCCGTCGGCCGTGTTGAGCAGCGGGCCCTCCTTGGCCACCAGGTTGAGCCCGTCGCGCACCGGGTTGACCAGCAGCACGTCGGACAGGGTCAGGGCGGCCAGCGAGCGGGCCCGGTCGTCCTCGACCGACGAGCACGATGGGCGTCCAGCCGTCGGCCGGGCCGAGCCCGAAGGCGTGGTTGATGCGCTCGGCCGTGTGCTCGACGTCGGCCCCGTAGGCGAGATACTCGGCCAGCCCCTGCCGGCTCGGGTACGCCAGCGCCACGTGCACCACCCGGCCGCGCCACTCGGGGTGCGCGGTCAGCAGCTCCTCGAAGGCGAGCATCCCCCGCACGATGTTCTTCGAGGGCTCCATGCGGTCGGTCCGGGCGATGATGCGGCGCCCGCCCACCTCGGCCCGCAGCGCCGCCGCCGCCGCGGCGCACTCGGGCGACGCCGCCTCCTCCTCGAGCACGCCGGCGTCGGGGCCGAGCGGCGCCACGAACGTCGCGCGGCGCCGGCCGGCCCGGCCGCGGCGTAGCAGGCGCGCGAAGCCGGCCTCCCACTGGTGGCAGTGGAAGCCGCAGGCCGAGTAGCCGGCCATGCCGTCGAGCAGCTCGGCCGCCACGTCGTCGGGCAGCACGCCGAGCATGTCGGGCGCGGCGAAGGGCGTGTGCAGGAAGTGCACCGTGCGCAGGTCGGGCCGCGCGCTCGGCCAGCATCCGCCCGAGCAGCGAGAAGTGGTAGTCCTGCACGCAGCACGGCGTCGCCCTCGGCCGGCCCGGGCCACCACGACGTCGGCCACGGCCCGGTTGTAGGCCCGGTAGCCCTCCCAGGCCGCCCGCCAGTGGCGGTCGAAGCGGGGCCGGTGCGGCAGGTCGAAGAGGTGGTGGTGGCAGTACCACAGCGTGGTGTTGGCCACGACGTCGTAGGCCTGCCGGTAGGTGTCGTCGTCGATCGACGACCGGGACGCAGGTCGAGGCCGTCCTCGTGCATGAGGCCCTGGGCGACCGCCTCGCGGTCCGCCGCCCCCATCGTCACCGAGGCCCACGTCGTGCCGCTGCCCGCCAGGAGCCGGTGCAGCGAGGAGGCGAGCCCGCCGGCGGCGCGGCACCGGGCACGAGCGCGCCGTCGGCCCCGGCGCGGAAGGTGAGCGGGCCCGCGGTTGGAGACGACGATGGTGCCGCTCACGGCGCGCGCATCGACGCGCCGCGGCAGCGCGACGGCGGGACGCGTCGAGCGCGGCCCGCAGCACGTCGACCGCCTGGGGGCGCAGCTCGTGCAGGGGCCGGTTGCGGTGGATGCGCTCGCCCAGGTCGACCTGGGCCAGGCGGTCCGGCCCCAGGCTGCTGCGCCACGTCGATCAGCAGGCCGAGCTCGACCCCGTAGCCGTCGGCGAAGCCGAGCTTCTCGAAGACCCAGCGGTGCGCCGCCGTCTCGCCGGCCAGCGGCTGGCGCACCCAGGAGAGCTCGGGGAAGAGCAGCTCGAGCACGGGGCGGGCCACCAGCTCGGTGACCCGGCCGCCGCCGGTGGGGTCGCCGTGCAGCGGCCGGGTGTAGAAGCCCTTGACCAGGGCGACGTGGTCGGTGCGTGAGCAGCGGGCCGAGCAGCCCGGTGACGAAGGCCGGGGTCGTGTTGGCCACGTCGGCGTCGAGGAAGGCGACGACGTCGCCGGCCGAGGCCGCCAGCGCGGCGGCCATGGCCTGGCCCTTGCCGCCGGCGCCCGCCGGGCCCGGCCACCACCCGGGCCCCGGCGTCGCGGGCCTGCTCGGCGGTGTCGTCGAGCGAGCCGTCGTCGAGCACGATGACCTCGTCGACCAGGCCGTTGCCCCCGTGCGCGGCCAGGAAGGGCTGGACGACCGCCCGCACGACCGAGCCCACCGTCGAGCCCTCGTCGCGGGCCGGGATGCACACCGAGACCGTCCGGCCCGGTCCGGGCCTTGGCCTCGAGCACCGGGCCGGCGGGGAAATCCCCGTGGTGGTAGGTGCTGGGCCACGCCCCCGATTCAAGCAGCCGCGGCTGCGTTGAGCGTGGCCGGCCCGGGCGGGCTACCATGGTGGCCATCATCCAGAGCGACTGAGGGACGGGCCCGTCGACGTCGCGGCAACCAGTGCACTCCGGAGCACCTGGTGCCAATGCCCGATCGATGAGGAGGACCGATGGTCGATTTCGTCACTGGGCTGCGTTGTCGTGAATGTCAGCGTGCCTTCCCCGCCGAGGCGCTGCACGTCTGCGACTACTGCTTCGGGCCGCTCGAGGTCGCCTACGACTACGAGCGGATCGCCGCCACCGTCAGCCGGGAGCGCATCGAGGCCGGGTCCCCGCTCCATCTGGCGCTACCGGGACCTGCTCCCGGTCGACGACGACACGCCGGTGGACCTCGGCGCCGGCTTCACCCCGCTGGTGCGGGCCGACCGCCTGGCCGCCGAGCTCGGCCTGGGCGAGCTGTGGATCAAGGACGACACGGCCAACCCGACCGGCTCGTTCAAGGACCGGGTGGTCTCGGTGGCCCTGACCAAGGCCCGCCAGCTCGGCTTCAAGGTGGCCGCCTGCGCCTCGACGGGCAACCTGGCCAACTCGGTGGCGGCCCACGCCGCCCGGGCCGGGATGGACTCGGTCGTCCTCATCCCCGCACGACCTCGAGGCGGCCAAGGTCACCATGACCGCCGTCTACGGCGGGACGGTCATCGCCGTCGAGGGGACCTACGACGACGTCAACCGCCTCTGCGCCGAGCTGACCAGCGAGCGCCCGAGCTGGGCCTTCGTCAACGTCAACGTGCGCACCTACTACGCCGAGGGCTCCAAGACGCTGGCCTTCGAGATCGCCGAGCAGCTGGGCTGGCAGGCCCCGGACCACGTCGTGGTCCCCATCGGGTCGGGCAGCCAGCTGACCAAGGTGGCCAAGGGGTTCGCCGAGCTGGGCAAGGTGGGCCTCCTGCCCGAGGAGCCCGCCGTGCGGGTCTCGGGCGCCCAGGCCGAGGGGTGCTCGCCCGTGGCCACGGCCTTCCTCCGAGGGCACCGACGCCATCCGGCCGGTCAAGCCCCAGACGATCGCCAAGTCGCTGGCCATCGGCAACCCGGCCGACGGCTGGTACGCCCTCGAGGTCATGCGCCGATCGGGGGGCTCGTGCGCCGCCGTGACCGACGACGAGGTGGTCGAGGCCATCGGGCTGCTGGCCCGCACCGAGGGGATCTTCGCCGAGACGGCCGGCGGGGTGACCATCGCCACGCTGGCCAAGCTGGCCGCCTCGGGGGCCATCCGCCCCGACGAGCGGGTGGTGGCCCTGGTCACCGGCCACGGCCTCAAGACGGTGGAGGCCCTGGCCGGCGCCGCCGGGCAGCGGCCCCACGGCGACGATCGCCCCGACCCTGGACGCCTTCGACGCCGCCTTCGACGACCACCGAGACCGAGGAGACCGCCCGATGAGCGTGACCGTCCGCATCCCCACCCAGCTGCGCACCCTGACCGGGGGCGCCGGCGAGGTCGAGGTGGAGGGGGCCTCGGTGGGCGAGGCCCTCAAGGCCCTCGACGCCGCCCACCCGGGCCTGGCCGACCGCCTCTTCGACGAGTCGGGCAACCTGCGCCGCTTCGTGAACGTGTTCCTGGCCGACGAGGACGTCCGCTTCCTCGACGGCCTGGCCACGCCGGTCACGCCGGGCCAGACGCTCTCCATCGTCCCCGCCGTCGCCGGGGGCTGAACCGCCCGTGTCCGGGCCGAGAGGCCCGTCCCGGCCGGCGGCGTTCCGAAACCGCCGCCGCCGGGCGTGGCGACCGTCACGCCCTTGCGCCGAGCGCCCTAAGGTGGTTACCTATTAGCACTCACAAGACGAGAGTGCTAACGGAGGAATAGACCAGATGGCCAAGATCATCGCCTTCCAGGAGGACGCCCGCCGCGGCCTGGAGACCGGCATGAACAAGCTGGCGGACGCGGTCCGCGTCACCCTCGGCCCCAAGGGCCGCAACGTGGTGCTCGACAAGAAGTGGGGCGCCCCGACGATCACCAACGACGGCGTGTCCATCGCCAAGGAGATCGACCTCGAGGACCCGTTCGAGAAGATCGGCGCCGAGCTGGTCAAGGAAGTGGCCAAGAAGACCGACGACGTGGCCGGTGACGGCACCACCACGGCCACCGTCCTGGCCTGGGCCATGGTCCACGAGGGCCTGCGCAACGTGGCCGCCGGCGCCAACCCGATGTCGCTCAAGCGGGGGATCGAGGCCGCCGTCGAGACGGCGGTCGGCTCCATCCACGGCATCGCCAAGGAGACCGAGTCCAAGGCGCAGATCGCCCAGGTGGCCTCCATCTCGGCCGCCGACACCGAGATCGGCGAGATGATCTCCGAGGCCATCGACAAGGTCGGCCGCGACGGCGTCATCACCGTCGAGGAGTCGCAGACCTTCGGCATGGACATGGACCTGGTCGAGGGCATGCGCTTCGACAAGGGCTACATCGCCCCCTACTTCGTGACCGACCCCGAGCGCATGGAGGCCGTCGCTCGAGGACGCCTACGTCCTGCTGGTCGGCTCGAAGATCACGGCCGTGCGCGACCTGCTGCCGGTGCTCGAGAAGGTCATGCAGAGCGGCAAGCCGCTGCTGATCATCGCCGAGGACGTCGAGGGCGAGGCCCTGGCCACCCTGGTGGTCAACAAGATCCGCGGCACCTTCCGCTCGGTGGCCGTCAAGGCGCCCGGCTTCGGCGAGCGCCGCAAGGCCATGCTCCAGGACATCGCCATCCTCACCGGCGGCCAGGTCGTCACCGAGGAGGTCGGCCTCAAGCTGGAGAACGTGACGCTCGACCTGCTGGGCACGGCCCGCAAGGTCGTCATCACCAAGGACGAGACCACCATCGTCGAGGGCGCCGGCACCGAGTCCGACATCAAGGGCCGGATCAACCAGATCAAGACCGAGATCGAGAACACCGACTCGGACTACGACCGGGAGAAGCTCCAGGAGCGCCTGGCCAAGCTGTCCGGCGGCGTGGCCGTGATCAAGGTCGGCGCCGCCACCGAGGTCGAGCTCAAGGAGAAGAAGCACCGGATCGAGGACGCCGTCTCGACGACCAAGGCCGCCATCGAGGAGGGCGTGGTCCCCGGCGGCGGCGTCGCCCTGCTGCGGGCCCAGACCGCCATCCTCGAGCGGGCCGAGAAGCTCGAGGGCGACGAGGCCACCGGTGCCCGCATCGTGGCCCGGGCCGTGGAGGAGCCGCTCAAGCAGATCGCGGTCAACGCCGGCCTCGAGGGCGGGGTCATCGTCGAGAAGGTGCGCAACCTCAAGGGCGCCCACGGCCTCAACGCGGCCACCGGCGAGTACGACGGACCTGTTCAAGGCCGGCGTCATCGACGCCGCCAAGGTGACCCGCTCGGCCCTGCAGAACGCGGCGTCCATCGCGGCGCTGTTCCTGACCACCGAGGCGGTCATCGTCGACAAGCCCGAGGAAGACGCGCCCGCCATGCCCGGCGGCGGGATGGACGACTACTAGACCGGCCTGACCTGGTGCTCGGTCCCCGGACGGGGCTGTCACCGCGATGCCACGGCGCTGCAACAGCACGGGGTGACACTGGAGACTGCCTCACCCCCAACCGAGGCTGAACGGTGCGCCCGGCCGCAAGGCCGGGCGCATCTGTCGTTCGGGCCGAGGATCGGCTTCTCTACACTGACGGCGTGGCACTGACCCCGACGACCGGCTGGGGGGTCCTCCACCTCTTCTGCCGGCTGGCGCCCGATTTCGACGCGCACGCCCTGCGCAAGGCGGTGAGCGCCGCCGAGGCGGACGGCTACCAGGTGGTCCCGGTGGCCCTGCTGGGCCACAAGGCGGACCTGGGCCTGATGGCGCTCGGGCCCGACGTCTGGCGGCTGCGCCGGCTCCAGACCGAGGCGATCGGCGTCCGGCCTGGTGGCCGCCGAGTCCTACGTCTCGCTGACCGAGGTCTCCGAGTACGCCGCCGGCGTCCCCGACGAGCTGCGCCAGGCCCGCCTCTTCCCCCAGCTCCCGCCCGAGGGCAAGGACGCCTTCTGCTTCTACCCGATGAGCAAGCGCCGGGGCGAGCAGCACAACTGGTACGCCCTCGACTTCGAGGCCCGCAAGGAGCTGATGATGGGCCACGGCAAGGTGGGACGGACCTTCCACGGCCGGGTGCTCCAGGTCATCACCGGCTCGACCGGGCTCGACGACTACGAGTGGGGCGTGACCCTCTTCGGCACGCACCCCGACGACCTCAAGGACTGCGTCTACGAGATGCGCTTCGACGAGGCCTCCGCCCTCTACGCCGAGTTCGGGCCCTTCTACACCGGCATGGTGGGCACGCTCGACGAGGTGCTGTCCGGCCCTGGGCGCCTGACCCACGCCGCCGTGACCGTCGACACGCCCCGTCGACCGCCTCCCTCGACGACCTCAGGGACGAGCTGCGCCGCCTCGGGCGCGTGGTGGTGGCCTTCAGCGGCGGCGCCGACTCGTCGCTGCTGGCCAAGGTGGCCCACGACACGCTCGGGCGGGACTCGGTGCTCTGCGCCACCGCGCTCTCGCCCTCGCTGGCCGGCGCCGAGGAGGCGGACTGCCGCGCCCTGGCCGACGAGTGGGACCTGCGCTGGGTCGGCGTGCCGACCAACGAGATGGAGGACGCGGCCTACGTGGCCAACGGCCCCGACCGCTGCGCCCGCTGCAAGACGCGCGCTGATGGACGCGCTCGGCCCGCTGGCCGCCGCCGAGGGCGCCACCGTGGTGCTCGGGGTGAACGTGAGCGACCTGGGCGACCACCGGCCCGGGCCAGGCCGCCGCGGCCGCCGCCGGGGCCGCCTTCCCGCTGGTCGAGGCCGGCTTCACCAAGGACGACATCCGGCACTGGTCCCGCAGCTCGGGCTGCGCACCTGGGACAAGCCGGCCGCGGCCTGCCTGGCCTCGCGCCTGCCCTACGGCACGCCGGTCACGCTGGGCCGCCTGGCCGCCGTCGAGGCGGCCGAGGCGGCGCTGCGTGCCCTCGGCTTCGGGCAGCTGCGGGTGCGCCACCACGGCGACGCCGCCCGCCTGGAGGTCGAGCCGGCCGCGCTGGCCGAGGTGGTGGCCCGCCGGGACGAGGTCGTGGCCGCCGTGCGCGCCGCCGGCTTCCGCTTCGTCGCCCTGGACCTGGAGGGCTTCCGCTCCGGGCAGCCTGAACCGCGGCCTGGCGCGGCGGGGGCGAGCGGGGAGGAGCCATGAGCGAGGTCCGGGTCAAGGTGAAGCTGACGTTCCCCGAGTCCGAGGTCCGGCGGGCCGTCCTCGCCACCCTGGTGCGCCGGTTCGACGTCGAGCCCGACATCCGCCGGGCCGACGTCGAGGAGCACCGGGGCTGGATCGTCTGCGAAATGGACGGTCAGGCGGCCCAGGTGGAGGCCGCGCTGGAGTGGCTGCGCGGCGAGGGCATCACCGTCGACCTGCTGGGGGACGTCCTCGAGGGCTGACCGGCCCGCCCGGCGGACTCAGCTCTCGTCGGGGCTCCTGGGGCACGTGCCATCCCGCCGAGGAGACCCGGCGGGGCTCGTAGAACACGCAGCCCTCGGGGCAGGCGAAGGGCAGCGGCTCGTTGGCGTCGACCTTGCAGCGCTCCAGGCGCTCGCCGCCCGGCGTCGTCCGCATCACGTAGTGACGGCAATCCTCGTTGACGGGCACGCCCCATTCTGGCCCAGGCGGCGGGCCGCGGTAGCGTCACCGCTCGTGGACCCGAGTGACGACCGCGACGTCCCCCTCAAGACGCTGCTGCGCTGGAGCGAGGCCCTCTCGGGCATCGCCCGCACCGGGCTCGGGCTTCACCGAGAGCCTCTACGAGCAGGAGCGCTTCGAGGAGATCCTCAAGGTGGCGGCGGACATCCGGGCCGAGGCGGACGGTGAGGACGACGACCCCGACTACGCCGGCGGCCTGGTGCAGGAGTGGATGGACACGGTCGGCAAGGGCGTGCCCGGCTACGTCACCCCCAAGGTCGCCGTCGGTGCCGCCGTCGGCAACGACAAGGGCGAGCTGCTGCTGATTCAGCGGGCCGACTCGGGCATCTGGCTCTACCCGACCGGGTGGTGCGACGTGGGCTACTCGGCGGCCGAGGTCGTGGTGAAGGAGGTGGAGGAGGAGACCGGCATCATCGCCGAGCCGGTGCGCCTCATCGCCGTCCTCGACGGCCTGCGCCTCGGCTTCACCCGGGTGCCGCTGTACTCGCTGCTCTTCTACTGCCGGGCCGTGGGCGGCGAGCTGGCGCCGCATCCGCTCGAGACGCGCGACGTCGGCTGGTTCACCCGCGAGACGCTGCCGCAGCCGCTGGTCGGGTCCGATCGTTGGGGCGACCACGTCTTCGCCGCCATCAACGGCGAGCGGCGCGACGTGCTCTACGACAGCGTGCGCCAACCGATGTGGCGGGGCGAGTCGGCGACGTCGTGATCGCGGTCGCGGCCGCCGCGTCGGTCGACGACGACCTTGTGGCCGCGGTGACCGCCCTGGTGCCCCAGCTCTCCCGCTCGTCCCCGCCGCCGACCGCCGAGCAGCTGGCGCGGATCGTGGCCGACCCGGCCACCACGCTGTTCGTCGCCGAGGACGACGGGCAGCATCGTGGGCATGCTGACCCTGGCCGCCTTCGAGATCCCGACCGGCCTGCGGGCCTGGATCGAGGACGTCGTGGCCGACGACGCCGCCCGCGGCAGGGGCGTGGCCAGTGCCCTGGTGCAGGCCGCGCTGGCCGCACGCCGCGAGCTCGGCGCGCGCACGGTCGACCTCACGTCGCGCCCCGACCGCGAGGCGGCCAACCGCCTGTACCTGCGCCTCGGCTTCGAGCAGCGCAGACCAACGTGTACCGCCGGACGCTCGAGCCGGGGCGTGAGCCGCCGGCCTCGCCTGCACCTGCTTCGTCATTCGATCGTCGGTGGGAAGGCGGCGGGCAACAGGCGCATCAGCGTCGTGAACATCGGGGTGAACCGGCCCTCGCCCCAGGGGAGGTCCGGCTCGTTGGCGAAGGCCTGGCTGAGCACGCCGACGATGAGCGTCGACACCAGGTAGATCGCGCCCTCTTCGTTGGCGCCGGGCCGAGCTGGCCCTTGGCCACCGCGTCCGCGAGGGCGCCGCGCTGGAGCTCCACCATCTCCATGCTGACGGCGAACGCCTCCGGTGAGGGATGGAAGCTCGGGACCGGGCGCCAGAAGAGCAGCTCGGCGACCGCGCGGTTGGCCAGACACCACCGCCCGCTCGCTTCGAGGCCCGCGAGTGAGCGCGTCGAGCCCGGGCTCGGCTCCCTGCATGCCGGCGCGCATCGCCTCGAGGTTCTCGCGCTGCCCCTCGAGGAACAGCGCGTCATAGATCGCCATGAGCGACGGGAAGTACTTGTAGAGCGACGGTGGCTGCACGCCCAGGCGCCGCGCCACCTCCGCCAGGCTGAGGCCGTTCACCCCCTCCTCGGTCATGACGTCACGGGCGATCTCGAGGATCTCGCGGATCGTCTCCTGCCTGCGACGGGCCCGGCGGTCCGGCCGTGCGGCAGGGTCCGCGGCCGCTCCTGTCCTCGCCTCTCCGGTCGGTCCGCGTCATCGACTAATGAGTATAGCTTAGAAGTGTCTTGACAGCTATAGCTAATAGTATTAGCTTTGCCCGGAGACCAGAGGAGGTACGGAGATGACCGGAACGGAGACGACGGAGGACATGACCGAGAACCTGAGCTCGAAGCGAGCAGCCGGTGGTGGTTGCGGGAGGACTCGCAGTCCGCGGTGATCGAGGCGCCGGCGGAGCGCATCTACGCACTGGTGGCGGACCTGCCCCGCATGGGGGAGTGGAGTCCCGAGTGCAGGCAGGTGGAGTGGCTCGACGGGTCGACCGGGCCGACCGCGGGCGCCAGGTTCATCGGCCACAACAAGGGCGGCCCCGGCGGCCTCATGAAGTGGTCGCGCCGGGGCCGCGTCCTCACCGCCGACCCCGGCCGTGAGTTCGCCTTCGTGACCGAAGAGGGCGGGCGGGAGTCGACCGAGTGGCGGTACCGCCTGGAGCCCCTGGGGGGGGGCACCCGGGTCACCGAGTCCTACACCGTCCGGTGGATACCGACGTGGGCCCGCATCGTGGACGTCCCGACCAACCGCGCCCGTGAGTTGCGCCACGCCATGCAGCACACGCTCGAGCAGCTGAAGGGTGCCGCCGAGGCGACGCCGTCGGCCCGCTAGCGGAACACCGCACACTTTCCCCGCCTTCGAGACCTGAGGAGTCAGTTCGATGCACACCTACAAGGCCGCGCCCGACGTCGACGTCGTGACGTCGACCAACGCCATCACCGGCTTCGGCAACCTCGCCATCAACGCCTTCGTGATCCACTGCCGACGAGCCGGTGCTCGTCGACACCGGCTCCGTGGTGCAGAGCGACGACTTCATGGCCGCATTGCGGACGGTGATCGATCCGGCCGACCTCCGCTGGATCTGGCTGACGCACACCGACTTCGACCACATCGGCTCGCTGCACCGCCTCCTCGAGCAGAACGAACGGCTGCGGGTCGTCACGAGCTTCCTCGGGTTCGGGATCATGGGCCTCGGCGCCCCCCTTCCGATGGACCGGGTCTACCTGGTCGACCCGGGGCAGACGGTCGACGTGGGCGACCGGACCCTGACCGCGGTGCGGCCTCCGGCGTTCGACAACCCCATCACGACGGGCCTGCGGGACGAGCGTTCGGGCATCTTCTTCAGCTCGGACTGCTTCGGGGCCCTGTTGGAAGAGGTGCCCGAACGTGCGGAGGACCTCTTGAGGAGGCGCTACGTCAGGGCCAGGTCTTCTGGGCGACGTTGACTCCTCGTGGCTGCACACGGTGGACCGTGGCGTTCGCCTCGGAACTGGACCGGATCCGCGCGCTGGACCCAACCATGATCCTGAGCAGTCATCTGCCGGCCGCGCACGGTTCGTCGCTGGAGCGGCTGCTGGGTGCGCTCGCGGAGGTCCCCGACGCCCCCGCCTTCGTCGGACCGGACCAGGCCGCGCTGGAGCAGATGCTCAGGTTGGCGGGCGTGGCTGGTTAGCGTCCCGGCACACCGTGGTCACCCCATGGCGACGATCGGCGCGTTGAGCGCGAGGCCACCCGTCGAGCCGTTGAAGACCGCGTCGCCGTAGCTGAAGATGCCGCCGTCGGATGCGACGAGCCAGTAGCCCCCGCCGTCGGGCGTGGTGTCCATTCCGACGATCGGCTTGTTGAGCGCGATGGCGCCGGCCGAGCCGTCGAAGGCAGCGTCGCCGTAGTTGAAGATCCCCCCGTCCGATGCGACGAGCCAATAGCCGAGTCCCGTTGCGCTCGCCGCCATGCCGACGATGGGCTTGTTGAGCGGCTGGCCGCCGCGTGAGCCGTAGAAATTGGCGTCGCCGTAGCTGAAGATGCCCCCGTCGGAGGCGACGAGCCAATAGCCCCCGCCGTCGGGCGTGGTGGCCATGCCGACGATGGGCTTGTTGAGGTGGATGGATCCGGCCGAGCCGTAGAAGTGCGCGTCGCCGTAGTTGAAGATGCCCCCGTCGGAGGCCACGAGCCAATAGCCCCCGCCGTCGGGCGTGGCCGCCATGCCGACGATCGGCGCGTTGAGGTGCAGGCTGCCGGTGGAGCCGTGGAAGGAGGCGTTGCCGTAGCTGAAGATGCCCCCGTCGGATCCCACCTCCCAGTAGCCCCCGCCGCCGGGGGTCTCGGCCAGGCCGACGATCGGCGCGTTGAGGTGCTGGCCGCCCATGGAGCCGAGGAACGTCTGGCAGAACGAGAAGACGCCGCCGTCGGCGGCCACCAGGCGGTAGCCGGGATCCGATCCGCAGTTCACCGAAGCTCCGGGCTGCTGCGCCTGCCCAGAGTTCGGGTCGATCATCAGTGAGGACTCGTCGACCGCCTCGAACGCGCTGGCCGGCACCTGCTTGAGCTCGTCGACGAGGGCGATCGGCCAGTTGTCGTCGGCCGTCCCGCCGAAGTACCAGTTGGAGCCGTTGTCGGCCAGGATCAATCCGTACTGCTGCATGGCGCGCAGCACCACCTGGGCCTGGGCGGAGTAGCCCGAGATGTCGTAGCTGGCCTTGAGCCGGAAGCGGGCCCCCATGGGCGGGAGGTTCGGGTTGGACGACGTCCCCGCCTCGTGGCGGGCCGGCCACACGTACGACGTGTCCGTCGCCTCTGCCGTCATCCGGATGGCGTGGGTGATGACGCCCGACTGCACCTCGTCGTAGCGCACGAGCCCGGGCAGGATCGGCAGCCCGGCGGCGTCAGCCGACGTCCAGCCGGCCGGGCGCAGGGCGTTCGAATTGAGGTTCCAGATCGCTCCCGAACCGGCGGTCGAGCCCGACGGGCTGTACTGCGCGTCGTAGAGCTCGTAGAGGGTGCAGGTGGACGGGTTGACCATGATGGCGTGGCGGTCGCCTGTCGACTGCTGGCCGCCCTCGATCGGCGTGCTGGCACTGAACGGGTAGGGCCCGGGATCGCTCTGGTCGGCGTACTGGAAGGAGATGGGCACCTCGGGCTGTGACGGGGACACCACGGTGTAGGGGATGCCGTAGGGAGTGGAGGGGTCGCCCGACGGCCCGAAGTCGGGATGGAGGTTGGTGGTGGCGGCGTCCATGCTGGCGAGCCACGCCGCACTGTGGGAGTCGACCGGCAACCCCGTGATGGGAGTGTTCCAGACATTGTCGGCCGGGAACATCGGACAGTTGGGCGCACCGGGCACCGGCGTGCCCGCCGATGCGACAGAGGGTGCGACGCCGAGGGTGAGCCCCAGCCACATCATCCCGACGGCCGCCAAGGCGACCGGCACTGCCGTCTTGTGTCGTCGCACGGGCGCCCCCTCCCGTCACGACCGTACCCGAGACGGCGCACTCCCCGTGACCAGAGGTCTCGGGGCCCGAATTACCAGACGAAGGGGATCAGCCGCTTCCGGGTCGCCGCGTCGTCGCGGTAAGGGTCGCCCAGGTCGCGGAAAGGGCGCGTTCTTCCACCCTGATGCGGTACACCAGGCCGACGGTCGCGCCGGTGACGAGGGCGAGGAGCGACAGCCAGTTCCCGATGAAGAAGCCGATGCCGGTGATGGCCAGCAACAGGCCGACCGAGCCGACCCGACCCGGGCCGACCCGTTAGGGTCGCTGCGGACGAGGCGCAGGGAGGATGCGATGAGCGGGAGCGGCATGCAGGGGCGCAATTGGGTGCTCGCCGCCATGATCTTCGCGGTCTCCATGACGTTCATCGACCAGACGATCGTCTCCATCGCCGTGCCGAACATCCAGCGCGAGCTCGGTCTCAGCTCGACTGGGGTGCAGTGGGTGGTGAACGGCTACCTGATCGCTCTCGCCGCGCTGTTCGCGCTCGGCGGTCGGCTGTCGGACATCTTCGGCCACACCAAGATGTGCGTGATCGGCGTCATCGTCTTCGTCGTCGCGTCCACCATGTGCGGCCTGACGCCGAAGGGGTCCATCGCGGAGGCGTGGATCGTCGGCTTCCGGGTGGTGCAGGGAGCGGGCGGCGCGGTCGATGTTCCCGGCCGCACTGGCCATCGTCGTCAACGTGTTCCCCCTGCGCGAACGCGGGAAGGCGCTGGCCCTGTTCTTCGGCATCGCGGGTGGGCTCACGGCGATCGGCCCGATCCTGGGCGGCTACCTGACCCAGTGGACGTGGCGAGCCATCTTCTGGGTGAACATCCCGGTCGCCCTCATCGCGCTGCTGCTGATCGCCGTGTCGAAGCCGAAGACCCAGTACAAGCGGGCCCCGATCGACTACCGGGGCGCAGTGCTGATCGCGGCGGGGATCGGGCTGAGCATCTTCGGCTTGCAGCAGTCCGTGCTCTGGGGCTGGACCAATCCCTGGACCTGGATCTGCATCATCGCCGGGCTCTTGCTCCTGGTGGTCTTCGTCCTGATCGAGCTGCGCACGGAGTCGCCGCTCATTCAGGTCGCCATCTTCCGCATCCGCGCCTTTACGTCCGAGAACGTCGTGCTGCTCATCGCCATGATGGCCTTCATCCCGGTCTTCTTCTTCGCCAGCGAGTACGCCCAGATCGCGCTGCACAAGACGGCCTCGGAGGCGGGGCTCTTCCTCCTCTTCTTCTTCATCGGCTTCGTCGTCGCCGCCCAGATCGGGGGCCGCATGCTCGACCGGGAGGGCGCCAAGCGCGCCGTCGTGATCGGCTGCGCCATCGCCGCGGTCGGCTTCGGCGTCTGGGCCTCGAAGGCGACGATCCTCAATTTCAACCAGCAGCGGATCTGGGTCGTCGTGGCCGGAGCCGGCATGGGCATGATGCTCGGCCCGGCGAACACCGACGCGGTCAACCGCGCCGGGAACCTCTCCTACGGCGAGGCGACGGGCATCACCCAGACCATCCGCAACTTCGGCGCCAGTCTGGGGCTGGCGGCGCTCGGCACGATCCTGTTGTTCAACTACCGCTCCCATCTGACGGCGTCGCTGCAGGCGATGGGCGATCCGAACGCCGCCGCGGAGGCAAACCGCATCACGCAGTCTCAGCAGGGCCACGGATCGGTGGCCTCCATCCCGCACTTCGTCTCGGTCGACTTCGCCCACGCCACCCAGGCGGTGCTCTACGTCATGTGCGGGATCATGGCCTTCGCGTGCCTCGTCGCCCTGTTCGGGCTGCAGCGGGGCCGCCAGGAGCTGGCGCCGGTCGAGCCCGGGACGGTGCCCGTGCCGTCCGGGGGCGACTGACTTCCTCGGGCGGCAGGCCGGTGCCGCGGTGCCGCGGTGCCGCGGTACGGCTGCCGTAACCTGACGACGGCGAGACCGTCTGATCCCGGGCGCTCTAGCTCGAGGAGGCAGATATATGTCGAACGGGAGCCGCATCGGGATCATCTTGGCGTCGCTGGTGGCGGTGGGGGCCGTGGCCACCAGCTGCAGCGTCGTGAGCAAGGTCAGGCAGGACGTGCACAACATCGAGGGCAACAAGGCGACGATCGACTCGTTCACGCAGAACCTGCAGTCCAACAAGAGCACGCCGTTCGAGGCGACCTACATGACGACGGGCAGTTCCCCGGCCACGATCGTCTATGCCGTCGATCCGTCCAGCGGGGGGCTGGCCTTCCACGAGACCCAGACGGGGTCGAGCGCGTCAAACGTCCAGGTGATCGTGAACTCGTCTGGCGAGTACGCATGCAACCAGAGCGGATCGGGCGGCGCCTGGTCGTGCCAGAAGCTGGGGCAGGCCGACGCCGCCACCGAGAACAAGATCTTCGACTTCTACACCCCGTCGCACTGGATCTCCTTCCTCAAGGGTGTGTCCCTGGTGGCCGGTCTGGCCGGTGACAAGGTGACGAGCTCGACGATGTCGCTCAACGGCTTCGACATGAACTGTGTGGACCTGGTCGCCCACGGGGTACCGGGCACCAGCACCATCTGCAGCACCTCCCAGGGGATCCTGGGCTACGTCAAGGTCGCGTCGAACTCGACGAGCTTCCAGATCACGAGTTACTCGTCGTCACCCGACCCGTCGTTGTTCCAGCTGCCTCCCGGGGCCACGATCACGACGACCACGACGTAGCGCTCCTCCCGCTGGCGTCCCGACAAAATGGGGGGGTGACCACCTTCATCACCCGCTACGAGACGTCGGGGCCCGGTGTCCGCCTGGCCGTCAAGGACCTCATCGACATGGCGGGGGAGCCGACGACGGCCGGCTGCCGCGCCGTGGCGGCGCGAGCCGAGCCGGCGGCCCGGGACGCCGCCTGCCTCCGAGGGGCCCGGGCGGCGGGCGCCCGGATCGTCGGCCGCACCAACCTCCACGAGCTCGCTCTCGGGGTGACCGGGGTGAACCAGTGGTACGGAACACCGGTGAACCCCTTGGACCCCACTCGGGTGCCCGGCGGCTCGTCGAGCGGCTCTGCGGTCGCGGTCGCCACGGACGAGGCGGACGTGGCCTACGGCAGCGACACGGGCGGCTCCGTACGGATCCCGGCCGCCTGCTGCGGCATCGCCGGCCTCAAGACGACCTGGGGCCGCATCCCGCTCGAGGGGGTGTGGCCGCTCGCGCCGAGCTTCGACACCGTCGGCCCGATGGCCCGAGGGGTGGCGGGCCTGGTCACCGGGATGCAGCTGCTCGAGCCTGGCTTCACGGCCGGTCCGGACGGCGCCGGACTTGTCGTCGGTCGGTTGCCCATTGAGGCGGATCCCGCCATCACCACCGCGCTCGACCGTGCGCTCGACCTGGTGGGGTGGGACTGCCGGGAGCTGTCCGTCCCCGGATGGGACGAGGCGACCATGCAGGCCGGCCTCCTGCTGGTCGTCGAGGCGTGGCGGTGTGACGGGGCGCTGGTGGCCGCGGACCCCGGAGGGATCAGCGACAGTGTGCGCTCCCGGCTGGAGCTCGGCGGGTCCTTCGACGAGGACACCGTGGCTGGCGCCTGGCGGGTGCAGCGGGCCTGGAAGGAGACGCTCGAGCGGGTCTTCACCGAGGTCGACGTGCTCGTGACGCCCACACTGAGCATCTTCCCGCCCCACCTCGAGGAAGGCGACGACCTCCTGGTCTCGCGCTGCACCCTCCCGGTGAACCTGGCCGGCGTCCCGGCGCTGTCCCTCCCGGTGCCCTCGGCCGGATCGCTCCCCGCCAGCATCCAGTTGATCGGGCCGGCCGGCAGCGAGGAGCGGCTGTTGGCGGCGGGGGCATTCCTCGAAGCTGCGGTCGCGTCCGTCTGACGTCGTGTCTCGCCGCCCTCTGGGACCTTTGCTGGGCTGGCCGGCGCAGGACTGGGCGTCGTTCCCCCCTAAGGTCCCCGGTGTATGCAGATCGATGTCTGGTCCGACTATGCGTGCCCGTGGTGCGCGCTGGGCCTGGCCCGGCTCCAGGTCGCGCTGGGCGACTTCGAGCACGCCGACGCTGTCACCGTGGTGCACCGCGCGTTCGAGTTGCACCGGCATGCACCGGCGCGGATCGAGGGCACCCAGGAGGAGCGCCTGGCGCGCAAGTACGGCATGAGTCCCGAACAGGTCCGCGCCGGTCACGCGCACCTGACCGCGCTGGGCGCGGAGGTGGGCTTCACCTTCGACTTCGGACATGTGCTGTCGGGCAGCACCTTCGACGCGCACCGGCTCACCCAGGCGGCACAGTGGACCGCACACGAGGATGCGTTGGTGCGGCGGCTGTTCGCGGCCCACTTCAGCGAGGGGCGGCAGCTCTCGGACCACGACGTCCTGCGCGACGTGGCCCGCGCCGCGGGCATCCCCGAGGACGTCACCGAGAAGGTGCTCGGCGGCACGGCTTACTCTGTGGAGGTGCGGGCCGACGAGGCCGCGGCCGAGGAGCTCGATGTGACCGGCGTGCCCTACTTCCTCATCGGTGGCGCCTGGCCCGTTCCCGGCGCGCAGGACGTCGAGACCTTGGGGACCCTGCTGCGACGCGCCTGGTCACGCCTCAGCCATTGAGCCGAGGATCTCGTCGACCATCTCCACCGTCGTGTTGGGATGGAGGAAGGCGAAGCGGGCCACCGTCTCCCCTTCCCACGTCGTCGGGGTGACGAAGCCGATCTGCGCGCTGAGCAGGCGGGCCGACCAGCTCTCGTAGTCGAGCTTCTCCCACCCCAGGCGCCGGAACAGCACGATGGAGAGCCCCGGCTCGCGAACCAGCTCGACGTGGGGTGACGCGCCGATCCGTTCGGCCGCCCGCTGGGCGATGGCGAGCCCGGCCTCCACGGCGTCTCGATAGGCGTCGAGGCCGTTGACGGCGAGCGAGAACCAGAGCGGGAGCCCTCGGGCGCGCCGCGTGAGGTGGAAGGCGTAGTCGCTCGGGTTCCACTCCTCGGGGTTCTCGCTGTGGAGCACCTCGAGGTACTGGGCGTCCTGGGTGTGCACAGCCCTGGCCAGGTTGGGCTGGCGGTAGACCAGTGCGGCGCAGTCGAACGGCGCAAAGAGCCACTTGTGGGGGTCGACGATGAAGGAGTCGGCGCGGTCGAACCCCTCGAACCGGGACCGTACGGATGGCGCGAACAGGGCCGCGGCGCCACCGTAGGCCCCATCGATGTGGAACCACAGCGAGTGGTCGTCGGCCACGTCGGCCACGCCGGCCAGGTCGTCGACGATGCCGGCGTTCGTCGTTCCTGCCGTGGCCACGACGCCGATGACGTCGGCACGTCGAGGGTCGGCGAGCAGGGCGGCCTGCAGGGCGGCGCCGGTCAGCCGGTGGTCGGGCGTCGGCACGGACAGCGTCCCCACGCCGAGCACATGGAGGGCCTTGCCCACCGACGAGTGGGCGTCCTCGCTCAACGCGACGAGCGGGTGCCGCGGTGGGTCGGCCAGGCGCCGGTGCCCCGCCGTATCGCGGGCCACCATGAGCGCCGAGAGGTTGCCCGCTGATCCGCCCGCCACGAAGCAGCCCCCCGCACCCTCGGGCAGGCCGGCCTGGGCCGCCAGCACGCCGAGGGCCTGGTTCTCGGCCACCACCACGCCCGCCGCCTCGAGCCAGGACGTGCCGTGGAGCGACGAGCAGGACACGAACATGTCGAAGAGCAGCGACGCCTTGGTCGGCGCCGCCGGGATGAACGACAGGAAGCGGGGGCTGTCACACGACACGACGGCCGTCGACAACCGGTCGATGAACAGCTGCAACACCCGCGCGGCGTCGTTCCCCTCCGGACTCATCAAACCGGCGAGCTCCGCGTCGAGCGACTCGACGAGGCCGCCGAAGTCGAGGGCGACAGGGTCCATGGACAGGCGCTCCCGGCACGCGGCCAGGACGAGGTCGGTCATCGCCTCGTCGTAGTGGAACATCTCGCTCGCCATCAGGCGGGTGCGGCCCCCGGATCGGTTGGCGGACGCCGGGCGCGCCAGGCCTCCTCGGCCCGGCTGGAGACCTCGTGGAGTGGGGCCCCCGTCTTCGCGGCCACCATCGCCACGTCGTCGAACTCGGGCTTGGCCCGGCCACTGGTGACCTTCATGCGCACGACGATGCCGTCGACGGTGACCTGCCCGATCTCGCGCGCCTGCGGCCAGCGCTCCACGGCCGTGGCGCGGATCCCCATGGTGCCGGTGACCTGCCGCATCTCCGTGCGGAGCCGCTCCACGAGCGTGGCGTCGGTCAGGACGTGCAGGACGTGGCCGGGCCGACCCTTCTTCATGGTCACCGGGCTCACCCAGGCATCGAGGGCGCCGGCCTCGATGGCGGCCGCCACGGCGTGTCCGAGCTGCTCGCCCGTCACGTCGTCGAGATTCGTCTCGAGCAGGAGCGCCGGCTGCCCGGTGCCGACCGCGGGCCCTTCGGCGCGTCGGCCGACGACGACCTGGGTGCAGTTCGGCAGGTCGTCGAGCTCGCCGGCGCCGCCTCCGAAGCCCGACGCCGTGACCGTCATGTCCGGGAGAGGTCCGAACGCCGTGGACAGCGCGGCGAGGAGCGCGGCGCCGGTGGGCGTCGTGAGCTCAATCCGGACGTCACGCCCGTAGGTCGGGACCCCCTCGAGGAGGCGGACCGTCGCCGGCGCCGGGTTGGGCAGCCAGCCGTGGGCGCTGCGGACGGTGCCCATTCCCGTCGCCACCGCGGACGCGCAGACCTCGTCGACCCCCAGCACCTCGAGGGCGGCGGCCGTGCCGACGATGTCGATGATGGCATCGTGCCCGCCCACCTCGTGGAAGTGGACCTGGTCGATGGGTCGCCGGTGCAGCGCGGACTCCACCGCGGCCAGCTGGTGGAACACCGCCTGGGCGCGGGCCGTCACCCGGGCGGGCAGCGCGGCGTCCGCAATCAGGGCGGCGATGGCTCCGTGGGTGCGTACGACGACATCGTCCCCCCCGACCACGGCGCGGGTGCAGGCGATGCCGCCGCGGATGCCCTCCTCGAACTCGAGGTGCCAGCCGGGCAGGGCCATGCGGTCCAGGAGGGCGCGGACCTCGTCGACGTCTGCGCCGGCGTCGACCAGCGAACCCAGTGCCATGTCGCCCGCGATGCCGGCGAAGCAGTGGAACCAGGCCACCGTCGAGGGACCGGTCGCCGGCATCGTCACGGGAGGAGCCGGGCAATGGCGCAGGCGGCGCCGTAGCCGTTGTCGATGCCGACGACGGTGATCCCGGAGGAGCAGGCCGACAGCATGGCGAGCAGCGCGGTGACACCCTCGAGTGCCGCGCCGTACCCGGTGCTGGTCGGGACGGCGATGACGGGTGCGGGTGTGAGCCCGCCCACCACGCTGGCCAGGGCGCCCTCCATGCCGGCGATCACCACGATGGCGTCGGCCATGGCGAGCGTGTCGAGCTCGGCGAGGAGCCGGTGCAGCCCGGCCACGCCGCAGTCGGTGAGCAGCGTGGGGACGAACCCGAGCGCGCCGAGGACGGCCGTGCACTCGGTGGCGACGGGGAGGTCGGCCGTCCCGGCCGTGAGCACCACGACGGTGCCACCCCTCGGCGGCGCCGGGCGAAAGACCACCGTGGCGAGGGCACCGCTCTCCGAGACCGCACCCGGACCCACACCGAGGGCGGCCGCGGTGGCCGTGACCGCCTTCACCTGGGCTTCCGTCGCGCGGGTGAGGAGGACCGGGCCGTCGGTGGCCGAGAGGAGCTCCTCCACCACGGCCGCACAGTGTTCCGGCGTCTTGCCGGGGCCGTAGACGGCTTCGGGTATCCCGAGCCGCAGGTCGCGATGATGGTCCACGCGGGCGAACCCCAGGTCCGAGTAGGGGAGCCGGCGCAGCTGCCGGACGGCGTCGTCGGGCGTGCAGCGGCCCGCAGCGACCTCTTCGATGAGCGCGCGAAGCGAGGAAGCGTCCATGACCTGCTCTATCCTGCCCAACTGTGAACCCGCCTGCGACCTCTGTGGCCTACTTCGGCCCGGCAGCAACCTTCACGCAGGAGGCGCTCCTGACCCAGCCCGACCTCGCTGCGGCCGAACTGACGCCCTTCAGCTCCATCACCGGCGTGCTCGACACCGTGGCCCGGGGTGGGGCCGGCCTCGGCTTCGTGCCGATCGAGAACGGCATCGAGGGGACCGTCAGCGCCACCATCGACGGCCTCATCCACGACGTCGACCTGCACATTCAACGTGAGGTCGTGATGGACATCCATCTCCACCTCATGGCCCGTCCGGGCACCGGGTTGGCCGACATCCGCTCGGTGTCCTCGTACCCCCACGCCCTGGCCCAGTGCCAGAAGTACCTGGCCCGGGAGCTGCCCCGGGCCGAGCAGCGTGCCGCCAATTCCACCGCGGACGCCGCCCGGGTGCTGGGCGAGTCCGGCGGGGCCGGCGAGGCGGCCATCGCGCCGCGGCTCGCCGCGGAGCGCTACGGCCTCGAGATCCTGGCCGAGGACGTCGAGGACCACCCCGAGAACCAGACCCGGTTCGTCCTCGTGGCCCGGACGAGGGTGCCGGCGCCGACGGGGCACGACAAGACGAGCATCGTGTGCTTCCAGCGGGCCGACCATCCCGGCAGCCTGCACGGCATCCTGGGCCAGTTCGCGGCGCGCAACATCAACCTCACCAAGCTCGAGTCCCGCCCGACCAAACAGGCCTTGGGCGACTACTGCTTCGTCATCGACCTTTCGGGCCACGTCGGCGACGAGGTGGTGGCCGACTGCCTGCGCGACCTCCATGCCAGCCTGGCCGGGGTGAAGTTCCTCGGGTCCTATCCCGCCGCAGGGGAGCACGGACCGGAGCAGCGGCGGCAGGCCGATGCGGCCTGGCAGGCCGCCGATGCCTGGCTGCACGGGATCCGCAGCGCTATCGACTAATCGGCGTCGTCACAGGGCGCGCCAGCGAGCCGGGCAGCCGGCGTGCGACCACCAACGCGAAGACGGCGGCCAGCGCAGCCACCGCGAAGGCGATGACGACGCCCCCGGCGATTGGCCGGGTGCCCCGCGAGACCGCCGCCACGGCTGCGCCGCCGATCCCCACGCCGAGCGCGATGCCGAGGACATCCGCCAGGTTCAGGGAGGCCGAGGCCCAGCCCTCGCGGCCCGGCGGGGCAGCCCGCAGCATCATGAGCGAAATCGGCGCGTAGCTGAGCCCCATCCCGAGCCCGGCGGCTGACCAGGCGACGAAGGCCTCCCAGACGGGTACGCCGGGCCGGAGTTGCCAGGCCATGCCGGCGGTGCCGAGGAGGATCAGGACCAGCCCGGTTCGCACGAGGCGCACTCCTTCCCAGCGCTCGTTGAGGCGCGCCTGGACCCAGGAGCCAATGGTCCAGGCCAGCGTCGAGGCGGTGACGACGGCTCCCGCCACCAGGGTGCTGTGGTCGCGCACCGTCGTGACGGTCAACGTGACGTAGGCGTCGGCGCCGAAGAACGCGAACGTCAGGAGACCCCTGCTGAGGATCGTGGCGGGCAGGCCCCGGGCGGCGCGCAGCGTGCCGGTGGGGAGTAGCCGGCGCAACGGCGCCAGGCCGACGGCGACGCCCAGGGCGGCCAGCCCCAGGCCGATCCCCACGTTGTGCGCGCCGAGCGCCGCCAGGACCAAGGCGGCTCCGGCGGCGGTGCGCACGGCGTCGCCGATCCGGTGCTCTTCGGCGGGGGGTACGTCGGTGCGCCCGAGACGGATGAGTGCAGGCACCGCGATCGGGCCCGCCACGGCGACGAGGGGAATGAGACCGAGGAACACCCAACGCCACCCGAAGAGGTGTGCCACCGCGGCGGCCACGCCCGGTCCGACGATGCCCGGGACGACCCACGCGGTCGACAGCACCGCCATCATCCGGGCTCGCTGTGCTTCTCGCAGGGTCCGGCCGATGGCGACATAGGCCACCGCGGGCACGGCTCCGGCGCCGAGCCCCTGCAGGCAGCGCCCGGCGACCAGCACCCACATGAACGGTGCGAGACCGGCGACGAGGAGTCCGGCGGAGAACAGGATGAGTCCCACGGCGTACGGGCGGGCCGGGCCGTGACGATCGGCGTCGCGTCCCGCGACGACGATCCCGACCAGGCTCGCCAACTGGAACGTCGAGAAGACCCAGCCGTAGAGCGCCAGTCCGTGCAGGTCCCGGGCCACCAGCGGCATCACGGTGATGACCGCCAGCGCCTCGGAGGCGACGAAGGTGACCGTGAGCACCAGGCCGAGCGTCAGCGCGCGGCGCTGTGGCGCCCACAACCCGTCCCGTGCGACGCCCCCGTCCATCCGGCGAGACTAGGTGGAACGGCCGCTGGTACTCTGCGCCGGGGAGGGCGCATGACGCTGCAGACCATCGACGTCGATCAGCATCTCTTCGAGTCGAGGACGACCTGGTCCGAGTACATCGACCCGGCACAGCGGTCCGACGCCCTGTCCATCTCCGACGATGACGCAGGATGGCCCTGGCTGACCTGGCGGGGCGACCGCCTCACTCCGCTCGAGGTGCCCATCCCCGAGCGCTCGGTGCTCATCGGTGAGGACCGGCTCCGCCGCCTGCGGGGCGAGCGGGCACCCGCATCGTTCGAGGAGCAGGTGCCCGACTCCTACCGCCTGGCCGGCGCCCGACTCGCGTCACTCGACGGCTTCGGGCTCGACGCCGCCGTGCTGTTCCCCAACTACGGCCTCCTCTGGGAACAGCGGCTGGCCTCGGACCGCGACGCGCAGCGCGCCGAACGCGCGGGCGTACAACCGTTTCGTGGCCGACGTCTGTGGCGACGGCGCCGGCCGCCTCTTCGGGGTGGCCCATGTCCTGTTGCACGATCCGGTGTGGGCGGTGGAGGAGATCCGGCGGGTGCGGGCGGCGGGCCTGCGGTTGGCCATGATCGCGCCGGCCCCGGTGGACGGGAAGCCGCTTTCGCATCCGGATCTCGATCCGGTGTGGGCCGCGTGCAGCGACCAAGGCGTCGCGCCGGTGTTCCACGTCTCGGAGTTCGAGAGCCCCCTGCATCCGGCCTGGCGGACCGGAGAGCACGAGGACGGTGAGCAGCTCTTCGACTCGATCTTCTTGTACCTGGCGCCGGCAGTCGCCCTCGCCAACCTGATCCTGAACGGCGTGCTCGAGCGCTTCCCACGCCTGCGCGTGGGTGTCGTCGAGTTGACCGCGAGCTGGGTGCCCCACTTCCTGCTGCACATCGACGGTGCCTCGGACTTCTACACCCTCCGCCACGGTGAGCCGTTCCACAAGCTGGGGGACCGCCCGTCCAATTACTTCCTGCGCCAGGCACGGGTGGCCGCCCTCCCCTATGAGATGCCGAACCGTCTCGTCCCCAAGGTGGGCGACGACACCTTCATGATCGGCAGCGACTGGCCCCACGCCGAGGGCGTCGCCGATCCGATGACCCAGGCCAAGCGGGCCGCGGCCGGGCTGACCGAGCGCGCCCGGGCCAACATCCTGGGAGCCAACGCCGCGTGGCTCCTCGGGCTATGACCATCGATCTCGAGGCGGCGGCCGCCGAGCGGGAACGGCTGCGGGCGACGTACCTGCAGGAGGCGGCACGGCGGCCGACGTCGACGGCGCGCGGCGTCCATCACCTGGCCCTGCTGTGCTCCGACGTGGAACGGACGATCCAGTTCTATCAAGGTCTGCTCGGCTTCCCGCTGGTGGAGTTGTTCGAGAACCGCGATTACAAGGGATCGACCCATCTGTTCTTCGATCTGGGGCACGACAACACGCTTGCCTTCTTCGACTTTCCGGACCTCGGTCTGGGGCCGTACGCCGAAGTGCTCGGCGGGTTCCACCACCTCGCCATCTCGGTGGGTCAGGCGCAGTGGGACGCCGCGCGCGCCCGCCTGGAGGTCGCGGGCGTCGCCACGCAGATCGAGAGCGAGATCTCGCTGTACTTCTCGGACCCCGACGGCGTCCGGCTCGAGCTCATCGCCGAGGACCTCGGATCGCTGTACGGCACGCCGCTGCACTGATGGCGGTCACGGGGCTGGCCAACCTGGCCGTCAAGGTCGCCGACCTGGAGCAGGCCTGCGCCTGGTTCGGGGCGGCCGGTGCCGCGGTGACCGAGCCGGTCGAGTGGGAGAACGGGCGCCGGGCCGATGTGCAGCTGGGCGCCCTGGCCCTGACCCTCTTCACCCAGGCGATCTACGAGGACGCCTGTGCGCTTCCCGCCGAAGGGTTTCTGCACCCGGCGCTCTTCGTGGACGATCTCGACGCCGAGCTGGCGCGCCACGTCGTGCTGTGGGGGCCCCGGACGGTCAGCGGGTCGTTCGGCACCAGGCGCATCGCCTTCGTGGAGGCGCCCGGCGGCATCCGCCTCGAGTTCATGGAGCAGATCGAAGACCCTCCGGGCTGACGGCGGCCGCGCGTCGTGCGTGTGACAGGCTCTGGCGCCATGGCAGAGCCACCTCCGGTCGAGCTGATCCGGTCGTCCGAACTTGCCCAGGACGTCCCGTACGCATCGGCGGCGACGACGAGGAACCGGGTGCTCTGCGTCTTCACGGCGGGCGCGTGTCCCCTGGACAGGCCGGGATGGACGGTGGCCGCAGGCGACGTGGTCGCCCAGGCCGACCAGGCGATGGGCAACCTGCGTCATGCGCTGCGTGCGGCGGGCGCCGGCCTCGACGACGTCGTGAAGACCACGGTGTACGTGGCCAGCAGCGATCGGTCCGACCTCGTGGCCGCCTGGGAGGTCGTGCACCGCCACTTCGGGGAGCACGAACCCCCGAGCACCCTCCTGGGAGTCACCGTCCTCGGCTATCCCGATCAGCTCGTCGAGGTGGAGGCCGTCGCCGCCCTCGCCGACTGATCCGAGGATTATCGGCCTGGCTGTCGATTTCGGCCGCTCCCGTACGTATGGATGGTGAGCGCCGGTGCCGGACCGGGCCGGGAGTGAGGGAGGCAATGGCATGGGCAGGATCGTGGTGACCGAGTTCGTCTCGCTGGACGGGGTCATGGAGGACCCGGGTGGCTCCGAAGACTTCGAGCACGGCGGCTGGACGTTCCGCTTCGACCGGGGCCCCGAGGGCGACCAGTTCAAGCTCGACGAGCTCATGGAGGCGGAGGCACAGCTCCTCGGGCGGGTCACCTACGAGGCCTTCGCCCGGGCCTGGCCGACGATGCAGGACCCGGTGGGCTTCGCCGACAAGATGAACGAGATGCCCAAGTACGTCGTCTCCACGACGCTGGGGGACGAGGACGCCCGCTGGGACAATTCCACGGTGATCAGGGGCGACGTGGTGAGCGAGCTGCGTGCGCTCAAGGGACGGCTGCAGGGCGACCTCCTGGTCGCCGGCAGCACGACGCTGGTCCGGACACTCCTGGAGCGCCGGCTGGTGGACGAGCTCCGCCTGATGGTCTTCCCGATCGTCCTCGGGAGCGGCAAGCGGCTCTTCGGCGACGTGTCGGAGCCGCTGACCGTCACCCTCGAGGATGTCAAGACCGTCGGCGACGGGATCGCCATCCTGACCTACCGTTCGGCGAACTGACGAGAAGGAGAAGACTTCCCATGATGCAGTACATGCTGAGCGTGCCGATGATCGACGGTGCCCCGCCACGCCCCCCCGCAGAGATGCAGGAGGCTTTCGAGCAGGTCGCCCGGCTCAACGAGGAGCTGCGATCCGCCGGGGCCTGGGTCTTCGCCGGTGGACTGCTCCCGTCGTCGTCCGCCACCGTGGTGCGCGCCGAGGGCCGCGCGTTCATGGTCACCGACGGGCCCTTCACGGAGTCCAAGGAGCACATCGGTGGCTTCTGGGTGATTGCGGCGGCAGACCTCGATGCGGCGCTCGAATGGGCCAAGAAGGCCTCCCGCGCCTGTGGCGAGCCCGTCGAGGTGCGGCCCTTCCAGGAGGATCCTCCGGTCTGATGCCCGCCGGGCCGACGACGGTGGGCGAAGCGGAGATCGCCCGCATCTTCCGGCAGGAGTACGGGCGGGCGGTCTCGGTCCTGATCCGGGCCTTCGGCGACATCGATCTCGCCGAGGACGGGGTGCAGGACGCCTTCACCGCCGCCGCGCTGCGGTGGCCCGTGGACGGTCTTCCCCCGAGCCCCGCCGGTTGGATCATCACCACGGCACGCCGGCGGATACTCGACCGGCTGCGACGCGAGGCCTCCCGGGACGACCGCCAGACCCAGGCCGCTGCGCTCCTCGCCCAGGTCGAAGAGAGAGAGGAGGAACTCGCCGTGCGGGACGACCGCCTTCGCCTGATCTTCACCTGTTGCCACCCGGCACTCGCGCCGGGGGCGCAGGTCGCGCTCACCCTGCGTCTCCTCGGAGGCCTCTCGACGCCAGAGATCGCCCGGGCGTTCGTCGTTCCCGAGGCGACCATGGCCCAGCGCATCGTCCGCGCCAAGGCCAAGATCCGTGACGCGGCCATCCCGTACCGGGTCCCGAGCGGCGCCGAGCTACCGGAACGGCTGCCGGCCGTGCTGGCGGTGATCTACCTCGTCTTCAACGAGGGCTACGCCGCGACGTCCGGCGAGCGCCTCGTGCGCGAGGACCTCTGCACCGAGGCCATCCGGCTCGGACGCACCCTGGGAGAGCTCATGCCCGACGAGCCCGAGGTGGTCGGATTGCTGGCGCTCATGCTCCTGATCACCTCCCGTCGACCGGCCCGCACGGGCCGGGCAGGCGCACTCGTTCCCCTGCACGAGCAGGACCGCGCGCTGTGGGACAGGGACCTCATGACCGAGGGCCAGGCATTGGTCCGCCTGTGTCTGCGGCGTAACCTTCCCGGCCCCTACCAGCTCCAGGCCGCCATCAACGCGGTCCACAGCGACGCGCCGCCGCGCGGAGGAGACGGATTGGCGGCAGATCCTGGCCCTCTACGACCAGTTGCTCATGTTCGACGCGTCGCCCGTCGTGGAGCTCAACCGGGCCGTCGCCCTCTCCGAGGTCGAGGGCCCGGCGGCGGGGTTGGCCGCCGTGGACGGTCTGCCGCTCCAGGCGTATTACCTCTTCCACGCGGTGCGGGCCGACCTGCTGCGCCGGCTGGGCCGTCTCACCGAGGCCGCCAAAGAGTACGAGGTGGCCTCGGCGCGCACCGACAACGAGGCCGAACGCGCGTTCCTCGAGCGCGCCCGCGCTGCTGCGGCCACTCCGCCCCGGCAGTGACAGACTCGGGCTCACCATGAAGGTGAGATTGGACGCGTGACGCAGGGCTGGCGCGTACAACGAGTTGACCACCGGGACCCTTCGGCTCCCGTTGAGGGCATCGTGCGCCTCATCGACCTGGCCGGCACGGCCACCACCGCCGCGTACAGCCGCAGTGACGTCGTCGAGGCGCTCAACGAGCAGCAGCCGGCCGCCGTGGCATTCGGGTCCGGGCAGCTTGTCGGCGTCGCCGTCACGCGCATGGCCGGTCGCGACGCTCATCTGCTCGCGCTGGCGCTGCACCCAGCTTGGCGGAACCGGGGCATCGGCTCGGCGCTACTCCGGGAACTGGACCAGGAGGCAATCCATCACGGCGCGTTGCGCATGCTGGCCCTGGTCGAGCCGGGTCAGGTCGGGGAGATCGCATTCGCACACCAGGGTTTCGAGCGGGTGAACGGACTCCACCTCTACGTCAGGGCTGCCTCCATGGTGCCCGAGGAGCTCAAGATCGTGGAGCGCTACGGCGGGCACTTCCCCCTGGCGGGCCTCTGGCAGGAGATGAAGGGGTTCTCGACCACCAAGGAGCTCTTGGAACGCCGGATCGTCGCTCCACTGGCACATGCCGAGCTGGCTGACACCGTGGGGTTGCGAGCGCCAGCGGCGGTCATGCTCTTCGGGCCTCCCGGCACGGGCAAGACCTCGTTCGCCCGTGCCATGGCGTCCCGGCTCTCCTGGGCGTTCGTCGAGCTGCATCCCTCATTGCTGGGCCACGGCACCGAGGGTGCAGCCACTTTGCGTGCCGCGTTGGACGACCTCGTGCACGTGGACCGCCTGGTGTGCTTCATTGACGAAGCGGACGAAATCGCTTCGGCGCGTGCCAGCCGGCCGGAGAGCCAGCCGATCGTGAACGAGCTGCTCAAGGCGATTCCAGCCGTCAAGTCCCGACCGGGTCGACTCATGGTGATGGCGACCAACTCGATTGCCTCCATTGATCCGGCGATGCTCCGACCCGGTCGCTTCGACCTCATCATCCCGATCGGCGCTCCCGATCGTGCCGGACGTGCCGAACTGGCGGCCGAGTTCCTGGAGACGTGTGACGCCGAGGACATCGCCGAGCGCACGGATGGGTTCACGCCCGCCGATTTCGCGCTGGCCGCCCAGCGGGCCGCCCAACTCGCCTTCGAGCGGGCGCTCGCCGGCGGCGCGCCCGAGGTGACAGCGGCAGACTGTCTCGACGCCGTGTCGCGGACGCGTCCGAGCGTCCACGAGGAGGCGGCCGCCGCGTTCGAGGAGGAAGCGGCCGCCTTCGCCAGGCTCTGATCTGATCCCGAGGTGCCATCGGCGAACGCCGACGACGAATGGTGGGAGGCTCTCTGCAATGAAGGTGCACCTCGTCGACGGGACCTACGAGCTGTTCCGCCACTTCTTCGGCGCGCCGCCCCATCGCAACGCGGCCGGTGACGAGGTGGCCGCGGTGCGGGGGGTGGTCGGCTCGGTGCTGCAGCTCCTGGGGGAGGGGGCCACCCACGTCGGCGTGGCCACGGACCACGTCATCGAGTCGTTCCGCAACGACCTGTGGCCCGGATACAAGACGGGTGAAGGCGTCGATCCCGATCTGTGGTCCCAGGCCTGGCCCCTCGAGGAGGCCCTCGGTGCCCTGGGGGTGCTGGTGTGGCCGATGGTCGAGCTCGAGGCCGACGACGCGCTGGCCAGCGGCGCCGAAGTGGCCGACGAGGACCCCGAGGTGGAGCAGGTCGTCATCTGCACGCCGGACAAGGACCTGGGGCAGTGTGTGCGCGGGACCCGGGTGGTGCAGCTGGACCGCCGCAAGGACATGCTGATCGACGAAGGCGGTGTCGTCGCCAAGTTCGGGGTCACCCCCGCCTCCATCCCGGACTACCTGGCGCTCGTCGGCGACAGCGCGGACGGCTTTCCCGGACTGGCGGGTTGGGGAGCCAAGTCGGCCGCGACCGTCCTGGCACGGTGGGCCCATATCGAGGACATCCCGGTGGACCAGGGTGACTGGGACGTGACGGTGCGCGGTGCGGCCAAACTCGCCACGACACTGCAGGAGTGCCGTGACGACGCCGTGCTCTTCAAGGAGCTGGCCACCCTGCGGATCGATCGCTCGCTGCTCGCCGGCGTCGAGGACCTGCGTTGGCGCGGCCCGACGAGCGCCTTCGGTCGCGTGTGCGCCGAAATGGATTCCCCTGGGCTCGGACGACGGGCGGAAGCGCTGGCCGCGGCCGGCTGAAAAGGCGAGAACCGGCGATGAATTTCGGATCCCGTCGGCGTAGACTTTTGGACCGGTGAAGGGGCACACCTCCCCGGGCGAAGGCCGTCGTGCGTCGGCCCTCAGGTTCGCCGCGCTGGCCGGCGTGTTCGTCGGCTTGGCGGCCGCCGCTCTTCCGGCGGCGGCCGCGGCAGGATCACCGAGCGGAGCGACGGCCTCTTTCAGCGGAGCGCTGAGCGGACACGTCACGACACCGGCCACGGACTGCTCCGATGTCACGGCGAAGGCGGGGGAGATCGACTTCTACCATTCCCTGAAGGGTCACTCCGGGACCGAGTGGTCGCTGTTCTTCACCGCCCCACACAGCGGGACGTGGAAGGGCGTCGGCATCGCCTCGCCCTCGTCCTTCAGTCTGCAGTCGGGCGCCGGCATCTCGGTGTCATGGACGGGGAAGTCGGGGAGCTTCACGACCAAGGGGACCGGCGGGAGCGTCAACATGGTGCTCAAGCCCCAGATCGGCTCGTCGGGTCACGGTCTCGTCCACGTCAAGGGGACCTGGAACTGCCCATGAACTGACGGCAGTCCTGGAACTAGCCGGACACCGCCACGGTTGGCGTCGACCCGGAGAACATCAGCCGGCGGAGGTACAGGCCGCGGCTGCTCGGAAACCCCACCGCGCCGGGAACCCAGGCGTCGAACGCGATCCAGAAGTTGCCGCTCGTGTCGGCGAACACAGACTCACCACCCGGACCGGCGACACCGGACCCGCTTGACAGGATCGGCTTCGCTGTCACATCTCTGCAGGGACCGAGGGGGCCCGTGCAGGTGGCGACGCCGACCGCGTAGCTGGCGCTGTTCCAATCGTTGCCCGAGTAGAAGAGGAAGTAACGGCCGCCCGTCGTCATCAGGTCCGGGGCCTCGACCGTCCCGCCCTGCCACGCCTGGTCCGGCATCAGGAGGGGGGTCGGAGTCGCCCCCGGGGCGAACGCCGTGCCCGAAGGAGCGAGCTGCTCGGACCAGATCTTCGACGAGCCCGGGCCGCCGGACTTCCACACCAGGTACGGCGTGCCGTCGGTGTCGATGAAGGACGAGGGGTCGATGGAACCGCCCAGCGACTTCTGGCATTCGAGCGGTGCCGCTGACCGGTCGGTGAACGGCCCCTGGGGCCGGGTGGCGCTCGCCACCGAGATGCACTCCTGCTCGCTCCCGGCCACGTCGACGGCGTAGTAGAGGAGGAATGTCCCCCCGATCGTGGCGACCGCAGGCGCCCACGTGTAGTTGGCGCTGGCCCAGACGGGGAGGCTCGGGAGTGCGCTTCCCACCGCGGTCCAATTCGTGAGGTCGGTGGAGTCGATGATCTGGATGTTGCCCGCCACCGAATTGGTCGCGTAGGCGTAGTAGGTCGTGCCGACCAGGATCACGGCGGGGTCGGGAAAGTCGAATGGGTAGACCAGGCCCGTCCTCCTACCCCCGGCCAACTGGGTGCACGAGCCCGCGACGGCCGAGATGTCCTTGGCGGCCTGGGTGTTGTTCTTCGCCGTGATCTGGCCGAAGGCACTCTTGACGCCGCCCAGGCAGGTTTGCAGCGTGTTGATGCCGACGCCCTGCACGAACGCGTGCTCGTTGGTGGAGGTCAGATCCGAATTGGTCAGGGCCAGCTGGTTTATGGTCGAGGTGATCGACGACTGCAACGCATTGCGTTTGCTCATCGTCACCGCGTTCGCGTAGCGGGTGACGACCACGTCGCGACGAAGTGACGCCAGGTGCGCGTCTGCCGCGGCCAATGCGGCCTGCTCGTTGCGGCTCCGAGTCCGGGCGTCGACGTCTGTCCAGATCGCCGCCACGAGCGAACCCGCGCCGAGCACCACCGCGACCGCGACGGGCCAGCGGCGCCGAGTCCGACGGAGCTCAGCCACTGGAGGCCTCGGCAGCGGTGCACTTCGACGAGACGGAGTTCAACGTGGTGATGGCCCGCGACTGCCTGCCCACGGAGAGCGCGTTCAAGGCCTGTTCCACGCCGCCGAGGCAGGCCTGCAGAGAGCCGATGAGCGACGCCTGTTGCGTCACGTGTGCCTGCGCGGCGGCCAGCGACGTCTGCGCCCCCAGGAGCTGCGAGGCATCCTGGTCGAGGGCGGTGGTGTCGTTGCCGACCTGCGTCTTGAGCACGCTGAGGTCACGGTTGAGCTCGGTCAGTTGAGCCGGACCGTCTGCGTGTGCTGGCGCGTGACGCCGAGCGAGGTCTGGGCCCGGCCGAACTGGTCGTCCGTCTGGATGTGGTCGGCGATCAGCAAGGCCAGTGCCGCGGCCACGAGGGCAGCCGTCACCACGGCCACGATCGAGCGCGCCCGGCACGACGCCCGCCGAGCGCGCGGGTGCCGCGGCCGCGGAGGGACGGCGGTCAGTCTCGAGCAGGCTCCTCATCCCGGCCGCCTCGGTGCCTCCTCACACGCCATGTGTCCCCCGCCGTGACATGTGTCATCTTGGCACCGGCGCCGCACGCTTCCCGGCCACGCCGCCTCAGCCGCCCAGATAGCTGGTCGACAGCGCCTCCTCCATTTCGGCCGGGGACCCCTGGTGGGCGATGACGCCCTGGAGCACCACCGCGGCGCGGTCGGCGATGGGGAGCGCGGTGCGCGCGAACTGCTCCACGAGGAGGATGGAGAGGCCCAACGACGCCAGCTGGCGGACCTTGTCGTACAGCTGGGTGACCAAATCGGCGCGAGCCCCATGGAGAGCTCGTCGAGCAGGAGGATCTTGGGTTCGGTGGCGAAGGCCCGGGCCAGCGCAGCATCTGCTGCTCCCCGCCCGAGAGGGTGCCGGCCATCTGTCGGCGTCGTCCGCTCAACTGAGGGAACTGGGCGTAGGCAATGTCCTCGATCCGCTCCATCGGCACCCCGACCTGGGTGGCCATGAGGAGGTTCTCCCGCACGGTGAGATTCGGGAAGATCCCACGCCCCTCGGGCACCGTGCAGATGCCCCGGCGGGCGCGGTCATCGGCCGAGACCCGGGTGACCGCCGCACCCTCGAAGCACACCGCGCCACCGCTCGGGACCAGGGTGCCGGCGCACACATTGAGCAGCGTGGTCTTGCCGCCTCCATTGGGGCCGAGGAGGGCCATCACCGATCCGGCCGCCACCTCGAGGCTGACCCCGTGGACCACCTCAATCGGTCCGTAGCCCGCACGGACGTTGCGCAGCTCGAGGAT
>CAVUKI010000004.1:0-104426 GCA_963741995.1 uncultured Acidimicrobiaceae bacterium
GAGGTCGTGGGTTCGAATCCCATCACCTCCACCCGTTGCCGGATCCACAACGCTTTCCGTGTTCAGAGCTGGTATTTCACTTGGGCATTTGCGACCCTAGGCAACTGCCAAGGTTCGAACCCCTCCCCTGAACTGAGAGCAGGTCCAAATCAGGTCAGCAGTCGAGTCGAATGGGTCAGGCTCCCTCGCGCTCGTACATCATTGGCGAGGGAGGTCAGTTGGCCTTGATGAGTCGGACACAAAGTATCTTCGACACATTGAGCAGTAGGTTCGCCGTCACGGTCGCATCTTCCGCAATCATTTTGCGAAGAGCCCTTTCGCTGAGGCTCAGGATCCGGGTGTCGTCTGCGGACGTTGTCCCGAACATTGTTGAAGTAAGGCGGTGGTCCCCCGCCTGAGACCTGCCAGCTGGTAGGGATCGGGCACGACCAAGTAACCCTTAGGAAGGGGACCACCGTGAAGAAGAAGGTAGCTGTTGTGAGCGTCGCCGACGCGGAGGAGGCAGCCCGATTGGCTGACCTGCCGCTCGAGGCGACAGTCGCCCTGGCTGACGTGGCCGGAGCGATCAAGGACGGGTTGCTGGCCTTCGCCTCGGCCCCCGGGCTCGTCGTGATGCGCCAGATGATGGAGGCCGAACTGACCGAGGCGATCGGCGCCAAGCACGCCAAGATCGGGGCCCAAGAGCGGGTCGGAAACTGGCACGGCAACGCGAAGGGATCGGTCGTGCTCGGCGGGCGCCAGGTCTCCACCGAGCGCCCGCGGGGACGCAGCAGCGCCGGGGCCGAGATCGGGCTCGACACCTGGAAGGCGTTCAGCTCGGCCGACCTGCTCAACTCCCTGGTCGTCGAGCGCATGCTGGCCGGGGTGGCCACCCGGCGCCACGCCGACGTGGCCGAGCCGGTCGGAGCCGAGCTCGAGGGGGCGCTCCAAGTCCATGTCCAAGTCGGCGGTGTCGCGGCGCTTCGTGGCGGCCACGACCAAGGCCATGGGCGAGCTGATGGCCCGGAACCTCTCTGACCTCGCCGTGGCCGTGCTCATGATCGACGGGCTCGACGTGGCCGGCTCGTGTGCCGTCGTCGCCCTGGTCATCACGGCTGACGGCACCAAGATCCCCGTCGGGCTCTGGCTGGGCGACACCGAGAACAAGACCGTCGTGACCGCCCTGTTGGCCGACCTCGTGGCCCGGGGCCTCGACGTCTCCTCGGGCGTGCTCTGCGTCATCGACGGCGCCAAGGCGCTGGCCGCGGGCATCAAAAAGGTCTTCGGCGACGCCGCAGTGGTGCAGCGCTGCGTACTGCACAAGCGTCGAAACGTCGAGGGCTACCTGCCCAAGGAGCCGGCCGCTGTCGTCGACAAGCGACTGGCCCTCATCTTCGCCCAGCCCGACGCGACCAAGGGGCTGGCCGCCGCCAAGAACCTTGCCAAAGAGCTCGAGGCCGACCATCCCGACGCCGCTGCCTCACTGCGTGAAGGGCTCGACGACATGTTCACCGTGCGGCGCCTCGGCGTCGGGGGCACCTTGGCCGCGACGCTGACCACCACGAATTGCATCGAGTCGATGATCTCGATCGCCAAGCGGACGACGCGTCGAGTCACGAAGTGGAAGGACGGTTCGATGAAGAAGCGCTGGATCGCCGCCGGCATGCTCGAAGCCGAGCGCTCGTTCCGGCACGTGCGCGGCCACAAGGACATGGCCAAGCTGGTCGATGCCCTCCGACGCGAGGTCACACCGAATGTTGTTACACCCGAAGAGTACGATCAGGCAGCAGCCTGAACACGCTGTGGCCACCGCTGAACTTCAACAAGAAGCGGGACATCGTCCGTCTGCGGCGGCGACGTGGAAAGAGCGCTAGCGCTCGAGGAGGAATGACATCTTTCCGAACACGTCGCCAGGACCAAGGACGCCGACGATACGTTCTTCATCGAGTACTCCAGCCGGCCGACTGGTCCGTGGCGGTCCGGTTCGTTCAGTCAGTCTCCACGGGCGTTGACATCCTTCGGTTATATCCTGTAGAACGTCTTCTCTACGAGGCAGAGGCCTTCGCTTTGGGGGGTAGGTAGATTGTGACGCGCCCATTTGGTCCGCGGACGTGTGCGGCGAGGATTTGTGGTCGGCCGTGCCGTTCCTAATCGGAGGCAAGGTCTGCCTGCCATGTTCCTGTCATGGCTGAGCTCACCAGGGAGCGAATAGCCCAGGCGGCATTGGACGTGGCAGATGAGCTCGGCGCGGCCAGGTTCACCATGCGTGCTGTGGCCGACTCCCTTGGCGTCACTCCCATGGCGCTCTACCACCATGTCGAGGACAAGGCGGCACTGGTCGCACTGTTGGTCGACGCTGTCATCTCAGAGCGCCCACTCCCGCCACCAACCGGTTCGTGGCACGACGATCTGTGGGAGATGGCGTGGTGGATGCGGGAGAGCACCTTGACTCATCCGGCGGTGGCTCGGTTACGCCGCGACCATCGGGTCTGGACGACGTCCGTCTTCCCGATGACGGAGCGCTGGCTCAGTCTTTGGCAACAGAGCGGACTCGAATTCACGGACGCGTTGTTGGCGGCATCAGCGAGCAGTACAGCCATCATCGGGTTCGTCGAGGCGGAACTACATCTCGAGGATATGGAGATTCCGAATGACTCACAGCTTGCGTCGTTCCCGAACGCTCGGCTCGCATTTCACCTCGAGCGCGACGGCGCAACGGAATTCGAATTAGTGGTGCGGTCGGTCATCGAAGGGGTGCATACCCAGTTGACCGGGAACAATGCGGCCACACCGGTCAGCCAACACGTGCCGACGAGGTCTCGTACTCGGCGAGCGCCAGCGTCAGGGCGCAGCGAATTGGTGCGTGCCCGGCCGGCCAACCGGCAGAAGGGGGAGCGACGTCGTGGCACCTGAGGCATTGCACAGGGGTCACGGAGTTTCTGCGATCCCGAGTTCGCATCCCTCACGGCCCGTCTCTGCACGTGATCAGCAGAAAGGACACCATGCGCAAAGCGATCGCGGCTGCTGCCGTACTTCTCTTCGCAATGACGGCGCTCATCCAGCTTGTCTTGGCCGGCTCCGTCGAAGGTGCTACCCAGGATGGGCAGGGTGTCACGCCCATCAGTATCAAGGTCGGTATCACCTATCCCGATGTGGCGGCGATCGCCAGCATCATTGATGTCAATCCCGGCAACTACCAGGTGGCGTACTCGACGCTCATCAAGCAGCTCAACGCCCACGGGGGGATCAACGGCCGAAAGATCGTTCCAGAGTTTGCACCGGTCGATCCGCTTGGGACTGCGGGAGCTGCCACCGCCTGTACCCAGCTGACCGAGGACGACAACGTCTTCGCCGTGATGGGGTTCTTCCAGGCGGCCGATGTGGCCTGCTACCTAAACGAACACGACACGCCGATCCTCGGTGCCTCACTGACCGCAACGCAGTCGGCCCAGGCGAAGGCGCCATGGTTCAACAACATCATCTCCGACAGCGATCTCATCCCCAAGGAGTTGGCGATCTTCGAGCAGGAGGGCGCCTTCGCCGGAAAGAAGATCGGCGTGATCGGAACGTCGCCTGACCAGGCCGAGATGAATCTTGTCATCCCGGCTCTCCACAAGGTGAAGGCGGACGTCATTCAGACCGCAACCAACGGTGTCCCGGATACCGACACAGCGGCGTTCAACCAGGAGTACGGGGTCATCGCCGAGAAGTTCCAGTCGTCGGGAGTGAACACGGTCGTGGCCGTTGGTAACGCAGGCAATAGTTGGGCAGAGGCGCTCCAGGAGAACCAGAGCACCTACCACCCACGGATTGTCGCGACCGATTACATAGATCTGGACGCTTATGTCACGAACAAGCTGGGCTACAAGCAGTCGATCATCAAGGACGCGCTGACGGCCGGTGGCTACGCGCCGGTCGCCGTCGTCTGGGGTGACCCGGCGATGAAGCGTTGCATCGCCACCATCCACGCCGCGGAGCCTGGCGCGACTATCAACAACCCAGTAACGGCGACGTCGTCGACGCCGGTCACTTGGACGGCGCCGGAACTCGCATGCCAGCAGATGGCCCTGTTCTCTGACTTCGTCAAGGCGGCCGGCAAGACGCTGACAAACCAGACGTTGGCCAAGGGGGCCGTGTCGGCCGGCAGAGTCACCATTCCCGGTGGGGGTGGGACGCTCGAATTCCCGGCAGGTCACGGTGACGGGGATGGACCGGTGTTCGTCTATCAGTGGAACCCGACGAAGGGCGTGCTCCAGCTCAAGACCACGGCGGGTTAGACCTCGCCTACCTGTTCGACTGGGACTCCGAGGAACGGCCCGGGAGGTGGCCTATCCCACCCTCTTTCTTCTTTTCCACAAATTCCGTTCATCACCAGCCAGACCTCGGCGGTCGACGGTGGTCACAGCACATTGTCATGGTGACAACGCAACTCGGAAACGGACCCTGCCGTCTGGGGGTCGTCCTCTGGAGTCGCCGCAAACGAAAGGGTATCGATGACCGACTCGAAGACTGACGAACGCGGTGCCTTGTTCGTGACCGCGGAATCCGAAGACCCGCGTTTCAATCAACCGTACATAGATGTCCGCGAGTGGCGCGACGAGCCGGCAGACGCCCCGGTTTTCGCCAGCGGCATCACGACGCAGCTGGGCGCCGCCGCGCCGATCAAGGCGCGCCACCTCTATATCCACGGAGGGTTCACGGGAACCGACGCCAAGTTCTCCTTCTGCTTCCCGCCGGAAGCGGCATACCAGGGACGCTTCTTCCAGGCGACCCACCAGTTGCTCGCCGGCGAGGAGGCCACGGCGCGCAACGTCGCGTTCGCCCTGGCGAGTGGCGGCTATTCGGTGCAGACGAATATGGGCGGCAGCGACAACGCCCGGACGGCGGTGGGTTCGGCCAAGGGCCAGTCCGACACGACGATTCGAGGCTACCGGGTCAACGCTGAGGCCGCGAAGTTCTCTCGCGTCGTGGCAGCCGAGATCTTCGCCCCCCACCGCACCTACGGCTATCTCTACGGCGGGAGCGGCGGCGCCTACCAAACAGTCACGAGTGCCGAAATGACCACCGGCGTGTGGGACGGGTTCGTGCCCTACGTGATGGGCTCGCCGCAATCCATCCCCAATTGTTTCACCGTGCGCGTGAACGCTCTCAGAGTGCTGAAGGACAAGTGGCCGTCCGTCATCGATGCGATCGAGCCGGGCGGAAGCGGTGACCCCTACGCCGGTCTCAATGACGAGGAACGTGTCGCGCTGGAGGAGGCCACCCGGACGGGGTTCCCGCCCGGGGCGTGGTTCAACTACGTGCCCCAAGGCGGGGGGCCGCTCGTGCTGGTTGCCAGCTATGTGCCGGTGTTGGACCCGACCTATCTCGACGACTTCTGGAGCAAGCCGGGCTATCTCGGCACCGACCTGACGTCGTCGGTCGTCGCCGCCCGCATCCAGCACGAGGCGAGCGTCGTCGAGGTGATTTCGGGCCACCAGAACCAGCTCAAGCTGTCGAGCGTCCCCACGGGTGATCTCACGGGTGCTGATCTGATCATCACCAGCGGAGCGGCCGCGGGCAAAACCGCCTCGCTCGGCCGCGTCGACTCGGACGGCAAGGGTCACATTGGACTCGTGTTCGAATCGGTGGGCGAAACGATTGACATCACGGCCGATCCCTCCGTCGTCGGCAGCATCCGGGCCGGCGACGAGGTCCGCATCGATAACTCGAGATTTCTCGCGCTACAGACCTACCACCGTCATCAATTCCCGCCGGCCAATCCCGACTTCGACTACCCCGACGTCTACGCCTACTTCCGGAACCCCGACGGCACACCGAAGTACCCCCAGCGGGCTGTGGACATCGGCGCGGCAGGCACCCTCGGCGCCACCGGTCAGATTCCCACTGGTCGCTTCAACGGGAAGATGATCGTGGTGGAGTGCCTGCACGACGGGGACGCTCTGCCGTGGCAGGCCGACTGGTATCGAAAGAAGGTCGAGGCGGTCGAAGGGTCCCAGGTCGAGGAGAATTACCGACTCTGGTACGTCGACAACGCCAACCACACCGACCCCACGACCGAGACGCTCGAGACGCATGCCGTCGCCTACTCGGGCACGGTTCAGTACGCGCTGCGCGAGCTGAGCGCATGGGTCGAGCAGGGCATCGTCCCGCCGCCCACGAGCGACTACCGGGTGCAGGACGGGCAGGTGCACGTGGCGGCGTCCGCGGCAGAACGAAAGGGCATCCAGCCCGTAATAAATCTCGAAGTGAACGGCGCCGAGCGCGCCGAGGTCGCGGCGGGCGAGGAGGTCACCTTCACCGCACAGATCGAGGTGCCGCCCGCCTCGGGCAAGGTGGTGTCGGCGACGTGGGACTTCGAGGGCGCGGGCACCTACGCGGACGCCGCTGCGCTCGGTGATCCGTCCTCGGAGACCGTCCACGTGGTCGCCACGCACGCCTTCGCCAAACCGGGCACCTACTTCCCGGCGCTCCGCGTGGCCTCCCAACGTGAGGGCAATGCCCGCACCCCTTTCGCCCGATCGCAGAACCTCAGCCGGGTCCGGGTAGTGGTCGACAAATGACGAATCGCGGGTGAGCAGCGCGGCGATCTGCGCCTTGGGGCTTCAGAGGGCGCGGATCCAGCGGCTGCACAATGCGAGCGTTCCGGCTTCGGAATTAGCTGCCAGCTAACCCACCCCTACCGATTCCTCGGGGACAACCCCTCGGCTCCACACCCAACCGGACAGAAATCATCCCCGTCGGGTGATGAGGTCTTGATGTATCAATGGCATTCTGGATTGGAGTTGCCGACAGTCCCTTTGGGGGCGCGGATTCGAACGGGATGGAACCATGGAGGAGCGAAGTGAGGGCTGGCTCTTTTTTGCTGGGGGATGGATTCGCCGGAATCTGCAGGCGCTTCGAGAAACGTGGCACAAGGCCGATGGCTGTCTTGCTCCTGATTGTGAAGAGAGGGCAATGCACTTCCCACCGTCGCGCTACTGCCAGGCCCATTTGAGCTTGGTGACCTCTCAACGTCGTCGATGAGCGGAACCGGAGCCGTAAGAGGAACCGCCGTAGTGGTCTCGCATACCGTGATCGCCGCGCGAGGACCGTCGTGACGACGGGGATGTCCGGCGGGATCGGCGGTAATGGCATCCGGTTTGAGTTCACCTCTGATTGCCTGTCCGTTCCATTTGTTCTCATTGGTTCGGCAACGGCGCATTGAGTGAGGGGCCACAGCGGTGTGGTGCAATCCGTTCCTTCTATGATCTTGGAGCTCTCCCGTACCGGCAACGTGTGTCCGGCGTCCCATTCTCCGTGGCGGTGGAGCCACGGAACTGCTGATGGATCAATATCTCGTGCCTGAGTCCGCTGAGCCAATGCAGTCACCAAGTGCGCTGACTCCGGATGCGACAGTTCCCCAAGTGCCGGCGCGGGGACTCGCGTCAGAACCGCAAGGTTCTACGTTGCACGCGGGTTCGCGGATCGTCGACCTGATTACAGGGACTGCCAAGGTGGGGATCGGCGCGGCGGCCCTCGTGGCGGGCGAGATCACGAGCAGAACCGTAGGGATCGCCAGAATCGTCGTACCCGCTTCGATTGCCGAGGGCCCTCTTGACGCAGTTGAGCGTCACCTCGGACGGCGTCAGGACGAGGCCCGCAAGAGCGAAAGGGAGAATCGAGAGAACGTGGCCGAAGCTGCGGAATCCGTGCTCAATCGGGTCGTCGTCGGGGTTGTCGACATGCTGGACATGGAGCAGTTGATCGATCATGTGCCGATCAACAGAGTTGTGGCCAGAGTCGATCTCCCGGGAGTAATCGATGAGATCGACCTCGTGGGGGTCATCCGTGAGTCCACAACCGGACTGGGTGCAGAAACACTTGACGCGGGCCGTGCCGGGCTCATGGCTATGGATCTGTGGAGCGCCCGAGTCGTCGACTGGATCCTCCGACGCAAGGAACCCCGGGACTTGGCGGTCCGGCGGAATGGCATTGCTCGACTGGAGAGCGCGAAACCTGAGGCGATCTCGTGAGTCGGCATCTCGAGATCCGTAGTGAGCGAGGGGAGCAGCTCCAGGGCCTAAGGGCAGGCTTCGTTTCTCGCGCAGTGGCGAGCGGGTCTGATGTTGTTCTGGTTCTCTGCACCTATGTCGTTGGAGTGATCCTGGTGAGCATTGCATGGGATCTCTTCTTTTCGAATTCAATTTCGATTTCGGCTCCCCCGCATTGGTTGAGTGAACTTTTGGTGTGGATTCTTCTCGTCGTGTACTTGACGGTCGGATGGTGGTCCACCGGACGTACTCCGGGGAAGCAGATGTTGGGCTTACGAGTCGGCCGTTCGGACGGGACACCTCTTCGGTTCTGGCGCGCGCTCTTTCGAGCGATCCTCTGCGCTTCGTTCTTTCCGGCGCTTCTGCTGTCCTTGGTGAACCGCCGAAATCGAGGTCTCGAAGATGTAGCGTTTGGGACTGTGGTCACCTACGACTGGTTCCCTGCAAGTTACGAACCGCTGGCTGAGCCGTCCATGGACGTCCAACCAGTGATTGCAATGCGCCAGTCATCAGTCCCGATTGTGCGTTCCTGACGAGGGGTCGTCACCCCTGATGGTCCTTTCATCCGTTTCGACCGGCTTCCTCGGCTGGTCGTGGTCGCCATGGGCGAGGTCCTTGGGTAATGGGTCGGATCACTGATCCAACGCCCACTTACTTCAAGATGTTGACAGCTCGCGCAATCACCAGACCCAACACAGCGAGACAAGCGGTTGCCTGTAGGGCCATGGCGAGTTTGGCCCAACGAGCAAGCGGCATGACATCTGTAGGGCTGAACGCAGTGGCGTTGGTGAATCCCAGGTACAGGTAGTCGAAGAACTCGGGTTGCCACCCAGGCTTGGATACCTGAGAGTTGAGGTGCTGCGGAAATGCGAAGTCGGGGAACTCGGGAGTCACCCGTGCCCGTGACTCTGGACCTCCGCCATCGAGCTCCCAGTAGAGGAAGGCGAACGTGATGATTATGTAGATCAACACCACCGAACCGATCCGGATGAGCTGCCCCGGCGAGTTCGTGTCTGGTCCGCCTCTAATGAGATCGACCACTAGCCGCGCTGTCACTGTCGTTGCCCCGAGGACGAGAATGGCGACAAGCCCAACGGAGAGCACCCGCACGAAAGACGATCGTCTATCGATTCGCCCCGGATCCGCTACCACCAGTGCTACCAGAAGGAGCGCCTCGACGGCCGGGATGATCCATTTCGGTGCCAGGCTGTACTTCGGAGGGAGCAGAAATGGTAACGCCATGGCAACCACCAAGGTCACGGCCATCGGCCAACGCTTCTCGCCTCGAGGACCGGCACTCTCCATGTTCATCTCCAGTCAGCAGGGCGCTTCAAACCGGAATGCATCCGAAGTGAGTTTGATCAACTGGAGAGAGTGCCGCCATTGTCGAATGTAGCGTTGCGGTGTTGGGGACAGGATGACGTCAGGGCCTTCAATGGTCGCCCTCTTCATGAAGCTCAAGATATCTTCGTTGACCTCTCCCTCGTTCCAGCTCGCAAGGTCGCTGCCGCTCACGGGTTCCGCTTGCAGAGTCGGTTGCTTCCATCGATCGCAACCGCCGACGTGACCCGTCCCATCATCCGCTCAGGACTGGCCTTCCTTATAGACCTCAGTGAGAATCCCGCCTTGGGCCGCCCCCGATCCTGACTTGCCGCCGCCCCGACCCCGCAGAATGAAGGCGATAATGACGGCCAGAGCAGCTCCGGCAAGAGGACCAGCGACATAGACCCAGTAACCGGTGAAGGTGGTCGAGACCAGGTCGGGCCCGAAAGTACGAGCTGGGTTCATCGACGCCCCCGAGATCGGACTTGCCCAGAGCCCGGCCAGGGCGATGTAGCCACCGACACCGAAGGCGCCGATGATGCCGATGTTCTGTGCACCCGACGCCGTGCCGAGGATCACGCTGACCAGGCCCATGGTCAAGATCAGCTCCATCCAGAACGCGGCCATGTTGGAGTAGCCGTGGGCGGGGTAGTTGGATCCGTACATGGCCGAGACGTTGATCACGGAGTGGAGGAAGAGCGCAGCGAGCGTGGCTCCGATGAGTTGCGTGACGACATAACCGGGCACTCGCCACCACGGGAAGTCACGGCGCAAGGCGAACGCGATCGACACGGCAGGATTCAGGTGGGCGCCGGAAACCTTGCCCATGAACAAGATGATGGCCATGACCATCAGGGCGGGTGCCACGACTGCCGCGGTGCGACTGATCGTATTGGGGAAGGCGTGCCCCATCATGCCCCCACCGGCGGCCACCAAGACGAGGAAGAAGGTCCCCAATAGTTCCGAGAAGAGGCGCCGCCACTCCTGACGGGGATCATTGAAGTCGGTGATCCGATCGACGACCTCTTGTTCGTACCGCGCGATCGGGCCGAGTTGTGGGATTTCTTGGAGTGCAGTCACGAGAACCTCAACACCTCCGGGTGTGCGTTCCAGCAGACTGTGCCGCCTGCCGGCGTGGATACGTTTCGGATAACAACAGCTGCCTTCCGGCCATTACGTCACGATTAAGTAGATGCTCTTCCCAACCAACCAGAGACCGAGTACCAGTGAGACCACAATGATCACCTGATCCTTGTGGGTGTCGATCCACGAGCGGATACCGGTGAGGAACGCTTGCGCCTTCTCGGGTCGGAAGCCGGCATAGAGCTCCATGACGATGTAGACGCCCGTAGAGACCACGCAGAACAGGAAGAGGGCGACGTAGCTCTCCCAGGACGTGAGCTTGGCCTCGACGATCACAGCGACCCCTGCAGCAACGAGTCCCCATGGTTGGGTGAGGGGAGCAAGGCCCATGGCGAACCACGGTGACATGTTGTCCAGGCCCGTTTGCCACTTTGGCGGTTTCTTTGGCGGCCTCGGCTTGCCCATTCTGCGGCGCTGCCGCACCGCGATGAGCACCAGGGCCACGCCGATGGCGATCTTTACGGCCAGAGCCGCAAGCGAAGGTGCCGTGTTCGGCTTCGGCGGTTTGTTCCCGGTGACCAGTACGGTCAACGCGACCACGATGGCGAGCGACAGCAGCCACCCGAAGATGAAGGCGGCGCCCTTGCGCGTGCCGCCTTTGGACAACAGGATGAGGATGAAGGCGGTTAGGGGGATCGGCTCAAGCGTGATGACCAGGCCGATGAGCAGTAGGTCCAAGATCACGGCAACAGATCCAAGCTCACTTCGTCATGTCGAGGCGATTCGTTCAAACAACTCAAGCCAGGATCTTCGCCTTCTGTGATTCGAACTCGGCTTCGGTGATGACCCCCTGCCCCTTGAGGTCGGCGAGTTTGGCCAGCTGTTCGGTCGAATCGTTTCCAGCTCCTGCTGCCTGCTTCACTCGGGCGTCGAAGGCCTCCTGTTGCTGTGCCGCCTGGGTCGCCGCACGTTCCTGCATCTTGCCGCCGCGGGCGATCAGATAGACGAAGATACCGAGGAAAGGCAGGATGATGACGAAGAGGACCCAGAGCATCTTGGCTCCGCCCCCGAGATCATGGCTACGGAAGATGTCTGAGAACACGATGATGAGAAGCCACAACCAGATGATCAACAGGAAGAACCCCAGCATCGTCCCGAAGAGGTCGGCAAGCGGGTAGGTGTAGGCGAGCATCGATATCTCCTCAAGTTTGGTATCTCACTGCGTATCCGCCGCCCGACTTCGCGGAGCATCTCGGGTCATCGATCGGACGGATACCTGCAAGAGGATCGAACCATGCGGGCCTCCCTCATGGCATCACCCTCCAGGGGTGACTTTGATCAGGGTGGGATCATCGTCGAGAGGGATTTCAGGAAATCGACGCCCGCAGTGCGGCAGACGCCTAGACAAACCCAAGCGTCCTGGCACGCGAGATGGCTCCATTGCGGTTCGCGACACCGAGCTTTCGGTAAATGTGAGCCGTATGGGTCTTGATGGTATTGACCGATACGTAGAAGTGATCGGCAAGTTCGGTATTGGTGAGTCGACTGGGCAGGTACGAAAGGATCTCAAGTTCTCGGTCGGTCAACGGCTCGACGAGTGCACCCCCCAAAGAGGGCGAAGCCATCGTTTCTGCCCGACGCAGGATCGACCATCGAAATGCGGAACGGACATTGGGCAGTTCAGCAACCATTCGGATAATGGTGGACCCGGCTCGCACGAAGGTCTCGACCAAGGAGTTGCCCTCGGCGACCGCCATCGCGTCGCCCAGATGCCTGCGGGAGACAGCCACAGATCCCTCGCTGTCTGCCAACCACGCGGCGAGGAGCAGCGCTTCCACCATCGCGATCGGTTCCTCCAAGTCAGGGGTATCTGAGAATGTCTCAAGGAGCTTGCGAGCCACGTCGTTCTGGCCGAGTGTGAGTGCCGTCACCCCACGTTCGTAGGCCAAGAGCGCTGAGTGCGAAGTGGCGGTGGCCAGAGTCCGCTGCCCCTCCTCGGGTGCTCCGCCGAGGCGGAACAGACGGCTTTGGAGGGCGAGCAGCCGAACAGCCACAAATGGCGGTGGCGGCGCCCCCAGGTCGCTTCTGGACGAGAGGGCAGTTGTCATAGCCTGCTCTCGTTTGCCATCCGCCTCCTGGAGGAGCGCTGCCTCGAGGTGGCCGAACCACGAGAGCTGACTACGTCGATTTGCGTCAGCCCTCAGCACGCCCTCGTGCAAGGAGAGCGAGGCGCGGCCGGGCTCGCCGCGTTCCAAGGCCACGAGCGTGGAGGTCAGGTACGCCTCGGCGACGGACGGATGCGCCAACAGGCCGACCTGTCTGGCAATTGCCAACGCCTCATCAGCGAACGCGAGGGCTCGATGCGTGTTGCCGCGAGACGCCTCGAGCAGTCCAAGTGTGCCCAGGCCGCTGACCTTCCAGATCGGATAGGTAGCTCCCCGGGTCGCCAGTCCCCGGTCGAGCCAGTGCTTGGCCTGCTCGAGATCTCCCGCCTGGAAGTGTGCCCGACCACCCGACACGACTGCCATGGTCTCGAGCGAAGCCGAATTCGTCAGATTCATGATGGCCGGGAGGGGGGCGTCACCGATATGTTCCAGCAGGTCCAGTGCATGATTGGCCATGTCGATGGAGGCGTCGGGGCGCGGCCGCCATTGGACCAGAGAAGCAAGGAAAACTTGGGCACACGCTCGTTCACCCGCTGATGAGCCGGAATGAGTTGCCACCCGTCCCAGAAGGTCTTCCGAAGCTGCCGGCAGACCTTCAAGTCCCATGAGGATGCCGAGGAGGAGACTGACGTCGTGCCTGTCTGCTCGGGCCGACTCTGGGACTTCGGAGATCCAGCGGATGACGGTTGCCATCTCGCCCTTCTCGAACACCTCTGAGCCCCTCGCCATGATGACCTCGAGGGCGTGATCCCAATTTCTTGCTCGAAGGAGGTATTCGAGAGCGGTGCTCAGTTCTCCTCGCTCGAGGTGCCAGGTCGCAGCCCGGTTGAGTAGGTGAGCCTCAGCAGCGGGCTGTTCCGCTCGCAATTTGAAGCGCAGCATGTCGCGAAAGAGATGGTGCAAGCGAAACCACTGACGACGGGTGTCCAAGGCAACGAGGAACATCGATGCCCGCTCCAGCTCTTCGAGCACAAGCTGCGGGCGCGGTTCATCAGTGAGAAAGGCAACAAGATCCGCGCACATGGTGTCCAGCACGGAGATTCGAAGAAGGAGCTCACGGCGATCCGTCGGCTGTGCCTGAAGCACTTCATCGCTGAGATAGTCGGCGATCAATCTGTCGTCTCCACTGAACTGAGTGATGAATTCGTCTACATCGTCGTAGAGCCTGAGCGTCATTCCTGCCAGTTGAAGACCTGCAGCCCACCCTTCGGTCCGCTCGACCAGCGCGGTAACCCTGTCGACCCCAAGGGGGCGACCGGTGATGCGCTCGAGCAGTACTTCAGAGTCGATCGCATCAAGGGCCAGGTCCGCTTGACGGATCTCGGTCAACTGGTGGCTGACCCGGTGGCGGCTCCACGCAATGGGCAGATCCGTCCGCGTTGAAAGCACCAAGTGGATATTGGGCGGCAGCAGATCCACCAGCCGACCTAGATCAGAGATGAGGACGGAATTCGAAAGCTGATGGAGGTCGTCGAGGACGATGACCACCTCAGGCAGATCGGTCATCTGAGCCTCGAGAGCCTCGAGCAATGGCCTACCCAGCCCGCCTCCATGCAGGGACGTCAGTCCGCTGAGATCGGCGAAATCCTCGTCGATGGCGGCGAGTCCTTGAAGAAGTCCCTGAGAGAAGCGGACGGGATCATTGTCCTCCTCACTGACCTCCTTCCACACGAAAGCCAGCTCAGGATGGGTGGCGGCCCATTGAGCGAGAAGAACTGACTTGCCGGCTCCAGCCGGAGCCACGATCAAGGTGAGCGGGCGAACGAGTGCGTCGTCCAGCTGGCCTCTCAGAGCTGCTCGGTCGACGGCATAAGCCGGCGCAGCGGGTATTGGGGGCAGGGACGAACTCGTTGGCGCACCATAGACCCGCAAACCCCCATTGTGCTGCCGAAACGTTTGCTGCAACAGAGAGGGACGTTACGGCCCCGGTGACGAAGATGCTTGCGCCGAAGGTCTGCCGTAATCACACTCCGTAGGCAGCCAACCGCGGCGCTGTCATCGGGGACGAAAAGATGTCAAGTGCACCGCTGATCAGGTAAAACGCCGTTCCGGTCCAATCCGGTCGGCCGGTTTGTCGGAGCTATGTGACCTCGAGCACCCGTCGATCCCGCGCCATGTAGGCCAAGATCAGCGCAAGCGGAAAGAAGAGAAGGCTCAGAAGGAAGTACCCGAACAAGCTGTGGCCCTTGCGCTCGGCGACTCTGGCGGGCCAGAAGGCGATGGCAATCCAGATGATCAGACCGACGATCCCCACACGAACCACATTTGGCGCTCCTTTGCTGGCGCCTCATGTCGCGCCCGAAGAGTTCGAGACCAACGCAACGGTTCCGCCGCCCCGCCTCATCTTGAGCCGTTATTGCCTTGCCGTTGTCACCGGTATGGGGTGATGGGTGAGGCTGACCAGTCATGTCGGGCGTCTTGGTTCGAAGGGGGGTCAGCGACCGGGTTCACCGATACCAACTCAATGTTGAGGTTGAGCAGCTGGTGGAACAATCGGTGAAGTTCTTCCTGATCGGCGACAGGGCCCACGAGGTGCGTCATCCCTCCGTAAAAGCGAGTCTCCTCGAAACCGTCAAATACGGCGAGAAGCACGGGACTTAATCGGCCGCGCACGATGACCTCGAATGTACGGCTAGTCACGGCGCGTCCCTTCATACTGGTCGATTTGGTCTATTGCGAAGCAATAGTTCTTGGCCCCGATCTCCAAACGTCAAAGACCGAACGGTCACGGAATCGCTGCTCGTTCATGGTGACGCGAGAACAACGTCCGGGTGCCATGCTCTGGCGAGGACTCGTTCTGATGCACTCAAAGCAGTGCTTTCGCATCCGAACGTGGGGTTGTTGCGGCGCTTAACCCGGGGCGAAGCATAGAGACGGCGGTGGAGGTGAGAGCAGCAGCCGCCAAACATTTACGCCGCCCTTACCGATGGCCATGAGGCATACCCCAGTCCGAGTCCTTGCTCACCGTCGGGGCAGTGAGCGTCGCTCCATTGGCAACGAAGCCATGATCACCCTTGAGGGGTGACGACTTTCCAGGCGATCCACTCCAAGATCAAGTTGAGGCCTGCTTGAGCGAATGAGGCCGTTTGAGCGGCGGTTTCGGAGCGTGAAGGGTCTCCAGAGGAAGATCTGATGTCGGCGCCAGGTCTGTCCGCGTGGACCAACATCGACTGATCACAACGCACGACGAGCGGAAAGGGTCCCTTTTTGAATGCCGGGAGTTTCGAGATTGTAGTGAGGGGGCGTTTGAGCCCAACGTTGATCGCGGCGATGGACGGATTCGAGGTGAGCCGCTGCGAGAAAGGGTTGACCCATTTGGTCGGATGGATCCCTGATCAGGCCCGGTTGCACGGGACACTCGAAATGCTCCGGGATCTCAACATCGAACTGATCTCGGTCAATCCGAAGCTTTCACCGGAACCCGAGAATCTCAAGCCAACCGCTGCATCGAGGGGAGAATCCGATGGATGATCTGGCGCGACACAACCTGCCGATTCCTCACCGGGAGCACGTGGGGCTCACGACCTACGACGCCAAGGATCCGGATACGTCATATCCGCCCATTGAGCCGTTGCGGCCACCCGAGGGCGCTCCGAACGTCGTGGTCATCATGATCGACGATGCCGGGTTCGGCTCCTCCTCGGCCTTCGGGGGCCCGTGCAACACGCCGGTCGCCGACCGCTTGGCAGCGAACGGGCTCCGCTTCAATCGCTTCCACACGACCGCCCTGTGCTCGCCGACCCGCCAGGCCCTCCTCACGGCTCGGAACCACCACGCCGTCGGCATGGGAGGGATCACCGAGATCGCCACCTCCGCACCGGGGTACAACTCCATCCGGCCGGACAATGCCGCCCCGATCGCCGAGACGCTCCTCCTCAATGGGTACAGCACCGCCCAATTCGGCAAATGCCATGAGGTCCCTGTCTGGGAGACGAGCCCGATGGGCCCGTTCAATCAGTGGCCGACCGGCAGCGGGTTCGAGCACTTCTACGGCTTTGTCGGGGCAGAGACCAACCAGTGGTACCCAGCGCTCTACGAGGGCGTCACGCCGGTGGAGCCATCAAAGACTCCTGAGGAGGGTTACCACTTCACCGAGGACCTGACCGACCACGCCATCACCTGGGTCCAGCGCCAGAGGTCGCTCATGCCGGACAAGCCGTTCTTCATGTACTTCGCCCCGGGTGCCACCCACGCCCCCCACCATGTGGCGCCCGAGTGGAGCGCCAAGTACAAGGGCAAGTTCGATGCCGGATGGGATGCGGTGCGGGAAGAGACCCTGGCCCGCCAAAAGCAGCTGGGTGTCGTGCCGGAGGACACCCAGCTCTCCGCCCGACCCGAGCAGATCAGCGCGTGGGGGGACGTCGCCGACGACCTCAAACCGGTGCTGGCCCGACAGATGGAGATCTACGCCGGGTTCATGGAGCACACCGACCACCACATCGGCCGACTGCTCGATGCCATCGAGGCGCTGGGAGCCATGGACGACACGCTGGTCTACCTGATCATCGGAGACAACGGGGCCAGCGCCGAAGGCACGCCCAATGGGACCTTCAACGAGATGATCTCCCTGAACGGCGCGGCCGAGTTCGAGACCGTTGACTTCATGTCACAGCGCATCGACGAATTCGGCACTCCGAGCGCCTACAACCACTATGCGGTCGGCTGGGCGCACGCCATGAACACCCCGTTCCAATGGACCAAGCAGGTCGCTTCCCATTTCGGTGGCACCCGCAACGGGACCATCGTCCACTGGCCCAATGGCATCACGGCGAAGGGTGAGGTCCGCCAGCAGTTCCACCACATCATCGACGTGGGACCGACCATCTTCGATGCGGCCGGCATACCGGAGCCGACCTTCGTCAATGGCATCCAGCAGGCGCCGATCCACGGCGTGTCCATGGCCTATGCCTTCAACGATGCCGCGGCCGAAGAGAGGCGGGAGACCCAGTACTTCGAAGTGGCCTGCAACCGCGGGATTTACCACAAGGGGTGGACCGCGGTCACCCGGCACAGCGTGCCCTGGGACTTCGGGGCGCAGCTCCCCGCCCTCGACGACGATGTCTGGGAGCTCTACGACACCACCATCGACTGGTCCCAGGCTCACGACGTCGCCGCCGAGCATCCCGACAAGCTGAGGGATCTGCAGCGCCTGTGGCTCATTGAGGCGGTCAAGTACAACGTGCTGCCCCTCGACGACCGGAGGATCGAACGGTTCAATTCCGACATCGCCGGCCGGCCGCAGCTGGTCAAGGGCAATGCGCAGATCCTCTACGGTGGCATGAGCCGCCTCAGCGAGAACTCGGTCCTCAACCTGAAGAACAAGTCGCACTCGGTCACCGCCGAGATCGAGGTTCCCCAAGGGGGCGCCAACGGCGTCGTCGTGGCCCAGGGGGGTGCCTTCGCAGGTTGGAGCCTGTACCTCCATCAGGGCAAGCCGAAGTACTGCCACAACCTGGCGGGGCTGATGCGGTTCTACGTCGAAGGCGATCAGGAGGTGCCACCGGGGACCCATCAGGTCCGGATGGAGTTCGCCTACGACGGGGGAGGCCTGGCCAAGGGCGGCACTGCGGCGCTGTTCATCGACGGCAAGCCTGCAGGCGAAGGACGGATCAACGCCACCGTGCCCATGATCTACTCGGGCGACGAGACCTGCGACATCGGTTCGGATTCGGGTACGCCGGTCAGTGAGGATTATGCCGGGGAGTCCAGCCGATTCACCGGAACCGTCAACTGGGTCGAGCTCCAAATCGGCGACGACAATCACGACCACCTCATCGCTCCCGAGGAGCTGATGCGTGTGGCCACATCCATTCAGTAGCGAGCGGCCTGTATGTCGGACGCCTGCTGTGCCCCCGGTCGGGAGGGCGAGGCCCGAGGTACCGAACCGATGGGGGAGATGCCTCTGAATGGCGGCCCTGTCCCTCACACAGTTGTCACGGTTCCGGGAGGTCGCTACCCGATGGGGGACGAGTCAGACTGGTCCTACCCCGGCGACGGGGAGGGGCCGGTGCACCAGGTCGACCTCGAACCTTTCCGCATCGACCGCTATGTCGTGAGCAACCAACAGTTCGCCGAGTTCGTCGAGGCCACAGGGTGGCGGACCGACGCCGAGAGGTTCGGGTGGTCCTTCGTCTTTGGTGGACTGCTCCCCGACGACTTCCCGCCCACCAGGGGCGTAGAGAGCGCGCCGTGGTGGCGCCAGGTCATGGGGGCGGACTGGCGTCATCCCGAAGGGCCTCACTCGAACACCTCGGACCGGCCCGGCCACCCAGTCGTCCATGTTTCCTGGACTGACGCCCAGGCCTTCTGCGCATGGACAGGGACGCGGCTCCCCACAGAGGCCGAGTGGGAGGCGGCGGCACGGGGCGGACTTGACGGGCAGCCATTCCCCTGGGGCGACCAACTCGAACCTGAGGGAAAGCACCAGATGAACGTCTTCCAGGGTGATTTCCCGGGAGGTAATACCGGGGACGACGGTTACTTCGGCACCGCCCCGGTCGATGCGTTCGAGGCGAATGGATATGGCCTGCACAACGTGTGCGGCAACGTGTGGGAGTGGTGCGCGGACTGGCTGGACGTGGGGTACTACCGAGTGTCTCCGGCGCACACACCCGCGGGACCGGTGTCCGGCTCATTGCGGGTTCAGCGTGGCGGCTCCTACCTTTGCCATGCCTCATATTGCCGCCGCTACCGGGTGTCCGCCCGCTTCGGCAGCGCACCGGACAGCTCCAGCGGCAATGTCGGATTCAGAGTGGCCGCCGAACTTGGGGGAGCTGAGGCAGCCTCGGCCTTGCCGGGACGGGCGCACGCACACCATTGAGCCATCTCGTGACGTGAAATCGCCCTCTTTGGGTGATGGTGAGAGATCCAAGGAGCGCGACCGTAGGTCTATGGCCGATCTAGGAACTACCAAGGCAACACAATCGTCGGATGCACAGGCGTCCAGCGGGCACTTCTCGACTGACGAGCGCCTTGCCTTGGGCAAGGCAGCCCGCACCACCGCGCCAAGGACCGCCCACGAGGTGTGGGAGGCGTCTCCGACACGACCTGATCCCGTCGCCCTGCTCGAGAGCCAGGCCGAGTCGCGGGTCCAAGAGTTGGTGCCCATTCGCTACGGCCGGATGCTGGTATCTCCCTTCACCTTCTACCGCGGAGCGGCTCTGATCATGGCATCGGATCTGGCGACCACTCCGCGGTCCGGGTTGAATGTCCAGGCTTGCGGTGACGCCCACTTGAGCAACTTCGGCGTGTTTGCCTCGGCGGAACGGAATCTGGTCTTCGACGTGAACGACTTCGACGAGACACTGCCGGGTCCGTGGGAATGGGACGTCAAGAGGCTGGCGGCAAGTCTGGCCATTGCCGGGCGAGATCGCGGATTCACAGGCCGAGAACGCGCCGGCGTGGTGCTCGATGCCGTCGCGGGGTACCGCACAGAGATGGCGAAGCTGGCCACGATGAAAGATCTCGATGTGTGGTACGCCCGCATGGACATTGAAAAGATCCTCAGCGATCTCGGAGTTGAGCTCGGGCTCACAGGCAAGAAGCACGACGACCAGCCCTTGTCCAAAGCGAAGGTTCAGGCTGAAAAGGTGCTGGCCAAGGCGCGCACCCGCGACAGCATGCAGGCGTTGGACAAGCTCACCCAGGTGGTCGACGGGGAGACACGGTTCGTCAGCGATCCTCCGCTGTTGGTTCCGATCGAAGAGCTTCTGTCCGAAGACCAAAGCGCGCTCCTGACCGAACGGATGCACGACTTATTCAACCGTTATCGTCACACACTGCAAAGCGACCGACGACACTTGCTCAAGCAATTCCGGTTTGTCAGCATCGCCCGCAAGGTGGTCGGAGTAGGCAGTGTCGGTACCCGCGCCTGGGTCATCCTGATGGTGGGGAGCGACGGACAGGATCCGTTGTTGCTCCAGGCCAAAGAGGCGCAACGGTCAGTGTTGGCCGGATTCGTGGGCGAGAGTCACTACGCCAACCAGGGCGAGCGGGTCGTCGCCGGTCAGCACCTGATGCAGGCGTCGAGTGACATCTTCTTGGGATGGGATGACGTCGAGGGCATCGATGGCGTACCGCGCGATTTCTACATTCGCCAGCTGCGGGACTGGAAGGGCTCCGCCGATACCGATCAGATGACTCCTCAGTCCATGGCGGTCTACGGCCGGTTGTGCGGTTGGACCCTGGCGCGGGCTCATGCCCGATCCGGCGACCGGATCGCCATCGCCGCGTATCTGGGGTCCGGCAAGTCCTTTGACAATGCGATCGCTTCGTTCTCCGAGTCCTATGCCGATCAGAACCAAAGAGACTATGAAGCACTGCAGAAAGCCGCCGCCGACGGGCGCATCGTCGTCGAGTCCGGACTGTGATTTGGCGTGTAGGTTCTGGTGAATCACCCGATGAGGGTGAGGAAGTCGACAACGACGAGTCGTAGCCTGCAAGAACACGAAAGTCGAGGACGGATCACATGACCATAGGACCAGTCGAATACATCGTCGTAGCGTTCCCTGGGAACGAGTTCAACGGTGAGATTGCCCCCGAGTTGATGGCTCTTGTCGAGTCCGGCACGGTCCGGATCCTCGACCTGATCTTCATCGGCAAGGATGTCGATGGCTCAGTGGTCGCCTTCGAGATCGACGAGTTGGACGCGGCGGCGGGGTTCGGTGGACTCGACGGCGACGTCGGAGGGCTCATCAGCCCGGCAGATATCGAGTACGTCGCGGCGGCGCTGGAACCCAACTCATCAGCGGCATTGCTGATCTGGGAGGACGTCTGGGCGGCGCGCTTCGCTGAGGCAGTGCGCAATTCCAACGGGATTCTGGTCGAGGGCGCCCGCATTCCACACGAGCTCATCGCACCCGCGCTGGCGGATCTTCCGGCAGCAGTCTGAGTCACATCGAGATAGGAGATCCGACATGATGAGAAGGCGACCCATCGCAAGGGCGGCTGTCCGAACGACGGCAGTGGTTGGAACCGCCGCCGTCGTAGGTGGACACATGGCCAACAAGCAGGCGGCTCAGGCTCAACAGGCGGCACCGGAGGCTGCTCCAGCGCCTGAGCCGGCTGCGGCCGCTCCCGACCCCATCGAGCAGCTCACCCAGCTTGCCGCGCTGAAGGACTCGGGGGCACTGACCGAGGCGGAGTTCGAAGCCCAGAAGGCCAAGATCCTGGGCTAGCAAGGATGCCCGGTCACCGGCCTCGATGGTCTCGTGCCGGCGGGTGATCGCGTGCTGCGGATGCTTGCTCCGGACGTGGGTCTGAAAGTTGAGCCTGCGCTTGATCTTCCTCGAGGCGGTGATGCTCATGAACACCAACGGCGAGAGGGGCTGCCAAGGTGCCCAGCGTGACGATGCGCGACCTGCCGGGTCTGCTCTCCCACCTGTCGATCGCAGGTGTCGTGCTCGATCGACCTGTGTGCGCACCGGTTCCCATTGCCTGGCGCATCGGTAGCTGAGCGTGCCCACAATGAGCGATACGGGGTCCGAGGACAAGCCCACCGGCGCTGTCGCGGGCGCATCCGGGGGCGAGGTGACGCCCAGGCCTGGGCCCCGCGCGCGCCGGACCAGACGGATCAGCGCGTGGGTGCTGGTGGTGCTGGCGTCGCTGCTGATCCCGATATCGGTGATCTCTGTGTGGGCGATACGCACGGTCACGAATACGGACCAGTACGTCGCCACGCTGGCACCCCTGGCTCGGAACCCGGTCATCGTGGACCACCTGGCGCAGAAGGCAACTGACGAGTTGTTCTCGACGCACATCGTGCAGGACAAGGTGACCGCGGCGCTGCCGGCAAAGGCGAAGCCCATCGTCACGCCGATCGTGGCCCAGGTCCACAACTACGTGTACGGCCTCGCACTGAAGGTGTTCTCGAGCCCCAGGTTCGGACAGCTCTGGGACAGCTTGAACCGCCACAGCCACGACGCCGTGATCGACGTCCTCACCGGCAAACAGTCCCCGCTCGTCCAGAAGCTGGAAAAGGGCGGCGGGATCGTCGTCAACGTGACCCCGGCGCTCAACAACCTGATCAACGAAGCCAACTCGAAGGGCGTCACGCTGTTCAATCCGCTCAAGCCGATCCTGAGCAAGGGGGACAAGCTGGGCGTCACCGTGGTGTCGAAGTCCCAGGTCTCGAAGTTCACGAGTCTCTTCAACGCCATCGTGACGCTGAAGTGGGCCATCCCCATCGTCGCTCTGGTGCTCGCGATCCTCGGCATCGTGATCGCGGTCGAGCACCGCAAGACCCTGCTCCGAATGGCCATCGGGGTGGCGCTCGTCACCCTCGTACTGCTGGCCGGCCTTTCCCTGGGGCGTATCACGTTCGTCAACCAGGCCGGGCACACCTTCAACAGGCAGGTGGCCGGCACGGTCTGGGACACCATGCTCCGCCTCCTCGAGAGGGACCTGCGTTGGATGCTGCTCATCGCGGTCCTCTTCGCCTTCGCGGCCTGGCTAGCCGGGCCGGCCCGCTACGCCGTGTGGATTCGCTCGACGGTCGCCGAGGGCGGCCGCTGGGTGGCCACGCAGGCCCGTGAGCTCAGAGCCGGCACCGGGCGGGCGGCCGCCGGTTCGGACCGGGTCCGTCATTCCGGCGGGTGGATCTTGGAGCACATCCACGGCTTGCGCATCGTCGGGGTGGTCGTGGCCGGGCTCTTCCTCGTGTTCGGCGGCAACCTCACGGGGTGGAGTCTCCTGGTCATCGTCATCGTGCTGGCCGTGTATCTCGGGCTGCTGCAACTCGTGGCCGCCTGGGCTCGCAACGTGTCGGACCCCGTGGCTCGCTCCGACACGGCATCGACCTAAGAGTTCAGCCATCATGATTTCGCAAAACGCCTCTGGGGCGGGGGACGAGGTCGCTCACGCGCCTCTGCCTCCATCACGGCGAGTGCCGATTGGGGAACAAGTTGCGCGTCTGGTGACGGCAATTCGCACCGGGGACGAAGCGATGGTCGAGAGGGCAGTGCTGGCACTCAGCCAACGCAGCCGCTGGCTGGCGCCCCTGGCACTGCTGGTCGGGGCATTCGCGATGCTGTTCCAAGGAGTGAAGCTTCTTTTCACCAACTGGAGGCTCACGCTGGTGCAGATCCTGCCGGCTATGTGGATCTGGGCCGCAATGCTCGATCTCAAGGCCCATGCGCTGCACGGAAAGGAATTCCACCTTCTCCGCGGGCCCCTCCTCTGGCTCGTGCTACTGGTCATTGCGGCTCTCACGGCTGGCAGCTTCTTTCTCAATGGCGTCTTCGCCTTTGCCATATCCAAGCGAGGAGCACCCGAGATCCGCCCGGCATTCACCGAAGCAAAACGACACCTTCGCACGATCCTCGCCTGGGGTGTGTTCGTGGGATTGGCGCTTGGCTTCGCCACCATGGTTGTCGATCGCTGGGGAAAGTTCTGGTTCTCCCTCACGCTGAGCGTCGTCGTGGCAGTCATGATGGTCGCCTACGTTGCGGTCCCGGCACGGCTCATCGGGGTCAAGTCAGAACGCTCGAGAAGAGACAAACTGACTGCGTCCGCAGTTGGGGGAGCGGTCGGAGCAGTGGTGTGTGCTCCACCTTTTGCCTTGGGCCGGGTCGCGATCCTGCTGCTTGGTTCACATACGTTCCGCTATTTGGCCATCCTGTTGTTGATCATCGCCGTCGTCTTGCAAACCGGAGCCACCAGCTCGGTCAAAGCGATAAAGATGAGCGCCAAGCTGGCGGTCGGTCAAAATCCGAATGAGAGCCCAGCAGCACTCGAGCTCGAGACAGCGGAAACGACATGAGACGAGATCAGCTGGCCACTGATCAGGAGTGTTCGGTACACAGTCGGTGCCCTGGTCTCAGGGCGTCGCGAATCAAGGCGGTGTTGGAGCATGCTTGAGACCGTTGACGTCCATCTACCACAGAGCACCCGCGAGGCCGTTCGTCGGCAGATCAGGCTGACGTTTCAGCCCCCCTACGAGACGCCAATTACTGTCGCCGTGAACGGTGCCCTCATGAGTTCGGCGTGGTTCTTCCTCCCCGCCGGCCTGCGAGACAAGGTGTTCACCCTGCATGGAACCCTGGCTTTCGCATTGATACTCGCGGCGTGGATGTACTCGGACGTGCCGTCGACGAACGTCCTTGGGCCGGACGCTCGACGGGTCATGGCCGCCCTCGACGACCCCATGATGTTTCGCCGGCTGCTCTATGCCAAGAACCTCGTCCTGTGGTTGCTGGTCACTCCCGTGTGTGCCGTGGTGGCAGTCATCAGTGGGCTCATCAATCACTCTCTGCTGGCCACGTTCTACACGGTCGTCGCGATCGGTGTAATTCCTTTCGGTTTCCTGGCCATCTCGGCGTGGGTGGGCATCTTGTTTCCGTACCACCCGATGCCACTTCGGTATCGGTGGGAGCATCGTCAGCCCCGGAGGAGGATGCTGGTGCGGTGGCTCACGCTTGCGGTCACGCCCTACGTCCTTGTTCCGGCGCTGGCCGCACTGATGCTGGCTCCGTCGCTCCTTGTGTGGGGTTTCACCTCACCGCACGGACTTTCTGAGAAGCCGCCGGATCATGACCTCGGGTTGGGGGTTGCCGTGGCCTGTGTGGTCGCGCTGGTGTGCTCGGTGGGCGGTCAGCGGTTGGGTGTGTGGATCGCCCAACGGAGGCGGGCGAAGCTCGTGGAGTTCCTGTCAGATCCGGTCCGGGGATAGGCGTGACAGTGTCCGCTGAAGCATCTCTGGGGGAATTTGAACGTTCTCACTTGGTGAAGATGCTGGTGCGCGCCGTGGTCAGCGCTGTGCTGCTCGTTGTCTTGTATTACGTGTTTCCGATCGAGCATCGAGCCCACCAATCGGTGGCACTGCGCGTGAGCGCAGCCTTGGTCATTTTCTCCATCGTCCTTGCCGTCGAGGTCCGCCAGATCGCCAAACACGATCATCCAATGCTTCGAGCTGGTGTGGCGATGGCCACCATCATCCCGCTCTTCCTCGTTCTGTTCGCGTGGATTTACCTCACCATGTCTGCTTCGAATCCAGCGGCCTTTGGAGGGATACTCAACCGTACTGGAGCGCTGTATTTCACGGTCACGGTGTTCTCCACCGTGGGTTTCGGCGACATTACGCCGAAGACGGATCCGGCCCGGATTGTTGCCATGGTGCAGATGCTTTCGGACCTTGCGGTCCTCGCAGTTGTCGTTCGCCTGATCCTCGGAGCAGCGACCCGTGGGATGGCGCGGCTGCGGACATCAGACGAATAGGGGCGGACCCAGTGGACGAGGTCGAAAATGGGTTGACGTAAGCGCACATCGGGGGCCTGGAAGCTACCTTCCAGACAGGAACCATCCCCGTCAGCTCGTTTTGCAATGCCGACGTCGTTATGGATGGAACTCGCCTGATTGACCTGGTCCTCCAGGGCACTGTGCGCATCGCTGGCCAGCTGCTCGGGCATCGAGGCCCGCAGGGCCCGACTTTCACAGCTCGAAGCGGTGAAGTAGGGAGCACCGGTCCTCATCCGGGGCGGTGAGGATCGCCTGGGCCAGTGGACACCTCCCCATGGAGCCGAGGGTTCAGATCCCTCACCTCCACCGGATGGAGCCAGGTTGTCCAGGGCATCGTCCACTGAATGGTCGGCACCACATGTCGTCGTTGTTGCCGGCTCCGTTTGCAGGTTGGTATCCCACAGAAGGATGATGCGCCAGCACTGCCGTGGATCGATGGTGATCCCCGCGGTGGTCTGCGAACGACAGGAGAGCACATGAAGGGCAACGTGTTCACGGTCGAGCGACTCATTGGCGCTCCGCCGGAGGCGATCTTCGACGTCCTGGCAGACCCGGCCAAGCACGCCCTGATCGATGGCTCCGGCATGCTCCAAGGAGCCCTAGCGGACTCCACCCGGCTAGCCCTCGGCGTGACCTTCGGCATGAGCATGAAGCTGGGGGTTCGCTATTCGACGGTGAACACCGTCATCGAGTTTGAGGAGAACCGTCGCATCGCGTGGCAGACAGGTCCCAAGGGCAAGCTGGAGCCCTACGTGGCCGGGCGGATCTGGCGGTACGAGTTGGAGCTTCGGGGCGACCGCACGTTGGTGCGGGAGAGTTGGGACATCACGACCGATCACCAAAGGGTGCTGCTGCGTCTGGGAGACATCTGGGCGAAGAAGACTCGCCGCGACATGGAGCTGACATTGGCTCGCCTCGATGCGTTGGTGACCACGCCCTGATCCTTTGAGCCGAACGCTGGGTCGAGTGGAGCGGACCCGGAGGTCAGCGGGCGAAGAGGTGGTAGCCGGCGAATCCCCACGCGGCGATGAGCGCGAGATTGGCGAGCCGCGCGGTGGAGATGAAGCGAACGAACTCCTCGGCTGTGGCCATGTGGCCGCGCGAATGGCGAGCTTCTGCGTCAACGAGAAGGACGGCGGCGGGGACCGCAAGCCAGAATGCCACGCCGGCCGCCGGGCTCTGCGGCAGGATCAGTGCGGGCGTGCCGTGAGCGGTTCCCAGTGACCCCGCCGCCAAAGCGAATGAGCCCCCATTCCCCTGAACCCGTGGAGCACCCTCGTCACACCCCGCCCCGGCGCTGTCGATCGGAGCGCGCACGCGAGCGGCCTCGTACACGATGCCGACGAGGATCCAGACAAAGAGGACGGCGGCATTGAGGGGACGGTAGGCCTGGGACAACGCGCTGATCGTGAGGTGGTACTGACGCGGCCCGGTATCGATGCCGAGGATGTCCCAGACCAGGACCACCACGATGAGCGCCAGCCAGGGCGCCACACCGCGGAGGGCCGGCCCGCTGCCGCCACGATCCGGTCGGGGCCATGGGTTTCCGGCTGGCTGCAGGTGCAAGCCTGTTCGCCCACCGGTCGTGCCGAGCCACAGCACGACGTCGAACAGGAGCACCGCGACCACGCTGACCGCCCACGTGATCTCAGCGGGCACCGTCGTCCGGTGGAAGCCACTCACCCAACCGCACCAGCCGCATAACGCCAGAGCGGCAATGCTGAGAGCAACGCGGTGGCCACGCACGGTGCCGGTCTATCTCAAACGGACGGTGGACGGCGGGGAAACGATGTGCCCCGTCCGGCTTGAGCCGAGCGGGTCATCGGCCTCGCGTTAGGGTCCGCCGATGGCCAAGGGTTCCCTCCTACGCCACCGGGACTTCCGGCTGCTGTGGGGCGGTGAAACCGTGAGCGAATTGGGCTCGCAGGTGAGCCTGCTCGCCATTCCGCTCCTGGCCGTGAAGACGCTCCATGCCACCACATTCGAAATGGGGCTGCTCACCGCCGCGTCGACCGCAGCCTTCCTGATCGTCGGGCTCCCGGCCGGCGTCTGGGTGGATCGGGTCCGCCGCCGCCGGCTCATGATCGGCGCCGACCTGGGACGAGTCCTCGCATTGGGCTCCATTCCGATCGCCTATGCCGTGGGTGGCCTGACGCTGGTCCAGCTCTTCGTCGTCACGCTGGCCAGCGGTATTCTCACCGTCTTCTTCGACGTCGCCTACCAGTCGTATCTCCCGGCCTTGGTGGGGCGGGGGCACCTGGTGGAGGGCAATGCCAAGCTCACCGGCAGCGCGCAAGTGGCAGCTGTGGCCGGACCGAGTGTCGCCGGTGGACTCGTCCAGGCCATCGGGAGCTCAGCCGCCGTAGCTCTCGACTCGGCCAGCTTCCTGATCTCCGCCGTGGCCGTCGGCGCCATCCGCGCGCCCGAGCCGAAGCCGACGGTGCCCGAGAGCGGGCACCCCAGGCTCGTGCATGGCATTGGGGAAGGCCTGCGCTTCGTGTTCGGCAATGCGCTGCTGCGGGCCATCGCCGCCACTACCGCCACCTCCAACTTGTTCACTGGCATCGCCGCCGCTGTCGAGATCGTGTTCCTGGTGCGCCAGGTCCACGCCTCACCCGGGGTGATCGGTCTTCTCTTCGCCCTCGGCGGCATCGGCGGTGTCGCCGGCGCGTTCGCGGCCGGGCCGATCGCCCGCCGCGTCGGCGGGGCGCGGGCCACCATCATCGGGATTGCCGGCAGCGCCGGGGCGCTGCTGATCCCGCTCACCATGCCTGGAGCAGGACTCTTCTACTTCGGCTTCGGCCTGCTCATGGTGTCCTTCTCGGCGACGGTCTACAACGTGAACCAGGTCAGCTTCCGGCAGCGCCTGTGTCCCGACCGCCTGCTCGGCCGCATGAACGCGACCATGCGCTTCGTCGTCTGGGGGGTGCTCCCCATCGGGGCGCTGATCGGCGGGGTCCTGGGGGCGGTCTTCGGACTGCGCACCACTCTCTGGATCGGCGCCCTGGGCCAGACCCTCGCAGGAATCTGGTTGCTCGCCTCGCCGATGCGTCACTTGCGTGACTTCCCGGACGCGCCTCGCGAGGCGGAGCAGAACGGCGGAGCCTGATGAGCGGCGCCGGCGCCCGGGCTGCTACCGGTGGTGCTCGGTGACGCCGACGGCCGGGAGGGCCTCGATCTCGTGCTTGGTCAGCTTGACCGTGATCCCTTGGTCGATCTTCTCGACTGCGCCGATCGGAATGGCGACCTGCTTGCGTCCCCACAGATGGCCCTCCTGCAGCAGCACGTGCGTCACCTGCCCCTCGGCCGTCTCAACGACGAAGCCCTCGACCTGGCCGATCTCGCCATCACTCGCGTGCACTGCTTCACCGCGCCGAACGCCGATCTCTCCCTTCGGGAGCATGTCGCGGGTCTCGATCGCGCTCGCCAGCGCCAGCCTGGGGTCGGCCCCGCCCTCCAGACCGAAGTAGGGCCAGTAGTAGGCCTCGTGTGCGGCATAGGCGTCATAGCCGCTGCCACCGGGGAGGAAGTCGGTCTCCTCGGCGGAGGGGAGCTTCTCGAACTCGGCGAGGGTGTAGCGCAGGCGGACGTCGCCGTCGCCGGCCTCGACCATGTCGAGCGGGACGAGGCGCCCCAGGCCGCTGCGGTGCTCGGGCTCAATGACGAGGTGGGTGAGCTCCCGGGCCACCGGGTCAACGACGACCCTGCTCACCGCGCCGCAGGGCCCGTCGCTGCACGCGGCAGCGGCCCCGATCGTGAACGTGGTGTCTGTCATACCGGCCTCCTTTGTCGGGCCAGACCCTACCGGGGCGCCGATGCCGTTCCCGGGCCTTCAGCCGTGAGGGGCAGCGCGGTCACCATCCCCGTAAGTCGACGTCCCAGCGCTCGACTACCTCATCGCCGTCGACCACGTAGAGGGAGTCGTGGTACGCCACGGTCGGGTCGACGTGCGCCGGGATCACCCGCACACGGTCTCCGACCCGGAGCGGGGAGGCCGGGGCGAAGGTCAGGTGCTCGTCCGAACAGAACCACACCTCGCCTCCCTCGACAGACGGGTCGCCGTGGTCCATTCCCAACGCCTTGAGCCCGCAGTCGGCCACGGTCCAGCCCGCCGAAACGGAGATCACGGTGGACAGGACCGAGAGCGCCTGGGTGAACGGCAGGCCGAGCTTGGCGTAGGCCGTGTCCATGAGTGCGTACGAGCCGGCCTGAATCTCGGTGGCCCAGGAGTTGAGGTCGTAAGTCCCGGTGCCCCCCGCCGAGATCACCTCGCCGCCCACCTCTCCGGCCGCCAGCATGAGTTGGCCCATGGAGTCTTCGAGCATCGCCGTGCGTGCGGACCTCTCCGTGAGTCCCACGATGTGACCCTCGTACCCCATGACCCCGCGCACACTGAGGCCCGCGGCGCGGGAGCGACCGGCCAGTCGGCCCGCCTCCCGAGGCGAGCAACCACACCGGGGGAGGCCCACGTTGACGTCGATCAGCACCTCGGGCACACCGGCGCGTGCCACCGCGTCGATTGTGGCGTCGGAGTCGACGGCGACGGTGATGCGAGCGCCGGCTCGGGCGAGGACGCCGAGGCGGGTGGCGTCGGCGACTTCGTTCGCCAACAGGAGGTCCTCGCTCAACCCCGCCCGCACCATCCCCTCCATCTCGCGCACGGTGGCGCAGGTGAACCCCGAATGACCCGCCGCCGCCTGGCGCGTCGCCAGTGCCGTGCACTTATGTGCCTTCACGTGCGGCCGCAGCCGATTTCCGGGCAACGCCTCCGCCATGACGCGGATGTTGTCCTCCAACCGGCGGGCGTCGACGAGGAGAGCGGGCGTCGTGAGCTCCGAGGTCCGCATACCCGCACGCTACTGACCATGACGGTGCCACGGCGAGCGGTCGCGGGTAGCCTCCGCGCGTGGACGCGCCGTGGTTAGGGGATGCCTGCGGCTTGGTCGATGCGTTCCGGGCCGGGGAGCTGTCGCCGCTGGAGGCTTTGGAAGCCTCCATTGCCGCCATCGAAACGTCGCCGCTGAATGCCTTCAGCTTCACCGACTTCGATCGGGCGAGGGAGTCGGCGCGCCGGGCCGACGTCTCTCTGCCCTTCGGCGGCGTGCCCATTGGCATCAAGGAGCTCGAGAAGGTGGAGGGCTGGCCCTATACCGAGGCATCCGTCATCTTCCGGGACCGGATCGCCGACCACGATGACACGTCGCTCTCGCGAGTGCGCGCCAGCGGCGCTGTGCCGGCCGCCCAGACGACGGCTCCGGAATTCGGGGGCATCAACTGCACCTCGACAGCGCTGCACGGGACGACGCGCAACCCGTGGAACCCTGCGCGCACTCCGGGCGGGTCCTCGGGTGGCACGGCGGCGGCCGTTGCCGGCGGCCTCCTCCCCATCGCGACGGGCAGCGACGGCGGCGGGTCCATCCGTGGCCCCGCGGGTTTTAGCGGCCTGTTCGGCCTGAAGGCGACCTACGGGCGGATTCCGAAAGGTCCTGACGGCACGATTGAGCCGATGACCACCGTGCTGGGGTGCCTGACCCGGTCGGTGCGGGACACCGCCCGCTACTTCGACGTGTGCAATGGTTTCGACCGCCGCGATCCGCTGAGCCTGCCCCGGGTGGAGGGTTGGGAGCCGGAACTCGGCACGCACGATCTGTCTGGCAGGACAGCGGTGATCCTGGTCGACCTGGGGATTGCGCAGGTCCGGGACGAGGTTGCCGCGCTCGTCACGGCCAGCGCCGAGCGCCTGGCTCGGGCGGCCGGCCTGAGGCTCGTGACGGTATCGGCGACGCTGCCGCCGCTCCGTGGTGCGTGGGCCATGGCGAACCAGCCCCCTCTGGTGGCAGACCTCGGCGACGCCTATCCGGATCGCATCGATGAGATGTCGTTCGAGATCGCGGCGGGACTCGAGAGCGCCCGGGAGCGCTACACGCTTGAGAGGGCGGCGTCGGTCGAGCAGTACCGGCGGCAGCTCAACGGAGCAATGGCCGACCTTTTCGACGAGGCCGACTTCGTGTTCTGCTCGACCCATCCGGATGTGGCCTTCGAGGCGGAGGGGCCGCCACCCTCCACCCTCCCCGGTCGGGATCTCATTGACGAGATCGGGTTCACCCGGGCGATCATGAACCAGGCGGCGCTGACGGCGCCGTCCAACCTGAACGGCAGCCCAGCGGTAAGTATCCCGGCCGGACTGGTTGACGGGTTGCCGGTGGGACTGCAGGTGTTGGCGGGTCACCACGGCGAGCCGTTGTTGCTCGACCTGGCGCTGGCGGCAGAGCGAGCCATGCCTTGGCCGCTGGTGGCACCCGGCTCGCCCTTGCGTCTTGCGTGACCGTCAGTCCTGCGCGTCTCTCCAAGGTTTCATGTCGAGGCCCGGGTACCGAGCTTGGACGCCGGCCAGCGTCGCCTCGTTCCAGTACGGATGGCCGGGCTCGGGCACGCCCATGAGCGCCAGCTGACGTGGCGTCGCCTGCTGGACGTACTTCGTGAGCTCGGGCGAGAAGCCCCGGAAGGGCCAGGCCTGATAACCGCCCCACGCGGCGTCCCGGTGGCGGAACGAGACGTGGAGCATGACGCGGTAGCGCGTGGGATCGACGAAGTCCGCCGACCGGTGGTAGACGTCCGGACGGTAGGCGACAACCGATCCGGCCGGTGCCGCCGCGTCCGATGGATCTGCATAGAGCTCGGGATACTCGACGTAGCCCAAGGTGTGCCTCTCGACTGGGATGTCCTTCGTCTTCTGCCATGAGACGAAGCGGGTGGCGCCGTCCTCAGTGGTCACGTCGGTCAGATAGACGAAGAACTCCACTTGTTGGAAGCCGAGTGCATGGCGAGGCACGACCAGCATGTGGTTGGGGTAGTCGGCATGGAGGAGTTGGTTGTAGCCCGATGCCTGGTGTGCGTACTTGGCCGTCGCGATGCCCATGTAGAGCGCCAGATCCGGTGTGCCGAGCAACCCTTCGGCAAGCTCCACCACTTGGTCGTGGAGCACCAGCGCGTTGAGGCGCGAGCTGTGAAAGGGGAACTCCGGCCATGGAGCGTCCCAGGTGTGCCACTCGCCGGCCCCGGTGCCACCACTTTCTGCCATCTCCGCCGGGGTGGGGAAATGGCGGTGCACGGCCTCTTGCGCTGCCGCGAGCTCGCGGGATGGGATCAAGTCCGGCACAACGCACCACCCGTCGCGGTCCCATTGTTCCTTCAGCGCGGGTGCCAGCGCGGACATGACGGCAGGATAATCCCAGTACCTGCTAACATCTTTGTGCCTCGGGCGTTCGCCCGGCGGGGCCCGTTCGAGATTCCAGATCGAGTAGGCCACTTTTCCTCGATTGGAGTCTTGTCATTTCTTCCTTTTCAGACCTTGGCGTCCCCGCGGCGTACACCGACCGCCTGACGCGCCAGGGGATCACCGAACCCCTCACCATTCAGTCAGAAACGATCCCTCCGGCACTCGCGGGTAGGGACATCTGCGGCAAGGCGCCCACCGGATCGGGCAAGACGCTTGCCTTCGGGATTCCCCTCGTCGTCAGCTCCGTGCAATCGCGCCCGCGCCAGCCGCGGGCGCTCGTCCTCGTGCCGACACGCGAGCTGGCGACGCAGGTCCACGACGTGATCGGGGGCCTCTTGGGCCACGACAGCAAGCGGGTCGTCTCCATCTTCGGTGGCACCGGCTACCGCGACCAGGTGCGCGCCCTGCACAAGGGCGTCAACATCGTGGTGGCCTGTCCGGGCCGCCTCGAGGACCTGATCGAGCGGGGCGACGTGCGCCTCGACGATGTCACGACGGTGGTGCTGGACGAGGCGGACCGCATGGCGGACATGGGTTTCCTGCCAGCGGTACGTCGCCTCCTGGACCAGACGGCGCAGAACCGCCAGGTTCTCTTGTTCTCGGCCACCATCGGTCGCGAGGTGGAGTCGATCATCCGCAGCTACCAGCGCGACCCCGTCAGGGTTGCCATCGAGGCCACTGAGGAAGCGAAGGGCGACGTGGCCCATCACTTCTGGAAGGTGGATCGGGCCGAACGGGTGGCGATCACAGCCAAATTGATCGAGCACCACGGGCAGGCATTCGTGTTCTGCCGCACCAAGCGCGGGGCCGACCGCGTCGTCCGGCAGCTCCAGGCGCACGGCGTGCGTGCGGTCCCCATGCATGGCGACCGTACCCAGGGTCAGCGCGAGCGGGCACTTGATTTGTTCGCCAAGGGGAAGGCAGACGCCCTCGTGGCGACCGACGTCGTGGCGCGGGGCATCCATGTCGACGCCTTGCCGTGTGTGGTCCATTTCGACCCGCCGACAGATCATGTGGACTACGTGCACCGTTCGGGTCGGACGGGCCGGGCGGGCCACACGGGGACGGTCGTAACCCTGGTGACGCCCGAGCAGCACAAGGACGTCCGCGGGGTGCAGCACGCGCTCGGCCTCGAACCAGGCCTGCTGGCTCCATTCTCGGCACCGATGCCTGCTCCGTCGGCTGGGAACGGTGGGTCCCACAAGGCCCAGAATGGTGGGTCGCCCAGGGTCCAGAACGGTGGATCCCCGAAGGTCCGGAAACTCACCGGAACGGTGAAGTTCTTCAATAGCGCCCGCGGCTACGGGTTCGTGGAGCACAAGGGCGGTGAGGATCTCTTCGTGCACCATTCGCAGGTTGAGGGGGACGCCCGCAACGGCATGGCTCCGGGCTCGACCGTGGAGTTCACAATCGGTGCCGGTCGCAAAGGCGAAGAGGCACGCAACGTCAAGGTTCTGACGCAGTAGCACGTTGGCGCTCTCGCCTAGCTCCACCTCAAGAGGACGAGCGCCGCACCGAGGGCCATGTAGAGACCGAAGGGCACCGCGGATCGGCGTTGCGCCCGATGCGCGGCGATCAGGGTGAGGCCGACGACCAAGGCCAGGACGTTGGCGTAGAGGAAGGCTTGGAAGAGGGCGATCGGGCTCACCCACGCCAGCCCGAAGCCGAACACGAAAGACAGGCGCACGTCGCCGAAAGCCATCCAGCGCGGATTCATCAGGTTGACGATGAAGAACAGACTGAGGATGGCGAGCCCGCCCAGCGATGCCACGAGCAGCCGGTGCCAGTCGTCCGAGAGGGCTGAGACGAAGACACCGGTCCCGACGACCGCGGCGCTGAGCGCGTAGACGAGCGTCTTGGGGAGGAGTCGTCGCGTCAGGTCGCAGTAGGCCAGCTGGACCAGGCCGATCAGCAACAACAAGGGAGGCAGCGCATTGGGCGACCAGCCCACCCTGTACAGGACAAAGGCCGGCAGGAGGCCCGACACGGCCGCGAGGACGATCCTCTGCCAGCCGTTGATCTGAGGCGAAGGCCGGTCCACCGATGAGATTGGCTCGTCCACCGCGGCAGCGCGCACGACTGAGGCCGCCAACTCGCGACGAGTCAAGGGCACCAGAAGTGATCCGACGGCCATGCCAAGAGCAGCACCTGCCAGGAGTGTGACCGGCGCGCTCATTGAGCCAACGACACGGTGTCACAATCGATGGACAGATCGGCGACATCAGCGCCGGCTACGGTCACGCCGGCAGCTTGGAGGATGCCGCTGAGTGCGCTCTGCAGCTGTGAGATCAGGAGATTGTTCGCTGTGAGCACTCCCGTGATACCCGACCCCAACCCTCCGAGCGCAGTGATCGTGACCGTCGGCGAGGTGCTTCCGATCTGTGCAGGATTGGCGCCGGACGTCGCACCGAACTCGGATGTGGTCGGCGGGATGGGCGCGGTGAAGGGCAGGGCGATGGTCGCCACCCCGGAAACCGACGTGGTGGCGACCGGAACGTTCGTGAGGCCGAGAGCGGTATCCGACAGCGTGACGCCACCTGTCGCCGAGGTCGTGCTGGCCTTGATGACCGCCCCTGAAAAGGAATTGCTGCTCTGCGTGCACGTGATCGAACTCAGCGTCGCCGTCCCTTCGGCGGCTCCGAGCGACACGTCGAACTCCCCGGTTCCGGGGACAGTCAGCTTCAGGACTGATTGCACCTGCGCGGAGGTTGCGCTGGCAGCGGGCGTGGTCCCGACAGAGCCGTCCGCAACCTGTGGCGGTTGCACCATCGTGAGGACCAGCTTGGCGTCGGTCACCCCTGCCAGGCCCAGCGAGCCGCCGAGGTCGATGCCGTTGGAGCCGTTGGCCGCGGCCAGTTCAGCCTCCTCTTCGAGCATCTGGAGCACGTCGACACTGGTGGAGAGCCCTGCCTCCGAAAGTGTGCCGCTGCAGCTGGAACCGTTGATGGAGACGAGCTGGCAGAGCTCGGCGGAGCTCGAACCGCTCCCGGTCAGGGACTGCAGGCCGCTGTAGGCGACACAAGGGGAGGGCTCGGGCGTGGATGCGCAGTTGAGCGACAGCCCCTCGTTGTAGGCAGCGGATTTGAAGATCGCCAGCCACTGTGCGCCTGTGAGCGACGTGGTCAGCACCGTACTCGGGGTAAGCACGACTCCTGAGGCCGCCGACGCCGCGATGAGCTGGTTCACCGTGACGTAGGTGTCGGCCAGGCCTTCATAGCTGGCAACGCTCAGGTTTGCCGACCCTGAGAGTTGGCTCATGATGGCATTGAGCACGGGACTCTGTTGCGTGGTGACATTGGCGAGGTAGGTGCCGATGGAAAAGCCGTCCGACGGATTGAGGTAGCCGACGGCGGAGCGGGTCACCGAGCCGGAGCCGCCGGCGAATATCCGCGGTACCGACTGCGTTGCCGTCACCTTCACCGCGGTGCAGGGCGGGTTATTCGACCTGAGTTGGGCGTAACACCCGCCTGTTGCCGCCTGCCAGCCTCCTGCGCTCGTCCAGTAGCCACCGACCCACGAGAGCGTTGCGCCGCTCAGCGAGTTGTCGGTGCTCACGCCTGCGAGTTTTGCTCCCAGGTACGTGTTGATGCTGTTGCTGCCATTCTGGCTTTTTCCGTCGGCGATGTTGATGTACCGCGCCATGTCGAGCGCACCGGTATCCGCTATCGCCTGGGCCTGCTCATTGCCGTCGACCTTGAAGCCGATGTCGACGCCCATCGCCCCGCCCCAGAGCAGGGCCACCATGGCGACCGCCGTGATCACGAAGGTGGCGCCGCGCTCGTCCCGCCGCCCACGTGCGCAAATCCACCGTGTCCCTTTCACTCCCGCCACCTACGAGCTCGGCTCGGAGATCTGCAGGACGTCTGTCGACGAGATGGTGGAGGGCGTGATGATGCCGAGTCCGGGGAGTATCGGGAAGAGAGGTGCCGATGCGTAGTTGTAGGAGACGGTGACCTTCAGGCACTGGTAGTTGACGTTCGACGGGCAGCTCTCCGGGACAGCGACACACGAGATAGCGGAGCTCGTCGAGCCTAAGGGGATGGGGACTGCATCTGGTTCGTCGCACTGCCCTTTGCCCATCCAGCTCACATCCCCGCCCGCCTGTCCCTCGGCAATCGCGAGCGGAGTGGTCGAGGCAACTATTCCGGCTCGTGCGCCGTCCTCGGCAGCTTGGGTCACCGTGGACTGTGCCGACAGAATCAGTCCGTACGAGATAATCCCATAGAGCAGCATGATGAGGAGCACGACGACGAAGGCAAACTCCACCATCTCCGCGCCGCGCTCGTCGCGTTGCCGACTGCACTCCACCGGCATCTTGGTGCGCGGCCTCACGGCGAAACCCCCTCCTCGTACCTCGCGCGTTCGTACCAACTTCTGAAACAACTTCGATCGGTACGTCGCTTCGATACGTCCGGGTTGATTCTGGGCTGCGGGGTATCGGCGGTACATAGGACATATGGACCATTTGCCCGTCTCACCAGGGATCCTGCGCCGAAGAATGGTCTGAAGGACCTATGTACCTTGCCCCCTTCCCGTCGTACCCTCCAACGGAGCCAACGGGCTTCGACGCACGTTGTTCGCCCGTTGAGAGGGGGGAATGCTCTGTGAAACGGCAGACGCTCATACTGGTCATGATCGGGGTGATCCTGTTCATTGCAGGAAGTGCGATCGCCTTCGCCAGTGTGGAGGGTGCGACGAAACACGCGGGGTCAGCGTCCAACGCCGTGACGCCCGCGACCACGTCGGTTGTTGTGGCCAAGGCCAACATCCCGGCCGGGACGACGGGTCAGTCCATGGTCTCCAACGGCCTCGTGGCCATACAACCCGTTCCCACCAAGACGTACACCCCGGCAGATCTGGGTTCACTCCAGGGCTTGTCAAGCGAAGTGCTGACCCAAGCCGTCACGAAAGGCCACGCGCTGAACGCGACCGAGCTCGCGGCGAGTGCCTCCGCCATCTCCGTGCCGAGCGGCTTGGATGCAGTGACCGTGACGCTCACGGGCGCGAATGCACTGGCTGGCTATCTCCAGCCCGGCGCACGCGTTGACGTCTATGCCAACATCACGAAGGTTTCCACCAACAGCGGGCTTACGTCGACCCTTCCATTACCCTGCACGGAGCTGGCGATGGCGAACATCCAGGTCCTCGACGTGCAAAGCACGGTCCCGTCCTACGCCGGCCACAGGAGTGCTGCCGGCCGGACCATCCCCGCCTCGGAGACGCTGCTTCTCGCAATGAATCCGAGTCAGGCGAGGAACGCTCAGTTCCTCGGCCAGAACGAGACCCTGTCGGTCGTTCAGACCCAGCTGGACGCGAATCCGCCACCCCTACAGCAGTGCATCGGGACCGACCAGACCTCGTCGGCGCCATGATCACTCGCCGGATTCTCGTCATCAGCCGGTCCCCGGCGCTCAGCCGGGCCATCCAGGCCTCATTGGGTCCCGGCTACGAAGTCGTCACGAGTGCCAACGTCAGCGATGTCGTCGAGGAAGTAGAAGACCAGGGTCCTTTCGACGTGCTGGTCGCCGGGCCTGTGTTCGACAGCCACGCTGGGATGGCTCGCCTCGCCAACGTGCGGGCGACGGGTGCTGTTCCGGCCATCGTGCTGGCCCTCGGGCCAAGGCCCAGAGCCAGTCTCAGCGACATTGTCCGCGCCGGTGCGGTCGAGCTGGTCGAGTACCCGACCAGCAAACGCCAACTCGCCGCCTCCCTCAAGCGAGCCTTCGACATCGCTGATGTATCCGCATCGGGCGGCGACCCGACGCTGCCCGTGGTTGCCCACGGCGTCGTCGTCGAGCGCCCGCAGTTTGCCGAGGTCTTCACCGTGGCATCGTCCAGCGGCGGGTGTGGCAAGACGTTCTATGCCACCAACCTGGCGTGCTACCTGGCGGCGCAGACGGGACAGCGTGTCTGTCTGGTCGATCTCGACCTTCAATTCGGCGAGGTCTCGACGGCTCTGCACTTGCGACCGCGGTTCACGATTTCGGATCTGCTGTCCCGGGAACCGGTTGACGAGGACGATCTCGATGAGCACGTCGAGGAGTTTCTCGAGGAGCACGAGCTCGGGTTTTCGGTCCTGGCCGCGCCGTTCAGCCCGGCCGATGCCGACATGATCGCGCCGAAGGATGTGTACAAGGTGATGGGCGCGCTGCGCCGGCATTTCGACTACATCGTCGTTGACACCCCGGCTCAGCTGTCCGAGATCGTGCTGGCGGCGTTCGACCACTCGACCAGGGTCCTGTGTATGGTGACGCTCGATCTCCCGAGCATCCGCAACATGCGGGTGTTTCTCAGCACCCTCGAGAAGCTCCGCATCAACAGCCAGACCATCGGTGTCGTTCTCAACAAAGTCGAAGACGACATCGGCATCGACATCAGTGACGTGCAGGAAGTCTTGGACAACAAAATTGTGTCCGTCCTCCCTTACTCGCGAGAGGTTATGAAGTCGATCAACAAGGGCAAGCCGGCACTCGTCTCGGCAGCCAACTCCGAAATCGGGAAGAAGCTGGCAGGCGGGATGCAGCAATTCCTGTCCGACGAGATCACGCCAATTCTCGGTGCGGGTTCAGAGGCGAACGAGGTCGACGAAGCGCGCGGGTTCTGGCGGCTGAGGAGGAAGGGTCGCAGCAACAAGGTGCCCGAGCTCGAGAGGGCCTGATCGGGATGAACCTGTCCGAGAAGCTGGCCGCGGCGGACGGCACCGCTGCGGCGCCGCCTCAGCCCGCACCGCCTGAAGAGCGCCCACAGCCCCGTGCTCGTCGTGAGAGCGATCCGGGGCCGACCGGCGGCGTGGAGAGGCGGCCGTTGGGCAGCGCACCGGCGACCGGCACCAAGGGGCACCCTCTGCGCCGGGCGTCCGACCGAACCGCCTTGGATGAAGCCTGGAAACAGTCCAAGCAAAAGGTGCAGGCCAAGGTCCTGGCCGAGATCGCCCCGAAGGCGGCCGACCTTTCTCCGGACGAGTTGCGGGAGAAGGTCCGTTCCACGGTCAATGACATCCTCGAACGCGAAGACATCGGGATCTCGCCCATTGAGCGGCAGCGCTTCGTGGAGGAGATGCTCGAGGACTCGCTCGGCTACGGGCCGCTCGAGGCGCTGCTTGCGGACGGCACCATTACCGAGATCATGTGCAACAAGTTCGACGAGATTTGGATCGAGCGCAAGGGCAAGCTCCTCCGCAGCGAAATCGTCTTCAATTCGCCGCATCAGTACCGCCGGATCATCGACCGGATGGTCCATGGGGTAGGTCGCCGCGTCGACGAATCTTCGCCGATGGTGGACGCCCGGCTTGCCGACGGTTCTCGAATCAACGCCATTGTGCCACCGCTCGCGTTGCATGGACCGGTCCTCACCATCCGGAAATTCCCGGACAAGGCCCTGGTCATGGAGGACCTCATCGGGCTCGGCTCGCTCTCCATGGATGCCGCCGTATTCCTCGAAGCGCTGGTGCGGGGCAAGATCAGCCTGGTCGTGGTCGGCGGCACCGGTACCGGGAAGACGACGATGCTGAACGTGCTCTCCAACTTCATCCCCGACGGCGAGCGGCTGATCACCATTGAGGAGTCCGCCGAATTGCAGATCCAGGGTGAGCACGTGGTGACCCTCGAGACCCGCCCAGCCAATGCCGAGGGGACCGGAGAAATACGTATTCGAGACCTCGTGCGTAACTCCTTGCGTATGCGACCTGATCGGATCATCGTCGGGGAGTGTCGTGGCTCCGAGACCCTTGACATGCTCCAGGCCATGAACACCGGCCACGCCGGGTCCATGACGACGGTGCACGCCAATACGCCGCGTGAATTGCTCGGCCGCTTGGAGACGATGGTCATGATGGGAGGCGTCGAACTCCCGCAACGCGCGATTCGAGAGCAGATCGTGATGGCGGTGGGCTGCCTCATCCAGCTCCAACGCACCCCCGCCGGACCCCGCGTCGTGCACTCCATCACCGAGCTCCAGGGCATGGAGGGAGAAACCGTCCTCCTGCAGGACATCTTCCACCGCGTCGACATGCACGAAGGCTTCGGGCGACTGGTCTCGACTGGTTTGCGGCCCAAGATCCTCGACGAACTGGCGCTCAACGGCGTCGAGGTGCCCGCACAGCTGTTCCGCAACGACGATGGGCTCTCGGGATCGGGCGGCCGGTCCTCCGGTCGCCATCACCGGCCGGCGCGGCCGGGCCGCGTGGTCGAGCCGCCTTCCGAGGAGTTGTACGAGATGCTGGCGCGCCGGCGAGACGGGAAATGAGCCCGATGCTCCTCGCGACGCTGGCGAGCACCGAGAGAGCGGCCCTCGTTGCTGCGGTTCTCCTGGGTGGAGGGATCGCCCTCGTCGTCGTCGGGTTGATCGTCCGATTGCGTACCAAGCAGCGCACCCTGGCCCAGATCCTCGACGACACCATGGGAACGGCCGAGGTGCCAGTCGAGGTCGTGACAGAATCCCCCGAGCACGGCGAACTCTCGGCGCTCACGGTCCGCATCTCCGGGATCTTCGGGCGAGTCGACACGCACGGAGCCCTGGAAAGGCGCCTCGAGCGGGCTGCAATCCCGTTGCGGGCCGGGGAGTACCTCGTGATCAGCTCCGCCATCGCCTTGGGGCTGGCGGTCGTGATCGGGGTGATGACGGGCTCGCCCATCGGTTCGATGATCGCGATCGCTCTCGTCGCCGGTATCGCCTGGTACCTGCCGTCGCGGAAGGCGGCGAAGCGGATCAAGCAGATCCAAGAACAACTGCCCGACGCGCTGGCCCTGATGTCGGCTTCGGTCGAGGGCGGCCAGACATTCCAGCGCTCCATCGACATGTATCGCCGTGACGCCAAACCTCCGCTCTCCGCCGAGCTTGACCGAGTGATGGCCGAGGTCGCTGTCGGTTCGGATCTCGTGGTGGCCCTGGAGAACATGGCCGAGCGCTCGGGGGTCGAGGATCTCACTTGGGCCGTCGAGGCGGTGCGGATTCAGCAGTCGACCGGCGGCCGCCTGGCGCCGATTCTCAAGACGTTGGCCGACTTCATGCGGACCCGGCAGGAAGTGCGGCGCGAGGTGCAGACGCTGTCGGCGGAGGGGCGCATGTCCGGCTACGTCCTGTTCGCCATTCCCCTCTTCCTGGTTTTCGCGCTCGAGGCGAAGGACCCCGGCTATCTGCAGCCCATGATGCACGGCGTTGGTCTCGTCGTCCTGATCGGGACGGCCGGGCTGATGGCGCTTGGTTTCTGGATCGTGCGCCGCATGGTCAACATCAAAATTTGAAACCAAAGGGGGCAATCACGTGAACGCGACATACATCGTTCCGATGGTGGGCATCACGTTGATGATGATCGGCCTGTGCGGCGTCGGTGCCGCGGCCTGGCGCTCCCACAAGGCCTCGAGCCGGCTCGAGTTCATTCGCTCGCTTGGATCGGAGGCCGAGCTCTACGCCGAGGCCCTTCCCGTTGTGGAGCGGGTGCAGGATCCGTTGGTCAAGCGAATCTTCGGGCCGGGCGCCCGGGGCTTCAAGAACGTCCTCACCCGGCTCTACCCCTCCAGCGAGGTTGATCGCGTGCACGCCGATCTCCTCAAGGCGGGTCTCACCGGAACTCTGCGCGCCGAGGAGTTCGTCGCCGTCCAAGTGGGGTCGGCGCTGCTCGGCTTCGGCCTGGGTCTCGTTGCGCTCGTCAGCGGTGCCGTCAGCGTGAAGTTGGGCCTGGCGTGCCTGTTCCTCCTTCCCATCATCGGTGGTCTGGCGCCCAGCTACTGGTTGCGTCACCGCATTAAGGCCCGGCGTGAACAGGTAACAAATGACTTGCCCGACCTCCTCGACCTCATGTGCATTTCCGTGGCGGCCGGCCTTGGACTCGAGCAGGCGATGCAGGTGTCATGTGCCCGATTCGATTCGCCCGTCTGTCATGAACTGCGCCTGACGCTGAGGGAGATGGAGCTCGGGCTCTCGCGGCACGACGCGTTGGAGAACATGAAGTTACGCACCGACATCGATGACCTGGTCACCTTCGCGGTGGTGCTCTCGCAGGCTGACGCTCTCGGTCTGCCGATTGGTCGCGTACTCCAGGCGCAGGCGGACGAGATGCGGGACAAGCGCCGCCAACGGGCCCGAGAGAAGGCAGCCAAGGTACCCATCAAGATCCTCTTCCCGCTCGCCCTCTGCTTCCTGCCGGCGATCATGATCATCGTGCTCGGGCCGATTGTGGGCCCGATCAAGCACGCCTTCCACGGGGCTTGAGTCGCCCGCCGCCTCCGGCGAAATTGTCTTTCGTCTGAGGTCCGCACCCATGCGGCAACAGAGATGCGACTGTCGTTTGACCCCAAAAGCATACAATGACCTGGGAGTTTCCGCCGTCTTGCGGTGGAAATGGAGGCACACCGCAACGCAAGCCGGTGTGGCATGAGGGGGAGGAATGGCAAACACAGCGTCGATCCTGCGGCCTACAGCGCAGCCGTCGCCGGCCGTTGAGGTCGGAACCGGATCGGAATGGACGTTCTACACGCATGTGTCCGTTTCAGGGCCTTCGGTCTGCACAACCGTGCATCGTGGCGAGAGTCTGCGAGGAGCTCGGGCCACACTCACGCGCGACGACGCCCAAGTCGAGCAAGACGACGAGTACCGCGACCCCGACGTCTCGACGCAGTCGCGACAGGAGGATCGACAGTGGGGTCCATGGTCGTTGACCCAGCGCGAGCTCGAGGTGCTGCAGCTTCTCGCTGAGGGCGCCACCAACGGCGAGATCTCACAGAGGCTCTACATCAGTCCCAAGACCACCAAGAACCACCTGGCCGCCATCTTCCAGAAGTTGGATGTGACGAACCGCACCCACGCGCTCGTGCGCGCCGTCGTGATGGGCCTCGTCACCATCGAATAACAACCGGTAATTGGGGAAATGCCCAGCCCAAATGGTCCAATAAGCCTATGGAATTTGCACCGCGAGAGGGCCAAAAATGGGTGTTGGGAACCCCAAACACGGTCCGGGCAAACCGTCCGGGAAGGTTGGGGCAAGAAGAGGGGAATCATCAAATGACGGAGCTGTTTTTGAACGCGTTCTTCACGGTGCGTGGGTTTCACAGCGACCTGCTCGAGCGTGCACGGACCGAGCGGGGCGCCTCCATGGTGGAGTACGCACTCCTCGTCGGCCTGATCGCGGTGGTCGCGGTTGTTGCGATCTCCTTGCTCGGTGGAGGGATCAAGGGCCTGTTCAACCAGGCCAACAACTGCGTGGGCAACGCTTCACAGGGCGCGAGTTGCAGCTAGGAGCTTTGCGAGCGCAACCGAGGCAATCAATTCCCTAAGGGAATATTCCCCCTTCCCCAATGGGATGATGGCAGGGCTGGGTCGGCTTCGGCTGATCCAGCCCTCCGTCGTTTCTGGGGAGAGCTTCCGAGACGCGACGTCATGCCTCCCAACGCTGTCGGCGGGGTCGACCTGACTCACGGCGTCGCGTGGACTTAGGAGAAAGCCGGATTCGGGCGGGGCACTGCTCCGGCAAGGTCTGAGAAGACGCAACCGGGGAGGGCCGGGTCGAACCACCCGACCCTCCGTCGCGTCGGCGCCACGCGGGCAGGACCGGAGGGCCGGATGGCAAGCCGAGTCTCGGTACGCTCCAGACAGGTGCAGTGCCCTCAGCAGGATTTCATCCGCGGTTCACATAACGGATACGGGGGTGAAATAGGGTCCGACGAGACTGACAACCGCAAATCTGGTGTGGGAAGTCTGTCCGCAAGAGGCCGGAACCCCCGCCCCGGCACCTTGACCACGAGCAAGAAGGGGAGCACAGGAGAACTCATGAGCTACCAGGCCGAGTACATCTGGATCGACGGAACGGAGCCCACCCCGCTCCTTCGCAGCAAGACCAGGATCGTCGAGACCGGCAAGGAGCCCGGGATCTGGGGCTTCGACGGCTCGAGCACGAACCAGGCCGAAGGCAACGACTCCGACTGCGTCCTGCAGCCGGTCTTCGTGTGCATTGACCCCCTACGGGCGGAGGGCGACAAGCTCGTCATGTGCGAGGTCCTGCACCCGGACATGACCCCGCACAGCACGAACACCCGACGGAAGTGCGCCGAGCTGGCAGAGAAGTACGCCGACCAGGAGCCCTGGTTCGGGATCGAGCAGGAGTACACCTTCTTCCAGTACGGGCGCCCGTTGGGCTGGCCCGAAGCCGGGTTCCCTGCCCCTCAGGGCCCCTACTACTGCGGGGTCGGTGGCGACAAGATGCCCGGTCGTGAAATCGTCGAGCGTCACACTGCCGCCTGCATGAAGGCTGGGCTCGGGATCGAGGGCACCAATGCCGAAGTGATGATGGGCCAGTGGGAGTTCCAGATCGGAGTCCTTCCGCCACCGCTCATCGGCGACCAGCTGTGGACGGCGCGCTGGCTTCTCTTCCGTATCGCCGAGGACTTCGACGTGTTCGCCACTCTGGAGCCCAAGCCGGTGCTCGGGGACTGGAACGGCGCCGGAGCGCACACGAACTTCTCCACCAAGGCCATGCGGGAGGACGGCGGCTGGGACGCCATCATCGCTGGCTGTGAGGCCCTCGGGAAGCGCGTGGAAGAGCATGTGACGAACTACGGCATCGGCATCGAGAGCAGGTTGACTGGCGCGCACGAGACGGCGCACTTCACCCAGTTCAGTTACGGCACCTCCGACCGGGGCGCCTCCATCCGCATCCCGTGGGCCACGGCCAAGAACCAGAAGGGGTGGCTGGAAGACCGGAGGCCGAACGCCAACATGGACCCCTACGTGGTGAGCGGTCTGATGGTGGAGACAGTGTGTGGAGCCGCCGCCGGCGACTGAGCCGTACCTGATCGGGAAGGCCGCTGGTTCCGGGAGCGCACCACTCGGGGCCGGCGGCGTTTCTCGTTGGGTCAGGAGTGGGGCGGAACGGGTTGGTCGCTCGCCGCGTGTGCCACGAGGACCGGCTCACCGGGACGGGCGAGCGGGCCGAAGGCGAGTGCGGCGGTGTCGCCTCCGATGGAGTGGCTGGCGTCCCTCCGGCCTCTGCCATCTCGTCCGTGCCGATGGGGCCCTCGGGCCGACCGGCCAGGAACTGCTGCATGATCGAGTCGAATGACTTCGTCCCCCCGCGGAGGGAGAGAGCCGACTCGGCTGGCGCGATCCAGGCCTGTCCTGTCGTCTCCTGCGGGTCGTCCGCATGAGGAGACCCACTCCATGTGCCCCGCCTGCGCCAGCGCGAGGGACTACCCCCCCAGCAGGCCGCCTACCGTCTTGGTCGTTCCGCCGAGGATGCCCTGGACCGGGCTGGTCGTGGTGGTCGTTCTGGCCGGGGTGCTCGAAGAAGAACCTGAGCCGGACGATGCCGAGCCCGACGTTCGCGGGAGCACGCTGCCCGGCCCGATCGACTGTGTCAGCCCGTCCACGCCACTCGAGGCGCTTCCGAGCGTGCCGGTCACCCCGCTGACAACTCCGGTCACTCCCCCCACAACGCCGCCAACCGTCTGCCCGACTCCGGTCGTGACGCCACTGACCGTCTTCCCGATTCCGCTCGTGACGCTACCGACTGTCTTACTGACGCCGCCGGAGGCACCGTTCACCGTGTTGCCCAGGACTCCTGCAGCTTGGTTGAGTCCGCCGCCGCCACTCGGGGCCGACAACGATCCACCACCAAGGGCGCCGCCGAGGAGTGCGCTGGTTCCTTTGGGACTTTGGGCGGAACCGGTGGCGCTGGTCTGCGAACCGTTGCTCCCAGACGAGCCACCCGTGCCGACGGGGACGGCGCCGTCGCTCGATCCGCCGAGAGAACCGCCGAGTGCCGGGGCCTGGGACACCGGCGAGCCGCCGCTGCCCGCTCCATAGGCGTGTGTCGACCCGAGCACAAGGGGCGGGGCGGCGGAGGCCGAGTTGGGTCCCAATGCGGCCGCGCTCGGCACGCTTGAGAGTGCGTGCGGTGTGATCAACGCAGCGGCCACGGCTGCGCCGGTCACGGCGACACCCGCCACGGCGTTGCGCATCGCCCCAGAGCCGCCCCCGCTGCCCTGGTGCGCAGTGGCACTACGGTGCGCGGCTCGGAAGATGGTGCGGCGGATGAGTGCACCAGTGGCGATAAGGAAACCTGCCAGCGCTTCCTTCGACTCGGACACGGCGGCAAACTCGCGCTTGAGAGCTTGACGGGCGCGCCACAGCAGCGTTTCGATGGTCCCGAGCTCAACACCCTCGTGGTCCGCGATTTGCTGGTACGTCCAACCGGAGCCCTCGCGCATGGCAAGCACGTGGCGGTGGCGCGTCGACAGGCGCTCGAGGGCACGGTGCACCAGCTCGCCGTCGGCCGCAGCCAGCACGAGTTCCTCAGCGGTGTCTTCAGCGACCACACCCACCGGACGTTGTGCTGTGAGCTCGAAGTCGTCGGTCGGTGTGCTGCGGGAGCGACGCCGAAGCATGTCAGTGCAGATGTTTCCGGCGATGACCGTCAGCCAGGGGTAGAAGCGTCGCTCGCCCGCGAACCGCGGCAACGCTTTCCAGGCGCGAGCGAATGCCTCCTGCGCCGCGTCTTCGGCCTCGTGGCGGTCATTCAGCCGACGGAGGCAAAAGCGAAGGAGGCGCTCGTAGTAGCGCGCGTAGAGGTTTCCGAATGCTGCGGAGTCCCCCGCCTGACAACGCTCGACGAGCGCGCGATCACGGTCGAGGTCGACATCGTCACAGAGACCTGTGAGCTCTTCTTCGCGGAGCGCCACTGATCCCGTCCCTCCCCCCGTGGCCGTCCCACTGGGAGCTTCGTCACATTATGGTCGTGTCTTACCCATTTCCGGAACCCGCAATCGGGTATTTCCTGAACCGGGGTTGGAGTTTGATTGCTCACCAATTGCTCGACAATTCTGAGAAATTCGGAATTTCAGCAAAGAGAAATCGGCTTCGGCCCGCCGTTCGTGCGCCCGGCACGACGCAAACCCTGAGCCGCGATGAGATGGCTCGTCGACGGGGGACGCCGAGCAGACGACCGGAGGCAAGGAATGTCCTGCCACGACCCAGCCGCCCGATCACCGACGGTGGCCGGATCGCCTCAGCCGTACGCGACACCGGCAACATGTTCGCCTCCGCGTTCGAGGCGCAACAGCTCTTCAACGCGTCGATCCGCCAGGCGCTCGAGCAGGCCCGGGCCGAATCGCGGAGTCAGATCCGCTCTGTGGTGCTTCACTCGGAGAATCAGGCAGCGGGCACGGCCTTCCGTCTCCGCCGTTGTCGACCAGACCCACGTCAACAGCATCTGCTCACCCCAGGCCGGCGTCGTCCCCCTCATTGCCGACCTCAGGCAGGTGAACGGGCTGTGGAAGATCTCCGATGTGACCGTGCTCGAGGGCGCCACCCCGGCCAGCGCGCGCAGCCCCGCGGGTTCAGCCGGCCCGAACGTCCCCGGGCAGCAGGCGGATGGAGGAGGGGTAGGCTGCCGCTGGGGCTGCGCGCGGGTCTGTGGTTGAAAGTCGAGGCCAGTCGCAGGCAAAACGACCCACGTAAGGCGACTTGTGGTCGCTGAGCATGGTGCGGCTTAGAGGTAAGCCCTGCCCGCTGCGTCCCCGGCTGTCGGGGGCGGGCGGAGACGAGGCGATGCGCGCCAACACGGTGCCGTTGGGTGTGACGGCTTTCCGCCGCACCGCCGGGACCGGTGCGTCACCCTCGCGGCAGGCGAGTGTGGGGTCAAAGACCAGGTCAGCCGCACGCAGCCCTAATTTGTTCCGGAGGCCCGGCGGCGGCTCCGGGCCTGTTCCGGCCGGTAGGATCGTGGCCCCATGAGCGTGTTCACGAAGGTCCTGCGCGCCGGCGAGGGCAAGAAGGTCAGAAGGCTGGCCGAGCTCGTCCCTCTGGTCGGTGCCCTCGAACAAGAGATGCAGGGTCTGAGCGACGAAGCCCTCGCCCACAAGACGGTGGAGTTCAAGGAGCGCTTGGATCAGGGCGAAACCCTCGACGACCTGCTCGTCGAGTCCTACGCCGTCGTACGTGAGGCGTCCTGGCGGGTCCTGGGCCAGCGCCACTTCGACGTGCAGTTGATGGGGGGCATGGCCCTGCACTTCGGGTGGATCGCAGAGATGAAGACCGGCGAGGGGAAGACGCTCGTCTCCACGCTGCCGGCCTACCTCAACGCCCTCGACGGCAGTGGTGTGCACATGGTGACGGTCAACGAGTACCTGGCCACCCGTGACTCCGAATGGATGGGTCGGTTGCACCGCTGGCTCGGCCTCACGGTGGGCCGGATCGGGGCGGACATCGAGGACGACTTCGTGAAGCGGCGGGCCTACGCGTCGGACATCACCTACGGCACGAACAACGAGTTCGGTTTCGACTACCTGCGTGACAACATGAAGCGATCCCGGGACGTCATGGCGCAACGGGGCCATGCCTTCGCCATCGTCGACGAGGTCGACTCCATCCTCATCGACGAGGCCCGCACGCCGCTGATCATCTCGGGGCCGGCCGACGAGGCGGCGCAGCTCTATTACCAGTTCGCGTCCATTGCCCGCACGCTCACCCGTGACGTCGACTACGAGGTCGACGAGGAGAAGAAGACGGTCGTCCCGCTCGAAGCGGGCATTGAGAAGGTGGAGCAGGCGGTCGGGGTCGAGAACATCTACGACGCCGTGTCGGTCAACTACGTCCATCAGCTGACGAAGGCCCTCACGGCGAAAGACCTCTACAAGCGGGACAAGGACTACCTCGTGCAGAACGGCGAGGTGAAGATCGTCGACGAGTTCACCGGGCGCACGCTCGAAGGTCGTCGGTGGTCCGACGGTCTCCACCAGGCCGTCGAGGCCAAGGAGCGCGTGGCCATCAAGGAGGAGAACCACACCTGGGCCACGGTGACCCTGCAGAACTACTTCCGGCTGTACGACAAGTTGTCCGGCATGACCGGCACCGCCGAGACCGAGGCCGGCGAGTTCGCGGCGACGTACGGCCTGCCGGTGGTGCCCATCCCGACCAACAAGGACATGGTCCGGCTCGACGAGCCGGACCTCGTGTTCAAGTCCGAGGAGGCGAAGTTCAACGCGGTGGTCGACGACATCGTCGAGCGCAACGAGCTCGGCCAGCCCATGCTGATCGGTACCGCCTCGGTGGCCAAGTCCGAGCTGCTGGCGCGCCTGCTCGAGAAGCGGGGCGTGACGCACAACGTGCTGAACGCCAAGCAGCATTTCCGGGAGGCCGAGGTCGTGGCGCAGGCCGGCCGGCGCGGTGCGGTCACGGTGGCGACGAATATGGCCGGCCGCGGCGTCGACATCATCCTCGGGGGCAATCCCGAGCTGCTGGCGCAACACGAGCTCGCTGCCGAGGGCGTCGACATCGAAAGTGAGGAGGGCGCGGCCGAGTTGGAGCGTCGGCAGACGGCAGTGGAGGCCCGTTGCCGCGCCGAAGGCGAAGAGGTGCGCAAGCTGGGCGGGCTCTACGTGCTGGGCAGCGAGCGCCACGAGAGCCGACGCATCGACAACCAGCTCCGGGGCCGGTCGGGACGCCAGGGCGACCCGGGGGAGAGCCGCTTCTACCTCAGCCTCGACGACGAACTCCTGCGCCTCTTCGCCACGGGCGCCATGAGCTGGGTCATGGGGCGGACGCTGCCCGACGACATGCCGATCGAGTCGAAGACGGTGGGCAAAGCGATCGAGCGGGCGCAGAACACCGTGGAGGCGCGGAACGCCGAAATGCGCAAGGACGCCCTCAAATACGACGAGGTGATGGACCAGCAGCGCAAGGTCATTTACGAGCGCCGGCTGCAGATCATCGACGGCGACGACCTCGAGGAGCACACCGAGGACCTCCTGGCCGGCGCGGCGGAGAAGGTGGTGGCCGAGCACTGCCCGACCGAGTTCGAAGAGGATTGGGACCTCAAGGGCCTTGTCGACTCGCTGATGCAGTATTACCCGACGAAGTTCACCGTGGCCGACCTCGAGCAGGCCGCCACGACGGAGGACCTGGTCGAGTCGATCGTCGAAGAGGCGCTCGACTACTACGAGAAGCACGGGGAGGCGATGCCGGGCGGTGCGGACACCATGCGGCAGATCGAACGCGACGTCTACCTGCAGATCATGGACGCCCGCTGGCGCGACCACCTGGCCGAGATGGACAACCTCAAGGACGGCATCCACCTGCGCTGGACCGTCCAGGCCGACCCCCTCAACGCCTGGCAGCAAGAGGGCTACTCCATGTTCGGCCAGCTCATGGAGGTGATCGACAACGACTATCTCCGCTACATCCTCCACGTCGAGGCGGTCCAGGCACCGGCGGCCGAGCCGGACCTCGACAAGGCGGTCTACGCCGCCGCGGAGGACCCGGTGGCCGGGACGGGGGCGTTGGCCTCGGCGCTGCTGGAGGACCAGGGGACCAGCGTGCCGGCGCAGACATCCGTGCTGACCAGGCCCGACGGTGCCGGCCAAAACGGCCGGGCTGCCGGCGGCAAGGCGCAGATCAAGCGGCCCAACGCGCCCGATCCCGAGGCGTTGGTGCCAATCGTCAAGGAACAACACGAGAAGGTCGGCCGCAACGATCCCTGCTGGTGCGGGAGCGGCAAGAAGTACAAGTTCTGCCATGGCGCCGCCTGACGGGCCGTCGGCCGACCTCCCCCGCGACTTCACGTCTGAGCTCGCAGCGCTAGGGGAGCGGCTGGCCGAGGCGGAGCGCTATCTCGGGCGCGAGAAGCTCGAGGTGCGCCGGACCGAGCTCGAGGCCGAGGTGGCCCGGCCCGACCTCTGGGACGACGCCGACAACGCGCGCTCCGTGACCAAGGAGCTGGGACGGGTCTCCGCCGACCTGGAGCAGCTCGAGACGCTGCGAAGCGAGCTCGAGGACGCGCAGGCATTGCTCGAGCTGACTGACGAGTCTGCCGGCGAAGGCAGTGGCGACGCCGCGCTCGACGCCGAGTTGGTCGAGATGGTCGACGCCCTCGGGGCGCGCCTCGGAGCGTTGGAACTGCAGTCGCTGTTCTCCGGCGAATACGACGAGTTCGACGCTGTGTGCGAGGTACACGCCGGCGCCGGCGGGACGGACGCGCAGGACTGGACCGAGGTGCTGCTCCGGATGTACCAGCGCTGGGCCGAGCGGCGCGGCTTCACCGTCGAGGTTGACGAGGCGACCGAGGGGCAGGAGGCGGGTCTGCTCTCGGCCACCTTCATCGTCCACGGCCGGTTCGCCTACGGGCTGCTGGCCACCGAGCGCGGCGTGCACCGCCTGGTCCGGATGTCGCCCTTCGACTCGCAGCACCGCCGCCAGACGAGCTTCGCCTCCATGGACGTCACGCCCTTCCTCGAAGACGTCTCGTCCGAGGTGGAGATCGATGAGAAAGACCTGCGTATCGACACATATCGCTCCTCCGGGGCCGGGGGGCAGCACGTCAACAAGACGGATTCCGCCGTGCGCTTGACCCACCTGCCGACGGGGCTGGTGGTCTCCTGCCAGAACGAGCGCAGCCAGCACCAGAACAAGGCCAAGGCGATGCAGATCCTCGGGGCCAAGTTGGCCGAGCGAGCCCGCATGGAGCGCCGGGCCGAGCTCGACGCGCTCGAGCGGCGACCGGGTCGACAACGCGTGGGGTAACCAGATTCGCTCCTACGTGATGGCGCCGTACCAACTCGTCAAGGATCTCCGCACCAACTACGAAACGGGCAATGTCGAGGCGGTGCTCGACGGCGATCTCGATGCCTTCATGGAGGCCGAGTTGCGCCGCCAGCGCGAGGGCAGCTCGTAAATCCATTCGTGGCGCGCCATCCGCGCGGCGCGCGTGATCCAGTGCCAGCAGCAGCGTGTTGCCGCGGGCAGATGCGCAGTGGACCGAAGAGGACCCGGCATGTGTCGTACTGGTCGGACCGGCGCCGGGACATGCGACATGCCGGTCGCACCGTGCGCCGAGGCTCACCCGTGGTCGACACCGCGGCGACTCCGAAGCGCCTTCGCACCACATCGACACGTGGTGGCTGAGCGACCGAGCGACCGAGCGACCGAGCGATCGCCGCGATCGCCGCGCCACCCACCCGAGGGTTGCCGGCGACCCCTCTCGGCTGCTCTCTGGCGTTACTCGACTGCAAGCAATCCACCCGCGGGGTCACGACTACGACGACCGGCCGTGCCGAGATGACCCCCATGACCTGCCGCGACGTCGATCGAGACGCGGTGCCTTCGTGATCCCGTTCCCGGCAGAAGGCTGGCCGGTCGTCCGTCACCCGGCCGGCGCGGCGGGCCTGGACAGGCCGGCGGAAGCGGTCAGCGGTCAGCGGCCGGACGCCGGGTCCGCACTGGCGAGATCTCCCCGCGTTGGGGGCGGTGCGAAGCCGGCAGCTGGCCGGGTGCCCCCGCCGTGGCGAGCGCCATGCGGTGGCGGCGACGCCTGCCGAGGGAGCGTGGACACACTGGTTCCCGGTCGTGCGGCGATGGGAGCGACCAACGAGGAGCGGAGGGGACGAGCCCGCCCCGGGCGGTTCACTCGGTCATTCGGACGGCCGGGCGCTGTGACCTGCGCCGGAGCCTATGACCCGATACCGCGATACAGACTCGTTAGGATTGCGTGGTGCCCCGCCTGCGTCAGCTGGGGCGACACCTCTCCTACCGATGATCCGATTCGAAAACGTCACCAAGACCTATAAGGGATCGACGGTCGCATTGCGCGATATCACCGTTGAGATCGACAAGGGCGAATTCGTCTTCCTCGTCGGCGCGTCCGGATCCGGGAAGACCACTTTCATCCGGCTCCTGCTGCGCGAGGAGCTCCCGGACACGGGCCAGATCCTCGAGGCGGGCCGCAACATCGTGGAGTTGCCGAAATGGCGGGTGCCGTACCTGCGCCGCAACATCGGCTGCGTCTTCCAGGACTTCCGGCTCCTGCCGAACAAGACCGTGTTCGAGAACGTGGCCTTTGCCCTGGAGGTCATCGGTCGACCCCGTCACGTCGTGGCCAACCAGGTGCCCCAGGTGCTGGACCTGGTCGGTCTGGCCAACAAGCGGGACAACTTGCCCGGGGAGCTCTCGGGTGGGGAACAGCAGCGTGTCGCGGTGGCCCGCGCCTTCGTCAACCGGCCCCTCATTCTGCTGGCGGACGAGCCCACGGGGAACCTCGACCCGCAGACCAGTCAGGGCATCATGCAGCTGCTCGACCGCATCAACCGGACCGGGACGACCGTGGTGGTGGCCACGCACGACGAGGTCCTGGTGGACAAAATGCGTCGGCGCGTCATTGAGCTGAGCAACGGGCGAATGGTGCGAGACCAGGCGCGCGGCGTGTACGGCTTCGACGGCTCCGGGCAAGGGCAGGAGGCCGTCTAGGTGGCAGTTTCAGTTGACTACGTCGTCCGCGAGACGGCGTCGAACCTGTGGCGGAACCGTCTCATGACGATCGCCGCCGTCCTGACTGTCGCCGTCTCGCTGTCGTTGGTGGGCGCGGCACTGCTGCTGCGCCAAGGTTCGGCCAACGCCACCGGAACGCTGGAGCGGGGCACCCAGGTCACTGTCTGGATGCAGCCCAATGCCAATGCGCAGGAGATTTCCGCGGTGGGCACCGAACTGTCCCAGCTGAACTACGTCGCGCAGCCGTGCGCCTACTGGAACAAGGCGCGCAACTTCTCCGAGGCTCGGCGGCTGCTTCCCTCGGACGTCTTCCAGGCGACCACCGAATCGGAGATGCCGACCTCCTACTGGTGCACCCCCATTGCGTTGACCGACGCGGCCCAGGTCGTGCACACCTTCAGCGGCACCGCCGGCGTCCTGTCCGTGACCGAGCCTCAGCAGACCATCCACAACGAAGAGACCGTGATCAACGTCTCGAAGTGGGTCTGCCTGGCTGTGGCGATCGTCCTGATCATCTCGGCGGCCGTCCTGATCCTGAACACCATCCGGATGGCCATCTTCGCCCGACGTCGCGAGGTATCAGTGATGAAGCTGGTTGGGGCCACCAACTGGTTCATTCGCATCCCATTCATGTCCGAAGGCCTCTTGCAGGGCCTGTTGGGATCGTTGCTGGCTGCGGTCGTCGTCTATTTCGTGTACCTCTTCATCAATCACGAAGGTGGCGGACGGACGACCAGCAACATCTTCACTGCGATGCACATGTCGGGTTCCGAGGTCCTGTTGACCAACGTCGTCGTGGTCATTGTCGGCATGGCGATCGGCTCCATCGGCTCTGCCATCGCGATCCGACGCTTCCTCGACGTCTGACGGCGTGACGGGCCGGCGGGACGCAGCCGCGAACGGCTCGAAGCCGGACCTGTCGCAGTCTCGCTTCTTCTGCAACAACGCCCGGAAGGGATCACTGGTGTGCGCCATCTTGGCCTTCGTTGCGCTGGTGATCGGTGGGGGCTTCGCCGAGATCAGCTCGAACGGGTCGCCGACGTCGCTCGAGACGGCAGTTGTCCGCTGGATCATCCTGGGATCCCTCGTCATCGGGCTGACCCTCTATGTGATCGGCGGTCGGACGCTCCGCAGCGGCCGGAGCTGATGGCCTCCCGTCGGGCCTGCAGTCCCAGACCTCGACGAGCTGCGCAACGCTGCGGCGCCATGTGGGCCAGACTGACGGCATGGGGAGTGCCGGTGACAAGCCCAGGAAGCAAAAGCGGCGGTTGGCCAAGGTGCCGAAGTACGAGGAGCCCAACACGTTGCCGGCGCCCGGCCTGACGGGGAGCTCCGGAGGCGTGTACGGATCGCGCTACGGGCACTCGGCCGACCACCATCAGGAGAAGAAGCCAGGACGGTTCGGCGCGTTCGTCCTCCGCTGCCTGGGGATGAAGCCGAAGTCCTAGGCATACACCCGGGCCCGGTGCAATTCGGGCTCGGTGAGGTTCGCTGCAAGGTTCGCGCCAAGGAGAGGCCATCACGCTGGGCCGCGCCCTCGGACGGAGGGCGTGCACGAAAGCGAGGATGCAGATGGCCAATACCACCACGATCACCGGGAACCTGACCCGTGAACCCGAGATCCGCTACACCCGCGAGGGGCAGGCAACGGCCCAGCTCGGCGTCGCCGTGAACCGGCGCTGGCAGGACCGTACGACTCAGGAATGGCAGGAGTCGACGTCCTTCTTCGACGTCATCTGCTGGCGCGATCTGGCGGAGAACGTGGCGCTGAGCCTGACCAAGGGCATGCGCGTCGTCGTGACCGGTCGACTGGAGCACCGGACGTGGGAGACCGAGGAGGGAGAGCACCGTTCCAAGGTGGAGATCACGGCGGACGAAGTGGGCGCCAGCATGCGTTTCGCCACCGTCGACGTCCACAAGGTGGAGCGGCGCGGGTCGGCCTCGCCGGAGAGCGCTGAAGACGGGGCCGGGGCGTTGGCGGTCGAGGCCTGAGTGGCGCCGTGGCTCATCGCCACGCCCGTATGCCCGACGCTGGCGACGCTGGCGGCGCACCTGGCCGGATCGACAGCACGTGTTGTCGTCGATCCGGCCGTCGCCGCGGGAGCGACGGCGGCCGCTGTCATCTGTGCCGGTGCAATGCTGCTGCGCAGCCGAGCTCGGCCGCGGGCTCGAGACCGGGCGCCATGATCGAGGTTCAGTCCCCGGTGCTGGCTCCGTCCGCCACGGCGGTGTTGCCTTCGGGCTCGTAACGCAGCGAGAGCGAGTTGACGCAGTAGCGCTGCCCGGTGTCGGTCGGCCCATCGGGGAAGACGTGCCCCAGATGTCCACCGCACCGGGCGCACAGGATCTCGGTGCGCGCCATGCCGAAGCCGCGCTCCTTGCGTTCCAGCACGGTCCCCGCGGCGGCGGCCCGATCGAAGCTGGGCCAGCCCGTGCCGGACTCGAACTTTGCATCGGTGTCGAAGAGCTCGGCGCCGCAGCCGGCACAGCAGAAGACACCCGCCCCGTCGACGTGCAAAAGGTCGCCCGACCAGGGCGGCTCGGTCCCGGCCCGGCGCAGGACGGCGTAGCGGTCAGCGGGGAGCTCCGCCTTCCACTCCTCGTCCGACTTGGTGACCTCGAATGTCGCCTCTCCTCCACGGGATTTGCGGGTGAACATGGTGAGCCTTTCTCTGCAACGGGAGTGCCCCACCCCTGCTCAGGAGCATCTCTCCTGCGTACGACGGCAGTTGGTCTGCGGTTTGACAACTCTCGGACAACGTATGGAAACTCCCTGGTGTTCGGCGTCCGGTGGCCGCCAGAGGGGGGGTGCAGGTCTGTGCGGAGGTGCCCGGAGTGGACACTCGGAAGAGGGTCAAGCTGTTCGTCGTCGGCGTGCTCCTGGGGATGAGCATGTTTCTCATCGGCGGCGTGGGAGTGGTGCCGGCGCACAAATCGCAGGAGCCGACGACCCAGCTGCAACCGTGGCTTCAGAGGACGGTGTGCGACTACCCGACGGTGGTTGATTGCACATCACAAGGGGCGGTGGTGACGTCGCCCGCAGTTGCGCACAGTCCGAGCTGACACGGCGCACTCGGTTCAAGCCGCCAGGCCGGCGGCTGCGTTGCCCATGAGGAAGAGGAAGTTGTCGGCGTAGAACTGCTGGCGTACCTCTGTACCAACGTCGCCGAGCGAAGCCTCGAAGCGCTCGAGTGGCTTGCGCCCTCCCTCCACATGTGGATAGTCGGACGAGAACAGCACCAGATCGGCGCCGGCCTGCTCCACGATCCAGCCGACGTCCTCGGTCGGGTAGGGCGTGAAGCGGCACTGGCGGTGCACGTAGTCGCTCGGCCGGAGCGAGAGCGCCTGGAGTCGTTCCTCGTGGCGGTGGAAGGCCTCGAAGGCGGATTCCATCTGGCGCAGCCATGACGGCACCCAGATAGCCCCCTGCTCGATCACGCCGATGCGGAGATCCGGAAACGCCTCGAGCACCCCGTCGAAGATCAGCGTGGCCAGCGTCTGGGCCGGCGGGACGGGGATGCCCATGTAGTCGACGGAACGGAAGTTCTCCTCGCCGCCGTGGAAATCAGGCGGCACCGGCTTGCCGTTGCGGAAGTAGTTCGGGTCGACGAGGGTCCCCGTGCCCCCCACGTGGAACACGACGGGGATGCCCGCTTCCTCGGCCCGGGCCCACACGCCGAACAAGTCGGTGTGGCTGGGCGATGACCGCGGTGGGCATCCCGAGGCGATCAAGAGGGCCGCCGCGCCCTGCGCCAGTGCGTCCTCGGTGGCGGACACCGCGCGGGCCGGGTCGACCAGCGGGATGTACAGGGAGGGCAACAGGCGCCGGTCGACCGCGCAGAACTCGAGCATGCCCCGGTTGTGGGCGCGGGCGGCGGCGTAGGCCAGCTCGGCGTCGGCGTGCTCCATGTCGTGCAGCCGCCCGTTGTGGAACGTGTTGAAGACGAGCTGGCTCGAGAACCCGAGCAAGTCGAGCGCGCGTCCACGGTCCTCTGGAATGAACGATCCTGTGGCGGCGAAGTTCTTGCGCGCCATGATCTCCGCCTCCTCGTGTGCCCGGTACTCGGGTGAGGCGTGACGCGCCCGCAGCGCATCGAAGGCCGCGATGAGGTCGCGCTGCTGGTCGGCCGGATCGCCGGTCTGGCGCAGCTCGTTCCCCCCCGGGTAGCGCAGGACAGGCAGCCGGTCCCGGTAGGCGGCCTCCGCGTGGTCCTGCAGCCATGTGGGCGTCTCCATGATGTGGGCGTCGGCGTCGTGGACGATCCGGCCCTGGGAGTAGGCCATGTCTCTCTCCCTCCCTCTGGCACTCCGCTCGTGCCGTGGCGGTCATGGCGTCGTGTCGCGGTGCGTTGGCCAGTATTCCAGGCCCGGACGCCCGCCGGCCCGGCACCGGGCACGCCCTACGATGCCGGCATGGGAGCGGACCTGGTCACGGGGCTGTTGGCGGAGGTGGGATTGCCCGCCGCCCTGGCCGATCGGGTGACGCTGCTCGGACAGGGCCAGCCCTACGCCACGCCGTTCCCCGTGGTCGAGTGCGCCGCCTCGGTCCTGGGTTGCATCGGCGCGGCGGCGTCACTGCTCTGGGAGGAGCGCACGGGCGAGACGCAACCGGTCACCGTGGAGCGGGGACACGCCGGAGCGTCGCTGGTCGGGTTCCAGCTCCAGCGGCTGGAAGGCGGGAACCTGCCGGCCGCGCCGATGAGCCGGGAGCGCCCGCTCGTCAAGCTGTACCGCTGCCGAGATGGGCGGTGGGTCCACCTGCAGGGTCAGTTCGCTCATCTCGCGGCGCGCACCTGCGAGGTCCTCGGGTGCGACGTGGACAGCGGCGGCGATGTGGTGGCTGGCCGGGTGGCCCGCTGGGACGCACCCGCCCTCGAGGACGCGCTGGCGGACGCCGGGACGTGTGGTGCGATGGCGCGCACGGCAGAGGAGTGGTCGGCCCATCCGCAGGCCGAGGCCATCGCGCCGCTCGGCCGGGTCAGCGTCGAGAAGATCGGGGAGAGTGCCCCCGAGGCTCCCCGCGGCTCGCAGCGCCCACTCGAGGGCGTGCGCGTGCTCGATCTCAGCCGCCTGCTGGCCGGACCGACCAATGCCCGCACGTTGGCCGAACAGGGGGCGGAGGTGCTGCTCGTCAACTCGCCCCGGTTGGAGAACATCCCCCTCTTCGTCATGGATACGAGCCACGGCAAGCGTTCTTGCCGCCTGGACCTCGACGATCCCGCCGGCGCGGCTGCCCTGCGCGCGCTGGCCCGGGGGGCCGACGTCTTCACGCAGGGCTATCGCGGCGGCTCGTTGGCGCGCCGGGGCTTCGGGCCCCACGAGCTGGCAGAGCTCCGTCCGGGCATGGTGGCGGTGAGCATCAATTGCTACGGCGACGACGGCCCCTGGCAGCGACGCCCCGGGTGGGAGCAGATGGCCCAGACCGTCTCGGGCATGGTCGTCGGTCAGGGCGGGCGCGATCACCCCGAGCTGCTTCCCGCCGCGGCCTGCGACTACACCACCGGGTACCTCGCCGCCCTGGGCACCATGGCCGCCCTGTGGCGCCGTGCCCACCAGGGGGGCAGCTATCTCGTGCGCGTCTCGCTCTGCCAAACTGCCCGGTGGTTCACCGAGGCCCCGGATGCGCCGGGCGAGCCGACAGGTTTCGGCGACCTCGGCCCGTACCTCACGACCAGCGACACGCCCTACGGTCGGCTGCACCACCTGGGCCCGGTGGCCGCCCTGCCCCTCACGCCGGGCCGTTGGGAGGTGCCCACGTCGCCGATCGGCACCCACCCCCCGGCGTGGCAGGAGGCCACGGCCCGGATCTGACGACCCGTCAGGTCGGGTGCCCCGGCTTGGCTACGCTCCCCGGCGATGGATCTGCGCGATCGCCCCGAGGACGTGGCGTTCCGCCAGGAGGTCCGGAGATTCCTGCAGGAGCACCTGGTGGGCGAATTCGCCGAGCTCGGCGGCCGGGGCGGCTCGGGAGACGAGACCTTCGGCTTCGAGGTGCGCCGGCGCTGGGAGAAGGTGCTGGCCGGCGGCGGCTGGACGTGCCTGGGCTGGCCGGTCGAGCACGGTGGGCGTGGTGCCACCATGACCGAGCAGGTCATCTTCAACGAGGAGTACGCCCGGGCCGCGGCCCCAGGGCGGGTCAACGTCATGGGTGAAGGGCTGCTCGGCCCAACCCTGATCCACTACGGCACTCCCGAGCAGCAGGCCCGCTTCCTCCCGCCCATCCGGGAGGGCGCCGAACTGTGGTGCCAGGGTTATTCCGAGCCCGACGCCGGCAGCGACCTGGCCAACGTCACGACGCGGGCCGAGCGTGACGGCGACCAATGGGTCATCACGGGTCAGAAGGTCTGGACCTCGCTGGCCCACGTGGCGGACTGGTGCTTCGTGGTATGCCGGACCGACCCCGAGTCGACGCGCCACAAGGGGCTGTCCTATCTGTTGGTGCCCATGGACCAGCCCGGCATCGAGGTGCGCCCCATCACCCAGCTCACGCGGACCAGTGAATTCAACGAGGTGTTCTTCGACGGTGCCCGCACCCATGTCGACAGCGTGGTGGGCGGGGTCGGTGACGGCTGGCGCGTCGCCTTGGCCACGTTGGCGTTCGAGCGCGGCGTCGCGCTGCTCGGCTTCCAGCTCGGGTTCCGGCGCGAGCTCGACAGGCTGGTGGCGCTGGCCCAGCAGAACGGCGCGGCGCGCCGCCCGGTGGTGCGCCAGCGGCTGGCCCAGGCCCACATTGCGCTGACGATCATGCGCTACAACACGTTGCGCAGCCTCGCCGGCGTCGACGGCCCCGTTGCGCCGCCCGAGGCCTCCATCGCCAAGCTGTACTGGGGGAGCTGGCACCGCCGGCTGGGCGAGCTGGCCATGGACATTTTGGGACCCGCCGCGACCGTCCTGGACGGCGAGCCGCTCCCGGAGAACGGCGGGTACGGGCTCGGAGAGTTCCAGCGCTCCTTTCTCTTCGCCCGTTCGGAGACCATTTACGGTGGGTCGAACCAGATTCAGCGCAACATCATCGGTGAGCGGGTGCTCGGCCTGCCGCCCGAGCCAAAAGGGGTGGCGTGAGCACAAGCCTTGATGCGTCCTTCGATCCGCCGCCCCCACCGTCACCACCGGGCGGACACGGGCTGCTCGAAGGCAAAGTCGTTGTCGTCACCGCGGCAGCCGGGACCGGCATCGGATCGGCGACGGCCCGGCGTTGCCTCGAAGAAGGTGCATCGGTCGTGGTGTCGGATGCGCACGCCCGCCGCCTGGCCGAGACGTCCGAGGAGCTGACGGGCGCATTCGGGGCGGAGGGGCCCGATCGCGTCCACGCGCTGGCCTGCGACGTGCGGGACGAGACGCAGGTCGCCGCGCTCTACGACGGCGCGGTGGAGCGATTCGGCCGCATCGACGTCGCCGTGCACAACGCCGGGCTCGGTGGCACCGTGCCGCTGGTGGAGATGACGGACGAGCAGTGGTCCACCGTGCTCGACATCACGCTGACGGGCACGTTCCGCTGTACCCGCGCCGCGCTCACCCGGATGTTGCCGCTGAAGTCGGGGGTCATCGTCAACAACGCGTCGGTGCTCGGCTGGAGGGCCCAACCCGGCCAGGCCCACTACGCCGCCGCCAAGGCTGGGGTGATGGCCCTGACCCGCTGCGCGGCGGCCGAGGCGGCTCCCGCCGGGGTCCGGGTCAATGCGGTGTCGCCCAGCCTGGCCGAACACCCGTTCCTGAACAGGGCCATCCCCGACGAGGACCTCGCGGTGCTCCGCCGCCGCGAGCTGTTCGGCCGCGGCGCCGAGACATGGGAGGTGGCGAACGTCATTGTGTTCCTGGCCAGCGACTACTCGTCCTACCTCTCGGGTGAGGTCATCTCCGTGAGCAGCCAGCATCCATGAGCGGGGGGATCGGCGGTGCGCCGGCCGACCAGGAGGACCCGCGGGCCGACCTCATCTGGGGCACTGTGCCGCGCCTGGTCGACGACGCGGCGCTGCGTCACGGCGACACGGAGGCGCTCGTCGACGGGGAGCTGCACCTCACCTACGCGCAGCTGGCCCGAGAGGTCGACCGCTACGCCCGGGGCTTCGTGGCCGCCGGCGTCGGGGCCGGGGACCGAGCCGCCATGTGGGCGCCCAACTGCGCCGAGTGGATGCTGGCGGCGTTGGGGCTGTTGCGGGCCGGCGCGGTGCTCGTGCCGCTCAATACCCGGTTCAAGGGCGGGGAGGCGGCCTACATCGTCCGCGACTCCGGCGCCTCGACGCTGGTCACCGTGCGGGGCTTCCTGGGCGCGGATTACCCGGCCATGCTGGCGGGTCAGGACACCGGCAAGCTTGCCCGCATCATCCTCCTGCGCGACGAGGGCGCACCGGCGGGTTCTGGCGTCGCCGGAGCGGCGGCGCCGGTGACCGGCCTCGACGCCTTCCTGAGGGCGGGCGAGGGTGTCGATCCGGCCACGTCCGCGACGCGGGCCGCCGCCGTGGAGCCCGACGACATCTCGGATCTCATCTTCACCTCGGGCACGACAGGCCATCCCAAAGGGGCGGCGGCGACGCACGCGCAGTCGCTGCGAACGTTCGGGACGTGGTCGTCCATCGTCGGGCTCACCGCCGGCGACCGCTACCTCGTCGTCAACCCGTTCTTCCACACCTTCGGGTACAAGGCGGGCATCCTGGCCTGCCTCATGGCAGGCGCCACGGTCGTGCCGGAACCCGTCTTCGAACCGGTGGCCGTCATGGCACGCATCGGGACCGAGCGCATCAGCGTGCTGCCCGGACCGCCCACGCTCTACCAGACGCTTCTCGCGGACCCCCGGCGCGCCGGGCACGACTTGTCGTCGCTCCGGCTCGGAGTCACCGGCGCTGCCGTGGTGCCCGTCGAGTTGGTCCAGGCGATGCGCGACCAGCTCGGCTTCGACACCGTTCTGACCGCGTACGGGCTGACCGAATCGTGCGGGACCGTCACCATGTGCCGGCGCAGCGATCCGCCCGAAGTCGTGGCCGCAACCTCGGGCCGGGCCATTCCCGGTTTGGAGGTGCGGGCCGTCGCCGGAGGCGCCGACGTCGCACCGGGTGAGCCCGGTGAGATTTTGGTGCGGGGCTACACCGTGATGCCGGGCTACTGGGGCAACGAGGCGGCGACGGCCGAGGCGATCGACACCGAGGGCTGGCTGCACACCGGCGACATCGGCGTCCTCGATCCGGCCGGCAACGTCACCATCACCGACCGGGTCAAGGACATGTTTGTGGTGGGCGGCTTCAACGCCTACCCGGCAGAGATCGAAGCCATTCTGCGGGGCCACGAGGCGGTGGGCCAGGTGGCCGTCGTCGGCGTGCCGGACGATCGGATGGGGGAGGTGGGCTGTGCCTATGTGGTGCCCACGGCGGCGGCCGCTGCCGACCCCCTTAGTATCGGACGGTCGATCCTCAGTTGGTCCCGGGGCGCCATGGCCAACTACAAAGTCCCCCGCGGCGTCGTCCTGGTCGACGCGCTGCCGGTGAACGCCAGCGGGAAGGTGCTCAAACGAGAACTCCGTCAGCGCTACGCGGATGGCGCGGACACCGTGGTCACCACAGAGTCGTAAGAAACGAGAGGAGCACACAATGCGAGGCATCGTCTACACCGGAGAAGGAGTCGAGGTCACCGACGAGCTCGAGGTGCGCGGCCCCGGGCCGAACGAAGTGCAGGTGCGCATGCAGGCGGCCGGGGTGTGCCACTCCGACCTGTCGGTCATCGACGGCACGATCCCGTTCCCGGCTCCCGCCGTGCTCGGGCACGAGGGCGCCGGCATCGTGGAAGCCGTGGGCGACGCCGTGCGTTCCGTGAAGCCGGGTGACCATGTGGTGATCGCGACCCTGGCGAGCTGCGGGGCGTGCCGGGCGTGCGGGACGGGTCACCCGACATGGTGCAAGAGCTCACTCGGCAACATTTCGACGCCTTTCACGTTTCAGGGGGAGCCGGCTTCGAACTTCGCCGCGGCATCGGTCTTCTCGGAGGTCACGATCGTCAGTGAGGTCCAGGCCGTCCGCATTCCCAAGGACATCCCGTTCTCATCGGCCTGCCTCATCGGTTGCGGCGTCTTGACGGGTGTCGGCGCCGTCCTGAACCGAGCCAAGGTGAAGCCGGGCGACACGGCGGCGGTCTTCGGTGTCGGTGGCGTGGGCCTGAACGTGATTCAGGGACTGCGCATCGCGGGAGCGACCAGGATCGTGGCGGTCGACACGGTGGCGGCCAAGGAGAAGCTGGGCCGGCAGTTCGGCGCCACGCACTTCGTCGACGCCAGCGCCGGCGACGCGGCGGCAGCGGTGCGTGACCTGGTACCCCCCAACCGGGAGTCGGCCGCGGGGGCGCTCTTCCCACTCGGTGGGGTGACGTGGGCCTTCGATTGTGTCGGCCACCCAGCCGTGCTCCGCAGTGCCCTGGACTGCCTCGACTGGGCCGGCAATGCCGTTGCCATCGGCATCCCACCCCGCGGTACCGAGGTGGCGGTGGACGTCAACGCGCTGGCCTACGTGGATCGCGGGCTGCTCGGGTGCCGCTACGGCTCGGCCCGGCCGCACCACGACATTCCGCTCATGGTCGACTTCTACAAGTCCGGAATGCTCATGCTCGACGAGTTGGTGTCGCTGACCCGCCCGCTCGACCGGTTCGGTGAGGTCGTCGACGAGATGCACGCCGGCCGGGTGGCGCGTGGCGTGCTCACCTTCGACTAGAAACAGGCCATGGCAACGAGGCGCGCGGCGCGAGCAAGGGCGTGAAGGGCGTCATCCTTGCCGGGGGCACGGGGTCGCGCCTGTACCCCCTGACCCGGATCACGAACAAGCACCTCCTGCCGATTTACGACCGCCCGATGATCGCCTGGTCGATCGAGGCCGTGGTGTCGAGCGGCATCGACGAGATCATGCTCGTGACCGGGGGCACCCACGCCGGCGAGTTCCTCCGTTTGCTCGGCAACGGGCGGGAGTACGGGATCAACCAGCTCTCCTACGCGTACCAGGAACAGGCGGGTGGCATCGCCGAGGCGCTTGGTCTGGCGGCGCATTTTGCCGAGGGCGGACCGGTACTCGTCATGCTGGCCGACAACATCGTCGAGCACTCCATCCGGCCGATGGTCGACGCGTTCCGCGCCGACCCTGTCGGCGCGCGCATCTTGCTGTCCAAAGTGTCCGAACCCGAGCACCTGCGTCATCTCGGGGTGCCCGTCTTCGGCGCGGACGGGCGGGTGAGCCACATTGAGGAGAAGCCCGAGCATCCGGCCTCGGACTACTGCGTGACAGGCATCTACTGCTACGAGGCGGGCGTGTTCGACATCATCGGCGATCTCGTCCCCTCAGGCCGTGGTGAGCTCGAGATCACCGACGTGAACAACCACTTCGTCGAGAAGGGCCTGATGGCACACGACGTGCAGGAGGGGTTCTGGGGTGACGCCGGGGAGTCGATCGAGGCGTACTACGCGGTGAACGACTTCGTGCGCCAGAACGGCGCCAACTCGCTCTAGCGAGCGCAACCGGCTGCGGCGGGTGCTCAGTCGGGGCGGGGCTCGACCGGGACGCGGAGCCTGACCCGACGGACGCTCTCAGCGATGCCGGCGCCGTCGAGACCGAGGCTGGCCAGGATGTCGTCGGCCTTGCCCTGCGCCAGGTATTGGCGCGGGACTCCCAAGACCCGGGTGGCCGGAGCCGGCAGCCCCGCCACCTCCGTTTGGGCGGCCATGGCGTCGAGGAGAAAGGCCCCGGCACCACCGTGGCGGACGCCGTCCTCCGCGGTCACGACCAGTTGGTGGCGCGCGGCGTCGTCGAGCATGGTGACGTCGGGCGGCGAGATGACCCGCGCGTCCCACACGGTGGCGTCGATCCCTTCGGCGGCCAGTTCGTCGGCGGCGCTCAGGCAGGCCCCGACGGTCTTGCCCACACCGAGCAAACAGACCGAGCCGTCGCCGATGCGGAGCTGGCGTGCCTGGAGCCCACTTCCCACGTCGCCGGGGTCGACATGCCGGGGCGTCGTCTTGGGTACCCGGATGGTGGAGGGTCCCGGCAACCCGAGGGCGGTCTGCAGCATCGGCTCGACCTCCTCGGCCGACGATGGCGCGAAGACCGTCATGCCCGGGATGGAAAGCGCCAGGGCCAGGTCGAGGATGCCATGGTGGCTCGGCCCGTCGTCGCCCGTGATGCCGGCCCGGTCCAGCACGAACACCACCGGGCAGCCGTGCAGGCCCACGTCGAGATTGGCCTGGTCGAAGGAACGCGACCAGAACGTCGAATAGACCGCCACGACGGGTCGCAGCCCGGCCATGGCCATGCCGGCGGCGGACGTGGCTCCGTGCTGCTCGGCAATGCCGACGTCGAAGAAGCGGTCGGGGAAGCGGGACTGGAAGGCCAGGAGACCGGTCGGACCGGGCATGGCCGCGGTGAGCGCCACGATGCGTGGGTCCTCTTCCGCCGCGTGCAGCAGGGCCTGGGTGAAGGCGTCGGTGTAGGTGCTGGCGCGCTGAAACGACTCGTCGGCCCCGTCCGCGGGCATGGAGTCCAGGGAGCTGAGGCCGCCTCCGTCGGAACTGGCGGACCCGCCGACCCCTCGGCCGGCCGAGCTCCCCACCGTGTTCTCGAGCGTGACGCCCTTGTTGGCCTTGACGTCGTGGAGCCGTTGGATGTCGTCTTCTTCAGCGGGGGCGTAGCCGCGGCCCTTCTGGGTGAGCACGTGCACGACGATCGGCCCGTCCCACTCTGCGGCGTGCGTGAAGGCCTGTTCCATGTGCTCGATGTCGTGACCGTCGATGGGTCCGGCGTAGCGCACACCCAGCGCTTCGAAGAAGGTATGGGGCGCCACCATGTCGCGCAGCACGCTGGTCACCGAGTGCACGCCCGAATAGGCCAGCTCGCCCAGTGCGGGCAGCTCGCGCAGGCGCAGGCGGAGACGCTCCCGGGCGGCGGTGTAGGTGGGGTTGAGCCGCAGGGTCGTCAGGCTCTGCGACAGCTGCGAGACCGTCGGCGCGTAAGAGCGGCCGTTGTCATTGAGCACGATGACGACTCGTCGCCCCGAATGGCCCAGATTGTTCAGGGCCTCGTAGGCCATGCCCCCGGTCAGGGCACCGTCGCCGACGACCGCCACCACCTTGCGCTCGCCGCCTATGCCCCGCAGCTCGAACCCGCTGGCGATCCCGTGGGCGTAGGAGAGCGCGGTCGACGCGTGGCTGTTCTCGATCCAGTCGTGCTCGGACTCGGCCCGGTTGGGATAGCCCGACATTCCACCGGCCTGCTTCAAGGTCTTGAAGCCGTAGCGGCGACCGGTCAGCAGCTTGTGCACGTAGGCCTGGTGGCCGGTGTCCCAGAGGATGACGTCACGGGGGGAGTCGAAGACCCGGTGCAGGGCCAACGTCAGCTCGACGGCACCGAGATTGGAGCCGAGATGCCCACCGGTCGTCGTCACGGTGTCGACGATGAAGGACCTGATCTCCTCACTCAGCTCCGCGAGCTGTTCCTGGTTCAGGCCGTTGAGATCGGCGGGCGTCTCGATACTTGGCAGGATCATGGCGATGGCCTCAGGCTACCCGCTGGCCTGCGTGGCCTCCCTGCGCCGCGGGCTCAGCAGGGTGCATGCGGCGACGCCGAAGGAGGCCAGGGCCAGGACCTGCAGCCCGCGGGCGGGCCCCAGGTTCTGCGAGATCCAGCCCACGATGGGGGCCCCGGCGACCCACCCGACGTATCCCGCCGCGGTGAAGGCACCCACCGCGCTCACCACCTGGCTCGCCATCCGGCTGACTGTGCTCATGACCAGTGGCCAGAACAGCGATGCGCCGCCGGCACCCAGTGCCAGCCCGAGCGCGGCCACGCCCGAAACGGACGTGAGGGATTCGAGGAGGATGCCGGCGCCGGCCACGCAGCCGCCGGTGATGAGGGCCCGCCGGGTCGAGAGCCGGCCGAGGAGGTGGCCGCCGGCACCGCGGGTGGTCGCCGCGACCAGCTGACCCACGACGTACGCGCCAGCCCCGAGCAGCACGCCCGTGGCCAGGTGGTTGCGCAGGTAGAGCACGCCCCAGGTCTCGACGCCGCCCTCCGTGATCTCCGCCAGGGCGAAGACAGCCAAGAGCATGAGGAGCCCGTCCCGGCGGAGGCGGCGCAAGGGGTGCCGGGAAGGGCGCGGCTGCGTCTCTCCGGCGCGGTCGGCCGGAGCCAGAGCGGTGCCCGGATCGGTGACGAGGGTCCAGATGCCGACGCCCAGTGCCACGACCGCGATCCCGGGCCAGACCCAACGCCAGGACACGCCGGCGTGGATGATCAGGGCGGCGATGGCGGCGCCGGTGAGCGCGCCGGCGTTGAACAGGGCGTGCAGACGGACCAGCGCCTTGGGGCTGCTCATCAAGCGGTGCGACGCCTCCGCGTTCATCGCCGTGTCGATGGAACCGCCGGCCACCTCCACCAGGACGAGCACGACGCCGAAGGACCAGGTGTCATGAGTGAGCGCCAAGACGCAGAGGAGGACGGACCAGGCGAACAACGCGATCCACAGAAGGCGGCGTGCCCCGACCCGGTCGCAGAAGTGGGCCATGACTGCGCTGGAAGCGCCTGCCACCGCGATCGCCACTGCCAGCAACAGGCCGAGTTGCGCGTCGTTGAGCGAGAACGTGTGCTGAATGTTGAACAGCATCACGGCCCAGCTGCCCCAGAAGAGGCCGAACGTCGCGAAGGACGCCACCACCGGACCGGCTCCGGCGAGGAGGCCTTGCCCTTCGGTGGTGGGCGGGGTCGCGCTCAGGACCGGCCCGGGGCGCCCGCCTTGGCGAGGAACGTGGATCGGTCGACGACGACCCGGGTGACGCGACCGGCGCCGACGAGTCCGCCCCCGTCGCCTTCGAGGCGGGCGGCGGACACCGTGAAGACCAGCCGCCGACCCTCGACTTTGACCAGCGTGGCCTCGGCCAGCACGACGGAGCCCTCGGCCACGGGCGCCAGATGGTCGAACTGCACGCGGGTGGCCACGCTCGACTGGAGTTCGTTGAGATGCCCGTCGGTGGCCCGGCAGGTCGCCTCCTCGCACAGGGCGATGAGCCGGGGGGTCGCCAGCACCGGGACGTCGCCTGATCGAAAGTGCTCCGCGGTGTCCTCGACGGCGACCGTCAGCTCGAGTTGGGCGCTCAGCCCGGCGTGCGGTCCGTGCCCCGCCGCGGTGTGGGCCTGGGATGGATCGGAAGCCACGACGATTACGATACCGCCGTGACCGACACTGCTCTCATCGACCCTGACGTGCTCGAACGCGTGTTGTCCACGGCCTTGGCCGGCGGTGGCGACATGGCGGAGGTCTTTGCCGAGGACGCCGTGACGTCCAGTGCCCTGCTCGACGACCGCCGGGTCGAGCAACTCTCCTCGGGCCGATCGCGTGGCGCCGGGATCCGGGTCGTCGACGGAGAGACGACCGGTTTCGCCCACACCGCCGACCTGGGCGAGGCGGGGCTGGTGGCGGCGGCCAGGGCGGCGGCAGCGGTGGCCCGCCAGGGCGGGAGCGGGGTGCGTACCGTGGCGCTCGACCCGGTGACGTCCCACGGGCGGGGTGACCGCACGCCACCGGACTCGGTGGACAAGGCGCGCAAGCTGGAGCTGCTCACCAGGGCCGATGAGGCCGCCCGCGCCGCCGGCGACGCCATCACGCAGGTGCAGGTCGGCTGCGGCGACGGTCGGCGGCGCATCCTCATCGCCAACTCCGATGGCCTGCTCGCCGAAGACGAGCAGATCCGGACGCGCTTCAACGTCACCTGTGTGGCCAACGGCGACACCGGGATGCAGACCGGCTACGAATCGCTGGCCCGCACCGAGGGGTACGAGATCTTCGAGCGCTACCGGGTGGAGGACATCGCCGAGGTGGCGGCGACGCGGGCGCTGGCCAAGCTGTCGGCTCGCCCGGCGCCGTCCGGCGAGGTGCCGATTGTGCTGGCCGGCGGGAGCGGCGGCATCCTCTTCCACGAGGCCTGCGGCCACGGGCTCGAGGCCGATCACATCGTCAAGGACGCGTCCGTCTATGCCGGCCAGGTGGGGCAGTTGGTGGCGAGCCCGCTCGTGACGCTGGTCGACGATGGCACGGTGCTGGGGGAGTGGGGCAACTTCGCCGTCGACGACGAGGGGTGCGCACCCGGTCGCAACGTGCTGATAGAGAACGGGGTCCTCACGGACTACATGTGGGACTGGCTGCGAGCCCGCAAGGAAGGGCGGAAGTCCTCGGGCAACGGACGTCGGCAGAGTTATCAGCATCTGCCGATGGTGCGGATGACCAACACCTACCTGCTCGCCGGCACGGAGGATCCGGAGGAGATCGTGGCCCAGACTCCTTCGGGCGTCTACGTGAAGAAGCTCGGGGGTGGACAGGTCAACACGGCGACGGGCGACTTCGTCTTCGGGACGACGGAGGCGTATCTGATTGAGGGCGGTCGCATTACCGAGCCGCTGCGTGACGCCAACCTCATCGGCAACGGGCCCGAAGTGCTGCGCCGCATCGACGCCGTGGCCACCGACTTCGACATGACGCCAGGCACCTGCGGCAAGGCCGGGCAGAGCGTCCCGGTCGGGTGCGGGCAGGCGACGTTGCGCATTGCCGGCGTGACGCTCGGAGGCACGGCGTGACCGACGAACTGCTCGACCTGGCGCAGTCGGTCGTCGCCCGGGCCCGCCCCGGCGAGGGGATGGAGGTCTACGTGACACGCGCGGCACCGAAAACGAGGTGGCGGCTTACGAGGGGGAGGTGGAGTCGCTGACCTCGGCGGACTCCTCCGGCGTCGGCATCCGCGTCGTCGTCGGCGACGCCGACGGTGCCGGCAGCCAGGTCGGCTTCGCCTGGGCCGGCTCGCTCGACCCCGAGGTCATGGCCGCCACCCTGGCCGATGCTCGGGACAACGCTCGTTTCGCCACGCCCGACCCCGATGTCGTCCTCGCCGCACCCGACGGTGTCGAGGCCGTGGAGCTCGACCAGTGGGATGACAGTGTGCGCAGCACCCCGATGGAGAAGAAGATCGCGATGGCGATCGAGCTGGAGCGGGCGACCCGGGCGGCCGACCCGAGGGTTCGGCAGGTCTCGTCAGCCGATTACTCGGACAGCCGGGTCGAGGTGGCGTTGGCTTCCACCACCGGCATCTCCTCGTCGCGGCGGCGCACGAGCGCCTCCTTGTCGGTCGACGCCATCGTGGGGGAGGGCGCCGAGACGCAGACCGGCGGCGGGTTCAGTGTCGGACGCGGGCCGGCCGATCTGGTGCCCGATGAGGCGATGGACGACGCCGTCCTCCGGGCCACTCGCATGCTGGGGGCGCAGAAGGCGCGCTCGGCCCACTGCACCGTGGTCTTCGACCCGCGTGTGGTGTCCACATTGTTGGGGGTGATCGCCTCCGCGCTGTCCGGTGAGGCCGTCGTCAAGGGGCGGTCCTTCTTCGCCGGCCGCATCGGCGAGACGATCGCCACCGGTGGGATCACCCTCGTGGACGACCCCACGGATCCCAGGGCCTACGGCGCCTCGTCACACGACGGCGAAGGGTTGGCCTGCCGGCGCAACGTGCTCATCTCCGAGGGCGTCCTGCGCATGTTCGTCTACGACACGGTCTCGGCCCGTCGGGCCGGAACGGTCTCGACCGGGTCGGCGGTGCGGGGCGGCTTCGCCGGCTCGCCGGGAGCGGGGTGCCGGGCCCTGGTGCTGTCCCCGGGGACGAAGGGTCACGATGAGATCCTGGCCACCGTCGGCGACGGCCTCTACGTGCAGTCGATCTCGGGAATCCACTCCGGTGTCAACACTGTGAGCGGCGACTTCTCGGTCGGCGCAGAGGGCCTGATGATCGAAGGGGGCAAGCTGGCCCAACCGGTGCGGGAGGTGACGGTGGCCTCGACACTGCAACGGATGCTGCAGTCGGTGGTGGAGATCGGTGGCGACCTGCGCTGGCTGCCCGGTGCGGCGGCCGGTCAGACCCTGGCCATCGCCGACATGGCGCTCAGCGGCGACTAACCGCTTCGCTGGCCTTGCTCGAGGCCGGTGCGGAGCTCTTGCTCGAGCCCCCCTTGTCGGAGCCGGACTTGTCCGAGCCACCTTTGTCGGAGGTGGACTTTTCGGAGCCGGACTTTTCTGACCCGCCCTTGTCGGAGCCGGACTTTTCTGAGCCGCCCTCGTTCTTGGACGACGAATCCTTGGAGGACGAATCGCTGGTCGAGGCGTCACCGCTCTGGTTGTCGGCGCTCTTCTTCCCGGAGCCGTTGCCCGCCGAGGCTGCTCGCGAATCGTTCTTGTAGAAGCCGCTGCCCTTCAGGACGATGCCCACGGCCCCATAGACCTTGCGCAGTGCGGCGCCACAGTCGGGGCACTCGGTGAGGGGATCGTCCGTGAATTTTTGGACCGCTTCGAGGTGGTGCCCGCAGGCCGTGCAGGCGTATTCATAAGTCGGCAAGGGACTCCTCCGGGGGGCGCTGGTTGGCACTCACTGCCTGAGACTGCCAAGTCTACCCGCCGGAACCCACCGGCGACGTCGGACTGCGGTCATCGCAGGCCGTAGACTTCACCCTCGTGTCCGACCGCATGCTGGCCAATCTCGACCCGCTGGGCGGCGCCCGCATGGTCGACGTCACACCCCGCGAACCAACGCATCGCCGGGCGCTGGCCCGCTGCCGCGTTTCGATGTTGCCCGAGACGACGACGAAGGTGGCCAACAACGCCATCACCAAGGGGGACGTGCTCGCCGCAGCCCGGATCGCCGGGATTCAGGCGGCCAAGCGCACAGCTGAGCTGATCCCGATGTGCCACCCCGTCCTGGTCGGCACCATCAGCGTGAATTTCTCCATAGGGGATGACTACGTTGAGGTCGAGAGCCAGGTCGAGACCGTGGACCGCACCGGGGTCGAAATGGAAGCGATGACGGCCTGCGCCGTGGCCGCACTGACGGTCTACGACATGTGCAAGTCGGCGGACCGCACCATGACCGTGGAGCACCTGGCGCTGTGGGAGAAGTCCGGCGGCCGGTCCGGGCCCTGGCGCAAGCCCGGCGTCAACCACCTCTAGCCCGTCCGGGCCTGGGCAACCCTTTCGCACTGGCACAGGCTCGGCCCTTGAGGGCCGGCACCGCCACCTGGTCTACATTCGGTCCTGGTGACCCGAGTGGAGGAGGCACCCGACGTCGGCAAGGGAATCGTCGGCGCCATCACGTCGGAGGTCGGGAGGATCGGCGGGCGCAACGTGGTCATTGCGCGGTCGCTCGGCACCATGCGACGCGGCGCCATCACCTACGCAGACGGGGTGCGGCTGGCCGAGGCGGCCGACCAGGCGAGCGAGCTGGGCATTCCGTTCGTCTTCTTCGTGGCATCGAGCGGGGCCGATGTGCTCGACGGCGTGGCAGCCCTGCACGGATGGGGACGCGCCGCCGCCGCGCTTGCGCGCTGCAGCGGTCAGGTCCCCGTCATTGCGGTAGCGACCGGCCCTGTGGTCTCCGGGCCTGCCCTGCTCCTCGGGCTCTCCGACCTGGTCGTCATGAACTCCGAGGCGGTGGCATTCGTGTCCGGCCCGCAGATGGTGGCGGAATTCACCGGCATTGAGGTCGGCATCAGCCAGCTGGGGGGCGCCGCCGTCCATGCCACGGCGAGCGGGTTGTGCGCCGTGCAGTCCGACGACGTGGAGGGCGCGGTGGCCGAGCTCCTCGAGTATCTGCCGTCCAACGCCGACGAGCTCCCTCCGCCGGCCCCCGTCGGCGATTCCGTGTTGCGCCCGACGCCCGAACTGCGCACCGTCATCCCAGACCGCAAGGCGGCCACCTACGACGCCCGGGACGTGGTCCGGTCGTTGGTCGACGACGGCGAATTCCGGGAACTGTGGCCGCGCTGGGCCGGGCAGCTGGTCACCGCCTTCGCCCGGCTCGGCGGGAAGCCCGTCGGGTTTGTGGCCAACCAGCCCCGCATTCTGGCGGGGACCCTCGACATCGCAGCGTCGCAGAAGGGGGCCCGCTTCGTCCGGCTCTGTGATGCGTTCAACCTGCCCATCGTCAGCCTGGTCGATACACCGGGGTTCCTGCCCGGAAAAGACCTGGAATGGCGCGGCATGATCCGCCACGGCGCCGAGCTGGCCTTCGCCTATGCACAGGCGACCGTTCCACGGTTGTGCCTCATCCTGCGCAAGGCCTTTGGCGGGGCGTACATCGTCATGGACTCCCGCGGCATCGGCAACGACGTCTGCCTGGCCTGGCCGGGGGCCGAGGTGGCGGTCATGGGAGCCTCCGGCGCCGTCCAGATCCTCCACCGGGGGCTGGAAACTGGGGAGCGGGTGGACCGCGAGCTGGCCTACGAGGACGCCTATCTCAACCCCTGGCCGGCGTCGGAGCGGGGGCTCGTCGACGAGGTCGTGGACCCGGCGGAGAGCCGCATCGTGCTCTGCGGCGTCCTTCGTCAGCTCTGCACCAAACGGGAGTTCATAGTGGGCAGGAAGCATGATGCTGGCCCTCAATAGGGGTTCAGCAGGGAGAACGCGGATTGTCACAATTTCGTAACGAGGCTGAGGCGCATTCGACGCCGAACCCGGTAATTGATCGGGCATGATCAGCGATGTGGTCCCCCCCACAGACGACGCGTTGTTCGTCCTCGAGTCCTGCCACAGCACGTGGATCTTCGACACCGACAGGATGCGGTTCCGCCGCGTCCTGAAGGGGCTGGCGCTCGATGCCCATGCCGCCACCACCGCGTGGCGGGCCTACTTCGGGCTTGAGATCGATCCCATTTCGGAGTCCTTCGTCGTGCTGCTCAACCCCGAGGGCACGCGACTGCTCCGGTCGTGGCGCCACGTCGAGCACTGCCCGCAGTGCGGGGGCAACCAGACCGCCGAGCTCTCGCTCGACGAGCTCAGGGGCGCGTCACTGGCCTAGAGCGCCCTGCGCTCAGAAGTGGATGACGTGCGCGGCTGAAAGCAGCAGGGCCGTCGTGGCCGCCACCGCAGCCAGCACGAGAATGACCAGCAACGTGGGCGACACGGCGCGCCGTGCCGATCGTGTGCGCAGCCCGTGCGCCGCGGCACGGCCCCTGATTGCGGCCTCGGCGGCGGCGTCTGTGGCCAACACGAAGCAGTGGCGGTGCTGACGCCCTCGCTCGACCACCACGATGACCACCCCGGCGCGGCCGTCGGGCAGGACTGAGCGCTCCACGGGCGAGGCGGTGCTGCCCGCCGTGGTCAGAACGATCCCGGGGCCGGAGGTCCCGGAAAACCCTGCCGCCGCTGGCGGCGATCGGCGCGCTCAATCTCGCGTTCGACGTCCGACCACACCAGCGGCTCGGTGTCCTGGCCGGAGGTCTCGTCCGCCTGGGCCCGCGTCATGATCACGAAGGCCACGGTCCAGAGGACGGCGATGGTGCTCAGCTTGGCCAGGAAGCCGGCCAGCTCCTGATCGAGCAGCGGCGTCATTCCCGCGACGGTGCCAGTGTGCGTGAAGGTGGGGTAGAGGGAATGCCGGGCGAAGATCCAGACGATGGAGAGGAAGCTGGGAACGATCGACTGGACGATCAGATAGCCCCCACGCCCCAGCGCCGAGAGGTGCTGTGCCCCGGGAAGCTCCGTCAGGACCGGTGCCCACAACACAAAGCCCGAAGCGATCACCAGCAACTCGATGACCGCTCGGGCGACGACAGACTGCGCGGCCAGGCTCACGACGCCGACGGTCAACGTGCCGACCGACACCACGGTCACGATGGCCACCGCGGGCACCGGCCGGACCACCACGCGCAGTACGGCGTCGACTCCGACGGAACGGGTCAGCCGGGCGATGATCGGGCGCGGGGTCCCGAGGACCAGGAGCGGCGGCACGGCGAGAATCAGGAGGAGTCGCTGGAGCACCAGAGCCAGGAGCAGCCAATGGGTGGCCAGATCGCCCAGCGGCCACGTGAGGGCGCCCGCGAGGAGGACGACGCCACAGAAGAAGAGCACTTTCTGGCGTGCCGTCGCGGCCCAGTCGTGCCGCCGCGTCGCCCGGAGGTAGCACACCACGAGACCGAGCAGGGCGAGCAGCCACAACAGATGGAGATGCCAGTCGAACGGGTGGGCGGCGGCGATCATGCGGCGTCGCTCGCCATAGGCTCTGGGCGATGGAGGCCCCCGCGAAGCTCGACCGGCTGGAGCGCGTCACAGATCTCGTCCTGGTGCTGCTGGACACGCGCCAGCCCTTGACCCTTGACGCCATCGCGCACCAGGTCCCCGGCTACCCCGCCGAGCACTCCGCCCGCCGCCAGGCTTTCGAGCGGGACAAACGGCTGCTTCGTGACGAGGGCATCCCGGTCCTGACACAACGCCTGCCGGGGAACGAGCAGTACGGGTACGAGATCGATCGCGAGTCGTTCTACCTGCCGGACCTTGACCTCGAACCCGATGAGCAGGTTGCGCTCCACCTCGCCGTCGCCGGCGTCCACCTCGGGGATCCTAGTGGTCGTGATGCGCTGCTGAAGTTGGGTGCCGCCGGGTTGGGTGACGTGCGCCCCATTGCGTCATTGGTGCCCCCGGCCGCGCTCATCGAGTTGTTCGAAGCCGTGCGCACGCACGCCGCCGCCACCTTCGGCTACCGAGGCGAGGAGCGACGAGTCGCTCCCGTGGGCCTGTGGTTTCGCTTCGGCCATTGGTACCTGGTGGCTTGGGACCTGGACCGGACGGCCGTGCGTACCTTCAGGGTGGACCGCATCGAAGGCGAGGTCAGCCGCGGTGACGCCGGCGATGCGGTGGTGCCCGACGATGTCGAAGTGGACGTGAAGGCGGCGCTGCCCGAAGAGCCGTGGGAGGTCGAAGGCGAGAACCGGGTCGAGATGCGGGTCAGGGTCGACGCGCTCGAGGCGCGTCGGGTCATCGAGGAGGTTGGTGAGGACAAGGTGGTGCGGCGGCTCGAGGATGGATCGGTCGATCTGGAGCTCGGCGTGTCGTCCTTCACGTCCATTCGCTCATGGGTACTCGGGCTGCTCGACCACGTCGTCATCACCGAACCGGACGCTTTCCGGGACGAGCTGATCGCCTGGCTCGGCGCAGTGAGCGCATCGGCATCGTCCTTTCCGGCCGATGCGCACTTCCCCGATTTGGAGGCCACGGCGGCCGCGGAAGAGCCCGCGGCGCGCAGCGCGCCTGGACGCGAGACGAGCCGGCGCTTGCGACGCCTGCTGGCGCTGGTCGGCTGGTTGGCGCAGGTGGGTGAGGCGCCCATCACCGACGCCGCTCAGCGCTTCGGCATGAGCGAGAAGGAGCTGGTCGCCGAATTGGAGCTCGCGGCCTGCTGTGGGATTCCGCCGTACACGCCGGACACGCTCATGGAGATCGAGGTGTCCGAGCATTCCGTCCGGGCCTTCCTGCCGGCGGAGTACGCCCGCCCCCGCCGATTGACCCCCGCCGAGGGTTTCGCCGTGGCGGCATCGGCCCGATTGCTGCTTACGGTTCCGGGTTCGGAGGATGGTGCCTTACGCCGCGCCCTGGCCAAGCTCGATGCCGCGCTGGGATCCAGGGAAACGGTCGGCCTCGATGTCGATGCGCCGGCCCACCTGGTGGCCGTGCGTGAAGCGGCCGACGCCCGCCAGGCCCTCGAGATCGACTACTTCTCCGGGTCGCGTGACGAACTCACGACCCGGACGGTGGAGCCGGTGCAGGTTGCCACCATCGACGGGCACTGGTACTTGGACGCCTACTGCCACCGGGCCGGCGACATGCGACGTTTCCGGGTGGACCGCATCGGCGCCGTGCGTTCGCCGGAGCAGAGCCCCGGGCCCAGCGTCACGCGATCACGGCCCCTGGAGGAGATGTTCGTGCCGGGCCCGGGTGCCGTAGAGGTCCATCTGCAGATCGGCCCGGACGCGCAGTGGGTGCCTGAATCGGTTCCGGTGCGGGCCGTGCGGCGTGATGACGACGGCGCCGTGACCGATGTGCTGCTCGACGTCTCCGGTATGGCCTGGTTCGAGCGGCTTCTCTTGCAACTCGGGCCCTCGGCCCGGGTCGTGAGCCCGCCGGAGCTGACAGGCCTGGCCGGGGAAGCGGCGCGCCGGGTGCTGACGGCGTTACGAATCGGTCGAGAGCGATAGCGTCGGCCCCATGAGCGACATGCAAGATTTCAACAGTGCAGTAATCGAAGAGTTCCGGGCCAACCACGGCGCGGTCGGCGGTGGCTTTGCCGGTGCCCCCATGGTGCTGCTGACGACCACTGGTGCGAAGTCGGGGAAGAAGCGGGTGAACCCGCTGGTCGCGCTGGTCGAGGGCGACACCCTCTACGTCATCGCCTCCAAGGCGGGAGCGCCCACCAGCCCGGACTGGTACCACAACCTGCTGGCCAATCCCGAGGTCGAGGTCGAGTTCGGCGACGACCGCTTCGACGCCACCGCTGTGGCGATCGCCTCGGGACCGGAGCGGGACCGCCTCTACGCCGCCCAGGTGGCGGTGCAGCCGGGCTTCGCCGACTACGAGAAGGCGACGACGCGAGTGATCCCGGTCGTGGAGCTCCGCCGGAGATAACAGCCGACCGACCGTTCTCCCCTGCAGTGCGCCGGGGCGACGGGAGGCCACCATGCTCGGGATCCACGGGGTGGGACGGGACAAAGCCGACTACTACCTGTTCGACCTCGCCCGCGAGTTGCCCGTGGCCGGTCCGGGCCACTGGGCCGGGAGCGCGGCGGAGGGACTTGGTCTCACCGGCCCCGTGCGGGCGGAGGAATTCCAGCGGCTGCTCGAGGGCCGCCACCCGCGCACAGGTGTCGTGCTCGGCACTGGGCGGACCTCCGTGGCGGCCTTCGACCTCACCTACAGCGCGCCCAAATCGGCCAGCTTGCTGTACGCCCTGGCTGGAATCGACGGCGCACGCTCGGTTCTGGCGGTGCATGCCGAGGCGGTCGCCGGGTCATTCTCGTATCTCGAGCAGCACGGCATCACCGCCACCCGGCGATCGGGCCCTGCCCGCGTCGTGCTGCCCACGAGTGGGGGCCTCGCCGCAGTATTCACGCACGGCGTCAGCCGGAACGGCGATCCGCACATCCATAGTCATGTCGTGTTGGCCAACCTTGTCCACGGCAACGACGGCCGATGGGGTGCCTGCGACCGGCGGGGGATCGGCGCGCATCGCACGGCCGCGTCAGCGGTCTACGAAGCGCATCTGCGCGCCGGGCTGACCGCGGCCCTGGGAGTGCGGTGGACGGGCGGTCCCGGGCGCTCCGCAGAAGTGGCCGGTGTCGGGACGGCGCTGCTTGCCGAATTCTCGACTCGGGGCGCGGACATACGCCGGCACATGCACGAATGGGGCGGGCACTCTGGCCGTGGCGCTCGCGTCGCCTGGGCGGCGACCCGCCCCGCCAAGGCGCCTGGCCTACCGTTCGACGAGGCCACGGCCCGGTGGCAGCGGCAGGCCCTCGCGGTGGGTGGTCACATCGAACTGGACCCGGTCCGTTCCCGGAGAGATCGAGCCGTGCTGGACGAGCACCGCTTCGCCGGGGTGATCTCCCTCCCTGCCCACGGTGGGGCCCACCGTCGTGACGTCGTGACCGCATTCGGTACGGCGGCGCGGGATGGTGCCAGCGCCTCCGTGGTGGAGCGGCTCGTTGCCCAATGGGTCCCGCCCGGGCCGCCCGGGGTGGCCGAACCGCTGCACCAACGCCGAACAGTCGTGCCGGGCAATCACCACATCCGTGCCCTGGGCCCCCGCCCGGTCGACCCCGACGACCACGCGGTCTGGCTCGGTGCCGCCCGCACCCTCGACGCCTACCGGGACAGATGGGGCCTGACGCATGGGACGGAGGCTATGAGTGAGTCGGCCCTGTCCCAGCGCCTGGCCACCATGCCGCCCGATCGCCTCGCCGATCACGTCCGCACCGAGCGAGAGGTCGCGGCGGCCCGAGCCCGGCTCGGATGGCGCGAGCCCGCGACGGTGGATCGTGGGCTCGGCCGCTGACTCAGCGGCCGCGCTCGCCGAGCACCGGTGCGCCCAGCTGCCGCACCGGAGGTAGCAGCTCACGCCAGGGCGAGCACGCATGGGCAGGCGTCAACGCGACGTCGCGCACCTCCTTGTCCGTCCCGATGACAAGAGCGCGCCCCGACGCACCGTGCGCCACGGCATCCACCGGAAGGCGTTGCTGGCGGGTGCTCCCCACCGATGTGGAGGGGCGGAGGCGGCCCCAGCGGTCCACGGACCGGCTGACCGTCGTGGTCGCGACTTCCCGGTCGCCCGCCAGCGCGCTGATGTCGCGCAGCGTCGACGTATCGGCGATGCCGCGGAGCACCACGGTGGTGCCGAAGAGCGAGAGGAATCCATCGGCCGCGGACCCCCACCGGACGCGGGCCTGGGAGAGGTCCTGCAGGCAGGCCAGCACCAGGAGTCCCTGCCCAGCGCCCTCGCTGACCATGGCCGGCAGGTCGGGAATGGGTGCGATGTTGGCGACTTCGTCGAGCGCAAGAAGCGTGGGCGGGCTGGCTTGTTCGTCGCGGGATCGGGCGTAGGTGGCGTCGCGCACGTCCCCGATGATCGCGACGACGAGTGGGGCGAATTGGCGCTGCCGGCGCCCGGTTGAGCAGACGTAGAGCGTGTTGGCCCCGCCACAGAAGTCCAAGAGGTCCAATGGGGCGGCGCCGGTGGATGCAAGCGCACCTTCCGTGCGGTACGCGGCCAGGACGCCCGACGCGGTGGACCAGATACCTGACTGCTCACGGGAATCTGTGGCGACGATCCCCGCGAGGAGATCGGTTGCGGGAGCATCGCCTCCGGTGTTCGAGGCGAGAATTTCGAGGGCTGGGGCCCCATTGTGGCGATCGATCCACTTCAGGACGTCCCGCATGGAAAGTTTTTCCATGGCGGCTGCATGGAGCAGCGTGGAGAGCAGCGCGCCGGCGCGCTCGGTCCAGTGATGCTCGCCAGCACGCTGACCGCTCGACCGACTAGCGCCGACCATTGCATCCGCGGTGACCACCGCCGCGTCCCATTCGGACGCGCTCGTGATCGGCGACCAACCGACGCGCTCGACGCCCGGCGGGCACTCCACTTCACCGCTCGGGTCGTAGAGGAACGACCACCCTTCGCTGCAACGCGACGGCGCAGTAGCCCGCATGACGTCAGGCTTGGTCGAGGTCGAGACAACAGGCCCGTCGGCCAGCAAAATATTGGGTATGACCAGGGAAGATGTCTTCCCTGACCGCGGGGGACCGAGCACCAGCGTCGAACACTGAGGCCCCGCCGATATCCAGCCTCGGGTGCTGTCCCCAACGTAGATGCCATGCCGCGCCAAATGGTGGACCCGACTGAACGCGGCAGTCGAAATCAGCGTCGAATCGGTGTTGTCGACATGCGCATGAGCGTCGCGTTCCACACGTGTGATGTTTGCGTTGGTGAACAAGAAAATCCATGGGACATATCACCCAATGCGGCGACAACAACACGGTGACGACGACGCGCTGGCGCAGGATGCACCTCATTTGCGCGTGCGAAACAGAGTGAAACGAAGGTCGTCAACGAGTGCCAAATGACGTCGCGAATAGAGAATGCTTGACCTGGGCATGCAAACAACACGAGAATGTATGTACCCGAAGTGTGAGGGAGGGTAAGACATGTGCTGCGACACAACGGAGTGTGGCGCGCAAAACGAAAACTGTCGGCTTCGTTTTCGCGCTCTCGGTCCGAGGTGGCACGGCGTCAACGTGACATCGCAACTCGGGGAATCAAGTCGGTTTGGCGTGATGTGGCGGCGTTCATGACGCAGGCACAGCTACGCCAGCCGGCGCAGTTGCAAATGAAACCGGTGCGGCAGTGCGCACAGCGAGGGGCAGTCGACCTCAACGTGGCGCAGGCTTCACCTCTATTCAGTGACCATGCTCCTAGGGAGGTGCACCTGTGGCAGTAGCCGCAAAAAGAAGGGCCCCGGCCAAGAAGGCCGCGAAAAAGCGGGCCCCCGCAAAGAAGGCAGCTAAGCGCACGACGGCCAAGAAGGCCGTGAAGCGGGCTCCGGCACGGAAGTCCGTGAAGCGGACTCCGGCACGGAAGGCCGCGAAAAAGCGGGCTCCTGCGAAGAAGGCGGCAAAGCGCACAACAGTGCGCAAGGCCACCAAGAAGCGGGCTCCGGCACGGAAGGCTGCCAAGAAGAGGGCTCCTGCGAAGAAGGCGGCAAAGAAGAGGGCTCCTGCGAAGAAGGCGGCAAAGCGCACTACGGCGCGCAAGGCCGTCAAGAAGCGGGCAACCGCACGCAAGGCCGTCAAGAAGCGGGCAACCGCGGCAAAGAAGGCCGTGCGTCGTGCACCCGCCCGCAAGGCGGCACGTCGGCGCTAAGCGCCTCGTTCCTTCGGGAACACGCGAGACCGGGGGCCTTCGGGCCTCCGGTCTCGCGTCCGGGGACTGGTCAGGAAGTCTGGCCGAGCTCCAAGACGTCGGCGGGCCAATCGACGTCGTACGCCAGATCGGGGTGCCGCAGGACGCGTACCGGGAGGCCGAGCCGTGTCGCCTCCGCGCGGTGGGCGCGGAACGAGCCGGGACCATAGGCGAAGCGGAATTCGGATCCGGCTGGGAGTCGGAGCACGTTGGTGCCGTCGTCCCGCCGGTCGGGAACGAGCGTGATGCCCTCGAACGGTGCCAGCACACCCAACCCGTGTGCTCGGGGCAGGTCGCCGTGGGCGACGGTCACCCAGCGCACACCGGCCCGGGCCAGCCGGTCGACGCCGGCCCGCACGGCACCGTTGAGGCCCTGTCCCGGCTCCCACATGACAGTGGCGCCGACCTCCGACGCCCATTGCGCCACCTCCTGGTCGTCACAGACGACGGCGACGGGCACCGGCACGCACGCTGCCACGACGTGTGCGGCCATGGCACGGACGAGCTGGATGCGGTCCGGATCGGAGAGGGCGGATCCCAGCCTGCGCTTGGCCTGGTGGAAGGCCTTGACCGGGATAAGGACGACCTCTGGCCCCAGCTCGACGTCGATCGATCGCGCCGCCTGCTGTGCTGGCGGCACGGTGGCCCTCGACACCGGGACAGTGTAGGTGGCAACGCCAACGGCGTTGCGGGGCCGCCGTAGGCTCTTGTGCCATGGGCGACCGGGTGGCGGTGATCGGGGCGGGGTCGTGGGGCACCGCGGTCGGCACCATCGTCGGGGCTTCGCATCCCGCGTCCCTCTGGGTGCGTTCACCCGAGCTCGCCGGGTCCATGGCGCGGACGCGCCGGAACGAGAAGTACCTGCCGGACGTCCAGCTTCCCAACGGGCTCACGGTGACGTCTTCGCTCGAGGAGGCGCTTCAAGGGGTCAGTATCGTCTTCATGGCGGTCCCGTCGCACGGGTTCCGTTCAGTCCTCACCGCCATGTTGCCGCTCGCCGGGGACATCGAGGCCGTGGTGAGCCTGGCCAAGGGAATCGAGATAGGGACAAACCTGCGCATGTCCCAGGTGGTTGCCGAGGTCCTCCCGGGGATCCCCGCCGGCGTCCTCACCGGCCCGAACCTGGCCCGTGAGGTGGCGCAGGGGCATCCGGCCGCCTGCGTGGTCGCCTTGTCGGATGAGGCGCTGGCGAGCCGTGTCCAGGCGCTGGTGCACACGCGCACGTTCCGCACCTATATGGGCACCGATGTGGTGGGGTGTGAGATCGCCGGCGCCACCAAGAACGTGATGGCTATCGCCGCCGGAATCGGCGATGGGCTGGGACTCGGGGACAACACCCGAGCCGTCCTCATCACGCGGGGGCTCGCCGAGTTGGGGCGCCTGGGCGTCGCTCTGGGAGGGAAGGTGCTCACCTTCGGAGGCCTGGCCGGCGTCGGCGACCTGGTGGCCACCTGTGCCAGCCCGCAGAGCCGGAACCGGACAGTGGGATTCGCCCTGGGGCAGGGGCAGTCGCTCGAGGAGATCGTGGGGGGCATGCACATGGTGGCGGAGGGCATAAAGAGCGCGGGGCCCTTGGTCGGGTTGGCCCAGGCCCAAGGCGTCGAAATGCCGATCGCCGAGCAGGTCCAGGCAATCGTGGAAGGACGTTGTTCACCCGCCGAAGCGCTCTTGAACCTCATGCGTCGGCCCTCGCGCCCTGAGTGGGACGAGTCCCTGCTGCGAGGTCTTCCGACATGAGCGGGATCTTCCACAGGTATGACATGCTGCCCGAGGCCGACGAGGAGGGCCGCCGGGAGGCCGCGCTGGAGCACGTCAGGGAAATCCTCCTGATGCATGGCGCCACCGAGGAGGAGATCGACCGTGCCGTCGCCGATGGCGTGATCGACCTCTTCGTCGCGGACCGCTTGCTGGTCCCCTCGCGCCGCCGCTACACCAGGGTCGAGGTATCCGAGCTCACCGGTGTCAGCGTCGACATGCTGGAGCGGTTCTGGCGTGCCCTCGGCTTCCCCGGGGTCGACGACGACGACCAGGCGTTTACCGATCTCGATCTCGAAGCGGTGCGCCTGTTCCAGGGTTTGCAGGCGCTCGGAGCCGCCGATGCCGAGACGGCAGTCCAAATGGCCCGTGTGATCGGCTCGTCCATGGCGCGCATCGCTGAGGCGGAGCTGGTGCCCGGGGACATGGTCAGCGCGGAGGTCGACCCGATCCTCTCCGCCGAGGCGTTTGCCGGCATCGCGGACGTGACGATTCCCGCCATGGCCAAATTGCTCGAATTCGTGTGGCGCCGGCAGGTGGCAGCGGGGATCCAGCGCAGCATGATGTTGCGCAGCCACGGACTGGCGCCGGGAGAGAGCCCGGCGATCGCGGTGGGTTTCGCCGACATGGTCGGCTTCACGCTCCTGAGCCAGCACCTGAGCGACGAGGAGCTCGCAGCCGTCGTACGACGGTTCGAGGAGATCTCCCATGACATCGTGACGAGCGCTCGTGGCCGGGTCGTCAAGATGATCGGCGACGAGGTCATGTTCGTGGTCGACAGTGTCGCGGCCGCGGCGCGGATCGGGCTCAGCCTGGCCGATGCCTACGCCGACGATGATCTCCTGTCGGATGTGCGAGTGGGCCTGGCTTGTGGGCCGGTGCTCCTCCGCGACGGCGACTACTTCGGACCGACCGTCAACCTGGCCCACCGGATCGTGAACATCGGCAACCCGGGGACGGTGCTCATGTCCGACGAGTTCCACACGGCCCTCGTGCACGAGGCGCCCGACGAATTCACGGCGCAGGCGCTCAGGCCCCGCTTGCTGAAGGACCTGGGCCGCGTGCAGTTGTGGTGGTGCGGCCGGGCCGGCCAGGAAGCCGATGGCACCGGCGCCGCCGCTGACCGGCGTCGCAATGTGCGCTGGGAGCGCCTCTCGGAGGTCCTGCGTGACCTGGAGGAGCTGCGTGGCGTCGGCGAGCGCCTGCTCACCGCCAACCGGCCCCCTGGTTCAGGCGCCGTGGAGCCTGGCCGTGGCGATGCCGAAGGCGCGTAGCTCGAACGAGCCTTCGAACGACGCTTCAGGGTAGCCGCGGAGGTCGACCAGCCAACCGGTGCGACCGGGAAACGACACCACTGCCGGATGCGCGGTCGGGTTGAAGACTCGCACCTCGAGGACGCCGGCGACGCGATGCAGCGCGCTGACCTCAGCGCCGTGGACCGTCATCTCGCTGCCTGCGACCGGCCGCGGACCACCGCCCAGGCTCAGGACAGGCTCCAGGGGGAGCAGCACGTCGTCGGCCAGTTGGTACGGGTCGTCGCAGTCGAGCGCGAGCGCGTAGCGCAGCTCGACCCGCTTGCCTCGCATCTGCAGGCCCTCCACGGGCGTGAGCGGGCCGGCCGGGAACGGGCGGTAGGCCATGCCGAGCCGGGACAACATCCCGGTCGAGCGCAGGACGGTCAGCGCCATGGTGTGCGCCGCGTCGCCTTCGATGTCGATCAGCTCGTACTCGCACACACCCTCGTGGGCCACCGTCAGGCGCCCAGCGCTCACGAATCGGTTGGAGGGCGCGGTGGGCAGCCCGAACTCGTCGGGCCGGCCTTCGGCCGTGAGTCCCCGCGTGACGACGGCGAAGGCACTCTCGGCCTGCGACTGCCGCGCCGGTTCGGGCAGCGGCAGATTGACGCGAAGGCGGTGATCGCCACTCGGGTTGACGAAGGAGGTCACGACCCGCACGGTGGCGTCGTCCGCCCGGACCTCCACCTGGGTGTCGACCTCAACCCGATGCTCGCCGACGCGCGCCTGCGAGGAGCCGTCCACGTGGTCGGGCCACTCGTACGTGCTCGTGATGCGCACGCGGGCCCGCACGGGTCCACGCTCGTCGATCCGGAAGGCGACCGCGAGGGGTGTGTCCACGAACGAGTCCTGCCGAGGGGGAGAGTAGTTGTACGAGTCGCCGAGGTCGCCGCCGTCCACCAGCCGGCCGTAACCGGGAGTGCCGTCCAGTGCGAACGTGCCACTTACGAGGTCGACGTCAACGCGCACGAGACCGTTCGTGACCACGACCTCGCCGTCGGTCTCGCTGATCTCGACCGGGTGGGCCAGCGGCGCGGGCTCGAAGGCAGTCCAGCCGTAGCCCGGCACCTCGCCAGTGCGGGCGAGGATCTTGCGCGTCGCCGGCTGGTCCATCGCCACCCGGACCACGGCGTCGGGTCGCGCCCCGAGCCGGGTGTAGACGTCCTGCTTCGCCTCCGCGATGGGGACGTCGGGCTTCTCCTCGGTGCCGACGGCGATGGTGATGTCAAACCCCTCGTCGGTGTCTTCGATCAGCACGTCGTGGATCCACGCCTCGTCACTGATCCGCGGTCCTTGCATCATCCCGAGGACCGTGCGGACCGTGTCGGCATCGAGCACCATCGATCCGGGCAGTCCGGACCGCTCCGACAGCACCTGCACGTCGGCTGGGGCCGGGCCGTCAGCCGGCACGACCAGCTCCACCACACCGGACCGGGCCCGCTGCGACGGGTTGAGCACCGTGGGGCCCGCATGAGACAGCGAACGGGCGAAGGCTTTGACGGCGCGGTCCGCCAGGCCGGCGGCGATGGCGCGCGCCTCGGCGTAGCGGTGCAGGACGGCGTCGACGACATCGTCGACTGAGCAGGCGCAGATGGAGTCGTGGGCCGAGTTGCGCACCATCTCGAGCCAGGCCAGTTCCAAGAGGCGGTCCGGATACTCGGCCGGGATTTGGAAGAGGGCGGCCAGTGGCTCGGCGCGGCGCTCCAGTTCTCGCTCGGCGAGCGCGCCGCGGCGCTTGACGTCGACCCGGTTCGAGGTGACGCCCATGAGCATGTTGGCCCGGGCGCCCGAGCGGAGCTCCCCTTCGACCCGCGTCAGCCCATCGCTGAGGGCGTTCGCCAAGTAGCGGGGGAGCGAGGTCACCTCGAAGTCGAACTCGTCCTGCAGGTCGTTGGACTCCGCCACGACCCGCCCGAGCCAAGGCTGGGGCATCAGGTGGTCGGACCCGTTCATGCACAACAGGTCGCCCATGAGGAACTCGTCGACCTCGGCCACGTTGTCCCGCGTGCGTCGGATGAGTGCCTTGGCGTCATCGGGCAGGGCCGCACCGTTGCCGTAGCCGACGGGCAGGTACTCGGCCCGGACCGAGGAGCCGTCAGGGGACTCCCAGAGAAAGGCGTTCTTGGTCACCTGCGCGGGCACGCCCCGCCACACCACGGCGTCATGGAAACCGGCCAGCTGGAGGATCTGCGGCATCTGCGCAATGTGGCCGAACATGTCCGGCAGGTAGCCGAACTCCATCACACCGCCGAACGCAGCCCCGCGACCGAGGCCCATCTGGAGGTTGCGCACGATCGTCTCACCGGAGGCGAGGAACTCGTCCATGAGGATGTACCAGGGCCCCATGCTGAGCCGGCCGGCGGCCGCCAACGCGCGGAGCCGCCCCTCGGCTTCAGGGCGTACCTCGAGGTAGTCGTCCACCACGGCCATCTGCCCGTCCAGCATGAAGTGGGGATAGCTGGCGTCTCCCTCGAGCAGCGGAAGCAAGGTGTCGATCAGCTCCACGAGGGCGAGGCGGAAGTCCTGGTAGGGCTTGTACCATTCGCGGTCCCAGTGCGTGTGCGGAACGATGGCAATCCGGCGGGCGGTCATGATTGTCAGACTATGACCTGTGGTCGCCAGTGGTGAGGGCGCTCGTCCCGGCCGGACCGTGGCCGGGGAACCGGCGGCCCCTTCCGCCTGGTCGGACGCTCCCGGAGGTGTGGGCCGAGCGGTGGGCAGCTCGTCCCGAGGCCCCCGTGCTGATCGACGGTTGGGACGGCACGCGGGTGGTCGACGCGGCGACGCTCGACGGCCGTACGGCCTCATTGGCGGCGGTCCTGGCCGACATGAGTGTCTCCCCGGGGGACCGTGTGCTCTGGTGTGCTCGCGCCACGCCCCCCGCCATTGAGGCCCTCCTTGCCGTCATGCGCAGCGGTGCCGTCCTGGTGCCGCTCAGCCCATCGGCCACCGCCTCCGAGCTCGACCACGTGATCGATGATGCCCGTCCGGTGTTGGCCATCGGCGAGCGGGAACGAGCGGGCACCTTCGGCGCCGGCCTCTCCGTGGTGCCCGTCGACGAGCTCACCCGCGCCGCGTTGCACGCCCCTCCCGTCACCGTTCCGGCCCGGCAGCCGGGCGACGACGCGCTGATCGTCTACACGTCCGGGACCACGGGAACGCCGAAGGGAGCCGTGCACACGCACGGCTCCCTGCTCGCCGGGGTCTCAGCGCTGCTGACGGCCTGGGCGTGGTCGCCCGAGGACCGTCTCGTGCTCTGTCTGCCGCTCTTCCACGTGCACGGGCTGTGCGCCGGACTGTTCGGCACCCTGGCCGCGGGGGCCTCCGCTGTCGTGTTCGACCGCTTCGACGAGGCAGCGATCCTGCAGGCGGCCCCGGCGAGCTCCATGTTCTTCGGGGTCCCGACCATGTACCACCGCCTGGCGGCGACTGGAGAGGCATCCACACTCGGCGACCTGCGCCTCTGCGTGTCTGGGTCGGCCCCGTTGGCGCCCGATCTGTGGCACAAGTTGGCCGGAGACGGCCTGGCCGTATTGGAGCGCTATGGCATGACGGAGACGCTGTTGACACTGTCCAACCCGCTCGTGGGCGAGCGGCGTCCCGGCTCGGTGGGGCTGCCGCTGCCGGGCGTCGAGGCCGCGCTCGACGACGCCGACGAAAGTGGAATTGGGGAGCTGCTCGTGCGGGGCGCGTCGTTGTGCCGGGGCTACTGGGGAAGGGACGCTTTCGCCGCGGAGGACTGGTTCGCCACGGGGGACCTGGTGTCGGTTGCGGCTGACGGCTACGTGACAGTCCGCGGGCGCCGTACCGAGCTGATCATCACCGGCGGCCACAACGTCTACCCCGCCGAGGTCGAGGCGGTGCTGGCCCGCCACCCCGGTGTGGCCGAGGTCGCCGTAGTCGGGTTGCCATCCGCCGAATGGGGGGAGACCGTCGTGGCCTACGTCGTGGGGGACCCCGACGTCGATTCGCTCCGAGAGCTTGCGGCGGCCGAGCTGGCGCCGTTCAAGTGCCCACGCGAGGTGCGCCTGATCGACGCGCTCCCGCGCAATGCATTGGGCAAGGTGGTCCGGGGCGAACTTCGCTGACCGGGCGGGACCCTGGAGCGCTCCGGCGCCTGCGGTAGCGTGCATGCATGGCAACCTTCCTCATGCTCTCCACGGTGGGGCCGGACGGAGCGGCGACCCTGACCGAGAACCCCGACCGCCTCAAAGCCGTGAATGCCGAGGTGGAGGCCATGGGCGTGCGTGTGGTGGCGCAATGGGCGCTGCTCGGGCAGTACGACTTCTGCACCGTGCTTGATGCACCCGACGAGACCACGATGGCTCGGGTGTCCCTGGTCCTGGGCTCGCGCGGGACCCTCAAGACACTCACGCTCTCGGCCATTCCGATCGACGATTACATCGAAAGCGTCCTGAAGGCTCAGAAGGGCTGAGGCCTCAGTGCCACCAGAAGCCCTGACGCGACCGCTCCCGGCGAACGTCGTCGCGTGAGAACAGTTCGCCCAGCACGCTCCCGTCCGACATGCGGCGGATGCGGTAACCCTCGCCGGTGACCTCAGCGATCTCGAAGCCGCGGACCCACGTGCCCTGGAAGCGGTTGCGTACGTCGACCTTCGTCCCCGGCACCAGCGGTGACCGCGTGTGTGCATCCGTTGCTCCCTCCCCGCCGATGCTCACACCCCCATCGTACGAGGTGCGCGCGCGGGTGACCCGATGACGGTCTGCTCTCCCGACCTCAAGGAGGAGCGCCGCCTGCGCTCCCAGGGGTACGAGTCCGTCGCCGGCCTCGATGAAGTCGGCCGCGGCGCCTGGGCCGGCCCGTTGACCGTCGGCGTGGCAGTCGTGCGCCCCCGCGTCCAGCTCCGGTCCATGCCCGCATGGCTGCGTGACTCCAAGATGCTGAGCGAAGCGCGCCGCGAGGAGATCTTCGAGGCTGTCGGTGCGTGGTGCCAGGCCTGGTCGGTCGGGCATGCCTCAGCGGCCGAGTGTGACGAATGGGGGATGACCGAGGCGCTCCGGGTGGCGGCGCGCCGCGCCTTGGCCGGGCTGAGCGAGTCGCCCCAGGCCGTCCTGGTCGACGGCCCGATCGACCTGCTGCGCCATCCCGACGATCCCTTCGAGGGCGCGGTGCGCCCCATCGTCGACGGCGACGCCAAGTGTGCGTCGGTGGCGGCCGCCTCGGTCCTGGCCAAGGTCGTGCGGGACCGGCTCATGCGCCAGGAGGCGGACCACTTCCCTGCCTACGCGTTCGAACGGAACAAGGGCTATCCCTCTCCCGTCCATCAGACGGCGCTACGTGGATACGGGCCGACGGCGATCCACCGCCGGAGCTGGGCCTTCGTCCGCGACCTGCCGTGGTGTGGACAGGGCTACCTGGTCCGGTCAGACGACCGCGGTGACCTCGGCGAAATGGCAGGCGACGGGGTGACCCTGGCCCCGGTCGACCAGGGCCGGCTCTTCGGTGGCGCAGATCTCCTGGGCCTTCCAGCAGCGGGTGCGGAAGCGGCAGCCCGAGGGCGGTGATTGCGGGCTCGGCACGTCGCCCTCCAGGACGATGTGCTTCCGGGCCCGCTCGGCCTTGGGGTCGGGGATGGGCACGGCTGAGAGCAGCGCCTGGGTGTAGGGATGGGCGGGCCGCTCGTAGACGTTGGTGCGATCACCGATCTCGACGATCTTCCCGAGGTACATGACGGCGACGCGGTCGGAGATGTGCCGGACCACCGAGAGGTCGTGCGCGATGAAGAGGAAGGCGACCCCCAGCTCCGACTGCAGGTCGTCGAGCAGGTTGACGACGCCCGCCTGAATGGACACGTCAAGGGCGGATACCGGTTCGTCGAGGACCAGCAGCTTGGGCTGGAGCACCAGGGCCCGGGCGATGCCGACGCGCTGGCGCTGACCGCCGGAGAACTCGTTGGGGTAGCGGTTGGCGTGGTACGGCTCGAGTCCGACGAGCTTCAGCATCTCGCCCACCCGTTGCTGGATGGCTGACCGGTCGCGTGGCCCGTGGATCTGGAGGGGCTCTGCGATGGCTTGACCGATGGGGATCCGCGGGTCGAGCGAGGCGAACGGGTCCTGAAAGACGACCTGAATGTCCCGGCGGATCTTCCGGAGGTCCGTCGTGCCCAACCCGGTCAGCTCCGTCCCGTCGAACTTCACCGAGCCCGAGGTCGGCCGGGTCAGCTGCAAGACGGATCGACCCGTGGTCGACTTCCCGCATCCCGACTCCCCGACGAGACCGAGCGTCTCCCCCGGGGCGATGGTGAACGAGACGCCCGAGACGGCGTGGACCGCGCCGACCCGGCGGCGGACGAACGTCCCGCCGCGCAGCGGGAATTCCTTGACCAGGTCGGTGACTTCGAGCAGGGGCGCCCCGGCGACCGGTGGCGGCCCTTGGGTCCCGAGCTCGGAGACCGTCATGCGATCACGTTGTCGACGACGCCGTCGGAGAAGACCAGTCCGTGGTCGCCGCGGCCGACCGCCTCGGCGTAGTGGCAGGCGGCGCGGTGCTCGCCCAGCGCGGAGGTCACCGAGGGGACGACGACGAGCTCGGGCTCGGTCTCGCGGCAGAGGTCGGTGGCGAGCGGGCAGCGCGGGGCAAACGGGCAGCCCTTGCGGTCGCCGAGCATGGAGGGGGGCGAGCCCGGGATCTGGCGCAGCCGGTCGGAGCCATCACCGTCGAGCCGCGGCAGCGAGCCGAGCAAGCCGAGCGTGTAGGGCATGGAGGGCCGGTAGAAGACGTCCTCGGCGGTCCCGATCTCGACCGGCCGTCCGGCGTACATCACCAGGACGCGGTCGGCCAGCCCGGCGATGACGCCGAGGTCGTGGGTGATCAGGAGCAGTGCGGCCCCGGTCTCCGCCATCGCCGCCTTGAGCGAGTTCAACACCTGCGCCTGCACGGTCACGTCGAGCGCGGTGGTGGGCTCGTCGGCCAGGATCACCTCGGGGTCGTTGGCCATGGCGATGGCGATGACGGCCCGCTGGCGCATGCCACCCGAGAACTCGTGCGGGTAGTTGTTGACCCGTTCGGCCGGGTTGGGGATGCCGACTTTGGCCAACAGCTCGATGGCGCGGGCCAGTGCGGCCTCCTTGGAGATGTCCTGATGGGCCAGGATCGCCTCGGCGATCTGCCACCCGATGGTGTAGACGGGATTCAGCGCCGTCATCGGGTCCTGGAAGATCATGGCGATCCCCGTGCCCGCGCACCTTGGTCAGCTGCTTCTCCTTCAGGGTCAGGAGATCCGTGCCGTCGAAGCGGATGGAGCCCCGCACCTGCGCGCCCTTGGGGAGCAACCCCATGGTGGCCAGGGCGGTGACCGACTTGCCCGAGCCTGATTCGCCGACGATGCCCAGGACCTCACCGGGCACGAGGGAGAGGTCCACGCCGCGGACGGCGTGGACCACCCCGTCCTTGGTCGGGAAGTCGACCTCGAGACCGTCGACCTGCAGGGCGGGCTCAGTCACTCAGGCCCTCACCCGGCTCTTCTTGGGGTCGAACGCCTCGCGCAGACCGTCGCCGATGAGGAAGATCGACGAGGATGAGGATGATCAGGAAGGCGACCGGAAAGACGAAGAGCCACCACTCCGTGGTGGCGGAGTCCTGACCCTGATCGATCAGCAGTCCGAGCGACACGTTCGGCGGCTGCACGCCGAGCCCGAGGAACGAGAGCGTCGACTCGAAGATGATGCTCAGCGCCACGGTCAGCGTGGCGTTGACGATGATCGGCCCGACGGCGTTGGGCAGCATGTGCTTGACGATGATGCGCCGGTTGGTTGCACCCAGCGCCCTCGACGCCTCCACGAAGTCGCGTTCGCGCAGCGACAGGAAGTCCGCCCGAACGAGCCGGGCCACGTAGGTCCACGAGAGCAGGCCGATGATGATGGCCAGCCCTAGCCAGTTATCGGACTGCTTGGAGAGCTTGTTGGCCAGGACGATGAGCACGGCCAGCACCGGCAGCACCAGCACCAGGTCGACGAAGCGCATCAGGAGCGAGTCGACCCAGCCCCGGTAGAAGCCCGCGATGGCGCCGACGGTCACGCCGATGAGCGTGGCCATGGCGGCCACCGTCAGCGCGATCTCGATGTCCTTCTCGACCCCGGCCATGACCTGGGCGAACATGTCGTTCCCGATGGAGTTGGTGCCGAAGGGGTTCGTCCACGAAGGCGGGTCGTTCAGGTTGTTCGTGATCGTGGTGTAGCTGTACTGCCAGAAGTGGCCCACGAGGACGGACGAGATGCCGAGGAGCAGGAACACGCAGAGCCCGATCATCCCCAGGCGCTGGTGGAAGAACCGCCCCAGGACGATCCGCCATTGCGGCCTTGGCCTCCCCTGACAGCCCATAGGTGTCCGAGCCCGACAGCCCGAGCCCGGCACCGGGGGAGGCCAGTGTGTGCATGCCGGCTTCGGCGGTGGCGACGCTCTCCGGCGTCTGGATGACGAAGTCCTCGAGCGGGGTTGGATCAGCCATAGCGGATCCTCGGATCGAGCACGCCGTAGAGGATGTCAGCCACGCAGGTTGAACAGAATGACGAAGGTGGCGGTGATGAGCAGGTAGGCCAGCATGACGTTGGTGTCGAGGTTGGTGACCCCGGTCAGGTACCACTGCCCGAGGCCCTGCCACCCGAAGACGATCTCGGTGATGATGGCGCCGCCCAGCACGGCGGCGAAGTCCAGCGCGACGACGGTGGTGACGGGGATGAGCGCGTTGCGCAGGACGTGGCGGATGAGCACGCGGCGCTGGCTCAGGCCCTTGGCCCGGGCCAGGCGCACGTGGTCGGCGTCCAGCGTCTCGATCATGGACGAGCGCTGGTAGATGGCCCACGAGGCGTAGGAGACGAGGATAAGGGTGATGACCGGCAGCGCGGTGTGCTCGGCGTAGTCGGGGAGACGGCTGAAGAAGGAGCCGCTCAGCGTCGGGCTCTGCTCGCCGCTGGTGTAGAAGATGGTCGTCCCGAGGTGCTGGTTGATGGGGATCGCCACGAACTCCTTCAGGGCGAGGCCGAGGACGAAGATCAGGCGTGGCCAGCAGCACGAAGTTGGTGACGGTAATGGCGTGGTCGGTCACCTTGTTCTGGCGCACCGCCGCCATGACGCCCATGAAGACGGCAACGAAGACGGCGATGATGGTGGCGATGACCACCATGCGCAGCGTCACGAAGAGATGCGACGTCATCTGGGAGGCGACGTCCTGCCCGTTGATGGTCGTGCCGAGGTTGCCGTGCAGGGCGCCGGTGAACCAGATCCAGTAGCGCTGCCACAGCGGGTCGTTGAGGTGCAGCAGGTTCTCCCGGGCCACGATGGTCGAGTGGGGGATGTGCGGGTTGGCGTTGAGGAGCGCCAGGGGGTTGCCGGAGCTGGCGACGAGCAGGAAGACGAAGATCGTCGCGAAGAACAGCACGACGATGCTGATCAACAAACGCCTCATGACGTAGGCGAACATGGGCGGATTCTAGGTGTGGGATCGGGAACGTTGAGGGAGGGGTCGACCCGCTGCGGCCAACCCCTCCCTCACGTTCAGCGATTCGCTACGAGCTGAGCGACCAGTTCTCGGCGTTCCAGGTGACGCCCACGCTCGAGGTGTTGGGCAGGACACCCTTCAGGTTGTTGGACCAGGCCCAGAACTGCGGGCTTCTGGTACAGCGGCAGGGTCACCATGTTCTGCCAGAGGATGGCGTCGGCCTTGTTGTAGTCCTCGATCTCCTGGCTCGGGCTCGGGCGCCGCCGAGCCGGAGGCCATCAGCTTGTCCGTGTCGGCGTTGGCGGAGTGGTTCCAGTTCTCGTCGCATTTGCTGCCAGTTAGTGTAGGAGCAGTAGATGGGCTGGTTCCCCGAGACGAACGGTGTGCGTCACCCAGGCGAACTCGGCGATCTGGAACGTGCCGTTCGGGAGGTTGGTCCCGAAGAAGGTATTGGCGTCGTAGTTCTGGATGTTGATCTTGATCCCGATCGCCTTCATCTGGGCCTGGAACAGCTCCTCGGTCTGGGCGCGGATGCTGTTGCCCGACGTCGACTGGATCGTGAAGGTCAGGTCCTTGCCCTTCTGCGGGCCGTAGTTGGGCTGGAAGTAGCCGTCCGAGGCCTTCTTGAAGCCGGCCTCCTTCAGGAGGTTGATCGACTGCTGACGGGCTGAAGGCGTAACTCGTGCCCTTGTAGCCCTTCTGCGTCGACACCAGCATCCGGCTGCCCAGAGGCGTGATGCCCTTCTCGATCTCACCCACGGTCCGGGTGATGATGCACTGGCGGTCCACGCCGTGGGCGATGGCCTCACGGACCTGGAGCTTGGCCAGGTACGGGTCGGCCTGGTTGAAGTCGAAGTGCTCGAACTCGAGCCCCGGCAGGGTCACCTTCGTCGTGTTCGGCACCTGGTTGGCCGTCTGCACGATCGAGAGGTTCACGTCGAGGTCGGGTTGAAGATGTTGATCTCCTTGTTCTGGAGAGCGGGCACCAGCTGGCTGTCGTCCGAGAAGAACTGGAAGACGATCTTGTTCAGCTTGCCCGGCGTGCCCCAGTAGGACGGGTTCCGGGTGAGGACCACCGACTGGTTCGCGTTGTAGCTGGTGATCGTGTACCAGCTGCCCGAGATGGCCTGGGTCGGGCCGGTGAAGCCGGTGTTCCAGCCGACGGTCCGCGCAATGTGGGCCGGGACGATGTCCGTGTAGAGGGAGCGCCAGTCGGCGAAGGACGGCTTGAAGGTCACGGTGACGGTGCGGCCGTTCGGGCAGAGGCCAGCGTTGCGGTCGGCCGTGCTGCCCGGGGCGCACGCTGCGCCACCGGAGGGAGCGGAGCCGACGACGGATGTGATCTGGTTGTAGCCGGAGGTCGAGGCGTCGTCGTAGGGCTGTCCGCCGACGTCGGTGTAGGCCGGGTTCCCGCTCTGCGCCTGCCAGTTGTAGATGAAGTCGTCCGCCGTGATCGGCGTGCCGTCGGACCACACGGCCTTGGGGTTGATCTTGTACACGACGGTCTGCGGGCTGCTGCCCGTGACGGATGCGCTCTCGAGGAGCTGGTTGTTCAGGACCGGCTGGAGCTTGTTGTTCACGATGAAGGCCTGCGGCCACACCATGTTCATGATCTCCTGCAGGACGAACTCCGAAGCGGCCGAGGTGTTGATGTTGAACCCGGCCAGGTTCTCGTCGAGCGCCATGGTGGCCGTCCCACCTGACGATGACGCCTTCGTCGCCGCGCCACTCACTGCCGGCGCCACGGCGACGATCGACACGGACAACGCCGCTGCTGCCATGGCGGCGAATGCCGACCGCTTCACGTACCCCTTCAGTCCCATTGTGCTCCCTTGCTCGTCGGTCGCCCCGGTGACGGCCGACTACCGCGCCTTCCGCACTGCCCGGTACCTCAATGCCCACTGTCAATGTCGGAAGATGATCGTAAATGTAACGCAATTGCCACATTTTTTTCGGTCAACGTCCAAGGAAATCCTGCGGAAACGTGCGCGAGGAAGGTCCCGATCCGGTGCGCAACGGCCGTTTGCACATCATTCCTGCGCGCACGGGAAATCTGACGCGTCAGATAGAACCTGAGTGCGAGCTGAGAGCTCCTGCGTGATCTGTGAATCTGACCACTAAATTCGGAGCGAGGCGATGGTCTATGTCCTTGCCGTACTCGCGGCACTCTCGAATGCGCTGACCAGCGTGTTCCAACGCATGGGCGTCGAAGACGCCCCTGAGGAGTCGACCATGCGCCTGAGCCTGATGGCGCACGCCATCCGTCGGGGTGTGTGGCTGCTGGGTTTCGGTTTCATGATCTGCGCGTTTTTGCTGCAGGCCTTCGCACTGCACATCGGGCGGCTCTCCGTGGTGCAGCCGATCCTGACCATGGAATTGCTGTTCCTCGTTTTCATCCTCGGGACCTACTTCCGTTTCTCCATCTCCATCCGCGAATGGGTCGGCGCCGGCGCCATCGCCTTCGGGCTCTCCGGCTTCCTGTTCTTCGCCGACCCGGGCGGCGGGGAGCAGGTGCCCACCAACCTCGGCTGGATCGTGGTCGGTGGGAGCGCAACCGCCTTGATCATCGTCGCCGTGGTGGCCACCCGCTACGGCCCGCGCTGGTGGAAGGCCGCCATGTTCGGCACCGCGGCGGCCATCTCCTATGCGTTCACGGCTGCGCTGATCAAAGTGGTCAGTGACTACGCGGCGAACAACTGGGTGACCTTGTTCGTGCACTGGCAGACCTACGGCGTCATCGCCTTCGGCCTGCTCGGCCTCTTCCTGACGCAGAACGCCTTCCACGCCGGTCCGCTTGCCGCCTCGCAGTCGACGCTGGTCTTGGTCGATCCGCTCGCCAGCATCTGCATGGGCATCGCCCTGTTCGGCGATTCCCTGCGCACGTCGGGCCCTTACGGCCCGCTCGAGGCCCTCTCGCTCCTCGTGATGTTCATGGGCGTGGTGTTCTTGTCGAACTCGCCGTTGATCACCGGGATGAAGAGCGAGGGCAAGGGAGTCGAGTACGACGAGATGCTGTCGCGCCGCCTGAAGCACCCGCACCACGCCACTCAGGACGCCGTGAGCGACGGCGGGCTGCCGCCCTTCTCTTCGGCCTGATCAGCCGACCGGCGTCTCCCGCCCGCTCCACCACGAGGCGCGTCATCGTGGCGAAGTGGTCGGGGTGCGACAGGTGCGCGCCGTGCTGCGCATTGGCGATCTCGTAGAGGACGCGCGCCGGGGACGTTGGTTGCCCAGCCATTCGACGGTGCGGCGGTGGTGGGCCGCCGACGCCGGGCCGCCCCGGCCGAACACCGCGGGCACGTCGAGCGCGGTGACGTCGAAGGGGGGACCCTCGCCCCGCATGCTCCGCAGGTCGGCCACCAGCGCCGGGCCGTCGGCCCGTCGCTGCGCCCGGCCCTCCTCGGTGAGTCGGGCCCAGGCGCCCTCGCCCACCATCCGGCTGAAGAAGCGCTCGGCCTCCTCGCCCGGGATCGTCGGACAAGGGGGGCCACGGGACCCCTCGCTGTCGGCGGAAGCCCAACCACGGCATGGGCGGCTCGAAAGCCCCGATGGAGTCGAAGGCCCGGGGGACGCCAGCGCGGCGCCGACCACGACGTTGCCTCCCAGGCTGTGCCCGATGGCCACCACCGGGCCCCGCCGCCTCGGGCCGCGCCTCGTCGGCGATGGCCAGCAGGTCGTCGATGTGGCCCCCGAGATCCACGACCCCGCCGTCCCGGGAGCCCTGGTAGCCCCGCCGGTCGTAGGCCAGGGTGGCGAACTCGGGGAGCCGGCGCATGGCCAGCCGGAAGCTGTCACCCCGGTCGAGCGATCCGTGGACGAACACGACCGTGCCCGCACCGGGTGCGGAGGCCGGCCGCGTGGTGAAGTGGAGTGCGGCCGGATAGGTCATGGGCAGGGCAGACGCTACCTGGCCTGCCCATGAGACCCGATCGCCGCCGGTAGGGTTGGCTCATGACCCAGTTCGGCAGCGCAGGGGGCTCGTTCGGCCCCAATGCCTGGCTGGTCGACGATATGTACGACCGCTTCCTGGCCGATCCCGACTCGGTCAGCGAGAGCTGGCGGGAGTTCTTCGCCGACTACCGGCCCGCTCCCGTCCCCGCGCCGCAACCCCAGACCCAGGCTCAGCCAGCGGGCTGGCCGTCATCCGGAGCCAGGACCGGGGCCGCCCGTCCGACAGCGGCCGCGCCGGCTCCGCCCCGCGCGACGGCAGGCAAGGAGGAGGCCACCCCGCTGCGCGGTGCGGCCTCGCGGATCGTGGCCAACATGGAAGCCAGCCTGGCCGTGCCCACGGCGACGAGCGTGCGGACGGTGCCGGCCCGGCTCCTCGAGGTCAACCGCCTGATCCTGAACAACCAGCTGGCCCGGACCACGGGAGCGAAGGTCAGCTTCACGCACATCATCGGGTACGCCGTCGTCCGCGCCCTGCACGACGTGCCCGCACTGAACTCGGCCTTCGTGCCGAGTCGAGGACGGCAAGCCGGGCGTCATCCACCACAAGCACGTGGGGCTGGGCCTGGCGGTCGACCAGGAGAAGAGCGACGGGAGCCGCACGCTGCTCGTGCCGTGCATCAAGGACGCCGACACGCTCGACTTCCGCTCCTTCGTCCTGGCCTACGAGGACCTCGTCCGCAAGATCCACACGAACAAGATCGGCCCCGACGACTTCGCCGGGACGACCGTGTCCCTGACCAACCCGGGGACGCTCGGCACGGTGCAGTCCGTGCCGCGCCTGATGCCCGGTCAGGGCGCCATCATCGGCGTCGGGGCGCTCGGCTATCCGGCCGGGTTCGAGGCGGCCGACCCTCGCGTGCTGGCCCAGCTGGGCCTGGGCAAGGTGGTCACGCTCACGTCCACCTACGACCATCGCATCATTCAGGGGGCCGAGTCGGGCCTGTTCCTCGGCCGGGTGGCCGCCCTCATCACCGGTGCCGACGGGTTCTACGACGACCTGTTCGAGTCGATGGGCGTGCCGTACGAGCCCGTCCGCTGGCAGGTCGACAGCAACGCCGGCGCCGGGAGCGAAGAGGGGGAGCACCAGCGCCTGGTCAAGCAGGTGCACGTGCAGACCCTCATCAACATGTACCGGGTGCGGGGCCACCTCATCGCCCACCTCGACCCGCTCGACGCGGAGCCCCCGCACATCCACCCCGAGCTCGACCCGCTGACCTACGGGCTCACCATCTGGGACCTGCCGCGCCAGTTCGTCGCCGACGGCCTGGCCGGGCGCGACGTCGCCACGCTCGACGAGATCCTCCACGTGCTTCGCGACGCCTACTGCCGGACGCTCGCCATCGAGTACATGCACATTCAGGATCCCGAGCAGAAGCGCTGGATCCAGCAGCACGTCGAGGGCCAGCCGACGACCCTCAACCTGGAGGAGCAGCGGCACATCCTCGGACGGCTCAACGCCGCCGAGGTGTTCGAGCGCTTCCTCCACACCCGCTATGTCGGGCAGAAGCGGTTCGGCCTCGAAGGCGCGGAGTCGACCATCGTCCTGCTCGACGCGCTGCTCGACGCCGCCGCCGGCTCGGGCGTGGCCGAGGTCGTGATGGGCATGGCCCATCGCGGCCGCCTCAACGTGCTGGCCAACATCGTGGGCAAGTCGTACCGAGAGATCTTCGAGGAGTTCGAGGGCAACCTCGACCCCGAGTCGGTGCAGGGCTCGGGGGACGTGAAGTACCACAAGGGTGCCCGCGGCGTGTTCCACGGCAGCTGCGGGAGAGGAGCTCCCCATCACCTTGGCCTCCAACCCCTCGCACCTCGAGGCGGTGGACCCGGTCGTGGAGGGCATGACGCGGGCGAAGCAGGACAGGATCTCCCCGCCCACCGACGGCACGCCCGCCGCGGCCGCCGACGGTGTCGATGGGTTCCCGTGCATGTCCGTCCTCGTCCACGGCGACGCGGCCTTCGCCGGTCAGGGCGTCGTGGCCGAGACACTCAACCTGTCCGGTCTCTCCGGCTACCGCACTGGCGGCACCGTGCACGTGGTGATCAACAACCAGCTCGGTTTCACCACGGCGCCGGCGTCGGCCCGCACCTCGGTGTACCCGACCGACGTGGCGAAAATGGTGCAGGCACCGATCTTCCACGTGAACGGTGACGACCCCGAGGCGTGTGTGCGGGCGGCGCGGCTGGCCTTCACCTTCCGCCAGACCTTCCACAAGGACGTCGTCATCGACCTCGTCTGCTACCGCAAGCACGGGCATAACGAGGGGGACGACCCCAGCTACACCCAGCCGCTCATGTACCAGCGCATTGAGGCCAAGCGCTCGGTGCGCAAGCTCTATACGGAGTCGCTGGTACGCCGGGGCGACATCACCCTCGAAGAGGCGGAGTCAGCCCTCGACGACTTCAACGCCAGCCTGCAGGTCGTCCTCGACGAGGTGCGGGGCGAGCCATCGCTGGCCCCGACCGAGCTGCCCGTGCCCGAACCGGGCCTCGGCGACACGCCGTCGCCGGAGACGGGCGTCGCGCCGGACGTATTGCGGGCCTTGTCCTCCGTGGTGCGATCGGTGCCGGACGGCTTCATGATCCACCCGAAGCTGGAGCGCCAGTTCGTCCAGCGCGACCAGCTCGTGGCCAGCGGGCAGGTCGACTGGGCCCTGGCGGAGGCGCTCGCCATCGGCTCGCTCATGTACGAGGGCGTCAACGTCCGCCTGACCGGCCAGGACACCCGCCGAGGCACCTTCAGCCACCGCCACGCCGTCCTGGTCGACTACTCCAACGGCGAGGAGTTCGTCCCCCTGGCGCACATCCGCGACGGCCTGCACCGCATCGGCGCAGACGCGCTGGAGCCGTCCGAGCCGATGGGCAACTTCACCGTGCGCGACTCGCTGCTCTCGGAGTACGCGGCCGTGGGCTTCGAGTACGGCTACTCCGTCGAGGCGCCGGAGGCCTTGGTGGCCTGGGAGGCGCAATTCGGCGACTTCGCCAACGGCGCCCAGATCATCATCGACAACTTCATGGTGGCGGCCGAGAACAAGTGGGGCCAGTTCGCCGGCCTCGTCCTGTTGCTCCCCCACGGCTACGAGGGGCAGGGCCCCGAGCACTCGTCGGCGCGCTTCGAGCGGTTCCTGTCGCTGTCGGCGCGGGGCAACCTGCGGGTGACGATCCCTTCGACATCGGCGCAGTACTTCCACCTGCTGCGCTCACAGGCGAAGGCCACCCCGAAGCGGCCGCTCGTCGTGGTCACCCCCAAGTCGATGCTGCGGGCCCATGCCTCCCGCTCGACCTTCGCCGAACTGGAGACCGGCTCCTTCCAGCATGTGATCGACGACGCGTCGATCGAGGATCCCTCGACGGTCCGCCGCATCGTGCTGTGCAGCGGGAAGATCGCCCATGAGGCGCTCAGCACCGGGCCGAGCTCGAGCCCGCCGAGGCGTCCGGGGTGGCCGTGGTGCGGGTCGAGCAGCTCTATCCGTGGCCCCTGCCGCTCCTGACGGCGGTCTTCGAGCGCTACGGCGAGGCCTCCGAGGTGGTGTGGCTCCAGGAGGAGCCCGAGAACATGGGAGCCTGGTCCTTCGTGCACGCCCGACTCCACGCCTGCCTGCCCGAGCGCCTGCGGCTCCGCCACGTGAGCCGGCCCGAATCGGCCAGCCCCGCCATCGGGAGCGCCGCCCTGCACCAGTTGGAGCAGGCCGATCTGTTGCGACGTGCCATTGGCTGAAACGCACCACGTCGTGGTGGACGGGTCGAACCTGGCCACCGAAGGACGAACGCTCCCCAGCCTCAAGCAACTCGACGAGGCGGTGCGCGCGTACGCCTCCGAGGACCCCGACGCCAGCATCATCGTCGTCGTCGACGCCACCTTCGAGCACCGGGTGGAGGACGCCGAGCGCGAAGAGGTGCGCCAGGCCATGCTCAACGGCGAGATGATCTCGCCGCCGGCGGGCGCCATCGGCCGCGGGCGATGCGTTCGTGTTGCGCATCGCCGAACGCACCGGCGCCACCGTTCTGTCGAACGACTCCTTCCAGGAGTTCCACGGGGAGCATCCATGGCTCTTCGACGACGGGCGGCTGATCGGCGGCAAGCCGGTGCCCGGCGTGGGGTGGATCTTCACGCCCCGGCTGCCGATCCGCGGGCCCAAGAGCCGCGCCGCCACCGCCGAGGCCAGGGCGAAGAAGGACCCCGAATCGGCCCCCGCCAAGGCGGCCGAGCTGGCCAAGGCGGCCAAGAAGGCAGCCAAGAGGTCGTCCAAGGCACGGAAGAGCGCCACGATCCAGGCGCCCCCGGTCGACACCTCGTGGCCGATCACGCCCACGGCGCCGCCCCCGGGCCGGGCCAAGGTCAACCCGGTGTTCTCGAGCGCCATTGACGAGGCGGTCGAGGAGGCGCTGCACCGCCGGCGCCCGAGAAGTCCCGGGGCGCCGCCAAGAAGCGCAGCGGCCAAGAAGGCGGCGCCGGAGAAGCGGGCCAAGGTCAAGAGGGACGCGCCCGTCAAGGGCCGAGACGGCAAGGCGCGCCCAGACAAAAGTCGGCGCACCGCGGGCCATGACGGGGGGCGGCACCAGAAGCAACGGCCGACACCGCCGCCCGCGGTGAACGAGCCGCTGACCTTCATCAATTTCGTGGCGGCCTTCCCGGTCGGGAGCACCATTCAGGGTGAAGTGGTGTCGTTCACGTCGCACGGGGCGATGGTCGACGTTCCGCTGCCGGGCGGCGGTGCTCTGCACTGCTACATCCCGTTGACCGCCATGGGGACGCCGCCTCCGACGAAGGCCCGCCAGGTGCTGAAAGAAAGGGGAGGTGCGCGGGTTCGTGCGGCGGGGTTGGCGCCGCCCGCCGGGTGGCCGAACTGGCGATTCCGTGGCGAGCGGCGGGCGACCGGAGGGGCCGGAGAAGAAGGCCGCACCGACGTCCAAGAGTGCGCCTGCCACGAAGGCGGCCCCGTCCGCCAAGAAGGCGGCGACCAAGAAGGCCGCGAGCAAGAAGGCGGCAGCGAAGAAGGCAGCACGCCGGCGAAGAAGGCGGCCAAGAAGCCGGGGCGGCGGCCAAGAAAGCGGAAGAAGGCACCGAAGAAGGCCCCGGCGAAAAAGGCCGGCAAAGCCAAGAAGGTGCCGGCCAAGAAACGCCCGCCAAGAAAGCCGGCCAAGGCGCGGGCACGAGTGAGAGCTGCGTGGGCTCCAATGACGGAGCTTCCCCGTCCCGACGACGTCCTACCGCATCGGCCACCCTTTTTGTTCGTCACCGAGCTCACTGCGGTCGAGCCGGGCGTCTCGGCGCGGCGGGCGATGGGAGCTGACCGGTGAGGAGGCGTTCTTCGGGGGTCACTTCCCGGGCCGGCCCACCCTCCCCGGAGTGTTGATGGTCGAAT
>CAVUKI010000005.1:0-9047 GCA_963741995.1 uncultured Acidimicrobiaceae bacterium
GTCCGGTCTGCGCCGTAGGCGTTTCGTCGGGTGCGTCCTCGCTCGTCACGGGGCGCTCGAGCGATCGGGATGGGAGTCCAATCTCGGGTTCGGGACCTTTCTCGCCAGGGTTGGTCGCGATCCGTCAATCACGTCCGGGACATCTTCTCATACGACCCGGGACGCCGACAGGTTCACGCTTGGGGGCGGCGGCGCCGCCCGGGTCCTCAGGTCCACCGGCAGCCTGGACTCCCACGTGCCTTCGTGCACCGCCAGAGCCAGACCCCGCCGACCTGGCGCGGCCTGGCCCCGAGCGCCGCGCTCATGACTCTCACCGCCGTGGCCACATTGCTCTGATTGGCACCGGCGACGACGCTGGTCACGCCCAGCCGGCGCATTGACTCCGCCAGATACCCGGGAGCGCACAGGGAGTTCGGCGCGGTCCCGGTCGCATAAATGCCGTTCAGGCAGTACAACACCGGGTTCGGATCCGCGAAGAACGTCCCCTCGCCACCGGCGCCCGGACCGATGGCGTAGCCGCCGAGCATCCTGAAGCGCATGTTCGAGTCGGCCTGCCACAGCATCGGCCAGGCCGTGGCGGTCAGGGCATAGGGATAGGTGGCGACGAGAGAACCATCGGGGATCTGCCGCACGTCGTCGCTGGTGAAGAAACTCGGGACGTCCGCGGGCACGTTGGCGTAGGGCCACGCGGGGATGAGGGGGATCAGGACACCGACGCCGATGATCAGAGAGCCCAGGGAGGCAACGCGCATGGCGAGCACGCGGGTCCGGCTCCGGTCCGCCCGTGACTGCGGTTGTGGTCCTTGTGTGGCCCGCCGCCTCACGACGGTGCGCTCGACACGACCCTGCAGCCACTGACGCCCCTCATCGAGCGCGACGCCGAAGAGCACGGCGACGGCGAACCAGAAAACGATGGCAAAGCGCGAGGGGACGATGTCCCCGAGAATCGGCAGGTGCACCAGCACCGCGTCGACCCCGGGAACCCCGATGCGATGATTGTCGGCCAAGAGCTCAGGGCCCATGGAGCACCAGAAGCTCAGCAGGGCGATGGGCGCGAAGATCCGGACGAGGATGCGCTTGCGGAGCAGCACCACCGTCCCGACCAGCAGGAGGAGGAGCGGTAGGCCGACGTAGAACGTGACCTCGCCCGCACTTGCGGCCGTGAATGCGCTCGAGATCCGAGCGGTCCAGCCGTAATCGGCCCACTGTGTCACCCCCGGGGTGATGAGGCTCGCTGCGTCGGAGCTGAAGTGCGCCAACTGCGCGTGCGACTGGGGTGGACCTGTGATGCGATCTGCTCCGAAGAATTGGACGAACAGCGGGTAGGCGGAAAGCACCGCGAAGGTGACCACCGCGGCCCCGACCATCCGGAGGACGTCGGCGGCGCGTTGCGCAATCTGGCGTCGGTAGAAGATCGCGAGAACGACAAATGACAAGGCCAGGAAGAAGGAGATAATCGACAGGATCTCCTCGGAGACGAAGAGCTGGAACGCCGCGAGAAGCCCAATGACCGAGCCTCCGACGAGGGGTGGCCACTCCTGCTTGATCAGCTTGTCGATGACCAAGACGATCAGCGGCGGAGCGACGGCGAACACGTAGGTGATGCGGCCCGATGTCGCTTCTTGGAGAGCGAAGGAAGAAAAGCCGTAGACGAGACCGCCCAGCCATGCCGCCGGCAGCCACGTCGTCCAGCGGCGGAGAAGGACGAACATGCTGCTGGCCGACAGCGCGAAGGACAGGGCCAACAGGACAGCCATGGTGTGCACGACGCCGATGGTCTGCGTGAGAGGCGCGGCGAGGGAGCCCAGGGTGAGGAGCGACGTATTCCACATCACGTTGATGCCGCCCGGCGCGTCGAGGTAGTTGGTCACGAGAACGGAGTGCCCGTGGGCCACCGCCGAGGGCGTCCAATGGATGAACCATTCGAGGAGGACCTGATCCCAGCAGTTGCACCCGTTCAATTGCGACGACCAATGCGTCCACACGGGCCAGAAGCCGAGGGCGGCGAGCGGGAGATACGAGACGAGCCCGAGGAGCCACGAGGGCCATGAGCGGCGCGGCCGGGCCGAAGTGCGGGGAGCGCGGTCTTCATCGAGGAGGGGGCTTGCCTCCTCCTCACCGATCTCGTCGGAGCTCCGGGAGAGCGTCGACAGCGGCGGGGTCACGGCAGGCGGCCTTTGGCCGCACCTCTCCGCCCTGCGTCGCCGACCGGACGGCTGATGGTCGCACGTGCCGTGTGAGTCGCGGGTTTCATATGCGGATTTGACACCGGTCGCGACCACCCTGGAGTGATGCCGGAGCCCGGTAACTCTGGCACGAGAGGCGACCCGACATGCGTCATCACCAGCGGCCCCGGTGGATCCGCTGCGCCGCCGGTGGTCGGGGCCGGTCGAGCGACGGGGAGCGGTGGTCGTTGCCGTCGGGATGGCCCAGAGCCACTGCACAGAACAGGCGCCATTCGTCGGGTACGCCGAGCCTCGAGCCCAGCTCGGCCTCGCCGCGGAAGGTCCCGAGGATGCACGCCCCGAGGCCGGCATCCACCGCGCTCGAGAAGGGTGGTCATGACTCCGAAGGCAGCGTCGCCCGTCCAGTAGGGGACGGGCCAACGATCGACCCCCTCCCCGAGCCCGGAACGGGATTTGTCCTCTTCGCTGTAGCGGTCGAGGTACAGGTGGGGCGACGAGTACGCCAACAGGATCACAGGGGCCCGCCGTAGGCCCTCCGAACGGAGGCTGCGCCGGCGCCATTCCTCGTCCGTGGTGGTTTCGAAGTAGACCGCCGTCTGTTCCGGCCCCTCCAGGACGACCCAGCAGGTGCCCTGGCTGTTGCCGGCCGTCGGGGATCGCAGTGCCCCGGAGAGGATGTGGTCGACGACGGCCGGCTCGACCCGGTCCGAAGAGAAACTGCGCACCATGGCGCGCCGGCGAATCGCTTCGTCCAACTCCATGGTGGTGCAGTCTCGCACTCCGCTGGGAGCGGCCAGGGTGTGCTCGCCGCGAAGCGAACACGAAAGGTCAGCGCTTCATTACGGCCCCCGGATGGCGCGACCACGAGTCCGAATGCGGAGGCAGGGCCGCACAGGCCGGCCATCCGCGTGGGCCGTGCCGAGTCGATGTCTTCGTAAACGAGGGTTCCTCGGCCATCACCCGGTTCGTGACGCGTCAAAGTCCACGGGAGTCTTCCTGTACGAGCCGGAGGGCCGCGCTGGCCCGGAGTTGGGCGCCGACGCCGAGGCCATCAGATGGCCCCGAAGACCTTTCCGCACACGGGTCTCCTCGTCACGATGTCCTGCATACGCCCCAGAAGCGCTCGGCGGGAATGTTGACCCCGCTGGTAGTGTTTTACAGTTTGATGCCGCCCTAGGAACGGCCTGGTGCGACCCGGAGGTTTGAGCGTGCCTACTCCCCGAGACCTGCTGAACGAGGCCAAGAAGTCCATCCGCGAGGTGGACCAGGCCGACGCGCAAGCCCTGCTTGAAGGCGGCGGCGTGACCTTCCTCGATGTGCGGGAGCCCGACGAATACGAACAAGGCGCCCTGCCCAATGCCGTCCACCTGCCCCGGGGCCACCTCGAGTTCCAGGTTGAGGGGAAGCTGCCTGACAAGGCGGCTCCGATCGTCGTCTACTGCGCCGGGGGTGTCCGGTCAGCGTTCGCCGCCAAGACCATGGGCGACCTCGGCTACACCGACGTGCAGTCCATGATCGGCGGCTTCAACAAGTGGAAGGACGACGACCGTCCCTGGGCGGCGCCGCAGACCCTCACGCCGGCCCAGCGCAACCGCTACCAGCGCCACCTCCTCCTGCCCGAGGTGGGCGAGGTCGGCCAGCTGAAGCTGCTCGGATCAAAGGTCCTCCTGCTGGGCGCGGGCGGTCTGGGATCGCCGGCGGCCCTCTACCTGGCCGCGGCCGGTGTCGGGACACTCGGCGTCATCGACATGGACGTCGTCGATGAGTCCAACCTGCAGCGTCAGATCCTGCACAACATGGACCGGATCGGCGACCGCAAGGTCGACTCGGCGAAGAAGACGCTGACGGCGCTGAACCCGGACGTGAATGTGGTCACCTACGACGTACGGCTCGGCGCGGACAACATCCTCGACATCATCGACGGGTACGACGCCATCGTCGACGGGACGGACAACTTCCCCACCCGCTACCTCGTGAACGACGCTTCGCTGCTCAAGCGGATCCCCGTGATCCACGGCTCCATCTTCCGCTTCGAGGGGCAGGCCACGGTCTTCGACCCCTACAACGGTCCCTGCTACCGCTGTCTCATCCCCGAGCCGCCGCCGGCTGAGCTGGCACCGTCGTGCTCGGAGGCCGGAGTGCTGGGCGTGCTGCCTGGCATCATCGGGTCGATTCAGGCCGTCGAAACCATCAAGGTGCTCCTCGGGCTGGGCGACCCGCTGATCGGGCGCCTGCTGGCCTACGACGCGCTCGAAGAGTCGTTCCGGACCTTCAAGGTGCGCCGGGATCCGGCCTGCCCGGCCTGTGGGCCTGAGGCCGGTGAGATCGTCATCGCCGAGTACGACGATCTCTGCATGCCGCACGCGCACTGACCGAGGCGGCACCGTCGCCGATTGCCGGATCTTCCACTTTCTCCGGTGATCCGAACGGTATGAGGTCCCGTTTGTGCTCCGTGCCTAAAGTGGCGGCACGTCACCGTCCGACCTGCTTACACGCCCCGTGCCGCGGGCGGACGCGCCGGCGGGGCCGGCTGAGGTCCCCGGGCTGACTTCGCGGCGGGTCAAGCGCAATCGTGGCTTCTGGGCCGTGGGTCTCATCGTGCTGGCCCTGGTCCTCGTGCTCGTGCTGAGCCGGGGAAGCGGGCAGCCGACGGCCGCCGGACAGAGCCATTCGGGAGGGGGTCACCGTCACGAGCCCCCGCCGCCGCACGCCGGGAACCCCCGTCTCGATCCGGACTGGGATGGCGACGGCCGGTCCGTCACCTTCGCCTTCGGCGGGGATGTGCACTTCCCGGCCGGGACCAACCTCGGGGATCGGTTGGCCGCTGATCCGACCGATGCCCTTGGGCCGACGGTACCTGCCCTCCTTTCTGGGGTCGACCTCTCCATGGTGAACCTCGAGTCCACGCTGACGAACGGCACCTGCCCACAACCGCAAGACAAGCAGTACGTCTTCTCTGCGCCGGCGTCCGCCGTGAGCGCCTTCCAGGGCGCCGGTGTGTCGCTGATCACGGAGGCCAACAACCACGGCGAGGACTGCGGGCCGGCCGGGTTGCAGATGGCCCTGGCCACGCGGGCCCAGACGGGCTACACCATCCTCGGCATCGGCCAGAACGCGGCGCAGGCATTCACCCCGTACACCGCCACTCTCCACGGTGAACACATCGCCATCATCGCCGCCACCCAGGTCATCGACTCCGACCTGCAGACGGCCTGGACGGCGACCGCCACCCAGCCCGGGCTTGCTTCCGCCTATGACGTGAACGACCTCGTTGCCGCCGTGGAGGCGGCGCGCAAGACCGCTGACACCGTGATCGTGTACCTGCACTGGGGGACCGAGCTCGATGCGTGCCCCAATCCCCTGCAGGAGCCACTGGCCCAGGTGCTGGTGCAGGCGGGTGCCGACATCATTGTGGGAACGCATGCGCACGTCCTGCTCGGTGGCGGCTACCTCGGCTCGGCCTACGTCGACTACGGCCTCGGCAACTTCGCCTTCTACGACAACGCGCCCCCGAGAACGCCAGCGGCTCGCTGGTCGTCACTGCGACCGGCCGGCGCATCGACCAGGTGACATGGCGACCGGCCGTGATCGTCGACGATCTGCCCCAGCCGCTCTCCGGCGACGCCGCCACCGCGGCGCTGGCGGCGTGGAACCAGGCCCGCGCCTGCACCAACGTCAGCGTGACGCCCGGGTCCCCCGTAGCCTCCGTGCACACCGAGACATCGCCCGCGCCGGCCGCGGCCCTCCAGACCCTCTCGACGGACTCGGGCTAGCGGGAACGGGCACGCTGCCCGAGCGAACGAACCGGACGAGCAGCTAGACAAGGACGATGATTCCGACAGCGGCTCCGGCCGAGATCTTCCATGGAAACGGCGTCGACCTGGCATGGTCCGAACGGGGGGGCAGCCCCGCCGGGACCCCGACCCTCGTGCTCTGTCATGGCTACACCGGATCCGCCCTCGACTTCTCGCTGGTGGTCGACTCGCTGGCGGTTGACCGGCGTGTGGTCACGCTCGACCAGCGGGGACACGGCCACTCCACGAAGACGGGGCACCTCGAGGGCTACACCATCGATCAGCTCGCAGCCGACCTCGCCGCCTTTTTGGGAACCGTGGGGGAGGGACCCGTCGATCTGCTGGGGCACTCCATGGGTGGCCGGGTGGTCATGGGCGTTGTACTGGCCCGGCCTGACCTCGTGCGTTCGTTGATCCTCATGGACACCAGTGCGTGGTCCTTCCTGCCGCCCGACGAGGAGATCCGCACCCTCGTCCACGGGTTCATCGACTCGTTCGACCCGTCAGGTGGCATGCCCACGACGCTCAGCACGGGTGGCCCCGAGGACGCTCTGATCGAGGCGCACACGCCGGCCCAGTGGCGCCAGGAGAAGGAGGCTGTCTTCGTCGGCATGGACCCGTATGCGGTGAAGGCCCTGGGCGAGGCGCTGATGGGTGATGCCGCGGAAGACGACGCCTCACTGCGGGCCAGGCTCCCCTCCATCGCCTGCCCGACCACGGTCATTGCGGGCGAGCACGACCATCCGCTGGTCGACCAGGCACCGGAGTTGGCCCGCGAGGTGGCGAACGGACGGCTGACGGTCATTCCGGGGGCGTACCACTCTCCGCAATTGACACATGCGTCCGAGTGGCGGGCGGCCGTCGAGGCGCATCTGGCGTGGGCCGCGACGTCCCGGGTGGCGCAGTGAGCGACGCCTCGCCACCGCAGGCCGGCGATCGCATGCAGCTCGCCGGCACGGATGTCGCCATCCCTCCCTTGGGCGTGGGCACGTGGGCCTGGGGCGACAAGGGAACCTGGGGCATGGGCGGCTACGACCAGTCCCTGACGGAGTCGAGCATTCGCGAGGCGTGGGAGGCGAGCATTGCCGCTGGCGTCGTCCTCTTCGACACCGCCGAGATCTACGGAGGCGGCGAGAGCGAGCGCATCATCGGCCGCCTGCTCGCCGCCGACCCCGGCGTGCGCAACCGGGTGGTCATTGCGACCAAGTTCATGCCGAGCCCGTGGAAGGTGAACGTGCGCGCCGCGCTGCTGTCGGCGGCCCGTAAGTCACGCGAGCGGTTGGGGATCGACGCGATCGACCTCTACCAAATTCACGGGCCGGTCTCGCTGCGCTCGCACGACGCATTGGCTGAGGCACTGGCCACCGCGCATGCCGAGGGCATCGTGCGCGCGGTCGGCGTCTCGAACTACTCGGCCAAGGAGACCAAGTCCATCGATGCCGCTCTGCGCAAACGCGACCTCAGGTTGGCCAGCAACCAGATCGAGTTCTCCCTCCTGCGCACCATGCCGCTCCGCGTCGGGCTCATCAGCACCTGCAAAGACCTCGGCGTGGTGCCGTTGGCCTACTCGCCCATCGGGCAGGGACGCCTGACCGGCAAGTACTCGGCGTCCAATCCGCCTCCACGCGGACGCTCGTTCTCGGCCCACCCGATGGCGGAGGTGGACAAGGTGGTGGCCCTGCTGCGCCAGATCGGCGAGGCCCACGGTGACCGGACCCCGAGCCAGGTGGCGCTGGCCTGGCTCATCGCCCAGGGGGCGGTGCCCATCCCCGGGGCCAAGAACCGGGACCAGGCTCAGCAGAACGCGGGGGCCCTCGGCTGGCGTTTGACCGGAGAAGAGCTGGACCTCCTCACCTCGGCCTCGCTCTACGGCACCCGAGGGATCTCGCAGCGCATTTGGCAGCACGGCTGACACCGGCGGTACCGTCTAGAGGTGATCGCTGCGATCGTCAACACGGGACTCCCGCCGCTGCGGGGCTCGCAGCTCTTCTCCACCCAGTTCGATTTCGTCCCCGTGGCGATGATCGTGGTCGCCCTGGTCCTCTACCTGTGGGGCGTGAAGCGCAACAACGCCCTGCACCCCCGCCACCCGTGGTCGGTCGGCAAGACAGTCGCATGGATCGGAGCGCTCTTCTGCACCGGGGTGGCCATCTTCAGCTTCATCGGCGTCTACGACGGCGAGATCTTCTGGGACCACATGATCCAGCACCTGATCCTGATCATGGTGGCCGCCCCGCTCTTCGCCATCGCCTCCCCGCTCGACCTGGCCTGGCGTTCGACCTCGGGCACCGCGCACCTCGTCGTGACCGAAGCCCTGCGCTCGCGCGTGGCCAAGCTCTTCGGCTATCCGGTCACGGCCTTCGTGCTCTACGCCGTCGTCATCCCGGTCAGCCATCTGACCAGCTGGTACAACCTCACACTCGAGCACGAGAGCGTGCACAACGCCGAGCACCTGGCCTTCTTGCTCGTGGGCTACCTGTTCTGGCGCCAGATCTTCGGCAGCGACCCCAACAAGTACCGGCTCCATCCCGCGCTGCAGTTCTTCTACCTCTTCATGGCCATCCCGATCGACACCTTCACCGGGCTGTCACTGGCCGGTGCGAGCCACGAGCTGTTCCCCGCCTACTTCGCCACCCACCGGACCTGGGGTCCGTCCTACGTGACCGATCTCCATGTCGGAGGCGACATCATGTGGGTTGTCGGCGACACCCTCATGCTGTGGCCGATGATCCCCGTTGCTCTTCGTTGGATGCACATGGACGAGCGCAGGGCGGATCGGATCGATCGCGAGCTCGACGAGGCGGCGCGGCGCGAGACCGCCGCTGCGGGCCCCGTCCCCGATCATCCGCCGAGGTCCATCAGCTCCACGCGGACCCCGTCGGGGTCGGTGCAGTAAACGAACTCGAGGGCGGTCCCGCCGAAGTCGATACTGGTCCGGCTCGACTCGACGATCGCCCCTCCCAGCTCCACGATGCGGGCTGCCGTGCCCACCACGTCGCGCACCCGGAAGGACAGGTGCGTCAGCCCGAGTTGATTCACCGCCCGCCGTTCGCGCGGCCCGAAGGGG